>CAWHST010000006.1:1127500-1307681 GCA_963832055.1 uncultured Gemmatimonadales bacterium | reverse complement strand
GCCGAGGTCGGCAACGCGATGGGGTGCCGTCGTACCACATCGAACGACCCGAGGACATCGACGCGAGCTGGTTGGAGAACGCGGCGACGATCGGGATTACCGCAGGCGCTTCGACGCCGGACGATGTGATCCAGGAGGTTGTCGACATGCTGGTGGAAGAAGGGATATGCACCGCCAGAGGGTGGTATCCGGGCGGTCGATCCGGAATACGTGCCGGCGTATTGACGCGAGCATCGAGAAGCGACTGAATTCAGCGGAGAGAGAGAAGGAACCCGTTTCACCGTTATAGAAAAACGTGCAGTCACGCAACGCGTCTCCGGCCGAGGAGAAGGAGTAAGCCTCGTTCGCCGAGGTTTGCTCCTGCGGCACGGTCGATGTCGAAGGTGATGGTTGAGCCGACGACGGCGACGTGGACGGGGTAGACGTTCTGAGTCGTCGAGGTGTGAGTCCTGGGCTTCCATTTCAACAGCGCATCGATGACCTGGGGAGACCCAATCTCCGCGCAGTCGCATCGTCGATACACGTTCCGGTGGCGCGGGTATCGATCAGCGCGGTTCCTGAGATAGGGGTATGCACATTGCCTCCGCGCTGAAGTAGGCGTTGCTCTGTCTCGACGGAAAGGCCAACCGTCACTTGGAGGCAGGGACCAGCGAGGAGCAAAGCGTCTCGCCGTGTGATGTTGAGGGTGGTTCCGTCAGGACGATCGATCTTCGTCCGATACTGGAAGTTGAGATCGGTACGCAGCACCCCATGCTCTTAACGCCGGAACGTAGACGACCGGCTGCTCTTCCAGCACTCTGCGAACGAGGAAGGACGTTAGGCCAAAGCGATCGACGCCCTCCACGACAGCTTCGCGCTCGGTGTCGTAGAAGCCGATCAGTTCCTGAACCTTGACAAGAAGAACACCCTCCCCTCGTGCCGTTCGAGCCAATCCGGCAGGTTCTCTTCGTAGTAACTTATCTCTGTTTCCAACATTCTGCGTACTCCGATATGCAAAACCTCACTCGCGCAAGCATAACGGATGGCGATTCTGCTGAGTCGGTCGCGAACCGGATACACTGCGAAAGTGGGCCGGACTGTATCGCCCGCATCTCTAAAGGTGTCAAGAGGGTTTCGGTGATTAGCAGTGATTCAGAGCAGGTGTCTGGCTGGCCGCAACCACGGCCGGAGACGATCATCCTGCTCGGCAACCGGCTTTGTCTCGATTTCGCCAATACACTCGTCGGCGGTTGCGGGAGCAGCCGATTGAGCTCCTTGAGAATACGAGGCGCTGATCGCATGGTATCGACATGCCGGTGCGGTTGACGACGAACTGGCCGATCGCCTGCTCCAGGCAGCGCGAGGGAGGAAGCGGAGGCAGAGTCGACGGTTCTCCGGGCGACCGCCATGCGCGAGGCCGTTTACCGGATCTTTCTCGCGACGATCGAGGGCGGGCAACCGGCGGCGGCGGACCTCGCCGAACTCAACGCGGTCCTCGATGACGGGATGAGCCGGGCAAAGGTGTCGCCGGGAGAGGATGGGTTCGTTTGGGGGTGGGCAGCGGAGACGGAGTTAGCGCGACCGTTGTGGGAGGTGGCGCGGTCGGCGGCGGAGGTACTGACGCTGGACGATCTGTCGCGGGTGCGGCAGTGTCCGGGGGAGGGGTGTGGGTGGCTCTTCCTCGATACGACGCGGAACGGGAACCGGCGCTGGTGTTTGACGGCGGGGTGTGGAAACCGGGCGAGGGTCGTTCCGCTTGAAGACATCGGTACCGTACACATGCCCGGTCGGTCCAGGACCAACCGGCTGTCGTGCGATCTTGCCGGTAGGTCATCGGCATCGGTACCGTGCACGTAGCGACCTGGCGGTCGTGGTTGTCTGTGGTCGGCTCCCGTGGTCGATCTCGCGCTTCGCGTTCGCCACGCCGGAGGAAGTTGAACCGTGTCGTCCATCGGCGAATTGACCGACTTCGGCGTCCCTGACCTGATCGACGTGCTGGCCCGCCGCGAGCGGACCGGCCGGTTGACGGTGAAGGCGGGGGGGCAAGAGGTCTATCTCTATTTCGATCGCGGTCGCCTCGTTCTCGTCACATCGTCCGATCTGACGTTGCGTCTGGGTCGGATGCTGGTCCGCCAGGGACTTGCTCGATACGCCGCGGCTGCTGGAGGTGCTGCATGCGCAAGCCGAAGGCGGGAACGCGAAACCGATCGGCGCGCTGCTGATCGAGCGGGACTGGATCACGGAGGCCGATCTGGCGCGGTGCGTCGAGGATCAAGCGATCGAGGTCGTGGCACGGGCGATCAACGACGAGGCGGGGATCTTCATCTTCGACCCCGGTGTCACCCCGACCTCGCTCCGGTCGACGGGGTACCGCTGGAACCGGACGTCCTCCTCCGCGCCGCACACGAGCGGACAGAGGCGCTCCGGATGCTGCGCAAGCAGTTGCCGGAGGCGAGCACACCGTTCATGCTGGTCTCAACCGGTCGAGCAGCGATATGCTCGACGATCTGGCGTCGCCGGAGGCGATGGTGATCAACGCACTTCGCACGGGGCGAAGACCCTTCCCGAGTTGAGTGTCCACATGGCGCTCGACGAGCTTACACTCGGCGTCGCCGTACTCACTCTGACCGAACGCGGTCTCATCGCGACAGCCAACGCGGAGTGTGCCGTGGCGGGGACGGGCGGCCGTACGATAGGGCGTCGAGTTGTCGTCAGGCGACGTCGTCGACTCGTTCGACAACTGGCTACGACTGACAACTATCGACTACGACTCGTTTGCGAGGGACTATGGACACGCAGTAGCAGGGGCGCGGGCGGCGGTGGCGGCCGATTCGGATTGGGAGGTGGCGCTGCGGCGTGTGCTGAATGAGACGCGGGGGTTGCAGGCGGATGCGGTGATCCTCTTCGCCGACGGCGGAGCATGGGGAGCATCTGGCGGAGATCGTGCGGCGGGCGTGGCGGGAGACCGGGGCGCCGGTGCTGGTCGGTTGCTCGGCGATCGGGGTGATTGGGCCGGAGCGGGAGTTGGAGCGGGTGCCGGCGCTGGCGATCTTGCAACTGGCGTTCCCGATGGATCGGTGCGCGCCGGTGCGATTGACACAGGCGATGGTGGAGACGAATCGGGAGGCGGCAGCCTGGCACCGGGGGACGGGGGTTGGGGCGGACGACGGTCAACGGGTGGTTGGTCTTCGCCGATCCGTTCCATCTCGACGCTGGACGGTCTGATCGCCGGTCTGGCCGGGGCGTATCCCGGCGTGCCGATCGTCGGCGGGCTGGCCTCGCCGGGACCGCTCGACCGGCGGACGTGGGTCTTCCTGAACGGTGAGGTCTACGGGGACGGCGCGGTCGGGTTGGCGATCGGCGGCGAGTACGGGCTCGTGCCGATGGTTTCGCAGGGGTGCGAGCCGATCGGGCAGGCGTGGACGATCACCGGGGTGCAGGATCACTGGATCGAGACGATCTCGAACCGGCCGGCGGTCGATGTGCTGGTCGAGACCTTGAGCGAGTTGCCGGAGGATGTTCAGCCGCGGGCGCAGCAGAATCTGCTGGTCGGGATCGCGGTGGACGAGTACCGGCACGAGTTCGCGCCGCGGCGACTTCCTGGTCCGGAACATCGTCGGGTCTGGACCGGGGCAGCGGCGCGATCGCGATCGGGGCGTTGCCGCGGATTGGGTCAGACGATCCAGTTCCAGATGCGCGATGCGGCGACGGCCGATCTCGATCTGACGTTGATGCTGGACGATCTGCGACCGCGATTGGCCGGGCGGAAACCGATCGCGGGCGTGCTGAATTCGTGCAATGGGCGCGGGGTCGGGTCTGTTCGGCAGCTCGCACCACGATGCGGCGGCGATCGCCGGCGGCTTGGGCCGCTGCCGGTGGCGGGGCTGTTCTGCGCCGGGGAGATCGGGCCAGTCGGCAATGCGCCGTATCTGCACGGGTTTACGGCGAGTCTTGGGGTTGATTGTGCGGAATGGGTAGGCGCGCGAACGAAGGGTTGAAACCGTGGGCTGAAGCGACGATGCCCGGAGGGCTCCCACTTCGGGGTTAGAACGAAGTGGCCGCCGGATTCATCGATCAAGTGGTGCTCGCGCGATCGGCGCGGCTCGCGTACATCTTCACCGTGGAATGGGTTGACCGACGATGGAGGGAGGGGGATGGCGGGGCTCGGGTTGTTGGTGCCGGCGTTGGGGCTGGGGCTGGCCTATGCGGCGACGCCGGGAGTGGTGAACGCCGAGTGTATCCGGCGGGGGATGGGCGGGGTTTCGGCCGGCGTTTTCGGTGCAACTCGGGGCGTTGTTCGGCGATGGGGTCTGGGCAGCGTTGGCGCTTGCCGGGGTCGCGGCGTTGGCGCAGCGTGAGTCGCTTGCGGTGGCGTTGGGGGTGATCGGTTCGATCTTCTTGTGCCGGCTTGCCTTTGGGAGGGCGGCGACACAGTAAACTGGTGGCGCGACCGGATGTCCTGCTCCGGCGAGACAGTGAAAACCGCCCGTGAATAACATCATAATTCTCGGCTCCGGGATGGCAGCCCTGGGCGCCGATCACCGGCTGCGCTCGGAGGGCATCACTGCGAGCCTGTACGACAAGAACCCGTACCCCGGGGGTCATACCGCCACCTTCCAGGTTGGGAACGGCTTCACCTTTGACGATGGCTGCCACATCTCGTTCACTCAGGTGAAGAGCCTGCAAAAGCTCTTCGCGGAGAACGTTTGTGGAGAGTACGAGACCGTCAAGGCCTACGTCGACAACTACTATCAGGGCCACTCGATCAAGCATCCAGTGCAGTGCAACCTACATGGCCTTCCGCCGGCTCTCGTGGTCGACGTCCTGGAGGATATGGTAAACGCGCTGTTCGCGCCCGAGCCCACTAGCTACGCGAACTACGCGGAGTGGCTGATCGCGACCTACGGCCGTACTTTCTCGGAAGCCTTTCCCATGGCGTACGGACTCCGGTATCACACGACCTCCGCGGACAATATGACTTATCGACTGGCTAGGGCCGCGACTCTATCAGCCCAGTCTTCGCGAGGTGCTCGAAGGGGCGATCAGCCCCACCACCGCGGACGTACACTATGTCGATTACTTCCGCTATCCGACACACGGGGGCTTTTCGGCCTATTTGCGACCCTTCTTCTCACGCGCTGACCTGCACCTCGGCCACGAGATGGTACGACTGGACGTCAGACAGCGCGAGCTCACATTCGCCAACGGCGTGACCAGGACCTACGACCATCTGATCTCCTCGATCCCACTCCCTCGTCTGGTCGAATGCATGGTGGACGCTCCGGCCCATGTGCGCGCTGCTGCGAGCTGTCTCGCGTGCACCAGTTGCGTGACCGTGAACGTGGGAGTCAATGCCGAGGGGATCTCGCCGGCACAGTGGCGCTACTTCTACGACGCGGACTTCACCTTCACCCGGTTAAGCTGCCCGCACCTGCTCTCTCCTTACACCGTGCCCCCGGGCCACAGCGCGATCCAGGCGGAGGTGTACTCTCGGACAAGTACCAGCCGTTGGACCGCAGCCCTGCGTCGTACATCGAGCCGGTCATTCAGGATTTACGCCGCTGTGGAATGATCCCCGAGTCAGCGGACGTGGTGTACCGCGAGGCCCGGGTCGTGGAGTTCGCGAACGTGATCTTCGATCTTGACCGGGCCCCCAACCTGGCAATCGTCCACGATTACCTTCGCGAGGTCGGGATTCACTGGTGCGGCCGCTACGGCAACTGGGACCACACGTGGACCGATCAGGCCTTCATGAGCGGGCAGGACGCCGCTCAGCGAGTCCTGGACGGGGCGAGTCGCAGTACGTCACACGTGCCATGAGCTCCCTCCTATTCCATCCCGTCGATCTGGGAGGCGCGTACCTGATCGAGCCGGTCAAGGATGCCGACAGCCGCGGCTATTTCGCCCGGACGTGGTGCCACCGTGAGTTCGAGGCGCGAGGATTGAACCCGGAGCTGGTGCAGGCTTCCCTTTCCTGCAACACGCGCGCCGGCACGCTCCGTGGTCTGCATTATCAGCTTCCGCCTCACGCCGAAGCGAAGCTCGTGCGCTGCTCGCGCGGGGCGATCTTCGATGTTCTCGTGGATCTGCGCCCCGGGTCGTCCACGTTCGGACGCTGGTTCTCGGCCGAGCTCTCCTCGGCGAACGGTCGAATGCTCCACATCCCGGAAGGAGTAGCCCACGGATTCCAAACGCTGGTCGACGATACGGAGGTTGTCTACTTCATGTCCGCGTATTACGCCCCTGAGGCGGCTCGCGGCCTGCGGTTCGACGATCCCGCTTTGGGCATACCATGGCCCCTGACGGTGAGCGTCATTTCGTCGAGAGACATGCAGTGGCCGAGTTTCCCGGGACGGGCCACCCCATGACAAGCCAGCCGCTGGTCAGCGTGATAATTCCAACCTACAAGCGCGGCGAGTACCTGACCAAGGCACTGGAGAGCGTCCTGGCCCAGACCTATCGGCATACCGAGATCTTAGTCTCCGACAACGCCGCGTCGGAGGAGGTCGCGGCGCTCGTGGCCTCCTACGGTGATCCCCGGCTCCGCTACCGCCACAACGGCGTGAACATCGGAGCGACCAGGAACGCCTTGGCCGCTTATCGTGAGGCGCGTGGCCAGTACATCAGCACGCTCCATGATGACGACATGTGGGCGCCGACGTTTCTCCAGGAGTTGGTCCCCCCCCTCGCGGCGGATTCCGATCTAGCCCTCAGCTTCTCCGACCATTGGATCATGCGGCCGGATGACGGCCTGGATCGCGAGGCGACGGAGGAGAACACTCGTCAGTGGGGTCGTCAGGGTCTCGGTGAAGGGCTGCACCGACCATTCTACCAGCTTGCGCTCGTCGATCGGGCGATTTCGATCGTGGCCAGCGTTATCCGTAAGTCCGTTATCGACTGGAACCACTTTCCTGAGGAGGTGGGTGCCGCATACGACCTCTGGATGGTCTATCTCGCTTCGCGGGACGGGCACGGCGCGTGGTACTCCCCTCGTCGGCTGCTCCGCTACCGTGTGCATGAGGGGGCGGCATCGGCCACTCGTGATGACCGGCCGATCGTGTACTGCTTCAGTTCCTTCATCGAGGACGAACGGCTTTGTTCCATCCGAGCCGAGCTCCTGAAGGAGCGCGCGGTCTTCGACACTAACCTAGGCATTTCGCTGCTGCGACGGGGCCGAAGCGGAGAGGCACGACGGCCGCTCCTTCGAGGGCTGGCGCACCGACCCGAGCTGCGCGGCTTGGTGAGTCTCGCCTTATCGTTCGTGCCCGGTGCCATCTTCCACCTCGTCGATCGGACTCGGGGTACGCTCCTCACCGATCCATCGCGGGCGAAGGTCTATCGAGCGTAGAAGCGGGAGACGACTTCGTCCACCTGGGCCGCGACGTCGCCGACCATTCTCTCGAGACTTAGGTGCTCGAGCGCGTACTTCCGCGCGGCGTCGCCGAGCCGCCGGCCCTCGTCGGCATCCTGCAACAGTTTTGCGATGGCTTGGACCAGGTCCGGCACACTGCCCGGCGTGAACAGCAGGCCGGTCCGCCCGTGCTGGACCATCTCGATGGTACCGCCGGCGGCGGCGGCAATGAGTGGCCGTGAGGATAGCATCGCCTCGATGATCACGCGCCCACAAGGCTCTCGAGCAATGGGCGAGTGCACGATGACGTCTACCGCCTGCATCAGCCGCCCGACGTCGTCCCGGGGACCGAGGAAGTGCACCCGATCGCTCACGCCCAACCGTTCCGCCGTCGCCTGCAGTCGCTTGGCGTACTGCGTCTCTCCAAAGAGCACTCCCCCTACCAATACCGCGTGCGCTCCGGCCAGCTGCGGAAGCGCTTCGATCAGCAGATGTTGGCCTTTCCAGGAGCACAGGCGGCTGAAGCTCCCGATGAGCGGGCCGGTCGCCCCGAAGCTCTGCCCGGACGGCGGCGACGGCGGAATCGGGAAGGGTGAAGCCGGCCGGATCGATGCCGTTGCAGACGGTTCGGACCTGGCTCGCAAGGCCGCCTTGCGAGATGAAGGTGTCGGTGACTGCCTGGGACACTGCAATCACACGGTCCGCAATGCGATTGCCTAGGACCACATCGACCCGGATGTTCAGGCTGCTGAAGTGTTGGGCATCTAAGAGGTCGTGCAGATGCCAGAGCAACGGTCGGCGGCTCAGCAGCTTGGCCACAGAGGCGACGACAAGAGCCTTTTGGCCGTTGGCGTAGAGGAGATCGTACTTTCGGGCCAGCCGAGCAACGGCCCTCGCAGCACCCATAACACCGGCGAGAGCAGACACAGTAGGCAGGCGCGTGTCGCGTCGAATCCTGTGTAGAGCGGGCGCGGCTGACACGACCTGAACCGCAACCCCGGCTGCTTCGAGCCGTTGCCGGAATGGACCCTCCTCGAGTAGGGGACGACGGTGCCGGAGTCGCGATAGTACCGTGCGATGTCAAGCAGAATCAGCTCTGCCCCGCCCACGGTGGAGGTATGGTCAACGAAGAGAATTTGGGGGTCTTGGCGTGCAATCACGAAGCCATTCTCCGAGTCGGCGAGGTTGCTATTGTAAGTCAGTGCCCGGCAGCTAGTGAACCGAGCGACACCGGATGGATCCGCGGAGCTCCGGCGACGGCGTGTTCCTGGCACTAGCTGGAGATCTCCCGCAGCAATTCGGGCATCTCGGCCGCCACGTCGACTCTGATGAAGAAGGTCGCTTGCTGGCGGCACGAGGCGAGGAACTTCAGCGGCCGGTGGCTACAGTGGTGGCATCGCGTGCGGCCGCGCGTAGGCGAGGACGGACCATCATGCCCAAGCGGCAGTACGTTCGTAGCCACTCGCCCCGGAAACGGTCGGCCCGGCTCTGAGTTCTCTTTCCGTGGGGTTCTCACCGGATCGCGACCCGCCGTGAGGAAACAATCTCCCAAGACCGCGCACGGCCAGTCAGCACTCCGCTCTTCGTACGTTCGGAAGAACGCGCTCAGGAATGCAGCGGTGTCTCGATTGGCCCGCGGATTCATCCACCAGCCCGCGTCACGAAGGTGGCGTGAGGGGCGGCGAATTGGTTAATCCGCATGTGACGTCGGCTCAGAAGATTCGGATAGTCTTACCCTCCGAAGGTACCCCTCTCCCATTGACGATGAAGAGCATGTAATGACCGGGAGGGGCGTATGCGCCGCTCGGCGGAGCTACGATAGACAAGCCCGATGCGATAACGGAAAAGGTGAGACGGTTCATCCGCTGGTTCTGATTAAAGGAGTGTGTCACGGACGAAATGCGGATCCAAGTCACTTTGGCGATCGAGCTCGCATCCGGTGTCGCCACCGTGAACGCCTGCCCGTAGCCAACGCTGACCGGCGCATCACTGATGCTCGGGCGTGCGGCCAAGGTGCCGTCCACGTTAAACAGATATGGCGGCGAGAAGATTTCCGCAGTGAGGTCGTTAGTCTGGCCGCTCGCTGCGGGCTCGCCGCTTCCTACTGACAGGACTCGGCCGTCGAGGAGGAGTAGCGCAGTTGAGTGATATAGCCGCTGGTGCGACATGCGACTCAACTGCGACCACGCCTTGTCGGGTGCCTCAGGGTCCCAGAGTTCCGCGGACAGCACCCTGCTGTCGCTCGGAGGGGCGTTGAAGCCTGCCACGTTGCTGCCACCCGTTACCAGTACCTTGCCGTCAGCGAGGAGCGTGGCGTTCAGTTGGCGCCGAGCCACAGCCATTGGCGCGACGTAGCGCCAGGTGGCACCGGCACCAGCGTTCAGATCGATGATTTCCGCCGTGTTGGTCGGGGTCGCCTCGTTGCCTCCGACCAGCAGAATCTTTCCGGCATCGTACATCACCGCAGATCCGTAACCCCGGTATCCGAAGCGACTCACTGGCCCACTGGCCGTCCAGCTGCCGGTACCAGAGGTGTTCAGGTAGTAACCTTGCTGCTCTGGCCCAACCATCAGTACTTGGCCGTCAGGCGCCACAAACATCATGGGGTAGAGATCCACCCCCTTGGACGCGGCGGTAAGGCCCCGCCAAGTCCCATTGCTCTGCCAAACCTCCGGAATGAGGTTTAGCACTCCCGCCGTATCACCTCCCGAAATCGTCAGAACCTCGCCATTCGCCAGAGTGGTATTGGTCGGATACCATCGCCCGTTCCTCATGTCCGCGACGCGGGTCCACCTATTGAGGGCGAAATCGAAGAGGTATGTCGTCTTTGTGCCAAAACCATCGGTCCCGGTGTGACCCCCGGTGACGAGAAGCCGCCCATCGGGTAGGAAGGCGTGGCCGCTACAAAAAAAGTCGCCAGGTTGGTTCAGCGTGGTGAACACAGCAGGCGTGGCAGGGTTCCACACGACCGGGTTACCGGTCATCATCCGACCGTAGGACATCACGTGTCCGTTCGGAAGCAGATGAGCGTGGACAGCTACGTGCGGCCAATCAATGGGCGCCGCCCATTTGCCTGCTACTGCCTCGTTCGCGTCTGCTTCAAAGCTGACAACGATCGACTGTGCCTGGGTGATGGTTACCGCACAGCTGCCCGCGGCGGTTCCGATCCCGGTTCCAGCGCTCTCGCATCCGCCGCCGGCCCAGGCTTTTATGAAGCTTCCCGCGGCCGCCGATGCCTGGAGCGTGACGGTTGATCCGGACCCGAACGGACTGCTGCACGTGGAGCTGGTCGATCCCGAAATGATCGAACACGAGATGCCTGAAGGAATCGATGTCACGGAGCCGCTCCCACCGGCCCCGCCTTGCACGCTTAGGAGGTACGTATTCGGCGGGGGCGCGAAGGCGGCCCTGATCGTACGGCCGACGCTCATTGTAACCCGGCAAGCAAGGGGGTTCTCCGTCACTCCCTGATCGCAGCCGGTCCAAGCGACGGTACCTCCGCCGCCGGGAGGTGTCGCCGTTACCACGAGCACCATCCCTGTCTTGAAATCCTTCTCGCAAGTCCCGGTGGTGGTTACCTGGTCGGCGGGGGGAGGGATGTATGTGACTGTGCAGCTGAGGCCCCCTCTGGTCGAGGTGAGGGTTCCGCTCGCTTTGCTCCCGATGCCTTCGAGCTTCAGATGCTGCTTCCCCGGTGCACCTTTCGCCTGGATTTGAAGCGGCTCGGTAGGTTCTTCGCCGCAGCCGTGAAGCGTCAAAGCCCCGACCGCGAGTATCACAGCAGTGGCAGCGATCGTCTTGGCGACATGATTCTTCGGCATACAGGCCTCGCGCTTGGCGCCAGCTACACAACGCTAGGGAATGAAAGCAGGAAAGCTGATATCAGCAGGGGTGGATAAAACGTACGCGGTGACGCATTTACCGTGCCCGGACATAGCGCCCGAGGCCTTCGAGACTTCGCCACGGAACAGAGCAGAGCATCATCAGTTACGGCAGCTTTCCTCTTGGTTAGGAATTGGACCCTCTGATGGGTTGCTGTGGCGGCTCCACAAAGTTGTCGCACCGACTCGTAGCAAGGGTAAGTAGTCGTACCACACTGGCGCCCACGCTCGGGCGGCCCCTGCTGGCACTGCAGTACCATGGGGTACCCGCGCATTTCTCACCTGGAGCCCACGTCGCTAGCATGCCGGCATCTTAACCTGAAGAGAGTGTCGGCTGTTTGACCTGGCGCTCTGCGGGCATACCCACGGAGGCCAGATCGCGCTGCCCGGCGGCTTCAGCGTCCAGGAATGGGATATCGACAGCTTCGGCCTCTGGTACGGCCGCCGTTGGACGGTCATAAACCGGCGGGGCCATTTCATCACTCAACGCACGCACCCGCGCCTGGCGGTAGTCCGCCCAGCGATCGACGGAGACACCCTGCGGGTCACCGCGCCCGGCATGCCGCCGCTCGAGCTCCCCCTACACCCGGGCCCCTCCGTGACCACCATGGCGGTGGTGTGGCGCGATACCTGTGAAGCGGTCTGGACCGGTGAGCGGTCCGCAGCTTGTCTCGGAGGCGCTCGGCGCCCCTTGCGGCCTGGTCCACATGCCCGACGAACACGGTCCGACCCGCCGATCCCACCGGCCCTGCGTTTCTTCGCCGAGCGGCGGATCAAAACGCACTTCGTCGATCTCCAGGAGCGCGCGGCCTCGCCCGGCGAGCTCCGCCGCTTCGCGCAGAAGTTCGGCGTCGAGGGCCTGGTGGACCGCGGCTCCCGCCGCTACGCGGAGCTCGGGCTCGGGGCCGCGCGATTGAGCGAGGACCGCTGGCTGGAGAAGCTGGTCGATGAGCCACTCCTCCTCCGCATGCCGCTGGTGCGCCGGCAGCAGCAGCTTGCGGTCGGCGACGCGGAGCCCACCTGGCGGGAGTGGACCGGGCGTTGACTCAGCTCGCCTTTGCGGGTGTCACCGTGAAGTTCGGCGCCATGCGTCTGCTGGAGAACTCGACGGCGAGGCGGTACTACTCTTCGAGAAGATTGTTAAACGAGTTTCCATGACGGCGGGGGCCCTAACGTCGTCACCTTCACGGTGACGGGAGGAGAGCAGTGGGGTGTCATCGACCGGAACGGTGGGGGGAAGACGACCCTCTTCCGCCGGGTTACCGGCGACCTCGCGCCGAGCGCCGGAAGTGTCGCGCGGGCGACCGGTCTCAAGTCGTCTCTCATGGACAAGCATCGGGACTTCGGCGGCGCCGGGACCGTATGGGAGGCCGCCGCGACCCCGTTCCGCTCGCTGCTGGATCTGGAGCGCTCGTTAGCGAAGCAGGCCGTCGCACTGGGCCGAGGCCGGCGACCGAGTCAGCCAGCAGGCGCTGGCTCTGGCCCGCTACGACCTCCATCGCGGTGCAGCCCGACCGGAAACAGCTCCTTGCTGCAGCGGAGCAGGGCGACCCGCTCCCCCAGCCCGGCGGCCGGGAGCCAAGCCCACGCGATCGTCATGCGTCCCGCTCAAGCGCCGCCGCTCGACCGGCGATGACCCGGCCGATGGCCAGCGCCGCCGTCGCGGCGGGCGAAGGGGCGTTGAGGACATGGAGCATGCCCGGCCCTTCCGTGAAATGGAAATCGTCGAGCAGCCTGCCGTCCCGGGCCACCGCCTGGGCTCGCACACCGGCACCGCCGGGCGTCAGGTCGGCGGTCCGAACGTCGGGCACCAGCGCCTGGAGAGACCGAACGAAGGCGCGCTTGCTCAGGGAGCGGCGCAGCTCGCCCAGCCCCGAGCGCCAGTGATGCCGTAACATCCGCCAGAAATGCGGACTCGCGGCCATCTCCGCGCAGTCGGCCGCGGAGATTCGGCTCCATCGGTAGCCGTCTCGGCGAGCGCGAGAACCGCGTTGGGCCCCGCCTCCACGGCACCCTGAATGGTGCGGGTGAAATGAACCCCGAGAAACGGCAGACGCAGGATCGGGCACGGGATAGATGAGGCCGCGCACCAGGTCGCGCCGGTCCGGCCTCAGCTGTAGTACTCGCCGCGGAAGGGGATGATGCGCACGTCCCGGGTCCGCGCCGCAGAGGCGCGCAACGCGGTCGACTTGCGAGCCCGGCGCAGTTGACCAGAGCTTGCAGGCCCGACCTCACCCCGCGGCGGTCTGCGACGACCAGTGCGACGGCTCCGTCGCGCGCACGGCGCGACCCGGGCGCCGGTCCGGATCTGGCCCCCCGGCTCCTCATCGCTCGGCCGCAAGCGCTGGGCCACCGCCGGGTAGTCGACGATGCCCGTCTCGGGCACGAAGAGTGCGGCGATGCCGGCGGCGTGCGGCTCGCGCTCGCGCATCTCATCGGGCCCGCAGCGCCGAAGGCCCCGTAGGCCGTTGGCCTCGCCCCGGCGCTCCAACTCGGCGAGTCCCTCGAGCTCGTCCGGTCCGGTGGCGACGATGAGCTTGCCGCAGCGCTCGTGGGGATGCCCCGCTCATGGCAGAAAGCGTAGAGTGCTTCGCGTCCCTCGACGCTGAGCCTCGCCTTGAGCGAGCCGGGCTCGATAGTACACGCCGGAGTGGATGACGCCGCTGTTGTGGCCGGTCTGGTGCGCCGCGAGGCGATCCTCCGCCTCGAGCAGGACGAGCGAGCGCCGGCGCTGACGAAGCAGCGCGGCCGCCGTCGCAAGCCCGACGATCCCTCCGCCGATGATGACCATCTCGGTATGCCGCGACACGCGACTCCGGAGTGAGTAGGGTAAGGAATCAGTGAGGTGCGCGAGCGGGAGCCGGCTGCCAATGTTTCGCGATATCGCGTATACTCTGGAGCCCGTGCGATCGGCGCAAGTCCTGGCGCCGCCTGCATTCGCCCCGCGGTGGGAGCACCGCGCGTATCCAGGGCGCGGAATGGGACGTTGACAACTTCGACCTCCGTCGCGAGCGGCGATAGATGCTGGTCTGCCCCTCGATCGAGAGAGATCGGCCGCGGGCGAAGACCGTGACGGCGTGGTCCGGCGGCGGCCGGCACCGGACCCAGGGCTCGTCCGACGGGACAGCCGCCCCCAGGGGCGCCTGAGCGACGTCGGGACATGGTTGTCGTCGATGGACACGTCTACTTGACCAAGGCAGGCAGCCGCCGGCTGCGTACAAAGCGGCGTTGAGGGACGGCTTCGCCCCTCAGGCCCGGAGTGCCGTGGCCAACGGTATGGGTGCGCGATGCACGCCTGGGAACCATCGCGGGCGGTTCACGGTGACCAATATCGGCAGCGGAGAGCAGCTTGCTTCCTCTCCACCGGTGTGCGCGACGCGCGGCCGGATGTGCTCCTCCTGGGCGGCGATTTCGTGGGGTCCGACGCCGGCGCGATCGACGCCCGGGTGCCGCTCTTCCGCGAAATTCCGGCACCGCTCGGCCACTTCGCCGTCCTGGGCAATCACGACTGGTGGAGCTCGCCCGAGCGCATCGTGAACGGGCTGACGACAGCGGGGATGGACGTTCTGATCAACCGGAACGCCCGTCTCCCCCCGCCGTTCGATCTCGGCTGGATCTGCGGGCTTGACGAACCATCTTGGGGGGACACCGGATGCGGATGGAGCCCTCGCGAGCGCGGCCGGGGTCCGGGTCGTCCTCATGCACTCGCCATCCAGCCTGCTGGATCTCGGGCAGCGTCGCCTTGACCTGGCGCTCTGCGGGCATACCCATGGAGGCCAGATTGCGCTGCCCAGCGGCATCCCGCTGGTGGTGCCCAAGGCCCGCTCAGCCGGAGATACTCCCGGGGCAGGTACGACCTCGATACCGGAGGGATTCTCATCGTAAGCGTCGGGCTCGGCTGCACCCTGCTTCCGTTTCGCGCGTTACCCCTCCGGAAATCGTCGTGTGCGACGTGACCGGCACGGCGTGAGCGAGTCTCGGCCCATGCTGCGTCTCACCGCGCTCCATGTCTATCCGATCAAGTCGGCCAGCGGCTGCTCGGTCCGGGAATGGGAGGTCGACAGCTTCGGCCTCCGGTACGACCGGCGCTGGATGGTCGTCGATCGGAGTGGCCGGTTCATCACCCAACGCACCCACCCGCGCCTGGCGCTCGTCCGCCCGACGATCGACGGAGACACCATGCGGGTCGCCACGAATGGCATGCCGTTGCTTGAGCTCCCGCTGCAGCCGGCGCCTGACGTGGCCACTACGGCCGTGCTGTGGCACGAGACCTGTGAAGCGGTCTGGACCGGTGAGCGGTCCGCGGACTGGTTCTCGGAGGTGCTCGGCACGCCGTGCAGCCTGGTCCACATGCCGACGGACACGGTCCGACCCGCCGATCCCGCTTTTGCGCCACCCGGCGTCCGGGTGAGCTTCGCGGACGCCTTCCCCTTCCTGCTGATCTCCGAGGAATCGCTCGAGGACCTCAACGCGCGGCTGCCGACCCCGCTTCCGATGAACCGGTTCCGCCCCAACCTCGTCATCGCGGGCAGCGAGCCCCTACGTGGAGGACTCGCTCGGCCACCTTCCGGATCGGCGAGATCGACTTCCGCGCGGTCAAGCCGTGCGACCGATGCGTGGTCACCACCACCGACCAGGAGACCACCGAGCGCGGCGTGGAGCCGCTCCGAACCCTGGCGACGTATCGCAAGGTCGGACGGCGAGGTCATGTTCGGCCAGAACGTGATCCACCTCGGCACCGGCCGGCTCAGCGTCGGAGCGCCCCTGCTGGTTTAGATTGGGCGCCATGGAAGTCCAGATCTTCGGCATCCGCAAGAGCCCCGAGACCCGCAAGGCCCTGCGCTTCTTCGCCGAGCGGCGGATCAAGACCCACTTCGTCGATCTCCAGGAGCGCGCCGCCTCGCCGGGCGAGCTCCGGCGCTTCGCGCAGAAGTTCGGCGTCGAGGCGCTGGTGGACCGCGGCTCCCGCCGCTATCGCCGAGCTCGGGCTCGGGCGCCGCGCGGTCTGAGCGAGGACCGCTGGCTCGAGAAGCTGGCCGAGGAGCCGCTCCTGCTCCGCATGCCGCTGGTGCGCCGGCAGCACCAGCTCACGGTGGGCGACGCGGAGCCCACCTGGCGGGAGTGGACCGGGCGGTGACCCAGCTCGCCTTCGCCGGCGTGACGGTGGAGTTCGGCGCCACCCGCCTGCTCGAGAGCGTCACCTTCACGGTGACCCGCGGGGAGCGCTGGGGCATCATCGGCCGCAACGGCGCGGGGAAGACGACCCTCTTCCGCCTGGTCACCGGCGAGCTGGCAGCCCAGCGCCGGGCAGCGTCGCGCGGGCGACCGGCCTCACGCATCTCGCTGATGGACCAGCAGCGCGACTTCGCCGGCGCGGCCACGCGTGTGGGAAGCGGCCGCCGGACCGTTCCGCTCGCTGCTCGACCTGGAGCGCTCGCTGGCGGAGCAGGCGGCCGCGCTGGCCGAGGCGGGCGACCGGGTCACCCAGCAGGCGCTCGCGCCGCTACGACCGGGATCTCGAGCGCTTTCAGCGGGAGGACGGCTACAGCGTCGCCGCCCGGATCGACGCGGTGCTGCACGGGCTCGGGTTCGACCCCGACGAGGCGCGGCGCCGCCCGCTCGACGGGCTTGAGCGGCGGCGAGCGCGGCCGCCTGGGGCTGGTGCGCCAGCTGGTGGCGCCGGCCGATCTCCTCCTGCTCGACGAGCCCACCAACCACCTCGATCTCGAGACCACCCGCTGGCTGGAGAACTACCTCCGCCAGCTCGACGCGACGGTGCTGGTGGTGAGCCACGATCGCGCCTTCCTCCAGGCGGTGGTGGATCACGTGCTGCATCTCGAAGCGGGCACGCGCCGTCGCATACACCGGGAGACTACGAGGCCTTCGTCCGCCAGCGCACCGAGCGCCGGCTGACGCAGCAGCGCGCCTTCGCCAAGCAGTCGCGCGACTCTGGCGGCGGAAGAGGACTACATCCGCCGCAACATCGCGGGCCAGAACAGCGCGCAGGCGAAGGGCCGCCGGCGCCGGCTGGAGCGGGTGAGCCGGCTCAGCCCGCCGCCCGGGGAAGAGGGCGCGATGGCGCTGCGCCTCGCGGCGGACGAGCGCGGAGGCGATCAGGTGCTGGTGGCCGAGCGACGTCCGGCTCGAGATCGGAGGGCCGGACGCTGCTCGACGATTTCTCGGCGCGGGTCGAGCCGGGGCGACGTCGTCGGCCTCGTCGGGCCGAACGGCGCCGGCAAGTCCACGCTGCTCCGCGCGATCGTCGGCGACCGCGAGCCGGACGCCGGCGAGATCCGGGTACCCGACTCGGTGCGCATCGCCTACTACCGGCAGGATCTCGCCCAGGTGCCGCAGGACCGGACCGCTGTACGAGATCATCGCCGAGCCTGCGGCCGTCCTGGGGCAGGGGTCCGATCCAGGGCCACCTCGGGCCGGTTCGGCTTCTCCGGCGACTCGGTGCAGCGCCGCGCCGGCTCGCTGTCGGGCGGCGAGACCGCCCGCGTCGCGCTCGCGATGATGATGCTCTCGGGCGCCAACTTCCTCATCTTCGACGAGCCCACCAACCATCTCGACGTCGAGTCCATCGAGGCGCTGGAGGACGCGATCGAGGAGTTCGACGGCACCGTGCTGCTGGTGAGCCACGACCGCGCGCTCCTCCGCGCGCTCACCACCCGCATCTGGGTGCTGCATCGGCAGCCGGATCACCGACTTCGACGGCGGCTTCGACGAGTGGGAGGTGGCCAGCGCGGAGCGGGAGCACGCGGCGGCGGTGGCCGCGGCGGAGGAGGAGGCGCTCGCGCCGGGTGCGCGAGCGGAAGGCCACCCGCCGCCCCGAGCGACGACCGCCGCCGCGCAGTCAGTCCGCGCGCCGAGCCGCCGAGCGCGCGGTCGCCGATGCCGAGCAGCCGGGTGGGCGAGCGGGAGCGGCGGGTGGCGGAGCTGCGCGCGCAGCTGGAGGATCCGGCGCTGTACCTCGACGCCGGACGGCGCCGACCGCGGCCCACCGGCTCGGCGCCGAGCTGGAGGCGGCCCGGACGCGAGCTGGAGGCGGCGTTCGCCGAGTGGGAGGCGGCCACCCGGGCGCTGGAGGCGATCGGCTGAGCGACGCGCGGCGCTGGCGCGTCCTCGGCCTGCTCGCCCTGGCCGAGGTGCTCGGGATGTCGCTCTGGTTCTCCGCCAGCGCGGTCTCCGGCCAGTACCGCGCCATGTGGCAGCTCAGCGCCGGCCGAGGCGGGCTGGCTCACCACCGTCGGTGCAGCTCGGCTTCGTGGTGGGCACCGCGGCCGCCGCGGTCCTCAACCTCGCCGACCTGCTTCCCTCCCGCTGGTACTTCGCCGTCTCCGCGCTGCTCGGCGCCGGCGCGAACGCGGCGCTCGCGTGGGCCGGCGACTATCCCACCGCGCTCGCCTGCCGCTTCGTCACCGGCGTCTGCCTCGCCGGCGTCTACCCGCCGGCGATGAAGATGGCCGCCACCTGGTTCCGCGCCGATCGCGGGCTCGCGATCGGGGTCATCGTCGGCTCGCTGACGGTCGGCAAGGCGGCGCCCTACCTGGTGCGCTCGGTCGAGCGTGAGCGGCGTCCGCGACCGTCGTCCTCGCCGCGTCGGCCGGTGCGGTGCTCTCGGCGGTCGCTGGTGGCGCTGGGCTATCGCGACGGGCCCTTCGAGTTCCCCCGGCGCCCGTTCTCCTGGCGGCTGGTCGCCAGCGTCGCTGCGGCACCGGGAGACCCGGCTCGCGACCGGCGGCTACCTGGGCCACATGTGGGAGCTCTACGCCATGTGGACCTGGGTGCCCGCGTTCCTGGCCGCGAGCGCCGCCGCGCAGGGCCGGCGGCAGGTGGATCCGACCCCGGCCGCCGCGGTCTCCCTGCTCGCCTTCGGCGCGATCGCCGCCGGCGGCCTCGGCGCGGTGTGGGGCGGATGGGCGGCGCGGCGGCTCGGGCTACGCCCGCGTCGTCACGATCGCCATGGCGGCGAGCGGCGCTCTGCTCGCTGGTGGTCGGGCTGTTCTACGGGCGCGAGCCTCTGGCTGCTCGGCACCGGTGGTGCTCGCTCTGGGGCTTCTTCGTCGTGGCCGACTCCGCCCAGTTCAGCGCCATGGTGACCGAGCTCTCGCCGCCGCACGCCGTGGGCACCGCGCTCACGCTCCAGACCTCGCTCGGCTTTCTGCTCACCATGGTCACCATCCAGATGATTCCGGCGCTGGTCGAGATGGTCGGCTGGCGGCTCGCCTTTCCGGTGCTCGCGCTGGGACCGGCGGCCGGCATCGCGGCGATCCGCCGGCTGGAGGTCGAGCGCGCCGGTGCTCAGCCCTAGCAGTGCATCCAGCGCTCAGGTGCAGTTCGACCGCTTGCAAGTGCCTGCTTGCACAATCGCAGCTCGTCCTCTCATATACTCGCCGCCATGAACGTCAGGGACCAGCTCCTGATCGCCGCCGCGCGGGTCTACGCCGAGGGCGGGTACCACGGCGCCACGACCCGGCGGATCGCCTCCGCCGCCGGGGTCAACGAGATCACCCTCTTCCGGCATTTCGGCAGCAAGGACGTGCTGCTGCGCGAAGCGCTGGCGCGCTGCCGAGGCGAAGGCGCCGTCGCCGCTCCCCGAAGAACCCAGCGATCCCCTTCGCGAGCTCACCGAGTGGGGCCGCGCCCATCTCGGCGACCTTCGGAGCGCGCGCGCCCTCATCCGCACCTGCCTCGGCGAGTTCGCCGAGCGTCCCGGCCTGGTCACCCCGGAGATCAGCTGCCCGGTCGCGCGCCGCGAGTGCGCTGGCCGGCTATCTCGGGCGTCTCAAGCAGCGCGGCTGGTCGTCGGCCGCGTTCGATCGAGCGAGTGGCCGCCGCCATGCTGATGGGGGTGCTCTTCGCCGACGCCATCGGCCGCGACATCGTGCCCGACATGTATGCCACCGAGCCCGAGGACGCGCTCACGCGAATACGTCGCGCCTGTTTCTTCGGGGGATCGGAGTCGAGACGACGCGTCCACGCGAGAGTAGCGCATGAGATCCGCCGTCCTGGCCGCCGCGGCGCTGTCGCCTGCTCCTCACCGGCGGCACATGCGCAGGAGCCGCAGGCACCGCCGGCGCGACCGCTCTCGCTCGTCGCAGGCGCTCGAGATCGCCGAGCGGGAGAGCGAGATCGGTCGGTCTCGCCCGGAGCGATCTGGCGCGGGCCGAAGGCGAGCGGCGCCGCGCCCGGAGCGCGTACTTCCCGCAGCTCACCGGCTCCGCCTCCTACACCCGGACGCTGCGGAGCCAGTTCTCGGCGCTGCAAGGCGACGGACGACGGGTCCCTCGCGCACCGGTGCCGGAGGAGTGCGACGCCTTCGTGCCGCGGCCCGGCCTGCCGGTCGAGGAGCGGCTCGATTCGCTGGAGGCCGCGGTCGAGTGCGCCAGCAACGCGGACCCGTTCGCCGGCCTGGGCGACGACCTGCCGTTCGGCCGGGAGAACACCTACCGCCTCGGCCTCTCGTTCTCGCAGACGCTGTTCAGCGGCGGCCGGGTCAGCGGCCAGACCCAGCGCCGCCAACGCCGGCGTGCGCGAGCGCCGACGATCGGCCTCACCGCGGCGCGGGCGCAGCTCCTGCTCGACGTGACCGCAGGCCTACTACGACGCGGCGCTGGGCGACCGCCTCGTCGCCATCGCCGCAGGCGACGCTGCAGCAGGCCGACACGACGCTGAGCCAGACCCAGCTCGCCCGAGCAGGTCGGCAACCAGTCGGAGTTCGATCTGCTGCGCGCCCGGGTGACCCGCGACAACCAGCGCCCGGTCGTGATCCAGCGGCGCGCGGCGCGCGATCTCGCCTACTACCGGCTCAAGAAGCTGCTCAACCTGCCGCTGGAGCAGCCGCTCGCAGCTCACCAGCCGAGCTGGTGGACACGGCGATGGTCCGGACCGCCCGGCTCGCCGAGCTGGTGGACACGCCGGCGGACACCGGGACCGACGTGCGCGCGCCGGTGCGCCAGGCCGGCGAGGCGGTCACGTCGCAGCAGGGGCTGCTCCGCGTCGGCGCGGGCGCAGCGCTGGCCGCAGGTCTCGCTCACCTCGGACTACGCCGAGATCGGCTATCCCAACGACGCCTCGCCGTTCGGCACCAACTATCTCTCCGACTGGGTGGTCGCGGTGGGCGTCCAGGTGCCGCTCTTCACCGGCGGGCGCGATCAAAGGCGACGTCGCGGTGGCGCGGGCCGGGCTGGAACAGGCGCAGCTGCGGCTGCAGCAGACCCGCGAGCTGGCCCAGCTCGACGCGCGGAACACGCAGCTCCAGCTCGAGGCCGCCGTCGCGGCCTGGGAGGCGAGCGCCGGCACCGAAGAGCAGGCGGACCGCGCCTACCAGATCGCCGAGATCCGCTATCGCGAGGGGATCTCGACCCAGACCGAGCTGAACGATCTCCGGATCCAGCTGGCGCAGGCGCAGGCGAACCGGGCGCAGGCGGCGCGCGACCTCCAGGTGGCGCGGATCCGGCTCGCGCTGCTGCCCGTCGCTGCCGCTCGGCTCCGGCGACAGGGCGGCTCCGGCGCGTCCGGCACCGCCCCCGCCGTCACCGCCCCCGGCAGCGACCGGGCGGCAGGCGCTCCGCTCACACCGTATCAGGCACCCCAGCCGCAGACGCCGGGCGTTCTCACCAGCACGAGCACAGACTGGAGCGGTCGGGCCATGACCCGGCATCGACTTCTCGCGGCCGCCACGGCCGCTCTTCTTCTGGCGGGCTGCAAAGGCGACGACGACGCCAGCGCGACCGAGACGGCGGAGGCGATCGTCACCGTCGGCCCGGAGAACATCGCGGTCGCGACGCTCGTCCGAGCTTCGGAGCGGCCCGCCGATCTCGGGCTCGCTGGAGCCGGAGCAGGCCGCCACGGTGCGAGCCGAGGTCGGCGGTTCGGTGCTCCGCACCTACGCCGACGCGGGCCAGCGGGTGAAGCGCGGGCCAGCTGCTCGCCCGGCTCGACGACACGCGCGCGTGCGGGACGAGCTACCTCTCCGCCCGCTCGGCGGTGCGGAGCGCGCAGACGGCGCTGGAGCTGGCCCGGCGGAACGCGGAGCGCACCGAGCGGCTGGCGGAGGCGGGCGCGGTGCCGAGCGCGATCTGGAGACCGCGCGCTGGGACGTCGACCAACGCCGAAGGGCACCCTGGCGGACGCGCGAGCGCGGCTCGCCAGCGCGCAGGAGCAGCTGGAGGACACCGAGGTCCGGGCGCCGTTCGACGGCATCGTGAGCGACCGGCCGGCCGACGCCGGGCGACGTGGTGCAGGTGGGCGCCGCGCTCTTCACCGTCGTGGATCCGCGCCAGCCTGCGGCTGGAGGCGAGCGTCCCGGCGGAGCAGATCGGCCGGCTGCAGGCCGGGCACCGAGGTGGAGTTCACCGTGAGCGGCGCTGGACCGGCGGATCACCGGGCGGATCGAGCGGATCAATCCGGTGGTCGACCCGGCCACGCGGCAGGTGCGGATCTACGTCACCATCCCCAACGTCGAGCAGGCGCTGGTGGCGGGCCTCTTCGCCGAGGGGCGGGTCGCGACCGACACCAAGCGGGCGGTCGCGGTGCCGCTCACCGCGATCGACAGCCGGGGCAACACGCCGACGGTGCACCTGCGTCAAGGGCGGGCGGGTCGCCGAGAGCCCGGTGCAGCTCGGCGTGCGGGACGAGGCCGCCGAGCTGGTCGAGATCCTGGCCGGGCGTCGGCCGAGGGCGACACGGTGCTGCTCGGCTCGGCGCAGGGCGTCACCCCGGGCAGCCGGGTGCGGGTGCTTCGGGAGGAGGCGGGCGCGTAGATGTTCATCTCCGATTTCGCGATCCAGCGGCCGATCGTCACCGTCACCGCGATGGTGGCGCTGGTGGCCTTCGGCATCGCCGCGCTGCTCAATCTGCACACCGACGAGTTCCCCGACATCCAGCAGCCGATCGTCGGCGTGACCATCCTCTATCCCGGCGCCTCGCCCGAGACGGTGGAGCGGGAGATCGTCGACCCGATCGAGGAGGCGTTCTCCTCCATCAGCGGGCTCGACTGGGCCAAGACCCAGGCCAGCGCCACCGACGGCCTGGCGCAGTTCATGGTCTTCTTCGACTTCGAGAAGGACATCCAGGAGGCGTCGCAGGACATCCGCGACGCCATCTCCACCCAGCGCGCCGACCTGCCCACCGAGATGGAGGAGCCGGTGCTCACCCGGTTCGATCCCTCGCAGCAGTCGGTGCTCTCGCTGGCGCTCACCTCGTCGCAGATCCCGGCGGCCGACGCTCACCCGGATCGCCGACCCGATGATCGTGCGCGAGCTGCGCACGGTGCCCGGCGTGGCGCAGGTGACGCGTCGTGGGCGGGCTGGAGCGCGAGCTCACGGTCGAGCTCCGTCCGGCCGACATGCAGGCGGCGGGCGTCAGCGTGGCGGAGGTGGTGCAGGCGCTCGAGGCGCAGAACCTGGCGGCGCCGGTGGGGCGGCTCAACGGCGCGCTCGAGGAGCGCGCCATCCGGCTCAAGGGCCGGCTCGACACGCCGGAGGACTTCGCCAAGCTGGTCGTGGCGGAGCGGGACGGGCAGGTCATCCGGCTGGGCCAGGTGGCCACCGTGCGCGACGGCACCGAGGAGCAGCGCGACCAGGCGCTGTTCAACGGCCGCGAGGCGGTGGGCATCGAGATCCTCAAGGCCAAGGGCTACAGCACCACCCAGGTGACCGACGTCATCCACCGCGCACGTCGCGGCGCTGCAGCAGCGGATGCCGCCGGGCGCGAAGCTCGAGATCGTGCAGGACGCCGGCGTCCGGGTGCACCACGCCGTGCGGAACGTGCAGGAGGCGCTGATCGAGGGCGCGCTGCTCACCGTGCTGGTGGTGTTCCTCTTCCTCAACTCCTGGCGCTCGACCGTGATCACCGGCCTCGCGCTGCCGGTGAGCGTGCTGGCCTCGTTCATCGCGGTGTGGGCCTTCGGCTTCACGCTCAACACGATGTCGCTGCTGGGGCTCTCGCTCGCGATCGGCATCCTGATCGACGACGCCATCGTGGTGCGCGAGAACATCGTCCGGCACATCGAGATGGGGAAGGACCACTACGACGGCGTCGCGCGAGGGCACCGACGAGATCGGGCTCGCGGTGGCGGCGACGACGTTCTCGATCGTCGCGGTGTTCGTCCCGGTCGCGTTCATGTACGGCGTCGCGGGGCAGTGGTTCAAGCCGTTCGCGCTCACCATCGCCTGCTCGGTGCTGGTGTCGCTCTTCGTCTCCTTCTCGCTCGACCCGATGCTGTCGGCCTACTGGCCCGACCCGCAGACCGAGGCCCACGAGCGGCGCAACCCGATCGCGCGCGCGCTCGACCGGTTCAACCGGTGGTTCGACCGGATGGCGGACCGCTACAAGGACGTGATCGCCTGGGCGCTCGACCACCGGCTGATGATGATCGGCCTGGCGCTGGCGACCTTCGTGGCCGCGCTCACCATCCCGGCGCAGGGCGTGCTCGCGGCGTTGGTGATGCTCGCCGGGCTCTTCGGCGATCTTCTGGATCCTGGACCAGCCCGTGGCTCGGCCGGCTCGGGCGTGCGTTCGCGGCGTCGGGGTCAAGCTGCGTCGAGCGTGCTCGCGGCATCCTGGCGCTCATGGGCGTCGCTGCTCCCGCGCGTTCCGGTGGTCGGCCAGGTCGGGGCCGGCTTCGTGCCGGTGAGCGACCGCAGCGAGATCAGCATGATCGTCGAGGCGCCGCCGGGCTCCAACCTGGAGTACACCCGGATCAAGGCGGAGGAGGCGGCGCGCCGGGCGCGGGCGCACCCCGAGGTGGCCTACACCTACACCACGGTCGGCACCCCGGTGCCGCTCAAGACGCCGTCGGTGGACCAGGCGCTGGTCTACGTGCGGCTGGTCCCCAAGGCGGAGCGCGAGCTGCACCAGGAGGAGCTGGGGCAGGTGCTCCGGCGACGAGATGAAGCAGATCGGCGGCGCGCAGGTCTCGGTCTTCACCAGCGGCTTCGGCGGCGCCTTGAAGCCGATCCAGATCCAGATGAAGGGCGCCGACGCCCGGGTGCTGACCGACGCTGGCGCAGCGCGCCGCGCAGCGAGGTCGTGGCGAAGGTGCCGGGCGCGGTGGACGTCGGCCTCTCCACCCGCGGGCAGAAGCCCGAGCTCGAGGTGCAGCTCAACCGCGGGCTCGCCGGCTCGCTCGGCATCACCGTCGGGCAGGTGGCGCAGTCGCTGCGCCCGGCGTTCGCGGGCATCGACGCCGGCGACTGGGTGGACCCCTCGGGCGAGACGCGCGACGTCACGGTGCGCCTGGCGCCGGAGGCCCGCGAGCGGGTGACCGACCTGGCGCAGCTCCCGCTGGTGGCCGGCACCGGCCCCGACGGCGCGCCGCTCCACGCTGCCGCTGGGCCAGGTCGCGACGATCCGGCAGGGGGTGGGTCCGGCGCAGATCGACCACCTCGACCGCGACAAGGTGGTCATCATCCAGGCCAACGTCGCCGGCCGGCCGCTCACCCAGG
Source organism: uncultured Gemmatimonadales bacterium (assembly GCA_963832055.1). Lineage (GTDB taxonomy): Bacteria > Gemmatimonadota > Gemmatimonadetes > Gemmatimonadales > GWC2-71-9 > CAVVWJ01. The sequence goes on along the minus strand of CAWHST010000006.1, from coordinate 1,282,017 downwards.
TGACCCAGGACATCCAGGCCGGCCTCGCGCGGTTCAGCCTGCCGCCGGGCTACGAGATCACCTACGGCGGCGAGTCGCAGGACCAGGCGGAGGTCTTCACCCGGATCTTCACCGCGCTCGGGCGTGGCGGTGCTGCTGATGTACCTGATCCTGGTGGTGCAGTTCGGCTCGTTCCTCGATCCGCTGGCGATCCTGGTGTCGCTGCCGCTCTCGCTGATCGGCGTGGTGCTCGCGCTGTGGATCACCGGCGACACGCTCAACATCATGAGCCTGATCGGCGTGATCCTGCTGATGGGCATCGTGGCGAAGAACGCGATCCTGCTGATCGACTTCGCGAAGTGGGCGCGGGAGCGGGGCATGCCGCTCCGCGAGGCGCTGATCGAGGCCGGCCGCATCCGGCTCCGGCCGATCATCATGACGACGCTGGCGCTGATCGCCGGCATGATCCCGGTGGCGATCGGGCACGGCGAGGGCGCCGACTTCCGCGCGCCGCTGGGCCGCGCGGTGATCGGCGGGACGATCACGTCCACGCTGCTGACGCTGCTGGTGATCCCGACGGTCTACGAGATCCTCGACGACTTCCGCTCGCTGGGCGGCGTCGAAGTTCCGCCGCCGCGCGGGCCGCGCAGCCGCGCCGGGGCACGTGGTGCCGGTCGCCCGCGCAGACGGAGCAGGAGTCATCGAGCTGAGCGACAGCGACGAAGTGCCATGCTCGGGTTCCGGCTCCTTCGCTGCCCGCTCATGGATTACACTCGTTGCTAACCCGTTGCCGCCGGCCCGCCGACCGTATAGCTTCCGTCCGATCACGTTCTCGATCCATCCCCTTCGATTCGCCGAGCCCTATGCCGTTCGAGACCGCCGTCGTCCGTGCCGCACCCGCCGGCCACCAGACGCCGATGCTGGCGATCGCCGTCGCGCGCGGCGCGCTGCCGGCCTCGCTCGCCGAGCTCGACCGCAGCGGCCGGCGGCGCGCTGCAGCGGCTCGCGGGCGCCGGCGACTTCACCGGCAAGCGGGACGAGACGGCGCTGGTCTATCCGCCGGGCCCGGCGGGCCGGATCCTGCTGGTCGGCATGGGCAAGCCGGAGGAGGTCGAGCCGTGCCGCGATCCGGCGCGCCGCCTCGGTCGCGGCGAAGCGGATGCGCGCCCTCGGCGTGGCGCACGGGCGCCTTCCATCTCCCGGCCGAGGCGCGCGGCGGCGTGACTCCCAGCGGACGCGGGACAGGCGCATCGCCGAAGGCCTGGCGCAGGGCGCGTGGCAGTTCCTCGAGATGAAGCGTCCGCCCGAGGACCGGAAGCCGCCGCTCGAGCGGGTCGATGTCCTGGCCTCCGACGACCACGACGCCTTCGCGGCCGGCCATCGCATCGGCGCCGCGATCGGCGCGGGGCAGACGCTGGCCCGCGGCATCCAGGTGCTGCCGGGCAACGTCTGCACGCCGACCTACGTCGGCCGCGCCGCGGAGGAGCTGGCCGCGCGCCACGGCTTCGCGGTCACCGTGCTCGACAAGGCGGCGATCGCCCGGGAGAAGATGGGGGCGCTGCTGGCGGTCGCGCAGGGCAGCGTCGAGGAGCCGCGCTTCATCGTGCTGGAGTACAAGGGCGCCGAGGGCGCGCCGATCGTGCTGGTGGGGAAGGGCGTCACCTTCGACACCGGCGGCATCTCGATCAAGCCGGCGCAGAACATGGAGGACATGAAGTACGACATGTCCGGCGCGGCCGCGGTGCTCGGCACCTTCGAGGTGCTGGGCCGGCTCAAGCCGGCGGTCCACGTCATCGGGCTCATCCCGAGCACCGAGAACATGCCCTCGGGCACCGCGGTCAAGCCGGGCGACGTCATCACCAGCCACCTCGGCAAGACCATCGAGATCATCAACACCGACGCCGAAGGCCGGCTGATCCTCTGCGACGCGCTCTCCTGGGCCCGGCGCTACCGTCCCGCGTGCGTGATCGACATCGCGACGCTCACCGGCGCCATCGTCGTCGCGCTGGGCCACACGGCGGCCGGGCGTGATGGGCAGCGACGACGCGCTGGTCGAGGAGGTCCGCCAGGCGGGCGAGCGCGCCGGCGAGCGGGTCTGGCCGCTGCCGCTCTGGGACGAGTATCGCGACCTCATGAAGTCCGACATCGCCGACGTGAAGAACGCCGGCGGCCGGCCGGCCGGCAGCATCTCCGCGGGCTGGTTCCTCCGCGAGTTCGTGGACGGCTTCCCCTGGGCCCACCTCGACATCGCGGGCACCGCCTACACCGACCGCGAGGACGCCACGCGAGTCAAGGGCCCGACGGGCATCGGCGTGCGGCTGTTCAGCGAGTTCGTGCTGAACCGCAGCGGCGGACGCGGCAGCGGGCAGCGAAAAGCGTGAAAGGTGAAAAGTGAAGGTGAACGGGAGTCATCCACGCGCCGCCAGCGTGGCTCCGGCTGCTTGTCCTTTTCACTCTTCACTTTTCCCTCTTCACGCTTTCCTGCTGTCTCCCTCTGGCGGCCGCGCAGATCCTGGACGACACCCTGGCGCCCGACTCGCTGGCCGAGGACACCGTGGACTACACCGCGCGCTTCCTCGAGGCCCAGCAGCAGGTCGGCGTCCGCGTGCCGGTCCTGCCGCTGCTGGAGCCGCCGGGCCCGCGGCCGGCGCTCACCCGGATCGTCTTCACCCGCGACTCGATCGAGTGGGGCCACGCCGCGACGGTGGGCGATCTGCTCAGCTCAGGTGCCCGGCGTCTTCCTCTGGCGCGGCGGGTTCATCGGCCGGCCCGAGCCGGTCAACTTCCAGGGCGCGCGGGGCGACCTCGGCCGAGTACTACCTCGACGGCCTGCCCTACGTGGCGGCGGGCGTGGACAGCGTCGCGGTGGATCCCGCGCTCTTCTCCATCAGCTTCCTCGACCGGATCGAGGTCGAGCGCTGGCCCGGGCTGCTCCGGGTCCACCTCTTCACCCGGCGGCACGACCGGCTCGCGCCGCGGTCGCGCATCGCGATCGCGCGGGGCGACGGGGACTTCGCGCGCTACGAAGGCGTCGCTGGAGCGCCGGTTCGCCAACGGCATCGGCTTCGCGCTCGCCGGGGACTATCTCAACTCGCCCACGGCCAGCGGCACGTCCAGCAGCTATTCCAACACCCAGTTCTTGCTTCAGGGGAACTACGTCCCTACGCCCACGCTCGGGCTTGCAGTATCAGCTCGTCCGCTCGGTCGCCGAACCGGCGGCCGTTCGTCGTCGACGATCCGCTGCCGAACGACACCATCGGCCTCGGGTTCGACGCGACGCGGACCGACGCCCAGTTCCGCGCTGTCCTGGCGCGCGAAGCGAGGAGGGCTCGGACCGCGGGTGGACCTGCTCTACGGCCGGACCGGGTGGGACGGGGCGGGGATCGAGCAGCAGGTCAACCAGGTCGGCGGCGCGCTGGCCTATCGCACGCCCGACGCTTCTCGCGTCGGCGCCTCCGGCGTACCATCGCACCCGATGGACCGCGCTCGACGTCCGGGGGACCGTGGGCTGGAATCCGGTGCCCGCGGTGGCGGCCAGCGCGGAGGCGGTGCACCAGCGGCACTACGGAGGGCGCAACTCCGACTACGTGGCGCTCGCCGCCGGCCTCCAGCCGGTGCGCGGGCTCGCCCTCACCGGGCTCGGCGCGACTCGGCGAAGCTGGTCGCCGCGCCCGCGATCCCAGCCGACACCGCGCAGGAGATCTCCGACTACGAGGCGGCCATCGGCTGGGAGCGAGAGCGGCTCGGCCTGCGGCTCGCCTTCTCCCGCACCGCGCCGTTCAGCCCGTTCGGCTATGCCGAGTTCCCCCGGATCGCCTCGATCGGTGCCGCGCCCGAGATCGACTGGCTGACCGCCAGCGCGCGGCTCGCGCCGCTGCGCTGGCTCACGCTGGAGGGCTGGTACAGCGATCCCCGCGACGTCATTCCCGGAAGGCATTCCGCCGACCCACTCGATGACGGCGGTCACGCTCCGCTCCAAGTTCCTGCGCCAGTTCCCCAGCGGCATCTTCGACCTCAAGCTTCGGTTCGAGCGTGGAATCATGGGGCACGGGCGTGATCGGCACGCGACGCCGCCGGCGCGCCGGTCACGCTCCGGGGCGCCACCTTCTTCCGCAGCCTGATCCAGATCCAGCTGCAGAGCTTCTCGCTGTTCTGGGACCGGGGGAATCTCAGCGCGCACCGAGCTCGACCTACGTCCCGGGCTTCGAGATCCCGGCATATGGCAGCGTGTTCGGGGTGCGGTGGGAGTTCCTCAACTAGATTGCTCATGGTCTCCCGTAATATTGAGCTCTGACTGGCAGTATCGTTAGCGGACGCAGTGTCACCGGCTGAACGAGCGACGGGGATCATCGTCCGTGCGTCGGATCCCCTTCGCTCAGCTCAGGGTGCACAGACCCGCCTCCCAACCGACCCGTCCGTTTCGCGGCTAAATTTCCCGGCTTTCCCGGGACCAGGGAGGTCCTCTGCCCTACAGCATGACCGGCTTCGGCGCGGCCGAAGGCGCGGTGGCGGGCGGCCGGCTCCGGTTCGAGATCCGGACCGTCAATCACCGCCACTTCAATCTCGCCACCAAGCTGCCCGGCGGAGCTGGCGGCGCTCGAGGGCGAGCTGCGCGAGCGGCTGCGCCGGGAGTTCGATCGCGGCCACGTGGCGGTGCAGGCGCGCTGGACCGAGTACCCGGCGCGAGCCACGCGGCTTCGCGGTGGACCTGGAGCGGGCGCGGCTGGTCACCGCGCGGCTGCGCGAGCTGCAGGGCGGCCCTGGGGCTCGGCGGGCGAGGTGACGCTGGAGCTGGTCGCCCGGCAGCCCGACGTGCTCTCGTCGGCCGGGAACGACGCGGCCGGAGATCGCCTGGAGCGAGGTCGAGCCGATCGTCGCCAAGGCCGCCGCCGAGTGCCGGGCGATGCGCGCGCGGGAAGGCGAGGCGCTGGCCGCCGAGCTGCGGCACCGGCTCGATCTGCTCGAGAGCGTCGGCAGAGCGGATCGCGGCGCGGGCGCCGGAGCGGCTGGTGCGGGAGCGCGACCGGCTCCGCGCCGCGGTGGCCGAGCTGCTCGACGGCCGGCCGGTGGACGAGGCCCGGCTGGCGCAGGAGATCGCCTTCCAGGCCGACCGGCTCGACATCACCGAGGAGCTGGTTCGGTTCCGCGCCCACCTCGGCGCCGCCCGCGAGCGCGCTCGCCGCGCGACAAGCCGGCCGGCAAGCAGCTCGGCTTCCTGGCGCAGGAGCTGGGCCGGGAAGTCAACACGATGGGCGCGAAGGCGAACGACGCGGAGATCGCCCACGAGGTCATCGCCATGAAGGGCGAGCTCGAGAAGTTCCGGGAACAGCTCGAGAACCTCGAGTGAAGCCGTTCCTGCTGGTGCTGTCCTCGCCCTCGGGCGGAGGGAAGACCAGCATCGCGCGCAACCTGCTGCAGGGCCGGGACGACCTGGGCTACTCGGTCTCGGCGACCACGCGGCCGATGCGGGAAGGCGAGCGGGACGGGGTGGACTACCACTTCCTCGCCCGCGAGGAGTTCCTCCGGCGGCGCGAGGCGGGCGAGTTCCTCGAGTCGGCCACCTACGGCGGCCACCTGTACGGCACGCTGCGGAGCGAGATCGAGCGGATCTTCGCCCGGGGCCGCCACGCGGTGCTCGACATCGAGATCGAGGGCGCGCGGCAGATCCGGGCGAGCTTCCCGAACTCGCTGCACGTGTTCGTGCTGCCGCCGTCGGCGGAGGTGCTGGTCGGACGGCTGCAGGGGACGGAACACCGAGCCGCCCGAGGTGGTCCGGGAGCGGATCACCCGGGCGGCCGACGAGCTCGCCGCGGTCGCCGAGTACGACTACGCGGTGGTGAACGAGGATCTCGTCGTCGCGGTCGCCCAGGTGGCCGCGATCCTCGACGCGGAGGCCCGCCGGGTGGCGCGGCAGGACGATCTCCCGAAGTTCATCGCGCGGCTGCGGCAGGACGTCGTCGCCGCGGTCGCAGAAGATCTAGATCACCACGCATCGCCAAGGAGCACGCGTTCATGCGCATCACCACCCCCACCGAAGTCGCCAAGCAGGCCGGCAACAAGTACCTCGGCGTGCTGGTCGCGGCGAAGTTCGCCCGCTACCTGAACGAGTTCCCCAAGGACCAGGTGGCGCACCAGGGCGAGAAGCTCACCACCAAGGCGCTGCAGTCGCTGGCCGAAGGCGAGCTGAACTACAAGCTGGTCCGCCGCCGCCGCTCCGAGGCCTGAGGTGTGGGCCGGCCGGCACGTCGTCCTCGGCGTGTCGGGCGGGATCGCCTGCTACAAGAGCTGCCTTCTCGCCCGGCGGCTGACCGAGGCCGGCGCCCGGGTGGACGTCGTCCTCACCCGGAGCGCCGCCGAGTTCGTCGGGCCGGTCACCTTCGAGGCGCTCACCGGGCGCCCGGTCCTGACCTCCCTCTGGGAGCCGGGCCGGGCGCTCGCGCACGTCCGCCTGCCGCAGGACGCCGATCTCATCATCGTCGCGCCCGCCACCGCGCATCTGATCGCCCGCATGGCGCAGGGCCTGGCGGACGACGTCCTCACCACGCTGCTCCTGGCCCGCACCGCGCCGGTGCTCCTCGCCCCGGCGATGAACGACGAGATGTACGCCCGCCCGGAGACCCAGGCGAACCTGGAGCGGCTCCGCGCGCGCGGCGTCGCGTTCGTGGGCCCGGAGATCGGCGCGCTGGCCGAGGGCCCGTCGGAGCGGCCGGGACGGATGAGCGAGCCGGAGACGATCCTGGCCCACGCCGCGCGGGTCCTCCGCGGGCGAGGGCCGCTGGCCGGCCGGCGCGTCGTCGTCACCGCGGGTCCGACCCGCGAGTCCATCGACCCGGTGCGGGTGGTCACCAACCGCTCGAGCGGCAAGATGGGCTACCGGCTCGCCGAGGTCGGCGTGGGAGCGCGGCGCGGAGGTGGTGCTCATCTCCGGGCCGGTCGCGCTGGCGCCGCCGGTCGGCGCCGAGGTCCGCGCGGGTCGAGAGCACCAGCGAGCTGGAGGCGGCGGTGCGGAGCGAGCTCCCCGCGGCGGACGTGCTGGTGATGGCCGCGGCGCCGGCCGACTTCCGGCCCAGCGATCCCAGCGCGAGCAAGCGGTCCCGGGTCGACGGCGCGCTCGCGATCCCGATGGAGCCGACCGACGACATCCTCAGCGGCACGCGCGAGGCTCCGGAAGCACGGGCAGTATCATCGTCGGCTTCGCGCTGGAGACCGGTGACGCGCGTGGCGAAGGGCCGGGCGAAGCTGGAGCGGAAGGACCTCGACCTCATCGTGGTCAACGACGCGCTGGAGCCGGGCGCCGGGTTCGAGCACGACACCAACCGGGTGGCGATCCTCGGGCGCGACGGCACGCCGCAGATCCTGCCGCTGCAGTCCAAGCGGGACGTGGCGGAGGCGATCCTCGACGCCGTGGAGCGGTCGCCTTGGATGAGCTGCGGCGGCGGTACCTGATGCAGCAGATGGAGCTCGGCGGCGACGGAAGTGATTCTCGGCGGGCCGCGGGCCGGCGGCAGCGCCGCGGGGCGCGGAGCCGGTCGAACGCCAGGGTCCGGCAGCCGCGCCCGCCGCCTTGCCGAAGTGGCTCCGCGGCGCGCCGCCGATCCCCGGGCCCGGCCTCACCGTCATCGTCCGCCGATCCGATGCTGCTCGGCAACGACCTCGCCGCGCTGCCCGACGCTCGAGGCGGTGGCGGAGCGGATCCGCACCACCCACTGCTGCGGCCTCTGTCCCGGCCGCACCAACGCGGTGCCGGGCGAGGGCAATCCGCGACGCCCGCATGGTGCTCGTCGGCGAGGGCCCCGGCGCGACCGAGGACGCGACCGGCCGGCCGTTCGTCGGCCAGGCCGGCAAGCTGCTCGAAGGCATTCTCGAGGCTATTGAACTTCCCCGGGATTCGGTGTACATCACCAACATCGTCAAGTGCCGGCCCCCCCAGAACCGGAAGCCCCTGCCCGATGAGATCGCGGCCTGCATTCCCTATCTCCACCGCCAGCTCGAGCTGATTCGTCCGAAGGTGATCCTCGCCATGGGCGGCACCGCGGGCGAGGCGCTGCTGGGCGTGAGGAAGAGCCTGGGGGAGCTGCGGGGCAAGGTGCACACGTACAACGGCATTCCGCTGATCGTGACCTACCATCCCGCGGCACTGCTCCGCAACCCGAACTGGAAGAAGCCGACCTGGGATGACGTCCGTATCGCCCGACAACTTCTCGACCGCTGATCCCTACGTCGGCCGCTCGGCGCCCTGGAGCGCCGAGGCCGAGCAGGCGGTGCTCGGCGCGATGCTGCTGGACCAGGACGCCGCGCTCCGCGCCGCGGAGCTGGTCGACGACTCCATGTTCTACCGGGAGGGCCACCGCCGGCTCTTCCGGGCGATGGTCGCGCTGGTCGAGCGCCGCGTCGTCATCGACCACTCACGCTCCGCGACGAGCTGCTGCGCCGCGGCGAGCTGGAGGCCGCCGGCGGGCTCGACTACCTCGCCGAGCTGGTGGACGCGGTGCCCACCGCGGCCAACCTCGAGTTCCACGCCCGGATCGTCCGCGACAAGGCGATCCTGCGGCGGCTGATCGAGGCCTCCACCGGCATCATCACCGAAGCGTACGACGGCCACTCCACCGCGACCGAGCTGCTCGACGTCGCCGAGTCGCGGATCTTCCAGATCTCGCAGCAGCGGGGCGACGAGGGGTTCACCCGGATCAAGGAGATGCTGTGGCCGACGATGGAGCGCATCGAAACGCTCCAGCGCAGCGGCAAGGCGATTACCGGCGTGCCCAGCGGCTTCGTAGACTTGGACGAGCTGACGTCGGGGTTCCAGGCGCTCGGAGCTGGTCATCGTCGCGGCCCGCCCCTCGATGGGCAAGACCGCGTTCTGTCTCAACATCGCCGCCAACGCCGCGATCGAGGGGCAGGGGGTCGCGATCTTCTCGCTCGAGATGTCGAAGGAGTCGCTGGTGCAGCGGATGCTCACCGCCAACGCGCGGGTGGACAGCCAGCGGGTGCGGCAGGGCACGCTGCGCGACGCCGACTTCACCCAGCTCGCGCGGGCGGCCGGGCTGCTCCAGACCTGCCAGGTCTGGATCGACGACACGCCGTCCATCACCCTGCTCGAGATGCGCTCCAAGGCGCGCCGGCTCAAGATCGACAACGACCTCGAGCTGATCATCGTGGACTACCTCCAGCTGATGCGGAGCCCGGAGTACTCGGAGAACCGGGTCCAGGAGATCTCCGACATCTCGCGCTCGCTCAAGGCGCTCGCGCGCGAGCTCGAGATTCCGGTCATCGCGCTCTCGCAGCTCTCCCGCGCCTCGGAGCAGCGCGGCGGCGAGCGCAAGCCGATCCTCTCCGACCTGCGCGACTCCGGCGCCATCGAGCAGGACGCCGACCTCGTCATCTTCATCCACCGCCCCGAGTACTACGACCGGGAGGACGAGTCCAAGCGCGGGCTCGCCGAGGTCATGCTCGCCAAGAACCGCAACGGCCCCACCGGCGACGTGCAGCTCAAGTTCACCCGCGAGTACACCCGGTTCGACAACTTCTCCGGCCGGGACGAGCCGGAATAGCCGATGGCGCGCGCGCGGTCGGTCTATCGCTGCACCGAGTGCGGCCACGAGCACGCCAAGTGGGTCGGGCGGTGCGAGGCGTGCGGGGCGTGGAACGCGGTCGCGGAGGAGCCGGTCGGCGGTCGCGGCGGCGGCGGGGCGGTCGGCAGGGCGGCAGGGCGGCACGGTCGCGCCGTCCGCCGTCCGCCCGCGCGCCTGCGCGACGTCGCCACCGAGCCGCTCGCCCGCTGGCGCACCGGGCATCGACGAGTTCGACTTCGTGCTCGGCGGCGGCATCGTGCCGGGCTCGATGATCCTCATCGGCGGCGAGCCGGGCATCGGCAAGTCCACGCTCCTGCTCCAGGCCGCGGCGCGGCTGGAGACGGCGGGGCGGCACGGTGCTCTACGCCAGCGGCGAGGAGTCGCCCGACCAGCTCCGGCTCCGCGCCGACCGGCTCACCGAGGACGCGGGCGCGGTGCACGTGCTGGGCGAGACCCGGCTCGAGGCGATCCTCGACGCCGCCGAGCGCGGTGTCGGCCGACGTCGTCGTCATCGACTCGATCCAGACGGTCTACACCGAGACGCTGGAGAGCGCGCCGGGCAACGTGGGCCAGGTGCGCGAGTGCGCCGCCCAGCTCATGCGCTTCGCCAAGGAGAGCGGCACCGCGGTGTTCGTCGTCGGCCACGTCACCAAGGGCGGCGGCATCGCGGGGCCCAAGACGCTGGAGCACATCGTGGACACGGTGCTCTACTTCGAGGGCGAGGTCACGCTCGACTACCGCCTGCTCCGCGCCACCAAGAACCGCTTCGGCTCGGTGGACGAGCTCGGCGTCTTCTCCATGACCGAGCACGGGCTGGTCGCGGTGCCGAATCCGTCGGCGGTGTTCCTCGCGGCGCGGGCCGACGGCATCAGCGGCAGCGCGGTCACGGCGCTGATGGAGGGCACGCGCCCGGTGCTGGTCGAGGTCCAGGCGCTCGCGGCCAAGGCGGGCTACGGCACGCCGCAGCGGGTGGCCACCGGGCTCGACCCCAAGCGGCTCGCGGTGCTGCTCGCGGTGCTCGAGCGGCGGGCGGAGACCTCGTTCGCCGAGCTCGACGTCTTCGTGCAGGTCACCGCCGGCGTCCGGCTCACCGAGCCGGCGCCGATCTCGCGGTCGCCGCGGCGCTCGCTCGCAGCCTCTACAACCGCCCGCGCCGGCCGACGTCGATCTTCCTCGGCGAGATCGGCCTCGGCGGCGAGATCCGGCCCAGCGGCGCCATCGAGCGCCGGATCGCCGAGGCGGCGCGGCTCGGCTTCCGGCGGGTGTTCGGCTCCTCGCGGCAGCACGCTCGCAGGTTCCCGGCGTCTCGCTGGTCGGCCTCGACCACGTCGAGCAGCTGGTGCGCGCGCTTGCCGCGTGACGTCGGCGTCGTCGTCGTCGCCGCGGGGCGGGGCACCCGGGTCGGCGGCGACGTGCCCAAGCAGTTCCTCCCGCTCGACGGCGTGCCCGATGCTGCTCCGCGCGCTGCGGCCGTTCGCCAGCCATCCCGACGTCGCGCAGGTGGTCGTCGTGCTGCGCGCCGGCCGACGCCGAGCGCCCGCCCGACTTCCTCGCGCGCCTCGCCGGCGAGGGCTGACGATCGTCGCCGGCGGGCGCGGAGCGCGCGCGACTCGGTGCGCCGCGGGTCTCCGGCGCGCTCCGGCCCGACTGCGAGATCGTGCTGGTGCACGACGGCGCCCGGCCGTTCGTGGACCGCGCGGGTGATCGACGCGGTGATCGCCCACGCGCGGCGCGGGCGAGGCGCGGTCGCGGCGGTGCCGGTGAGCGACACGCTCAAGGAGGCAGGCGCGGCCGGACTCCGACCCTGGTCGGGCGCACGGTCCCGCGCGACCGGCTCTGGCGCGCGCAGACGCCGCAGGGCTTTCCCCGCGCGCATGCTCGAGGAGGCCTACGCCGAGGCCGGCGCGGACGCCGGCGGCGCCACCGACGACGCGTCGCTGGTCGAGAGCTGCGGCGGCAGTCGTGCGGCTGGTGCCGGACTCGCCGCGCAACCTCAAGATCACCACCCGCGAAGACCTCGCGCTCGGCCGAGGCGCTCGCGGAGGCACGCCCGATGACGCTGCCGTTCCTGACCGCGAGCCGAGATCGAGGCGGCGATCCCGCGTGGTCGTGCGCGCATCTCGAGCGGGGCGGGCTGCTGGCCTATCCCACCGAGACGGTGTACGGGCTCGGCTCGGTCCCGTCGGCGCCGGCGCCTCGACGGCGCTCGCCCGGCTCAAGGGGCGGCGCCCGACAAGCCGTTCCTGCTGCTGGTCTCGAGCCGCGGCCATGGCGGAGGAGTGGGGCCTGGTGATGCTCGCCGTCGGCCCGGGCGCTCTCCGACGCCTTCTGGCCCGGGCCGCTGACCCTGGTGCTCCGGGGCGGCGAGGGCCGCCTGCCCGACGAGCTGCGCGGCCCGGAAGGGCGGCATCGCCGTGCGCTACACGTCGCACGCGGGCATCGCCCGCCTGGTGGCCGCGATGGGCCAGCCGCTCACCTCGACCTCGGCCAACCGCCCCGGCGATCCGCCGCGCCCGGGCCCGACCGGATCCGCGAAGTCTTCGGCCCGAGATCGAGCGGGGCGAGCTGCTGGTGCTCGACGGCGGCGTCCTGGGCAACGTGCCGCCCTCCACCCTCGTGGACTGCACCGGCCCGATGCCGCGCCTGGTCCGCGAGGGCGCGATTCCGCGCGCCGAGCTGCGGCGGCGCCGGCGGGGAGACTCGCACCCTGACCGCCGGCTTATCTTCTGACATGCACATCCTCTTCGTCTGCACCGGAAACACCTGCCGCAGCCCGATGGCCGAGGCGCTGCTGCGCGAGGCGCTGGCGGCGCGCGGCATCGATCAGGTGACCGTGGCCTCGGCCGGCACCGGAGCGTGGGAAGGCGCGCCGGTGTCCGAGGGCGCCTACCTCGTCGGGCTGGAGCACGGTCTCGACCTGAGCGAGCATCGCGCCCGGCTCCTCACCCGCGAGCTGGTGCGCGAGGCCGACCTCGTGCTCACCATGTCGGGCCATCACCTGGCCCGGGTCGCCGAGCTGGGCGGCGAGCACAAGGTGCACCTGCTCGGCGCCTACGCCGGACGCGACCCGGGCGCTCCGAGGTGACCGATCCCTTCGGCGCCGACCTCGCGAGCTACCGCACCACCTTCGGCGAGCTCCAGGAGCTGATCGGCATGGTGGTGAGCCGGGTCGCCGGCATGGTGCGGTGATCGACGGCAACACCCGGGTCTTCGCCCTGCTCGGCGACCCGGTCGCGCACTCCCTCTCCCCCGCCATGCAGAACGCCGCGTTCCGCGCGCTCGGCCTGCGGGCGGTCTACGTCGCCCTCCGCTGCGCCCACGACGACGTCGCCCCGCTCATCCAGGCTCTCGCTCGCGCCGGCGGCGGCGGCAACGTCACCATCCCCCACAAGGAAGCCGCGCGCGCTGGCGGTGGCCCGGCGGCTCGACGATGCCGTCGAGGTCGGCGCCTGCAACGTGTTCTGGAGCGAGCGAGGACGCGGTGCTCGGCGGCAACACCGACGTCGAGGGACTGCTGCGCGCGCTGGACGCCGCTCGAGCCGCCGCCGGGCCCGTGGCTGATCGTGGGGACCGGGGGCGGAGCGCGAGCGGCGGCCGTCGCGGCGGCGAGGTGCGGGTCGCGGGTCGCAGTCTCGTCCCGCTCGGCGGACCGCGCCGCCGGCGTTCGAGCGCTGGGTCGCCGAGCGGGGGATCGGGCCGGCGGCGCCCGAGGAGTGCCGCGTCGTCATCAACGCGACGCCGCTGGGGCTGCGCGCGGAGCGACCCGCTTGCCCCTCGAGCCGAGGCGCTGCGCCCGAGGCCGAGGCGGCCTTCGACATGGTGTACGGCACGGGGGAAACGCCCTGGGTCCGAGCCATGCGCGCGGCGGGCCGCCGCGCCGCCGACGGCCGCGGCATGCTGGTGGCGCAGGGAGCGGGGGCGCTGCAGCGCTGGTTCCCCGGCGTGTCGGCACCCACCGAGATCATGCGGGCCGCGGTGGATGCCGCGCTTCGCTGAGCGTCTCGCCGGCTGGCAGGCGTCGCTGGCCGACCTCGAGCGCTGGCTCCTGCCGCCCGCCTGCCTTCTCTGCGACGCGCCGGTCGCCGAGCGGGAAGGCGATGCACTGGTCTGCGCCCTTTGCCGCTCGCGGTGGCGGCCGGTGCCCGAGCCCGCTGTGTGACCGCTGCGGCCAGCCCCGCTTTGCGCGAGCTCGCGTGCCGGATCTGTTCGAGCTGGGAGCCCGGACTCGAGCGCGTCCGGAGCGCGGTCTGGCTGGAGGAATCGGCGCGACGCGCGGTGCACCGGCTCAAGTACGACGGCTGGTGGCGGGTCGCCGAGGCGATGGCCGAGGCGATGCGAGGCCTGGAGCCATTGACCGGGCGGGTATCCTTGATTCCTGTTCCGCTCGGCGCGCGCCGGGCGCGCGAGCGCGGCTACAACCAGAGCGAGCGGATCGCCGCCGCCCTCGGCTCGGCTGATCGGGGCGCCGGTGCGGCGCGACCTGCTGCGGCGGGTGCGGGACACCAGGACCCAGACGGCGCTCACTCCCGAGGCAACGGCAGGCGAACCTGGCCGGCGCCTTCGCTTGCCAGGGCGCCGGAGGGCCTCGCGGTGGTGCTGGTGGACGACGTGTTCACCACGGGCGCCACGCTGGTGGCCGCCGCAGCCGCGCTCGCCGGCGGCGGTGCGGAGAGGTGGACGGCGTCACCTTCGCGCGGGCGATGGAACCCGTAGCTGGGCATGGAACCGACAGCTACCTCACAGGAGACTCGAGTGGCAATTCGCATCGGCATCAACGGCTTCGGCCGGATCGGTCGCAACACGGTGCGCGCGGCGAAGAAGCTCGGGCTGAAGGAGCTCGACTTCGTCGCGGTGAACGACCTCACCGACACCAAGACGCTCGCGCACCTGCTCAAGTACGACTCGGTCCACGGGCGCTTCCCCGGCGAGGTGAAGGCGGAGAAGGACGCACTGGTGGTGGACGGCGACACGATGCGGGTGCTGTCCGAGAAGGATCCCGCCAAGCTCCCGTGGAAGGACCTCGGCGTGGACGTCGTGCTCGAGTCCACCGGCCGGTTCACCGACCGCGAGGCCGGCGGCACTCCACCTGGCCGGCGGCGCCAAGAAGGTCATCATCTCCGCGCCGGCGAAGAAGGAGGACATCACGCTGGTCTACGGCGTGAACCACCAGTCCTACGACCCCGCGAAGCACCACATCATCTCCAACGCGAGCTGCACCACGAACTGCCTGGTGCCGGTGGTCAAGGTCATCCTCGACCGGTTCGGCTTCGTGAGCGGGTTCATGACGACGGTGCACTCGTACACCAACGACCAGCAGATCCTCGACCTTCCGCACAAGGACCTCCGCCGGGCCCGCGCCGCCGCGCTGTCGATCATCCCGACCACCACCGGCGCCGCCAAGGCGACGTCGCTGGTGATTCCCGAGGTCAAGGGAAGATCGACGGTGTCGCGTTGCGGGTGCCGACGCCGGACGTCTCGGTCGTGGCGCTCACCTGCGTGGTGGAGAAGCCCACCTACGACGGACGAGGTGAACGACGCCTTCCGGAAGGCGGCCGCCGCCGGTCCCCTCAAGGACGTGCTGGTGGTCAGCGACGAGCCGCTGGTCTCGGTGGACTACATCGGCTCGCTTCAGTCGAGCACGGTGGACGCGCTCTCGACCAACGTGGTGAACGGCACCCTGGTGAACGTGACCTCGTGGTACGACAACGAGATGGGGTACTCGGCCCGGTGCGTGGACCTGCTGCGCTACGTGGGGGAGCGGCTGTGAAGCGGACCCTGGAGTCGCTCGACAGCCGGCGCCATCGAGGGGAAGCGGGCCCTGGTGCGGGTGGACTTCAACTGCCCGATCAAGGACGGCAAGGTCACCGACAACACCCGGATCCGGGCGGCGCTCCCCACCATCGAGTTCCTCCGCGACCCGCGGGGCACGGGTGGTGCTGCTCTCGCATCTCGGCCGGCCGAAGGGCGGCCGGGACCGACAGGTACTCGCTGGAGCCGGTGGTCCGGGAGCTGGAGCGCGCTGCTGGGCTCGCCGGTGACGTTTCTTCGGGATCCCGCTGTCGGAGCAGGCCGTGACCGAGACCCGGCGCCTGCCCGCGCGGCAGGCGTGGCGATCGCGGAGAACACCCGGTTCTTCCCGGGCGAGGAGGGCAACGACGCCGAGCTCGCGGCGCGCTTCGCGGCGCTGGGCGACTTCTACGTGAACGACGCCTTCGGCTCGGCGCATCGGGCCCACGCCAGCACCGAGGCGGTGGCGCGCGTGCTCAAGCCGGCCGTCTCCGGCTTCCTGCATGCAGCGGGAGCTGCGATACCTCGGTGACGCGCTGCACCGGCCCAAGCGCCCGTTCGTCGCCGTGCTCGGCGGCGCGAAGATCAGCGGCAAGATCGACCTGATCTCGGCCCTGCTTCCCAAGGTCGACCAGGTGCTGCTCGGCGGCGCGATGGCGTGCACCTTCTTCGCCGCGATGGGGCTGGAGACCGGCAACTCGCTGGTCGAGCCCGACCGCATCGAGCTCGCCCGCCGGCTCCTGGCGGACTCGGGCGGCAAGCTGGTCCTGCCGGCCGGCGCGGTCGTCGCCCGGGAGCTCAAGGCCGGCGCGGAGACCCGCACGGTGCCGCGCGACCGCATCCCGGACGGCTGGGCGGTCTACGACATCGACCCCGCGACCGAGAAGGACTTCGCCGACCAGGATCGAGCGCGCCGGCACGGTGGTCTGGAACGGCCCGATGGGGGTCTTCGAGACGCCGCCGTTCGACCACGGCACGATGGCCGTCGCCCGGGCGATGGCGGCGGCCACGGCCAACGGCGCCGTGACCGTCGTCGGCGGAGGCGATTCGGCCGCGGCGGTGGCGCAGGCGGGACTGGAGGACCGCATCACCCACGTCTCCACCGGCGGCGGGGCGTCGCTGGAGTTCCTGGAAGGGAAGACGCTCCCGGGGGTGGCTGCGCTGGACGAGGCCTGACGGCCACACCGGCCAATCCCACGCTGCGCTCGGGATGAGAGCGCGCCTGACCCATCACCACCAGGAGACATGTCGAATCGCTCTCTCATCTACGCCGCCAACTGGAAGATGCATCACGGACCGGCGGCCACCCGGGACTTCCTCGCCCGGTTCCTGCAAGTCACCTCTCCGGTGCCGATCGGCAGCTCTGGTTCTTCCCGCCGTCCGTGTCCATCGCCGCCGCCTGCCAGGCGGCCGCCGGGCGCACCGACGTCACGGTCGGAGCGCAGAACGTGCACTGGGAGCCCAAGGGCGCGTTCACCGGCGAGCTCTCGATCCCGCTGGTGATGGAGGCCGGCGCCCGCGCGGCGCTGATCGGCCACTCCGAGCGCCGGCACCTGTTCGGCGAGACCGACGAGCAGGTGGGGCGGAAGCTGGCCGCGGCCCTCAAGGCCGGCCTGATCCCGATGGTCTGCGTGGGTGAGACCCTCGCCGAGCGCGAGGGCGGCCGAACGGAACAGGTGGTGACCCGGCAGATCGCCGCACTCCTCGAGCGGATCGGGCCGGCGGACTGGGAACGGGTGGTGCTGGCGTACGAGCCGGTTTGGGCGATCGGCACCGGGAAGAACGCCACGCCGGACGACGCCGCGCAGGTGCACGGGCTGATCCGGTTCGAGCTGGGCCGCCGTGGCGTCACCGGCCGGGTTCCAATCCTGTACGGCGGCAGCGTCAACAAGGGGAATGTGCTGGCGCTCCTGGCGCGCGAAGAAGTGGACGGCGTCCTGGTCGGGGGCGCGAGCCTCGAGCCCGACGGCTGGGCCGAGCTGGTCGGGCTCGGGGCCTGAAAGAGGCTTCGACCTGGCTGGCCTCCCGCGTGCTTCGCCGGTAGCTTGAGGCAACCTCTCACAGGAGCCGAAGGATCGGTCTCGAGTCCCGGATTCAGGCCGCCGTCGGCGACACCTACCACGTCCTGAGGGAGCTCGGAGGCGGTGGGATGAGCCGCGTCTTCCTTGCCGAGGAGACGCGGCTCTCGCGTCAGGTGGTGATCAAGGTGCTGCCGCCGGAGATGGGCGCCGGGGTGAACGCCGAGCGCTTCGAGCGGGAGATCCGGCTCGCGGCGCGGCTCCAGCACCCCCACATCGTCCCGCTCCTCACCGCCGGCGCCTCAGGCGACCTCCTCTACTACATCATGCCGTTCATCGCCGGAGAGTCGCTCCGGGCCAAGCTCGCGCGCGAGGGCGAGCTGCCCGTGGCCGAGGTGGCCCGCATCCTTCGCGAGGTGACCGACGCCCTGGCCTACGCCCACCGGAACGGCGTGGTGCATCGCGACATCAAGCCGGAAAACGTCCTGATGTCGGAAGGGCACGCCGTCGTCACGGACTTCGGGGTGGCGAAGGCGGTCAGCGCATCCAGCGGCAGCTCCTTGACCTCGCTCGGCGTGGCGCTCGGGACGCCGGCGTATATGGCGCCGGAGCAGGCCGCCGCCGACCCCCACGTGGACCACCGCGCCGACCTGTACGCGGTCGGCGTGCTCGCCTATGAGATGCTCTGCGGGCGCACTCCGTTCGTCGCGGCCACGCCGCAGGGGATGCTGGCGGCACACATCACGCAGGCGCCGGAGCCGGTATTACAGCACCGGCGAACCGTCTCGCCGGCGCTCAACTCGGCCATCATGCGCTGCCTCGAGAAGCGCGCCGCCGACCGGTGGCAGAGCGCGGCGGAGCTGGCGGCGCAGCTGGAGGCGGCCACGACGCCGAGCGGCGGCCACCTTCCCACGGGCGGCGGGCCGGCGGTCTCCAGCGCGACCGAGGGCGCGATCCGGCAGGGGCACCCTGGCCGCGTCGCGGCCGCTGTTCCTGGTCGGCTCCGTCCTGGTCCTCGGGGCGGTGTATCTGTTGGTATACCGCCTGGGGTTGCCGGATTGGGTCCTGTACGGTGCCGGGGTTCTCCTGCTCCTGGGGTTGCCGATCATGCTGGCGGCGGGCATCCAGGAGCGTCGCCGCGCCCAAGCGCGGACCAGTGGCCTCACGCTGCCCACCCCGGCCGGGTTGGCGCCGTGGGTGAGCTGGCGCCGCGCCCTGATCGGGGGCGGGCTCGCCTTCGCCGGTCTCGGCCTTCTGGCCGCGGGGTACACCGCGATGCGGCTCCTCGGCATCGGTCCGGTCGGCACACTGGTCGCGTCCGGCGTGCTGGAGCAGCGTGAACAGCTCATCCTGGCCGATTTCGAGAACCGGTCACCGGATTCGACGCTGGGACCGTCGCTCACCGAGGCGTTCCGGGTGGACCTGTCGCAATCGCCCACCCTCCGACTGGTCGACCCCCAGGCGGTCGCCGATGCGCTTCGGCGCATGGAGCGTCCAACGGCCCTCACCCTGACCACTCCATTGGCGCGAGAGATCGCTGAGCGGCAGGGAGTGAAGGCGGTAGTCGCCGGCCAGATCGATCCCGTCGGCCGCGGCTACGTGCTTTCCGCAACCTCTGCTGGGCGCCGCCGACGGTCGGATTCTGGCGGCCGTGAGGGAGTCGGCCGACGATCAGGATGCGCTGCTCCCGGCCATCGATCGCCTCTCGAAGAAGCTGCGGGAGCGCATCGGGGAGTCCCTCACGACGATTCGCGCCAATTCCGCGCTGGAGCAGGTCACGACCGGATCGCTCGAAGCGCTCCAGAAGTACACCGCCGCCCTTCGGCTGGAGGAGAACGATCGGGTGGAGGAGGCGATTCCCCTCCTCGAGGAGGCCGTGGCGCTCGACAGCGGCTTCGCGATGGCCTGGCGAAAGCTGGCCGTCGTCCTGGGAAACACCCAGCGCTCGGAGACCCGGCAGGCCGCGGCCGCCACCCAGGCGTATCGTCACCGCGACCGCCTTCCCGCCCTCGAGCGCGGTCTCGCGATCGGCTACTACCACTACTTCGTGGAGCACGATCCGGCCAAGGTGAGCGCCGCCTACCGGGCGGTTCTCACATCAATCCCGACAATCTGGTCGCGCTCAACAACCTGTCGATCTCCTTGATGGATCAGCGGCGGTATGCGGAGGCCGAGAGTCTGGCGGGTCGGGCCTCGCGCCTGGGCCGGGGCACGTCGTTCTCGCTGAACACCATGAGCGCCCAGGTGTCCCAGGGCCAGCTCGCCGAGGCCCAGGAGACCGCCGACCGCTATAGCGCAAGCGCGCCAGGCAGCCCGTACGCCGAGGGGCTTCAGGCATTGCTGGCACAGGTGCGCAGAGATCTGCCCACCGCCGAGCGGATGCTTCGACAGGCTCGCGAGCATCAGGGTGAGAGCCGCTTCGTTCGAGGGTTCGCCACGAGGGGGCTTGCCCGCCTCGCCGAGCTTCAAGGGAAGATCGCGGAATCCAGGCGCCATCTCCTCGGCCTGCTCGCCCAGCTGGAGTCGGAGAACGCGGGCCCTGAGTACCTGGACGTGGCCGCCTCGCTCGCCATCCTGGACGCCAGGTACGGGAGCGACCGCGCGGCCGCGACGGCCGTCCTCGCTGCCGCGCTGTCGCGATATCCGCTGGGTTCCCTCGAGCCGCTCGACCGGCCCTACATCGATCTGATTCTGGCCTTCGCGGAGGCCGGCAAGGTCGAGGAGGCGAAACGGCTGTACCGAGAGTTCGAAGCGGTGGTTCCCGAAGGGACGCGCCGGTTCCGACTCGAGCGCCACGCCGCGCGTGGCGCGATCGCCGAGGCGGAGGGCCGCCACGAGGACGCGCTGGAGGCCTATGGAGCCTGGTTTGTGGAGGCCGGGGGCTGCGGTATCTGCGGCTCGTACGAGCTGGGCACCATTCATGATCGGCTGGGCCACCCTGACTCCGCGATCTCGGCGTTCGAGCGGGTCACCGACAAGCCGACTATGGATTCCGCTCGGGACCTCGAATCGTACGCTCTGGCGCCCAGCCTCAAGCGGCTCGGCGAGCTGTACGAATCCCGTGGAGACCGCCGCCGGGCGGCCGACTACTACGGCCGCTTCATCGATCTGTGGAAGAATGCCGATACGGATCTCCAACCCGCGGTCCGCGAGGTGCGCGGCAGGCTGGCGCATCTCGCCCGGGAGCCCGGCGGATGAGCGCTGCAGCGTTCGCTGACCGACGCCGAGCTGCTCGAGCGCCTCGTCGCCTTCGATACCACAAGCCGACTCAGCAACCTCCCCTTCGCCGATTACGTCTCCAACTATCTCGATCGCCCCGCGGTCCGGGTGGAGCAGATGCGGTCTCAGGACGGGGCGAAGGCCAACCTCGTCATCCGGGCGGGCCCTGACCGGGAGGATGGCGAAGGCCTCACCCTCTGTGGGCACATGGACGTGGTGCCGGCCGACGAGCCGGAGTGGCGCTCACCACCCTTTACGCTCACCAGGGCGGGGGAGACCTACGTCGGCCGCGGCGCGGCCGACATGAAGGGGTTTCTGGCGCTGGCGATCAACCGATTGGCGCGAGTGAATCCGGCCCACCTGCGGCGCCCGCTGGCCCTGCTCCTCACCCACGACGAAGAGACCGGCACGCTGGGCGCCCGCCGATTCGCCGAGCGCAAGGACGACTCGCCGCGCGCTTCCACGCGATGTCATCGTCGGCGAGCCGACCTCCCTGCGCGTGGTCCGCCTCCACAAGGGAATGATTCGCCTCCAGCTCGCGTTCCGCGGCCGAGCGGCGCACAGCGGCTACCCCCATCTCGGCCGCAACGCCATCGAGCCGGCCGCACGGGCGATCGGCGCCCTGGCCCGACTGCGCGCCGAGCTGGAGGCGGAGCGGCCGGCCCATGGCGAGCATTTCCCCGAGGTGCCGTACGCGGCGCTCAATGTGGGACTGGTGAGTGGCGGCAGCGCGGTGAACGTCATCCCCGACCGCTGCACGGTACAGATCGGCATCCGCCTCCTGCCGGACATGGAAGCCGAGCACATGACGGAGCGGGTGCGGGGAGCGGTGGCCGACGCGCTTCCCGGCGAGCCGTTCGAGCTCGACTTGCTCGGCGAGAGTCCCGCGATGATGCTCGACGCCAAGGCGCGGGCTTCATCCACGAGCTCTGCGGGATGGTGGGCCAGCGCGGCACCGAGAGCGTGGCCTTCGCCACGGACGCCGGATGGCTCCAAACCATCGGACACCGCTGCGCCGTGTTCGGGCCGGGAACCATCGAGGTGGCGCACCGGCCCAATGAATGGCTGCCGATCGGAGAGTTCGAACGGGCCGGTGCCCTGCTCGACGACATCATCGAGCGGAGATGTATCGCCCCGTGAGCCCGCTGACGATTCAGGCCGACCTCACGTGGATCGACGGCGCCTTCGTTCCCGACCAGACCATCACCGTCGGGTGCGGACGGCCGCATCGAATCGGTCGGCCAGACGCGCCCGGCAGCGGCGCATCGTCTGGAGCGGGTGGCTCTGTTACCGGGCTTCGTGAACGCGCATTCGCACGCCTTTCAGCGTGGACTCCGCGGCTCGGGGGAGCGCTTTTCCTCCGGCGCGGGAAGCTTCTGGAGCTGGCGGGAGGCGATGTACGCGCTGGTCGCCTCGCTCGATCGCTCCAGCTTGCGGCGGGTCTGCCGCCAGGCGTTCTCCGAGATGCGCGACGCCGGGATCACCACGGTCGGAGAGTTCCACTACCTCCACCACGAGCGCGACGATGATTTCGCCTTCGACGATGTCGTGCTCGAGGCGGCATCCGACGTCGGCATCCGGCTGGTGTTGCTGCACGCCTATTACGCGGCCGGGGGCATCGGGAGAGCGCCCGAGCCGGGGCAGCGGCGATTCGCCACGCTCGACCTGCGAGAGTATTGGCGCCAGGTCGATCGTCTCGCCCAGCGGCTGGACCCCGCGACCCAAACGCTGGGTGTGGTCGCCCACAGCGTCCGCGCCGTCAGCCTGGCGGAAATCAAGGTCCTGCATGCCGAGGCGGCGCGGCGGGGGCTGCCGTTCCACATGCACGTCGAGGAGCAGCGCCGCGAGATCGAAGACACCGTGGCCGCCTACGGCCGGACGCCGATGCGCCTTCTCTGCGACGAGCTCGCTGCCGGTGGGAATGTCACCGCCGTCCATTGCACCCACACCTCTCCCACGGACATGGCCGCCTTCCTGGCCCGCGGAGGCCGGGTGTGCGTCTGCCCGCTCACCGAAGCGAATCTGGGGGACGGCATCCCCGATCTGTCCGCTCCTCACGCGGTCGGCGGCCGGCTGTCACTCGGCACCGATTCGAACGCGCGGATCTCCGCCATCGAGGAAATGCGTTGGCTGGAATACGGCCAGCGGCTGCGCGGAGAGCTGCGCGGGGCGCTCACCGATCCCGGCGGCGAGGTCGCGGTCACCACGCTGGACGCCGCCACGAGCGGCGGCGCCGCGGCGCTCGGCGTCGGCGCGGGGAGGATCGCCCCGGGCGAGTGGGCCGATCTGGCCGCGGTGGATCTCACCGTGTCGTCGCTCTCCGGCGTGCCGGCTGCGAATCTGATCGACGCGCTCGTATTCGGCGCCGGGAACGGAGCGATCGCGGGAACCTTCGTAGGGGGGAAATGGCGTCCGACCGATTGACCCAACCCGCGTCGGCCGCTAGACTTCCCGGCTGCCCAGGAGACCCACATGTTCGCGCTCTTGCTGACGCTACTCATCATCGATGCCCTGATCCTCTCCACGGTCGTCCTGCTTCAGGCCGGCCAGGGCGGGGGTCTCGCGTCGCTCGGCGGCGCCACCACCGACACCGTGCTCGGCGGCCGGCAGGCGGTCACCATCCTCACCAAGCTGACCTGGTGGTGCGGCGGGATCTTCCTGGCGCTCTCCCTGTTGCTCTCCGTGGTCCCCCGGGGCGGCGGGCTCGACCGAGCTGCAGGAGCGCTTGCGTGCCGCCACGCCGGGCGCTCCGGCGCCCAGCGCGCCTCTCCCCTTGGGCGGCACGCCCGACACCGCGGCCGGACCCGCGCCCTCCGCGGGGGCCCCGGCTCCCCAGCAACAGCCCGGCAAGTGAGAGCGACAGGATGCGGGGCGACCGGATGACCGATCGCCCCGCCTTCGTTTTGCTGGAGGACGGCTCCTGGTTCGCCGGAACGACGCCGCGTCCCGATCGATCCCGCCTTCGGCGAGGTGGTGTTCACCACCAACCTCACCGGGTATCAGGAGACGTTCACCGATCCGAGTTACCTCGGGCAGATCGTCGTGATGACCGCGCCGATGATCGGCAACTACGGGATCAATCCGGAGGACATGGAGTCGGAGCGGCCGCAGGTCAGCGGGCGTCGTGGTCCGCGAGATGTCCCGCCACGCCGTCCAACTGGCGCGCCACCCTCAGCCTGGACGACTGGCTCGCCGAGGCACGGGTCCCGGTGATCGAGGGCGTGGACACCCGCCGGCTCACCCGGCACCTCCGCGAGCGCGGCGCCATGCGCGGCGTCGATCGCGGAAGGGCGATGAGCCGACGCCGGGAGCTGACGGCGCGACTGCTGGCGTCTCCTTCCATGAACGGGCTCGACCTGGCCTCGCGCGCCACGATTCGCGAACGCCGGACCGAGGGCTCGGGCCCGCACGTGGTCGCGTACGACTACGGGATGAAGCGCAACATCGTCCGCATGCTGGTGCAGGCTGGCTGCCGGGTCACCGTGGTTCCCGCCGAGACGAGCGCCGGCGCAAGTCCGCGAGCTGAAGCCCGATGGGCTCTTCCTCTCCAACGGCCCGGGAGATCCGGCGGCGGTGCAGTACGCCATCTCCAACATCCGGGAGCTGGCCGGTTCCGGCTTGCCGACCTTCGGGATCTGCCTGGGACATCAGCTGATCGGCCTCGCCTTTGGAGGAGACACGGCCAAGCTGCCCTATGGGCACCGGGGCGGGAACCATCCGGTTCGCGACCTGCGCACGGGTCAGGTCCTCATTACGACGCAAAACCATGGATTCGCGGTAGTTGGCGACGCGGAGCGGGTTCCGGGAGCCTCCGGTCTCGAGGTGACCCACCTCAATCTCAACGACGGAACCATCGAGGGCGTGCGCCACCGCGAGCTACCGATGTTCGCCGTGCAGTACCATCCCGAGGCCGCGCCGGGGCCGCACGACGCCTTCCCGCACTTCGAAGAGTTTCTCCTCTCCCTCCGCCCAGGGACGGCTTCGAAGGCCAAGCCCTTGACAGACAACACTTAAGCCCATACTATCGGCCAGGATGCCCTCCCGAGCTACGCTGTCTGTAACCCTTCTGGGGGACGCATGACCAAGGCCGATCTCGTCGAACAGGTAACCGCCTCGATCGCCCGCACCGCCGGGCCCATGATCTCCAAGAAGGATTGCGCGCGTGTCGTCGACGCCTTCCTGGAGGCGGTGAAAGAGGCGCTCAAGCAGCAGCACAACATCGAGGTGCGTGGGTTCGGGACCTTCAAGATTCGCCGACGTAAGACGAGAATGGCGCGCAACCCGCGCACCGGCGATCCGGTCGAAGTCGCCGCGCGACCGGTTCCGGTCTTCAAGCCCAGCAAAGAGTTACGGGCGCTGGTCGCGGACGAGAGCGAGCCTGCCGGGGAGACCGCCCAGGGCATGTAGCGGGCAGCGCGTCACCGGCTTCCTTCCGTTGGGCCGCACCGGGACGCACTCCCGGGCGGCCCTTCTTTCATCGGCATCCCGCCGTTCCCACCTCCGGCGATTGCGGATAGCTTCCAGTCATGCCCGCCGCCACCGACGCAGGTCGTCAACGTCCGCGTACTTCTCTTCGCCAGTTATGCCGACCGGCTGGGGCTGGCATCGGTACGCATTGCCCTGCCGACGCTTGCGACCGTGGCCGACGCGCTGGCTCACGTGCGGTCGCTTCCTGGCGGCGAGCAGATCCCTCCGCGTCCACTGTGCGCCGTGAATCTGGCTCATGCCGACGCTCGACACCCGGCTGGCGGACGGCGATGAGGTGGCCCTCCTGCCGCCGCTCGCGGGAGGCTGAATCCATGGCGTTCCTCTCCACGACCCCGATCGATCTTCCCGCCCTCCTCGCTCGAGTCGAGTCCCCGACCCACGGGGGCATCGCGTCCTTCCTCGGCCAGGTGCGCGACCACCACGACGGCCGGACGGTCCGCGGCCTGGAATACTCGGCGTACGGCCCCATGGCCGAAATGGAATGCGCCGCGATCGTGGCGGAGGCCGAGGCGCGGTGGCCGGTCCGGGTTGCGCTGGCAGCATCGGGTGGGCGACCTCGAGATCGGCGACGCCGCGGTGGCCGTCGCCGCCGCGCGGCGCGCACCGCGACGAGGCGTTCGCGGCCTGTCGGTTCGTGATCGAGGAGGTCAAGCGTCGGGTCCCGATCTGGAAGAAGGAGTTCTACGCAGGACGGAGCCGTGGGATGGGTCGAGCCGGCGCGCGGGGCGGCGAAGCGAGGTGACTCGCTCATGAGATCGCTCGGCCGCGCCGACACCCTGTCGACCTGTTCGGCCGGCCGCTTCGCAACCTCCGCATCTCCGTCACCGATCGCTGCAATCTTCGGTGCCGCTATTGCATGCCTGAAGCGGAGTACGCCTGGCTTCCCGCGGGAATCGATCCTCTCCTTCGAGGAGATCGACCGCCTCGCAGGAGTCTTTGCCGGACTGGGCGTGGGCAAGATCCGGCTCACGGGCGGTGAGCCGCTGCTGCGCCACGACCTGGAGACGCTGGTCCGGCTCCTGTCGCGCCACGACGCGATCACCGATCTCGCGCTGACCACCAACGGTGTCCTGCTCGCGCGCCAGGCCGAGTCGCTCAGGACGGCCGGGCTTCGGCCGGGTCACCGTGAGCCTCGATACCCTTCGACCCGAGCGGATGCAGGACTTCGCGCGCAGCGCGCGCCATGCCGACGTGATCGCGGGCATCGACGCGGCGCGGGCGGCCGGGTTCTCCTCGGTCAAGCTCAACACCGTCGTCATCCGGGGCTACAACGACGACGAGGTGGTGGATCTCCTGGAGTTCGCCCGAGCCCGGGGACTGGAGCCGCGCTTCATCGAGTACATGGACGTGGGCGGGGCCACCGGATGGTCGATGGACCAGGTCGTGTCGCAGCGCGAGATCCTCGAGCTCGTGGCGCGGCGATACGGTCCGGCGGAGCCGCTGCGCGAAGGGCAGTGGGCGCCGGCCGAGCGGTTCGCGCTGCGGGACGGAACGCGTTTCGGGGTCATCGCCTCGACCACCGCGCCGTTCTGCCGGACCTGCG
The DNA here is from genome assembly GCA_963832055.1 of uncultured Gemmatimonadales bacterium. Taxonomy (GTDB): domain Bacteria; phylum Gemmatimonadota; class Gemmatimonadetes; order Gemmatimonadales; family GWC2-71-9; genus CAVVWJ01. The sequence continues at coordinate 1,255,411 of CAWHST010000006.1, read as the reverse complement.
ACCGGGGCCGCCTCACCGCCGACGGAACTTTCCTGCTCTGTCTCTACGGAGAGCAAGGCCTGGATCTGCGCGACTTGCTCCGCGGCGGGGCGACCGACGAGGAGATCTCGGACAGCATCGCCGCCGTGTGGCGAGCGCGTGCGGATCGCGGCGCGGAGGAGCGGGCCGGCCTCACCGAGCGCGGCATCCTTCACCGGATCGAGAGCCTGCGCGCCGACCCGCGGCGCGAGATGCACACCCGCGGCGGCTGATGGCGCTCCAGGTCGCGCTCATCCAGCCCCAGATCCCGCCCAACACCGGGAACATCGCCCGGCTCTGCGCCGCGACCGGCGTCGCGCTCCACCTGATCGAGCCGCTGGGCTTCTCACTGGAGGACGGCGACCTGCGCCGGGCCGGCCTGGACTACTGGGAGGACGTGGACCTCTGGCGCCACTCCGACTGGTTCGCGTTCCGGGATGCGATGGACCGGAGCCGCTGCCTGTATTTCTCCGCCAAGGCCGAGCGGAGCTTCTGGGAGGCGCCCTATCGGGAAACAGCTGTCTGGTGTTCGGCAGCGAGACCGAGGGGATGCCGGATCGAATTCTGGAGAAGCACCCGGACCGCAGCTTCACGATACCGATGACGGGACCCGTCCGCAGTCTCAACCTCGCGACCGCGGTCGGGATCGTGCTCTACGAAGCCCTCCGCCAGACCGGCAGCGCAGGCTTTGCCGCCTCGTTGTAACCCGCTACATTTCGGCGCCTTAGGCCATCGCGTTCGCCTTCGATCTCAACCCTAAGAGCGGGACTTTCATGCTCCAGAAAGTGGCGGTTGTCGGGGCCGGAAACGTGGGTGCCACCGCGGCCCAGCGTCTGGCCGAGAAGAACCTCGCCCGCACCGTGGTGATGATCGACGTGGTGGAAGGAGTGCCGCAGGGCAAGGCGCTCGACCAGTGGCAGTCGGGCCCGATCGAGGGATTCGATACCCGGATCATCGGAAGCAACACCTATGATCCGGCGTCGGGAGCCGAGGTCTTCGTCGTCACCGCCGGTATCGCACGGAAGCCCGGCATGAGCCGGGATGATCTCACCAAGACCAACGCCGGCATCGTGCGGTCGGTCGCCGAGCAGATCGCCCGGGTGGCGCCCAAGGCCATCGTGGTCGTGGTCTCCAATCCTCTCGACGTGATGTGTTACGTGGCGATGAAGGCCACGGGCTTTCCGCGGGAGCGGATCCTCGGCATGGCGGGCGTGCTCGACACCGCCCGCTACCGCATGTTCCTCGCCGAGGCGATGGACGTCTCGGTCCAGGACATCCAGGCGATGGTCCTCGGCGGCCACGGAGACACCATGGTGCCGCTGGTGAGTTACACCACCGTCTCCGGCATTCCCGTGGGACAGCTGCTGGAGAAGGACAAGCTCGACGCGATCGTGGACCGGACCAGGAACGGCGGGGCTGAGATCGTGAGCTTCCTCAAGACCGGCTCTGCCTATTACGCCCCCAGCGCGGCGGCCGTCCAGATGGTGGAGTCGATCGCTCTCGACCAGAAACGCCTGCTGCCGTGCTCCGCGTGGCTCCAGGGAGAGTTCGGACTCCGCGACGTGTTCTGCGGCGTGCCTTGCCGAGCTCGGGCGCACGGGGCTCGAGAAGATCGTGAACATTACGCTGACCGACCGGGAGCGCGCCGACCTGCACCAATCGGCTGAGGCGGTGCGGGCGATGCAGAAGATGGTGGACGGGTGAGGGGAACCGGGCGATGAGCCGGCTGGGGACGCTGTGGCAATCCTCGGTCGGCAAGAAGGCGGTCATGGCGGTGACCGGCCTGGTTCTGGTGGCCTACCTCGTCAGTCACGTACTGGCCAACCTGCTGGTCTTCGGCGGACCCGATCGGATCAATCGCTACGCCGTCCTGCTGCACGGCACCGGCGGGGCCCTCTGGGGTGCCCGGCTGGTCTTGCTCGTCGCCGCGATCCTCCACGTCGTCGCCGCGGTGCAGCTCACGCTCCGGAGCCGCGCGGCACGGCCTCAGCCGTACGCCGGCGGTCGTGAGCCGCAGGTCGCCACCGTCGCGGGGCGCACGATCCGCTGGGGCGGCGCGCTGATCCTGATCTTCCTGGTGTATCACATCCTTCACTTCACCACCGGCGCGGCCCACCCGGATTTCGTCGAGCTCAATCCCTATCACAACGTGACGACCGGATTCAGGAATCCATGGGTGGCCGGATTCTATCCGGTCGCCATGATCGCGGTGGGTCTGCATCTCTATCACGGACTCTGGAGCAGCGGCCGGAGCCTGGGCCTGAGTCAGCCGTCGCCCCGCCCACTTCACCGGCGCCTGGCGCTGGTGCTGGCGGTATTCATCTGGCTGGGCTTCACGGCCATCGTTCTGGCCGGATATCTGGGAAGGATCGAATGAACTCCCGGCTTCCTTCCGGCCCCATCGAGCGGAAGTGGGACAAGCACCGCTTCGAGATGAAGCTGGTGAATCCCGCCAACAAGCGGAAATACACCATCCTGGTGGTGGGCAGCGGGCTCGCCGGCGCCTCCGCGGCGGCCACCTTGAGCGAGCTCGGCTACAACGTCAAGTGCTTCTGCTTCCAGGATTCGCCCAGGCGGGCGCACAGCATCGCCGCGCAGGGCGGAATCAATGCGGCCAAGAACTACCGGAACGACGGCGACAGCATTTTTCGCCTGTTCTACGACACGGTAAAGGGCGGCGACTTCCGGGCACGCGAGGCCAACGTCTACCGGCTGGCGCAGATCAGCGTCAACATCATCGACCAGTGCGTCGCGCAGGGCGTTCCGTTTGCCCGGGAGTACGGCGGGCTTCTGGCCAACCGGTCCTTCGGCGGGGCCCAGGTGTCCCGGACCTTCTACGCCCGGGGACAGACCGGACAGCAATTGCTGCTCGGCGCGTACCAGCAGCTGGAGAAGGAGATCGGGCGCGGCGGCGTCACCATGTTCCCGCGCACCGAGATGCTCGATCTGATCGTGGTGGACGGGAAGGCGCGCGGCATCGTGGTGCGCGACATGGTGACCGGCGAGATCCAAACCCATGTCGGTGACGCGGTGGTGCTGGGCACCGGCGGCTACGGCAACGTCTTTTACCTCTCGACCAACGCCAAGGGATCGAACGCGACCGCCATCTGGCGGGCGCACAAGCGCGGCGCGTTCTTCGGCAACCCCTGCTATACCCAGATCCATCCGACCTGCATCCCGCAGAGCGGGGAATACCAATCGAAGCTCACGCTGATGAGCGAGTCCCTGCGCAACGACGGCCGGGTCTGGGTGCCCGCCCGGGCGGGGATACCCGGCCGCCCGACCAGATCCCCGAGTCGGAACGGGACTACTACCTCGAGCGCCGCTACCCCAGCTTCGGCAATCTCGCGCCCCGCGACATCGCGTCCCGAGCGGCGAAGACGGTGTGCGACGAGTCGCGCGGCGTCGGCCCGGGCGGCCTCGGCGTCTACCTCGACTTCGCCGACGCTATCAACCGGATCGGCGCGGACGCCATCCGCGAACGGTACGGCAACCTCTTCGAGATGTACCAGCGGATCACCGACGAGGATCCGTACCGGGTGCCGATGCGGATCTATCCGGCCGTCCACTACACGATGGGCGGGCTCTGGGTGGACTACAACCTGATGAGCACGATCCCCGGCCTGCACGTGATCGGCGAGGCCAACTTCTCCGACCATGGCGCCAACCGGCTCGGCGCGAGCGCCCTCATGCAGGGGCTGGCGGACGGCTATTTCATCGTTCCGGGCACGGTGAGCGACTACCTGGCGTCCACCAAGCTGGAAAGGATCGATGCGTCCCATCCCGAGTGCCGGCGGGTCCAGGAAGAGACGGCGATGTCCACACGACGGCTGCTCGAGATCGGAGGCACCCGGACAGTGGACTCCTTCCACCGCGAGCTGGGCAAGATCATGTGGGACAAGTGCGGCATGGCCCGAAACGAGAAGGGCCTGCGGGACGCCTTGGCCCGGATCCCCGAGCTGCGCGAGGAGTTCTGGCAGAACGTGAACGTGCCCGGAAGCGACGCCGAGCTCAACCAGGCGCTCGAGAAGGCGGGCCGGGTGGCCGACTTCCTGGAGCTTGGCGAGCTGATCTGCCGCGATGCGTTGCACCGCGAGGAATCGTGCGGCGGCCACTTCCGCGAGGAGTATCAGACCGAGGACGGCGAGGCGCTCAGAAACGACGAGCGGTTCGCCTACGTCGCCGCGTGGGAGTACGCCGGCCGCGGCGCCGAGCCCAAGCTGCACAAGGAGCCGCTGGAGTTCGAGTACGTGCACCTGGCGCAGCGGAGCTACAAGTAGGGCTGCGAGCCAAGTGTGCTCAAAGGAATCCCATGAACCTGATTCTCCGTATCTGGCGGCAGCCGTCCCCCGGCGCTCGCGGCGCGATGGTTCGCTACGAAGCCCCGGACATCAGTCCCGACATGTCGTTTCTCGAGATGCTCGACGTGGTGAACGAGCGGCTCATGGCACGCGGCGAGGGGCCGATCGCCTTCGACCACGACTGCCGGGAGGGGATTTGTGGCTCCTGCAGCCTGATGATCAACGGGGTAGCGCATGGGCCCACCCGGGGCACGGCCACCTGTCAGCTCCACATGCGGAGTTTCCGCGACGGGGACGAGATCCGGATCGAGCCCTGGCGGGCCCTGGCATTTCCGGTGGTGAAGGACTTGGTGGTCGATCGGAGTGCCCTCGACCGGGTCATTGCGGCAGGCGGATTCATCAGCGCGCCCACCGGCGGCGCCCAGGATGCGAACACCACCCTGATTCCCAAGGGTGACGTGGACACGGCGATGGATGCCGCGCAGTGCATCGGCTGCGGCGCCTGCGTCGCCGCGTGTCCCAACAGCTCGGCCTCGCTTTTCACCGCGGCGAAGATCTCACACCTAGGGCTGCTGCCCCAGGGCCAACCCGAGCGGTACGACCGCGCGACGCGGATGGTCCGGCAGATGGATCTCGAGCGCTTCGGTCACTGCACGCTCCATGGCGAGTGCCAGGAGGCCTGTCCCAAGGAGATCAGCATCGACACCATCACGCGGATGAACCGCGACTTCCTCCGCGCCGGCCTTTCGGCCGGTCGATCGGCCGTGGCCCCATCGGACTGACGCGCACCGCTCTCCTTCTCGGGCTCGCCCTGTGGAGCGGCCCTCTCGGGGCTCAGTGGCCACCCCAGGTCCATCTGGCAGGACACGCCATCGCCGCGCTCACTCGCGCCGACCCGGTGCCCGGCGGCGAAGGCCTTGCCGAGTTTCGCCTCGTGCAGCCGTCCCTCCTGTTCCAGGCGGAGGGCCCCACCCGGCTGAGCCTCCTGGCCACGCTCAACCTCGAAGGCGCGACGATGGGCGAAGGCGAGCTGACGCCCGGCGCGTGGGGCGAGGGATTCGTCGACCGTCGTCATCCCCACACCTACCTTCACGAGCTGCTTCTCACCGCCGACGATCTCCTAGGCGATGCGGACGGTCCCACCAGGATCTCCCTCACCGCGGGCAAGGGGTTCGCGCCGTTCGGCACCGACGATCCGATGACCCGGCCGCCGCTGCGGTATCCGGTGAACCACCACCTGGCGCAAGTCCTGGAGCGCGCCGTGGCGATCGCGGCGGTCCGGCGCGGCCCGGTGGGCGGCGAGATCGGACTCTTCAACGGGGACGAGCCCGAGCGGCCCGGTCAGTGGCCGCGGATCGGTGGACGGTTCGGCGACTCATGGGCGGCGCGGCTGACGGCGATGCCGGTCGCCGGCTTCGAGATCCAGGGATCGCATGCGCGGGTGCATTCGCCCGAGCATCGGCCCGGCGCCGGCACCGACCAGGCGAAGTGGAGCCTTTCCGCCCGCTGGGACGGTGTGCTCGACCGCCGGTCTACCTACGCGCTGGTCGAATGGGCCAGAACCTCGGAGGCGGGCGGGTTCTTCGTATTCTCCAGTCTTCTGGCGGAAGGTGCATGGAGTACGGGTCGGCACCGTCTCCATTATCGATTCGAGCGGACCGAGCGGCCGGAGGAGGAGCGGATCTCGGATTTCCGGTCGTTGCGGCCTCACCTGGAGAACTCGATTCTCGGCGTCACCCGCTGGACGATTCACACGGCAGGATATTCGGCGCCCGGCCTGGTGCGCGGCGGTGTGGCCCTGCGCCCCCTGATCGAGGTGTCGCTCGGGCGGATTGCTCGGGTCGGTGGCGGGCTCTTCGACGTGCGGCAGCTGTATGGCAAGGAGAGCTTCTGGACCTGGACCGTGGGCATGCGGGCGGGTTTCGGCGGCGGGGCCCATCGAATGGGACGATACGGCGCCGCCAAGAGCGGCGGCGGCTTACACCAGCATTGAGGCGAGCGATGAGATCGAGCCGGCACTGCGGGAGGGCGCTCACCACGATGTTCGTGTTGGCCGCCTGGGGTTGCGCCAACGGAGACGACGACGGCAGCGGACCCACCGATCCGCCACCGTCCGGCCTGACGCTCAGCGTCGCCGGGGGAGGGGACAACGTCCCCGATCGCTACACCTCGGACCTCTGGGTGCACGGCGACTACGCCTACACCGGGACCTGGGGGGGCTCACCCCGGGGGGGCATCCCCGGCAACGCCCTCAAGGTCTGGTCCCTGGACGGCTCCGGTGCGCCGAGCCTGGTCGATTCGATCATCGTGCCGGAGATCGGCACCGTGAGCGACGTCGAAGTGAGCTCGGACGGCGCGGTCCTGATGTTCAGCGCGGAGCGCGGCGCGAACGAGGGGTTGTACCTCTACGACCTGGCGGACCCGGCGAGCCCGGTGTTGCTGGACAGCGTCCACGTGCCGGCCGGCCTGCACACCGCGACGTTCGGCGAGATCGCCGGTCGGCGCTATGCCTTCGCGGCGAAGAACCACACCCGACCCCGCGCTCAAGATCTACGATGTCACGGACCCCGCCGCGATCAGCCCGGTCGCCACGGTGCCGATTCCGCCGCACTACGGCATCCACGACACCTACGTTCGAGACGGCCTCGCCTTCGTCTTCGCCTGGGACTCCGGGGTCATCATCTACGACGTGGGGAACGGGTTTCGCGGCGGCTCTCCGTCCTCGCCCACAGAGGTGAGCCGGCTGGTCACGGACGACAACGGGGGGGCCAAGTCGCCCGCGGTGCACAACGGGTGGTGGTTCCACAATCCGGTGACCGAGGAAGCACGGTACCTCTTCATCGGGCAGGAGGGTCCGGGCGTCATCGGCTCCGAGGCGAGCGGCGACATTCACGTGGTGGACGTCTCCACCATCGGGGCCCCGCAGGAGGTCGCCAGCTTCAGGCTGCCGGGGGCCGGCACCCACAATTTCTGGATGGACGAAGCCCGCCAGATCCTGTACGCCGCCTACTACAACGGCGGCGTGATCGCACTCGACGTGTCCGGCACCCTGAGCGGCGACCTGTCGGATCGGCTGATCGACCGGATCGAGCCGGGCGGCGCCGGCAATACCTTTACCTGGGGTGTGATGCTGGCCAACGGCTCACTCTATGCCAGCGACATGCTCAGCGGCCTGTGGCAGATCGCGGTGGAGTAGTCGGCCTCTCCGACTGGCTGATCCCGGCAGGCGAGCGGTTGTTCTCCCGCCGCACGTCGGGATACCTGGACTCCGGGTCGACCGTCACCGCATTCACCTTCCTCGGTCCCGGCACGATCGCGGTATAGTGGCTTCCCCCGAACCAGATCTCCACGGGAAGAATGAGTCGCCGGGTGGACCCGTCGTCCATCAGAAGCTCGAGGTCCACCGGCATCGGGATGCCCCCCGCGTTGCGCAGGAAGATCCGCGACTCCACGCCAGCCGAGTCGGCCAGCACGATCGAATCCACCGCCAGGTCCAGCTGCGCCGTGGTGAAGAGCCACGACCGCCAGAACCAGCTCAGGTCCTCTCCCACCCCGTCTTCGATGCTCCGGAAGAAGTCGGCGGGCGTGGGATGCTTGTAGGCCCAGCGGCGGAAGTACTCCTTGAACGCGGGATCGAACCGCTCGGGACCGACGACCACCTCCCGGAGCAGCCGTAGCGCGAGCGCCGGCTTGTCGTACGCCGCGGGGCCCACGAACATCCTGGGGCAGCTGGTCCGCGAAGGTCATGACCGGACGCTCCTGGCCCGAGGTCGCCATCTCCAGATAGTCGGGGATACTGCCTCGGTGACTCGGCGGGAGGCCGAACTTCTTCACCCAGTTGTAGTAGTTGATGAACTCGTTGAACCCTTCGTCCATCCAGGGATACCGGCGCTCGTTGGAGCCCACCACCATGGGAAACCAGGTGTGGCCGAACTCGTGATCCGTGACGCTGTAGAGGGTCTCGGGTGTGGGCCGGTTGCAGAAGACGATCATCGGGTATTCCATCCCACCCTCGATTCCCCGCACGTTGTTCGCGGTGGGATAGGGATAGGGCGCCCACTGGGCGGAGTAGTTCTCGATCGCGACCTTGGCGTACTGGGTCGCCTCTTTCCACAGCGCCTCGGTCGAGGGCGGGTAGTAACTCATCGCGAGGGTCTTCCCGCCGTTCACCCCGACCGCGTCCCAGATGAAGGATCGCGACGCCGCCCAGGCGAAGTCCCGCACGCTGTCGGCGGTGAAGCGCCAGGTCAGGGTGCCGTATTCCGCGGCCGGGCGTGACGCGGGGTCCCGCACTTCGTCTCGGCCCCGGATCACCACCGTGCTGGAGCTGGTCCGCGCCTGCGCCAGCCGCGAGCGCTGGGTCGCCGTCAACACCTCGGCCGGATTCTGGAGCTGTCCCGTCGCCGCCACGATCATGTCGGCCGGCAAGGAGATGCTCACGTCGAAGCTCCCGTACTCCAGATAGAATTCGCCCTGCCCGTAGTACTGCTCGGTGTTCCAGCCCCGGACGTCGTCGTAGACCGCGAGGCGCGGGTACCACTGGGCGACCTCGTAGGTCACGCCGTTGTCGATCTCCTCGATGCCCATGCGATTGCGGTTGGGGCCGAACGGGAAGGACCAGGAGATCTCCAGCACCTGCTTGGCCTTCGGCGGCAGGGGGCGAGCGAGGTCGACTCTCATGACCGTGCCGTTGACCAGGTAGCCGAGCTGCACCGCTGGGCTCGCCGCGCGTCCTCGCGCGGCGGCGATCGCCGGCTGCCCCACCTTGAGGATGCGGACGCCGCCCTCGGCGCCGCCGGTCCCGAACCGGCTCCGCGGGTCGAACAGCCTCGAGCCCCGGCTCTCGCTGTTGAAGACGTTCTGGTCGAGCTGCAGCCAGAGATACCGAAGCGTGTCCGGCGAGTTGTTGGTGTAGGTGATTCGCTCATCGCCGCGAAGCGAGCGGGTGGACGTATCGAGCGTCGCTCGGATGACGTAGTCCACCCGCTGCTGCCAGTAGTCGGGTCCCGGCATGCCGCTGCCGGTTCTGATCGAGCTGGGGGCGGGGAGCTCCAGGCGCCGGAACGCGGAAGTGTCGGGCGCGCCGGCGGTGGTGGATTGCTGGGCGGTGAGCGCCGAGGCAGACAGAAAGAGGAAAAGCCGGAGGATGAGCCGCATGGAAGTTCCGGAGACGGAGTGTGATGTGGCGCGGTGCGGGTGCATTCTAGCCGCCCGCGCGGACAGGCGGCAGGGCGGCTGGCGCTATATTTCCGCCCTCTCGACGGAGGGAATACGATGAACGGCCGAGTCGTCTGGATGCCATTGGCGGCGCTGATCGCCTGGTCGGGGCCACTGGAATCACAAACGCCCGACCGGTCGGGCTTCGACAGCGCCGCGTATGCCTGGGAGGCCGGCCGATACATCGAGGCGCTCGAGCGGCTCGAACGCCTGCTCCGCGGGCCGGAGCGCGACGCGCTGCTCGCGCCGATCGCCCTTCTCACCGGCGAGCTCTACCGCACCCGGGAGATCGCAGCGGACGGGGCGAGCCCCCGCTGGAGCGCCGATGGGACGATGCTCGCGTACGATATCGGCCCGGATTCGTCCCGGCGCTCGGTGTTGCTGAACCTCAACCAGGCGGGTTCGCTTCGGCCGGACACGTTGCCGGGTTACGCCGCGACCTTCGCCCCCGACGGCTCCGAGATCGCCTATCTGAGCGCGAGTGGCTCCGCGGCCGTGCTGCGGCCCGCCGCCGGGGGAGCTGAGCGATCGGTCGAAATCGCCGGCCTGATTGGACTGGCGTTTGTCTACGCCACCGACAGTGGACCTCCCTATCTGCTCGCCGCCTCCGACCCCTCCGCCCAGCGTGCGGAGCTCTATGACCTCGGGTCGGGAGCCCCGCGGCCGCTGGTCGGCGGCGGCCGTATCACCGGAATTCCCCTCCGGGCCGCCGGCGGCCGCCTCGTGTTCCCCTCCGCCGAGTTCGGCGTGACGATCCGGGCTCCGAACGGATCGACGACCGTACACCGGGGCCTCGCACCCGCGGTCAGCGACGATGGCGGCAGCTTCACGTACCTGGGGCGCGAAGGCGCCGATTGGACGCTCATGCACGCTCGGATCGGCTCCGAGCCGCCGGGTCCTGGTTCGTTCGCCGCGGCCGCTGGCCGCGCCGGCGATCTCCCAGGATGGCTCGCTGGTGGTCTATCAATCGATGCCCCGAGAGGATTGGGAGCTGTACGCGGTGGGCGCCGACGGCGGCCAGCCGCGCCGGCTCACCCACGAGATCCAGCACGACATCGCCCCCCAGTTCGTCAGCCAGGGTAGAGTACTGGCCGTCATGGGAGAGGGACGCCACCGCCGCAGCTATCTCTACGATGCCGCGACCGGCACCAGAACCCGGCTCTTTCACAACAACACCCTGCGCACCATCGCACCGGAATACGAGTGGACGGCCCGCCCCGACGGCAACGTGGTGGCCATCGTGAGCGAGCGGGACGGCGATACGGTCTCGCCCGAGCGTGGGCTCTACCTCACCGATTTGAGACGCACGGTGAGCGTCGAAGAGCTTCTTGCCCGGGTCCGCGCGATGCTGCGGGCCGAGCGGGACCTCCGGCAGCGGGGAACCGCGATGTTCGCGGCGATCGCCCCCCGAGTGCGGGCCCTGGTGAGCGAAGTGTCGTCCGCCCGGATCTACGACCACGCGCGCGCCCTGTTCCGCTTCGACTCGAAGCACGCGACCCAGCCGGGAAACGCGCTCGCGATCGAGTATCTGCAAACGACACTCCGCTCGTTCGGCTACACGCCGGAGCTCCAATGGTTCGAGCCCGCACCAGGCGTTCGGTCGGCGAACGTGGTCGCGACGCTGCGGGGCACCTCCGATCCGGAGGTGCAGTACGTCGTCGGGAGCCATTTCGATTCAGTGCAGGAGGGGCCGGGATCCGATGACAACACGTCGGGCACGACCGCCCTGCTCGAGGCGGCGCGGGTCCTCGCCCGGCGCCCGCAGGCCGCGACCATCCGATTCGTGTGGTTCACGGCGGAGGAATCGGGCCTCCGCGGTAGCCGGGAGTATGTGCGGCTCGCCCGCGAGGCCGGCGACCGGGTGGTGGGTGCGCTCAATAACGACATGGTGGGCTGGGCCAACGACGACCGGCTGGACAACACGATCCGCTACGCGAACAGCGGTCTCAGGGACCTGCAGCACGCGGCGGCGTTTCTCTTCACCGATCTGATCACCTACGACGCCCACTACTACAAGTTCACCGACGCCCATTCCCTGGTGGACGGCTTCGGCGACGTGGTCTCGGGAATCGGCTCGTACCCCGTGCTGGGGAACCCGCACTACCACCAGTCGCACGACGTTCTCGAGACGGTGAACCACCGCCTGGTCGCGGAAGTGAGCCGCACGACGGTCGCCTCCGTGGTCCTCATGGCGTCGAGCCCGAGCCGCCTACCGGAGGTGACGGCGTCGCGGACCGCGGGGGGCGTCGTGCAAGTCAGCTGGAAGCCGGCCATAGAGCGCGGCGTGACGTCCTACCGGATTCGGTGGGAGAACGGGAATGGCGCTTCGGGAGGGATGCAGGCTGGTGCGGGGTACCTCGGTGCGACTGACGGGCGTCCCGGCCGGGGCCACGATCGCGGTGCGGGCGGTCGGTGCACGCGGGCTGGAGGGTTGGGATTGGGCCCGGGTGACACCGACCGAGTAGGTCGTTACAGCCGCGGCAGGGTCACACCTTTCTGTCCCTGATACTTCCCCTCCTTGTCCGCGTAGCTGACCTCGCAGACATCGTCCTCGTCGGCCTCGAAGAAGAGGACCTGGCAGATGCCCTCGTTGGCGTAGATCTTGGCCGGCAGCGGCGTTGTGTTGCTGATCTCGAGCGTCACGTGACCCTCCCATTCCGGCTCGAAGGGCGTGACGTTGGTGATGATCCCGCATCGCGCGTAGGTGCTCTTGCCGACGCAGATGGTGAGCACGTTGCGGGGGATCCGGAAGTACTCCACCGAGCGGGCCAGCGCGAAGCTGTTCGGGGGCACGATGCAGACCGGTCCTTCGAACTCCACGAAGCTCCGGGCGTCGAATTCCTTGGGGTCCACCATGGCGCTCAGGACGTTGGTGAAGATCTTGAATTCGGGTGCCACCCGCATGTCGTAACCGTAGCTCGAGACCCCATAGGAAATGGCCCGCCGACCCTGGGCATCGGTCTGCCGCCCCTGCCGCTCGGTGAACGGCTCGATCATGTTGTGCTCCAGGGCCATGCGGCGGATCCAGCGGTCGGACTTGATGGACATTGGGACCTCGGCGGACGGACAGGCGGGTGGGCGGAAGGTGACGGCCGCCTGAGAATGGGCCGCAATATAGTGCGGGGGGCGACCGGAAGCGCGCCCGCACCGGCCGACCGGCGGGCCCGGTTCCAGTCGGGGTTTTCCGGGGTTCACGCACCCGCCCAGGCCCGGTTGCCGGGCCGACTATCGCGGGTTGAATCCGCTTCGTAACGGCCTTACCTTCTGCGAGATAGGCCACGGCCACCCTTCAACCGGACACCCATGCTGCAGCCGTACATTCCGGTCCTCCTGCTGATCGCATTCGTGATCGCCAATGCGATCCTGATGCTGGCCGTCTCGCACATCTTCTCGACCTACCGCCGGACCCCGACGAAAATCGCGCCGTACGAGTCGGGCATGCCGGTGCTGGGGGATGCGCGGGAGCGGTTCTCGGTGAAGTTCTATCTGGTCGCGATGCTGTTCATCATCTTCGACATCGAGACCGTGTTCATGATTCCGTGGGCCGTCGCGTTCCGGCAGATGAGTGAGATCGCCGGCGTGCTCATCATCGAGATGTTCGTCTTCATCGTCATTCTGGCGGTGGGGTACGTCTACATCTGGAAGCGTGGAGCGTTGCAATGGGATTGACCAACCCCGCCGTGCAGAATCGCGGGGACGAGATCACCAGTGTGGCCGCGGTTTCACCCAACTGGGTGGTCACCAAGCTCGACGCCCTCACCAACTGGGCCCGGGCCAATTCCCTGTGGCCGATGCCGTTCGGCACTGCGTGCTGCGCCATCGAGTACATGGCGACGGCCGCCAGCCGGTTCGACATCGCCCGGTTCGGCATGGAGCGGCAGGCCTTCTCGCCCCGCCAGGCGGACGTGCTCATCTGTGCCGGGCGACTGCCGTTCAAGCTGGCCCCCGTGATCCGGCGCATCTGGGACCAGATGCCCCAGCCCAAGTGGTGCATCTCCATGGGTGCCTGCGCCTCGTCCGGCGGGATCTTCGACAACTACTCGATGGTGCAGGGTATCGACACCATCGTCCCGGTGGATGTCTACGTTCCGGGGTGTCCGCCGCGACCCGAGGGCCTCATGTACGGCATCCTCCTGCTGCAGAAGAAGATCAAGGGAGAAAGCTTCACCGACGAATCCCTCCGCGACGAGAAGCTGGTCGGGCCCTCCGGGCTTTTCCTGCCACCCGAGCGGGTGGACGAGCTGTCGGAGCCCTTCGGCAACTCGGTTCATCAGACTCGCTCGGCATGATGCATCGCACTCCCCAGCGTGTCATCCCGAGCGCCGCGAGGGATCGTGCGCGCTTTCGCTCGGGCCTCGGCCGGCGAGATCCCTCGGTCGCTACGCATCCTCGGGATGACAGATGACGGCCGCGGCCAGCGTCTCTCCCAGCATCCCCGCCCTCCGCGCCGAGTTCGGCCCGGCCATCGAGCGCCACCTCGTCTCCTGCGGCGACACCATCGTCTACGCCAGCAAGGCGCGGAGTCATGACGTCCTGGCCTGGCTCAAGGACGCGCCCGGCCAACAGTACGACTATCTCACCGACGTGACCGCGGTCGAGTACCGCGATCCCGAGCGGGCGATCGAGGTGGTCTACCAGCTCCGCTCGCTCCCGCGGAAGGCGGATCTCCGGGTCAAGGTCGCGCTGGACAAGCGCGAGGCACTCGAGGTCCGTTCGGTGGTGGACCTCTGGCGCGGCGCCGACTGGCTGGAGCGCGAGGTCTACGACATGTTCGGCATCGTCTTCGCGGGGCATCCCGACTTGCGGCGCATCCTGATGTGGGAGACCTATGCCGAGGGGTATCCGCTGAGGAAGAGCTTCCCGCTGCGCGGTCACTTCAGTCGCGCGGAGCAGACCCGGCAGGCCCTCGCCGCCAATCCCGAAGCCCACTACTCGCTGGAAGAGCTGTCCATCGCCGAATCGTTCGACGAGCTGCCACCCGACATGCGGGAGCGGCTGGCGCGAGGGGAGCGGGGGTTCCTGAAATGAGCCTGCGCACCGTCGAGATGGCGCTCGCGACTCCCGGCCTGGACCAGGAGGGGAGGGTGACCCGCGTTCCCGTCGGCGCCGGCACATCGGCGGCCGGCGGCTACGACGCGGACTTCGACGCCGAGCGCATGCTGGTGAACATCGGCCCCCAGCATCCCGCCACCCATGGCGTGCTGCGGCTGGTGCTGGAGATGGAAGGCGAGACGGTCAAGCGCTGCATCCCGCACCTGGGCTACCTGCACTCCGGCTTCGAGAAGCTGGGCGAGTACCGCCACTACAACCAGATCATCCCCCTCACCGACCGCACCGACTACCTCTCGCCCATGGCCAACAACGTCGGCCTGGCTCTGGCCGTCGAGAAGATGATGGGCCTCGCGGTGACCGAGCGCTGCCAGGTGCTGCGGGTGATCGCCTGCGAGATGAGCCGGATCATCTCCCACCTGGTGTGGTTGGGGACGACCGGGATCGACCTGGGCGCCTTCACGCCCTTCCTCTGGTCGTTCCAGGAGCGGGAGCGGATCTACAACCTCCAGGAGATGTGGACCGGCGCGCGGCTCACGACCAGCCTCACCCGGGTCGGGGGCATGATGGCCGACGTTCCCGACGGGTTCCAGAGCGGTCTCCGCGAGTTCACCCGTACGTTTCCGGGCACGCTGCGCGAAGTGGACACGATGTTCACCCGCAATGCCATCTGGATCGGACGCACCCAGGGCGTGGGCGTGCTGAGCGCCGAAGAGGCGACCAACCACTCGCTCTCGGGGCCCATGCTCCGGGCGAGCGGCGTGGACTACGACGTCCGGAAGGACCGGCCCTATCTCGGCTACGAGACCTACGACTTCGATGTCCCGGTCGGCGAGCACGGCGACATCTACGACCGCTATCGCGTCCGGCTCGAGGAGATGTGGCAGTCGAACCGGATCCTGGAGCAGGCGCTGGACCGGCTCGCCGCCCTGGCGGGCGCGCCTATCAACGTCGACGACCCGCGGGTCATTCTCCCCCCCAAGTCGCGCGCGATGAGCGACATGGAAGCGATGATCTTCCATTTCAAGCAGGTGATGGAAGGGGTGAAGCCGCCCGCCGGCGAGGCGTACATGGGGATCGAGAATCCCAAGGGCGAGCTGGGCTATTACTTCGTCTCCGACGGCACCGCGAAGCCGGTGCGCTGGCGGATCAGGCCGCCCTCGTTCATCAACTTGTCCAGCCTGCCGAAGATGTGTGAGGGTGCCCTCTTGGCGGACGTCATCGCCATCAATGCGAGTGTGGATATCGTCATGGGAGAGGTCGATCGATGAGCGGAGGTCACGGTGGCACGGCGGGCCACGGCACCGCACCGGCCGAAGAGTACGCGCCGGTCTTCACCGGCCCGACCCGGGCGCGTCTGGACCAGCTGTTCACCAGGTACCCCACCAAGCAGGCGTGCCTGCTGCCGGCGCTCTGGATGGTGCAGGAAGCCCACGGCTGGATCTCGGAACAGGCGATCGGCGAGGTGGCCGAGGTGCTGGACCTGACCCCCGCCTACGTGAAGGGCGTGGTCACCTTCTATACGATGTACCACACCCACCCGGTCGGCCGGCACTTCGTGCAGGTCTGCACCACGAGCCCCTGCAACATCTGCGGGGCGGAAGACGTGGTGAAAGCGCTGCTGAAGGAGACCGGGTCCGGAGAATTGGGTGCCACCAGTCCGGATGGCCGCTTCACCGTGATCGAGGTCGAGTGCCTCGGCGCCTGCGGCTTCCCCACGCCGATACTGGTGGACGACGACTTCATCGAGAACGTGACGCCTGAGAAGGTCAAGGGCATCGTGCAGAGGTACGAGTAATGGGCTATCCCCATCCCAGCCATCCCAAGGAGAACGTGGTCCTCTCCAAGCACTTTGGAGACCCGGAGGCGAGGAGCTACGCCGGCTGGGTGAAGCACGGCGGCTATCAGGCGCTGCGCAAGGCAGTGGGGATGACGCGCGAATCCATCACCGAGGAAGTGAAGGCCTCCGGCCTTCGCGGCCGCGGGGGCGCCGGATTCCCGACCGGGCTCAAGTGGTCGTTCATGCCGAAAGAGGTGGTGAAGCCGCACTACCTGGTCTGCAACGCCGACGAGTCGGAGCCGGGGACCTTCAAGGACCGCGAGATCATGCGCTGGACGCCGCACGCCCTCATCGAGGGATGCGCCATCGCGGCGTACGCCATCGGGGCGGAGCGCTGCTACATCTACATCCGTGGCGAGTTCACCGAGCCGTGGAAAGTCATGAGTGCGGCGGTGGAGGAAGCGCTGGCCGACGGCGCGCTGGGCGACAACGTGTTCGGCAGCGGCAAGCGGATCGAGATGGTGCTGCATCGTGGCGCGGGGGCCTACATCTGCGGCGAAGAGACCGCGATGATGAACTCGATCGAGGGCAAGCGGGGAAATCCCCGGATCAAGCCCCCGTTTCCGGCGGTGGCAGGCCTGTTCGGCATGCCCACCACGATCAACAACGTCGAGACGCTCGCCGCCGTGCCCCACATCCTGAACCGGGGGGCGGCCTGGTACAAGTCGCTCTGCCTGGGCAATCCGAAGAGCACCGGCACCAAGCTGGTCTCGGTCTGCGGGCACGTGCAGCGGCCGGGTAACTACGAAGTCACCATGGGCACCCCGATACGGGACATCCTGTACGACATGTGCGGGGGACCGCCCGCCGGCCGGAAGTTCAAGGCGGTCATCCCGGGCGGCTCGTCGGTGCCGATCATGACCATCCAGGAGGCGGAGGAGGCGCTCTTCGACTATGAAGGCGTCGTCGAGAAGGGCTCCATGCTCGGCTCGGCGGGGATGATCGTGATGGACGACAGCACCGACATGGTGTATCAGATCTGGCGTCTGGCCCGGTTCTACGCCCACGAGTCCTGCGCCCAGTGCACCCAGTGCCGCGAGGGCACCGCCTGGACCACCAAGGTTCTCGAACGGATCCTGGCCGGGAAGGGCAAGCAGGACGATTTCCAGCTGCTGCTCGACCTCTCGGAAAACATGACCGGAAAGACCATCTGCGTCCTGAGCGATTCCTGCGCCGCCCCCGTGGTGAGCGGCATCCAGAAGTTTCGCTCCGAGTTCGAGGCCTACATCGCGGGCTCGCGTGAGCCGGCGTTGTCCGCGGTGTGAGAGTAAGCGGCGCCGTTCGGCCGTTCCGCCGTTCCGCCTCGTCTTCGAACTGCTCGGAACCCCCAGGGGAAGAGAATGGCTGACGAGCTGGTCAACGTAACGATCGACGGAATGCAGATCGCGGTGCCGAAGGGCACCATGGTCATCGAGGCCGCCAAGCAGGCCGGGCTTCTGGTGCCCCATTACTGCTACCATCCCTCGCTGCCGTCCCCGGCAGTGTGCCGGATGTGCCTGGTGGAGGTGGAGAAGGCGCCCAAGCTGATGCCGGCGTGCGTCACGGCGGTCGCCGAGGGGCAGGTGGTGCACGTGAACAGCGCCAGCGCCAAGAAGGCTCGCGAGGGCGTGCTCGAGCTCCTGCTGATCAACCACCCGCTCGATTGTCCGATCTGCGATCAGGCCGGCGAGTGCGAGCTGCAGAACTACGTGTTTCAGGAAGGCCGCGCCGGCACGCGATATAAGGAGTACGCCAAGCGGTACAACCCGGTGGAGGACTTCGGCCCGGACGTGCTGTACGTCCCCAATCGGTGCATTCTCTGCACCCGCTGCGTCCGCTTCATGGAAGACGTCGCCGAGACGCCGGTGCTGAATGTATCCGAGCGGGGCGACCGGGCCTACATCGGGATCGCCGAGCAGCAGCGGCTGGACCATCCCTGGGCCGGCAACGTGGTGGACCTGTGTCCCGTCGGCTCGCTCCTGTCCAAGGACTTCCTGCACAAGGCCCGGGCCTGGGACCTCGACAAGACCGCGAGCGTCTGTCCTGGATGCACCCAGGGCTGCAACATCAATCTCGACACCCGCGACGACGTGGTGGTCCGGATCAGGCCCCGGCCGAATCTCGAGGTCAACCGGCATTTCATCTGCGACTACGGCCGCATGAGCTACCGGTGGATGAACCGCGGCGACCGGGTGGAGGCGCCCCTGGTCCGCGACGGCACACGGCACGTGGCGACGGACTGGGACACCGCCCTGGCCCGGCTGGAGCAGGTGATCCACGGCGCATCGGGCAGCGCGGTGATCCTCGCGTCCGGCCGCGCGTCTACCGAATCCCTCGGCCTGGTCAGGCGCATGCTCGACCGCTTCCAGGTCACTGCCGCCGTCCGGGTGCCTCTGGGGGAGGAGGCCCCGCTCGCGGGCGTGCCCGGACTCGCGTTGAGACGCGAGCGGACACCGAACCTCGCGGGCGCCGAGCTGCTGGGATACGGGAGCAAGTGGGACGTGGCCATGCGCGAGGCATCGACGGCCGGGCTCGTGATCGTGCTCGATGCCGACCTCGATCCGGACGACGAGGCGGCATTGGCCGCTGCCCCGGGAATCCTGGTCGTTCTCGGGACCGTGATGCCGGAAGCGAGAAACGCGGAGCTGATCCTGCCGGTCACCAACATGGCCGAGGAGAATGGGACCTACGTGAATCGTGACCGGCGGATCCAGCGCTACCAGCAGGCCAAGGCGCAGCCGGGCATGGCGCGGCCGGCCTGGTGGGTGGCGGGCGAGGTGCTGGCCGGTCCGGGCCCGGATCCCTCCGCGCCCTCGACCGCCGCCGAGGCCTTCGCGCTCCTCGGCCAGTGGTGGCCGATGCTCGCGGGCATCACCCACGACGATGTCGGGTATGCCGGCCGCGTCCTCGGCGAGGTCCCGGCCGGAGCGGGGGGCGCGCGGTGACTCCCGAGCTCAAGGGCTACATCCTGTTGAGCGTCCTGAAGATGGTCGTGGTCTTCACGATCATCATGATCGGCGTGGCGTTGCTCACCCTCATGGAGCGGAAGGTCAGCGCCTGGATGCAGAACCGCCACGGCCCCAACCGGGTCGGCTGGGCCGGACTGCTGCAACCGGCGGCCGACGGGGTGAAGAACATCCTCAAGGAAGAGACCCTGCCCGCGCTGGCGAACCCCTGGCTCTTCACCGTCGCCCCGGCGCTTTCCTTCATTCCCGCGCTGCTGCTGTCCGCCGTCATCCCGTTCGCCGCGCCGCTGCCGGTCGACTTCGACTTCACGCTCGGGCCCCTGGGCCGCTTCGTGCACCACGGCCCGATGCCCATGGTGGTGGCCGAGCTGCCGGTCGGGTTCCTCTTCGTGCTCGCCATCAGCTCACTCGGCGTGTACGGGATCGCGCTGGCGGGCTGGTCGTCCAACAGCAAGTACGCGCTGCTCGGCGGGCTCCGGGCCAGCGCCCAGATGGTGTCCTACGAGGTGGCGATGGGGCTCAGCCTCATTCCCGTCCTGCTGATGTCGGGCGACGTGAGCTTCCCCGTCATCGTGGCGCAGCAACAGGCGGGGATCTGGTACGTGATGCCCCTCTTCCTCTCGTTCTTCATCTTCACCGTCGCCGGCTTCGCCGAGACCAACCGGCTGCCCTTCGACCTGCCCGAGGCCGAATCCGAGCTGATCACCGGTTACCACACCGAGTACAGCGCGATGAAGTTCTCCTTCTTCTTCATCGCGGAGTACGCCAACGTGGTGACGGTCTGCGCCATGATCACGACGCTCTTCTTCGGCGGATGGGACATCCCCTTCACCGACTGGGACCGGTCGGGCGGGCTGCTGCCCACGCTCGCGACCTGGCTGTTCTTCTTCTTCAAGGTCCTCTTCTGGATCTTCGTGGTGATGTGGATCCGCTGGACGTTGCCCCGGTTCCGCTACGACCAGCTCATGGCGCTCGGCTGGAAGGTCATGATGCCGCTCGCGCTGGCCTACATCATGGTGATGTGCACCGCGATCTACCTGGTCGAGCGGGTGCTCGAGGTGGATAGCCCGGTCACCGGATCCCTGATCCTCTTCGGCCTCAACGTCGGCATCGCGCTCCTGGTCTTCGGCGTGCTCGACAGCGGCGTGTTCATCCGGGGCTCCGGCCACCGGCAACAGGTCCTCGAAGCGCGCGGCACGGGTGCCGCGGTGGCGGGCTGATGGCGATCGGCGTGAAAGTCATGAAGCGTCCGGACCGGCAGGTCAGCTACGTCCGGGCCACCCTCAAGGGGATGGCGCTCACCTTCAAGCACATGCTGGAGAAGAAGGTGACGATGCAGTACCCGGAGCAGAAGAGCACCGACCAGGACCACGGGATGGGCACGTACTCGCTGTCGCCGCGCTGGCGCGGCACCCACCGGATGCTCACCGACGAGCAGGGGCGCTCGAAGTGCGTGGCCTGCGGGTTGTGCCCCCAGATCTGCCCCGCCAACTGCATCAAGCTGGTGCCGGGCGAGGACGAGCAGGGGAACCGCTACCCGCTGATCTACGAGATCGACGAGTTCCGCTGCATCTTCTGCGGGTATTGCCAGGAGGTCTGCCCCGAGGAGGCGATCCACGTCGGCGCCCACTTCGAGAACTCGGAGTACAGCCGTGGCCGGTTCGTCTACGACCTCGAGCGGCTCCAGTCGCAGACCCACGCCGTCTCGACGCTCTGGGACCCGTCGGACCCCGAGGGTGAGTAGATGACCGAAGCGGTCTTCTACGTCTTCGCCGGCGGTGGCGGTGGTGACCGCCTCGCTCTGCATCCTGTCCCGCAGCGCCATGTCCGCCGTCCTCTGGCTCACCGTGACGATGCTCTCGCTGGCCGCGATCTACGTCCTGCTGAGCGCCGAGTTCGTCGCCGCCATCCAGGTGCTGGTCTACGCCGGCGCGGTGATGGTGCTCTTCCTCTTCGTCGTCATGCTGCTGAACCTCGGCCACCCGACGACCGACATGCGCGGGCCCGCCGGCGGTGGCCACGACGATCGTCATCGCGGGGCTGCTCGCCATCCAGCTCTTCGCCCTGTGGCGCTACACGCCCGGACCGGCTCGCGAGCCGAGGTGGCGCAGTCGCCCGCAGTTCAGCGATCCCGCCACCCTCTTCGCCGCCGGCCAGGCTCGCGCGCGCAGGAGGCGGTGGCGCGGGGCGTGGTGGGCGCGGTGGCCGCGCCGCTCTTCCAGGTCTACCTGGTGCCCTTCGAGATCACCTCCATCCTGCTCCTCGCGGCCATCGTCGGCGCCGTGGTGCTGGCCAAGCGGAGGATCTGATGTCCGACGGCATCGGCTCCGCTGCTGGGCCCCGCGCTCGGGCTCTCGGCGATCCTCTTCAGCCTCGGCGTCGCCGGGGTCCTGCTGCGGCGCAACGTGATCGTGCTCTTCGTCTGCATCGAGCTGATGCTGAACGCGGTGAACCTCACCTTCGTCGCCCTGGCCCAGCTCCACGGGGCCAGCGGCCAGGTGATGGTCTTCTTCGTGATGACCGTCGCGGCCGCGGAGGCGGCGGTGGGGCTCGCCATCATTCTCGCCATCTTCCGGCACAAGCAGTCGGTGGACCTCCAGAACATCAACCTGCTTCGGGGCTGATGATCGCTTCCCAGTGGGTCTGGCTCGCCGTGGCGCTCCCGCTCGCCGGGTTCCTCGTCAACGGAGCCCTCGCCCTGCGCCGCACGCCGGCCACCCGGGCCGTCTCGATCGTGGGGCCCGGCGTGCTGCTGCGCGGCCTTCGCGGTGTCGCTCGGCGTCTTCGCTCGGTCTCGTCGGGCAGCCGCCGCACGAGCCGCATGATCGTGACGCCTCTGGTCGTGGATGCCGGTCGGCGACGCTCCAGGTCGACCTGGCCTTCCAGGTGGACCAGCTCTCGGCGGTCATGCTGCTGGTGGTGACCGGCGTCGGGAGCCTGATCCACCTCTTCAGCGTGGGCTACATGCAGGAGGACCCGGGCTACGCCCGCTACTTCGCGTATCTCAACCTCTTCGTCGTCTTCATGCTGGTGCTGGTGCTCGGCTCCAGCTTCCCGGTGCTGTTCATCGGCTGGGAGGGCGTGGGGCTCTGCTCCTACCTGCTGATCGGCTTCTGGTTCAGCGACAAGGCCAACGCCGACGCCGGGAAGAAGGCCTTCATCATGAACCGGATCGGCGACTTCGGCGTCCTGGTCGCCATGTTCCTGCTCTGGCGCGAGCTGGGCACGCTCGACTTCGCCGAGATCGCCGCACGCGGCCCCGGGCGGGCTCGAGGCCGGCGGCGCGATCGTCACCCTGATCACCCTGTTCCTCTTCCTCGGCTGCACCGGCAAGTCGGCCCAGATCCCGCTCTACACCTGGCTGCCCGACGCGATGGCCGGCCCGACGCCGGTCTCCGCGCTGATCCACGCGGCGACGATGGTGACGGCCGGCGTCTACCTGGTGGCGCGGACCAACGTGCTCTTCGCGATGGCGCCGGTGTCCAGCGCCGTGGTCGCCGGCGTCGGCGCGGTGACCGCGCTCTTCGCCGCCACGATCGCGCTCAGGCAGTACGACATCAAGAAGGTGCTGGCCTACTCCACGGTCTCCCAGCTCGGCTACATGTTCCTCGCCGTGGGCTCGGCGGCGTACGCGGCCGGCATCTTCCACCTGGTGACCCACGCCTTCTTCAAGGCGCTGCTCTTCCTCGGCTCGGGCAGCGTGATCCACGCGATGCATCACGCCTATCACGCGACCCACTCGCACGACGACGCGCAGGACATGCGCAACATGGGCGGGCTCCGGCAGCACATGCCGGTGACCTTCTGGCTCATGACGATCGCCACGCTCGCGATCGCCGGGATCCCGCCGCTCTCCGGCTTCTTCTCCAAGGACGAGATCCTCGCCTCCGCGTTCGCCCGGGGGGCGGAGATGCCGGTCTTCTACCTCTTCTACGCCTTCGGCGTGATCGCGGCGTTCCTCACCGCGTTCTACATGGCGCGGCTGATGGCCATGACCTTCCTCGGCGAGAACCGGACCGGGGCGGAGGAGCGGCGCACCTGCACGAGGCGCCCTGGATCATGACCGGGCCGCTGCGTGGTGCTCGGCATCCTCTCGGTGATCGGCGGCGTCATCAATCTCCCCACCTTCGCGGGCGGCCACCACGCCCTGGAGTCGTGGCTGGAGCCGGTGACCGCGGCCGCGGCCGCCGTTCGCCCGCGTCGAGCTGCCGCACGGCTCGACCGAGCTCCTCCTGGTGGGCGGCGCCGTCCTGGTCGGCGTGGTCGGTCTCGCTGCTGGGCTACCGGGCGACGCTGGCGCGGCGGATCCCGACCGCCCGCGAGGCGCCGGCGGACACCGGCCTGGCCCGGGTGCTCAACCGGAAGTACTACGTGGACGAGATCTACGACGCGGTCATCGTGCGGCCGCTGGTCTGGCTCTCCCGCGTCGGTGCTCTGGAAGGGCGTGGACCAGGGACTGATCGACGGCGCGGCGGTGAACGGCACCGCCAGGCTCTCCCGCGGGCCTCGGCTGGCTGGGCAGCCGGCTGCAGACCGGCCAGGTGGGCGTGTACGTGGTGCTCTTCCTCGTAGGCGCGCTCTGGATCCTGCGCGCCGTGATCCGGTGACGCGCGATGACCGAGTTCCTCGACTCGATCGGCTACGGGCAGTGGATCCTCCACGTCCTGGTCGTGCTTCCGCTCCTCGGCGTCGTGCCGGTGCTGCTCGGGCCCGGAGTCGTCGGCCAAGTGGACCGCGCTGGTCGTCACCACGCTCGAGCTCGTGCTCTCGCTCGGGCTCTGGTGGGCGCTCGATCCGGCGCGCGGCACGCTGCAGCTGGTCTCCAACACGCCCTGGATTCCCGGACTGGGGCATCAGCTACCGGGTCGGGCATCGACGGGATCTCGCTGGTGATGGTGCTGCTCACCACGCTGCTGATGCCGCTCAGCGTGCTGGGCAGCTGGCAGTACATCACCAAGCAGGAGCGCGGCTTCTACGCGCTGCTGCTGACCCTGCTGACCGGCCTGGTCGGCGTGTTCATCGCCCTCGACCTCTTCGTCTTCTACGTCTTCTTCGAGGTGATGCTGATCCCGATGTACTTCATCATCGGGATCTGGGGCGGGGCCAACCGGCTCTACGCCGCGATCAAGTTCTTCATCTACACCATGGCGGGCTCGCTGCTGATGCTGGTGGCGATCGTCGCGCTGGTGTGGCGGATCCAGGCGTCCACCGGGTACATCTCCTTCTCCTACGACATACCTGCTCCAGCACGCCGGCGCGGCCGGCCCGCTCGCGCCCTGGCTCTTCGCCGCGTTCGCGCTCGCCTTCGCCATCAAGGTGCCGATCTTCCCGTTCCACACCTGGCTGCCGGACGCCCACGTCGAGGCGCCGACCGCGGGCAGCGTCCTCCTGGCCGCGGTGATGCTCAAGATCGGCACCTACGGCTTCCTCCGGTTCGCGGTGCCGTTCTTCCCCGAGGTCGCGCTGAGCCCGGCGGTGAGCCGCCATCGTCGTGGTGCTGGCGGTGATCGGGATCATCTACGGCGCGCTGGTCGCGATGGTGCAGCCCGACATCAAGAAGCTGGTCGCCTACTCCTCGGTGAGCCACCTCGGCTTCGTGATGCTGGGCATCTGGGGCGGGACGCTGCAGAGCGTGCAGGGCGCGCTGATGGTCATGATCAGCCACGGCTTCTCCACCGGCGCGCTCTTCCTCCTGATCGGCATGCTCTACGAGCGGCGCCACACCCGGCTGATCGCCGACTACGGCGGGATCGCCCGGGTGGTGCCGGTGTTCAGCCTGATCTTCACGGTGGTGGCGCTCTCCTCCATCGGGCTGCCCGGGCTCAACGGCTTCGTCGGCGAGTTCCTGGTGCTGCTCGGCAGCTTCGCGCGCGTACCCGCTGGCCACCGTGCTCGCCACGACCGGCGTCATCTTCGCCGCGGCGTACCTGCTCTGGGCGCTGCAGCGGATGATCTTCAACCGGCTGGACAAGCCGGAGAACGAGCGCCTGACCGATCTGAACGGCCGCGAGCTGGCCATCATGGTCCCGCTCCTGATCGGCATCGTCTGGCTGGGGCTCTATCCCGGCGCCGGTGCTGCGGCGGATGGAGCCGGCCGCCAAGCGGTACCTCCAGCTGACCCAGCCCGCGCGGGCGACGACGCCCGGTGGCGGTGCAGGGCGCTCACGCGTGGAGGTGCGCGCCATGAACCGCGATCGACCTGGGCATCGCCGCTGGGCGTCACCCTCGCCCTGCTGCCCGAGATCCTGCTCACCGGCTGGGCGCTGATCGTGCTGCTGGTGGTGAGCTGGCGCCACGAGACCGCCCAGGACAGCCGGCTGGCCGGGTGGCTCGGCCTCGCGGGACTGCTGGTCGAGCGGGGCGGGCGCTGGCGGCGCTCTGGGTCGGGCGGCGCGACGCCCGACGGGCTGCCCCAGATGGTGGCGCTCGACCCGTTCCGCTACGGCGCCTCGGCGATCGCGCTCCTGGCGGCGGCGGGCACCATCCTGCTCTCGCTCGGCTACCTGGAGCGGGAGCGGCTGCTCGCGCCGGAGTACTACCCGCTCATCCTCCTCGCCACGGCCGGCATGATGTTCCTCGCCGGGGCGGAGGACCTGATCGTCCTGTTCCTCGGGCTCGAGGTGATGTCGGTCGCGGTCTACGTGCTCGCGGGCTACAACCGCACCGATCCGTTCTCCTCCGAGGCGGCGCTCAAGTACTTCCTCATCGGGGCCTTCGCCTCCGGCTTCCTGCTGTACGGCATCGCGCTGGTCTACGGCGCCACCGGCACGACCAATCTCTCGCTGATCGGCGCCCAGCTCGCCGGCCGGCCGCTTCCGCTGATGGCCGCGCTCGGGCTCGGGCTGCTGCTCATCGGCATGGGGTTCAAGGTCGCGGCGGTGCCGTTCCACATGTGGGCGCCCGACGTCTACGACGGCTCGCCCACGCCGGTCACCGGCTTCATGGCCACCGGGCGTCAAGGCGGCGGCGTTCGCGGCGCTGGTGCGGCTCCTCATGGAGGCGTTCCCGTCGGCGAGCGGCCTCTGGCAGCCGGTCGTCGCCGGCGCTGGCGATCGCCTCGATGGTGGTGGGCAACCTGGTCGCCCTGGCCCAGCGCTCGCTCAAGCGGATGCTGGCGTACAGCTCGATCGCCCACGCGGGCTACCTGCTCGTGGCGGTCTGGACCGGCACCCAGGCCGGCGCCGGCGCGGTGCTGCTCTACCTCCTGGCGTACGGGCTCACCACCCTCGCGAGCTTCGGATTCCTCACCGCGCTGGGCCGGGGCGGCGAGCGCGACGTCACCTACGACGACATCGCCGGCCTCGCGGCCGAGCCGGCCCTGGCATCGCGCTTCGGGCTCAGCGTCTGCATGCTGTCGCTGCTCGGGCTTCCCCGGCACGGTCGGCTTCATCGGCAAGTGGTACATCCTGACCGCGGCCGTGGCCGAGGGGCAGATGATCCTGCCGGTGATCCTGGTGCTCACCAGCGTGCTGTCGGCGGGCTACTATCTCCCGGTCATCATGGCGATGTACATGCGGCCCGTCGCCGAGCGCGGACCGCCACGCCGGCGTCGGCCTCAGCGCGACGGCGGCCGGCGGCGATCGCGCGTCTCGGTCGCAGCG
Organism: uncultured Gemmatimonadales bacterium; assembly: GCA_963832055.1. Taxonomy (GTDB): domain Bacteria; phylum Gemmatimonadota; class Gemmatimonadetes; order Gemmatimonadales; family GWC2-71-9; genus CAVVWJ01. Next base: position 1,228,440 of record CAWHST010000006.1, on the reverse strand, counting down.
GTGCTCCTCTTCGGCTTCTGGCCCAGCGGCCTGCTGGAGCTGGCCGGCGGCCAGCGCCGGCACCCTGACCCAGACCGCCGCTGCCGATGGCGCGGGCGCCAGAGCGCCATGAACGTCCCCAAGTCGATCTTCCGCCAGTACGACGTCCGCGGGCTCGTGGACGCCGAGCTCACCCCGGAGTTCGCCCGCGCGCTCGGCCGCGCCTTCGCCACCGTCGCGTGGGATCGGCTCGGCCGCGCGCCGGTGCTCGCGGTGGGCCGCGACAACCGGCCGTCGGGCCCGCGCGCTCTCCCAGGGCGTGCGCGCTCGGGATCGCCGACGCCGGCGGCACCGCGGTGGACGTCGGCACGCTGCCCGACGCCGGCGCTCTACTTCGCGGTGTCGGCGCTCGGAGACCGACGGCGGCGTCCAGGTCACCGGCTCCCACAATCCGCCCGAGTTCAACGGCTTCAAGATGGTGCTCGCCGGGGAGGCCTTCCACGGCGACGAGATCCTCGGCCTCTGGGAGATCATCGTCGCCGAGCGGTGGCGCGAGCGGGGCGGGGAAGGAGACCACCGACGGCTCGGTGCTCCGGCGCTACCGCGAGGCGATCGTCGGCCGCCACAAGCTCGAGCGGCCGGTGAAGGTGGTCGCCGACTGCGGCAACGGCGTGGGCAGCGTGATCGCGGTCTCCACGCTCCAGGCGCTCGGCGCCGAGGTCACGCCGCTCTTCTGCGAGTCCGACGGCACCTTTCCCAACCACCATCCCGATCCCACCGTCCCGGAGAACCTCGAGGACCTCCAGGAGGCGGTGCGCCGCGGCGGCGCCGAGCTGGGCATCGCCTTCGACGGCGACGCCGACCGGATCGGCGCGGTGGACGAGACCGGCCAGATCATCTGGGGCGACCAGCTGCTGGTGATCTTCGGCCGCGACGCGGTGCGGCGGTTCGGGCCGGGCACGCCGGTCATCTTCGACGTGAAGTGCTCCGAGGTGCTCCCCGCGGCGCTCCGCGAAGCCGGCGCCGAGCCGGTGATGTGGAAGACCGGCCATTCGCTCATCAAGGCGAAGATGAAGGAGCTGAACGCGCCGCTCGCCGGCGAGATGAGCGGCCACATGTTCTTCGGCGGCGACTACCTCGGCTTCGACGACGCGCTCTTCGCCGCCGCCCGCCTGCTCGAGATCGTGAGCCGCAAGCCCTTCGGCCTCGCCGCCCACCTCGCCGACCTGCCCAAGACCTTCGCCACCCCGGAGATCCGGGTGGACGCGCCGGAGGAGGAGAAGTTCGCCATCGTCGAGCGGGCGGCCGAGCACTTCGCCGCCCGCTATCCGGTCAACACCATCGACGGCGTCCGCATCACCTTCCCCAAGGGCTGGGGCCTGCTCCGCGCCTCGAACACCCAGGCGATCCTCGTGCTGCGCTTCGAGGCGACCGATCCGGCGGCGCTCGACGCCTACCGCGGCGAGGTCGTCGGCTGGCTCGCCGGGCAGGGCGTTCGCGCGTAGCCCTGTGACTCGACGCGGCCGCCGGCTGATCGCCGCGATCGCCGGGCTCGTCGCCCTGCTGTTCGCCGGCCGCTGGGCGGCGGGCCTGCTGGCCGACCGCTGGTGGGCCGCGCAGATCTCCCCGGCCGCGGTCGACTTCCTCACCGACTGGCACATCCTCCGGCTCACGCTCGACCTCGCCGGCTTCCTCCTCGCCTCGGCCTGGTTCATCGGCCATCTCCTCATCGTCTATCGCGCCGTCGGCTCGGTGCAGGTCCGCCGCAACGTGGCCAACCTCGAGTTCCGCGAGGCGCTCACCCCCGGCATCCTGCTCGCGCGTCGCCGTCGGCGCGGGCGCGCTGCTCGGTCTGCTCGTCGGCACCGGCGGCGCGGAGCGCTGGCAGCAGGTGGCGCTCGCCTGGCAGGGCGTGACCTACGGCGTGACCGATCCGCTGCTGCAGCACGACGCCGGCCTCTACGTCGCCCAGCTCCCGGTCTGGCGGCTGGCCCACGGCTTCGCCCTCCTGCTGGTCGTGCTCGCGCTCGGCATCGTCTTCGGGCTCTACGTGCTGGTCGGCGCGGTGCGCTGGATCGAGGGCCGGCCCGCCATCAACGATCACGCGCGCGTCGCATCTCGGCTGGCTGCTCACCGGCCTCGCGCTCGCGCTGGTGTGGGGCTACGTGCTCGAGCCCTACGAGCTGGTCGCCGGCCTCGGCCGGCCGGTCGACCTCGCCGCCTGGAGCGCGACCACGCTGGTCTCGCCGCTCCTGGTCGGGGTGGCCCTCGCCACCGCGGGCCTCTCGGCGGCCTGGGCGCTCCGGCCCCGGCACGCGCTCGCCGCGGCCGGCTGGATCGTCCTCTCGCTTCGCCTCGCTGGTCGGCCACTGGATGGTGCCGCCGGCGATGGACGGCGACGGGGAGCCGGCGGCGCGCCGCCGCGGTGGTCGGAGCGGCTCGACCGCATGGCCTATGGCCTGGAGGCGCTGGTCGAGGAGCGGCTCACGCCGCCGGCGAGGCCGCCCCGCCTCCGAGGGTGCCGTCGCTGTGGAACATCGGAGATGGTCGGCCACGTCGCCGGCGGCGGACTCGCACGAGGTGCTCGCGATCGACCCCGCGGTCCTGGTCGGTTCGCGGCCGGCCCCGGCCGGTCTGGCTGGCGGTGCGCGCCGCGCCGAACGGGCGTGCCTCGGTCGCCGCGATCGCCGACGACCAGGTCGGCGGCGCGGGCCAGCCGCTCTTCTACTCCGCCGAGCGACACCATGCCGGGGCCGGACCGCGGCGGACTACCTCGACCTCGGTCCCGACGGCGTTCCGCCCCGACGCGCCGCCGTACCGGCTCGAGACCGCCGACCGGCAGCGGCGTCGAGCTCGGCGGCTGGCCCCGACGGCGTCATGCTCGCCTGGGCGCTCCAGGCCGGGCGGACTGCTCCGAGCAGATGCCGCGCCGGGCGCGAAAGTGGACTGGCGGCTCTCGCCCGCGGAGCGACTGGCGGCCCTGGCCCCGTTCGCCCGCTGGGGTGAGCCCGTGCCCCGGATCGTGAATCGCGGGCTGGTGTGGGTCGCTGGACGGCTACCTGGCGCCCGCGCACCTTCCCGTTGAGCACGCCGGCTCCAGTGGCGGGAGCGCGAGATCGGCGCGCTGCAGGCCGGCTTCCTCGCCACGGTGGACGCGTCCACCGGGGCCACCCGGATCTACCTGCGCCCCGGCGCCGACGGGCTCGCGGCCGCCTGGGCGGCCGCGGCGCAGCGGCCTGGTGGAGCCCGCCTCCGCCATTCCCGAGGCGGTCCTCCGCGCCGCGCCCTACCCGCTGGAGCTGTTCCGGGTCCAGGCGCGCTACCTGGAGCAGCGGCGTGCCGCAGCTCGGCAGCCTCGGCGGCGCCGCCGGGCTCGCGGCGCACGGAGCTGCCCGGCGACCGACGTCGTCTGGAGCGCCGACACCACCGGCCCGGTCCGCATGGCGATCTACGAGCGGGCCAGCGAGCGGCGCGTCGGCCGCCGTGCTCACCGGCGCGGGCGCCGCACGGCCTGGACGAGCTCCGGCTGGTGCGCTTCGACTCCGCCGCCGCGCTGCAGAGCCGGACGGCGTCTGGAGAGCCGCTGGAGCCACTTCGCCTCCTACGACGCGCTCAGCGACTCGATCGCGCGACGACGGCGGCAAGCTGGAGCGCGGGCCGGTGCGGCTCGACCTCGAGCGCGGGCGGGCCGGTGGCGTATCAGTCGCACTTCGCCCGGGACCGCGCGGCGACGGTGCCGCTCTCCTGGGTCAGCCTGGCCGCGCCGGGCGACCGGCTCGGCGCCGGCCGCACCCTGCGCGAGGCGTGGAGCAACCTGCTGGGCGCCTCGGTGCCGTCGATCGCCGGGCAGCGCGCAGGCGACCCGGCTGGACGAGGCGCGGCGCTGGCTCGAGCGCGCCGACTCGGCGCTGCGCGCGCGGCGACTGGGCGCGTCTTCGGCCAGGCCTGGCGCGGGCTCCGCGACGCGCTCGGCCTTCCCACGGATACCGTCGGAGCGATGAGCTTGCTCCCCCCCAGAGGCAGGACTAGCTTGCAGCGCGTTTTCACCGGGGCGGACGCGTGAGCACGGCCGTCCTGGCGCTCGGCGGCAACGCGCTGTCCCGGGCCGGACGAGCCGGCCACGATCACCAACCAGTTCCGGCACGCCCGCGAGAGCATGGCCGCGGTCGTGCCGCTGGCGCGCGAAGGGCTGGCGGATCGTCATCGTGCACGGCAACGGCCCGCAGGTCGGCGACTCGCTGGTGCGCAACGAGGTCGCCCGGCGGGTGGTCGAGCCGCTGCCCCTCGGCGTGCTGGTGGCGGAGACGGCGGGCTGGATCGGCTACATGCTCCAGCAGTCGCTCCAGAACGCGCTCGCGGCGGCGCGGGTGCGCCGCGACGTGGTGACGGTGGTGACCCAGACGCTGGTGGACCGCTTCGATCCGGCGCTCGGCGCGCCGACCAAGCCGATCGGCCAGCCGCTGACCGAGGACGAGGCGGCGCGCCTCGCGGGAGCCGGGCCGCGCGGTGGGCCGGGACGGCGCCGGTGCCTGGCGCCGGATGACCACCAGTCCGCAGCCGCTCGGCGTCGTCGAGTTCCCGGTGGTCCGGCGGCTGCTGGACCAGGACACGATCGTGATCGCGGCGGGCGGCGGCGGGCCGCCGGTGTACGAGGACCCGATCCTCGGCCTCGAGGGCGTGGACGCGGTGGTGGACAAGGACCGGGTCTCGGCCGTGCTCGCGCGCCAGCTCGAGGCCGACGTGCTGATGATCCTCACCAACGTCGAGGCCGTGTACGAGGGGTGGGGAACTCCGGCGGCCCGCCCCATCCGCCGGATGACGGTGGCGCGGGCGGAGGCGATGATCGCGGCAGGCGCGTTCGACGCCGGCGGGATGCGGCCGAAGGTCGAAGCGGCCGCCGGATTCGCGCGCGACGGCGGCGGCCGCGGCGATCATCGCGCATCTGGCCTCGGGCCCGGCCGCCCTTCGGGGCGAGACCGGCACCACGATCGTGAGGGAAGAGTGAATCTGCACGAGTACCAGGCGCGAACGCTGCTCAAGGCGGTGGGCATCCCCATGTTCGACGGCGACGTCGCCTCCACGCCGACCGAGGCCGAGGCGATCGCCCGGCGGATCGGCGGCACGGTGGTGATCAAGGCCCAGGTGCACGCCGGCGGGCGCGGGAAGGCCGGCGGCGTGAAGCTCGCCCGCAACCCCGCCGAGGCCGCGGACGAGGCGGCGCAGATCCTCGGGATGACCATCAAGGGCCTGACGGTCCACAAGGTGCTCGTGGTCCCCGCCGCCGAGATCGCCACCGAGAGCTACGTCGGCCTCATCATGGATCGGGAGACCCAGCGGCCGGTGTTCATGGTGAGCTCGGCCGGCGGCGTCGACATCGAGGAGGTCGCGGCGAAGACGCCGGAGAAGATCGTGCGGCTGCCGGTGGATCCCACCTACGGGCTGTTTCCCCACCAGGCGCTGTCGCTCGCCTTCGTGCTCTACCGCGACTTCGCCCAGGTGAAGGCGGTCGCCGAAGATCATGGAGCAGCTCTACCGCGCCTTCATCGACAACGGGGCGTCGCTCGCCGAGATCAACCCGCTGGTCACCACGCCGGACGGCAAGGTGCTCGCGCTCGACGCCAAGATCGTGATCGACGACAACGAGCTCTTCTGGCGCCCCGACCTCGGCCTGCTGCGCGACGATTCCGCGGAGGAGCCGAGCGAGGCGGCGGCGCGCCGCGCCAACCTGACGCTTCATCAAGCTCGACGGCAACGTCGGCTGCGTGGTGAACGGCGCCGGGCTCGCGATGGCGACGATGGACCTGGTGAAGTACTACGGCGGCGAGCCGGCCAACTTCCTCGACATCGGCGGCAGCTCCAGCCCGGAGAAGGTGATCAACGCGCTCAAGATCATCACCGCCGACCCCCACGTGAAGGCGATCCTCTTCAACATCTTCGGCGGCATCACCCGGACCGACGACGTGGCCAACGGCATCGTGGCGGCCACCCGGCAGTTCAAGGTGAGCGTGCCCGATCGTCATCCGCCTGACCGGCACCAACGAGGCGGAGGCGATCCAGATCCTCAACGAGGTCGGGATGACGGCGCTGAGCGACATGGACGAGGCGGTGCAGCGGGTGGTGCAGCTGGCGCGGGAGGCCGCATGAGCATCTTCGCCGACGCCGCGACCCGGCTGCTGGTCCAGGGCATCACCGGCCGCGAGGGCTCGTTCCATGCCCGCCAGATGATCGAGTACGGCACCAACGTCGTGGCCGGGGTCACCCCGGGCAAGGGCGGCCAGACGTTCGAGGGCAAGGTGCCCGGTCTTCAACACCGTGGCCGACGCGGTGCGGGCCACCGGCGCCAACACCTCGGTCATCTACGTGCCGCCGATGGGCGCCGCGGCGGCCGTCGATCGAGGCGGCGGACGCCGGCATCCCGCTGATCGTGTGCATCACCGAGGGCATCCCGGTCATGCACATGAGCCGCACGATGCCGTTCGTGCGGAGCCGGGGCGTGCGCCTGATCGGCCCCAACTGTCCCGGGCTCATCACCCCCGGCACCCGAGCCAAGTCGGGCATCATCCCGGGCAACATCTGCACCGCCGGGCGGGTCGGGCTGGTGTCCCGCAGCGGCACGCTCACCTACGAGGTGGTGAACCACCTCACCCGGAACGGCATCGGCCAGAGCACCTGCGTCGGGCATCGGCGGCGATCCGATCATCGGCACCAACTTCATCGACTGCCTCGCGGCCTTCCAGGACGACCCGGAGACCGACGCCATCGTCATGATCGGCGAGATCGGCGGCACCGACGAGCAGAACGCCGCGGCGTTCGTGAAGGAGAAGGTGACCAAGCCGGTGGTCGGCTTCATCGCCGGGCAGACCGCGCCCAAGGGCCGCCGGATGGGCCACGCGGGCGCGATCATCTCCGGCTCGTCGGGCACCGCCGAGGAGAAGCTCGCCGCCTTCGAGGCGGCCGGGCATCGGGATCATGCGCCGGCCGGTGGACGTCGTGGCGCTGCTGCAGAAGACAGGAAAGCGCGAAAAGCGTGAAGAGTGAAGGGGAAAGGCGTGAGGGGCGACGTCACTCCCTGCCACTTCCCGATCCCACTTCGCTCTTCACGCAGCTCAAGGTCGGAGGCTTGCTTGGCATCACCTACCCTCACGCTCGGCATCGTCAAGCCCGACGCGGTCGCCAGCGGCAAGACCGGGAAGATCGTGGCGCACCTGGAGCAGGCGGGCTTCGTGGTCCGGGCGGCGCGCCTGGTGCGGCTCACCGACGGCCCAGGCCGGCGCGTTCTACGAGGTGCACCGCGGGCGGCCGTTCTACGACGAGCTGGTCGGTTCATGACCAGCGGCCCCTGCCTGCCCATGGCGCTGGAGCGGAGCGACGCCGTGGCCCACCTCCGCACCGTCATCGGCGCCACCGACCCCGCCGAGGCCGCGGCGGGCACCATCCGGAAGCTCTACGCCGAGTCGAAGGGCAGGAACGCCATCCACGCCTCGGACAGCCAGGAGAACGCCGACCGGGAGGTGCGGTTCTTCTTTCCGCGAGGGGGAGCTGGCGGGCTCTGGGCTGCAGCGTGCGTGAAGGGCAGGCACGGGATTCGTTCCGACGTCACCGGTCGGGGTTGCCCCAAGTCGTTGTCGCGGCTAGGTTAACGGGCTATGCTGCGCGTGGACATTCGGGACCTTCAGCGCGGTCCCGTCCGGACCGATCGGCGAGCTCCCGCCGGACGATCCGACCTTCGAGGGGCTGGGGCTGGACCTGGTGGGTCCGGTGTCGGTGCAGGGTCAACTGCAGGCGACCGGTGACGGACGAATACCTCTGGCGGGGCGATCTCCACGGCGTCGTGCGCGGCGAGTGCCGGCGCTGCCTGACCGAAGTGATCGACGAGGTGGACGTCGCGGTGGACGCCGCGGTGTTCAGCTCCGATCCCGAGGCCGTCGGACGATCCCGACTTCTATCCGCTGCCCGAGCGGGCCGCGGCGGTGGACGTGGGAGCGGTGGTGCGGGAGGAGCTGGCGCTCGCCGCTCAGGCGCATCTGCTGCTCTGCCGGGACGATTGCGCCGGGCTCTGCCCGAGTGCGGGGCCGATTTGAACGCGGGGCCGTGCGCCTGTCACACTCCCGCCGAACCTGTTTGAGGACATCATGGCAGTTCCGAAGCGCCGGACCTCGAAGATGAAGAAGCGGCTGCGGCGGGGTCATCACTCCGGCGCCGGCATGCGCACCCAGGCGTGCCCGCGGTGCAGCTCGCCCAAGCTTCCGCATCGGGTCTGCGATTCCTGCGGCTACTACGGCGGCAAGAAGCGGGTCGAGGTCGAGGACGCCTGAGCGTGATTCGCGTCGCGCTGGACGCGATGGGGGGAGACAGCGCTCCGCGCACCGAAGTCGCGGGGGTGGTGGAAGCGCTCGCGGAGCTGCCTGACGGGTTCCTGATCCAGCTGGTCGGGCCGCCGCGGCGCGATCGAGGCCGAGCTCGCCCGCTATCCCGGCGTCGACCGCGGCCGCCTCGAGATCCACGAGGCGGCCGACGTCATCGGGATGAGCGAGAAGCCGCTCCAGGCCGTCCGCAAGAAGCCGAACTCCAGCCTGGTCGTCGGCCTCGCCCTCCAGCGCGACGGCCGCTCCGACGCGTTCGTCTCCGCCGGCAACACCGGCGCGATGCTGGCCGGCTCGACCATGCTGCTCGGGCCTGCACGACGGCGTCGAGCGCGCCACGGTCGCCACGCTGTTTCCCACCGGCACCGAGCCCGTCCTGGTGCTCGACGGCGGCGCCAACCTCGACTGCTCCCCCCGCGAGCTGCTCGGCTTCGCCTACCTCGGCACCGTCTACATGCGCGATCTCCTGGGCCGCCCCAACCCGGTCGTCGGGCTGCTCAACGTCGGCGAGGAGGAGGAGAAGGGCACCGCCGTCGTGCGGGAGGCCCACCAGCTGCTCAAGCGTGCGCCTCGCCTCAACTACGTCGGCAACATCGAGGGCCGCGACATCCTTCCCGGCCCCCAGCAGCGCATCCCGGTGGACGTCGTGGTGTGCGACGGCTTCGTCGGCAACGTCGTGCTCAAGTTCTACGAGTCCTCGGCCCGCGTGTTCGTCGGCCTGCTCAAGGAGCGCATCCCCGACGCTTCGACCGGCCCGACATGGCGGACCTCAACCGCATCCTCGACTACTCCAAGTACGGCGGCGCGCCGCTGCTCGGCGTGAAGGGCGTGTCCATCATCTGCCACGGCGCCTCCAGCGCCGAACGCGATCAAGAACGCCATCCGGGTCGCGGTCCAGGCCGCGCGGGCGGGGCTGAGCCAGCACATCGGCGCGGAGTTCGCCCAGCGCCAGACGGCGGCGCCGGCATGATCCCCCGTCCCTTCGCGGAGCTCGCCAGCGTCGGCACGGCGGTGCCGCCGCGCGTGGTCACCAACCACGACCTCGCCCGGATGCTCGACACCTCCGACGAGTGGATCGTCGAGCGCACCGGCATCCGCGAGCGCCGCATCGCCGGGCCGGAGCAGACGCGTCGCGATGCTGAGCCGCGAGGCCAGCGAGATCGCGCTGCGAGCGCGCCGGGCGTCAGCCCCGACGAGCTCGACGCATCGTGCTCGCCACCGCGAGCCCCGACCGGCTGCTGCCGTCCACCGCCTGCGACCTCCAGGCGCTGCTCGGCGCCGACAACGCCGCGGCGTTCGACGTCGCCGCCGCCTGTCCCGGCTACATCTACGCCCTCACCGTCGCCGAAGGGCTCATCGCGTCGGGCCAGAGCCGGACCGTGCTCGTGGTCGGGCGCCGAGAAGCTGTCCACCATCACCGACTTCAGGACCGCTCCACCGCGATCCTGTTCGGCGACGGCGCGGGCGCCTCGGTCGTGCGCCGCGTCGACCCAGCCCGGGCGCGGCATCCTCTCCACCTTCATCAAGTCCGACGGCAGGCTCGCGCCGCTGCTCTACCGGCCCGGCGGCGGCGCCGCCGATCCGATCAGCGAGAAGGTGGTCTGCGAGCGGTCGCACTACATGAAGATGGCGGGCCGCGAGGTGTTCAAGGCCGCGGTGCTCGCCATGGCGGAGGCCTGCGACGAGGCGCTCACCCGCGCCGGCGTCACGGCCGATCAGATCGACCTCCTGATCCCGCACCAGGCCAACCTCCGGATCATCGAGGCCACCGCGAAGCACGCCGGCATCCCGATGGACAAGGTGATGGTGAACGTCGACCGCTACGGCAACACGTCGTCCGCCTCGATCCCGCTCGCGCTCGACCAGGCGGTGGCGGAGGGACGCGTCGGGCCCGGGCTCGCTCCTCCTGCTGGTCGCGTTCGGCGCCGGGTTCACCTGGGGGAGCGCCGTCGTCCGGTGGTGACGGTGTTGATGTGCCCCGGCCAGGGAGCGCAGCGGGTCGGGATGGGGAAGGACCTCGCCGAGCGCTTTCCCGTCGCGCGCGACACCTTCGCCGCCATCGACGAGGCCCTCGGCGTCCCGCTCTCGCGCATCATGTGGGAGGGCCCCGAGGACGAGCTCACCCTCACCCACAACGCCCAGCCCGCGATCCTCGCCCACTCCGCCGCGGTGCTCGCCGTGGTCGCCGAGCGGCTCGGCACGGTGGCGGCCGGCGCGGGCCACAGCCTCGGCGAGTACAGCGCGCACGTCGCCGCCGGCACGCTCACGGTGGCCGATGCGGCTCGGCTGGTGCGCCGGCGCGGCGAGCTGATGCTCGAGGCGGGCCAGGCCCGGCCCGGGCGCGATGGCCGCGGTGCTCGGCCTGGCGACCGCCGAGGTCGAGGCCGCCTGCGACGAGGCCTCGGGCGAACGGCGGCGTGGCGGTCGCCGCCAACCTCAACGCGCCCGACCAGACCGTCATCTCCGGCGACCCCGCCGCGGTCGCCGCCGCCGGCGACGGCTGCAAGGCGCGCGGCGCCAAGCGGGTGGTGCCGCTCAAGGTGAGCGGCGCGTTTCACTCGCCGCTGATGGCGCCGGCGGTGGACGGCCTCCGCGAAGCGCTCGGCGTCGGCTGCCTTCGCCGATCCCGCGTTCCCGGTCATCGCCAACGCGAGCGGCGAGCGCGGTGCGCACCGGCGTCGGACGCGAAGCGCCTGCTCGCCGACCAGCTCACCGCGCCGGTGCGCTGGGTCGCCTGCATGCGCGCCGCCGCCGAGCTGGCGCCGGACGCGACGTTCGTCGAGGTCGGGCCGGGCAACGTGCTGTCGGGCCTGCTCAAGCGGATCGTGCCCGGGCGCGCAGCACGGTCGACGCTTGGGACGGCGGACGAGGTGGAGAAGTTCCTCGCATGATGCCACGCCATCGACCTCACCGGCAAGGTCGCCTTCGTCACCGGCAGCACCCGCGGCATCGGCCGCGCCATCGCGCGCGCGCTGCACGGCGCCGGCGCGAAGGTCGCGATCGTCGGCCGCGACGCCGAGCGCGCCCGCGACGGTGGCGGCGGAGCTGGGCGAGCGCGCCGCCGGCGTCGGGCTGCGACGTCGCGGTGGCGGAGCAGGTCGGAGCGGCGCTTGCCGCGGCGGAAGCGGCGCTCGGGCCCGATCGACATCCTGGTCAACAACGCCGGCCTCACCCGCGACAACATCCTGCTCCGGCTCAGCGACGAGGACTGGGACGCGGTGCTGGACGCCAACCTGAAGGGCGCGTTCCACACCACCCGCGGCGCGATCAAGGGCATGATGAAGCGCCGGAGCGGCCGCATCATCAACATCACGCAGCATCGTCGGGCTGACCGGCAACAAGGGCCAGGCCAACTACGCGGCGAGCAAGGCCGGCCTGATCGGGTTCACCAAGTCGGTGGCCAAGGAGTACGCCGGCCGCGGCATCCTGGCCAACTGCATCGCGCCCGGGATACATCGAGACCGACATGACCAGCGGCTTGCCCGAGGCCGCGAAGGCCACATTATTACAGGGCATCGCGCTGGGGCGCCTGGGACGGCCCGAGGACGTGGCCGGCGCGGTCCTGTTCCTCGCCTCCGATCTCGCCGCCTACATCACCGGCCAGGTGCTGGTGGTCGACGGTGGCATGGTCATCTGACGTGACCCTGAATCTCCAATCGAGGACCACATGAGCAACGTCGAAGAGAAGGTCAAGGACATCATCGTCGAGGAGCTGGGCGTCGAGCGCGAGAAGCTGACCAACGAGGCGAGCTTCATGGAGGACCTCGGCGCCGACAGCCTCGACACCGTCGAGCTGGTCATGGCGTTCGAGAAGGAGTTCGACATCGACATCCCCGACGAGGACGCGGAGAAGCTCCGCACCGTCGGCGATGCGATGAACTACCTCCACGAGAAGATCGGGAAGTAAGCTTGACGCGTCGTGTCGTCGTCACCGGCCTCGGGCTGGTGACTCCGGTCGGGAATGACGTCGAGTCCACCTGGTCCGCGCTGCTCGCCGGCACGCCGGGCGCGGCACCGATCACCAAGTTCGACCCCGCGCAGCTCTCGGTCCGGTTCGCCTGCGAGGTGAAGGGCTTCGACCCGCTGCAGTACATCGACAAGAAGGAAGCGCGGCGGTACGACCTCTTCGCCCAGTTCGCCCTCGCCGCGGCGCACCAGGCGGTGACCCAGGCGGGCCTCGACCGCGAGCGTCCCGTCGCCCGAGCGCACCGGCGTGGTGATCGGCAGCGGCATCGGCGGGATGCAGACCTACGAGGACAACTGCACGGCGTACATCACCAAGGGCCCCGACCGGGTCTCCCCGTTCTTCGTCCCGATGTTCATCCCCGACATCGCCGCCGGGCCTGGTCTCCATCCGCTATCGGCCTCAAGGGCCCGAACTTCGCCACCGTGTCGGCCTGCGCCTCGTCGGCCCACGCGATCGGCGAGTCGTTCAACCTGATCCGCCACGGGCGTGGCCGACGCGATGGTCACCGGCGGCGCCGAGGCCGCCATCACCGGCCTCACCGTCGCCGCGTTCCCCAACATGAAGGCGCTCTCCAGCCCGGAACGACTCGCCCGAGACGGCCAGCCGGCCGTTCGACCAGGACCGCGACGGGTTCGTGCTCGGCGACGGCGGCGCGATCGTCGTGCTGGAGAGCCTGGAGCACGCGGAGGCGCCGGGGCGCCCGGATCCTGGGCGAGGTGCTCGGCTACGGCGCGAGCGGCGACGCCTACCACATCACCTCGCCCGCCGAGCACGGCGAAGGGCGCCCAGCGCGCCATGCGGGCCTGCCTCGCGGACGGCAGGATCGAGCCCACCCGGGTGGGCTACGTCAACGCCCACGGCACCTCGACCCAGCAGGGCGACGTCGCCGAGACCGAGGCGGTCAAGGCGGTGTTCGGCGAGCAGGCCCGGAAGCTCGTCTTCGGCTCCACCAAGTCGATGACCGGCCACCTGCTCGGCGCGGCGGGCGCGCTCGAGTTCGTCGTCTCGCTCCTCGCCGACGACCTGCGGCACCATCCCGCCCACCATCAACCAGTTCACTCCCGATCCCGAGTGCGACCTCGACTGCGCCCCCAACCGCAAGGTCGAGCGGCGAAGTCGACGTCGCGCTCTCCAACTCGTTCGGGTTCGGCGGCCACAACGTGACGCTCGCGGTGAGCGCTTCCGGTCCTAGGCGTCCCTGAGCGCGCAGCCATCCACTGGTCGCGTCGCTGGCACCGTGCGGCGCCGCCCTGGTGTAGATTGCGGCATCCGTTACCTCCGTAGCCGCAAGGAGATAGGATGTCCGGCGCCGATCGATGGAGCCCGTCTGCGCGACCCCCCGCTGCGCCCCATCGCCGACAAGGTGATGGCGGGCGAGCGCCTCACGCCGGCCGACGGGCGTCGCGCTCTACGCCACCACCGATCTCCTCGGGCCTGGGCACGCTCGCCGATTTCGCCAACCGGCGCCGCAACGGCGACCGGGTCTTCTTCTCCGCCAACCAGCACATCAACCCGACCAACGTCTGCATCCTGCGGAACACCTGCGTGTTCTGCTCGTTCGCGCGGATGCCGAAGGAGGACGGCGCCTACACCCGCTCGCTGGACGAGGTGTTCCACGAAGCGGAGCAGGCCCGCGGGATGCCGACCCGCGAGTTCCACATCGTCGGCGGGCTGCATCCCAAGCTCCGGCTCAGCTACTACACCGACATGATCCGCGGGCTCAAGGAGCGCCACCCGCAGGTGCACATCAAGGCGCTGACCGCGGTCGAGATCGCCCACCTGGCGCGGATCGAGAAGATCTCCGAGCGCGAGGTGCTGCTCGCGATGAAGGAGGCGGGCCTCACCAGCCTGCCGGGCGGCGGCGCCGAGGTGTTCAGCACCGCGGTGCGCGCCACGATCGCCGAGCGGAAGCTGACCGGCGAGGAGTGGCTCGGGTGCACCGCGTGGCCCACGAGCTGGGCATCCCCACCAACTGCACCATGCTCTACGGCCACGTCGAGACGGCCGAGGACCGGATCGCGCACCTGTCGCCATGCTGCGCGCGCTGCAGGACGAGACCGGCGGCTTCCTCACCTACATCCCGCTGGCCTATCACCCCGACCACAACGAGCTGGGCGAGGAGATGGGCCGGGTCGGCACCGCCACGACCGGCTACGAGGATCTCAAGAACATCGCCGTCGGCCGGCTGTTCCTCGACAACATCCCGCACGTGAAGACCCACTGGCCGATGGTGACGCCGTTCCTCTCGCAGATCGCGCTCGACTTCGGCTGCGACGACGTCGAGGGCACGGTGGTCTACGAGCGGATCTATCACGAGGCCGGCGCGCTCACCGACATGCACCTGCCGTATCTCGAGCTGGTGCGGCTGATCCGCGGAGCGGGGAAGCGGCCGGTCGAGCGCGACAGCCTCTACCAGTCGGTGCGCGACCAGTTCGACGATCCGCCGCCCGAGCCGGCCATGCGGCGCGGCGCGGCGCTGCCCGTGGTGCACGCCGCATGAAGCTCGGCCGCATTCCCTGGATCAACTGCTACCCGGTCTACGGCGCCATCGACCGCGGGCTGGTGAGCGTGCCGGCCGAGCTGGTGACCGGCACCGCGTCCGAGCTGAACGACCTGCTGGCCGCGGGCGAGCTCCAGGTGAGCGTGGTCTCGGCGGTGGAGTACGCCCGAAACGCCGCGGCGTACCACCTGCTGCCCGATCTGGCCATCACCTGCGACGGCCCGGTCCACAGCGTGGCGCTCTTCTCCCGCCGCCCGGTCGCCGAGCTCGACCGCCGCACCATCCTGGTGACGGCGTCCTCCCGCACTTCGGTGCTGCTGCTCGAGCTGCTCTGCCGGCACCGCTGGGGCGTGCGCCCGCACTTCGCCACCGCGCGCGCGGAGGCCGCCGACCTCGCCGCGCTGGACGGCCTGCCGCACGAGGCGGTGCTGGTGATCGGCGACGCCGCCCTGCTGCTGGCGCGCGCAGGCGCGCTATCCGGTGCGCGTCGACCTGGGCGAGGCGTGGAAGGAGTGGACCGGGCTGCCCTTCGTCTTCGCCGTCTGGGCCGCCCGCCGCGACGCGCGCGGGCCGGCGGTGCAGGCGGTGCACCGGGGGCTCCTGGAGTCGCGCGCCTGGGGCCTGGCGCACCTCGACGAGCTGGCGCGGGAGGCGCACCGCCGCACCGGGGTCGCCGAGCCGGTCTGCCGCGAGTATCTCGGCGACCTCGACTACGCGCTGTCCTACCGCCACCTGGCCGGGCTCACCGACTTCTTCCGGCGCCTGGCGCAGGAGGGACTGGTGCCGGACGGGTCGCTGTCGTTCATCTCGGCGGCGTAGGCAGGTCATCCCGGGCGCAGCGCGGGTATCGTCGGGCAGCGTGGGTTGACCATGACGTAAGGGATTGCAACTATGAGCGTTGTAGACCGCACCTCAAGTGAATTCAAGAGCCTGCCTCGAGCTCTACGAGCAGCGCCCCGCTCCTCGAGCTGGGCCGGCTCGCCGACGCCGAGCGGTGGCGGCAGCACCCGGAGAACGTCGTCACCTACATCATCGACCGGAACATCAACTACACCAACGTCTGCGTCGCCGACTGCGAGTTCTGCGCGTTCTACCGCCGGCCCCGCCACGCCGAAGGGTACGTGCTGAGCTTCGAGGAGATCGGCGCCAAGATCGACGAGTGCAAGGCGATCGGCGGGGTGCAGATCCTCCTGCAGGGCGGCCACAACCCGTACATCCCGTTCGAGTGGTACCTCGAGCTGATGCGCTACATCAAGCGCAACCACCCGATCCACATCCACGGCTTCTCGCCCGAGCGAGGTGGTGTTCTTCAGCGAGCGGTTCGGCCTCGCCGGTGCCCGAGGTGGTCCGCGAGCTGCGGGCGGCGGGGCTCGACAGCATCCCGGGCGGCGGCGGCGAGATCCTGGTGGACGAGATCCGGGAGCGGGTGGCCAAGAAGAAGGCGCAGACCGAGGAGTGGCTCGGCGTGCAGGAGGAGGCCCACCGCCAGGGAATGAAGACCTCGGTCACCATGATGTACGGCCTGGGCGAGACCCTCGCCGACCGGATCGAGCACCTGTTCCGCGTGCGCGAGCTCCAGGCGCGCACCGGCGGCTTCACCGCGTTCATCTGCTGGCCGCTGCAGCCCGAGGGCACGCCGGAGATGTCGCACTACCAGAAGACCGACGCGGTCACCTATCTCCGCACGCTCGCGCTCGCCCGCATCGTGCTCGACAACGTGCCCAACCTCCAGTCGTCCTGGGTCACGATGGGGCACAAGGTCGGGCAGATCGCCCTCCGCTTCGGCGCCAACGACTACGGCAGCCTGATGATGGAGGAGAACGTCGTCTCCGCGGCGGGCACCACCTACCGCACCACGCTGGGCGAGATCGACCGCATCATCCGGGACGCCGGCTACCAGCCGCGCCGGCGGCGGCAGGACTACTCGGTCATCGAGGAGGTCGCGGCGGCATGAGCGGCGGCGGCGGGCGGCGGACGGCGAGGCTCCGTCCGAGGCGCGGTTCCCGCGTGGACCGGCGTCCGCCCGACCGCCCGGCCGCCGTCCGCCATGCGAGTCGGCATCGGCTACGACTCCCACCGCTTCACCGATGCGCGCCCGCTGGTGCTCGCGGGCGTGCGCATCCCCGGCGCGCGCGGCCTCGCCGGCCACTCCGACGCCGACGCGGTCGCCCACGCGCTGACCGACGCCATCCTGGGCGCCGCCGCCGCCGGCAACATCGGCCAGCTCTTTCCCGACACCGATCCCGCAGTGGAAGGACGCCGACTCGATGGAGCTCCTGCGCACCGCGCACGAGCTGGTGCAGCGGGCGCGGCCACGCGCTGGTGCAGGCCGACCTCACCGTCATCACCGAGGCGCCCCGGCTCGGCCCCCATCTCCCGGCCATGGCGGCGTCGCTCGCCGGGCAGGCTCGGCGCTCCGCCGCGGCGCCATCAGCGTCAAGGCGAAGACCAACGAGGGCATGGGATTCATCGGGAGGGGTGAAGGGCTGGCCGTGATCGCCGTCGCCGTGCTGGAGGCACGCTGATCGAAGCCCTGCTGGACTGGGTCTCGAGCCTTCCGCCGGCGGCGGTCTACGGCGTGCTCGCCCTGCTCGCCGCGGTGGAGAACGTCGTGCCGCCGGTGCCCTCCGATGCGGCCGTCGCGCTGGGCGCGTTCCTCTCCCATCGCGGCGTCACCACTCCGCTGCTCGTCTTCCTCGTCACCTGGATCGCCAACCTCGCCGGCGCCGGCGCTGGTCTATCTCGGCGGCCCGCCGCTACGGCCACCGGCTGTTCGCCAGCCGCACCGGCCGTCGCCTGCTCGCGCCCCGGTCGCTCGCCGTCATCGAGCGCGAGTATCTCCGCTTCGGCATCGCCGGCATCTTCATCAGCCGGTTCCTTCCCGGCATCCGGGCGGTGGTGCCGCCGTTCGCCGGGCTGGTGCGGCTCGGGCGCCGTCCGGACCTTCGTGCCGATGGCCGCTCGCGTCGGCGATCTGGTACGGCGGCATCACCCTGCTCGGCTCGCTGATCGGCGCCGACTGGGACGCGGATCGTCGGCATCCTCGAGGGCGTGAACCGGACGATGGGCATCGTCACCGGCTGGTCCTGGTCGCCGTGGGTGCCGCGTGGTACTGGGCGCGCCGGCGCCGGCGGGCCCGGGAGCGGCTCTGGCACGCGACCCGGGACGCGCTCGACCCCGCGGCGCCGTCGTTCCTCGCAGGGCACCGACATCGCGGAAGGATCCGCGCGGGAGGCGGCGGCGCTCCTGGTGCTCGAGCTGGCCTATGCCGATCCGGTGCTCACGCCCGGAGGACCGCGAGCTGGTCGCCGGACATCTGCGCGAGCGCTGGGGCCTCGCGTCGGGCCGGTCGCTGCCGGAGCCGGCCCCGGAGGAGGAGCGCCGGACCCGGTTCGCGCTCTACGCCGACCGGCTCCGTCAACGTTTCGGCCGCGCCCAGCGTCTTGAGCTGGTGGAGCGGATGTGGACCGTCGCCTTCGGCGACGGCGCCATCGGTGCGCCAGGAGGACCGGCTGATGGCCGTCGCGGCGGAGCTGCTCGGCGTCGGCGCCCGCCGAGGTGGCCGAAGTGCGCCGGCGGCTCCGGACTCGGCGAGACGCGAATGACGGCGCCGGCGGTCCGCGACCAGATCGACCGCGATTTCTGGCTCGAGGGCTTCCGCGACTTTCTCTCCCTCGAGGCCGGCCACAGCCCCAACACCGTCGAGGCGTACCTTCGCGATCTGCGCCGGATGGGCGAGTTCGCCTTCTCGCGGGGCGTGCGCGATCCCGGCCGGGTCGGCCGCCCGCTGCTCCGCGACTTCGTCTACCTGCTGAAGGATCTCGGCCTCAGCGCCGCGACGATCCGGCGGGAGGTCTCCGCCATCCGGACGTACTACGGCTTCCTGGTGGGCGAGGGCCGGGTCGCCGAGGACCCGAGCGACCGGCTGGAGACGCCGCGGCGCGGCCGGACGCTGCCCGACACGCTGAGCGTGCGGGAGGTCGAGGCGCTGCTCGCGCGCTCCGGGCATCGACGATCCGCTCGGGTGGCGCGACCGGGCGCTGCTCGAGCTGGGCTACGGCGCGGGCCTGCGCGTGTCGGAGCTCTGCGGTCTGCTCCTCACCGACCTGCTGCTGCACCGAGAGCCTGGTCCGGATTCTGGGAAAGGGCGGCAAGCAGCGGCTGGTGCCGATCGGACGCACCATGATCGGCGCGGTGTCGGTCTACCTGCACTCGCTGCGCCCGACGCTGGATCGCGGGAAGAGCGGCGGACGAGTCCTGCTGAACGCGAGAGGCGAGCCGCTGTCCCGGGTGGGCGCCTGGGGCATCGTGAAGCGCGCGGCCGAGCGCGCCGGCATCCGGAAGCGGGTCACCCCGCATACCCTGCGGCACAGCTTCGCGACCCATCTGCTCGAGGGCGGCGCCGATCTCCGCGCGGTGCAGGAGATGCTCGGCCATGCGGACCTCTCCACCACCCAGATCTACACCCACGTGGACCGCGAATACCTCCGCTCCGTTCACAAGCAGTTTCACCCCCGCGGCTGAGCCGTCGTGGTCCGGCCCACCCGACCTCAGATGTCGAGGAGGCACTCCCATGATCCGGTCGTGTGTGCTGCTCTTGCTGCTCGTTCCCGCCTCGCTCCCGGCGCAGGACACGGTCCGGTTCACCCCGACGGTGCAACAGCCCACCTTCGCAGTGCGGGAGCCGGTGCTCCGGGTTCGCCCGGGGACCGTGCTCGTGAGCCGAACCCATTTCGGCGCCTACTACAGCGAGGCAGGCGGAGCGTTTCCGGGAGAGGTCGGCCCGATCTTCATCGAGGGCGCGACCACCCGGGACATGCTCAAGATCCAGATCCTGAAGGTGCGGCCGAATCACGGCCTCGCGGCCTCACAGGTGTACTCCGACTTCGGCGGACTCGCCACCGACAGCCGGGTCCGCCTCCTGAACGAGCCGATCACGCCCCGGCGCTACCTCTGGCGGCTCGACACCACTCGCATGGTCGGAGTCACCGAGATGCCGAACAGCCGGGTGAAGCGGATGGAGATCGATCTCCAGCCGATGCTCGGGCGGGTGGCCGTCGCTCCTCGCGGCGAGGAGGCGTTCGCCGGCCTCTGGCCCGGCGACTTCGGCGGCAACATGGACGCCCAGGAGGTGCGGGAGGGGACGACGGTCTACCTGCCGGTCTTCCACGACGGCGCGTACTTCTATTTCGGCGACGGCCACGCCCGGCAGGGCCACGGCGAAGTGGCGGGCACCGGTCTCGAGACCAGCATGGATGTCGTGCTCAAGATCGATGTGGTCAAGGGCAGGACCATCGACTGGCCGCGGCTCGAGGATCGAGACCACATCATGGTCGTCGGGAGCGGGCGCCCGCTCATCGACGCGTTCCGTCTCGCTCACGTCGAGCTGATCGAGTGGATGGAGCAGGAGTACGGATTCGACCGGCTCGACGCGTACACCCTGGTCGGTCAGGTGGGTGAGAGCACGCGTCGCCAACATCGTGGATCCGGCCTACTCGGTCGTGGCCAAGATCCGGAAGCGGTACCTGCAGGCGCGATGACCGATGGCTGCCCAGGTCGAATCGACTGCTCAGGTCGACGACGGCACTGACGGGTCGGTCGCCTCGAACACCTGCCCGAGCCGAGCCAACAGCCATCGCCGCCTCCAGCGCGGTGACGATGAGCGCGGCCGCGGATGCCGGGCCCGCCGCCCACCAGCCCATGGCCGGCTCGAGCCCGACGAAAACCGCTCCGCAGAGGCGGCGGGGGCCACGAGCAGAATGGCCAGGATCACCAGGAATCCCGACATCACCAGCATGTTGTGGCCCAGGGCCTCGACGCCGATGGGCCGGTCCGCGACCGAGCCGAACCCACGCGGGCAGCAGGAGCGCGGCCCCGTTCTGGATCAGCATCGCGAGATAGTTGATGGCCGGCAGGAACACCACCGCCGCCGCCAGCACCGCCGTTCGCACCGTCGGGCGACGGCTCCGACACTGCCGCACCCCAGAATGCGAGGTAGGCGATGCCGACGAGGCCCAGCTGCAACGCCGTCAGCACCGCCGTCGAGCCCGGCAGTCTCCGCGCCCACGACGGTCCGGCCCCTCAACGGATAGCTGCGCAGCAGCGCCAGTCTCGCGAGATCGGTCCGCAGATCGTTCCTGACCCACTGCGGGCCCAGCACCAGCAGGAAACCCGCCCACATCGCCGCCAGCCATCCCACGATCTCCAGCAGCGCGGCGCTTCGCCCGCCGGCCGAGAGGAGTCCGACGGCGACCGCCGCCGCCGCGAACGCCAGCACCAGTCCTCTCGCCCGACCGGTGCGGATGACGAACGCCACGATTCTTCCACAGCAGGGCCCCGCCGGGCCAGCCCGCCGTAGCCAGCCGGGGAATCGGCCGCGCGCTGAGCCGTCGAGCGCCGGCCGGCGTGCGGCCGGCGTGGTGCCGCGCCAGCGCCGCCGCCGCCGCCGACTCCTCGAAGGCGGCATCGGATCGGACCACCCAGACGTAGTGCGCCAGCAGGATCGCCAGCGCCGGGAGCAGCGCCGTCGCCCACTCGCTCCAGCCGGTCGGCGAGCATCGGCCGGTCAGCAGTCGCCCCGGGAGCAGCAGCGCGGCCGGTACGGGACGTCCCGCACGGCGCCGTCGCCGCCGCGAAGAACTCCTTCAGACCGAGCTCCCAGGCCGCGGCTGAGAAGCGGCGCGGCCTGGATCGCATCCACCAGTACTGCGATGGCCGACGATGCCCACGAGCGTCAGCGTGACCGCGCGGGCCCGGATCGCCACGGCGCCGTGCTCCACCAGGCTGCTCCGGAGCAGCGCGACGCCCAGGCGGTGCAGGGCCAGGGTGGTGAGCAGGATCCAGATGGCGCCCGCGCGCCGCCATGGCCCGGCACCGGCCCAGCCCCCGCGACAGCAGAAAGGTCCACAGGAGAACGTTGAACAGGATGACGACCTGGCCGCGGAGCAGCTTGTATTGGATGAGCTGCGCGCCGCGTGACCGGAGCGGGGAAGAGCCAGGTCACCTCCGCCCGCGAGAAGGCGAGCGCCCGTCGATCCGCGCCGAAGATCCAGGTCCACAGCGAGAACGAGCCGTCACGCCGGCCGCCGCGAGAAGCTCGACCGTCGCGGGGCTCACGTCCGGCGGCCCGGAGCCAGGCCGCTGTCTGACACCGATCGCCCAGAGGTAGGCCAGGCCCAGCAGCGAGTGCGACCGCGTAGCGCGGTGTGCGCAGGCGCCGCAGCTGTCGGGCGAGCCGGTTGCGGGTCGATCGCGCGGCGAGATAGCCGAGCGGACCGGTCACGTCCTCGTCCGGACCGTCCTGGCCGACCAGCCCGAGGAACACGTCCTCCAGCTTGAGCCCCGCCAGATCCGGCCGCGCCGCGACGATCTCGGCGATGGTCCCGAAGGCGAGCACGCGCCCACGCCGCATGATCAGAACCCGGGTGCAGATCTCCTCGACCAGGTGGAGCAGGTGCGAGCTGAGGATCACCGCCGCGCCGGCCCGGGCATGATCCAGGATGGTCGCCTTCATCCGCCGGATGCCGACGGGGTCGAGGCCGGTGAGCGGCTCGTCCAGCAGGAGCGCCTTCGGCTCGTGGATGAGGGCGCAGGCGATCGCCAGCTTCTGCTTCATGCCTCGGGAGAGCTCCTCCGGCAGGGCGCCGCGCCGGTCCTCCAGCTCCATCTCCCGCAGCACGCCGGGCACCCGTCGCTCGACGTCCGCCACCCGATAGAGCCGCGCCACGAAGCGGAGGTGCTCCTCGACGGTGAGGTATTCGAAGAGGTGAGGCTCGTCGGGCACGAAGGCGAGTGCGGACTTCGCCGCCACCGGATCGGCGGCAAGGTCGTGGCCGGCCACCCGGATCCGGCCCCGGGTGGGAACCGTGATGCCGGCCAGGCAATGCAGGGTGGTCGTCTTCCCCGCGCCGTTGGGCCCCACCAGCCCGACGACCTCCCCGGGCAGCACCCGGAAGGAGAGGTCCTGGACCGCGGCGAGGTCGCCATACACCTTGTGAAGGCCTTCGAGCCTCGATCACTGAAACTTTCCCTTGCCTCTTGGCGTCTCTAGTTGAAACATTCTATGGCCTTGGGGCCGCTTCCCGGCGCCTCTGCCCGGGACCCTGGCCCGGATCGCTTGGAGTGAACCTATGCGCAACTACTGGCTCAGATCCTGTTGGGAGCCCTAGGCATCTTCGCCGTCGGGATGATCGGCGTCAGCATCGTCAGGGGCGGCATCGCCAAGGTCCACAGCGTGGTCGAGGGCGAGCGGACCCATCACCATCCCGCTCGGCTCTGATCCCGTTCGTGCTCGCGGGGGAACGGCTCGGCAACCTCGATCACGTGACCTTGAACCGGGAATCTCCCTCCCACGTGACCGACGTCGAGCTGGCGGTGAAGCTCACCGACTCCCTCCTCGCCCAAGGACTGTCCGGTTGCCGCCTCGCCGCCAACTTCGAGGGCGACAGCACGCACGATGGCGTCAACATCCGGGTCAACCGGGACCGCGACGGGGCATTCCGCTGCCTGCCGGGGGATTCCACGCCACCCGATCTCGTCGAGTACGGTGTCGCCACTTTCAGCCCGGGCGACGTCGAGGTGCCGTTGCTGCTCCCCGCCGAGGTGGTCAAGGAGCTCCAGGAGCTCGACTTCGCGGTCGACTCCGCGCGGGCCAGCGCGGGGGATTCGCTCCGCGGAGATCACCGTGCCCAATGCCGACTCGATCGAAGCAGCGGTGGCGCGCGAAGTGGGCGCGGGCCGATTCCATTCGCGCCTCCACCCGGAAGTTTCGCGACTCGATCCGCACCGAGGCGCGCAAGCGCATAGCGGAGGAGGCCGATTCGGAATAGCTTCCGCGGACGATGCTCCTCGTCCTGGACAACTACGACAGCTTCACCTACAACCTCGTCCAGTACGCCGGCGAGTTGGGCGCCGACCCGGTAGTCTACCGGAACGATGCCTTGAGCGTCGAGGGCGTCCTCGAGCTCCATCCCGCCGCCATCGTCGTCTCGCCCGGCCCATGCACCCCCCGCGAAGCCGGCATCTCGGTGCCCTTGATCCGCGCCGCCGCCGGACGCGTGCCGGTGCTCGGCGTCTGTCTCGGACATCAGGCGATCGGCGAGGCGTTCGGGGGTAGGGTCGTTCGCGCCGACCGGCTCATGCACGGGAAGACCACGCCGGTCGCGCACACCGGCCATCCGCTGTTCCGCGGGATTCCGGCTCCCTTCGAGGCGATGCGGTACCATTCGCTGGTCGTGTCGCCCGAGGACCTGCCCGAGGAGCTGGAGGTGACGGCCTGGTCCGACGATCAGCCAGCGGGCACCGAGATCATGGCGCTCTGTCACCGGTCGCTGCCCATCTATGGGGTGCAGTTTCACCCCGAATCCGTCGGCACCGCACCGGGGAAACGCCTGCTCGCCAACTTCCTCGCAGCTCGCCGCCTAAGCCGTTCGATTGTAAGCTGATAACTGAGAGCCAGTCGCCTGCGGCTTCCTGCAGGCACGACGTTTTGACTCCACCCTGGCTCTCGATTAGCTTCCGTGATGCGCGTCCTTGGTGTCATTCCAGCACGTCTTGGCTCGACCCGACTCCCCAACAAACCGCTCCAGATGCTGGCCGGCGAACCCCTCATCACCCGGGTCATCCAGCGCGTGCAGGAGCATGGTCTGGCCGATGAGCTGGTGGTGGCGACCGACTCGCCGATGGTGGCGCAGGTGGTCGAGCGGTCGCGGATCCGCGCGGTGCTCACCGAGCGCGGCCACCTCACCGGTACCGACCGGGTCGCCGAGGTGGCGGCGCGCCCCGAGTTCGCCGGGTTCGACGCCGTGGTCAACGTGCAGGGCGACGAGCCGTTCCTCGCCCGAGAGGCGCTCGCGGGCTCCATCGACCGGGTGGCGCAGGGCGACGACATCGGCACGGCGGCGGCACCGCTCGACCCCGAGCTGGCCGGCGATCCCTCGCGGGTGAAGGTGGTGACCGACGCGGAGGGGCGGGCGCTCTATTTCTCCAGCGCCGTGATCCCGCACCGGCGCGATGCATCCGATCCGGGCGCGCGACTGTACTGGCAGCATCTCGGGATCTACGCCTACTCCCGCGATGCGCTGCGGCGATGGGCCCGGCTCGAGCCCAGTCCGGCGGAGCTGGCCGAGCGCCTGGAGCAGCTCCGGGCGCTGCACCACGGCCTCTCGATCGGAGTCGCCCGGCTGACCGAGCCGGTCGAGCCCGGGGTGGACACACCGGACGACCTTCGACGGGCGGAAGCCCATTGGCAAGCACTTCAGAGGTGAAGCTATGAATCCGGGTCCGAACGCGACCAAGTACATCTTCGTCACCGGCGGCGTCGTCTCTTCCCTCGGGAAAGGCATCGCCGCCGCGTCGCTTGGACGGCTGCTCGTGGAGCGCGGGCTGAACGTCACGATGCAGAAGTTCGACCCGTACATCAACGTGGACCCGGGCACCATGTCGCCGTTCCAGCACGGCGAGGTGTTCGTGACCGACGACGGCGCCGAGACCGATCTCGACCTCGGCCACTACGAGCGCTTCATCGACCGCTCGCTCTCCCAGCAGAACAACATCACCACCGGGCGGATCTACCAGTCGGTCATCAACAAGGAGCGGCGGGGCGAGTACCTGGGCAGCACCGTGCAGGTCATCCCCCACATCACCGACGAGATCAAGAACGCCATCCGCCGCACCGCGCCCGGACACGACGTGGTGATCACCGAGATCGGCGGCACGGTGGGCGACATCGAGTCGCTGCCGTTCCTCGAGGCGATCCGGCAGTTCCGCCAGGAGGTGGGGCGGGACAACGCGCTCGTCATCCACCTCACCCTGGTGCCCTTCATCGCCGCCGCCGGCGAGCTCAAGACCAAGCCGACCCAGCACTCGGTGCGCGAGCTCATGCAGATCGGGATTCAGCCCGACATCCTCATCTGCCGGAGCGAGCAGGCCATCTCCGCCGACATCAAGCGCAAGATCGCGCTCTTCTGCAACGTGGACTTCGACTGCGTGATCGAGAGCCCCGACGTCAGCTCGATCTACGAGATCCCGCTTCGCTTCCACGAGCAGGGGCTCGACCGGGTGGTGTGCGAGCGGCTCCGGCTCGAGACCAAGGAGCCCGATCTCGGCGCCTGGGAGGCGATCGTCGCCCGGGTGCTCCGGCCCGTCGCACAAGGTGCGCATCGCGGTGGTCGGCAAGTACACCGCGCTGCACGACGCCTACAAGTCGGTGCAGGAGGCGCTGATCCACGGCGGCATCGCGAACGACGCGCGGGTGGAGATCGAGTGGATCGCCAGCGATCGCTTCCCCGATCAGGAGGCGGCCGGGAAGGCGCTGGCCGGGTTCGACGGCGTGCTGGTGCCCGGCGGCTTCGGCGAGCGGGGCATCGAGGGGATGGTGAACGCCGTGCGGTGGGCCCGGGAGAACGACCTGCCGTTCTTCGGCATCTGCCTCGGGCTCCAGGTGGCGATCATCGAGTTCGCCCGCAACGTCTGCCGGCTGCCGGAGAGCAACAGCACCGAGTTCGCGCCCGACTGCGACACGCCGGTGATCGCGCTCATGCAGTCGCAGCGGGACGTCGCCGACATGGGCGGCACCATGCGGCTCGGCGCCTACACGGCGCGGCTTCGGCCGGGCTCGCGCGCGGCGCAGGCCTACGGCGTGCCCGAGATCAGCGAGCGGCACCGCCACCGCTGGGAGGTCAACAACGCCTACCGCGACGTGCTGGCCGAGTACGGCCTCCGGCTCTCCGGCCAGTCGCCCGACGGCGGACTGGTCGAGGTGATCGAGCTGCCCGACCACGCCTGGTTCATCGGCTGCCAGTTCCACCCCGAGCTCAAGTCGCGGCCCACCCGGCCGCATCCGCTGTTCGCCGGCTTCGTCGGCGCGGCGCTCAAGCGCCGGAAGGCGCGCGGCAGCGGGGAGTCGCCGGCGCCCAAGGCGATGGCGGAAGCCGCCCGTTGAGCGGCTGGTCGTTCGGGCGCGCGCCGTTCGTCATCGCGGGCCCGTGCGTGGTCGAGCCGGGCGACGTGCTGCCCCGGGTGGCCGACGTGCTGGCCCGTTCGCCGAGCGGCGCGGGCGTTCCGGTCTGCTTCAAGGCGAGCTTCGACAAGGCCAACCGCTCCAGGCTGGCCGGCGAGCGCGGCCCGGGACCGGAGGAGGGACTGCGGGCGCTGGAGCGGGTCCGGGCGGCGAGCGGGCTGCCGGTGCTCACCGACATCCACCAGCCGGACCAGGCGCCCGGCCGCGGCGGAGGTCGCGGACGTCCTTCAGATCCCGGCGTTCCTCTGCCGGCAGACCGACCTGCTGGTCGCCGCCGGCCGCACCGGCCGGCCGGTCAACGTGAAGAAGGGGCAGTGGATGGCGGCGGAAGGGATGGCGGGCTCGGTCGAGAAGGTGCGGAGCGGAGGCAGCCGCGAGGTCGCGGTCACCGAGCGGGGCACGTTCTTCGGCTACGGCGATCTGGTCGTGGACATGCGGAACTTCGCCCGGCTGCGCGACGCCGACCGGCGCGCCGGTCATCTTCGACGCGACGCACTCGGTGCAGCAGCCGGGGCATGGGTGACGCGGGATCGAGCGGCGGGCGAGCGGGAGTTCATTCCGTCGCTCCTCGCCGCGGCCGCGGCCGCGGGCGCGGACGGGTTCTTCCTGGAGACCCATCCCGATCCGGCCGCGCGCTGAGCGACGCCGCGACCCAGTGGCCGCTCGACCGGCTGCCGGAGCTGCTTGACCGCACGCTCGACCTCTGGGCCCGGGCGCATGGAGATTGACGCGGCGAAGGCGGCCCGGGTCCGGCTCCTGGCGCTCGACGTGGATGGCGTGCTGACGGACAACGGCATCTGGATCGGACCGGTCGCCGGCGAGCGGGTCGAGCTCAAGCGGTTCGACATCCAGGACGGGCTGGGCCTGCGGCTGCTGCGCACCGCGGGGATCCCGGTGCTCTGGCTGAGCGGCCGCCACTCCGAGGCCACCGCGCTGCGGGCGGAAGAGCTGCGGGTCGACGAGCTGCTCCAGGTGCCCGGGACCGGAGAAGCTCGAGGCGCTGAGCACAGGTGCTCTCGCGGCGCGGGCTCGCGTGGGAGGAGGTCGCGTACGTCGGGCGACGACCTGGCCGACCTCCAGGTGATGCGGCGGGTGGGGCTTCCCGATCGCGGTCGCCAACGCCGTCCCCGAGATCCGCGCGGTGGCCGACCGCGTGACCAGCGCCGCCGGGCGGCCACGGCGCCGTGCGGGAGATCGTGGAAGCGCTGCTCAAGGCGCGGGGAGTCTGGGCCGAGATGCTCGAGCGCTACTTCACCGAGCGCGACGAAGCGGGATGCCTGACGCCGCCGGCGCTGGTCGAGCTGGGCCGGCGCGTGCTCCGGCTGGAGGCGGACGCGGTCGCCGCGGTGGCGGACCGGCTGGACGAGCGGTTCGACCGGGCGGTGCGGCTGCTGGCCGCGGCCAGCGGGCGGGTCATCGTCTCCGGGGTCGGCAAGTCCGGGCTGGTCGCGCGGAAGATCGCGGCGACGCTCACGTCGACCGGGACGCCGGCGAGCTACCTGCACCCGATCGACTCGCTGCACGGCGACCTCGGCATCGTCGGGCCGACACGACGTCGCGATCGTGCTGAGCAAGAGCGGCGAGTCGCAGGACCTGTTCGGGCTGGTCGGCTCGCTCCAGCGGCTCGGGGTGCCGATCATCGCCATCACCGGCGCGCCGGATTCGCCGCTGGCGCGGGTGGCGACGGTGGTGCTCGACGGCTCGGTGGCCGAGGAGGCGTGCCCCCACGACCTCGCGCCCACCGCGAGCACCACGGCGGCCCTGGCCGCTGGGCGACGCGCTGGCGGTGGCGCTGCTCGAGCTGAAGGGATTTCGGCCGGGAGGATTTCGCCGCGCTTCACCCGGGCGGGAGCCTGGGACGCCGGCTGCTGCTCCGGGTGCGCGACGTGATGCTGCCGCCGGGCCGGGTCCTGCCGCCGGACGCCACCATGCGCGAGGCGGTCGTGAGCCTGGCCCACGACCGCGGTCTCGCGCTGATCGGGACCGATGGACGGCTCAGCGGGCGTGCTCACCACCGGCGACCTCACCCGGCTGGCCGAGCGCGACCCCGACTTTCTCGGCCGGCCGGTGTCGCAGGTGATGACGCGCACGCCGAAGACCACCGCCCCGGACGACCTCGCCGCGGCGGCGGTCGGCACCATGGAGCGGCACGGCGTCATCGTCCTGCCGGTGGTCTCCGACGGAGGCAGGATCGAAGGCGTGGTGCACCTGCACGACCTGATGCGGGCGGGGGCGGTGTGAGGGAGGGCGGAACGGCGGAAGGGCGGAACGGCGGACGCGGCGCCTGATCGCGGCGGACGCTGCCCGTCGCCGTCCGTCCGCAGTCGCGATCCTCGCCATGGCCGCGACCTCCGGCTGCGAAGACTCCGGCGCCCGGCCGACCACCACGATCCAGGCGCCGGACAGCGCCGACCAGGTGCTCGAGGGGTTCTCGCACTACGTGACCAGCGACGGCATCCGGCGGAGCCGGGTGGAGGCGGACACGGCGTATTTTTACGAGGGCGACCCAGATCACCAACCTCACCAACCTGAAGGTGACGTTCTACGACCTGAAGGGCGCGGAGAGCTCCACGCTCACCGCCAAGCGCGGCGTGTACCGCTGGCAGGACGGCTCGATGGAAGCGAACGACAAGGTGGTGGTGGTGTCCCCCGACGGCCGGCGGCTGGCCACCGAGCGGCTGCGCTACGACAACGCGACCAACCAGATCTCCACCGACCGTCGCTTCACCTTCGATCGCGGCGAGGAGCACCTGGAAGGGAACAGCTTCCGCTCGGATCCCGACTTCCGCAACGTGGTCACCGACCGGCCCCGCGGCGTCGCGGGCGACGGCATGCTGCTGCCGGGGCAGGAGGGCAAGCCGTGAGCGTGGCATGGCGCTGGCCGGCCGTCGCCGCGCGCCGCGGTCGTCATGTGCCAGCGTCCGCTTGCCGGCCAGAGCCAGCGTTGCGTCTTCCAGATCGACAACGTGGAGCGGCAGGGCAGCGTGCGTCGAGACGCCCCAGGGCACCAACTACTTCGCCGGCGGCAACGTGCAGCTGAGCTGCCGGGGCACCAAGATCTCGATGCAGAGCGACAGCGTGGCAGCGTACGGCGGCAACGTGGTGCAGTTCATCGGCCGGGTGAAGTACCGCGACTCCACCCTCACGATGGACGCCGACCGCGGCACCTATTACAAGAGCCGGGAGCGCTGGGAGGCCCGGGGCAGGGTCACCACCCGGAACCTCACGACCGGCTCCACGCTCACCGGCCCGTCGCTGGACTATCTCCGGGTGGTGAAGGGCGTCCGCGACACGCTGGAGATGTACGCCACCGGCCGGCCGAAGATCGAGTACTTCCCGACCGACTCCGGCGGGCAGGCGGCGGAGCCGTACGTCATCGTGGGCGACCGGGTGCGGTTCAAGGGCGACGATCGGATCTTCGCCGGCGGCAAGGTGACGGTGGACCGAAGCGACTTCGCCTCCCGCTCCGACTCGCTTCGGCTCGACACCGGCGCCGGAAGCGACGGCACCCTCGTCGGCGGCCGGCCGGTGCTCCGCGGTCTCGGCGCCGACAGCTTCTCCATCACCGGCAACCGGATCGACCTCAAGCTCGATCGACGGGAGCTCACCTACCTGCTGGCCAAGGGAAACAGCCGCGCGATCAGCAAGGAGTGGGATCTCGTGGCCGACACCATCGCGCTCGACGTGAACCAGCGAAGCTGGAGCAGACGCTGGCCTGGGGCGACAGCGTCACGCCCCTCCGCGACCTCGCCCAGCTACGCGATGAAGGCCGACTCGCTGGCGCTCGACACGCCGGGCCAGAAGCTCCAGGAGGTCCGAGGCTTCGGCAAGGCCTGGCTGGGCGGGACCGTCCACGCAGCCCACCAAGGACCGCGACTGGATGCGCGGGCGACACGGTCGTCGCCCGGTTCGCCAGCCGCGACTCCGCCGGCGCCCAGCGCGCCGCGCTGAGCCGGATCGAGGCCCGCAAGGCGGCCCAGTCCTACCACATCGAGCCGAACGAGCAGTCGCCCGCCCGGCCCTCGATCAACTACGCCCGCGGCGACGCCATCACGGTCACCATGAAGGACAGCCTGGCCGCCGGAGGCGGCGTGGAGCGGGTGGATATCCGCGGGCAAGGTGGACGGCATCCAGCTCGAGGCGGCGAGCGACTCGGCGCGCCGCCCCGCCGGATTCGCACCCCGGGCGGCGCGAGCCGGCGCGATGAGCGCCCCGGAGTGGATCGCCACACTCGGCGACCGCGACCCCTCGGTCCCGATCGCGCTCGCGGCGATCACCCGCGCGGCCGGCGCGTCCGATACTGGTGGACTTCGGCGACCTGGTGATGAGCTACCGGGAGGCGCACATCGCCTGCCACCGCGCCGCTCGCACGGGCCGGCGCAGGTCGAGATCACCGGCGACGAGGTGCGCGACCACCTCACCCGCTCGGTCCTGCCCCGGCTCGCCACCGAAGGCTGGATCCTCGACCCGCCGGGGAGCGACTGGAACCCGGTGCAGCCCGCGGGTGCCCTGGTGGGGGCAGACGCCCGAGGCGCGGCAGGTCGTGTACGAGGCGCTGCTCGAGGCGGCACGCCGCGCGGCCCAGCGCGCGAACCCGTCACCCCGCAGGCGCCTCCGCCAGCGTGCTGGAGGGCATGGACCTCCTCAAGAGCTTCAAGGGCCGGCGGGTGGTGGACCAGGTGACGGTGCGGGTCCAACAGGGCGAGATCGTCGGACTGCTGGGCCCGAACGGGGCGGGAAAGACCACGACGTTCTACCTTATTACGGGGCTGATCCGGCCGGACGACGGCCGGGTCCTGCTCGACGGGCTCGATCTCACCCGGGCGCCGATGTACCGGCGGGCGCGGGCCGGGATCGGGTACCTCGCCCAGGAGCCCTCGATCTTTCGCAAAATGACGGTCGAGGAAAATATTCTGGCGATCCTGGAGACCCGCGACCTCGGCCGGAGCCGAGCGGCACCAGCGGCTCGACCGGATGCTGGACGAGCTGTCCATCAAGCACCTCCGCCGCAGCAAGGCGTACTCCCTGAGCGGCGGAGAGCGGCGCCGGCTGGAGATCACCCGCGCGCTGGTGACCGAGCCGAAGTTCATGCTGCTCGACGAGCCGTTCGCCGGCGTGGACCCGATCGCGGTGCACGACATCCAGACCATCGTCGCCGGGCTCCGCCACCGCGGCATCGGCGTCCTCATCACCGACCACAACGTCGAGCAGACGCTCGACATCGTCGACCGGGCCTACATCATGTTCGAGGGCAAAGTGCAGGCATCGGGAAGCGTGCGCGATCTGGTCTACGACGACCGCGTCGCCCAGCTCTATCTGGGACCGACCCTGACCGCGCGCCTGCGCGCCCGGCTCGAGGCGGTGGCATGAAGACCGGCCTCTCCCAGCACACCAGCTCCGCCAGGAGCTGCGGGTCAATCCGCGGCTGTACCAGGCGATGGACATGCTGTACATGCCCATGATGGACCTCCAGCAGCACCTCAAGCAGGAGCTGCTCTCCAACCCCTTCCTCGAGCTGCTCGAGCCGGAGGAGGAGACGCCGGAGCAGAAGGACTCGGAGCAGGAGAAGGAGCAGAAGGAGAAGGAAGAGGAGATGGACTGGGAGGAGATCCTCCTCAACGGCTTCGAGGTCGGCGGCACCCGGGAGCAGTTCGAGCAGCTGGAGTACACCGAGCCGGTCACGGTCGAGACCAAGGACCTGATCGACCACCTCCGCGAGCAGCTCCAGATGCTGACCCTGAGCCCGCGCCAGCTCCTCCTCGCCGAGGAGTTCCTCGGCAACATCAACGAGGAGGGCTACCTCGCCGCCTCGCTGGAGGAGATCCGCGGCTCGGTGAACCAGCTGGTCGCCGCGCACGTGCAGGGGTGAGGCGGGCGAGGAGGGCGGGGACAGAGCCGGGGCCGCCGAGCGCCGGTCGCCGGCCGGCCGGACGCCGAGGCGTCGCGCCGGCCGACGAGGCGCGACCGACGCGCACCTGCCGGCCGATCTGCCGTCGCCGCCCTACTACTCGATGGCCGAGATCGAGGAGATGGTCGGCATCATCCAGAAGCTCGACCCGCCCGGCATCGGCGCGCGCGACCTGCGCGAGTGCCTCCTGATCCAGCTCCGGGAGGACAAGGACATCGACTCGCTGACCTTCCGCCTGGTGGACGAGGCGTTCCCCGACCTCATCGCCCACCGCTGGAACGACCTCGCCAAGCGGTTCGGCGTGGAGCCGGCCGCGGTGCAGGCCGCGGCCGACGGGCTCGCCAGGCTCGACCCCAAGCCGGGCCTCAAGTACTCCAGCCAGAGCGACGGCTACATCATTCCCGACCTCATCGTGGAGAAGATCGGCACCCGCTACCAGGTCTTCCTCAACGACACCGGGATGCCCCGGCTCCGGCTCAGCCGGTCCTACCAGGAGATCGCGCGCGACAAGAAGAAGATGACCCCCGAGAACCGGGAGTTCATCGCGTCCAAGATGAACAGCGCGAACTGGATGATCCAGGCGATCGAGCAGCGCCGGCAGACCATGCTCAAGGTGATGAACTTCATCGTGGACCGGCAGCGCGACTTCTTCGAGAAGGGGATCGAGTACCTCAAGCCGCTCACGCTGCGGGAAGTCGCCGAAGTCATCAACATGCACGAGTCCACGGTGAGCCGGGTGACCAACGAGAAGTACGTGCAGACGCCCCGCGGCGTGCTGCCGCTCAAGTTCTTCTTCTCCAGCGCGCTCGCCACCGCCTCGGGCGAGGAGGCCAGCGCCCGCTCCATCCGGGCGAAGCTGCAGAAGATGGTCGCGCGAGGAGGACAGCGGGAAGCCGCTCACCGACCAGCAGATCGTCCACCTCTTCCAGGAGCAGGGCATCCAGATCGCGCGCCGCACCGTCGCCAAGTACCGGGATCAGCTCGGGATCCTGCCGGCGCGCATGCGGAAGCGCGTATGACCCTTCCTGCCGAGGCGCTGGATGTCAGCGTCCTCGTGCCGGCCAAGGACGAGGCCCCCAACCTTCCCGAGTTCGTCCGGCTCTGCGCCGAGGCGCTCGCGCCCGCCGGATTCTCCTTCGAAGTCGTGATCGTGAACGACGGCTCCCGCGACGAGAGCGCGCGGGTGCTGCGCGAGCTGGAGCGCGAGTATCCCGTTCCTCCGCGTGGTGACCCACCGGCGGCAGCGGGGCATCGCCGACGCGCTGCGCTCCGCCGGCGACGTGGCCCGGGGCGATGTCTTCGTCTTCTATCCGGCCGACCTCCAGTATCTGCCCGCCGACATCCCGGCGCTGGTGGCGCCGATCCTCCAGGGGCGCGCCGACATCGTGACCGGCACCAAGCAGGGGAAGTACGAGAAGGCCTTCGTCTCCCGGGTCTACAACGCGCTCTGCCGCTGGCTCTTCGGCGTGCGGGTGACCGACCTCAACTCGGTGAAGGCCTACCGCCGCGAGGTGATGCTCAACGTGCCGCTCCGGCCCGACTGGCACCGCTACATGGTGGTGATCGCCGCGGCCGACGGCTTCCGGCTCGATGCGCTGCCGGTGCCGCTCTACCCCCGCAAGGCCGGCATCTCCAAGTTCAACTGGCGCCGCATCCCGGTCGGCGTGTTCGACCTGGTCTCGGTCTGGTTCCAGCTCCGCTTCGGCCGGAAGCCGATGCTCTTCTTCGGCGTCGCCGGCGCCGTCCTGTTCCTGATCGGCCTCGCGGCCGGCGTCACCGCGCTGGTGCTCCGCTTCGGCTACGGCTTCGGCTTCCGTCCGCTGCTCAACCTGGTCGAGACGATGGTCATCAGCGGCATCGTGCTCTTCGGGTTCGGCCTCCTCGGCGAGATGATCGCCGGCATGCAGGAGGAGACCCGCGAGGTGGCCCGCGCCCTGGCCCGCCTCGAAAAACTCGACGTGCGGGACTGAGCGGTGCGGGTAGTCTTCCTCACCCACAACTATCCCCGCTGGGCCGGCGACGTCTCGGGCGCCTTCCTCGCCACGCTGGCCGGCGGCGCTGGCGCGCCGCGGCGTCGTCGGTGCGCGTCGTCGCGCCGAGCGACGAGGGGCGGGGAGGCGAGGAGGAGCTCGACGGCATCCCGGTGCGCCGGGTCCGCTACGCCTCCGCCAGGGCCGAGACGCTGGCCTACCGGGGCACCATGCAGGCGGCGCTGCGGGCGCCCGCCGGGCCTGCGGCGCGCTCGCCGGCCTCTGGCGCGCGCTGCGGCGCGCCGCGCGCGAGGAGGCCGCAGGCCGGGCGCCGACCTCTTCCACGCCCACTGGTGGGTGCCGGGCGGCCTGGCGCTGCCCAAGGGCGCGCCGCAGCGTGCTCACGGTCCACGGCACCGACGCCGCTCTCCTCCGCCGCTCGCGCATCGCCCGCACCCTCGCCCGCCCGGTCTTCCAGCGCGCCAGCGTGGTGACCGCGGTCTCCCGCGAGCTCGCCGGGTGGGTACAGACCGGCGCCGGGCGCTTCGTGGACCCCGCGCACGTCCAGCCGATGCCGGTGGACAGCCGCGAACCATCCGTGGTCCGTCGGCGGCGGCGGCGCGGTGGTCATCGCCCGGCTCACCGCCCAGAAGCGGGTGCACCTGGCCATCGAGACCGTCGCCTTCCTCGCCTCCTGCGGCCACGAGCTGCCGCTCACCGTCGTCGGGCGACGGACCCGAGCGCGGCGCGCTCGAGCGGCTGGTCGAGAAGCTCGGCGTGGGCCCGTTCGTGCAGCTTCGCCGGCGCCGTCCCCTCCGCCGAAGTCCCGCGCTACCTGGCGCAGGCGGACCTCATGATCTTTCCCGCCCAGGGCGAGGGCTTCGGCCTGGTCGCCGCCGAGGCGCTGATGGCCGGCGTGCCGGTGGTGGCGTGCTGGGACGGCGGCGGCGTGCTGGACGTGGTGCCGCCGAGCGGCGCGGGCCGGCTCACCCTGCCCGCGCCCGAGGCGATGGGCGACGCGATCCTCGGCCTGCTCGCCGAGCACGACCGGCGGGACATGGCGCGGCTGGTGGGCGAGTCGTGGCGGGCCCGGCTCGACCCCGACCACGTCGCCGAGATCTGCGAGGGCTGGTACCGCGAGGCCCTGGGTGGGTGACCGCCGCACTCCGCGTCGCTCCAGTGGCTCCTCGGGCTCGCGATCGTCGGCTTCGCCGTCCGCTCGCTGGTGCGGAACTGGGACGAGCTCCGGGCGCAGCCGCTCGCAGTGGAAGGTCGAGCCGGGCTGGATCCTCCTGAGCGCGGTCGTCGTCTGGCTGATGTACGCGCTGCTGATCGCGGCCTGGCGGCGGATGCTCACGGCGTGGGGCCGCGGGCTCGATCCCTGGTCCGCCGCCCGCATCTGGACCGTCTCCAGCCTCGGGAAGTACCTCCCGGGAAAGGTGTGGGCGGTCGCGGGAATGGCGGTGATGGCGCAGCGCGCGGGCATCGGCGCCGGGCCGGCGACCGGCTCGGCGGTCATCCTCCAGGTGCTGGCGATCGGAACCGGCGCCGCGGTCGTCGGCCTCACCGGCTGGGGCGCGCTGCGGGCCGCCTATCCCGGGCGCGGCCACGCGGGCTGGCTGGTCCTGCTCGCCGCCTCCGTGGCGGGCGTCGGGCTGCTGCTCTGGCCCGCGCTGGTGAACCGCGTGCTGCGCCTCGCCGCCCCCGACGCCGGCCCGGTGACGCCGCCGGTCGGGAGCGGTGGCGTTCGGGATCGTGGCCAACGCGGTCGCCTGGGTGGGCTACGGCGTGGCCGCTCTGGCTGCTGGCGCGCGGACTCCTGCCCGACGCCGGGCTCGGCCTCCTGCCGGCGATCGCCGTCTTCACCGCGTCGTACCTGGCCGGGTTTCTCGCCCTGTTCGCGCCGGGTGGGATCGGCGTGCGGGAAGGAGTATTCATTCTGATGTTGCAGGGACCCATCGGCATCGGCGCCGCGACGGCGCTCGCGATCGCCTCCCGCCTGCTGCTCACCGTCACCGAGCTGGGGGCCGCGGTTCCGTTCCTGCTGTTCCCCCGGGGGAGGCCGCGTGTCGCCCACTGACGAGCCTCAGAACCTACTCGAGCCTCGGCACCCTAAGCTGTTGGCGCTGTGCGTCTTCGCCATTGCGGCGCATGACGCTCTGCTGGCCCATGCTCGGCGGCCGGTTCCTGCTGGGCGACGACCAGTACGTGGCGGGCTACAGCTTCCGCCTCTTCGGCGCGCGAGATGTTCCGGCAGACCGGCGACATTCCCCAGTGGAATCCCTATCTCTTCGGCGGCCTGCCGTTCGTCGCGGCGATGCACGGCGACATCTTCTATCCCACCGCGTGGCTCCGCTGGATCCTGCCGATGGATACGGCGATGAACCTCGGCTTCGCGATCCATCTGGTGCTCGCCGGCTTCGCGATGTACCTGCTGCTGCGGGCGCTTCGGGTGCGGGTGGGCGGCGGCGCTGGTCGGCGGGCTGGCGTACGAGCTGACCGGCATCGTCGCGTCGCTGGTGAAGCCGGGACACGACGGCAAGCTCTTCGTCTCCGCGCTGGCGCCGCTCGCGTTCCTCGCGCTGCTCCGCGGCGATCCGGGACCGCAGTCCCGCCGGGCTACGCGCTGCTCGCGCTCGATCGTCGGCCTCGGCATTCTCAGCCCGCAGTACCCAGATGGCGTACTACCTGCTCGTCGCCTGCGGGTCTCTGGACGCTCTATCTCGTGCTGCTTCGATCCCGAGCGGCCGCCGGGCAGCCCGGCCGCCGGTCGCCATCGGCCTTCGCGCTGGCCGCGGTCGGTCTGGGCGTCGCGCTGGCGGCGATCCAGGTGCTGCCGTTCCTCGCGTACATCCCGTTCTCGCCTCGCGGCGAGGGCGGGCCGAGCGGCGGCTGGGAGTACGCCATCGGCTACTCGATGCCGCCCGAGGAGCTGCTCACCACGGTCCTGCCCCAGTTCAACGGCGTGCTCGAGAACTACTGGGGCCGCAACTTCTTCAAGCTGCACACCGAGTACCTCGGCGCGGTGGTCGTCGCGCTGGCGGCGCTCGGGCTGCGGCGACCGCTCCCGCACCCGGCTGATCCGAGGCCTCGGCGTCATCGCGATGCTCTTCCTGCTGGTCGCGCTGGGCGGTTACACGCCGTTCTACCGCCTCTGGTACGAGGTCATGCCGATGATGAAGAAGGTCCGTGCTCCCGGCATGGCCTTCTTCCTGGTGGCGCTTCCGATGGCGATCTACGCCGGGTTCGGCGCCGAGCGGCTGCTGCGGCGCGAGGTGTCGCCGCGGGCGCTGGCGCTGCCGCTCGCGATGCTGGGAGGTCTCGCCCTGCTCGGCGTCGTCGGCGTGCTCGAGAGCGTCGGCGACGCTCTTCGTCTCGGCCGAGCAGGCGCCGCGGCTGGCGGCGAACGCGCCCGGAGCTTCGGACCGGCGCCCTCCGGCTGCTGCTGATCGTCGCCGCTTCGCCGGCGTGGGATTCTGGGCCGATTTGGGCAGGGAAGCCTGCGCGGGATTCGCGCGCCGCCGCGGCCCTCGCCGCGGTCGTTGTCGCGGACCTGTGGAGCGTCGACCGGCGTTTCTTCGAATTCAGGCCGCCGCGCCGCCGAGCTCTTCGCCGACGACCCGATCACCGAGCAGGCTGGGGCAGGAGCCGAAGCCGTTCCGTGTGCTCGACGCGGGGGTCTATCCGGGCTCGGTGCTGATGGCGTACGACATTCAGAACGTGCTGGGCTACCACGGAAACGAGGTCCGGTTCTACGACGAGCTGCTCGGCGGCAAGAACGAGTGGCGGAACCTGGGCAATCCGAATCTCCACGACCTGCTCGCCGTCCGCTACCTGCTCCTGCCGGACTCGCAGGCAGGTGCCGGGCTTCCACCGCCGTCTCCGGAGCCGACGCCCACGAGCGCACGGGTCGGCCGGCCTCGCTGTACCGGCGGGACACGGTGCCCGCCTACGTGCGCGTCATTCCGGCGGCCGCGAAGCTGCCCGAGGACCAGGTGGTGCCGACGGTGATCGATCCGCGCTTTCCGCTCAACGACGTGGTGCTGTTTGCCGGACACGCGCGTCGGTCTCGCCGGAGCCGATCCGGAGCGGAGCGCCCGGACACCACGGCGGTGCGGGCCCGCTCACCGAGTGGAAGCCGGGAAGCATGCGCATCGCGCTGACGGGAAGCGATACGAAGCCGCAGCTATCTGCTGGTGAGCGAGACCTGGTACAAGGACTGGCACGCGCGGGTGGACGGTACGCCCGGCGCCGGTCCACCGCGGCGGACCACGCGCTGATGACGGTCGTCGATTCCGCCCGGGCGCCAAGGAGATCGCGCTGGACTTCGAGTCTCCGGAGTACGCGCGGGGCAAGCTGGTCAGCCTGCTCGCGCTCCTCGCGATCGCCGGGTTGTCCGGCTGGACCGTCGTGGCGCGCCGTCGGCAGGGCGCACGTGCGCGGCTGCCATGGCTGAGCGGGCCCTGGTGGTGGTGCCGACGTACAACGAGGCCATGAACCTGCCGCTGATCGTGCCGCAGATCCTGGCGCAGGATCCCCGGCTCGACGTGCTGGTCGTGGACGACAACTCGCCCGACGGCACCGGCCAGATGGCCGACGCAGATGGCGGCGGCGGAGCCTCGGGTCCACGTCCTGCACCGGCCCGGGAAGGCGGGGCTGGGCAAGGCCTATCTGGCCGGGTTCCGCTGGGCGCTGGAGCGGGACTACGAGTTCGTCTTCGAGATGGACGCCGACTTCAGTCACGATCCCAAGTTCCTGAGCGATTTCTCTGGACGCGGCCCAGAACGCCGACCTGGTCATCGGCTCGCGTTACAAGACCGGGGTCAACGTCATCAACTGGCCGATCTCGCGGCTGCTGCTGTCCCTGGGCGCCAACCAGTACGCCCGCTGGGTCACCGGGCTGCCGATCGTGGACTCCACCGGCGGCTTCAAGTGCTTCCGCCGGCGGGTGCTCGAGGCCATCGACCTCGAGCGGGTGCGGTCCAACGGCTACTCGTTCCAGATCGAGATGAGCTTCCGGGCCTGGAAAAAGGGCTTCCGCCTGGTGGAGATTCCGATCGTCTTCACCGACCGGGTCGAAGGACAGAGCAAGATGAACAAGCGGATCGTGCGGGAGGCCATCTGGATGGTCTGGTGGCTGCGGCTCAAGGCGCTGGCGGGGCAGCTATGAGGGGCACGATCATCTACAAGATGACCGGCTCGGGCAACGACTTCGTCATGCTCGACGGCCGGTTCACGTCGCCCGAGCGCTGGCCGGCCACCCGGGTGGCCGCGATCTGCGACCGCCGCGCCGGGGTCGGGGCCGACGGCCTGGTGATCCTGACGCCGGACGCCCCCGGCCGGGTC
This sequence comes from uncultured Gemmatimonadales bacterium, assembly GCA_963832055.1. Taxonomy (GTDB): domain Bacteria; phylum Gemmatimonadota; class Gemmatimonadetes; order Gemmatimonadales; family GWC2-71-9; genus CAVVWJ01. The sequence goes on along the minus strand of CAWHST010000006.1, from coordinate 1,188,388 downwards.
CGGATGACCTACTGGAACTCCGACGGCTCGCGGGCCGCCATGTGCGGCAACGCGGCGCTCTGCAGCGCCAGGCTCGCGGTCTACCTGGAGCTCGCCGAGCCGGGCGAGCTCTGCCTGCTGACCGACGCCGGCGTGGTGCCGGCCCGCTGCAACGGGGCCGGGGACAGCGCCGAGATCAGGCTGCCGGACGCCGAGATGCCCGGCCGCGGTACCGGGCTGGAGCCAGGGGCCGGCGAGCGCTGGCTGGCCTTCGGCACGGTCGGGGTGCCGCATCTCGTCGTCCGGGTGGACGACATCGAGCGGATCGATGTCGCCGGGCCGAGGCCGCGCGCTCCGGTTCGACCCGCGTCTCGGCGAGGCCGGCGCCAACGTCAACTTCGTGGCGCCCGGCACCTGGACGGCGGCGAGCCCTGGGCGATCCGGACCTACGAGCGCGGCGTCGAGGGCGAGACGCTGGCCTGCGGCACCGGCACGGTGGCCGCCGCGATCGCCCTGGCGGCCCGAGGGGAGGCCTCGCTGCCGCTCCGGTTCCGCAGCAGGGGAGGGCCCGAGCTCCTGGTCCGGGCCGCAGCTGGACGGGGGGCGGGCCCACGACATCTGGCTCGGCGGCCAGGGCCGGCTGCTGTTCCGTGGGGTCTGGGAAGGGATCTGAGCGAGGATTTCCACCCGCTGCGCCTGCGTTCCAACCTCAAGCCTGTACCAGCAACTTACCAGAGACATGGTGGCCAGGGCAGCACCAGTTCTCCACAGTTTTCCCCAGCTACTTAACATAACATATCTTATACGTCGTTGATTTGAGCCACTAGAAAAAGGGGCCCGCGAAGGGCCCCCGCTGCCATCTCGCCTGCCTGCCCGACACTCTCGCTACATCTTCCCGTCCGTCAGCTCCGCCAGCCGGACCTTGGCCTCGGTGACAGCTCGAGCTCTTCGGGATGCTTCTCGATGACCTCGCGGTACGCCGCGCTCGGCCTCGGCGGTCTTGCCGGCCGACCGGTAGGCCCGCCCCGCGTCGATCAGGTACCGGGCCTTCAGGTAGTCCAGATCGGCCGACTTCGAGGCGTTTCGGAAGGCCTCCGCCGCCTCGCCGGGCCGCTTGGCGTTCTCCAGCGCGGTGCCCAGGAGCCCGTAGGCCGGCGCCAGGTACTTGTCTCGGCGGCTTCTTGGCCAGGAACTCCCGAAGCCCGACCGCCGCCAGCTCGCTCTGACCGTTGACCATCCGGACCTGAGTTCAGGGTGATGACCGCCTCGGTCGCCGCGTCGGTGCCCCGGTAGGTCTCGATCAGCCGCTGGAGCTCGCTGGAGGCCAGCGGCAGGTTACCCGCCTCGGCCGCGGCCCGCGCCTGGTTCAGGCTCCGGGCGGCGAACTCCTCCTTCCGCCGGTCGCTGGTCCAGATCACCCAGCCGACGACGGCCAGCAGAACCACCGCCACGACCACCCCGCCGATCAGACGCCTGCTTGTCGCGGTACCAGGTGCTGGGTGTCGTCGCCGTGGTGGTCTGTCCTCGAGTTGTCGCTTCCACCATCGTTGCCATGTCGTGTCACGAGTGAGGTTGAAAACTGTCGCCGGTCGAGCTCCGGACGTCCGAGTGCCCCCGGCGTGACTCGAACACGCGGCCAACAGTTTAGGAAACTGCTGCTCTATCCATCTGAGCTACGGGGGCCGGGATCCACCTGCTCCGCAGCCTGTAAAGATGCCATGCCGGGCGGTCTTCGGGCAACCTGGCGCCCGGGCTGCACCGCAGGCTCAGGACCGCGGCGACCATGTGGCTCGGCGCTCCCTCGAGCCGCTCCCGCCCCTTCAGGAACGAGATCTCCAGCAGGAACGACCACCCGATCACCTCGGCCCCCAGCTTTCGGGCCAGCAGTCCGGCCGCCTCGCGGTTCCTCCCGTCGCCAGGACGTCGTCCACGATCGAGCACCCGCTCCCCGGCCGCCAGCCCGTCCCGGTGGCACTCGAGCGCGTCGGTCCCGTACTCCAGCGCGTACTCCTCCTTCACCCGCTCCCACGGGAGCTTCCCCGGCTTCCGCAGCGGGCACGAAGCCCGCCCGAAGCGTGGTCGCCACTGCCCCGCCGAGGATGAACCCCCTGGCCTCGATCCCGACGACGTGGGTGACTCCGCGAGCGGCGAACGGCTCCGCCATTCCCGCGATCACGTCGTGCAGGAGCGAGGCGTCACCCAGGACCGGCGTGATGTCCTGGAAGACGATCCCGGGCTTGGGGTAGTCCTTGATGGGCCGGAGCGCGTCGCGGACCCGTGCTCCAGCGTCATGGTGGCGTTCATCGGATGTCGAAGCTCCTGGAGGAAACGGTCTCGTCCACGTCGTCCTGTCGCTCCAGCCGCTCCACCTGCGCGTGGGCGGGCCCCGCCCGCAGCAGCTCCTCCAGCCGGGCGAGCGCCTCCGCGCCGCCCGCCCGCGGCGACGACCTCGACCCGCCCGTCCGGCAGGTTCCTGGCGTACCCGCCGAGGCCGAGCGCCGCGCGCGTGCCGGGCGACGAACCAGCGGAACCCCACGCCCTGCACCTGCCCGAGACGAGGAACCGGGTCGTCACGCCGGCCGGCTCCGCCTCGCCCGGAGCGCCTCGACCGCGATCGGCAGCACCGAGAGCGCGATGATGGCGAGGATCACCAGGGTGAAGTTCTCCCGCACCGCCGGCATGTTGCCGAAGAAGTAGCCCGCCGGCACGAAGAGGCCGACCCAGAGCACCGCGCCGACGACGTTGTAGGTGATGAACTTCGGGTAGCTCATCGCGCCGACGCCGGCGACGAACGGCGCGAAGGTCCGGATGATCGGCACGAAGCGCGCGAGGATGATGGTCTTTCCGCCGTGCTTCTCGTAGAACGCGTGGGTGCGGTCGAGGTAGTCCTTGCGCAGGAACCTGACGTTCCCGCTGAAGGCCCGGGGCCCGATCCAGGCGCCCACCCAGTAGTTCACCGTGTCGCCCAGGATCGCCGCCCCGATCAGCAGCGACGACGAGCAGCCACAGGTCGAGCGAGCCCAGCGCGGCGAAGGTGCCGGCGGCGAACAGCAGCGAGTCGCCCGGCAGGAACGGCGTGACCACCAGCCCGGTCTCCGCGAAGACGATGAGAAAGAGGATGAGGTGGGTCCAGACGCCGTAGTCGGCGATGATCCGGCTCAGGTGCTGGTCGAGGTGCAGGAAGAGGTCGATGACGGACCGCAGCGAAATCCATGCGGGTCTCCGGAAGGCTCTAACGGAAGCCGAACTCGCCGAGCAGCGGCACGAACCGCACATCGGCCACGGTGGTGCTGCGGAGCTCGTCGCCCTCGCGGCGGACCAGCGTGAGCGTCTGGTTGGCCCGGTCGCCGAGCGGGATCACCATGCGGCCGCCCGGGGCGAGCTGCTCCACCAGCGGCGCCGGGATCTCGGGCGAGGCCGCCGCCACCAGGATCGCGTCGTACGGGCGCGAACGGCCGCCAGCCGAGCGTGCCGTCGCCCACCAGGACGGTGACGTTGCGGATGCCCGGACGGCTGCCAGCGCCTCGCGCGCCCGCTGCGCCAGCGCCGGGATCCGCTCGACGCTGAAGACGGCGTCGCAGAGCATCGCGAGCAGCGCCGTCTGGTAGCCCGAGCCGGTGCCGATCTCCAGCACCCGCTCGCGCCCGGTGAGCCTCAGCAGCTCCAGGTAGCGCGCCTGCACCCACGGCTGCGAGATGGTCTGCCCGCTGCCGATCGGGAGCGCCGCGTCGTCGTAGGCCCGGTGCCGCACGCTCTCGGGCACGAAGAGGTGCCGCGGCACCATGCGGACGGCGCGCAGCACCGCCAGGTCGCGGATGCCCTTCTGCTGAAGGGTCTCCACCAGCCGGGCGCGGTAGCCGCCGTAGCTGTCCCCCTCCCCTACCCCTCCAGCGACCATCCCCGCACCGTCTCGAGCAGCGAGTAGTTGGTGAGATCCATGTGGAGCGGCGTGACCGAGATGTAGCCCTCCGCCACCGCGAGGTGATCGGAGTTCTCGCCGCCGGTCCAGGTGATCGTGCCGCCGCCGATCCAGTAGATCTCCCGCCCCCAGGGATCCTTCATCCGGGTGAGCGACTCGGAGAAGAAGCGGCTGCCCAGCTTGGTGACCTGGATGCCGCGCACCTCCGAGGCCGGAATCCTGGGGAGATTGATGTTGAGCAGGGTCTGCTCCGGGAAGTCGGGGACGCCGACGATGCGGCGGACCAGTTGCAGCAGCAGGTCGCGGTAGGTGGCCATCGTCTCCGGCTGGTTGCCGGAGAACGAGATCGCCGATGCCCGGGCACGCCGAGCGTGACCGCTTCCATCGCCGCGGCGACGGTGCCCGAGTAGAGCACGTCCTCGCCCATGTTGGGGCCGTGGTTCACGCCGGAGAACACGAAGTCGGGCCGCTCCGGCATCAGCGCCTGGATCGCGAGCATGACGCAGTCGGTCGGCGTGCCGTCGATCTGCCAGGCGCCGTCGGGCCGGCGCGCGGGCCGCAGCGGCCGGTGCAGGGTCAGCGAGTGCGAGGTCCCGCTCTGCTCCCGGTCCGGCGCCACCACGGTGACGTTGCCCACCTCGCGGCAGACGTCGGCCAGCAGCGCCAGCCCGGGAGCGAGGATGCCGTCGTCGTTGGTGACCAGGATGTTCATGGGGGGCAAAGATAGCCGGGCGCGGCTCCCGGCAGCGACTGCGCCTAGCGGCCCCCTGCCCCAGCTGCCCCGCGCGGGCGCCGCTGCGGCGGCGCGGGCAGCGCTCGCCGGCGACCTTCCCGTCCAGGATCGCGATCACGGCCTCCAGCCGCCGCGCGCGCCTCCGCCGCCACCTCCGCCTCGAACGCCTTGCGCGCGCTGGCCCGCAGCTCGCCGGTGCGGCGGTACTGGTCGATCCGCTGCCGCGCGCCCGTCGATGGTGAACTTCTCGGTGTAGAGCAGGTGCTTCACCAGCATGATCAGCTCGACCTCCCGGCTCTTGTAGACCCGGTTGCCCGGACCGGTTCTTCGCCGGATTGAGGAAGCGGAACTGGCTCTCCCAGTAGCGCAGCACGTGCGGCTTGAGATCGGTCAGCGCGCAGACCTCGCCGATCGAGTAGAACTCCTGCGACCGGACGTGGTAGCCGTGCTCATCGCCATTGCTCCGACTTGAGTTCGCGCCCCATCAGCTCGGCCATCGCCTCGCGGGGCGGCTTGCCTCGAAACAGCACGTCGCACACCTGCTCGGTGATCGGCAGCTCGACGCCGAGCCGCTGCGCCCAGCGCGGCGCCGGCGCAGCGAGGTGTTCGCGCCCTCCGCCACGCTGCGGTGCGCGGCCCGGTACTGCCTCGAAGCGTCTGCCCCTCGGCCAGCGCCACGCCCGAGCGCCCGGTTGCGGCTCAGGCTGCCGGTGGTCGTGAGCACCAGGTCGCCCATGCCGGCCAGCCCGGCGAAGGTGAGCGGATCGGCGCCCATCGCCACGCCCAGCCGGGTGATCTCCGCGAGCCCGCGGGTGATCAGCGCGGCGCGCGGATTGTGGCCCAGGCCCAGTCCCTCGGGGATGCCCGGCGGCGACCGCGATCACGTTCTTGAGCGCGCCGGCCAGCTCGACGCCGACCACGTCGAGGTTGCGGTACACCCGGAACGTCGGGCGTGGCGAACACCTGCTGCGCCGCGCTGCGGCGGCCGCCTCGTCGCGCGCGGCCGCCACCACCGCGGTCGGCTGGCCCTGCGCACACCTCCGCCGCGAAGCTCGGGCCCGAGAGCGCGGCGAACCGGACGCCGGGCAGGCACTCGGCGAAGACCTGCGACATCAGCGCCAGGGTGTCGGTCTCGATGCCCTTGGTGGCGCTCACCACCAGGGTGCCGGCGCGGCACCGCGTCGCGCCAGCCCCGCGATCACGCCGCGCACCGCGTGGCTCGGCGGCGCGGAGACGACCACCTCGGCGCCGGCGACCGCCTCGCGCGGCGTCGCCGAAGGCGCGGATCCGGGCGACAGCGGCACGCCCGGGAGAAACACCGGGTTCTCCCGGTCGCGGTTGACCGCCTCGACCACCTCGGGCTCGTAGGCCCAGAGGCGCACCTCGTCGCCCTTGCAGGCGAGCAGATTGGCGAGCGTGGTGCCCCAGCTCCCCGCGCCGAGCACCGCGATCGCGGGTCACGGGTGCGCCGGCGGCGCGGCCCGCCGGCCGAAGCGGCTCTCGGTTCCGTTGAGCAGCCGGCGGATGTTGGCGCGATGGAGCCAGATGATCGCCGCCGCGACCAGCGCGTCGAGCCAGAGGATCTCGGGCGCGCTCGGGCCGCTCGAGGAGGTACACCGCGAGCGGAAACACCGCGGCGGCCGCGATGCTCGCCGAGCGAGACGTAGCCGCTCAGCGCGCACCACGACGACCCAGCACCAGCGCGGCGACGCCGAGCGCCAGCGGCGTCAGCCCAGCATCACGCCGGCGGCGGTCGCGACGCCCTTCCCGCCGCTGAAGCGCACGAACACCGAGAAGACGTGCCCCAGGATCGCCGCGATTCCGCAGACCAGCGCGAAGAGCTGCGAGTCCGAGACCCGCGGGCGCGAAGACGCAGCACCGGCACGGCGCCCTTGGCGATGTCGAACAGCCCGACCGGAACCGCGTACTTCCAGCCCAGCATCGCGGTACACGTTGGTGGCGCCGAGATTCTTGCTGCCGTGCTCGCGGAGATCGATGCCGCGGAACAGCCGCCCCGCGAGATAGCTGGTCGGAATCGCGCCGACGAGATACGAGGCGAGCGAGCCAGAGCGCGGCGCGCAGCTCACCGCTTCGAGCCCCGGCTGGTGAACTTGAGCCGCAGCGGCGAGCCGGTGAACGGCCAGACCTCCGGAAGCCGTGCGCGAGGTAGCGCTGGTACGACTCGGGCACGTCGCGCGGCCGGTTGCTCACGATGGCGAACGTCGGCGGCGCGGTGCCGATCTGCGAGGCGTAGAGCAGCTTCACCTCCTCGCCCGGCTTCTGCGGCGGCCCGCTGCGCTCCAGCAGAGACGCCAGCACCCGGTTCACCTCCGCCGTGGGGATCCGCTGCTCCCGCGCCTCGGCCACCTCGAGGATGAGGTCGAGCACCTTGCGGGCCCGCTGGCCGGTGAGCGCCGAGACGTAGACGAACGGCACGTAGCGGAGGAACGGCGCCTTCGCGATCAGCTCCTCCTGCCCCCGGTGCGCGGTGTTCGCGTCCTTCTCCTCGATCAGGTCCCACTTGTTCACCGCGACGACCAGCCCGCAGCCGCGGTCCCACGCCTCGGTCGCGATCCGGAGATCCTGGTTGTGCAGCCCCAGCGTGGCGTCCACCACCAGCACGCAGACCTCGGCCCGCTCGATGGCGCGCTCGGTGCGCAGCGTGGAGTAGAACTCGAGGTCATCCTCTACTTTAGCTCGTGCGCCGTAAGCCTGCGGTATCAATGAAGTTGAGATTCTTGCCGCTGATACCGCAAGAGGGAGTCGATCGCGTCGCGCGTGGTGCCCGCCTCGGCGGCGACGACGTGCCGCTCCTCGCCCAGCAGCCGGTTGACCAGCGAGGACTTGCCCACGTTGGGCCGGCCGACCACCGCGACGTCGATGGTGTCCTCGGACTCGGCGGGATCGTAGGGCGGCAGCCGCTCGACCACCGCGTCGAGCAGGTCGCCGCTTCCCTTCCCCACCGCCGCGCTCACGCCGAGCGGCTCGCCGAAGCCCAGCTCGTAGAACTCGAGCTGCGCCGTGCTGCGCTCGAGGTCGTCCAGCTTGTTCACCGCGAGCACCACCGGGGCGTCGCGCGCGGCGCAGCCGCTCGGCGATCGCCTGGTCCACCGGGTGCACGCCCTCCTTGCCGTCCACCAGGAACACGACCACGTCCGACTCGGCGAGCGCGAACTCCACCTGCTGCCGGATGGCGCGGTCCATCGAGTCGTCCGACTCCGGCACCAGGCCGCCGGTGTCCACCACCCAGAAGCGGCGGCCCTGCCACTCGGCGTCGCCGAAGTGCCGGTCGCGCGTGGTGCCCGGGCCGCTCGGAGACGATGGCCGGCCGGCCGCCGAGGATGCGGTTGAAGAGGGTGGACTTGCCGACGTTGGGCCGGCCGACGATCGCGACGGTCGGCTTGCTCATGCCGCGACCCCCAGCTCGAGCGCGTCGGCGAAGTCCTTGGAGAACCGGATCTCCACCGGCGACGCCGCGGCGAGCAGCTCGGCGCTCATCCCGTCGATGAAGAGCCCGTCGTCGTTCACCGACTCGCCGGGCAGCAGCGCGAGATCGAGATCGCGCGCGGCCGCGGAGCGCCTCCTGCACCGCGGCGCCCGGCAGCAGGCCCGCGGTGGTGACCGAGGCGCCGAACAGCGTGTTCACCACCGGCATCAGCTCGAAGCGCGCGCCGGTGACGCCGCGCCAGCGGCTCGAGCACCATCGGCATGAGCCGCCCCATCGCGGTGCCGGTCACGACGCCGATGCGCCGGCCTTCCCACCCGGCGATCGCGTCGCGCGCGCGCCTCGATCCGCCGCTGGAGCCAGCGCACCGCGCCCACGCCGTTCTCCACCTGGTCGAAGCCGTCGTAGATCTCCGCCGGCGGCAGCTCCAGCGTCGGCGCGCAGGTAGAGCTCGTCGGCGCCGAAGGCCCAGTGAGTGCCCCGCTCCGCCAGCGCGATCGCGGCGCTGCTCCTCCACCAGCGCGATCGCGGCGCGGCACTCCTCCGCGGTCGGCTCGCGCACCAGGTGGTGCTTGCTGAACTCGGTGAGCCCGACCGGCACCACCGAGCAGCCGAGGATCGCCGGGCCCGAACTCGTAGAGCTCGCGCAGCGTCTGCCGCAGCACCTCGCCGTCGTTCACGCCCGGGCGACATCACGACCTGGGTGTGGAACTCGATGCCGTGCTCCGCGAAGCCGCGGAGCTGCGGGATGATGTCGGGCGCGGTCGGGTTGCGGAGCAGGTAGCGGCGGACGGTGGGATCGGTGGCGTGCACCGAGACGTAGAGCGGCGAGAGCCGGTACTCGATGATCCGCTCGACGTCCCGCGGCTTGAGATTGGTCAGCGTGGCGAAGTTGCCGTAGCGGAAGGAGAGCCGGTAGTCGTCGTCGCGGATGTAGAGCACGTCGCGCAGGCCGTCGGGCAGGCCGTCCACGAAGCAGAAGTCGCAGCGGTTGGCGCAGCGGCGGATCCGGGCCGGCTCGAGCGAGACGCCCATCGGCTCGGTCGAGCGGGCGCTCGATGTCGAACTCGATCTCCTCGCCGTCGGGCTGCCGGACGTGGAGCAGGAACTGCTCCTCCGCGGTGAGGAACTCCCAGTCGAGGAAATCCTCCAGCTCCCGCCCGTCCACCGAGAGGAGCTCGGTGCCCGGCGCGGAGCCCCAGCTCCTCGGCGATCGAATCCGGCTGTACGGCGGTGACCCTGATCATTCCTGGCGGCGGAAGATCGCGGCAAGATCGCAGGTCAGACGGTAAATTCAAGTCCTACCGGTCACTTCAGCTGCGAGCGCCGAAAGTAGCTTCTCAAGTCTGCTTCGCGGCGCCCGCGCGGGCGTAGCTCCCGTCCGGATCCGAGCGCCCACGCGTCGGGGTCGGCGAGCTCCCTGGTGAGCAGGGCGTCGAGCGTGGCGCGCGCCGCCGGCGTCGGTCACCGGCGCGACCACCTCGACCCGCCGCCGCAGGTTCCGCGGCCGCCAGTCGGCCGAGCCGATCCAGTACTCGTCCTCGCCCGCCGTTGGCGAAGTGGTAGATCCGCGCGTGCTCGAGGAACCGGCCCAGCCGGCTGACGACGCGGATCCGCTCGGAGTGGCCCGGGCACGCCGGGACGAAGGGTGCAGAGCCCGCGCACCACCAGCTCGATGGTCACGCCCGGCGCGCGAGGCGCGGTAGAGCGCCTGGATCACCTCGGTGTCGGCGAGCCCGTTGAGCTTGGCCCGGATCCGGGCCGGGCGGCCGGCGCGCGCGTGCTCGCGTCTCCCGCTCGATGCGCTCCAGCAGCCAGGGCAGCAGGCCCTCCGGGCGCCACCGCGATCCGGCGGAACGTCCCGGCCGGTCCGCGGCTCGAGCCGGTGAGCTGGTTGAAGAGATCGTGCACGTCGGCGCCGAGCTCGGGGTCGGCGGAGAAGAGCGAGAGATCGGTGTAGACCTTGGCGGTCGCCGCGTTGTAGTTGCCGGTGCCGATGTGGACGTAGTGGCGCAGCCCGTCCTCCTCCCGCCGCAGCACCAGGCCCACCTTCGCGTGGTTCTTGAGCCCCACCACGCCGTACACCACCGTCGCGCCCGGCCTCCTCCAGCCGCCGCACCCAGCCGACGTTGCGGGTCTCGTCGAACCGCGCCTTCAGCTCGACGAAGATGGCCACCTCCTTCTTCCGCTCGAGCGCGCGGGTCAGCGCCTCCACGATCGGCGAGCGCTCGCCGACCCGGTAGAGCGTGAGCCGGATGGCCACCACCGCCGGGTCGTCCGCCGCGTCGGCGAAGAAGCGCGCCGTGCTGTCGGCGAAGCGCTCGTACGGGTGGTAGACCAGCGCGTCGCGCCTGCGCAGCATGCGCCCACAGGTCCCGGTCGCGCCGGCCAGGGGTTGCGCCCCTCGAACGGCGGGAACCGGCCGCCGGGCACCGGGGCGCCCATCAGCTCGCGCAGCGCGCGCAGGTCGAGCATGCCGTCGATCTCGACCAGGTCCTGCTCCCGCACCGCGCCGGCGTCGGCGCCCCGCTCGAAGCGCAGCTCCCAGAGCAGCCGCTCCCGGAGCGGCTGCGGCATCGCCCGCTCCACCTCCACCCGCACGATGGGGTTGCAGCGCCCGCCGCCCCACCGACTCCTCGATCGCCTGGAGCAGGTTGCCGGCGTCCTCGTCGGAGAGATCGAGCTCGGCCGCGCGGGTGAGCCGGAAGAGCCAGGCGCCTTCGATCCGCCGCTCGGGATAGACCAGGTGGAGGTTGGCCCGCACCACGTCCTCCAGCGGGATGACAGTCGTTGGAGTCGGGGACCGGCAGGAAGCGCGGGATCCGCTCCGGGCAGCCGGAGATAGGCGAAGTGCAGCGGCCCGGTCTGGCGCGTCCTGCAGCACGACCGCGAGCAGCGGCGTGAGATGCGGCATGACCGGAACCGGGAAGCCCGGGCTCACGGTGATCGCGCGCGGCGTGAGCAGCGGAAAGATCTCGCGCTGGAACTGCGCCTCGAGCAGCGCCCGCGCGGTCGGGCGTCAGCTCCCGCCAGCGCGGAGCCGGATGCCCGCCTCGGCGAGCTCGCGCGAGGCACGCGGTCGAGCGCCCGGTGCTGCCGCGCCAGGAGCGCGCGCGACCCGGATGCCGATGGCCTCCAGGCGGCGCCGCGCTCGTCCTCCGTCGCCGTCTTCCTTCAGCGCCCCGACGTTCACCATGTAGAACTCGTCGAGGTTCGCGCTCACGATGGCGAGGAAGTTGAGCCGCTCGAGCAGCGGCGTGGCCGGATCCTCCGCCATCGCCAGCACCCGGCTCTGGAACTCGAGCGTGCTGAGATCGGCGTCGAGGAGGAGCTGCGCCTCGTCGGGCGAGACCGGCGGCGGCGCCGATGGGCCGGGCGCGGCGCACCCGGCCGCCGGGCTCGCTCGGCGCGAAGCAGATCCGAGCGCGATCGCGACCGCCAGCGCCGCCAGGGTGTCGGGGTCCTGGAGCCCGGCCGACCCGGCCCGCGCCGCGACCTCGGACGGCGGCGAGCCACTCGATGCCGTCCGCCAGCTCGCCGTCGAGCCGGAGCCGGCGCACGACCCAGACCTCCTGGAGCCGGCCCGCCGCGCCCCGCCCGCTCGCCGTGCCGAGCAGCGCGAGGTCGCCGACCGCGCTGCCGAAGGTGGCGCGCAGCAGATGCCGTGAGGCGGCCTCGCCCTGCCCGTCGGCGATCGGCAGGGTCAGCGCGTCGCCCTTGCGCTGGAAGGCGATCGCGCCGCCGTCCAGCGCGAGCAGGGTCACCGCCCGGCCGGTGCCCAGCGATCGCGCCAGCGCCTCGCCCTCGAGCGTGGCGACCATCCGCTGCGCCCGCGCCAGCTTGCTCTCCAGAATCGATCGCGTTCCCGAGACCTCCCGCATCGCCGCCGGCCACCTGCGCCAGGTCGGGCTTCCCCGGCCGGAGCCGGCACAGCTTCAGCTCCCGGAACTCGCGCGACAGCGCGCTCGTGGCGCACCGTGACCGCGTCGTAGACCAGCGCGTAGCGCGCGCTCCAGGGCCACCGGCCCGCGAGCGATCCGCGTGGTCCGCTCGACCTCCAGCTCGGCCAGCGGCTCCAGCGTCGCCGGATCCACCAGACCCCGCAGCCGTCGCGCCGCCTCGCTCTCGCCCCGCAGCGCGGCCGCCAGGTCGAGCTCGGCGACCGGCGACGCTGAAGCTCCGCCGGCGTCGCGGCCGAGCGTCACCGTCAGCACCCGCCGATCGTCGGCGCCGAGCCGGAAGCGGCAGGTGACGTCGCGGCGCGCCAGCGAGCCGTCGGCGGTGTCGTAGTAGATGTCGCGGTGAAAGCCCTGGGTGGTCTCGTCTGCGCCGGAGGCCGAGCGGCGGCGGCGACGCGATCAGCTCCGGAGGAGCTCGGGCGAGGCGACGTCCCACTTCACCTCGGCCCGGTGGCTCGGCTCATTCCAGCCGGTCCCCCAGCTCGCGCGCGAGCGTCGGCGACGCGGGCGCGGATCCCGCCCTCCAGCCGCGCGATCCCGGCGGCGAACACCGTGTCGCGGCGCACCCGGTCGAAGAGCCCCGATTCGAGGTGCCAGTAGTGGACCATCGGAGAGACGTCGGCCGCCCTCTGGAGCCAGCATCAAGCGCCCCGGCGGCGTCGCCCAGCCAGGCCCGGTAGCCGGCCAGCGCCGCGAACTGCGGCACGATCGCGTACTCGCCTCGGTCGAGCAGGCCGCGCCAGCGAGTCGGCCAGCGCCTGCGCCTCGGCTGTGCGGCCGACCTCGTGGAGGCAGATCGCCTTGGTGCGCGAGCCACGGCTTCAGAGGCAGCGTCGGCGCACGCCTGCGGCGTCGCCCTTCAGCAGCAGCGCGTTGCCCTGAAGCATCTCGGCGATCTGGTCGCTTGGGATCGAACGCGCGGGCGCGCCGGGCCTCCTCGAGCGCGAGATCGTACTGCCGGGCGCCGAGCGCGATCGCGATGGCGGAGTGGCGGACCCCGGTCGACAGCGGGTCGAGCGCGAGCGCCCGCTGCGCCTGCTGCAGCGCGGCGTCCCAGCGGCCCATGTGCTCCAGGGCGTGGGCCACCGACAGGTAGACCGCGACCGAGCCCGGGCGTGAGCTCGGCGCGCCTCGCGCAGCGTCCGCAGCACCTGCGTCGTGGGGCGCCAGGCTGATGAGCAGGGCGTCGGAGCGGGCCAGGTGGGCATCGCGCGAGCACCGGGTCGAGCTCCACCGCGCGGTCGGCCAGCGCCAGCGCTCGCGCGACGGCGACGTAGGGGTCCACCCCGCCGGGAAAGCCATACACCACGTGCAGCACGTACGCCGACGAGAGGCCGGCGTAGGCGGGCGCGTAGCCGGAGTCGGCCCGAATCGCGTCCGCGGAAGGCGCGCGTCGCCCCCTCCACCGCCTCCGGCGACCGGCGCTCCAGCAGGTGGCGGCCCAGCAGCAGCGCGTCGAACGCGGCGCTCTGGGTCGGCATGGCGCTCGGCGCCATCGGGCGCACGCCGCGGATGTTGGTCAGGAGCTCACCGCTCACCTTGCGGGCGATCTCCTCCTGCACCCGGAAGCTGTCGGCCAGATCGCCCTCGAAGCTGCCGGACCACAGGTGCGCGTCGCTCGCCGCCTCGATCAGCTCGGCCGTGACCCGCACCCGGTTGCCCTGCCGCCGGACCGAGCCCTCGACGATGTGCCGCACGCCCAGCGTCTCGGCGATCTGCGGCAGGGTGAGCGGGCTTCCCTTGAGCGCCAGCGACCGAGGTGCGGGAGATCACCTTCAGGCTCTCGACCTGGGCGAGCTGGCTGATGATCTCGTCGGTGATGCCCTCGCTGAAGTACTCGTCGGCCTGGCCGGCCGCCCAGGTTGGTCGAACGGCAGGACCGCCACCGAGGCCGTTGTACGGCCCCTCGGTCCTGCGGCGGGCGCCTGCGTTGCCCCGCTGGCGCCGGTAGGCGAACATCACGATCGAGCAGCACGATCGCGAGCAGCGCGGCGGGGACGATCCAGCGTCCGGCGGCGGCCAGCAGTCCGTCGCTCTCGGTCTCCGGTCTCGGCACGGCGCCGCCGCGGCACCGGCGTCGAGAGCCGCGGCAGCTCGCTCAGCGCCCCGCGGAGATCCTCGGCCAGCTCGCCGGCCGTCTGGTAGCGCGTCCTCCGGCTGCTTCATGAGGCAGCGCCGGACGATGGCGATGATGTTCTGGGGGATGTCCGGCCGGGAGATGTGGACCAGCGGGGGGTCGATGGTGAGCTGCTGGGTCAGCACGCTCTTGAGGCTGGGCCCGCTGAAGGCCATGCGTCCGGCGAGCATCTCGTACAGCACGCAGCCGAGGCTGTAGATGTCGCTGCGTCCGTCCACCGGCGACGCCGCGGTCGCCTGCTCCGGGCTCATGTACGCCGCGGTGCCGATCGGGAAAGCCGACGCCGGTCAGCGTGGCGCCGCCGGCCAGCCCGATCGCGCGGGCGATGCCGAAGTCCGCCACCAGCGGCGTGGCCGTTGGAGACCAGGATGTTCTCCGGCTTGATGTCCCGGTGGACCACCCCGCGGCGGTGGGCGTAGTCCAGCGCGTCGGCCACCTCCCACGCGATCGTCACCGCCTCGGTGGTGGAGAGCCGCGCGCTGCGCCATGAGCCGGTCCCGCAGCGACTCCCCCTCGACGAACGGCATGACGGCGTAGAGCAGGTTGCGCGCCTCGCCCGAGTCGAGCAGGGACACGATGTGCGGATGCTGGAGCTGGGCCGTGATCCGGATCTCGCGCAGGAACCGCTCGGCGCCGACCGCGGTGGCGATCTCCGGATCGAGCACCTTGATCGCGACCTGGCGCTCGTAGCGGCGGTCGCGCGCCAGGTAGACGAACGCCATACCCCCGCGGCCGACCTCCCGCTCGATGATGTAGCGGTCGCCGAGGACCTGCTGGATCTGGTCGAGGAGATCGCTCACGCGGGTTGGTGATTACCTCGTCTCGACTCCGGTGGCTCGCGGACCCGAGCGGGTGCGCAGCTCGCCGGTGAGCACCGGCGCCGGCACGCTCTTCCGCAGCCTGCACGCGGTACTCCAGCACCGCGCTGCCGGCGCGCGTCGCGCTGCGTCGCCGGAGAACTTCCACTCCTTCACCTGGGTGGCGAGGACCGCCTCGATCTGCGGGCCGCGCGCCCTCGGGATCGGGGCTCTGGACCCGGACCACCGTGTCGAGCGGCTTGGGCGGCTTGGGCGACCCGGGCTTCCCACCGTCGCCGACTCGTCGGCGGGCCCGGGAGGCGAGCGCCTGGAGCTGCTCGGGGGACATGGACTTCAGGATCTCGCGGTCGAGCTGGGCGACGAAGGCCCCGGTGCGGTTGGCCAGCGCCAGCGACCGCTCCAGCCGGCGCGCGGCGCGCGGGCCCTCCAGGTGCGACGGGGCGCGTCCGAAGTCGGTGTACCAGAAGATCAGGATCACCGACGTTGAAGAGGAACGACATCACCGCCGCGGCCGACATCACCTGCACGCCCGGCCGCGAGCCCGACGCCGATCGCGAGGAAGATGTAGACCGCGTCCTTGGTGTCCCGCAGCGTGTTGCGGAAGCTGACCGCCGCCACGATCCCGCCGAGGCTGAACGCGAGCGCGATGCTGTTCTTCACCAGCAGCACCACGCCCGCCACCACGATCGGCAGGATGATCAGCGTCTGCACCACCGACTGGCGGAATCCCTTCTTCTGCCGGGTGAGGATGTAGACCCAGCTCACCGGCAGCATGAGGAGGAACGCGCCCGCTCATGCAGAGCGCGGTGGTGATGGCGAGGGCGACCGGCGGCGCCATGGTCGGCGCCGAGGCGCCCGAGGGCCTCGAGCAGCGGATCGGCCTGGGAGGCGGTGCGGGTTGATGGCGTCGAGCCGCTCGGCGGAGAACACCGCGTCGAGGCCGGGAAAGACCTGCCAGACCAGCGCGGTCGCCGGCGGCGAGCAACACGTAATAGGCGGCAACCCGGACGACCGGTTCTTCGCTGAGCCGTGCCAGGGGCCGGCGGCCGCCATCCGTCACGTTCCACCTCCTCCGGCGATTTGGCGATGTTGGGTGCCCGAAAGATGGACCGGTCCCGGGGGCAGTCAAGGTGCCGGTGCCCATTGGCAAACCCAGTGCGGGACGTGAGATTGAGACGTTCCCCACCCTCAGATGCCCCACATGAGCGACCCCAGGTTCCTCGATCCGCGCCCGCTCACGCCGCCCACCGGCGGGACGCCGACCAGCCGTGCCGCTCCCGGACGACCTGGCGCTGGAGGCGGCGGGGCGCCTCCGCATCGCCTGCCTCGTGTTCGCCGGACCTGTGGGTGATCGGGCTGGTCGATCAATCACCTGGTCGCCCCAACCTGGGCCTTCCCGCCGACCAGGTGGTCCCCTGGCCGCCGATCGCGGACGTGCTCGCGCGGCGGCTGCCTCGCGCTCTCGCTGGTGGTCTATTGGTCGCGCCCCGCGTGCGGCCGGTCACGGCAGCCGGCTGTACACCGTCGCCATCGCCTACCAGGTCGCGGTGGCATTCGCGGTCGGCGTGATCAATCAGTGGCAGCCGCTGGCGCTGGCCGGACGGCTGTCCTGGATCTGCGTTCTGATCCTGATCTTTCCCGTCCATCGTGCCGGCCCCGCCGCGCCAGGTGCTGCTCGGCTCGCTGCTCGCCGCCTCGATGGACCCGGTGGGCCTGCTGATCGCCCGGGCCAGAGGTCTCGAGCTCCCTCCGGCTGGCCTGCTGGTCTGGACCTATCTGCCGAACTACATCTGCGCCGTGCTCGCGGTGCTGCCCTCCAAGATCATCGCCCACCTGGGCCGCAAGGTCAGCCGGGCGCGCCAGCTGGGCAGCTATCGCCTGGTCGAGCTGATCGGCCGCGGCGGCATGGGTGAGGTATGGAAGGCCGAGCACCGGCTCTTCGCCCGGCCCGCGGCGATCAAGCTGATCGCCGGCCGTGGCGTGCTGGAGGACGTCCGGTCGCGTCGCCGAGGAGCGGTTTCGGCGAGAAGCGGAGGCCGCCGCGGGGCTTCGATCGCCGCACACCATCCAGCTCTACGATTTCGGCATCACCCGCGACCGCCGGCTCTACTACGTCATGGAGCTGCTGGAGGGAAGCGACCTCGAGTCGCTGGTCGCGCGCTACGGCCCCCAGCCGGCCGCCCGGGTGGCCAGTATCCTCCGCCAGGCCTGCCGCTCGCTCGCGGAGGCCCATGCCGGCGGGATGGTGCACCGCGACATCAAGCCGGCCAATCTCCACATCGGCCGGATCGGGCTGGAGTACGATTTCGTGAAGGTGCTCGACTTCGGCCTGGTGAAGGGTCAGGGTCGCGGGCAGCGGGCTGACGATGCTCGCTGACGGCGCCGGAGTCGCTGTCCGGCACGCCGGCCTACATGTCGCCCGGAGATGGCCTCCGGCGAGACGGTGGACGGCCGCGCCGATCTCTACGCGCTCGGCTGCGTGGGCTACTTCCTGCTGACGGGATCGCTGGTGTTCGAGGGCGAGCAACCCGCTGCAGATGGTGCTGAAGCACATCCAGACCGAGCCGGTGCCCCCCTCCGTACGGCTGGGGCGGCCGGTGCCGGAGGCGCTGGAGCGGGTGATCCTCAGCTGCCTGGCGAAGGCGCCCGGCGCCCGGCCGGCCGACGCCGCTGCCCTGGCGGACTCGCTGACGCTCGCCGGGGCGGACGACTGGACCCAGGGCGATGCCCGACAGTGGTGGGAGACCACGTTCACCCCGACGGCGACCAGCGACCGGCGCACCGCGCCGCCCACCGAGTTCCTCGAGGTGGCCGTGCCGCATGGGCGACCTGAGTCGTTACTGCGCGCGCTGAGCCAGCAGCTCAAGAGCGCCTCGCCGTAGGCGGCGAGCTTGGCGGGACCGACCCCCTTGATCCGGGCCAGCTCGTCGGGGTGGCCGGGCGGGCCGCAGCGATGGCCGCGAGGGTGCGGTCGTGAAAGACGACGTACGGCGGGAGGCTCCGGCGCCGCGCCTCCTCGGTCCGCCAGGCCTTCAGCCGGGCGAACAGCTCGGGATCCACGGCCGTCCGGCGTCGAGGCTCCGCCGCTGACCAGGGACAGTTCTTCGCGGCGCGCCGCGCCGGGAGCCGCCGCACCGGCAGATCGAGCTCCGGCCGCGACTCGCCCCATGGCCACCGCGCGGCCCTCCGGCGTCAGCGCCAGCACGAACGCGCCCGGCCGGCCTCCTTCGATCCCCCGTCGCTCGAGCAGCCCCGCGTCAGCCAGCACGCCCAGCAGGTCCTTCACCTGATCCAGCGGCATTGTCGCCAGCTTCCCGTAGGTCGGAATCCGGTCGAGGCCGCGGTCGAGCACTTCCTCGCACCTTGCTGCCGACCAGCACCTGCGCCACCCGCTCCACGCCGAATCGGCCCGAGAGCCTGCCGACGCCCGAGAGCGCGATTCGGACCTGCAGCAGCTCGCTCTCGTCCAGCAGCCGCCCCGCCCCGCGCCGCCAGCCGAGGCACACGTCGCAGACCCCGCAGCGCGGCGCGGCCCCGCCCCGCGCGCCGCCCGCGAAATAGTCGTAGATGAACCGGGTGCGGCAGCCGCGGGAGAAGGCGTAGCGCACCATGGTGTCCAGCCGCTCCCGGTCGCGGCGCGCCTTGAGCGCCCCGCCCTTCCATGTCCACCGGCGGAGCGCCCTCGCCGAGTTCGACACCGGCGCTCTCCGCGGCACGCCGCAGCAGCCGGGCGCGGTTGCGGCGGCCATGGCCCTCTGCGCCTCGCCCCCGGATCGCTCTTCGATCTCGCTCGTCGCTCGAGTCCGGCTCCCAGCTGCCGCCACACCTCGCGGAACGTGCCGGCGGTGGGATTGGCCCCGGCGAGGAAGAACTCCTGGGTGCGCACGTCCGCCGGTGAGAAGCAGCAGCGTGCAGCGCGAGGGCAGGCCGTCGCGCCCGGCGCGGCCGACCTCCTGGTAGTAGGCCTCGACGCTGCCCGGGAGCTCCGCGTGGGCGACGAACCGGATGTCGGCCTTGTCCACGCCCATGCCGAACGCGTTGGTGGCGACGATCACGTCCACCCGGCCGGCGAGGAAATCCTCCTGGGCGCGGGTCCGCTCTTCGTCGGTCATGCCGGCGTGGTATCGGCCGGTGCGAAGCCCCATGTCAGCCAGCATGCCGCTCCAGAGCTCCACCGACTTCCGGGTGGCCGCGTAGACGATGCCGGGCAGCCCGACCTCGCGCACCAGGCGCTCGAGTGCCGCTCGCTTTTCCTCCCGTCCTCGGCAGCGCTCGACCGCGAGCGTGAGATTGGGACGCTCGAAGCCGGTGACCAGCTCCAGCGGGCTGTGCAGCCCGAGCTGCTCGGCGATGTCGGCCCGGACCTCGGGCGTGGCCGTGGCGGTGAAAGCGGCCGCGGGGACGCCGAGGTCGGAGCGGAAACTTGGCGAGCCGGCGATAGTCCGGCCTGAAATCGTGGCCCCACTGGCTGATGCAGTGCGCCTCGTCGACCACCAGCCGGGCCGGCGCCGCCCTGCGCCAGCGCCGAGCGGAAGCGCGGCGTGGCCCAGCCGCTCGGGCGCCACGTAGATCAGCTTGAGACGGCCGTCGGCCAGCGCCGCCTCCGCCGACTGCCGCTCCGACAGCAGCATGCCCGAGTGCAGCGCCGCGGCGGCTACGCCTCGCGCGCGGAGCCCGTCCACCTGATCCTTCATCAGCGCGATGAGCGGTGAGACCACGACCGTGGGCCCGCTCGAGCAGGAGCGCGGGCAGCTGGAAGCAGAGCGACTTCCCCGCGCCGGTGGGCATGACCGCGACGATGTCGCGACCCTCGAGCACCGCCAGCGCTACCTCGCGCTGTCCGGGGCGGAAGCTGTCCAGGCCGAAGCGCTCGTGCAGGGCGCGCTCGAGCATGTCGGCATTGGATGGGGTGGCCGTCGGAGTGGTCACCAGCGAAATGTAGCGGGGGCGAGTCAGCCATCGCTGCCCCGCCCCCGCCGGCAGGATCCCCGCAACGCAGAGACCCGTACGCGCCGCCTATTGGACCTGAATGATCCTGCCGCTGGAAGGAACCCCGTTCCGATTGAGCACGAACAGCAGGTAGTGCCCCGGAGGCGCGACGTTGCGATTGGCCGGGGCCGTGACGGTGATGCTGCCATCACCGGTGGTGAACTCGAGGGACACCGCCATCGTGTTCGCATCGAAGGCGTGCGTCACCGAGCCCAGTCGTACCAGGCGCACGTGGGTGATCTGCCCTGCGGAGGTGTCGTGACGTCGAAGCTCGTGCCGGTGGTTACTCACGGCAGGGGCGTCGGTGATGGTCGGGCGGGCGCCCTTGAAGAGATAGGGCGGGCTGAAGATTTCGTGATTTCGTTCGGGCGTGTAGGCGTGCCTGTCCCGGGCACGTTCGCGTCTCCGCCCGCGCCGTGCAGCACGGTGCCGTCGGGCATGAGAAGGGAGACGGAATGATAGGCTCGGGTCCGCGCGTTGCTCGCGAGCACGGTCCAGGTGGTCGGTGCGGCCGGATTCCAGATTTCCGCGGCCCGCACTCCCGTGCCGACATTGTTGAACCCGCCACCGCTCACCCCCCCAGTCACCAGCACCTGACCGTCAGGCAGGACCGTCGCCGTGAGATGCCGTCGAGGCGAGCTCATCGAGCCGGCGCTGGTCCAGGAGGGGGACCCAGTGGTCAGATCGATTTTCTCCGCGCTCGCGGTCGGTGTGCCGACCACGGGGTCCGGCGTGTCCCATCCCAGGTTTCCGCCGCCGCCGACGTACAGGATCTTGCCCGACTCGTACATCACCGCTGACCCGTAGTCGCGATTGACGGCCAACTGATGCGACGGGCCAGGAGTCCAACTGCCGCGCTGGCCCGAGGTCGAGCCGTCCACGTCGAGCCAGAGCGAGGTGATCCGCTCCCCTGCCATGAACACCCGGCCGTCGAGCGGGTCGATGAAATTGCGAGGGTAGTACGGCAGCTCGACGTTGCCGGCACCCGGCAACTCGACCCAGGCGCCGCCCTCCCACACCTCTGGAATCCGCACGACGTTGGACGCGCTGTCCTGACCGGCGACCGTCACCAGCCGGCCATCGGGAAGCGTGGTGACCGTCGGATACCAGCGGCCATGCGCCATCTTCGGCAGACCGGGGGTCCAGCTCTGGGTGGTCGGGTCGAAGATGTTAGTGACGTCGAGTCCACGGTCGTCGGCCTTATGGCCGCCGGAAACCATCAGCTTGCCGTCGGCCATCAGGGCATGGCCGGCACAGAAGAGCATCGTGTCGTTGGCGACCGTGATCGCCGCGGCCGGACTTCCGCTGGCGGGATCCCACAACCGCGGCTGGCCCATTCCTCCACCGATCTCGTTTCTGCCCCAGGCCAGCAGCTTCGCGGTGGGAAGCAGCGTCAGGTGCAGCGGGACGATGTCCCAGGCCACGACCGGTCCCCATTGACCGGTCGTCGCCTCTGCCGGCAGCGCCGACACCGCAATCGACGACGATGTGGCGCTCGCCTCGGCGGCGGTGAACTCGATCGTATGATCTCCCTGCCCCGCGATCCCGAGGTCTCCGAACTCCACCGATCCCGTCCGGCCCGCTCACCGCGGTCAGCGACCCCTCCAGCGTGCCGTTCCCCGAGACCAGGCCGGCGGTCACGGTGACACCTTCGACCGGATCGCCGGCGGAGGTCTCCGCTCGCAACACCGGCTGTGCCCCGGCCGCAAAGACCTCGCCGTCGAGCGCCGTGGAGGGCGGCTGGGTGACGATCACCAGGTTGGGAGTGGGAGGCGGTCCGTCTATCGCGGTGGCGGTGAAGGTCACCGGTGACCCGTCGAGTCCAGCGACCTCCGCCGTCGCGGTCTGCTCGCCTGGCGTCGGGCCCAAGGTGCGCCGCACCCCCGCCAGGCCATCGTCTCCCGACTCGACCGAGGCGGCGGAGACGGAGCCGCCATTTTGGGCTTCCCACGCGACCGCCACCCCCGCGACCGGGTCCCCGTTCTGGTCGGTGACCCGGACCTTCAAGCTGTCGGGCAGTGTCGTGCCGATGGTGGCGTCCTGCTCGTTGCCGGACACCATCTCGATGCTGGTCGCCTCGCCCGGTGGGTCGGTGCCGTCATTGCACCGGAGGGTGGCGGCGGCGAGGACGAGGAGCCCGAATCGAGGAATCAGTCCGGTGTGGAGCTTCATGAGCCCGTCGGTCGTGGGATATGGCGGAACTACGTGGACGCTGGCGCCGACCCTCGGCCACGCAGGAAGCACGCCAGGCCATGGGGCGGGGAAACGTACTTAAGATGTTCGATATTATCTACTTAGGACTGTGAGGACGGTCACTTGTGGAGGGGGTGCTACGGCCGCTTGGCACCGGCTGGGCCCCAAGGGTCTCCTGGACCCGCTGCACCAGATCGCTGGCACCGAACGGCTTAGGTAGAAACGACGCCCCGGGGAAGAGTTTGCCGTTGGTGGCCACCGCCTCGGGGCTGTGCCCCGACATGAACAGAACTTTGATGCTGGGTCGGCCTTCCCCCAGCCTGCTGGCCAGCTCACCCCCGGACATTCCGGGCATCACCACATCGGTCAGGAGCAGATGGATGGGCCCGTCAAAGCCTTCCGCCACGGCCAAGGCTTCGTCTCCACCCCCGGCCTCGATGACGCGATAACCGCAGTCCTCGAGGATCCTGCGAAGCGGGCCGCGAACCCCGGCCTCGTCGTCCGTGAGTAGAATCGTCGTCACTTGAGGAGAGGCCTTGGTGCCCGTGTGTCGCAAGCGCGTAGTCCGACACCGCAGTGTCCCGGAGGGTGCAGCGTGATTGGGGCTCCAAAAAAGATGGCCGGGTGGCCGCCGCTGTCAAGCGGAGGTGGCGGTGATGCCCGAGTTTCACGCTGCTTTAACGCCGGCGGGCGAGACTTCCTCTTTGACCCAGGGCCTTTTTCTCTTACCGGAGCCTGCCATGTCAGCCACCCGCCGCGCCCAGTTCAGCCTCCCTCTCGTGGCTGCCCTCGCGTTCTTCGCGACATCACCGGCCGCCGCCCAGGGCGTCGACGCACCCAGAGTTCCCCTTCGGACCGCCATCAAGGAGATCAACACCCTCCGCGCGGAGTACGCGACTCTCTACAACAAGAAGGACGCCGGGGCCCTCACGGCCATGTATCTGCCCGACGCCGTGATGGATCCGCGATGACGGGAGCACTCTGCTGGGTCAGGCAGCGATCGGCAAGGCGCTGGCGGAGGGAGCGGCGAGCTGGCAACGGATCACCATCTCGTCCGATACGATGCGAGTCTTCGGCAACACCGCGTGGGATGTCGGCTCGCTGAGCAGCCAGGGCTCGGGAGGTGAGGCGAGCACCAGTCAGTATCTCGTCGTGCTCCGGCGCGGGCTGCGGGAGTGGAAGATCAGCAGTGTGGCGGTAGTGCCTGCGACTCGCGTCACCGCCACCAAGTAGGCACGGCCCACACCGGCGGAAAAAACCCCGCCCCGACCGAAGTCGAGGCGGGGAGAAGCTTCCAGAGAGCGGGCGACCGGACTCGAACCGGCGACGTCCAGCTTGGGAAGCTGGCATTCTACCACTGAATTACGCCCGCGAATCGAAGAGGAATGTTAGGGCCGGCTCACCGAGAGTCAAGCCGGCCTACTTCCCCTTCGACGCCTCCAGAAAGCTCCGGAGATCCGGCTCGCTCACCGCCGGCTCGCCGGGTGACACGTTGTCCAGGCGCCCGTCCCGCATCCAGCGCTCCAGCTCGCCCGACCAGGTCGAAGAGATGGTCGAACGAGTCCACCATGAACAGCAGCGGCTGGTAGTGGTCGATCTCGAAATACTGGTTGATCACCCACTCCAACTGCATCGGGTACCGCTGCACCTGGGGTGAGTCGATCGAGTGGGCGATCTCGCCGTACGAGCTGAGCAAGCCGCTGCCGTAGACCCTCAGCCCGCCCTCGCTCCGCATCAGCCCGAACTCGATGGTGAACCAGAAGAACCGCGCCATCGCCTTGAAGATGCTGCT
The DNA here is from genome assembly GCA_963832055.1 of uncultured Gemmatimonadales bacterium. Taxonomy (GTDB): domain Bacteria; phylum Gemmatimonadota; class Gemmatimonadetes; order Gemmatimonadales; family GWC2-71-9; genus CAVVWJ01. The sequence goes on along the minus strand of CAWHST010000006.1, from coordinate 1,164,424 downwards.
GACCCGCCGGATCTTCTCCTGCTCGTCCTTGATCCCAGCCGCGATCTCCGCCGCGGTGTGGGCGCAGTCGCCGAAGCGCACCAGGGTATCCGCGAAGGCGCGGTCGGTGTGCATCGGGACGTGCCCGGCGATGTCGTGGAAGATGTCCGGCTCCGGCAGGTAGTCGAGGCGTGGCGCCGTCGCGGATGGTGATGGTGGTGGGAAACTCGCGGTTTCGCAGACAATCGAAGAAGAGGAAGGAGGGGACGTACCCGCTCACCGGCTTGGCCTGGAAGCCGGTGAGCGGGCTGAGAAATCGATTGACGTCCTCCAGCCTCGGCACCCGGTCGGGATCGAGGCAGAGGCTGTCGATGCCCTGGAGAAACCGCGGATTCGCGTACCGGCGCCACCGGTCTTCCATCCGGGTGAACAGCCGCCGCCACGCGTCGTGATTGCCGTCGGAGTACAGCTCGTACGGCTGGTGGATGTACAGCCGGCCTTCGGCCTGCGCCTGCTCGATGAACGGCGCCCGGGTCGTGGTGAGCCCGCTGGTGGCCTGTACTCCCGCCATGATCTCCTCCTGGCTACTTCCGCTTGTACCGCCACGCGACGATTCCGGCGCCCTGCGCCGTCGCCTTGATCTCCTGGGTCTTCCCCGCCGCGAGCGCGGGCAGCTGCTACGTCCTGGCTGCCGACCACCGTGCCCTTGGCGTCGAGGAACTCCACGGCGATGGTGACCGGCGCCGGCGGGATCGGCTTGCCCGGCGCGGCGTCTGCGCCTCGCGTCCGGTCGCGGTGCCGGTCAGCGTTGCGTCGGCGGCCGCCGGTGGTGAAGTCGCGTGACCTTCACGTCGACCGGCAGCGCCAGCACCTTCTCCGCGACCTTCACGGCCTCGTCCACCTGCTTCGACTGCTTGTAGCCCTTCGCCCACCAGCTTGAGCGAGTTCTCGTTCATCGGCTCGATCGCCGACAAGCGCTGCGCCGTCGCCAGCAGCTTGGCCCCGTCCTTGCAGGGCGAGATAGGTGTTCGGCGAGATTGAACAGCGCGTCGCGGTTGTAGGGCTCCGCCTGGGCCACCTTGGCGAACGCTTCCGCGGCCTCGGCGTACTTCTTGTCGTTGTAGAGGCTGACGCCGACGTTCATCAGGTCGGCGCTGCCCGGCGCCCGCGCCCGGGGCGCCGCCGGCCGCTGCCGCCGAGCCGCCCGGCGGCCACGACCTCCTGCTCCAGCGCCTGCGCCTTGTCCGCCTGCCCTTGGCCGCGGTATGCGCGCGGCGAGACCGCGCTTGGCCTCGACGTCGTTCGGCACCCACTTGAGGTACTGCTCGAACGCCGCCGCCGCCTCGGCATGCTTTTGCGCGTTGAGCAGCAGCGCGCCCTGGTTGAACGCGGAGCGGTTCCGGATCTTCTGATCTCGGTCGTGTCGGTCGCGTTCGCGCCGGCCTCGACCGCCCGGCCGAAGTAGACGGCCGCGCTGTCGCGCCTGCTTCTGCTCGTTCATGACCGCGGCCACCTGGTAGTACGGGATCGGCGACTTCCGATACACCACGCCCGCCTGCCGGTAGATGCACCAGCGCGGAGTCGAGGTTCTTCTGCTCCTCGAAGCCGTTGCCGCCCTTGATCAGCGCGACCCACGCGTTGCGGCGGTACAGGTCGATCTCCTTGGCGCACGCCGGCGCCATCTTCTCCGCGCGGGTGAGCGCCGAGTCCGCGCCGTAGATGTCGCCGCGCTGGAGATAGATCCGGCCGAGGTAGTACCACGCGGCGGGGTTGTCGTCCTGGTTGTTCTGCTGCATCGCCTCGAGCAGCACCCGCTCGCCGCTGTCGAGCGCGCGCTTCTGGTTCTCGGGGACGTCGGTCTCGATCCCGGTCTTCAGATAGGTCGCGCCGCTGCTCACCTTGAAGTGGCCCGACTTCAGGCCGCAGTCGGGCGCCTGATACGTGGTCGGCATCGACTGCGCCACCCGGTCGCTGATCACGCGCTGCTGGGACTCGGCGGCGGTGGCGGCGAGGGGCAGAAGCAAGAGGGCCGACGCGATCGTCGCTTTCACTCGTCACGACTCCTTGTTCGGGGTCACAGCCTTGGCGGCTCCGTCGGGACTCACCAGGCGGAGCGCCCGCTGGTGCAAGTCCCTTGCCACCTCGTGAGCGGGGCGGCCCGTGCGCCGGGCAACCGCCGCGACATCATCGTATTCCGGCTTCACGCGCGGACCGTCCGGCGCGTCCAAGACCTTCACGCGCACGTTGATCCCGTCACCCGCGTCGACTTCGAGTTCCCGGCGCGGGAGCGTGTAGCGCTCCACCGTCTGGCGACGGACACCCGCGGTCGTGCTGTGCCGGATGAGGGCCTCGGACACCCGATCGGCCTCCGCCGGGGGCACCACCGCCTCCACCCGGAAACCGATCCGGCCCTTCTTCATCTGCGTCGCCCACATCTGCACGTCGAGCGCTCCGGCCGCGAAGAGCGCGTCGCGGAGCGGCTCGAGATACTCCGGGCTCAGGTCGTCGAGATCGGTCGAGAGCACAGCGACCTCGCCGGCCTCGCCAGCCGGCTCGGCCAGGATGAGCCGGAGCGCGTTGGGATACCCTTCCGGATCGCGTCCGCCGGCTCCCCACGCGCCCGCGCCCGCGATGCGCCAGCGCGCGGGAGGAGGGCCCGACGAGAGCACCCGGAGCAGCACCGCGCCGGTCGGCGTCGTCGCCTCGCCCACGACCGGCCCGTCCGGTGACGATCTCGATCCCCTCCAGCAGCACGGCCGTCGCGGGCGCGGGCACCGGAATCGCCGCCGTGCGCCGCGCGCACCCAGCCGCTGCCGACCGCGACCGGGCGGTGATGGATCCGGTCGATCCCGAGCTGCTCGAACCCCTCGATCGCCGCCGACCACGTCCACCAGCGCGTCCATGGCCCCGACCTCGTGCAGCGCCACCTCCTCCGCGGGTACGCCGTGAATCCTTCCCTCGGCCTCGCCCAGCAGCCGGAACGCACGCACGGCGCGCTCGCGGACCCAGTCGGAGAGCGGCGCGCGCTCCAGAATCTCCAGCAGCTCGCCGACGTGGCGATGGGGCGCGTGGTGATGGTCGTGGGAATGGGGGTGGGCGTGCGGCGCATGGATCAGCTCGCTGGGCGCCTCCTGGCTGCCGTCGGCGAGCAGGACGTTGACCTTCGTCGCCCGGACCCCGCAGCGGTCCACCTGCTCGATCTCCACGCCGACGTCCGGAAGGCCCAGTCGACGGGGCAGGCCCTGAAGCCACTCGGGTGGCGCACCGGCGGCGACGAGCGCGCCGAGCAGCATGTCGCCGCTGATTCCCGGCGGCCGGGTCGAGGATGGCAAAACGTCCATCTGACATAGACTTATAAATATGGCCGCATTTGCGCCCCCAGAGCAATTCCCGGGAGCCGGGCGCCAACCCGGCCCCGGCTCACGACTTGAGCCGCTCCTCCAGCTCCTCCAGGCTCCGGGGCCAGTCCTGCTCGCAGCAGCCGCGAGAGCCCCCGGTCGGCCAGCAGCCGCCCCTCGGTCTGGCAGACCGGACAGTAGTTGGTCTCGTTCTCGGCGTACCGGATCCGCTGGATCGGTGTCCCGCAAACGGGACACGGCTGACGGAACCGCCCGTGCACCGCCATCCCCTCCCGGAAGGCCGTGACCTTCTCCGGGAAACCCGTCGCCGGTCTCCTGCCGCAGCCGCTCGGTCCATTCCGGCAGCACCGCCCGGGTGGCCTGCGTGGAGCCGCGCGGCCTCCTCCTCGCGCGAGCCGGCTGGTGAGCCGGAGCGGCGAGAGCCGCGCCCGGTGCAGGATCTCGTCGGAGTAGGCGTTGCCGATCCCGCTGAACAGCCGCGGGTCGGTGAGCGCGCGCTTGAGGGTGTGGTTCTCCAGGCGGAGCCGCCGAACGAACTCCGCCTGCGTCCGCGTCGAGCGGCTCGAGCCCGCCGCGCTCGAACGCCGGCGAGTCGCGGCGCTCGCCGGCCACCAGGTGCAGCGAGGCGCGCCGCTTGCGACCCGGCCTCGGTGAGGAGCAGCGTGCCGTCCTCGAAGTCGAACGCGGCGAGCCCGATCTTGCCCGGCGTCTTCGCCCCGGCTGCGGCCCCAGCGGAGCCGGCCGGCGATCATGAGGTGGATGACGATGAACAGATCGTCCTCCAGGCCCAGCACCAGCCGCTTGCCCATGCGGCGAAGCGCGACCACCCGGCGGCCCGCGAGCGCGGAGACGGGTGGATCGACCGTCCGGAGGACGAACGGGCTCGCCAGCCTGACGCCGCTCCAGCCGGCGGCCGAGAATCGCGGCGCTCCAGCGCCTCCAGGTAGACCACGACGTCGGGAAGCTCGGGCACCTCAGGTCCGGGTCTGAAGATGCTCGAGCACCCGCTCGCGCCAGCCGGGTGGAGAATCCCGGCACGGTCGCGAGCTCGGACACCGAGGCGGACTTCACGCCCGCGAGGCTTCCGAACCGCTCCAGCAGCAGCCGCCGCCGCCGGGGCCCGACGCCGGGAATGTTGAGCAGCTCGGAGGTGATGGTCCGCTGGGTGCGGCGCTTCCGGTTGTAGGCCAGTCCGAAGCGGTGCGCCTCGTCGCGGATGCGCTGCAGCAGCCGCAGCGACGGGCTCCGCCGCGAGAGCCGCAGGCAGTCGGGCCGTCCCGGGCAGGAAGACCTCCTCCTCCCGCTTGGCGAGGCTGGCGAACGGGAGCCCGGTGAAGCCGAGCTGCTCCGCGGCGTCCAGCGCGGCGCTGAGCTGCCCCTTGCCGCCGTCGATGACGAATCAGATCGGGAAGCGGCAGCTGCTCGTCGCGGCGGCGGGTGAGGTAGCGGGTGACGACCTCCTGGATCGCGGCGAAGTCGTCCTGCTGGCCCAGGCCCTCGATCTTGAACTTGCGGTACTCGCTCTTGCGCGGCCGCCCGGCCTCGAACCAGACCAGCGAGCCCGACCGTGTCCCTGCCCTGGTTGTGCGAGATGTCGATGCAGACCAGGCTCCGCGGCACCGAGCTGAGCCCGAGGTCGCGGCCCAGCGCGTAGACCGGATCCTCGGCCCGCTCCTCGGTCTCGAACGACTCGATGCGGAGGCTCTCGAGCAGGTGGCGCGCGTTGTGGTCGGCCAGCTCGAGCCAGCGCTGCGCGGTGCCCCGCTGCGGCACGATCCAGTCGGAGTCCGGCAGCAGCTCGCGCAGCGCGTCCCAGTCGTCCGGCGGGAACGGCAGCACGATCCGCCGGGCGCGCGCCTCCGCCGGGACGTAGTAGCGCACCAGGAAGGCGCTCAGGATCGCCGGGTCGCGTCTCCTCCTCGACGCCCTCGAGGAACCGGTGCTCCCGGCCGACGACCCGGCCCTCCCGCACCCGGATCAGCACCGCCGACGGCGTCGTCGCCGTCGCGGGCGAAGCCGATCACGTCGGCGTCGCCGGTGCCGATGACCTCGACCGCCACCGGCTCCTCCAGCTGCTCCAGCCAGCGGAGCGCGTCGCGCAGCTCCTTGGCCCGCTCGTAGTCCTCGCGCTCGCTGGCGGCGAGCATCGCCTCGCGCACCCTGCCCCGCAGGTCGCCGGTCTTGCCCTCGAGGAACTGCGAGCACGTCGTCGACCATCCGCCGGTAGTCCGCCTGCGTCTGCCAGCCGACGCACGGCGCCTGGCAGCGGCCGATGTGGTAGTCGAGACAGGGCCGCTCGCGCCGCTCCTCGCGGCAGGTCGTCGTGGCAGCTGCGCACGGTGTAGAGCCGGCGGATGATCGCCAGCGTGCGGCGCAGCTGGCCGACGTCGGTGTAGGGTCCGAAGTAGCGGGCGCCGGGGATGTTCCGCCGGCGGGTGACCAGCACCCGGGGAAACGGCTCGGCCAAGGTCACCGCGATGGACGGGATAGCTCTTGTCGTCCTTGAGCCGGACGTTGAACCGCGGCCGGTACTCCTTGATCAGGTTGTTCTCGAGGATCAGCGACTGCGCCTCGCTCGGCACCACGATCGTCTCGACGTCGGCGATCAGCCGCTGGAGCAGCTGGTTCCGCGGCGCTGGTCGGGAAGTCGGTCGCGAAGTAGCTCCGCACCCGGCTCCGCAGCCGCTTCGCCTTGCCGACGTACAGCACGTCGCCCGCGGCGTCCTTCCAGAGGTAGACGCCGGGGCCCTCGGGCAGGGTGTCGAGCTTGCGCTGGAGCTGGTCGGGGAGGCCCGGGGTGGTCATACGAGGGAAATTTAACGGCGGCCGGGACGGCCGGCCGTCACCGGAGCGGCGAATGCGCCGGAGCGAGCCTCCGGGCCTCGCGGCACGCCGAGCGCCGCCGCTCGCGCGCCGAGAGTACGCCGCCGCCGAAGACGCCGAGCACGAGGACCGCCGCCGGGATCGGGATGCAGCGGAGGAAGCGCGGCGCGGACCAGCCACCCAGCCGCCGCGCCGCGGCGAGCGCCGCGGCCCAGAGCCGCGCCGAGCGAGCCCCGATCCGAGCGCGGTCGCCCCGATCCGCGCGCTGCAGCGCCCGCCGGAGCAGCAGGTACTCGACCCCGCCGGCGAGCCCCGAGGCCAGCGTGAGCCCGGCCGCGCCCCACCGGGCTCGAGCCCGAGCGCCGGCGGCAGGGCAGCGCGAGTCCGTAGCCCAGCGCGATGCCGAGCGCCACGCGCACGAGCGCGAACCGGAGCGGCGTGCGGGTGTCGTGCAGGGCGTAGAACGCCGAGGAGTAGAGCCGCCCCAGGGTGGACGGCGAGCAGGCCGACCGAGCCGCCGGCGAGGATGGCCCAGACGTACAGCGTCATCTCGCGGGTGAACTCGCCCGACTGGTAGAGCGCGCCGGTGACGACGTCGCCCAGCGCGACGAAGCCGACGGCCGACGGCACGACGAAGAACGCGATCTGCCGCAGCCCGGCCTCGAGCCGGCCCCGCAGGTACGCCGCCCGCTCCGCCTCGGTCCCGGTCGCGCTCGCCATCTCCGGCAGCTCGGCGGCCGAGACCGACATGCCGAAGAGGCTCACCGGCAGCGTGTAGAGCACCTGGGCGTAGGAGACGGCGGCCACCGCGCCGGTCGGGAGCAGGCTCGCGAGCACGCGTGTCCACGTACGCGCTGATCTGCACCACGCCGCGGCCGACGAACACCGGCCCGAAGTTCCGCGATCACGGTCCGCACCGGCGGCCGAGGCAGCGGCCCGGGCCGCAGCCCGCCGAGCAGCCGGAGCACGGTCGGCAGCTGCACCAGCGAACTGCAGCAGGCTGCCGACCACCGAGCCCCAGGCGGCGATCATCGGCGAGGTCGTACTGCGCCGGCCCGCCGCCGAACACCGACGAGCGCCGCGATGATCGCCAGGTTCCACACCACCGGCGCGGCGTAGGAGAGAAAGAAGCGGCGGTGGCTGTTGAGAACGCCGAGGCACCAGGCCGAGAGCACCAGCAGCCCGGCGCCGGGGAAGAGGATCCGCACCAGCCGGATGGTGGCCTCGCGCTTCTCGCCCTCGAAGCCCGGGGCGATGAGGTCGATCAGCCACGGGCGCGAGCAGGATGCCGGCCAGCACCAGCAGCGACACGGCGAGCCCGAGCAGCGCCGCCACCGCGCGCGGCCGACCGCGGCCGCCTCGCGCTCGCGGTCGCCCCGGCCCGCAGGCCGGCGTAGACCGGGATGAACGAGGCGGAGAGCACGCCTTCGCCGAACAGGTTCTGCAGGAAGTTGGGGATCCGGAACGCGGCGTTGAACGCGTCGGCCGCGTCGGAGGTGCCGAAGTAGTGGGCGAAGACCCGGTTGCGGACGAGGCCGACGATGCGGCTCAGCAGGATGCCCGCGGCGACCATGACCGCCGGCCGGGGCGCGCGGCCCGCGGCGGTGCTCAGGCGGGTGGCGGTGGGAGGGTCGAGCGGGAGGAGGGGTCGGCCAGCAGGCGCTGCAGGAAGGCGTTCTCGTCCTGCAGCGCCTGCACGCTGCGGGTGAGGTCGTCCACCTCGGCCTCGAGCAGCTCCACCTTCTTGGCCAGCTCGTCGAGCCCGGGCGGGACGTCGCCGCGGCCCCTCCAGCCGCCGGGCCAGCGCGCGGCCGATCGGCGAATCGACCACGATGCCCATGATCGGAATGAGCAGCGCCACGAGCAGGATGAGCGCGATCACCGACATGGGTCGAGTCTAAGACGGGCGCCGACGCCCCTTCAAGGGCGCCGGCGTACCACGCCTCGATCGCGTCGCCGCAGATCGGTCGAGCAGCGCCGGGCCCGTAGCGCGCCAGGAACGGCGCCACCGTCAGCACCCGCTCCTGCGGCTTCCCGCCGGGCAGCACCGCCGTCCGCGCCCGGGCGATCTGGCCCAGCTCGGTCTCCTGCCGCCGCTTGAGGTGCTGCACCAGCTTCTTCTCGACGTCCTGGGTCCCGGCGAGCGCCTGGTGCCGGGCGCCCTGCACCGGCCGCACCAGCGTCGGGTCGATCTCGGCCGCGCCGCGCTCGAGCGCCGTCGTAGCCCGTCTCCACCGCCGCGCGGAGCGCTGCGAGCGCGTCCGACCGCCTCGGCCGGCAGCTGGGAGCGCACCAGCCGGGCCTCCAGCGCGCCCGGCGGGCGCGAGCAGCTCGTCGAGCTCGACGCCGAACTTCTCCAGCACCCGGTCCACCCGCGGCTCCACCAGCACGCCCGACCAGCGCGGCAGCGGCCGCTGCGCGCTCCACGCCGAGCCGCTCGTAGACCGGCGGCGTGAAGGCCGAGATAGCGCAGCTCCGCCGGGCCCGCCGAGGTACGCGACCGTCGGCAGCAGCGCGCTCTCGACCACCGGCCGGAGCAGCACGTTGGGCGAGAGCCGCGTCGGGCTCGCGTCGCCGCGATCCGCCGCGAGCGCGGCGAGGTCGAACCGCTCCCTGCCCCGCCGGGTGACGAAGCCGCCGTCCGCGGCGACCAGCCGGTCGCGGCCCTGCGCGCCTTCGAGCATCACCAGCGCGGCGCCGTCGCCGACGCACCACGCCGGAGGTCCGCGCGGCTGTCGCCGAGCGCCTCCGACCTGGCGCTCGAGGTCGTCGTCGATCTCGGCGGCCTGCTCCAGCGCGCGGAGGAGGAGCGGCGCCGCCGCCGCTTCACCGCCGGATGCGTGCTGTCGAAGCAGACGATGCCGGCCGGCGCGAGCAGCTCGGCCAGCGCGCCGGCGAACGCGCGCGGCGACCGTCGCCTCGGGCCGGTAGTGCCGGCGCAGCCAGGCCAGGGTCTCGTCCCGGAACTCGGACGGCGGCAGGCTGGCGCCGAGCGCGTCGAGCGCGGCGTCGACCGCGTCGCCGAGCGGCTGGCGATACATCGGCGTGAGCGGCGCCTCGGGCGGCCGCGGCGGCAGCGAGGCGGACGCGAGCGCAGCCGTCCGCCGCAGCCAGGACGGCCTGGCTCGCCTCGGCGAAGTCGTGATCGTCGCCGGCGATCCAGAAGACCGGCACCACCGGCCGGCCCCACTGCCGCTCCAGCACCCGGGCGAGCGCGGCGGCGGAGAGCGCCTTGTGCACGGTGTAGAGCGGGCCGGTGAAGAGCCCCGGCTGCTGCCCGCTGGTGACCGCGAGCGCGCCGGGCTCGCGCAGCCGCGCCAGCGCCGCGTCGCGCGCGGCGGACGGGACGAACGCCGGCTCGAGCGCCGGGTCCAGCCCGCCGGTCGCGGGCTGGCGGCAGCACGAGGGGCGCGTCGAGCGGCGTGGGGACGAACCGGAAGCTCATGCGACGCGGCCGGCCAGGATGGTGCGGGGCGACCCGGGCCGGAGCGGCGCCGCCGTCGTAGTCGCCGAAGCGGTGGCGCACCTCGACGCCCGCGTCGTCCAGCATCGCCGCAATCTGCGTCGGGCTCGAACAGCCGCACCCGCTCGGTGAACTTGCGGCCGTCGGGGGTCACGATCGTCTTGCAGACGTAGCGTCCGTCGGGCGACACCGACCGGGCGACCTCGACCTCGCCGTCCGCGCACCGCGCACCGGTCTCGCGCGCCACCAGCCGGCGCGCGCACCTCGCCGGGTTCAGGAAGTCGATCACGAACCAGCCGCCCGGCCGGAGCGTGCCGACCATCTCGCGCAGCGCGCCGGCGTGCTCCTCGTCGTGCTCGAAATAGCCGAAGCTGGTGAAGAGATTCACGGTGAGGTCCATGCTGCCGGGGCGGATCGGCAGGTCGCCGCATGTCGGCCCGCACCAGCGGCGCGTCGGTCACGCCGCGCGCGACCCGGAGCAGGGTGCGCGACAGGTCGAGACCCGACGCAGCGCGCGCCGGCCGCGCGGAAGGCGCGGGCGTGCCGCCCGGCGCCGCACCCGACGTCGAGCACCCGCCAGCCGGGCCGGAGCCCGGTGGCCCGGCCGACCAGCGCGACCGCCCGCTCCGCCTCGGCCTCGTCCCGATGGGGATAGAGCTGGAGGTACTCCTCACCGAACCACTCCTCGAACCATTCGGGCATGGCGAGCGCGATCAGGCTCGTTCCCTTGTGATACGGCTCGCCCGAAGAATGGTGAACGCCCGGTACAGCTGCTCGGCGACGACGACCCGGGCCAGCTCGTGCGGCAGCGTGAGCGGCCCGAGGCTCCAGCGGGCGGTCGGCCGAGGCGAGCAAGCCCGGGCGCCAGCCCGTGGACCCGCCGATGACGAAGGCGAGCGGGCGGGCCGCCACCGCCAACGCTCGACCCGCCGGGCCAGTTCCTCGCTGGTCCACGCCGCCCGTCGCGGGTCAGCGCCACCACCGTCGCCGCCGCCGGGCAGCTTGGCCCGCAGCCGGCGTCGGCTTCCTCCTCGCGCTGGGCCTCCACCGTGGGCGCCCGGCTCGCCTCCCGCATCTCGCTCTCCTTCACCTTGGCGTAGCGGCGCAGCCGGCGCAGGTAGTCGTCGCACGCCTCGCGGTAGGACGGCCGCAGCTGCCCGACCGCGAGGATGACCAGCGTCCATGGCTAGGCGTACATCCCGCGCAGCCGGTGCACGGCCGCGACCCGCTCGATCGCCAGCATGTAGGCGCCGATCCGCAGGTTGATCCCGTGGCGCCCGGCCATGCCGGCCACCTCGTCGAACGACTCGACCATGATCCGCTCGAGCCGCTGGTTGACCGTGTCCTCGTCCCAGAAGTAGCCGCCGCGGTCCTGCACCCACTCGAAGTAGCTCACCGTCACGCCGCCGGCGTTGGCCAGGATGTCGGGGATGACGAAGACGCCCTTCTCCTCCAGGATCTTGTCGGCGCCGGCGGTGGTCGGGCCGTTGGCGCCCTCGCAGATGATCCGCGCCTTGATCGTGCGCGGCGTTGTGGCTGGTGATGACGTTCTCCAGCGCGGCGGGCACCAGGACGTCGCAGTCGAGGGTGAGCAGCTCCTCGTTGGTGATGTGGTCGGCTTCCTTGTAGTCGCTCGAGGAAGCGGCGTCTGGCGGGTGTGCTGGAGCACGTCGCGGATCTTGAGGCCCTTCGGATTGTAGATGCCCGCCCGACTTGTCGCTCACCGCCACGACGCGTCATGCCCTGGTTCTCCATGAGCTGCGCCGCGACCGAGCCCACGTTGCCGAAGCCCTGCACCGCGACCCGGGTGCCCTCGACCGGCATGCGCAGCCGCTTCAGCGCCTCGCGGGTGACGAGCATGCACCCGCGGCCGGTCGCCTCCCGCCGGCCGAGCGAGCCGCCCATCTCCACCGGCTTGCCGGTGACGACCGCGGTGACGGTGTGGCGCTTGTGCATGGAGTAGGTGTCCATGATCCACGCCATCACCCGCTCGTTGGTGTTGACGTCGGGCGCGGGCACGTCGGAGTCGGGGCCCAGGGTCTCGATGATCGCCGAGGTGTAGCGGCGGGTGATGCGCTCCAGCTCGGCGTTGGAGAGCTGGAACGGATCGCAGACCACGCCGCCCTTGGCGCCGCCGAACGGGATGTTCACCACCGCGCACTTCCAGGTCATCCAGGCGGCCAGCGCCTTCACCTCGTCGAGCGTGACCGCGGTGTCGAAGCGGATGCCGCCCTTGGCCGGGCCGCGGGACGTGTTGTAGAGCACCCGGTAGCCGGTGTAGACGTCCACCTCGCCGTTGTCCCGCAGGACCGGGCACCGAGACGATGATCTGCTTCTCCGGCGCGCGCAGCACCTTGTAGAGCCCGGGATCGAGGCTCGAGCCGCTGGGCCGCGTAGTCGAAGCGCGACATCATGGCCTCGAACGGATTCTCCTCGCCGAGGAGGGCGCTGTCCTTGTCGGGACGGATGACGTCTTGGTTCGGGCGTGACACGGTGGTCATAGACGAAGTCCGGATTGCTCCGGGGTTGGTGTTACAGCCGTTCCACGGGCGTGACGACGGCGTCCAGCGCGGCGGCGATCCGTTCGCCGCCCTCCTCCCACTCGCAGATCGAGCACCGCCACCAGCGGCTCGGGTACCGCGTGCGGGCCAGCGGTCGCGCAGCTTGACGGCGTCCTTCTCGGTGATCACGACGTGGTCCGCCCGGCGCGCGGCGTGCGCCAGCCAGGCGACGTCCTCGTCGCGATAGTCGTGGTGGTCCTTCCAGGTGGCCACCTGCACCGCGGCGCCGGTGCGCCTTCACCTGGGCCACGAACGCGTCGGGGTCGGCGATGCCGGAGGCGGCCACCACCCGCTTGCCCGCCAGCGCCGCCGCCGGGGCCTCGCGTGCCGCTCACCAGCCCCTCCAGCGACCGCAGGCCGAGGTGGGCGATCGCGACCGGCCCCGGCACCCGGCCCTCGCAGCTCCTGCGGCGAGCGCGTCGGCGCCGCCTCGGGCGTCGCCCGCTTGCGGGTGACGATCACGGCGTCGGCCCGGTCGAGCGCCTTCCAGCTCTCCCGCCACGGCCCCGCCGGCAGCGACCACCGCACCGCGCGGGTCGTCTCCGCGCTCATGACCAGGATGTTGAGGTCGCGGCGGACGTCGAGCCGCTGGTAGGCGTCGTCCAGCACCAGCACCTGGGCTCCGTTGGCCAGCGCCCGCTCGGCGCCCGCCGCCCGGTCCGGATCGGCGATCACCACGGCCCGCGGGCACCGCGTGCTGGTGCACCAGGGTCTCGTCGCCGCCGTAGCCGCGGAGCAGCACCCCGGGAACCAGGCCGCCCGTCGACGTAGTGGCGGGCGATCCAGATCGCGATCGGCGTCTTGCCCGAGCCGCCGACCGTGAGATTGCCGACCGCGACCGACGGCAGCGGCAGGTCGTGCACCGGAAGCCAGCCGCGGCGGTAGGCGAGGCCGCGCACCGCCATCGCGCCGCGCCAGAGCCCCGAGGCCGGCAGCAGCGCCAGGCGCGCGAGCCGCGCGTCGGGCCGGCCGCTGGTCCAGAGCCAGCGCATGACCCGGTGGGAATCGCCCCGCCGCGTCATCCACCCGCCTCCGCGATCTCCGCCAGCCTCACACCGGCCTCCGTCAGCCCCGTCGCCAGTGCCCGCGTCGCCCGGCTCCACCTCGAACGGCCGTGCCGTAGGCGACCGTGACCCTGGCCGCCGGCTTGGGGATGAGAAATCGGTCCCACGAATCTAACCGCCAGGCCCGGTCGGCCCGGGCGTGGATCGGCACGATCACGCCGCCGCCCCGCTGGGCCGCGGCCACCACGCCGGGCTTGAGCTCGCGGCGGGGCCCCCGCGGCCCGTCGGGGGTGAACGCCACCGCGCGCCCGGCCTGCAGCTCGCGCACCGCGCCGAGCAGCGCCCGGGCCGCGCCCCGCGAGCTGGACCCGCGCACCGCGCGGTAGCCGAGCGCCAGCGCGAAGTCGGCGAGGTACTGGCCGTCCCGGTTCTCGCTCACCACGATGGCGATGCCCTGCCGCCGGTGGTGCCACAGCAGCGGCAGCAGCACCTCGTGCCACAGGAGGAACACGTGCGGCCGCCGCGCCTCGTAGCAGCGGGCGCCAGCGCTCCTCGTGCTCCGTCCGCATCCGCCAGGAGCTCGCCAGCAGCCGCATCGCCGGCGCGGCGACCGCGCGGGCGGCCGCGGGCGGAACCTTGAGCTTCACGCGCCGAGCAGCTCGCCGGCGAGCGCCACCACCCGCGTCGTCGCGCCCGGCTCGCCCAGCCGCCGGCGCACCAGCGCGAAGCCCCTCGTGCTGGGCGACGGTGCGCGGATCGCCCGGGTCCAGCAGCGGCCGGAGCGCCTCGGCCAGCGGACGCGGCCTCGGCCCGGTCCTGCAGCAGCTCGGGCACGACCTCGCGGTCCGCCACCAGATTCACCAGGCTCACCCACTCCACCGTGCGCACCCGCTGGAACACCCGGTAGGTCAGCGGGTGGACCTTGTAGGCCACCACCATCGGCGTGCCGGCGAGCGCGGCCTCCAGCGTCGTGGTGCCCGACTTGACCAGCGCGGCGTCGGCCGCGGCGAGCAGCCGCGAGGGATCGCCCCGCACGATCTCCGCGGCTCCGGGATCGGGATAGTCGCCCCACTCGGTCCCCGCCACGATGACCCGGTCGCAGCGGCCTCGCGCGAGCAGCTGCGCCGCCGCGTCGCGGAACGGCACCCAGAGCCGCCGGATCTCCTGCGCCCGGCTCCCCGGAAAGAGGCCGAGCACCCGGCTCCCCGGCGGGATGCCGAGGCTCGCGCGCGCGGCCGCGCGGTCGGGCGCGGGCGCCCGGTCCACCAGCGGATGGCCCACGTAATCGCTCCGCAGCCCGAGCCGGCCGAAGAACGGCTGCTCGAACGGCAGCACCACCGCGAGCCGGTCCACCGCCGCCGCGAGCCGGCGCGCGCGCTCGGGGCGCCAGGCCCAGAGCTGGGGCGCGATGTAGTACGAGCACCTTGGTGCCCGCCGCCCGGGCCGCCTCGGCGACCCGCAGGTGGAAGCCGGGGTAGTCGATCAGGATCACGAGGTCGTAGCGCCCGGCCCGGAAGTCCTGCCGCAGGGAGCGCAGGAGCCGCCAGTGCGCGCCCAGCTTGCTCACGATCTCGACCACCCCGAACGCGGCGAGCCCCTCCATCGGGTAGCGGACGCGTGGCGCCGGCCTGCGCCATCCGGGGGCCGCCCAGCGCCTCGATCGCGGCGTCGGGATAGCGCTCGCGCAGCGCGCGCACCACGCCCGCGCCGTGGAGATCGCCCGATGGCTCGCCCGCGGAGACGAAGATGCGCGGCCCGGCGCGGGCGATCATCCCGCCGCTGGGCGCGGCGAGCGGCGCGGTCTGCACCACGGCCGCCACCCGAAGCGCCAGGGCGAGCGCCGCCCGGCCCTCCGCGCCGCCCACCACGACCTCGCGGTCGCCCCGGACCGCGTGCACGAAGCTCTGGAGCTCGAGCCGGAGCGCGTCGGCCTCGGGCGCCTGCAGCACCACCCGCTCGACCACGTCGGCGAGCTGGGCGCCGGTGCCCGGCCGCCAGTCGCTCCGGAGCCGCATGAACTCGCCGCCGCCGGTCGCGAGGTCGAGCGAGAGGTAGCCGTTGGGCTGGAAGAGCCGCAGCCGGCGGACCCGCTCGCGGGAGACCCGCGAGGCGGTGGCCAGCGCCACCGCCCCGTTGGCGAACTCGACCCGCGCGTTCGCCATGTCGAGGTGAGAGGAGAGCACCGAGAGGCCCGACGCCCGCACCTCGGTGGCCTCGGCGCCGCCGGTCAGATGCAGCACCAGGTCGAGGTCGTGGATCATGAGGTCGAGCACCACCGCGACGTCGGTGCCGCGGGGCTGGAACGGCGCCAGCCGCTGGCTCTCGATGTAGCGCGGCCCGTCGAGGTACGGCTCGGCGGCGCGGATCGCGCGGTTGTACCGCTCGATGTGGCCGACCTGGAGCTGCACGCCGGTGCGCGGCCGCGGCCGCGATCAGCTGGTCCGCCTCGGCGAGCGTCGCGGCGAGCGGCTTCTCCATCAGCACCGGGACGCCGCCGCTCCAGCGCGCGGAGCCCCACCTCCGCGTGGGCCGGCGTCGGCACCGCGACGGTGACCGCCTCGACCCGGTCGAGCAGCGCGTCGAGCGTCGCACGCCTCGGTGCCGAGCTCCGCCGCCACCGCGCCGGGCGCGGCCGCCGATCGATGTCGGTCACGCCGACCAGGCGGGCGCCGTCGAGCTGGGCCAGGTGCCGGGCGTGGTGCCGGCCGAGCGCGCCGACGCCGATCACGCCGACCGGCAGCAGGCGGCTCACGCCGGCACGCCTCGCTCGGACGATTCGACGAAATCGAGGAACCGCTCGACCTCGGGCAGCGGCGGGCAGGTCGCGCGCGGGCCCGCTCGAGCGCCTGGGAGAGATTGAGGTCGGAGTTGAAGAACAGCCGGTAGGCGCGCTTGAGCGCGGCGATGGTCTCGCCGGAGAAGCCGGCGCGCTGCAGGCCGATGGAGTTGAGGCCGTACAGCTCCATCGGATTGCCCACCGCCTTCACGTAGGGCGGGATGTCCTGGTTCACCCGGGAGCCTCCGCCCACGAAGGCGTAGGTGCCGATGGTCACGAACTGGTGGATGGCGTTGAGTCCGCTCAGGACCGCGCGGTCGTGGATGGTGACGTGGCCCGCGCACTGGGTGCCGTTGGCGATGGTGACGTCGTCGCCCACGTGGCAGTCGTGCGCGAGGTGCACGTACGTCATGATGAAGCATCGGGCGCCCACCACGGTGCGGTAGGTGGCCGAGGTGCCGCGGTTGATGGTGGAGTACTCCCGGATGATGGTGCCCTCGCCGATCTCGACCCAGGTCTCCTCGCCCTGGAACTTGAGGTCCTGCGGATCGCCGCCGAGGATCGAGCCGTCGCCGACGCTGACGTCGGCGGCCAGCTTGACGTTCCGCTGGAGCCGGGCGCGCGGGCCGATGCGGCAGCGGTCGCCGACCGTCACGCCGGGACCGACCATCACCCACGGGCCGATCTCGACGTCCCGGCCCAGCTGGCGCCGTGGGGTCGACGATCGCCGTCGGGTGGACGACGGTGGTCACCGATCCACCACGCGCGCCATCATCTCCGCTTCCGCCACGACGTTGCCGTCCACGTACGCCACGCCCTTCATCCGGCAGGTGCGGCCGCGGTTCTGCAGCATCTCCAGCTCGCAGCGCAGCTGGTCGCCCGGCAGCACCGGCCGGCGGAACTTCACGTTGTCGAGCGACATGAAGTAGACGACCTTCTGGTCCGGATCCTCGATCGTGCCCAGCAGCAGCATGCCGCCGACCTGCGCCATCGCCTCGATGATCAGCACGCCGGGCATGATCGGATGGCCCGGGAAGTGGCCCTGGAAGAACGGCTCGTTGATGGTGACGTTCTTGATCCCGACGATCCGCGTTGGTCCCCTCCACCTCGATGATCCGGTCCACGAGGAGGAAGGGATAGCGGTGCGGGATCACGTCCAGGATCCTGCCGATGTCCATCGCGACGCCTCCGACGCGCTGTCCGGTCCGGCGGAGCCAACGGGCCAGCGCGATATTGCCCTGGTGGCTCGGCTTGCTCGCGACCACGTGCGCCTCGACCCGGCCGCCGACCAGCGCGAGGTCGCCCAGGATGTCGCCCGCCTTGTGGCGCACGAACTCGTCGGGCCAGCGCAGCTCGCCCCCGACCAGACCGTCGTCGGAGAGTATCAGGGTCGAGTCGAGGTCGGCACCCTTGGCCAGGCCCCGGGCCCGGAGCGCCTCCGCCTCGCGCACGAAGCCGAAGGTCCGCGCCGCGCGCCAGATCGCGGGCGAACGCGTCCGGCGTGATGTCGTAGCTGCCCGACTGGCGGCCGATGAGCGGATGGGCCCACTCGATGGTCGTCGTGAGCCGGAGCCGCCGGGGCCGGCGCCACGACGTAGGTGGAGTCGCCCTCGGTGAGCTGGAACGGCGCGGTGACCCTGTAGATCACCGGGTCGCCCGGCTGGTCGGTGATCCCCGCCTTGCGCAGCGCCGTCAGGTACGGCTGGAACGAGCCGTCGCCGATCGGCGGCTCGGGGCCGTCCAGCTCGACGATCAGGTCGTCGAGCTGGAGCGCGGCGGCCGCGGCGAGCAGGTGCTCCACCGTCTCGACGGTGCCGGGCGACTCGCCCAGCGCGGTGCGCCGATCGGTGGAGCGGACGTGGGAGAGCCGCGCGGGCACCTCCGGCGCGCCGGGGAGATCCACCCGCCGGAAGACGATGCCCTGCCCCGGCTCGGCGGCGCACGCACCGCGCGGTCACCCGCGCGCCGGTGTGGAGGCCGACGCCCTCGATGGTGGCTTCGCCGCGCGAGCGTGCGCCTAGGCATCCCGTCGTCTCTCCGCCACCAGGGCTCTCGAGCTCGCCGACGATCGGCGCCAGACGGTACAGCGCCGCCTGGGCCCGCAGCACCTGCCGGTTGGGCCGCGCCGGATTCCCGCTCAGCACCGAGTCCGCCGGCACGTTGCCGATCACCGCGCTCTTGGCCGCGACCTGCACCCGGTCGCCGATCGTGAGATGGTCGGTGACGCCGACGTGGCCCGCGAGGATCACGTCGTTGCCCAGCCGGGTGCTCCCCGCGACCCCCACGCCGGCCATCAGCAGGCAGCGCTCGCCGATCCGCACGTTGTGCCCCACGTGAACCAGGTTGTCGAGCTTGGTGCCCTGCCCGATCACGGTGTCGTCGAGGCTGCCGCGGTCCACGCAGGAGTTGGAGCCGATCTCCACGTCGTCCCCGATGATGCAGCCGCCCACGTGGGGAATCCGCTCGTGCCCCGAGCCGCGGGAAAGATACCCGAACCCGTCGCCCCCGATCACCGCGCCCGGCCTTGAGCACCACCCGCCGGCCGATCCGGGCGCCGGCATAGCAGACCACCCGGGCGTCCATCCGGCTGTCCTCGCCGACGACGACGCCGTCGCCGAGCGAGACCCCCTCCGCGAGCCGGCAGCGGTCGCCCAGGCTGCACGCCCCGCCCGAGCACCGACGAAAGGGCCGATGCGTGACGTCGGCGCCGAGCCGGCAGCCGGGGCCGATGCGCGCGGTGGGATCGATGCCCGGCAGCGGCGCCGTCGGCGCGGGAAACAGCCGGCGGATCACGCTGCACCATGGCGCCGTACGGGATCGGCGCACCACGATCCGGGCGGCCGGGCCCGGCGGGCGATCCTCGCCAGGGCCGGCGGCACCAGCACGGCCCCGGCGCGGGAGGCCTGCCAGCGCGTCGGCGTAGCGGGGCGACACCGCCAGGGTGAGCGTGCCGGGGCCGGCGCGGTCGAGCGGGCCGACCGCGGTGAGGACGCACCCCCCCATCGCCAAGCAGGCGGCCACCGACGAGGTCGGCGACCGCCTGCGCGGTGAGCCCTTCCGACGTCACGCGATCAGCTGCCGGACTTGAGCTGCTGAATGACGCGCTGGGTCAGGTCCAGCGACTTGTCGGCGGTCACGATGCCGCTGTTGGGCGCGCTCACGTCGAAGATGACGGCGTAGTTCCCCGCGGCGCGGACGCCTTCGATCACGCTGTTGACCTTGGTCTGGATCGGCTCCAGCAGCTCCCGCTCGCGGGTGGCGGCCTTCTGCTGCAGCTCCTGGGTCCGCTGCTCCAGCTTCTGCTGCTGCCCGGTCAGCTCCTTGCGCTTGGCCTCGCGCTGGGTGGGGCTCAGCATCACCGACTTCTGCTCGAAATCGGAGGCCGCGGAATCGAGGCTCGCCTGAAGCTTCTGCACTTCGACCCGGTAGGTCTCGACCTCCCGGGTGAACGTGGACTCGGCCTGGGTATACCCGGGCGTCTGCTTGAGGATGGCCTGGGTGTTGACGTAGGCGACCTTCCCTCCGCCCTGCTGCGCGGCGGCCGCGCCGGCTCCCCAGCAGCGTGAAGGACGCGATCCAGGCTCCCACGACGAACAGCTTCATGCTCGGCTCCCGATGAAAGGTGCGTACTGCCCAAGGTGCGTACTGCCCATGGATTGTCGTTCCCAACGACTAGAAGAAATTCCCCAGCTTGAAGTGCAGCTGCCAGCCGGGATCCGGACGGCCGTCGCCGTCCACCCGGTCGAATCCGTAGCCGAGATCCACCCCGATCGGCCCCAGCGGCGAGATCACCGCCGCCCCGAAGCCCGCCCCGCGGAACAGCCGCGTCGGGTCCCACTGGCGGGCGGAACGATAGACGTTGCCCGCGTCGAAGAAGGTGCTCACGTAGAGCGACTGGCTGATCCGCGCGCCCGCCTCCACGGTGAACGCCGCATACGACTTGCCGAAGGCGTCCGGGCTCGCCCGATTGCCGCTCGCCTCGGGATCGAACCCGTTCGGCGTGATCGCGAACTCGTCGTAGCCCCGAAGCGGGATCCCGAACTGCACCCCGCCCAGCGAGTACAGCTCGGTGAAGAACGGCCCGGCGTCCCCGAAGATGAACCCCGACTTGGCGGTGATCCCAAGCACGAACTGTACCCCGCCGCCGAACTCGCCCCCGCCCGCCCATGCCCCCCAGGGGGGCGTACCAGCGTCCCTCCAGGTCCACTTTCCGGTAATTGCCTGTCCCCCCCAGGATGCCGCCGTTGAGCTCGCCGCTCACCTGGGTCAGGGAGCCGCCGGTGGCGAAGGGCAGGCCGAACCGGGTGTCGCGGAGGATGCTGGTGCCGAGCGAGGAGCGGGTGCAGCTGGTGCAGCGGAACCGCTCCCGCAGATCGTCCGAGCCCTCGCTGTACCGGATGCGCTGGAAGGAGTAGGAGGTGAACAGCCGGGTGTAGCGCGAGCCGAAGAAGGGGAAGCCGAGCTGGACCGAGCCGCCGGTCTGCTTCCGCCGGCCGAGGTCGCCGACGGTGAACCGCGCCCGGCTGTCGAAGAGCGACACCGTGCCCGAGATCCGGCTCTCCCGGATGTTGGGATCGGTGTAGCTCAGAGTGAAGTCGTTGATGTTCTTCCCGAACTGCCACTGGAGCCGGCCCCGCTTGCCGCGCCCGAACAGATTCGGCTCCTCCAGCCCGAGGAATCCGCCGACGCCGGTGCCCTGCCCCAGCGAGGCGCCGAAGTTGATGTTGCCGGTCCGGCGCTCCTCCACCCGGAAGACGACGTCCACGTCCACGCCGTTCTCCGACGGCCGCACGTCGGGCGAGGGCATGCGGCTGCTGGAAGAAGCCGAGGTTGGAGACGTTCTGGTACGAGCGGATCAGCCGCTCCCGGCTGAACAGGTCGCCCGGGAGCATGACGATCGCCTCGCGGATCACCCGCTCGTGGGTGACGTCGTTGCCCACGATCTCGATCTTGTTGATCGTGGCGGGCGAGCCCTCGCGGACGGTCCAGCCGAGATCGATGTACGGCTTGCCGTCCGGGCCCGGTGCGCCGGGTCTCCTTCGGCGTGACCTGGGCGTAGATGTAGCCGTTGTTGGCGTAGAGATTCCCGACCTTCTCGGTGGCGGCGTCCCACTCCGAGCGGTTGAACGGCTGGGTCCTGCCGGCCGGCGCGCCGTTCCGATCCACCGGACCGAAGGGGTAGAACGCCATCAGCTCGTCGGTGGAGAAGCGGCGGTTCCCCTCCATGTCGAAGTTGCCCGACCGAGTACTGCGGCCCCTCCTCCACCTTCGAGGTGCAGCGTCGCCTTGCCCCGCGCGCTGTCGGCGGCCAGCGAGTCGCCGGTGACCTGGAAGTCCACGAAGCCGCGGTTGGCGTACCAGCCCGGCAGCTTCTCGCGCACGTCCTGCTCCAGCTTCTCCTCGTCGTACTCGCCCTTCTGGAACCACCAGAATCCCTCGGGACGGGTGGACATCTGGCCTCACCACGGTCTTGTCGGAGAAGCGCTGGTTGCCCTCGACGTTCACCTGGCTGATGGCGACCCGGCTGCCCTCGTTCGACGTCGAACACCACCCGGATCTTGTCCGCCGTCCTGCGGCAGCTCGAGCGTCTTGACCTGGGCGGCGTAGTAGCCGGCCTCCTTGTAGAGCGAGTCGATCGAGGCGCGGGACTGCTCCACCGCGTTCCGGTCGAGCGGCCGCCCTTCGACCAGCTTGACCCGGCCCTTCACCGAGCCCTCGGAGAGCCGGTCCACGCCGCGCACCGCCCAGCGCTCGAGCACCGGGCCGCTCCTTCACCTTGAGCGCCAGCACCAGCTTGTCGCCCACGGTCCGCTGCTCCACCACGCACGTCGTCGAACTGGCCGGTGCGGAAGAGGCGGTGATGGCGCGCTGGATGTCGCGGTAGTTGACCGGCTGGCGGACGACCAGGCCGGCGGTGCCGATGATCTGGGAGGGGGTGAGGCGGGCGTTGCCCTCGACGACGATGCTGTCGACGATGGGCGGAGCCTGCGGCTCCGCTGCGGCTCCTGGGCAGCGAGAGCCGCCGGTCCCCCCAGAAGGAGGGCGACGGCGGCGAGGAAGGGACGGAAACGCTGCATCGGCACGGGGTGAGGTGTGGCGCGCCGGCCCCCTGCGGGGGCCGGCGCCGGCGGCGTCAGGCCTGGGTGCCGGTCAGCGCCTTGAACACCAGCCGCTCGCCGTCGGGGGCGACATCCACCTCGATCTCGTCGCCGCGGCCGAACTCGCCCATCAGGATCTTCTCGCTCAGCGGGTCCTCGACGAACTTCTGGATGGCCCGCTTGAGCGGCCGGGCGCCGTAGTTCTCGTCGTACCCCTTCTCGACCAGGAAGTCGATCGCGGCCTGGGTGAGCCTGACCTCGTCGCCGAGGCGGCGCTGCACTTCCTTGAGCAGGATGGTGACGATCTGGGCGATGTGCTCCTTCGAGAGCGGGTGGAACACGATGACGTCGTCCAGCCGGTTCAGGAACTCCGGATTGAACACCTTCTGCATCTCGTCCTTGATCCGCTCCTGCATCTTCTCGAAGCTGGACTTGGCGTCCGCCGCCGTGGAAGCCGAGCGACTTGCCCTGCATGATGTCCCGGGCGCCCACGTTCGACGTCATGATCACGACCGTGTTCTTGAAGTCGATCACCCGGCCGTAGTTGTCGGTCAGGTGGCCCTCGTCGAGCACCTGGAGCAGGATGTTGAACACGTCCGGGTGCGCCTTCTCGATCTCGTCCAGGAGGACGACCGAGTAGGGCTTCCGGCGCACAGCCTTGGTCAGGGTGCCGGAGTCCTCGTAGCCCACGTAGCCCGGGGGCGCGCCGATCAGCCGGCTGACCGAGAACTTCTCCATGTACTCCGACATGTCCACCCGGATCAGCGCCTGCGCGTCGGCGAAGAGGAACTTCGCCAGCGCCCGGGCCAGCTCGGTCTTGCCGACGCCGGTGGGGCCGGAGAAGACGAACGAGCCGATCGGCCGGTTGGGGTCCTTGAGCCCGGCGCGCGAGCGCCGGATGGCGCGGGACACCGCCATGATGGCCTCGTCCTGGCCGACCACCGAGCCGTGGAGCTCGTCTTCCATCCGCAGCAGCCGCGCGGTCTCCGCCTCCTGCAGCCGGGTGACCGGGATGCCGGTCCAGCGGGACACGATGAAGGCGATGGCCTCCTCGTCGATCACCGGGCGGCGGGTCTGCCGGTCGCGCTCCCACTCCTCCTGCTTGAGCCGGATCTGGTTCTGGAGATCGCGCTCCTGGTCGCGGAGCGACGCGGCCCGCTCGAAGTTCTGGT
Organism: uncultured Gemmatimonadales bacterium; assembly: GCA_963832055.1. GTDB lineage: Bacteria > Gemmatimonadota > Gemmatimonadetes > Gemmatimonadales > GWC2-71-9 > CAVVWJ01. The sequence continues at coordinate 1,141,189 of CAWHST010000006.1, read as the reverse complement.
CGCGGACGGCGTCTTCCTTCTGGAGGTTGACCTTCTCCAGCGCCGCCTTGAGCTCGGCGACTTCGGCCGGCGGCACCTGGGACGCCAGCCGTGCCCGGGCGCCGGCCTCGTCGATCACGTCGATCGCCTTGTCGGGCAGGAACCGGTCGGTGATGTAGCGCTCCGAGAGCTCCGCCGCCGCCGCGAGGGTGGCGTCGGGGATGCTGATCCGGTGGTGGTCCTCGTACTTCTTCCGGAGGCCCTTGAGGATCTCCACGGTCTCGGGCACCGTGGGCGGCTCCACCACCACCGTCTGGAAGCGGCGCTCCAGCGCGCCGTCCTTCTCGATGTACTTGCGGTACTCGTTCAGGGTCGAGGCGCCCACGCACTGCAGCTCGCCGCGCGCCAGCGCGGGCTTCAGCATGTTGGACGCGTCGATCGCGCCTTCGGCCGCGCCGGCGCCGACCAGGGTGTGCAGCTCGTCGATGAACAGGATGATCTGCTTGTTCTGGGCGATCTCGTTCATCACCGCCTTGAGCCGCTCCTCGAACTGGCCCCGGTACTTGGTGCCGGCGATGACCGCCGCCATGTCGAGCGACAGCACGCGGTGGTCGCGCAGCACGTCGGGGCAGAGCCCGTTGGCGATGAGGAGCGCGAGCCCCTCGACGATGGCCGTCTTGCCCACGCCGGGCTCGCCGATCAGCACCGGGTTGTTCTTCTTCCGGCGGGCCAGGATCTCCATGACCCGCTCGATCTCCTTGGCCCGGCCGATCGTGGGATCGAGCTGGCCTTCGGCGGCGAGCTGGGTGAGATCGCGGCAGAAGTGGTCGAGCGCCGGCGTCTTGGACTTCTTCTCCGACTTGGGCGCCGCGCTGGGCTGGCTGCCGGCGCCGCCGGCGGAGGCCTGCGGCATGTCGCTGCCCGAGCAGCCGCAGGGTCTCGGCGCGCGACTGCTCCAGGTTCACGCCGGCGTCGGTGAGGACCTGCGCGGCGATGCCCTTCTCCTCGCGCAGCAGGCCGAGCAGCAGGTGCTCGGTGCCGACGTAGGAGTGGTTGAGCTCGCGCGCCTCGGTCATGGCCAGCTCGAGCACCTTCTTGGCGCGCGAGGTGTACGGCAGGTCGGGGCCGGCGGCCGCGGCGGCCTTTCCCTTCTTGACGGTCTCTTCGATCTTCTGCTGGATGTCTTCGAGATCGACGTTGAGATTCGTGAGGACGGCCGCCGCCACCCCTTCACCCTCGCGGATGAGGCCGAGCAGGATGTGCTCGGTCCCGACGTATTCGTGATGCAGACGCGCCGCCTCCTCCCGCGCCATCTGCAGGACCTTGCGGACCCGATCAGTGAAGTTGTAGCCGTTCATCGCGGTGCCCCACGTAGCTCACTCCGAAAGCCGTCGCCGCGGCTCATCCGCGGCGCCCCACTTCGGATTCCAACACCTTGCGCACGAACCGTGCCCGCCGAATCGGCAGGTCGGCATCGGTCGGCGCCACCCCCTCCGCCACCGCCAGGTGGGCCGGCTGGGTATACACCAGCAGCTTGTTGAGGGTGTACATCGCGACGTCCGGGATCAGGCTCACGCCGACGCCGAGCCGCACGCCGCTCAACAGGTTCATCGCCTCCTCGAACGAGAGCGCCCGGGCGTAGCGCAGGAGGCCGTACGCACGCCAGACCTTGTCCTCGATGATCGCCGGCGCGTCCCGCAGCAGCACCTGCCGCGCCTGTTCCTCGTAGTCCATGACCTGGCGAACCATCTTGCCCAGGTGGTCGAGCAGCTCGTGCTCGGAGCTGCCGAGCGTGGTCTGGTTGGACAGTTGGAAGAAGTTGCCGACGACTTCGCTTCCCTCCCCGTACAGGCCGCGGAACGTCAGCCCCACCTGCGCCAGACCCTGCAACACCTTCGAGATTTCCTTGGTGAGCACCAAGCCGGGGAGGTGGATGAGCACCGAGGCCCTGAGCCCGGTGCCCACGTTGGTCGGGCAGGAGGTAAGATAACCGAACTCAGGGTGAAATGCGAAAGCAAGTCGTTGTCCCAGTTCGGCGTCCAGCCGATCCACCTCGGCGTAGGTGGCCTCCAGCGCGAACCCCGAATGGAGTCCCTGGATCCGGAGGTGGTCCTCCTCGTTCAGCATGACCCCGATCCGGTCCTGGACCAGCACCGAGGCCCCCGAACGGACCCGGCCATCGGCGTCCAGACCCGCCAGCTCCTTGCTCACCAGGTGCCGCTCGTGCAGCAGCTGCCGGTCGGTGCGCTCCAGCCGGTCGAGCCGGAACTTGGTGGCCTGGCGGAGCAGGACCGACTCCCGGGCGGCACGCTCGACGACGGACAGGATGTCCTCCCGCTCGGTCTCCGAGTTGCGTCCCTGGAACACGCGGCCGGCCAGGTTCCGGGCCAGCCGGATCCGGGTGGAGAGCACCAGGTGGCTCGAGGGGCCGCTGGCATCGAGCCAGCCCACGCCGCCGTCGGTCAGCAGGCTCAGGTCGATCATTCCAGCACCCGCAGGCGGTCGCGCAGCTCGGCGGCCAGCTCGAAGTTCTCGGTCTCCACCGCCAGCCGGAGCTGCTCGCGCAGGTCCGCCGATCTCCACCCGGCCGTCGGCGGCGGCCGGCGCCCCGCTCGGCGTAGCGCTCGCCCACGTGATGGGTGGAGCCGTGCAGCCGGCGGAGGAGGTCCCGGAGCGGCACCTCGAACGAGCGGTAGCATTCGGGGCAGCCCAGCCGGCCGCTCTCCCGGAAATCCTGGAGCGACCCGCCGCAGCGCCCGCAGGTCTCGCCCGGCGCGGGGCGCCGGCACCGTCTCCGGCAGGTTCTTCCCCATCGCCGCGAGGAAGCTCCCCAGCGGCGTCTTCGCCACGCCGCTCGGGCTCTCCACGCCCTTCTCCGCCGCGCAGCGCTCGCAGAGATGCAGCGTCGTCACCTGTTCGTTGACGATCTGGGTGAGGTGGATGACCGCCTCACGCTCGCGGCACTGGTCGCAGGACATCAGGGCATCGACTCCACGCTGGAGAGCGGCACCAGCCGGCCGCCCTCCAGCGAGAGGACCCGGTCGGCGCGCGCCGCCAGGCTCCGGTTGTGGGTGACGACGACGAGGGCGGTCTCGAACTCCCGCGAGAGGCGGGCGAACAGCTGGTGCAGCCGCTCGCTGTTGCCCGCGTCGAGGTTGCCCGACGGCTCGTCGGCCAGGACCAGGACGCGGGTCCGCCGCGAGGGCGCGGGCCACCGCGGCACGCTGCTGCTCGCCGCCGGAGAGCGCCGCCGGCCGGTGCGACATCCGCCCCGCCAGGCCCACCGCGGCGAGCAGCTCCTCGGCCCGCGAGCGCGCCCGCGCGTCCTCCTCGCCGGCGATCAGCAGCGGCAGCATCACGTTCTCCAGCGCGGTGAACTCCCGCAGCAGATGATGGAACTGGAACACGAACCCGATCTTCCGGTTTCGCACCAGCGCCAGCGCGTCGTCGTCCAGCTCGCCGAAGGCGCGCCCGTCGAGCTGGACGCGTTCCGCCGGAGGGCGTGTCCAGCGCGCCCAGCAGGTGCAGCAGGGTGCTCTTGCCCGAGCCGCTGGAGCCCACGATCGCCACGAACTCGCCCCGGCTCACCGACAGGTCCACGCCCGCCAGCACCTCGATCGGGAAGCCGTCGCCGCCCTGGTAGACCTTCCGCAGGCCGGCGGCTTCGAGAATCGCGCTCATTCGTGCCGGATCGCTTCGACCGGCGTGAGCCCGGCCGCGGTCCGCGAGGGATAGACGGTGGCGAGCACGGCGATCGCGATGCTCGCTCCCACCACGACGGCGACGTCCCACGGCTCGACGTGGACCGGCAGGTGATCGATGAAGTAGACCGCCGGGTTGATCCGGATCCACCCGGACTCGTCCACGACGTAGGCCACGGTCAGGCCGAAGAGCAGTCCCAGCGATCGTCCCGACCACGCCGATCACCGCACCCTGGATCAGGAACACCCGCGCCACCGCGGGGAGGTGAGGCCCATGGCGCGGAGAATCCCGATCTCCTTGGTCTTGTCCGTCACCACCATGGTGAGGGTGCCCACGATGTTGAAGGCCGCCACCACCATGATGAAGAAAATAATCAGTCCCATGGCCAGCTTCTCGAGCTGGAGGGCGCTGAAGAGGCTGGCGTTCTGGGTCTGCCAGTCGAGGGCCCGGTAGGGATACCCCAGCCGCTTCTCCAGCGCCTCGCCGATGGCCGGGGCGAGGTCGGGATCCGCCACCCGCACCGCGATGCCCGAGACCGCGTTTCCCAGGCCGGTGAAGCGCTGGGCGTTGTGCCAGCGACATGACGACGAACTGGTTGTCGTACTGGAACATGCCCGGTGTCGAACAGCCCGGTGACCTCGAACTTCCAGAACCGCGGCACCGCCACCCCGAGCGCCGGGTTCATCTTGGCCTCGGTGACCGGCACCAGGTCACGATGTCGCCGGGATACACGGACAGCCGTCCCGCAAGGCGGGTGCCGAGCAGAATGCCGCCGTCCACGCCCGGGCTTGGTGGCCCTGAAGGAGAGGTCGCCCTTCTCGATCGCCTTCGGCAGCGAGGTGACCGACATCCGCGCCGGTGTCGGGATCGAAGCCGAGCAGGTTCACCCCCTCGCCGTAGTCCTGCCCGGCGGTGATCCCGGCCTGGCTGATCACCTCGGGCGCCGCGGCGACGACGCCAGGCTCCTGCCGGATGCGTCTCGAGCGCCTGGCGCCAGTCGTCCACCCGGAGCCCGGCGCCGTAGGTCAGGACCCTGAGGTGCGGGTTGGCCACCAGGATCCGCTCGCGAAGATCGTTCCGGAGACCGTTCATCACGCCGAGCACGACGATGAGCGCGGTGACGCCGACCGCGACGCCGCCGGTGGAGATCACCGTGTTGAGCGAGGCGGTCCGCGCGCCGCGCCGGCTTCGGAGGTAGCGCCGGGCGATGCGCCACTCGAGCTTCGACGGCCACGCGGAAGGTCGCGCGCCAGCTCACCCAGCGATCGGACGAACGCCGACCACCGTGTCATCCCTCCTCCGGCCGCATCGCGGGGTACAGGATCACGTCCCGGATCGACGGCTGGTCGGCGATCACCATCATCAGCCGGTCGACGCCCAGGCCCATGCCGCCGGCCGGCGGCATGCCGTACTCCAGCGCGCGGATGTAGTCGGCGTCGAAGGCGTGGGCCTCCTCGTTCCCGGCGGCGCGCTGCCGGACCTGGTCCTCGAATCGCCGCCGCTGGTCGTCGGGATCGTTGAGCTCGCTGAAGGCGTTCGCCAGCTCGCGCCCGCCGACGAAGAGCTCGAACCGCTCGGTGAGCGCCGGGTCGCGCCGGTGCTCCTTGGCCAGCGGCGAGAGCGGCTTGGGATAGTCCAGGACGAAGGTCGGCTGCACCAGGTGGGGCTCGAGCGACGACCTTGAACACCTCGTCCTGGAGCTTGCCGCCGCCCATCTGCCCCACGACGTCGGCCGGCTCCCCCGCCTGCGATCAGCACCCGCCGCATCTCCTCCTCCGAGGCGGTGCGGAGGTCGAGCCCGCAGCGCTCCCGGACCCCCTCGATGAAGCTCGACCCGCCGGAACGGCGGGGTGAAGTCCAGCGTGACACCGCCCCGCTCGAGCGTCCGGGTGCCGAGGCAGTGCTCGATCACGCCGGCCACCATCCCCTCGGTGAGCTCCATCATGTCGGTGTAGTCGGCGTAGGCCTGATACACCTCCAGCATGGTGAACTCGGGATTGTGGGTCCGGTCCATCCCCTCGTTCCGGAAGTCGTGGCCGATCTCGTAGACCCGCTCCAGCCCGCCCACCAGCAGGCGCTTGAGGTACAGCTCGTCCGCGATGCGGAGGTACAGCGGCATGTCGAGCGCGTTGTGGTGGGTGACGAACGGCCGAGCCGCCGCGCCGCCGTAGAGCGGCTGGAGGATCGGGGTCTCCACCTCGAGGAAACCCGCGCTCGTCGAGGAAGCGCCGGATCCAGCTGATCGCCCGGGCGCGCAGGCGGAACACCTCGCGCACCTCGGGGTGCACCGCGAGGTCGGCGTAGCGCTGGCGGTAGCGCACCTCGGGGTCGGTCAGCCCGCCGAAGGTGACGGCGCCGTCCTCGGTGGACTGGCGTCTTTCCCCGCGGCAGCGGCCGGAGCGACTTGGCGAGGAGCGTGAGCTCGCTGGGCCGGACGCTCAGCTCGCCGCGCTTGGTGCGGAACAGCCGGCCCCGTGACGCCGATGTGGTCGTCGAGATCCAGCTGGTCGAGGATCTGGTAATGCTCGCCGAGCTCGTCCCGTCGCAGATAGAGCTGGATCTCGGCCGGACCCGTCCTCGAGATCGAGGAAGCTGGTCTTGCCCTGGGACCGGAGCGACGCGATGCGGCCGGCCAGGGACACGACGCGGCCCGTGGTCGCCCATCTCGTCCCGGTAGAGCTCGCGGGCCTCGGCCACGGAGTGGGTCCGGTCGTACCGGTAGGCGAAGGCGGGCACGCCGGCGGCCTCCAGCGCCGCCCGCTTCTCCCGCCGCGCCGCCTCGACGTACGACCGCTCCTCCACCGCGCTCACGCCGCCTTGCCTCCGAATCGCTTGAGATAGGCCTGGATGAACTCGTCCAGATCGCCGTCCATCACCCGCTGTACGTCGCCCACCTTCACCTCGGTTCGGTGGTCGTTCACCATGGTGTAGGGCTGGAAGACGTAGGACCGGATCTGGTTGCCCCAGGAGTTGTCGGTCTTGGTCGCCTCGACCACCGCCCGCGCCGCCTCCTGTTCCTCCAACTTCCGCTGGTACAACGCGGCCCGCAACATCTTCATCGCGGTCGCGCGGTTCTTGGTCTGGCTGCGCTCCTGCTGGCAGGAGACCACCACGCCGGTGGGGACGTGGGTGAGCCGCACGGCCGACGAGGTCTTGTTGACGTGCTGGCCGCCCGCACCCGAGGCGCGGAAGACGTCCATCTTGATGTCCTCCTCCCGGATGTCGATCTCGATGGTGTCGTCCACGTCGGGATAGACGAAGACCGAGGCGAACGACGTGTGCCGCCGGGCCTGGGAGTCGTAGGGCGAGATCCGCACCAGCCGGTGGACGCCCTTCTCCGCCTTCAGATAGCCGTAGGCGTACTCGCCCTTGATCTCGATGGAGACCGACTTGATCCCGGCCTCTTCGCCGGGCAGCAGATCGAGGATCGTCACCTGGAATCCGTGGCGCTCCGCCCAGCGGACGTACATCCGCATGAGCATCTCGGCCCAGTCCTGCGACTCGGTGCCGCCGGCGCCCGGATGGATGGTGAGCAGCGCGTCGCGGCTGTCCTCGGGGCCCTGGAGCATCGCCTGGAGCTCGAACGCCTCGACCCCGCCGGCGAGCTCATCCGCCTCCCGCGCCATCTCGGCCTCCATCGCGGGGTCCGGCTCGGACTCGAGGAGCTGGGCCATCTCCACCGCGCCCTCGATCCGCTGATTCAGATTCTCGTAGGGAACGACCCAGGCCTTCAGGGTCTTGATTTCCTGCACGGAGGCGCGGGCGGCGTCGGGATTGGCCCAGAAGCCGGCTTCGGCCTGCCGCGCTTCGAGCGCGCTCAGGCGCTCGGACTTGGCGGGAAGGTCAAAGAAAGTCTCGAAGTTCGGTCACCCGGTGCTGCAGCTCGGTCAGTCGGTCGAGCAGTTCGGACATGCGTGGCCCTCGCTGGTTGGGAAATCGGACGGAAAGTAAGCGGGGCAGGCAGCGGGCGGGCGGAGCCGCCGGCGAGCCGCCGCCTAGAACACCTGCCTCCCCCCGGCCAGGATCTCGTTCAGCGCCTCGCGGAAGAACCCGGTGGACTCGGCGACCTCGCGGCCCACCTGCTCGGTGTACTCCTCCCAGCTCTTCTTGATCTCCTCCTCGAACAGCTCCTTCAGGTTGCCGTCCCGGATGCCCTCCTGCCGCTTGGCCGGGTGGTACACGACGATGTCGGAGACCAGCGCCCGGGCGAGCCGCCGGGCCTTGAGCGACGGGTCCTGGGAGAGGAAGGGATTGGCCGGGCGCCCGCCAGGGCCCGGTGGCGCGGCGGACGGCCGGGCCGAGCGGCGGCGGCGGGGAGTGAGCGGCCGGCGGTGGGCCGGCTGCGGGTCGCGGACCGGCGCGGCGGGACGGGACGGCACGCCGGCCGCCACCGCCGGCGGAGGTGGCATGCCGGCCGCGGAGGAGCCGCCGCGGGCGGCACGGGCGGGAGCCGGCCGGCGACGGCGGAGGGGATGGCGGAGCCGGACGCAGACGGCACGGACGCCGGGCGGTGGCGCCGGTGGCGATGGCGGCCGGTGGCGGTCGGCGCCGGCGGCGAGTAGGCGGAGGCCGGCGGCCGACGGTGACGGGGGCGGCGGCGAGCCGGCGCGACCGGCGCCGGAGGCGGAGGCAGCGGGGGCGGCGGGAGCGGCCTGGGCGGCGGGCGTCCTCCCGGCGCGGGACCGGCGCGTCTCCGCCGTTCCCGGATTGACCGCGAAGACCGCGCTGCACACGGCGCAGCGCGCGCGCACTCCGGCCTCGGGCACCTTGGCCGGGATCCACGCGGTAGACGGTGGCGCAGTTGGGACAGGTGACGTTCATCGCTTCGTCCTCACGACAGTTCCCTGGCGGCCGATCCCTGGCGCTCCTCGCCGTCGGTGCCTTGACGCCGGTCCACCACGAAGACCGATCCCGGCAGCGTCTTGGCGTAGCTCTTCATCTCGGTGGCAAGCTCGCTCACCTGGGCCGGATGCGCAAACTTCCGGTGCCGGTTGGTCACGATGCCGATCGAGAGGGTCATCAGCGGCACCCGGTGGAGCTGGCCCCGCCGGTCCTTGCCGAAGAAGTAGCCCGCCCGCCGGTCCTGCTCGTTGTACTGCAGCGGGATCAGGGTATCGAACACGTCGAGGATCTCGCTGCAGACCGCGCTGATCTCGGTGGCCGGCACGACGAAGATGAAGTCGTCTCCCCCGATGTGCCCCACGAACCCTTGGCCCCCAGCAAGCCCTTTGACCACGTCGTGCAGGATCCGGGAGAGCAGGTAGATGACCCGATCGCCGTCGTAGTAGCTGTACCGGTCGTTGAATTCCTTGAAGTGGTCGAGGTCGGCGTAACAGACCGCGAACTCCTGGTCCGACTCGAGCCGGCGGCGGATCTCCCGCTCGATCTCCGTGGTGCCCGGGAAGCCGGGTGGAGGGATGGACCGAGACGTCCCGCTCGGTCCGCACCAGCATCGCGTCGAGACGGGAGCGCTGCTCGGCGGGAGAGAAGAGACTGCTGATCACCTCGTCGGCCCCGGCGGAGAACCAGGCCTGCACCTGCTCCGGGTGGTGATCCGCGGCGAGGGCGGTGACCGGAACGATGGCGGTGAAGGCGTCGCTCTTCAGGCGGCGGACCAGCCCCATCGCCTCGTTCCGGGCGCCGTTGCCGTCCACGAAGAGCAGGCAGGGATGCCCGCGCAGCACGATGGACTCGACCTCGTCCGGGCGGCTGAACACCAGGAGGGGAAAAGTGTTGGCCGCCGCCCACTGGCGGACCAGCGCCGGCACCGGGCAACCGTCCGGCGAGTAGAAGAGAATCGTCGGGCGAGTCCGCACCCTTGGCCTCTCGTAAGAATTTACAACTAGCTAACTTAGGACTCCGCTCCCCGCAAGTCAATCAGAGGAAGAAGGCCCCGACCGCCACCATCAGGTACACGGCCAGCAGCTGGACCCCCTCGAACCAGTGGGACTCCCCGTCCAGGGTGATGATCGCGGTCACCACCGTGGCCATGCCCAGGGCCAGCACCTCGAAGGGCCGGAACACCAGATTCATGTCCTGGCCCATCAGCACCCCGGCGAAGACCAGCACCGGCGCCACCAGCAGCGCGACCTGGGTGCTCGAGCCCAGCGCGATCTGGAGCCCGAGATCGATCTGGCCCTTCCGCGAGAGCACCACCGCCGCCGCGTGCTCGGCCGCGTTCCCGATGATGGGGATGACGATCAGGCCGAGAAAGATCGGCGAGAGCCCGAGGGTCTCGGTGGCCTCGGTGGCCGCGTGGACCAGCAGCTCGGATTCGATCGCCACGCCGACGGTCGCGCCGGCGAGGATCAGGAGCGCCTTCCGTGGGCTCCACACCGGGCCTTCGAGCGGATGCGCCTCGCCGCCGAAGAGCCGGCGGTGGGTGCGCAGGGTGAACAGCAGCGAGCAGCCGTAGGTCAGGATGAGAATCAGCGCCACCGCCTCCGACATGTGGAGCTCGGCGGCCCGCGCCGCGGCCTCGGGGTGCACCGCGTGGTAGAGCGCCGGAAAGGCGAGCGCCACGACCGAGAGCGCCAGCATGCCCGAGCTCATGCCCGGCGTTGGTCCGGTTGAACCGCAGCTCCGAGCGGTTGAGCCCGCCGGCGATGAGCGCGAGTCCCATGATCAGGAGCAGGTTGCCGAGGATGCTGCCGGTGATGGAGGCCTTCACCAGATCCACCAGGCCGGCGCGCAGCGCCACGAGCGCGATGATCAGCTCCGCCGCGTTGCCGAAGGTCGCGTTGAGCAGACCGCCCACCGTCGGGCCCGGTGCGGTGGGCCAGGTGCTCGGTCGCCTCGCCCATGTAGCCCGCCAGCGGCAGCACGCCGAGACAGGCGGTGAGGAAGACCCACACCGCCGGGGCGTGCAGGACGTAGCCGAGCACCATGCTGACGGGAACGGCCGCCAGCAGCAGCAGGCGCCAGCGGGGCGTGCGGCCCTTCTGGAGATGGGGTGGGAGGCCCGAGTGCGGCTGGCCGGCCTTCGCTGCTTGGCGCTCGGACCTGCCGCGAGGCCGCCGCGTCGGGCGGCCGCTTTCGCGGCCGGAGGCGCGCGTCGATCTCCCCGCGCACCCGGGCCGGTGAGATCCCGGCGTCGCCCAGGATCCGCGCCATTGACGCCGCGCGGCTCGTGCAAGGCGGCGAGCAGCAGATGCTCGGCCGAGAGCTCGGCGCCCGCCTCGCGCGCCTCCTTGGAGGCGGCCTCGATCAGCCGCTTGGCGTGGGAGGTGTGGGCCGGCTCGTCCCCGCCCCCGCGCGGCCGGCCTCGCCGCCCCCCGGCCTCGAGCCGCGCGCGGACCTCGCCCGACATCCAGGCCGAGCGCGCCGGAGAACGCGGCTCGGCCGACGCCGCCGGGACGCAGCAGGGCGAGGAGAATGTGCTCCGCGCCGATCGATTCGTGGCCCAGCCGGCGGGCCTCTTCCCGCGCCTGGGCGAGCGCCTGCTCGGCGCTCTCGCTCAGCGTGTGAGGCTTGACGCGGGGTGTGGAGTCGGGGCTCAGAGCGGCTTGGCTTCTTCGATGAGCATGATCGGAATGCCGTCCTCGACCGCGTAGACGAGGCGGCAGGCGTGGCAGACCAGCGACTCGGGCTCGGTGCGATACTCCAGGTCGCCCTTGCACTTCGGGCAGACCAGAATCTCGAGCAGGTCGGGGGCGAGGGTCATCGGGACTCCTGACCGGGCGGCCGGCCGGCCGCGGCAACGGGATTCGGCTCGGGGAACCCGAACCGGGTGAGCGCCGCGGCGCTTCGGCGCCAGTTGGGCAGCACCTTCACCCAGGAGTCGAGGTAGACGGGCGCGCCGAGCAGCTCCTCGACGCCGGGCGCGGGCGTGGGCGCCGATGGCGCGCGATGGTCTTGCCGCCCCGGCCGATCACGATCCCCTTCTGCGACTCCCGCTCGACGAAGAGCGTGACCCGAATGTACACGGGCCGTTCGGCCTCGCGAAACTCCTCGACCTCGGCGGTGAAGCTGTAGGGCAGCTCGTCGCCCAGCAGCTCGAAGGCGGCCTCGCGCAGATACTCCACCACGAAGAAGCGGAGCTGCTGGGTGCCGACGTCGTCGGGATCGTACTCGAACTCCCCCTCCGGCAGATGCTCCCGGATCCGCGCCAGCAGCTGGCTCGATCCCCTCGCCCGCTGGCGGCCGAGACGACCAGGCCGGCGCTGGCCAGCTCTTCCCGCCGCGCCGGCGGCACCAGGTCGCCCTTGGTGTACACCGTGAGGACGGGAGCGGAACCGGCGTCGGCTGAGGCCGGCGAGCCGGCGAAGGGCGGCGCCGGCGCCTCGGGCGCGGGGTGGAGGTGGAGGACCAGATCCATCCGGCCGAGCGCCTCGAGCGCGAGCTCCCGCATGCGCACCTGCATGAGGTAGGCGGGGTCCAGCAGCCCGGGCAGGTCGTGGAAGACGTACTGGGTGTCGCCCTCGGTGCGGAGACCGACGACCGGGAGGCGGGTGGCCTGGGCCTTGGGGCTCACGATGGCCAGGTGGGTGCCGACCAGGGCGTTGAGCAGCGAGGACTTGCCGACGTTGGGGGCGCCGGCGAGGGCGATGTGGCCGGTCTTCGTCATGGTGGGAAGATACCGACAAGCGAAGACCCCGCCGGGTAGGACCGGGCGGGGTCTTCAAAGAAAAGGCTGGCGACGGCCTACTCTCCCACCACCTCTCAGTGGCAGTACCATCGGCGCTGCAGGGCTTAACTGCCGTGTTCGGAATGGGAACGGGTGTGGCCCCTGCGCGCTAGTCGTCAGCCGTATAGGCTGCGAGTTCCGGGCAAGCCCGGAACTCGCTGACAAGCGACGGATGGATGATGTAGTGCGTGGAATCGATCGAAGAGATCAAACTTCACGGGCGATTAGTAGCGCTCGACTGAAGAGGTTGCCCTCCGTACATCTGCGCCCTATCAACCTGGTAGTCTCCCAGGGCCCTTCAGGGACCTTATGGTCCAGGAGTGTTCATCTTGGGAAGAGTTTCCCACTTAGATGCTTTCAGCGGTTATCTCCGCGCGACATCGCTACCGGGCGCTGCCCCTGGCGGAACAGCCCGTACACGAGCGGTCGCTTCGTCTCGGTCCTCTCGTACTAGAGACGACGTCCCTCAACACTCCCACGCCCACGACGGATACAGACCGAACTGTCTCACGACGTTCTGAACCCAGCTCATGTACCACTTTAACCGGCGAACAGCCGGACCCTTGGGACCTTCTCCAGCCCCAGGATGTGATAAGCCGACATCGAGGTGCCAAACCGCGCCGTCGATGTGAACTCTCGGGCGCGATAAGCCTGTTATCCCCAGCGTACCTTTTATCCGATGAGCGATGACCCATCCACACGGGATCACCGGATCACTTAAGCCGACTTTCGTCCCTGCTTGCGCCGTCGCGCTCGCAGTCAGGCGGGCTTCTGCTTATACACTCGTCGTGCGATTACCGACCGCACTGAGCCCACCATTGCGCGCCTCCGGTACTCTTTAGGAGGCGACCGCCCCAGTCAAACTACCCACCTGCCACGGTCCTCGGCGGGGTTACCGCCTGAGTGAGAACGTTAGTAAAACAAGGGTGGTATTTCACTGTTGCCTCCGCGCCAGCCGAAACCGGCGCCTCAACGGCTCCCACCTATGCTACGCAGGTTATACCGACGTTCAATGACAGGTTGTAGTAAAGGTGCACGGGGTCTTTTTGTCCTGTCGCGGGTAATCGGAATCCTCACCGATACTGCTATTTCGCCGAGCTTACGGAAGAGACAGCTCCCAAGTCGTTACTCCATTCGTGCAGGTCGGAACTTACCCGACAAGGAATTTCGCTACCTTAGGACCGTTATAGTTACGGCCGCCGTTTACCGGGGCTTCGGTTCGCAGCTTCGCCTTGCGGCTGACCGCTCACCTTAACCTTCCGGCACCGGGCAGGAGTCAGAGCGTATACGTCGGCTTGGACAATGCCTTGGCACGCTCCTGTGTTTTTGCTAAACAGTCGCTTGGGACGATTCTCTGCGGCCGGCTTGGGCTTCTCCTGTAC
>CAWHST010000006.1:0-1122500 GCA_963832055.1 uncultured Gemmatimonadales bacterium | reverse complement strand
CTCCACCAGGTCCTTCACCTTGAGCTCGGCCCCGGCCAGCAGCGCGATTACGCCGACCGCGAGCTGTTTCATCATGGAGAGGTCCTGAAGCACCCCTGGCGGGACCACATCCAGCACCGACGGGCCCAGCGCCAGCCCCGCCACCAGATACCCCACCAGCCGGGGGAAGCCCAGGTCGTGCGCCAAGGCCCCGAAGGTGTCCGCGGTCAGCAGGAGGATGCCGAACAGGAACAGCGAGCGGGGCGCGATGACGCCCTCGGTCGGCACCCGCAACGGCTCGAGAAGGACGGCACCGCCGACCAGCAGCACCAGGACGACGAGTCGCCGGATCATCGCGGTTCGGCCGTCCGCTCCAGCTCCGGCTGGGTCCGTTCGGGCTCCGGCGTCCGGCGGCCCAGGCTGAGAATGAACGCGGAGGCCTCCCGGCTGGCCACGATCTCGAACAGGAGCACCGCGAGGAGGGTCGCGGTCAGGACCAGTCGCGGATGGAGATCGGGATAGACCTGCCCGTAGTTGAGCGCCAGCGCCACCCCGATCCCGCCCAGCGCCAGCAGTCCCCGGCCGAGCCCGGTCGTCCGCAGCTCGGGCGGGCGCCACGTAGCCGCCGGCGATCGCGCCGCCCAGGAACCGGGACACGACCCGGATCACCACGAAGAGCGGCGCGATGAACAGCAGGTCCACCGAGCCCGGACTCCACGCCGCCCCGGCGAAGAGCAGGAGCGCGAGGTAGACCGGGCGCTCGGTGGAGAGCAGCAGCCGGGTCACGTCCCGGTGGGCGCTCCCGCTGTTCACCAGGATGAAGCCGAGCACCAGGTTGGTGAAGATGGGTGAGAGGTTGAGATAGTAGCTCGCCCCGCTCGCCACCACGATGGCCCCGGCCAGGGCGACGAACAGCCGTCCTTCGTCGAGATGGCCCCGGGGGCCCAGGAACAGGTGAAAGAGCACCCCCGACGCCACCCCCACCGCCAGGTTGATGACCGACCACTCCGTGGCCGTGGGGGGCGGACGCCCGGCGCCACGTCGCCCTGGTGGAAGATGGCCAGCACCAGCCCGAAGGCGACCACCGCGATCAGGGCGTCGATCCGCGCCGCCAGCTGGAGTACCGGCGGGACGCGCGAGCGCCACCCTCACCCGGTCCACGACGGCATCCACCGCCACCGGCGAGCTCAGGGTGGCGACGGCGGCCAGGGTCACGGACAGCACCGCCGCCTCCGGCCAGGGAATGTCCGACCAGGTACCGGAAGAGGCCGAGGAGCGCGGCGAGCGCGATGCCGAAGGTGGCCACCGCCTCCGCGAAGGCGACCCGGAGGTGGTCCCCGTCGATCAGGGCCATGGTGGGCAGCCGGAAGTAGGTGCCCAGCAGCATGCCCAGCCACCCGAGAGCCAGGCTGACGATCGGGGTGAGGTCCTGGACCTGGCCCGCGTCCAGCAGGCCGGTGACCCTGCGGCCCCAGGAGGAACCCGATGACGACGTACTCGGCGCCGCCGACGTACCCGTATCGGTCGCGGAGGCGGTCGAAGATCAGGTAGGCGAAGATGTAGCCTACGGTGATGACCGCGATGGCGGCCAGCGTGGTCTGCATGAGCTAGCTGTCGATCCTCAGTAGTGGCGGTCGTGCGGCGCCGCGGCACGGGAAATTGGTGACGCAGAACACGGTTCAGCCGCGTAGCACGCCGCGCCCCTACGTTGGCGCCCGTCGTCGCAACCAAGGAGCACACCATGGCGAAGCTTTCCTCGCTGGACGATCTGCTCGTCCACGAATTGCAGGACATCTATCAACGCCGAAGGTCAGATCCTGAAGGCACTCCCCAAGATGGCGAAGGCCGCAACCAACCCCGAGCTGAAGACGGCCTTCGAGGAGCACCGGGTCCAGACCGAGGGTCACGTGCGCGCGGCTGGAGGAAGTCTTCAAGCTGCTCGGCCTGCCGGCCAAGGGGAAGAAGTGCGACGGAATGGCGGGCCTGATCGAAGAGGGCAAGAAGACCATGGAGCAGGACGCCGAGCCGGCGGTGCTCGATGCCGCCCTCATCGCCGCCGCCCAGAAGGTGGAGCACTACGAGATCGCTTCCTACGGCTGCGTCTGCACCTACGCCGAGATGCTGGGCCACGACCAGGTGCACGAGCTCCTGGGCCAGAACCTGGACGAGGAAGAGACCACCGACCAGCGGCTGACGGCGCTGGCCGAGACCGTGATCAATCCCGAGGCCGAGGAAGAGGCTTCGAGAGCGAAGAGGAAGAGGCTTCCCGCTAGCCTCCGCCGGCGATCCGCCTCGGGACGCCACTCCGCTCGAGACTTCACATCTCCCGCGGGCGGCGGCTGCGAGGCGGATCGCCACTTTCTCAGGAATCCAGCGCAGGGTGTAGCGGGGGGTGGTCGATGAGCACCCGGCGCCGCTCCCTCGCCAGCGCCATCCGGACCCGGACCAGGAGGATCGTCGCCACCGCGGCGAGGCCCAGGACCAGGCCGTACCAGAGACCTCTCGGACCCAGCCCCAGCGCGAACCCCAGCACATAGCTCACCGGCAGGCCGAAGAACCAGTATCCCAGCAGGTTGACCAGCATCGCGACCTTGGTCTCACCCAGCCCGCGCAGGATGCCGCCCGCCGACCACCTGGGTCCCGTCGAACACCTGGAAAACGCCGGCGAGTGGAATGAGACCCACGGCGACGGCGATGACCGACGCGTCCGTGGTGTACAGGCGGGCGAGCGGGTCCCGGCAGAGTGAGAAAGACGACCGCGGTGCAGCTCATGAAGCCGATGCCGCAGAGGAGGGCCGCCCGCGCCGCGCCCCTGGTTCCCGCCAGGTCCCCCCGCCCCACCGCGTGCCCCACGAGGATGGACCCCGCGTCGGCGACGCCGAGCGGCACCATGAAGGTCAGCGAGGCGAGGTTGATCGCGACCTGGTGGCCCGCCATCGCCCGCGGTGCCGAGCCACCCCATCATCAGCGCCACGAAGGCGAAGGCGCCGAACTCGAGGGTGTACTGGCACCCGATCGGCACGCCGAGGCGCAGCATGCGCCCGAGCGGAGCCCACTGCCAGATTTCGGGCCGTAGCGGGGCAGGTACGGCCTGAGTCGGCCCCAGGTCAACGCCGAGGAGCAGCAGGGCGAGCAGCCAGCGGCTCAGGGTCGTGGCCCAGGCCGAGCCGATCACGCCCAGGGCCGGGAGCGCCGAAGTGGCCGAAGATGAGCACCCAATTGAGCGCGGCGTTCACCAGGTTGGCCACCACGATGGCGACCAGAATCGGCGCCGTGCGGTGCATGGACTGGAGGCTCTGGCGGAGCACCACGAAGAGGAAGAACGGCAGGACCCCCGGGGCCATCCTGACGGCGTAGGCCGCGGCGTGCGGCACTACGTCGGCGGCTGCTGGGCGAGCACCATGAACGGCTCGGCGAGCAGCAGGAGGAGGGACGCGGGAAGGGCGAGCATCAAGGCCACCAGGACGCCGCGCTGGATCCCCCTCGCGATGGCCGGATCGTCGCGCGCGCCGACGGCCTGTGCGACGACCGGGTCCAGGACCATCAGCGTGCCCATGCCGAACACGCCGAGTCCGAAGAAGTAGAGGTTGCCGAGCGCCACCGCGGCGAGCGCGACCGCCGAGAGGTGGCCGACCATGATCGTGTCCACCACGCCCATGAGCATCATCCCGACCTGGATGACGACGACGGGCGTGGCGAGGCCGGAGCATGGCACGCAGGTCCTCCCGCCGGGGCAGGAGCCGACCGGCGGCAGGGTGCGATCGGGCTCATTCAGGGTTGCCTGGTGGGGACCGAGGGGGCGGGGTCGCGCGGCTTGGCCAAGAGCCGCTCGGCGAAATCCAGCCGCTCGGCGAGCTCGGCGACCTCGGCGCGGAGGGCGTCCACGTCCTGGGCGAGCATCTCGGTACTCCGGGTGTCGGCGCCCTCGGGATCCCAACGGCTCACCCGCCGGCCGCTGAGGTCGCGGAAGTCGCCCGCCGCGACGACGATGAGGTCGTACAGCCACCAGACCCCCAGGCCTCCCAGGGTGGCGCACATGAGCGCGCCGCTGCCGGTCTTGCCGACGTAGAACCGGTGGGCGCCGAAGGGGCCCAGGAGGGCGGCCAGAACGGTGGCCACGCCCCGGGATTTTTCGGAGGGTTCCAGTGAGGTCGGTGACGTGGTGCATGGGCTGAATATTCCCGGAAGTGGGGTCGGTGTCCACGGTCACGAACGCGCGGAAGGTGATCCGGGAGAGCGCCAGGGCGCGGCGCGAAGCAGGGGCGAAGGGAGTTCCTGAAGGTAGCGGATGCGGAGGCCAGCGCGCCTGGCAGGGCTCGAACCTGCAACCACCGGCTTAGAAGGCCGGTGCTCTATCCAGTTGAGCTACAGGCGCGGGTTTGCTGGACGACCAGTCGGGGCGCCGGGATTCGAACCCGGGACCTCCTGCTCCCAAAGCAGGCGCGCTACCGGACTGCGCCACGCCCCGAACGTCATTGCGACGTAGAACATAGCCGTTCAAAGATGGCCCTGGTAGCGACTGCGATAGCCGGCCCCCTCGCCGAGTCTCCGGTCACTCCACTCGTCCGATCTCTCTGACCCGAGCCTCGAGTGTGGGCCGCGCGAGCTCCTCCACCGGCAAGCCCACCAGCGCGCCGATCCGCCGCCGCAGCACATCCAGTGCGCTGCGGAAGGCGGCTCGCTGCGTCGCGGTGTCGCCTTGCACCGCGGCCGGGTCCGGCAGTCCCCAGTGCGCGATGACCGGGCCGGCGGGGAAAATCGGGCACGACTCCTTGGCGTCGTCGCACACGGTGACGACGAGGTCCCAGGACCTGCGCTCCACTCCGTCCCCGCTTCGCGGCGGATGGCCGCGCCACGCGATCCCAGCCGCTGCCAGCGCTTCCATGGCACCCGGGTTGACCTTCGCCGCCGGCTCGGTTCCCGCACTCTCGGCCTCGAAGCGCCCTGCCCCATCGTGATTGAGCAGCGCCTCGGCCATCTGGCTCCGGGCCGAGTTGCCGGTACAGAGGAAAAGCACTCGGAACACGACCCTCACCCTTTCGCCAGGACCCGTCGCATCGCGATCGCGGAATCCGGGCAGGCGCCGCGGAACTCCTGGGACGCCCGCACGGCGCCGCGACGTCGCCTCGGGGAATCCTCGACGAAGCCGAACCGCGGGAAGAAGTGCTCCGCCGTAGTGGTGAGCAGGTAGACCTCGCGCACGCCGCGCGTCGCGGCGTCGGCGCAAGAGGCTCTCCACCAGGTCGATCCCCAGTCCCGAGCCTCGCCGGCCGGCCTCCACCACCGCCGAGCGGAGCAAGGCGCAGTCGCCGATACACCTCCAGCCCGATCGCCCCGACGATCGCGGCCGCCCTCCTCCGCCACGAGAAAATCCGGCAGCGACGGCTCGAGGCCCGCCGTCGGAAGGCTCGGCGGCCTCCAGCAGGCGGACGACCCCGGCAAAGTCGCCCGGAGCCGCCACGCCGGATGGTGGTGGTCACGGCTTCCGGGCGCGAACGAATGCGCCCATCACGCAGCCGCTCACTTCGCGCGCGAGGACCTCGGAATCGAGGCCGGCGCCACCCAGAAATGCCCGGGCATCGTCGAATTCGTAGATGCGGGTGGGCTCGATATCGACCTGCTCGAACCCGGCCTCCAGCAAGTAGGTCTTGAAGTCGCCCTCGGTCAGCGCCCCCGCGACGCAGCCGACCCACAACTCCATGCTCTGCCGGACCTGAGCGGGCATCTCCCCTCGCACCACCACATCCGACACCGCGAACCGGCCGCCGGGCTTGAGCACCCGGAATGCCTCGGCGATCACCTTCCGCTTGTCTCCCGAGAGATTCACCACACAGTTCGAGATGATGACGTCAACCGAGCTGTCGGGCAGGGGAATCGCTTCGATCTCGCCGCGAAGAAACTCGGCGTTCTCGACGCCGGCCTTGAGCTGGTTCTCGCGGGCGAGCTGCCAGCATCTCGTCCGTCATGTCGAGCCCGTAGGCCCTGCCGGTCGGTCCGACCCGCCGGGCGGAGAGCAGCACATCGATCCCCCCGCCGGAGCCGAGGTCGAGCACAACCTCTCCCTCGCTTGAGCTCGGCCAGGGCCGTGGGGTTGCCGCAGCCTAGCGAGGCGAGGACGGCCCCCTCGGGAAGCCGCGGCCTTCTCGGCCGCGCAGTAGAGATCGGAGGTGATCGGATCCGCGGTGTCGCATCCGCAGCCGCCGCCGCAGCAGGAAGAATGTCCGCCTGTGGTCGCCCTCAGCGCCGCCTCTCCGTACCTCTCTCGAACGATGGTCTTCAGGTCCCCGGTGCTCACTCTGTCCTCCTTAATCAAGGAAAGTTGATATATTGTACACAAGTAAAGCCGACTTTAGCAGCAGCCGTCCGCGCGACGCCGGCAAGGGCGTCGCGAGCGTCTGGGCCAGATCGGCCACGTCGGCCAGCCGATCCGCGTTGAGCGTGTAATACATCCAGCGGCCTTCGCGACGGTCGGTCACCAGGCCGGCGTCCTTCAGGACTCGAAGATGAAACGAGAGCCTGGACTGGGCGGCATCGAGGGCATCGGTGAGCTCGCACACGCAGCGCTCGCCGCGCCGGAGCCGCTCGAGAATGGAAAGCCGGGTCTGGTCCGACAAGGCGTGGAAGAGGCGCGCGGCCTGGCTGGTGTCGAGTGCGTCACGGGAAGCCATGGGGCTATTATATCAACGGATATTGATTTGTCAACCCCGGCGCACAGCTCAGAATGGCGGCGCGCCCGCCAGCACCGGCACCAGCTCCCGAAGCGCCCTGCCCCGGTGGCTCACCGCGTCCTTCTCGGCCGGCGACGCCTCACCGAAGGTCTTGCCCAGCTCGTCGCTCAGGAAATAGGGATCGTAGCCGAAGCCCCCGTCGCCCTTCGGGGCTCCTCCAGGATCCGGCCGGCGCATGTGCCCTCGAACACCTGCGGGATCGCACCGATCCGCGGGTCGCCAGATAGACCAGGCACGCAGCGGTAGCGCGCCGCGCCGGCGCGGCCGGTGGCGCCGGCCAGCCGGCGGACCAGCTCCGCGTTGTTGGCGGCATCCACCTCCGCGTCACTCGCCGGTGGCGCCGGCCCACCGGCGGGAGCGCACGCCGGGAGCGCCGCCGAGGGAGACACCTCGAGCCCGGAGTCGTCCGCCACGGTCGGGAGGCCGCTCAGAGGCGGGCGAAGTGCTCGGCCTTCCGCCGGGCGTTGATCTCGAACGTCTCGCCCAGCTCCAGCAGCGTCCTCGGCCGGCTTCGGATAGAGGCCGACGTCGTCGGGAAACACCACCTCGATCCCCGCGGGCTCGAGCACCCGCCGGAACTCGCGCTGCTTGCCCGCGCTCCGGGTGGCGGCGAGCAGCTTCACCAGCCGAGCACCTTCTGCTGCGCGGCGAAGAGCTCGGCGATGCCCCGCTCCGCCATGTCGAGCAGCTTCTCGAGCTGGGCCGCGGGAGAAGGTGCCGTGCTCGCCGGTGCCCTGCACCTCCACGTAGCTGGTCGGGGTGGAGCATCACGACGTTGGAGTCCACGACCGCGTCGCGGTCTTCGGTGTACGCGAGGTCGAGCCGCTCCTCGCCCTCCACCACTCCGACCGACACCGCGGCCACGAGCTTACCGAACGGCGAGGGGACGCCGGTCTTGTTGCGACAGCCAGGCGCAGGCGTCGGCCAGCGCGACGCACCCGCCGGTGATGCCGGCGGTGCGGGTGCCGCCATCGGCCTGGAGCACGTCGCAGTCGATCCGGATGGTGTATTCGCCGAAGGCCATCGTCGCCATGGGCCGCGCGGAGCGAGCGGCCGATCAGGCGCTGGATCTCCTGGGTGCGGCCGCCCGGCCCGTTCCGCTCGCGCTGGGTGCGCTCGACGGTCGCGCGGGGCAGCATGGCGTATTCCGCCGTGACCCAGCCCTCGCCGGTGCCCTTCTTGAAGCCCGGCACGCCGGGCTCGACGCTCGCGGTGCAGTGCACCAGGGTGCCGCCCATGCGGATGAGGCAGGATCCCTCGGCGTAGGGATTGGCGCTCCGCTCCAGGACGAGGGGACGCAGCTGATCGTTGGTGCGGCCATCAGGACGGGGCACGGAGACGCTCCACGAGGGCGGAAGTCGAATAGCCGGCGAGCAGAGGAACCCGCACGACGCGGCCGCCGCGAGCCTCCACCCAGTCGGCTCCGACGATGTTCTCCCGCGAATAGTCGGCGCCCTTGACCAGCACTTCGGGCTCGAGCGCTTCGATCAGGGCCAGGGGCGTGTCCTCATCGAAGAGCACGACGCAATCCACAGCCGCGAGCCCGGCGAGGACCCGGGCGCGGGCGGCCTCCACCGACGAGCGGGCGATCGGGGCCCTTGCCCAGGCGACGCACCGAGCGTCGCTGTTCACGCCGACCACCAGCGCCGATCCCTCGCGGCGGGCCGCCTCGAGCAGCTCGACGTGTCCGGGATGCAGCAGATCGAACACGCCGTTGGTGAACACCACCGGGCCGGCCACGATCGCCGCCAGGCGATGGCCGCCGGCGAGCGTGCGGACCTTGCCCGACGGTCGAGCTCACGAGTCCGGACCCCGGCGACCCGGTGCGAACAGCGCCTTGAGCGCGGGCGGCGCGATGAAGGTCGTCACCATCACCATCAGGAGCACGGCGCCGAACACCTCGTCGCCCAGGACCCCGGAGCGGCGGCCGATGTCGGCGAAGATGAGACCGACCTCGCCACGCGGCACCATGCCGACGCCGACGACGAGCCGGCGGAACCGGCCCAGGGAGCCGCCCAGCCGGCGGCGATCTTCCCGACGCACGGCGAGGAGGATGAGCGCCCCGCCGACCAGGAGGGTCGCGCGCGCGCCCGGGGTGGATGGATTCAGCAGGGCGAGATCGACCGAGGCGCCCACGCTCACGAAGAAGATCGGGGTGAAGATGGAAGCGACCGGGCGGACTTCATGCTCGATGGTGTCGAACTGGTTGGTGCCGGAGAGCACCAGCCCGGCGGCGAACGCACCGATGATGAATGCGGACCCCGCCAGCCCGGCCAGCGCGGCGAGCCCGAGCGCGAAGGCGATGGACGCGACCACCAGCACGTAGCGCACCCGCATCCGCTCGATCACGTCGAACAGCTTGGGCGCCAGGAAGCGTCCGACGACCACCGCGACGACCAGGAATCCCACCGCCACGGCTAGGGTCCGCAGGATGCCGAGGAAGCTCACCGCCGCGCCGGCCGCGACCCCGGAGACGACGCTCAGAATCACCAAGCCCAGCACGTCATCGATCACGGCGGCGCCGATGATGATCCGGGCCTCCGGCGTACTCATCCTGCCCAGGTCCGAGAGGACGCGGGCGGTGATGCCGACGGAGGTGGCGGTGAGGGTCGCGCCGATGAAGATGGCGGCCGTCACGAGGTCGCCGCTGCCCGATGCGGCATGCGGGGCATAGCGCCAGAACAGGTAGCCGAAGGCGAACGGCAACGCGATCCCGACGAGCGCGACCGCGAGCGCGGCGGGCCGACCCGGAACATCTCGCGCAGGTCGGTCTCCAGACCGATCTCGAACAGGAGCAGCACCACGCCGAGCTCGGCGAGGACGTGGATCAGCTCGGCCTCGGCGCCGCCGGCGGGCACCACCCCGAGCACGCTGCCGCCCAAGAGCACGCCGGCGAGCAGCTCGCCGAGCACGGCCGGCTGCCCGATCCGCTCGGCCAGCTCGCCCGAGGATCTTGGCAGCCAGGAGAATCGCGGCCAGCACGAGGAAAAACCGCGCGACGTTCACCCCGCCGCGGCGGCGGCGAGCGGAACGGTCGAGCACGGCGACGGCGGCGGCGGCGAAGCCCGCGCCGCAGCCGCGACCCTAGAGCGGTGCTTCAGCGCGAGGGTGGAGCAGGAAGGTGTGCTTGAAGAAGGGAAGCTCGACACGATCGCTGTACTCGGTCTGGATGGTGATCCGTCTCGGGCCGCGATCGATCCGGAAGCGGGGTGTCTGTCCCAGAATGGAGTCCGCCGCTGCGACCAGCCTGCGGTCGATCACGGCGTTGTCCTTGATCGTAGGCGCGATCTGCGCCTGGAAGCGCATGGCGTCGAGCAATCGGTAGTACCGAAGGTACACCTCGCCGATGTGCACGCCATAGTAGAGCGCCGCCGACGAAGATCGCCAAGGAGACCAGACATCCCAGCGTACTGCCGCCGCGAGCGGCCCCGCCCGCGCATTACCATTGGGACTGCGCGCCCTCCACGATGTTGGTCACCAGCTCGTCCAGCGCCTTCCGTCGGCCTTCGGCCTCCTGCCCCGGATCGTAGTCGCCCTTGAGCAGGAGCCCGCTCCGCTGCCAGAGCGGCTTTCCGCCGTCCTGATCCAGAATCTCCACCGAGACGCTGATCTGCACCAGACGTCGGGTGACCGTCACCCGACCCTCGTTCTCGTTCCTCCCCGGTGTACGCCACGGGCAGATCGGGCTCGTACCGGGTGATCGTTCCTCGCACCACCGCGTCGGCCTGGCGTCTCGCTCGCCTGACGGAGACCGAGCCGGCCTTCGACCGCCTCGCGCACGGCGACCGCGATCTCCTGGGTGAGCGTCGGCTCGGGCGTCTGGTTGTCGAAGGGCAGGACCGCGACCGTCTTGATGTTCGGCGGCAGGCCCCCGCCGGCGAAGCCGTAGAGGCAGCCGCCGAGAGTCGAGCGCGCTAAGGCTTGCGAGAAACCCAGATATCAGGCGCAAAGTCGGCCTGCGAGGTCGAGAGGAAGGTCAGGTCGAGCCTGGCCGGCGCACTCGGCACCGTGAGCCTCGCCGTGAGCGGCGCGCCGGCCGAATCGAGCGTCGTTTCGGCCCGCCCGACCAGCTCGCCGGCCCGGCGGACGACGGTCACCATCCGGGTCGGCCGGCCGTCGGGTGCGCACGTACTCGATGGTGTCGCCCGCTTCGGCATACCGCCACGCGGTCACCGTTGCCCTCGGTGAGTCCCCGCAGCTCGGCGCCGGCCGTCCGGCAGCCGGGCCACCCCGAACATGCCCCACATGAGCGGATAGTTCGGCACCATCTTCTCGATCGCGTCGGGCGGCTCGGCCCAGAGCGGCTGCTCGCCGACCACCGCGGCCGACGCGGCGCCCGACCCGAATGGCCCGGCGACGTCGAATCGCATCGAGTCCGGCGGAGCGATCCGGGCGCTACCCCGCCCTCCCGCACTCGACTTGCTCGTCGCGAAACAGCCACTTGAAGCGGTGGAGGCGGTGCTCGGCCGGCTGAGTGCCCTGCACCCATTCGGCGACCTGCTCCCGACTCACCGGCTCCGGCCGAGGCGGGAACCACTGGGCCGGGCGCACCGCGGCACGCCAGCCCGGCCAACGCCAAGCCAAGATATGCAAGCCGCGCTGGCCGGTCAATCAAAAGGCGTTGCGCCATCAGTAGTTATAGCCGAAGAAGAAGCTCAGGAAGCCGGCGTCCCGCTGGTCGGCGGCGAGGCCGTAGCCCTCGGAAATCGTCGTTGCTGAAGCGGCGCCCGATGATCGAACCGCAGCACCGCGAGCGGCCCGAGCGCCATCCGGAAGCTAATCCCATAGCTGCCGAGGACCGCCCGGTCGGTGAAGGTCTCGAAGGTGGCCTTGCCCACGTCGGTGAACAAGGCGCCCTGGATCTCGGGGAAGTCCACGTCGCCGAACGGGGTCCCCAGGGTGAGGTGGGTGAGGAGCGGGAAAGCGGACCTCCTGGTTGGCCATGTAGGCCTGCGAGCCCACGATGTAGCCGAACTGGGGATAGCCGCGGAGCGCCGTGGTGCCGCCGATGTTGGTGCGGCGCGGGCCGGTCGCCGCCGCTGTAGAAGCCGTACGCCCGAAGCGCCCAGGTGCTCCGGCGGCCGAGCCGGAGGTAGCGCCGCCAGTCGGCGCTCACCAGGTAGCTGTCGAACCGGCTGTTGGTGAAGTCGTTGGACAGGCCGGCGGTGAGGCTGAAACGTCCTCCGTCGATCGGACCGCTGTTGATCCAGAGCGAGTTGTCGTGCACGTAGCTCAGGAGATGGGTCGCGATCCATCCCTCCCGGCGAGGCTGGTCCACCGGCAGGGTGAAGTCCACCCGGTCGGAGTGCTCCGCGATGAAGGTGCCCTCGATCCGGCTGAACCGGCTCAGCGGATAGCGAATGAGTCCGAGCGCGCCGTAGGCGGTCTCCTCGTACGCCACGACGCTGGTCGCCTTCGAAGTTCCGGCCCTTGGTCCGAAAGGCGCCGAAGCCCCAGTTGACCCGCCGCGACCGATTCAGGTAGATGGCGCTGGCGTTGATGTTGGAGAGGATGCTGCCGAGCCGGCGGCCCTGGAACGACCCGAGCGAGCCGAAGAGCAGGTTGTCGCCCAGCAGGTCGCTCATCACGAAGAAGATGCCCTGCGCCCCACCGTATCCCGGAATGATCACCGCGCTCGCCGGCGGCGAAGTCGAGCGTGAGGCGGCGAGCGGTATGGCTCACGGCTCGCGATCACGCTGCCGGCGGTGTCGCCGGCGGCGATCCAGGTCCACGAGGCCACGGTGTCTCCGCGGCTCGCAGGGCGAACCGGTCCTTCCGCGCCATGGAATCCACCGGGTAGCGGTACAGGTTCCAGCTCAGGTCGTGGAAATCCGCCGACCAGGAGTCCGGATCCGTCGGGGAGCGGCACGCCATCGAACGCGCCGCTCCAGGACGAGGTCTCCCGGCGGCCCTCGCCCAGGGTGTCCACCGAGAAGACGTTGAGCACGCCGTCGCGGTCCGAGGTGAAGTAGATCCGGCCGTCCGGCGCCCAGGCCGGCGACTCGTCCTTCCAGTCGCCGGCGGTCAGCGGCACGATCCGGGCGCTGTCGAGGTTCAGCAGGTAGAGGTTGGCCGCGCCCTGCAGACCGTCGGCGGCGCGGTCGGAGGCGAAGACGATGCGCCGGCCGTCGGGCCGGGCGTGGGATCGAGGTCCTGGTAGCGGTCGGCGGTGAGCGGCTCGAGGGTGCCATCGGGCAAGGTGCACCCGGTAGAGATCGGACACCCCGCTCTCCGAGAGACCGCTCAGCACGATGCTCGTTCCCGTCGGGCATCCACTGGGGCGAGAGCATCGACACCAGCTCGGGAAACTGATAGCGGCCCCGGACCTCGTTCTTCTCCAGATCCCACACCACCAGCGCGTCGCGGTCGCCGTAGCGGGCGATGAAGAGCAGCAGCCCGGGGCGCGACGCGTCCATCCGGGAGTCGAAGGGATGGAACGACTCCATCTCGGCGCTGCGGCCGCCGGTCACGACCGTGCGGGCGCGCCCGCTGTCGAGCCCGCGGCGATAGATGGTGACGTACCCGCGTGGCGGGCGAGAGGTAGGCGACCTCGCCCGAGCCGCCGTTGGTATCGGGCAGGAAGACGGGCTTCACCGCGAGCTTCACGACCTCGCGTGCCCAGCACCGTCAGGGGCGCCAGGCTGTCCACCGACGGATAGTAGCGCCGCCGCATGGCGAGCTGGAACTCGTCGCTCAGCTGATCGAGGGTCCGGCCGTAGACCGCCTGGATCGCGGCCTCGAAGCTGTCGTGGCGGTTCTGCTCCTTGTACATCGTGGCCACGCGCCAGTCGCCGTAGGTGTCGGCGAGCCAGCGGTGGATCTGGCCGCCCAGCGGGTAGACGATCCCGCTCATGGACCCAGGTGAGCTGGCGGAAGCGTCGGCAGCCGGCCGCTCAGCGTCATGTCGCGCAGCACCATCTCGTCCCGAGCGTCCTGTCCCGACGACCAGAGCTCGGCCAACCCCTCGCTCCACCAGAGCGGGAAGTTGAAGCGGCCGTGCCGCGGCGCCTGGAGATACGCCTCGGTCAGCAGATCGAGCTGGAAGACGTGCACCATCTCGTGCCGGAGCGTGTGGCGGAACTCGGCGAAGTTGCCCCGGAACGGGAGCGAGACCCGGCGCTTGAGGAAGTCGGTCGCGCCGAGCAGGCCCTCGGGAGGCGTGAACGGCAGGATGTTGGTCTGCTCGAAGTCGGTGTGCGAGGCATAGACCACCAGCGGGACCCGCTCGGCGACGTCGTGCCCGAACTGCACCGCCAGGGTGTCGTAGCTCGCCTCCGCGTAGGCCAGTGCGGCCGGCGCGAGCTCGGCCTCCGCGGGATAGTAGTACAGGTCCACGTGCGGCGCCCCGCAGGATCCGCCATTCGAGCTTGCGGTACTGGATCTTGTTCTGACCGAAGCTGAAGAACTGCGCCGCGAGATCGGACGGCGCGATCGCGCCGAGGGCAACGGCGACGCGAGAGGAGCACCGACCATCCTGCTCAGGACTGGCATATCCGCCTCACTTCAACCTGATCGTCCGGATCAGGTCTCCCTGGGTGATCCGGGCGAGATTGGCCTGTCCGGAGGTGACCCGGCCGAAGATCGTATACGTGCCGTCGAGATGCGGCTGGGGACTGAGATTGATGAACCACTGGCTGGAGCCGGTATCGGGGCCGGAGAGCGCCATGCCGACCATCGGGCCCTCGTACCGGTGGCGGTTGAGCTCGTCGCGGATGGCGCCTCCGGGCCCGCCGAACCCGTCGCCCCGGGGATCGCCGTCCTGCACCACGAAGTTCGGCACCACGCGATGCCACCGATTGCCGTCGAAGAACCGCCGCTCGACCAGCCGGACGAAGTTGGCCACGGTCATCGGCGCCTCGGGTCCGAGCAGCTCGATCTCGACGGGGCCGCGCTGATCGGTCTCGATGGTCACCTTCGGCCGAGCGACGGAATCCGAGGAGAGCACGTAACGGCGGATGAGGTCGCGGTAGTCCTGGGCACTGCGGCCGGTGGCGATGGGCGTCGAGCGGACCCCAGCGGAGCGCCAGCTCCGGCCAGTTGTCCTCCGCCCAGCGCCGGACGACATAGTCCTCAGGCCGCGGCGCCGACGGGCACGAACTCCTGGTCCACCCGGGCTCGGGCTTCGGGCGAGGCGCTCCGGATCGCCGAGATCGCACCGAGCGTCGCGAGCGCGGCATCGGGAAACGAGTCCCGGGCCGTTCGCCGGAAGGCAGCGGTCAGCAGGGTGAGATCATCCGCATCGGCGGCCCGAGCCACCGCATCGGCCGCGACGCTCCGCACGGCGGCGTCGGCATGGGCCAGCAGGGGGCGGGCCGCGGCGAGCAGCGCCGCATCCGGACCCAGCGCCGCGGCGGCCCAGGCCTGGAAGCCCGCGGCGACCACCCGCGAATCCCGGTCCGACAGGAACCAGGGACGGGCCCCGGACCGGCCGCGGCGGTCCCCTCCGCGGCGGCCGCCCGCTCCCTCCAGTCGGCGCTGGCCTGCCATTTGGCCGCGGCGCCGGCGAAGGCCGAGCGCTGTCCACCCGGCCCAGCGCGACCAGCGCCTCCCGCCGCACGCCGAAGGGGCCCTTCCCCGCCGCGATGCGCGCGAGCGCGCCGCGCCGCTTCCGCCCCGCCGAGCTCTCCCGCCGTCATGGCCGCCTGGACCTGCACGTTCGCCGTGGGATCGTCGAGCAAGGGCATGATCTGGGATGCCAACGAGGAGTCCCGAAAGCTTGCCAGCGAGCGCAAGGCATTGATCCGCACCGGCACGCTGGCGATCGGAAGCCGCGCGGGCGAGCAGCGCCGCGACGGTGTTGGGCGCGAGGCCGGCCGAATCCGCGTACTCGCGCGTGAGACCGCGCGCCGCCATGGCGCGCACGGTGGGATCCGGGTCGCGCACGGCGGCCGTGAGCCGGTTGGCCGCCGCGCGGGCGCGGATGCGGCCCAGCGTGTAGGCCGCCCTCCAGCGGAATCCGGCCGCGGTGTCCTCCAGAAACGGGAGGAGCGGCACCACGGGCGCATCCGGCCCGAGGCGCCAGGACTCGAGCACGATCTGGCCGAGCAGCGGACGGCGGTCTTCCCGGCTGGGCACGACACTGCCGCCGAGGATGCCCCCGAAAAAGTTGCCGACCCTGGGACCGCCGATCTTGGCGAGCGCGGTGATTGCCTCCTGCGCGGTCGGGCCGTCGAGCGCCGGAAGGCCGGTGATCCGATCCATCAGCGGCTGCGCGCCGGCGGTGTCGCGCAGGAGGCCCATCGCGAACGCCGCCGCGACCCGCACGGTCGAATCGGGGTCGGAAAGCAGCGGGACCAGCAGCGGGGTGGCCTGGGGATCGCCGATCCTGCCGGCGGCCATCGCGGCGAGCCGGCGGACCAGCGAGTCGGGCGCCACGAGCGCGCTTCGAAAGCGGGCCGGCTGGAAGGTCCGGGCGTCCTCCGCCGCGAGCACCGGCGCGAGCTGCTCGACGACCGCCTCCTGCTGTGCCGCCGCCGGCCGGACGCCGACTGCGAGCACGAGGCCGGATTGGAGTCCGATGCCGACGGCAGCGCGCAGCGCGACGGCGGAAGTCAGCGGACATGGAGGCTCACGGGATCGGGTATCGCACGCATCGCGCGCCGCACCGCGTCGGGCAAGCGGGTAAAGCTCATGGTGGTGTCCAGCGCCAGGAGCGAAGTGAAGGCGGTGGCAAGCAGACGACCGTCGTCCACCCGCTCGACCGCGTAGCCGAAGTCGATCCGGCGGGAGGCGAGGTCGCGCACCCAGCACCGGATTCGAAGGAGGTCGTCGTAGCGCGCGGGCTGGCGGTAGCGGACCGAGACCTCGCCCACGGCGAGGCGAAGGCCGGCTTCCTCCAGCTCCCGGTAGCTCATCCCGGCGAGCCGGAGATGCTCGGTGCGGGCGACGTCGAACCAGACGAGGTACCGCGCGTGATAGACCACGCCCATCTGGTCGGTCTCGGAATAGTTCACCCTCACCGACGTCTCCGACACATCGGGGGCGACCGCGGAGGGCTTCACGGGAGTAGACGCTCGGGGTGCCGCGAAAGTGACAGTGCGCGCGGGCCGGTTGCGGCAGTGGGCGGTCCATCTTTGGCCCCGTGCTGGGCCACACCCTCGTCGTCGTCTCGGACGCCCATCTCGGCGCGACACCGCCCGCGGTCGAGGAGGCGCTGCTGGCCTTCCTCGACGCCGTGCCGACCCTGGGCGACAGCCTGCTGGTCAACGGCGACCTCTTCGATTTCTGGTTTTCCTACTCCCGCGTGGTTCCACGCCGCGGTTTCCAGGTGGCCGCCGCCCTGGCCCGGCTCGCCCGCCGCCTTCCCGTACTAATGGTAGGGGGAAACCACGACCGCTGGGGCGGAGACCTCTGGAGCCGCGACCTCGGCGTCAGGTTCGACCCGCACCGGCTGACCTTTCGCCTCGGCCGCCTGGACGTCGCCGCCATTCATGGCGACGGGCTGACCGAGCCGCGCTGGCGGGCGATCGCTGCTCCACCGGATCATCAATCATCCACTGACGTCCGCTGTGTACCGGGCGCTGCACCCGGATCTCGGGGTCAGACTGGTGGAGCTGCTGAGTCCCGGGCTCGGCGACCACGGCGCGGACGAGGCACGACTCGAGGCCGCCGCCGCTCAGCAGCGCGCCTGGGCCAAGGAGCTGCTGGCCACGGAGCCCGGACTGGGAATGGTGATCATGGGTCATACCCACCGGGCGGCGCTTTGGCGGACAGAGACCGGCGGCACGTACCTCAATCCCGGAGCCTGGTTCGAGGGGTTGCGCTACGCGGTTGCGACCGAAGACGGAGCCGAGCTCCGGCAGTTCACCCCAGCGGAACCACGTCGGCCCGCCCCAGACGGTCACCGATGAATCGTGCCCCCACCTGCCGGAAGCGCGCCTCGTCGTCGCTCACCACGAATCGGTGGGTCGCCGGACCGCCGGCGGGTGCCTCGAGCCCCCGCTCGCGCAGCGCCGAGGCGACGACTCGAGCGGTCTCCTCTCCGCTGTCGATGAGCCGCACCCCCGGGCCCATGACCCGCTGCAACAGCGGCTTCAACAGCGGGTAGTGGGTGCACCCGAGCACCAGCGCGCCGACCCCGGCGGCGGTGAGCGGAGCGAGGTACTCCCGCGCGATCAGGTCCCCCGCCGGATGGTCGAACCAGCCTTCCTCGACCAGCGGCACGAAGAGCGGGCAAGCACGCTGCTCCACTCTTGCATCGGGCCGCGCCCGGCGGATCGCCTTGGCGTAGGCATTGCTCGCGATGGTGCCGGCGGTGCCGATGACACCGATCGGCCGCTCCCCGCCCACCGCCGCGGCCGCCGCCGCTCCCGGCTCGATCACACCGATCACGGGAACCGGCGACTCGGCCTGGAGCGTCTCCAGCGCGTGCGCCGTGCTGGTGTTGCAGGCGATGACGACCGCCTTCACCTCCTGCTCCAGCAGCCAGCGCAGGATCTCGAGGCTGTAGCGCCGAACGGTCTCGGGCGACTTGGGCCCATAGGGGACCCGCGCGGTGTCGCCGAAATAGACCGTGGACTCGCCGGGGAGCTGCTCGAAGATCGCCCGGGCGACCGTGAGTCCGCCGATGCCCGAGTCGAAGATGCCGATGGGCGACCGGTTCATCTGAGGCGGATCGGGACGGTGATCGACGCGCCCGCGCCGCCAGGCAGCGCCTGGATCTTGAGATCTCCCGGGAAATCGGTGAGATGTGCCCCGACGTACGCCTCGAGGCCGGCGAACAGATGGTTGAACGCGAGCAGGACGATCCAGTCCTCGTGTTCCCGACGCTTGTTGTCCGCGCGCGCGGAACCCGTGCGCCGCAGGTAGGCGAGCTCGTGACGGGTCTTGAGACTCATGCCCAGCGTCACGCCCTCCCACGCCACGAATATACCTCCCGTCAGCTTGCGGTTCAGCCGGGCCTGCCCCCACCCGGGCAGCAGGAAGGAGCGCCAGAAGGCGTTGATCGGGCTGATGGGGGTGAAGGCCACCGAATCCGGCGCCACCGCCGCGGGAACCGCGGTCGTGTCCTGCGCATGGAGCCTGGACGCCCACGGACACGCGGCGAACAGGAGAGCCAGGACGGTCGCGGCGCGAGGCGGGATCACGCGGTGTGCAGCTCCGGCGTCAGAGGGGTAAAGCGAGGTGGCGGGAGCGTGTGGGAATCGAACCCACCGGAGCCGCCGAAGGCGTCTCCATCGCGGTTTTGAAGACCGGCCGGACCACCAGGCCCGATCCACTCCCGCATGGATTATAGCCCGGGCCCATAGCCGCCGCGGGCGCGGCGCCGAGCTAGCCGCTCGGTGCCCTGACTCACGCGGCGCCAATCCAGCGTCGCGAGGAGGAGGCAGATCAGAATGGTGGCAGCGGATTCCAGGCACCAGACGCAGAAGGTTCGCAGAATGATCCACTCGGCGTGCTTGAGACGAGCCGTGAAGATCACGGCAGGCAGGATCAGGCCGAGCAGGGCGACGGTCGGTAAGAGGCTCTGCTGCCAGCGCGGTTGCAGTCCCCAGAGCGCCACACCGAAGATGACCGCATAGCCGACCACCCCGATGAGCGCGACGTCCATGCCGAGGAACCACCCCCAGCGGCTCATCATCGCGGTCTGGCATCCCTGGTTGCCGGTGCAGGTGAGCTGGCCGACCAGGCCTGCCTTCCAGAGATGGAGATACAGGGCTACGAGTGCGGCGATGAGGGCGAGGAGGGCGATGGCCATCCGATACCTGATCGGATTCGACTCGCCCACGATGACGCTCCGGCTGGTGAGCCACGCGCCCTTCTACGGGAGCGCCGCGATGGCCTCGATCTCCACCCGGGCCCCGCGCGGCAGCGAGGCGACCGCGACGGTGGAGCGGGCGGGCCGGTGGTCGCCGAAGATCTCGGCATAGACCTCGTTCATCAGGGCGAAGTCGGCCATGTCCACCAGGAAGACGGTGGTCTTCACCACGGCGGAGAGGTCGGTGCCGCCGGCGCGGAGGATGGCGCGCAGATTGTGCAGCACCCGCAGGGTTTGCTCCGCGATGCCGCCGTCCACCAGCTCCCCGCTTTCGGGATCGAACCCCACCTGCCCCGCCGTGAACAGGAATCCGTTGGCCTTGATCCCCTGGCTGTACGGTCCGATGGCGCGAGGGGCCCCAGGCGTCGAAACGGTAGCGTTCGGCATCAGAAGAGTCCCTCGATGGTCCCGTCGGGGAGAACGCGGATCGACTCCGCCGCGGGAACCTTCGGCAGACCCGGCATGGTCATGATGTCGCCCGCGAGCGCGACCACGAATCCGGCACCGGCGGACGGGTAGACGTCCCGGATGGTGAGCCGGTAGCCGGTCGGTCGGCCCAGCTTGGTGGGATCGTCGGAAAAGGAGTACTGGGTCTTGGCGATGCAGATCGGGGTCTGGCCGAGGCCCATCCCCTCGCACTGGGCGATGTTTTTCTCCGCGGCCGCCGTGTAGTCCACGCCGCCGGCGCCGTAGATCTCCCGCGCGATGGTCTCGATCTTCTCCTTGATCGGCTTGGCGACATCGTACAGCGGCTTGAAGGCCGCTTTCTTCTCCTCCAGCACGGCGAGGATCTCGCGCGCCACCGCCTCGCCGCCTTCCCCGCCCTTTCCCCAGACCTCGCTCAGGGCCGCGCGCGCGCCCCACCCCTTGGCGGCGTCGAGCAGGGTCTTCAGCTCCGCCTCGGTGTCGGAGGTGAACCGGTTGAGCGCGACCACGACCGGGACGCCGAACTTCTGCACGTTCTTCACGTGGGCCTCGAGGTTCACCAGCCCGCGCTGGAGCGCGGCGACGTCTTCCTTGCCCAGGGCGTCCTTCTTCACCCCGCCGTTCATCTTCAGCGCGCGGACCGTGGCCACCACGACGGCGGCCTCCGGCTGGAGCTTGCCGAAGCGGGCCTTGATATCGAAGAACTTCTCCGCCCCGAGGTCCGCGCCGAAGCCCGCCTCGGTGAGCACGATCTCCCCGAGCGAGAGGCCCAGCTTGGTGGCCACGATCGAGTTGCAGCCGTGCGCGATGTTGCCGAACGGCCCGCAGTGGACCAGGGCCGGGCCGCCCTCGAGGGTCTGCACCAGGTTGGGGAGGATCGCGTCCTTGAGCAGCAGCGTCATGGCGCCCGACGCCTTGAGCTCGGCGGCGGTGACCGGCTTCCGGTCGCGGGTGAGTCCGACGATGATGCGGCCCAGCCGCCCCTCGAGGTCGGTGAGGTCGGTGGAGAGCGCCAGGATCGCCATGATCTCGCTGCCCGGCACGATGACGAACCGCTCCTCCCGCACCGGACCGGCGTTGATCCCGCCGAGGCTGATGACCATCGAGCGGAGCGCGCGGTCGTTCATGTCGATGGTCCGCGGCCAGGTGATCCGCCGGGGATCGATGCCGAGCGCGTTCCCCTGATGCAGGTGGTTGTCCAGCATCGCCGACAGCAGGTTGTGCGCCGAGGTGATGGCGTGGAAGTCGCCGGTGAAGTGCAGGTTGATCTCGTCCATCGGCACGACCTGGGCGTAGCCCCCGCCCGCCGCCCCGCCCTTCACGCCGAACACCGGGCCCAGACTGGGCTCTCGGATGCACACCACGACCTTCTTCCCGAGCCGCCGGAGCGCCTGGCTCACGCCGACCGTGACGGTGCTCTTCCCCTCGCCGGCCGGCGTCGGGTTGATTCCGGTGACGAGCACGAGCCGGCCCTTCGGCGTGCGCTTGGCGATGGCTTCGGCGCTGATCTTCGCCTTGTAGCGGCCGTACGGAAGGATCTCGTCGGGCGCCAGACCGACCTCGGCCGCCACCTCGGCGATCGGGCGCAGCTTGGCGGCCTGGGCGATGGCGATATCGGACGGCACGGTCGTCACGGGGCGGTGCTCTCCCATCCGGGTAGGTGAAATCCGAACACGCGGGCGGCGTTCTCCGCGGTGCGCGCGATCAGCTCGTCCGGCGGGAGGCCCCGGACCGCCGCGATCCGCTCCGCCACCTGCCGAACGAAGGCAGGCTCGTTGCGCGACCCGCGATGGGGCACCGGGGCGAGGTAGGGACCGTCGGTCTCCAGGAGCAGCCGGTCGAGCGGCGTCTCCAGGATCGCCTGGTCCAGACGCCAGTTCCTGAAGGTGACCATCCCGCTGAACGACACATAGTGGCGGAGGACCAGCCCCGCTCGCAAGAGCCCGGGGCCGCTGCTGAAAGAATGGAGAACGGCGGTCACGCCCGGCTGGTTGCGGAGGACGGCCGCCACGTCCTCGTCGGCCTCGCGGGCGTGGATGACGGCCGGCTTCCCGGCCTCGCCCGCCAGGGCGAGCTGCGCCTCGAATGCCGCGCGCTGCTCGTCGCGGGGCGAATGGTCGTAGTGGTAGTCGAGTCCCATCTCGCCGGCGGCCACCACCCGGGGATGCCGAAGCCGTTCGCGCAGCCACTCCGCGGCGGCGGGGCTCCAGGTCTTGGCATCGTGGGGATGGATGCCGGCGGTGGTGGAGAGGCGGGGCTCCGCGGCGGCGAGGGCGAGCCCGCGGTCGGAGGCGTCGGGAGACTCCCCGATCACGACGACGTGGGCGAGCCCCGCCTCCCAGGCCCGCCGAAGCACCTCCGACCGATCGGGATCGTAGGCGGTGTCGGCGAGGTGGCAGTGGGTGTCGACGAGCACGGCGGGTCGGCGTGCCGGGCCCGCGCTCACCCGACCGGCTGCGGCTTGCGGCTGCCGGCGGCGGCCGCCGCGGTCTTGGGGCCCAGATGACCCCGGGCATCCGGACCGGGCCAGCGCTTCTCGATGGCGAGCAGCACCGGCGAGGCGATGTAGATCGACGAGAAGGTGCCGACGATCACGCCGAAGAGCATCAGCAGCGCGAAGGGCCGCACCACGTCGCCACCGAGGACGCTCAGCGCGACCAGGCTGCCCAGCGCCGTGGTTCCGGTGAAGAACGTCCGCGGCAGCGTCTCGTTGATCGAGCGGTTGAGGATGTTCTCGAAGCTCTCGCGCTTGAGGCGGTGGAGATTCTCGCGGATCCGGTCGAAGATCACGATCGTGTCGTTGAGCGAGTATCCGACGATGGTGAGCAGTCCCGCCACCACGAAGAGGCTGACCTCGAGCCGGGCGAACCCGATGAAGGCCAGCGCGGCCACGATGTCGTGCATGGTCGCGATCACCGCGGCGACGCCGAAGCGCCACTCGAACCGAAAGGCGAGGTAGGCCAGAACGGCGAGGAACGACATCAGGATGGCGAGCACCGCCTGCTGCCGCAGCTCGCCGCCCACCTTGGGACCGACCGCCTCGGTGCGGAGGATCTTGTAATTCCCCGCACCGAGCGTCGCGTCGAGCGCCTGTGACACGGCCTCGGCCGTCGCCTGGGTGTCGTTGGCGTCGGTGCCCTCCCGGGCGACCCGGGCCCGCACCACGATCTCCCGGTCGGAGCCGAAGGTCTGGATCTCGGCGCCCTAGAACCCCTCGCGCCTGCAGGGCGTCACGGAGCGCCGCCGACATCGGCGGGCCGCTCGGTCTCGACCTGGATCAGGGTGCCGCCGGTGAACTCGACGCTGTAGTTGACGCCGCGGATCGAGCAGCACCACGAACCCGATCAGGATGAAGGCGCCGGTGATCGCGTAGCCCCGCTTGCGCTGGCCGATGAAGTCGTAGTTCGCGTTCGCGAAGAGTCTCATAGGATCAGATGCTCAGTGTGGCCATGGTGGGCTTGCGGTCGAGCCAGATCAGGAACAGCGTCCGGGTCACGAAGATCGCGGTGACCATCGAGGCCGCGATGCCCAGGATCAGGGTCACGGCGAAGCCCTTGACCGGACCGGTGCCGAACTGGAAGAGGAAAAGGCCGGTCAGCACGGTGGTCACGTTGGAGTCGATGATCGCGCTCATGGCGTGCTTGAATCCCTCGTCCACGGCGAGGCGCACCGTCTTCCCCGCCGCCAGCTCCTCCCGTATTCGCTCGAAGATGAGCACGTTGGCGTCCACCGCGATGCCGATGGAGAGCACCAGG
Source organism: uncultured Gemmatimonadales bacterium (assembly GCA_963832055.1). Lineage (GTDB taxonomy): Bacteria > Gemmatimonadota > Gemmatimonadetes > Gemmatimonadales > GWC2-71-9 > CAVVWJ01. The sequence continues at coordinate 1,098,855 of CAWHST010000006.1, read as the reverse complement.
CCCGCGAGGCCCGGCAGCGTGAGCGTCGCGTCCAGCATCGAGAGCCCGCCGAGGGTGAAGAGCAGGTAGAGCGTCAGGGCGGCGACCGCGAGCACCCCGGCGATCCGATAGTAGAGCACCATCACCAGCACGACGAAGATGGTGCCGATGACGCCGGAGATGATGCCCGACCGGATGGCGTCTTCGCCGAGGCTGGGGCCGACCTGCCGCTCCTCGACGATCCTGAGCGGGATCGGCAGCGCGCCGGCCTTCAGGGTGAGCGCGAGGTCCTGCGCCTCCTGGAGCGTCCGGCCGGAGAGGGTGATCTGCCCGTTTCGGCCGATCCGGCTCTGAATCACGGGCGGGCGCCCCTGCACCCGGCCGTCCAGCAGGATCGCCATGTAGTCGCCGACGTGGCGGCCGGTCTCTTCGCCGAACTTGCGGCCGCCGGCGCGATCGAGCTGGAACGTCACGATCGGGCCGTTGGTGAGCGGATCGATCTGGGCCTGGGCGTCCTCCAGGCTGCTGCCGGTGATGATCGGCCGGTCGTCGAGGGCGTAGAGGAAGCGGTACGACTCGACCCCGACGCTCGTCGGCTGGGCGGACCAGCGCAGCGCGATGCCGCGGGGGAGCTGCCGAGCCACCGCGGGAATGCTCAGCAGGCTGTCCACCCGGGGAAACGCGGTCTCCGGGACCATGTATTCGCCCGGGGATCCGCCACCCGCGGCGCCGGAGACCTGGATCAACCCGGTGAGGACACCGTCACCGGCCCCGGCGGTGTCGGCCGCCGCGAGCGCCTTGGCCGCGCTGTCCTTGGCGGCGCTGTCCTTCGCGGCCGCGCCCTTCACCGGGGCTCCCTTGGCCGCGCTGTCCGCGGCGGCTTTCTTCGCGGTATCGCCTCCGAGCAGCTGCTCGACCGCCGAGGGGCGGCTTGACGGCTTCTGGCCGCGAATGCCCATGCTCCGGAGGGCGCGGTCCATCGCCGGGATCGCCTTCTCGAGGGCGTTGGTCTCGTCGGTGATGCGGAACTCGAGGAACGCGCTGCGCTGGACGATGGACTTGGCGCGCGCCGGGTCATCGATGCCGGGCAGCTCGACCACGAGTCGCTCGTCGCCCACCTTCTGGATCACCGGCTCCGACACGCCGAACTCGTCGATCCGCTTGCGCAGAACGGTGAGCGCCAGGTCGAGGTCCCGCTTGGGATCGGCCGATACCTGCTTCGACTGGTCGAGCTCCAGGGCCAGGTGCATCCCGCCCTGGAGATCGAGCCCGAGCTTGAGCGGCACCCGCTTTTCCGTGCGGTCGGTGATCACACCGGTCGTGAGATCGCGCTCCCGGAGGGTGATGTCGCGGGGCACGAGGGAGAAGACGCTGAGGGCGATGAGCACCAGAATTACGAGCAGGCGGTTGCGAATAGACATCGTCGGTCGACGCTCAGGCGTGGGTCATGCGGTTAAGATCGGTTCTGGCGCCGGCAAGCACCGCCTGGGCGCGAACGCGATCGCGGTTCAACTGTTCCGTCAGCTGACTCCACCGAGGCGAAGCGCTCCACGTCGCGGAGCCGCTCCACCCATTCGATCCTCACCCACTCTCCGTAGAGGTCGCCGTCGAACTCGAAGAGGTGGGCTTCGAGCGACCGGCGTCCGTCCGCGAAGGTCGGCTTGGGACCCTGATTCATCATCCCGCCGGCGCGGCCCCCGCGCCACTCCACCCGCACCGCGTAGACGCCGTCCGGCGGCAGGAGCTTCTGCGGCGGGACGTCCACCAGGTTGATGGTCGGCACGCCGATCAGCCGGCCCCGGTGCTCGCCGTGACCCACCAGGCCGCTCACGGTGTACGGACGACCCAGCATCCGGGCCGCGCTCACCAGGTCCCCGCCACCCACGGCTCGCCGCACCCGGGAGCTGGAGACGTGCTGGTCCCCGAAGTCCACGGGGGGCACGACGTCCACGTCGAACCCGAGGATCGTGCCCAGGTGGCGGAGGGTGTCCACGTCGCCGCTCCGGCCGCGTCCGAAGCCGTGGTCGTGCCCGATCACCAGCTCCCGCATCCCGCAGCGCTCCAGCAGGACGCCGCGCACGAACTCCTCGGGCGTCATCGCGGCCACCCGCCGGTCGAACCGCAGGAAGTACGCGAAGTCGAGTGGCGTCTGCGCCAGGACCTCGCGCCGCTCGGGGCCGGTGGTCAGGAGCGGCGGCGCGGCCTGCGGGTTCACGATCTCGAGCGGATGAGGCTCGAAGGTGACCAGCACACTGGCGCGCCCCGCGACCTCGGCCCGCTCGGCGATCTCCTGCAGCACCGCCTGATGCCCGAGGTGGACGCCGTCGAACGAGCCGACGGTGACGACGGTGCCGTTCGGCGAGCGCGGGAGCGGGGCAACGGGGCCGCGGGGCTCGATCACGCGGTGCCCAGCACCACGGTGGGCTTGAGCCAGCCGTCTTCGGCCCGCGCCACGGCGATCAACTCGGCGCCCTCGAGCAGGGCCACCGGCCCCCCAGCTCCCGACCTGTCCGCCCCCGCGTCGGCGACCGCTCGTCCGTGCAGCACCGCCGCCTTCGCCTCGGGGTCGAGCTCGACCGCGGGCATGTGCCCGAGCACCTGGACGGCGGGAAGCAAGGCCTCCGGAGCGACCCGGTCGAGCCCAACGGCGTCCTCCACCCGCAGGGCTCCGATCGCCTCGCGCCGCAGCGCCGCGAGGTGCGCGCCGACGCCCAGCCGGAGCCCGAGATCGCGGGCGATCGCCCGGAGATAGGTGCCGGCGCTCACCGTGGCGCGAAAGGTCAGCGCCGGAGAGTCCCAGCCGATCGGCTCGATCCGGTGCACCGTGATCGTCGCCTCCGGCAGCTCCTCCGGCGCCCCCCGACGGGCCAGCCGGTAGCTTCGCTCTCCGCCGACGTGCTTGGCGGAATACACCGGAGGACGCTGGCGCTGCTCGCCCTCGAAAGCGGCCAAGGCCTCGAAGACCCGTTCCCGGCTCAGCCCATCCACCACCGATTCCTCGATCACGCGCCCGGTGTGGTCGTCGGTGTCGGTCCGCACGCCGAGCCGAGCGGTCGCGAGATAGGTCTTGGGCTGCGGCTCGACGAACCGCGCCAGCCGGGTGGCCCGCCCGACCAGCACCACCAGCAGCCCGGTCGCGAACGGGTCCAGGGTACCGGTGTGTCCCACCGACCGGGTGCCGAGCGTACGGCGGACCCGGAGGACCGCGTCGTGCGAGGTGATGCCCGCGGGCTTGTCGAGCAGCAGTGCTCCGATCAGTCCTGCTCCTCCCGCCGGATCGACTGCAGCAACTCCTCGATCCGCGCGGCGTGCTCGAATCCCCGGTCGAGCTCGAAGTGCAGCTCGGGCACCGTCCGGGTCGTGAGCGACCGGGCGACGCGGGAGCGGAAGAAGCCGGCCGCGCTCTGCAGCCCCTCCATCGCCTTGGCCTTCTCCGCTTCGCCTCCTGGCACGCTCACCATCACCCGGGCGTGGGAAAGCTCGTTGGTGACGAGGACAGCGGTCACGGTGACGAGCCCCACGCGGGGATCGCGTACCTCACGGGCGAGGGCGTCGGCGATCACCTGCCGGATGGTGCCGGCGACCTGCTCGGGCCGACGGGAGGGCTGCCTCATCGGTACTGCGTCACCGTGTCCACGATGCGCACACCGTCCGCCTCCTCCACCGTCCGGTCGGCGGCCCGGAGAATCTCCTCGACCACGGGCCGCGCGGTCCCCACCACGGCGCAGGCGATCTCGGCCCGCTGCCAGAGGTCCTGATGCCCGGTTTCGGCCACCGACACGTTCAGGCTCCGCCGAAGTCCCACGGTCAGCGGCTTCAACACCCCCCGCTTCTCCTTGAGGGAGTGGCAGTTGGGGAGGTGGAGGTCCCAGGTCTGGATGGCGACGACCATATGCGAGTGACGGGCTATCCGACGTCCGATAGCTCCGTGCTCTAGCTCGCCGCCCCTCCCGCGGCACTGGCCGACAGGGTCCGCTTCACCTCTTCCATGCGGTACGACTCGATCCGGTCGCCGACCTTGAGGTCGTTGAAATTCTCGATGCCGATGCCGCACTCGAGACCCTCGCGCACTTCACGGACGTCGTCCTTGAAGCGCTTGAGGCTGGACAGCGCGCCGGTGTAGACCGAGACGCCGTCGCGGGTGACGCGCGCCTTCGCGGTGCGCTGGATCGTGCCGGAGCGGACCGTGCAGCCGGCGATGGTGCCGACCTTGCTGACCTTGAAGAGCTGCAGCACCTCGGCCTCGCCCAGCACGGTCTCGCGCTCCTCGGGCTTGAGCAGCCCCTCGAGCGCGTTCCGCACGTCCTCCACGGCCTCGTAGATGATGCGGTAGGTCCGCACGTCCACCTGCTCCCGCTCGGCCGTCGCGCGGGCGTTCGAGTCGGGCCGCACGTGGAAGCCGAGCACGATCGCGCCGGACGCCTTGGCGAGCAGGATGTCGCTCTCGGTGATGGCGCCCACGCCGCGGTGGACGACGTCCACCCGGACCTCGCCGGTGCCGAGCTGCGCGAGGGCGTCGGCCAGCGCTTCGGCCGGGCCGCCCTGGTCGGCCTTGATGATGATGCGGAGGGTGGAGACCTCGCCCTCCTTGAGCGCGCGGCTGAAGTCCTCCAGCGTGCCGCCGCGGGCGGTGCGCCGGTTCTGCGCCTCGCGCTCGAGCCGCTGCCGCTTCTGCGCGATCTCCCGCGCCTCCACCGCGTCGGTGACCACCGCGAAGGTGTCGCCGGCGGCCGGCACGCCCTCGAAGCCGAGGATCTGCACCGGAATGGAGGGCCCGGCGTCCTTCACCGCCTTGCCCCGCTCGTCGTACAGCGCGCGGACCCGGCCGGAGAACTTGCCGCAGATGAAGTTGTCGCCCACCCGGAGGGTGCCCTTCTGCACCAGGATCGTCGCGAGCGGGCCCTTGCCCGGATCCAGCGTCGCCTCGAGCACGGTACCCTGCACCTTGGCCTCGGGATTGGCCTTGAGGTCGAGGATCTCGGCCTGGAGCAGGATCTGCTCCAGCAGCGTGTCCACCCCGGTGCCCTTCTTGGCCGAGATCTGCGCGGCAAGCGTGTTGCCGCCGAACTCCTCCAGCACGACGTTGTGCTGCAGCAGGTCCTGCTTGACCTTGGGCACGTTCGCGCTGGGCAGGTCGATCTTGTTGATCGCGACGATCATCGGCACGCCGGCGTTCTTGGCGTGGCTGATCGCCTCGATGGTCTGCGGCATGACCTGGTCGTCGGCCGCGACCACCAGCACGACGATGTCGGTGACCTGGGCGCCGCGGGCCCGCATGGCGGTGAAGGCCTGGTGGCCCGGGGTGTCGAGGAAGGTGATGTCGCGATCACCCGGGAGGGTGACGTTGTAGGCGCCGATGTGCTGGGTGATGCCGCCCGCCTCGCCCGCGACGACGTTCGCCTTCCGGATGTAGTCGAGGAGCGAGGTCTTGCCGTGGTCCACGTGGCCCATGATGGTGACGACCGGCGGGCGGGAGACGAGGCTCTCCGGCGCCTCCTCCACCTGGTCGGTCTCGGCCTGGGCCGCGTACTCGTCTTCCCGCACCGCCTCGAATCCGAAGGCGGACGCGATCAGCTCGATCTGATCGAAGTCGAGCCGCTGGTTCACCGTGACCATCAGGCCCAGCTCCTTGAAGGCGAACTGGACGATCTGGGTCGCGGGGACCTTCATGCCGCCGGCGAGCTCGGAGACCGAGATGAACTCGTTCACCCGGATCAGGGTCTTTTCCTTTTCCCGCTCCTCCGCCATCCGACCGGCCTGCACGTCGCGGAACGACGGCTCGTCGGAGCGCCGGCCCTTCCGGCCGGCGGCGCCCTTCATGCCCTGGAGGGTGCGCAGGATGTTGGCTTGCACCGCATCCTGGTCCACCATCGAGCGCTTGCCCTTCTTCCCCTTCTTCCGGCTGCCACCCTTCTCGGCGTCGGGACCGAAGGTCCGGGCGGGCGGTGCTCGCCTGCCCCGGGCGCGAGGGCGCGCCGGGCCTGCCGGGCGCGGCGGGCGCGCTGCTGCTGAAGACCGGCTTGGGGCCCGCGCGGGCTCGCCGGCGGACGCTGAATCCGCGGCGGAATGAACGGCGCGCGGGGGGAGTCGCTCGGCGTGACGCGACGCGGCGGCAGCGGCGCGGCATCGGCGGGCCGGGCAGGCGCCGCCGATTCCGTCGCGGCGGCCTCCTCGTACGGCTCGGCGGGTGCCGGCGGCAGATCCTTGAACAGGGCCCGGGCCCGCTCCTCGAGGCTCTGCGCCGGCGCGGTCTCTTCGACCTCGTGGACGATGGGGCGCTCCAGCTCCAGCGCGGCGAGCTCGGCCGCCCGCTCCGATTCGGCCTGAGCCTCGGCGACGGCGACCTCGGCGGCGGTGCGACGGCGCTTGGCCGGCCGCGGCTCCACCGGCGCCTGAGCGGGCTCCGCCTTGACGGCCTTGCGGCGGCCCTTCTTGGCGGCGGGCTCTTCGGCGCTCTTCCGCTTCTCGCGCTCCCAGCGCACCCGGATCGCCGACACCTGGTCGTTCTCCAGGGCGGAGAGGTGACTGCGCACGAAAATGTTCATGTCCTTGAGCATGCCGAGCAGCTGCTCAGGAGGTACGCCGAACTCCGCGGCGAGATCGTGAACTCTCGTCTTGACCACTCAGGCCTCCATCAGGTGCGTGCGGGCGCCAGCTGCACCATGCCGCCGGCCAACGCGCGGTCCCGCACACCGACCGCCATCACCGGCGGCTTTCCCAACTGCGCGCCGATCGCGGCGGCGCCCGGTCCGGTCAGCAGCGGCACGCCCTTGGCGGCCGCCAGCCGGACCACTTTGTCGACGGCGCGCGGGCTGGCGTCGACCGCCACGACCACGCACCGGCACTTCCCTGCCTGCAGCTCCTTCCGGACCGCCTCCACACCGACGGCGACGTTCCGCGCGCGGTACCCCAGGCCGATCAGGCCCAGGAGCCCGCTCATTCGCGGGGCTTGGCTCTCCTCACCGCCGTCCTCGTCGGTGAGCTCGGCCAGGAACGCCATCAGCTGATCGGCCGCCTCGGGAGTCATGCCCGGGATCCGGGCGATGTCCTCCCGCTCGAGATCGAGGATGTCGTTCAGCATCTTGTAGCCGGCGCTCTCCAGGATCGCGGTGAGCTCGGGCGACACGCCCTGGAGCTCGCTGAGCGGCACCTGGGACGCCATCTCCTCTTCGGGCGGCAGCGGCGCGAAGAGCGGGCCTTCGCCGCCGCGCTCCAGCCACTCGCGGCTGGAGTAGAGATCGATCTTCCAGCCGGTGAGCTCGGACGCGAGCCGCACGTTCTGCCCGTTCCGGCCGATCGCGAGCGAGAGCTGGTCCTCGTCCACCACGGCCTGGATCGTCTTGGCCTCGGGATCGGAGAAGACCTTGGCCACCCGGGCGGGCGCCAGCGCGAGCCGCGCGAACCGCTCCGGATCGGGCGACCACGGGACGATGTCGATCCGCTCGCCGCCCAGCTCGTTCACCACCGCCTGCACCCGCGAGCCCTTGAGGCCGACGCAGGCGCCGACCGGATCGATCGAGTCGTCGCGGGAGATGACGGCGACCTTGGTCCGGCTGCCGACCTCGCGCGCGATGGCCCGGATCTCGACGATCTGCTGCTGGATCTCGGGCACCTCGAGCTTGAACAGCGCCTTCACGAAGAGCGGGTCGCCGCGGGAGAGGATGAGCCGCGGCCCCTTGGGCGTCTCCTCCAGCCGCTTCAGCACGGCGCGGATGGTGTCACCCTGGTGGAAGTGCTCGCGGTGATTCTGCTCCCGGTACGGGATGATCGCCTCGGCTTCGCGGAACTTGTTCAGCATGATGACGAGCTTGCCGCGCTCGATCTGCTGGACCTCGCCCGAGAGCAGCTCGCCCACCTTGGAGGTGAACTCCTCGCGGATCCGGGCCCGCTCGCCTTCGCGCACCCGCTGGATGATCCGCTGCTTGGCCGCCTGGACCGCGAGCCGGCCGAATTCCACGAACGGCACTTCCTCCTCGAGCATGTCGCCGAGCTGGAAGTCGGGGTCCTCGTACTGGGCCTCCTCCAGCGCGATCTGCCAGCTGGCATCCTCCACCGCCTCGACCACCTGGCGGAGGCGCACGACCCGGATGGTGCCCTGCAGCTCGTCCACGTTCAGCTCGAACTTGACGTTCGGCCCGAACTTGCGGACCAGCGCCGCCTGGATGCCGTCGCGCAGACAGCTCGAGGAGATCGGAGCGCTCGAGTTGTTTCGCGGTCGTCAGCTCGCGGAACGCGGCCAACATCTCGGTCGAACCTGCCATCGGTGTTACTCCAAGGAATCGGGGCCCCGTCGTCTGCCCACGGTGGCCCAGTCCACCCACAGCGTCGCTTCGCTGATCGTGTCGAGGCCGAGTGTGATCTCGTCCGCCCTGCTCCGGCCGAAGCGTCACGTGCTCGTCATCGGGCACCGCGACGATCTCCACCACGCGCCGGCCGCCCAGCGGCCGCGCCCGGACCCGGGCCCGGCGGCCGATGAAGCGACGCCAGTGCTCCGGCCAGCGAAGCGGCCGCTCGAGGCCCGGCGAGGACACCTCGAGCACGTATCGCGGGCCGACCATGGCCCTGGATTCCAGGAATCGCTCGAGGGACCGGCTGATCCCCGCGCAGTCGTCGGCCGTCACACCCTGGCCGGGTCGGCTGTCCGGGCGGTCCACCCGTACCTGCAGGATGGGGCGCTGCATCGTTCCGGTTCGCCTGAGATCCACCAGCTCGAAGCCGAGGCCGTCGAGATGGGCGCGAATCGGATTGAGCAGCGCGTCAACAGACATCGGAAGCGGAAAAAAAATGTGGGGGAACTCCCCCACATCAACAGTCGGCCCATACTAGCGCCCCCGGGACAGCACGTGGATATCTAGCGCCGAATCAGGGGAGAGTCAACGTGATAGCGGGCCGACGGCGACCGGGCGGCGTCAGGAGCGGGCATCCCGAGGTAGGCCACCATCCGGCCGTCGGTGCCCCGCGAGGCGCGGTGACTATAGAAGGTAGGGCGGTCGTGGGCGGAGCAGCGGGACGAGATCGTGATCCGCCGGACGCCGAGCCTGGCAGCCCTGCTCCGCCAGCGTCCGGCGCAGGTCGAGGTGCCACGGACCGGCGCCGTCGGCGGGCATGCCGCAGCCCGCCATGACCTCAGATCCCACTTCATAGCACGCACCGCAAATGCCAACTCCACAATGCATTACGATTTCAGCCGGAGCGAGCGCCTGTCGCCTCGAGCAACCGCGCTAGCCCCCGCGCGAGGATGCCCGCCGCGGTGCCGCGCCAGCCGGCGTGGAGCAGCGCCACGCCCTTGCCCGGGACCGCGAGGTAGACCGGAACGCAGTCCGCCACCGTCACCGTGAGCAGCACGCCGGGCGCGGTGGTGATCCAGCCGTCGATGCCCTTCGACCTGCACCCACCCGTGCGGACCGGGACGCCACCGACATCACCTCGACGCCGTGGATCTGATTGCCCAGCACCGCCGGTCGAAACTCGGGAACGACCGGCGAAACAGCCCGCCACCGGCTCATCACCTCGCCGACCGGCGCGTCGCTCCAGAGGCCGAGGTCGAACCCACGGCCCGGCTCCATCGCCCCGACCCGGTGATGCCGGCGACCAGTCCGAGCTCAGTCTCTCCATGCGCCCAGCTCGAACCGGGGCAGGCCGTCCGGGTACCGCTGCTTCGGATCGACGCCGGACGCTGCCCGTCCGCCGCGCGGCTGCTCGCGCTCACGCCATCCGCCCGTTCGATCTCCGCTCCGAGGGCCCGGAGGCGCTCGTCGATCCGCTCGTAGCCCCGCTCGATCTGGCCCACGTTGTGGATCGTGCTCGGGCCCTCGGCGGCGAGCGCCGCGAGCAGCATCGCCATGCCGGCCCGGATGTCGGGCGATTCGACGGTTCCGCCCTTGAGCGGCGCGGGGCCCGAGATCACGGCGCGGTGCGGATCGCAGAGCACGATCCGCGCGCCCATGCCGATCAGCTTGTCCACGAAGAAGAGCCGGGACTCGAACATCTTCTCGAAGACCAGCAGCATGCCGGAGCACTGGGTGGCGGTGACGATGGTGGTGGACATCACGTCGGCGGGAAACGCCGGCCATGGTCCGTCTTCCAGCTTGGGCACGTGCCCGCCGAGGTCGGGCCGGATTCGCCGCTCCTGGTCCGGCATGACCGTGAGCCGGGTGCCTTCGATCCGCGGACGGATGCCGAGCCGCTCGAACCCGAGCAGGGTGCTGCGGAGATCTTCCGGCCGCACCGGATCGATCGTGACCTCGCCGTTGGTGACCGCCGCGAGGCCGATGAAGCTCCCGATCTCGATGTGGTCCGGGCCCGATGGCGTAGCTCGCCCCGCCGAGCGGACGCCCGCCCTCGATGGTGTAGATGTTGGAGCCGATGCCCTCGATCTGGGCGCCCATCGCCACCAGACAGCCCGGGCGAGATCCTGCACGTGGGGCTCGCACGCCGCGTTGCGGAGCACGGTGCGGCCCTTGGCCATCACCGCGGCCATCAGCGCGTTCTCGGTGCCGGTGACGCTGGGCTCGTCGAGGAAGATGTCGGCGCCGGTGAGCCCCTTGGCCTCCAGCTCGTAGCGGTCGCCCACCATGACCGAGGCGCCGAGCTGCTCCAGCGCGAGGAAGTGGGTGTCCACCCGGCGGCGGCCGATGACGTCGCCGCCCGGCGGGGGCAGGGTCACCGCGCCGAAGCGGGCCAGCATCGGGCCGGCCAGCAGGATCGAGGCGCGGATCTTGGCGCAGAGCGCGGGATCGAGCGGCTTGGGACGGAGCGGCCGGGTGTCGATCCGCACCGTGTTCGCCGCGGTCCACTCGGCCTGCGCGCCGAGGTCCAGCAGGACCGCGAGCATGGTCTCGACGTCGCGGATGCGGGGGATGTTGTCCAGCTCGACCGACGCCGTCGGCGAGGACGGTGGCGGCGAGGATCGGAAGCGCGGCGTTCTTGTTGCCGGCGGGGCGGATGGTGCCGCGCAGCGGACGACCGCCGCGGACGAGGAATCGAGGAGGCATGGCCAAAGCTGCCGAGGCCGGTTGCACGCGTCAAGCGGCGTCAAGGGGGTTGCGGTGGTACCCGCGACGCCATTGTTTTCACCGGGTGCGACGTCGCACCCGGGGCAACCTGGCTCTTTCGGAGGATGAGGGACGCATGATGACTCTCGCGCTCGTGCAGGTCGGGGTCACGCCCGATTGGGTGGGGCCGACGATGGCGATTTCGCTGGTGGTGATCGCCGTCTCGATCCTCGCCGGGGCCGCTGCGCCGTGGCGGTGGCGGCGCTTCGGATCTCCGGCGAGACCCAGAAGCTCAGCACGATGGTCCAGGGCTACCAGGAGGACATCGGCCAGACGCTCGCCGGCGTGCGGCGGCTGACCGAGCAGGGGCAGGACCTGCTGGTCCTCCTCCGCCAGGAGGTCGGCGCCTTCACCCAGACCAGCCGCCGGATCCGCCGCAAGCTGGTGCGCGGGGTGGACAGCATCGAGGCCAAGCTCGCCGATCTCGAGACGCTCTACGACCTGGTGCACGACGAGGTGGAGGACACCGCCCTCGACGTGGCCGCCGCGCTCCGCACCTCCCGGCAGGGCAACGGCATGCTCGGCCGGGTGCGGCGCCTCCTGGTCCCGAGCCGCCGGTGACGCCTGCCCGCCTCGCCGGGGCGATCGTCGTCGTCGGGCTCATCTTTCTGATCGCTCCCGAGGCGGCGCACGCCTGGACTCCCGGGACCCACATCTATCTCGGCGAGTCGGTGCTGGCGAACCTGCCGGTGCTCCCGGCGGCGATCGCCGACCTGCTCCGGGCCTATCCCGTTCGACTTCCTCTACGGCAACATCGCGGCCGACTCCTCCATCGCGAAGCACTACGCCCCGCTGGGGCGGCACTGCCACTACTGGCACGTGGGCCAGGAGATCCACGACCTGGCCGAGTCGGACGCGATGCGCGCCTTCGGGCTGGGCTACCTCTGCCACCTGTCGGCCGACACCGTGGCGCACAACTACTTCGTGCCCCGGCAGCTCATGCTCACCAGCAGCACCGCCGGGTGGGCCATTCCTACTGGGAGACCCGGGTCGAGGCGCACCTGGGCGACGCCTACGCTCGGGCGGCCAAGGACGTGATCCTGCTGGATCACGCCGAGGCCGATGCCCATCTCGACCGGCTCATCGCGCCGACGATCTTCAGCGTGCGGACCAACCGGCGACTCTTCCGCGGCATGGTGCGACTCACCGAGACCACGAGCTGGCAGCGAGCCAGCCAGGTGGCTCGGGAGTACAGCCGGTGGGCTCTGGCCGATCAGGACGTCGAGCGCCACCTCGGCCTCTCCTTCGACTACATGATCGAGCTGCTGGGCGGCAGCAGCGCCAGCGCGCACCAGCTCGACCCGTCAGGCGAGCGGCCGCTCAAAGCGGCGAAGGATCTGCGCCGCCGGGTGCTTCGCGCCGCCGGCCGGCGCAACCCGGCCCGCTTGCGCGAAGCGGCCCGGGAGCATTTCGGCCTGCCCGACCGCCCGCTGGAGCACTGGATCCGGATCCCGCAGAAGCTTCCCTGGCGCGCGCCGGAAGGCTCGGCGCCTTCGCCCAAGGCGCTCGTCAACGGCCGGCGGCGCTGAGCCGGCCTGGCGCCGCCGATGGACGCCGCCGAGGTCATCCGCAGGCTGGGCCTGGCTCCTCATCCCGAGGGCGGGTATTACCGCGAGACCTTCCGCAGCCCGCTGGCACTCGAACTCCCCGACGGCCGCCGCCGCCCCGCCTCCACCGCCATCCACTACCTCCTCCCGCCGGGCGCCCGGAGCGCCTGGCATCGGATCGCGTCGGACGAGGTCTGGCATCACTACGACGGGGGCCCCCTGCGCCTCTACCTGCTCGGCGCCGGCACGAGGCGGCTCGACCGGTCGGATCCTCAGGTCGTGGTACCAGCGCGCGTATGGCAGGCCGCCGAGCCGGAGGGGGACGGCGTGTTGTGTGGGTGCACCGTCGCGCCCGGGTTCGATTTCGCCGACTTCGAGATGGGGAGCGCGGCACGAGCTGATCCGCGAGTTCCCCGCTGAGGAAGAGCTCATCAGACGGCTGCTCCATTGATGGCGGCCGCCCGCTCGTCGCTCCTCGCGGCGCTCCTGTTGCTCGCCGGCACCCGCATGGCAACCGCGCAGTTCACCGCTCCCTCCTTCGTGCTGCGAACGACACCCGCGACGCCGGCCCGGGGATCCGTCGCATGGCTCAGGATCGAGGACGACTGGTCGCGGAACGATCAGCCCCGGCTCAGTGCGGTCGAAGGCGAGGCAGGGGGCGAGCCGCTCCATTTCGAGGCGGTCGACCGGGGCTTCGTCGCCTTGCTCGGCATTCCTCTCGAGGGAGACGACACGCTTGCCGGTCGCCTTGCGACTGTCGCGCCAAGGCCGGATGGACTCGACCCTCTTCAGGTTGGTCGTGCGGTATCCGAGCTATCCCACCGAGCGACTCAAGGTCCCACCCCGGATGGTGGAGTACGACAGCGCGACCCGGGTACGGGTCGAGTCGGAGCAGGCGCGAGCCCGTGAGGTCTCTCGACGGTCTCACCAGGCTGCCCGGCTCTGGTCGGTCCCGCTCACCCTGCCGCGGGACAGCCGGATCACCAGCGCGTACGGCGGGTCGCGGGAGTACAACGGCCGGATGACCAGCCGCCACCTGGGCACCGACTTCGCGGGGGCGGTCGGGACGCCGGTGAGCGCGGCGGCGCGGGGAGTGGTCGCGCTGGTGGCGGATTTCTATCTCGCGGGTCGCGCGATCTACCTGGACCACGGGGCTGGATTGGTGACCGGGTACTTTCACCTGAGCCAGGCGGACGTGGTGGAGGGCGACACGGTCGCGGCGGGGCAGCGCATCGGCGCGGTGGGAAGGACCGGCCGGGTGACCGGCCCGCACCTCCACTGGATCATGCGGTACGGGGCGATCTCGGTCGATCCGATGACGCTGGTGAAGCTGGGGAGAGAGGGCGAGGCGGGCGGACGGGAGCCTTCGTAGCGCTGTCATCCCGAGCGAAGCGAGGGATCTCGCCGGCAGGCACAGGTGCTCGCCGGCAAGATCCCTCGCTTCGCTCGGGATGACAGCAGCTCGCTATTTCAGCTTCTCCAGCAACACCGGCTGCACCCCCTTCGGATCCGCCTTTCCCTTGCTCCGCTTCATGACCTGTCCCACGAAGAACGCCATGAGCTTCGTCTCGCCCGCCCTGTAGCGCGCGACCTCCGCCGGGCTCGCGGCGAGCACCTCGTCCACCCAGGTCGCGAGGGCTCCCTGGTCGCTCACCTGCACCAGCCCCAGGCGCTCGGCGACCGAGGCCGGCTCACCATCGGGCGACTGGGCCATCTCCGCATAGACCCGCTTCGCCGCCTGATGGCTCAGGGTGCCCGCGCGGACCAGGCTCACCAGGCCGGCGAGCCTCCCGGCAGAGACGGGAAAGCCGCCGGTCTGGTTGAAGGTGGCGATGACGTCGCCCATGACCCAGTTGGCCGCCGTCTTGGGATCGACTCCCGCCGCCACGACCGACTCGAAGTAGTCGGCGAGCGGGGCTTCGCTGGTGAGGACGCGCGCGTCGTACGGCGGGATGCCGAGCGCGACCTCGAGACGGCTGCGCCGCGCCTCGGGCAGCTCGGGCAAAGCCTCGCGCCGCTCCGCGATCCAGGCGTCGTCGAGCACCAGCGGCGGGAGATCGGGCTCGGGGAAGTACCGATAGTCGTGGCTCTCCTCCTTCGAGCGAAGCTGCTTGACCTGGCCGGTGGCCGCGTTGAAGAGCAGCGTCACCTGCGTCACCTGTCCGCCGCTCTCCAGCAGCGCCACCTGCCTGGCGCGCTCGGCCTCCAGCGCGCGCTCCACGTTGGCGAACGAGTTGAGATTCTTCACCTCCGCCTTGGTGCCGAGCCTGGTCTCGCCGGGGCGGCGAATGGAGATGTTGGCGTCCACCCGCAGACTTCCCTGCTCCATGCTGCACTCGCTCGCGCCGGCGTAGATCAGGATCTGGCGCAGGGTCGTCAGATAGGCGCGCGCCTCGCCCGGCGACCGCAGGTCCGGCTCGCTCACGATCTCGGCCAACGGCACGCCCGGCGCGGTTGAGATCCACCGCCGTTTTCCCCGGGAACCGATCGTGGACCAGCTTGCCGGCGTCTTCCTCGAGATGGAGCCGCGTGATCCCGGCCTGAATCCGGCCGCGCTCCGGCGACTCGTAGGTGACCCGGCCGCCGGTGGCGAGTGGCTGGTCGAACTGGGAGATCTGATACCCCTTGGGGAGATCGGGGTAGAAATAGTTCTTTCGGGCGAAGACGCTGGTGGGGTGCACGCTGCATCCCAGGGCGAGCGCCGCCGCCGTTCCCAGTCGCACGGCCTCGGCGTTCGGCACCGGCAGGGCGCCGGGCAATCCGAGGCATACCGGGCAGACATTGGTGTTGGGCGGATCGCCGAACGTGGCACGGCAGGCGCAGAACATCTTGGTCCGGGTCCGCAGCTGCACGTGAACCTCGAGCCCGATCACCGTCTCCCAGTCCATCAGCGAACCTCCGAGGCGGCCGGGACCGCGCGCTCGATCGCGCCGGCGGCGGCGAGAAGCCGCTCGTCCTCGAAGAACGGCGCGATCAGCTGCGCGCCGACCGGCAAGCCCTCACTGCGCCCCACCGGCAGACTCACGGCCGGCAGGCCGGCCAGGCTGATGGCGCAGACGAAGATGTCCGCCAGGTACATGGCGACCGGATCCTCCGTCTTCTCCCCCGCCTTGAACGCGGGGGTGGGCGTGGTCGGCGTCAGCAGCAGATCCACGCCGGAGGCGAAGACCTGCCGGAAATCGTCGGCGATCAGCGCCCGCACCTGCTGCGCCTTCCGATAGTAGGCATCGTAGTAGCCGGCGCTCAGCACGTACGTCCCCACCAGAATCCGCCGCCGCACCTCCGCCCCGAACCCTTCGCCGCGCGTCGTCCGGTAGAGCGAGTGAATGTCGCCCTCGGGGCCGACCTTCCGGGGCCCGTAGCGGACGCCATCGTATCGGGCCAGGTTGGCCGCGGCCTCGGCCGGCGCCACGATGTAGTAGGTCGGGACCGCATAGGGCGAATGGGGAAGCGAGACCTCGCAGATCTGGCCGCCCAGGTCCAGGATCGCCTCGCGGGTGCGCTGGAGCGCGGCGGCGACTCCGGGATGGAGGTCGGACGGGTAGTACTCCCGCGGCAGGCCAACGCGAACGCCCTTGAGATCGGCGAGCGCGGTGGGCATCGGCATCGGCGGCCGGTCCACCGTGGTGGAGTCGAGCGGGTCGTGCCCGCTCAGCACGCTCAGCACCCGGCCGGCGTCGTCCACGCTCCGGCTGAAGATGGAGATGCAGTCGAGGGACGATCCAAAGGCGACCAGCCCGTGCGCGGCTCACCCGGCCGTAGCTCGGCTTCATGCCCACCACTCCGCAGAACGACGCCGGCTGCCGCACCGATCCGCCCGTCTCCGAGCCCAGCGCCACCGGCACCACGCCGGCGGCGACCAGCGCCGCCGAGCCGCCGGAGGAGCCGCCCGGCACCCGCGCGGGATCCAGGGGATGCTTCACGCGCCCGAATGCGGAGTGCTCGGTGGAGGACCCCATCGCGAACTCGTCCATGTTGGTCTTGGCCGCGATCATCGCGCCGGCCTCGCGCAGCCGGGTCACCGCCGTGGCGGCGTAGGGCGAGTGGTAGCCCTCCAGGATCCGGGAGCCGCAGGTGGTCGGCTGCTCGACGGTCACGATGTTGTCCTTGAGCGCGACCGGCAGCGCCGCCAGCGGTCCCGGCGCGGGCATGGTCTCCACCCGCGCGGCCTCGGCGTCGAGCAGCTCCTGCGACCAGTGCAGCGTCGCGTTGAGCGGCGCCGCGGCGGCCAGCCGCTCGCCCGTCTCCCGCGCGACCGAGGAGGCCCGGGTCACGACTCCTCCATCGCGCCATGGCGCGGCACCAGGAAGAAGCCCTCTCTGAACTCGGGGGCGAATGTCGCCGGAGGCCGGGCGAGCGGGACCGGCCCGGGCACGTCCTCGCGCAGAGCGACGGCCTGAGGCCCGGGAAGGAACGCCGCGGCCATCCGGTCGGCGGGGACTTCATCGAGCTGCGCCACGTAGTCCACGATCCGGTTCATCTGATCGACCAGCCGGTCCAGCTCTCCTTCGCTCACGGCGAGCTCGGCCAGCTTGGCCACGTGCAGCACCTCGTTGCGGCCGATGCTCATGCGCTCTCCCATTCTCGCTCGAGACCGGCGTACGCCACGAGCAGCTGTTTCTCGCCCACTTCCTCGTCGTCGAAGGCGACCGACACCTTGAGGTCGCGGCCGACGCCGGTGAGACCCCGGATGGTTCCGCTGCCGAAGCGCCGGTGCCGCACGCGCTCGCCTTTGACGTAGCGGGGCGCGTCCTGGGATTCCTCTGCGTCGGGCGCGAGAGCGGCACGGCGGAACGGCGGAACGGCGGAAGGCGCAGCGGTACCGCCGTACCGCCGTCCCGCCGTGCCGCCGTAATCGGGCGCCCAAAGCGAGGTAGTCCTTCGCTCCTCCACGATGGCGGGAGGAAGCGCCTTGAGGAAGCGCGAGGGAATGCCCGGCCGCAGCTCGCCGCCACGGCGCCGGGCGCGGGCCCAGGTCAGGTACAATTTGTCCTTGGCGCGGGTCAGGCCCACATAGCAGAGGCGGCGCTCCTCCTCCAGACCTTCGGGCTGCTCCTCCGCCCGCGCGAGCGGGAAGAGGCCGTGCTCCAGACCGGTGAGCACCACGACCGGCCACTCGAGGCCCTTGGCGGTGTGGAGCGTCATGAGGGTGACGCCCTCTTCGTTTCCGGTCACCGTCTCGGCCGACGAGAGCAGCGCGGCCTCGGCGAGGAACCGCTCCAGCGGGGTTCCCGACTCGGGCTCGTCGGCCACCTCCTCGGACCAGTCCGCCGCGCTCGCCAGGAGCTCGCGGACGTTCTCCCACCGGTCGGCGCCTTCCGGGCCCTCGGCATGGAGCACCGCCTCGTAGTCGATGGCGCGGATGACATGCTCGAGGACGTCGGCGGGCGCCAAGCGGCTGGCCCGCTCCCCCAGCCCGTCAATGAAGGCGGCGAACGACCTGAATGCTTCTCGGACATTGGGCCGGAGCTCGGGGATCCGGTCCCCCACCCGCGCGGTGGCGAGCAGGGACTTGTTCCACTGCACCGCCGTCTGCCCGAGGATCGACAGGCTGGTGTCTCCCAATCCGCGGCGGGGAACCCCAACCGCCCGGAGGAAGGCCTCGTCGTCGGAGGGGTTGGCGACCAGCCTGAGGTAGGCGAGCAGGTCCTTTACCTCCCGCCGCTCGTAGAAGCTGATCGCCCCGATCAGGCGGTACGGGATTCCGGCGCGGCGGAAGGCCTCCTCCAGCGCGCGGCTCTGGGCGTTGGTGCGGTAGAGCACCGCCATTTCGGGATAGCGCCACTCGCCCGCCGCGCTCCGGCGCTCCAGCTCCCGCACCACCCACTCGGCCTCGTCCCGCTCATCGGCCGCGGCGAGCAGGGTGACCATCTCGCCGCCGCGACGGCGGGTCGTGAGGGTCTTCCCGATCCGGCCGCTGTTTTCGGCGATGACGCCGTTGGCCGCGTCGAGCACGATCTGGGTGGAGCGGTAGTTCTCTTCCAGGCGCACCAGCTTCGCGCCGGGAAAATCGGTGAGAAAGTCCTGCATGTTGCGGACATCGGCGCCGCGCCATCCGTAGATGGACTGATCGTCGTCGCCCACGGCGCACACGTTGCCGTGGGCGCCGAGCAGGCGGATCAGCGCGTACTGGGCCCGGTTGGTGTCCTGGAACTCGTCCACCAGGATGAAGCTGAACCGCTGCTGATAGGCCCGGAGCCGGTCGGGATGCTCACGGAAGAGCGTGAGCGGATGCAGCATGAGGTCGTCGAAATCCATCGCGTTCGCCGCCTTGAGGGCGGGCCCCAGCGCGCCGTACACCTCCCCGGCCACGACCGCGAGGCGGTCGAACGGCGATCCGGCCGCCAGCTCCGCCGGCGGCACCATCCGGTTCTTCGCCGCCGAGATCAGCGACTGCACCGCTCTGGGCGGGAACAGCTTGGTCGAGTGGCCCCGCTGATCCATCAGACGCTTGATCAGGCTCAGCCTGTCGTCCTCGTCGTAGATCGTGAACTGGCGGGTGAACCCCAGCAGCTCGGCCTCGCGCCGGAGCAGCCGGGCGGAGAGCGAGTGGAAGGTCCCGATCCAGAGTCCCGACGGGTCCCGGCCGAGCAGCCGTCCGATCCGCTGCTTCATCTCGCCGGCGGCCTTGTTGGTGAAGGTGACCGCGAAGATGCGCTGGGGAGGCACCCCGTGCCGGTCGATCAGAGCGGCGATCCGGGTGGTGAGGACCCGGGTCTTCCCCGACCCCGCGCCGGCGAGCACGAGCAGCGGACCGTGAACGTGCTCGACCGCCTCCTGCTGGGCTGGATTCAGGGCGAGCGGCAGCTCGGGCGCGGAGGTATCGATCATCCGACCGGATCGGCCAGCGGTACGCGCATCAGGAAACAGGCTCCCTTTTCCGAAGGCTCGAGCAGCAACGTGCCGCGGTGGGCGTCTTCCACGACCCGGCGAGACAGCGCGAGCCCGATCCCCCACCCGCCGCGCTTGGTCGTGATTCCGGGCTCGAAGAGGGTGCGGCGGATCTCCTTCGGAACGCCGGGCCCGTCGTCGATCACGCGCACTGTCCCCATGCCCTCCTCGGCTCCGATTCGCAGGATAATCGTGCCGCCACGTCCCTGCAGCGCGTCGATCGCGTTCTTTACCAGCGACTCCAGCGCCCACTCCAAGAGCACCGGATCACCGACGACGGTCGGCCCCGCGCCCGGCGCTTCGAGCCGAAGCTCGATGGGATTCGCCCGCTTCGGCAGCCGGGGCCGGAAGTAGCCTCCCACCCCTTCGGCGAGCGCGCCCAGCCCGATCGGCTCGCGCTTGGCGGGATTGCCGATCCGCTCGAAGCGCCGCGCGACGCGGTCGAGCCGCTCCGCATCGGCCGCGAGGTGGTCCGCGAGATCGGGGGGCGGCGTCGGACGCGAGCGCACCCGCTCGATCCATCCCTGCAGGCTGGTCAGCGGCGTGCCCATCTGGTGCGCCGCTTCCCGCGCCATCGCCACCCACAGCCGGTCGCGCTGGGCCGCCATCGCGTTCCGGTAGGCGAAGACGGCCACCGCCACCATCACCGCGATGGTGAGCGCCTGGAGCACCGCCAGGGCGGTGATGTTGCGCTGCGCCGGCAGCGGCCCGTAGTGCACCGTGCCGATGGCGTCCACGATCGGCGGGTTCTGGCGGTCGAGCCGCGCGGCATAGGCCAGCACCCGGGGATCGTCGAGCGCGGCCTCGAACGGGAGATTCGCCGCCGCCGTCACCCGGCCGGTCCCGTCGGTGATGATCAGCGGGAGGCCCAGCGCGCGCACCTGCTCCCCCAGCCGCAACAGCGCCTCGGCCTCCGAGCCGGGGTCGGGATCGTTGAGCCCGCCGAAGACACCCGAATAGAGCCGGCTGGTGGCGGTCGCGTCGGCCTTGAAGTGGCGGATGATGAGCAGGCCGGTGCCCAGACTGAGGCCCGAGAGCACGGCCACCAGCAGCACCGCGACGCTCGGCGCGAGCCGCTGGAGCCGCTCCCTAGGCGGTCGGAGCCAGTCGGTCGACACCGAGGTACGGTACCAGCGCCTTCGGCACCCGCACCGACCCGTCGGCCGCCTGGTTGTTCTCGAGCAGGGCGATGATGGTGCGCGGGAAGGCGACGCCCGAGGCGTTGAGGGTGTGAACGAACTCCGGCTTCGCGCGGGGCTCCCGGCGGAACCGGATATTGGCGCGCCGGGCCTGGAAATCGGTGAAGGTGCTGGAGCTGGAGGCCTCGAGCCAGGTGCCGACGCCGGCCGCCCATACCTCGAGGTCGTAGGTGCGGGCGCTGCCGAATCCGGTGTCTCCGGCCGCGAGCTCGACCACCCGGTAGGGAATCTCGAGGCGCTGGAGCACCGCCTCGGCGTGCGCGGTCATCCGCTCGAGCTCCGCGTCGGATTCCTCGGGACGGGCGAAACGGACCAGCTCGACCTTGTCGAACTGATGCACCCGGATGAGCCCGCGGGTATCCTTGCCGTGCGCGCCCGCCTCGCGGCGGAAGCACGGCGTGTAGGCGACGTATCCCCGCGGGAGATCGGCCGACTCCAGGATCTCGTCCCGATGCAGATTGGTGAGCGGCACCTCCGCGGTGGGAATCAGGAACAGGTCGTCCGCCGCGAAGCCGTAGAGATCGTCCTCGAACTTGGGGAGCTGCCCCGTCCCGGTCAGCGTCGCCCGATTCACCAGGTAGGGCGGCGCGATCTCGATGTAGCCATGCTCGCGGGTGTGGAGATCGAGCATGAGTCCCGCGAGCGCGCGGACCAGCCTGGCCCCCGCTCCCCGCAGCACGGGAAAGCCGGCGCCGGTCAGCTTGGCGCCGGCGGGCAGGTCGAGGATGCCGAGGGCGGTCGCGAGCTCCCAGTGGGGCTTGGGCTGAAAGTCGAGTGAGGGAGGCTCGCCCCAGGTGCGGACCTGGCGGTTGGCGGTGGCGTCGCCGTCGGGCGTGAGGTCGGACGGGAAGTTCGGCAGGGTGAGCGCGAGGCGCTCCAGGGCGGACTCGACCTCCCGCAGGCGTCCATCGAGCAGCTTCACCTGCTCGCCCGACTCCTTCAGCTTCGCCATCAGGTCCTCGGCCGGCTCCTTGGCGCGTTTTCGTCGCGCGACCTCTTCGGTCGCTGCGTTGCGCTCGGCCTTGAGCGCCTCCACCCGGACGAGCATCTCACGTCGCTCGCGGTCGAGGTCGAGGAGTGCGTCCACCGACTGGGCGAGAGCCGGATCGCGGCGGCGGAGGAGACTGGCGCGACTGCCCTCGGGATCCTGGCGCAGACGCTTGAGGTCGATCACGTGGGAGTCAGCGGTCGGGGAGGCCGGGCTCGAGGCCGCGGTAGCCGCAGTTTTCGTTCGCCAGGACCTTGAGGATGACCGAGTTGTCCTCCAACCCGATGATCTCGACCTTCGCATAGCGCGGCACGCCGACGCCGCAGGTGACCCGGGACCGGACGACGTATCGCTCTCCGAGCGCGACCGTGACCGCTTCCTCGGTCACGTACCCGTTGCTGGGCGCGACCTCGATCTCGTCGAAGGCCTCGTCCCGGCGCATGAGCCCCGGCTCCGCCGAGCTCCCGGATAGGATGCCGAGCGAGGCGCGGGGGAGGAACACACTCGTCCCGGTGGCGGGGTCGCCCTGGATGTCGTACGCGAAGTCGAAGTTCGGATCCAGGTCGGTACGGATCGGCCCGATGCCCACCGCGAAGCCGCTGGCGGTGGTGATCGGGGTGTCGGTGAGCGACCCGACCGTGACCGTGTCCACGAAGTTCGCCTCGGTCGGATCGGGCAGGTTGTCGTTATCGCTGCACGCGGCGAGGGCCGACAGCGTGAGGAGCGACAGGAGACGGCGAATTGTGGGCATAGAGAGGGAACTTTAAGAGCGGAAACGAGTCGGGTCAACCACGCATCGTTTCTTGACTTCGCCCGAGGCGACTTCTACGTTGCGCTCACCTTTTTTCCCTCGGCGACGGAGCACGACGAAATGGCCGGTCTGGGCGATGTACTGCGCAGTCTCGCCGCGCGCGATGGCGTACAGGCCGCGCTACTGCTGAGCGGCGAGGGCTTGCCGATCGACCACGCGGCGGGCGCGGGGTTCGAGCCGGAGACGGTGGCGGCGCTGGCGGCCACCCTCGCGCAGTACGCCGCGCGGTTGGGCGATGGCGCGGGCCGAGGCGAATTGCGGACCGCCGTGCTCGACTACGCGGGCGGTCTCGTGGTGCTCGCCCGCGCCGGCAGCGAAGACTGGCTCGCCATTCTCGCCCGACCCGACGCGGACGTCGGTCCGCTGCTGTACGACTTGCGGCATCACGGACCGGCACTGGCCGGCTTGCTGTGAGTCCTTCATGAGGTGGGCGGTCCTTCTCGCCGGCGGCTCCGGCACCCGGTTCTGGCCGCTCAGCACTCCGGAAAACCCCAAGCAGCTGCTTCCTCTGGCGGGCCCGAGCTCGAGCGCGGAGGACACGGTCGACCGGCTCGCCGGTCTCATCCCGCGCGAGCGCATGCTGGTCGTGGCGGGCGCCGGTCTGGCGGGCAAGCTGCAGGACCGGCTCAAGCTCAGCGCCGAAAACATGCTGATCGAGCCGCGCGCGGCGTCCACCGCACCCGCCCTCATCTGGGCCAGCTGGGAGGCGCAGCGCCGCGATCCCGCGGCGGAAGTCCTCTCGCTGCACTCCGACTGGGCGGTGGGGGACGCCGCGGCGTTCCGGCAGACCGCCGACATGGCGCTCGCGACCGCGCGGCGGCACGACCGGCTGGTCACCGTCGGTATCGTGCCCTCCAGGCCGGAGACCGGCTACGGCTACGTCGTGCCCGGCGCGCCGCTGGACGAGACCGCGCGCAGCGTCGCCCGATTCTCCGAAAAGCCCGACGCCGCGACGGCGCTGGACCTGATGGCGGCCGGCGCCCTCTGGAACAGCGGCCTCTTCGCCTGGACCGCCACGCGATTGTTGGCGGAGGTCGGCTCGCACACCCCCGAGGTCGCTCAGGCCCTGCCCGCGCTCGCCGCGGGTGACGTCGAACGGTTTTTTCGCGAGGTGGTCCCGGTCTCCATCGATGTCGGCCTGCTCGAGCGCAGCGCGGCCGTGGCGGTCGTCCGGGGCGAGTTCGCCTGGGACGATGTCGGCACCTGGCAGGCGCTGGCACGGGTACGGCCCAAGGACACGGGCGGGAACGTCGTCGTGGGAGACGCGTTCCTGCACGAGAGCCAGGACTGCGTCGTCTGGTCGGATCGCGATCCGATCGTCCTCTATGGTGTCCAGGAACTGGTGGTGGTGCAGGCCAACGGACGCATCCTGGTGATGCCCGCCGAGCGCGCCGCGTCGATGAAGGACCTGCTCGACGCCCTTCCGGCCCCCCTGCGCGATACTCGCCCGTGACCACTCTCTACCTGCTCGAGCCGGATCCGGCGGGCTCCGCCTGGGCCCCGTTCGCCGGGGTGAGACCGGTGGCGGAGCTGCGGGCCGGGCTCTGGCGGATTCGGGAGCGGTGGGAAGGCGCGCTGCAGCGCGATACCACCGCGATCCTGGGCGCGCACGTCGCGGGATTCAGCGAGTTCGACGAACCGCCGGCCCGCGAGCGCATGCCGATCGAAGGGCCGGCGATCATCGCGGCGTCGTGGTTCGCTCCGTCCGGCGCGCCGATCGAGTCCACCGGCCCGGTTCGCCGCCTCACCCACGGCGGGACCACGGTCGGCTGGGTGATTCCGGCCGGCGAGCACTGGGAGCGGCCGACCGATGACGGCGCCGGACTCGAAATCGACGGCGTGCTGCTTCGGGGCGCGTATGATCTCATCACCGCGCTCGAGCGCCTGCTCCCCGCCGACTGCGCCGACTTTCGCGCCGCGCCCTCCACCGGGGTGCCGGAGGGCAGCATCGTCCTCGGCGATCCGGCCGACGCCATCTGCCTTCGGGCGACGGTGGAGCCGGGAGTGGTGTTCGACGTCCGGAACGGTCCCGTGGTCATCGAGGAAGGCGCCGAAGTGCAGAGCGGCACCAGGCTGGAGGGCCCGACGTACATCGGCGCCGGGACTCGGGTGTTCGGGGGGTTCGTGCGCGGATCGGTATTCGGACCGGAGTGCCGCATTCGGGGCGAGATCGCGGCCAGCGTGTTCCTCGGATACGGCAACAAGGCGCACGACGGGTTCGTCGGCCACAGCGTGGTGGGTCACTGGGTGAACCTGGGTGCGGGCACGACCACCTCGAACCTCAAGAACACCTATGGGCCGGTCCGGTTGGAGGTGGCAGGCGTCCGCATCGAGACCGGGCGCTCCAACCTGGGCACGCTTTTCGGCGATCACGCCAAGACCGCCATCGGCACGATGCTGCCCACCGGCGCCGTGATCGGCGCGGGAGCAAACGTGTTCGGCTCTTCCGCCGTGCCCAAGTACGTCCCCCCATTCGCCTGGGGGTGCGGGGGGGAGCGGATCACCGAAGAGGGCTTCCTCACGGTCGCCCGACGGGTCCTCGCGCGCCGCGACGTGGCATGGTCGGACCTGCGCCAGGAATCGCTCCGTCGAACCTACGAGCGAGGCCGGGGATGACGGCGCTCTACGTCCTGGGCTCGGGCTCGCGCGGGAACTGCTGCGCGGTGGAACACGACGGAACGGCGATTCTGATCGACGCCGGGTTCAGCCCGAAGGAGATCGAGCGGAGGGCCGAGACGGCAGGCCTCGCGCTGGGACGAGTCGGCGCCATCGTCCTCACCCACGAGCACGGCGACCACGCACGCGGCGCCGGGCGGCTGGCGCGGCGGCTCGGCGTGCCGGTGCTCACGGCCCCGGGCACCTGGACCCGTCTGGCGCCCAGGATGCGCCACGCCGAGCACCGTCCACTCGGGCTCTGCGCCCGGGTGGAGATCGGACCGTTCATGGTCACCGCCTGCCCCACCAGCCATGACGCCGCCGAGCCCCTGGCACTGGCGGTGGAGGCGGCCGGTGGCATCCGGGTCGGCTTCGCCTACGACCTCGGCCGAGCCGACCGCCGCCGTGCGCTACCTGCTCCGAAACCTCACGGCGATCGTGCTGGAGGCCAATCACGACGACGTGCTGCTCCGCACCAGCCAGTATCCGCCAGTCGTGCAGCGGCGGATCGCCGGCTCGGCCGGACATCTGTCCAATCGGGCGGCGGCCGAGCTGCTTACCGAGCTGCATCATCCCGGGCTGGGCGTCGTCGTGCTGGCGCATCTGAGCCGGCAGTGCAACTCGGCGGACGACGCCCGCGCGACGGTGGCGCCTGCCCTCCGGCGCGCCGGCTTCGGTGGGACGCTGCATGTGGCCGATCAGGACGAGCCCCTGGGGCCGATCCCGGTGGTGTCACGGGCGAGCGCGCAGTTCGCACTTGCCCTCTGATCAGCGCGCCGCCATTCCCGCCAGATCGCGATACGATCCACCGAAATAGCTGCTGTTCCAGTACGCCTTATGCGCGATCTCCTCTGCGACGACCCGAGCCTCCGCGGCGCTCTCACCGAAGACGATCACCCGCGTGCCCTTGTCCCTGTAGGGCAGACGGCCGTCTTCATTGGCGACTTCCGCCTCGCCCTTTCGGATATTCACCGCTTTCGGCAGACTACCCCGGGCAAAGGCGTCCGGCGCACGGCTGTCCACGTAAACCGCGGTCCTGTCGCCGGCCATGACGTAGCGCATGCCGGCGATATCGGTCTGGACGGTATTCCCCAGCGCGCGCCAGACGGGAAGCCCCAGCTGATACCGGCGTATGCCGCTGTAACCGCGCTTCAGCAGCTCCTCCGAAAGACGTTTTGACTTCCCGCAGTATGGACCGTTGCAATAGAACACCAGGGGCGTGGCGGGGTCGGGATAGGCCGCGACGATCTGCTCGACTTCCTTCTCGAAGAAGTTTCTGCTCCCTGGAATGTGGGCAATTGCGTACTCCTGGGCCGAGCGGACGTCGAGAACGGGCGCGGAGGCGTCAGCCAGAATCCGCTGCAGATCCTTGGTGCTGATCTCGGGGGTGACGGGCTTCGCCTCGCCCAGGACCGCCTGTGCGATCGGGCTGGTCTGAGCCTGGGGGCGACCGGGGAGAAGTGTGAGGGAAAGGCTCAGGACGACGGCGCGCCGGAATGCTCCATGGGGTGGGCGCATGAGGTGCTCCTTGATAAGGCACTCGATCAAATGACACCGCCCCGAGAATATTCTCGGGGCGGTACGAGGCGCACAATATCGAGGCGTCGGGGGTCAGATCGGCTCGGTGATCGGGTCGGGAGGGACGGCCACCGTGTCGGGCCGCGGCGTCGGCGGGCCGACCAACTGGAAGGTGACGGGCTCGGTGAGGTCGCCGCCGGACAGGGTCAGTCGCTTGCCTTTTACCTTGAGGCGGTAGTTCACCCACTCGCCGCCCAAGGCGAGCGCCAGGCTGTCGCCGATGATCCTCCAACGGACCGTCTCGGCCCCGTAGCTCGCGCTGCTGTCGGCCCGCACGATCACGGTGCGCGGGCCGGGCTTCTTGTCTCCCTGCTTCAAGTCGAATTTCCAGGTCCCGAGGATGAGGGGCCGTTGGGCAACGGCGACAGTGGGCAGGAGCGAGCAGTGTCGCTGCCAGGATCCAGCTCAACTTCACGTGTCCCCCGCGGATGACGGACCGGATGGTGAAACCGATGACCGCACCAGTCTAATCGCGGGTTCCGTGCCAACCAAGCCGGTGGACAAAGGATTCAGGGGTCGAGTGAGCTGCGGAGCGGCAGGCTCAGCGACCGACCGGAAACCCGAACCCGAACGCGATCTGCACGTCATTCTGCGTCCGGCTCTCTTCCTCGAGACCGGTGTCCTCCACCCGCGCGCCGTAGATGTAGTCCTCCGCCGCGACGTAGAAGCTGAGCATGCTGCCGAGCCGGAACCCGACGGTCGCTCCCACGACCCCACCCACATCGCTCTTGTCCTCGGCCTCGGCGTAGGCCTCCCCGCCGCGGCGGATCATGCTGACGCCGCCGTTGAGACTGAGCCAGACCGGGCTGGTCATGGGGATGGCGTGGAGGGTGGCCCGGACGGTGCCGAGCAGCAGGTTGGCATCGGTCGTGGTCTCGGTCTCGTCGAAGGTGAACCGCAGGTTGCTCGGCACGTAGCTCACCGACGTCTCCACGCCGAAGCGGGGGCTGATCGTGACCCCAAGGCGGCCGCCTACCGACAGCGCGACCTCCTGCTTGAACTCCTCACCCTGGGACGCCTTCACCAGCTCGCTGGTGGGGATGTACACACCGATCGTCGGCGAGAGGGAGACCCGCTGGGCTTCCGCCGGCGAGGCGCCGAGCGTCGAGCGCCGCGATCGCGGCGAGAATGCTGGGACCGACTGCGGTACGGACGGACATGGTCAGGCTCCGTGCCCGGTGGGGCGATGAGGGTGAGAGGTGGTGTTGTTCGTCAGACGCGGCGCGGCGGGGTTTCTTCTCACCTGGACGTCCGGCTCGTGGTGGTGGCAGGGCTCCTCGGCCGGCAGGCCGCTCGGTGTGCCTACTCGCCTCACTGCGTGCGCGCGATCTCGATCCGCGCGTTCGACCTGACGCCGGCGATCGGGCGCGTGGCCCCACATCCCACTGCCGCGAGCTGCATCGGGGAGCTGCCCGCCGCCACCAACGCGGCCTTCACCGCCGCAGCGCGCTGCTCCGACAGGGCCTGGGCAGCAGGGCCGTGCTGGCCATCCACGTGAGCCTCGATAAGGAACTGGCCGGGGGTTTGGGCGAGTGCGCCCGCGACCTGGCTGATGAGCGGCCCGGCCGACGGCTCCAGCATCGCGGTCCCTTCCGTGAAGCGAAGCCCATACAGGACGGCTCGTCCCGCCGCGAGCGCGGCAGCGACATTCGCGGGGTCCTTAGGAGTCGGCACCCACACCGGACTTCACGACGCTGCTGCCTGCCTCGAGCGTCGTTCCGACCAGGTCGCCGGCCGCGTCGGCTACATGGGCACTGGTACTCGACGCAACCTCACCCGCCTTGCGTTTGGCGTGACCGGCGATTCGCTGAAGGAACTGCTTCCCCGTTCGCACCCCGGGATCGGCCGCCGGCGGAGCTGTGGGGGCGGTGTTGGGCTGCCCTTGCTGCGGGGGACCGGCCTGGGGATACCCGGATGGCTGAGGGTAGCCCGAGGGCTGGGGATACCCAGAACCTTGCGGGTAACCCGCCTGGGCGGGATCGGCCTGCGGATACCCGCCAGGCGGGTAGCCACCCTGTGATGGATTGCCTGTAGGGTAGCTGGGCTGTGGGTAGCCTCCCGTCGCGCCACTTCCCGCTGGATACCCGCCGCTGGGATACCCACCCGGGGCACCGGCGCCAGGGGCGTATGCGGGATCGGATTGTGGATACCCGCTCGCCTGGACCGGCGCGGGATAGCCGCCGCTGGGGTAACCGGTGCCCGCGGTGCTCCCGCCGGGATACCCGTCGCTCGGAGCATTGCCAACAGGGTAGCCCGAGTTCGGATAGGCTGCCCCAGCAGGATTGCCGGCTGGATAGCCGGGGGCGCCGCCAGGTACTGACGCGCCCTCCATCGCGACCTCGATGGACTGCCGCAATTCGACACCGGGAACCACCTGGTTCGGCTTGAGCTGGCGCCCCGGATAGTGCGCGACGAAAGTCGCCGACGGTGCGGTCGGCGCCTGGGCACAGATGAAGGGGCGGGTGGCGTCATCGTTCTGAAGCCGGAACGCATCCGGGGCGGACGCGATGACGGCGAAGTCGAAGTCCCATCCGCTCACCTGCTTCCCGTCGGGCCGAGATGGCGCCTGGTGGCCTTGAGCGACTTTGACGACGATCTCGACGGGAGTGCATTGTCCCAGCGGAAGTGGATTCCGCATTGCGCGCATGGTGATGGTCCACTGGGCGCTGGCATCACCGAGCAGGAGACCCGCGGCGAAGACGCACCAGCTGCCGGCAACCTTCAGCGACGACATGAGCAAGCGACCGCGCATCGTGGTTCTCCTTCCTCCTCAGGTCACTTCTTCCTCAAGTCACTTCTTCGTTTTGACGATCTCGAGGCGCGGATTCTTGTCCTTCTTTACCTTGCCAGCCGTCACCTCATCGGATCCCACGCCGGCCTGCTCGAGTGACGTCAAGACCACCTTCAGCCGGGCGGGGCCAAGCGCCTGCACCGCGACGTCCTCGTAGCGCTTATCGAGGTAGATGTCGGCGCGATACGCTCCGCCGGCCTTCTGAATGGCGGCCGCCAGCTCGTCCATCGCTCCGTCAAAGGACGCCTTGCCTCCATCCGCCAGCTCGGCACCACCCGCCAGCCAGTCGATGTCCTTGACGATGGTCTTGCCCTTCTTCAGATCGGCGGCGAGATCGGACGAGAGCGCGAGGCTCTTGCCTGGCGCCTCGCTCAGCTTGCCGTCGGCCACGGCATCCTCGGGCGCGGTGGGCGCACGAAATTGAGCCATCGCCTGCGTCATGCAGCCCTGATAGCGGCCCATATCGACTTTCTTCGCCACCTGGTTGTGGCGATCCATCTCGGCCTTGGTGGGCGATCGCGCTTCCCCACGGGTCGGATCGGTGAAGTCGAGAAACTCCTCTACCGTGATGCCCATACACGCCGCGATTTCCGCATGACCCGGCATGGCCGCCATAGAGCCGTAGCCCATTCCCGCTTCAGGCATCCCACCCGGCATCTCGCCACCGCCCATCAGGCCACCGAGACCTGCCGCTCCCATCCCTCCACCCAAGCCCGCAGCACCGGCCGCGCCGGCGAGGCCCGCCATTCCCGGCATCCCACCACCAGGGACTGCCCCGGTGCCGGGGACCGCCGCACCGGCAGCCATGCCGGCCATTCCGCCCGGCATGCAGGTCTGGCCGGTGGCCGCACCAGCGGCACCTGCCGCGGCATCACCCATGTCTTTGCTCTTGGCCGCGTCGATGGCGCCGGCAACCACCTGCCCGCCGGGGACCATGTTGCAGGCCACGGTCTTCGGCGACCTGCTGCACCGCCTTGTTGCCCACGAACTTCTTCGCCTTGCCGAAGAGCCCGCCCTTCTTCTTCCCTTCCTCGGGCGCCGAGTCCGGGGCGGGAGTGACGGAGTCCGGAGCCGGCAGTGAGGCCGTCGTTCCGGACTGGGCGTGCGACGCGGTCACCGCCAGCGACAGGGCGAGAAGGCCGGAGATCCAGACCGTCCCGTATGCGCGACTCATCGTGCCATCTCCTGATCAGTGTGGTCCCAGTCTCGGCGAGGCTCGATGCCCGTCAAGGTTCGCGCAATGGCCTTCCCCACAGCATTTGACACCTGGCGCGCGGTCACCTTCGCTCGATCCGCACATACAGCTTGTACTCCCAGCCGGTCTGGCCGTTCTTGAAAGGAATCTCGACCACCGTCGCGGGATTCACTCTCGTCCAGCTGTCGGCGAGCTTCCAATTGATGGCCACGAACGTCGGGCAGTAGCTGTGGTCCGGGTTCATGTCGATTGGCTCATCCCGCCAGCCACCGATCTGGGGGACGAACATGGTCGGCGCGCCGTTCCCCAAAGGAACCGGACAGCTCCTCTGCGGATTCCAGGTATCCAGGGCCGCAGGGGTCGGGCGTCCACGGGACATAGGGCTGGAACAGGTTCCGATAGGGCACATTGCTCAGCCGCGGCGCTGTGGAACGACGCGAAAGGCGGGAAGAGCTGGTCGCCGCCCTCGTCGGACTCCCAGATCGCCGGGGAGAGCATGACCAGGCCCTTGACCTCGCTCAGCTCGCCCTCCCAGAGCAGGAAGGGGAGGTTGTTGGTGGTCGACGGGCTGAAGTCTGAGAAATCAGCTGCGCCTCCGCCGGATAGCGGTCGCCCGGCATGATCCCGCCCGAAGGCGATGCAGTTCCGGCCTGAACCCGGGCGGGGAAGTTGTGCCTGTCACCGAAGGTTGGGGTCCGCAGCATCCTGGTGGATACCATCTGGCCGGCGGGCCCGTACTCACTCACCTGGGTGGTGATGAACACCTCATCCCCCCGGCCGTCGCTGCGGAACGGATCTTCGGCGGTGACGTTGATCGCCTTGAACCCCTCCAGCGAGATCCGATACCGTCCGGAGCGGATGCCCACAGTGGTGGAGAGTTCGGCCCATTCGGAGGGCGGGGCCAGGACGACGTAGTTGTCCGTCACCTGCGTCGTGGTCCCGTAGACCGTGGCAGTGCTGGTCTCGCTCCCGTAGTTAGTGGCAGGCTGAGCGGGCAGATTCTTCGCGTTGTAGGCGCCCACCACCTTCCAGGTGTACGACTCCCTGTGGGAGGAAGGGGAGGTCCAGCGGGCCGCCCCCTAGCACCATCTTTTCACCCGTCGGGCCGAGCCCGGGCCCCGCGATCTTGATGCAGCAGGTACCGGGAACCGACCCGGGGTCCCACGTGATCCGAATCAGGCCCGGACTCCGGAAATTCACCGCGAGCTGGGTGGGAGCGGCGTTGTGCAAGACGCCGAGGGTCATGCCCCCCTTGCCCACGGAGCCGTCCGCGTAGTTCACGGTGAGGGTGTAGGTGTAGGAACCCTTCCTGAAGAGCCCCATGTCGACCCACGAAGTCGTGCTTGCCGGAAGCGAGCCCGAGGTGGCGTTGCAGCAAGTCGGATCGTCGACTCTTGCCGCGGGTGACCACGTAGCTGGTGGCGTTGGGGG
Organism: uncultured Gemmatimonadales bacterium; assembly: GCA_963832055.1. Classification (GTDB taxonomy): domain Bacteria; phylum Gemmatimonadota; class Gemmatimonadetes; order Gemmatimonadales; family GWC2-71-9; genus CAVVWJ01. The sequence goes on along the minus strand of CAWHST010000006.1, from coordinate 1,066,736 downwards.
CCGCATTCCAGGCGATCTTCGCGAAGATCCCGTAGGTCGCCGAGGATTCGAACCGGATTCCCTCCGGCGGGGGCCCGGCGCTGATCGGGGTCGGCACGAGCCTGGTCGCCGTCTGCGGCTGCCAGCTCGGGTCCTGTACCACTCGCGTGCCACTGCGTTCCCGGATCTGGGCGGTGGCGATGGCCGGCAGCAGAACCAGCGCCGCGAGCACGGTGGTGATGGGTTTGTGGATCGATGCCAGCATAGTTCCTCCTGAAAGGGACCTCTCTGCGGGGCTGGACTCGCCCCGGGTTACCACTCACCCGCCACGCACCTCGGGAGCCTGGGTAAACTGGCGCGCGGCCTCGCCGTACCTGGATGGCGTCCAACTGGAGATCAAGCGGGCCAGGTGCTCCGCGGTGTCAAAGGGCTGCTTCTCCCCCGATCCAAGCCGTTCCACTAGTCCCGTGATCCGGTTGGGATTCGGGTCGGTGCGGTTCAGCCGGACGACGAAGTAGTCGAAGGTCGGGATGGGGTCGTTCATCCACGTCTCCCAGGCGAGGGCCTGGTGCCATTCCCCGTGTATTAGGTGAAAGGCTACGAGGCGGCCGCGAAAACCCCGTCAAGTCGCCCGTCAAATAGGCCCCCCCGCTTGATTTGACACTGCCCATTGCCCCGGCCCGTCCGGCGTCGTACATTAGGTGCTCCAGCCCCGGCGGACAGCCCCGGTAGGACCGTCATGATTCATCTGCGGACGCTGGGCGAGCTTCGGCTGGAAGGGGAATTGCGCCCGCGCTCTCCAGCCGGCGTAAGGAGCTGGTGCTCCTCGCGTACCTCGCCCGGCGCGGCACCCGACCCCTTGCCCGAGCCGAGGCAGCCGCGCTCCTGTGGCCTGACCGGGATGAGCGGCGAGCCCGCCAGTCGTTGCGGCAGGCGCTTCTCGAGTTGCGCCATTTGGTTGGCGAAGGCCTAGTCGTCGAATCGGATCAGGTCCGACTCGCACCCGGTACGATCGAGTTAGATGCCTCTGCCTTCGAACGAGAGCTGGATGCCGGCCAGGCCAGGGCGGCAGCCTCGCGGTGGGCGGGCGACTTCTTGCCCGGCGCCGAGGAGGTCGGGGGCGAAGAGCTGCGAGCCTGGCTCGAATCGGAGCGGGAGCGGCTACGCCGTCGACTCGCTCTCGCGTTCGCCGAGTTGGTAGAAGAGGCGAACCGGCGCGGCGCGTGGCGGGAAGCCGAGGAGTGGGCCGAGCACTGGACCGCCGCCCTTCCGTTGGACCAGCAGGGACATCTCCGTTTGCTTCGGCTGTTACACCTGCAGGGCCGCAGTGCCGATGCCCTGGCCCGCTACGCCGCGCTCCAAGCCCACCTGCGCACGATGGAGATCGCTCCGGTCCCCGAGCTGGAGCAGCTCGCCCGTCAGCTCGAGCGCGGCGCCGATCCCACCCGCCATTCGCGGGCGTATTCCGCCGCGCTGCTGACGCCGGATCTGGTAGGCCGTGGAGCGGTGGTGGGCGAGCTGGATGCCGCGTGGCATCGGGTCACTCAAGGTGTCGGCGTTGCCGTCGTGGTAGAGGGCGAGCTGGGGAGCGGCAAGACCCGATTGTGTCAAGAATTCCTTCGTCACTTGGAACAGGTAGCCGGAAAACACGTCGTGGTGCAGTCCCGCCCCCGCGAAGCATCGGGAACGACGGAAGCGGGCATCATCCCGCAGCTCGCGTCGGGACTCTCGGCAGCAGCCGGCCTGGGTGGGGCCCCGCCGGCGTCGCTGGCGATGCTGGCCTCCGTCGCGCCATCCATCGCCGCGCGGTTTCCCGCCCTCGCGGCGTTTCCAGTCGGGCCCGACGCACTGGGGGCAGCTTTCCGCGACGCGCTGGTTGCAGTCGCCGAGGAGACGCCGACAGTCCTGTTCGTGGACGACGTCGCACAGGCCGATCCGTCGAGCCGTCGCCTGGTTCTGTCGCTGATAGAAAGCCCGCCGCCGGGGCTGCTGCTCCTTACGGCCGTCCGAACGGGAGAAGGAGAGTCCGCTTTGGTTCTTCCCCCCGCGCCTGCCGTTCGTCGGCTCAAGCTCCAGCCGCTCAGTGACGAAGAGACCGAGCTGTTGCTGGGCTCCATGCTCGAACTGGCACCGGACGACAGGCGCTACCTGGCGTCCAGGCTCCACCAGCACGGCGGAGGCAATCCCTTCTACATCGTCGAGCTGGTCTCTGCCCTGGCGGATGACGGCACCCTCACCCTCGGTGATCGGGGGATCTGGCGGCTGACGGAACGGAGCGGGCAGCTGCCTTTGCCCTCCAGCATCCGCGACGTGATCTCCCGGCGGCTCGCCCGGCTCACTCAGCCGGGTCAAAAGGCGATCGAGGCCGGGGCCGTGCTGGGGTTTCCCTTCGACCGCGAGCTCCTGGCGGACGTCGCGGGCGAATCACCGGTGACCGTGGAGGCGGGCCTGGATCAATTGCTGCTCCTTCGGCTGATCAAGGAAAGCGGCACCGGCGGCCGGTATGAGTTCGCCCAGGAGATGGTCCGGCGCCACGTTGAACGGGGCGTGCCGATAGACCGGAGCGAAACTCTGTCGTCTCGCGCCTCCGCAGCACTGGAGCGCCGCGCGAGCGACGATCCAGAATACGACGCGGCCTCGAGACATCACCGCGCGCGCGGGGCGTGGGTCACTGCCGCACGTCGTCGCCGGAGGATCGCGCTGGCGGCAGGCGCCATCATCGTCGCTGGCGTCGGAGTCGCGGTGGCGCTTCGACCCGACGGCGCGTCCGCCGGCTCCATCAGGCATGTCTTGTGGGTAGACGACAGCCCGGAGGGCAATGCCGGGGTGGCCCAGCAACTGAGAAACCTGGGGGTGCGAGTCACCAGGGCCCTGAATACCGCCGAGGCTCTCCAGCGATACGACCCGTCGGTGCACCAGCTGGTCATCTCGGACATGGGGCGCTTCGAAGGGGCCGGCAATGCTTACGTCGGCCGCGCGGGATTCGAGCTGCTGGAAGGACTGCGGGCGCGGCGCCCCGATGTGCAGCTGGTCTTCTGCACCAGCGAGAGGGCGGTGACCGCGTTCCGCGAAGAGGCATTAGCGGCGGGTGCGCTCACCATCGTCGCCGATTGTCGCGAAATCGTGCGCTTCATCGGATTCTAGCTCGAACTGCATCGCGCAGGATTCTCTCATGGTGCATCTCCGGACACTGGGTGAGCTTCGGCTGGAGGAGCTCGAACCTTCCGCGCTCTCCAGCAGGCGCAAGGAACTGGTGTTGCTCGCCTACCTGGCACGGCGTGGCCCTCGCCCGCTTGGCCGGGCAGAGGCCGCAGCATTGCTGTGGCCTGACCGGGACGAGCGCCGGGCACGGCAGTCACTTCGTCAGGCGCTGCTGGAGCTGCGCCAGCTGGTAGGCGACGGACTGGTGGCGGAATCGGATCTCATCCATCTGGCCCCCGGCTCCGTCGAGCTGGATGCGGCAGTGTTCGAGCGGGAGATCGACGAAGGGAAAGCGGCAGCGGCGGTCTCCCGGTGGGCGGGAGACTTCCTGCCCGGGGTAGAGGACATCGGCGGCGAGGAGCTGAGGGGTTGGCTCGAGTCCGAGCGGGAGCGACTCCGCCGGCGTCTGGCATTGGCTCTCGCCGAATTGGTGGAAGCCGCCCAGCGGAATGGCGCGTGGCATCAGGCGATCGAGTGGGCGGAGCTCTGGACGTCCACCCTTCCCCTGGACCAGCAGAGCCACCTTCGCTTGCTGCGGTTATTGCACCTGCAGGGACGCAGCGCCGATGCCCTGGCCCGCTACGCGGCCCTTCAGGTCGAGCTCCGGACGCTCGAGATCGACCCGTTCCCTGAGCTGGAACAACTCGCCCGCCAGCTGGAGCGGGGCGCCGATCCCTCCCATCGTCCACAGGGGCACTCGTCGGCGCTTCTGACCCCGAACTTGGTTGGCCGCGGCGTGGCGATGGCCGAGCTGGATACCGCGTGGCGGCAGGTGCTCCAGGGTACCGGCGCCACCGTCGTGGTCGAGGGCGAGCTCGGGATCGGGAAGACCCGGCTATGCCAGGAGTTCCTTCGGCGCCTGGAGCGGGTGGCCGGAAAGCACGTTGTATTGCAGGTCCGCCCCCGCGACCCATCGGGAACGATGGAAGCGGGCATCGTCCCGCAGCTCGCGTCGGGACTGTCGGGAGCAGCCGGCCTGGCCGGGGCACCCCCGGCGTCCCTCGCGATGCTCGCCTCCGTCGCACCGTCCGTCGCCGCGCGCTTCCCTGCCCTGGGAGTGACTCCGGCTGCGGCCGAGGCCCTGTCGGCGGCGTTCCGCGATGCGCTGGTCGCAGTCGCCGAGGAAACGCCGACGGTCCTGTTCCTGGACGATATGGCGCAAGCCGATCCGGCGAGCCGTCGCCTGCTGCTATCGCTGATGGAGCGTCCGCCTGCGCGGGTCCTCCTCCTCGCCACCGTCCGGACTGGGGACAACGAGGTCTCCATCGTACTTCCCTCCTCGCCCAGCATTCGCCGGCTCAAGCTCCAGCCGCTCACCGACCAGGAGGTGGAGCTGCTCCTGGGTTCGATCCTCGAGCTGCCACCCGGGGACCGGCACCTCTTGGCATCTCGGCTCCACCAGCACGGCGGGGGGAGTCCCTTCTACATCGTCGAGCTGGTGTCGGCCCTCGCGGACGAGGGGACGCTGGCTCCAGACGACCGTGGGGCGTGGCGGCTGATCGACAAGGACACTCAGCTGCCGTTGCCTACCAGCGTGCGCGACGTGATGAACCGCCGGCTGGCAGGGCTCTCACCGGCCGGCCGAATGGCCATCGAGGCAGCGGCGGTATTGGGGTTGCCCTTCGATCGCGATCTCCTGGTCGAGGTCGCCGGCGAGTCACCGGTGACCGTGGAAGAGGGGCTGGAGGATCTGCTGCTGACCCGACTGATCGAGGAACTCGACGCCGGTGGCCAGTACGAGTTTGCCCACGAAATGGTCCGCCGCCACGTGGAGCGGGGTGTGCCAGTCACCCGGAGCGAGACCCTCTCGTCTCGCGCCTGCGCGGCACTGGAGCGCCGAGCCGGCGATGCTCCGGAGTATGACGCCGCGCTGAGGCGCCACCGCGCTCGTGCCTCGCGGGTGACGGCCACGAGGCGCCGACGACGGCTGGCGCTGCTGGCCGCCGCGATTCTGTTAGTGGGCGTCGCCGCCGCCATCGCACTTCGACCCAGCCGGGCACCGTCATCAACGGCTTCGCTCGCGGTGCTTCCATTCGCGGTCAGTGGCGCGCCGGACTTCGCCTACCTCGGCGACGGCATGACCTCACTCCTCAGCACCCAGCTCGATGGCGTGGGCGCGCTGCGGGCGGTTGACCCACGGGCCGTGCTCGGCATTGCGTCCCAAGTCGGGGGAGCGCTTTCCGCCGCCGAGCTGGGACGTCGGGTGGCGCAACGAGTGGGCGCCGGGACCTACGTGGTGGGAGACATCGTAGAGGTCGGTGGCCGGATCCGCATCGGCGCGGTGGCGTATCGGACCGGCGATCCGACACGGCCGCTCGCTCGAGCGGAGGTGGAGGGCAACACCTCACGGCTCTTCGAGCTGGTGGACGCCGTCGCAGGACGGCTCCTGACCGGGCTGAACCCCGGGCCGTACGAGCAGCTCACCAAGGTCGCCGCCACTACGACCGGGTCGCTGCCTGCGCTCAAGGCCTATCTGGACGGCGAACGACTCTTCCGAGAGGGGAGCTTCCAGCCCGCGGCCCGCGCTTTCCAGCGCGCGGCGGTGGAGGACACCACTTTCGGCCTGGCGTACTACTGGCTCTCGGTGGCGTCGTGGTGGGCCGACGATTCCGAGGCGATCGACTCCGCAGCCGCGCTCGCGGTGCGGTACGGCACCCGGCTCTCGGAGCGGTACCAGCGACTCTTTCAGGCGTGGGAAGCGTTCCTCCGCGGTGACCCCGTCGAGGCCGAGAGAATCTACCGGCAGATCGTGGAGCTGGAACCGGAGAACGTGGAGGCCTGGCTCCAGCTGGGTGAGGTCCGCTTCCACTCCGGCCCTCGCCGCGGACACCCGATGGCGGCCGCCCGCGAGGCCTTCGAGCGAGTTCTCTTCTACGAGCCGGAGCATACCAGCGCCATCCTTCACCTTGCCCGCATAGCGGGGAACGAGGGAAAGCTGCCGACTCTCGACTCCCTGGTACGGCGGACTCTCAGCCTGAGTCCGGAGGGAGAATGGTCGGTGGAGGCCCGAGCGCTTCGCGCGTTTGCCACCGGCGACCTGGCGGAACAGCGCCAGGTGATCGCCGAGCTGCGGACGGCGGGCGAGGGACGGGTGTGGAACATCGCCCGCTACCTGGCGATCGCCGTGCATTCACTGGACGGCTCGCAGCGATTGGTCGAGCTGCTGACCGAGCCGACCCGTCCCCCCGAAGTCCGAGCCTTCGGCCACTTCGCCATGGCCCATCTTCAGCTCGCCCGCGGGCGAGCCGGGGCGGCGGCGACGCAGCTCAACCGGGCGGCCTCGCTCGATCCGTCGGCGGCTCTGGAGCACCGTGCGCTGCTGGCGATGGTGCCCTTCCTTCCGGCGGACTCAGCCGAGCTCACGAGGCTTCGGGACAGCGTCATTGGCATCGGCCTCTCGACCGGGCCGGCGAGTCTGGAGACCAGCCATCTGGCCAATCTCCACGACGCGGTGCGCGGCGAGCTTCGCTCGTACCTGGCCGGCGGGCTCAGCCTCCGGCTGGAGGATACCGTCGGCGCCCGGCGATACCTTCGCGAGCTGGAAATACCGGGACGGACTCAAGCCCGGGCAACCCTCGCGGGCGATGCCGCCGGCAGTATCCGAGCCCAGCTGGCCAAGCGAGCCGGTGACCCCGCGGAAGCGGGCCGCAATCTGGAGGAGGTCTTGCGGCTGGAGGCCAGGGTGGGACTGATCGGTGGCTCGCCGTTCTATTCTCAGGGCTTGGAACGCTTCCTGTATGGAGGAACCCTGGCCGATCAGGGGCGGCTCCAGGAAGCCGCCACCTGGTACGACTCCTTTTCCAGCAATTCGATCTTCGATCTGATCTACCTGGCCCCGTCGCACCTGGAGCGCGGACGGATCGCGGAGCGACTCGGTCTGTCCGAGGTGGCGCTCCGTCACTACGAGCAGGTGGTGGCGCTCTGGCTGGACAGCGACCCCGAGCTCCGCCCGATCCCGGACGAGGCTCGGGCGCGCATCGCCAGGTTGCGCACCACGGTGGCCGACGCAGGGTCGCCCTGATGCCTGGCCGAGGTTTGCCAGCGCGGTTCGCACGCTGGGCGGCCGCTCCAGCGGTGTATGCCGCGCCCGGCTATGAGTTGGCGGACCTCGGCCGCGAGAGCGCCGAGGTCAGTAGTGTGTGGTCATCTTCGCACGCCGCGAGGGCGACCAGGGCTGCGGGGACTACCCGGCGCACGGTCCGGATCAACCAGCCGACCGCGACGGGGCCAGACTCGCGGGTCGGAGCGTGGGGCGCCCTGGGATACTCCTCGTCCGAGAGATTTCTATCGAGAGATTTCTATAGAGAGTCCGGTGTCGACTCTTATAGATCGCAAAGCCAGGGCAACCCCGACACGGCTGGTCAGTACTTCAGCCAGCCCCACAGAGACTCGGGTTGCAAGGGTGTCTGGCTGATGTCCACCACATCGCCCCCGTCCGCGGCCATCGTGTACACCCCGAAGCCGCCGTCGCGGGCGCTGGTGAATCCGAGCCGCGTGCCGTCCGGCGACCACCGGGGAAGAAAGTCGTAGTGCCCCCCTGACTCAGGCGCGTGACGCTCGGTGCCGTCGGCGTTCATGACGAAGATCGCCTCCAGTTGCCCCGGGTCGATGCGGGTGAAGGCAATCTGCCCGCCACTAGGGGAGAAGGCGATGCCCGCCTTGTACAGTGTCGGGGTGTTGGTCAGTTGGGTGATCTTGCCGCCGGCCAGATCGAGCAGGAAAATGTCCTTGCCACCCTCCGCCGTGCCGGAAACGTACGCGAGCCTGTCGGCCTTGGGCGAAGCCCCGAACCCCTCGTCGTGGGGGCCCGGCGTGAGCGCCTGGAGGCCGGTACCGTCAGCGTTGACCGCGAGAATCCTCGAGGTCCCGTCCGCGAAGAACCTCGCGAACCCGATTCGCTTGCCCACGGCGGACGGGACGAAGTCTTTCGCGCCGGTCGGCGGGGTGGTGAGTCGAGTGAGGCCGGTGCCGTCGGGGTTTATCGAGTAGATCCCGAGCGCCGCGCCATCGGCGGCGGCGAACAGGACCCGTTTGCCGTCGGGGGCCCAGGTCGGGGAATGGTTGGTGCCGATCCGGGTCAGCTGGACGCGGTTGCTGCCGTCGTCGTTCATGATCCAGACCTTGGCCGGCCTGCTCGAACAACATCCTGCTCCTGGTGGTGGCCTGACGGATCGCGAGGGCCTCGCGTACGAGCGCCTCCGCACCGGCGAACTCTCCCCGCTCCCGAAGCACCTCGGCCAGGTGATCGAGACTTTGGCCGGTGGCCTGGCTTTGGCTCCCCTGGAGCTGGCGGCGCTGGCTCACAGCCGCGCGGAGCAGCGATTCCGCCTCCGCGAAATGGCCTTGCTTTGCGAGCGCCTGACCCAGCGCATCCATCACCTCGGCCACCTCGGGATGTCGCGGTCCATAGAGGGTGCGGCGCTCCTTCGAGCGCATGTCTCAGCTGCGCCGCGGCCTTGTCGTAGGACCCGAGGCTGGCGTAGACACGGCCCACCGCGACCCGCAGGTCCGCGCGCATCTCGGGCTGACCCGTGAGGGCCGTGTCGACCCGCTCCGCGTCCCCCGTCCATCGGCGCCCGCGCGGTGACGACACTCCGACGATTGCGAGGGGGAGCGAACGGATCGGCCGCCGCGAACACGCCGAGGAGAAACTCCTCCACCGCGCCTGCTTTTCGCGTCTCCGCTTCGGCGAGCGCCCGGAGATGGCGCTCCCGCGCCACGGCGCCCACCAGGGCCAGAGCCGCGAGCGCACCCAGTGCGACTGCTGGCCGGTTTCGACGCACGAACTTGGCTGCCCGATAGCGCCACGAGTCCGGCCGGGCGCTGACCGGCTGGTGATTCAGGTGCCGCCGGAGGTCCTCCGCAAACGCGCCGACGGTAGCGTAGCGCTCCTCCGGCCGCTTCTTCAGCGCCTTGGCGACGATGTTGTCCAAGTCGCCGGCGTAGAGACGACGAAGCCGGTCGAGCGAGCGTGGCTCGGGCCTCCGCCCCGGTCACGGCCGCGCTCAGGCGAGGCGGCTCCGCCTCGACGAGCGCCTGGAAATGCTCTGCCGCCGTGCGGCTTCCCCTCCCCCGTCGGGTGCCGGCCTGCCAGCAGGACGTAGAGCAGCACGCCCAGCGCGTAGACATCGGTCGCGGTGGTCACCGGTCCCGCCGGTGACCTGCTCGGGCGCGGCGTACTCCGGTGTGAGCGCGCGGCCGCCGACGTCGGTGAGCGTCGAGGCCTCGGCCCCGCGGCGTCCTCCTCCAGCAGCTTGGCGATGCCGAAGTCGAGCAGCTTCACGGTGCCGTCGGCCGTCGACCAGGATGTTCGAGGGCTTGAGATCGCGGTGGACGATCAGGTTGGCGTGAGCGTGGGCCACCGCGCCCAGCACGTCGAGGAACAGCTGCGAGCCGCTGGTCCGGGGAGAGCCGGCGCGCGTCGGCAGTAGTGGTCGATCCGCTCGCCCTCGACGTGCTCCAGCACCAGGTAGGGCTGGCCGCCATCGGTCACCCCGGCGTCGAGCAGCCGGGCGATGTTGGGGTGGCTGAGCCGCGCGAGCACGCGTGCCCTCGCGCCGGAACCGCTCGCTGCCGACCGGGTCGAGGAGTGCGAGGTTGAGCAGCTTGACCGCGACGGTGCCCTCGTAGCGGCCGTCGCTCCGCCGGGCCAGCCACACCGTACCCATTCCGCCCTGGCCGAGCGGCCGCTCGAGCGTGTAGGCGCCCAGCCGCTGGCCGGCGAGCCCGGGAGTCACCCGGTGTGCCGCTGACGTAGCCGTCCGATCAGAAATCCGCGAGCATCGAGCTCGGCCTCCTCGGCGAGCAGCGCCTCCAGCTCCGCCACATCAACCGACTGCTCCTCGCGCAGCTGGGCGAGCCAAGCCTCTCGCTCAGCCGGCGCCAGATCGAGCGCCTGCTCCAGCAGCGCGTGCATCGCGGCGAGTCGATCCTTCGTGACGCTCGGTCATGGATCGATTACGGGCTCTTGTAGCGTGTGGTGCAGCAGGAGCCGTGCCTTGCGCCAATCCCGCTGGACCGTCCGCTCCGACACACCGCGCAGCTCGGCTAGCTCGGCGAACGAGAAGCCGCAGAAGAAGTGGAGGTCCACCAGTTGGGCGAGCCCCGGGTCTACTCGCAGCCAGAGTGTCGAGCGCAACGCCGAGTCGTTCCATGTCCTCAGCGGACTCGGCACCGTCCGACCCGGCGAGGTCGACACCCGAGGAGGTGATGTGGATACTCCCCGCCCCGCTTCTTGGCGCGTCGCCGCCGGGCGTAGTCGATCATGAGGCCGCGCATGGCACGGGCTGCATAGGCCAGGAAGCGCGCCCGGTCGGCGAAGTGTACGCCCTCGCGCGCGGCGAGGTTGAGGTAGGTGTCGTGCAAGAGCGTGGTGGTGCCGAGGGTAAGGTCTGCGCCGCCACGATGGAGCTCGTCGCTCGGCTATCGCGTGGAGCTCGCGGTAGAGGGCCGCGAAGAGCGCGCTCGCCGCCTCCGGATCGCCGCCATCCGCAGTGCGGATGAGCTCGCCGATCGGCGCGTCCACAGTGGGCTTCCTCGGGGAAGGTGGAAACTGCTGGCCTACCTCCGGAAGAATATGGAGCGTGCTCTGCTAGCCGTCAAAAACTGCATCGAGTGGCGTTGGCCCGGCAGGTGACCGCCTTGGGATGGTCGGCACCCAGAGACTGCTCGAAGATCTCGAGCGCATCGGCGTAGTGCATTGCCGCCGCTGCGAACGCGCCGCGCCGCCTGGAGGTCACCGCCAGGTTATTCAGCGTCACCGCCAGATCTGGATGCCGAGGGCCCAGGGCCTGCCTCTTTAGCGCGGCGGCGCGGTGGAGCAACTCCTCCGCCCGCTCGAGCCAGCCCCGGCGCGCGTACTGCGCGCCGAGATCGTTGAGCGCCACGGCGATCTCCCCGGGATTGTCGCGCGGCGCCTGCTCGAAGACGCCCAGCGCCTCCAGGTACATGTCCTCCGCCTCGGCGTACTTCCCCTGGCCGTCGAGGATGGCGGCCAATGCGACCAGATCCCGGGCGATGTCGCGGGAGTCCGCGCCGGCGAGACTCCTTCTGATCGCCAGACCCCGACTGGCGAAGACCTCACCGGCGACGTAGTTGCCGCAGGCGTGCTCGATGCCGCCGAGGTTGTGGTAGAGGGTCGCGACGGAATCCTGGTCGGGGCCCCTCTCGTCCTCCAGCAGCGCGAGGGCGCGCCGGTAGAGCGCGCGCCCCTCGTCGTACTTCGCCGCGTTCTTGCACTGGAGCCCGCGCTCGTTGAGCGTCGCAGCGAGCCCCAACTCAGCCCGTTCGGTCACCGCTCCCGCGATCGACACGCCGACCCCTACCGGTCGACCAACAGCGTTTCGTTGTGATTGGAGGCGAGCTTCGGCGCAATGCGCTCCTCCAGAACCTCCACGGTGAGTTCGATCTCGTCGCCGTCCTTGCCGGTGGCGCGCTTGAACTGCTGCTGCTGCTCCGAGGTCAGGTGGATGCGAACCCGCTGATGCTGGCGTTCCATGGGGCCTCCCGGGTGATAACCGTGGGAACGGACCTTCCTCCTACCGAGAGATCGAAAACCAGCCGCGAATCCCGACACCCAATGAGAATGCCCCCGCTGAGCCGATCGGAGACGATGAGCAGGATATCGCCCTAGCAGAAGCGCCCCGGACGAATGTCCGGGGCGCCTCGGTTCAGCTGGTGCTGCTACTGGCTTAGTACATCCCGCCCATGCCGCCGCCCGGAGGCCCGGCCGGCGCCGGCTTCTCTTCCTTCTTCTCCACCACCACGCACTCGGTGGTGAGCAGCAGCCCGGCGATCGAGGCCGCGTTCTGCAGCGCGGTGCGGGTCACCTTGGTCGGGTCGATCACGCCGGCCTTGACCAGGTCCTCGTACACGTCGGTCTGGGCGTTGTAGCCGAAGTTCTTGTCCTTCGACTCCTTGACCCTGGCGACCACGATCGAGCCCTCGGCGCCCGCGTTCTGGGCGATCATCCGGATGGGCTCCTCCAGCGCGCGGCGGACGATGTCCACGCCGATCTTCTCGTCCTCGGTGCCGCGGATCTTCTCCAGCGCGGACTGCGCGCGGATCAGCGCGACGCCGCCGCCGGGCACGATGCCCTCTTCGACCGCGGCGCGGGTGGCGTGGAGCGCGTCCTCGACCCGGGCCTTCTTCTCCTTCATCTCGGTCTCGGTCGCGGCGCCGACGTTGATCACCGCCACGCCGCCGGAGAGCTTGGCCAGCCGCTCCTGGAGCTTCTCCCGGTCGTAGTCGCTGGTGGTCTTGTCGATCGCGGCCTTGATCTCGTTGATCCGGCCCTGGATGTCGCCTTCCTTGCCCTTGCCGTCGACGATGGTGGTGTTGTCCTTGTCCACCACGATCCGCTTGGCCCGGCCGAGATCGTTGAGCGTGGCGTTCTCCAGCTTGAAGCCGACTTCCTCGGAGATCACCTGGCCGCCGGTGAGCACCGCGATGTCCCGCAGCATCTCCTTGCGGCGGTCGCCGAAGCCCGGCGCCTTGACGGCGGCGACCTTCAGGGTGCCGCGGAGCTTGTTCACCACCAGGGTGGCCAGCGCCTCGCCGTCCACGTCCTCGGCGATGATGAGCAGCGGCCGGCCGCTCTGGGCCACCTTCTCCAGGATCGGGAGCAGCTCCTTCATCGCCGAGATCTTCTTGTCGTGGATCAGGATGTAGGCGTCCTCCTGCACGGCCTCCATCTTCTCCGGATCGGTGACGAAGTAGGGCGAGAGATAGCCGCGGTCGAACTGCATGCCGTCGACCGTCTCCAGCGTGGTCTCCAGGCCCCTGGCCTCTTCGACCGTGATCACGCCGTCCTTGCCCACCTTCTCCATCGCCTCGGCGATCAGGTTGCCGATCTCCTTGTCGTTGTTCGCGGAGATGGTGCCGACCTGGGCGATCTCCTTCTTGCCGGCCGAGGGGGCGCTCAGCTTCTTGAGCTCCTCGACCACCGCCTCGACCGCCTTCTCGATGCCGCGCTTGAGCTCCATCGGGTTGGCGCCGGCGGTGACGTTCTTGAGGCCCTCGCGGAAGATCGCCTGGGCCAGCACGGTCGCGGTGGTGGTGCCGTCGCCGGCGAGATCGGAGGTCTTGGTGGCGACCTCCTTCACCATCTGCGCGCCCATGTTCTCGATCGGATCGGCCAGCTCGACTTCCTTGGCCACGGTGACGCCGTCCTTGGTGACGGTCGGCGAGCCGAACTTCTTGTCGATGACGACATTCCGGCCCTTGGGACCGAGGGTGACCTTCACCGCCTCGGCCAGCTGATCGATCGCCCCTCTTGAGCTTCGCGCGGGCATCGGTGTTGAACATGCAGTTCCTTCGCAGCCATCTGTCAGATCTCCTTGGAATAAATGCGACTGGTCGACATCAGCCGAGCTTGGCCAGCACGTCGGACGCCCTTGATGATGACGTACTCCTCACTATCGAAGGTGTAGGGCGTGCCGCTGTACTTCCCGTAGATCACCTGGTCGCCGACCTTGACCTCCATGGGCACCCGGGCACCCTTCTCGAACCGGCCGGGACCGACCGCGATGACTTCGCCCTGGGTCGGCTTTTCCTTGGCGGTGTCGGGGATGTAGAGCCCGCCCCGCATCGCTTCGGCCTCGTCGGCGGGGAGGATGACCACCCGATCCTCGAGCGGATGGATCTTCAGGGTCTTGGCCTTGGTCGCAGTCGCCATCGTGGAACCTCCACAGCGGTGTTGGTGATTATGATAAGTGATTGTATTTTCAATGAGTTAGCACTCAGCGCTCACGGAGTGCTAATCGCTCGGTGCCAAAGATATGAAACGCGGACCTTGTCAAGCGGCGAAGGCGGCGGCGGAACGTGAGATCGTACCCTGAACGCAGCGAAGGGGACCATGTCGGCATGACCCCCTTCGCGTGCGCTCAGGGTGACAGCGACCGGACCTCACGCCACCGCGTACAGCTCCGTCACGTCCCGCCCCGCCGGCCGGCTCATCAGCCGGAACTCGTCCAGCCGCATCATGGGGTCGTCGCGCAACTCGAGATCGAGGTTGGTGAGCTTGGAGAGGGTCTGCAGCAGGCGGGGCTCCTCCTCCAGCAGATAGAGCGCCACCTCGGGGTGGAGCCGCACGGTGAGCTGGCGCTCCCGGTGCTCGTGGCCCGCGCGCTTGAGCGCCCGTTCGAGCCGCCGCGCCACGACCTCGGGGGTGAACACCCGGCCGCTGGCGGCGCAGGTGGGGCAGTCGGTGGTCATCGAGTGCCACAGCGAGGGCCGCACCCGCTGCCGCGTCATCTCCACCAGGCCCAGCTCCGAGACCGCCAGCGCCTTGGTCCGGGCGCGGTCGCGTCCCAGGTGGGTGCGCAGCTCCTGGAGGACCTTCTCCCGGTTGGACCGGGTCTCCATGTCGATGAAGTCGCAGACGATGATGCCGCCGATGTCGCGCAGCCGGATCTGCCGGGCGATCTCCCGCGCGGCCTCGAGGTTGGTCCGGAGGATCGTCTTCTCGGGATCCTTCTTTCCGGTATAGCGGCCGGTGTTGACGTCGATGCTCACCAGCGCCTCGGTGGGCTGGATGATGAGCGATCCGCCGGTGGGCAGCTCCACCCGCGCCTTGAACAGGTCGCGGATCTCGGACTCGATGTCGAACTTGTCGAACAGCGGGGTGGGCTCGACGTAGAGGTGCACCCGGCCCATCAGCTCGGGGTCGATCTGGTTGAGGTACTGCTCGATCTCGTTGTACAGCTCCTTCGAATCCACGTTGCAGCGCGTCCACCTTGGCGCTGAACAGATCGCGGATGATGCCGCGGGTCAGGCTGGTCTCCCGCTGCAGCAGGGCCGGGGCCCGCCGGACGAAGGTCTTCTTCCGGTTGATCTTCCGCCAGAGCTGGAGAAGCGATTCGATCTCGCGGCGGAAATGGTCCTCGGTCACCCCCTCCGCAACGGTGCGGACGATGACCCCGCCGGCATCCTTGGGCAGGAGCTTGCTGACCATCTCGCGGAGCTTGGCCCGCTGCTCCCGGCTCTCGATCTTCCGGCTCACCCCCACCTTGGAGGCGTAGGGCATGTAGACCAGGAACCGGCCGGGGAGGGATATCTGGGCGGTGACTCTGCAGCCCTTGGTGCCGATCGGCTCTTTGGTGACCTGGACCGGGAGAGTCTGGCCCTTCTTGAGGATGTCCTGGATGCTCGGCAGCGCCCTGCGGGAGGAGATTTCTCGTTGCCGGGTTTCGCCGCCGCCGCCGTTGCCCTGCCCTCCATTCGCCCTGCCCCGCCGCCTGCCGGTCTCGCCCGGCGCGCCACCCCGTTCGACGATCGGCGCCGCCTTCTTCGACCGGGACCGCTTCCGCGGCCGCTTCGGCCGGGTCCGCCTCGACCTCTTCCTCGCCTTCCTCTTCGTCCGGCTCCTCGTCCTCGTCCGGCTCCAGCAGGTCGGAGGCGTGGAGGAAGGCGCTCTTCTCCTGCCCGATGTCCACGAACGCGGCCTGAATGCCGGGCAGCACCGCTTCGACCCGGCCGAGGTAGATGTCGCCGACCGTGCGCCGGTGGTCGGGGCGATCCACCAGCAGCTCGACCAGCCGGTCGTCCTCCAGGATCGCCACCCGGGTTTCCCGCTGGCTCCCGTTGATCAGGATCTCGCGCTTCAAGCGTTTCTACCTCGGCAAGGACGGAGGCGCAACACAAACGCGCCTCCAGGCGCGTCGTTGTCGGTGGAAAAAGATACTTGGGACGGGGGGGTGTTGGGTATTGGCTCTCACGGCTAGTCGACCACTTCGCCCAGAATCTGCCGCGCGATGACGATCCGCTGGATCTCGCTGGTACCCTCGCCGATCTCGCAGACCTTGGCGTCGCGCATCATGCGCTCGACCGGGTACTCGGTGGTGTAGCCGTAGCCTCCGAAGATCTGCACCGCCTTGGTGGTGGCTCGCATGGCCAGCTCGGAGCAGTACAGCTTGGCCATCGCCGCCTCCTTCTTGAACGGCTTGCCGTTCTGCTTGAGCCAGGCGGCATGGTAAAGCAGATGGGTCCCGGCCTCGATCTCCATCGCCATGTCGGCCAGCTGGAAGCTCACCGCCTGGAAGCTGCCGATGAAGCGCCCGAACTGCTTCCGGACACCGGCGTACCGCAGCGCCTCCTCGTAGGCCCCCTCGGCGATGCCCAGCGACAGCGCGGCGATCCCGATCCGGCCGCCGTCGAGCGTCTTCAGGAAATTGATGAACCCGTAGCCCGGCTTGCCGAGCACGTTCTCCTTGGGGACGACCGCGTCCTCGAAGACCAGCTCGCGGGTGTCGCTCGCGCGCCAGCCCATCTTCTCTTCCTTCTTGCCCGCCCGGACCCCCTTGGTCTTGGGCAGGTCTTGCGGCATGGCCCACGCCGAGGTCGCGACACCGCTCCAGGTCCACCGTGTCCTTGGTGACGATGAAGCTGGTGATTCCCTTGTTCCCCTGTCCCCGCTCGGTCCGCGCGGTCACCGAAAAGATCTCGCCGACTCCGGCGTGGGTGATGAAGACCTTGGCGCCGTTGAGAAGGTAGTGATCGCCCTTGTCGGTGGCGGTGGTGGCGGTGCCGCCCGCGTCGCTGCCGGCGCCGGTTTCGGTGAGCCCGAATCCGCCCAGCACCCGGCCGGACGCCAGCAGCGGGACGTAGCAGCGCTTCTGCTCCTCGGTGCCGAATTCGACGATCGGCGAGGTGCCGAGGTTGGTATGGGCGCTGATGGTGAGCGCGTGGCTCGCGTCCACCTTGGCCATCTCGTGGATCGTGATGTAATAGGAGAGCTGGTCCATCCCGGCGCCGCCGAGCTCCTCGCTCCATGGCACGCCGAGCAGGCCGAGCTCGCCCATGGCCTTGATGTTCTCCCAGGGAAACTCGGAGGTCCGGTCGAGCTCGCGTGCGACGGGCGCGATGTGGCTCCGGGAGAAGTCGCGGACCATCTCGCGGACCTGGTGATGATGTTCGGTGAAGTAGAGTGAGTCGTCCATGATGTGTCCCGGAGGAGGCGCGCACGGGGTTGGTCGGAGGGCAATATAGCCGATCCGCGCTTGCGCGGTGTGGTCCCCAGCCCGATCTTCGGGCCTACCCGCTACAGCAGCCGATGACCCCGCCGATCTCGGAGGTTTCATGCCCCGCTGGACGGCCCTGCCCCTCGCGCTCGCTCTGGCCGGAGGAGCCTCCGCCTGCGGCGACGCCAAGCCGGACCCCAACAACCCGCTTGCCCAGCTGACCGCCGCGGCCGAGCAGATGCAGAAAGCGGCTGAGGGATTCACCTCCAACCGGAAGCCGGTTCCACCGATCGCCTTCCGCGAGCTGATCGACTTCCTGCCGGAGAAGATGGCGGGGATGAAGGCGGACGAGCCGACCGGGGAAACCACCACGGCGGGAAACTGGCAGTACTCGCAGGCGGAGGTGGATTTCAGGTCGGAGGATGGGAAGCGACACGTGGATGTCGGGATCTTCGACTACGCGCACATCCCGATGCTCTACGTTCCCTTCACGATGGTGCTGAACATGAACGTGTCTCGGGAGAGCACCGAAGGCTACGAGAAGAGCGTGAAGGTCGACGGCTATCCGGCCTTCGAGAAGTGGAGCAAGAACGGCAACAGCGAGATCGTGGTGCTGGTGGGCGACCGGTTCATCGTCAAGAGCGACACCCGCGGACTGGGCGAGGGCTCGGCGAGGAAGATCGTGGAGGATCTGGATCTCAAGGGCCTGGCGGCGAAGGGGAAGTAGCCGGCGGGCGGCCCAGACGTTCCAGCAACCGCCGCAGCTCCGCGTCGAACTTGGCGCGGAAGCGCGGCCCGGTGCCCGATCTCGCCACACGACAATCTGCCGCGTCCCCGGCCGCCAGTTGGGCGAGGGCCCGATCTCCCAGGACCGCGTACACCGGCACGCCCATCTCCCGCGCCACCGCCGCCCTCCACTCCTCCAGCGCGCGCTCGGCCGCACCGGCCGCAACGCGCGAATCCGTACCCGCGTCACGCCCAGGGCTCCGAGAATCGTGGCCCCGTAGCGCTCGGCGAGCGCCGGGCCGACGCCGGCCACGTCTGCCAGTGCGCCTGCCGTTGAAGGCGGGGTCCGCGCCAGCCGGAGCAGGACGTCGGGCTCGAGGAGACAGCCGCCCCAGGGGCCGGCCTTGCCGCCGAGCGCCTGCCGCAGGCGCCCGAGTCGCGCGACGACGGCTGCGGGCAGCGGGCGAGGCGCCGGGTCGGACGCGGCACCGATCACACCCCGAGCACGTGGCGAGCGACTCTCCGAAGTAGCCCACCAACGCCCGGCGGCGGCACGAGGCACCGTTCGCATACTGCACCATGGCGCGGAGCCGTGCTTCCGCCCGGCGGCGCCGCTGCCGAACCGGTTGCCAGTCCACCGGGCCCAGGTCGGGCCTCAGCTCCCGCGCGAGCCGCTCGGCCGATTCGCGGATGTTCGCCGGGATTCCGGCAGCCTTCGCGGGATGCGCGCCAGATCCGCTCGAGCGTGCGCCGAGGCGGGAAGGTGACATCGAGCTGGCGGCGATGAAGGGTGGAATCGCGCGGATGCCAGAGCAGCACGCAGCGGGCGAACTCGCCGTCGCGGCCCGCGCGCCCGGCCTCCTGGTAATACGACTCGGGGGTGGGCGGCAGCGTCCAATGCACCACCAGACGGACGGTGGGCTTGTCGATGCCCATCCCGAAGGCGCAGGTGGCGACCACGACGTCGATCCGGTCGGAGAGGAAGGCGTCGAGGATAGCGGCCCGGCGGGCGCGGTCGAGCCCCGCGTGATACGGCGCGGCGCGGTGCCCCGCGCGCGACCAGGGCCCGCGCGACTCCCTCGGTGACGCTTCGGGTCGGCGCATAGACGATGGCCATGCGATCGTCGCCCGAGATCAGACGGCGCAGAGCCTGGAGCCGGTCACGATCGTCGGCGACGCGGACCACGCCGAACCACAGGTTTTGTCGGTCGAATGATCCGAGATGCTCGGCGAACTTCCCCGCGCCGAACCCGAGCGCGCGGGCGATCTCCTGCCGGACGGCCGGTGTCGCGCTACCGGTCAGCGCGACCGCGGGCGGCCGACCCAGCCGGTGCCGCGCCGCGAGGAGCGCCCGATAGCTGGGCCGGAAGTCATGCCCCCATTCGGCGATGCAGTGGGCCTCGTCCACCGCGAGGAGCGAGGGCCGGATGCCCGCTGCACGCAGCTCAGGGGCGAACCGCTCCAGCCGCTCGGGAGAGAGATAAAGGAGCCGCAACCGGCCTTCGAGCAGCCGCCGTCTGCACCGCGGTCTGTTCATCGTCGGAGAGCCCGCTGGTGAGGCAGGCGGCGGAGATATTTCTCGCCTCGGCGGCGGCGACTTGATCCTGCATCAGCGAGATGAGCGGGCTCACCACCACCGTCAGGCCGCCGAGGACCACTGCCGGCACCTGAAAACAGACCGACTTCCCCGCACCGGTGGGCAGCACGGCCAGGGTATCTGTGCCCGCCAGGATCGATTGGACGACCGGTGCCTGCGCCGGGCGGAAGTCGCCGTATCCGAAATGCCGCCGCAGGACGGCGCGGGCGTTCTCCATCGTCGCACCCATGGCACACGATGGCGGGGCGGAGCGTCAGAACGTGGATCAAGGACGTGCGGACCGGAACGGATTGGCCCGTGGCAGCACGGATCTACTGCGCGACCTAGTCTCCCTTCTAGTGCAGAGCGACGCTAAGACCGAGCTGAAAGTTGCTGATGGTTACATCGGCGTCGACGTCATCACCATCAACTTTCACCCCTGCGCCGCCAAGGCTCCTCAGGTATCCCACGTACGGCACGACCGCCACACGGCCCCTGCCGAGCTCGTACCCGAGTCGGCCGGAGAACCCAAGCCCAGTCGCCGAGACATCTGGGAAGTCCTCATTGTCCTCTCGATATGCGATCACGCCCAGCCCGGTCCTCAGAAAGAGGCCGCTGCTCCTGTTCAGGTACTCGGTCAGGTGAGCCATCAGGCTAAGCACTCGATTGGGTGTGCCCAGTGTCTCCATCGTCCAACCCGTGGCCTCGATTCCAAGGAGGGTCTTCTGGCCAACCGAGCGGGCAAGAGAAACGAATCCCGAGAAACCCGCTTCGCTGTCGAACACACAGCCGTCGCACGTAACATCCGCGGCGCCTGCACCAAGCCCTAAACCGAAATGGAAACCGGAACGTGACCGGGCGACCTCGGCTACCGGAGGCTGGGACATCGCAGCGACACTAGGGCCGTTGGAGCCGAGAACAGGGGCACAACCCTGCAGAAGTACCAGGCACGGGGTGAGGCTGAGCAGGCCTCGGAATGGGATTCGGGAAGGCATACGTAGTCCTTCTCCAAGAGTCGTCGGCGTGCGCGGGGGTAAGGGTCGAAAGGTGTGACACTGGTTAGACTATCGGCCGGTGCGGACCCTCGCAAGCTCGAAGGCCATGCCACCCAGTGGGTATGACAACGGCGGCGCACCGTCGCCGGTGCGCCGCCGTCGCTTGCCGAACGCGGGACTCAGCTGCCGCCGAGCCGCACGCCGACGGTGATCGGAATGAAGTTGGTGCTCTCACCCTCGGCTGAACACGTTGTGGAACCGGCCTTCGACGAAAACGCCGACCGCGCCAGCCGACGAAATCGAAGCCGGCTCCGCCATTGATGCCGAAGTCCGTGTTGGAGTCCCGGATCCTCCGACACGTCGTCGCCGGTCTGCTTGAAGTTGTACAGGCCGACGCCGCCGATCATGTAAGGACGAACCTTGGTCGTCTTCGGACGTTTGGAACTTGTAGACCGCGTTCGCGGTGCCCTGGATGACCTGGAAATTGGCATCGTCGCCGAAGACATCTTCATCCACGCCCAGACGCTGGAACATGCCGTCGACCTGGATGCCGACCGGGAAATTGGCCGGCTGGAATCCGACCGCGGCGAGACCGTGAAAGCCGGTTCCCGCAGCGTCCCCGAAGTCGCCGAGCGGCAAGGTGAGGCCGCCGCCGAGTGAGAATCTTGCCCCGCCTTGAGCGAACGCCGGAGCCGCCCCAGCCGTCGCCATGAGCACCGCGCCCAACACCACACTCCTGATCGCGCGCATAATCCCCTTCTCCTGTTTCCCCTGGTGTGTGCTTCCGATGGTCCTGCGTTGCGACGGGAAACTAGTGCAGCCGGTCACCAGGACGTGTGATCTGCGTCACAATTGCCTCCCGTCCCTCCCTCGCCCCAGGCGGCCGGCCACCAGCCGCAGCAAGAGCGACGCCCCGAGCAGCGCGATGGCACCCCACACCACCCGGCGATCGTTCAGCATGATCGCCAGAACGGCCAGTACCATGCCGGTCAGCGACAAGACGAGGCGGATACGATTGATGCTCATGTGCGTGCCAGGAAGCGCGCCGATCGCGTCCCTGAAGTCCGGCCCCTGCCGGGCCACGCGCGTTGACCCGGGCGCCGAGCGCGATGCCCTGGTCGAACGATTGGCCGTCGAGCTGGTAGAAGAGCTGCTTGGTGAGCGCCAGCGCGGAGGCCGGCGCCGCCGCGAGGGCCCGGGCCAGCTCGCCGGCCTCCCGCTCGAGGTCGCCTTCCGGCACCACCCGGGAGACGAGGCCGCAGCGCGTGCGCCTCCGTGGCGCTCAGCAGGCGGCCGGTGAGGACCAGATCGAGCGCCACCTTCTCTCCCACCAGCCGGCGCAGCATCGTCATCACCATCGCCGGGACGAACCCGCGGAGCACCTCGGGATACCCGACCTGGGCGCCGGCGCCCGCGAGCACGATGTCGCAGGCGGTCATGAGTCCCGCCCCGCCAGCCAGCGCCCGCCCCTTGACCACCGCGACCACCGGCTTGGGAAGGCCGCGCATCCGGCCGAACAGCGCGCCCAGACGGAGCGCGGCGGCTTCGTTGACTTCGGGGCTGGCGTCCGCCGAGGCGAGCAGCTCCTCCAGGTCGGCGCCGGCGCAGAAATCCTTGCCCGCTCCGGCGAGCACCACCACTCGCACGGCCGCGTCGAGGTCCGCCCCGTCGAGCGCCTGGTGCAGCGCCTCGATGACGGCCGAGCTGAGCGCGTTACGCTTGTCGGGGCGGTTGAGGGTGAGGGTGAGCACCCCCTCCTCCCGGGTCGAAGCAAGCGGGGTGGCCACCGGATTCATCCGCGAGCCAGCCGTCGGGCGAGCGCCGCCGGCACCGGGATCTCCATCCGCAGCAGCGCGGTGGAGTAGACCTTGCCCTGGGCGTCGGTCTTGAGCGAGATCGTGCCGCCGCCGTCCAGCGCGTCGTGCAGGAGGAAGTTGAGCGCGTTCAGGTTGGGCAGCTCGAAGCGGTCCACCCCGCTCACCATGCCCTTGAAGTGCCGGGCCACCCGCGCCGTCGTCACTTCGCGCACCAGGATGGGATAGTACTCCGGCTCCAGCGCGATGAGGCCCACGTTGGCCGTATTGCCCTTGTCGCCCGAGCGGGCGTGGGCGAGCTAGCGGAGCTGTAACGCGGCGGAACGGCGGAACGGCGGAACGGCGGACCCGCGCCGGCTCGGGCGCCAGTTTTCTGGTTGGACCCGCGTGCCATTCAGCCTCCCCGAACCAGAAATTGCTTCCGGAAGCTTCCGCCGTTCCGCCGTTCCGCCGTTCCGCCGTCGCTCATGCCGACAGGATCTCCACCTTCACGTGCCGCTCGATCTCCCGGCGGTCGATCAAGCGCCGGCCAGTACGCCACCACTTCCTCCACCGCCGGCCGCCCGCCGGCGAAGCCGGTGACGCTCGGCGGACCCGTCAGCACCAGCGGTGCGATCTCCCGGGTGAACCGCTCGACCGCCGACTTGTCCCGCGACCGCACGCCGACGCGAAGCTGCACCTCGGGGAGGTCGGGATTCGGAGCGCCGCTCAGCCGTCCGTGGGTCGCGTTCACGCCAACAAATTCGGTGAGTATCTGCTCGAATTCCAGGCCGAGGTCCGCCAGCCGACGGCGGAGAATCCGGTCGGCGGCCTTCGCCTTGTCGTAGGCCTCGGGCCAGGCGTACACCAGCGTTCCCACCGCCTTGTATCCGTAGAAATACGCGATGGAAACCTTGAGCATCGGCGTCCGTGGCGCCCCACGGATGCCGGACACCGCCACCCGATCGCGGCCGGCCGGTCGCAGGCGGATGCTGGTGAAGTCGGCCACGCCGTCAGGGGTGATGTAGCTCTGCGGGTCGCCCATCTCGTAGACCAGCTGCTCCGTCACCGAGGCCACCGAGACCACCCCGCCCGTGCCCGGATGCTTGGTCACGACGAAGCTGCCGTCGGGGGAGGCCTCGACGATCGGAAAGCCGGGATCGGCCAGGCCCTTCACCGAGCGCCAGCCCTTGAGGAGGTTGCCGCCGGATGCCTGCGCGCCGCACTCGATGATGTGCCCGGCGACCGTGCCGGCCGCCACCTTGTCCCAGTCCTCCGGCGACCAGCCGAACTCGTGGAAGATCGGGCCGAGGGTGAGGCCGGTGTCGGTTACCCGGCCGGTGACGACCACGTCGGCGCCGCCGCGCAGTGCCTCGACGATCGGGGCCATGCCCAGATAGGCGTTCGCCGACAGCACCCGGTCGCGGATCTCGGCGAGCGGCCGGCCGGTCTCCATATCCGCCAGCGCGTGGCCTCGCGCGATGAGCTCGTCGAGCCGGCCGAGGATGTCGTCGCCCGTCACCAGCCCCACCTTCAGCTTGCCAGCGAGGCCCAGCTTGCGCGCCACCTCGAGCACCGCCTCGGCGCAACCGCGCGGGTTCACGCCGCCGGCATTGGAGGTGACCTTGATTCTGCGCTTCACGATGTCCGGCAGAATCCGCTCCATGAGCGGCACGAAATCGCGGGCGTAGCCGGCCCGGGGATCGCGTGACTTCTGTTTCTGCATGATGGACATCGTGACTTCGGCGAGGTAGTCCATCATCAGGTAGTCGATCGGCCCGCCGCGCACCTGCCGCACCGGCGCCTCGAGCCAATCGCCCCAGAATCCCTGGCCGGCGGCGATCCGCACGATCCGCGCGCTCATCGTCCGCCCCTCTTTGCGAAGCCGCTCTCCCGGGTCCACACCTGCGGTCCGACTCGCGCGAGGAATACGCCGAGCGGCGCGAACCCCTGTGGCATCGGCCATGGAGCGGGGGGAGCTGGAACCGGACCGAGGCGCGCTGTCCCGGTTCCAGCGATACCTCTCCGCTCCCGGTGGCCGCGACCGCCACGGCGGAATCCGCGTACAACCGGATGGTGGCGGTGAGCGCTCCAGGGCCGGTCGTCCGCGGGATCGGCGAAGCCAGGGAAGCAGCGTCAGCTCCGCGCCGGTGCCCCCGTGCCCGTCGGGGAGGACCGTGCTGAGCCGGCCGAAGGCGTACTCCATGGGATCCTGAGCCAGCTGCCGGCCCGTCGAATCGAGGACCGTGACGCCGAAATCGCTGAACCTGCCCCACTGTTCGCGATCCATCGACACGTCCACCTCGAGGCCAGTCGCCCAGGCGGGAATGTCGAAGGGGATGCGCTGAACGGCAGCGCCACGCGCCCGCACGGTGTCCTGACGTTCTGCCCCTCGCAACCGCAGCTCGACCCGCGCTGCGACGGCCTTGCCGCTCACGTTGGTCAGCTCGCCCAGGGCCGCGTCGTCCGCACGACTGGCAGCGATGGTGACCGGCGACCGCGCGACCACCGCCGTCACCGTCATGCGCCCCCCGAGGACGGAGGTTGCGGCGGCCTGATACTCCCCCTGCACCGCGTCGCGCGCGTCCACCCGATAGGTGGCACCCTCAGCGCCGAGGCCCAACGGGCGGGGGCTGACTTCCCGGAAGGGCGCCCCGCCTGGCTCGTGCAGGTAGGCGAGTCCCCGCTGCCCCGGGGCGGAGGACACCCGGACCTCGAACGGTCGGGCGCTGTCGGCGGAGAAGAAGGAGCGGAGCGTCTCCCCTGGACCGACCGGAACTTCCCGGCGGAGCGGTGCGGTATCGGAGGCCCCGGCGGGCACGACGACCGTTGTCACCAGGCGGAACCCGGGCCCGGCAAGCGTGTCCGCGGGCCACCCGGAGACGACCCCGGTGTACGCTCCGGGCGCCTCGAGTCCGTCGGCCGCATACCGCAGCCGGATCCGGGTGACCTCACCCGACAGGGTGACCTGGTCCGGCCCGGTGAGCCAGGAGGCGTCGCTCCGAAGCGAGTAGGTGGCGTCCGCCGCACCCGGTGGGCGCCGGATCTCGAACGTCTGCACTCCGGTCCTCCCGGCTCCGGAGCCGGCCGTCACCCACCCGCCCGTCGTCCGCCGGCCCGCGAATGGTCACCTCGATGTCCGGGGCCGTTCCGCCGTCCCGCAGCCAGCGGTATGCCGCATCCACGTCGGGCAGCCCCCTGCCCTCGTCCAGGTAACCGCCGCCGCGGACTCGGGCGTGCCGTCACCATCAGCGCCTGCCGCAGGGTGCGCGCATCGGCCGGCCGCTGCTCCTGCGCGAGTGAAGACAGCAGCAGCGCCACCAGGCCGGCGGCGTGGGGCGCCGCCATGCTGGTCCCCTGCTTCACTTCCTCGCCCGCGTTCCACAGGGGCACGCTGCTGTACGCCACACCGGGCGCGAGGATGTCGGGCTTTGCCACCTCGCCGCCGCGGGCGCTGAAGTCCGCGACCATTTCCGTCGCGGCGCCGGTTCGGGTGGGTGGCAGGAAGACCGACGGTATCGTGCCGCCCACCGAGATCGCCCGGCCGCGCCGACCCGGGAAAGCCGATGGTGGAGAGCCCCGGCCCGTCGTTGCCGGCGGCGACGGTGAGCGCGACTTCCGGATGCCTCGCCAGCACCGAATCCACCAGCAGGTCGATGCGGGCCTCTCCTTCGCGCTCGTTGCCCACGCCGAAGCTGAGGTTGATCACCAGCGGCATTCGCCGGGCGGCGGCGAAGCGGATGGCGTGGTCCATCGCCGCCACGATGGCGCCGCTGGTGGAGACGCTGCCGTTCGCGCGGTTGGAGATCTTGAGGCCGAGCAGCTGGGCGCCGGGCGCCACGCCGTCGAACCCGCTCACGCCGTAGAGGTCGTGCGCGGCGGCGATGCCGGCCACGTGGGTGCCGTGGGCGTCGAGCGCGAAGACCAGATCGAGCACCGGCTCGCCGCCGCGCTCGAAGAAGTTCGCTGCCAGGTTCACACGCGGCGCGTGCCCCGCGCGACGCCCAGCCGAAGCTCTGCCTGCCAAGCGCGATAATCCAGCACCGGGCGCTCGCCCGCCAGCGATCCGTCGCCGTCGGTATCCGCCAGCACCACCCAGCCGTCGGTGGCGCGGGTGACGACCAGGGCCAGGGTGTCGGCCGCCTCGCCGTCGCCGTCGAGATCCGACGGCGGGCGGCTCGCCAAGCGCCAGCTCGCGCAGCGTCCCGGCGTAGTAGGGACCGGCGGTGTTCAGCCCGACCACCCGCCCGAATCCGCCGAGCTTCCGGCCGGCGATCTCCACGGTGTCGCCTCGCGGAGAGACTCGGGCGAGTGGCACCCGGCCCTCGCCGGAGAAATCCCGGAGGTCCACCAGCTTGGGATCGCCCGTCGGAGGTCCTGCCCAGCCCCGGGACGCCGGGATCCACGCCGGTGTCGAGAATCGCGATCAGGACGCCGCGGCCATCATAGGTGGGATGCTCGCGAACGAATCGGTCCGCGCCGGTGCTCGCGAGCGGCATCCACCCGTGGGCGTACGCCACCTCCGGCGGCGCCAACCGCTCGACCGTTCTCCTCCCGAGGCAGGCACCCGCAGCGGCGGGCGAGAGGCGGGCGCGGGATCGATGCGGGGCTCGGGGTGGCTGGAGGGCCGTTCGCGCGACGAGGGGGCGCAGGCGAGCACCATCGCCGCGGCCAGCGAGCCAATGCAGACGCATCGGAACGTTACCGGGCGGAGGCCGCGTCGATCGGCGGCAGCACGAAGGGACCGAGGTGAGGGCCGGCGTAGTTGGCGCAGACGCGGAGGGCGAAGGCGATCTGCTCGCGGGTCTCCTCGGGCGTGACGATCGCATCCACGTGGCCCCGCGCGGCGGCGTGCCGGGCGTCGAGCTGCATCTCGTAGTCGGCGCGCATCGACTCCATCGAGCGCTGGACCTCAGGCGCCACCTCCCGCTTCTCCCGCTGGGCCCGCTCGATCTCCGGTCCGTGCACCGCCATCACGGCCGACTCGCCCTCCATCACCCCCATCCTGCCCGTGGGCCAGGAGAGGATGAAGTCGGGATCGAACCCCTGCCCCGCCATCGCGTAGTAGCCCGCGCCCGAGGCGTGGTTCACCGTCAGCACGATCTTCGGCACGACCGCGGTCGCCATCGCCTCGACGAAGTGGGCGCCGGCGCGGATGATCCCGGAGTGCTCCGCCTCGGGCCCCACCATGAAGCCGCTCACGTCCTGAACGAAGAGGATCGGGAGCCGCTCCCGGCTGGCGGTCTCGATGAAGTAGGCGACCTTCTCCGCGCTCCCGGTGTAGAGGATCCCGCCGAATCGCGGTCGCTCCCCGGGCAGACCCTTGACGATGCCGCGCTGGTTCGCGATCACCGCCACCGGCCACCCGCCGATGTGCGCGTGCCCGCAGATCATCTCCTTCGCGACGTCGGGCTGGAACTCGTCGAGCGAGCCGCCGTCGAGCAGGCAGGCCAGCACGTGGCGCATGTCGTAGGAGAGGCGGTGATCGTGCGGGAGGATGTCGTACAGGTCGGTGGTCGGCCGGGCGGGCGGGCGCACGGGCAGGACGCGGTGGCCGACGGCCTCCAGCCGCGGCAGGCGGCCGATATAGTCGCGTATCCGCTGGAGGCACTCCTTGTCGTTCGCCGCGCGGTAGTGAGCCACGGCGCTCAGCTCGGTATGGGTGCGCGCGCCCGCCCAGCGTCTCGGCGTCGATGGTCTGCCCGGTCGCGCCCTTCACCAGGTTGGGGCCGCCCAGGCCCATGAAGCTGGTGCCCTCGACCATGAAGATCACGTCGGAGAGCGCCGGCAGATACGCGCCGCCCGCGACGCAGCTGCCCATGACGGCGCTGATCTGCGGCACGTGGAGGTACCGCCGCATGATGGAGTTGTAGTAGAAGATCCGGGCGGCGCCGTACTGGCCGGGGAAGACGCCGCCCTGGTAGGGCAGGTTCACGCCGGCGCTGTCCACCAGATAGACGATGGGCACCCGCTGCCGCATCGCCACTTCCTGCGCGCGGAGGATCTTCCGGATGGTCTCCGGCCACCACGATCCCGCCTTCACCGTGGCGTCGTTCGCCACCACGACGACCTCGCGGCCCTCGACCACGCCCACCCCGGTGATGACGCCGGCCCCCGGGGCCTGGCCCTCGTATTGGTCGTGCGCCACCAGCAGGCCGAGCTCGAGCCAGGGCGCCCCCGGATCCAGCAACCCCTGCACCCGCTCGCGGGGCGAGAGCTTGCCCTGCTGGTGCATCTTGGCGACGCGCGCGGCGCCGCCGCCCTTCCTGGAGCTGCGCGGCCAGCCGGCGATACTCGTCGCTGAGCTGCCGCAGGCGGCTCTCCTTCGACTGGGCGGATAGCGGTCACGTCGCCGGCCTCAGGCATCGAGGTGTTGGGCCGCCCACGACTCGATGTACTCGATCAGGTCGGACGTGGGTGTGCCGGGCCCGAACAGGCGGCCGATGCCCTGCTCCTGGAGCGCGGCCATGTCCTCCGCCGGAATGATCCCGCCGCCGGTCACCAGGATGTCGGGCCGTCCCGATTCGACCATCAGCTGGCGGACTCGAGGAAAGAGCGTCATGTGGGCGCCGGACAGGATGGAGAGCCCGACCACGTCCACGTCCTCCTGCACCGCGGCCGTGGCGATCATCTCCGGCGTCTGATGCAGCCCGGTGTAGACCACCTCCATGCCGGCGTCGCGCAGGGCGGCGGCCACGACCTTGGCGCCGCGGTCGTGGCCGTCGAGACCGGGCTTGGCGACCAGCACGCGGATCGGCCGCGGCAGCGAGCGATTGGAGCCCGGCATCGTCAGGTGGCGTCCTCCGTTCAACAGGTCGTCGGCCAGCGCGGTGAGCGAAGAGAATCCGCCGGCAATCGGGGCCGGGGCCAGTGGCGTCCGGAACCAGCAGGACCGCCTCCATGCCCGCCGCCCGGGCGCCGACCACGTCCACCTCGTACAGGTCGCCCACGTAGAGCGCCTCGGCCGGCGCGACACCGAGGGCGGCGAGCGCGGCACGGAAGATAGCGGGGTCCGGCTTTTCCACACCGACCAACGCGGAATCCAGCACGACGTCGAAGCAGTCGCGGAGCCCCGCGGCGACCAGCGCCTCCTCCACCCGGCCGTCGCTGTTGGAGATCACGCCGAGCAGGAGCCCGGCGGACTCGCAGCCGGTCAACGCCTCGCGGGTGCCGGTCGGCGAGACGGCACCACAGGTGATTCTCGCCGTGCAGCCGCTGGAGGCAGCCGCGCACTTCCTCCATCCGGGCGGCCGGCACGCCGGCGCCGGTGAACAGCGCCTCGAGATAGACCCGCGCACGGTCGCGGTCCACGCCCCGCGCGCGCTCCGCCGCCCGCGCCGCATCGCCGG
Organism: uncultured Gemmatimonadales bacterium; assembly: GCA_963832055.1. Taxonomy (GTDB): domain Bacteria; phylum Gemmatimonadota; class Gemmatimonadetes; order Gemmatimonadales; family GWC2-71-9; genus CAVVWJ01. The sequence continues at coordinate 1,037,159 of CAWHST010000006.1, read as the reverse complement.
CGGCGCCGCCGAGCCGGCGCGGGATCGAGGGGAACGCCGAGGGCCGCACCGACGGCGGCCGCCATCCGGTCGTGATCGAGGAAGAGGAGCGTGTTGCCGGCGTCGAAGAGCACCGCCTTCAACGACGCCGGCATGCGGGCGGAGGCGGTCAGCGGAAGCGCAGCAGGCCGGCGAGCCCCTCGATCGCATCGCGCGCGCTCGGGCTCGTAGACCACATTGACGTCCACACCCTGGCGCAGCGCCTCCTCGATCGCGTCGTCCACCACGTCCAGCACCGGCACCGGCTCACCCTCGCCGCGGCAGTCGCGCTCGGTGAGGGCCAGCCGGCCGGAGTCGGCGCAGCGGAATCCGGGCTCCCCGGCGTCGGCATGAACCAGGAGGGCTCGCACCTGGCCGCGCGAGAGCGCGCGCAGCGTGGGCGTCATCCCGTTGACCGACCAGCCGCTCCCCGCGCTCTCCTGCATCTCGTGAACCAGCGCCCGCTCCGAGTCGCGCTCCCATGCCTCGCGGACCGCGAGGGTGGCCTCGTGCACCAGCGCGGGGCTGGCGCTCCTTGGGATTGAGACGGGCGGTGCCGAGCACCCGCTCGACCAGGTAGTTGTGGAGGAACGGCTCGACCGCGGCGGCCTCGGTGCCGGTGCCCGCCAGCACGATGCCGTGGGCGGGCTGGCGCCGGTCGATGGCGAACAGCTCCCGCGCGATCGCCTCGAAGTGACGCTGCTTCTCCTCGCGGATGCGGTTGTTGTAGGTGTGCTCGCCCCAGCCGGACGGCCCGTCGTCGTCACCGCGGAACCGCTTGCCCCGGGTGCTGTCCGCCCGGAGGCTGGGCAGCTCGGTGGCATCGTAGGCGGTGACCTCGAAGAATCGCGCCGCGGTCCGGTCGAGCACGACGGTGAGCAGCCGGCCGAACTCGTCTTCCACCGAGGCGAGCTCCCGCACCAGCGGGGAGGTATCCACCGCGAGGCGGGAGCGGTAGACGAAGGGCAGCGGGATCGACTCGAAGAGCCCGATCGGGCCGCAGGCGAAGATCGCGATCCCCTGGGTGGACGGGAGATTCCCCTGGCTCCTCAGGTGGGTCTGGACCCGCTCCAGATCGCGGGCGACCTCGTCCTGCGTGGCGCGGTCGAGCCCCAGCCGCGGCAGCGCCTGGACCACCTCCCGGACCCGGTTCTTGAGCTTGATCAGATACTTGCCGCGACTGCGGTCGCGCGGCTCGAGCTTGAGGTAGCAGGTCACCACCCGGTGCCTGCCGGCGTTCATCGCCCCGAGCCGCTGCAGCCGCACCCGCTCGGTGGCGCCGTCGCCCCGCGCCCGGTCAGAAGAATACCGGCTCGCGATAGTTGCCATAGATCTCCTCGAGCACGTGCCGGATCTCGTACAGCGTGCAGTACGCACGGGCACAGTCCAGCATCGCGGGTATGATGTTGCGGTCTTCCGCCGCGGCGCTCCGGAGCGCCGCCAGGCGCTCGGCGACCACGCGCGGCGTCGCGGCCGGCGCGCAGCCGGGCCAGCCGCTCTCGCTGGGTTCGCTCCGCCGCGTCCCCGACCTTCAGGATCTCGACCGGCGGCTCCTCCTCCTCCACGAATTCGTTGACGCCGACCACGGTCCGGCGCCCCTGCTCCACCGCGCTCTGGAACCGCATGGACGAGTGCGCGATCTGGCGCTGGAACCAGCCCGATTCGATCGCCCGCACCACGCCGCCCTGGGCATCGATCTCGGCGAACAGGCCCTCGGCCTCGCGCTCGAGCGCGTCGGTCAGCGCCTCGACGTAGTACGAGCCGCCGAGCGGATCGGCGACGTTGGGAACGCCGGTCTCGTAGGCCAGGATCTGCTGGGTCCGGAGCGCGACCCGCACCGACTCCTCGGTCGGCAGCGCCAGGGTCTCGTCCAGCGCGTTGGTGTGCAGCGACTGGGTGCCGCCCAGCACCGCCGCGAGCGCCTGATAGGCCACCCGCACGATGTTGTTCTGCGGCTGCTGCGCGGTGAGGGTGACGCCCGCCGTCTGGCAGTGGAACCGCATCTTCCAGCTGCGGGAGTCCGCGGCGCCGTAGCGCTCGCGCAGGTGCCGGGCCCAGATCCGCCGGGCCGCGCGCAGCTTGGCGATCTCCTCGAAGAAGTCGTTGTGCACGTCCCAGAAGAACGACAGCCGCGGCGCGAAGCGGTCCACGTGCAGCCCGCGCGCGAGGCCGTGCTCCACGTAGCAGAACCCGTTCGCGAGGGTGAACGCCAGCTCCTGGGCCGCGGTCGCGCCGGCCTCCCGGATGTGGTAGCCGGAGATCGAGATCGTGTTCCACTTGGGCGTGTGCTCGGCGGCCCACTCGAACAGGTCCACGATGATCTTGAGCGCCGGCTCCGCCGGGATAGATCCAGGCGTGCTGCGCCATGTACTCCTTGAGGATGTCGTTCTGGATCGTCCCCTGGAGCCGGTCGATCGGCACGCCCTGCTTCTCCGCCGCCGCGACGTAGAAGCAGAACAGCATCGCGGCGGGGCCGTTGATGGTCATGGAGGTGGAGACCTGGTCGAGCGGGATCCCGTCGAACAGGGTCTCCATGTCGGCGAGGCTGGAGATGGCCACGCCGCACTTCCCCACCTCGCCCTCGGAGCGGGGATGGTCGGAGTCGTAGCCCATCAGGGTCGGGAAGTCGAAGGCGACGGAGAGGCCGGTCTGGCCGCGCTCCAGCAGGAACTTGTAGCGCTCGTTGGTGTCCTCCGCGGTCCCGAACCCGGCGAACTGCCGCATGGTCCAGAGCCTGCCCGCGGTACATCGTGGGATGGATGCCGCGGGTGTAGGGGAACTCGCCCGGCAGGCCGAGGGCGCGCTGCGGATCGGGCGGCAGATCGAGCGGGGTGTAGAGCGGCTCGACCTCGCGCCCCGACACCGAGGAGAACTCCGCGTCCTCCCGGACCGGGAGCGCCGCCGCCTTCGCGCGCCAGGCGGCGACCTCGGCGCGAAGCCGCTCGACCTCCCGCTCCAGCTCGGTTCCCCACGTCGTCATAGGCGGGCACCCTGTTTGAGACCGTCCAGCACCTCGGTGGCCACGTCGTACGGACTCAGCTTGCCGTCGACCATCTGATCCAGCCGGTCGCTGATGAGCTGCTCGGCGTGGGTCTCGTCCCACATCCAGCGCCGCGCGGCGCGGTCCACCACCTCGCGGGTCCGCTCGACCATCCGCCGGCGCCGGCGCGCCTCCAGCGTGCCCGACCGCCCCAGCCACTCGTGGTGCCGGTCGAGCGCGGCGACCAGCTGGTCGATCCCCTCGCCCTTGGCGGCGACGGTGAGCACGACCGGGTGCTCCCACGGCCCATCCCCCGCGGCCGGCGCGGCCGTCTCCGGCGCGCTTTCCGGTACCGCCCGCGAGGCCCGATAGCCGTGATGCGCGGGCATGTTGCGGTAGGCGTTGCCGCGTCGGATGCCGAGGGTGACTTCGATCTCGTGCCGCAGCTTGTCGGCGCCCGGCCGGTCGGCCTTGTTGACGGCGAAGATGTCGGCGGCCTCCATGACGCCGGACTTGAGCGTCTGGATGCCGTCGCCCGACTCGGGGACGAGCACCAGGATGGTCGTGTCCGCCATGCGGGCGACGTCGAGCTCGGACTGGCCGACGCCGACGGTCTCCACCAGGATCCGGTCGAACCCGGCGGCGTCGAGGAGGTCGGAGACTTCGCGGGTGCTGGTGGCGAGGCCGCCGAGCGAGCCGCGGCTGGCCATCGAGCGGATGTACACGCCCTCATCCAGCGCGACGGATTCCATGCGGATGCGGTCGCCGAGGAGGGCGCCGCCGGTGAATGGGCTGGTGGGGTCCACCGCGACGACGCCGACGCGGAGGCCCGCGGCGCGGTAGGCGATGACCAGGCGCTCGACCAGGGTGGACTTCCCGGCCCCCGGGGGCCGGTGATCCCGATGCGGCGCGCCCGGCCGAGGGAGCGGTGGACCCCCGCGAGCAGGCGCTCGAACCCCGGTCGGCCGTTCTCGACCACCGAGATCGCCCGCGCCAGCGCGGCCGTCTTGCCGGCCGCGAGGTCCGCGAGCAGAAGATCCGGATCCATGGCAGAAAGGTCGCCCCGCGCCCGGGGAGAGGCAAGCGGATCGCGACGAGGTCAGGCCGTCGCGGGCTGCAATCGCTGGCGCGCCGCCTCCAGCGCCTCGTCCACGTCGCCGAACAGGTTCGTCCTCGCCGATCTCGTCCAGCAGCCCCGAGCGCCCCAGCGCGACGAGCGGCTGGGAGCGAACGTCGCTCAGCAGGACATGGGTGCCCTCGGACCGGGTCCGGCGCACCAGGTCCTTGAGCGCGTGCATCGCGGTGGAGTCGATCGCGGGCACGTTGCGCATCCGGATCACCAGTACCTTCGGCCGGCGCGACACTTCGCCCAGGGTCTGCTTGAACTTCTCCGCCGCTCCGAAGAAGAAGGGCCCGTTGATCTCGTAGACCTCCACGCCCGGGGGGATCTTGCGCCGGTAGATCGCGCCCCGGTCGTCGCCGGCGGCTCGCCCGGCCTCCTCGAACTCGCGCCGGACGATGGTGATGTTGGTGACCTCCGCCATCCGCTTCATGAACAGGAACGCGGCCAGGACCATCCCGACACCGATCCCCACGGTCAGGTCCACCAGCAGGGTGAGCAGGAACGTCGTCACCATCACGATGGCGTCGCTCCGGGGCGCCCGCAGCTCGTGCACGAACACCCGCCACTCGCTCAAGCGGTAGGCGACGACGAGCACGATCGCCGCCAGGACGGCCAGCGGGATGAGCTCGGCCCAGCGGCCGAAGAACAGGGTGATGAGCAGCAGCGTCAGCGCGTGCATCGATCCCCGCGACCGGCGTGCGGCCCCCGCTCTTGATGTTGGTCGCGGTCCGGGCGATCGCCCCGGTCGCCGGCATGCCGCCGAACAGCGGGGAGACGATGTTGGCGACCCCCTGGGCGACGAGCTCCATGTTCGACCGGTGCCGCCCGCCGATCATGCCGTCGGCCACCACCGCGGAGAGCAGCGACTCGATGGCGCCCAGGGCCGCGATGGCGAGCGCGGGGCCCACCAGCTCGCGGAGCTCGGCGAAGGAGATCGAGGGCAGCACCGGAACCGGGAGCGTGGCGGGGATCGTGCCGAAGCGGCTGCCGATCGTCTCCACCGGCAGGTCGAGCAGCTGCGCGGCGGCCGTCACCGCGAGCAGAGCCACCAGCGGCGACGGCACCCGGTGGCTGAGCCGCGGCCAGAGCAGCAGGATGCAGGAGCGTGAGCGCGGTGATGCCCGACCGCGTACGGGTTGACCGTCGCCGGCGTGCTCGACGTACGCCGCAGATGCGCTCGACCAGCTCGGCCGGCGGGTCGCTCATGCGGAGGCCCAGCGCGTCGCGGAGCTGCTGGATGGCGATGAGCGCGCCGATGGCCGCGGTGAAGCCGGTGACGACGGGAAAGGGGATGAACTTGATCGCGCCGCCCAGCTTCGCCAGGCCGAGCGCCAGCAGGATGAAGCCGGCCATCAGCGTGGCGGCCAGCAGGCCGTCCACGCCGTACTGCTGCACGATCCCGTAGACGATCACCACGAAGGCGCCGGTCGGGCCCGCCGATCTGCACCCGCGAGCCGCCCAGCGCCGAGATCAGGAAGCCGGCGATCACCGCGGTGTAGAGGCCGCGGTCGGGCGTCACCCCGCTCGCGATGGCGAAGGCGATGGCCAGCGGGAGGGCGACGACGCCGACGATCACGCCGGCGACGGCGTCGGCGGCGAACTGGGCGCGGGTGTAGGTCTGGAGGGTGGTGACCAGCTTGGGAACGAGCACGGCTACCGGACGGAAGGCTCATCACGGCGCCCGGCCACTTGCGGCGGAAGCGGAGCGGGTTCTGGAACAGGTGGGCGGGCAGCAGGAAGATCACCAGGAACATCCCGAACGAGAGCAGCAGCCCCGGCACCAGGATGGCGAGCCGGCGGGTCGCGAGGTACAGCACGCTGGTGATGACGCGCGACCGTGAAGGCGAAGAGCGCCAGCAGCGCCCGCCGCACCTGCTGGGCGAGGAAGCGCTGCAGCTCGAGCACGTCGCGGGGATGCGAGCGGACCCGCAGCTCGTCCCGCTCCACCCGGCGCACCAGGTCGCGCACCGTGCGGACCGCGGCGATCGCCTCCTGGGTCCAGTCGGTGATCCGGGCCCGCGGGTCCTGCTCCAGCACTCCCTGAATCAGCCGGGTGGCCGAGCGCGCCACCACCGGCCGGGCCGTCGGCGAGGGCGTTGAAGTCGGGGTCGTAGCGGAGCCCGATCCCCTCGACCAGCACCGCCGCGCGGCCGAAGTAGACCAGGTTCGACGGGCAGCACCAGCGGCCACTCGTAGAAGGTCTGGAGCACCTGCTCCACCAGCTGCTGGATCTGCCGGGACGAGACGTCGTCGCGGATCGTGATCGCCATCAGGCTCCGCGCCGCGTCCCGCACCGTGCCCCGGTCCACGTCGGGATCCAGGATCCCGAGCTCGTAGAAGGCGTTGATCAGGCCGTCCACGTCCTGCCGGGCGGCGGCGAGGACGGCCTCGACCAGCCGGCGCCGGGTCTCCCGCTCCACCTGGAGCACCATCCCGAAGTCGAGCAGCACCAGCCGGCCCTGCGGCGTCCACCAGCAGGTTGCCGGCATGCGGGTCGGCGTGAAAGACGCCGTCCTCCAGCATCATCTTGATGTACATCTCGGCCAGCGTCGCCATCAGCGCGTCGAGCCGCAGCTCGCCCGACGGCGAGCCGCTGCTGCAGCCGGTCGATCCGGGTGCCCTCGACGTACTCGAGCACCAGCACCCGCCGCCGCACCAGGTCGGCCACGACCTCGGGCACCACCACCTTCGGCTCGGCGGCGAAGTTCCGCTTCAGCGTCGCCGCGTTGCGGGCCTCCTCGCGGAAGTCGAGCTCGTCGGCGATCCGCTTGGAGAACTCGCTCACGATCGCGGTGATCGCCCGGACCTGATGGCCGGGAAACAGCAGGTTGAGGAGGAAGAGGATCCGGAAGGAGACGTCGAGGTCGCGGCGCACCACCTCCTCGACGCCCGGGCCGCAGCACCTTGACCACCACTTCGCGCCCGCGGTACGACGCGCGATGCACCTGGCCCAGCGACGCGGCGGCGAGCGGCTCGGCGTCGAACCGCTCGAAGATCCGGCCGGCGTCCTCGCCCAGCTCCCCGCGGATCACCGCCTCCGCGACGCCCGGCGGCAGCGGCGGCACCTGATCGGTCAGCGTGCCGATGGCCGAGAGATAGGGCTCGGGCAGGATGTCGGCCCGCGCGGCGAAGACCTGGGCCAGCTTGATGAAGGCGGGGCCGAGGTCGGCGACGGTGCCGGGTGAGCCGCGCCGCCCGGCGCCGGTGGCGCTCCTCGTTTCGCCGCGGCGGGCGGCCGAACACGAGGAAGCGCCGGCGATCCCAGAGAAAGGCGAGGACGAACGGGAAAGAGGCGGGTGAAGACGACGAGGACGCGCATTCAGCGCGGCGTCAGAGCAGCAGCCATCCCGCCAGGCCGAGGAGCAGCAGGAAGCCGCAGACGTTCGGTGAAGGTGGTGACGAAGATCGAGGAGGCGATCGCCGGATCGACCCCGAGCCGCTCCAGCACGATGGGAATGAAGGCGCCGGCGAAGCCGGCGACGAGCAGATTGCACCGCCATCGCCAGGAACACGACGAGCCCCAGCATCGGCTGCTCGCCCAGCAGCGCGGCGACGGCGCCGACCACGACGCCGATCGCGAGTCCGTTGGTGATGCCGACCAGCACCTCCTTCCCCACCACCCGGAGGAACAGGTGCTGGGGAATCAGCCCCAGCGCCAGCCGGCGGACGGTCACCGCCAGCGCCTGGGTGCCGGCGTTCCCGCCCATGCCGGCGATGATCGGCATCCACACCGCCAGCGCCACGGTGCGCTGCATCGTGTCCCGGAAGAAGTAGACCACGCCCGCCGGCGAGGAACGCGGTCAGCAGGTTGACGTAGAGCCACGGGAGCCGGCTCCGCACCGACGTCGGTCCATCCGCCGCCCAGCTCCTCGTCGGGCGAGACGCCGCCGAACTTGAGCAGGTCCTCCGTGGTCTCCGCCTCGACCACGTCGATCACGTCGTCGAACGTCACCCGGCCGAGCAGCCGGCCGCTGTCGTCCACCACCGCGACGCTCGGCAGGTTGTACCGCGCCATGAGGCGGGCGACCTCTTCCTGGTCGAGATCGGGCTTGACCGAGATGTCGGCGTCCGCCATGAACTCGCGGATCGGGCGCTCGGGCCGGCTCACCACCAGGCTCTTGAACGGCAGGATGCCGACCAGGCGCCGGTCGCCGTCCACCACGAAGACCTGGTAGAACTCCTCCACCTCCTCCGACTGCCGCCGGATCTCGTCGAGCGCCTCCGCCGCGGTGGCCGTGTCGCGCACGGTGACGAGGTGGGTGGTCATCCGGCCGCCGGCGGTCTCCTCGTCGTAGCGCAGCAGCCGCTCGACCTCGGCGCGGTCCTCGACCTCCTGGAGGATGCGCTCCTGCGTCTGCGGCTCCATCTCCCGGAGGATGTCGGCCGCGTCGTCGTCCTCCAGCTCCTCGACGATCTCGCGCCGCCCGCTCCGGACTCAGCGCCGCGAGCGTGTCCTCGGCGTGGGCCTCCTCGGGCAGCTCGGCCAGCGCCTGGCTGGAGAGCTCCGGCGGCAGCGCCTGCACCACCGCCACCCGCTCGTCCTCGTCGAGCGCGGCGAGCACGTCGGCCAGGTCGGCCGGCTCGAAGTCGTGGGCCCGGCGCACGAAGACGGGGATCTCGCCGTTGCGGACGAGATCCACCATCCACTCGACGCGGTCGGGGGACGCGCTCATGCGGCGCCGGCTGCCGGACGGGAGCGCGACGGCCGGCGTCCCGCCGGCGCGGATGATGAGGCGCTCGATCCGGGTGGGCGACGCCTCGATGATGTCGAGCTCGAGCCCGCGGACCAGGAACCGCTCGCCCGCGTTGGGAATCCGGCCGGCCCACTCGACGATCAGGCCCGCCACGGTGGTGGACCGGCCCGTCGGGAAGCGCCACGCCGAACCGCTCCTCGATCGCCTCGGGCGAGACGTTGCCGTCGGTCTCGAAGACGGTGGGCCCGCCGGCCGGCTCGGGCCGCACCTCCTCGTCGTGCTCGTCGAAGATCTCGCCCACCAGCTCCTCGAGCAGATCCTCCAGCGTCGCGATGCCGAGGGTGCCGCCGAACTCGTCGAGCACGACGGCGAGGTGCCGCCGCTCGCGCTGCATGTCGAGCAGGAGGTCGCCGCAGGCTCCGGCTGGCCGGGCGTCACCGCCACCGGGCGCACCGGCAGCGGGTCGCCCGGCCGCAGCTTGAACAGATCGAAGGCGTGCAGCATGCCGACGATCTCGTCGAGCGTGCCGCGATAGACCGGGATCCGGCTGTAGCCGCTCTGGGCGAAGACCTGCCGGATGTCCTCCAGGGCCGCGTGCTCGTCCACCGCCACCAGCTCGGTGCGCGGGCGTCATCACCTCGCGCACCGGCCGGACGCTGAACGCCATCACGCCGCCCACCATCACCAGCTCGTCGTCGGCCCGAAGGCCGACGGCGGCGCCCTCACGCCAGATGGAGCGGAGATCGGTGGGCCGCTTGGCCGTCCGGGCGGGCAGCACCAGGCCGAGCACCCGGCTCCAGGGCCGGAGGAGCGGCATCACCCGGTCGGCCACGCCCTGCGCCCGGGGCAGCGTGAGCCACCGCGGCACCAGGTACGCGGCGAGCAGCACCAGCGGGACGCCGACCAGCGCCAGGAGCACGACCGGCAGCCGCGTGCCCGAGCCCGCGAGCAGCGCCGGGCAGCGCCGCGCCGACGACCAGCACGCCGAGCGACGTCGTCGCCGAGGCGGCGGTGAGATAGGCGTCCACCTCGGCGAGCCAGGCCAGCGACGGCGTCGGCGCCGCGGAGCCGCCGGCCGACCGCGCGGGTGAGCTCGGCGCGGCTCACCGTGATGAGCGCGGCGCCGGCGGTGGCGCCGAAGACGGCGATCAGCAGCCCGACCGCGACCACGAGCCAGATCATGGCGCCGGCCCGCTCCGTCGGCGCCGACCGGCGCCATCTCCGCGATCCGCTGCACGCCGACCCGCCGCACCCGCCGGCGGACCACCTGATCCACCGCTGAGCCGGTAGCCCTGGAGGTCGATGCTCTCGCCGGCGCGCGGGACCCGGCCGAATTCGGCCAGCACCAGCCCGCCGACCGTGCTCACGTCTTCCCGCGCGAAGCTGTGGCCCAGCACGCCCTCCAGCTCGGAGAGCGCCACGCCGCCCTCGACCCGGAGCTGGTCGGGCCCCACCACCTGGATCGGCTGCCACCTCGTCGGTGTCGTACTCGTCCTGGATCTCGCCGACGATCTGCTCCAGGATGTCCTCCAGCGTGACGATGCCGGCCGTGCCGCCGAACTCGTCCACCACGACGGCGAGATGGCTGGGCCCGCGCTGGAAATCGCGGAGCTGGCGGTCGAGCGTCTTGCCCTCGGGCACGAACGCGGCGGGGCGGATGACCGCGTTCCACGGCGCGCCGCTCGTCGGCGCCGGCCAGGATGTCCTTGGCGTAGATGACGCCGGCCACCGCGTCGGGATGGCCGTCGTACACCAGCAGCCGCGCGTGCTCCGAGCGCCGGAGTATCGCGATGACCTCGTCCCGGCTGGCGGAGGAGTCCACCGCGACGATGTCGATCCGCGGCGTCATCACCTCGGCCACGGTCGTGTCCGCCAGCGAGAAGACGCCGAGCAGCATGTCGCGCTCGGCGGGCCCGGCGTTCCGGGCGGGCTGGTGGGAATCCGGTTGCGCGCTTTGGCGTCGGCCCAGCCCGCGAGGCGGAGGAAGGGCCGGAGCGGCGCGAGGGTGGCGGCCGCGCCGCGGCGGGCGGGACGGGTCAGCTCGGGCGCCACGGCCGCGACGAGTCTCGGCAGCAGATCGCCGACGATCCAGACCAGCCCGATCGCCGGAACCAGCCGGATCAGCCCCCCCATCGGCGAGCGCGCCCACCAGGCCACCGCCGCGCCCGGCGGCGGCGCCGGCGAGCACCAGGAGCGCGAGATGGGCCACGTGCAGGTGGCGGGAGAGCGAGCCGCCCGGCACCTCCTGCGCGGCAGTCGCCGCCGAGCGCGCGGGGAAGGTCGGCGTCCGACTCCGCGGCCAGCGCGAGCCACGCGGCCCAGAGGGTGAGCGCGGCGGCCACCAGCGGCGCGAGGAAGAGCTGCAGAAACGCGATCACGCCAGCGCTCCGACGTACCGCTCCTGGCGGCGCCACATCGCGGAGCGGGTGCGCGCCGGCACCCTCGGGATGGGTGCGGCCGAGCGCGTGCAGCGTGCCGTGCACCACCAGGCGGATCAGCTCCTCACGCAGCGGCACGCCGCGCGCCTTCGCCTCGCGGGCGGCGACCCAGGCGCAGATGTACACGTCGCCCACCGTGCGCGCCGGCGCCGTCGGTCATGGCGAAGGCGAGCACGTCGGTGGGCTCGTCGCGGCCCTTGTGCTCGGCGTTCAGCCGCCGCATCGCGTCGCGGCCGAGGAAGGTGACCGAGACCAGCGCCGGGCGCCGCTCGCCCTCGAGCACGCCCTCGCACCACCCGGCGGACCAGGGCGGACGGCAGCGGCAGGCGGCGGCCGCTGACCACCACCTCACGCACGCTCGGCGGTCTCGAGCTCCGGCGGGACGCCGGCGGCACGGGGATACCCGATGCGCTTGTGGTAGGTGCCGGACATGACCCGGGCGAATTCGCGCTTGATCCGGTCGAGATCCACCAGGCTGAGCGGCGCCTCGTCCAGCTGGCCCGAGGCGAGCTTCTGCGCCACCAGCTGCTCGATCGCCTCCCGCACCCGTTCGGGGCTGCCGGTCCTCGAGCACCCGCACGACCGCCTCCGCCGAATCGGCCAGCATGGCCACCGCGGTCTCGGCCGACTGCGGCCGGGGCCCGGGATAGCGGAAGTCGGCCGGGTTGACCCGGCCGTCCGGCGCCAGCAGCCGGGCCCGGCTGAGAAAATAGGTGATCTCAGTGGTCCCATGATGTTCTGGAATAAAGGCTTTCACGACCTCCGGAAGCCCGGCGCTTTCCGCCAGCGCGATGCCGTCCAGCACGTGATTCCGGATGATCCGGGCCGATTCGCTCGGGCTCAGCTCGTCGTGCGGATTGGGTCCGCCGGCCTGGTTCTCCATGAAGAAGTGCCGGATTGGCCAGCTTGCCGACGTCGTGGTAGTAACAGCCGACTCGGGCGAGCAGTCCGTTCGCCCCGATGATGTTGCAGGCGGATTCGCAGAGGTTCGCCATCGCCAGGCTGTGGGCCCAGGTGCCCGGAGCCTCCTGGGCGAGGCGGCGCAGCAGCGGACGGCCGAGGTCGGACAGCTCGAGCAGCGTGAGATCGGTGGTGATGCGGGTGGCGGATTCGGCGAGCGGCGTCACGATCATCGCGAGCGAGGCGCTGGCCGGCGCCATCAGCACGCCGAGAAACGCGCTCGCCGCCGATCATGACCGTGGTCCATCCCTCGATCAGCCCCACCGTCACCGACGCCAGCACCGAGGCCGCCGCCATCACGCCGATGGTGAGGTAGAGGTGCCGGCGACGGCGCACCACCCGGATCCCCACCGCGCCCGCCACGCCGCTCACCAGGCCGAAGAAGCAGGATCGAGCTCCCCCGCAGGGCCCACTGGCCGTCGAGCAGGATCGGCGAGGATCAGCGCGGCCACCATGCCGACGCGGCCGTTGTACAGCAGGGTCACCACGATCGCGGCGAAGGGGATCGGCACCAGCTCCGGCCGCCCTGGGAACGCGCGGTCGAGACCCGCGGTCAGCAGCAGCACCAGCGAGAAGAGCACGCCGAAGAACATGACTTCGCGCAGCTTGTCGTAGGTCTCCCGGCGGTAGAAGAGCAGCAGGAGCCAGAACGCGGCCATCACCACCGCGTTGTACAGCAGCGCGCCGGCGGCGCCGCGCAGGAACGGATGCCCGCTGCCGCGCTTCCCGATCTGGACCTGCAGCGCCGCGAGCTTGGCCCGGCCGACCTCGGTGACCGGCTGTCCCGCGGTGGTGATCCGCTCGCCGGCGCTCACGTAGTACTTCACCGGATCCACGCTCGCTCGGAGCTGCTCCCGGCGCGACGGAGGTGAGCGCGAGGTCGGGCACGATCGTGGGATGGTAGAACGGCGCCGACCAGCCGCCGCACCGCGCGCTGGCCGGCGGGATCGTCGACCGCGCTGGCGGCGGCCTCCGCCCGCTCCATCAGGTCGGCGAAGGACAGGATCGAATCGCGCGGCACCACCCGTTCGGCCTCGCCCCGCCGGAGGCTCACCTGGCGGCTCGGCTCGCCGCGCAGCACGCCGGCGTCCGCGACGCCGCGGGAGAGCATCTCCGCCAGGAAGTGGGTGACCACCGCCTGCGACCCGGCGGCGCTGCTCCTCGACGGCGAGGTACTCGGTCTCCGCCGCTCCCAGACTCACCCGGGTGGCCGCCACCGCGCGCAGCAGGTCGGGACCCTGCTGCTCGGCGCGCTCGAGCTCGGCGAAGAAGGAGCGCGCCTTGGCCAGCGCGGAGTCGTACGCGGTGGGGCTGTAGCGGTAGACCGGCCGCACGCTGAAGGCGCGCGACTCGCCCTCGCTGGTGATCTCCTCGGATGACTTGGGCGTCTCGAACGAGAAGGGAGCGACGACGGTCCGGTCGGCGACCTGGCCCGCGGAGGGCAGCGCGGTGATGACGACGGCGGGCGGCGGGAACAGGACGTAGCCCACCACCGCGGCGCCCACCAGCGGCAGCCAGCGCGCCAGGTGGAACCGGATCGACTCGCCGAGTGCTCCGGCCGGATCTCCGGCCGGGACGCCAGCGTCCGCTTCGCTAGGCGACATCAGCCGCTCTGGTCTTCCGCATACGCCCGATGATCTCCCGCACCAGACGGTGGCGGACGACGTCGGTCTCGTGCAGATAGCAGAAGGCGATCCCCTCGATTCCCGGCAGCACCCGCTCCACCTGCACCAGGCCCGACTCCTCGCGCCGGGGCAGGTCGATCTGGGTCTTGTCGCCCGTCACCACGGTCTTGCTGTTCACCCCGAGCCGGGTGAGGAACATCTTCATCTGGGCGCCGGTGGCGTTCTGCGCCTCGTCCAGGATGATGAACGCGTCGGCCAGCGTGCGCCCGCGCATGTACGCCAGCGGCGCGATCTCGATGGTCCGGGTCTCCAGCGCGCGCTGCACCCGGTCGTGCGGCATCATGTCCTCGAGCGCGTCGTACAGCGGCCGGAGATAGGGATCGACCTTGGCCTGGAGGTCGCCCGGGCAGGAAGCCGAGCGACTCGCCCGCCTCCACCGCGGGCCGGGCGAGGATGATCCGCTTGACCCGCTTGCGCGCCAGCGCCTCGACCGCCTTGGCCACCGCGAGGTAGGTCTTGCCGGTGCCGGCGGGGCCGATGCCCACGACGATGTCGTGGTTGGCGATCGCCTGGAGGTAGTCGCGCTGGCCCTGGGTCTTGGGCGAGATGGCGCGCCGCAGTCCGGGCAGCACGATCTTGCCGTCGCCGGCCGTCAGCACCTCGCCGGTGGGGGCGTCGGCCGCGAGGCGGTACACGTCGTCGGGCGTCACCGGCTCGCCGATGCGGGCCAGATCGACGCAGCCCCTGCACCACCGGCGCGGCGCGCTCGACCTGCTCCGCGGTTCCGGACACGGTCACCGCGTCGCCGCGGAAGGAGATCCGCACGCCCAGGGTGCGCTGCAGCTCCTGGAGGTTGCTCTCGTTCACGCCCGCGAACAGCAGCGGGTCGGCCCCCTCGGCGGAGATGCGGTGTTGGATGTCGTCGGCCATAACCAAACGGCGGTGAAAGGTGAAACGTGAAAGGTGAAAGGGCCTGCCACCCGGTCCCCTGTTCACCTTTTACCTTTTACTGTTCACGCTTTCCTCCTTGCTTCAGCTCCAGATGTAAGTCGGCCAGATCCTTCCGGTCGACCGGCGACGGCGCCCCCTCGAAGAGCGCGCGCTGCGCCGTGGTCTTGGGAAAGGCGATCACGTCGCGCAGCGAATCCGCGTCGGACAGCAGCATGACGATGCGATCGAGGCCGAAGGCGAAGCCTCCGTGAGGCGGCGCGCCGGCACGAAGTCCCTCGAGCAGGAACCCGAAGCGCCGCTCCGCCACCTCGCCCGCGATGCCCAGCAGGCCGAATATCCGGTGCTGCAGGGCCGGATCGGCGATGCGGAGACTCCCGCCGCCGAGCTCGGTGCCGTTGAGGACCATGTCGTAGGCCAGGGCGCGGGCCCGCTCCGGCGCGGTGTCCAGCAGGTGCAGGTCGTCGGGATGCGGCGCGGTGAACGGATGGTTCACGGAGGCGAGCGCGCCGGTCGCGGGATCCCGCTCGAACAGCGGAAAGTCCACGATCCAGAGGAAACGATTCACGCCCTCCGGGATCAGGTCGAGCCGGCGGGCCACCTCCTGGCGCACCCGGTCGAGCGAGGGACTGGTGACGTGATCGGGCCCGGCGACGAGGAGGCAGAGATCGCCCTCGGCCATACCCAGCGCCGCGGGCGCCCCGGCGGCGAGGTACTTCGCGGGACCGCCCTCGAGGGCGCCGCCGGCCAGCTTGAGACGCAGCACGCCGGCCGCGCCCAGGGACTTGGCGGCCGCTTCGATCTCGTCTACCTGCTTCCGGGTGAGCGACGCGCCGCCCGGCACCCGGATGCCGCGGACCCGGCCGCCGGCGCCGATCGCGCTCCGGGTGATCGAAAAGTCCGCGGGCCGGAAGACCTCGGTGGCGTCGAAGATCTCGAGCCCGAAGCGAAGATCGGGCTTGTCGCTGCCGTAGCGCTCCAGCGCGTCGGCGTAGCGCATCCGCTCGATCGGCGTTTCCACGGCGACCCCCGCCTCGCCCCAGATCGCTTCGACCATCCCTTCTCCAAACCCGAGCACGTCCTCCACGCTCACGAACGAGGCCTCGACGTCGATCTGGGTGAACTCGGGCTGGCGATCGGCGCGGAGATCCTCGTCGCGGAAACAGCGGGCGATCTGGAAGTAGCGGTCGAGACCGGCCACCATGAGCAGCTGCTTGTAGAGCTGCGGCGACTGGGGCAGCGCGAAGAACTCGCCGCGGTGGATCCGACTCGGCACCAGGTAGTCGCGCGCGCCTTCCGGCGTGGGCTTGGTGAGGATCGGGGTCTCGATCTCCAGGAAGCCAAGGTGATCGAAGTACCGCCGGGTGGCCTGCGTGAGCCGGTGGCGGAGGATCAGGTTGCGCTGCAGCTCGGGGCGCCGGAGATCCAGCACCCGGTGCCGGAGGCGCAGCTCTTCGGCCGGGAGGTCCTCCTTCTCCTTGCGCGCGACCGGAATCGGCGGGGTCTGGGCCGGCCCCACCACTTCGAGCTCGCTGACGTGCAGCTCGACCTCGCGCGAGACCAGGCCTGGGTCGCGGGAGGGCTCCGGCCGGAGCTCCACCGTGCCGCGCGCCAGCACGACCGTCTCCGCCCCGAGGCCGGCCGCGCGCGCCATGACTTCGGACGGAGTCCATGCGGGATTGCAGGAGAGCTGGACCAGTCCCGCCCGGTCGCGCAGATCGATGAAGACCAGGCCGCCGAGGTCGCGGCGCCGGTGGACCCAGCCACCGAGCCGGACTTCGCGGCCGACGTCGGCTCGAGTGAGCGAGCCGGCGAGATGGGTGCGGAAAGCGGTCGCGGCGGGTTTAGCGCGCTTCGGCGTCGACGAGGATGCGATAGAACTCATCTGGGGTCCGCGCGTCGACCAGCCGCTCGCGGACATTCTCCCTCCGTACCAACCGGGCGATGCGACTCAGGATCTTGACGTGGAGGCCGGCGGAAGCGTCCGGGCCCACGATGAGAAAGAACAGGCGGACCGGCTCGCCGTCGATCGAGTCGAACGGCACTGCCGCCTCGCTCACGCCGCCCACTACGGTCAGCTCCTTGACGGCCGCGGATCGGGCGTGGGGAATCGCCACCCCGAACCCGATGCCGGTGGTCAGGACCGATTCGCGCTCTTCGATGGCCCCCAGCACCTGTTCGAAGTCCCCGCCGGCCCGCGCGACCAGATGGTGCGCCAACTCCGAAATCGCCGCTCGCTTGTCGCGGGCAGCCAGCGGCACCACCAGCCGATCCGGTGTCAGCAGCTCGGTCAGCAGCACGACGCGGAGCGGCGGAGCATGGGACAAACGTAACCGCCGCGGGGAGGGGGTGCAATGCAAAATCCTTCTTGCGGTTAGCCGTCCGACTCGGGCTACCCGGCGGGGGCCGCCAGGGCTATCTTCGCCGGACAGAAGCTGTTCCGCGCCAACTCCCCAGCGCCCCGCCGGCAGGTCCCGTGACCGATCGCTCGCCCACCCGCTCACCGCTCGACATGGCCCCCATCGAGGCCCGCGCCGCGCTCGAGGCCTGGGTGGCCGGCCGGGGCCTGCCTCGCTACCGCGCCGGCCAGCTGCTGCGCCGGCTCTGGGAGTCGCCGGTCGAGAGCTGGGCGGGGGCCACGGAGCTGCCGGCGACGCTTCGCGCCGAGCTGGGGCTGGCCCAACCCCTGCCCCGCCTTCACGCCGACGTGATCCAGCAGTCGGCCGACGGCACCCGCAAGTATCTCTGGCGGCTCTCCGACGGGGAGGCCATCGAATCGGTGCTCATCCCGAGCGGCTCGCGCCGGACGCTCTGCATCTCGTCGCAGGCCGGCTGCGCCCTCGGCTGTACCTTCTGCGCCACCGGCCGGATGGGGTACCGGCGGAACCTCACGCCGTTCGAGATCGCCGGGCAGGTGCGGGAAATCGTCCTGCGGACACCGGAGGACAAGCCGACCAACGTCGTCTTCATGGGGATGGGGGAGCCGCTGCTGAACTGGGGGGCGGTGGACACGGCGCTCAGCATCCTCAACGCGCCCGAGGGGCTCGGCATCGGCGCGCGGCACATCACGGTGTCGACGGTCGGGATATTGCCAGGCATGACGGAGCTCGCCAAGCGGCCGGAGCAGTTCCGGCTGGCGATCTCGCTGCACGCCACGACGACGCCCCAGCGGCTCGCCATCATGCCGATCGAGAAGAAGTACGACCTGGAGGCCGTGATCCGGGCCGCCGGCGCGTTTCGGAAGCGGGTGACGTTCGAGTACGTGATGATCGGCGGCGTGAACGACACCGACCCCGACGCCGACCGGCTGGCGAAGCTGGCCCGCCGGCTCGGCGCGCTGGTGAACATTCTCCCCTTGCACCCGGGTGGCGCGCCGGACTTGACGCCCACGACGGCGGCGGGCATCCGGCGTTTCGCCGACCGGCTCCGCAACCAGGGAATCGAGGCGACGGTGCGCCGGAGCCGCGGGCTCGACATCAACGCCGCCTGCGGACAGCTGCGGACGACCGTAGAAGAGAGAAGGACTCGGTTGAACAGCGTGAAAAGTGAACGGTGAACGGTAAAAGGGAGACGAGATGCCGATCGCTCGCCCCCCTTTCACTTTTCACCGTTCACTTTTCACGCTGTTTCTGGCGGCATGCCGCCTCTAGCCGGTGGCCCCGAACCCCGCCGCAATGGTATTGATCGACAGCAGCAGGGCCGAGAGCTGCTCCTCCTGCGTCCGGTCACCGCCCGATTCCCGGAACCGCCGCAGCAGCGCGATCTGTTGCCGGGAAACCAGATTCAGCGTCTGCATCCGCCGGGCGAGCTTGCGCCGGAACCGGGGGAACCGCTCCGCCAGGCCGACCCCACCGCTGATCCTGAGCACCGCCTCGACCGTCTTGTGGTACTCCTCCTCGATCATCGGGAAGATGGCGTCCCGCACCGCGGCCTCGGGAACCAGGCCGGCGTACTCCCGGGCGATGTCGAGATCCACGTAGGAGAGCGTCTTCTCCACCTCGTCCACGATCAGCCGGAAGAGCCGCGAGTCGCTGAACATCCGGCCGAGCAGCGCGGACCCGCGCTGGCCGCGCACCTGCAGGAAGGTGAGAATCCCGCTCCCGACGCCGAACCAGCCGGGCACGAAGTGGCGGTTCTGCGACCAGGCGAACACCCAGGGGATCGCCCGGAGGTCGCTGAGCGACTGGGCGCCGAACCGCCGGGCCGGTCGCGAGCCCATGTTCAGGAGCGTCAACTCCTCCAGCGGGCTCGCGGCCTGGTAATAGGGCAACAGGTTCGGATCGTCGATCAGCCGGCGGTAGGCGGCCATGGCCGCGCCGGACAGCGCCTCCATCGCCTCGTCGCCTTCGGCGGTCGGGACCAGTGCCTCTTCCCGCTCCGACTTGAGCGTATGCTCCACCACGCTCGCCGCGAGCAGTTCGATCTGGTACTGGGCGGTGCCCCGGTTGGCGTACTTGAAGGAGACCACCTCGCCCTGCTCGGTGATCCGCATCCGGCCGCCGATGGAGCCCGCCGGCTGAGCCGCGATCGCCCGGCCGGTCGGCGCACCGCCGCGGCTCACCGAGCCCCCGCGGCCGTGGAAGAAGCTGATCGGAAATCCCGCCTCGCGGCCGACCCGGGTCAGCTTGATCTGCGCCTTGTACAGCTCCCAGTTGGACGCGAGGAAGCCCCCGTCCTTGTTGGAGTCCGAATAGCCGATCATGACCTCCTGCACCCCGCCCTGCGCACGCGCGCTCCGGCGCACCAGCGGAACCGTGAGCAGCTCCTTCATGATGGCGGGCGCGCGCTGGAGGTCGTCGATCGTCTCGAAGAGCGGCACGATGGGTAGGGTGCAGCTCTCCACGCCGGGTGCGTCGGCGAAAAGGCCAGCCGTCTTCGCCAGGAGGTAGGCGCCGAGCACGTCGCTCACGCTCCGGGTCATGCTCAGGACGAAGGCGCCGAACGCCTCCCGGTCGATCTCCTCGCGCAGCTTTCGCACCAACGCGAACATCCCGAGCGTCTCGGCGGTGTCGTCGGGAAGCGCGGGCATCGGGGCGCCCGGCGTCAGCGGGCGCGATAGCTCGCCTGCGATCCAGGCGCGCCACCCGTCGGCATCGGCCGGCGGCGCGGCGCCGCCGGCAGTGGCGCCGTGCAGCGCGCGCAGGGCGGCGTTGAGCTTGGTGGTGTTCTCCCGGACGTCGAGCCGAACGGTGCTGAATCGGAACGCCTCGACTTCCCGCCGCACCGGCCGCACCAGCGCCGCCGCCAGCTCGCGGTGCCCCGACTCCGCCAGATCGGACTCGATGAGCGAGAGGTCGGCCACCAGCGCGTCGGCGGAGGCGTAGGCCGCGGGATCGACCCGGGTATCCCCCCGCTCGGTGGCCCGGATCATCACCTCGAGCCGGCGCAGCATCGTCGCGAGATACTGCCGGTAGATCTCACCGGGGTTCCGGCCCGCGATCGCCTCGGCCTCGCCGGTGGCCGCCAGCTCCCGCTCGAGCGCCTGCCGGAACCGGTCCGAGGGCGGAGCCGATCGCTCGGTGATGCTGAGCGCGCGCACCAGCTCGCTCAAGCGTCGGTGATACCGCCGAACACCGGTGAGCCGGTTCTCCAGCAGGGTGCTGCGGGTGACGTCGTTGGTGACGAACGGGTTGCCGTCACGGTCCCCGCCGATCCAGGAACCGAACTGGAAGAAGGTCGGGACGTCGAACGTCTCGCCGGGATAGAACTGGCCGAGGGCCCGCTCGACCTTCTCCATGAGGTCGGGCACGGCCTCGAACAGGGTTTCGTTGAAGAAGTGGAGGCCCCAGTAGACCTCCTGGGGCACGGTGGGCTTGGCCAGCCGCAGCTCGCCGGTGAGCCAGAGCAGCTCGATGTCGTTCCTGAGCCCGTCCACCAGCGCGGTGCGCTCGCGCGGGGTCCAGCGAGGCGATTCCAGCTCGACCAGCCGCCGGTAGATGCGCCGGTGCTTCTCCAGCACGGTGACCCGCTTCGCCTCGGTGGGATGGGCCGTGATGACGGGCCGGATCCGGAGCGCCTCCAGCAACGCGCGAACCTCGGTCACCGGGATACCGGAAGCCGCTGCCGAGGAGATGACCTGGGCGAAAGTGCCACGGAGCTGCTCGTGGCCCCGCTCCGCCTCGATCTGCCGGCGCCGGCGCATCGCCGCGTTCTGCTCCGCGATGCTCAACAGCTGGAACCAGATCCCCTGCACTTGCAGCGTCCGGGCCAGGATCTCCGGGCTGAGCTCGCCGACCTCCCGCTCCCCGCGCAGCACCGGCTCGACCTCCGGCTGGCGCTCACGCACCAGCGCAAGCAACAAACCGGCGAGCAGCTCTACGACCTCGGTAGCGTATGCCGCCGCGCTCGCCGCGGCTGGATCCGCCGATTCCGGCAGGACGGCCGCGGCGAACGGCTCGAGCGCGGCCTCGGTCACACCACCTTGTCCCGGAGGGGAGCGCCTCGGAAGAAGAGTCGGAGGTTTTCCAGCGCGCGCATGCCCATCGCCACCCGGGTCTCCCGCGTCGCGCTGCCGAGGTGGGGAAGCAGGACCACGTTCTCCATCGCCAGCAGCTCGGGCGCCACTTGGGGCTCGCGCTCGAAGACGTCGAGCCCGGCGCCGGCCAGTCGCCCGCTCCGGAGCGCGGCCACCAGCGCCGCCTCGTCCACCACGTCACCTCGGGCCGTGTTGATGAGGAAGGCCCCGGGCTTGAGCAGCGCAAGTCGCTCCGCGTTCATCAAGTGGCGGGTCTCCGGCGTGGCCGGACAGTGAAGCGAGACGAAGTCCGCCTCTCCCAGCACCTGCTCGAGACGCTCGCGCGGCTCGGCGCCGAGCGACGCGGCCACGTCGGGGGGCGGGGGAAACGGATCGTGGAAGATGATCCGCATCCCGAACCCGTGATGAGCCCGCTTGGCGACGGCCCGGGCGATCCGTCCCATTCCCACCAGCCCCAGGGTCTTGCCGCTGACCTGGGTGCCGAGCATGTGGGTGGGACGCCATCCGGTCCAGGCACCCGAGCGCAGGTGCCGCTCGCCTTCGCCCGCGCGGCGGGTTACGGCGAGCAACAAGGTCATCGCGAGATCGGCGGTCGCGTCGGTGAGGACATCGGGCGTGTTGGACACGGCGAGACCGTGCGCCTTGGCCGCGTCCACGTCGATGTGGTTGAATCCCACCCCGAAGTTGGCCAGCAGCCGGGCGCGGCGCGGGCGCGGCCGCCAGCACATCCGCGGTGATCCGGTCGGTCACGGTGCAGAGCAGCGCGTCGGCCGTCTGCATGGCCTCGCGGAGACCGTCGGGTCCCAGCGGCCGGTCCGCCTGGTTGAGCCTGGCGTCGAAGTCCTTCGCCAGCTCCTGCTCGACCGGCTCCGGAAGCCGCCGGGTCACCACCACCACGGGCCTGGCACTCATCGCGCGGCCGTGGTCCGCTTGGGACGCTGGGTCAGCGCGGCCTTCACCGTCGAGCCCAGCTCCGCGGCGCTGGCCGCCACCGTGAGCCCGGCCGATCGCATCATCTCGGCCTTCTCCGCCGCCGTGTCGCCGAAGGCGCTGATGATCGCGCCGGCGTGTCCCATGCGGCGGCCTTTGGGCGCCGTGAGCCCGGCGACGTAGCCGATCACCGGCTTCCGCATGTTCTCCTTGGCAAACAGCGCCGCCTCGGCCTCCTGCGGTCCGCCGATCTCACCGATGATCATGACCGCATCGGTCTCGGGGTCCTGCTCGAAGAGCTTGAGGTGGTCGAGGAAGGAGCTGCCGTTGATCGGATCGCCGCCGATGCCGACGCTGGTGGTGATCCCGATGCCCAGGTCCTTCATCTGCGAGGCCGCCTCGTAGCCCAGGGTACCCGAACGGGTCACCAGGCCGACGTTCCCCTGCATGTAGATGTGCCCCGGCATGATCCCCAGCATGGCCTTGCCCGGGCTGATGACGCCGGCGCAATTGGGCCCGACCAGCGTGCTGCGGCGCTCCTTGGGAAAGCGGAACAGGTAGCGCTTCACCATCATCATGTCCTGGGCCGGAATGCCGTCGGTGATGGTGACGATGAAGCGGATGCCCGCGTCGGCCGCCTCCATGATGGAGTCGGCGCAGAAGGCGGCCGGTACGAAGATGATGCTGGCGGTGGCGCCGGTCTCGCGCACGGCCTCCTTCACCGTGTTGAACACCGGCCGGTCGAGATGCCTCGCGCCCCCTTTGCCCGGAGTCACGCCTCCCACGAGGTTGGTGCCGTACGCCATCATCTCACGGGCGTGGAACGTCGCCTTGTCCCCGGTGAAACCCTGGACCAGGACTTTGGTGGTCGCGTCGATCAGGATGCTCATGACTGGACGGGCCTCGAGGTCTTGAGGGCCGCGACGACCCGCTCCGCGGCTTCCGAGAGCGTGTCCGCGGTGATGATCGGCAGGCCGCTCTCTTTGAGGATCCGGCGACCTTCCTCCACGTTGGTCCCGGCCAGCCGGACGACCAGCGGGATCTGCAGCTCGGTCTCCCGGGTGGCCTGGACGACACCCTGCGCCACCCAGTCGCAGCGGTTGATGCCGGCGAAGATATTCACCAGCATCGCCCGGATGTTGCTGTCCGACAGCACCAGCCGAAACGCGGCCGCGACTCGATCGGGCGAAGCGCCGCCGCCGACATCGAGGAAGTTGGCCGGGGCGCCGCCCGCGTGCTTGATCATGTCCATCGTGGCCATGGCCAGGCCGGCCCCGTTGATGATGCAGCCGATGTTGCCGTCGAGCGCTACGTAATTGAGCCCGTGCTCCGCCGCCTGCGCCTCGCGCGGGTCCTCTTCGGCGTAATCCCGGAGCTCGCTGACGTTCGGCCGGCGGAACATCGCGTTGTCGTCGAACGTCATCTTGCAGTCGAGCGCGAGCAGCTGGCCGTCGGCGGTGACGACGAGGGGGTTGATCTCCACCATCGTCGCGTCCAGGTCGCGGAACGCGCGGTAGGCGCCCAGCAGCGTGGTCACCGCGCGGCTCACCTGCGCCGGGGTGAGACCCAGTCCGAAGGCGATCTCCCGGGCCTGAAACGCGGTCATCCCCACCGCGGGCTCCACCACCTCCCGCACAATCGTGTCGGGAGAGTTTCGGGCGATCTCCTCGATTTCCATGCCCCCCTGCCCCGACGCGACGACCATGATCCGCTCGCTCTTCCGGTCGAGCACCAGCCCGAGATAGATCTCCCGCTCGATCGGAACGGCCGCCTCGACGTAGAGCCGGTGCACCACGCGGCCCTCCGGCCCGGTCTGATGGGTGACCAGACGCTTGCCCAGCAGCGTCTTCGCCGCGGTGCGGACCTCGTCCTCGTTGCCGCACAGCTTGATGCCGCCGGCCTTGCCGCGGGCGCCGGAGTGAATCTGCGCCTTGACCGCCCAGCGCGAGCCACCGATCTCGGAGGCCCGATATACCGCCTGCTCGGGGCTGTAGGCGACGCCACCCCGAGGAATGGCGACGCCGAAGCCCGCGAGCAGCTCCTTGGCCTGATACTCATGGATATCCACAGGTGGTCCTCTCTCCCTGCTGGGTGTCGTACTCGGGCGGAACGGCGGAAGGGCGGAACGGCGGACGGCTCCTCGGCGCTTGCCACTCCGACGTCCAGGCGGGCTCGTTCCGCCGTCCGCCGTTCCGCCGTTCCGCCGTCCCGCCACCTGTTCACACCGTCGCACCCCTCCGCTCCCCAATCGCTTCCGCCATCTCCACCACGTTCCGGGCCATCCGCGCCGACGCTGCGTCGATCATCCTCCCGTCGAGCTGTGCGGCGCCGCGACCTTCGCGAGCCGCCTCCTCCAGCGCGACCAGGATCCGGCGCGCACGGTCCACCTCCGCCGGCGGCGGTGTGAAGACCTGATTGGCGAGCGCGATCTGGCTGGGGTGGATCGCCCACTTGCCCTCGATGCCGAGGGCGGCGCCGCGCTTGGCCCCGAGGATGTACCCATCGGGATCCTTGAAGTCGCCGAACGGACCGTCGATGGCCCGGAGCCCGTAGGCCCGGCACGCGACGACCATCCGCGAGAGTGCCGCGTGCCACTGGTCGCCCGGGTAGTCGGGATTGAGGCCGCCGATGCTCACCGTGCGCGCCCGGCAGCTCGCGGCGTAGTCCGCGACCCCGAAATGCATCGCCTCCAGCCGGCGGCTCGACTGCGCGATGGCCTCCACGTTGGCCATCCCCAGCGCCGTCTCGATCAGGACGTCGATGCCGATCCGGTGGGGAATGCTCTTCGCCTCCTCGATCTGGGTGAGGAGGGCGTCCACCATGTAGACGTCGGCGGGCGTGCCCACCTTGGGGATGAGCACGGTGTCGAGCCGGTGCCCGGCCTGTTCCACCACGTCCACCACGTCGCGGTACATGTAGTGGGTGTCGATCCCGTTGATCCGGACCGAGATGGTCTTTCCCGACTCCCGCCAGTCGAGCTCGAGGAGGCCCCGAATCACGTTGCGCCGGGCCTGTTCCTTGTCGCCCGGCGCGACGGCGTCCTCCAGGTCGAGGAAGACGTAGTCCACCTCGCTCTCGAGCGCCTTCTTGAACATGGCCGGCTGCGAGCCGGGCACCGCCAGCTCGCTTCGCTGCAGCCGCTGGCGGGCCGGCTCGTAGCGGGTGTGGCTCATCGCGCCGCGCCCGCCGTGGCCTTCTCCTTCGCCGCCGGCGCCGCCGGCTGCGCGTCCGGGGCGCGGGGCGGCAGGTCCCGCTTCTCCAGCGGCTTGGCGCTGCTGCGCCAGTACTCCTGCGCCGCCGCGACACCGCTTCCGGGCGTGATCTTCATCCCCACGTCGCGCATCGCCATCTCCGCCCCGGCGATACCGCCCAGCAGCATGAGCTCGTTGAGGTCTCCCAGATGCCCGATGCGGAACAACCGCCCCGCCATCCGCGCCAGCCCGGCGCCGAGCGCCAGGTCGTACCGTCGGTAGGCGATGTCGATGACCTCGGCGGCGTTCACGCCGGCCGGCACCATGATGGCGGTGACGGTGTCCGAGTTCCACTTCGGCGCCCGGGCGCAGACCTCGAGCCCCCAGGCCTTCACGGCCTGTCGGGTGCCTTCGGCCAGCCGGTGATGCCGGGCGAAGACGTTTTCCAGCCCTTCCTCCAGCAGCATCGCCATCGATTCGCGCAGGCCGTGCAGCATCGGGATCGACGGTGTATAGGGGAAGTAGCCCGTCGCGTTGGCCTTCCGCATGTCGCCGAAGTCGAAATAGCAGCGCGGCAGCTTGGCCTGATCATACTTGGAGAGCGCTTTCTGGCTGGCGCAGACGATGCCGAGGCCGGCCGGCATCATCAGGCCCTTCTGGGATCCGGTGACCGCCAGGTCCACGCCCCACTCGTCCATCCGGAAGTCGATACTGGCGATCGAGCTCACCCCGTCCACCATGAGCAGCGCCGGATGCTGGAGCTCGTTCAGGACCTGGCGAATGCCCGCGACGTCGCTGGTGACACCGGTCGCCGTCTCGTTGTGGGTGAAGAGCACCGCCTTGATCCGCTGGCCCTTGTCGGCGGCCAGCGCCTCGCGGTAGCGCTCGATCGGCGCGCCCTCACCCCACTCCGCATCCAGCACCTCGACCTCGAGGCCGAGCCGCTGGGCCATGTCGATCCAGAGATGGCTGAACATCCCGAACCGGGCGGCCAGCACCCGCTCGCCGGGCGAGAGGGTGTTCGTCAATGAGGCTTCCCACGCGCCGGTGCCACTCGACGGGAAAAGGAACGCCTGGCCTGACGCGGTCTTGAAGATCTTCCTGAGGTCCTCGAGCACCGACGTGGCGAGCCCGGGGAAGTCGGACGAGCGGTGGTCCTCCATGGCGCGATGCATGGCGCGGAGGACGCGGTCGGGCACGTTGGTGGGCCCGGGAACGAAGAGGAAGTTACGGCCGGCCATGCGCGGAACCTCGGTCGGGGAAATAGAGAGCGGGCGGGAGCGGGGCGCCCCCACCGGAAGCGGCTACATTGGAAGCGCGAGCCTGAATTTTCATGCGCCCAACCCCATCTATAGCACATTGCACCTTTTTTCACAAGCCCGGAGCGCCGCCCTGCCCAGCCCTTCCCATTCCGCTCTCAGCTCGCCCACCGCGCTCCTGTCCGAGCTCTACGGCATCGCCACCGCCGCCGTGGATCCCGGGCCCGCGCTGGCCCGCCGCCTCCGCGTCGCTGGAGCCGCGGCGAGGGGCAGAACCCTGGATCATCGCCCTCGGCAAGGCCGCGCTTCCCATGGCGCGGGCCGCGGTGGAGGTCCTGGCCGAGCACGGGGTCGCACCGGCGGGCGGCCTGGTGGTCCCTCCGGCGCCCGCTTCGCCGCCGCACCCCGCGCTGCCCGTCGTCCCCGGAGATCACCCTGAGCCCGGTCCGGGCTCGCTGGCGGCGGCGGGGGCTCTCGAGCGCGTGGCCTCCGCCGCGTCCGCGAGCGACGAGGTCTGGGTCCTCCTCTCGGGCGGAACCACCAGCCTGCTCGGCGCGCCGGTCGAGGGCCTTGCCCCGGGTGAGCTCACCCGGCTCTACCAGCTGCTGCTCGGCTCCGGCCTGGATATCACCGCGATGAACCGGATCCGGAAGCGCTTCTCCCGTTGGGGCGCGGGACGTCTCGCTCTCGCGCTCGCGCCGGCGCGGGTCCGGGTCTATGTCGTCTCCGACGTGATCGGCGACGACTTGGCGTCGATCGGCTCCGGTCCCTGCGTGCCCGACTCCGCGACCGCCGCCGAAGTCCGCAGCCTGCTGCAGCGCTCCGGCCTCTGGGAGCAAATCCCCGAAACGGCACGCCGGCAGGTGAGCCAGGCCGAAGCGGGCCACATGGCCGAGACGCCGAAGCCCGGTGACCAAGCGTTCGCGCGCGTGACCCTCGAGCTGATCGCGAGTAACGGCCTGGCTCTCGAAGCGGCGGCCAAGCGGGCGGCAGAGTTGGGCCTCGCGCCCGTGGTGTCGAACACGCCGCTTGCCGGGGAGGCGGCGGCGGCCGGCGCGAGTGTAGCCGCTACACTTCTGCAAGATTATGCGGGCCGGGACATCCCGCAACCGGATGGGAAGCGCTGCTTCATCTGGGGAGGCGAGACCACCGTGACGCTGGGAGCGGCGGCCGACGGCCTCGGTGGGCGATGCCAGGAGTTGGCTCTCGCCGCCGCGCGGGCGCTCGACGGCGCCGCGCCCGGCGTCGCCCTGTTGGCCGCCGGGACCGACGGACGCGACGGCCCCACCGATGCCGCGGGCGCGATCGTGGACGGACGCACCTGGGCGGCGGTGAAGGCGGCGGGCCGCGATCCCGCTCGCGACCTCGCCGCGCACGACGCCTATCGCGCGCTCGACGCGGCGGGCGTCCTACTTCGTCCTGGGCTCACCGGGACGAACGTGATGGACGTCGTGATCGGGGTGGGACTCTAGGAGCCGACCCGGCTCTTACGGCCCGTCGACCTGCACCCGAAAATCCGCCCCCAGGATCACGCTCACGTCCACCCGGCGGAGCGTGTCGGTCTCGACCACGATCCGCCCCACGCCGAGCGCCAGTCGCACCTCGCGACCCCGGCCGGGATCGCCTCGGCGCACGATCACCCGGGTGGAGTCCACGGTCTGCGTCCGCATTCCCGAAGAACACCACGTCGAGTCCCCGGCGCCGCAACATCCGCGTGGCCGCGCGGGCCTCTCCCGACCGCCTGGTCCCATTCAGCACCTCCACAGTGACGCGGTGCTCGGGTGACGGGATCGGATACGCGTGCGCGCGCGGCGCGGGCGGGGGAGGCGGAACCAGGAGCCTGACCGCGGTCGCCAGACCTGCCGCCACGAGCAGGATCAGGGCGAGGCGGACGGCGCGGCGACGAGACTGTTCCAGAAGCGGACCGTAGGTTCCGGCAGTGAGCGGCGGGAGCTGATCATGTGGGCGACCCGCGCCTGCGCCACGTCGCGGAGCACGTGCGCCGGCTGGGTGGGGAGGCGCTGGGCGAGGTCGGCGCGCCACTCGCGCTCGTGCGCGCGGCCGGGCTCCAGGTAGTCGGCGCAGTAGAGAATCCGCCCGACCATGTCCCACTCGGCGAGACCGATCGAGTGATAGCGCACGGCGTCCAGCACGCCGCGGTCGGTCTCGCCCTTGTGACTTGGCCCGCGCCGCGCTGGCGGGACCGTGCCGGAGCTCCGGGGGACCGGGGGTGGACGGCGCCCAGCGCAGCAGCTCCTCCTCCGGCGCGTCGCGCAGGGCGTCGTGCAGCCACACCGCGCGGAGCCAGCGATGGCGCTCGCTGTCGGGCACACCCATCTCCATGGCCCAGCGGCCCGCGAGCGCCGCCACCCGCTCGATGTGTTCGCGGCGGGCGGGGCTCACGATGGCCCATTCGGGCAGCGAGGGCCTCAGTCCGGGCGAGCCGGCCGGCTCCATCAGGTCACTCCTTCGCCGAGGATGATGTTGTCGATCAGCCGGGTCCGGCCGACCCGCGCGGCCAACGCCACG
Organism: uncultured Gemmatimonadales bacterium; assembly: GCA_963832055.1. GTDB lineage: Bacteria > Gemmatimonadota > Gemmatimonadetes > Gemmatimonadales > GWC2-71-9 > CAVVWJ01. Next base: position 1,007,989 of record CAWHST010000006.1, on the reverse strand, counting down.
ATGGTGGTCGCCTGCACCTCGGTGACCGGCGTCAGCGCGTCCGGCTCCGCCACCGCGATGTACTCCACTTGCAGGTCGGGAAACGACGCCAAGAAGCCTCGCATCCGCGCCTCGATCGCCTCCGCGCTCCGCTCTCCGCCGCGCCATGCCACGTGGGCCTCCTGCAACGCTCCGCTCAAGGCGGTGGCTCGCCGCCGCTGCTCCGGCTCCAGGTAGGCGTTTCTGCTGCTCAAGGCGAGGCCGTCCGGCTCGCGGACGGTGGGAACGACGGCGAGCTCGATCGGCCAGTCGAGATCACGAACCATCTGGCGCACCAGCACGATCTGCTGCACGTCCTTTCGACCGAAGCACGCTACGTCCGGCTCCACGAGATGGAAGAGCTTGGCCACGACCGTCAGGACGCCGCCGAAGTGGCCCGGTCTCGCCGCGCCCTCCCAGCGCGTCGCGGTGCGCCCCGGCACGACCCTGGTCTCCGATCCCGGCGGATACATCACCGCCGCGCTGGGCACGAAGAGCGCGTCCACCCCGCGCTGCTCGGCGAGGCGGCGGTCGCGGGGAAGATCGCGGGGATAGCGGGCCAGATCCTCGGTGGGACCGAACTGGAGCGGGTTGACGAAGATGCTCATCAGCACGACGTCGGCCCGTTGCCGCGCCTCGTCCACCAGGGCCAGGTGGCCCTCGTGGAGGTATCCCATGGTCGGCACCAGGGCGATGCGGCGACCCTCGCGACGCTGGGTGCGGACCCAGCCCTTGAGGTCGGGGATGGCGGTGAGGTCGATCATATGGGAGACGGGGGCGCCGGCCGCTCCCTCATTCGAAGCTGTGCTCCTTTCCAGGGTAGCTCCCTTTCCGCACCTCGGTGGCGTAGGCCCGGACCGCCTCGCGCACCGCGCCGCCGAGCTCGGCATAGCGCTTGAGGAACTTGGGCGAGAAACCTTCGTTGAGCCCCAGCATGTCGTGCAGCACCAGGACCTGCCCGTCGCAGCCCGGCCCCGCGCCGATCCCGATGGTCGGAATGGTGAGCGCCGCCGAGATCCGCCGCGAGAGCTCGGCAGGCAGCAGCTCCAGCACGAGGGCGCAGGCGCCCGCCGCCTCGAGCGCCTTGGCGTCGTCGAGCAGCCGCTCGGCCGCTGCCGGGTCCCGTCCCTGGACCTTGTAGCCACCGAGCGCGTGAACCGACTGCGGCGTCAGACCGAGGTGGCCCATCACGGGGATACCGCGCTCGACCAGCGCCCGGACGGTCTCCGCCATGTGCCGCCCGCCCTCCAGCTTCACGCCGTTGGCCTCGGTCTCCTGGAGCACCCGCCCCGCGTTCCTGATGGCCTCGGGGACCGATACCTGGTAGGTGAGAAAGGGGAGATCCACGAAGAGCAGCGTGCCCGGGGCGCCTCGCCGCACCGCGGCGGCGTGGTAGATCATCTGGTCCAAGGTGGCGCTGAGAGTCGTCTCCTGCCCGGCGATGACCTGGTTGAGCGAATCGCCGACCAGAAGCACGTCCACCTCCGCGCGGTCCAGCAGCCGGGCGAACGCGGCATCGTAGCAGGTGAGCATCACCAGCCGCCGACCGGCCCCTTTCCACGCGGGGAGGTCGAGGACGGATCGGGGGCGCGCGTCAGCGTTCATGAGCCTCCAGCTCGGCCAGTTCTCTGATCCAGAAGTCGCGGTTGGACAGCTCGGGATGGGGAATGATAAGGTCGGGGTCGGCGATCCGGCGATGGCCATACCGCACGATGTCGAGGTCGAGGGTGCGCGCGCCCCAGCGCTCGCCGCGGACCCGGCCCCGGCTGCGCTCGATCGCCTGGCACGCCGCCAGCAAGGCGCGGGGATCGAGCGCGGTCTCGAGGAGGATCATCTGGTTGAGGTATGCCGGCTGGTCCATTCCCGCGAGCGGAGCAGTTTCCTCCACGCGGGACTCGGCCACCACCCGCGTCCGGGGCAGCGCGGCCAGCGCCGCGCGCCCCGCGGCCAGGTGCTCGGCGCGGTCGCCCAGGTTGCTCCCCAGTGCGACGTACGCGCGTTCCCGCGCCGCCATCCGGTCTCAGGTCTCGACGGCGAAGTGCCGCGCGATCCGCTGGAGGTCGGTGGCGACGTCGCCCAGCTGCCGGATCGCCCGCTCCAGCTCGGCCTGTCCCGCGGCCGCGTCCTCGGCGCGCTGCGCCAGCTCGTCGGTCTCGCTCCGGGTCCGGGCCGATCCCGCGGCCATCCGCTCGATCTGCTCGCTCAGCCCGCTCACCGCCCCGAGCTGCTCGGAGGCGGTGGCGGCGATGGCCTCGGCGTGACGGCCGGCTTCGCTGGTGGTGCCGACGATGGCGTCGAGCGCCTGCGCCGCGTTGGCGCTCAGCTCCTCCACCCCTGCCACCGCTTCCCTCCCCCGCTCCATCTGATCGGAGACCGTCGCGACCTGGGTATCGATTTCCTCCAGCAGGCCGCGCGCCTCGCGGGCGGCGTGGAGGCTCTGCGCGGCCAGGTCCCGGACCTCGTCGGCGACCACGGCGAAGCCACGGCCCTCGCGGCCGGCCCGGGCGGCCTCGATGGCGGCGTTGAGCGCGATGAGGTTGGTGAGGTCCGCGATCTCCCGGATGGTGCCGATGAACCCGCTGATCCGGGTGGTGAGCGCGCCGAGCACGGCGACCTGCTCCACGCTCCCAGCGACGAAGCCCTTGAGCCCGATCAGCCGCTCGATCGCCTGGCCGATGACCAGACGGTTCCGGCTCGCCACCTTGGCGGCGGTGCCGCTCGCCTCCGCCGCCTGGGCGCCCTGCGTGGCCATCGCCCGGGAGGCGGCGGAGAGCGCGTCGGTCGAGCGGAGCCCTCCGGCCACGAAGCGCTCGAGGTCGGCGGTGCCCTGCCGCATCCCGCGCGACACTTCGGCGAGCGCCGAGGCCGAGCCGCGCAGAGAATCGGTGACCTTACCGAGCAGGGCGACCTGCTCGCCGATCTGGCCGACCGTGCTGAGCAGCGGCCGGCGCAGCTCGGCGATGTGGATCGCCGTGGCCATCTGGTTCGCGAGCGTGGCGAGGGCCACGAGGTCCTTGGACCCGTACGCGTGGCGCTTCGGGTGGTCCACCTCGATCAGGCCGAGGAGGTCGTCGCCGAACCGGATCGGATGCACGACCGTGCTGCCGACGCCGCCCATCACGTGGGCGAGGCGCGAATCGCGCCGCACGTCGCGCACCATGACCGGCTCGCCGGCGGCGATCGCCTCCCGGCGCAGCGCGATCAGCTCCGCCGGTGGCTGGCCCCGGTCGGGACGTCCGTAAGTCCCGCGGTAGGCCAGGTTGATTTCGGTGCCTTCCACCCGATACACCCGAAAGTCTTCCCAGTCGAGCAGCCGGTAGGCCAGCCGCTCGATCTGGTCGAAGGAGCCCTGGAGGGTGGCGTTGCTGGCGATGGCCGTCTCCATCAAGTGGACCTTGTTGAGGTCCTCGGCGCCGATCGCCTCCTCGATGATCTTCCGGGTAAGCAGGCCGAGCACGCCGAGGGCGAGACCCACCGTCACCCATCCGACCGGCGCCAGCGCCTGGACCGCCGCGATGACGATCACCGTCGCGATCAGGGTCAGCAGATAGGAGATGATCTCCCAGCGCAGGATCAGGATCTTCTCGGCGTATTCCAGCTTGTCGCGGACCAGCAGCGTGAAATAGAAGAGCGAGCGGGTGAAGAAGAAGTAGAGGCAGATCAGGACCGCAGCCGCCGGCAGGAAGTCGAGCGAGAGCGGCGGATACCCGGCGAAGTATTGCACCGCGGCGTAGGGACCGTAGGCCGCGGTGAAGCCGAGGACCTCGCGGCCCGCGTTGATGAACCCGGCCCGCGGGAGCTTTCGCAGCCATACGACGTCGGAGCCGAGCACGCCGAGGTAGAGCGCCAACACCACCGGCGTCGGACCGACGGTCACCGCTCCGACCAGCGCCGGAATACCGGTCTGCGTCAGATACGAGTATTTGCTCAGGCGTATCGGCGTGGCGCGCAGCGCGAGCACCATCCCGGTCAGCAACAGAACTGCCACCGGCCGGTCGAGCCAGCGTTGATCCACCGCGAGAGCGCCCAGCATCACGATCCCGCCCCCGACGGCGATCAGCCGCGCGTACCGCTCCAGGATCGGGCTGACGTCCGCGCTCATACCGCCGCCGGGGAAAGATCGAGGCCCGCCCTGAGCTCGCCCAGGAATCGCCGCACCGCGGGGACGCCTCCGGCGCCGAGCACCTCCACCAGCGCGCTGCCCACCACGACGCCGTCGGCCAGGCGCCCGACGGCCGCCGCCTGCTCCGCGCTCGAGATGCCAAACCCCACCGCGACGGGGAGCGCCGTGGCCTCGCGCACCCGGCCGATCGAATCGGCGAGGTCCGACGCCAGGTCCTCGCTGGCGCCGGTGACACCAAGCCGGGCGACCAGGTAGACGAATCCCCCGGCGCCGGCCACGGCGGCTCGCAGCCGGTCGGGTCGGGTGGTGGGTGCGATCAGTCGGATGAGATCCAGTCGGCTCGCCTGCACGGCGCGCTCGACGTCGGGGTCGCTGCCCGCCGGGAGATCGGTGAGCAGGAGGCCGGCGACCCCCAGCTCACCGGCATCGCGGAGAAAGCGATCGAGGCCGTAGCGCAGAATCGGGTTGAGATAGCTGAACACGACGACCGGCCGGCGGAGCCGACAGCGCGCGATCAGATCGAGAGTGCCCGCGAGGGTCATCCCCTGTTCCAGGGCCTGGAAGGTGGAGCGCTGGATGGTCGGTCCGTCGGCCAGCGGGTCGCTGAACGGCACACCGACCTCGATGACGTCGGCCAATTCGTCGGCGGCCCCAAGCGCCTCCTCGCTCGCGCGAAGATCCGGAAACCCGGCGGTCAGGTAGGGAATGAGCGCGGTGCGGCCGCGCCCGCGCAGGACCTCGAAGGTCCGCGTGAGGATCGACTCAGACAAAATAGTCGCCGACCGTGAGCCCGTAGCGCGACGGGTTGGTGACCTTGACGATGGAGCGCCGGTAGGCGCCGGCCTCGTCCCGCTCGGTGAGGCTCACCAGGGTGCCCGGCGGCGGGACGGTCCCGCCGTCGGCGTCGACCGCGACGCGCACCAGCGGGCGGTTGAGCTGCTGTCCGTCGGGATCCGCCGCGGCCACGATCGCCACCTCGAAGGTATCGAGAATCACGCAGGTGCCGACCGGATAGATGCCGATCAGGTTGATGAGCGCCTTGACCAGGATGACGTCGTAGCCGCGCTTCGGGTTCTGCCACATCTCCCGCAGCACCTGATCCGGCTCGATGGGAACCGTCTGGTAGCTCCGCCGCGTGGTGGCCGCGTCGAACCCGTCCGCCACCGAGACGATGCGGGAGAAGATGCCCAGCTCCCTGGCGCGCACGGTGCGCGGGTAGCCGGTGAAGTCGGTCTTCATGTGGTGCTCGTGCGCGGTCAGGATGGCGCGGTACGGCGTCTCGTCGTAGGTACGCAGCGTGAAGAGCGTCAGCGCCCCGAGCCACGGGTGCGCCTGCATGATCCGCCATTCGCGCTCGTCGAGACCGGTGGTCTTGTTGAGGATCTCCGCCGGCACCCGTGCCTTGCCGACGTCGTGCAGCAGGGCCGTCAGCCCGAGGTCGTACAGCTGCAGCCGGGAGAACCCCAGCTTCTTCCCCAGCGCGACCGAGAAAATGCACACGTTCACCGAGTGGGTGAAGGTGTACTCGTCGTAGTCGCGGATCGTGGTGAGCCCCACGACCGACGTCTCGTTGTTGAGCACCTGGTCGACGATGAGCTGGACCGCGCGCTTCACCCGTTTCACGCTGGTCGCCCGCCCCATCCGCACGCTGGTGATCACTTCCTTGGTGACGGCCACGCCCTGGGAGTACACCCGTTTGGCGGCCTGCTTGGCCTGCTCCGATTCGGCGTGCTCGTGATGGCTCGCCCGCTCGACCTCCAGCCCGGTGACGCCGCCCGCGGCGAGCCGCTCGGCGAGCTCGTCGAACCGCTCCTCCGGCTGCGCCGCGCTCGGAGAGGCTGAGCAGGAGGCTGAGCAGGATCTGCCACCCGCGCCGGTCGCTGGCGTGGATCCTGAGCGCCCCGACCTCGAAGGACCTGAGCACCGCGAGGATATGGCTGAACGAGGCGTAGTTGTCGAGCTCGAGCCGCAGCCGGGTCGCGTTCACGAAGATGAAGTCACCGGCCAGGCGGACCTCGAGATCGCTCTCGATCGCCAGCAGCGCGCGGGCGGTGGCGTCGAGATCGTCGAGCGCCTTCTGCACCGTGGCGTTTTCCACCGGGTAGAGCTTGAGGCTCCGGAGCGCGGTGTAGAACGCCAGCAGGAGAGCGCGCCCGCCTTGGCGCAACTGCCCTTCGGGCGCGGGCCGCGGGGCCGTGTCGGCCGGCTGGGTCACGTGGCGCTCTCCCGGAGCGCGCGGTTCACCGCGTTGCGCACCACCAGGTCCTTCTCGTCCGCCATACGGGAGAGCACCTCGCGCGCCTCCGGCGTGCGGATCTTGCCGATCGCGATCGCGGCGCAGGCGCGGGTCTCCGGCGATTCCTTGAGCTTGAGCAGCCCGCGGGGCATCAGGATGCCGGTCAGCGCCTTGAGGCCGGCCGGCCCGGCGATGGAGCCGTAGGCCTCGAAGAACGCCATCTTCTCCGACAGATCCATTCCCTTCAGGCTCTTGCCCAGCACCGCGGCTTCCACCCGCTTGAGCGCGCCCTTGTAGCCCCGGGCTCCTACGACTCGCACGGCGGCGAGGCGCACGCTCCGGTCGTCGTCCTCGATCGCCTGGTCGATCAGCGCGAGCGCCGCCGGCGTCCCGAGCTGGGCAAGGGACTGGACCGACGCCAGCCGCACGCCCGCATCGGGGTGCACCACCGTGTCGGCAAGGCCGGGCACCGCCTGGTGCAGGCCGAGCCGGCCGCAGAGCGTCACCACGGGCACGAGGGCCTCGGACTCCTTCGAGCGGAGGATGCGCATCACCTCATCGCTGTGGGAGGAGGCCAGGCGGTCGGCCACGCCCTCCAGCACGGTGCGCAGCGCCGGCGAGGACAGGCTCGGGATCCAGCTCAGCACCGGCTCCAGGGCGGAGGCGCGCAGCTCGCGCAGCACCTCGGCGACCTCCGCCTCCCCGGCGAGGGCCGGCGCCTCGTCCAGCGACTGGAGCAGCTGGCTCACGATGGCCGGCTCGCTCAGCTTGGCCACGAAGCCGTCGAGCCGTGCCCGGTGCTCCGCCTGGAGCCCCTGCGCCCGAGCTGCCGAGCAGCTTGCTCTCGCGGAGCACGCCGGCGGCGGTCCTGAAATCCCGGGCGTTGAGGAGATTGGGAAAGAGGTGTTCCAGAATCCCGATGATCTCGGCGCGCGTCGCCGGTTCCCCCTCCAGCTCGAACAGGTCGAAGAGCACGTTGAGCGACGAGGTGCGGATGTCGCGCCCGTACTCCGCTTCGACCTGCTGCGCGACCTGGTTGATCTCCGACTCGTCGAGGAAGTAGAGGGTGGAATCGAAGTCTTCGACGTCCACGACGCCCTTGGGCCGCGGCGGGGAATCCTCCGCGACCTGCGCCTGTCGCTGGCGTGCCGCGTCGTCGTTCCCCGAAGGGTACGTGCCGGTCTGTTCCGGCATCGATCCCCCACCCTCCCCGAAGAACTCGACGAACTGATACTGGATGAGCTGGAATTCCTGCTCCCACAGCAGCGTGAGGAGATCGTCGCCCGCGTCCGCCGGGAGGTAGCGGGCCCGGTTGATCGCCTCCAGGAGACGGGGGAGCTCTTCCTGCTCCGCGCCGCGCTTGAGGATGAGCGACCGCATGCCGTCCTTGAACAACCCCCACGCCATGCTCTCGGTCTTGTTGGGCTGGTGGTAGACGACCTGCTCCTCCCAGACGAAGTCGGTCTCGACGATGGTCAGCACCAGCTCGTCGAGCACCGCCCAGACCGGGGCGAAGGCGATCCTGAGGTTCTCCGTGGCACGCTGGTAGATCGGATTGTTGGGGAGATACATATGGAAGGCGCGGAGCGCCTTCCCCAAGCCGGTGATCAGCTCGGCCACCTGGGCCGCGGGAAGCAGGTCGGCGTGCGGTCCGGCCGTCACCTGGGGTTCCCCAGCAGGTCGGCCACCTGCGCCACGTCCTTGTCCCCGCGGCCGCTCAGACAGACCAGCACCGGCTCGTCCCCGGTCCAGCGGCCCTTCGACCGTCGCACCCAGGCCAACGCGTGCGCGGTCTCCAACGCGGGGATGATGCCTTCCATCCGGCAGAGTGCCTGGAAGGCGTCGAGGGCTTCGGCGTCGGTGGCCGATTCGTAACGGACCCGCCCGGTGTCGCGGAGCCAGCTGTGCTCCGGACCCACCCCCGGATAGTCGAGGCCGGCGGACACCGAGTGGGCCGGCGCCACCTGGCCGTCCGCGTCCTGGAGCAGGTAGCTGAAGCTGCCGTGCAGCACACCGGGGGAGCCGGCGCTCAGCGTCGCACTGTGGCGGCCGCTGGTGAGCCCGCGTCCCGCCGCTTCGACACCCACCAGCTCGACCTCGTCATCCAGAAACGCGGTGAAGATGCCGATCGCGTTGGATCCGCCGCCGACGCAGGCGACGACCGTCCGCGGCAGCCGGCCGAACCGCTCGAGGACCTGCTCCCTCGCCTCGCGTCCGATCACCGTCTGAAAGTCGCGGACCATGCGGGGATAGGGATCGGGCCCCACGACGGAGCCGATGATGTAGTGCGTGGTAGGGACGTTGGTGACCCAGTCGCGCAGGGCTTCGTTGGTCGCGTCCTTGAGCGTGCGAGTCCCCGACTCGACCGGAATCACGGTCGCGCCGAGCAGTTGCATGCGATACACGTTCAGCGCCTGGCGGGCCATGTCCTCGGCCCCCATGTAGACCACGCAGTCCAGCCCGAAGCGGGCACAGACGGTCGCGGTGGCGACTCCGTGCTGGCCAGCGCCGGTCTCGGCGATGATGCGCCGCTTCCCCATCCGCCGCGCCAGCAGCGCCTGGCCGACGGTGTTGTTGATCTTGTGGGCGCCGGTGTGGTTGAGATCCTCGCGCTTGAGCAGCACCGGCGCGCCGATCTCGGCGGAGAGCCGGGGCGCCAGGGAGATCGGGGACGGCCGCCCGACGAACTCGGCGAGCAGCGCGTCGAGCTCCGCCCAGAACGCGCTGTCCGCCTTGGCCGCGTCGTACAGCGCGGTCAGGTCATCGAGCGCCGCGACGAGCGTCTCGGGGACGTAACGGCCACCGTAGGGGCCGAATCGCCCGCCGACCGCCCGCTCAGCCGACAGAAGGGCTGCGTCCAAGCACCGCCTCCAGGAAGCGCGCGATCTTCTCGTGATCCTTGACGCCGGGGAGGGACTCCACCCCTGAACTTACATCGACGACGTCCGGTCGAACGAGAGCCACTGCGGCTCCCACCGTCTCCGGGGTCAGCCCGCCCGCCAGCGCCATCCGCACACCCGCGAGCCGGCCTCGCGCCTCGACCGCGATTGCCAGGTCGAGCGGCACCCCGCCGCCGCCGTCGGCGTGCGGGACACGAGGCTCGACCAGAACCGTCTCGGCATCGAGCGAAGCTTCGCTCAGGCGATCGAGGTCGGCAGGAGCCGCAATCCGCATGACCCGCCAGACGATGAGGCCGGCCGACTGGAGCCGGGCGGCCTGGTCACGAGAGTAGGACCCATGAAGCTGGGCGCCGGAGAGCCCGAGGCTACGCGCGAGGGAGAGGATCTCGTCGACCGATTGGTCTCCGAACACCCCCAGCACGGGCACGCCGAGCGAGGCGGCCACCACATCCGACGCCCTCGCGAGGCTCACCCGTCTTGGACCGCCAGCAAAAACGACGCCCAAGTAGGCAGCCCCGGCGCCCGCGGCGCGCTCGGCATCCTGGGGGCGGGTCAGGCCGCAAATCTTCACCCTAACGCCCACGGCGCGCCACCTCGGTGAGCTGCCGGAGAAGCGCGGCCGGGTCGGCAGCGGCCGACAGCGCCGTCCCGATCAATACCGCATCCGCGCCCGCGTCGGCCGCGCGCTCGACCTCGTCCGCCTCACGCATGCCGCTCTCCGCGACCGCCACCCGGCTCGCCGGCACGCGGGCGAGCAGCTCCCACGCGCCGCGGACGTCGATCGTGAGGGTGTCGAGATCGCGGCTGTTGACTCCCACGATCTCCGCGCCAGCGTCCAGCGCCCGGGCGAGCTCGGGCGCGGTGTGCACCTCGACGAGCGCCTCCAGCCCCGCGTCCCGGGCGCATCCCAGCAGCGTCTCCAGCCGCCCCGGCGGCAGCGCGCGCACGATCAGCAGCACCGCCGCGGCGCCGGCCGCGCGTGCCTCGACCACCTGAAGCTCGTCGAGAATGAAGTCCTTCCGAATCAGCGGCACCTCGACACCCGAAGCGGCCGCGCGCAGATCCTCGATCGATCCGCCGAAGTGGGGGCGATCGGTGAGCACCGAGATCGCGGCGGCGCCATGCCGCGCGTAGAGCGCCGCGCGGGCTTGCGGATCGAGGTCGTCCCGAATCACCCCGGCGGACGGCGATCGCCGCTTCACCTCGGCGATGACGGCGACCCGTTCCCCACGCAGCGCGCGGCTGAGTGAGGGCGGCGGCGGCCGCGACTCCGCCTCGCGCTCCAGCGTCACCCGCCGCTCGCGCAGCGACGGCAATCCGCGGCGGGTGGAGTCGAGGATCTGGGCGAGTGAAACGGCCATCTTGTCCTTCGGCGAGTCTTCGGGTATAGTTATTCGGGCTCTGTTCGGTCGACTCAGGATACCTACGCCACGGAGACGGCGCGATGCCGCTGACCAAGCGTCAAAGTGAAATTCTCAGCTACCTCCAGGGTCACATTCAGGATCAGGGGTACGCGCCCAGTTTCGAGGAGATCGCGGAGCAATTCGGCTTCCAGTCACTCGCCACCGTGCACGAGCACCTGACCAACCTCGAGCGCAAGGGCTACATCCGCCGGTCCTACAACGAAAGCCGTTCGATCGAGGTGCTTCCTCCGCGCGGCACATCGGCCGCAACGGAGGTTCCGCTGCTCGGCAAGGTCGCGGCAGGCACGCCGATCGAGTCGCTGATGCACCAGGAAAGCATTGCGGTGCCCGATCAGATGCTTCCCCGCCGCGGTCCCAACTACGCGCTTCGGGTCCAGGGCGCCTCCATGATCGACGAGCACATCCTCGATGGCGACGTGGTCGTGGTGCACGGCAAGCAGACCGCCGAAAACGGCGAGATGGTCATCGCGCTGGTGAACGGCAACGAAGCCACCGTCAAGAAGTTCTACCGGGAGGCCGGAGGATGGATTCGGCTTCAACCGGCCAACGCGACCATGCAGCCGATGCGGTTTCAGGAGCGGGACGTGCTGATTCAGGGGGTCGTGGTCGGCGTGATCCGCAAGTACTGAACCTCCCCATCATGCCGGCGCCGCCCGCCGCAGCCGGTCGAGCACTTCCATGCCGGCCCCGCTTTCCAGTGCGCGCGTCGCACGTTCGACCGCCTGCCCGAACGTCCATCGCTCGCCGGAAACATAGAGTGCCGCCGCGGCATTGAGCAGCACCGCGCAGCGGATCGCCGGGGTCCCCTCACCACCGGCCAGGAGCCGCTCGATCCGCTCGGCGTTCTCCGCCGGCTCGCCACCCGCCAGTTCATCCAGGTCGTCGCACTCGAGGCCATAGCGGCGCGGCTCGATCACCCACTCCTTCACGGTCCCCTCCCGCACCTCCCAGACCCGGGTCGGTCCACACGGGCTCGCCTCGTCCATCCCCACCTCGGCGTGGAGCACGAGGGCGTGGGTAGTCTCGAGCCGGGCCAGTGCCGACGCCACCAGGGGTGCGCGGCCCTGGTCGGCGACGCCGATCACCTGGCGGGTGACCCCCGCGGGATTCACCAGCGGTCCGAGCAGGTTCATGATGGTCGCCACGCCCAGCTCCTTCCGCACCGGCGCGACGTGGCGCATCGCCGGGTGAAAGCTCGGGGCGAAGAGGAACACGAGGCCGGCTTCGCACAGCACCGCCGCCGCCCGCTCGGCGGTGAGCTGGATGTCCACGCCCAGCGCCTCCAGCACATCGGCGGAGCCCGATCGGGACGTGAAGCTCCGATTGCCGTGCTTGGCGACCGGGATCCCGCCGCCTGCGACGACGAACGCCGCCGCGGTGGAGAGGTTGAGTGTCCCGACCCGCCCGCCACCGGTGCCGCAGGTATCCACCAGCCGCCCGGGGTGCTCGACCACGACGCGCACCATGGCGAGGCGGAGCGCCCTGGCCGCCCCGGCTACCTCGTCCGCGGTCTCGCCCTTGGCCCTGAGTCCCATCAGCAGCGCGGCAGTCTGGACCGGGGTGGCCTCGCCCCGCATCACGACCGAGAACGCCGCGGCCGCGGCCTCGCTGGAAAGCGAAGCTCCTCGCGCCAAATCCTGGATGGCCTGCCGCAGCGGGGCGTCGTCGGTCACGGGCGGAGTGGTGGGTTGGGAGGACCTGCGAATGCGAAAAAACGTACCCGAGAAACCGCCCTTTTGTCAAATGGGACAAGGATTTGCGCGCCTTGCCCGGGGGTCGCGGCCGGACTAGATTTTGGCCCGATGAGCCGGACCTTCCTCGCCACGCTGCACTTCGACGGCACCGGGTTCGTCGGGTGGCAACGCCAGCCGGCCGGGCGCTCGGTCCAAGTCGAATTCGAGCGGGTTCTGCAGCGCCTCTTCGACCGGTCGGTGGTGGCTCACGCCGCGGGTCGCACCGACGCCGGAGTGCACGCCGCCGGGCTCGGGGTCAGTTTCCCGGCTCCTGCCAACTGGAATGCCACCGCGCTCCGTCGCGCGCTCAACGCCCTCCTGCCGAAAGACTGCTGGGTCGAGTCGGTGCACCCGATGCAGCCCGGCTTCCACGCCCGGAAGAGCGCCGTCTCCCGGCGGTATCGCTACGACATCGGACTCGACGAGGCGGCATCGAGTCCTTTCCGCCGGCCATTCGAGTGGGCCCTCGGGCGTCCGCTCGACGGCGCGGCGCTCCGCGCCGCGGCCAAGCTCCTGCTCGGCGAGCACGACTTCCGGGCCTTCGCGGCGAAAGGCGCGCCCAAGCCGCATTACCGCTGCCGCCTGGCGCGTTCGGAATGGGAGACTCGCCCGGATCGCCGTGGCGTCAGCTTCCACGTGGAGGCCGACCGCTTCCTGCACCACATGGTGCGGATGCTGGTGGGGACGATGGTGGACGTGGGCCTGGAGCGGCGCCCGCTGGCTGACATCGAGGCGCTGCTCGAGCGGGGCGACAACTCCGCGACCAGCCCTCCGGCCCCACCCCAGGGCCTCTATTTCGTGGCGGCCAGGTATCCCGACACCCTCTATGCCGCGGAAGCGGAGGAGGCCCATGCGGGCGTGGATCGGGTGTAGCGCGGCGCTGCTGCTGGCGGCCGGCGCCACGGCCTGCGAGGAGCGGACACCGGCCGTCCAGGTGAGCTCGGCGGGCGCGCAGGCTGCGGCCTCCGCACGCGCCGCGCGCCAAACCGCGATCGATGCCTCGCGGCGAACCGCGCTGGTGAGCGCGGCCGAACGGGCCTCGAAGGCGGTGGTATCCATCAACGCCACCGCGCGGCGCGAGGCCAGGGCGCGCTCGCCCTGGGACTTTTTCTTCGTCCCGGAGCGGGCGCGGGTGGTCGAGGGGTACGGCACCGGCTTCGTCATCCGCGCCAACGGCATCATCGTCACCAACCAGCACGTCGTCGCGAACGCCGAGCGGGTGGTGGTGACGCTGGCGGACGGCACCGACCTGGCCGCGACCGTCCTGGGAGAGGACCCGCTGACCGACATCGCGGTGCTCCAGGTGAAGCGCCAGGGATTGCCCACCGTCAGCACCGGACGGAGCACCGATCTCATGATCGGGGAGTGGGTCGTCGCGTTGGGCAATCCCTACGCTTTCCTGCTGGGGAACTCGGAGCCCACCGTCACCGTCGGCGTGGTGAGCGGGACCAACCGCAACATCCTTCCCAGCGGGGACCAGACCGGTCTCTACTTCGACATGATCCAGACCGACGCCTCGATCAACCCGGGCAACTCGGGCGGCCCGCTCACCAACGCGCTGGGCGAGGTCGTGGGGGTCAACTCCTCGATCTTCAGCAGCAGCGGCGGCTCGATCGGGCTCGGGTTCGCGATCCCCATCGAGCGGGCGCTCAGGGTCGCGGAGGAGATCATCCAGCACGGCACCGTGCGCCGCGCCTGGCTCGGGCTCGAGGTCGAGGGCGCCTCCGCCATGCGCACCTGGAAGACGGCGGGTGGCGTCACCGTCTCCAGCGTGGCCCCGGGAGGGCCGGCGGCGAAGGCCTCGCTCCGGAAGGGCGACGTGCTGACGGAGGCCAACGGCCGGCCGCTGCGGAACTATCTCGACTGGGAAGCGGTGAAGCTCGACCTCCACGTCGGCAATGCGGTGGAGCTGTCGGTCCGGAGCGGACGGCAGACGGCTCGGCGGCGGGTCGTCACCGGCGACCTTCCCACCGTCACCGCGGAGAAGTACACCCTGCTCGAGGATCTCGAGCTCATCGACGTGACGCCGGCGATCCGGGCCGAGCGCGGGCTCCGCAGTGAACAGGGCGTGCTCATCTTCAAGATCTCGCCGACGGTCAGCGGCGCGACCGGGCTCCGCGACGGCGACGTGATCCTCGCGATCAACCGCACGGCCGTGCGCGCCGCCTCCCAGGTCGGCGAGCTCCTGAACGTTCGCCCCGGCGAAGTCGTCCGGCTCTATCTCGAGCGCGAGGGCGTGATCACCTTCACCGACCTGGTGTTCCGGTGAGCGACGAGCGCTGGACTTCGCCGCTCGGTACCCGCTACGCCTCGCCCGCGATGCAGCTGCTGTGGGGGGAGCCGCACCGGGTGGGCCTCTGGCGCCGCCTGTGGCTCGCCCTGGCGGAGGCGGAGCGGGAGCTGGGCCTGCCCATCCCCGACGAAGCGCTGGCGCAGATGCGCGCCCATCTCGACGACGCCGATCTCGGGGCGGCGGCGCGCTACGAGCGTCGCTTCCGGCACGACGTGATGGCGCACGTGCACGCCTTCGCCGACCAGGCGCCCGCCGCCCGGCCGTTCCTCCACCTGGGCGCCACCAGCGCGTTCGTCACCGACAACGCCGACCTGGTCGTCATGCGTGACGGACTCAGGTTGCTGCTCGGCCGGGTCATCGCCGTGCTGTCGGCGCTCGAGGGATTCGCCAGCCGCACCTCGCAGCTGCCCTGCCTCGCCTACACCCATTTTCAGCCGGCGCAGCTCACCACCGTCGGCAAGCGGGCGACGCTCTGGATGCAGGACTTCGGGCTCGACGTCGAGGAGCTCTGCCACCGGCTCGATACGCTGCGCTTCCGCGGTTGCCAGGGAACGACCGGCACCCAGGCGTCGTTCCTGGAGCTGTTCGGGGGGGACGACGCCAAGGTGCGTGAGCTGGAGCGGCGCGTCACCGCCAAGCTCGGCTTTCGGGAGCAGTACGCGGTGACCGGGCAGACGTACCCACGCAAGGCCGACAGCGCGATTCTCGACGCGCTCAGCGGCCTGGCGCAATCGGCCGCGAAGATGGCGGGCGACCTCCGGCTGCTCCAGCACGAGGGCGAGCTGCTCGAGCCGTTCGAGGCCGAGCAGATCGGGTCCAGCGCGATGGCCTACAAGCGGAACCCGATGCGGGCCGAACGCATCTCCGGACTGGCCCGGTACGTGATCTCGCTGCAGGCGAACGGCGCCCACACCGCGGCCGCGCAGTGGCTCGAGCGCACCCTCGACGACAGCGCCAACCGCCGGCTCACCCTGCCCGAGGCATTTCTCGGCAGCGACGCGATCCTGGTGCTGGCCACCAACATCGCGGCCGGGCTCGAGGTCCGGGAGGACGTCATCCGCCGAAACGTCGCGGAGCAGATGCCGTTCATGGCCACCGAGCGCTGGCTGATGCTGGGCGTGGCCAGCGGCGGCGACCGGCAGGCCCTCCACGAGGTCATCCGGCGCCACAGCCTCGCCGTCGCCGACGCCGTCTCGCGCGGCGGGCCCAACGACCTGCTCGAGCGACTCGCGGCCGATGCCGCGTTCGCCGGGGTGGCGACCGCCGACCTCCAGGCGCAGCTCGATCCCCTCACCTATACCGGCCGCGCCGGCCGGCAGGTGAGCGAGTTTCTGGAGGAGTACCTGCGCCCCTTGCTGGCGCGCTCGCGGCCCCTGGCTGCGGAGGCGGGAAACGCCGAGGTGCGGGTGTGACGGCCGGCCCGCTGACGGAGAGCCGGCTCCCGCTGCCCCTGCTCCGCCGCGGCAAGGTCCGCGAAGTCTACGAGGTGGACGCGGACCACCTCTTGCTGGTGGCGAGCGACCGGGTCAGCGCGTTCGACATCGTGATGCGCGAGCCGATCCCGCGCAAAGGCGCGGTGCTCACCCAGATCAGCGCTTTCTGGTTCGAGCGGCTGGCGGGGGTGGTGCCGTCGCACTATGTGACCGCGCGAGTCGACGAGATCCTGGCCCGGCTTCCGGCGCTCAGGGGTCGTGGCGAAGAGATCGCAGGTCGCTCCATGCTGGTCCGCCGGACCCGGCCCGTGCCGTTCGAGTGCGTCGTCCGCGGCTACCTCTCCGGCTCGGCATGGACCGAGTACCGGACCTCGGGCACCCTGGCGGGCGAGACGCTGCCCGAGGGCCTGACCGAGAGCGCGCGGCTGGAGCCGCCGCTCTTCTCGCCCGCGACCAAGGCCGAGTCGGGCCACGATCTCAACGTGACGTCCGAGGCCATGGCTGCCGAGCTGGGGCGCGAGCTCGCCCTCCGGCTCCGCGACGCGAGCTTCGCGGTGTACCAGGCGGGCCGGGACCACGCCGCCACCCGCGGCATCATCATCGCGGACACCAAGTTCGAGTTCGGCCGGGACCGGGACGGAACATTGATGCTGATCGACGAGGTGATGACGCCGGACTCCTCGCGCTTCTGGCCGGCCGACCGTTACCAGCCGGGCCGGCCACAGCCCAGCTTCGACAAGCAGCCCCTGCGCGATTACCTGGCGGCACTCCGGTCCGGCGGGCAGTGGAACGGCGAGGCGCCGCCGCCACCGCTCCCCGATGCGGTGGTGGACGCCACCAGCCGCCGATACCTCGAGGCCTACCGGCTCATCACCGGACGCGAGATCGGAGCCTCCTCGTGATCCGGACCGCGCCCGAGGGACGCTGGTTCATCGCCGGGGCTTGGGCGATCGCGATCATGCTGCTGATCGTCGCGGTACGTGCCGACTCCACCCCCTGGTGGATCGTGGCCGCGGTCTGGCTGGCCCTCTCGGTGTGGGTGGTCGCCTTCTTCCGCGACCCGGAGCGGGCGTGGACCATCGGCGACCACCTCGTCGTCGCGCCGGCCGATGGAAAGGTGGTGAGCGTGCTGGAGACCGACGAGCCGGCGTTCACCGGCGGCCGGGCCATTCGCATCTCGATCTTCATGAACGTCTTCGACTGCCACGTGAACCGCTACCCGGTGGGCGGCACCGTCGGCTACCGGCACTACAACCGCGGGAAGTTCGGGCACGCGGCGGCCGAAAAGTCGAGCCTCGACAACGAGCAGTCGTCGGTCGGCGTCGCGGCGTCCCGGGGAAAGCTGTTGGTCCGGCAGATCGCGGGGCTGGTAGCGCGGAGAATCGTCACCGATCACGATGTGGGAGCCAGCGTGCGTCAAGCCGAGCGCCTCGGCATGATCCGCTTCGGCTCCCGGGTGGATCTCTTCCTGCCGGTGGGGACCAGGACCCTGGTCCGCACCGGCGACACGACTCTCGCGGGCGTCACGGTGGTGGCCGAATGGAGCTGATACCCAGGCAGGATGGAGTGCGCCGGCGCACCATGCGCCAAGTCGTCGTCGTCATGCCGAGCGCGTTCACCCTCGGCAACCTGTTCTTCGGGTTCTGGGCCATCGTGTCCGCCTTCAACGGCAACTTCCGGTGGGCGGGATGGTTCATCGTCTTCGCCGGCATCCTGGACCTGCTGGACGGCCGGGTGGCCCGGCTCTCGAACACCGGCACCCGCTTCGGCGCGGAGCTGGACTCGCTGGTGGACGTCATCTCCTTCGGGGTGGCGCCCGCGTTGCTGATCTATTTCCTGGACTTCTCCAACGCCGGCCGCTTCTCCTGGATTCTCTGCTACATCTACGTGACCGCCGTCGCCCTCCGGCTCGCCCGGTTCAACGTGCTGTCGGCCGGCAAGCCGTCCACCGGCTGGTTCACCGGGCTGCCCTCGCCAGCCGCCGGCGCCACGCTCGCCGTGTATTACCCGTTCAGCCAGACCGAGTGGTACGGCGCGTCGCTCGCATATCTCGACCTCCAGCACCAGGGGCTCGTGGTGCTGATGCTGCTGCTCGCCGTCCTGATGGTGAGCAACGTGAAGTATCCCAAGTTCCCGCCTATCGGGGTGCGCAGCGCCAAGGGGCTGTTCGGCCTCGCGGTTCATCTGACGATTCTGCTCGGCGGAATTCTCGCGCCTGAGTATTTTTTGTTTCCGCTCGGCCTGTTCTATGTCTCCTACGGCATCGTCCGGGCGACGATCCTCGGGCTCATGGAGCGGCCGGAGGCGGTTCCAGCCGCGGAGGAGCGGATCGCCGACGGCGGCGATCCGGATCCCCCGCCCGTCACCCACGAGCGGCGCGCCGCCTGGCGCGACCGCCGGCAGATGCCGGAGGAGTGATGACTTACCGTGTCCACGTAAGGGTCATGCCGCGCCCAGGCCTGCTCGACCCCCAGGGCCAAGCGGTCGAGCACGCCCTCTCGGCGCTGGGGTTCGCCGAGGCCGCCGGCGTGCGGGTAGGGAGGGCGATCCAGCTCGAGGTGGCGGCGCCCTCCCGGGTCGATGCCGAGACCCGGGCCCGGCAGATGTGCGATAAGCTGCTCGCCAACCCGGTCACCGAGGACTACCTCCTCCAGGTCGAGGAGAGCTGATGCTCCACGTGGCCGTCGTCCGGTTCCCCGGCAGCAACAGCGACTTCGACGCCGTCCGCGCAGCCGATGCGGTCGGCGCGAACAGCTACCTGGTCTGGCACCGCGATACCGACCTGCGTCAGGCCGACGTGGTGATTCTGCCCGGCGGCTTCAGTTACGGCGACTACCTGCGCGCGGGGGCCATCGCCCGGTTCAGCCCGGTGATGCAGGCGGTCCAGCGGCACGCCGCCGAGGGCGGTGCGGTGCTGGGGATCTGCAACGGGTTCCAGATCCTGTGCGAGGCCCATCTGCTTCCCGGCGCGCTGCTGCGGAACGCCGGTCTCCATTTCGTCTCCAAGCCGGTGGACGTGATGGTCGAGCGGACCGACACGCCGTTCACCAGCGCCTACACCCCCGGCGAGCGCCTGCGCCTGCCCGTGGCCCATGGCGAGGGGCGCTTCCTCGCCACCGGCGACACGCTCCGGATGTTGGAGGCCGAAGGCCGGGTGGTGCTGCGATACATCGCGGACACCGAAGGCTCCCCCTACCAGCCCAATCCCAACGGCTCGGCCGCGCACATCGCCGGGATCAGGAATGCCGGAGGGAACGTGGTCGGCATCATGCCGCATCCGGAGCGCGCCGACGACCCGGTGCTCGGCCTCGCCGACGGACGCGGGATTCTTCACTTCCATGACTGCGTGGAAAGCGCAACACTCTACCGCGAAGGTGCTCAGCCGATGACCATCGAGAAGCCCAGCCGCAACGAGGACGAATACTTCGCCCAGCAGAACGCCGAGCTGCTGCGGAAGCAGCGGGAGAAGAGCGAGACCAGCGCCCGCGAAGCGGAGCGCAAGAGTCACTACATGAAGTGCCCCAAGGACGGCTACGACCTGGACAGCGGTGAGTTCCACGGCGTGCAGATCGAGACTTGCCCCCACTGCGGTGGGATGTGGCTCGACGCGGGCGAGCTGGAAGTCATCTCGCACGAGGATCGCCCGGCGCTCATGACCCGAGTGCTCTCCGAAGCCCTGTCGGCGTTCCGCGGATCGCCCAAGAAGCGCGAGCCCGGCAAGTGACCGGTTCCGCCGTCGCGGGCTCCACCGAGGCGTTCGCCTTTCCCGGCGAGCGCCCGGTCACGCCCGAGGTGGTGCGCGAGCATAATCTCACCGGCCTGGAGTACGAGCGGATCCTCGAGCTGCTCGGCCGCAAGCCGACGCTCACCGAGCTCGGCGTCTTCTCCGCGCTCTGGTCGGAGCATTGCAGCTACAAGCACTCCAAGCCGGTGCTCAAGACCTTTCCCACCACCGGGCCGCAGGTGGTCCAGGGACCGGGCGAGAACGCCGGCGTGCTGCGTCTGCCGGACGGGTGGGCCGTCGCCTTCAAGATCGAGTCGCACAACCATCCCTCGGCCGTGGAGCCCTATCAGGGCGCGGCCACCGGCGTCGGCGGCATTCTGCGGGACGTGTTCACCATGGGCGCCCGACCGGTGGCCGTGCTCAACAGCCTCCGCTTCGGGCCGCTGGACCATCCCAGGAACCGCTATCTCTTCGCCGGCGTGGTCCGCGGGGTCGGCGACTACGGGAACTGCGTCGGGGTTCCCACCCTGGGCGGCGAGGTCGGCTTCGCCCCGGGCTACACCGGGAACCCGTTGGTCAACGCCATGTGTGTCGGCCTGCTCCGCGAGTCGGACCTCATCCGGGCCGCGGCCGAAGGCGTCGGCAATGTCCTTCTCGCGGTAGGTTCCCGAACCGGTCGCGACGGCATCCACGGCGCCAGCTTCGCCTCCGAGGAGCTGTCGGAGAAGAGCGAGTCGCGGCGGCCGCAGGTCCAGGTGGGCGACCCGTTCACCGAGAAGCTCCTGCTGGAGGCGACGCTGGAGCTCATCACCGCGGACCTCATCGTCGCCATTCAGGACATGGGCGCCGCAGGGCTCACCAGCTCGAGCGCGGAGATGGCGGCTCGGGGCGGCGTGGGGGTCGAGATCGACACCGGTCTGGTGCCCACCCGCGAAGACGGGATGACCCCGTACGAGATCCTGTTGTCGGAGTCGCAGGAGCGGATGCTGGTGGTCGCCACGCCGGAGCGGGTGACCGAGGTACAGCAGGTGTGCGAGAAGTGGGAGCTTTCGGCCACGCCCATCGGCCGGGTCACCGACGACGGGATCTTCCGGGTGAAGCACCACGGGGTCACCGTGGCGGCGATCCCTGGCCAGCGGCTGGTCGAGGACTGTCCCACCTACTATCCCGAGGCCCGCGAGAGCGAGGAGGCCCGCTTCCGCCGTTCCGCCGTTCCGCCGGTACCGCCGAAGGTTGACCTTCAGGAAGCGCTGGAGATCCTCCTCGACAGCCCGAACATCGCCAGCAAGCGCTGGGTGTACGAGCAGTACGACTCCTCGGTGCAGGCCTCCACCGTGCTCGGCCCCGGCGGCGACGCCGGCGTGCTTCGGATCCCGGGCGCCGACTTCGGGCTGGCGATGACCGTGGACTGCAACGCACGGCTGGTGGCGCTCGATCCGTACGAGGGCGGGAAGGCCGCCGTGGCCGAGGCGGCGCGCAACGTCGCCTGCACCGGAGCCCGACCGCTGGGAATCACCGACTGCCTCAACTTCGGCAACCCCGAAAAGCCCGAGGTCTTCTTCCAGTTTCGGGAAGCCTGCCGCGGCATCGCGGATGCCTGCCGCGCGTTCGGCACGCCGGTCACGGGTGGGAACGTGTCTTTCTACAACGAGAGCCCGACCGGCGCGGTGGACCCCACGCCGGCGATCGGGATGGTGGGTTTGATCGAGCGCGTCGAACGGCGGGTGCCGAGCCACTTCGCCGTGGCGGGAGACGACGTGCTGATCCTGGGCACGACCCGCGGCGAGCTGGGCGGATCGGCCTATTGGGCGGAGATCCGTGAGTTCGTCGGCGGCCGTGTGCCGCCGGTGGACCTGGAAGCGGAGCGCCGGCTCCAGGATTTTCTGGTCGCGGCCGCCGGACGTGGACTCCTCCGCTCGGCCCACGATGCGTCGGAGGGTGGGCTCCTGGTGGCGCTGGCCGAGGCGGCGATCGGCGGCGCGTACGCGGCCTCGGGATTTGGCGCCGAGCTCGATCTGTCGAGCTACGCGCCGGGCGCGGAGCCCGTGGGGCTGCTGTACGGCGAGGACGCCGGCCGGGTGGTGCTCTCCGCCGATCCCGCCCACTCGGCGGCCCTGGCCGATCTCGCCCGGGAGCACTCGGTGCCGCTCTTTCGCGCCGGCCGGGTCGGCGGTCCGAAGCTGGAACTGCGCACGGGGGCCGGGGTGTTGAGCTGGGACGTGGAAGCATTGCGAAGGACCTATTTCGAGGCGATTCCGCGGCGCATGCAGCATGCCGATGCGGAGCGCTCGGCAGGAGAATAGACGGTATGTGCGGCATCATCGGGGTCTCCGGCATCGCCGACGCGGCCCGGCTCACCTATCTCGGTCTCTACGCCCTGCAGCATCGCGGGCAGGAGAGCGCGGGCATCGTGGTGATCGACCGCGAGGGCAACTCCCGCGCGCACCGCGGGATGGGGCTCGTCGCCGAGAACTTCGCCGACGCGACGCTCGATCGGCTGCCGGGCGACGTGGCCGTGGGCCATACGCGCTACTCGACCACCGGAAGCACCGTGCTCGCCAACGCCCAGCCGTGCAGCGTCAACACCCGCTGCGGCACCCTCGCCATCGCCCACAACGGGAACCTCACCAACGCCGCCGAGCTGAAGCGGGACCTGGTCGAGAAGGGCGCCATCTTTACCACTTCGTCCGACACCGAGGTGCTGGTGCACCTGATCGCGCGCTCGGATGCGGAGACCGTCGAGGGTCAGATCCGGGACGCGCTGGAGCAGGTGGAGGGCGCCTACAGCCTGGTGATCGCGATCGGCCGGACACTCTACGCGGTGGTCGACAGCCGCGGCTTCCGGCCGCTGGTGCTGGGCCGGCTGGGCTCCGGAATGGTGATCGCCTCGGAGACCTGCGCGCTCGACCTCGTCGGCGCCTCCATGGCCTGCGAGCTCGAGCCGGGCGATTTCGTCCAGATCGACGCCGGCCGGGTCACCGAGCTCCCCAGGCTCTCGCCCCGCCCGGTCAGCCGTTGCGTCTTCGAGCTGGTGTACTTCGCCCGGCCCGACAGCACCGTGTTCGGCGAGTCGGTGGACCGCGTCCGGCGCGAGCTCGGCCGGCAGCTCGCGCGGGAGCGGCCCGCCACCGGCGACGTGGTCTTCAGCGTGCCCGACAGCTCGAACGCCATGGCGCTGGGCTTCTCCGAGGTGTCGGGGATCAAGCTGGAGCACGGGCTCATCCGGAACCACTACGTCGGGCGCACCTTCATCAACCCGACCCAGACCCACCGGGTGGAGAAGGTGAAGATCAAGTTCAACCCGGTGCGCGACGTGATTCACGGCAAGTCGTGCGTCGTGGTGGACGACAGCCTGGTCCGGGGCAACACCAGCCGAAGCCTGGTGCAGATGATTCGCGCCGCGGGGGCGCGTGAGGTCCATCTCCGCCTCGCCTCACCGCCGATCACCGGACCCTGCCACTACGGCATCGACACGCCGACCCGCGAGGAGTTGATCGCCTCCAGCCACTCGATCGAGGAGATCCGCGATTTCCTCGGCGTGGATTCCCTCGGCTACCTCTCCCTCGACGGCATGCTGAGGGCCGCGGGCAGCCACACCGGCTTCTGCCACGCCTGCTTTTCCGGACAGTACCCCACCCCGATCCCGGAGGATCTGGTGCAGCTGCGGCACGCGTCCCCGCTCATCGCCGCGCCCGCATGAGCGGGCCCTACACCCAGCCGCTGGTCTATTTCTTCGGGCAGGGCCGCGCCGACGGGACCTCCGCCATGAAGGAGATCCTGGGCGGGAAGGGCGCGGGGCTCGCCGAGATGACCACCATCGGCATTCCCGTTCCGCCCGGCTTCACCATCGCCAGCAGCCTCTGTCTCCACTACCTCGAGAGCAATCAGTTCCCCAAGCGCCTGCGGGTCGAGGTGGAGAACACCCTGCAGCGGCTGGAGACGGCCACCGGCAAGCATTTCGGCGACGGGGAGAATCCACTCCTCGTCTCGGTGCGCTCGGGCGCGGCGGTCTCGATGCCGGGCATGATGGAGACCATCCTCAATCTCGGGCTCAACGACACCACGGTCGAAGGCCTCACCCGGCAGAGCGACAACCCCCGCTTCGCCTGGGACTCGTATCGCCGGTTCGTACAGATGTACGGCAGCGTGGTCTTCGACCTTTCCAAGAAGCCGTTCGAGCAGCTGCTGGAGGAAGCCCGCCATCGCTGCGGGGTGGAGCGCGACATCGATCTGCCGCTAGCCGACGTGCAGGCCCTGGTGCGGGAGTTCAAGGGGCTGATCCGCAGCGAGACCGGACGCGAGTTCCCCGACGACCCGGTGCGGCAGCTGTGGGGCGCGATCGCGGCGGTGTTCGAGAGCTGGAACACCCGGCGCGCGATCGACTATCGAAAGCTGCACGACATCCCCGACAGCATGGGGACGGCGGTGAACGTCGTGGCGATGGTCTTCGGCAACCTGGGCGAGGACTCGGGCACCGGAGTCACCTTCAGCCGCGACCCTTCCACCGGGGTGCGCAGCCTCTACGGCGAGTTCCTGCTCAACGCCCAGGGCGAAGACGTGGTCTCGGGCAGCCGCACCCCGCTGCCGATCTCCGCGCTCCGCGAGAAGCTGCCCCACGCGTACCAGGAGCTGGAGCGGGTGGCGCGAACCCTGGAGCGCCACTTTCGCGATCTCCAGGACATGGAGTTCACCATCGAGCGCGGTGTGCTCTATATGCTCCAGACCCGCCGAGGCCAGCGCTCGGGGCAGGCCGCGGTCCAGGTGGCCTGCGACATGGTGCAGGAGGGGCTCATCTCCGAGGAGGAGGCGGTCGCGCGGATTCCGCCCAACGACCTGGATCAGCTGCTCCACCCGACGATCGATGCGACCAGCCAGCTCGACCTGCTCACCACCGGCCTGCCGGCGAGCCCCGGCGCGGCGTGCGGCACCGCGGTCTTCGACGCGGACCGCGCCGAGCGGATGGGCCGCGCCGGCCAACCCGCGATCCTGGTGCGCCGGGAGACGTCCCCCGAGGACTTCCACGGCATGGTGATGGCCAAGGCGATTCTCACGGCCCGGGGCGGGATGACCTCACACGCGGCGGTCGTCGCGCGAGGCATGGGAAAGCCCTGCGTGGTGGGTGCGCAGGACCTCCGGGTGGATGAGAAGGCCAGCCGGTTCTCGGTGGACGGCCGCAGCATCGCGGAAGGCGACTGGATCACCGTGGACGGCAGCAGTGGCAAAGTGTTCGCCGGCCAGGCGGCGCTGGTCACGCCCGAGCCGAGCGGGAACTTCCTGCTGCTCATGCAGTGGGCCGACCGCATCCGCCAGCTCCGGGTGCGGGTGAACGCCGACACGCCCGCCGATGCCCACCGCGGGCGCGACTTCGGGGCCGAAGGAATCGGGCTCTGCCGCACCGAGCACATGTTCTTCGACGGCGAGCGGCTGTCGGCGATGCGGGAGATGATCGTCGCGGCCGACACCGCCGGCCGGCAGCGGGCACTGGCCAAGCTGCTGCCGATGCAGCGCGCCGATTTCGAGGCCATCTTCCGCGCCATGGAGGGCTATCCAGTCACCATCCGGCTGCTGGACCCCCCGCTCCACGAGTTCCTGCCCCACGATGCGCGGGAGACCGAGACCCTCGCCGCCGATCTCGAGATTCCGGTGGAGCAGCTGCAGGCGCTGATCGACCGGCTCCATGAAGTGAACCCGATGCTGGGCCTCCGCGGCTGCCGGCTCGGCATCATCTATCCCGAGATCACCGCCATGCAGGTCCGCGCGATCTTCGAGGCGGCCTGCACGGTGGCGGCCCGCAAGGGACGGGTGATGCCGGAGGTGATGATCCCGCTCACCGCGAGCGTGGTCGAGTTCCGCAAGCAGGCCTTTGTGGTCCGGCAGGTGGCCGAGGAGGTGTTTCGCGAGCGCCAGATCACGGTCCCCTTCCTTCTCGGCACCATGATCGAGCTGCCTCGAGCCTGCGTGACGGCCGACGAGTTGGCTCGCGAGGCGCAGTTCTTCTCCTTCGGGACCAACGATCTCACCCAGACCACCTGGGGTCTGAGCCGCGACGACGCGGGACACTTCCTTCCCTACTATCTGGAGCACGGGGTGATCGAGGCGGACCCGTTCCAGATTCTCGACCAGGCGGGGGTCGGCAAGCTGATCCAGCTGGCCTGTGACCTGGGCCGGAAGACGCGGAACGACCTCAAGCTCGGCATCTGCGGCGAGCACGGCGGCGAGCCGGGAGCGGTGGCGTTCTGCGACCGGCTGGGCATGAACTACGTGAGCTGCTCTCCGTTCCGGGTGCCCATCGCCCGGCTCGCCGCCGCGCAGGCCGCGCTGGCGGCGAGAGGCACGATGGACCGCACCCGGGCGACGGTGTAGGGGGAGATCATGGCCGAGCCGGTCGTGGGCCTGGTGATGGGAAGCGACTCCGACTGGGAGACGATGCAGCACGCCGCTCGCCGGCTCGAGGAGCTGGGCGTACCCTTCGAGTGTCGCGTCGTGTCGGCGCACCGCACGCCGGACCTGCTCTTCCGGTACGCCGAGGAGGCGGCGGGACGCGGGCTGCGGTGCATCATCGCGGGCGCCGGCGGAGCGGCGCACCTGCCGGGAATGCTGGCCGCGAAGACCGCGCTGCCGATCTTCGGCGTGCCGGTCCCGACCAAGCATCTCCAGGGACTCGACTCGCTGCTCTCGATCGTGCAGATGCCCGCGGGAGTTCCGGTCGCTACCTTCGCGATCGGGCCGGCGGGCGCGCAGAACGCCGCGCTCTGCGCCGCGGCGGTGCTCGCCCTCGGCGACGCCGAGCTGGCCCAGCGGCTGGAAAAGCTGCGGCGGGAGCAGACCCGGCGGGTCCTCGATCTTCAGTTGCCGGGGGAGCGCGCGTGATCCTGCCCGGCGCCACGCTGGGCGTGCTGGGTGGCGGGCAGCTCGGCAGGATGTTCGTTCTCCAGGCCCGGACCATGGGCTACAGAGTGATCGTGCTCGACCCCGACCCCGGCAGCCCCGCCGGGCAGATGGCCGACGTTCACCTGCGCGCCGACTACTCCGATCCCGAAGCGCTCGACCGGCTCGCCTCCTCCTGTGCCGCAGTCACCACCGAGTTCGAGAACGTACCCGCGGAGGCGCTCGAGCGGCTGGAGCGCTCCTGCCGGGTGCGTCCGCCGGTGAAGGCGGTGGCGGTAGCGCAGGACCGGATCAGCGAGAAGGGCTTTCTCGAGCGTGCCGGCTTCACCACGGCCCCGTTCCGGCCGGTGCGGAACGAGGACGAGCTGCGCACCGCAGTTCGCGCGGTGAGGCTCCCCGCCCTGCTCAAGACCAGCAGGCTGGGATACGACGGCAAGGGCCAGGCGCCGATCGAGCGACCCGGGGAGGCGCCCGCGGCGTACGACGCGGTGGGCCGCGTGGACTGTGTGCTGGAGGAGAGGCTGGCACTGGAGGCCGAGTTGTCCGTAGTGCTGGCTAGGGGAGACGACGGCGCGATCGCCACTTTTCCCGTCGGCGAGAACCGGCATCGCGACGGCATCCTCGAGACCACCGTAGTGCCCGCCCGGGTCCCCCAGCGTACGGCCGACGAGGCGCTCGCCACCGCCCGGCGCGTCGCGGAGGCGTTGGACTACGTAGGGGTGCTCGGGGTGGAGATGTTCGTCGCCGGCGGCGGCCGGATCTACGTCAACGAGATCGCCCCCCGGCCGCACAACAGCGGCCACTACACCCTGGACGCCTGCTCGGCGGACCAGTTCGAGCAGCAGCTCCGGGCCCTCTGCGGCCTCCCGCTCGCCGAACCCCGGCTGCTGACGCCGGTCGCGATGGTGAACCTGCTGGGCGATCTCTGGAAGGACGGGCCACCGAGGTGGGGGGAGCTCTTTCGCCGCCCCGGCGTCCGCCTCCACCTCTACGGGAAGGCCGAGCCCAGGCCGGGACGGAAGATGGGCCACCTGAACTGCCTGGCCGACGATCCAGACCGGGCGCTCGCGCTCGCCCTCGAGGCGCGAGACGCCCTGGTCGCCTCACACACTCACGCGGAGTAGTCATCCATGTCGCTCTATGCCACCATCGCGCTCCTCAGTCTCGCGGCGGCTCCCGCCCCCGTGGCCGCTGACAGCGCCTGTCCAGTGCTCCTTCCCAACGATGTCCCCGTGCAGGGGCGGCAAAGCCCGCTCGACTCGCTCACCTTTACCGTCGCGAAGCAGACGGTGAAGGTCTGCTACGGTAGACCCAAGGCTCGCGGCAGGACGATGATCGGCGGCAAGGCGGTTCCTTATGGCAAGCTCTGGCGCACCGGCGCCAACGAGCCCACCGTGATCTTCACGCCGGTCGCGCTGGAGATCGCCGGCGTCAAGCTGCCCCCGGGCAAGTACTCCATGTACACCGTGCCGGGCCAGAAGGAGTGGGAGATCATCCTGAACCGCTCGACGTCCCAGTGGGGTCACGAGGACTCGTACACCAAAGAAGTGCAGGCCCAGGAAGTAGGGCGCGGAAAGGCGCCCGCCGAGACGCAGCAGGAGCCGGTCGAGAGCTTCACCATCGCCGCCCATCCGGACACCGGCGAGGCCCAGCATCTGATGCTGCTCTGGGAGAAGACCCGGGTCGCCATTCCCATCAAACCGGCCAGCTGAGCTAGCTGCCCCGGCGTCCGGCCAGGCGCCGGACGCCGTCCACCAGCCGTTCCACCTCGTCCGCCGTGGTGTAGGCGGCGCATCCCGCGCGGACGAGGCCACCCCTGGCTCCAAGACCGTAGCGCTTCACCACGGTCGTGGCGTAGAAATCCCCGGTGGAGACGAACACCGCCTCGTCGGCCAGCGCGTCGGCCACGCTGTCGGCCTGCCGGTCTCCGACGGTGAAGGCGACGGTCGGTGTGCGAGGCGCCGACACCGGCGTCCCGTAGACCTGCACGCCGTCGATGGCGCTCAAGCCGTACACCAGCCGCTCCAGCAGCGCCTGCCCACGGCGGTGCAGCTCGCCGAACGCCGCGCGCAGCCTGTCGCGACGTCCCCCTTCCGCCGCGAGCGAGGCGAGGAACTCCACCGCCGCGGCCGCTCCCGCGATGCCCTCGTGGTTCATCGTTCCTGTCTCCAGCCGCTCAGGCGCGGTCTCCGGCGCCGGCTCCAGCTTGGGCACGTCCACCACCGCGAGCCGCTCCGACCGCCCGTACAGCACGCCGAGGTGGGGCCCGTAGAACTTGTACGGGGAGCAGGCGAGGAAATCGCATCCGAGGGCGCGCACGTCCACCAGCCGGTGCGGCGCGTAGTGGACGGCGTCCACGAACGTGAGGGTCCCGGCGTCACGCGCCGTCGCGGCCGCGCGGGCGACGTCGCTGATCGTCCCCAGCGCGTTCGACGCGGCGCCGATGGCAAGCAGCCGGGGCTTCCGCGAAAGCGCCTCATCGAGCGCCTCCCAGTCGAGCCGCCCCTCTTCCGGGATCATCGGCACCATCCGCACGCTCACCCCGCGATCGCGCTCCAGCGAGCGCCAGGGCGCGATGTTGGCGTGGTGGTCGAGCTCCGTGACGACGATCTCGTCGCCCGGCCCCCAGCCACGCCCGAGCCCGCGGGCGAGGTGGAAGGTCAGCGTCGTCATGTTGGCCCCGAAGGCCACCTCGGAAGGATCCGCGCCGAGGAAGTCGGCCATGGTCCGGCGGGCGTCGTGGATTATGCCGTCGGTTTCCTGGCTGCTGGGAAAGCGCCAGTGGGTGTTGGCATTATGATGCACCAGGTACTCCGCCATCGCGTCCACCACGGCGCGAGGCACCTGGGTGCCTCCCGGCCCGTCGAAATAGGCGACCGGGCGCTCCCGGTGCCGCCGATCGAGCGCCGGAAAATGCGACCGGATCGCCTCGGTGGACGCGACCCTGGCCTCTTGCGGTGCGGCGACAGATGATTTCATGGTGCCTCGAGGGGAACCCCTCGGTAATGTATGGGATGCAGTAGCCAACCGGGGCCGGCCAGCCGGCGTCACTGGCGAGGGCGCAGGCCCCCTCTTTAACTTCCCTGCACCTGTGGAATGCCCCCTCCCCACAATCTACCCGAGTACCCAATGTCATCTTGGCCATCGCGCCGGCAGTTGCACCGCGGCGGGACCTTGGTTCTGCTCTTTGCTGTCGCCGCGTGCAGCGGCGGGGGATCCGATCCGAGGGTGCCGACGGAACTCACCCTCAGCGCCAGCGACGTTACCCTGGCGGCGGCAGGCCAGACCGCCCAGCTCACCGCTTCCGTCCTGGATCAGAATGGCGACCCGTTTCCGAACGCGCCAGTGACCTGGGCGTCGGCCGATCCGGACATCGTGACGGTGAGTGGAACCGGATTGCTGATCGCCCAGGGGCCCGGCACGACCGAGGTTACGGCGACCGCGGGTGAGGCCAACGGCACCGCGGCGATCATCGTGGAGTCCACCGCTTCGCTGGCCGTGCACGAGGGCAACGGCCAGACGGCGACTTGCCGGCGCCGCGGTATCGACGGCGCCGGCCGTCCGGGTACGTGACGGCGGGGGCGTTCCGGTCTCCGGGGTCGTGGTGCGCTTCCAGGCGGCGAGCGCCAGCGGTACGGTGACCGGCGAGACCCAGACGACCGGGGCCGACGGCGTGGCCCGGGTGGGCTCCTGGCGGCTGGGAACGGCGGGCGTGAACACGCTCACGGCGACGGTCGAAGGGGCCGTGCTGGGCGGGGAGCCGGCGGAATTCATCGCCACCACGGCGGCCGCGTCGGGATACGACATCACCCTGCGCTATCAAGGCGAATACACCAGTGCTCAGCTTCTGGCATTCGCAGAAGCGGAGCTGCGCTGGGAGAGTCTCGTCACCGGCGATCTGGTGGACGTCAACGAGACCCTTCCCGCCAACTCCTGCGGCGTGAACCCGGAGACGCCCGGGCCGTTCGACGACCTGACGATCTTCGTCACTATCGAGCCGATCGACGACGTCAATGGCGTGCTCGGACAGGCGGGCCCCTGCTTCGTGCGCGATCCCGGGGATTTGACCGTCATCGGCAGGATGCGGTTCGATGTAGCCGACGTGGACGACCTCGAGGCCGAGGGCTCGCTGCAGGCGGTGATCCTTCACGAGATGGGGCACGTGATCGGATTCGGCACCCTGTGGGCCGACCCCTTCAACCTGCTGCAAGATCCCTCGCCACCCGACCCCGTGCCGCCTCTTGCCGACACGCATTTTACCGGCGCAGCGGCCATCGCGGCCTTCAACGCCGCGGGAGGAACCGCCTATACCGGGGCGAAAGTACCGGTGATGAATATTGGGAGCGCCGGGACGGTCAACTCCCACTGGCGAGACGAGGTATTCGACCCCGAGATCATGACCGGGTTCCTGAGCCCCGGATCCAACCCGCTCAGCGCGGTCTCCGTGCGCTCGCTCCAGGACCTGGGGTACACGGTGAATGCCGCCGGTGCCGACCCGTTCACCCTCGACCTCCCACCCGTCCGGATCGCGGGGCGGCAACGAGGCAGGCCGTTGGTCAACGACATCATCGATGACCCCATTCGACGGATCACGGCGAGCGGCCGCGTGGTCGGGGTGATCCGGCGATGAGCGCGACATGGCGGATCAGCGGCGCCATTCTCCTCGCCGGCTGCGGCGGGGCGAATGCGGGGCAGTCGGATCCCCAGGCCTGCTCCCCGGTCGCGGCCACGGAAGCCTCCGCGGCCACGGAGGCCTCCATGGATCCCGCTCGGCTGGCCGGCGAGTTCGCCGTTCGGCTGGTGGCGAGCTCCGGCACCAAGCGCGGAGCGACAGCCGAGGGCAGGCTCAAGTTGATGCCGCACGACAGCGCTCATAGGCGCCTCAAGTTACCGGATGGCTCCGAGAGCACGACCTACACCCTCCCGTTGTACGGCACCGCCGCGGCCGATTTCGAGGCGGTGGGCGCGGTGGTGCCCGGCGATGCGGGGTCGGCGGATCCGTCCAGTCCAGGCGTGCTGGTGATCGAGCGGTCCGGGCCAGCTCATGTTGCGGGTGGGGTCCGAGGCAAATCGTACAGGTGTCCGGCGCTTCGACGGCGCCTACACCGTGCTGCGGGTCCAGCAGGTGACCGACCAGGGATTTGCCGGCACCTGGGAGAGCGGCCTGAACATGGACCAGTCGGGCGGCCACTTCTGCGCCAGTCGGGCAAGCAACTGAGGCTTGGACCGACAAGCAAGACGGCGGGTGAGACCGAGTAGGTCTCGCCCGCCGTCGCTCGTGATGGAGGCGCAGGGAATCGAACCCTGGTCCGAGTAAGCTCCCGAAACCGCGTCTACGTGCGTAGGCTCGGCTCTTTACCGTCGCCTCGGGTCGGTGCCGAACCGACCTCCCCTCGGCCAAGCTCCTGAAGTCTCACCTTACGCGCCGGAGCGGCGCGCTCGGCCAGCCCGGATTTTCGATTCGACCTACGACGCCCCGGGCGGGCTTCGTCTGCCGAAGGCGCATCAAGCGAGCTTAGCTCAGCTTACGCGGCCAGTGCCAGGTTTGAGTTGGCAGTTGAAACGTTCCAGACGGTTTTACCAGGACTCTGGACCTGGGCACGCTGCAATTTCTTCTTCATACCCGTCGAAGCCAGTCGCCCCCGGGAGTAAGTCGCGGAAGCATAACGGGGGCGGCAAGCGGGCGGAACGGCGGGACCGGCGGGACGGCGGGACGGCGGAACGGCGGAAGGGTAGGCAGGCGGTCGGGGGAGACAGTCGATCTTACATACTGACAATATCTTACGTTCCGGCGTTCCGGCGTTCCGGCGTTCCGGCGTTCCGGCGTTCCGGCGTTCCGGCGTTCCGGCGTTCCGGCGTTCCGGCGTTCCGGCGTTCCGGCGTTCCGGCGTTCCCGTTCCCGCCCTACCGCCCTCCCGCCCGTTCCACCCGGTTCCGCCCGCTGTTCTTTGCCACGTAAAGCGCCGCATCGGCCTGGGGAATGAGATCCCCGATCTCCCGGCTGGTATCGGGGCAGGCGGCCACCCCGAACGACGCGCTGAGCGGCCACACCCGCCCGCGCCAGTCCCAGTGGGTGGTGTTGAGCTTGATCCTGATCCGCTCCGCGATGCGGTAGGCCACGTCGAGCCGGGCGGCGGGCAGCCAGACGGCGAACTCCTCCCCGCCGATCCGGGCGCCGACATCCCCGTTGCGCACCTGCTCCCGGATGATGCGGGCGAAGTGCATGAGGGCCGCATCGCCGGCCGGGTGCCCCAGCTTGTCGTTCAGGTCCTTGAACCGGTCCAGGTCGGCGTAGATGATGGCCCCGTCTCCCACGTCCAGGCGGTTGAGCGTGGCGTCGAGGCCCCGGCGATTGAGCAGGCCGGTGAGTGGGTCGAGCCGGGTCTTCTCCTTCAATTTGTCGGCCTCGAGTGCGGTCACCACCCTGGGACCCGCGTTGGCGAGCGCCGCCAGGATCTCGGCGCGCACCCCTCCCGATGGCTCGCGTCCGCCCGGCGGCCAGAGAGCGACGCCACCGACGCAGCGCTCCCCCGCGCGCATCGGCAGCACCAGGACAGCCCCCGGCCGATGGCGGCGATCGGGCACCACACCGCCCAGGGGATCACCCTCGAAGAAGACGGAGTCGACCTCGCCCCGCGACACCCGGGCGAGATCGCTGTCCTGCGGGAGCATCGAGTCGAGCAGCCGGCGGTCTCCCCGGCCTGATACGCCGATGACCCGGATGGTATCCTCGGCCCCGGGCCCCTCGCCCGCGAGGTCGGTGGCGCTCTCGCGCGCGGCCACCACGACCTGCGCGTCCAGCATGCGCTCGAGCTGGTAGGCGAGGCGGAGGCCCACGCTGCCAACCGACTCCAGCGACGCCTCCTGGGTGTTCGCCTGCGCCAGCTGGACGATCTGAGGCCGCCGCCGGACGCCCTCTGCCAGTCGCCGGAGGTCGCTCTCCGCCATGTCCAGCCGGACGGCGTCGGCACCGCCCGGAAGGAGCATGCCCACCGCGATGCCCGCGGCGCCGTGGAACACCAGCGTCCCGCCTTCCATCCGCTCGGCGCCGCTCTGCTCCTGATCCCGGGCCCGCTCCAGCCGCCGATCCACTGCGACGATCTGGGTCACCGAGAGCCGCTCGGCATCCACCACCCGCTCGGCGTGAGGCTCTCCGTCCTGGGAATCCATCTCCGCGACCCAGACACCCGTTGCTCCGTGCGCCCGTCGGAGCCACTCCAGCGCCGGATCCGGCAGAAGGTGCGGAGAGACGCCGGGCGCCAAGCCCGGGCCGCGGGTCCGCCGGGCAAGCAGCCAGACGGCGCCCCCGCCCACCAGGACTCCGATGAGGAGCGCCCAGCTCATCTCTTGAGCCACCCGCGCCGGCGGAACCAGCGGTAGATGAGCAGGGTCACCAAGGCCATGAACCCGAGGACCCCGGGATATCCCCAGCGCTCTCTCAGCTCAGGCATGTAGTCGAAGTTCATCCCGTACACGCCGACGATGAACGTGAGGGGCAGAAAGAAGACCGAGAACACGGTCAACACTCGCATCACCTCGCTGGTGCGATGCGAGGCGAGCGCCAACTGCACGCTGAGCAGAGTGTTGGCATCGTCCAACAGCTCGTCGGCATAGAAGTGATAGCTCTCCGCGTTCTCCTGAACGTCGCGGAAGAGAGTCGCCGAGCGCCCGGCAGCGGGAACCATGCGCTGAGTCACGTCCACCGTTCGCCAGAGGAGACGCTTGCACAGGGTGACCTGACGCCTCACCAGATGCACGTCGCGCAGCTCGGCTCTGAAGCCGGGCCCGGCCTCCTCCCGGCCCTCGAATACCTTGGTGTCGAACTGGTCGAGCCGGTGCTCGATCGCTTCCAGCGGCGCCTGGTAGGTGTCGAGCGCGGCGTTGAACAACTGGGCCAAGAGGTGGGCCTGAATGCCCTCGCTCCTGGCCGCCTGCTTGTTGGGGAGGCCGACCAGGCAGCGCTGTTGCAGTGCCGTGAGCCACGGCTGGTCCTTCCGGTGGATCGTGATGAGGAAGGAGGGCCCGTAAAACAACGCGATCTTGCGGGTGAGTGCCTGGACCGTATCCGCCGTCCGGGCCGCGCTCTCATCAACCGCGCGCAGGATGACGAACGTATGGTTCTCGAACGCTTCGTGCTTGGGAAGGTGCTCGGGGTCCAGGCAGTCTTTCACCGACAGGGGATGAAGCCCGAAGTCCCTCACCAGCTCCGACAGCTCGTCGGTAGTAGGGTCGACCACGTCGAGCCATACGAACCGCGGATCGGACTTCTCGACGACGGTACGGATCGTCATCGGCGGCAGATCCGGCTGGCCGCCGCAGCCGCGCCGAACCCGTTGTCGATGTTCACCACCGTCACACCGGCGGCGCAGGAGTTCAGCATGCCGAGGAGCGCGGCAAGCCCGCCGAACGAGGCGCCGTACCCGACGCTGGTGGGGACCGCGATCACCGGGGCCGCGACCAGTCCGCCGACCACGCTGGGCAGCGCGCCTTCCATCCCTGCGACCACGATGATCACGTCGGCCTCCTGGAGCCGCTGACCGGAAGCGAAGAGCCGGTGGATGCCGGCCACCCCGACGTCCACCAGCCGTTCGACTCGATGGCCGAACACCCGGGCCACCACCGCCGCCTCCTCGGCGACGGGGAGATCGCTGGTACCGGCCGACACGACCAGGATGGTACCGGCGTCCGGTGGTGCCTCTCCGAACCCTTCCGGAAGAAGGTGGACGGTCCTGGCGAGCGGGGTCCACACCGCGGTGGGAAACGCCCGGCGCAGCTCGGCGGCCTGGTGTTCGGAGCATCTGGTGCCAAGGAAGGAGCCCGCCATGGCGGCCAGCCGCTCGCAGATGGAGACGACTTGTTCCGCCGTTTTGCCCTCGCAGAAGACCACCTCCGGCTGCCCCTGCCGCAAGGAGCGGTGGTGGTCTATGCGCGCGAACGCCAGGTCTTCGAAAGGGAGATGGCGCAGTCGCTCGAGCGCCGCGTCAGGCTCCAGGCGTCCGGCCGCGACCTCGGCGAGCAGGGTCTCGAGCTGCTCGGCTCTCACGCCACGTGGGCGACGGGCTCGAGGTATTCCAGGAAAATCGCCTCCGCCTCCGCCACCGATTCGATCTGGAAGAGCCGTTGGCGCAGGTCGCTGGCCCCGTGCAGTCCCTTGGTGTACCAGCCGAGGTGCTTGCGGAACTCGATCACGGTCTTGCGGGTGTCCCCCTGGAGACGGAGCGCCAGCTTGGCGTGATCGAGCGCGACCTCGAATCGCTCACGCGCGTCGGGCCCGGGCGGCTGAGGCCGGCCGGCGAGAAGAGCCTGGCCGTCGCGAAAGAGCCAGGGATTGCCGAAGGCGCCACGTCCGACCATGATGCCGGCGCACCTCGTGTGGTCGCGCATCCGCACGATGTCCGACGCCGAGCTGACGTCGCCGTTGCCGAAGACCGGAATGTCGAGGGCCTCCACCACGCGGGCGATCTCGTCCCAGTCGGCCTTGCCGGAGAACATCTGCGTCCGGGTGCGGGCGTGCAGGGTGAACGCCCGCACCCCGGCGTCTTGCATTCGAAGGGCGATCCCTACCGGATCACGCGCCTGATCGCTCCACCCGCTCCGCGTCTTGGCGGTGACCGGAAGATGCGTCGCGCCGATGACCGCGCGGATGATCCGCTCCACCTGGTCGAGGTCTCGGAGGCAGCCGGAGCCTCCATTGCGCTGCACGACCTTCTTGACCGGGCACCCGAAGTTGATGTCGATGAACTCGGGCCGGTAATGCTCGGTGATCAGGCGCGCGGCCTCGGCCATGGCGCTCGCATCGGCTCCGTAGATCTGGATGCCGATCGGCCGCTCGACTTCCTCGAACTCGGCGCCTTCCAGCGTGCTGCGGATTCGCCGCCGGATCGCCTCGGATGACAGGAACTCGGACAGGACGACGTCCGCGCCCATCCTCCGGCAGACCTGCCGGTAGGGCGCCTCGGACACGCCGGCCATGGGCGCGAGGATGAGGGGAAAGCCGTGCGCGCTTGGGAAGGGCAACTGCATGGCTGGAAAATACTTGGCGCTCGGAGCCTGGGCAATGAGGCCGCCGCCCCGGCGATGGAACCTCCACGGAAGGCGCGCTCGTATCGGAGGGAGAGGCGTACGTCTACCTCAATCCCATCTCCATGACCATCGCGCGTTTCCTCTTGCTGGCCGCCCTGGTGTCCCCGGCCAGTGCCGCGGCCCAGTCGGACCCTGTCGTCGAGTCCAGGAGCCACTACCGGGCGGCGATGCAGGCGTACCAGGCCCGGGATTTCGCCGGCTTCCTGGAGCACGCCCGGGAGGCCCACAGCCTGCGGCCGGCCCACGGCGGCGTGGCCTATGCGCTGGCCTCCGCCTACGCGCTGACGGGCGACACGGCAAGGGCGCTCGCCACGCTCCGAGGCTTCGCCGCTCTCGGTTACTCGGCCGATCTTGCCGCGGACTCCGACTTGGTCGTACTCCGCGGCAACCAAGCCTATGACGAGCTGGCTCGCCGGCTGGAGAGGAACGGCGATCCGGTCGTCGCCGGACGGATCGCGTTCCAGCTCCCCGAGCAGGATCTCCTCACGGAGGGGATCGGACACGATCCGCAGGAAGACATGTTCTTCGTGGGAAGCGTTCACCGGTCGAAGGTCTTCCGGGTCACCCGCCAGGGAACGGTCTCCGAGTTCGTCTCCGAGCTACCGGGGCGCTGGGCGCCGCTCGGCCTCCGGGTGGACCGGAAGGCGCGGGCGCTCTGGGTCAGCGCCGCCGCGCTTCCCCAGACGGCCGGATACAACCCCGCGGACAGCGGACGCAGCGCTCTCTTCCGCTACGACCTGCGGTCCGGGCGCCTGAGCGCCCGCTACGATGCGGCCGGCGATGGCAGCCCGCACTTGATCGGAGATCTCGTCGTCACCAGCGGGGGCGACGTGTACGCCACGGACAGTCGCGCCCCGGTGCTCTACCGGGTGCGGGCTCGCGGCGACAGCCTGGAA
Organism: uncultured Gemmatimonadales bacterium; assembly: GCA_963832055.1. Lineage (GTDB taxonomy): Bacteria > Gemmatimonadota > Gemmatimonadetes > Gemmatimonadales > GWC2-71-9 > CAVVWJ01. The sequence continues at coordinate 970,238 of CAWHST010000006.1, read as the reverse complement.
CGTTTCCTGGAATCCCCCTTGCTCCTCTCCGGGCAGGGGCTCGCCCTGACGCCGGACGAGCGCTCGCTCTACGTGGCCGACTACGCCCGAGGAATCCTCCGTGTGGACCTCCGCGCCAAGAGCGTCTCTCAGGTCGAGGCCGCGGACAGTGTCCTGACGCTCGGTATCGACGGACTCTATTTCCACCGGGGCGGCCTCATAGGCATTCAGAATGGCGTGACGCCGCACCGGGTGGCGCGGTTTACACTGGGCCCGTCCGGCGACCGGGTGATTCGTGCGGAGGTACTCGAGCGAGCGCATCCCCGTTACGACGAGCCGACCCTCGGCGTCCTGGTTGACGGCGAGCTCTACTACATCGCGAACGCGCAGTGGGAGCGATTCGGCGAGGACGGCCGCATCGCGAATCCCGATTCGCTGAAAAGGCCGATGGTGCTGCGACTGCGGCTTTGACACCTTTCCGGGGCGGAATTAGTTTGCCGCAACTCACCCGAGTCCACGACGACCCCTCCGCCCCGAGCCCATGCGTCTCAGGGATTTCTTCACTCCCGGTGCGATCAGCTTCGACCTCCAGGCAGCGGACAAGGACTCGGTCCTCGACGAGCTCGTCCGCCTCCTCGAGGCGGACGGACGCTCCAGCGAGACCCTGCTTCGGGTTCTGCTGCGGCGTGAAAACCTGGGCTCCACGGGCATGGGACGGGGGATCGCGATCCCCCACTGCCGCTCGCTGGTCGCCAATCGCCTTCGCCTGGCCTACGGCCATTCACGGAAGGGGGTCGAGTTTCAGGCGGTCGACGGCAATCCGGTACACCATTTCTTCCTCATCGTCGCGCCCCCGCTCGAGATCTCCAATCAGTACCTGCCGGTCCTGGGTCGCATCGCCCAGTTCGCCAAGGAGCCCGACGTACCTGACCGGCTCGCGGCACTCACCGAACAGGACGCGTTCTTTCGGCTGTTGGAGGAGAAGGGGGCGTAAGCCGTGAAGACCCGCTTGGCAGCGCGGCGTCCCGCCCTTTGGACGGTGTTCCTCTTGGCGCTCCAGATTCATCCGCTCTCGAGCCAGACTCCCTCCCAGCGTCTTGCGCTCTCGGCCTACTCGGATTCGCTCGGCGCAATCGTGGACACCGCCTCTCTGCGCGAGCGCCAGCGTGAGATGGGCGAGGCGGCACGCCGGGATCCGGCCGGCGGCATTGCCAGGATGCGCCTCGGGCTGGTCGGGCTGCGTCTCGCCGAACTGGGGGCATCGCCGGACGCCCGGGAGGCGATCAAGGCGCTCCAGGGTGCCGCCGAGGAGCGCCCCGAGTGGCCATTCGCCTGGTACACTCTCGGCCTCGCCGAGGCCGTGCGCTCGGCGTGGGAACGGACCGACAAGTTGGCGCTCGGGAGCCGGGTGGGATTGCGGACCCTGGAGCGCGCCGCCCGCCGGCATCGGCGCGCTCTCGATGCCGACCCGTCGTTCGCGCCGGCGGCCGTAGCGTTGGCGGCGCTGACGCTGGAGCTCCGCGACACCGCGCTGCTCGGCTCCGCCGCCCGATCGCTGCGCCGCGCCGCCGCGGTGCCGGCCCCGCCGCCCGACGTGTTGCTTGCCTGGGGCCGGGTCGAGCGGTCCGTGGCCAATGCCGACTCGGCCAGCGTCGCCTTCCAGCGCTACCTCGCGGCCGGAGGGAGCCGGGGCCTGGGGCTACTCGAGCTCGCCCGGACCCGGCTCGCGGCCGGAGATGCTCAGGCCGACGGCGCGTACTACGAGGGAGCTGCGCAGGACGACTCGGCGGCGATCGCGGGGTACCGCGGCGATCTGGCGGCGGTGGCCGCCGATTCCGACCTGGCGCTGTTCGACCAGTCTCGCGGCGCGGACCGTGCCGAGGTGCTGCGGCGCTTCTGGACCGACCGCGACCGGATCGAGATGCGCGACCGAGGCGAGCGGCTGCGGGAGCATTACCGCCGGCTGCTGTACGCCCGCCGCCACTTTCCGCTGACCGTGAGCCGCCGCTTCTACGGCCTGGCCGACGCCTACCGCGAGGGTGGCATGGAGATCGACGACCGGGGCGTGATTTACGTGCGGCACGGCGACCCGACCGAGCGGCTCCGCCCCTTCGTCTTCGGACTCATGCCCAACGAGTCGTGGCGCTTCGCCCGTGCCGAGGGCGACCTCCTCTTCCACTTCAGCTCCGGGTGGGACTCGAACGGCGGTGGCGACCTCTACGACTACCGGCTGGTCGAGAGCGTGCTCGACCTGCGCGGCGCGGCGGACGCGCCCACGGATCAGCTGCTCCTCTCGCGGCAGTCGCTGTCCAACCTGTACGGCCGGATGCTCAACTGGGGGCCGTACGGCGCGGCGCGATCGCGCGCGCGGGAGCGAGGGATCGGACAGGCCAGCATCGCGATCGGCACCACCACCGACAGTCACGAGCTGCGCTTCGCGGAGACCCTTGGCGCGGTTGCCGACTTGGTGGCCGTGGGCGCCATGGACCCCGGCGCGATGGGCCACCTCGTGTTCGCCATCGCGGAGCCGGGGACGAGACCCGAGCTGGAGACGGGCGGTGTCCGCTACGCCGTCCGCGTCCGGGCGGTCGCGAGCGACAAGGCGGACCGCCCCTTTGCCGACGTGGACACGGTTCTCCAGTTCCGGCCGTCCGCCCCGCTCGGGCGCGGGCAGTATCTCATCGGACGGGTGGAGTTGCCGCTGCCCCCGGGGCTGTGGACCTGGCGCGCCGCGTTCCAGCTCGGTGACAGCCTCGGAGTGGTGCTGCCGAGAGACACGGTGAGAGTGAGCGGGCCCGGTCCGGTGCTCACCCTCAGCGACCTGGCGCTCGGCGCCCGAGGCGCGAGCGCGCGGTGGGAGCCGACCCCCGGCGACACCGTCCTGCTCACACCCTTCGACCTCTTCCTCGAAGGCTCGGAGGTGGAGCTCTACTATGAAGCCGCCGGTGCCTCGGCGGGCGCGCCGTACCGCCACGAGATCGCGGTGTTCCGGATCAAGGGCGAGCCAGGCGCCGCGGAGCGCCGCCCGGTGGTCGCACTCGGCTTCGACGAGCGTGCGACCGGGCCGCTGCTGCGGTCGCACCGCGTGCTGCAGTTGGCCCGGCTCAAGGCGGGACGGTATCTGATCGAAGTGCAGGTGCGTACACCCGATGGACGACAGGTCGCGCGGCGGCGGGAGTTTCGCGTGGTGCGCCGCTGATCTCACTCCCACTCGATCGTCGCGGGGGGCTTGGAGCTGACGTCGTAGACCACCCGATTGACGCCGTCCACCTCGTTGGCAATCCGGTTGGACACCCGGGCGAGCACGTCGGGAGGGAACGGAAACCAGTCGGCGGTCATCCCGTCCCGGCTGGTGACGGCGCGCAGCGCGATCACCTGATCGTACGTCCGGAAATCGCCCTGGACACCGACCGACCGGATCGGCAGTAGCACCGCGAAGGCCTGCCAGATGTCGTCGTAGAGTCCGGCTGCCCGGATCTCTTCGATGTAGATGTGGTCCGCCCGCCGGAGGACGTCGAGGTTCTCGCGTGAGACCTCGCCCAGAATCCGGATCGCCAGGCCTGGGCCGGGAAACGGATGGCGTCCCACCATCTCCTCGGGCAGTCCCAATTCCCGGCCGACCTGGCGCACCTCGTCCTTGAAGAGCTCGCGCAACGGCTCCAGGAGCTTGAACGGCAGCCGCTCGGGCAGCCCGCCGACGTTGTGGTGGGTCTTGATCGTGACCGACGGGCCGCCCTTGGGCGAGATCGACTCGATCACGTCGGGATACAGCGTTCCCTGCACCAGGAAGCCGACGTCCGAGCCCACCGATTTCGCCTCCGATTCGAACACCTCGATGAAGGTGTGGCCGATCCGGCGCCGTTTCTCCTCCGGATCCTGGACGCCGTCCAGCCGCTCCAGGAACCGCTCGCTCGCGTCCACCACGCGGAGGTCGATGCCCAGATGGCGCCGGAAGGTCGCCTCGACCTGCTCCCGCTCGTGCAGCCGCAGCAGGCCGTGGTCCACGAAGATGCAGGTCAGACGGTCGCCCACCGCGCGGTGAACCAGCACAGCCGCCACCGAGCTGTCCACCCCACCCGACAACCCGCAGATGACCCGCTGCTCGGAGCCGACCAGCTGGCGGATGCGGGCCACTTCGCTCTCGACGAAGTGTCCCGGGGTCCAATCGGGTGCGCAGCCGCAGATCTCGAAGAGAAAGGTGTTGAGCAGCTCGCCGCCGCGCGGCGTGTGCGCCACTTCGGGGTGGAATTGCACGCCGAAGAGCGGATGCTGGGTGTGCTCCATCGCCGCGATCGGCGAATTGTCGCTCCTGGCGGTCACCTGATATCCCGGGGGCGGCACGTCGACGTGGTCCCCGTGGCTCATCCACACGGGGGTCTCCTCGCCCCGACCGAATCCGCGGAACAGCCGGCCACCTTCCACGGTGACGCTCGCCCGGCCGTATTCCCTGCGGTTGGCGCGGGTGACGTTGCCGCCGGCGAGGTGGGCCAGGAGCTGCATGCCGTAGCAGAGGCCGAGCACCGGAGTGCCGAGGCGGAGCAGCTCGGGATCGGCGGTCGGGACGCTCTCGCCGTAGACCGAGTTGGGGCCACCGGAGAGGATGATCCCCTTGGGCTTCCACTCGCGGATCCACTGCACCGAGCGAGAGGGCGGGTGGATCTCGCAGTACACGTGCGCCTCGCGCACGCGGCGCGCGATGAGCTGAGTATACTGCGAGCCGAAATCGATGATCAGGATCCCGTCGTGATGCTCGGCCACTCGTGATTCGCCTCCCTGGCTAGATGTCATCCGCCTTCAGGGCGCGACCCGCTCGGAGCGAAACAGCTCGTCCAGCCGCTCCCGCGGCCGCGCCACCCACCAGCGCTCCCCGTCCACCATCACCTCCGCGGGCCGCGGCCTGGTGTTGTAGTTCGAGGCCATCACGAACCCGTAGGCGCCGGCGCCGAGCACCGCGATCCGCTCGCCGCGATCGAGACCGGGGAGGGTGCGATCGCGGGCGAGAAAGTCCCCCGTCTCGCAGACCGGACCCACGATGTCCACCTCCGCCTCGGGCCGGCCGCGCCGCTCCAGCTCCACCATCTCGTGGTACGCCATGTAGTGGCTCGGCCGGACCAGGTCGTTCATCCCGGCATCCACGATGACGAGGTCCTTGCCGCCCGAATGCTTCCGGGACAGCACGGTGGTCAGCAGCACGCCGGCACCGCCCACCAGGTAGCGGCCCGGCTCCATCACCAGGGTGAGCCCGCTCTGGCGTACCAGCGGGACGATGGTCGAGGCCAGGTCGGCGGGGAGCAGCGGATGCTCGTCGCGGTAGCGGATGCCGATTCCGCCGCCGACGTCGAGCGAGCGGATGGTGCTTACCCCGACCTCGCACAGCCGGTCGATCAGCTCCAGCAGCCGGCCGATGCCTTCGGCGTAGGGGCGTGGATCGAGCAGCTGGCTCCCGATGTGCATCGCGATGGTGTCGAGGGTGAGCAGCGGATGTTCCCCGACGGCCAGGGCGAGTGGCACGACCTGGTCCACCGGAACCCCGAACTTGATTCCGCCCTGGCCGGTCGCGATGTAAGGATGGGTATCGGCGGTGACATCCGGATTGACCCGGATGCCGACCCGCACCGAGCGCCCGAGCCGCGCGGCGATCCGGCCGAGCGCGGCCAGCTCGGCGGTGGACTCGAGGTGCACATGACCGATCCCCGCCTCAACCGCGGCGGTCAGCTCCTCGTCCGTCTTGCCGACACCGCTGAAGACGATGCGGCCGGGCTCGAATCCCGCGGCGAGCGCGCGGGCCAGCTCCCCGCCGGACACGATGTCGGCACCCGCGCCGAGGTCGCGAAGCAGCCGGAGCACGGCCAGGTTCGAGTTGGCCTTCACCGCGTAGGCGATCCGGTGCGGCACCGGCGACAGCGCTTCGTCCAAGGCCCGGAACTGCCGGCGGATGACGTCCGCGTTGTACACGTACGCAGGCGTTCCCGCCCCGTCGGCGACCGCGGACAGCGGAACGCCGGCAAGGTGAAGCGAATCCCCCACCCGCTGGAGCCCGGCGTCGCTCAGTAGGCTCGAGCCCATACCGCTTCCGTCACGCTCGGCCGGCCGCACCACATGCACGTCGCCGGGACCTCGGGGGATCGGAATTGCTCGTCGGGCAGCACCCGGATCGTCGCCTTGGTCTGTTCCTTGATCTCCGCTTCGCATTCCCCTCGACCGCAGAAGCCGGAATAGATGAATCCGCCGCCGGCCTCGAGCTGGGCCAGGAATTGCTGCTTGGTGGCGCCACGGATGCTGTTCGCCTCGCGGCGGGCCCGGGCCGTCTCCAGCATGTCCCGCTGCATGGCCTCCATGGCCGCCGTCAGCGTGGAACCCAGGCCGGCGAGAGGAAGGCTTTCCTTCTTCCCGCCCGTGCGGCGTGCCAGCATCACGGTACCGGCGGCCACGTCGCGAGGTCCGATCTCCAGCCGGAGGGGGACGCCCCGGCCCTCCCACTCGTAGTACTTGGCCCCCGGCTTCATCCCATCCCGGGCATCGAGGTGCACCCGGATCCCGGCGGCGGCCAGCTCCTTCTTGAGGCGCTCAGCGGTCTCCAGGACCGACGTCCGCTCTTGGTCGCTCTTGTAGATCGGCACGATGACCACCTGGTACTGCGCCAGCCGCGGGGGGCAGACCAGCCCCGCGTCGTCGCCGTGAACCATGATCAGTCCGCCGACCAGACGGGTCGAAACGCCCCAGGAGGTGTTCCACACGTGATCCAGGTCGCCCGACGCGGTCTGGAAGGTGACCTCGAACGCCCGCGAGAAGTTCTGGCCGAGGTTGTGGCTGGTGCCCGCCTGAAGCGCCTTGTTGTCCTGCATCAGCGCTTCGCAGCTGTAGGTGCGCAGCGCGCCGGCGAACCGTTCGCTGTCGGTCTTCCTGCCGGTCAGGACCGGCATCGCCATCCACTCCTCCATGAACGTCCGGTAGACCCCCAGCATGCGCAGGGTCTCCTCCTCGGCCTCGGCCTCGGTGGCATGAGCGGTGTGGCCCTCCTGCCAGAGGAACTCCGTGGTCCGCAGAAAGAGCCGGGTGCGCATCTCCCAGCGGACCACGTTGGCCCACTGGTTGATCAGCAGCGGCAGGTCGCGGTAGCTCTGGATCCACTTGGCGTACATCGCGTAGATGATCGTCTCCGACGTGGGCCGGATGACCAACGGCTCCTCCAGCTCCTTGCCGCCGCCGTGGGTGACGACCGCCAGCTCGGGCGCGAAGCCCTCGACGTGCTCCGCCTCACGGCTGAGGAAGCTCTGCGGGATGAACAGCGGGAAGTAGGCGTTCTGGTGGCCGGTGTCCTTGAACATCTGGTCCAGGGCGCGCTGCATCTGCTCCCAGATGGCGTAGCCGTTGGGCCGGATCACCATGCATCCCCGCACGGGGCTGTAGTCCGCCAGCTGGGCCCGCGCGATGAGCTCGTTGTACCAGGCGCTGAAGTCGGTCGCCCTCGGGGTCAACGCCTTCGCTTCCGCCATCCTTGCTTCCTTTCGGTGTACTATTTGCGCTTGCCGCCCGACCATGGTCATCCCGAGCGACTGCGAGGGATTCCGCTCATGACGGTTGCACTCCCTAATAGCGGTGATCACCCGCTCCCGAACCGCTTCCCGCCTGACCGACTCCTGGGTGTTTCCCCGGAGATCCTTCACCATCACCTCGCCACGCGCCCGGTCGTCAGGCCCCACGACCAGGGCCAGACGGGCGCTTCTCGCGTCGGCCAGCTTGAGCTGCTTGCCCACCGCTTGCGGAGCGAGCGCATACTCGACGCGGAGACCGGCATCGCGCAGCTCCCGGGCGAGACCGAGCAGGTGGGGCAGGTCGTCCTGGCTGATCGCCGCGAGAAAGACGTCGATGCTCGAGGCCGCCGCGGGGGCCAGCCCCCGGTCCCGGAGCAGCTCCCCCAGTACCACGTCTCCCATGCCGAACCCGAGCGCGGGAAGGTCCACCCCACCAAGCGACTGCAACAGGTTGTCGTAGCGCCCGCCGCCGCAGATGGCGCGCAGCTCGCCGCGTGCGTCGAACAGCTCGAAGACGGTGCCGGTGTAATAGGCGAGCCCGCGCACGATCCCGAGATCGAGGTCGAGATACTCGCCGAACCCCATCGCGTCCAGCGCCTCCATCGTCCGCCGGAGGGGATCGCCCTGCGCGAGGGCGGCGTCGAGCCCGGTGCCGAGTCCGCGGAGGTCCGCCCAGCTTCTGGCGTGAACCAGCCCCAGCAGCCGATCGATCGTCGCGGACGGAACTCCGGCGCCGGCCAGCCGGGTGACGGAGACCTCCTTCGGACTCCGGCGAATCTTGTCGAACACCTGATACACCACCGGCACCTGGGCCGCGGACACGTCGAGGCCCTGGAGGAGCGCCGTCAGCAGCCGGCGGTCGGAGAGCCGGACCCTGACGTCCGCAGGCGTCAGTCCAAAAGCGCGCACGGCGTCGATCGCCAGCGCGACGATTTCGGCGTCGGCGAGAGGGGCCGCCTCACCGATGAGATCGCAGTTGAGCTGAAAGTGCTCTCGAAGCCTCCCCCGTTGCTGCCGCTCGTAGCGAAAGAGCTGTGGGATGGAGAACCACCGGATCGGCTTCTTGAGTCCGTTGGCGCGGGCCGCCACCATCCGGGCGAGCGTCGGCGTCATCTCCGGCCGCAACGACACCTCGCGGCCGCCCTTGTCGGTGAAGCTGTACAGCTGTCCAACGATCTCCTCCCCGCTCTTCGCCGTGTACAGCTCGAGCGGCTCCAGCGGGGGACCGTCGTACTCCTCGAAGCCATACCGCGTCGCGACCTGCCGCCAGGTCCGGAACAGGTGATCCCGGAGCGCCAGGTCGGCTGGATAGAAGTCGCGAAATCCCGGCAGGGCCTGAGGTTGCATGGGCAGCAAGATAAGCGGGCCGGGCCGTCACCTCCTAGCTCGTCACAGTCCCAGCTCGCTCATCACATCGCCGACGGTGTGGAATGACCCAGTGACCAGCACCGTCCCCGCTCCCCGTTGCACTTCCTGGAGCGCGGCCCGGAAGTCGGGCACCAGCGTCCACGATGCCCGGGCGGGGGGGCGCGACCCCTCTCCCAGCCAGCGTCGGAGCCACGCGGCGTCCCAGCCGCGGCTGGCCGCCGTCGGCGCCACGGTGAGCACGCCGCGATCGATCGCCCGGTCAAGCTGGACCAGCATGTCCGGCCACTCCTTGTCGCCGAGGATCGATATCAGGCCGTGGATCGGCCGGGGCGGACGGAGCGTCTCCAGCGCCGTGACCAGGGAGCGGATGCCGTCCGGGTTGTGGGCGACATCGAAGAGCCACTTGCCCCGCCGGTCGAGGCGCCCGGGAATCCACGCCTCCGCGAAGCCTCGCGCGAGCGCCTCCGAGTCGGGCCGGTACCGCGGCGGCAGGGCCATGAGGATGCCGTGCGCGACCCCGGCGTTCCGGCGCTGATGCGGCCCCTTGAGTGCCAGCGGGCCGGTCCACTCGTAGCCCGGTGGCATCACCCGGACGTCGGCGCGAGCCGAGGGATCCACCCGCGCCACTGCCTTGTGGGCGGCGCGGCGAAGCACGTTCACCAGCTCCGGCTCCCGCTCGCCGATCACGAACGGGGCCCCCGGCTTGGCGATGCCCGCCTTCTCGCCGGCGATCTTTTCCAGGGTGTCTCCCAGGTACTTCATGTGATCGCGCTCGATCTTGGTCACCGCGCTCACCAGGGGGCGCACCACGTTGGTGCTGTCCAGCCGGCCGCCGAGCCCGACTTCGACCACGGCGATCTCGGCGCCCCGCGCGGCGAAATCGGCGAACGCGATCGCGGTGGTCGCCTCGAAGAACGTGGCGCGCCGCTCGAGGACCAGGGGCCGGAGCCGGTCGGTCCACATGGCCACGGCCTCCTCGGTGATCGGGATCTCATCGACCCGAACGCGCTCCCGGAAGGACTGCAAGTGAGGTGAGCTGTAGACCCCTACCCTCCAACCTGCCTCCCGCAGCGCGGCCGCCACCAAAGTGCAGACGCTTCCCTTCCCGTTGGTCCCACCGATGTGGATCGTCGGCACGACCAGGTGCGGGTCGCCCAGCGACTTGAGCAGAGCCCGCGTCGTGGCCAGCCCGAACTTGATCGTCGTCGTGCGGGGAAAGAGGAAGTCGAGGGCCTGGTCGTAGGTCAGGGTCATCGGGTTAGTTGGCGATCGATCTGGTTGGGGCGTGTGGCGCCACACTTCATCCCGAAGGAGCGCAGCGACTGAGGGACCTTGCCCTGGCGGACTCCGAGCCATGCCCGGGCGAGGTCCCTCGCTTCGCTCGGGACGACAGGCCCCACCCTAAACGCCAGCGCCCCACCCAGCGAGGCCGCGGGTGGGGCGCCGGAGCAGCGATGCACTCCCCCGTCAGCTCAGCTCGGCGTGCTCCGCCAGCGGGCGCTGCCCCTGCATGTGGCGCAGAAGGCGCGCGGTGGTGTCCCGAAGCGAGCCGCGCGGGACCACGTCGTCGATCTGTCCGTGCTCCACCAGGAACTCGGCGGTCTGGAAACCCTCGGGAAGATCCTGGCCGATCGTCTGCTTGATCACCCGCTGGCCGGCGAACCCGATGACCGCGCCGGGCTCGGCCAGGATCACGTCGCCCTGCATCGCGAACGACGCCGACACGCCGCCGGTGGTCGGATCGGTGAGGATCGAGATGTAGGGGATGGCCTCCCGGTGGAGCTGCGCGATCGCCGCGGAGGTCTTGGCCATCTGCATCAACGACAGGACGCCCTCCTGCATGCGAGCGCCGCCCGAGGTGGAGACGATCACCAGCGGGACCTTCTTCTCATGGGAGCGCCGGGCCAGCCGGGCGATCTTCTCGCCCACCACGGAGCCCATGGACCCCCCCATGAAGGCGAAGTTCATCACGCCGAGATTGTAGGGTAGCCCGTCGATCCGGGCGCTTCCCGTGACGACCGCGTCAGCCCGCCCACCCTTCTTCCGGGCGGCGGTGAGGCGGTCGCCGTAGTGCTCGAAGTGGAGCGGATCCACCGAGCGCAGGTCGGCATACAGCTCGCGCCAGGTGCCCGGATCGGTCAGGATGTCGACGTACTCCTCAGCCGAAATACGGCGGTGCCGGCCGCATTCCGGACAGACGTTCAGCGCCTTTTCGAATTTTTCGCGCAGATCGATGTGCCCGCAACCGTCGCACTTCTCCCACGCATCGGGCGGAATCTCCAACCGCTCGCGCTGCGACGTGCGTGGTTTCCGTTCCTTCTTAAACCATGCCATCACGGCCATAGGAGTAGGGGGTCACCCGGACAGAGGGGACAGTGGGCATCCGGAACCGATGGAATCTCTGCGATCCCGCCCCGGCGCGCTAGACCCCTGTATGTAACCTGTTGTCAGATATCAGGATAACCTGACTGGCGAGAGTCGTTCGCGACCCGGAAGGCGAGGCCCAGGCACAGGCAGCAGATCACGAAAAAGGAGCCTCCGTAGGAGAAAAACGGCAGAGGAATCCCGGTGATCGGCATCAAATTCACCGTCATCCCGACGTTTTCGTAGACGTGGGTGAACAGCAGGCCGAGGATGCCGAAGATCAGCAGGCTGCTGAAGGAATCGGTCGCCCGGCGGCTGATGCGGAGCAGGGTCAAGAAGAGGGCGAGGAACAGCGCCAGCGCGATCGCCACGCCGAGGAAGCCCAGCTCCTCCCCGACGATCGGAAACACGAAGTCGGTGTGCTGTTCCGGCAGGAAGGCGAGCCGTTTCTGCGGGCCCTGGGTGTATCCGGTGCCGAACCATCCGCCCGACCCGATCGCCACCCGGGACTGGATCGCGTGGTAGCCCGCCGCCCGGGGGTCCACCTCGGGATTGAGGAAGGTGAGCAGCCGGTTCTGCTGATACGGGGCCAGGCCCTTCCAGAGCGGCAGGGCTATCGCCCCCATCGCGACGTTCAGGAACCAGACGACGAGGGCATCCGAGAGGTAGGGCCGCCAGACGCAGCAGGAGCGCCGTGAAGAGCACCATCCAGACGCCCCAGGTCCAGTCGTTGAACGCCAGGAGCAGGCTCAGGACCGGGGACGCGAGCAGGAACAGAAGCCTCGGCCGCACGCCGGCCCAGAACAACATGGCGAACGCGATGCCGACGAAGACGATGGCGCTGCCCAGGTCGGGTTGCTTGAGGACGAGGAGAAACGGGACCCCGACGATCAGGCCCGGGACCAGCAGGTCGCGGAGCGAGCGAGGCGGCTCCCGGCGGCTGGAGAGATATCGGGCCAGCATCAGCACGGTGGCCACCTTGGCCAGCTCCGACGGCTGGCCGATCTGATGGCCTCCGATGGAAAGCCAGCTGTTGCTGCTCGATGCGGTCCCCGCGCCGGTCCCCACCAACAGCACCAGCACCAGCAGGGATAGACTGACGCCGTAGAGCACCGGCGCCAACCATTCGAGCAGCCGCGGCGAAAGCTTGAAGACCACGCCCGCCGCGACCACGCCGATACCCACCCAGACGAACTGGCGGTGCCAGACGCCGGCGGCCCGGGTCGGGACGTCGGTCTGCCCCGCCGAATACAGGGTGAGCAGGCCGAAGCAGATGAGGCCGGCGCTCACCATCAGCAGCTGGCGGTCCACCGTGGGCCCCCTCACCGTGGCTCCGCCGATGGCGGGATCGAGTCCTCGGGGCCGGCGGCGGCCGCCGAACGCCGAATCGAGTCCTCCCGGGCGCGGGCGGCCGCCGAATCCGGGTTGAGCTCGACGGGCCGTGGGGCGGTGTCCTGCGTGACCGCGGTCTCATCCAGCAGCGCCTTGATCTTGATCGTTCCCACGGTGTCGGGCCCCAGGAGCTGCCGGCTGAGGGTCCGCACCACGTAGGGCGCGACGCTGGAGCCGTGCTCGGAGAACTCCATGATCGCGCCGATGATCAGCTCGGGCTTGTCGGCGGGCGCGAAGCCGATGAACCAGCCGTGATCCTTGCCGTGAGAGTTCTGCGCGGTGCCGGTCTTTCCCGCCACCGCCAGGTCCCTTCGCCGGCTCGCGGCCGCTGTCCCCTGCTCGACGACCGCGATCAGTGAGTGCCGCAAGCCGTCGAGCTGAGCCTGGGTCAGCCCGAGGTCCACGGTCTTGCTCGAGGTCGGCCGCACGATGTACGGAGTGGACGACCGCCCCTCGCTGGCCAGGCCCTCGTAGAACTTCATCATGTTGATCAGCGTCTGGGTGATCTCCCCCTGTCCGATCGAGAAGTTGAGCGTGGTGGCCGGCGGGCTCCAATGCCTGGGCCCGTAGAGCTTGTCGAAGTAGGCGGTCGTGGACGGCCAGATAGGGTTCTTCTCGTTCTCCAGATCGATGCCGCTGGGGTCCCGGAACCCCATGAGCACGCCGTCCTCCATGATCGCCTTGAGGCCCAGCCGGAGCCCGACCTGGTAGAAGTACACGTCGCAGCTCTTGGCCACGGCGCCGATCAGGTCGAGGGAGCCGTGCCCTTCCTTCTTCCAGCAGCGGAACACCCGGTTCCCCAGGCGCATCCCGCCCCGGCACGGAGTCGGCATGTGGGTGTCGAGGCCGATGAGCCCGCGCTTCAGCGCCATGGCGCGATCGCCAGCTTGAACGGCGAGGCGGGCGGATAGCGGGTCTGGATCGCGCGGTTGAGCAGCGGGCGGGCTTCGTCCTCGTTCAGCGCCCGCCAGTTGGCCCGGGAGATCCCGCCCACGAAGACGTTCGGATCGTAGGAGGGCGACGAGTAGAGGGCGCGGATCTGCCCGCCCGGGGTCATGGCGATCATCGCGCCCCGCACCCCCGCGGGCCAGATGCTGTCGATGTACCGCTGGAGGTCGAGGTCGATCGTCGTGATGATCGGCCGGCCGGGGGTGGGCTGGAGCGAAGCGCCGCCGGCGTCCTCCCGCACCAGCCGCCCCCGCGCGTTCACCTCCATGTACCGAACGCCTGCGATCCCGCGCAGGGTATCGTCGTACTGCCGCTCGAGGCCGGCCTTGCCCACGATGGTTCCGAGCTCGGCGCCGGGATAACGCAGGGCCGTCAGGTCGTTCTCGGTGACCTCGGACACGTAGCCCACCAGGTGCGCCACCGCCTTGCCGGCGGGATAGAGTCGCTTGGGCTCCGACTGGATGACCAGTCCGGGGAGCACCGCGCGATGTTCCTCCAGGCGGGCGATCATCTCGAAGTTGGCGTCGCCGAAGACCACGGCGGGTTGATAGGGCGCCTGCCGGAACCGGCGGACGACCTCCTCGGCGTCGGCAGTGTCGATGGGCACGAATCGCCCGATCCGGGCGATCACGGCGCGCAACGAGTCCGCCGACGGGGCCAGCACCTTCACCGAATAGCCGGGGACGTTCTCGGCGATCACGTTGCCGTCCCGATCGAAGATCGTGCCGCGAGGCGGGGTGAGGGCGATCGGGCGCAGCCGGTTGGTCTCGGCCCGGAGCTGGAACTTCTCGTGCTGGATGATCTGGGTCCGGAAAAACGCGCCGCCCAGTAGCACGAAGGTGGCGATCAGCACCAGCTGGGCGATGTCGGCCCGCTCGCGGACCCGGTACGAGTCGAAGCCGTTCATACGTCGAGCCGGATGGCGAACCACTCGCGGAACGCCGCCAGCACCAGCAGAGCGAAGGCCGCGGTGGAGAGCGCCTGCAGCGGGCTGTTGAGGGTCAGCTCCACCAGGAGCCGTCCCTGGGCGGTGCCGCTCGCCAGCAGGAGCAGGAGATCGCGCACCCAGAGCGCCACCGCCACGAAGGCGGCGTTCACCAGCAGATTGTCGGCGAAGAAGACCGCGCGGCCCCACGCGGCGAAGTATCCGACCACGGTGTGGGCCAGGGCCCCGGCGCCGAACGCTGCGGGGGTCAGCGCGTCGTTTACGACACCTACGACGAACCCCGCGATCGCGCCGGCGCCGGGCCCGGCGCGCATGGCGAAGAACACCAGCGCGATGAGCAGGAAGTCAGGGCTGGTCCGCGCGCTCCAGAGCCGGGGCCGGAGGTAGAAGTGAAGCACCACCAGGAGGGTCATCACCAGGAGGAGCTGGATCCTGCTGGCGCGGGAGGCGCTCATCGAGCCGAGTCCCGCGGCGCCGCAAGCGAGTCGGCCCGACGAGCCCTCGCCGCCGCCGCCGCCGCCCGCGCCTTGGCCGCGGCCAGCGAGTCCGCGCGGCGGGCCTTCACCGCCGCGAGCGAGTCTGCGCGGCGGACCTTCGCCGCCTCCAGCGAGTCCGCGAGGCGGACCTTGGCGATCGAGTCGAGCCGCATCGCGAGCAGCGCCGAGTCGCTGGGGAACGCGCGCTCGAGGCTGGTGCCGGGCGGCGAGATCAGCACCAGGACGTGGGCGACCGCGCCCGGACTCGCCGCCGGCAGCAGGCGGTAGACCCGCTCCCACCCGGCCTGCTCGCGGACCACGCCGGTCACCGTGCCCACCGGA
The DNA here is from genome assembly GCA_963832055.1 of uncultured Gemmatimonadales bacterium. Classification (GTDB taxonomy): domain Bacteria; phylum Gemmatimonadota; class Gemmatimonadetes; order Gemmatimonadales; family GWC2-71-9; genus CAVVWJ01. Next base: position 954,888 of record CAWHST010000006.1, on the reverse strand, counting down.
ATCCCCTTGGGGTAGACCCCGCCGAGACCCGAGGACAGCACCAGGGTGCCCGTCGGCACCGAATCCCGGTAGGGGACGCCGCGGAACTCCAGGGCGCCCTCACCGCCCAGGCTCGAGAGCGAGGGCGCGACGACGCCGCTGGCATTGCCGCCCACGGTGTACGCGCTCACCCGGAACTCCGGATGGGCCCAGGTCATGACCACGCTGGAATGCTCCGCCCCGCTCAGCACCATGCCGATCAGGCCCTCGGGCGCCACGACCGGGTCGAACTCCGAGACCAGGTCGCTGCGGCCCACGTCGAGGAGCAGCGTCCTGCCGTCGGTCGCCTGCGCCTGATGCAGGACCTCCGCCGCGACGTACGGGGTGGAGATGCGGCCGCTGAGGGTGAGCAGCTGGCGAAGCCGCTCGTTCTCGGCCATCAGCGAGGGGATGCCCTGGGCGAGGTAGGCGGCGGAGTCCCGCTGGACGGTGATGGCCTTGAGTCTGGCGCGGCTGGTCCGACCCTCCTCAGCACGCGCCTGGAGCCAGACCAGCGGGGCCAGCACGGTGCCTCGGAGGGCATCGGAGATGCCCTGTCCCCAGGCCGAAGGCGAAAAAAGCGCGACCAGGGAGAGGCCGAGGCAGGCGAAGAACATGATGCTGTCCCGGCGCGTGTAGGAGCGTTCCGACGCGCTGGACATGCTCAGGCGGAGAGGACGCTGCGGTATTTCTCGTAGTCGTCGAGAATGCGTCCGGTGCCGCGGACGACACAGGTCAGCGGGTCCTCGTCCACGTGGATGGGGAGGCCGGTTTCCTGCGCCAGGAGGATGTCGAGCCCGCGAATCAGCGCGCCGCCGCCGGTCATCACGATGCCCCGGTCCACGATGTCGCTGGCGAGCTCCGGTGGGGTGATCTCGAGCGCGCGCCGCACGGCGTCCACGATCTGCTGAATCGGCTCCTGGACGGCCTCGCGGATCTCGGTCGAGTGCACCCGGACGGTCTTGGGGATGCCGGAGACGAGGTCCCGCCCCTTCACTTCCATCTCCCGCTCGTCGCCCGTGGGCGCGGCGGAGCCGATCTTGATCTTGATCGCCTCCGCGGTCGGCTCGCCGACCAGCAGGTTGTAGTTCTTGCGCATGAACTGGACGATGGCCTGGTCCATCTCGTCGCCGCCGGTGCGGATCGAGGTGTCGGAGACGATGCCGGAGAGGGCGATGACCGCGATCTCGGTGGTGCCGCCGCCGATATCGATCACCATGTTGCCGGTCGGCGTCTCCACCGGCAGCCCCACCCCGATCGCCGCCGCCATCGGCTCCGCCACCATCAGCACCTGCTTGGCCCCGGCGGTCTCGGCGGAGTCGCGCACCGCGCGGCGCTCGACCTCGGTGATGCCCGAGGGGACGCAGACGATGACCTTCGGCTTCACCCGGAAGACGTGCTTGTCGATGATCGTCTGGAGGAAGTAGCGCAGCATCTTCTCGGTGACGTCGAAGTCGGCGATGACGCCGTCCTTCAGCGGCCGAATCGCGACGATGCCGTCGGGGGTGCGCCCGAGCATGCGCTTCGCCTCGAGTCCGATGCCCTTGATCTTCCCGGTGGCCTTCTCGATCGCGACGACCGAGGGCTCGTTCAGCACGATGCCCTCGCCCTTGACGTAGACCAGCGTGTTCGCGGTGCCGAGGTCCACCGCGATTTCATTCGCGGGAAGCCACGACGTAAAGTTCAGAGAAGGAAGCTTCATCGAGAGGATGTCGGAAGCATGGCTCACAAGGTAATGAATGGCCGTCTCCGCATTCAAGGGAGAAGTACGCCCCGCTAGCGCCCCGTGCTGCCGAATCCTCCCGCGCCTCGGGAGGAGTCGGGCAGCTCCGCCACCGCCTGGAACTCGACGCGCTCCACTCGGGCGATCACCATCTGCGCGATCCGCATGCCGCGGGTCACCTCGAACGGCTCGGCCCCCAGGTTCACCAGGATGACCTTGACCTCGCCGCGATAGTCGCTGTCGATCGTCGCCGGCGTGTTGGCCACGGTGATGCCGTGCTTGAGCGCCAGGCCCGACCGGGGACGGATCTGGCACTCGAAGCCATCGGGAACCGCGATCGCGAGGCCGGTGGCGAACGCCCGGCGTTCCATGGGTGCGAGCACCCCGTCTTCGGCGCTCGGCAAATCGTACCCGGCCGACCCGGGCGTGGCCCGGCTCGGCAGGGGCAGCCCCTCCCCGTGGGGAAGGCGGGTGAGCAGGACCTGGATCAGAGGACGGAGCCGGCGTCGGTGAGGGGGAGCTGGAACGCCTCGGCAACCCCGGGATAGACCACCTTGCCCTCCACCACGTTCAGCCCCAGCCGCAATGCCGGATCGGCTTTGCAGGCGGCACGCCATCCCTGCTTGGCCAGCTTAAGTCCATACGGGAGCGTGGCATTGGTCAGCGCGAGGGTGGAGGTCCGGGGAACCCCGCCCGGCATATTCGCCACGGCGTAGTGCAGGATGCCATCCACGAAATAGGTCGGGTTCTCGTGGGTGGTCGGCTTGATGGTCTCCACGCAGCCTCCCTGGTCCACCGCCACGTCCACGATGACCGAGCCCGGCTTCATCAGCTTGAGGTCGGCCCGCTTGACCAGATGGGGGGCCTTGGCGCCCGGGAGCAGCACCGCGCCGACCACCAGGTCCGCCCGGCGGATGGCGTCGAGGATGTTGTGGCGGTTGGAGTAGGCGGTATCCACGTTGGCGGGGAGGACGTCGTCCAGGTAGCGCAGCCGGTCGAGCGAGATGTCCAGGATGGTCACGTGGGCGCCGAGGCCGGCGGCCATCTTGGCCGCGTTGATGCCGACCACGCCGCCTCCGATGATCACCACCTCGCCCGGCGCGACGCCCGGCACGCCGCCCAGCAGGATGCCGCTGCCGCCGAAGACCTTCTCCAGGTACTTGGCCCCCTCCTGGACCGCCATCCGGCCCGCCACCTCGGACATCGGCGTGAGGAGCGGCAGCTCGCCGCTGGGGAGCTGCACCGTCTCGTAGGCCACCGCGACCGCCCCCGAGTCGATCACCGCGCGAGTCAGCTCCTCGGAGGCGGCGAAATGGAAGTAGGTGTAGATCACCTGCCCGCGGCGCATCCGCGGCCACTCCACCGCGATCGGCTCCTTCACCTTCATGATCATCTCGGCCTGCTTCCACACGTCGTCGGCCGTGGGGAGGATCTTGGCGCCTACCGCGGTGTAGGCCTCGTCCGGGAAGCCGCTGCCCAGCCCGCCGCCCTGCTCGATGAAGACCGTGTGACCCGCGCCGGTCAGCGCCTCGGCGCCGGCGGGCACGAGGGCGATGCGATTCTCGTTGGTCTTGATCTCCTTCGGAACGCCGATCAGCATGGGGCCTCGACAAGTGAAGGCTCGGTGTTGAACTGCGTGAACGGTGAACAGTGAAAGGTGAAAGGAGGCCGATGTCGTCCCCTTTCACTTTTCACCGTTCACCGTTCACGCGTTACCCACTGGGTCCCAACCGCACGACCGTCTGCCGCTCCGCCGGGAAGAACTCCCCCGCGACCGCGGCCACGTCGTCCGCGCGTCACCGCGTCGATCTCGGCCAGCATGCTGGTCGAGCGGCCGATAGGGGTCGTCGTGCAGGCTGAAGCCGGCGAGCCGGCCCATCCGGGCCAGCGGGCTTTCCAGCGACAGCATGATCTGGCCCTTGAGCTGCTGCTTGCCGTCGGCCAGCTCGGACGCGGGCAGTCCCTCGCGCGCGATCCGGTCGTACTCCTCCCGGATGGCCTCCACCGCCTGGTCGGCGCTCGCGGTCTGGGTCCCGATGTAGACGCCCAGCTGCCCGGAGCTGTGGTGGAAGTTCCGGTAGGCGAAGACGGCGTAGGCGAGCCCCAGCTCCTCGCGGACCCGCTGGAAGAGCCGGCTCGACATGCCCGCCGCCGAACACGTTGGTGAGGATGGCGAGCGCGAAGCGGCGCGGATCCCGGAGCGGGAAGGTGTCGGTGCCGAAGACGACGTGGGTCTGCGCCGTGTCGCGCTCCTCGCGGAGGGAGCAGGCCCCGCTTCGCGGGCACCGCCGGGACCGCCCGCCTGGCGAGCTCGCGCGTGTTGCCCTCGAACCAGCCCTCGCGGTCCAGCGTCTCGAGAAGCCGCGCGTGATCCAGGTTGCCGGCGGCGGCGACGACGCAGTTGCCGCGGTGGTAGCCGGTCTGGTGCAGGCAGCGGAGATCGTCGGCCGAGATGCCGGCCAGCGTGTCCGGGGTACCCAGAATGGAATAGCCGTAGGGATGATCGGGCCAGAGCGCCGCGGCATGGAGCTCGAAGACGAGATCGTCCGGAGTGTCCGCCACCCCGTTGATCTCCTCCAGGATCACGTTCCGCTCGGGCTCGAGGTCGCTCTCGCGAAGCAGCGGCCGGCGGACCAGATCGGTGAGGATGTCGACCGCGAGGGGAAGATCGGCGTCGAGCACGTGCGCCTGGTAGCTGGTGGCGTCGCGGCCCGGTGTAGGCGTCGAGGCTGCCGCCGCGCACCTCGAGCTCCAGCGCCAGGTCGCGCGCGCTGCGCCGCTCGGTGCCCTTGAACACCATGTGCTCGAGCAGGTGGGAGATGCCCATCTGCTCGCGGCGCTCGTGGGCGCTGGCTGTCCGTACGTAGATACCGACCGCCGCCGACCGGACCCCCGGCAGCGATTCGGAGTAGACGACCAGCCCGTTCGGGGCCGTGGTCCGGTACAGCCCTTCGTCGAGGAGAACCGTGTCCACGAAGGGTTAATCCTTGGGGAGCAGCGCCTTCCGGGACAGCTTCATGCGTCCCCGCTCGTCCACCTCGAGCAGCTTGACCTGGACGATGTCGCCCTTCTTGACGACGTCCTCGGTCTTCTCGGTGCGGCCGTGCTGGAGCTCGCTGATGTGCAGCAGACCCTCCACCCCGGGCAGGATCTCGACGAACGCCCCGAAGGCGGTCGTGCTCTTGACCGGCCCCTCGTAGGTCCGGCCGACTTCCGGCTCGGTGGTGATCGCGGCGACCATCGCGCGGGCCTTCTCGCCCGCCTCGCCGCCGACCGCGGAGATGGTGACGACCCCGCTGTCCTCGATGCTGATCTTGGCGCCGGTCGCGTCCTGGATCCCGCGGATGGTCTTGCCCTTGGGGCCGATGACGTCGCCGATCTTGTCCGGCTTGATCTGCATGGTGAAGATGCGCGGCGCGTACTTCGACAGCTCGGTGCGCGGGCCCGGCAGGACCTTCGCCATCTCCTTCAGGATGTGGAGCCGGCCGCGGCGGGCCTTCTCCAGCGCCTGCTCCATGATCTTGAGGTCGAGGCCCTCGATCTTGATGTCCATCTGGATCGAGGTGATCCCCTTCTCGGTGCCGGCCACCTTGAAGTCCATGTCGCCCAGGTGGTCTTCCGAGCCCAGGATGTCGGTCAGGATGGCGACCTTGTCGCCCTCCTTGATCAGGCCCATCGCCACGCCCGCGCACGGCGCCTTCATCGGCACGCCGGCATCCATCAGCGCCAGCGAGCCGCCGCAGACCGTCGCCATCGACGACGACCCGTTCGACTCCAGGATCTCGGAGACGACCCGGAGGGTGTAGGGGAAGTCCTCGTAATGCGGCAGCAGCGGCTGCAGGGCCCGCTCCGCCAGGGCGCCGTGGCCGATCTCGCGGCGGCTGGTGCCGCGGATCATCTTCACCTCGCCGGTGGAGTACGGCGGGAAGTTGTAGTGCAGCATGAACGACTTGGTCGTCTCGCCGGCCACGTCGATGCTGTCGATCCGCTGCTCGTCGTCGCGTGGTGCCGAGGGTGACGGAGACCAGCGCCTGGGTCTGGCCCCGGGTGAAGAGCGCCGAGCCGTGGGTGCGCGGCAGCACGCCGGTCTCGATCGAGATCGGCCGGATGGTGTCGAGGTCCCGGCCGTCCACCCGCTCGCCCTTGTCCAGCACCTGCTTCCGCATCACCCGGTACTCGATGTCCTCGAGATGGCCGCCGATCTCGCGGCCCCGCTCGGGAAACTCGGCGAGGAGCGCGGCCAGCGCCTGCTCCTTCACCGCCTTCACTCCGGCGGAGCGCGACGGCCTTGTCCTTGGCGTTGATCGCCTGCGCCATGGCCGTCTCCGCGGCATCGGCCGCCCGGCCCTGGAGCTCGGCGTCGACCTCCGCCTTGACCCAGGCCATCTTCGGCGCGGCGCCGGCCTTGTCCATCAGCTGGCGCTCGAGCCCGATGACGTCCTTGATCCCCTTCTGCGCCACCTTGAGCGCCTCGAGGATCTCGGCCTCGGACACCTCGAGCGACCCGCCCTCGACCATCACGATCGAGTCGGCCGACGCCGCTGACGACCAGGTCGATGGTGGAGAACTCGAGCTGCTGGAAGGTCGGATTGAGGATCCAGTTGCCCTCCACCCGTCCGACGCGCACCGCCGGCGAGGGGGCCGTTCCACGGGACCGGCGAGAGGCTGAGCGCGCTGGAGGCCGCGATCGACGCCGAGAATGTCGGCGTCGTTCTCCTGGTCGGCCGACAGCACCGTGACGAAGACCTGGACCTCGTTCTTGAACCCCTCGGGGAAGAGCGGGCGGATCGACCGGTCGATCAGCCGGCTGGCCAGGATTTCCTTGTCGGAGGGGCGCCCCTCGCGCTTCAGGAACCCGCCGGGAATCTTCCCCGCCGCGTAGGTCTTCTCGCGGTATTCGACGGTCAGGGGGAAGAACGGGAGGGTGGAGACGTTGGAGGAGACGGTCACCGCGGCCAGAACCATCGTGTCGCCGAACCGGACCATCGCGGAACCGGCGGCCTGCTTCGCCATTCGGCCGGTCTCGAGGTACAGCGGTCGCCCGGCGAACTGGGTTTCGATCCTTTGCACTGTCACTGCCTTCTCTCTCTCTGTTTGCTCTGGTTTCTTTGCTGCTCGGACACGTCAATACAGAGAGGGCGTCCCGATGCGTCGGATCGGGACGCCCCCTGTGGTGCGCGGCATTTAGTGGCGGAGACCAAGCTGCTCGATCAGCGCCCGGTAGGTCTGGAGGTCGCTCCGCTTGAGATACGTGAGCAGCCGGCGACGGGTGCCGACCATCTTGAGGAGACCCCGCCGGCCGTGATGGTCCTTGGGGTGGGTCCGGAAGTGATCGGTGAGGGAGTTGATCCGCTCGGTGAGAAGGGCGACCTGCACCTTGGTGGACCCGGTGTCGGTCCCGTGGGCCTGGTGCTTGGCCACCGTCCCCTGCTTGTCGAAGCTCATGCCGCCGTCCTATAGAATTTGTCGCGCGCGTCGTAATCTGTTGTAGCTGTGAAGAATAACCGGGATTTGGGGGGCGAGGCAAGGGTGGGGCGGACGGGCGGAACGGCGGACGGACGCAACGGCGGACCACGGCGGACGGCGGAACGGCGGACCGGCGGAACGGCGGAACGGCGGAACGGCGGAACGGCGGAACCCTGTCATCCCGAGCAGAGCGAGGGATCTTCTCCGCAAGCCATCGAGACCCGGTGGAGAAGATCCTTCGGTTGCCTTCGCGCCCTCGGGATGACAACCGCCCGCTTCCGCCCGTCCGCCGTTCCGCCCGTCCGCCGTTCCGCCCGTCCGCCGTCCGCCCGTCCGCCCTCACCCCCCGAACAACCGCCGGATATCGTTGGAGAACGCCAGCCCCATCAACAGCACGATCAGCACCATACCCACCGCGGTGAGCCGCTCCCGAAGCTTGAGCGGCAGCGGCCGCCGAATCACCGCCTCCGCCAGCAGGAAGAGGAACTGGCCGCCGTCCAGCACCGGGACCGGCAGCAGGTTGAGAATCGCCAGGTTGATGGAGATCAGGGCCATGAAGGCCAGGAACGGATCCAGGCCCATCCGCGCGCTCTCGCCGGCGAGCTGGCCGATCATGATCGGTCCGCCCACCTCCCGCCGGGAGATCCGGCCGCTGAAGAGGCCCCGCACCGTGCGCACGATCTGGGTGGACGCGCTCACCGTGGCCTTCCAGCCCTCCACCAGCGCGGCGCCGATGCCCAGGGGCTCCGAGCGGAAGTCGAGCTGGACCGAGATGCCGACCCGGCCGACCTGCCGCGGCTTGCCGTCGAGTCCCTCGATCGTCTCCACGTCGGGGCGGACTTCGAGCGTCCGCCGGCCGGTGGAGCCCGCCACCTCCATCGAGATCGGCTTGCCGCCGTTCGCCTGCAGCACCTCGAGAACGTCGTACCACTGCTTGATCGGCCGCCCGTTCATCGCCAGGATGGTATCTCCCGGCTGGATCCCCGCGCGCTCGGCGGGTCTGTCAGGCAGCACCTGGCCGACGACCGCCGCCCGAAACGGCTGCAAGCGCCTGGGACGCCTTGAGCCGCTGCTCCAGGGCGTCCTGATGGATCGGCAGCACCGCCGTCTTCCCGCCCGCCAGCTCGATCCTGATCTCGGACTCCGGCGCGTTCGCGAGGCCGTCGGTGACGTCGTTCCAGGAAGTGACCGGCCGGCCGTTGATGCCGGTGATCCGGGAGCCGGCCGGGATGTCGCGCAGCGCTTCCCCACCGGGCGGCACCATCTCCTCGATGACCCGGCCCACGGTCGTCTCGGGGTCGATCTGCCGGCCGTTCTTGCCCGCGAGAAAGGCGAACGCCAGCCAGGCGAAGACCGCGTTCATCGTCACGCCCGAGAGAATGATGACCATGCGCTTCCAGACCGGCTTCGCCTCGAACACCCGGTCGGCCGGCACCGGCGCCTCGACGTGGCCGCCCTCGAGCGCCGAGCTGGTGACCTCCTCCTCGCGGCTGGCCATCTTCACATAGCCACCCAGCGGCAGCCACGAAATCGAGTACTCGGTCTCACCGCGGCGAAAGGTGAGCCAGGGAATCGGGGAGCCGAGCCCGAGCGAGAAGCGGTGCACGTAGACCCCGGCCCACTTGGCGGCCAGGAAGTGGCCCGCCTCGTGGATGAAGATCAGCACACCCAGCACGACGATCAGGGCAAGAATGGTTGTCAGCACGGTGTCCTCACCAGCTCGCGGGCGCGGGCGCGCGCCCATCGGTCGGCATCGCGAACCGCCTCTACGGCAGTCGCCGGCGCGGGTACGTGCGCATCCAGCACCCGCTCGATGATCTCACTGATCCGGCCGAACGGGACGGCGCCGTCCAGAAAGGCCGCTACCGCCACCTCGTTGGCGGCGTTGAACACGGCCGGTGCGGTCCCGGCCATCCGCCCCGCCGCCATGCCCGCCCCCAGCGCGCGGAACACGTCGTGCCGCACCGGCTCGAAGGTGAGCGGGCCGGCCGCCACCGGATCCAGTCGGCGGACTCCGGTGTCGGGCAGGCGCCCCGGGTGGGTCAGCGCGTACAGGATCGGCAGCTCCATGGACGGGAAGCCCAGCTGGGCGATCACGCTGCCGTCGCAGAACTCCACGAACGCGTGGATGATGCTCTGAGGATGGACCACGACCTCGAGGGCATCGTACGACAGCCGGAAAAGGTAGTGGGCCTCGATCACCTCCAGCGCCTTGTTGGCCAGCGTGGCGCTGTCCACGGAGATCTTCTGCCCCATCCGCCAGGTGGGATGGCGGAGCGCTTCCTCCACCGTCGCCTCCCGGATCCGCTCGTGCGGCCATTCCCTGAACGGCCCGCCGGAACAGGTGAGGATCAGTCGGCCTAGCCCCGCGTCCCGCCCGGCGACGCACTGAAGGACCGCGCTGTGCTCCGAGTCCACCGGCACGATCTCCCCGCCGCCGGTGCACGCCGCCTGCACGACGAGGTCGCCGGCCATCACCAGGCTTTCCTTGTTGGCCAGCGCGACGCGCTTGCCGGCCCCCAGCGCGGCGAGTGTGGCGTCGAGGCCCGCGGCGCCGACCACCGCGTTCACCACGATGTCCACGTCCGGATGCGTCGCGGCCTCGACCAGTACCTCGGGCCCGCAGGGCCAGCGCTCGTCCGCGCCGGGCACGGCGAGCCCGGCGAACGCGGGACGCCACTCCGCCACCTGCCGCTCGAACTCCTCGCGGTTCCGGCCGCAGGTGAGCGCCACGACCGCGAAGTGATCGCGCTGGCGCCGGAGCACATCCAGCGTGCTGCGGCCGACCGACCCGGTCGAGCCCAGAACCGCCACGCCTCGCCGTCCGCCGCCGTCGCTCACTAGATCACTCCGAAGAACCGGTACATCGCCGCCGCCACCGGCACCACGAAATAAAGCGAGTCGAGCCGGTCGAGGACTCCCCCGTGGCCCGGGATCAGGTGGCTCGAGTCCTTGACCCCTGCCTGGCGCTTGAACAGCGACTCGGCGAGGTCACCCACCTGCCCCACCACCGAGAGGACACCGGCCAGCGCAACTGCCTCCCACAATCGGAGGTCGACCCCGGCGCGCGGAAAGATCCAGACCACGAACAGCGGGGCAACCGCCAGGGCACCGATCACGCCCGCGATCGTGCCCGACCTGGTTTTCCCCGGGCTGACGGTCGGCGCGAGCTTGGGTCCTCCGAACGTGCGTCCACCGAACATCGCCGCGGTATCGCCAACCCAGGTGACCACCAGCGGGAAGAACACCAGCCAGGCACCCGCCCAACTCCGCACGGGCAATTGTCCGTGGCGGATCAGCAGCAGGAACGCGGGCAGTCCCCCCGTGTACACCACGCCGAGCAGCGTGACCGACGCCGCCTCCAGCGGCCGGTCGCCCGGCGCGCGGGTGGCCAGGACCCAGGTCAGGAGCAGGAGCAGCCAGAGCGCGGCGGCGCAGAGCACCGCCCCCGTCACCGCACCGCCGGCCGAAGGGCGGGCCAGGGCGTGGTACGTGACGAGCGGGATCGCCGCCGCGGTCGCCACGCCGAGGACGCGGGCCGGACGTATGCCCCCGCGCTCCGCCAGGCCGAAGAGCTCTCCGGTGCCGAGGGCTCCGGCCAGCGCGAGCAACAGCGGCCAACGGAGGACCGCCGTACCAGATGATCAGCAGCGCGAGCGGGATCGCGACCGCCGCGAACCCGACCCGCCGGACCAGCTCGGAATCCATCAGGCGGGGACGCGTCCGAACCGTCGGTCGCGCCGCTGAAACTCCAGGATCGCCTCGAAGAGGTGTCGCCGCGTGAAGTCGGGCCAGAGTACCGGCGTCACGTACAGCTCGGCGTAGGCCAGCTGCCAGAGCAGGAAGTTGGAGATCCGCATCTCGCCGGACGTGCGGATGAGCAGGTCCGGGTCGGGCCAGTCAGCGGTATAGAGCCTGCGGCTCAGCGCCTCCTCGTCGATCTCGGCGGGCGCGAGCCGCCCGGCCGCCGCGTCCTCGGCGAGCAGCCGGGCCGCGCGCACGATCTCGGCGCGCGAGCCGTAGGAGATGCAGAGGTTGAGCGCCAGCTTGCTGCCGCCGTCGGTTTCGGCGACGATGCGGTCGACCGCGCGCCGGGCGCCGCCGGTCAGCCGGTCCAGGTCGCCCAGGATCCGGACGGCGACGCCCTGCGCGCGAAGCTCACTCATCTCGCGGGCGATGTACTCTTCGAGGAGGCCCATGAGCGCCTCGATCTCGCCGGCCGGGCGCTGCCAGTTCTCCTGGCTGAAGGCGAACAGCGTCAGCACGCCGATGCCGGCTTCCAGACAGCCCTCCACGACCTCGCGGACGGAGCCCATACCGGCGTGATGCCCGAAGGGACGGGGCAGCGCCCGGCCGGCGGCCCAGCGCCCGTTGCCGTCCATGATGATGGCGATGTGAGCCGGGACCACCCCGTGGACCCGCACCCGCTGCAGCAAGTCGTCGCTCATCCGTCAGACTTCCATGATCTCGGCCTCTTTGGCGTGTATGAGGCCGTCGATCTGCTTGATATGGTCGTCGGTGAGCTTCTGGACGTCCTTCTCCGCGCGGGTCTTGTCGTCCCCGGAGATGTGCTCCAGCTTCTTGACCCGCGAGAGCGCGTCGGTGCGGGCGTGGCGCACCGCGATCCGACCTTCCTCCGCGAGCTTGTGGACCACCTTCACCAGCTCCTTCCGCCGCTCCTCCGAGAGCACCGGCAGCGGAACCCGGATCAGGTTGCCCTGACTGGCGGGGTTGAGGCCGAGTCCCGCGTCCCGGATCGCCTTTTCCACCGCCTGCGAGAGGGACTTGTCGAACGGCTGGACGGTGAGGAGGCGGGGCTCGGGCGCGGCCACCATCGCCACCTGATTGAGCGGGACGGTGCTGCCGTAGGCCTCGACCCGGACCAGGTCGAGCAGGGAGGGGCTGGCCTTGTTGCTGCGGATGCCGCTGAACTCACGCTTGGTGCTCTCGACCGCCTTGTGCATCAGTTCCCGGGCGTGCTTGGTCAATTCGGGTATGGTGCTCATCGGACGATGGTCCCGATGTCCGGGTCGCCTTCGAGCACCCGCCTGATGGCGCCGGGACGGTTGATGTTGAAGACGACGATAGGGAGCTGGTTGGCCTTGCAGAGCCCGAACGCGTTGGCGTCCATGACGGCGTAGTTCTTGACGATCGCTTCCTGGTAGCTCAGCTCGCGAATGAACGTGGCCTTGGAATCCTTCTTCGGATCGCCGGTGTAGATGCCGTCCACGTTGGTGGCCTTGAGGATCACCTGCGCCTCGATCTCGAGGGCCCGCAGCACGCCGGCGGTGTCGGTGGAGAAGAACGGGTTGCCGGTGCCGGCGGCAAAGATGACCAGCCGCCGCTTCTCCAGATGGCGGATCGCCCGCCGGCGGATGTAGGGCTCCGCCACCGATTCCATCCGGACGGCGGTCATCACCCGGGTGTCCACCCCGATCTTCTCCAGCACGTCCTGCAGCGCCAGGGCGTTGATCACCGTGGCGAGCATTCCCATGTAGTCGGCAGAGACCCGGTCGAGTCCCTCCCGGCTGGCGGTGGCGCCGCGGATGATGTTGCCGCCGCCGACCACCAGCGAGAGGTGCACGCCGAGCGCGTGCACCGCCTTGACCTCTTCCGCGAAGGCCTCGACGGCGTGAAAATCGAGGCCACTTCCCTTGTCTCCGGCCAGCGCCTCACCCGACAGCTTGAGCAGGGCGCGGGTGTAGACCAGGGCCATCAGGCGGCCCCGATCTGGAACCGGGCGAAGCGGCGGACCGAGATGGCCTCACCCAGCTTGCCGGACGCCTCCTTGATCAGCTCCCCGACTGTGATCTTGTCGTTGCGGACGTAGGGCTGCTCCAGCAGCGTCCGCTCCGCTACGAACTTCTTGAGCTTGCCGTCGACGATCTTGGCCCGGATGTTCTCCGGCTTGCCCTCCGCGGCGACCTGCTCCTCCGCGATCCGGCGCTCCCGCTCGAGCAGCTCCGCCGGGACGTCCTCCGGGTTCACCCCGATCGGATCGGCGGACGCGATGTGAATCGCGATCTCGCGCGCGAGCTGGCCGAAGGCTTCGTTGCGGGCGACGAAGTCGGTCTCGGAGTTGAGCTCCAGCAGCACGCCCACCTGCTGGTTGTGGTGGATGTAGCTCACCACCAGCCCCTGTGACGCCACCCGGCCGGCCCGCTTCTCCGCCTTGGCGATCCCCTTCTTCCGAAGGATCTCCGCGGCCTTGTCCATGTCGCCGCCGGCCTCTTCCAGCGCGCGCTTGCAATCCATCATGCCGGCGCCGGTGCGAGCGCGCAGCTCGCTCACGTCCTTCGGGGAAATCGTCACGCTTGCCATGGCTTCCTCTGGTCGATCTCGGGCTGAATAGTAAGACCGCCGCTCACGGCCCGCACGGGCCAGGAGCGGCGGAGGCTCTCACGGGTCCGGTCCGCCGCGCTTAAGCGCCAGCCTCGCCGGCGCCGGCCGGCGCCGGCACTTCCGGGGCGCCCTCGGCAGAGCCGCCCTCGGCGTCGGTCTTGAGCCGGGCGGCGATCGCCTCCGGCTTCGGCCGCCGCTTGCGGCGCGGACGGCGGCGCTTGCGGTCGGCGTCGGCGTCGCCCTCGGATCCCGCGTCGGTGCTGTAGGTCTCGGCCTCGAGGTCCTCGGTCACCTCGCGCATCGGCATCTGGGCCCGGGCCTCCTTGATCACGTCGGAGAGCGCCGCCGTGATGAGGGAGACCGAACGGATCGCGTCGTCGTTGCCGGGCACCGGCACCGTGATGACGTCGGGATCGGCGTTGGTGTCCACGATGGCGACGACCGGGATGCCCAGCTTGTTGGCTTCGGCGACCGCGATCTTCTCCTTCTTGGCGTCCACCACGAACAGCGCACCGGGCAGCCGGCCCAGCTGCTTGATGCCCTCGAGGTTGCGGCTGAGCTTCACCCGCTCGCGCTCGAAGAGCAGCTTTTCCTTCTTGGTGTAGTTCTCGAAGTCGCCGTCGGCGGCGCCCTGCTCCAGCTCCCGGAGGCGGCGGATCTGCTTCTTCAGGGTCTGGAAGTTGGTGAGCATGCCGCCGAGCCACCGCTCGGTGACGTAGAACGCGCCCGCGTTCTGGGCCTCCAGCTGCACGATGGCCTTGAGCTGCTTCTTGGTGCACACGAAGAGGACGCCTTCGCCTTTCAGGACCACGCTGCGGAGCAGCTCCTGGGCCTTCTGGATCTGGCGGAGGGTCTTCTGGAGGTCGATGATGTAGATGCCCGACCGCTCGGCGAAGATGAACCGGCGCATCTTCGGGTTCCACCGGCGGGTCTGATGGCCGAAGTGAACTCCGGCCTCGAGCAGGTCCTGCAGTTGCGGCTGTGCCATGCGGTGCGACGTCCTTCCGTTCGAGTGGTTATTCGTCCACCGGGTTCATCTTCCGCGCCAACCCCCGAAGGGGCACCAGGCGCGGAATCCGCCGGTGTGAGGGATGGCGGAACGTCGGACGGCGGACGGGCGGAAAGGTTCCGCCGTTCCGCCTTCCGTCGTTCCGCCGACTTCCTACCGCTTGCTGAACTGGAAGCGCTTCCGCGCTCCCGGGCGACCCGGCTTCTTCCGCTCGACTGCGCGCGGGTCACGGGTCAGCAGCCCCGCGGTGCGGAGCTTGGCGCGGTGCTGCCCATCGGCCTCCACCAGTGCCCGCGCGATCGCGTGGCGCAGCGCCCCGGCCTGTCCCGCCTGGCCTCCGCCGTCCACGTGCGCCTTCACGTCGAACGCGCCGAGGGTGTCGGTGGCGGTGAAGGACTGCTGGATGTGCTGGACCAGCGAGGGACGGGGGAAGTAGTCGCCCAGCGTCCGGCCGTTGATGTCCCACTTGCCGGTGCCCGGAGTCAGATAGACCCGGGCCACGCTGGTCTTGCGCCGGCCGACAGCCTGCCAGCGAAATTCGGGTACCGCGGTCATGCGCTCGCCTTGGAGGGGGTGACGGAGAACGGCTTCGGCTGCTGTGCCGCGTGCGGATGCTCAGCGCCGCCGTAGACCTTGAGCTTGCCGCGCAGCTTCTGCCGCGCGAGCGACGTCTTGGGCAGCATGCCGAAGACGGCCTTCTCGATGACCCGGTCGGGATGCTTGCTCAGCAGATCGCGCGCCGTGGTGTGCCGCTCGTGACCCATGTAGCCGGTGTGGGAGAAGTACGTCTTGTTCTCCTCTTTCCGACCGGTCAGCCGCACCTTCGACGCGTTTACCACCACGACGAAATCGCCGCCATCCATGTGCGGCGTGAAGGTGGGCTTGTGCTTGCCGCGGATGAGCTGGGCCACGACGCTCGCCAACCGGCCGAGCGGCACCCCCGCCGCATCCACGAGATGCCACTCGTGCGTGATGTCGTCGGGCGTGGCGGTGTAGGTCTTCATGAGCGCTGCCGCCCCGGGAGCTCCCGGTGCGTTCCTTTGGGCGTTGAAACAGGGTCAAACCGAAACAGACTCACAAGATAGCCGGCCCTGACGGGCAGGGTCAAGGGGACGCTCGTGCTATTCGAACTCCACCAGCACCTGCCCCTTTTCGACCGCCTCCCCGGGTTGGGCCCGGACTGCAGCGACTGTCGCGGCCACCGGCGCCTTCAGCTCGTTCTCCATCTTCATCGCCTCGAGCACGACCAAGCCGGCCCCTGCCGACACCTCCTGGCCCGGCTCCACCAAGATCCTGACCACCAGCCCCGGCATCGGCGCTCGCAGTGTGACGGGGCCGCGCCGTCGCTCAGCACCGGCGGTCAGGCTGCGGATGTGCCGCGTCCGCTCGTCCACCACTTCCACATCCCAGCGGTCGCCGCCGATCTGGAAGCTCCACTGGCCGCGCCCGGTGCTCCGCAGGGTGAGCACGGTGGGCTGGTCTTCCATCATGAGCTGGCGGGTCGGCGTGCCGGGGATGGCTCGAAGGCTGGCCGTGCGGGTCGAGCCGTGGACGGTTACCTGGTCCCCGTCCACCTCGACCTCGATCTCGCGCCCGTCGATGCTGACGATGTACTTCATGACGCGCGGTCCAGCACCGCGACCGTCTCGACGTGCGCAGTCTGGGGAAACAGGTCGAAGGCGACCGCGGTCACCAGCCGGAAGCCCGGCATCCGGATGAGGTCCCGCGCCAGCGTCGCCGGATCGCATGAGATGTAGACGATCCGCCTCGGCGAGCGGCGCTCCAGCTCCGCGACCACCCGCTCGTCCATGCCGGTGCGCGGCGGGTTGGTGATCACCAGCGATGGAGGGCGGAGCCGCTCCAGGATCCGCTCCACTCGCCCCACGTGGCGCTCCGCGGCCGGCCCGCGCGCCTCCGCCTCCGCCACGGCGCGGCGGTCGGACTCGACACTTTCCACCGAGGCGCCGGCCAGGACCAGGGCGGACGTCGTCTCCCCGATGCCGGCGTAGAGGTCCCACACGTGATGTCCTTGCACCTCGCCAAGCGCCGCGAGCGCGAAGGCGCGGACCTTGTCGCCCATCGCGGGGTGCACCTGCTCGAAGACCGTCGCCGGGAACCGGCCGGTTCCGCCTTTCCACGGCCGCGGCCTCACCTCCCTCGGGCTGAAGCCAGACGGTCGGGTCCGAGCCCTGGGCCCTCAGCTCGCGGCGAAAAGTGTCCGCCCCATCCCATGGCTCCGTCCCGCCCAGCACGAGCACGAGGTGGAGTCCGCCGCCGCGGTCGAGTCGCAGGACCAGCTGTCGAAGGGCGGGCGGCAGCAGGCGTCGCACCGCGCGGACGTGGTCCCAGAGCGCCATCAGCTCCGGGGTCGTGATGTGGCAGCGCACGAGGTCGAAGACCCGGTCGGGCCGGTCGAGCGGGTGGAGCCCGATTCTTTGCCCGCTCTGGTCCACGGCGAGGGTGATCTTGGTCCGATACTCGAACTCCTCGCCGGCCGGAACGATCTCGGGGTCCACCAAGTCGAGCCGGGCGATGCGGCGGAGCGCATCGCCCACGAACCCGCGGCGGGCCTCGCGCTGCGCCGCCGAGTTCAGGTGCTGGAGCTGGCAGCCGCCGCAGTCGTCGTGCACGTAGTGTGGGCAGCGCGGCTGAATCCGGTCGGCGGAGGGCTCCAGCACACGGCTCGACCGGGCGTGGGCGTAGCGCCGGTGTGCGCGGACCTGGGCGATCTCGACGAAGTCGCCGGGAGCGGTGCGGGGCACGAACACCGCTCGTCCATCCTCCAGGCGCCCTACCCCGTCGCCCCCGGTGGCGAGCCGGAGGATGCGAACGGCGCTCACCGGAGCCCCTCGAGCCTCGCCTGGTGGAGCCAGTGGGGGTTGGCGTGATCGCCGTTGGACACCGAAGGCCGCCGCATCGAGCGCACTTCGTCCTCGGCCAGCGCGGCGGCAACCGCGAGGACAGTCGCCTGTCGGTCCGTGAGCACCGGCGCGGCGAGATCGGCCCGCCGCTCCAGGAACTGAATGTCGATGTCGCCTTCCCGGAATTCCGCATCCGCCATAAGCCGGCGGTGGAACCCCTGGTTGGTGCCCACGCCGTCCAGCTCCAGCTCCTCGAGGGCGCGAGCCATCCGGTCGATCGCCTTCAGTCGGTCGGGGGCCCACACGATCAGTTTGGCGAGGAGGGAGTCGTAGAACAGCGTCACCTCGTCACCCAACTCAACGCCTCCGTCCCAGCGAATGCCGGGGCCACTGGGAAGGCGCAGGTGCTCGATTCGCCCGGTGGTCGGAAGGAAGCCGTTCGCCGGATCCTCACTGGTGATCCGGCATTGCAGCGCCCATCCACGCGGGTGGAGCCAGCCGACGGGAACCCGCATCGGCTCGCCCGCGGCGATGCGGAGCTGTTCCCGCACCAGGTCCACGCCATAGACCAGCTCGGTGACCGGGTGCTCCACCTGGATGCGGGTGTTCATCTCGAGGAAGTAGAACGAGCGGTCGGCGGCGAGCAGGAACTCGCAGGTCCCCGCGCCGAGGTAGGCGACTGCTTCCGCGGCGGCGACCGCCGCCGCACCCATCCACTCGCGCAGCTCGTCGTTGACCGCGGGCGACGGCGCCTCCTCCACTACTTTCTGGTGCCGCCGCTGGATCGAGCACTCGCGCTCCCCGAGGTGGACGGTGCGCTCGCGGTCGGCGAGAATCTGGATCTCCACGTGACGGGGCCGCAGGATGAGCTTCTCCAGGTACACGCTGGCGTCCCCGAACGCCTTCCTGGCCTCGGAGGCGGCCGTCTCCAGCGCGGGCCCGAGCTCCTCCGGCGCGCGCACCACCCGCATGCCCCTGCCTCCGCCGCCGGCCGCGGCCTTCACCAGCACCGGATACCCCAGCTCTTCCGCCAGGCGCCGCGCGGGCGCGAGCTCGGTGATCGGGTCGTGCGCACCGGGCACCACCGGCACGCCGGCGTCGCGCATCCGCCGCCGGGCCTCGGTCTTGTCGCCCATCGCGCGAATGGCGGCGGCGGGCGGGCCCACGAAGACGAGCCCCGCCTCCACCACCGCATCGGCGAACGCGGCCCGCTCGGCCAGGAACCCGTAGCCGGGATGAATCGCGTCCGCGCCGGTATCGAGCGCGGCCTGCAGCAGGCGGTCGATTCGCAGGTAGCTCTCCGACGGCGGCGGCGGGCCGATCTCGACCGCGCGATCGGCCGCGCGGACGTGCGCCGCGGCGCGGTCGGCGGCCGAGTAGACCGCCACCGCTTCGAATCCTTCCTCATGACATGCCCGGATGACGCGGAGCGCGATCTCCCCGCGGTTGGCGACGAGCACCCGCTTCACGGCTGGCAGGCGGGCGGGGGCGTATCTCCGAAGAGGAGGAGGAGACTGCTGCAGAGGAGGAGGTTGTGGGTCGCGGCGCCGTCGTAGACGCCGCGCACGTCCACCACCCACGGGGACGGGTTCTGCCGAACGGCCTTGAGCAGCTCGGTGACGCTCATCGCGTCGGGCCCGGGCGCCGCCGGACGGCTCACCCGAACGAGCCGGTACGGCACCCACGCGAGCGCCGGGACCGCGGCGCTGTCCGCGCCGGGGCTGAGGCACAGCGGCCGCCGGGGCGCCACGTCGCCAAGGGCGCGCTGCACCGGCAGCCCGGGATCCACGCCCATCGCCTGCGCCATGCGCAGCCGGTACAGCGAGTCGGTGGTGTAGAGGTCGGGGCGGATCGGGAGGATGTCGAGGGAGGGCCGTTCGATGCTGCCGTACCACACCGAGAGCGCCTCGAGCTCATTGCCGGTGAGGAGGACGCCGCCGGCCGGACACGAGGCGAGCAGATTCTCGCCCAACTCGACCACGAACGCCGGCACGTGCGGGACTTGCTCCCGACCGAGTGTCGTCCGCGCCGCGGCCCAGCCGACCTGTTCCACGATCACCAAAGACCGCTCGACCTCCGCAATCCCCCGGAAGATCACCCCGGAGTCGACCGACAGCCGGATGGACTGCTCCAGTGCGGTCGCGGCAAAGTCGAGGTAGAGCGGACCGTTCGGCTCGCCTCGGTGGCCGTGGAGATGCCAATCGCGGGCATCATACAGATAGAAGCGTCCGAGCTGGAGCCAGGCCCGCCCATCGTCGGGGGCAGTGGCGAGATAGCGACCGAGGAGGTCGATGGCCATGTGGCGCTCGCCCTCCCGCTCGAGGGCCGCGGCCCGCGGTGCGACGTTCGGGTCGATGGCGCCCTGGGCCTGGAGCTGAGCGGTGGGGATGAGCCACGCCAAGAGTCCCGCCGCGACGGCGCGGCAGAGCCCCAGGAGGTGGGCTGGCTGGGCGGCCTTCGACTGCCGGAAGAGCTGGTGCATGGCCGTTCCAAGATGATATGGCCGCTGGCCCTTGGCTAGGGGCGGCCGGAACGAGCTACCGCCTCGGGCTGACTGCTACCAGCGGTGACGGCCCAGGCCTCCAGGCCCGCACAGCCGCGGCTGATAGGACGGTCCCTTACAGCGGGATGTTGCCGTGCTTTCGCGGCGGATTCCGGTCCCGCTTGGTCCGCAGGGTCCGGAGGGCGTCGATCAGCCGAGGGCGGGTGTCCCGCGGGTCGATAACGTCATCGATATAGCCCCGGGCGGCCGCGGCGTACGGGTGGGCGAACTTGGCGGTGTACTCCTCGATCAGCCGTGCGGTCGCGGCCGCCGGGTCGCTCGCCTTGGCGATTTCCTCTTTGAAGAGAATCTCGACGGCCCCCTTGGGGCCCATCACCGCGATCTCGGCCGACGGCCAGGCAAGGTTCAGGTCGCCCCGGATGTGCTTGGAGCTCATGACGTCATAGGCCCCGCCATACGCCTTCCGGGTGATCACGGTGAGCTTGGGGACCGTGGCCTCGCAGTAGGCGTACAGCAGCTTGGCCCCGTGCTTGATGATTCCGCCGTGCTCCTGGGTGACGCCCGGCAGGAAGCCGGGCACGTCCACGAAGGTCACCACGGGAAGGTTGAAGCAATCGCAGAAGCGGATGAACCTGGCCGCCTTCAGCGAGGCGCTGATGTCGAGCACTCCCGCCAGCACTGCCGGTTGGTTGGCCACCACTCCTACGGGCCGACCACCGAGCCGCGCGAACCCGGTGAGGATGTTGTCCGCATGGCCCCGCTGGACCTCGAGGAACTCCCCGTCGTCCACCACCCGCCCGACGACGTCGTGCATGTCGTACGGCTTGGTGGAGCTGTCGGGAATGAGATCGAGGAGTGCCTCGTCGCGCCGGTCGGCGGGATCGGCGGTGGGGCGCTCGGGGGGATCGTCGAGGTTGTTGAGCGGCAGGAAGCCGAGCAGCTCGGCGGATCGTCTGGAGGCACTCGGGCTCGGTATCATGAACGAAGTGCGCCACGCCCGAGGTGCCCCCGTGCACGTCGGCGCCGCCCAGCGCGTCGAACGACACCTCCTCGTGGGTGACGGTCTTCACCACGTTGGGGCCGGTGACGAACATGTAGCTGACCCCGCGCACCATGAAGATGAAGTCGGTGATCGCGGGGCTGTACACCGCTCCGCCGGCGCAGGGGCCCAGGATCGCCGAGATCTGGGGGACCACACCCGACGCCAGGGTGTTTCGCAGGAAGATGTCCGCGTAGCCACCGAGGGACGCCACCCCCTCCTGAATCCGGGCGCCTCCCGAGTCGTCCAGACCCACCACGGGCGCGCCGTTCCGCACCGCGAGATCCATGACCTTGCAGATCTTCTCGGCGTGCGCCTCGCTCAACGACCCGCCGAAGACCGTGAAGTCCTGGGAGAACACGTAGACCAGGCGCCCTTCCACCCGCCCGTAGCCGGTGACCACTCCGTCGCCCGGCACCACCTGCCGGTCCAGGCCGAAGTCGCTGGAGCGATGGGTGACGAACCGGTCGAGCTCGACGAAGCTGCCTTCGTCGAGCAGCAGGTCGAGCCGCTCGCGCGCGGTGAGCTTGCCCTTCTTGTGCTGCTGGGCGATCCGTGCGGCGCCACCGCCCTGCTCGGCGAGTGACTGGCGATGGTGCAGCTGCTCCAGAAGTTCACGGGGGTCGGGCATGGGGGGAGAAGATAGTGCGCGACGGGGCGCCGGGGCAGCGGGTGCGCGAGCCGCGCCCGGGTCAGCTGCTGCAGGTGACGAGGATCACGTGCCGATGGCCCGGAGCGGGTAAGACCCTGCGCCCAGGGAGGATTGGACCGCTTCGTGACTTGGAGCACCGGGAGACTGCGAGCCGTACAGCCGAAAAGCATGGCGCCACGAGCTATATAGCTGGCGTTGGCGGAAATACGAGCCCGAGGAGGATTCATGATACGGACCATCAGCATGGCGCTGGCGGCACTGGCCGGCAGCACGGTACTGACGATCCCGAAGGGGACCGATATCCCGGTCACCCTCGACGAGGACATCCCCGTCGAGAGCGACCGAGTCGGCGACAGCTTCACGGCGCGGGTGACACGTGACGTCGTGGTCGACGGCGAAGTCGTGATCGTGGCCGGCTCCCCGGCCGAGGTGAAGCTGGTCAAGAGCCCGGAAAACGCCGAGGCGGCCACCCTGCGCCTGACGAAGGTACACGTGGACGGCGATATGAGGCGGGTGAGCACCGACGTCGCCAAGCCGATGCCGATGAGGCCGGACTCAGCACGGCCAAGAAGACCGCCGTAGGTGCGGCGGCCGGCGCGGTCGTGGGTGCGATCACGGGGGCCGGCGTGATCGAGGGCGCCGTCGTCGGCGCCGGCGGCGGCCTGGCTTGGGGCCTGCTCGATGGGTCGGACCGGCAGGTGGACGACGAGACCCCGTTGAGGTTCTCGCTGGAGAAGGATCTCGATCTCTAACAGCGGGGAACGGTAAAAGGTGAACAGTGAAAGGGGGTGCTCGAGGCTGAGCGCCCCCTTTCACTGTTCACCTTTTACCGTTCACCGCTTTACTGGCTCGTCGCCTCTTCCGGGATGACCGGCCGGACCGGCGGAATGATCGGCTCGTCGGGGTAGTTGGTGACCATGAGCACGATCCGGTGATGAATCGGATCCACCTCGAGTACCTTGAGGTCCACGGGCTGGCCTTCCTTCACCGCGTCGCCCGGGTTCTCGATGTTGGGAATGCCGAGCTGCGACATCGGCACGAAGCCCTCGATGTCGTTCCCCAGGTCCACCACGACGCCCTTGTCCATCAGGCGCACCACCCGGCCGCGAAGCTCCATCCCGATGGGATAGGTCTCGCCGATCCGGAGCCAGGGATCCTCCTCCGCCTGCTTGAGGCCGAGGGAGATCCGCTTGTTCTCGGCGTCGATGTTGAGGATCACGACGTCCACCCCGTCGCCCTTCTTCACCACCTCGGACGGATGCTGGACCCGCTTGGTCCAGGACATGTCGGAGATGTGGATCAGGCCGTCGATGCCCGGCTCGATCTCGACGAAGGCGCCGAAGCTGGTGAGGTTCCGCACCTTGCCCTGGATCCGGGTACCCACCGGATACTTGAGCGGCAGCACCATCCAGGGATCCTGCTCGGTCTGCTTCATGCCGAGGGAGATCTTCTCCTCCGCCTCGTCCACCTTGAGCACGACCGCCTCGATGGTCTCGCCGATGCTCACGATCTTGGAGGGGTGCCGGACGTTGCGAGTCCAGCTCATCTCGGAGATGTGGACCAGGCCCTCGATACCCGGCTCGATCTCGACGAACGCGCCGTAGTTGGTGATCGAGACGACCTTGCCCTGGACCCGGGTGCCCACCGGGTACTTGGCCGCCACGTTCTGCCACGGATAGGACTGGAGCTGCTTCATGCCCAGACTGATGCGCTCGCGCTGCCAGTCGATGTCGAGGATCTTGACCTCGACCTCGCGGCCGATCGCCACCATCTCGGTCGGGTGCGAGACCCGGCCATAGGACATGTCGGTGATGTGGAGCAGGCCGTCCACGCCGCCCAGGTCGATGAAGGCGCCGAAGTCGGTGATGTTCTTGACCACGCCCTTCCGCACCTGGCCGACGGCGAGCTCCTTCATCAGGTGCTCGCGCTTGTGGGCCCGCTCGTTCTCCAGGATCACCCGGCGGCTCACCACGATGTTGCGCCGGCGCTTGTTGAGCTTGATGATCTTGAACTCGTAGGTCTGGCCCAGCAGCTCGTCGATGTTGGGCACCCGCCGGAGCGCGATCTGGCTGCCGGGCAGGAACGCGTCCACCCCCATCAGGTTCACCACCACGCCGCCCTTGATCTTCTTGATCAACGTGCCTTCCACCGGCTGATCGCTCTCGTGCGCCACGCGGATCTTCTCCCAGACCCGCATGAAGTCGGCCTTCTTCTTCGACAGGACGACGGCGCCCTCCTGGTCTTCCAGGTGCTCCAGGAAGACTTCGACCTCGTCGCCCTCCTTGAGCGACTGCGGGTCCTTGAACTCGTCGAGGGGGACCGATCCTTCGGATTTGAAGCCGACGTCGAGGATGACGGCGTTCTCGGTGACGCGGAGGACCTTCGACTTGACGATTTCTCCCTCGACGATCTGCGACATGGTGCCCTCGTACATCGAGAGCATCTGCTCGTAATCTTCGTCGGAGTACTCTTCGTCGTAGAGGTCTTGCCGGACGCGGAGGCCGGTGGGGGAGGCGAACTGGTCGGTCGAGGGTTGAAGTTGATCGAGCATTCGGAACGCACCATCCTGGGGTTGTGCGCCGTGCCGGGGTGGGCCACGGGCTAAGGTGACGACGCTTGTCGGGGCCAATATGCTCCGAAGTAGCCTGCAAGCATAACGAAAGGAGGAATCCAACGCAAGGTGGGGCAATCGGTTGGCAGTATTCTCAATATTGAGGAGGGAGAAGCGTGAACCGTTTCCTAAAGAAGCTCTCCGACTGGGACTTTGCGCTCCAAGCTTTGTTCCTGCTGGCGCTCGTCCTCGCCGGGCTAATCACGCTTCTCCTCGACTGGCTGGGTTTGGTGGATGTGTAACAATCCGATTTGACTCATTACCAATCGGTTGGCGCCGCGACCCCCCCCGGGCACCCTACAGCCAGAGGAAGGCCGGATGGTCACGACCAGTCACTGCCGCGATCACCCGCTCGTAAACCTTGGGCCCGGCCTCCCCATTGGTAAAGGCGACCACAGCTCGGCCGGCGGCAGGCTCGGCGATGACGAAGTTCCGGAAGCTGTTGTTTGCGCCCCAATGCCAGAGCACCTCGCCGTTTTCGTCCCGCTGGATCCCCCACCCCAGTCCCCAGTGGAGCGCCCGGTTGAGCTGTACCTGCGGGGTCACCATCGCCTTGCGCGATGCTACCGAGAGGTCGAGCCCGGGCTCGGGAGGTTGCGCCACCACCCGCAGCAGGAAGCGGGTGTAGTCCCCCACCGTGGTCAGCAGGGAGCCGGGCGCACTCGGCATCATGTAGAGCGGGACGGCCGGCCACTCGGGATTCATCAGAGGCACGGCGCGCGCCGCATCGTCGTAGCGCCAGTCGAGCACCGGCTTCCCCCACGCGAGCGCCAGCTCCTCCGCCCGGCGGCCGATGGCGCCGACCACGTCGAGCTCGACCCCCTTGGCGTCCCGCCCCACCGCCTTGTGGGACGCGAACTCCGGCAACCAGACGTAGCTGCTGTGGGTCATCTGGAGCGGGGTGAGGACGTGCTCGAGCATGAAGCGCGCGAAGGGCCGGTCGGTCAGGTGCTCGACCACGCGCTGGAGATAGAAATAGGCGTCGCCCGAGTAGCTGAACTCGGTGCCGGGCTCGGTGGCAGGCAGCAGTGGCCCCGGCTGCTCCCGCCAATTGGACAGTCCGGTGGTGTGGCTCAGCACATGCCGGGGCGTGACCCGCCGCATCCGGGGGTTGTCCGCATCGGGGATCGGCAGGTAGTCGTAGAGCGGGCGGTCCAGATCGATCAGGCCTGCGTCCACCAGTCTCAGCACCGCGTAGGCGAAGAGCGGCTTGCCGAGCGAGACCGCCTCGAAGATGGTTTCGCGGGAGACGGCGGTCCGGGGCGTCTCGGTGGCCTTGCCGAAGCCTCGGCTCCAGACCTTCCCGCCCTGCACGACGCCGAGTGCGAGCCCGGGCACTTCGGCCAGCTCCAGCAGGCGAGGCAGGGTCCGCAGAAGGTCGCTGCGCGGCAGCCAGCGCGGCCCCCGCGCCGCGCTGGCTGCGACACCCTGCGACCACGCGCTCCTCGAGGAGAGCGACGCGAGCAGGGCGCCCGCGGTGATCATGAAGCGTCGGCGGCTCAGAGCGGATTCCACGATCAGGCTCGCGACCTCGAGTCGACTCGCTGGCGACCTTCGAACCAGACGAGTACTGCACCGGAATGCTCTACGAGTGCCGCAGGCGGACGTTTCGTCGCGGCGGACCGGCAGTAGCGACTTTTTGGTAGATACCTGAAATGAAGAAAGAGTTGCGCGAGAAAACGTTTCAGAATTTCTGAAACGTTTGTGGCGGGAGGTGGGAACGCGGCTCAGCGCTGTCCGAAAATGGGACGAGCGAGCTCCACGATGAAGCGGACCTGCTCCGGGAACGTCAGCGCGGTGGTATCCAGCGGAATTGCGTCCGGCGCCGCGCGAAGCGGAGCCACCGTCCGACTCGAGTCGGCCACGTCGCGGGCCGTCAGCGCGGCAGCCTCCGCCTCCAGCCGATCGACGTCGACCGGGCTGCCCCGTTGATTGATGCGACGCCCGGCCCGGGCCTCCGGGGTGGCGGTAAGAAAAATCTTCAGCTCCGCATCGGGAAACACCACGGTGCCGATGTCCCTGCCATCCACCACCACGTCCCGTCCCGCCCGGACCATCGCCCGAAGCCGGGTGTTGATCCATTCCCGAATCACGGGCACCGCCGACACGGCCGAGACGGTGGCGGTCACCTCGGGGCCGCGGATGACCGCGTCCACCGGCTCGCCCTCCAGATAGGCCGTGAACCCCGCGCCATCCGGCTGGAGCATCAGCCCCCGATCCTCCGCCGCGCGAAGGATCGCCTCCGCCCCTACCACGGTGAGTGGATCCTCCTTCGTCCGGTCCCTCCGGGCCACCTCCCGAATGCCGACCAGCGTGACTCCGCGGTACAGTGATCCCGAATCGAGATGGGCGAACCCCAGCGCCTCGGCCACGGCGCGAGCCGTGGTGGACTTCCCCGATGCCGAGGGTCCGTCGATCGCGATGACGCCGCCCTTCACCGGGACCGCCCCGCCGCGATCCGGCGCAACGTCTCCGGAAACCCCGGAAAGCTCACCGCGGCGCAGGCCATGTCGTCGATGGCGACTCGCGCGCCCGGGACCGTGCCCAGCACGGCGAAGGCCATGGCGATCCGATGGTCGGCGGCCGTGCGGACCCTGCCCCGCGGCGGGCTTTCCACGCCCTCGACATGGAGATCATCTCCCTGCACCCCCGCCCTCCCCCCCACCGCCCGGATGTTTTCGGCGATGAGACCGAGCCGGTCGCTCTCCTTGACCCTCAGCTCCCCGACGTCGCGGAAGACCGTTTCACCGGCCGCACGGGAGGCGAGGACGGCCAGCAACGGGATCTCGTCGATGAGCCCGGGGATCTCGCCCGCGGCCACCTCCGTCGGCCGAAGCGACGCCGGGCGGGCGGTGAGGTCCGCCACCGGCTCGCCGAAACTGGTGTCGGCCGCATCCAGGGCAACGTGCGCGCCCATCCGCTCGAGCACTCGAAGGAATCCGGTTCGGGTCGGGTTCACTCCCACGCCGGCGATCCGGAGCTCGCCGCCCTCCGCAAGGACCGAGGCGCCCACCAGGAACGCCGCGGAGGACGGATCGCCCGGTATCTGGAGCTCGAACGGCTCGAGGCGGCCACCGGGACGGAACTCGACCCAACCGTCCCGTTCGGCGACATCAAAGCCGGACGCCCGAAGCATCCGCTCGGTGTGGTCTCGAGACCGGCCACCTGGCTCGAGCAGGGCCACGGGCACCTCGGCGATCATTCCGGCGAGAAGGAGCGAGCTCTTGACCTGTGCGCTGGCGATCGGCATCGCATAGCGGATCGGCCGCAGCTTGCCTCCACGCACCGTCAGCGGCAGACCGTCGCCGCCCTGCTCGTCGAACCGCGCCCCCATCTCGGTGAGCGGCTGGGTGACGCGCCGCATTGGCCGCCGGCGCAGCGAAGCATCGCCGGTGAGGGTGGCGCGGAAGCGATGGCCGGCGAGCAAACCGAGGAGGAGCCGCGTCGTGGTTCCCGAATTCCCGCAGTGCAGCGTCCGGTCGGGCGCTCGAAACCGGCCGCGCCCCTTGATTCGGAGCGTCTCGCCGTCGCGGAGCGGCGAGATCTCCGCTCCCAGCTGCCGCAGCACTCGCGCGCTGGATCGTGCGTCGAGCGCGGTAAGCGCGCCACCTATGTGGCTGACCCCTCGGCCCAGGGCGCCCAGCAGCAGTGCGCGGTGGGTGATGCTTTTGTCGCCCGGAGCGCGCACGATCCCGCCCACCTTCATCGGTCGAGCCCCCGACGGAACTCGCGAGCAGTCTCGAGATATCGCTCGAGCGCGTCCCGGTCGCCCGTTTCGATCAGGCGCCGCAGCTCGGCCACCCCTTGCTCCACGCTCGAGAGCGCCTCCCCGAGCGGCTCCCCGTTCTGCAACAGAATGTCGAGCCACATCTCCGGGCTGCTCCCGGCAAGGCGGGTGGTATCCTTCGCCCCGCTGCCGTACGACACTCCGCCCAGCCGGCGATCGGCCAGCGCCTTCGCCAGGGCATACGCCACGGCCTGAGGAAGGTGGCTGGTCCAGGCCAGCTGCCGGTCGTGGCCGGTCGCATCTATGAGGATAGGGTGCGCCTCCAGGACCTCCTCCCAAAACCGCATGACCGCGCGCGCGGCGCGCGGTCCCTCCGTGGAAGCGCTCTCGCAGACGTAGACCACGCACCCGCGGAGCCGGTCGGGCCGCGCGGCGCCGAAGCCGGAGGCGTGGGTACCGGCCAACGGGTGGGAGCCGGCGAACCGGTCGGCGATTCCGCAGCCGGCCGCCTGGGCCATGACCGGCGCCTTGACGCTGCACACGTCGGTCAATGTGGCCCCCGGCTCAAGCATGGGAGCCAAACGACCGATAAGGTCGAGTGTGGGTCCGGGCGGGACCGCCAGGACGACGAGGTCGGCGCCCCGGACCGCCTTGGCTGGGGTCTCGGCGATCTCGGAAACCGCCGATGCCTTGAGCGCCGCAACGCCTTCGGCGCGCGAGGGAGAGTAGCCGACCACCCGGGCGATTCCCGCGAGGCGGGATTGCCAGGCGAGCGATCCACCGATCGCGCCCAGGCCGATCACCGCCAGCGAGGATGGGCGCACGTATCAGAAGCCGTTGGATGTCGACACGCCGCGCATGCGCCCGCCCGAATGAGGCGGCTGCGGCCGCCGTGGGTGACCCGAGAATAGGCTCGCATTGTACCGACATGGCACTTGATTCTCAACGCGCTTCCAACGCCCGCCGACCACCCGCCGGTGGCACCCGGACCGGCCCTCTTCTGATCGCACAGCACGGCGATGCCGCGGAGCTCGAGCGCGCAAGCTCCTGATTCGACGGAAGTTCCTTCGGCAGTGCAGAGGCAGTCCGACAGCCGCTCGCCAAGGAAAACCGGGGGCCCTGGCGCAAGTTTTGCCTGCGGAGTTCGATTCGTGGCGAGAATTCTGGTCGTCGAAGACAGCCCCGACAACATGAAGCTGTTTCGCACCCTGTTGGCCCTCAAGGGCCACCAGGTGACGGAGCTGCCGGGGGGTGAGGAGCTGCTGGAGACGATCGCCGGGGCCGACCCGGAGCTCGTCCTGATGGACATCCAACTTCCGGGTAAAGACGGATTCGCGCTGTTGGCCGAGATCCGCCAGTCACCCCACGGCGCTCTGCGGGTGCTGGCGCTGACGGCGCACGCCATGAGCGGTGATCGCGAGCGAGCTCTGCAGGCCGGATTCGACGGCTACATCACCAAGCCGATCGAGATCCGCAGTTTTCCCGACCTGGTGAAACGTGCACTCGCCGGAGAAGCGGTTTCGCAGTAGCTCCCGGGAGCAAACCCCAGCGCTATGGCACGGTGATGACCAAGGAAACCACAGGGACCGCACCGGTCTCGGGCGCTACCCCGCAGAAGCAGGCACTGCTCGAGGCCTTCGACAGCGTCCTGAAGAAGCAGGCGGAGGACCGCGAGGCCGAGCAGCGCGAAGCGGCCGCCCGTCGGCGGAACCGTAACCGGGTGCGGCCGGCGGTCTGGGCGGCTGCCGTGCTCACCCTGTTTCTGTGCACCTATCTCTACATCGAGCGGCCCGAGTGGCTGTTCCCCACCTCGACCCCACCCGAATCCGTCGCGATCCAAGAGGCGAGCCTGCGGATCGGCATGGCCAACGTCGCCCAGCACGTCGAGCGCTACCGCCTGCGGACCGGCAGGTTGCCCGTCTCCCTGCTCGAAGCGGGCACCCAGGCCCAGGGAATGACGTACCAGCCGATCGATTCCACGACCTGGCGTCTGATCGGATCTCACCGCGGCATGGAGCTCACCCTCGCATCGCGGGACCCGCTGCCCAAGTTCCTGGGCAACAGCTTCGAGGTGATCTCCCGGAGGTCGCGATGACCCGCCGCCGGGGCTTCACCTTCATCGAGATTCTGGTCGTGGTGGTCGTGATGTCGATTCTCGCGACCCTGGGCATCCTCAAGTACATGGACCTCAAACACCGCGCCCTGTCGGCCAGCGCCACGGCCGACCTTCAGGCCGTCCGGGTCGCCGCATACAGCGCGTGGTACGAGCAGGGGGTCTGGCCGGGAGAAGTCGGAGCCGGCATGACACCGGGAGGGCTGGAGCAATATCTGCCGGCGGGATTCTCCTTCTCCCGGCCGGACTACACCCTCGACTGGGATAACTTCGTGCCGCCCGGCGGCGGGGCCAATGGCCTGATCCAGCTGTCGGTGGTGGTGACCTCGAGCAACGCGCGCCTGGTGAAGTCGCTGCAGAGCAATCTCGGCAGCAAGGCACCGTTTTTCGTGGTGGGCGGGAATCTCACCTTCGTGATCGTGGGCCCCGACGGCAAAATCTAGCGGTTATTTCGTCAAGGCCTTCCGCAACGACGTCAGCTCGGGCGGAGGGCCGGGATAGCGCGGCTCCATCCGCTCCAGAGTTTCGACCACCGTTCGGGCCACCAGGACATCGCGCAGCCGCTTCTCGTCGGCAGGAACCACGTACCACGGCGCGATCGCGGTGCTGGTACGCTGGAGCATCTCCCGATAGGCCTCGGTGTACCCCTCCCAGAGCTCCCGCTCCTTCAGGTCCCCGGCGTTGAATTTCCAATATTTCTCCGGGTCCTCCAGCCGGGCCCGCAGTCGCTCGCGCTGCTCCTCCCGCGAGATGTGCAGCACGAACTTGAGGATCGTCGTCCCGTTCTCTATCAGGATCCGCTCGAAAAGATTGATCTGCTCGTAGCGGGGCCTCCAGACCGATTCGGGGACGAGCCGGCGGACCCGCACCACGAGAACGTCTTCGTAGTGCGACCGGTTGAAGATGCCGATCACCCCTCGTGCGGGCGTCGCACCGTGCACTCGCCAGAGGAAGTCGTGCCGCAGCTCCAGCTCGCTCGGGGCCTTGAAGCTCGTCGCGGTCACGCCGAGCGGATCGAGCGGTCCGAACACCTTGCGCAGGGTGCCGTCCTTCCCGGACGCGTCCCGGCCCTGCAGCACCACGAGCAGCGCGCGGGTTCCCTCGGCGTGCAGTGCCCGCTGAAGCGCGTCCATCCTCTCCGTGAGCTGCTCCAGTTCGTCCCGGAGCGCCGGTTTCGGCGAGCCCTCACCATCAGGCAGCCGTGCGTCTTCATCGCCGAGCGGAACGACGGCGCCGGGAGGAACGGGGTGGAGTCGCATACGGGTTTCGTCTTTCATGACTCGGTGTCGGCCAACAGCAACGCGACCGGGAGGATGCCGAAGAGATCCGCGGTCCGCAACCCGCGACCCGGCTCCGAGTGGAGTGACCGCCCGCTGAGGACGCAGGTCCAGCGGGAGGGCCAGTCGGCCGGCAACGGCAGATCGGTGCCGTCCCAGATCACCTTATCGGTAGGTCCGTTGCCGCTCAGTACGTGACCGGCCAGGAACCGGGGAACGGCGGCCACCAGTCGTTCCATTCCATCCCCCCGGCCGAAGGCGATTACGCGGCCGGCCGAAGGGCCCGAAGCCTCGAGCGGGACATACGTGGATGAGCGAAACGCATCCGGACGCTCCTTTCTCGCCGCGAGAGCGGCGCGGACCACGTGGAGCTTGAGCCGGCCGTCCTCCGGCTTGGCGACGAGTTCGGCCAGGTATTCCGACCGGGACCCGAGATCGCCGGCCATTCCCTGCTCGACGTCCTCGAGCAGCCGCCGCCGATGCGCGAAGTCCACCGGACGCCGGTTGTCCGGATCCACCAAGGCGAAGGTCCACAGCTCGTCGCCCTGGTAGATGTCGGGGACCCCCGGCGAGGCCAGGTGCAGCGCCGTGCGGCTGAGCGCGTTCCAGAGCCCGGCCCGGGAGATTCTCGCGACAAACCGCTCCAGTTCATCCAGGAAACGGGGCGAACGATCCGGCGCGAGCAGGGCCTCGACGTCGGCCCGGAGCGCATCCTCGTACCCCTCGTCGGGATCGGTCCACGTGGTACGAAGCTTCGCCTCGCGGACCGCCTTCACCATGTAGCCCTGGATACGCTCCCGGAGCGCTTCGAGGTCACCGACACCGAGCGGCGTCAGCGGCCAGACACCGACCATGGCCTGAAGGATGTGGTGGACCGTGGCCGGTTCCGGCACGCGCCGGCCCCGGATCGTCCGCTTGTGCGGCAAATTCAGGGTACGCCAGAGCCGCACCCGGTCGGCCCATTCCGCCGGGATCTCGCTCAGGACATCGAGCCTCGCCCGAAGATCGGCCGTGCGCTTGGTATCGTGGGTGGTCACGGCGAGCATTCCCCCCGGCCACCGAGCAGCGCGGAGCGCGTTGGCGCGATGAAACACGGCTTCGGCGTGAAAGAGCGACGCCTCGGGGCCGCCACCGACCTCGTTGCGCGAGAGGAGCGGAGCGTAGGCATAAAAGGCAGTGTCCTCGATGCCTTTCGCCGTCGCCGGTCCGCTGAGCTGCTGGAAGCGGCGGCACACCGCGCTCTCGTGCCCGAGCAGAGCCTCCGCCAGGAGATCGAGCGCCGCGGCGCCGCTCCTTCCCCGGGTCCTCGCGTCCGCGATCGCACCTTCCAGCAGGCGCAGGTCCTCGGGAGCGGGAGTGGGCGATCGGCCGTCGACGTACGTCCGGTAGACCGGAAGAGCCACGATCGTCTCGACAATCGCGCGGACCACGTCCTGCCGAGTAATGACGGCAGCGGGATGGCTCTGCCGGGGCAGATCGAGCAGCCGGTCCGCCAGCCGGCGGACCCCGGAGGAGAGCCCGGTCTCGAGCACCAGCCGTTTCCCCTGCCGGGCGATGGCGGGAAACTCCAGTGGCTGCCGAATGACTCGCCGGTAGTCGGCCTCGACAGCCTCGTAGCCCGCGGGATCGATGAACAGCCCCTCGACCTGGTTGAGGAAGTCGTACCCGGTGGTCCCTGCCACCGGCCACTCGGGGCGAAGTTGCTCCCCATCGCTCAGGATCTTCTCGAGGTATACCGGGGGTGGGGACGGGTGCTCGGGGAACGCCGCGGTGACCAAACGCTGGAAGTATCCCAACGGATCGAGCAGGCCGTCGGGATGGTCGATGCGGTATCCGTCCACCCACCCTCGCCGACGCCATGCGAGCACCAGCGCGTGCGTCTGGGCGAAGACCTCGGGATCCTCCATGTGGAGCGCGACGAGATCGTTGACGTCGAAGAAACGGCGGTAGTTGATCTCCCTCGCCGCGCGGCGCCAGTGCACCAGCCGGTACACCTGCGCGTCGAGCAGACGGCGAAGGCGGCTGCTCCCCTCCGCTCCGTCCCCGAACGCCCTTGCCGCCCCGTCGAGGGCCGCGGCGGCCGACGTCACTCGCGCGGCCAGCTCGCGGAGCCGGGCGAGTATCGGCGGAACGGAGTCACGGCGGCGGGCAACCGCCGCGGCGACGCGGGAATTCCGGCGGGGCAGACGGCGAAGCGACTGCGCGATGTCCGCCAGCTCGGAGCAGGCCGGATGCTCCCGATGCAACGCCTGCCGGCAGTGGGCCAGCGCATCACTCAGGACTCCGGACATCGTCGAAGGGTCGAGCGGCAGGTGGTGCTCGAAGTAGCGGACCCGGGGCACGCCATCCGGCGCTTCCAGCGCGATCTCCCCCCGCTGAAGCACGTCGGAGAGCGGGTCGCCGAGGATCGGCAGCAGAATGCGGCTTCGCAGCTCGCGGTCGGAGGCGCGCCAGTCGATGTCGAACCACCGGGCGAACCCCGAGGCGTGGCCGTTCGCGAGCACGTCGTCCCAGGCCGGGTTCTCGCTCGAGGCGGCCATGTGGTTGGGCACGATGTCGAGCACGATGCCCATCCCGCGGGACGCCAGTTCCTCGTGCAGCGCCTCGAGGTCGGCCTCGGTGCCGAGCTCGGGGTCGAGTCGTGAGGGGTCCACCACGTCGTAGCCGTGCAGGCTGCCCCGTCGAGCCTGGAGCAGCGGCGAGCAGTGGATGTGGCTGATCCCGAGGCGGCTCAGGTAGGGGACGAGGTCGCGCGCCGCGGAGAGAGGAAAGCCGGCGTGGAGCTGCAACCGGTAGGTGGCGCTGATCTCGGGCACACGATCACCGCGGCCGCTCGTAGCGGAGCAGCATCAGCGAGTGCGCCACCACGCTGACCTCGCCCTGCCGCACCACCCGCGGCACCGGATGAGCGGTGTTGAGGATCTCGGTCCACCCGCCCGGGGACGGCATCGGGGGCAGGGTGAACGGCCGGGAGCGTGCGCCGCCGTTGGTGAGCAGCAGGATCGCCTCGCCCCTGAGCCGGCGGCCGCGCTCGTCCACCTCATCGGTCGCCTCGCCCAGGATGAGCATGCCGAGCACGTGATTGCCCGGGTCGTCCCAGTCCGCCTCCGTCATCTCACCGCCGTCGGGGCGGAGCCAGGTGAGATCCTTTGCCCCGCCCGGGTGGTCGGGCTCGTGGCGGAAGTAGTTCCGCCGTCGGAGCACCGCGTTGGTCGCCCGGATCGCGAACACCGCTCGAGTGAAGGCGAGCAGCTCGCGCTGCAGCGGCGTGAGCCGCCAGTCCACCCAGGAGAGCGGGCCATCCTGGCAGTAGGCGTTGTTGTTGCCCATCTGGGTCCGGCCGATCTCGTCGCCGTGCGAGAGCATCGGCACGCCCTGCGAGAAGGCGAGGGTCGCCAGAAAATTCCGCTTGATCCGCTCGCGCATCCGAATCACGTGGACCGCCTCGGTCGGACCCTCGGCGCCCCAGTTGCGGCTCTGGTTGTCGTCGCTCCCGTCGCGGTTGCCCTCGCCGTTGGCTTCGTTGTGCTTGCTCTCGTAGCTCACCAGGTCGTGCAGGGTGAAGCCGTCGTGGCAGGTCACGAAGTTCACGCTCGCCTGCGGGCTTCGTTGGCTGGCCTGAAAGAGATCGCTGCTGCCCGCCAGTCGCGAGGCGAACTCGCCCAATTGCCCCGGGTCTCCCCGCCAGAATTTCCGCGTGGTGTCGCGGTACTTGCCGTTCCACTCGCCCCAGCCGATGGGAAAGCGGCCCACCTGATAGCCCCCGGGACCGAGGTCCCACGGCTCCGCGATCAGCTTCACGCCGGAGACAACCGGATCCTGGCGCACCACGTCGAAGAACTCGGCGAACGGGCTCACGTCCACATCGCCCCGCGCCAGAACCGGCGCGAGGTCGAAGCGGAAGCCGTCCACGTGCATCTCCTCGACCCAGTACCGCAGACTGTCCATCACCAGCTGCATGGTCCGGGAATGGCGGATGTCGAGCGTGTTGCCGGTCCCGGTATAGTCGACATAGAACCGGGGGTTGGCGGGATCGAGCCGGTAGTAGGCCGCGTTGTCGATCCCGCGAAAGGAGAGGGTCGGTCCCAGATGATTCCCCTCCGCGGTGTGATTGTAGACCACATCGAGGATGACCTCGATCCCCGCGTGGTGAAACCGTTTGACCATCGACTTGAACTCGGTGACCTGCTGGCCAAGGCCTCCCGTGGCGTAGCGGACGTCCGGCGCGAGGTAGCCGATGCTGCTGTAGCCCCAGTAATTCACCAGGCCCATCTCGGCGAGCCGGCGCTCGGTCACGAAGTGATGCACCGGAAGCAGCTCGATCGCCGTGACGCCGAGCGAGAGCAGGTGATCGATGATCGGATCGGTGGCCAGCCCGAGATAGGTGCCGCGGATCCCCTCGGGCACGTCGGGGTGCAGCATCGTCATCCCCTTCACGTGGGCCTCGTAGATCACGGTCCGGTTCCACGGCGTCCGGGGATGCTTGTCGTCGCCCCAGCTGAACGCCGACTCGACGACCACGCACTTGGGCAGGCCCGCCGCGCTGTCCGACCGATCCGGCACCAGGTCGCGGGTCTCCATGGGCTGCTCCATGGAGTACCCGGAGAGCGCGTCGCTCCACCGGATCACCCCGCTCACCGCCTTAGTGTAGGGGTCGAGCAACAGCTTGGCCGGATTGAACCGATGGCCTTCCTCGGGGGCATACGGCCCATCCACCCGGAAGCCGTAGAGCTGGCCGGGCCGGACCTCCGGGAGATAGGCATGCCAGATCTGATCGGTCCGCTCGCGCAGGCGGATCCTGGTGGATTCGTGTCCGGCCTCCGGGTGGTCGAACAGGCAGAGGTCCACCGCCGTCGCGTGCTCGGAAAAAATGGCGAAGTTGGTGCCCTCGCCGTCCCAGGTCGCGCCGAGCGGCGCGGGAGAGCCGGGCCAGACTCTCATGTCGCGGTGCCCCGCAGTAGCGTCGCGGTGCGCCCCGGCAACCGGAGCCCCTGATCGATGGCCGTCTCGCCCGATCCACCGTAACCCGGCGCGTCGCTGGAGAGCACGAGGCTCCACCGGTGGCTGTCGTCCAGCGGCACGACCCGCGCCTCGGATGCCAGATTGAAGATCCCTTCCAGCACGTCCCCCTCCCCGGTGTAACGGACCGCGATCCACCCCGCCGCCGCATCGTTGCGAACCCGTACCGCCGCGGCGCCGGGGCGCAGAGCGGCCTCGGATCGGCGGAGCCGCAGCAGATCGCGGTACAGCGCCCGCAGCCGCCCCCCGGCCGGCGCTTCCGCCTGCTGCCACTGTGGCCGCGACGCCTCGAAGGTGTCCTCGGCCTGAGGGTCGGGAATGTCGCCGGTCCAGGCGAACCTCTCGAACTCGCGGCGTCGCCCCTCGCGCACGGCCTCGACCAGCGCCGGATCGCCGTGGCTCACGAAATAGAGGAACGGGTTGGTCTCCCCGTGCTCCTCACCCATGAAGAGGAGGGGAACGTACGGTGAGAGGAGAAGGATAGCGGCCGCGAGTCGGAGCGCTTCGGGGGCGACGAGGGCGGCGAGCCGCTCACCCCGCGCGCGATTGCCGGTCTGATCGTGGTTCTGAATGCAGACCACCAACCGATCGGCCGGAAGATCCACGGCGGGGCGTCCATGACTGCGCTGGCGATACGGTGAGTACCGTCCATCGTTCACATACCGCTCGGCGAGGACCTTGGCCAGGGCGTCCGGTTGGGTGAAGTCGGCGTAGTACCCGGTGCGCTCCCCGGTGAGCGCGACGTGGACCGCGTGGTGGAAATCGTCCGACCAGTGGGCGTCGAGGCCGTAGCCGCCCACTTCCCTTCCCTTGACCCAGCGGGGATCGTTGGCGTCGATCTCCGCGATGACCAGCGTGCGGCGCCCCAAGGCCTCGCCCTGCCCATGGACAGCCTGGCCGATCTCTTCGGCCAGGTGGGTGGGGCTCAGGTCCACGATGCGGTCGGCCGCGTCGAGACGGAGCCCGTCGAGGTGATACTCCGTCACCCAGTAGACGGCGTTGTCCACCAGGTATCGTCGCACCTCGTCGCTGTCGGGGCCGTCGAGGTTGAACCCCTGACCCCACGCGGTCCGGTGCCGGTCGGAGAAGTAGGGTCCGAAATCGCCCAGGTAATTGCCCTCGGGTCCGAGATGGTTATACACCACGTCGAGCAACACGGCGAGCCCGGCGCGATGCGCGGCGTCCACCAAACGCTTGAGCCCGTTGGGACCGCCGTAGCTGCTCTGAACGGCGAAGAGTGAGACGCCGTCGTAGCCCCAGTTGCGGCTGCCGGGGAACTCGGCGACCGGCATGATCTCGATAGCGGTGACGCCGAGCTCGCGGAGGGCAGGGAGCCGCTCGATTGCACCATCAAAGTTTCCCGCCGGGGTGAAGGTCCCCACATGGAGCTCGTAGATCGCGAGATCGGCCGTCTCCAGACCTCGCCACGCCCCATCGGTCCAGTGGAAGGCCGCGGGATCCACGACCCTGGTCGGGCCGTGGACGCCCTGGGGCCGCCAGCGGCTCACCGGGTCGGGGCGATCGGGGCCGCCATCGAGCCGGTAGCTGTAGTCGCTGCCGGCGGGAACTCGCCGGACCGTGCCGGTGTGAACTCCATCGGCCCCGCCGACCAGCGGGTGCGATTCTGCTGTTCCGTCGCGGGCGAGGGTGACCTCCACCCGCTGCGCCCTCGGCGCCCACACGGAGAACCGGGTGCTGCCGTCGGCCAGCGGCACGGCGCCGCGCTCGAGGGAACGCATCAGCGGGCGGACCGGCAGGTCAGGTCTTCACTCGG
Organism: uncultured Gemmatimonadales bacterium; assembly: GCA_963832055.1. GTDB lineage: Bacteria > Gemmatimonadota > Gemmatimonadetes > Gemmatimonadales > GWC2-71-9 > CAVVWJ01. The sequence goes on along the minus strand of CAWHST010000006.1, from coordinate 916,754 downwards.
GATCGTGGGCGAGCAGCACGGCGCCGAGCGGAGGAAGCCCGATGAGGAAGGAGGCCGGCTGGTTCTGCCACGCGACCGGCTCGGCGTGCAGCGCCGACACCAGCCCGAATCCGCCGCCGCCATACTTGGGATCGTCGCTGGAGAGCAACATCGAGTAGCGCCCGACCTGCGGCGCGCCACTCCGGTAGTCATGCCGTGGCACCGGGGTGAGGTTGAGGAGCACCAGGACGATCCGATCCCCGTCCCGCCGGAAGTACGAATAGATCGATTGGTCACGGTCGTCGGCGTCGAGCCAGCTGAACCCGGAGTGATCGGGATCGCCGCGCCACAGCTCGGAGCGGGCGCGAAAGACGCCGCCGAGGTCGGCCATGAATCGCAGCAGCCCTCCGTGCAGCGGCCGCTCCTCGAGATGCCAGTCGAGGCTGCCGTCGTGGTTCCACTCCCGGAGGGAACCCAGCTCGCTGCCCATGAAGAGGAGCGGCTTGCCCGGGCGGGTGTACTGGTAGGCGAACAACGCGCGCAGGTTGGCGAAGCGCTGCCATTCATCGCCCGGCATCTTCGCCAACAGCGTTCCCTTCCCGTGCACCACCTCGTCGTGGGACAGCGGCATGATGAAGTGCTCGCTGTACTCGTACATCATGCTGAAGGTGAGCAGCTGGTGGTGATGCCGCCGGTGGATCGGGTCGAGGGCGAAGTAGTCCAGGGTATCGTGCATCCACCCCATGTTCCACTTGAAGGTGAACCCCAACCCGCCCTCCGCCACCGGCCCCGTCACCCGCGGCCACGAGGTGGATTCCTCGGCGACCGTAAAACAGCCGGGGTGCTCTTCCCCGAGCGTCGAGTTGAGCAACTTGATGAACTCGACCGCCTCGAGATCCTCGCGCCCGCCGTACCGGTTGGGGACCCACTGTCCCTCGGCGCGGCCGTAGTCGAGATAGAGCATCGATGCCACCGCGTCCACCCGTAGACCGTCCACGTGGAATTCCTCGAGCCAGTAGAGCGCGTTTGCGATGAGGAAATTCCGCACTTCCCGGCGGCCGTAATTGAAGATCAGCGTGCCCCATTCGGGGTGCTCTCCGCGCCGGGGGTCCTCGTGCTCGTAGAGCGCGGTGCCGTCGAACAGCCGCAGGGCGAAGTCGTCCTTGGGGAAATGGGCCGGAACCCAGTCCATGATCACGCCGAGGCCGGCGGCATGGCAGGAGTCGATCAGGAAGCGCAGGTCATCCGGCGTGCCGTAGCGCGCGGTCGGGGCGAAGTACGCGCTCACCTGATAGCCCCAGGATCCGGTGAATGGGTGTTCGGCGAGCGGCATGAACTCGACGTGGCTGAACCCCAGCCGCTTCGCGTGGTCGATCAGGCGCGGGGCGATCTCGCGGTAGGTCAGCGGCCGGTTCCCCTCCTCGACCACGCGAGCCCAGGAGCCGAGGTGGACCTCGTAGATGGCCATGGGCGACCGCCGAAGGTCCCGCGCCGCGCCGGCCGGCCATCCATTCCCCGTCCCCCCACTGATAGGATGACGCCGCCACCCGGGAGGCGGTGCTCGGGGGCAGCTCCATCGCTTGGGCGAAGGGGTCGGCCTTGACCCGGAGCGCACCCTGCGGGCCGATGATGCGGTACTTGTAGAGCGCGCCGGCCGACACGCCCGGCACGAAGAGCTCGTACACGCCGGAGGACCCGAGCCGGCGCATCGGCAGGCGCCGATCATCCCAGCGGCTGAAATCGCCCAGCACGCTCACCCCCTGGGCATTGGGGGCCCAGACGGCGAACGCGACGCCATCGACCCCATCGAGCTGGCGCGGATGCGCGCCGAGCACCTGCCAGAGCCGGCGGTGGGTGCCCTCCGAGATCAGGTAGACGTCCATCTCCCCGATCGAGGGCAGGAAGCGGTAGGGGTCGTCCTGCTCCCACACACCGCCGCCGGGGAACCGGAACCGCAGCCGATAGCGCAACGGCAGCGATCGTCCCTTGAGGAACGCGCCGAACATGCCGGGCACCTCGAGCGACGCCATCGCGACGGGCGGACCGCCCTCCAGAACGCACTCGGCCGACATGGCCTCCGGGTGGTAGGCGCGCACGACGACCCCGCCCTTCACGGGATGGCTCCCGAGCAGGCGGTGCGGATCGGAGTGCCGGCCGGCCGCGAGCTGGGCGAGCTCGATGGGATCCGCCGCGGCGGGCGCGCGGGCCGCTGCGCGGCTCATCGGGACGAGGCCCCCACCGTCCGCTCCGCATCGGCAACCAGACGGCGCCGGATCCCCTCGAGCGGAATGCCCACCCAGTCCGGACGGTTGTTGAGCTCGTAGCGCAGCTCGTAGATCGCCTTGTCGAGGAGATAGAAATCCAGCATCGCGGCAAACGCGTCCTGCCCCTTCGGCAGGAAGAAGGCGTCCCCGGCGGTGTCGAAGTAGCCGCGCAGCAGGCTGGCCGAGGCCCATCGCCGCCAGAGCCGGGCCCACGGAAGCAGGGCGGGCACGTCCTCGGTGCGCATCGGCCCCTGGCGCACCGTGTGGGCCGCGGCGTATTCGAAGGAGCGGATCATGCCCGCCAGGTCCCGCATGGGCGAGCGCTTGTAGCGCCGCTCGCTCAGGGTCCTGCTGGGCTCGCCCTCCAGGTCCACGATGATGAAGTCCTTGCCGGTGAAGAGCACCTGGCCGAGATGATAGTCGCCGTGGATCCTGATCCGGGACATCGGAATCTTCCGGTCCATGACCGCCCGCGCCTGCTTGAGCAACGCGTCCTCCAGCGCGAGTACGGCGCGGGCCTCGTCCCGCAACGACTCCGGGAGCGTGGAAAGCCGCCGCCGCAGCAGGTCGAAGGTGGTGCGGGCGCTGGAGCGGAGCGATTGGTAGATCGAGCGGCGATACAGCCCGGTGAACGCCTCCGGGATGAACACGGGGTTCGTCGCGCTCGCCTGCCAGGGCGAGGTGGAACTCGGCGGTGCGCTGGCCCAGGAGCCGAGCCTGCGTCATGTATCCGCCCGCCGCCTCCTCCAGCACCGTCGGAGGCTCCCGGTTCGCCAGATCGAGAATCGAGGCGGGGGCCAGCTCGGCCTCACTCGGGTGGATGGAGGAGACCAGGGCGCGCTCGAAGAAGCGGCTCAGCGCATTGAGGGTGAAGGTCCACGCGTCGCCCTCGCTCGGGACGAACTGGTGCAGCACACCCAGCGTCATCGGCTCGGCGTTCCGGGTGCGGAGTTCGAGTCCGCCGGCCAGCATGGGAACCCGACGGAAGTCGGTGTGCTCGGTGAGGTACCGGCCCAGCTCCAGGTCCGGATTGATTCCCGGCTCCGCCTTGCGGAACAATTTGAGGAGCAGGCGGTCGCCCAGGTTGGCCGAGGTGTTGGACTGCTCGCCCCGCAGCACCGTGGTGCGCAGTGGGCCGTCCTCGCCGCGGAGACCGGCGAAGGCCCGGGTGCGGCTGCCGACCAGCTCACCCCTGGCGCCGCGCCAGTGCTTCTTTCGCCCCATCCCGTCCACCAGCGCGTTCACGAATCCGTCGTCGGCCATGGCGTCGTAGAGGACGCCCCCACCTTCGCGGGACAGGATCACGGCGCCGGGCGACGCCAGCGCGATCTCGCGCGCGCGATCCCCGTCGGCAAAGGCGAGGGGGAGCACGTAGTGCTCCGGGTCGGCGTCGAGGTAGCGCACCTCCACCAGCGTCAGCAGGGCGTCGCGCTCACCCACCGGGACCGGAATCGCACGGACCACCGCAGCCGAGGTGATCTGCCTGGCCTTTCCCCGGAACCACCGGCTCCCCCGGAGGTAGGTCGGGAGCAGGGCCTCCAGCACCTCCCGCTCCTCTCCGCGGATCAGCTCCTCCCAGCTGCCGCTGAAGCGGACGGCAGGCGCCTTGAACTCCCGTGTCTCCCGCCGCGACCCAGTGGCCCCCGTCGGCAGCAGAAACCAGTAGAAGGCGTAGGGGCTCAAGGTGACGAGGTAGGGCGTCGACACCGACCTGCGGGAACGGAGTGCGGCCGAACATCTCGATCGGCGTGACGCCCTGGACGTCCGCCAGGTCGAGCTCCACCGCCTGCGCGTAGCGCGACAGGTTGGCCACCACCAGAATCCGCTCGTCCTCGTGCTCCCGGACGAACGCGATCACACGCCCATTGTCCGGCAGGAGAAAGCGCAAGGTTCCCCGGCCGAAGGCGCGGTACTGCCGCCGCAGGCCGATGATGTGCTTCATCCACCAGAGCAGGGAGTGGGGGTTGTTCTGCTGCGCGTCGACGTTGAGCGCCTCGTAGTGGTACTCCGGGTCGATGATGACCGGGGAATACAGCTTCTGCGGGTTGGCCTGGGAGAAGCCGGCGTTCCGGTCCGGGCTCCACTGCATCGGCGTCCGGACGCCGTTGCGGTCGCCGAGGTAGATGTTGTCGCCCATCCCGATCTCGTCGCCGTAGTACATCACCGGCGTGCCCGGCAAGGAGAAGAGCAGCGCGTTCATCAACTCGATCCGGCGCCGGTCGTTCCCCATCAGCGGCGCGAGCCGGCGGCGGATCCCGAGATTGATCCGCGCCTGGGGATCGCTGGCGTACACCCGGTACATGTAGTCCCGGTCCTCGTCGGTGACCATCTCGAGGGTCAGCTCGTCGTGGTTGCGGAGGAAGACCGCCCACTGCGAATTCTCCGGAATGGCCGGGGTCTGCTGGAGGATGTCCACCACGGGGAAGCGGTCCTCCATCTGGACCGCCATGAAGAGGCGCGGCATGACCGGGAAGTGGAACGCCATGTGGCATTCGTCCCCGTTGCCGAAGTATGCCACGGCATCCTCCGGCCACTGGTTGGCTTCGGCCAGCAGCATCCGGTTCTGGTACTTGGCGTCGAGCCGGCGGCGCAGCTCCTTCAGGAAGGCGTGGGTCTCCGGGAGATTCTCGCAACTGGTGCCCTCGCGCTCGTAGAGGTAGGGCACGGCGTCGAGGCGCAGCCCGTCCACCCCCAACCTGAGCCAGAAGTCGAGCGCCGCGAAGGTGGCTTTCTGAACGGTCGGGTTGTCGAAGTTGAGGTCGGGCTGGTGCGAATAGAACCGGTGCCAGTAGTAGGCGCCCGCCTCCGCGTCCCAGGTCCAGTTGGATCGCTCGAAGTCCTTGAAGATGATGCGCGCGTCGGTATAGCGGTCGACGGTGTGACTCCACACGTAAAATTCCCGGGCCCGCGAGCCCGGCCGGGCCCGCCGGGCGCGCTGGAACCAGGGGTGCTGGTCCGAGGTGTGGTTGATCACCAGCTCGGTGATGACCTTGAGGTCGCGCTTGTGCGCTTCGCGCAAGAAGACTTTGAAGTCCTGTAGCGTGCCGTACGACGGGTTCACGTCGGTGTAGTCGGCGATGTCGTAGCCGTCGTCCCGGAGCGGGCTGGGATAGAACGGCAGCAGCCACACCGCGGTCACGCCCAGGTCCTTCAGGTAGTCGAGCTTCTCGGTCAGCCCGGCGAAGTCGCCGATCCCGTCCGCATCGCTGTCCCGGAACGCCCGGATGTGCAGCTGATAGATGATCGCGTCGCGGTACCAGCCGGTCTCGTCGCTCATCCCTCGCCTCCCCCACCGCGTACCACGCGCCAGACATAGCCCGCCCGCTCGGCGGGATCGAAGCGCACGCCCTGGGGCATCCCCTGCCACTGAAGTCGCTCGCCGGTCAGCAGGTCTTCCACTTCGTAGCTCGCGCCCTCGCCGAGGCCGAGCCGCTCCAGGGGCACCGCCAGATCGGCCTCCACCGGCTCGTGCGGATTCAGCGAGACGGCGCAGAGCAGGTCCCGGCCCCAGGCGCCCTTGAGGTACAGCAGCACGTCGGGGTGACTGCTCCGGTGAAACGTCAAGTTGGTCAGTGCCTGCAGGGCCGGCTCCGTCCGGCGGATCTGGTTGAGCCGGGCGATGTCCGGGTCGAGAGTTGCCGGGTGCGCTCCAGTCCCGCACCCGGACCTGATACTTCTCGGAGTCGAGGTATTCCTCGCTCCCCTCCTTGACCGGCACGTTCTCGCTCAGCTCGAAGCCGCTGTAGATCCCGTAGAGCGGCGACAGGGTGCCGGCCAGGAGCAGCCGGGTGCGAAAGGCCGGAGGGCCACCGAGCTGGAGATACTCGTGGAGGATGTCGGGCGTGTTGGTGAAGAAGTTGCCGCGGAAGTAGTCCGCCATCTCAGGCGTGGTCAGCTCGGTCAGGTACTCGGCCAGCTCGGCCGCGGTGTTGCGCCAGGTGAAATAGGTGTACGACTGGCTGAAGCCGAGCTGGGCGAGGGTCTGCATCCGCTTGGGCCGGGTGAAGGCTTCGGAGAGGAAGACCGTCTCGGGATGCTCCCGCTGCACCTCGCCGATCACCCACTCCCAGAACGCGAACGGCTTGGTGTGCGGATTGTCCACCCGGAAGGTGTGTACTCCCTGCGCGATCCAGAAGAGGAAGATCTCGCGGCAGGCGTCCCAGAGTGCCTCGCGCTGATCGCACCAGAAATTGATGGGGTAGATGTCCTCGTACTTCTTGGGCGGATTCTCGGCGTACTTGATGGTGCCGTCCGGCCGGATGAAGAACCAGTCGGGGTGCTCCCGAACCCACGGATGGTCGGGGGAGCACTGGAGCGCATAGTCGAGCGCGACCTCCAGTCCCAGCGAGCGGGCCCGATCCACGAAGCGCCGGAAGTCGTCGAGCGTGCCCAGATCGGGGTTCACGGCCGTGTGGCCGCCCTGCTCGTTGCCGATCGCCCAGGGACTTCCCGGATCGCCCTTCGCCGCCACCAGCGCGTTGTTGCGACCCTTCCGGTGGGTGTGGCCGATCGGATGGATCGGGGGGAGGTACACCACATCGAAGCCGAGCGCCGCGATGCGGGGCAAGGCACGCTCGGCGTCGCGGAAGGTGCCGTGCCCCTCGGGGTCGGTGGTGGTGGACCGGGGGAAGAGCTCGTACCACGCCGCGAATCCCGCCTCGCGCCGATCGGCGCGAACCCGGTACTCGGTCTCGTCCCGGGTAAGCCCGTAGGGCTGGCCGTACGCCTCCATGAGGCCCCGGAGCTCGGGGGAGAGTCCAGCCCCCACGCGTGCCTCGGCCGGCGCGGTGGGGTCGCCGAGCAACGCGGCGAAGTGGGCGAGCCGGCCGTGGTCGTCGCCCCGCGCGTGCGGCTCAGCGTCGCGGACCTGATCGGCCCCTTCCAGCAGCTCCGAGGCGACATCCTGCCCCGCCCCCACCTTCTTCTCGAGCTCGCTTCGCCAGGTGGCGAAGCGATCGATCCATCCTTCGACCGTGAAGCGCCACTCCCCCACCCGGTCGAGTGGGAGGGTGGCGTACCAGCGATCGTCCTCGAACGAGTAGGTCATCGGCGCCGCGAGGGGCCGCCGCTCGCCCGGCGTCCGGTAGAGCACGCGGGCGGCGAGGACATCGTGTCCGTCGGTGAAGATGTCGGCACCGATCCGCAGCTCATCGCCCACCAGGCGCTTCACCGCGTACCGTCCGCCTCGCACGCGCGGCGCGATGCCACTCACGACCAGGTGGGGTAGCGTACGGTCCGGATCGTGTTCGACCGCACGTCTCGGTTCCATGAAATCCAACGTATAGCTGTCGGTTGCGCGCCACTACCCCCTCGCGGCATCCGCACGGGTGACGCGCGTCACATGATCTGCCGCGGTCGAACGAGGGCACCGGTGTCCTGACGGGGCCTTCGATCAGGGTCCGGAGCGACGCCTGAGGGATCGGATACGCGAGAGACCGCGGAGCACCACTACCAAAACGACGACCGTCCAAGCGGCGGTGTAGCCGAGCTTGGCGGGATCGCCGGCCGTGGCGAGATGGAAGAGGAAGTATCCGGCAATGAAGAGGGCATCCACTACCAGCACGGTCACCAGCAGCAGCGCGAGCTCCCGCTTCATCGAGGACGGGCGTCGCGACCTGGGGGCAGGAGGGTCGCGCACCAGGCGACTTCGATCTCCAGCCGCTCGATCTCGACCCTGTTCTCGGCCAGACACTCCTGGAGGTCACGTCCGGCAGTGGTGGTCTTGAGCGTGGTCATCACCTCGCGGAGCCCCTCGAGCTCGTAGGTGAGCAGCTGGAGGTAGCGCGCAGCCGCCTCCGGCCGGGTCGGTGCCAGGCGCCGCAGCTCGGCCTTCCGGTCGAGGGTGTGCTCGATCGAGTGCCGCGCCGCGTAGTCTTCCATGACGATGCGCGGCCGGCGGCGCTCGATCGGAGCATCCAGAAACCCGAGTCGGCGCCGATGGTGGCCGCGGAGCTCGTCCAGGGTCTTCAGGAGACTGCGGAAGAGCGGCATCACGTCCCTACCTCGCGCCTATTGAGCTGCGTGGTGGTCGTTCACCTTGGGGTGTGGGATGCTGCCGGACTGGGTGCGCACTCGCGGGACGGCGCGCGAGGCTACCTGCGTTCCTGCCAGATGGACCGGAGATACAGCGAGCCGGCCACGAGCATCAGGCCGGCGATCATCGAGCCCGGCCCGCCGTAGTTCTCGAAACTGAAGGGGACACCGTGCGGGCCGGCGGCTCCCCGGACCATGTTGAGGACACCGAGCGCGATCCCGACGACGCCGAGAAAGGCGAGGAAGAGGAACAGATGCCGCATCGAGTCTCCAGGGTGGATGGGAGGCCGCCGGTGCTATACGAAACCCAGGCGAGGCGCGCCCGGCAAGCCCTACCGCGCCGCTCAGCGGATGCCGCGCTCGCGGTTGGCCTGGTCGGCGGCGCGCTCCAGCCTGGCGCTCTGGGAGGGGGGCAAGGTGACGACCGACTGGCGCAGTGTGAGGCCTTCGGTGGATCGCCCGGTCAACCCGCCGATGATGACCAGCGCGGCGAGGTAGCTTCCCGCCTGGCTGGGATGAAACTGGTCGGCGGCGAGCAGGGCGATCCCGCCCTCGGCATGGACCGCGCGCAGGGCCTCGCCGGCGGGGAACAGCATGCCGTCCACCGCTATCGCCGCGTCGGTGTATGACCGGGTGACGGCGTCCCAGTCTCCGCCCAGTGGAGGCCACACCATGTACATGGCGGGCCGGCCGCCCCGCTCGCGAATCTTCTGGGCGAACCGTCCGGCCCACTCGATCAGGTTGAGCCGGCTCGTCGCCAGCGAAGACGGGCCCTGCTGCAACACGACGATGTCCCATCGGCCGCCCTCGATCGCCTCGACCGCCCGCCCGTCGCTCCAGTGGTCTTCCAGGGCGGCGCCGCCCGCGGTCACCTCCTCATAGCGGAACCGTTGAACGCCGGCCGCGGCGGCGAGCGCCGCGACCATCCCGGGCAGATCGTTCGCGGCGGTGAGACTGTTCCCCACGAACAGCACGGCGAGCTCGTCGTCCGGCGAGCCCGGCGAGGTGGAGCCACAGCTCGCCGTGCCGGCGGCGAGCAGGAAGAGCCAGGCCGAGAGAGTGCTCCGGATGCTCGCGCCCCTGGGGATCGTCCCGGGTGGAAGTGGGAGTGTCAGCCGCGGGTGAGCCGGGCCGCCAGTCCTCCGACGATGGCGCCACCCAGCAAGGGGACGACGTTCAGCAGGGAGATCATCACACCTCCCAGACCCGCCAGCACCCCCCATCCGTACCAATCCGTGAGGTAGGTGACGCCGGCGAAGGCGAGCAGGCCGGTGAGCAGCGCGGGGAGGAAGACCGCGACGATCGCGGTGCGGACGGACCCCGCTTTCAGGCCGCCGACGAAGCCGGCGATGAGGGGGCCGAAGACCGGGAGCCAGAAGAGGAGGAGGGCGAGGCCGCCCATCCAGTTCATGGCCGCAATCACACTGCCACGACGCCGGTTTGGCGGAGCGCGGTGCGGTTCAGGCGTTGTAGATCGCTCCCCCGGTCGCCCGGTAGAGCTCGAGCACGGCGGCCGCCTCGTTGCGAAGCACGCCCCGCGCGGTGCGGACGCCGCGGCGTTCCAGGTACGCCCAGCTCTCGGCGAACACCGGCCCCTCGTCGAAGCCGACGGCAGCGGCGTCCTCCTTGGCCGCGCCGCAGACCAGGCCGCGAACGCCGCTCCAGAGCGTCGCCCCGAGGCACATGGCGCAGGGCTCGCACGAGGTCACCAGCACGTACGTGTCGGGACCCGCGGAGGCAAGCGCGTAGGTCCCGAGCCGAGCCTGCGCCAGCATGATCGCCAGCGTCTCGGCGTGGAGCACCGAGTTGTTGAGCCGGGTCACGCTGTTGACTCCAGCGCCGACCAGCCGGCCACCCTTCGACTCGAACACCCCCGCCCCGAACGGCCCGCCCGTGCCTCGCAGCACGTTCTGGCGCGCGAGCTCGACGACCACCCGCATCCGCTCCTCATCAGACCGAAAGGATGCGCGCCAGTCCACGACGTCTGGCAGCCATGGGGGGAGCTCGATCAGCAGTGAGGGAGGTGGCGTCATGTCAGCTCGAGTGGTCGTGGATGACTCGCCATCCGGCGGCCTGCCGCTCCCAGATGGTGGAGAACCAGCCGCTGCGCTCCGGCTGACCTCCGCCGTCGAGGATGAAGCGGCCGACCACGAGCGCGTAGCCGTCGCCCAGGCGCCGGATGGTCACCTGCTCGAAGCGCAACGCTTGAATCGGCTTTCCATCCTTGAAGAAAGCGCGGCGCAACGTTTCGGCCGTCTTGCTCTTGCCGACGAGGGGACCAGTCTTGGTCATGAAGGTGATGGAGTCGGCGTTGTCGGCGAGGTGGCCGTCGAGATCGCCGCGATTCCACGACGCGGCGGACTCGTCCAACAGCGCCTGGATTTCCCGCTCCGGTGCGTTGGGCCCCTGCGCCATAGCGCTCCCGGCGTGGAGCGCTGCGAGCGCCGCGAGCGCCCACCCCGTTCTCGACCGCTTCATCATGTGCCTCCGTTGGGTTGCTGCCGACGGCGAATGGTCCGCGCCCTACGCGGTGTCCCCCGCGCCGGATTCAACCGAATGGAAGTCGAGGACCCGAGACGGCTCGGCTCTCGGGCGTGAGGGGTCAGGATTTGGCGAAGCCGATCCGAGTGTGGCTTCCGTCACAGAACGGAGCGTTGCCCGTGGCCCCACAGCGGCAGAGCGCGGGCCGCGTCGGCCGTGATGGTCACTTCCCCATCGGCACTCATCACCGCCGCGGACGCTCCCTCGCGTCGCACGCGCAGCGCGCCGGATGGACACTCTGCGACTGCGGCCTCCACCTCGTCCGCGGCAGCCGCGTCGGGGCGAATCCAGCGCTTGCGGAAGGAGGGATCGAAGGTGACCGTGACCGCTTCGCCCTCGAAGGTCTGGAGCGCGCGGGATGGCGACATGCTGGGATGGTACGCGCGGCCGGTCGCAAACGCTACCTGAGATGCAGACCGATGCATCCGGCAAGCGCACCCGGCGCATGGAACTTGCCCCCTCCCCCGCCAGACCATTCCGTCGAGGATTGCGTGCGCCACGCCCTGGCCCTCTTCGCCTTCGTCCTTGCAGCCTGCGGCAGCGCCGCGGAACCGGCAGGCCCCGGCGGCGACCCTCCGCCCGGAGGAAATCCGCCCGGCCGCCCCCGCCGGGCCGCTGCCGAGCATCGGCGGATGCCAGATCTTCCCCGCGGACAACGCCTGGAATCGCGACGTGAGCGGCGATCCGGTGCATCCCGCTTCCGCCGCGTTGCTGGCCCGGATGTCGCCGGACAACCCGATCCATCTCGACCTGGGGACGACCGAGGAGTACTACGGCATCCCGTACACCGTCGTGCCGGCGGACCAGCCGCTCGTGCCCATCACGTTCGGCACCGGCGGGGCCGACTACTCCGACGAGAGCGATCCGGGGCCGATGCCGATCCCGCTCGACGTGCACATCGAGGGCGGCAGCAGCGAGGAACCCGATCCCGGCTCGGGCGATCGCCACGTGCTCGTCGTGCGGCAGGGAGATTGCCGGCTGTACGAGCTGTTCAATACCGTCCGCACCGGACTGGGCTTCCAGGTCAGCTCCTCGGCGGTGTGGGACCTCACCAGCAACCACACCAGGCCTCCCGGGTGGACCTCCGCCGATGCGGCGGGACTGCCAATCCTGCCGGGGCTCCTCAAGTACGAGGAAGTGGCGGCCGACCGGCTGCACCACGCCCTCCGGTTCACCATTCCCCAGGTGCGCCGCGCCTATACCGCGCCCGCGAGCCACTGCGGCCAATACTCCGACGACGCGCTTCCCCCCTACGGCACTCGGGTTCGGCTCAAGGCGAGCTTCCCAGCTCGGCGCCTACAGCGGCGACGCGCTGGTCATTCTCACGGCGATGAAGCGGTACGGGATGATCCTGGCCGACCAGGGAAGCGCGTGGTACGTGACGGGCACGAGCAATCCCGCATGGGAGGATGCGCTCGATCAGCTGCGTGAGCTCAGGGTACGGGGAAGCGACTTCGAAGTGCTCGCCTCAGGTCTCGTCACCACCTGCTGAGCCGGGCATGGCGACCGTCTCGTGCTGGCTCCCCCGCTGAAACGCGAGGACCAGTAGCACCGCCCCACAGGTGATCCCCACGTCGGCGACGTTGAAGGTCCAGAACCGCAGGTCTCCAATGCCGACGTCGATGAAATCCACCACCCCTCTCGGCGACCGCAGCCGGTCGAGCAGGTTGCCGAGTGCCCCGCTGGCGATCAGCGCGAGCCCGGCGGCCGCGAGGCGGTCGCCAGCCGAGGTCTGGTGATACAGGTGCCCCAGGATCGCCAGGGCGCCCAGGGCCAACATGGAGAAACCGAGACGGGAGTGGTCACCGAGCGAGATGCTCATGGCGGCCCCGGGATTGTAGGCCAGCGTGAGCCGAACCACTTCGCCCAGGAGCTCGTGGGGCACGTAGGCGGGAAAAAGGTGGGTTTCCGCAGCGCGCTTGGTGGCGCAGTCGGCGACCAGCACGAGCAGGAAGAGCGGCCAGAATCGTCGGGCCTTGGGAGTCCAGGACATCGGGGAGCGCTGCTTCACCCGGTCAGTCCGCGACCGGCCGCGCGGAGGAGAGCTCGCCGGTGCGGATCGCGTCCACCCCTCGGGAGTCCCGGGTGACCAGCCGGCGATGGTAGTTCACCTGACCCAGGTGATAGTCGAAGTGGCTCACCAGGTGGATCAGATATTCCCCCGTCACCACCCGCATGCCGCCCACGACCTCCGGAAAATCCAGCTCCAGCGCCTCGGCCGTCAGCTTCTGCACCGTGGAGCGGACCGCGCCGCGCGCCGCCTCGATCTGCCTGAGCAGGGCCTCCCGCGGCACGCCGCGGGCGGAAAACTCGGCGGGGCGGTCGCGCATATAGCCGGTATTCCCGAGCCGCGCGCCGAGGTAGTGCTGGATGTTGCCGGTCAGGTGAAGCACGAGGGTGCCGGCGGAGTTGGTGATACCCTCCGGCAATTGCCAGAGCGCGGCCTCGTCGGGATATGCCTCGACCTCGCGGGCGAGCGCCCGGAGATCGCGGTCCAGGATCGCGGCCACCGCCTCTATCAGCAACTCGGCTCCCTCCTCAATGTCCGGCCCGCACGCTCAACGGCCACTCCACTCGGCGCGGCGCCGAGGGATCGGCCCACAGCGGTACCAGCCGGCCGGCGAGCTCGGTCATGGGATCGCGTCCGGTGACCTGCCGATACCGCGCCACGGCCGACCAGGTGCCGATGTAGCCCAGCAGCTGGGGAAGACTCCACTCGGCGACCATCGCCGGCGCGTCGATCGCGATCTCCTCGAAGGGGAAGCGGAGCGTGCGATAGCCGGTTTCCACCCAGCGGCGCTCCGGGCGCCCAATAGGAACCGATCACCCGATCGTAGAAATCGCTCAACACCTCGTCCACCGGTCCGCTGTCCACCCGCTGGTTTCCGTAGGTCCACACCACCAGCAATGCGCCCCGCCGGAGCACTCGCCGGGCTTCCGCGTAGAACTCGGGCAGCTGGAGCCAGTGCAGAGCCTGCGCGACGGTCACCATCCCCATCGATTGAGAGCGCAACGGCGCGGCCTCGGCCCGCGCCACGAAATAGCGGACTCGATCGTGAGGCGGTGCCGCGCGGATCTGCTCCCTACTGGCGTCGCTGGCGAACACGGAGTGGAAGTGTGCCGCGAGCCCGAGCGCCGCCTGGCCGGTGCCGGTTGCGCAATCCCACACGCGATCGAGGAAAGGACTCGCGGCGGCGATGGCGGAGAACAATCCTTCGGGATACCGAGGACGATACGCGGCGTAACCCGTCGCGAGCCGGGAGAAGTGATCGGCGAAGGCGCGCACGGTCACGCTCCCGACATCATGCGCCCGGGGCGGGCGTGGGCTCGACCACCCTGAGCTCCACCGCTTCACGGGGAATCTTGACCCCGCGGAGCAGCAGCTTCACCAGGCGCGCCGTGCCCGGGGTGCGCACCTGGATGCCGATGCACCGCCGTGCGGGGTCGAGCGCGACCTGCTCGGTGCCGGGAATGTCCAGCGCCGCCCGTGCCCGTGGCAGCATCTCCTCGAGCGCCGGCACGGCGGTGAGACCACTGCATGGCTTGGCGAGCGGGGCGAGGTTCGACGTGAAGGCGAGCGCGGCTACCGCGATGGACGGGAGTGCGAAGGAGTGCAGCATTCGGTTCTCCGGCTGGGGTCTTTCAACTTACCTCTGCCGGCGCAGTCCCTCCAGCACCTGCTCGGCCTGCCAGATGTGGCGATGCTGGTGGCGCGGAAGAATCGTGAGGCACGAATACAGGTTGTAGTGCAGGCGGGCATTGAACGGAGAGGTGATCTGGATCCGTCCCAAGGGCAGCCCCTCGGATTCGGCCACGCACCGGATCTGGTCGGACTGCAGGCGGTCGAACTTCTCCAGGGTGCGAGCCCGTGGCTCGGACCCCGAGGGAACAAAGGTCGCCGTCGTGCGCACCCGGTGACGCACCGGCGGGCCCGCCATGCGCCACAGCATCCATCCCACCACGTCGCGACGGAATCGAGCCGGCGCCTTCTCGAGGCTGCTTCCCTGCTCGATCCCACGCCGCAACAGCGGGAGGTACGCCTCGGCGGTGAGGTTGAGGTGAGCAATGCATTCGGCCACGGACCAGCGCGCGGGGTCGGCTCGGGTCGCCCACAGCACGTCAGGCACCGAGGCGGCCAGGCGGTGCAATCTCTCACTCGCGGCAACGAACTCGTTCACCACGGATCGGAGCTGCGGGTGGTTTGGATAAGGTACGCCGGCGACGGCGGAGAGGGCTGGAGAGGTTGGAGGCCAGATCATGTGATGATGCATAACATCATGTGGAACTGATATTTACACTAGTTACTAGAGAAACTACTTTAATCCGATCACGGCCGAACACTCGATCTCGACTCGCGCGCCGAGGGCGAGCCCACTGGCGCCCATGGCACTTCGGGCCGGCAGATGACGGGGAAAGAATGTGACGTACACCTGATTCATCGCACTCCACTCACTCATGTCCGCCAGCATCACCAGGCACTTCACCACCCGGTCCATGGAGGAGCCGTTGCGCTCGACCACGGCGCGGATGTTCTCCATGGTCTGTCGCGTCTCCGGCACGATTCCACCCGCCACGAGCTTACCGGTACTGTCGGTCCCGATCTGGCCAGAGAGGTACAGCATGGGACCGACCCGCACCGCGGAGGAAAAGGGAAGCGATGAATTCCCCTCGACGGGGATGAAGTCCAGCTCGAGCGCGGGCGCGCGCGGACCGTCACAACCCGTGATCAACATGAGGCCTCCGAGGAAGAGACTGCCCGCCCGCCGCGGGAGCCTTCGTACGAGTGTCTGCACGAGCAGCGTCTCCGATGCAGGTTTCGGCGTGACCAGGACGGCTCAGGAAGGACAGCGGGTGCTTCCGACTTCCAGCACCGGAGACAACAGAATCAGGCGATCCGCTACGGCCGGATCGTAGGCGCTGCCGGGCACCTGGAGATACCAGGAGCCGGGCGCATACTGGCTCATGCCGAGCACGGTTCCGCCGACTTCCAGGGCGACGGCGGATCGCTCGCTTTCAGTAGTCGAGGGCCGGAACGTCACCAGCAACACGTCGGGTGGACCCTGAGCCGACTGTTGGCACGCCGCGCCGAGTGCGCTGTCCACCGGCGCGGCAGAAGGGACAGCGCTGGCCGCCCGCGCCGTGGTGTCCGCACCCCGCCGAGCCAGCGAGTCGACGGGAGGGACCGCCGCGCTGTCCGTGCGCACGCTGTCCCTCCGCACGCTGTCGGTGCGCACACTGTCGCTGCGGACACTGTCGGAGCGCACGGTGTCCGCGGCAGCGCTGTCGGGCGACGCAGCCACCACGGAATCGGACCTGGCGCCGGCCGGGGCTGTAGTGCTCTGGGCCAGGGACGGGCCGGCGGTCAGCACCGCGGCGAGCGCGATGAGGGACGCAAGCGTAATCTTCCGATGAGGCATTCCGGACTCTTGTCGATCGAGGTGACTTCATGCGCTCACTCCTCCACGCCTCCGCGCTCTCCCTGTGGCTCGTCACCACCGCCTGCGCCGGGAGCGCCCCCGCGGGGGATCCGTCGCCGGACTCAGGCGTCAGGGTGCGGATCGAGAACCGCTCGTCGCTCGACATGGATATCTATGTCAGGCCGTCGTTGAACCGTCCGATCCGGCTGGGCTTTGTGCCTGCATCCGACACCGCGGAATTCGCCCTGCCCCGGACGCTCACGGCCGGATCCGCGGCGTTTCACTTGGAGGCCCGCCCGATCCGATCGGCCGGCCGACCGGTGCTCAGCGAACCGTTCCCCACGGGGTCGGGCGACGAGATCTTCTGGTCCATTCCGCCCCAGTAGCCGGCGCGTCTCAGGAACCAAGATGGGCTCGGAATCATGCGGCCACCAGACTGTCGCGGCGACGCTCCCACCGGCCTCACGACCGCGACGCGCTTCCCAGCCGCCGCTCCATCTCGGTGTCCATCTGCTTCCGCAGCCCGGCGAGACGCTCCGCGTATGCCTCGAGCGCCCGGTCCGTCTCGGTCTCGGGCTTCCACGGGCGGACGTTCGCGGGCTTGCCCTCGGGTCCGAGGGCGACGAACACCACCACGCAGTGGCCGGTGCGCCGCCGCTCCGCGCTCTTGGGGTCCCCGGCGTAGACGTCGATCGCGATATCCAGACTGGTGCGGCCGGTGCGGATGACGAGCGCCCGGAGCTCGACCAGCTCACCGACGCGGATCGGTCCCAGGAAGTGGAGCCCCCCGAGGTAGACAGTGACGCAATAGGTGCCGGTCCAGCCGGCGGCACAGGTGTATCCCGCCTGGTCGATCCACTTCATGACGGCGCCGCCGTGCACCTTGCCGCCGAAGTTTACGTCCGTCGGCTCGGCGAGGAATCGCAGGGTGATGCCGCGCTGGGGATCCACGCGCGCTATCCCTTGGCGCCGAGAATGGCTTCGATGGCGGGAGGCAACCCTTCGGTGATCACCAGTTGGGCATCCGCGCATGATTGCCGGACGGCTTTCGCCGGCGCGTACTCCGGGGACGACCACCAGGCGCGCGCCCGCTCCAGATCCGGGAACTCGAGAATCACCAGCCGCGAAGGTGACCACCCGCCCTCCTTGACTTCCACCGGCCCGCCCCGCGCGACGTAGCGGCCGCCAAATGCCGGGACAGTGGGACTGGCGAGGCGCTTGTATTCCTCGTAGCGAGCCGCGTCGCGGACGGTGATGTTGACGATGACGTATGCCGGCATGCCTTCTCCTCTACCAGGGTGGGGAGCCCGAGCTGCTCCAGGTAGGTGCGGTGGCGTTTGGCGTCGTAATAGTGGTGGTTGGAGGAGTTCGGCAGAACCGAGAGATCAGAGTGGGGCACCCAGTCGCTTGACGGCGCGTCGGAGGAAATGCAGTCGCGCGAGCTCGCTCACGGCGAGGATGCGCACTTCGTCATCCGGCGATCGGCCGCGCCCCGAGCGCCAGAGCCAGCCTTCGGTCGCGCAGCGGACCATGGCGCCGGCGACCTCCGCGGGCGACTCGCGGCCGAGGGCGTCCAGATCGAGCGTGCACGTGCCCGTGATCCGCGAATAGTAGCCGTGCGCCCGTGGCCGGCGCGTCAGGAAGAAACTGGTCACGTGCCGCTGAAGCCGGAGCCTGAAACCGGGCGACGAACGGTCGAGCAGGCTCAGGGCCGACTCCAGGAGGCTCTTGCAGTCGGCCCCTGCCCCGCTGCCCCGGAGCACCGGAATGCCGCCGGCCCGGGGATGTCCCGCCAGCGCCACCCCGGCGAGGCCCGCGACGAGACGATGGAGGCCCGCCGTCACGACGAGCGAGAGCCGGCGGCGCATACCGAGCGCCTGCTCGCGCGACTGCTGCGCTATCCGCGCCATCCACCATGTAGGCCACCATGCGCACTCCTCCGAGCCTCGAATCCATCCTCACGGACGGACGTCCCTCGCTTCCGACAGCGCGAGCGCCATGACCCGGTCGGTCTGGCGATCCTTGCCGAGGAAGAACGGCTTCTCCCCACGGTCCTCGAAGCCGCACTTGCGGTAGAACGCCTGCGCCCTCTGGTTCCGCTCCCAGACGCTCAGCCAGACGGTGCCGGCGCTGCGGGCGGCGGCGGCCTCGAGGGTGGCGGCCATCAGCTTCTGCGCCACGCCCTGTCCCTGCCAGTCGCGCTCCACGTAGAATCGCCACAGCTCGAGCGGCCTCGGTCCGTCGACGCAGTCGGGCGCCGGCCCCTCCCGAAGCTGGGAGTAGCCGGCGAGCCGGCTCTCGCCCTCCGCCAGCAGCGTGACCATGCCGGCGTTCCGAAGCTCGGCGGACTGCAGGTCCGCGCCATACGTCGCCGCCAGGTACAGCGCCATGTTCTCGGGCGAGTTGTCGGCCTCGAACGCGTCGCGAAAGGTGCGGGCGCCGAGCTCGGCCAATCGGGTCGCATCGCCCGGCACCGCGCGCCGTATCGTGGTCAGTCGCTCCGCCACGAGAAACCCGCGAGGAGCACGAAGTCGTGCCGGGGCCGGGAGGCATGCTCGGGGGCCGGGGCGGTCCCGAGATGCGGGGTATAGGTGTCGTCGAAGGTGCGGCTGAAGAGATACTGCTGCGCGTCCAATCGCACCGAGAATCGGCGATCGAGCCGCATGACGCCGCCAACCGTGACCATGCCGCCGACGTTCGTCTGCTGAATGGCCGATGGGCCCTGCCCGCGCTGTACGATCATGGCGGGCCCCACTCCGGCGACGACGCCGAAGCGCGACCCCGGCTGGGTGAGCCACCCCTGCACCGTGCTGCTGAGAAAGAGCGTCTGAGCTTCGAACGACGGCAGCGCCCGGCTCACTGCCCCCTCCCAGTTGCTGCTTCGAGACCAGGCGACTCCCCCATCCAGCTGCCATCGGTCCGAAAGACAGACGCCGAGCCGCGCCCCCGCCGTGGTGGCCTCACCCAGCAGGCGGCTGTGGCCCGTCGCCGCACGCGATGGGGGCTCCAGTGCCTGGCGCGTCCCGCCCGGGCCCATGTGAAGACCGCCATGCACGGTGAGCTCGACCTGAGCGGCGGCAGGAAGAGCCGCGAGGGAGAGCAGGAAGGAGAGCGGAACGCTCGACCAACGGTGCCACATCTTGCACCTCCAGGAGCGGAGCCGGAGCGTGGTGGTGCCCTCTCGTAAGTTCGCGATCCTTCACCCGGCGGGCCAGACCCTCGATCGTTTCAGCCTCGAACAGGATCGCAGGGCGCGTACGACGCATACCGGGCACTGCGCGAGCCTCTTGCATCCCGACAGGCAGGTGGCCCAGGCGGGTCGGGAAGTTCACGCCTTCGCGTTGAGAAACAACGGCTTGCGTTCGAGCCGGCGATCGGCACGCCCATTGCCCTCCCCGGACTCGTGCTGCCACTCCCCCGACTCCTTCCAGTGGCCCTCGCCACCCTTCTCGTCGGCTGCGGCTTCGACCCCGCGGGGAGCCAGTCGTGGGAGCCGCCGGCGGTCTATCAGACGTGGTGGGCGAAGACCGAGGCGTGCTCCGGGCTCAGCGGCAACTTCGACCGCGTCGAGTGGATGATCGTGCCGGGTGAGAGCTTTCCCTGCTCGAGCGGCGACTGCGTGGGGCACTGGGATCCGGGACACAAGATCTTTCTCGCCTCCGACTGGACCGCGCACGAGATGGTCGTTCGCCACGAGATGCTCCACGAGCTGATGCGGCGCGCGGGACATCCCAGCCCACCCTTCGGCGCCGGCTGCCCGCTCACCTGGGAGACCTGGCACTCCGACGACCCGTCGTCCCCCATCCCCGCCGCGTCCACCAAGCTGCTCGACTGAGGCTGTCCGCCTCACCCTCCGCCCAGCACGATATCTTCGCTGTCCGGCATGTCCGGGTGCGCCGCCAGCCATTGGCGAATCCGCACCCGCAGCGCATCCTCGCTCTCGCCGGGGATGGCCTCGAGACTCGTGATGGCTATCGGACCCAAACTGATGTACCAGGCGTGGTGGCCCACCGGAGCGCCGCCTCCCTTCGCCGCGCTGGCCGCAGTGTCGCCGCGCTGGACGGTGTACTCCCTGCCCTCGAACTCGAGCTCGAACCTGTCGGTCATTGGATCACCGCGGTGACTGCATCAGCCGGCTGGTCGGACGGTGGTTACGATCACGCTGGCGAGATCTCCGGCCGCAGTGGCCAGCGGTGGGAGCTCTTCATGGCGGTTGCTCAGCGTGCCCGCCCGTAGCTCCCGGGCGACGCCCTCGCAGATCTCCTTGGTCCGGCGCAGCCGGAACCGCTCCTGGAACGCCCGGTAGTCGTTCGCGGTCCCCGCGCTCATCAATCCCCACAGCCGCAGCCGCAGGTCGTCCACCGAGCTCTTGAACTCGGCCAGTCCCTCCAGCGGAACTTCCCCGCTCGCGATGCGAGACTCGAGCGCCTGCAGGGTGGCGTGCAGATTCGCGACCTCGTTCGCCAGGCTGGGCTGAGGCATGGCTCCTCCGGTTCCAGGTGAAGGCGGCGCCGTCGATCGCCAGAACAATAACCGTCAGGTCGCGAGCCCGAGCGTCCGGCGCACCTCGGAGTCCTCCGGCACGGGGTCGAAGGACTCCAGCAGCTCGGGCGGAATCCGGCGGCGCCGGCCGGTCGCGAGGTCCACGAACACCCAGATGGTTTCCGCCTCGGCCAGCACGGCGCGGTCGCCTTCCCGGACGAAGAGGTATCGCCTCGGCGTGGACCGCTGATCGAACCGGGGAACCCAGGTGTGCGCGCTCAGGGGCTGATCGGCGAATGCGGGGAGGAAATACTCGATGAAGTGCGATCGCACCACCCACCCCGCCCCCAGCTCCAGGTAGCGCCGCATGGGCCAGCCGGCGGCCGCGGAGTGCTCGATGGCGACGTCCTGCATCCAGCCGACATAGGCGAGATTGCTGACGTGACCCTGCATGTCGATCACCTCCGCGGGCACCGCGAACCGCTTGGAAAAGATTCGAACGCGGGTCACGTCAGGAGGATGGCGACCAGCACCAGGCCCAAGGCGGCCAGCGACCATCCCATGATCAGCGGCAGGACTTCCGCGTGCGGCGAGGGCAGCATCGACCGCCCGAGCAGCCGGCAGAAATCGCGGTAGCGCTTGGTGCCGGCCGAGATCGCCACGACACCGATGACGACCAGCATGGAGCCGAGGTAGGGTGAGAGTCCTCCGGAGTGGATCGGCTGCCCGGTCTCCGCGCGGAGCAGACGAAGGAACAGACCGAACCTCGCGACGACGAACCCGAAGGCCATGATCGTCATGCCGGTGCGGATCCAGGCGAGCAGCGTCCGCTCGGCTGCAAAGTAGACCCTCGGGTCGGCCTCGGTGTTCAGCATGGGTTCCGCTCTCCGGGGGCGGGCGCGGTCAGGTCCCGGCCTCGCCCTCCCACAGCGGCGGGTAGCGAAGGACGAACCCGGCGGCGCCGACCTCCAGGTCGGTCACGAAGTCGCCGCCGAATGACTCGTAGTGGTAGCTCGACTCCCCCGTCCGAGCGTAGGTCTGAACCAGGGGCTCGAGGGTGAGCGCCGGAAAGGTGAGCCACGCGGAGCGGACCTCGGCCCGCTCGCCCTGGTTGAGCGACAGCCGGCGAATCGGAATCGTATTGGTGGAGGGGCTGAAGGCGAGATCGAGGTCCACACAGCCGGCCACCGCCGGCGACTGCTGGCCATTGATGATCCACCGCCGGGCGGTATCGGTGTACAGCTCCGCCTTGACCTGCTGCCGGCCGATCCACCCGGTCACCTTGGCGTGCAGCGTCCGCCATCCGGCATCGCACACCACCTGGTACTCCAGTCGACAGGGCTGCCGATCCTCGACGAATACCGCCGTGCCGCCCAGCTGCCAGAACGGGGCGTGATGCACGAGGCGCGCAGCCTCGTGACCCGGCTGATCCAACCTGCGCCAGAAAATGGTGTCGGACGTGCAGGGCGACTCCCTGAGCCATGGGTCCCAGACCGAAACCTCCGTTCACCAGGGAAGATGGGCGAGTGCGTCTCACGATCAAGCTCGGCGAGAGCGGCGGTTCACCGCGTGAATTGGCCTGGCTCATGCAGTAGGCCTGGAACGCCCCTGTTTCCGACTCGATCGGCGGGAAACGATGCAGCAGGTTGCATCGTTCCGCCTCATCGCGCCACGTGCAACCCGCTCGTGAGCCACCGGGAAGGCCTGATGTCCGCATCGCTACTGCAAGCCTGCTGGGCTGGAGCCGTCACCCTCGCCCTCTATGCCTTCTACTGCTACTGGGAGGCGGGCCGGGCCGACCTGGCCGCGAGCTTCCGCCACTTCGTGCCCGGCCTGCCCGGCGCGCCGCGGGCCGACCTGGCGGGGGCAAGCTACCGCGCCCGGGCGCGATGGGCGGGCATGGGAGGAGTCGTCCTCGCCCTCGGATGCCTGTCCTCGGTACTCTAACCCGGCCTGAATACCTCGCAAGGCGATTTCAGTGTTCCCCGCCGGCCCGATGGTCGTGGGTCTGGAAGGCGAGGAACTCATGGATCGCCTCGATCGCCGAGCTGTCACCGGTCGTCAGACGCAGTGCAGCACCTCGAGGCAGACTCTCCACAACGTATTTGATCTGGGATTTCCGGGCGGCCATCACGGTGGTGCCGGGAACCTCCCGCGCGTGGACGAACCCGGGGACGGTGAAGTCGCCGGCCCCGAAGGCCTCGGCGATCTCACCCATGTGCTCCAGGATTCGGCTCCTCCCCACGCCGTCGATCGCATCGCGCTGGAGCTCGATCCGGCCGCCATCCGGGAGGGGCTGGAAGCGATGGGTCGAAGTGTACTGGTCGACTCCCATCGCGACGTGACCCCGGCGCTGCACGTCGGCGAAGTCACTGTCGGCCGCGGCGGCCGCTCGTCTGGCCTCGGCGCGGGGTGCGCCCTCGCACCCGGTAGTGCAGGCGCAGGTCAGTGCGAGGATCAGCCCGGGAAGCGGTGAGCGCATGGTGAGAGCCTAGTACCTCAATGGTTGGCGGCAAAGGCCGCGAGGCGTGGATGGTCGGCATGACGTTGCCGTCCGGCGGCCGCGAGGGTAAGCTTGGCGTGCATCGACCTCGTGTCACGAGGGCATTCCGAGGAGCGCCAGGGGCCCGGGACATGCGCCGGACCCCTTTCGCATGCCTCCGGATCACACCCAGCGGGAGGGCAGCGTGATAGAAGTTCGGCTCGATGAAAGCGATCGCCTGGAGCACGCCCTCAAACTGTTCAAGCGCAAGGTGCAGAAGGCGGGCTTGCTCAAGGAGCTTCGCCAGCGGCGGCATTACGTCAAGCCCAGCGCGGCCCGGCAGCTGAAGGCGGCGGCCGCACGGCGGCGCCGGCGGCGGGCCCGGGAGAGCTGAAGGCTCTCAACGCCCGAGTCTCGCGAGCGCTCGATCGAGCGCCGCCGCAAACGCCTGCTTGGCCCGCGCGCCGTAGGGGGGAGGCCCTCCGGTCGTCCCCCCGGCCATCCGCACCGCATCCATGAAATCCCGGATCGACAGTCGCTCGCCGATGGTTTCGGCCGTGTGCTCCTCCCCTCGCGGATCGAGCACCGCGATGTTCATCGGCACCAGCTGCGCGGCGAGCGGGACGTCCTGAGTCACCACGAGGTCACCTGCCCGGGCCTGGGCCGCGATGTAGTGGTCCGCCATGTCCGATCCACCGTCCACCCACACCGCGGATACCAAGGGATACCCGGCTGGGACCTGAAGATGCTTGTTGGCCACCAGCACGGTTTCGATACCTAGCCGTTTCGCCGCACGGAAGACGATCTCCTTCATCTCGCGCGGCGCGGCATCCGCATCGACCCATATCTTCACCCCTCACCCTCCGGGGCGGCGGGAGTTTCCCCCACTCGATCGAGCGCCCGGCGCACGGCCGCCTCCTCCGCGTCCGACAGCGGCGGCGCGCCCGGTGTTTGGGCCTGAATCAGCGCCCCCAGTACCAGACCCTGGTCCCGTCGTGCGCAGACCGCGCACAGATCCACCGAGTGGAGCCCGGCCTCACGCTTGTGGCTCAGGAAGATTTCGGCATCCCGCTGACCGCATCGCTGACAGAGCATCACGCGGCTACCGGATCGGCACCGAGAGCGTAGTGCGCCAGCACCCGACGGACGGCGCCGTCCACGTTGAATTCCATGCACTCGGCGCCGACCAGGCCCTGGACGCTTTGGTAGTGCAGGACCAGGCTGTTGGGGCCGGCATAGGCGCGAAAGAGCACGAACCGCAGATCCGGATATCGTTCGAGCGCCGGGCCCCAGTACGCGCGAAGCGCCTTCTTTCCCCTGACCGAGGTCCGTCCGGGGCCCAGCACCGTCTCGATCAGCGGCGACGTGACCTCGACGTCCTCCGAATAGTGGCTCAGAATGCGTTCCAGGTCGTGGCTGTTCCACGACTCGACCCACTCGAGCCCGAAGCGCTGGGCATCGGCTTCGGTCATACGGTGACCTCCCGTCTCGTGTGTCGGCTCACCGGCGCACCCGCTCCTGCCACAGGCGCTTCAATAGCTGAATCTGACCGGTGTGATAAGCGTCGTGCATCGCGATGCCTACCATGAGCTGGCCGTACGTCCATAGCCTGGAGGTCGTCGGACGGCGGGAGAGCAACGCCGGATCCACCGAGCGCCGCCGCCTGCACCAGGCGCTCATGCTCTTCCCGGAGCAGTGCCACGTCTTCCAACCAGCTCCGCTCGTCGGGCCGTCGCGGCGGCGCGGGCCAATTCGAGGGGTGCCGAGGAAACGCCCCCCGCCCACTGCCGTCCAGCAGCCGTCGCACCGCGTACTTCCAATAGGCGATGTGGAGGGTGAGCACCCAGATGCTCTTGCGCCGGGCAGTCGGCCTCCAGCGGGCCTGTTCGGCCGTGACGCCGCGTAGCGCGCCGACCGGTGTCGGGCCGCCATGCCACCCCCGGCGTCCGGATCCGGGCTGAATCGCCTCCGCGAGCAATGCGATCGGCGCGCTGATCATCGACCCTCCAGGAATCGGCGTCCACGAGACCACTCAGGCGGCATGCGTCCGCACCGCATCGTTGCCGCGAGTGAGCTTGGAGAAATACTGGAATCCATCCAGGCGCCAACCGGCCGGCGTGCGACGGCAGGTGAGACGATAGTTGCCCCACGTCTCCCAGAGGTTCGCGCCTTCGGGCAGAGCGGCGACATGATTCCAGGCATAGCCGTTCGCCCACAGCTCGGCGCGATCGGCGTCCAGCTCGACCCGGTAGTTCGTCGCCATGTGATGGCTGCTCTTCCCCGCGTGGAGCCCCGCCCGAAAACCCTCGTACAGCTGGTCGGCCGTGATCCGCACCGGCTCTCCACCGACCAGGGAGGTCATGTCCACGTCCACGAGACCGTCCACGAAGAGGGCTCGACCTCCGGCCCAGTCCTTGGTGTCCGTGGTGACGAACAACGCGTCCGCCAACTGGCGAACCGCCTGCTCATCGGCGGCCGGCCCGGGGCGGTCTTTGAGCATCGGTCCTCAGGCCTCCAAGAAGGGTAACGCGCCGAGGTCCTCGGTTCGCCAGAGCGCCGAGGCTCTTGTCGGCGAACATCCCGCCGCCCTCGGTACACCCTTCGTTCAGGATCCGCATCGGCGCCGGAAGGTGAAACGGCGCGCGCTCGAGGTTGATCACGCGCCAGTCACCGGTGACGATATCCTCGTTCGCTTCGCACCCGGGGAAGGTCGTGGTGAGAAAGTAGGGGATGCCGCTCCTCACCGCGTTTCCCAGGGCGCGCCTGATCCCGTCGTATGAGAGATGCACCAGGCAGTCGCGGCACAACAGGAGGTCGGCCGGCGGAAGCCGGTCGCGCGTGAGATCGAGGACCCGGAACTCCCGGCGGGCATCCCCGAACGTCGCCGCGAGCGGCTCGACCACCTCCGGCAGGAGGTCTGCGCCGATGTAGCGGCTCACCGGCAGGTCGAAGGTCCTCATCCAGCTGTAGTCCCCGCAGGGAAGGTCGAGTATCGTCGCCACGCCGAGCTCGCTCAGCAGCGCCGGGCAGCGACCGGCGGAGCGCGCGGGTCTGCTCCAGACTCGCCCCGGCCCCGGACGCCGACTCGCTCCCGGCCCAATGGTGGCGGCGGTAGATGTCGCGGAAGACATGCTCCGGCTCGGCATGGAGCCCGGAGCCAGCCAGCTTCTCGTAGTAATGGGAATCGAAGGGCACCCGATCTCTGCGCGAAGTCACTCGCGCCACCTTTCTTGTCGTCGCATCCCCGGAAAGCTGAGGGCCGACCCGGCTCGGCGTCAACTCGATGGCCGGCCGGGTCACATCTCACGATCGGCACGCAGCGCCGCGGCGAGCATGCCATCCTCCTGAGGCGCACCTATGTTACGGGCATGTGGCGCTTCCTCGGACGGGCCGGGTTGTTGTTGTGGCGCGCGTTGCGACTGCGATGCCCCAACTGCGGGGGCGGACCGATCTTCGATTCGTGGCTGGGCATGCGGCGGCATTGTCCCCGCTGCGGATTGCCGATGGAGCGGGGCGAGCAGGGATATCAGGTCGGATCCTACATGTTCAACATCGTCGCTGCGGAGCTGGTGTTCGCGGCAACCTTCCTCGGCGTTGTCCTTCTCACCTGGCCCGACCCGCCCTGGGACGCACTGCTGTATGGTGGGATGGTCTTGATGCTGATCATGCCGTTCCTCTTCTTTCCCTTCTCCAAGACGCTCTTCCTCGCGTTCGACCTCCTCTTCCGCCCTCCATCGCGCAGTGAGTTCGTCCCGATCGACAGCTCCGAGAGGCCTTAGCGATCCTCGGGCGGAGCCTGTTCGGCATCGATCCCCCGGGACGCCCCTATCGGCACCGCCCTCGTGAGCAGTCCCGCGAGATCGGGCGTCGGATGCTCCCATTCGGACCGCAGGCAGGAGACCACCCGCACCCACCCGAGACTCTCTATGAGCAGCGTGACGTGGGTGTCAGCCTCCTCGTGACGGACCTCGGGCCGCGGGCGAAACACCCACGTCCTGCCGTCCGGCGCGGTGTACGTGCGTTCCGTCACGGTTGTCCTCGATGATCCCGATGCTTCTCCAGGCGGAGCTCCAGCAGGTCTTCGCGGATCCCGAATCCGTGCCGCACGTAGAGGGCACGGCTCACGGGCGTCGGCCAGAGGATGACCGCGTCCACCGTCCGGTCCTCGCATTCCCGCAGGCAGGCCTCGAGCAGGGCCGAGCCCAGACCCGTGCCGCGGTGCTCGGGCCGCACGTAAAGGCTGCTGACGTACCCATGCCACTCCGGCTCCCCGATCGGGTTGGGGAGCTTCTCGACGAACCCGAGCCAGACCGTGCCGACGATCGCCTCACCGGTGTCGGCCACCCAGCATCGCCAGGCGCCGGCGGATTCCAACCGACCGATCATCCATGCAGCGCAGCGCTCGAGAAACGCGGGTTTCGCTTCGGCAATCGGGGCGATCCCGGCCCGGAACTCGTAGCGCAGCCGGGCCAATGCCTTGGCGTCATGCGCACTCGCACTGCGAATGGTGGGGGGAGCTCCGGGGTCCGACGACACCTCAGTGTCGCTGAAGGAAGGCGCGCGCGATCTCGAGCTCGGGCCGGCGGCCGTCGCCTCGCTCCATCGCCTTGGCAAACTCGCCGTAGCTCGCGCTCGCGCCGCGCCGGTCGCCGGCCAGCTCGGCCGCCCGGGCGACTCCGAAGAGACTCCGGGCCCGGCCGGGCTCGCGGGCGAGCGTCGCGCGATACGCCGCCCGCGCCTCGGCGACTCGCCCGGCTGCCAGCAGCATGTCGGCCTGGAGCTCCCGCGCCGGCAGCAGCTCGGCCGGCGTAACGGGGTGCTTGTCGGTGACGTCCTCGGTGTCCGCCGCCGCGGCGGCGAGCGCGAGACCGCCGGCCGTGTCGCCCGATTGCAAAGCGGATCCAGGCGCTCGCCGCGTCGCGCTTGATGCCGGCGATCCTCGACCAATAGGTCTCCTGCTGCGTCTCGAGATCGCGCGCGATCGCGCTCGAGCGCTTCCACGTCGACCCGCGCGGCGCGCGGCTGCCGGCTCCGCGCGGAGCCCACGGCGCGGGTGAAGCGGCTCAGCATCGCAGCGACGCCCTTCTCCGGCGCGGCCGGCGCCGGAAACGATGCGGCCGACGTCCAGTCCCCGCGCTCGAGTGAGATCCGCGCCGCCATCGCGGTCCGGTTGTACTCGGTGACGAGGCTGATCTGAGCCGGCGGGATCATCAGCGCCTGTCCGGTCGCGACAGCCTCACGGGCCGCCGAATCCTGCCCTCGCTGGAGGTATCCGTAGACGGCGTAGTCGAGGGTGTGCAGCTCGTGCGATGTGACGCCCTGAGATTCGGTCGCCCGCGCGTGCGCCATTCCGGCCTCGAACGCTCGGCGGTTGGACGCGACCGTCTCACCCCACAAGCCGAGCCGCACGAAGATGTGGGACGGCATGTGTTGGGCGTGCGGCGCCGAGGGAGCGATCCGCGCGTAGCGTCGCGCGGCCTTCAACCCGTCGCTGGCCAGGCGCGGCGAATCGGTGGAATGAATGATGTAGTGCGCGAGCCCGGGGTGATCGGGGTGGCGTTGGTACAGCGGGTCGAGCAGCGCGACGGCCCGCCGCTGTTGCGCGAAGGTCGTGTCGGTGCGCGGAGCGGTGGCCAGGAGCGCCAGGGCGTAGTAAACGACGACCTCGGTATCAGTCGGCAGGTCGCGGTAGAGCCGGGCCATGGTGTCGGCATAGGCTTGAAGCCGCGTCGCGTTGGACGTAGCGGCCGCGTCGCGGTAGAGCGCCGCCACCGCATTGACGAATCCCTGCTCGCGCGGAGTCGCCAGCGGCCGTGACGCGGCGCGCGTCGCCGCCGCGGCCGCCTGGGCAAGCGCCGCGCCGGACGGCCCGCCGGCGAACGGGTTGCCCCACGCGTTGAGCGCGCGCCCCCAGTGGGCCATGGAGCAGGAGGAATCGGCCTCGAGCACCGCGCCGAACGCGCGCTCACCCTCGTCCCACCAGAAGGAATGAAGCACCGCCATGGCCCGCTCGAACCGCCGCTGCGCCTCGGGCGTGCAGGAGACGGGGAAGGTCACCCGTCCCAACTGGCCCAGCCCATGATGGTGCGCCCCGGCCTCCTGGGCCGCGGCCGTCGGAGCGATCCCAAGCGCGAGCGCGAGCAGGACCGCGAGCCTGGAGCTCACGTCAGCTGGCTCCGGATGCATCGCCGCACCTCGGCCACGAGAGCCTCGCGGGAGAACGGCTTGCCCAGCACCCCGCAGGGACTGGCGATGTCCCGCTCGGCCAGCTCCGCCGTGCCGTAGCCCGACATCAGGATGACCGGCAAGCTCGGCCGCAGGGCCGAGAGCGATTGCAGCAGCTGGACCCCGTTCATGCGCGGCATGACGACGTCCGTGAGCACGACGTCCGGGTGGGCGAGACCGTCGCGGATCAAGTCCAGCGCTTCCTCGCCGTCGATCGCCTCGTGCACGCCGAAGCCTTCCTCGCGGAGTACGCGCGCGGCAAATCGGCGGACTACCGGCTCGTCGTCGACGACGAGGATGTGTTCACTCATCGGTACCCTTCGCGTTCGCTGTCCAGGAGCCGGGAAATGCGGAGCGATAGTAGTGGAAGGGTAACGAGGGCGCACAGGCCCCGGCAGCCCTCATCAGAGTGCTCGGACAAGCAGCCATGCCCCTACGGCGGCCACCCCCGCCCCCACCAGCCGGCGATAGGTCGGCGCGCTCGACCAGTCCCAGGAGCCGTTCGCCCGCCAGCGTCCCGAACAGGCATCCGAGGGCGGCGACCGCAATGGGCAGGATCAGCGCCCAGAGTTGCGGACCCGCGCGGAGGAGATACACCGGTGTGCGCGCCAGATCGACCAGCAGTGCCACGGCCGTGCTGGTGGCGAGGAACGCGCGCGGGGACAGGTCGAACGCCAGGAGGCCGGCCGCTCGAAGCCCGCCCTGATTCCCGGCCAGGCCACCGAAGAGGCCAGAGACGAGCCCGAGCCCGAGCGCCGCTTTCGGCGGCGCTCGCCACCTGTCGAGCCACCCGGTTACGCTTGCCATGCCGGTGGCGACCAGGAGCACGCCGAGAATCGCCAGCAGCGCCCGACCGCTGAGTGCCGCTTGCAGCAGCGCGCCGGTGAGACCCCCCGCTGCGCTGGCCAGGCCGAAGTGGAGCAACGTAGGCCGGTGCACCGCCGATACGTGCCGGATGAATCGCACCGCCGTCGCCAGCAGGTGCGGCAGAGCCACTGCGGCCACCGCGAGGTCCGGAGTCAGACGCAGGATGAGGAGCGGCGTGAGCAGGCTCCCGATGCCGAAGCCCACCACGGCCGCCGTTCCGCCGGACAGCAGCCCGACCGCGAAGATCGCGATGAGAAAGGTGCGCTATGATATGCGGAGCTCCGCCATGCGGTGCTCTCGCCAACGACTTCAGACCACTTTAGTGTGAAATGTGCATCATGTTGCGACACAACGGGTTACTTGATTCGTCTGCGGTTTCGCTTTTCGCGCGACCGCCAGGGAATCCTCCACCCAATCGGCCAGCAGCTCCACGTCCTCCAGCACGTCCGCCGGCACCTCGTAGTATTGCATGACCTCGCCGCTCTCACCGAACGGCCGAAACGGACCCATGCCGCGTGCTTCGAAGCGGGCGCGGTTGGAGTCGTCCACCTTGAAATACAGGACGTCGTCGTCCATCAGACCGAAGAACAATTCGGCGGCGTAGACGCCGACGCCGCCGAACATGCTCCGGGCGCGGATATCGGGAACGGTCCGTCGCAGCTGGTCGAGCGCGAATGTCCGGAAGCTATCGCTGACGCTCATGGGTGGATCGACTCGGCTCCACGGCTTCCCGAGAAACTGCGCCGAGCCGTCTTCCTACCGGCCCTCTACGTGCAGCAGCCGCGTGCGGTGCTTCACCGCCCGGACGGCCAGACAGAGCACGAGCGTGACGGCCAGGGCGGTCCCCCACACCGGATCGACGATCAGGCGGCCGGTGTAGCCGTAGTCGCCCGCGAGCTCGAGCGCGGTCAGTGATGCGATGAGGGCCAGCAGGGTGGAGTGCTCGCGTCGAAGCACGGTCAGGAAACAGAACCGGGCTCCCGGACGGCGCCAGAGGTGGGGTCGCGGAAGAAATGCCGGCGTGGTAGCGGCCCACGAGGTGTACAGCGGGCCGAACCTCCTGCGCAGAAACTCTTCCTCGGCGAACATGATCCGCTCGTAGTACAGCCAGAAGACCAGACTGACGATGACCGGCGCCCACCACGACCGGGGAAACAGCGCCACGCCGAGCCACATGAGGTAGTTGCCGAGATACAGGGGATGGCGGACAACGGAATAGAACCCGCTGGTGTTGAGCGAGCCGGCCAGCTGCCGGCCGGTGTTGCGCCCCGACGTGTCACGCGGCACGAACCCCACCGTCCCGATCCGCAGGCCCAGGCCGACCAGCGCGAGGAGCAGGCAGAAGGCCTCCCAGGCCAGGTCGAGCCCGTGGTCGCCCGACGGATAGGCGGACTCGCGGGCGGCAATCAGGAGCAGCGGGAAGAGCAGGAGCGGCAGGTATCCCCGGCGGCGGAAGAGCCAGTTGCCGGTCGCCTCGAATTCCTCACGCAGACCCATGCGGTGCCTCCCTCATCCGTCGAGGTCGCCGACGTGCTCGATGATGCGCCCGACGAGTCCGTAGCGCAGCGCGGCCTCCGCCCCCAGCCAGAAGTTCCGGTGGGTGTCCTCCTCGATGCGCTCGAGCGGCTGGCCCGTTTCCCGCGCGAAGATCCGGTTCAACCGGTCCCGCATCCGCAGGATCTCGCGGGCCTCGATGTCGATGTCGCTGGCCGTGCCGCCGGCGCCGCCGGCGGGCTGGTGCAGCAGGAAGCGCGTGTTGGGAAGGCAGAACCGCTGCTCCTTCGGCACCGCGACGAAGATGAGGGCGCCCGCGCTCGCCACCCACCCGGTTCCGATCATCCGCACATGCGGCCGGATGAAGCGGAGGAGATCGTGAATCGTGTCGCCCGCCTCGACGTGGCCCCCTGCGAGTTGATGAAGACGGTGATGTCCGCTTCGGACTCCGCGGCGAGCGCGAGAAGCTGGCCCGAGACGGTGGCGGCGAGCTTCTGGGTGATCTCCCCGCTGATGATGATGGTCCGGGCCCGGAGGAGGCGCTCGCCGACCGGATCGGCGACCGCGGTGGGCGGGGACTCGGGTTCGTGCTGGCGGAGCATATGCTCTCCGAAGGTTGTCGGTTCGCCTGAAGACTAATTGTGCCGCGCCGGCAGCGCGTCGGCGCGGACCTCGCTCATCAGGGCGAGCAGGTTGTCCTCTGAGTCCCGGCAGAAGGCCATCCAGAGCTCGTGGTCGGGCAGGCGAGCGACGCAGTGCGGAGCGTCGAGAAACGTGATTCCGCGGCCGGACAGCGTCCGATAGGCGGTGTCGAGATCGGCGACCACGTAGTACACCACGGCGGCCTGCCGCGGGGCGTCGGGTCCTTCGGGCGGGCTCAACATCAGACGCACGCCGCCGCAGTCGAAGAACGCCAGCGCCGGCGGCGCGCGGAACAGCAGGCGAAGGCCGAGCATGTCGCCGTAGAACCGCACGGCGCGATCGAGATCGCCGACGGGGATCGCGATCTGACCGATGCGACTCGGGCCCTCGGGGTTCACGAAGCTATTTCCCGCCGCTCGATCCATGGCGCGGCTCGATTGCGATTCGCTGTCCGGCATCTCTGATCCTCGACTCGGGAAATCTTCCCGTGAAGTTGAGGGTACCTGCCGCCCGAAGCTCCGGCGACCGCGGCTCAGCGTCCGGACTTCGGGAGGCTGTCCAGGTAATCGGTCGAGACCGGTCCTACTCCCTGCACGTGTATCTCCGCGCCTTCCTCCACCCATTCGAAGTGAGGCCGGCCCGCCGGCAGGACCACGAAGTCCCCGGCCGCGAGCGCGCGGGCACCCGTGGTGTCGAACCGAGTGCCCCAATTGACGAAGATGCGTCCGCTCACGACCGTGACGTGGAGCTCACCGCTGTGGACGTGGGGCCTGCCGCGATCGCCGGGGAGGAACCTGATCCGCTCGGCGAAGAGCCCGGCCACCCGGCGATCGCCCGCGAGGGGAGTCATGATTCGGGTGGGGGAAGCTGGCGCTGCCTGCGCGCGCGCCGCCACCACCGGCATCAACATCCCGGCCAGGATGAGAAGAGTCGCTGGGGACCGACGAGTCATTGCACCACCACTGCATCCGCGACGAGGTCGTGTTGCCGTGCGAGAGTGGAGTCTAACGTGCCGCGGAAAATTCCACTCCGCCAGTCGGGTCCGGGCGACCCGAAGCGTCAGTGATGGCCGTGCCCGGCACCGTGCGCCTGGTGCACTACGGCATGTCCCCGTCCACGGCCGATCAGCCAGCGGTTGAGCGGATACGCCGCGACGCCCGCGACCAGCAGCGCCGCAAACAGGCTCCCCCAGAACAGCACGCTGCCGAGCGGAGCATCCATTGCCCCCGGGATGAGGATCATGATGAGGTTGTCCACCAACTCCATCAGAGCGATCGACAGAGTGTCGGCCGCGAAGGCCAGCCGCAGCGCCCGATTCCAGGGGAGCCCGGCTCGCCGCAGTGGAACCAGGGTCAGGCCGTACCCGAAGAGGAAGGCCAAGGCGACGGCGGCCAGGATGGTGGTGAGATTCGACCAGCCGTAGGCGGTGCCCAGCACCATGCCCAACACTTCCCCGATCCCGCACCCCGTGAGACAGTGCACCGTCGCCCGGAGCGCCAGCCGGTTCAATGTGCGTCTCCCGGCAGACCGAACCCCATCACCATGTCTCCCTGCCTGAAGCCGAACAACGCGTTTCCTCCGACCGCGACGGCGACGTATTGTCTGCCTCCGGCCGAGTACGTGACCGGTGGCGCGTTGACCCCAGCATCACACTGGTACGACCAGAGGCGCCTGCCGCTGCCGGCGTCGAATGCCGCGAAGACTCCCTGCCCCGCCCCGGAGAACACCAGACCGCCGGCCGTCGCCAGCACGCCGCCGATCAGGGGCTCCGCGGTCCTGACCTGCCAGCGAACGCGGCCCCCGGCGGCCAGGTCGAGGGCGGTCAAGGTGCCCCAGGCCTCTGTCGTGTCTGGGTACTGGCATACCGGAGCACGCTACCGTCCGGCCTCCGAGCCTGGTGAGCGATGTATCTGGTCGGAAGGTGGAGCGCGCCCACGTAGAACAGATCCCGCCTGGGATCGAACGCGGACGGCGACCAGTTGGCCCCACCGCCGATGCCGGGTGCGATGACGACCCCCGCGCCCGGACGGGGAGGAGTGAACAGGTTGCGCTGGGGAACGAACGCCTCGGACTTGAACAGCAGGCGGCCGTTCCTCCGGTCGTGTACGTAGACCCAGCCGGTCTTCCCGGCCTGGGCCACGGCGGGAACCCGTCTTCCCTCGCGGTCCACGTCCAGCAGCACCGGTGAGCTGGCCGCATCGTATCCCCAGCGGTCGTGGGGCACCTGCTGGTAATGCCAGACCAGTTTGCCGGTCCGAACGTCGAGCGCGACGAGCGAAGAGGTGTGCAGGTTGTCCCCAGGACGGGAGGCGTCGGCCATCTGGGGCGAGGGATTGCCGGTGCCGAAGACGAGGAGGTGGCGCTCCGGGTCCACCACCGGCGTGGTGTAGATCGACCCGCCGCCGAATTTCCACCCGTCCGCATGGTCGGGCGCTTCCGAGCGCTCGAGTGCGAGGTCGCGCCGGAGCGGCACACCGTCGGGCGTGGCGGCCCGGAATGCGCCCTCCCAACCCGGCCCGGTCACGTCGAAGCTCCAGAGCAACTCCCCCGACCGCGCGTCGAAGGCCGCCATCAGCCCGGACCGCCCGTACTGGCCGACAACTCCCACCACGGCGAGCCCTCGATCCGGGTGCAGGCCATAGCCCACCCCGGCGATCCCCACGAATACCCTGCCGTCGTGCACCAGGGGAGCCGCACTGATGCCGACCCCGGTGGACCCGGTGGCGCCCGCCTGGGCCAAGGGATCGTCGGCCCCCAACTGGCTGGTCGTCTCCGTCGTGCCCCGATACTCGGCCACCGTGATGTCCCACAGGAGGACTCCGGTCGTCGCGTCGAGGGCGATGAGGCGCCCGTCCACGGTTCCCACGTAGACCCTGCCCTCGGCGACCGCGACCCCACGGTTTGCCGGTCCGCAACAGAGCTGCGCCAAGCGGGATTGGTGCTTGTACCGCCAGATCTCCCGTCCGGTCCGCGCGTCGATGGCCGCGACGCCGCTGAACGGAAGCGAGACGAACATCACGGTATCGAGGACGATCGGCGTCGCTTGAAAAGTCGCGGTCACCCCGCTGTGATAGGTCCACAGCGGCTGCAGCCGCGCGACGTTGGCGGTGTCGATTGCGGTGAGGGGCGAGTAGCGTGTTCCGCCCAGATCCAGGCCATGGAGAGGCCACCCCGCCGGCGCCTGTGCCGAGGCCTGCGATCCGAGGGTCGCACCGAGCATCAGGAGAGCAGACCGAAGCAACGCTCGGCGCAAGGTCATCTCGGTCGACGACGGCGGGCCCTAGGAGGGTCCCGGCTCCTCCACCCGGTCGGCGACTTCACACAGGTAGTGGATGGCCGCCTGCACGCTGCCCGCCGGACCCGCCGCCACCTGTAGCGCGTGGGTGACGTGGCGCGCCAGGGCCTCCGTCCCGCCCGGCTGTCTCGCGGCCAGCTTGTGAATCGCGTTGGCCAGGTCCTTCGCCAGATGCTCCTCGACGATGTTCTGCCAGCCGGCGGCAAATTCCTTGGTATTGAGCGGGAGATGCGGCTCCTGTGTCACAGGACCTCCGGTATCCGGGTTCGCGGTTCCTGCGGTGACACGACGGTCTCCACCTTACTGCGACTGCAGCACCCGCATCGGCGGCACTCCGGCCGACCGCCGCGCGGGAAGGTACGACGCGCCCAACCCCACCAGCACCAAGATACCGGTCGCCCCCAACAATGTGAGATGGTCGGTGGAGCTGACACCGAAGAGCTGCGCCTGAAGCAGGCGGGTCGCCGCGAGGGACCCGAGGAGCCCGAGGCTTGCCCCTGCCAGGGCCAGCCTGAGTCCCTGGCCCAACACCATCCGGACCACCGACTCCCGGGAGGCCCCTAACGCCATCCGAATGGCGATCTCATGGGATCGCTGCACGACGAGATAGGCGACCACGCCGTAGATGCCCAGCGCCGCGAGCAGCAACGCCGGCACCGCGAAGGCCAGCAACAGGCCCGTCACCAACCGCCGATAGGCCAGCGTGTCGTCCAGCATGCCGGTGAGCGTCTGAATCCCGCTGCGGAAATCGGCGCCCTCGAGCGGCAGGTCCGGGTCCACGCCCAGCACCGCGCGCTTGAGGGCGAGCACGAGGCGGTCGGGCGGGCCATCGGCTCGGACCAGCACCGCGATCCGGGGCCAGACCGCCACGGTGTAAGGGACGTAGACCTCCGGCTGGAAGTCATTGTCGAGACTGAAGTGCCGGACGTCGCCGGCCACCCCGATGACGGTGGCCCGAATCGGCTGGCCGAAGTCGGCCCGCCCTTGAGCGGCCTTGTGAACCGTGACCGTCTCCCCGATCGGACTCCGGCCGGGCCAGTACCGGCGCGCCAGCGCCTGGTTGACGAGCACCGACGGGCTTCCCCGACCATGTCGCTCCGCTCGAAGCCCCGCCCCGCGAGGATCGGAATGCGGGCGGTCTCGAAGTACTCGGAGTCCACCGAGCGAAAGAGCACGCCAACGCTGTCGGGCGCCGCGCCGGCCACCTCGAAGGGCGTGATGATCGAAGCACCGCTCAACGGCACGTGGTTGGTCAGGCTGACCGATCGGACGCCCGGCACACCCCGGACGGTCTCCGCGATGGCGTCGTAGAGCGCGAGTGCGCGCGCCGGGTCGTCGTACCGCGGGGAGGGAGGGTCGATCGGGATGGCGACGAGGTGGTCGAGGTCGAAGCCGGGACGCACCTGCTGGAGCTGCTGAAGGCTGCGGACCAGCAGCCCCGCTCCGACGAGGAGCATCAGGGCCAAGCGCGAACTCCGCGACGATCAATGCGGCGCGGAGTCGTTGACGCGCCCTCCCGCTGCCCGCGCCTCCGCCATCCCTCAACGCCGCGATCAGCGCGCGACCGGGTCCGCCCAGCGCCGGCACCAGCCCGAACCCCACCACCACCAGGACCGCGACCGCCGCGGTTGCGACGAGGATGCTGACATCCACCGCGATGGTATCCACCCGCGGGAGCACCGTCCTGGCCGAAGCCTTGATCCAACCGACGAACCCGCGCGCGCCGAGCAGGCCGAGGACGGCGGCCGCCCCGCCGAGAACGAGGCTCTCGGCGACGAGCAGACGGAACAGGGCTCCCCGGCCGGCGCCGAGCGCGCTACGGATCGCGAGCTCGCGAGAGCGCACGGTCGCTCGAGCCAGGGAGAGGTTGGCGATGTTGACGCAGGCGATGAGCAACACGAAGGCCGCGGCGACGGTCAGCAGCTGGAGCTGAGGACCGACGCCCGCCAAGACCTCCTCCGCGACCGGGTAGAGTGAGACGGACCGCCAGCCGCGGCTGTCCCCCGGATAGTCGTTTGCGAGCCGCGCGGCGATGGCGGACAGGTCGCGACGGGCCGCCGCTGTGTCCACCCCCGCGCGGAGGCGGCCCACGACCCGGCTGTCCACGTGGAGGCCGCGCTGGGTGAGGGCGGCGTCGGTCGCTTCGATCGCCGCGATCGGGGCGTACAGGTCGGCCCACGGGGGATAGCCATAGTCCGGCGCCATCACTCCCGACGACGGTGTAGCTGCGACCCCCAAGGACGAGCGTGCGGCCGAGGGCGGAGCGATCGCCGCCGAACCGGCGCTGCCAGAGTCGGTGCGAGAGGACCACAGCGGTCGCGTTCGCCGAGGTGAAATCCTCGGCTGCGAGCGTCCGGCCGAGCAACGGGGTGTCGGCGAGCACGCGGAAGAAGTCTTCGGACACGTACGCGCCGATCAGGCGCTCGGAACCCGCTCCGGTCTTCATCACCGCCCCGAGTCCGCGGACGAACGCCAGTCCCTCGAACGCCTTGGCACCGGATCGCCAATCCCGGAAGGTCGGGTAGGAAGCGAGTCGCTCGCTTCCGGTCGAGTCCCGCTCGAGCGCCATGACCACGCGGTCCGCCGGCGCGTACGACAAGGGGCGCAGGAGCACCGAGTGCAGCACGCTCGTCACCGCCGCCGTCCCCCCGATCCCGAGGGCCAGCGTCAGCACCACAGCGAGACTGTAGCCGACGCTCCGACGGAGCGTGCGCAGCGCCAGCGCCAGGTCTCTGATCACCTGGCCGACTTCCTCATCTCACGACTCCCTCGGTGGCATTAGGCGCCATCCTCGAGCGTGAACCCGATCTTCAGCGTGATCTGCCAGTGGGCGACCCGCGCGCCCTCGATGTGCCCACGGGTCTCCGTCACCTCGAACCAGCGCAAGTTGCGGACGGTTTCGGCGGCCTTCGCGATCGCCTTCTGGATGGCGTCCTCGACGCCCACCGTGGACGAGCCGACGAGCTCGATCGTCTTGTAGATGTGCTGCGACATCCGGCCTCCTCACGCTTGGGACTCTAGGGATTCGCATCGCTGTCCGAGCCTCGAATCACCGCTCGAATGTCGGCCACCCAGCCGGCGGCGTCGTCCGGGGGCTCGAACGACCAGACCTCCTCGGTGCGCCCCTGTCCCGATCGGACCCGAACCCGATCGCGCTCGCGCTCGACAGCGTAAAAGCGCCGGCTGCGGGGCGTGATCTCGAGGCCCACCTTCTCGTTCTTGTGGATGAGCACGCTCTTCCGCGTCACCACCACGGAGGCCGGCCGGTCCTCCCGAAACTCCCGGCGGGTTCCCGGATTCCTGGTGAAACGGAACAGCCGGTCCTCCGCACGGCGGACGATGCCTTCGTCGGCGAACCGGGTCTCGTATGCCGGAGAGAGCGCTCCGGTCCGCTCCTGGCAGGCCGCTGCGATCGCGACGGCGGTCACCAGCAGAATGCCGCCTCGCGCCGGAAAGAGGCGGACGCTCATCCTGGCCGGCCGCCGACGATGCGACGCAGGCCCGATCCCAGACCGGCGCCCAGCAATGACACGAGGGAGTAGAGGCCGAGAAAGAGAAGTCCGAGTGGCCACAGACCGCCGCTCGCCGGATCGGCAAGCACTCTGGCCAGCAGCACCACCGCTTGGCCGGCAAAGACCCCTACCGCCACCTCGGCCCAGTGGCCCGGCACGAGGAATCCACCGATGACGCCGGAGCCGAGCAGCGCGGCCGCGTAGTAGATGCCCGGTGAATCCCAGGGTTCCCGATGTCCGGTGATGGAAGCCGACAGCACCCAGATGCCGGCGCCCAGCGCCAGGCCGATCGGAAGCCCGGAGGAGACGTGGGTCCAGCGGTCAGGTCGTGGCGCGCTCACTTTCCAGCTCCACGGGAACTCCTGTGGTCAGGGGGTGCGGAAGCGTGCCAGCGGTCCGCCCGAGCCATTGAGGGTGAGGGTCGAGTCGGACAGCTCGTGGCTCCTGACCGCCGGCAGCATGGCCAGGTACCCCCGCTCCAGCTCGTCCCCGTCGACACACGCCATCTTAGTCGAGACCGCCGGACCGAAGGCGAGGCTGTCGCCGGTGAGGGTGTACGCCGCGCTGTACCGGTTGCATCCGGCGAACCCCTCCGCTCGTCCGGTGGCCGGATCGAACCGGATGGTGGCCGGGCGGCCACCCGCGCCGAGCGGGCCGTCCAGCTCACCGAGCCCGACCAACACCCACTCCCGGTCGGTCAGGGTCGCGGCGGTCGCCGCCGGCGGCCGCTCCGCGCCCGGCGGCTTGGGACTACAAGCAACAAGGGTCAGCATCCATGTGACCGCGTGGCAGGCAC
The DNA here is from genome assembly GCA_963832055.1 of uncultured Gemmatimonadales bacterium. GTDB lineage: Bacteria > Gemmatimonadota > Gemmatimonadetes > Gemmatimonadales > GWC2-71-9 > CAVVWJ01. The sequence continues at coordinate 876,725 of CAWHST010000006.1, read as the reverse complement.
GAATGATTGGCATCACGTCACCCCGAGCAGCACCGATTCCGATGCGACGTCCGAGTTGCGGAGTTCGAAAGATAACCCACCACCTCGGCCTCACGGCTCAGGCGGCTCGCCGTCCGGACCGCGCAGCGAGCCGGTGAACCGCATCTCGTTCGTCGCCACGAATCCGAGCCGTTGGTAGAGTGCCTTTCCCTGTTCCGAGGCATGAAGCACGAGGCGGTCGAGCCGCTGGTCGCGAGCCCACTCGAGCACATGGCGCATGAGGATCTCCGCCAGTCCCCGGCGACGCCACCCGGGCTCGGTGAAGACATTGAGCACGATGCCGTGCCGACCCCCGGCGATGCCCACCTCCCCACTGCCGAGATCGACCGGATGAGGCAGGGCGTTCCGGAGCTGAACCCCAGCGCCCGCGATCACGCGCTCCGGCTCGCCGGCGGGTGTGAGCAGCCAACCCACGTATTCTCCCCCGCCAGCGCCCGAGCCAGGACCGGCTCGGCCACGGCGCGGAGCGGATCGAACGCCGCCCGTGGCAGCTGCCCCATATCCTGGAACATCCGCGCCCGATGCAGGGCGATCACCGGCGCGTCGGCGGGGATGGCGGGGCGTATGCGGAACGGCTGGCTCCCGCTGCCTGGCTCCACGAGACCGCTCGAGCTGCCCTACGGGAGCACGTCGATGTCGGCCGGACTGAACGCGACTTCCCCGTGCCCCGGGACATCGAGCGTGACCCGGTCCTTCAATGGCCCAGTCGGCGGGCGCCTCGTGCGTGAGACCTCCACGATGGTGCCAGTCTTGCCGGCGACGCGAGCCACGCCGGTCTGGAGCACCCGCGCGCTGCGCCCCGGAACGCAGTCATCGATATTGGCCATGAATCCCTCCAGTATGATCCCCCACGCGTGATCAGCCGGCGGTCACGCGGGCCGCCGCCCCTCCCGAATCGCGTCAAGGATCTCGTCGCGAGTGAGCCGCGTCTCGATGGCCGGCACGTCCAGCGGCGAATGCGCCGTCTGCTCCGGCGGCTCAGGCCGCAGCACGAACGCCTGGCCATCCTTCCGGCGGATTCTGACCGCGCCGTCTTTTCCGGCCCGATCCAGGACCGAGGCCAGCCGCTGCCGCGCCTCGTGCGCGGAGAACTCCTTCATCCCTACACCTCCAGTACCCGCACGCCGGCCTCGTGGGCCGCTCGTCCGAGACGGGGGTCCAGCGTGAGCAGGGGAGCACCGTGTCGCCGGGCGCACGCCATGAGGTAGGCGTCGTACGCGTACAGCCCGAACCGGTCGGCCAGCTCCAGTGCGGCCCCCAACTCGACCTCGACCAGCCGGATGGGAATTCGCGCGTAGGCCGCGAGGGCCGCCTGGACTTCGGCCAGCTTCAGCCGCCGTCGCTTGAGCAAGGCGGAGAGCGCGTTGCCGGTTTCCCAGTGGACCGAGCCCGGTGCCAGCAGCTCCGCTCCCTGGGTCCGGGCGATGAGCCGGTCGCGGGCCGGCTCCCCGGTGAGGATGGCGATGAGGGCGGAACTGTCCACCACCAGCTCCATCCCGTTGGCCGGCGCGGTCATGTCGGGAATCCTTCGCGACCGAGGAGTCTTCTATTCACTGGACAGGAACTCCCGAAACCGGCGGAGCGCGTCGCCGCGCCCCGCCTGACCGGAGACCGTCGCCGTTTCCCCTATCGCTCCCGACAACAGGAATTCGGACGGGCTCCCCCGTATGCCGACGGCCAATGCCGCCAGCCAGCGTTCGCCTTCGGTCAGCGTGATCTCGGTGCCGTCGCCGATGATCGCGTCCGGTGCGAAGAACGCCTCGACCAGGTCTACCGATGCCTGGGTAATCCGCTCCCGCCCGTCGTCACAGATCCGGAGGATCATGATCCGGCCCGCGAATCAGGGGGTCGCCACGGCATCCGACGCCGGCGACAGGCGGTAGCGCTCCCGCAGCACCCGGACGTGATGCGTCAGGTGGCCCACGATGATGTAGGCCAGCGCCCGGGTGCTGATGGGGGAGCCGCTCGCCTGCCCCTTGCGTGACCACCCTTCGTGCGGCAGACCATCCATCATCGCGATCGTGCTCAGTCGCAGCGTGCGGAACTCCTCCATAAGAGACGCGAGCGGCCGCGCATCGAAGTCCCCGGTGGGGACATAAGCGTTCTCGTCGAACCCGGGCAGGGGCGTGGCATCACCCCGGGCGATCCGCAGCAAGCGGTAGGCGAAGATCCGCTCGACATCGATGAGATGCCCCAACACCTCCTTCACGCTCCATTTGCCCGCGGCGTAGCGGCTCCGAGCCGCGACGTCGTCCAGCGGCGCCATCAGCCGCTCGAGGACATCGAGCTGGTCCACCAGATACTTCCCGATCAGCTCGCCGGGGACCTCGGAGATGTAGCCGTGATAGAAGGCCTTGGATTCGTCGGGGGCGGGCCGCGACAGCGACAGCATGCTCATGTTTCACTCCTGAAACGCTCCGAGCGGTAACGTCCGCCTCGTGGCGGGCGCGGGACGTCCTCGGAATATGGTGAATCGAACACTTACTCAGGAGGCCCCATGCCCTCCATCGGCCGCGGGGCGGCCTCGACCCGCGCGGTGAACGCGGCCAGCGAGCGGCTCGCCTGCCGGCGGATCGCCCGCTGCACCGGGGGCGTCCAGCCGAGCAGAAGTCCCTTGATCGCCGAGCGCCTGCCGCGCCCATCGGTAGAGATCGAACTCGTCGTCGTGCCGACGGATCAAGCCGTCGCTCCACCTCGAGAGAGGCCGCGATCCGATTGTGCACTTGCCGCCCGGTTCCGCTGTAGGTGTACCACGCTTGCCACTCGACCCGGGCCGTGTGGCCCTCCATGCGCACCGGCCCGCATTCCACCCGCAGATCGGTGGCCCGTTCGCACAGCATCCTCCACATCAGGCCGATTCGAGATCCGGTCAGCTCCGGGAATACCGGATCCGAGAATCGTGCCGTGGGCGCGTAGCTGGCCGCCATGGCGAGGTGATCGCGGCGGTCGAAGGCCGCATAGAATCGCTCGACCAGCGCGACGTCGGACGTGGCATGCGGTTGGTTCATGCTCGACGTCCTCCCGCCCCTACGCGGCGGGCGGTGGCGGCTGGCTCATCCGCTTCACCGCCGCCCGATTGACCAGCACCCGCAGGTTGTTGCTCCGGGAGTCGCCCGGCAGGACGAAGAAGAAGGGTCGCACGGGCGGATACCGCACCGTGAGCCCGACCAGATGCTCGCCGTCGACGAATTCCAGCTCGATCGGATAGGCGCCCCGCGCCCGTCCATCGCTCGGCTCCAGCGCCAGGATATCGCTGCGGCCGGAGTTGCCCACCAGGTCCTTCACGAAGAAGAGTGCCTTCAGGTCTTTGAGCTTGACCTCCAGAGTCCCCTGCCCCGGCGTCCGGATGTGGCACAGCGGCCGGCCGGGATCCACGTCCAGGGTGATCCCCTTGACGACTCGACCGTCCAGGTAGTGGGCGACGACCTCGTTGGCCATGGAGTGCCCCGCCCTCAGGTCACTTGCCGCAAGGTGATGTCGAACAGGCCGAGACGCGAATCCGCTTCGGCCCCGGCGTCCGCGGGCTGGAGCGCGACGGTGACTCGCTCGCGATCCTCGGGGTCGAGAGCCTCCCGGATCCGATCACGCTCGTTGAGCGGGTCGCCGGCGAAGTACATCTGGGTGACCAGCTCGTGGTATCCCCGCCTCGACACCCGGAAGTGGATATGAGGCGGTCGGATCCAGCCGCTGTCGTCCGCCGGATAGGCGCCGGGCTTGATGGTCTTGAATCGAAAGCCGCCGTCCTTGTCGGTGAGCATCTCGGCCCAGCTCTGGAAATTGGGGTCAAGAGGCCGAGGGTTGCCGGCATCGCCCTCGTGATCGTACCGCCCCCAGCTGTTCGCCTGCCAGATCTCGACCAGCGCTCCGGTGACCGGCTTGCACGACTGGTCCAGGACCCTGCCTCGCACGTAGACGATCTCGCCGGTCGCCCGGTCCGGCCGGCCCGCGACACGAGTGAGGTCGGGATCCTCGTCGGGTCGATCGCGAGTGGGGTAGTAAGGTCCGCGGGTCTGAGGCGGCGTCGCGTCCTCGCACGCTTGGCCGGGCGGGCTCTGGCCCGCGAGTCTGCTGGACGACGAGACCGGCCGCGGCGCCGGCGCCGGCTCCGAGCAGTCCCCGGCGCGAGATCGGGTGGTCCTGGGCCATACCTCCTCCTCTGAAGGAAAGACGACTACCGCCACGCGGCCTTCGGTCAGGCGAATCCACAGCCGCAGTGCGGCCCAGTGCGCCGTCCCGATCGCCAGGCCGGTCAAGGCCGCGATCAACAGCTCGCGCGTCACCAGGAACTTGGCGTTGATCAGCTCGGCGATGGCCCCCGTGACCAGTCCGGCGCAGGCGAACGGCCACCACGCGATGCGGGACGGGGTCGACCGCCGCCCGAACCACACCAGCGCGACTACGTAGAGCAGGACCGCGCTGCCGATGGTGAGGGCAAGCCGGCGCTCGCGCTCGACCGCCTCGTACCAGATCATCATGCTGCCCACCAGCAGCACCACGGCCGTGGTGCCCAGCGTCTCGATCCGGGAGAGCCAGTCCGGCTTCATACCCTTGCCCTCGGACATCAGTGCGCTCCGCTACCGAAAGAGATCCCACTTCAAGAAGCTCACCTGCCAGCGGCCATTCGCCTGACGCCACCTGAGGTCGTACCGCGCGCTCACCCTGACCCGCTGGTGGGTGAAGCTCCACATGCCGTTCTCGATCACATACGTCCCGTTGCCGGTGACTGACCGGGGCCGGAGCTCCGACCGCGAGACCTGGGACGAGAGCGCCAGGCCCACGAAGTACGCGATGGCGGGGGCTCCCTCGGCGAGCGGTGTCCGGAGCGGGCGGCCAGATCAGGACATCGGAGGCGAGGTACCGGCGAAGCGCGGCGGAGTCACGCTTCACGAAGGCGGCCGCGAACTGCCAGCGCGGCAGCGGATTCTGGGCAGGGCCGGACGCGGCCGTCTCTGCCCCAGGCGAGCGAGCGTCGCCGGTGGGCGAGATCATCAAGAGAAGAAGAGCGCAGAGGTGACGCATGAGGATCGAACATGGATGCTACGTCGGACGGGCGGTCCGCGACAGGGCCGGCCCGCTGTGCCATGACGGTGCCTCGTAGGACCGTGCCGGTGCCCGAGCAAAATGGCGGCGCAGTTCGGCGGCCGGTATCACGACTACCTGTCCCGGGTGCCTCGCTGGCTGTAGCCGTCACACGCACCACGGCCTCAAGCCTTTCCGACCGCCGCCGCCTGCTCCCGCAGCACGCGAACGGCCAGGTCGATCGTCCGTCGATGAGTCCGAAAGGCCAACGCCGCCATCCGGAGGGTGAATCGGCCGTCGAGCATGGTGGACGAGAGGAACAACCGCCCGTCCCGCCGGGCCCCCTCCACGATCGCCCGGTTGAGCTCGTCGATGCGCTCCGGACCTGCCCCCGGCGGTACCCATCGGTACGTCACGACGGACAGGTCAGGCGGGGGGCCGACCTCGTACCCGGCGCGCTCGATCTCCCGGTAGAAATAGTGCGCCAGCAGGAGCTTCTCCTCCAGCGCGGCCCGGAAGGGCCCGATTCCAACCAGCATCAGAGGAAGCCACATGCGGAGCGCCCGGAAATGCTTGGACAGCTCCGGCGACACGTCGGCGGGAGAGATCTCGCCGGGCTCTCGCAGCGCGTCCTGCATGTAACTGCCCGAGTAGTCGTGGCTGGCCAGGAGGGGCGCGGCATCGCGGACCACCACGACGCCGGCGCCATAGGGCAGAAAGAGTCCCTTGTGGGGGTCGAGCACCACCGAATCGGACCGCTCGATCCCCCGCAACGCCTCGCGGCCGTGCTCGGTCAGCAGGAAGAACCCGCCGTACGCGGCGTCCACGTGGAACCAGCATCGCTCCGCGCCGGGCAATCGTCGCGATGGCGTCGAGCGGGTCCACCGCGCCGGTGTCGGTGGTGCCGGCGGCCGCGATCACGAGCCACGGGCTGAGGCCCCGGACCCGGTCGGCCGCGATCGCCTGCTCCAATGCCTCAGGTCGCATCCGATATCCCGAGTCCATCGGAATCTGCCGGATCGGCGACTCGCGCCATCCCGGCAATCCGGAGCGCCTTCTCGATGCAGTGATGCGCCTGGGTGGTGAGGTACACCGACCGCCGACGCGTAGTCGGCGCCGCGGAGGCGGTGGGCATCGCGCGCGGTGGCGATGGCCGTCAGGTTGGCGATGCTGCCGCCGGAGGCGATGTTGCCGGCAGCGCCGGCCGGATAGCCCACCAGGTCGGCCACCCAGCGCACCAGCAGGTTCTCCATCCGCACCGGACCCGGGCCGGCGAAGAAGATGCCCGCGTATTTGTTGCTGACCGCGGCGAGATAGTCACCCAGCGCCGCATGATAGATTCCGCCCCCCGGGATGTAGGCGAGGTGGCCGCCCGACGCGGTGTTTCCGCCGGGCCGGACGACCTCGCGCTCCACGAGGTCGATCGCCGTCTCGATCGAGATACCCCGCTCGGAGACCGGGAAGTCCACCAGTCCGATCCCCGGCTGCTGGACGTCGTTGAACGCCTTGAGCGTCTCGATCCTCCTCAGGAACCGCTCCGAGGAAGCGATCACCGCGTCGCGGAGCCGCCTCCGGCGGCTCGCGCCGGGCTCGAGGGGGCGGGCTTCCCGCTCCAGCCGGCGCAGGCGCTCGAGGATCTCGGTGTCGTCCATCCCAAGCGGATCGCGCCTCATCGGCGCCAGCCGACCTCACCCAGCCACGCCTCCATCTCACGTTGCCGGGCCGTCCAGTCGGCCGGCGGGCGTTCCCGCCCCTCCATCGTCGCACGCCTTCTTTCGGCGAGATCCTGTTCCAGCGGCGCGAGCCCCAGCACGCGGCGGCGGTCGTCCACGCCGGCCGGATCGTCGATCGGCAGCGGACTCATCTCGCCGTTGGCATCCCAATCGAACTGGGTCCCGTAGCGCTGCGGACGGCCCTCGAAGACCCGGATCCGATCCTCGAGCATGGCGGCATTGCAGCGCGGGAACGTCTCCGCGCTTCGCCGCCTCCCACAGTGCGGTCAGCGCCGCCCGCTGGAACGCGGGCTGCCCGATCGCATGCTGCGCGATGAGCCACGCAGCCTCGGCGCCGTCCCTGCCGACCTGGGGCTCGCCCGGCCAGCCGTGCCGATCCACGATCGCGGCCAGGCGGTCGGCGTTCGCGTCGTGCACCGATTGCATGCTGGGGTGGTAGCCATGGAACAGCGAGCCATCGGCCGCCAGCTGCTCGCGGACCGCGAGATCGCGCGCCGCCATGGCCAGCAGCTCCCGGCGGAGCTCGGACCAGTCCACGGATCTCGAGGTCACCGCCTATTCTCCGTGGATCCGCCGCCGCACCCGCCGCACCTCCGCCACGATCGAGCGGGCTCGGCTCGACGGGAACGCCTTCCCGGAACAGGGTGCGCTCGGCATCCTCGTCGGACTTGCCTTCCGCGAACAGATCCATGACCCGGCGCGTCAGGCGCATGGTCTCCTCCGGCCGGGCTCCGCCGCCGAACAGGTTCCGCCACCAGCTCATCCCACCTCCACGTCCGCCAGAAGGCCACGGCCGGAGGATTCTTCGGTTCCGGCCAAGAGGACGTCGCAGTACTCGAAACGGCCGTCGCGCAGGACCCGTTCGCCGGTGCGGAGGGCGAGCGGCCGGCGGAAGATCGGGCCGGCGTAGACACAGGTATGAAACTCACCTCGCTCCCCGCAGGGATCCACGCTCGGCGGCAGGTCCGACAACAGGGCGGAATCGAACTCCCGGCCGGCGAACTCCGCGGCGAGCTGGGTCGTGTCCACGCAGGTGAGAATGGCGCGATACCCGGCCTCGAGGAACTCGCGCGCGAGCCGCCCGGTGTCAGCCGCCCAGAGCGGGAAGACCGGGTGCCAGTCGAGCGGCTCGAGGAGGGCCTCGCGATACGCCCGAACCTCGCGCAGGAAAAGATCGCCGAAGGCGAGGTGCCGAACCTCCGGCCACCGGCGCCGCACCTCGGTGAGCGCGGTGGTGAACGCCTCCTCGTAGATCGCGTTGCTGGCGGCCGCCGGGATCGTCGCCGCCACGAGCGGGATGCCGATGGCCGCTACCTGGGCATCGAGCACGGCACGCCGGACCCCGTGCATGCTGACGCGGTCGAAGTCTCCGGTCACCGTGGTGACGAGGGCGACCACCTCGACCTCCGGATCCGCCCGCAAAGCCGCCAGGGCGAGGCTGCTGTCCTTGCCGCCGCTCCAGGCGAGCGCTACGGGACGGATGCTCACGCCGCCTCAGGGACCTTCGCGCATCAGGATGATCTCGGTCCGAACATCGAAGCCGAGATCGCCCAGGCCGACGACCCGCCAGCCTTCGGCTCCCATGTGGTTCAGGATCGCCGGCAGCTCGGAGCCGACGGGCTTCCCGATCCCGTTGACGTACCAGGTCACGCCGCCGCCGGGCCCGGCTGCATCCCGCCCGATCAGAACCGCGTATTCATAGGTGGCCATCTGTCCCCTCGGTTCTCCGCGTGAGCGGGGAATGGAATCGGCTCAAGGAGCGATCACCCGCTCGCTCCCGTCCTTGTTGACGACCCGAACGCTGCTGCCCTCCGCCTTGGCCAGAATGTGCACACCCGGCTCGGTGGCGTCGTTGGCGAGCAACAGTCCGGATCCGTCCGTACCGGCTCCCAGCTTCACCCGAATGGTGCCCTGCTGATCGAGCAGGCGAAACACCACCTCGCCGCCCGGCTCGACGTTGATCCTGGCGCGGGTTTTCCCCCGCTCGTCCACCAGCTCGAGCGCTCGGCCCCGGAGGATGTCCCCGGCGCCTCCTGCCCCTCCAGGTCGAGCCTGGATCGCGGCGCCGGCGAGGACCGCGAGGTTGAGCGCGCTGAGCGCGGCAGCGATCGGCAATGCATTCATGGGTCCCTCACTGGCGTTTCGGTCGTGAGCATGTCTCCACCTTGAACGGTCTGCTGGCCCCGGCGATCATGACTGGCCCTGCGCCGCCGTTCAGCAAACGGCATCACTCACCGCTGCTCGACGGACCGACACCGTGGAGCGCGCTCAGCAGCAGGGCTCGGACGCGGCGATCGTTCATCATGAACGTGTGGCGGACCGGCACCCGCGTCAGGCATGCCGGTCCATCCATCTCCGTCTCGTCGACGGCCACGACACCGTCGTTATCGTCCTGGCCGAAAGGGCTCCATCTTCCCCTCCGGCCGCCGGTACCGGCCACGATCGTGCAGGGCACTCCCATGGGGGGCAGCTCGCTGAAGAACTCGGCGCGAGCGAGGAGCCGGCCGCATTCTCCGTTGACGAGCCGGTACGGCCAGCGTCGCTCCAGCCGGCGAGCGAGCCGAGGCGGCCGGTTCGGCGTGCCGAGCATGAAGACGTGGCACGGGAGGGGCAGCGCCTCGGGCCACCCGCCCAGTGCGGCACGCAGGAGCAGCCCACCCAGTGAATGCCCGATTGCGGCGTACGGCCGGCCGGAGCGAGCAGTTAATTCCAGCCTGCGGCGTACCCGGTCGCGGATCGTGGAAAAGTGCTCCACGGCGGCGACGTAACCGACGACTCGGGGCCGATGCCCGGCGCGGCGGAGATGGCGCGCCAGGCGAAAGAGGGAGATGGGAGTGCGGCCCATCCCGTGAACCAGGAGCACGTCCAGCTGGTTACCCCCTGTCACCCTAGGCGGCCGCGATCGCCTCGATCTCCAGCAGCCACTCGGCCGCGAACGTCTCCGCGATCACGACGGTGAGCGCGGGCCGGACCTCTCCCAGGCGCTCGCGCCGGACTCGCCCGTTCACCTCCGCCTGGTCCCGGCTGGTCAGATAGGTGGTGACCTTCACCAGGTGCTCGGGCCGCATGCCCGCGCTGGCGAGGACGGCGAGGAGGTTGTCCCACACGGCGTGACACTGACTCTCGAAACCCGCCGGCACGCTGCCGTCCGGGCGGACCGGAATCTGCCCGCTGATGAACAGCAAGCGCGCCCCCGCCGGGACCTCGAGGCCATGGGTGTAGTTCCCCACGGCGGCTGGAACCGAAACCGGGTCATGGGTCCGCGGCGCCACGAAACTCGGCATTTCCCCTCCCTGGCCTCCATGGTGCGACTTGGCGCGCGCCGCGGTACTTCCTCGTTATCGAAGTGCCAGCGCCATGTCTTCCAGCGGCACGCCGGCGGCGCAGAGCGGGCATCGCGCGGGCTCCCAGAGCTCGAAGTCCCGCCGGTCCATCGCCTCCACCGGGATGCCTTGATCCCCGAAGAAACCGGCGCCGGCCGAGCCGAGCACCAGCAGTGCTCCGGCCACGACACAGGTCGCGCCCTGAGACTGAAGATCGAGGTACGTGCTTCGCAGTGCCGACCCCGCGCTCATCACGTCGTCGACGATCGCCAGCCGCTTTCCCTCGACCCGAGCGGCCAGCGCGGCCGGGACCCGATACTTGGCTCGATAGAGGCCGTCGCGGTTCGGCGGCAGGTCCCGCTCCGCGAAATAGAATTCGACGCCGAGCCGCTGCGCCAGGAGTTGCGCGAGGAAGGCCCCGCCCAGCAGAGGTCCGCAGACGCCGGACACCTCGTGCGGGCGAATCGCGTCCGCCAGCGCGGCGACGAACGGCTCGATGGCGCGAGCGTCGGCAAACAGGGACCCGAGGTCCAGCCAGAGCCGGCCGTGATGGCCCGACTCGAGCCCGAAGTGTCCCTGCCGCCCGCCGACCAGGCCGAGCAGGTCGGCGCTCGAAGGCCTCAGCTCACCACCTCGAATTTGCCTCGTACCGGATGCCAGTCCTTGGCACTCGAGGCGAACCCCACGATCTGCTGGTCTCGAAAGTTGAGGACTACGGTCAGCGTGTATCCCGACGCTGCGAGATAGGAGACCGCGTACACCTTGTCAGCGACCTCCACGGCGGCGTACGGCGGTTTTTCTTTGGCGGCCCCGCCCTTTCCCGCCCCACCGGCGTCATGCCATTCGACCGTCCCGTCCCGATGAAACACGTGGTCGTGCTGCGCGCCTTTGGTCGGCCCTTCAGTCCAGGTGAAGCGAATCGTCTTGCCTCGAACCGCCTCCGCTCGTTCTATCTGCTCCATGGCCCGATGTCCTCCTGTGGTCCGATCGGTCAAGGTCCCGGCCTGTCGGGGAACATCGCCGGGAAGGCCTCGATGAGTGCCCACCCCGTGCCCTCGACGACCGGCTCCACCGAGAGCTGCTCGAAATAGCGATCGAGCACCGCGGCGCGCTCCTGGGCGAGGGGCGGCTGACAGTAGTCCTCCTCCTCCCACATGGCCTTCCCGTTCGGCAGGCGCCGAGCCCGCCGCAACGCGAAGGACAACGCCTTTCCGAACGGCCGCAACCTGATGAACTCGTCGCGGGCGAGCTTGTCACCGAGCTCCCGCAGCAGCTCCTCCCGCGGCAAGGCGGTCACCAGATAGTGTGCCATTCAGCGGCTCGGCACGAGGGGGCCCACGACATACAGCCGATTCATCCCGCCGGATCCACCTCCACCAGGGCGCCGCCATCGCGGTCGTATCGCAGGTGAACATGCCACGGTTGACAGCAGACCTGGCAGTCCTCGACGTACACCTGGTCGCGTCCGCCACCCGGATCGAGGGCGATGCTCATTCCCGCCCCGCAATAGGGACACACGACGTCGGCCTCTGTATCCCAGGTGCCGATCTCCTCCATGGTGGGGTCATCGGAATCTTCCATCGGTGCATCCGGCACGAGTGTCTCCCCGGGGCGGTACAGCAAGCCTTCGTGCGGCGACGAGCTTCAGGAGGTCACCTGGTGACCTGCCCTGCGCAAGGTCTCCAGGGCGGCGGGCAGGTCGCGCGCCTTCACCAGCACGTAGTCGGTGTCGTAGGTGGAGATGGCGAAGATACTGAGGCCCGCCCGGGCCAGGGGCTCCGCGATGGACACCAGGATGCCGACGAGGTCGGGTGGAAGCGTGCCGTGGACGCGAAGCGCGCGATAGTCACGCTCGCAGCGGACCGCCGGCGGCACGGCCGCCTGCACGGCCGTGATGGACAGCTCCTCGGAAGTCCGGCTGATGGTGAGAAACGGCGCCGGCGCCATGGCCCACGCCGGAATCGCCGCCTCCGGCGGCAAGCGACAGACGGCCAGAGTGTCCGGAAGCACATCCAGCGGAAGCCGATGAGCGGACCGTGGAGGCGGGGTTTGCGCTTCGGCCACGGATGCCAGACCTCCCATGCATGCCAGTAACGCAACGCGGATCCTCACAGCAACCTCCAAGCCTCTGCGACGGCGTCAGATCCTTGCGTATTCGTGGACCGTCAGGTCGCTGACGACGTCCCCGGTATGCCGGATCGCCTTGGGCTCGATCAGCATCAGTCGGACCTCCTCTTTCGCCACCGGCCGGTGCTCTACGCCCTTCGGGATCACGGCCATCTCGCCCGGGCCAAGCGTCACCTGTCCGTCGCGCAGCTCGATGGTGAGCTCTCCCTGGAGAACGATGAACAGCTCATCCTCCTCCGCGTGCCGGTGCCACACGAACTCGCCCTGGACCTTGGCCAGCTTGACGTGGCTGTCGTTCAGGTCGGCCACGATCTTCGGGCTCCACCGATCGCTGAACCGGTCGAACTTCTCAGCGAGGTTGATCTTGGTCACCACTGGGCATCCTCCCGTGTGTCAGGACGGGCTTCCCGGCCTCTCGGCCAGATAGGCGTACCGGGACAGCCGGCGCTCTTTGGCCAGGCGGTGGGCGCACGCCAGGAAGCGCTGCAGACCGTCGAAGTTGGCCTGGCCCTCCCTCGTCACCAGCGCGTCGCGGTGGCGGCTTCGTGCGGAGTGCCAGCGATCGGCGACCTCGGCCGCGTTGAGGGTGACGTCCTCGACGGCCCGTACCGCGAATCCGGCCTCTCTCAGCAGCTCCTCGTTGACGCCTGGCGGCACGATGAGATAGAAGCCGATCGAGCTGCGGATCGCGAGCTCCTCGTGCGACGCGACGCCGGTGAGCACCATGGCATCGGTGAAGAGCAAGCGCCCCCCGGGGCGCAGGACCCGGTGCCAATCCCGCAGCACCGCCAGGCGGTCGGCGAGGTGACAGATGGCGTCGTTCGAGACGACGGCGTCGAAGCGACCCTCGGAGAACGGCAGCGGCCGGCTGGCGTCCACGGCCAGGAAGTCGACCCGACCCGCGAGGCCGCGAGTGCGCGCCAGGGCAACCGCGTTTCCCACGCCGTGCTCATTGATATCCACGCCGGTGACACGGCAGCCGCGCTGTGCGGCCAGGAACACGGCCGGCCCGCCGGACCCGCTGCCCACTTCGAGAACCTCGGATCCGTCGTCCACCCCAAGGAGGTCGGCGAAGGTGAGCCATTCGCCCGCGGTCAACCAGCTGCTCTGGCCCAGGTCCTCACCGTAGGTCTCCTGCCGAACCGCGGCTTCCACGCCGCTTGCGAAGTCGGAGTAGACATGGTCGTAAAGGCTTACCGGACCCTCTGCCATGGTCACCTCATGCAGGAGTGAGCGGACCTGCGCGCGGAAAGATAGCGCGAGTGGCCTCGACGCAGTCAATACGCTGAAACCTCACGCCCGCCCAGTCGGTCGTGCTATCTATCAGCCTCGGATAGCCGTCGACTTTCACACGGGGTTATTGATGCGGCTGCTCCGCTGGACGTTTCTCGCGGCCCTGATCGCGGGCTCGGGAGTCCTCCTGATGTATCGCGTCAAGGACCCCGAGCGACGCAAGCTCGACGATGCGGCGCGCGCGGAAGCCCCCGGGCGGTTCGTCCGCCTCGCGGACGGCGTCACCCACTACGAGGCGGCCGGCCCGGATACCGGGCGCGCGGTGGTCCTCGCGGCCGGATTTTCGGTTCCGGCATACATCTGGGACTCTCTGTACCAGGGCCTCGCCGACTCGGGCGTTCGCGTCGTTCGATACGATTACTACGGGCGCGGCTGGTCCGACCGCCCGGATGCGACCTACGACCAGGATCTCTTCGTCCGCCAGCTCGCCGGCCTGCTCGATTCCCTGCGGATCACGACGCCGGTGGACCTCGCCGGGCTGTCCTTCGGCGGCGCCATCGTCACCAGCTTCGCGGAGCGCCATCCCGAGCGGGTCCGGTCGCTGATCTACTTCGACCCCGTCTTCAATACCGGGCGGCCACTCCCCCCGGAGGAGCGCTCGGCGCGCGCCTGGAACATCCACATGGTCATGCGAGGCGGCAGCGAGGAGATGGCGACCGGCCAGCTGCTCGACTTCCTCCATCCCGAACGACACCCCGATTGGGTCGCGCGCTACCGGGTGCAACAGCGGTTCCGGGGCACGCGCGAGAGTCTCCGGCGAACCCGCGCCGCCATCGCGGTCGCCCCCCACCAGGGCGACCTGCTCCGCCGGCTGGGTGCGACACAATTGCCTGTACTGGTCGTGTGGGGGAGACAGGATCCCGTGGCACCGTTCAGGGAAAGCGAGGCGCTCCTTGCCGCGATACCGCAGGCCAAATTCGTGCCGGTGGACTCGGCGGCTCATCTGCCTCACCTCGAGCAGACGGGCGTCGTCGTGCCGGCGGTGGTGAAATTCTTGCGAGGCGAGCCGGATCTCCGACGGTGAATCCGCTGAAGTCAGTGCCCCCCGGTTGGGGAGCTCCAGTTCTGGATCGCGGTCCACACCTCCCGTGAAGTCGTGACGCCCGCGGAAAAACGGGATGCGAACTCCTCTCGAAGCCGCGTCGCGTGAGTCGCCAGATATCGCTCGAGATCCGCCTCGGTCGACGCCTCGTAGCTGACCCGATACCGGCCCGGGGCCGAGCGGGTAAGCGCGGCGCTGTGAAAGCAGCCGGTGGCCAGGAGGTCCGGGATGTGAACCTGCCGCATATATCGCTCGTAGGCATCGATCAGTGGGGGGTCCACGATCGTCGTCACCTCATACGTGATCATTCGAAGGAGCCTCGATCGCTGGGGATTACGACTCAGGTGGCGGCTCGCCGACGGATCACTTCGGCGACGACCTGCCTGAGGCCCTCAACTTCGACCTTGGCCGGCTCTCGAGGAGTCATCTCCCAGCGTGGCTCCTCTTCGTCCACCGGCTCCGGGCCGGTGATGAGCCAGACCGTCCCCCGGAACTCGCCATCGGACTCGAAGCGCCCCCCTATGCTCTCCTGTCGGATGCGAACCGGCTCCCCTTCCGTCTCGAATCGGAAGAGGACGTGGTCCGAGCCGCTGAGCAATCGGCCTTGCGCATCCAGCAACACCTGGACGATCCGCAGGCCGGCCGGGCCCGCGGAAAGCTCGAGCACGAGGCTTTCCCAGCCGGCCGTCACTGCGCCTTCGGGAGGCGCGGGAAGCGCCGGCGAGGTCACGGGTGATACGCGCGGCGTCGAGTCAGCAGGCAGCGGTCCGAGCAAGGCATGCCAGGGCGCCGCGTTCACGAGCCGGGTCGGGTCGCGATGAAGACATGCCGGCCCCACGGATCGGCTTCGGTGCGAGCGGGAAGGCCGGCCGCCGCCAGCCATTGCAGCCACTGAGCCCGGCCAAACAGTCCCTCCACGTGTCGGTCGTACTCCACCGCAACGGTGCCATCGGCCGCCTTCAGGACAAAGACGTACTCCACGATGTACGTGTCGTCCGTGGGGTCAGGGTCATACGTCCACTCCAGGTAGCGGAGACCCCGGCCGTCGGCGGCGTCGTGTCCACCGTGATCGGTCTCCGGCTCGAATGTCTCACGAACGTGGTCGGGAAGAATGGCGACCGTCCCACCCGGCCGGCAGTGGATCGCGGCCGTGTGGAGCGTGGCCTGAAGCGCCTCGGCGTCGGTGGCGTACATGATGGCGTCGTGAATCAGCACGAAGTCGAATTCGCGGCCGAGGCGCAGCGATCGCATGTCCCCGACCAGGTGCTCGCATTCCGGGTTGACCTCCCGGCTGACAGCCAGCATGGCTGGGGACCGGTCGGTCAGCGTCAGGCTGAAATGCCGCTTGAGATGAAAGGCGAGACTGCCGCCACCGGACCCGAGCTCCAGCAAGGTGGCCGAGGGTGATCCGTCGGCAATCCCCAGGCGAGACAAGAGATCGGCCGCCTCCTCCCGGTACTCGGAGGGTGGCGACAGCAGCGGCCACCACGCGGCCAGATCCTCGTACATTCGTGGCCTGGCGCCGACGACCGTCGAGGCTAAGGTATCTCGATGAGCCATTCTAACCGATTGAATCGATGAGTTTCGGGCCGCCTCCCCAGCCTCCGGCGCCGCGGCGGACTGCGTCGCCGATCCGGGAGCAGTAACGGACATCGCGCCCCAAGGCCAGTCCGGATGTCGAATTCTTTCGTGCTCGTTCGACTAAGGTATGGTGAGCGCGAGCCTCGCAGGCCAGATTCTGCACACGTCGAGCAAGGAGCAAGAAGATGAGCGGAGTTCGAGTACTGGTCGGCACGCGCAAAGGCGCGTTCGTCCTGACCGCCGATGGAAAGCGTGACCGGTGGCAGGTCAGCGGTCCCCACTTCGCGGGATGGGAGATCTATCACTTCAAAGGATCGCCGGCCGACCCGGACCGGCTCTATGCGTCGCAGTCCAGCGGCTGGTTCGGCCAGGTGATCCAGCGATCCAACGACGGGGGCAAGACCTGGGAGACGGTCGGCAACGAGTTCACCTACGACGGCGTTCCCGGGACGCATCAGTGGTACGACGGCACGCAGCATCCGTGGGAGTTCGCGCGCGTGTGGCATCTAGAGCCGTCCCTGACCGATCCGGATACCGTCTACGCCGGGGTCGAGGATGCCGCCCTGTTTCGCTCGGCCGATGGCGGCCGCACGTGGCAGGAGCTCTCCGGGCTTCGCCGCCACCCGTCGGGCTGCTCCTGGCAGCCGGGCGCGGGCGGAATGTGTCTGCACACGATCCTGCTGGATCCGAGTGACCCGGCTCGAATCTTCATCGCCATCTCGGCGGCGGGCGCCTTTCGGAGCGATGACGCCGGCAAGACCTGGCGCCCGGTGAACCGCGGCCTGCGCTCCCAGGGCATCCCCGACGCCGATGCCGAGGTCGGGCACTGCGTCCACCGCATCGCGATGCACCGGTCGCGGCCGGGCGTGCTGTTCATGCAGAAACACTGGGACGTCATGCGCAGCGACGACGCGGGGGAGACGTGGCGGGAGGTAAGCGGCAACCTGCCGACCGACTTCGGGTTCCCGATCGACGTGCACGCGCACGAGCCGGAGACGATCTACGTGGTCCCGATCAAGAGCGACTCGGAGCATTACCCACCCGAAGGCAAGCTGCGGGTCTACCGCAGCCGGACGGGTGGCAACGAGTGGGAGGCGCTGACCAAGGGCCTGCCCCAGCAGGACTGTTACGTCAACGTGCTGCGGGACGCGATGGCGGTGGACTCGCTGGATTCGTGCGGCGTGTACTTCGGCACCACCGGCGGCCAGGTCTACGCGTCGTCCGACGCCGGCAACGCCTGGGCGCCCATCGTTCGGGACTTGCCGCCCGTGCTGTCCGTCGAGGTTCAGACGCTGCCATGATCCGCGTCGTGCTTCCCCAGCATCTGCGGACGCTGGCGCGCGTCGGCGAGGAGGTGGAGATCCGGGTGGAGGGCCCGGCGACGCAGCGTTCGGTCCTCGACGCCCTCGAGGCCAGCTATCCGGTGCTGCGCGGCACCATCCGCGGCCACGTCACGCAGCGTCGCCGGCCCTTCGTACGGTTCTTCGCCTGCGAGCAGGACCTGTCCCATGATCCGCCCGACGCGCCCCTGCCCGATGCGGTCGCGAACGGGGCGGAACCTCTGCTGGTCGTGGGGGCCATGGCCGGGGGCTGAGAGCGCCGTACGAGATCACCCTCGCTGGTCATCCGCCACCCGGAGCCGTCCGGTGCCACCCAGCGCCGGGCAAGGACGTTGTACCGGGCGACGAACGATTTCCGTCGCTCCCAGACCAGGAAGCACGCCCGATGCGTCGCGGCGTCCGCGAATCGCCACAGGGGATCCGTCTCGTCCGCGATGAAGTCGGGGGTGATGATTGCGTCGTCGTCCGGCCGCATGGCGGTCCCGCACAGCGCGCAGTACGCCCGTCCGGCTCGAATCCGCTCCCCCTGCCCCAAGGCGTCCGCCGTCGCGCCGCCGCTCAAGTACCCCGCCAGCGAGGGATCATGGCGGCAGGACCGCCTCTGCCGCGACCTCGATCATGAGCTCCGGCCGGTACAGTGCCACCACCTGGACCAGGGTGCTCGCCGGCGGATCCTCGGAGGGCAGGTAGCGCGCGCGCACCTCGCGCAGGGTTTCCAAGTGACTGAGGTCGGTCACGTACATGTTGGTGGAGACCACGTCCGAGAAGCTCGCGCCCGCGCTGGCGAGGGCCCGCCGCAGATTCTCGAACACCTGCACGCATTGGGCGCGGAAGTCGCCCGCGCCTACCACTGCGCCGAGGCTGTCGACCGAGACCTGGCCGGATATGGTCACTCGCCGGCCGGACGCAATCACGACGTGAGAATAGCCGCGTGGGACCGACAGCGACGGTGGGTTGAGCACGCGGCGTTTGGTCGCCTGTCCGTGAAGCGCGCTGGGAGCCCCAAGGATTCCGAAGGCTCCCACCAACGCCAGAAAAATGACCCGCATGATCCGATCTCGGCGCTAAGTGATGGGATCGGACCACACCGCCAGCTCGTGCCCGCAGGGGTCGCGAAAGTGGAACCGGCGCCCGCCGGGAAAGTCGTAGGTCGGCTGCGTGATCTGGCCGCCCGCGGCCCGAACTGCCGAGGCGACCGCCTCCAGGTCGATGGCGTAGATGACCACCAGGGGACCGCCCGGCTGTGCCGCTTGGTCGGCGCGGAAGCCACCGCTCAGGCGGCCGTCGACGAAGCTGGTGTAGTCGGGGCCGTAATCGGTGAACACCCAGCCGAACACCGAACTGTAGAACCGCCTGGCCAACGCGACATCGGCGACGGGAAACTCGAGGTAGTCGATCCGTCGATCGTGCTCGTGCTGACTCATGCAGCTTCTCCTCCCGACCCTCGACTGGTGGTAGAGGTGCCCGGTTCGAGGCTCGCGTGCCTCACGGCGCCGCGGCGCGCCGCTCCCGAGCCGCAGGCACTCATGAAGAGGCCCGCCATCAGGAGGAGCGCCTGCGATCGGTTCACGTCAGTTAGCGCTTTCGTCCGGATAGCCATGGAGGGGTTCGACGATCACCGCGGTGCCGTAGCAGAGCACCTCGGTCACACCGGACATGATCTCGGTGGCGTCGTAACGAACACCGACGATCGCGTTCGCCCCCCGGCGCTGGGCGTGGGCCAGCAGGATATCGAACGCGTCCGCGCGTGCCCGTTCGCACAGCGAGGTCAGCATCGTGATATGGCCGCCGATGAGGGTCTCGATCTTGGCGCCGATCGCGCCGAAGAGCGAACGGGAGCGCACCGTCACCCCGCGCACGACTCCCAGCGACTCGACGATCCGGTACCCGTCGAGCGTGAACGCCGTCGTGGTCATTTCCTCGTCCATGGGAAGGCCTCCGAGCCGAGGACTACGGGGCGAGGAATCGCTGAGCCAGCAGCCAGGCGAGCAGCAGCGGCAGCCCCAACCCCACAAGAGTAGCAACCGCGCCGTCCAGCGTCATCCAGGCGCGCTCCACCCGGCCGCCCTGACGCCACTGGGATAGGGTTTGGGCACGATATTTCGGGCTCAACAGGAAGGCCCAGAAGCCGACCAGATGGGTAAGTATTTCACCCGCATCGCCCAGATCAGCCATGGGCGCCCGTCGAGGTGCCCCGAGTCACCAGGAGGTCCACCGAGGTATATTCAATGTGTCGTCCCTCTCTGCCTGTCACTCCCGGGGCTCCTCCCGGGTCCAAGGTCTACAATGCTTTCCCCCAGGTCCGGCTTCGGCGGCCGCTTCATCGTGGTCGCCGATGAAGACCGCGCCATCGCCACCCTCGTCATCCAGACGCTTCTCGACGACGGCCACGCCGTCTTCCAGGCCTACGATGGGCTGTCCGCGTTCGAGCTCGCGTTGAACCTGAAGGTGTGCGACCTCCTCATCAGCAATACCCGCGTCGGCGGTGTGGCAGGGCTGGACCTGATCCACGAGCTGCGGGAGCACTTGCCGGAGCTCGCCGTGGTGTACCTCGCCAATCAGCATCGGTCCTCGCCCGCGATGGAGCGGGGGCTGCCGGATGACGTTCCCATCCTCCGGGAGCCGTTCACCGCCGACGAGCTGCTTGCGGTGGTTCGCTCCTTGTTGCCAACAGATCGCGAATCTCCGCCACCTCCGTGATCTCAGCCTCGGAGCGCCCCGAACAGGGCGCTGACCGCGATCACGATCCCCAACCCCATCTTCGCCGCCGCCGCCGCCGCACGACCCAGCACCGCCCCCCACCCGGCTCCGGCGGCGGCGCCCGTGTGCCGCGCCCGGGTGTACTCCAGCAGCGCCGCCCCCACGAACGCCCCGACGAAGCCCCCGATGACGGACCCGATGAGCGGCACCGGCACGCCGACCACCGCACCGACCAGCCCACCGGCGAGCGCTCCCCAGCCGGCACGGCTCGAGCCTCCATAGCGCCGGGCGAAGCGGAACCCCAGCCAGGCCTCGATCACCTCTCCCAACACGGCCAGAACGACCGCGAGCGCTACGATCGCGCCGGTTACCGCCTGGAAGCCGGTGAGCCAGCCTGAGGCCAAGACGCCGAGAACGATCAGCCAGAGCCCGGGGAGTCCGAGAGGGATGAGCAGAAGCCCCACGAGGCTGCTGATCACGAGGAGAAGAATGACGGGCAAGCCGATCATTGGAATTTGGAGCGGGCGGGCTTCAGGGGCTCGGCTGCCGGCTGGGAGGTAGCACCGGCGGGGGCGAGTGACATGCTCACTCACGCCGAGAATTCCAGCCGGCGCCCCGCCTGTCAGGCTACACCAGCGGACCGGTGCCGGTGAAGTGGACTCACGGTCGCCTCGGGGGTCCGGCTGTCGAACCGAGTCTCTTTCACTCTTGCCGCCCCCTTCTGCCCGTTATCCAGGGTGAACGGCGAGGCGCTCGTTCGGCAGAATGCCGTCGGCGCTGCGGGACATGAACTCGCCGCTCCAGGACTGCCGGCCGGCACTCAGCTCGGTGACGGTTACCTGCACTTCCACCCGGTTCAGATCCCTGTGGTTGGTGCGCTCGATGAGGGCCAAGTGCGAGGCCATACCGCGACCTGCTTTCTCGCTAGGGAGGAGAGCTTCGAGGGCTGTGGACCCTCCCATGAAGGTACTCTATCTGGCGCAGCGGCGCTGGCGCGGCGGCGCTCGCGCCCCGTCACGACCCCTGCCGACTCGACGGTGGGACGATCCCGTTGAGGCGGAGATACGTCACGATGTTTCCGTAGTGCTCCGCGTTGTGGGTCGCATTCAGGACGAGCGCGTAAAGCCGCGTTTGCTCCCGCCCAAACAGCTTGGTGCTCTGCTGTGCAGCCCGGTCCGTCTGCTGGTAGGCTCGGCCGCAGTATTCGGTCGACGCCTTGAGCGCGGCCAACAAATCGGCCTTCGAGGTACGGGTCTTTTCGATGTCGTCCTCTTTCCGTGGCGGCTCACCCATGGCGGCAGCGCAGATGAGATACTGGGCGCCGGCCACGTGGCCGACCAGTTGGCCGAAGGTGCGCACCTCGGGGGTGGGACGATAGGAATAGGTGGACTCCGGCAGCTCCGCCGCGGCCGCGGTGATGTAGGCGGTGAGTTGTTCCCACAGCATCCGGGTGGTATTCACCCCCGGGTTGGCGGTGTTGCCGGTTTGGGCTTGGGCGCCCGTCGCTGATCCGGCCAAACTGACAGCGGTGAGTAAGAGCATGAGGGTCTTCATGGAACGACTCCGGCAAAAGTTGTGGGCGCGCTGCGCGGCAATATCTGCAGATTGGAGAAATGTGATCGACCTCACCGACCGCCTGGGCCTAGTGGGCCTACGCTGAGAACAGCCGGGTCGTGCGAGCCCACGCTCTCCTGGGAGGATTTCAATGGACGTACAGGCCGAGTCGTCTACGCCGGCCTCACGGCCGAACCATCGCACCAGCCAGGTGCGGTCACAGCGCTATGAGCCCACTCCGGTCTACGCACTTGCCGACGACCTGAAGCGTAAGGGGCTGGACCTTCACAAGGTCCACGGTCCGTGGCACCCGATCCGGCGCAAACTTCGGCGGCCGGGGCGTAACGCGGAAAAGGCGATTCCCATCGTTACAAACGGTGCGACCGAGCTCGTGGTGGACACGGCTGAGCGAGCGGCCGTGGTGTCCGGACTCCTTAACTGGTGTGGTGTCGACAACCTCCAGCCTGTCCCCAATCTGAGGCCGCCTGATCGGGACCTGGCTTAGGATCGAGTAGGCCGGGGCGACGGCTTCGTGGCCGTCGTCAGCAGTGCCGGCGACGCAAATCTCACCCCGGCGCCGTCATCGGTGACGAACGGCCGCAGCACGACCTCGGCCTCCCGCACGATCTCCTCGATCACGTCGTCCTCGAGCATGATGTCCAGGACGGGCAGCCAGCCACGAACATCCGCCTCGATCATGCTCCGAATGCTCGAGAAGACGCCGTACCCTTGCTGGAGTTCAGCCCTCGCCCCGCTGATCCCTGCCGCGGTGCAGAGCTCGGTCATTCGCGGAACTTTTCCCAGCACGAACGGTGACCGGAGGGCATCTGCCGCAGCCGACCCTGCCAGCCGGTCCACCAGGGCCACCTCGGCCGCATAGGCAGGTGTGTCGACCAGTGAGGCCCACACGGCCACGGCGAGCCGTCCACCAGGCACCAGGACCCGCATCATCTCGCGGAGCGCGGCGACCGGATCCGGAACGAACATCAGGCCGAACTGACTCACCACCGCCTCGAATGCGCGGTCGGGGTACGGCAGTGCTTCCGCCGAGCCCTGCTGCCACCGAATGGTCGGGCTCAGGCGCGCCGCCACCGCCAGCATTCCAGGGTCGAGATCCAGGCCGGTGACCGCTCCGCTGGAGCCGGCCCTGGTCGCCGCGGCGCGCGCGAGCACACCGGTTCCGCAGGCGACGTCGAGGACCCGGTCACCCGGGCGTACGCCGGCAGCCTCCGCCACGCGTGGCGCCCAAAATTCCATCAGCGCCGGCACCAGTTGATCCTGGTAACTTGCGGCCCTGTCCGTCTGCTGGAGCAGGATCCCGTCAGTCATTCGTGTCGCTTCACGCTCGACCAGTCGTTGAGGATCGCTCATGGCACGCCACACTCCGCCACCGCGGGTACTGCTCGTGATGCCGGCCCAGTGGCCCCGCGCGCTGCTTCGAGCGGCCCTCCGCGAGGTCGGCTACGATGCCAGCGGCACCCGCGCCTTGAAAGGCGCGCTCTACCAGATGGCGCCCGATTCGACGCGCGGGCCGGTGCGGCTGGTGGTGCTCGACCAGGAAGCGCTCGCCGAGGAGGAGGCGAGTGACCTCGATGCCCTCCGCAACCACCCTCTCGCTGCTCCCATGCTGCTCGTCGCCCCGTCCACGCGCCGAGTGTGGAGTGGACCCTGGACACGGGTCATTCGCCGCCCAACCAGTATCTCCGCCTTGGTGCGAGAGGTCGAGACGCTGGTGCCTTTGACGGCTGAAGCCCGCCGGGCGATCGACTAGCTCGCCCCGTCCGGAGGGCGATAATTGCCATGGTACTCGTGGGCCCCGCTTCGCCGGATAATCTCACCGATCGCATGCTCCTTGGACTCCCTAAACTCGCCGGCGTCGAAGAAAGTCCCGTGGCATGCCGGGCAGGATTCCACCCAAATATGCGGTTGGGCCGCGTCAACCATGCGGACCATCAAGGTCCCATCGATGGGGCAGAGCACCTTTTCCTGGGCGTCGTG
Source organism: uncultured Gemmatimonadales bacterium (assembly GCA_963832055.1). GTDB lineage: Bacteria > Gemmatimonadota > Gemmatimonadetes > Gemmatimonadales > GWC2-71-9 > CAVVWJ01. The sequence continues at coordinate 852,976 of CAWHST010000006.1, read as the reverse complement.
CATCGCGGCCATCCAAGTGGGCCCCGTGTCGATCGCCTCGGATCCCGATCGCCGCTTCAGGCCCTCGGCTTCGAGCACGTCAAACCAGAGGCCCCCACAACGGACACAACGGTCCACTTCAGTGTCTTCGAACCGAACCACTTCCATTTGGGCCTGGCACTTGGGGCATTCCATAGTCGCCGCTCCAATCTCCGATGGATCCAATGCTCACCCAGCTGCGGGAAGCCGGCGGTCGCGATCAGCCGCCGCTCAATCCCCCGTGGGGACGATCGCCGCCGTCTCGACCATGAGGATGATCGCCCGCTCCGGCGCCCGAGGCCGATGGAGCACCCCTTTGGGCACTACGACTCCCTGGCCCGGGCCGAGCTCGATCACCCGATCCTCGAGATCGATCCAGAACCGACCCTCGACCACGTAGAAGAACTCGTCGTCCGAGTCATGCTTGTGCCAGTGGTACTCCCCCTGTACCACTCCGAGCCGCACCACCGCGTCATTTACCCGGCACAACGTCTGGTTGTACCATCGATCGGTGCAGGCGGCCGCCAGAGAAGGCACGTCCATCCGTTCGAGCGGGCCGAACTTGATGTCGAGGTTGGTGACGTAGGGATAGCTTGGCGAACCGCCGGTCGCTCTTGACATCGAATTTTCCTTCTCTCAGGCCGCGGCCGCCAGCTCACTGAGGGACACTACCCGGTATCCGCGCCGCCGCAGCTCCGGCAGCACCCGGGCCAGGATCCGGACGGTCCGCAGCCCACGACGGCCGCCATCGTGCAGCACCACAACGGCACCGGGCTTGACGTTCCGCAGAATGTAATGCGCGGCCCAGGCCACGGACGGGATAGTAGCGTCGAGGGGGTAGACCGAGCCCAGCGCACAGCGGTACCCGTACCGCCGCATCACCTCGATCATGGCCTGCGAGTACCAACCGGAGCCGGGTCGCGCCCAGGTGGCGCGCTTCCACCTGGAGAGCTCCCGATCCGCTTGCACCAGGTCGGCTTCGAACGCCTGCCGATCCAGGCGGATGCTCGGCCGATCGCGGGTGAAGTGATTGCCCAGCTCGTGTCGCTCCGCTACGAGGCTTCGCATCAGGGGTTCCTGGCCTCGCACCCGAGTCGTGATCAGGAAGAACGTGGCACGCGCCCGGTGCCGCCGGAGCTCCGCCAGGATCAGAGGTGTCGAGACGGGGTCCGGGCCGTCGTCAAGCGTCAGCGCGACGAGCCGCTGCTGGGTCGGCACCTGATACAGGCAACCCGGATACCACCGGGCGAGTCGCTGGATCAGCCAATCGGGAGCCGTCCAGACAAGCGCACCGGCCACCGCCAACAGGGTGCCGGAGATCGCGAGAGAGACCGAGTGAGCTCGCCGCATACCCGTCCAAACTCCAACCTCTCCCGTTGAGGCCACGATCTAGGTTGTCTTCCGCTATCGACCCATCCCTGCCGGAGCGGTGCCCACCTGCGCGCCCGCCACGGAGGGCGTCTCCCCCCGAAAGCCACGGACAGCGGCCCGCCCCAGCCAGATGAAAAGCGCCAGCACGAGAAGCTGCGTCAGCAGAAATGGCGGCTCCTTTTGCGTCGGCGCAGTCACGAGGAGGGCCGGAACCCTGCGAAACAGCTGCACCATCAAGACGAAGACGTTGAGGTAGAGCGCGAGCACCGATCCCACTACGTACACACGCCGCCAGGCACCGGCGAGCCGCTTCCAGTAGCGCGCGGCGATCACGATGGGCAGGATGACGAGCGAGACGACCCCGACAGCGTGCGACTCAATGAAGCTCACGGAGGGAAAGCCGAAGCCGGTGACATTGGTCAAGACCGTGGTCACCAGAAAGACCCCGGTCCAGCCGTCGAGCCGCTTTCCCGCAACGAGCCCGCCGGCGACGACCAGTCCAGCGAAGATGCCAACGAGACTCAGCACTACGTGAACCAGCGTGAACGTTGCGATGTCGAAGATCATTGATGGCCCCCTCTCCGTATCGGACATGCCTGGCACGTACAACCAGCGGGACAAATCCAGGCCTCCTCAGATATTTAACCGAGCCGAGGCATTCCGAGCTGCCGTTCGATCAGTTCGACGACCGACTCGGGCGTTTGCGCCTCATGCAGTTGTCCCGCGTCCGGCGATCGTGCGAAAGAACGCGGAGGCGGCCGGCCCCGCGGCCAACAGAACCGTCGGCCGCGCCAGCTTGAGGGCCAATGCCACCTCCGCCGCCGTTCCTGGGCCCTCCACCCCGCAGGCGACTACCACGTCGCTGCTGAGCACGTTGATGACGTCGCGCGCTTCGCCTACCTCGGTAAACACGGCGACGTCGACCCAAGCGCTCACGGGTCCGTCCGGGCCCGTGGGCAGGATCCCGATCGTGAGGCTGCCGGGTACCGACTTGGCGCCGGAGCACGCCGCCTCCATGACCCCCGCCGGGCGACCCCCGGTCAGAACCACCCACCCCGCCTCGGCCAAGAGCCGGCCGAGGCGGTAGGCCGCTTCGAGCGTGGAAGGTTGGGGCTCCCTCGCGCCCATCACCCCAATAACGGGACGCCGCTTTCCCGTGACAGCCTCCTTGTCGGTAACTCGAGGGGCGCTGCCCCTCCGGTCACGTCGCGAGCGTGGTGAGCTCCGCAATGCTTCGCCACCAAGACCGCCGGGCGTGGTACTGCCCCCAATCGGCGACCCTCGGGACACCATCCTCTTGCCGCAAGGGAACCCGCAGCTCGACCAGGGTTTCCGGCGACTTCCAGGGCACGACCCGCGCCCGCACCCGGCGCCGAGAGAGGCGAGATATCAATGGCGCATATAGTCCGCAATCTTGCGCCGCATCCAGAAAGGCCTCGGCCACACTGGGGATCGAGGCGCGCACGCGCAGGAACCAGTTGGCGCTTCGCTCTTCGGGGGCCGAGCTGTCCTCGCAGAACCGTAGCCACTGCGGTTCGCGCTCCAGCTCCCAGAGCCGCCCCCCCGCCGGAGTCAGCGTGACCCAGGCGCCGAGGTCCGGCCGTCGCCGCGACCTTCGGAGCTGGAGCAGTCCATCCCCGGCCAACCGCAGCACGAGAGCGTTCAGAGCCGGTGGGTCCAGCTCATGGGTGTACGGCAGGTTGAACGCGGCGAACTCCTCGCGCCGCAAAGCCCCGAGACGTTGGGTCGAGTCAAACAGGGCGTCGAATAGATAGAGCGCGTCGTTCGATAGCGAAGTTTGTCCGGTTCGGCTTGGAGCTCGGTTCATGGCGGATAAAGCGCCCGACTAGGCCTCGCCATATTCGCGCTTCAGCCTTTCGTAGTACTCGCGTCGCCGCCGCATCGCCCAAGCGGGGTCTTCTCGAACCCGGGTTCGAGGCGGGTCGGCCTCTTCCGTCTCGACGACGGCAAGCGTGATCCGTTGACCCGGCCTGAGAGCCTGGCGAAGCCAGGTGAGATCAACCGACGCCCCGTCCGCGTCGTGCGAGCGACCTCCGACGTCCAGGGTGAGCTCCTCCTCGAAGGAATCGGCGATCGGCTCCCCTGAGGACGGGTCGCGGGAGGCGCGCCGGACCCAGCTCGCGATCACCGAGGCGACACCCATCCCCGATACACCGGCGGTGCACTTCCGCTGACCATCAATCGAGATCTCGAAGGCAATCATATCCGTCGACTCTCCCGCCTTACCTCGCGTAGTGGGCGGCGCCGAGGAAGTGCAGGGAGACGTAGGGCTCGTCTCCCACGACCCAGCTGTCATGCGGCTCCGCAGGAATATGGAAGAGCTCGCCTGCTCGCAGCTCGACCACCCTGCCGTCCGCGAACGCGGCGGTAGCAGTGCCGGCGAGGACCAGGCCGACATGCTCGACGGTGCAATGAGTCGCGCCCACGGTCGGTCCCACATGGGATGACCAGCGCCAGCCGGGCTCATAAGTCGCCCGGCCGATCGTCAGCCCGCCGAGATGTACCAGTTCGAACCGGCCCTTGGTCATCTCTCGGACCTCGTCAGGCGCTTCGAACCGCTTCAGGATGACGTCAACCATCGGACATCCGCCATGTCGTCAGTCGGGGTGACCTTGCGCGCGACCCTCCGAATTCCACGGTCGCCAGCGCGGCAGGAGCCGCGGCACGTGCCGGCAATACTCCCGATACGCCGCGCCGAAGCGGTGGGCCAGGAACGGCTCCTCGAGCAGCGGAATGTAGACCGCGTTGAGCCCGAGAAAAACCACCGCCCATACGAGGTGCGGCCGGGACAGGAGCAGGAGCGCCTCCCCGAACAGCACCAGGACGACACCCGAGATCATCGGGTTGCGCACGTAGCGGTAGGGACCCCTGATCACGAGCTGGCGTGGTGGATCCCACGGGGCCAAGGTGCCCCGACCCTCGGCGATGAAGCGCTTGAGGCTGGCTACGAACAGGATCGCTCCGACGCTCAATAGCCCAAGTCCGGCCACCTGGAGGCCGATCTGCGGCAGGCTCGCGCCGAGCCCCGGCGTCGTCCCGTTGCGGCGTGCCAGCCACACCGGAATGAGCACCGCCACGCTGAACGGCAGCACGGCGATAGCGACAAAGTGTCTGAGAAACCAGAGCATCACGTCACGCATCGCCTTGACAGGATCTGGACATGCTCCCATTTAGGAGCATACGCCTACCACGATTTTTCTCGGAGGGGCCTATGTTCGTCCTTGTCCAGCACACGATCTCCGAGCCGGCCGTCTTCTGGAGCGCGGCTGACCCGGCCACCATCTCCCCCAAAATCACGCTTCACCACACCTTCCCGACGCCGGACGGCACCCGGGCCGTCTGCATCTGGGAAGCCGAGTCCGTCGACGCGCTGCGCAACTTCTTGGAACCTGTCGTGGGGCGCGTCAGCCGAAATGAGTACTTCATCGTGGAAAACCGAGAGGGGTTCGGCCGTCCTTCGCGCCTCCCGCAGACTGCCGCCACCGCAGGCTCCCCGGCCCGCTAGCGAGGTTCCAGTCCAATCCGGGCCTCGGGGTTCCCCCGAGGCCCTTCGCTTCGCCACCCCAACTGCCCCCAGCACCTCGTCGGTCCGTCGGATGGTAGCGAACTCGCCGTGGAGGCTCGCCAGCGCAAAGCGATGCATCTGCTCCGCACTATGGTGGTCGCCGTCCGGACCCGTGCGCTCGAATGTGGCCGTGCCATCGGAGACTACGATCGCGGTGAAGCCGAGGTTGGCCGCCATGCGCGTGGTCGTGGACACGCAATGATCGGTGGTGATACCCACGAGGACGACGGTGTCGATCTGCTCGAGCGCGCAGATGGGCCTCGAGCGCCGTGCCGATGAACGCGCTGTTCACCTTCTTCTGGAAGATCGGCTCACCGGGCTGCGGGACCGCCTCCGGCTTGAATGCATTGCCCGGCCGTGTCCGGCCGGAGAGGGGAGTCGGGCTCCTGTGACATGTGTTGCACGTGAATCACGGGGCGGCGCGTCCGGCGCCAGGCCGTCAGCAGCGCAGCGATGTTTCGCTCCGCGTCCGGGTTGTTCCGTTCACCCCAGCGCGGGTCATCCAGACCCTGCTGGACATCGATCAGGAGCAGCGCGGTGTTGGCTGAGAGCATCGATCGTGACCCGTGGCTGGGCAGGTCGGCACGTGCCTGCGACACACGCGGCTTGGAAGGAGAAGGATACCGACGAAAAGGGCGCGGCCAAAGACCTCAAGCGCCGCCTACGCCGCGAAACAGGTAGCCCCAGACCGCGCTAATGGCCAATACCCATCCCACGGTGCGGAAGAAACCGCGCTCCTTGCTGCCCACGCGCAGCGAATCGACCCTCTCCAAGGGCAGATAGAGTCGGCAACTATCGCATGTGGGTGGCTTGATGTACGGTACTCCGCGCAGAGTTTCCGATTCCAGCTTCACGGCGTGGAGGAGCGTCGCGCGTCCGCCCTGCCATACCTGCACCTGAGCCCGGGCGGGAAGCGCGCGAGGCGTCAGATCGTCCAGAAGGTGCCAGCCGCCACCGCACGCAGACGTGCCCGTCACGACGCTGAGGAGGATTGCGAGCGAGCGATGCAGGCACACCTGCCCGAGGAGGTCGCCTCAGTGTCGTCAGTGCCCGTCCCTCAGACGTGACCCGCGGGGGGAGCCGAGGGAGGGCCGCGCAGGTGGCGGCCTCCAAGATCGGCGCTCATGGCCGGGCGAACACCGCGCCGTGCGGCACGGCCGGGCCGGTGGCGCCGTGCGGCCACTCGTCGCGACCGAAGTAGACGCCGGCTCGCTCCGCCCCACGAGCCTTGAACGTCGTGTCGAGCTTCAAGGCCCCGGTCGAGCGGTCCAGATCGGCCAGCAGGACCCAGTGTGCGAGCTCCCGATAACCCGTGATCACCAGCCGATGCCCGGACGGCTCGAGCGCGAGCCAGTGGGGCACCTGGTCCGGCTCCAGGGTCAGCCGCCCGACTTCCCGGGGATGGCCCGGATCCGAGACGTCCAAGCTCAGGACCGAATGCTCCACGCCGCTCGGCTGTAACCAGAAGTGTCCGGCGACGACGGGAACCGCACAGTTCCGTCCCTCCGCCCACGGAGTCGAGTAAACCCACTCCGCCCACGGCGCGTCGGTCTCGAGATCGCGCAGGCGGTAGAGCCCGCAGGTGAACGTGTTGACCAGCACCGTGCTGCCGCCTGGCAGGACACGGGGCTCGGCGGTCAGCCAGTTCTCGTCGCCCCGCGGGCCGGGGGGCAGCAGCAGCGTGTGCAGCAGCGCCAGGTCGGATAGTCGCCACACCTGCACGGCACGGCTCCGGACCTCGAGGTGCATGTCCGTGGCCGTGGTGACGACGCGGTCGAGCGCGGGCACGACCGCGAGACTGTAAGGGCGCACCGTAGAATCGATTCGCGGTGCGGCAGCAGGCGCGGCGCGCACAAGTTGACCGGCGGAGTCGAGCTCCACCAGACCGCCCGTGGTAGCCGGCTCCACGTCGACCCGGTGCTGAAAGGTGGCCAGGACATTCCCGCTCGGCAGCCGCGCATAGCTGTGTGGATGGCTGAACGGCCCCGCCTCCCCGAAGGATCCGGCGAGCCGTGGCCGTGTGGCCTGGTGCAAGTCGAGCCGAAAGGTCCGGCCGGCCGCGAAGCCGTTCGCCCAAAGCACACCACCTGGAGGCATCTCGTACTCCGTGTGGTGGGGCATAGTGCCGACAGCGCCGACAGGCAGTGTCGCGACCACCTCCGCGTAGGTCGGGCTGTGCGGGTCGGCGTCCACCACCGCAAGGAAATCGCTCTCCCGCTTGTCGGCGTCCCCGGCCCAGACGAAGAGATAGCGGCTGTCGGCGACTCGAGGGTTCGCGACCGGCAGCGATCGACTGCCGTGGCACCCGGCGACCATGACCGCCGCTGCGACAAGCTCCAGACAACGCACGGCTCGTACCCCCGAGATGAGGTCGACAAGCGACTCAGGCGACGCGCCCTAAGCCAGGTTCTCCTGGATGAAGCGCGGACTGAGATGGACATCGACCTGGACCAGGGGGGCGTCGCCGATACAGCGGAAGCCGTGAATCTCCCCCGCCTTGATGACGAGGATATCACCGGCGCCAGCCTCGAATTCCTCCCCATTGACCGTCCAGAGCCCTCGGCCTTCCCTGACGAACTGGACCTCATCATAGGGATGGCGATGGGGTCCGGGCCCACGCCCGGGGAGGGCACTGAGGAGGAACGCGGAGACGTTGACGTCGCCATTCTCCGCCCCGATGAACTGGTGGGAGCTGCCCTGAAATGGCAGGTCTTGCTGACGTACTCGGTACATCCCCCATCCTCCATCTGAGTGTTTGGGAAACGACTCCTCTTACCGGTGGCTCTCGCCTTCAGGGCCTCCCGTCTCGCCCTCCAGCCGGCCGGCCCGGACGAGGGTGACGCCGTCCGCCGTGACTGTCGCCCGGGTCAGCGGCACTGTCCACCCCGGGGCCGCGTTGCTGCCGCCGAAGCGTACGTTGTCTCCGAAGCCCAGCGAGACGAGCCCCAAGCTCTGTGCCGGAAGAAAATTCCCCCTCGAGCCCAGGACCGGCTTCATCGCGGGATTGAGGCCGATGCTCAAGAACCCCACCACCCCGGCCCTTGCCAAACCGTCCCGGACACACGCCTCGTCGGTCGCAGCTCGAATGCCTGACGGCTGCCCGGCGCGGAGCTCGAAGGCTTCGTCGGTGACCGGTCGATCGCACTGATCGGCGGCTGCGTGGACCCGTCCACTCACCGTGGCCTCGACGGGGATCACCGTCGCCACGCCGGCCGGAAAGGAGGCCTGGCGACGGGTCCAGGGCTGCGTACGTGCGGTAGCCCGGGACATTGCCGCCACATCGATGTGCACCGGATGATCACTCGGCGCAAAGGTGAAATCGGTTCCATCGGGCGTGGTGACGCGCACCTGCTTCGCTCCCTCGAGACGCCGTTGGAGCGTAGCCCCTCGCTCAGCCATGCTGTCGATGCCTGCCGCGGCTGCTTGCCACCACAGCACCGAGTAGGCGGTCGAATCCAGACCGACGCCCTTGATTGCGGCGACCACCTCCGGCTGGGAGGGCATCGCGAGATAGAGATATCGTCGGGTGGAGCGCTCGTTGAGTTCGCTCAGGATCGCGTTACTGCGTTGATGCCTCTTGAATCGCTCCGACGCGAGATCGGGCCACATGGTCCGAAAGTCACTGTCGTACGGCAGGTTGATCTCGAGGTCCGACTGAAGGATGAGGGCGCTGTCGATGCTCGAGGGCGGGGCCCCGAGATACTCGGGGGCAAGCCGCTGGGACCGATAGCGCCGCTCCCCGTCGGTCGTCGTCAGGATGTGCGCCTTGGCACCGGCGCCAAGCACCTCGATGGCGATCGCCTCCATCATCGGGAGATAGCGGGGGCCCCCGCGCAGTACCACCTGCTCACCGGACGCGACACGGAACAGCCCATGGACCAGCTGCGCCGCCACACTGGACTCGCTACTGAGGTGGGCGGTGGCCGGCTCCCGCGACTCGGCCGCGGGTGGCTGTTCCCGTGAGCACGCCAGCGCCGCGCTCAGGAGGAGTGCGGCGAGCGTCCAACTGGCTCGGCGAGATGCAGGCGACTCGATCATGGCGTCGGCTGTGCCCTCGGGGTTTAGGTGACGGGTTGGGCGGGGATTCGTCGCCGCCAGATGGCCCAGACGTCGCACACGGCGTGGTGCTCCTCGGGATACTGCTCCCGCAGCGAGGCCCGCACTTCCTGGGCGCGGCCCAGGTTGGAGAGAAGCCCGAGCTCTGAGAGTTCGGCGTTCCCGAACACGCCCTCGAAGCCGCCGCAGTTGGTCAGCGCGCTGACGTCTCCGTGGACATCGACCAGATCGAAACCCGCGAAGGCAAAGCCCGGGAGGGTCACGGCCGTCAGATCGGCTGCCGACGGATTCTGCAGCACCGCCAGCACGTTGAGCCGGCCCTCGGCTGCAACGCGCTTGAGGAGGTAGTCCAGCGAGCGGAAGTAGAACACCTGATAATCGGCCTGGACGTTGTGGTCCCAGTCGGCCGTGGTGAGCTCCTCGGGCACCGTGGGACAGAGCATGGTGTCCAGGGAGACGACTTCCCGGAGCTGGGCAAGGCCGGACCATGTTACATACTGGTTCCAACGGTCGCCGACTGAAGGGTCGAAGGGTCGATTGGCAACATACAGGGCTTGCATTCCTCACCTCCTGCTCCACCAAGCCGGCCGTCGCGCGACTTGGGTTCGCCGCGGCTCAAGGGGTGGGGTGCCCGGACGCAGCCCGAGGTTGATCCGGCGCGTCGGACGCTTGTCCGGGCTCCCGGCTGGGCCGGCCGAGCCGATCCGACTGTCCATCGTCGCCCAGGCCGGCCCGAAGGCTGTCTCCCTCCCACCGCAACGAGAATTCGCCCGGGGCCCACGCCGCCGCCTGCCCCAGCGTCCTGACGCACGACTGCTCTACCTGAATACCCCAGTCGTTCCCAAGCGCAAGCCGAGATTCATCCGAGCCCTGGAGCACGAGCAGTGCGCCGGCGGGCACGCGCCGCCGCAGCTCCACATCTCCCAGGGCGTCAGGGTGATAGAACTTCACCTCCACCGCGCCAGGACTGGCGTTGCGGAGCAGCACGCTCCCGACGCGCCCATCGAAGGTTCGCTTGGCGAGGTGCGGCCGATACACTTGGCACCCGGCGAGCTGCCCGGGCAGAGCGCGCTCGCAACCGGCCAGGCTCAAAACGCTCGCCCCGAGTGCGACTGCCCTGCCCCAGTGGCGCAGTGTCATCCTCCCCAAGTTGGGGCTGCAAGCGCGGCTACGTCGCCGCCCCGGGGGCAGCCAGGACATCATGGTGTTGTACCCTGCTGTCGAAGCGCACCAATGCGGCGCCGGCCGCGGGTTCCACCGGTCGGCTCACGATCCCTATCCAGGTGACGACATGGACGAGGAGAATTCGTCCCGGGTAAGCTCGAAGCGAATGACGCCGGGTTCGGAGCCCTCGCCGGTGAACTGGAAGCCGCACTTGGCAAGCACCCCGATCGATGGCGTCAGCTCCGGGAGGGTTTCAGCCACGACTCGCTGCACCGCCGGACTGGCAAATGCATGGGCGAGGAGTCCTCGCACGGCCTCCGAGGCAAACCCTCGACGCTGCTGATCGCGCACGATGCCATAGCCGACTTCGACCATACCGTCGGGCGACGGTGGACCCTTGTACCCGACGCTGCCGATGAGGAGGCGGCCCGTCGCGCCCTCTGCAAGCACCACGAAGTGAAGCCACCAGCCGGTCTCTTCCGGACTCTCCCGAAGCCGCTTCAACGTAAACTTCAGAGCCGGCCGATCCAGTAAATCCGGCGGCCAGCTGGCGGGTACGCTGGCGCCCAGAGTCGCCGCGAGTGCAGCCTGTCCCTGGAGCGCGGCTCTGGTCAGCTCGACGGTGGCCGGGACGAGCTCGAGCCGTTCCGTGAGGATCATTCTCGCTCCGCGGTCTTCAAATTGTGCTCGCACCTCACGCAAGGTGTAGCAAGGGAGGCCGAAGCCGCGGCGCTATCGACGCCTGTCGCGAGCAGCGTCGGTGGCTGCTTCAGGACCTCGTTCGGTACGGAGTCTCGGCCATCGGCATGCGGCGCCGGAAATCGGCCACCCAGCGTCCAGCAAGTCGTGGCAGCCCTGAACGAGCAGTCGGGCTCGCGTCCTCGCGCTGCCGAGGATGACTGGGTTGTGGCCGCACAACCGCATAGAAAGACCGATGCCAATAGCGTGAGCGCTATCCACCCCGGTATGCTCATCTTATTTCCTTTTTGCCCGCCTTGCAGTACTTTGTCCCGCCCGCCGGCCTGCCGCGGGCCATCTCCAACCTGGAGGGCGTATGGCACAGCGCCGCAAAAACCTCGACGAAGTCCACTGCTTTTGAGCGCACCAGCAAGCGGCGCAAGGGCTATCCGTCCGAAGCCCGCGTGAAGCGCGGCACCCGCGTGGTGCACGGCGACAAGGAGCTGATCGAGAAGCTTGGTCGCAACGATCTGTGCCCCTGCGGTTCCGGGCGCCGGTTTCAAGCGCTGCTGCCTCGGCGGCCGTAACTACGACGGGGTCCTCCGGGACTACTACTTTTAGGGACTGATCGGAACGGGGAGAGCGGGCGGCTGGATTGGGCCCGCTCTCTCCTTTCCGCGGTCCGCCTGTCGACCCCTCTCCCCCCATCTGCGGCGCGGCCCGCTACCGCAGCGCGAGCGCCAGCGCGGCCGGCCCAAGATCCCGGAAAATGGTCGCGTGGGTGAGGTCCGGCCTTGGCGCGTACACCCACGCGAGCCCGCGCGGCCGAGCGCTGCGCAGCAACATCGCGAGCCGCGCCGTCCCAGCTGTGATCTCCGGGACATTCGAGCTGGCCAAATAGAGCGAGCGCGGCGCGTGGTCGTAGGCCGTCAGTCGCGGCGGCGCCGAATCCACGAGGGCGCCGCCGTTCCACCACACGCTCGGGTCGAGCGCGACGTAGTGGTCGAAGAGCGCCGGCTCGGCCAGAAAAGTCTCCACGACGAACAGCCCGGCGAGCGACTCGCCGACGATCGCTCGCTCCTCGGTTGTGCGGTACCGGGTTCGGACCGCCGGGATGAGCTCGGTGCTGAGAAAGCGCCGGAAGGCGGCCGAGCCGCCGACCCGCGGCGCTATCACGCTGTCGGCCGCGACGCGCGTCGGCCCGGTGAGGTCGCGGCGGCGCTCGGTGTTGGGGATCCCGACGACGATGACCGGTCGGATCGTGCCCCGGGCGATCAGCGAATCGACGGTGCGGACCACGCGGGGAAAGTCCTCGTCGAGACCACCGTCGGGCATGTAAAGCGTCGGGAACCGCACGGTTGCTGAGGTGCGATAGCCGGGTGGCGTATACACGTTGACCGCTCTGGCCTCGCGAAGCGCCCGGGATGCTACCGTGAAGGTGTCGTGCGCGGGCGCCCCGTCGTCGCGCGGCAGCGAGTCCTGCCCCCGGAGCGGGACCGCCAGAGCGGCGAGGGCGACCACGTGTCGGAGTGATGACCGTACCCGCATGAAGCCTCGATGTATCGTCATTGCCGCTTGTACACGTTGGTGCTCAGGTATTTGAGGCCAGAATCGGCCATCAGCGTGACCACCTTGGCGCCGGGGCCCAGCCGCTCTGCCACTTGTATCGCGGCGACGACGTTCGCCCCGGAAGACGTCCCCGCGAAGAGCGCTTCTTCCCGCGCGATGCGCCTCGCCATCTCCTGCGCGTCGCTCGTACTGACCGGCAGTATGTCGTCCACCAGACTCGGCTCCCAGAGGGGCGGCGTATAGCCGATCCCGACGCCTTCGATCTTGTGAGGCCCCGCCTGGCCCCCTCGCAACACCGAGGATTCCGCAGGCTCGACGGCGAAGATCCTGATACTCGGCTTGTAACGCCTCAGCACGGTGGCGACCCCCCGCGAAGAAGCCGCGGTGCCCACGCAGTGGACGAAGGCGTCGATCTCCCCGTTCAGTTGACTCCACATCTCCTCGCCGAGCGAATGATAGCCCGCGATGCTGTCATGGTTGTTGAGCTGATCGGTCCAGTAGGTGTGAGGTTCTTGGCTCAGCCGGCGGGCGGTTTCGATCATGTCCAGGATGAGCCTCTTACTGGTGAGGCCTCCCTCGCTGGGGACCAGCGTCAATCTCTGCCCCCAGCGCCACCATGTGATCCAGCTTCTCCTGGCTGAACGCATCGGAGCTCACGATATGGAGCCGATAGCCTTTGGCTGCGCAGACCAGCGCCAGCGACGTGCCCGTGCTGCCGCCGGTATACTCGATGACCGTGTCTCCGGGCTTCAGTCGGCCGTCCTCCTCCGCCCGCGCAATCACGGCCTGCGCCATCCGGTCCTTGAGGCTGCCGGTGGGGTTCTCCCACTCGAGCTTGACGAAGATGTCCGCACAGCCGGGCGGCACGACCTTGCGAAGTCGGACCATCGACGTCCGTCCAATGGCGTGCAGAATGTCCATCAGCCGGGGAACGCTCCGTCTCAGAACATCGTGTTGGCGTTCGCGGCCTGCGCCGGAACCTGCTGAAGCACATCCCAGTGCTCCACGATCCGACCGTCCTGATCGAGCCGAAAGATGTCGATTCCTGCCCAGTCGCCGTCGCCCGGCCACTGCTGGTAGCAGTGCAGCACCACGTAGTCGCCGTCGGCGAGCACCCGCTTGAACTCCACCCGCTTGCCCGGATACTCTCGCGCCATGCGCATGAAGTACTCGATGAAGGCTGCCTTGCCGTCGGCGACGGCCGGATTGTGCTGAATGTAGACGTCCCCGGCATAGAGGCGCATGGCCTCCGCCGGCTGGCACTGGTTGAACATCAGGTCATAGAAGGCCACGACCGTCTGCTTGTTGCGCTCCTGGCGAGTCATGATCGCCCCTCAGAATGGAGCCTTCGCTCCGCAAGACCCTCCCATCCCCTAGCTGAAACGACCAACGGGCGCCGGGTCAGCCGCGACCTGCCCGGAGAAACGGCGCCGCCGCGACCAGAACCAGTGGGCGCCCAGGTACGTCGCTGCCGGCCCGTAGACGACCGGCTCGATGAGGAGGATCCCCACGATCAAGCTCCCCCCTGGCTCGTTCACCGACGACAGGAGACCGATCAACATCAGCCACCACACCAAGTGGGCGGTGACCAGCGCTGCCCCGAGACGCACGTGGCGATCCCGAGGTGCCATGAAGGATTGGAGACCGCTGGCGAGCCAAGCCAGAACGGTGGGGGCGAGAGTAGCTATGGCGAGCAGATACACCCCGAAAGCTGCCTCACCCTGGGGCTTCACCCAGAACGCGATGGCCAGGAGACAGACCGCATCGACGCTGAGGCCGCTCGCGAGCAACAGCCCGAAGACGACATCCAGGCGCCGCCGCGCCGACAGATCGTGGGCCGTCAGGGATTCCATCAGGTACCGGCCTTCCCGCGGGCGGCTGCGATGAGTCCGATCAGCGACAGCAGCGCGAGCAGCGGGTAAATGAAAAGCAGGTCCACCCGGATATTGCATTCACCCGAGCAGAGCCACCGCCGGTTCATCGCGAGCTCGTAGGGGAGGTACACGAGCCAGGCCGCCGCCGCATAGAACGCCCAGCGGCGTCGCGACATTCGGTGGAGCGCCAGAAAGACCAGGGCAGGCACCACGGCCAGCAGCGGCCACTGGACGAACGGGCTCACTCGAACTCCTCCAGGAGTTACCCTTCTCGGCCCCTATGGCGCAGCGTCGTAGGGAGGCACCGTGGCCCGCTTCGGGGATAGGCGCCCCACCAAGTAGCCCACCCCTCCACCCACCGCCATTCCCACGAGCCCCAGCGCAACGGCGTCACCCAGCCGGTCGGTGTCGCATCGCACGCCCGGCTCTGTAGGGCACCCGAGCGTGATTCGCGAGCCAATCCATGCGCCGAGCGCCGCCGAGTGCCAGTCCACCCACGACAAGCCCCTCATACCGGTAATCGCGGTGAGGCATGACCGCTGCCGATGGTTGTCCACCCGCGGCGGCGACCTGGCTGGGTTCCCATTGCTCGAAGGAAACTACGGCGTGTTGCGCGCGCAGCGAAGGCGCTGCGAGGAGGGTGAGAAACCCGATGAAGAGCAGGCCGCGCATTTGAAACCTCCTTAGGTCGCGAAGGTGTACCGTAACCAGCGCATGGAATCCCTCACTCCACGAAGTTCGCGCATCCCGTCTCATCCGCGATCACCGCCAGGCCGCCCGAGTAGCCGAAGCCGATCCGGCGAGGAATCGCCCCGCAGCTGGTGATCGTGCGCTCGATCGTATGGCTGCTCACGTCGATCAGGTGAATCAATCCGGCGCCATCCCCGGTGATGACGCCGACGTACACAGTGGTGCCGTCAGGCGACATGGCCAGCGCGAACGGCCCCCCGCCCGCGGTTGCCGCCCCCGCGGGAATCGACGCGGAAAGCGTGGCCCCGACCAGGTCGTAGATGTCGATGTGTCCCGTGCCGGACTCGTCGGCCACGTACAGCTCGGCGCCGTCCAGCGAGACCGCGACGCCTTGGGGCTCCCCACCCACGACGAAGGTGCGAGCGACCGACTTCGACGCCAGATCGATCTCGGAGATCGTGCCGCTGGTGAAGGAGCTGGCGTAGAGCATCGTCCCCGCCGGATTGAGCGCCAGGTGATTCGCGCGACTCTTCGTCACGGTTAGATCGATCGACCCGGTCACGCTGGACGAAGCCACGTCGAACTCGAGCACCCTGCCGTCGTTGGTGCCCAGATACGCCGTCTGGCTGTCGGGTGCCGTCAGGGCGGAGAACGCCGGCACGTCGAGCGGAACTTGGACCAGGATTCGATCGGAGGACAACTCGATGACGCTGGCATCGTCGTTGTCGGCGCCGGTGGGGGTCACCAGAGCCGTTCCCCCGCCCAGCAATGCTATGGAGGTCGGGGTGCCGTCGAGATCCCGGGTCGAGAAGCCGGTGACCGGGTAGAAGCCCGAGGCCACCCGCCCGCTATGCGTCTGGGAGATGAGGATCCGGCCGTCTCCGTCGACCGCCGCGCCGAACGGTGCGTCGCCCTCGCCATCGCCCGGGAGGCGGATCGAGGTCGTCGTCGTGCCGAGCGGGTGTCCTGAGCGCATGCCGGTGTAGGGGATCACCGCGAACAGGTCATTGCTGCTTGCCCTGATCTCGGCCTGGCCCGCTCCGACGTAGCCCACCAATCCCTCGGAGGTGACCGAAACCCGGGTCGGATCGCTGGACACGAAGCTGACCGTCGCGCCGGAAACTGGCGCGCCGGCCCCATCGAGGACGGTGACCGACAGTTGGCGTGAGGTGCCCAGCCCCATGACCAGACTGGCGGGCGTGACCACCAGGGTGCCCGAGGGTGACGTCGGCTCGTCGGGACCGCACGCCGCGGCCGAGGCAGCGAGGGTCGCCGTCGCGAGCAGCAGTCGGATCACACCACGAGTCTCATCCATCTGTCCGCCTCTTTTCCGTCGCCTCCCGCATGTAGAGGAACAACGGCAGCCCGAGCGAAACCCCGACGGCGAGGTTCGCGGCGATCGGCGCCCAGAGATGCCTCAGTCCAGCCCTCCGTCCGTCGACCAGCACGAAGATCCACAGCGCGATCGACGAGACGATGACATCCATGCCGAAGAAGCCGCTGACCGGGCTCCCGAAGAGCTGTGCGACGAACTCGTGGGCATCCAGGCCGTGTTGCCGCAGGAACGGCACGAACTGCGAGAGTGGAAGCACCGTGCCCAGCACACAAAGCCCAAAGTAGAGAGGACGTGGGCTCATGACGATCTCCGGTGGGCGTCGCCTCAGGCTCAGTCGACAACGAACAAGGTTGCGCCGGTCTCGGTACGCGAGCGGTGCGGCTCTGCGTCATCCGCCACCTGATAGCTCATGCCCGGTCTCAACTGGAACCGGCGACCATCGGCCAACTCGGTCTCGAGCTCTCCGGCGACACAAAAGAGGATGTGACCCTTCTGACACCAGTGATCGGCGGTGTAGCCCGCCGAGTACTCGACCAGCCGCACTCGTACGGAGCCGAACTGCCGAGTCCGCCATCGCGCCACCCCGGCTTGACCGGCGCGCTCCGTAGGCTCGATCTGCTGCCAATCGGTGATCCCGAAGGGAATGCCATTCAGATCCATGAATGCCGTCTCGAGGCGCCGTTGTAGGACCGCGCCTCCGCCGCGCGCTTCGTCCACTGCCATACGCCGCCCGCCACCGCGATGGGGAGTCGACCGCCCAAGATCCGCGCCGCGAGAATGATCTGCCCACGGTGGTGCGCCTCGTGGGCCACGAAATAGGCCAGTACGTGTCCGACATCGAGCGGAAGATTGCGCCAGGTGTAGGTCGAGGCAGCGGGGATTCGGCCATCTCGCTCGCAGCCCAGGCTCAGCAACTTGACCATGCCTCGGCTACTTCGGTGGAGAGCCGGTACCAGCGCCTGGCGTCCGACTCGGCGGGGGTCGACGCTCCGCGGCACGGCGACACCGAATTCCTGGCCCAAGGTCTTGATCCACCTGCAGCGGGAGTTGTGGATGTGACCCGCGACCATGCGGAGCGTCCGTCGGGGCGCCCCCGGAACCGGCGCGGCCCACAGTGCAGCGGGGAGGTGCTGGATCAGGAAGACCGTCACCTGGTTGTTGGTCCGCCAGGTATTGAGGATCGAATCCCGAAGGTCCGGGATCACCTCAGCACGACCTAGGCGCGCCACGCGGAGCTCACAACGGCATACACCCGCACGCGGTGCCCACGCACCACCGTGTCGCCGTCCCAGCGCTCACCCAGTCGCTCCGCCAGCCGAACCGAGCGCGTGTTCGCGGGATAGATCAGGCTGATGGCGCGCGACCAGCCGAGCCGTCCGAACGCCTCACCGAGCGCGGCCCGAGCGGCCTCGGCCGCGTATCCCTTCCCCCAGAACGGCCGCGCCAATGCCCAAGCGACCTCGCGATCGGGCCATCCCTCGGGATAGTGCAGCCCAACGCGCCCAACGAAGCGGCCCGTCTCACGCTCCTCGACGACCCACATCCCAAAGCCACGAAGGTGCCAGTGCCCGGCCAGCGCGGACATCTCGTCCCAGGTATCCTCACGACTCAAGATGCTGCCCTCGCCCAGGTAACGCATCACCTCGGGGTCGGCACACATGGCGGCATAGGGCTCGAGATCTTCGGCCCGAAAGTGCCGAAGCCGCAAGCGGACGGTCTCGAGTTCGGTCAGCACGGCCTCTCCGGTGCTCGTCGTACGCCCCTCGGCAGTCGCCTACTCGGTGATGATTCGGTCGGCCCATTCGACCAGCGAGACGAAGATCTTCGGACTGCCGAACTTGGCGCCCCAATTTGCCAGGTCCGCGTCGGTGACACCACGGACCCGGGCACATGTTCCGCAGGCATAGATGGGAATCTTTCGTGCCGCCACTTTCCCAAGGACCTCGGCTACCGGTGGCCAGCCGACAGGCATCACTGCCTCGGCCACCGACCGGCGCATGAGCCCGACGGCCTCTCCGAGCAGGAAGATCTGGACCTCATGGCCGGCCTCGGCCAGCGCATGGCCATGCGAAAACGGAAATGCCGCCTTGGTGGGATCGTCCGAACCCCAGGCACTCTTCAGCAGGATCTTGAGGGGCGCGGCCCGCGCCGAGGCGAGGGCCGCGCCGGGAAAGAGCACCGCAAGAGGCCAAGCCGCGAGTTGGGCGACAAAGCGACGTCGAGCCATGGGAACCTCGGGACGGTGGTGGTTAGCCGGCGGGGCTGCCGCCTGGGCCCGGGCCAGTCCGCACCCGCCACCGGTGGAGGGTAAAGAACAACACGAGCTCACCCTCGCTTTCGATGAACCCTCCGCTGGCCTCCTGAATCCAACCGGCGATGGCCAGCATCTCCAGCCCGTCCGAGCGCCCTCCCGGCCGTTCGGGCGTGGTCAGCAGCGGGAGACCATGGGTAGCCCCGAAGGTGCGGACCTTGTGTAGATCCCGCTTGGCTGCGGCAGGAATTGCGTCGTTGGCCCAGGCCCATTGGAAGGTGCCGGCCATCTCGGATACCGTGCCCACGAGGCAGAGGTCCGCTACAACCTCATCGCCCGCACGCGTGAAGACCAGCTCGCCGGCGGCGAGGTCCCAGTGATAGGGGGCGCCCGCCAGCTGGTACTGCTCGATCCAGGCCTGATTGCTCGCTTCCATCGCGGCCACGGCTTGGCGACTCCACTCACTCCAATCGATCACCTTGTCGGGCTCGCTGAGGCTACGGGGCGCGAGACCGCCCAGCGGCCCGAAATACGTATCGAGCGGCAATTCAGTACCTGGGTCCTCAGGTCCACCGCCTTCGTTGAACAACCGGCCGCCCTTCGCGAGGAAGTCCGCTAGACGCATGCCCAAGAGGCGCAAGCCCAAGCACAGTGCTTGAAGCGAATCCTCGCCCGCGATATCCGGCAGATGCTCGTCGATGCCGATGAGGCTGACCGGACAGCGCCAGTGGTGCTCAGCTGGATAGGGTTGTCCCACTGAAGCAGTTATCGGCACTACACGACCATCGGCCCGCAGGCCGGACAGCTTCAGTTCCGCGATCGGTGGCATTGGGGTGACCCGACTCCTCGGCTGCATCGTGGGGGCAGGCCGCAGCTCGCACCCGTTGCTACTCGGGGACCGGAATCGCTGGATTCCAAGCGATCTCCCAGAGGTGGCCATCAGGGTCCTGAAAGTATCCCGCGTAGCCGCCCCAAAACGTCTGTTGCGCCGGTTTGACGATGCGCGCCCCCGCGCGCATCGCCTGCTCCATGACGGCATCGACCTCCGCTGGGTCTTTCACATTCTGGCCCAGGCTCAGCTCGGTCATGCTCCTAGGGCCTTGCGCCAGACCGGCGTCGTGCGCCAGGTCCGCTCGCGGCCAGATGGCGAGCTGCAGCCCAGCCTGGAGGTCGAAGAATGCGACGGCCCCATGCTCGAACTCGGTGCCGACAATCCCTTTAGTCGCCAACCCAAGGCCATCGCGATAGAACGCGAGCGCCCGCTCCAAATCATCGACGCCGAGGGTGATAAGGGTGATGCGCGGCTTCATTTCGGATACCCGAGATCCGGGTTTTCACTCGCAGCGGGGATAGCCGCACCCCGCACTGAAGGACCCGGCGACCGTCACCCGACCGGTGTCGTAGACGTCATCGGCCGTGAACGTGAAGCCCCCGATCAATACCTGAGGGGTGGAGACATCCACCCGAAGCTCCCCCTGCACCGCCTGGAACAGCCGGCCATACGGCGGCTCCTCCGCGAGGAGATAGGCTTGGTACGAGGACGCCGTGTCGAGGCCGATGGGATAGCGGCCGACTTGCGGCCGTCCGTGACGTCCACCGAGGACCACCCTGTCGCTCTCGAGCCCGGGAGAGAAGTTGAGCTCGAGTCCGTGTGGAATGGTGAAGCTCGCGATCCCGCGCTGATTCAGGGTCGTCGCTCCCGCCACACTCCATTCAAAGACGGCTGCGGCAGTGGTGTCGACTCGCGTGAGGGTGACATCCAGTCGGAAGTCCGGCTCCCCAGACAGGCTGGCCACGATTCTGTCTCGCCCCAGCGCGCCCACCAGCTCGAGCGGACTGGTGTCCGGGTCCGGTTGTTGGTCCACATCGACGTCGGGCGCGAGCCGGAGCTCCAGCTCGGGCCGGGTGTACGTTCCGGACAGGACGAAGCGGCCCAGGAAGCTTCCTCCGGACATCCAGCCGATTCCCCCCACGGATCCGTCGTGTTCGCTGAGGGTGATCGCAAGGTACGCCTGGTCGTCACCGAAAGCGCCACCGAAATGACCGGTGGGCGCGGCGGGAGGCGAGGGGTCGGTGGCGCAGGCCAGGAGCGCGGCCGGCAGGAGAAGTCCTGGCAGGCTCATCTTTCGCCCTCGTCCGCCAGCGATTCGGACTCGTCGCATAGGATCAGGTCTCGTCGGCTGCAGGCGCGGGTCAGGGCGTCGGGTTGAGCGGGCTATTGTCTCCCTGCCGCCACCACCAAGTGGCGCGAACGCCCTGCGCCAGGAAGTACGCCACCGCCGCAGCCAGGAGAACCAGCACCGGCTGTTCTTGTCTCCACCCCGCCTGGAGAAGCGCCGCGACCAGATAGAACAGGAGCGCGCCCGCGGCGACCCAGCTTCGGTAACGCATGCCATGCCCGAGGCCGATGAGAATGACGCCGCCCAGCAGCAGATTGAATGAGGCCCAGAACAGGGCCCCCAGCAGCATCACGGTTGCACTCCCGAGCGCGACATACCAAGCGCGCTCCAGATGTATCCGCGCTACCTCTTCCGACAGCGGCGTCCTGAGGAACAGTTCCACGGGGCCTCGTCAAGGTGTGGGTGCTACGTTGCGCAAACTCCTCCAGCGATGGCATGCCTGGAGCGCGACACCACGGGAGGGCGCGAAGGGCCTCGGCTTTCCACACCTAGTCTATTTCAGGATTTCAAAGGCGATAGGACCGAAGCTACTCCACGGGCCTGTTGGCGGCATAGGACAGGAATGCGACACGGAGGGCCCTGTTTGCGACAGGCACGGTCGTCCTCTGAGCAAGGCTGGCTGTAACATCATGCCACGATGGATCTTCCGAGTCCACCACGTGATGGGTTGCGTTCATCGGTTCGGCCGCTGGGCGACAGCCAGGAGGTGCGCGCTGCTTCCCACGACGGACGGCTCCATTTCCACCATTCGAGCCGCCTGTAACAGCGATGCTCGCCCCTGGGCGTCTCCCATTCGTTCAGCCACATCCGGCAGGATCCAGCCCGGACCTTCTATTCCGTACACCCCGTCCAAGGCGAAGCCGGCAGCCCGCACCTCGGCCGCCAGGTCCTCGGGGCGATGGAAATAGGCCGTCGTGAAGTAGTCCAGCCGCTCCGTCGGATTGCGGTGTTGGCCGTCCCGAAGATCTTGCTCCACGATCCGCGCGAACCGGGGGTCCTGCAGGAGGCCTCGCGCGAGACCGTCCAACGCCGAAGCCCACCGGGAGATGGCCGCGGCGAACAGCCGGCCGCCCGGCCTGAGAACGCGGGCCGCCTCTTGCAGCGACCGGGCCCGATCCCCAGCGTCGGTCAGGTGGTAGAGCGGTCCGAGCAGGAGGACCACGTCCACGGTTTGAGCCGGCACGTCCAAGTCGCGTGCATCGCCCACTCGACAGGAGACGAGGGGCCGCCGAGCCGCATCGCTGCGCCTCTGCGCTTCGGCTACCAGCCGACGGCACCGGATCGAGCAGGTGGACCGCATAGCCCACCTCGGCGAGCCAGAGAGCATAGGCCCCGGCCGCTCCACCGACGTCCAGGATCGTACCAGGCGGTGGCGGCGCAAATCGCTGAATCAATTCCCGGGTGCGCGCCTCCTCGAGCTGGAACGGCCCCTGCATCAGTCGAGCTTCTTCGGGCGAGCGCTCGTAGTAGTCGGCAATGACCCTATCGAAGCCCTTCGGAGCCGCGTCGCCCATGTCCTTTCTCCTTGCAGCCGGGGGATCGACTTGAACCGCGGCGATCCGGGAGATCTACGGCCCGCTGGAGCTTTCTGCCCCTCAGGCCTGTTGCCAATCAGAGAATCTGGCGCTCTTCGCTGACGAAATAGGCGCTTCGAGAGGGGTCCACGAAATGGGCCTCATCCGCAGTCGACGCCGCCCACGCCGGAGATCGCCGAGCCTGGAGGATGGCGCTCAGGTCATCGAACCACAGCTCGGCCATGCCGTCAAAATCGAAGACTGTTGCTAGAACCGTCAGCAGATAGGCCGAGCGGGCGACCGTGGCTGTGTGCGATGAGGGACAGGCCCTCAGCGGGGCGGCCCCGGCACGGCCTCCAGCGTGTTGTGCAACGCGGCGATCTCCCATCCCGCCGCCCTCTTTCGTCAGGACCAGGGAGAATCGCGCCCGGTGGCGCCCGGCGAGCGGACCCTGGGGAACATCCAGCGTGGAGTGGACGCGGACCAGGGCGACCTCGGGGCGCAGCAGCCGCGCCCCCTCGACGGTGCAGTGGTTCGTGCTCCCGGCGTAGATGGTCTGGAAGATCGCCGCATGGCCGGCGGCGATCGCGGCCCTGCCCGCGGAAGTGCTCGCCGCGAATGTTGACGAAGTCGGCCTCGGCGGCGAACGGGGCGGCGAACGCCGAGCCGTCCATGGCGTTCCAGGCGGCCTCGAGCTGGCGGACAATGTTCTCGAGCGCGGCTCGGTCGGCTGGTGCTAGATCGGCAGGCACTCATTCTCCCGGTGCAAGGCGCCCTGGACGGTTGCGGCTCAGGCCGAAATCCCGGCCTCGCGGTAAGCGCGCTCGACCTCCGGACTGAAGCACGCAAAAACGACACGCCGGATGCTGGAGCTCTCCTTCGCGGCCTCTCGCACCGCGCCCACCGCGATGCGGGTGGCTTGGTCCAGGGGATAGCCGTAAATGCCGGTACTGATCGCGGGAAAGGCAATGCTGCCTAGGCCGTGCTCAGCCGCAAGCCGCATGGCTGAGCGGTAGGCCGACGCCAGCAATTCCGCTTCCCCTTCCCTACCACCGCGCCACATCGGGCCGACAGCGTGGATAACGTACTTCGCCGGCAGCCGGAATCCCGGAGTCAGGCGCGCCTCACCTGTCGGACACCCGCCGATCATCGCGCAGGCTCGCGCGAGCTCGGGCCCCGCGGCGCGGTGGATCGCTCCGCACACGCCGCCGCCAGGCGCCAGTGACTCGTTCGCCGCGTTCACGATGGCGTCGGTCTCGAGGGTCGTGATGTCGGCGACCCCGGCACTCATTTCCATGCGAAGGCCATTCGAAAGTCTGTCGGCCGCGAGCGCGTCAGGCGCCGTCCTTGCGGAGCAGCTCGGCCAGTAGGCTCGCACGATCGTTCATGAAGTGCCGCATGACGACGACATGCTCCGTTTGGTCGTAGTCCAGTGGCGCGATGCCGGTCTCGGAAAGGCCGAGCAGCTGCGCCCCGGGGTAGGCCATAAGGATCGGTGAGTGCGTCGCCAGAACGAACTGCGAGCCCGCCTCCACGAGCTGGTGCATGCGTAGCAGCGCGGCCAGCTGACGCGTAGGTGAGAGGGCGGCCTCCGGCTCATCGAGAAGGTAGAGGCCCGAGCCCCCGAAGCGCTCCTGCAAGAGGGTGAGAAACGCCTCGCCGTGCGACTGCTCGTGCAGGGACCTGCCGCCGTACGAGTCGATAATCGCAGGACCGGCACCTGGTATCTTGTCGAGTTCCTCGATCTGGGTTGCGACGTTGAAGAAGGACTCCGCGCGCAGGAAGTAGCCGTCCCGTGGTCGGGATGGCGCCCGCACCAGCCGCAGACAGGTGTGCAGATCCGAGTGCGACGCTCGGGTCCCAAAGGCGAAGTTCCGACCTCCGCCCTCAGGGTTGAAGCCCGCGGCGACCGCCAGCGCCTCCAGGAGGGTGGACTTCCCGATCCCATTCTCCCCGACGAATACAGTCACCGGCGCGCAGAACTCCAGGCGCCCGAGCTGCCGCACGACAGGAAGATTGAAGGGGTAGACGTCGAAAGACGCGACCCGCTCCCTGCGAAGCTCCACGGCTCGCACAAAGATCATGAGATCAACTCGCTTGGGCAGACCTCGCACGGACCTCTTCGGAGGTCAGACCATACAGCGGTGGCGTAGCGACCTCGAGCATGCCGAGCATCAGGTAGATCTGGCCTCGGTGATGCGCCTCGTGCTCGCACATGGCCCGCAGCCATTTCCAGGTGGTGATGGCGGTGCCCGCCGGGGTCTGGCATTTCCGCTCGAGGTCCGCCTCGGTCAGGTCGGCGATGATGCCCTTGGACTCGCCGTCGAGCCGATCGAAATACGCCAGTACGGCATCGTACCCCTCCGCCAATTCGCGACCGCACCCGGGATAACGGCTGGGGCGCCCGGCCACGGTTTCGGCATACATGTAGCGCTCGATCGTCGCCAGGTGCCGGACCAGGTCGCCGAACGAGAAGGCCCCGACTCGATAGGTCCATTCCAGCCGATCGGGAGGTATGCAGGTGACCACCCGACGGGTGCGTGCCCGCAAGCTGTCCCAGTACTCCAGGAACTGCTTCACCGAGCGGATTTCCATTCGTCGCGATCCTTTGTCGGTTCCGCCTTACGATGAACCTACGCGTCCTCAGCGGTGCCACTAGGGGCGCCGCCCGCAGCAGACGCCGGGTCGCCGCGGCTGCACCCTCAGTATAAGGCCACACTCGTCGATCCTCGTGCCGTGACGCTCAACGGTCGTGTCCTAAGGCGTCGACAACTCCCGGGACTCGCGTGTTGGCAAAGCGTTTGATTGTGCGGGACGACGCACTACTCTTTGTGCATGGAAGTGGCCATCGTCCAGCGCCGCACTCTGCGACTGCTCTTCGTGACGCAGATCATCAGCGGCATCGGCATCGCGATCGGCGGGTCGGTCGGCGCGCTGCTGGCGGCGGAGATTGCAAGCATCGGCGTGTCGGGTCTCGCGCTAAGCGCCAATGTCGTGGGCGCCGCGCTGTTTGCGCTGCCTGCCACGGTCATCGTGCAAGGGCACGGCCGCCGGCCGAGTCTGGCGGCGGGCTATTTCGTCGCGGCGGTGGGCTCGATCATCGTAGTCGCGGCCGCCGTGCGACACTCGATTCCGCTGTTGATCGCAGGGTTCTTTCTGCTCGGCGGTGCGACGGCCGCCGGCCTTCAGGCGCGTTATGCCGCCGTGGACCTGGCACCCGCGGCGTTGCGAGGCCGCCACCTCTCGCTGATCGTGTGGGCGACGACGGTGGGTGCGGTCGTGGGGCCCAGCCTGGCGGCCCCGGCGGGCGCGGCACTGAACCGCTACGGCATCCCCACTTTGGCCGGCCCGTTCTTCTTTTCGGCGTTGCTGTTCGGCCTGGCGACGCTGCTCCTCATGCTGCTGCTCAGGCCCGACCCGGCGCTGATCGCGCGCGCCGGCCTGGGGAACCCGCGCGCGCCCGCAGCCGGCGCCCCCCACGGCGGGATGCGCGCCGCGTTACGTGCCGTCGTATCGCAGGCGTCGCCCCGCCTGGGTGTGAGCGCGATGGCCGCCGGCCACGTGGTGATGATCGGCGTCATGACCATGACGCCGGTGCACATCCGGAGCGCCGGCCACGGCGCGGAGCACACCCTTCGGGTCGTGGGCGTGGTGCTGAGCTTTCACATCGCGGGCATGTTCGCGTTGTCGCCGGTCTTCGGCTGGCTGACCGACAAGCTTGGCCGGCGCCGAGTCATCATTATAGGCATCGCACTGCTGCTGGCGGCGTGTGCGCTGGCGGGAAGCGCCGGGCACCGCTCGGCTCACCTCGCCGCCGCTCTCATGATGCTCGGCCTCGGGTGGTCGGCCACGACGGTCGCCGGATCCACGCTGCTCAGTGAGTCGGTGCCCGTGGACCTGCGCGCATCCGCGCAAGGGCTCTCGGACCTCACGATGGGCTTGGCAGGTGCGTCGGCGGGCGCGATCTCCGGGGTGATCGTGGAGGTCTGGGGATACTCGACCCTGACCCTGCTTGCCGCGCTCGCGACAGCGCCGCTTGTCGTGCTCGTATCGCTTTCACCCAATCGGAGCGACGACCGTGCCGGTCCAGCGGACGAGACGGGCCGGCAGCGTTACACCAGCGCGAGCTGATGCGTCGCCCACCACTCCCGCGCCCGGTCCTGGGTCCAGGCGCTCGCGCCTCCCACCTCGGCCAGCCGAAGCGACAGCTCCCTGGCGGACTGCGGTCGATTCGCGGGGTCCTTTGCCAGACAGGATAGCACGAGGTCATCGAGTGCCGCGGGAATCGGCGAGTCCGTCCGGGCCGATGGAGGCGTCGGCTGGCGTCTGGGCGTGCTGAAGGAGAAGCCCCATGGAGGATCTCGGCGGTGAACACGAATTGCCCCGTGAGGAGCCAGTAGGCCACACAGCCGGTCGCATAGATGTCGGCGCGCCCGTCCACATCGGTGCCCATCGCCTGCTCGGGGGCCATGAACGCCGGCGTACCATGGACCGCGTTCTCCCGGGTGTGCAGCGGGCTCGTGTCCGCGGAGTCGCGGACAGCGCGCACGATGCCGAAATCCAGCACCTTCACGAAGTCGTACTCCTCGCCGTACCGGCAGAGGAAGATGTTCGCGGGTTTGATGTCGCGATGAACCAGGCCGCATGACTGGGCCTCCGACAGCGAGTGACAGACCTGGCGAAGCAGGTAGATGGCCCGCTCGGGCGGGATTGGCCCGAAGCGCCGGAGCAGCGAGTCGGCATCGAGGCCGTCGAGCAGCTCCATGACGTAGTAGAAGGCGCCGTCGGCCGCATCTCCGAAATCGAAGAGCTCCACGGTATGGGGCGAGCGGAGGCGGGCGATCACCTGGGCTTCGCGCTCGAATCGGCGGACTGCTTCTTCCGACACTCCGGCACGCGCGTCCCCGGCGAAGGAGGGCCGGATGAGCTTGATGGCGGCGGGCCTCGCCAGCATGCGATGTCGGGCTCGCCAGACCTCCCCCATCCCCCCCTCTCCGAGCTTCTCCTCCAGGCGGTAGCTCCCCAGCTCCCGCGCGCGCTTGACCTCGGTGCCCAGCTGGTAGACCACGCGGGCCCCCACATAGGCCATGCCCACCACGAGGAGGTAGGGAAACACGAGCCCCAAGAAGAACTTGGCCGGGTCCAGCCGCAATGAGGTGATGCTCGGACGCGATCATGAGCCCGATGATGACGGGGACCGAGCTGACCGATGCCAGGGCGGCCAGCACCGCCCGGCGCGGCGAGGTCGGCACGACGACCGTGAACAGCACGACCCAGACGGCCACCCACGAGAGCCCCAACCAGCCACGGTGCATCTCGAGGCCCGTCGGATCGGCGAACTCGGCCGCGGCGATGGCGTAGCTACTGGCGATCTCGAATGCCAGGCCGATGTTCATCGCCGTGGGAAGCGGAACGCGCGCGCTCCGGATCACCGCCGCGACGAGCAACGCCACCACGATCCCGATCACGCCGGGACCCCACTGCACGAAGCTCCCGAGGAATCGGGCCCGATCGCCCGGGAACAGCAGCGCCGGAAGGATTCCGGCCATGAAGAACACGAAGGCGTACAGCAGGGCGAGGACGCGGAGGCGTGCGGCAGACTGGCTGAGCAGATCGGCCGGAAATCCCGACGAGATCCCGCGACCGGCCGGGCCACGCGCGTCCGGGGGCATGAGGGTGACGTGCTCGTTCATGCCAGAGCTCACCTCCGTCTGCAAGCAGTAAACTGCCCTAGGGGATGCCGAGTAACCCGCGAGATCCTGTGTCTCAAATACGAAGGGCGCAACGTCGACTCGAGAAGTCCGACGCGTCTAGCGTGGTAACCGGGCCGTTGGAAGGATGCGACGGTCGATCTCCCACGCGTGCGCGATGGTGTGCCAGACAACACGCCGCACGAAGTAGCGGACAGGCCACCGACTCCCGCCGCGAGGACCCGTTGCCGGGATCTCGCCAAGAGCGGACGCGCGGAGCGCCTCGATGATCGCACTCCGTGTCTCTGCGGCGCGGTTTGCAGTCTTGGGTGACGAGCGAACCTTCCACCCCAGGGCGGTGAGGTGACCGCTGTCGGCGTCGACGACGTGCCTGACGATCGCGTCAAGCTCACGCCCGCCGCCTCGTGGGCCTTTGCGGAGCACTTTCCCCGTCGCTCGCTTCCGTGCGGCATCCAGCGCGCCCCAGCCGGCCCGGATCACCCTCTCGAACCGAGCGTAATCGGCCGCGCTCGCGCCTGCACGGTCGGCCGAGGGAATCACGCCGAGAGCACCGAAATCCGTGGTCGCGTTGCCCACAAGGCGCTCGACCACCCGAAGCTCATCCAGTCGAGTAGGTGCCTGGAAGCCGAGTCGGGCCGAACGAACCACCGCCGCATAGCTTGGACCGCAGTCCAGAAGGGCCTGGAGCGCTGTTGCTTCATCCGTGCCGCTGCGGCACCAGCCTGGCCAGTCGACGGAACAAGCCAAGACGCGCTTCGCGCCAACTTCGAGATAGACGTCGAATCGTTTCACACTCGGGTGGCGAATCGGGCGATCGCCCGAGCTCGGAGCTGGGCGGGGTTCAGAGCTTGCCCTTGCCCCGCCGGCTCGGAGGCTTCCGCGTCGCCTCCTTCACCGCTACTGACAGGTCCTTCGCTGCGGCGCCTAGGGCCGGCAAGTCCGGTTGCCGGCCGCTCAGCTTGCCTGTCCGCAAGTCGATGTTGAGTGCACGGCACATCTCGGTTCCCCGGTGGGTGCGGAACCGCTCCTGAAACGCGTGGGGATCATCCGCGTTGCTGGCGCTGAGCAAGCTCCAAGTCCGGAGACGGAGATCGTCCAAGGCACTCTTGAACTCCGCCAGGCCGGGCGTGCTCAGATCCCCGCGCCCCACCTGGCCTTCGAGTGTGTTGAGCATGGCGCTCAGGGTCGCGACCTGCTCCGGCCAAGCGAACTGACTCATTGTGCCTCCTCCTGCTTCAGAGTCACAGCCACCACGGAAAGTCCATTCACTCATCAAACGACTGTTGATTGTGGCCGCCCGACGGCAGCATGGGCGGATCAGGCGGCACGGCGCTCCGCCGTCTGCCGTATATGCCGTAGCATGCTGTTCCGAATCAGACCGCTCCCCAGCCGGATGATCCGCCAGTAGCGCCCGAATTGTCGCCGCGTAACCTCATCGCCACACCGGACGCGCGTCTCAGTCGAGAGCTCCGTGCCCACCCCACGAGACCTGACGCGGAAGTTCCAAACGGCCTGCGCGAGGCCTGAGGGCGGCAGGTCGCGAAAGCGCTCCGCGGTTGCCGTGACCACACCGCCCGTTGGCGTCCAGAAGCGGCCCATGATGCCGAGGACGAACTCCTCCCCTGGCGACTCAGCGATCAGCGTGAAGGCGGCCGCTCCCACCGGGCGCTGCCCTCCCACCGTGTTCCGCGCCCATCGGGGGCCGCCAAGGACCGTGGCAAGCCACACGGGCATGAGGCGGACGCCCATCAGGAGGCGAACAACCCAGGGACGGCCGAGGTCCACGTGGCGAGCCGCCTCATAGACGACGGCTGGACTCGCGTTGACCCAGATGGCATGGCGCGAACAGACGTCGTACCTGGGAACCAAGTCGTCGAGAAGCGTGGGTGACTCCGATGTGCCCTTCGTGTCCGCTCCGGGGGACAACACCCGCGCGGCTGCGAGGGCCTATGCCGCCTATGCCGCCTCGCGCAGCAGCATCCATGCCCATCCGAGCAAGGTCGCCACGAGGAAAGGATAGGCGAAGAACGGCAGCGGTGCCGAGGTAGGCAACAGCACCTCACCCGCATAGATCCGGCCGGCCGTGATCGCGAACAAACAGGCGGTTGCGCCGCCCAATAGGCGCAGCCACCCGCTGAGCCGTGGCGGCGCACTGATGAGGGCCAGGGCAGCGGCCCAGAGCGCTGTCCCTGCTGCGAAGGCCGGCACGCTGCCCCGCGGTCCCGCCGCGGTCCCGGAGAGCAGCACGCCTTCTCCGATCGCAAAGACCAGAAACCCCGCCGACACGAGCTCGGACCCAGCTCGGAAGTACTTTAGAGTCAGGAGACTAGTCGCTATTACCAGAGCGACACTGTCGATCGCCCACAAGCTCGCCTGTAGCTCCGCTGGGGTGACGAGCGTCCCTGCCAACCCGAACCCGGCGCCCACCAGAAGGCATCCGGCTGCGATTCGGTTGAGAGCGCTGTCCGAGCTTGCGGTCATTACTTCACCGAGCGGTGTTGCGACGTTTCGGCCCTTGAAACCCAGATGTACTTTGGTGAAGACAGACCGACCAAGAACCCCAGTACTCCGCCAGCTCCCCCTCCCAACAAGCCGCCATACAACGCCCCGGTACCCGCTGAAGGTTGTTGGCTGCAATCGTCACAGCTCGTGATCCCTCCTGCCACCGCGCCTGTAAGTGCGCCCAATGCCCCACCGATCGCAGCCCCCAGGCCCGCGCCTCGCCAATGCTGGTATCCGCCTCGCACTCGCACGCTGTCCGGCACCGCGATTGCGACGGGGTCAGGCATGGTTGACGCCGCGACCGGTAGGTTCCAGCCAACCCATTGGGGGGGTTGTTCCTGTGCCACGCCCCTGCGAGTCGGAAGGATCGAAATCAAAGTGACGAGAAGCCCTAGCCAGCAGATTCTCAAGCTCGCCCCCATTAGCTGGAGTTTCGTTCGAACGACTTGCGCATCAGCTGCCGGGGCCCGCGCCGCCGTGCTGTGCGGGTTCGACAGCCCGGCGCGCCATACCAACGACTCAATCGTCCGCGAGCACGGGCTGCGCTGTGCGTATCCAGGCGTCGCTCGGGGCTGCCCACGGATACCGTTGCTCGCGGTCAGGCCAGATGAGTTGTAACGCCGGAAAGTCGTCTCCTTCGTAGTACCATTGGGCTGAGCCGAGATAGGCGTCGTAATGCCGGCGCGGCACCGGACGAAAAGTGCAGCTGTACCCCTCGAGGATATCGTCGTAACTCTGCCCCGCAGCGTACGGCCTCCCCGCGCCCACGGCGGCGCCGGCCCCATTCAGCATCTGGTGCATGGTCTCCAGGGGCAGGCCGAACACGATGAGCTCTGGATGCTGGAAGCGCTGCCACAGTCCGATCGTAAAGGCGAAGGCGGGCCCCTCATCGTCTTCGAGGACCTTGATGACATGCCACCCGTAGGTCGCGATGTCGGCACGCATCTGGGCGTCGCCGCCGGTCATAGAACTCCCGTCGTGCTGTCTACCGACAACTCTGCGCCTACCCAGCCGGTCGGCCGCATCCGCGGGTCAGGCGGCTCGGCCGGTGTGCTCAGCGATCGTAGCGCTCAGGTGAGCCGCGGTCTGTTGCACTTCAGGCCATTCCGGGTGATCCGAGCCCAGATGGCCAGCGGCGAGATCCTGCGCTAACGCGCGGCAGAATTCGGCGGCACGGCGGAGCCGGAAGCGCTCTGCCGTGGCCCGCGGGGCCTCCGCTCCCGCAGCGGTGAGCAACGCCCAGACACGGAGCCGGATCTCGTCCACCGTGCTCTTGAATTCCGGCAGGCCGTCAGGGGGGACCTCCCCGGCTTCCAGGCGGCCTTCCAGATCCTGAAGGATGCGGCGCATTTGCGCGAGCTCGTCTTGCACACTGGCAGCCATGGACAAGCCTCCTGGGAGTTGGCCGAAACGGTTGGTCTGGAGTGCCGTTGGAGCCTACCGGCTTCCCGATCGCGTGAAAAGCCCTGGCGAACGCACCCGCGACGCCGCCCAAGCTAAGCAGCACCTGCTGGGGAGCCGGTGCTGCCTCCTCGCGCGTAGGACATTGCCGGCTTGCCCAGCTGGCGCCGCACGAAGGCCACTTGGCCCACATGATAGGAGTCATGCTGTACCAGGAAGGCAATCAACCCGAGCTGTGTCCGGTCGGACAGCGGGAAGCGATGCCCGTTCGACCGCTCCAGGTCCGCGGCGCTGACCGCCGCCAGGGCAGATCCCAGGTGGGCGCTCACCGCGCACCACGCGGTGCGGAGTTCCACCAGTGATGGCCAAGCGGAGATGTCCTCGATGCCGCGGGCCTCCGCCAGGTACCGGGCCATCGGATTGGCGAGCGGCTGCCCCAGGCGCGCAGCCAGGAAGTGCCGCGTGTCCGTCAGATGCGCGGCCAGAAAGGTGATGCTGTTTCCACCTCCTGGCAGCCGCGCCTGGGCCTCGACCTCAGAGAGGCTATCGAGTGAATTCAGCAGCAAGTCCGTGTTCAGGTCGAGAATCGCGGCGAGCGGCGCCAATTGCGGCTCCATCCGACCCTCCTTACCTCAGTCCAGCTCGTGGGTGCACAAACCTACGCTCCATCATCCGGTGAGGGGTCGTATCCGGTCATGCGACGCTCCCGGCGAAGCATGGCGGAGAAGATTGTCGCATCGGCGCCCGCGCGTTGCGGCGAATTCAACCGCAAGAATCGGAGTGCGCATCGAGGCCAACGCCCGTACACTGGCCGCAACTCTTCCGAGACGGAACCATGTGCTCCTACCGAATTCAGGGCATTCCTGATTCCATCGCGACCGGCGCGATAGAATCCATGAAGTCGCCCCAGTACGGTCACCCAGTCCATGCCGAGGTGGCGACCGGATATGGCCCATGCCGTCTCTGTCTCCAGACGTTTCAGGTCGGCATGGACGAACGGCTGCTCTTCACGTACCAGCCGTTCACCGATCCAGCCGCCTTGCCTGCACCTGGTCCGGTATTCATCCATCGTGCGCGATGCGAGCGGTACGACGGTCCTGAGCTACCGGAGGCGCTCCGCCCTCTTCCGCTTGCCCTCGAGGGCTACGGCGCCAAGGGAGTGCTCTTGGTCCAGCGGCGGGTCGAGCGCGTCGCCCTTCGAGGCTGTCTTGGAGAGCGTTTTCGAATCCGTAGAAGTGCACTATGCACATCTGCGCAATGCCGAGGCCGGCTGCTTCATCGCCCGTATTGATCGGCGTTAGAGACTGGGCTGTTCGCCACCAGCTCACGGGAGGCGGCTAGTCTTGCAACACGAACGTGACCTTCAACAGGACCCGATACTCCGTGATCTTCCCTTTCTCAATCACGACCTTCTGGCCCTTGATCCATGCACCGCTGAGGTTCCGAAGGGTCTTGTCGGCTCGGGCAATTCCCTTTTGAATCGCGTCCTCGAAGCTCTTGGAGGAGGACGATTGGATTTCCGTGATCTTGGCGACGGCCATAATAGACTCCAAAGTTGGCAATGCTGGTGGTGAAGAACATTCAGAGGCGACAATCCGTCTTCAACCTGCGACAATCCGCGCGCGACCGAGCAAGCAGGGTCTGGATCAATGACCGTGCGTCCGGGGCCATGTCAGCATCTCCGCCAGCGAGTCCGCCACCCGTTCGACGCCCGCCGCCCCATGCGAGGGGCCCAGTACGTAGACCGGACCGTCCCCATACGGCGTCGGGTCGGGAACGAAGAAGTACGGATCGCCGTGCTCGTCATCCGCAAAGGCCACCGCCCCGGCTGGGAGCACGCGCCCGTAGGGCTGTAGAGCCTCGTCGTCCAACGGGAGGAAGAGGTCCACCCAGGCGCGCCGTGCGCCATCCGGCGAGGTACAGTAGAAATGGCCGCGCAACAAAGCCTCAGGGGCGGCGTAGAGGTCTCGCAGCACGCCCGGCACCGCGCGGCCGAGCGCGGCCTCGATGGTCGCCCACTTGGGATTGAAGAGCCGCTCCCGAAACTGGGATGCGGCACTCGGAGGTGGTTCGTAGAAGCCGCTCATGAGATGTTCGGTACTCCAAGATTCCGGCTACCGCCGCCTAACAATTGGCGGCTCGCCCCCACGGGCCGCGCTCGATGCTAGTGTGACTTGTGCGGTACGATCTTCGGCGCGCTCTCGGCGAAGGAATACCCCCTCTTCGGGCACTTGACCGTTGCATTCGTCGGTGAGAACACTCCAGCTGGATTGGCCTTCCACAGCCAGACGTGCAGATCGTAGTGATGCAAGCTTCCGGCATCAAGGGCTTGTGCCCCTCCATCGGGCCCTCGAGCTCCCTGCCGAAAATCGTGGGCCGCACCGGCCCCGCTGCGTTCACTGGTACGAACCACTCCGCGGCCACGAGACGCAGATTATCGCCATCGGGCTCGTAGATCAGCACCTGCGGCTTTGCTGGGTCCAACGTGGGTCCGATGAACTGCAGGTTCAGGAAATGAACCCCCATCCCGCCGGGGGCATAGCGCATCGCGCCCTCGCCGCCGCCTCTCGGATACTCGACACAGCCGACGGTCGATAGAAAGCCGTCGTGCACCGCAACGATAGGGTCACGATACTTGTCGAGCGCCGCGCGAACCCCCTCCAACTCGGGCGGGAGGGCTACAGAGCTCCCCGGTGCTCCTGCCTGTGCGCGCCCAACCGATACGGGCGTAAGTAGCGCCGTGGCGACAGCGGCAACAAGGAGACGCAAGCCGCCTGCGGTGCGGAGAAGGGCCGTGAGTATGCATGGGGCTTCCTCGGGCAATGAGTTCGCGCTGCATCGGTCGCGTCATCTGCGATCGGTCGAGTAAACCTGTTCCGGAGCCGCTACATCCGCCTGTCGGCCGCATGCGCCGGTTAGACAGCGGCGGCGTCGGGAACTTGGTACTGCACGCTGAGCAGCCCGCTTGGATAGGCCTGCGAGTGCAAGAGCGAAAGCCGCGTCAGCGGTGCGCCCGCCTCCAGGAGTGAGACGCCGCCTCCGAGGAGCACGGGGATCACCACGACCTCCACGATATCCACCTGCTTGGCCGTCAGTAGGCTCCGGAACAGACTTCCCCCGCCGAAAAGCCAGATCTCCCGGCCTGAGGCCGCACGGAGCGCAGCGACTCGTGGCCCGGCGTCGCCGCTCACGACCGTCACGCCTGGGTGTTGCTCGGGCGCAAGCGTTCGCGAGAAGACATGGATCTGCCAGTCCTTCGGCCATGGTGGCGCACCTGGTTGGCGCGTGAGTTCATAGGTGCGCCGCCCCAGGAGGACGGTGTCGACTGAGTCGTAGACCTTGGCGAGATCGATCGTGGGGTCGTGTACGATCCAATCCACCTCACCACGGGGACCGGCGATGTACCCGTCAACGCTCACGGCCACTCTGTAGAGCACTCTGCGCATCTGACCCGTCGGCCCTTTCCATCGCCCCAGAATCCTGCGCTTCTCTTGGCCCGCCTCACCGGAGCACGGCGTCCGGGCAGCGGATCCTCGCGCTACGGGGTTAGTTGGCCCTCTCGTCTGGCACTAGCGGCGGCTGATACCGCATGGGGGTGCCTGTCTCGTGGTGGTGGGCTGGATCGTACCCCTCCGTTCGTCGTTTGTCGAGCAGACTGCGAGGGGGTTGTGCAGCCGGCGCGCTAAGGTCGTGCAGCGCCGCCGAGCCGGCGCCCCGCGCCGTATGCCTCCTGGATGCCTCGAGTGCCCTTGAAAGAGCGGCGCCGTAGACGGTGATGACGATGCGGGCCCCAACCCTCCCGGCCATCAGCACCGTCGCCGGGCCGATCGCGAACTCGCTGTGATGTGGTTCTTCAGCTGCCTGGATGCCAATATTGAAATCGCGTGTTGCCGCTCGCTTCCAGCGCGCCCTCTGCCGAACAGGTAATCCTTCGATGGCAGCGACGAATCGGCGAATGGCGACATCCGGGTTCTTGGGTTGGGTGCCAAGCTCGAATCGAGCGCAGTACCTTCGCCGACAGCGGCCAACGTACAGCGCAAAGAGCCGCGGCCGGAACGCCTCCGCCAGGGAGGCGAGATCCTCCTGCGACGAGACGTCGAGGTCCACGTTCAGGAACGTGGTCGCGTCGGGAATCTTCGCTCTCGCGCTCATGGCCGAGTGTCCGACTTACAAGATGCGCATCAGCTGCAGGCCCTCGTAGCCGGAAATTTTTCTCCAAGCTCCACAATCTCCACGGTCCCCGCAACGTGGCGACGACCTCCTGGGTCCGCCACCGCTCCTCTAGTTGCCCGGGCCAACATGTGGGTCGTACGGCTCGATCTCCTCCGCGCGAGCCCGCCAGTACTCGGCCTTCAGCCGGCTCCCCTCGGCCGCGTTGAAGAGGATCTCGCAATCGCAATAGCCGCCCCGCGCCATGAGGACGTGAAAGACGTCAAACAGCTCATCCTCGCGGAACCCTCGCGCCAGCAGAGCCCCTCGGGCGTGGCGGTAGTCTCCGTGACATGGCTGCCGAGGATGCGACCCGTCTGCCGGGCAGAGCACGTTGTCCAGTGCCTCGAAGAATTTCGCACCAGCCAGGCAGCGCATGACATCGGGGTCGATGTCGGCGATCAGCTCGGCGTCCGGATACTCTAGATCCTCCGGGCGCTCGCCTGGGGCGAGCTCGAACCATTCAGAATCAGTGAGATGACGGTCGTAGTAGTCGGCAGGAATGAGGTGGCGGAGGTAGTGGTAGCGCTGCGCCGGGTACAGGGTGGCGAACTGCGACTCCGTGAAGTATATCGCCGGTCGCTTGGGATCAGCCGTCCAGGGTTCTACTCGAACTTCGATGTTCGGGTACGCCCGACGCACAAAGGCGAGGATGTCGGTTTCTAGCTGCCTTAGATCCACCCGCTCCTCCAAACCGGTTGGGTCGGCCGGGCAAGGGCGCCGGTCCCGGACTAGAGACGGCCTACAAGCTCAGAAGAGGGCTGTGTCCCATTCGGTCAACTCGAAGAATCGCCGGGTGACCTCCGTCGCTACACCCTCGTCGAACTCCGCGCAGGTGTAGAGAATGACCGATGCGAAGCGACGGACCGACCACACGCAGACGTAAATCCCGGAGTCAATGAGGGGCACAAACGCATCGTAGCCCTCGTTGGTGGCCTTCCCCTGGCCGCTGGTCCGGTGCACGATGGGCTCCCCGTAGGTGCGCAGACCTAACTGGCCGGTAATGGTCACGAAGTAGTCACGAATCGTTTCGGCATCGAGCTCCTGGCGAGCGAAATAGCCCTCGATCAGCAGCCGCTTTCGAAAGATCTCTGGAGCAAAACGCCGCATAGCATTTCTCCCCAGACGTCGCGGAGGGTCGACCATGAGGAGCTCCGAGTCACCGGCTGAACCGACTGGCTAGGCGGCTCTGGTCCCCAAGCTTCAGCGACGCGGGTGTGTAATACTCGTAGCCCGCCACGAAATAACTCTCCACAAGGTCCACAAATGCAGCGTACTGCTCAGGGGCTAGGCGTGAGATCGTGAACTGCCGCGGGTCATGGTGGTACTTGAAAGATCCGTTCGTGACCAGGTCGTCCCAATGAGCCAAACTCAGGGTGGCGAGGGCGGGGAGCCCTGCGACCTCGAACCGTTGTCGATTCGCGGCCACAAACCTGGCCCACTCGCGCGCTGCTTTCGTCTGCGAAGGGGAGCCCCGTGAGCCCATGTCCGCATTACCTCGAGCCTGGCTCCGAGCGGCCTGACGATATCACGCGGTTCCCCACCACGCCGTCGGATACGTCCCGTATAGCGTCTCGCCGGCCAAACAGAGAAACCCGGTGGCGACGATGGCCATCTGTTCGCCTTTCACGCACGCCACACTCAGCAGGGCCAGTGCCACGGGGACGAGTACCGGCTTGGCCATCGCCAGGAAGTACGACGCCATCGATTCCAGTGACGGATGACCGGTCCCCAACGGCCCAAACTCCGCCACAGCGAAAAATACGAGATCCAGCGCCATCACGGCACTGACGCCCCAAGCATATCGCGTCACACGGTGGCGTGGCGGGACGAGCAGAGGCACGACCATAAAGGGGAGAATCAGGCACGCCATCATGAGGACATCGACGGCGCTGAAGTAATTCCAGATGCGCACTTGGACCGGTCGGAAGAACACGTATAGCCCTAAAAAGTACCCGGCATTGAGCAATGCCAGCAGCACGATGCGGCCGGAGCGCGAGACCGTACCGTGACTCACTTGGGCCCTAGCGCGGAGATCCGTCTCGCTGGAATGGGCCTCCGCTCGCTCTTGCGGGAGCGCAGGGCCTCGGGAGGCACCCGGAAGGCAACCAGCCCGCCGGCGGGCTGTAGAAACCTGAGCCTCAGATACAGCCTCTCGGGCACGGGGCCACCCGCGAGTGAGGAAGGAGCGCTTTGAGGATACGCTCGACGCCAGCGGGTGACCAGAAGCGACCAAGTTGTGACCAAGCCAGGGGTGCCCGCACAACCCTTTGTTCCGCAGCATCACCCAGGCGCAGGAGCATCGACTGCCGCCGCCTGTACCGCACGGCGAAGACCCTCCGCACGACCGACTGGTTCTTCGTATCCCAGGTTGGCCCGAATGCGCCCTGTGTCCACGGTCAACGGCACGGACCAATTCGCCGGGAGCGAGGGTGGGACCAGATGGGTCCGCCACCACCCGACCTGGCCAGCCCGCGGCCTGAGCAATCGCCTCGGCCCATGCCTGTTCGGTCAGCGCCTCAGATTCTCCAACATTATAGACCTCCCCCGCGGCACGATCGTTCACTGCGGCCAGGGCGATCGCCCAGGCCACATCTTCGACATAGCCACGAGTACAGCGCCATTGCGCCTCTGCCGGGTTCAACCGCAGCAGCGAGGATTCAGCCGCCAGGCGTTGAAGGTAGCCGCCGACCCGCTGGTTCGGATCCCGAGGCCCATAGACCATAGGGAGCCGCAGGATGGTGATGGGCACCGGGGACCTCGCTCGCGCCTGTTGCTCGACCAGAATCTTCTCATATGAGTACAGCAGGTCGTCAGGGCCCTGGGCCTGCGACCGATAGGGGAACAATTGCTCGCGCAGGGCGGCACTCTCCGAGAGCGGCTCGCCAGAAGCCTCGGGGACAGGGAGCCCGCGGAAGGCGTCGTACGTCCAGTAGACGTCCGCGCTGCTGACTATGATCAGCCGTCGCACGGTCGCGGGTAAGGCTGCGGTCAGCCGGGCTACGTCGTCGGCCGTGTACGCCACCATGCCGATGAGTATTACCGGGGCCGCCTGGGCGAGCGCATTCGCCAGCGTGGGAAGGTCGTGGTGGTCGGCGGTGAGATTTCGTACGCCGGGTACCTGGGTCGAGCTCGAGCCTCGCTGGATGCCGATCACCTCGTGGCCCCCGGCAGTCAGCCAGCGCGCCACGTGCTGCCCGATGAAGCCCGTACTGCCAATCAACGTCACCCGCACGCGTGCAATCCTCGCTGGGAGCGGCCTGACGACTTCCGCATCAGCTGCGGGCGCGGCGAGCCGGCGCCCGCACCAGACCTACGTTCTCCAGCGCGCCTTAGGAATGGTCCGCCCGAGCCGGGCCATCGCCGCTTCCGCGGTAGAGATCCCAGACGATCAGTTTTCCTCGCGCTCCGGGGCGTGGGCCAGCCAGTTGATCGACTCGAGGTGCCTAACCCCGCATGGTTACTCGGGGAACCAGCCGCCACAGGATCAGGCGCGCTGCGATCACGTATAGCACCCACGTGAGCGCAATGCCGACGATGAGCAGCACCAGCCGAGCGAAGGGTGCTTCGGCCAGCGGCCTCTCCGTTGCGCCCGGCGCAGCCCAGATGTCCAACAGCACGAGAGGCAACGCCACTACTGCGTCCAGAGGACGTGGTGCCAGCCACGCGAGGACAATGCCGGCTGGTGTGACCGCAGTGCCCAGCAGGAGTGCGACCACCCAAGGGTGCTGCGGCACGAATGGCTCAGTGAACTTTGTCTCCTTCGTCACTGCATCACCTCAACGGTGCCCGTCGCGGCCGCCCTTCGACCCACCGACGGTCGGCTGCATGCGTGCGTTAGGCGCCAACGAACGACCGAGCCTCGAGTGCTTGAGTCAGTTGCTGCTCCGCAGTGCGGAGCGCACGGTCATTACCATGTTTGTAGTCCCGAAACGCTCGCCAGAACCGCACCACAGTCACCGGACCGCGAGGAGGAATGACAATGGCTATCGGGTTGAACTCACGATCGCCCGCCCAGCGGCGGAAGATTGCCGCCTCCAGAGGGTGGTGGGATGCCCAAGTGACACGCTGGGACCAGTTGAGCACGACCGCGCGCGCCTGCAGCCGAGGCAGCCACTGCGCCTCGACGTAGTCCTTCCAATGCGGGCTGTCCGAATAGACGAGCAGTAGGTCCTTGCCTGCCTCCCGCCACCGAGCCGTGAACGCCCTCCGGAGCTTGGCCCGCCGCCAGCGGTCGTAGATCAGCCCCAGTGCAATCAGCGGCGCAGCCAGGACCAGCAGGGCTAGGATCAGGGGCAACAGCACGGCGAGGAGAACCGCCGACGCCACTTTCCTCACACGATCAGGCATTGACCCGTAGCAAGTAGCTCACACCAAGGGCACATATGTATAGCCCAAATCCGAATACGAGATGGGTCACAAGGCTCTTTAGCCTGGCCTGCGTTGGATTGGGCGTTCTTGATGCAGCCATCCCGAGGCCAAACGACGGCTGCATGATGAAAAAAGGGAACACTACGGTGCCAATGCCGTAGAGCAGCGCAGGCAGCACCGTTGGCCGCGCAAGCCAGTCACCTGATGTCAGCACGATGAACACAAGCGCGAACACCACACCAATAGTGTAGTGGGCGATCCAGCCGACCGTGCACTCAAGAGGCTTCTGTGGCGCGGCGGCGATACTCGCATGCCTAAGAGTGCCCCCGGGCATGTGGCGAACCCAGCGTCCGAGCAAGCAGTAATTGAGCGATGGAATGCTGAACGTACGCTTCAGGAGCAGATTCCACAGGTCCATCACCAGAGTTGCGCCAATACCAATGGCAACCGCACCTGGGATGTCGTTTGCCTCAATGCCCACGATCTACCTCAATCTGGACGCTACCGCCTAACGATTGTGAGGCCCTGACTGCCGGTCCAGAGAGCCATCACTTCGCCTGAGCCGCGTGATGGTGGCGCGCCGATTCTCACCCGGATCGCCGCCGCGCCTGCAGCATCTGAATGAGCCCCATGAGCTCACTCCGAACACGACACCGCTGGCGAAGAGCAGCAGGAAGTCCACCGTGCGGACGTGAGGAACAGCCCGCTGCGCAGCCACCAAGCCGACAATCATGGGGACGACGAAGACCGCCGCGTGACGACGTGTAGGAGATTCCATCTCCGCTTCCTCCAAGGAGCGCTCGGACGGACCACCGCCGGCGCGAGCCACCAACTTGCTTGTGCTGGTTCTCAGGCGCCTAACGAAATGCACACCAGCTGCGGACCCTCAGGCCTCCCACACACAATCTTAAGCTCGATAGGGCGCTCACGGCGCGCTGTGGCCGAGCGGAGGGTGGCGCAGGGCCGCTCCGCGGCGCTGGAGCCCGGCCTCGCCGCTCGACACGGATGTCCTCATGCGAGTCCGGCGTTACGTAGACGCGGACCACCTCGATACCCGCCAGCCCCTCCGCCCGACGGCATATAGACGACGGGCCCGATCAGGTCCGGCCCGCAGTACGGCTCCTTGTCCCGATGAAATACTAGGGCAAAGGCCTGACATGCCACTGACGCCAAGGGCACGTCGAATAGAGGCACCAAGGTCGCGGTTGAGAAGTCATTCGGATATCGGGCTCTTCCCTCGATCCGAAGAGTGTCACCCCGGATGATCGCTCGACCCGCGAAGGGGATGGGCGTGAGGTTAGCAGACACTGGTCGATCCTTGATGTTGGGTGCCCGCCTAACGGAATGGGAAAGCCTGGCCGGCTCGAGGCCGGCCCGCTCCGGCCTGTCGGCTGCACTTGCGGGTGAGGCGCGACGGCGCAAACAGGTCTAACGAGCCATGCCCATCCTACTTGAAGTCCGTCAGGTAAGACGTCAGGCGCTTTATCTTCCCCGCTTCCATGACAAAGACATCGCAGAACCGGAGGCGCAGCTCACCACCGTCGCGTTTCTGCGTCCGGACCGAGCCTTCGGCCATGACGACGTTCCCTTCCTCAATCATTCGCGTGACCACTATATCGGGATGTCCCACAAAGGCGTCGTTCTCAATTTCCTGATCGAAGGCCCCCTTGCCTCGCGAATGAAACATGCCCGGGATTTCCCACTCCACATCATCCGTCAGGCAGGAAAGGATCAGGGCGTGGTCGGTGGCTCGGAAGCCCGCCATGTACTGTTCGATCGTGCGCTTGTTCTCGGTCAACGTCCGCTCCCTTTGCAGTCGCCCACGGTGGGCTCGTTGGGTTGCTGCGCGGATGCGGGTCCAACCGAAGTCGCGCCGAGAGCGGAGATGGCGTGCATTCAGTCATGTCGCCTCTGGATGCAGCCACTGCTCAGGGCAGCGAAGCGCTCAGCTTGCTAGGGCTTTGCTTTCTTCGAAGGTTTCGACTTGCCAGAACTGTTGAGGGCGACCGCTTGGCGAACGAGCGCCTTGAAGGCGGACTCGTCAACTTCTTCTCCTTCGTGGATGTCGATCGCGCGGCGTGTGTTTCCGTCGAGGCTCGAGTTGAAGAGACGGGCCGGATCCTTCAGAGACGCGCCCTTGGCGAAGGTAAGCTTCACGACATTCTTGTAGGATTCGCCCGTGCAGATGATGCCGTCGTGCGACCAAATCGGAGTGCCCATCCACTTCCACTCCTCGACGACGTCCGGGTCTGCTTCCTTGATGAGCTTGCGCATTCTGCTGAGGGTTTCCCCGCGCCAGTCCCCGAGTTCGGCGATTCTTTTCGAGATGAGCTCCGATGCCGACTGGCCTTGGCTCGCGTCCGACTTTTTCATGTTCTCCTCCTCGAGTGGGGATCCGCCGTAGCGCCGGATCCGCCGTCCCAGCCGGGGATGGCGGCCGCCTGCTCATCCACGTCGCCATCTGCGCCTCGTCGAGCTCGCCTTCGTGGATGTCGATGTAGCGCACGTCCTTGTCTTGCTGGCCGCCGGGCGGAAGCGGGTCGCAGCGACGTGCCGCGGAAGAAGGTCACCTTGACGTAGTGGGTGAAGACGTGGAACGACAGGAACCAGCCCTGGCCCTCGACGCCGTAGAACGGCGAGTTCCACTTCACGGCCTTGCGCACGTTGGGCACTGTGCGCACGATGAGCGCGTCGAGGCGGCGCCCGACGTCGCGCTTCCAGCCCGGCATGGCGGCGATGTAGGCCTGCACGGGGGCGTCGCCTTCGGCCTTCGCGATCTGCGGATTGCCGCCTGCGAGAAGGGTCGGCTTCGCGGCCGGCTTCTTCGCGGACGCCTTTCTGGACTTTGATTAGAACTTGGCATCGCTGCTCCCACAGTACTCGATTCTCGGCCAGCCCGCACTCCGCGAACGGAGTCGGGTGGTGGGCCTTAGGAAAGCCTTCCTACCGCGAAGCAGGCTCGAACAGCTCGATCGGATTGCCGTCCGGATCCTCGACCTGAATCTGCTTGCCGCCAGGACCGACTTCCATCTCGTTGCGAAAGCGCACTCCCTGTTCCTTGA
The DNA here is from genome assembly GCA_963832055.1 of uncultured Gemmatimonadales bacterium. Lineage (GTDB taxonomy): Bacteria > Gemmatimonadota > Gemmatimonadetes > Gemmatimonadales > GWC2-71-9 > CAVVWJ01. Next base: position 809,433 of record CAWHST010000006.1, on the reverse strand, counting down.
GCTCGGTAATGCGTGCGGGCAAGTCCTCTACTCGGAGGACCACCCGGTTCCATCCGCCTGGTTCTTGCCGGCGGCCATCGGGCATCGGTCGAGACCCCGACGCCCCTGGGCCACTGAGGATCAGTTTGAGATCGCCGATTGAGACCTGTCCGAAGGCGGGCAGGTTTTGCAGGTCCACATTGAAACCAAGCGTCTGTGCATAGAAGAAAATCGAGCGCTGAACATCTCTGACCTGATATCTGACGCCCCAAAGCCCCAGTACGAAGGGCTGGTTCTTCATTGATGAATCCATCCGCGTTTGGTCGCCTCCCATCGCAATGATTATCCTTTCGCGCGCCCCCGCGTGGCAAGTGGGGTGCAACCTGCGCCGACCAATGACTCGAATCGCGCCCCACCCTGGAGCCAGTAGTTCACTGCTCACCACTCGGCGAGCCATCGAAGAGATCCGTGTAGATAAAGCGCCATCGCTCCTCGAAGTAGAGCATGCGGAGCTCATCTACTCCGGCTGAGGCCGCGCTACAGCGTGGAACCGATACCTCCGCCCAATCCCCATCGAGCCGGATGGCCGCCTCGTCAATCAAAGCCGAGGGTTTCGCCGGGCATGTCCTCGGCGTAGGGGTCGCATGGGAAGCGCCGCGGCTGCGCGTCCGGTCCCTGGTGACCATTCTGAAGTCCCCGGGGCCGCCCCGCCGCTCAAGGAGCTTCGGCGACAAGACGTAGGGAGACAGGGCCTCCCAGTTCTGACTCTCCAAGTGCAGATAGAACGCACGCAGAACGGCACGGATCTGAGACTGGGCGGAGTCCGGTGGGATCGCAACTTCCTGTGCAGTCGTGAGCCGGGGCAACGCCATCAGTAGCACCCCGGCTATGAGATCGATTCGTCGATGTGGCAAAGCGGCCTCTCGAGACGCGCCCAACGGGAGTGTGCTTTCGGTCAACTGGTGAGCTGGTTGCGTCCGCCTAACGACTTGCGCATCAGGTGCCGCGCCGGGGAGGTTGGCAGAAAAACTACCGCCTTGGTGCAGAAGCAGGTGGCCGTGGCAGCATCTGTTTGTTCCACGCCCGGAACTCCGCACGCAGTGCTGTCAGAGTCTCAGGCTCATAGGCGGCCAGATCGGCACCTTCGCCGGGATCGCGAGGAATGTCGAACAGTGACTCGTCGCTGTCGGTCCTCAGATACTTCCAGCGCCCACGACGAGCCGCACCTTCCAGACGCGTGCGCCAGAAGATCGTGCGGTCGAAACGCGCCGGCTCCCCCCGACACAAGGGCGAGAGGTCACGACCGTCAAGCGGGTACGCGGGATCCGGAGTCGCTCCGCCGACGGCGAGCAGGGTGGCGGTCCAGTCCATCGTAATGGTGCTCTGGTCCGTCGTGCGCCCTGCCGGCACCCTGCCCGGCCAGCGGACGATGGCGGGCACCCGGATGCCGCCCTCGCGGAGCGAGCCTTTCCCATCGCTCATTGGCCAGTTGTACGAGTACCGCTCGCCTCCGTTGTCACTCGTGAACACGAGGAAGGTGTCGCGCTCGAGCCCAGCGTCCCGCAGGGCGCGCGCGAGGCTGGCCCACGCCCTCGTCAAGCCGCCGCATCATAGCGGTGAAGACTCCGAGCGAGCCGCGGTCGGCGTACCCCCTCACATAACGGCTGGCGGCCGTGTCGGCGACATCCCGGAGTATCCGGCTGGCCGCCGTGTCGGCCGGCCCTTCCCACGGCCAGTGGGGAGCGGTGTAGTGCAGGGCGAGGTAGAACGGGGCGGCGTGCCGCCGACGGATATACTGAACGGCGCGCTGGGTCAGCAGGTCGGTCATGTAGCCGGCCTGGTCCACGGTGACGTGTCCCTCGTAGAGGTCGAGTTTCCCGGAGGGTTCGCGATGGGTGAAGTAGTCGACCGCGCCGCCCAGAATGCCGTAGAACTCGTCGAAGCCGTGCCGGATGGGTCCGTGCTCGGGGAGAAAGCCCAGGTGCCACTTGCCGATCAACGCGGTCTCGTACCCAGCCAGCTTGAGGCGGGATGCCACGGTGGGATGCTCGGGTGGCAAGCCGACGGTTTCGTCGCCGTAACGAAGCGGTTCCATGAGGCCGATGGGCAGGCGGGCGGGGTACCGCCCGGTCATCAGGGCGACGCGTGTTGGGGTGCACACAGCGGCCGCGGTGTAGTTGCTCGTGAAGCGGAGTCCGTCGCGGGCGAGCTGGTCAATATGGGTGGTGCGATAGTCAGGCCGGCCGTAGCAGCTGAGGTCCCCGAAGCCGAGGTCATCGGCGAGGATGAACAAGATGTTCGGGCGGTCGATCTGTAGCGGGTGTCGTCGCGGTAGGATGCTGAACGCGGCTGCCGCGAGACCACCTTCGAGAAAGTCGCGGCGCGAGATCACGCGGGCCATGGTGAGACTCCGCCTTGGACAGTCCAGTTAATCGCGGCTTGACGGACTACCCTTCCTTAGCCGCGCCATCGGAGGGTGCCGCCCAGCAGCGCGAGTCCTTCCGGATCGCTTTTCGCGACGAACGGGACGACCCGCCGGCGCCGGGTGAACAGCGACAGCATCACGGCCTCGAGCAGTCGCCCGGCTGGGGCGAGCCATCGTCCCGCCGGCCCGCCGATGGCGACGAGGATTCCGTCCGGTTCCATGACGCGGCGGCAGCGACCGAACGGCGTGGTTCCGCCGATGTCGAAGATGACGTCCCAGCGGTCGCGGCGGCTGGTGAAGTCTTCGACGTCGTGATCGATGACCTCGTCGGCGCCAATGGAGCGGACGAGGTCGCCGCTCCCGGCACGCGTCACGGCGGTCACGTGCGCGCCGAGCCACTTCGCGATCTGCACGGCGAATGTTCCGACGCCGCCGCCGGCACCGTTGACGAGCACGTGCTGCGCGGCGCGCACCCGTGCCCGGTCGCGCAGCCCCAGCAGCGCCGTGAGCCCGGCGATGTTGAGCGTCGCCGCCTGCTCGAACGAGATGCCCGCCGGCTTCGACGCCAGGCGCTTCTCGGTGGTCACGGTGAATTCGGCGAAACTGCCGTCCGCCCCTCCGAGCACCTCGTCACCCGGCTTGAACCGCGTAACGTTCTTTCCGACCGCCGTCACGCGGCCGGCCAGATCGACACCGCGGATGCGCTGCTTCGGCCCGCCGATGGCCTCGAGGATCGGAATGAAGACCGGCACGCCCCGCGCCAGGTGCCAGTCGAGCGCGTTTACCGATGCCGCGTGCACCTCCACGAGCACTCCGTCGTCGCCGGCGGCCGGCGTCTCGACTTCGCGCAGCTTCAGCGTGTCCGCCGACCTTAGCCCTCTTGCACGTCGCTTTCATCGTGCCTCCGGACCGCTCGATTGCATCCGCGGGTTAGGCCGCTCCGGTGATCGAGCCAAAGTCAGCGTCGGCCAGAGTACCAGCCTAGGGCATGGACCACCGCCACCCCCAACCCACAGCCAAGATGGACAACCCGAGGAGTGTCATTCCACCCACCAATAGCCAGAAGGTCACGGGGCGTGCACTCCGGTCGACGCGCCCGTCCTCCACGTCATAGAGCGTCCCTCGAACGACCGCCAGGAGGGCGTAGCCCAGGAAGCCGCCTCCGATCAGAGTCGCGATGATGCGGAATCCCTCCCGGGCGCCCATAAGAGCCTCCGATCTCGGGTGGAGCCGGCCTGACGACGTCAGGCGGCTCGGTGGATCCAGAGCCAGCCCTCCTCGGGGCGGGTGAGCTTGAGCTCATCCTCTTCCACCCAGCGCGCCCCATCGATCCACGTCTCCAAGCGCTCCCTGGCTTCTTCGGGGAGCCGCCCCACGTTCACATCATCACTCGACTCCTGCTCGTCCTGGAGAAACTGCCGCACCAGCCTGCCGCGCTCTATCACGATCAGCTGCGCGTAGGGGACGGTGTCATTGTAACCGGCATACACCAGGTCCCCACTCTCCGCGAGCTCCAGCCAACTCTCGACAGGCCGTATCGCCAGCCCGCCGGAGAGTTCTTCAATCACTGTCCACGAGCCAGAGGCGTAGACGAAGACCGCCAATCCCACCCACTCCCCATCGGCGAGGGCAAGGTCGCTCGCGTCACGCTCTCGGACCAGCCGCCGTGGCGCAACCTCTGGCACCCCAATCCAGCGGCCGTAGCGGGCCATTGCCTCCTCCAGCGGGCAGCGCAGGCGCACATAGCTCAAAACGCTCATCCAATCCTCGCGAGTCCGAGTCCGCGGTGCTGCGCCAAGGTCCGCTTCAGCGACTTGGAGCCCTGACCAGAACTGCTGTCGCCTCAGCAGCCCATCCTGTCCCCGAAACTGGCTGGCCTAACTTCGTTGGACCCGCGTGCTAGCGCGCCGTGCCAGCACGAAGGCGACAGTCATGAGCAGATGAATCAGAAGGAACAGCTTCGCTACCGGGCGTGCGCCACCACTGAATACTCCCCATACGTCCATCGAGGTCACGCAAGCAAACCCAACGATATTGGCAAGGACAATGGCGTTACGCGCCGCAGAAGGCTCCGCATGCCGGGCCATCCAGTTCAATACTGCAATCCCAAGCATGGGGCCGCCGAAAATCCGGAGATAGGAGATCAGTGCCGGGGAGGCATCCGGTGGCACGGCATCGATACCTATCTGCCTTGGGGCAAACATGAACCCGACCCCAAGGACGCCCAGGTAGATCGCTGAGACTGTTAGCACTGGCTTGAGCTTCATGCGGTAGACACCTGTCTGAAGATACGGGGCGTGGCCCCGTCAAGACGAGCCAGCGAGAGGTTATCGCTTCACCAATCACGCGCTTAAGGAGCCGGTGGCCCAGTCAGTTGCGGCTGCGTGAAAGACCAGTGGGTGTGGATGATTCGCCACGCTCCGTCTGCCTCGCGGTAGACCTCTGTCGCATTCCAGCGGGCCAGCACTGTCTCCTCTGCGCTACCTGAAGGCTTGCCATAGTTCACTAGGTTGAACGTGAGCACAGCGATGTTGCCTTCAACATGCACAGCCGGGGTAATCATGTCGTAGCGTGGGTCTCTGAATGGCAAGGTCACGTGTCGCATTGCCGCCATCCGGGCAGTTAGTTCATCAAGTCCATCGACTCGCTTCTCCCGAAAGGGATCGAAGTAAGTCGCATCTCTTGCGTAGAGACTGAGATAGCCGTCCGGATCTGCTCGAATCCACCGATCGAGGGCGGAGCGCTCTAAGGAAATGATGTGTTCTGCAACCTTCATTGACGCCACTCCTTCCCGAGCGGGCTGACGGCATGCGGCCAGCGAAAGGCCACCGGTTGTCGTCCCGCAAGGTCCATCCAGAGAGAGAGCAGTCGCGGGAATTACGCCGAGACTCAGCCCCTTCAAAACAGGCGCAAGAAAGCGGATAGTTCCGGCCGGCCGGCGCCCGCGCCGCCCAGCGGCGAGCCGCGCGATGCCCGCCGTCAGGAGCCGGCGGAGGTCGCATGCGACCACACCACCTGCCACCGAGCCCCGTGCCGCTCATAGAGGTCGGTATGCCAGTACCGCTGACGCGGAATGTGACGGCCTTGCACGACAATTTCGAGGTGGGACTGGTACCGGATCACAGCGACATCTCCGTAGAGGCGAACCGTGATGAACTCTGGCTCCCAATACAGGTAACGGATCTGGCCGGCAGTGATGCCTCCGAGATACTGCTCCTTCGAGAGTGCCCCACCCAGAGGGTTGATCAGCTGAAAGTCCTCGGTGTGGAGCTGTGCCGCTCGTTCAACATCACCCGTGACCAGCGCTCGGAGTCGCTCGCGTTCAGTCGACCGGAGAAGCTCCGCATCCCGCTCCTCGCCACTCCCCGCTTGTTCAGAGCTGGTCATGCTAGCACCTCCAGAACTCAACAGGAGTCCGCCTAACGACTTGCGCATCGGCTGCGGGCCCAGGTGCAGGTTCGCCCAGAGAATGCTCCCCGTCACTCGACGGGTACAGTTCAGCATGTGGTGATGGTTGTTCCAGTAGATGCCGACGAAGACGAAGCTGAGTACATAGCTGAGTAGGACGGGCAGCAGCGGGCGCAGCGCGGCGAGCCCGGTGTCGTGGGGCGCTCGCAGCTCGAGAACCATGATAGTGATGATGATCGCCAACACGCCATCGCTGAAGGCTTCCAGCCGACCCTTGCCCATCGGTGCCTTCCTCGGATTTGGAGTCCGCCTAACGACTTGCCCGTCAGCTGCTGGCGATCAGGCCGGCGCCCGCACAATCCGCGCTGCATGCGCGGGTTAGGCCGCGCCGGCGATGCTCCTCGGTTTGTACTCCGTGATCTCCCCGAAGGCCGTGAAGCCGAGCCGGCTATAGAGCCCGACTCCTGCCGCGGCCGCTTGAAGGACGGCGAGATCACATCCTGCCGCGCATGCATCACGAAGCGGCTGCCAGGTCAACATGGAACCGATACCGCGACCCCGGAAGGCGGCTCGAGTGGCAATGTTGAACAGCCCAACCGTCTTGGCCTGCACGGTCGCTTCGGCAGTCGCGACCGGCTCCCCATGCAGGTACCCGACGTAAAACCACTGCGGCGCCCCCGCGTTCAGGATCACGGCGCCCGTGCGCCGGTAAAACGTCAGCACATGGGGGTCGGGCGGGGTCCAATTGGCCGCCGTGATCTGCGCCAACGCGTCGAGCTCGACCGCCGTGCGCACGCGGCGCACCTCAAGACCAGGGACCTGGGGGACAGGGTCGGGCAAGGCGTCCAGTGGCAAGGCCATCGCCAACTCGGTCTCCGCCCGCTCGAGCCCAAGACTCTCTAGAACCGCGCCGAGCTCCTTGGGCCGATCAGCCGGTCCAACCCACCAGGAGAACGGCCGCTGCACGCGCGCGAAGTAAGACACCGCATCGAGCGCGGCCTCTCGCACCGTTGTCCCGTCGAGACGGGCACGGCAGATGAAGTTGAACGTGTCGCACGCCAGGCCCGAATCGGCGAGGACGAGCTCGGGTCGCACGCTGACTTACCATCCCAGGCGTGCGCTCCAGGGCCCACGTCACGTGGGTGACGAAAGTCGCGTCGGCGCGCGCTGGCGTCTCGGCAGCGAGACTCCTAGCCGCGTTCGTTGGAGTCATGGTTGCACCACGTGCGGCGAAAAGATGAAGCGTGACCCCGCGTATGTAGAACTCCGCGCGTTAATGGACTCAGGTCTCGCCAGGGTGCTGCCGTAACATGTCCTTGATCCAGTTCTGGATGCTGCGCGTGTCCAGGCGATTGTTGTTGTTATGGCGGCGGCAGTCGCGGCCGCCATCGCTCACGTTGGCGACCAGCACGTCCTCATTGGCCACGGTTGGGTTGGGATTCAGGAAAATGCCGCCACCGGAGTCGCCGGAGCAAACGTAGCTGGGTATGGACCAGAGCCCCCAGGTCTCGTCGACGACTCTTCGTAGTGTCGAAGTCCTGATGCGCCGTTTTCCGTCCCACATCGCGCTGTCCGGGGGGGCGTTCCGGCGCCGTGGCCTCGTGGTGCCGTATCCCACGATGGTCGTTGGCGCTCCTTCGGATCGATCGAGCGTGCCAGGCTCGGCGAAGCGCGCCGGTGTGATGCCGGGCGGCGCCTGTGCGAGGAAGACCAGCCCAACGTCGGCGATGCCTGGCTCGAGCGGGGCAACCAGGCTGTCGTCGGTCGGGTCGCATTGCGGGGGCGGCGGACAGTGCGGCATCGATGGATGCGTCGCCAGCCGGACCACGGGAATCCAGGTCCTTGGATCCTTGGCGTTCGTTGGACTGAAGCTGGCAAAGATTCGGATCGACGGCGGCAGTGAGCCGAGTGCCTTCGCCGGAGCGGTGAAGTGACCGGCGGTCACCATCACGCGATCCCGAATCAGGGTGCCGCTGACGAACGCCCGGAGCTCTACCGGCTTCCCGGCATCGTCGACGCGCCAGACCATGATCACCCCGACGTTGGAATACCGGTTCTCGAGATCAATGGTGGCCTGGGCCCGGGTCGTCATTGAACCTGGGCCCAGCGCGATGGCGCCGGCTATCGCGGTCGCGATTGACCTGCTCGCATGATTCATGACCGCTCCTGTGAGATCTCCGGCGATTCGCGGTTGCCTTTGATGGAGCTTGTATCGAGTCGTTCTCGATGAATTGTCGCGCGAAGGCATTCTCCACCCGAAACGCCCGAGCGGAGCTGGGGACACCTCCGGCCTGTCGGCTGCATGCGCGGGTTAGGCCTCAGAGTTTGCGCAGATCTCCCCTGAGAGCTTCCTGGGGTAGCACCGAGTTGGTGGCGTCAGGCTCATATTCGGTTATGTGCGGCCGCACCTCCCCCACGCCATCATCCTCAAGGCGCCAAATCAGGAGCGTCTCGGAGTCAATAGCGACTCGTATGGCCTGCCCAGCCCATCCAGTGCCGGTCATCCAGCTCCAGCGTCCAGCGGTCGCTTGGCTTGGCGGCGGCGCGATCAGATGAACCGCTTTCAGCTGCAGTAGGGACCAGGACTCTTGGTTGCCCTCAGGCAGCAACAGCGCTGGGATGGTGTGCGCGGCACCCAAGGAGACCCCTGTCAGGCCGGCGAGGTCGCCTATCAGCGCGTCGGGATCGGTGATTGGCCCATTGATGCTCTCGGTACGGCCAGCCCGCGTGAATTCGAAGTGCAAACCGGTCGGACGCGCAAAGCGGGTGCGGAACTGAACGATGGCTGCCGCGTCGCCCGGCCGCCGTACGCGTCCGTGGTCGCGGTAACTTGCCAGCCCCGCGTAACGCTCGCCGACCGCCCGCAAGAGTGCCTCGGCCTCCTTCTCTACCTGCATGGGGATCTCCGCGCTCTGAGGCCTGACGACTTGCGCATCAGCTGCAGGCGATCATGCCTGCGCCCGCACAAACCTAAGTTTCCACAGCAGCTCCATCGAAGGGTGACGCCCGATGGAGCCCCGCGCCGCTGTTCGCCCAGCTGGGCTCAACCGATAACGACCTCATAATGGGCCACACGAGGATCCGGGTCGATCAGGCACTCGAGATCGTACGGGTAGTAGTGGGCTTGCTCGATGTCTGGGCCAGCGTATGCCACGATCGCGTCGCGCGAGGTCCACAATGACAGAAGCAGAAAGTGGACCTGTCCGCCTTCGCTTCGGCGCAGCAGCTGGACTCCACGATTCCCGGGTACCGCCTGATAATCGCGGACCCCAAAACCAGCTAGATACTGGGCGTAGGCGTCGGCCTTTTCGCTCGACACCACACCGTGCCATACCCGCGCGATCATGCCCGCGAATCCCCGAAGTCGGGTGGTGTTGCCTAACGCCTTGCGCATCAGCTGCGGGCGATTTCATGCTGGTGCCCGCACAAAAGCGTCGGCCTAACGACTTGCGCATCAGCTGCGGGCGATCCCGCCGGCGCCCATACAAACCTATGGCTCATTAGCGGCGCCACCGGTGGGCGCCGCCTGCCCGTTTCCGCGCCCGTCCGGCCCGTCGGCTGCAGGCGCGGGTTAGGCGGCAACGGGCGACGCGAGCCGGTCATTCGACCTGGGTCGCAATCCACCAGTGTTGCCAGCCGGGTCCTTCACGCCACCACGGCGGTCGGGGTCCTGCCCCTTCCGTTTCGGCGGCTGCACCGAAAGGCCCCCCGCCTCGAGCGCCCGCCGATAAGTCGCATCCACATCGTCGACGTAAACGTGCAGATGCGCCGGCACGGCGGCCGATATCTCCCGCATCCCCGAGCATCACGACCGTATCCCCAATCTTGACCTCGGCGTGCATGATGGACCCGTCGGGAAGATCATACCGGCGCAACTCCTCGGCTCCGAATGCCTCGCTTGAGGAAGTCGATGACCGCTTGGGCGCCCGCCGCAATCAAGTAGGGCGAAACCGTAGAATATCCTGAAGGCTTGGGGGGAACAGGCATATCCATTCATTGAGAGCAGGGGGTTGCCGCCTAACGACCTGCGGATCAGCTGCGGGCGATCATGCCAGTCCTCGCACAAACCCATGTTCCACAGCGCGCTCAGGGCGCGCTGTGGCCGAGCGGCACCCCGCGCCCATCCGACCCGGCGGCTGCATGCGCGTTAGGCGGCAGCAGGCTAAGGGGTCGGCGTCAGGCGTGCGACCAACTGAACTGGCGAGGCCCCACATTCGTCCGCCCTAACCCGCACGCCGGTCGTATCCCACGGCTGATAACCAAGCCAATCCGGATGCTGTATGTACCTGGCCGCTCATCAGCTCCCCCTAGCGCGCTAGGCACGACCTCCGGACCCTGGTGGCGGACGATACGGAGGGAGTCCGTGTAAGCCCCATCGCGCGCAATGCCACGAGCCGAGTCGGCGCGAACTCATCGGTCAGTCCATCGCGAACTTCCACTTCGAGTGCTGGCCGCAAGACAGGTAGACAGGCTGCCTCCAAGCCATCCTCACACGCGGCAGCGAGCAGCGTCAGGAAGAGAGCAAGAAGCATCAGTATAGTGGTCGCCATTGCGCGTCCCGATACAGGTGCTGTCCGCGTAACGTGCCAGACGCGAGTTGCCGGCGCATTGATCTCGAACGTGGTCTGATAAACGGCCATCTGCTGATCTCTCGTCTCCCCAGATGCCTGGCTGCCCTCAGCGGCGATCCCGTCAAGCGCGCGAAAGACTCCAGGCGACGAGGATGGCGACCGCTGCTGGCACGGCAAAGACTACCAGGAAGATCGGCGCCTCCTCTGCCACGGAGTACCCAGCCTTGGCGACCCCGACCCACATGTTAATCGCAGCTCCAATCAGCCAGATCGGAACGAACCACCGCGCGGCGGCCGCCATTCCGGCCGTTGGGGTGGCAGGATGAACGAATCGCGCCGCGAGAACCAATAGGCCCAATAGAAGAAGGCCGCCGGCGATTACTTTAAGCGTGTGCGACATAGATCCGCCTCCTTCCCGATTGCGGGAGTGAACCACTCAGTATTGGCGAGGGCCTGTGTTGTCGTCCGTCTAACGACTGGCGCATCAGCTGCGGGGCCATCGCGTCCCATGGCTCATGGGCATGGACCGCGAACGTCGGCTGTTGCAGGAGCAGCCGCCCCACGACGAGAATGTACGGCAGCGCCAGGAGGTCGAGACCGATATCGTAGGGAATCGTTCCCCGGTGAGCTTGGACGTGTGAATACACCGTGATGAACGCCAGTACGTAGATCACGACCAACGCCCAACCAAGCTTCGATCGAAGGACCCCCATATACAATCCCTCGCATCGGGGCATGGGCGCTCGCCAGGGCGGTAGCGCTTGCACCTGCCTCGGAGCGCCGGTGGCGCCACCTAACGAGAACGCGCATCAGCTGCGGGCCATGCGTGGCGGCGCCCCGCCACAATCTTATGCTCCGCAGCGCGCGCGTGGCGCGCTTGCCGGCGGAAGGTGGCGCCCACTCCGGCCCGTCGGCTGCATGCGCGGTTAGGCCGCGCCCCGCGCCCGGCGCACCTCGTAATGCGCGGAGCGCGCGTCAAAGCGCTGTAAGAGCGCCCGGGCGGCGGGCGGGACGACCGCTACCTCGTAGTCGGGCCCCGCAAAGGCCTGCACCGCCTCGATCGAATCGAACCACATCAATGTCACGAACTCCACGGAGTCCACATCAGGCCGGCGCAGCAGCTCAATCCCATGATAGCCCGGGATACGACGCCCTGCGATTCCAGTGAAGATCTCGGTGCGGAGGAGACGCTCGTAAGCGTCGGCATTCTTCGCTGTGGTCCATCCATGCCAGATCCGACAGATCATCAATCCAAATTCCTTCCTTGTCCACAGCTCGGCGGCGACCTAACGACCTGCGCATCAGCTGCAGGCCCTCAGGGCGGGCCGTGCCCCCGAAGTCGAAGCGCTCGGTGGACTGGCAAGGATCGCCTTCGCCTGGCCCGGGGCGAGCCGTAGCTTCGTGGCGCTGGCGCGACGGCTCGAGGGGGAGTGACTCAGTCCTTCGGTCGGCCCGGCGTGTCCTTCGTGTCCGTGGCTCCGAGGTCGTCCGTCACCGTGAGAAGGACGTCGTAGCGGCCACGGCGCCGTAGGTGTGCACCGGGTTCTGCTCGGTGGAGGTGGCTCCGTCGCCGAAGCTCCAGGCCCAGCTCACGATGCTGCCGTCGTCGTCCTTGCTCTTGTCGCCGAAGGTGCAGGTGAGGTGGCTCGCAGTGCACGTCGAAGTCCGCCTGGGGCGGCTCGTTGGAGCGGCGGCGGCGGCGGTGGCGGCGCTTGGGGTTCGGCCTGGTGGATCCTGGTGTCCGCAGCCCCATCATCGTCGGTGACGAGGAGCAGGACGTCATACCGCCCCGGCGCGGCGTACGAGTGCGACGGATTCCGCTGGCTGGAGGTGGCCCCATCGCCGAAGTCCCACTGCCAGCTCACGACGCTGCCGTCCTCGTCGCTGCTCCGGTCCACGAACGTGCACCTCAGGTCCTGGCACTCGACCTCGAACTCGGCCTCCGGCGGCTCGTTGGGCGCCGGTGGCGGCGGAGGTGGCGGCGGGCCGGCGCGTCAGCCTCCGCGGTGCGGGTCCTGGCTGTCCGCGGCCCCGTCGTCGTCCGTCACCGTGAGGCGCACCTCATACTGTCCCGGGGAGTCATACGAGTGCGACGGATTCCGCTGGCTCGAGGTGGCCCCGTCGCCGAAGTCCCACTGCCGGCTCTCGATGCTGCCATCCTCGTCCTCGCTCGGTCGGTGAAGCGCAGCGCAGGTCCTGGCAGTCGATCTCGAAGTCGGCCCGGGGCGCCACGTTGGCCGGGGGAGCCGACGGCGTGGTGGCCGTCACGTCATCCGATGACTCATCGCTGGAGCCCTCGTCGTCGGTGACGGTGAGCGTCACCGTGAAGGTGCCGCCCGCCGCATAGCTGTGGGTCGGCTCCCGCTCCGCCGAGTGCCACCGTCCCCGAACCGCCAGGCCCAGCCGGTCACACTTCCATCGCTATCGGTGCTGGCATCGGTGAATTGGCAGGTGAGGTCGTCGCAGTTCCAGCCGAAGTCGGCCCTGGGCGGACGGTTGTCGTCCGATTCGGCCAGCGCCGAGAAGGTGGTCTTCGGCGGGTGGCGCCGTCCACCGCCACCTGGGCTTCCCCGGTCTGCAGGCCGACCTTGTCGCCGAGGAGCACCTGGGCCTGGGCGCGGCCCTCCGCGCTCGTCGCGCGGTCGAGGGGGTGATCCCGGCGCCGGCACCGGCGGACGTCAGGACGAACTCCACGGTCGCCCCCTCGACCGGCTCGCCCTCGGGCGTCGGTCACCTCGACGACGACCGGCGCGGCCAGCGGCTCTCCCACCGACCCACGCTGACCGTCTCCGTCCACTACCCGGATGGCGAGATCGCCGTCGTCAGGAAGGACCAGGTCCCCGCCGCCGCAGGCGGCGACGAGGCAGACTATGCCGAGCGGGCGCGACAGTACGTTCCAGGGCCACGCGTGGGCTGCAGTAGGATGGCGACCGAGGGACACGCTTCAGCCTTGCCAGTGAGCGCCAGTCCAGGGCACCGCCGTGGGGTGGTGCGAATTATCGACCTGCAAGGAACTTACGTGCCCGTCCCCACGGGAGGAGGTGATGGATAGCACACCCGGTCCCCTGGCCCGGCGGCGGGGGGGTGCGCCATGCCGTGCGCGCGCCGGGCAGGACGATCACCTCGCACTGGCCGTACCAGCCGGCCATGACGTGGGCCGGGATTCGAACCCGGACGGGGTTGCGCCCAGAGGAACGACTTGCGCATCTGCTGCGGGCCCTCATGCCGGCCCGTCGGCTGCATCGCGCGGGTCGAGCCATGGCGAGCTCTTGTGCTGTTCAGGTCATCAGCGGTCGTGATCCCCGCCGGGGAGTCAAGGCCGCCAGGACACCGGCTGTCAGGAGAAGGGCTGCAACGTCGCCCCACAGATGTCCAATCTGACCTGAATCGGTGACGGAGTGGACTGCCATGATCACCGCATGAACGACGCTCGACCAAACGGTGAACCAGATCAGGCTTAGGTGCTGTATTGGGTCGCGAGCAGCGAGCAGCAGGAAGACCCCTAGCGTCGCATAGATCCCGAGGATCATATGCAGATAGGCCGGCTGCTCGGGCTCCCACGCCCACCCGCTCGGCCAAAGGCTGTTCAAAATGAAGATCCCGAAAATAAAGACCAGTCCGAACGCGATCAGCATCGGGCGCAAGAGTGGCGAAGGAGATGCGGCGGTCATCGGATCCTCCCAGCAGAGGACAGTGTCACTGGGTACTAGATGCATCGGCCTAACGACATGTGCATCAGCTGCGGGCGCTTGAGCCCGCGCCGCACAAGCCTACACTCCACAGCGCGCTCCAGGCGCGCTGTAGCCGAGCGGAGGGTGACGCCCACTTCGGCCCGTCGGCTGCATGCGCGGGTTAGGCACGGGAAAGCCATTGGTGGCTTCGATTCCCTGCACGACCTTTTCCTGTGGCACTACGTCCACGTACCAGCTCCATCGCCTGCTGACTCTCAATGCAGCTCCGGTCTTAGCTGTGCGTGGCGTGTCCAAAGCAGAGGCGGTAACCGTTGCAGTCTTCAACATCAAAGTCGCGGCAGCCGTACGGTTGATCACAAATGTCCCGTGTGATCCGCACGGCCTTCGACTTGTATTCGGCATTGAGTGCATCAGCATCGTCGATCCAAACGTACGCATCCCACGCGCTACCCTCTGGATCGACGAGTCGGTTAGGGCGCATGACGCCTAGCTGCTCCAGCTGAGCCAGCATGATGGTGACGCCGCCACGGTACACCATGCAGAAGGACGGCGGGTCGTTCCAGAAGCGATCGTAGCAAAAGCCAAGTTTGTCTCGTAATAGTTTGCCGTGGCGACAACATCGTCGACAACGAAGTAAGGCGCGATATTCCAGCGTGGTCGAGCTGCGGCACTGTTGGTCGGCATTCATCAATCCCACTTCGAGGGGTTGGCCAGTTGAGCCAAGCGCCTGACCGGCCTGTCGGCTGCATGCGCGGGTTAGGCACCCGCCTTCACCGAGGCCCCTCCGTCACCGGCGGGGCCTCTGAGATGTCCTCCCAAATCAACCACCGGCCTTCTGGTCCAGGCCCGACCACGAGCTCGACCGTGGTGGTGAAGTCCTTCGGCAACTGTCGTTGACGTACGGTGATCTGCACGAATCCGTTGCCGAGATCCCTATAACGGGTGTCCGAATACTCGTTGTAGGCCCCGCGCTGAGCCGCACCGGGGATCCAGCGGCGCATCATGGGTTTGTGCTCTGCGCCGGTCATGCTCCCGTACTGCAGGCTGCCGTCGGGCAAGCGCCGGCGCTTTGCGATCCTGGCTGAGTCCGCGTAGAGGTCGGCCAATGCCGGGTCGTAGTGCCGCTCCAGAACGATGAGTTCCTGAAAGAACCGACGAGCCTGAGCCTCGGGTGTCCGCGACTTACCCTGGCACCCGAGAACGGCAACGAAAGGGAGAATCGCTCGGAGCAGCCAGTGCCAGGGCGTCAAGTGTCGAATGGTTCACCTCTCTCGTGCGGCGTGCCTAACGACTTGCGCATCAGCTGCAGGCGATCATGCCGGCGCACGCACAAACCTACGGTTCCTTAGTGGCACGCACCGGAGGGCGCCGCCCGAGCGGGACCTCGCGTCCCTCCGGCCCGTCGGCGCATGCGCGGGTTAGGCGGCGCTGGCCGAGATCCCAGTGACAAGCGCATCTCCCGTTCCGCCCTCCGATGCACGGGACCCGAAGGGCTCAGCGCCCCCCGAGCCGGACGCCCACGGTGATCGGCAGGAACTCGGCATTCTCGCCGGAGGTGAAGACGTTGTGATACCGGGCCTCAGTGAACACGCGCAAGGCGCCCGCAATGACGTCAACGCCAGCGCCGCCGTTGATACCGAGGTCGGTGGTGGACTCATCGGGTATGAAGGGAAGGTCGCTGATGGTCTTGCAGTTGTAGAGGCCGACACCGCCGAGGAGGTAGGGCCGGATCGTGGTCGACCCGGTGGCCAGGAAATGGTAGACGGCGTTCGCCGTGCCCTGGAAGACCCGGAAATGGCCGTCCGCGCCGTCGCTAAAGCCATAGCGATGGTACATGCCGTCGACTCGAATGCCGATGGGGAAGGCGGCCGGCGCGACTGAGACCGCAGCCATGGCATGGACGCCGATGTTGGTGCCACTATTGAGAAAGCCTAGCGGCAGCGCCGGCCCGCCGCCCACTGAGACCGTCACACCTTGCGCCGCGGCCGTACTATTCCCGACCGTCGCAGCGAGCACCGCAACCACCACGAAGCTACGGATCGCGCGCATCACTCTTGCTCCTCTCACCAGGGAAGTTGGAGGCCTGCAAGCATGCCGGCCGGTCAAGACGGCGACGTAGTACAACCTTGCGCTCGGCATCGTCACTTCCTCAAATCGGAATACTGCAGATCTCCGGCTGACCTAGACCGGAAACCATCGAGCGAGTCTCAAGCTCGCGTCAAGGCATGCAGTCCCGAACTTCATGGCCACGCAGTGTTCAGCATCATGACTTCGTGCGTCCGCCTAACGGATTGCAAATCAGCTGCAGGCAATCATGCTCGGGCACGCACAAATTGACGCTTCCGCTGCTTGGCCCCGGGGAGCGCCGCGCCCGCTCGGAGCGCCGGCCCTCCCCGGCCTGTCGGCTGCATTTGCGGGTTAGGCGGCGCCATTCGAGATATTAGAGCTCTCTTCCTTGTCATTGACCGGCGGACGATCGCACCGTTCAGGCTGCCCACCACTGGAGTGGATCCATCGCGCAGGCGATTCCTTCCCAGTCGGGATCTCCACGGTCCCGGCGACCCGCATTCTGCTCAGCCACGGTCCGAAACACCCGGAGCGCCGATCTGCCATCGAGCGCGGATGTGTCCTGTCCGAGATGCTCCGCTAGGAGTTCGCAGCGTAATGCGCGCACCGTCACCGCATCGGCGAAGGCGATGTTGAGCTCACTGTTGCCATACATGGAATATCGGTGGAGGTTGCAGGAGCCGACCGTCGCCCAGACATCATCGATGATCATGAGTTTGGCATGCACGTGAACGGGCTGGCGTGCGCCACTGGCATCTGGTCCGGCCAGTCCTGCTAGAGTGAAATGCGACGTGCGCGCCAGCGTGCGGCGTTCGTCACAGAACCGCTCGCCGTGGCGATCCGCAGGTGCGTCGATGCTGTCGGCCACTGTCGGCAACACTAGGACGACCGCCACGCCACGCTTCACCGCGGCAACGAGCTCTTCAAGGATTGGCCGCACGCTGATGGCTTGGTTCTCAAGATAGATATACTCACGGGCAGCGCGGATGGCATGGACGTACTGGTCGCGATTGGAGAACTCACCGTCGGCGATGGCAAACGGAGCCCCGCCGGGAGTGGGGTAGGTGTTGGCGTAGCGGCCAGGATGGATCGTCCGTTGCACTTGGGCGACGGTGGATCCGCATGCCGCCGCTACCCGGTCTGGAAAGGCGAGATCGCGATCGGCATCGGGTCCCCACCGACCGTCCGCCTCGTCCCGTTCGCTGGCCTCGTTCCAGCGTTGCACGAAGTTGTGGTGGACGTCTGTGACCGCCGAACCGCTGATCTCGAGATACATGTCGTGATTGTGTTCAGCGCCACGATGGCCGGGGGCAACCACCGAATGGGGATTGAGATTGATGCCACCGACAAACGCACAGGCCGTTTCCAACCCAACGTCCATGAGCCAGAGTTTTTGATGTTGACAGAATCCAGGATGCGCGCGATCCCAGCGAATGCTGATCTCCGGGGCCTGCTGCTCCAGCAGCGCGACATGCGCGGGCGAACCCCAGAACGCATTAGTTCGCAGATGGGCGGTCGCATCATCGGGTCGCCAAAATAGCACCCGGACGTCGAGTCCGCGCTGGCGCGCTCGTGCCAGCACGTCAAAGAACGAACCGCGACCATCGGGCATCTGAAAGCTGGCCCAGAGAAACGTGACAGCGACCCACACCCGCGCTTGGGCTTGATCAATGGCATCACAAACCCGGCGAAATGCAGGCTCGCCATCGATGAGCGGGTGGACGCGATTGCCAGCACGCACCGGATAGGCGCCGGTGGTGACAAATGGAATATGAGTCACTCGGCGGCGACTTCCACCCAGATCGTGTTCGCGCCGGGATTGTCGTCGGCTAAGGCGCCGTCGCAGTCAAAGATGATTAGGTGTGGATGCATTCACTTATCCGCGATAATGACGGCGAGTTGTGCCTTGTCCTACCAAGATGCTCGCACGTCCGCCTAACGACTTGCGCATCAGCTGCGGGCCATCGTGCCGGCGCCCACACAATCCTACGGTTCCTTAGCGGCACTCACCGGAAGGTGTCGCCCGTGCGGAGCCCCGCGCCCATCCGGCCCGTCGGCTGCGTGAGCTTGTTAGGCCGCATCCTTGCCTTGCTGACCTCCCGGCTGCCCGTTCTCGGGGTGAACTCCTAAGCGCAGCAGCCAACTACTCACCAACAGCACACCCTCGCCAGCCATGAGAACTACAAAGCCCCAGCCCCCAACCGCTCGAAGTAGCACGGGGATTTGGTTGCCAGCCTGTGTAGCTAGGGCATCGACGCTCCCCAGCACAAATCCGAGGAGATAGAGACCTGCGCTCAGCAGAGCTCCGCAGAGACCCACGAGCATCAGAATTTCTCGGCCTATCCAACCCGCTGTCGACTCGCTCAATTGGCAGCCTCGATGTAGATGCGGCCTAACGACTTGCGCATCAGCTGCGGACCATCGTGACGGCGCCCGCAGAAACCCACGCTTCCTCAGCGGCGCTCACGGAAGGTGCCGCCCGCGCGGCGCCCCACGCTCCTCCGGCCCGTCGGCTGCATGCGCGGGTTAGGCCGCTGCCCGGGAGGACCTCGACCTTATCGGATAGGCCGTTGCGGCAATTCGCCGAGGAGCCGCGACGGCTCGCCGTAAAGCGGCTTGGCCAGCTGGACCTCCAGGATCGGCAATTCACGCTGCGTTGGCCGAATCATTGTAGTCGAATAGCTGATAGCCGTTACCGCTAAGCTATCCACTCGAGGGAGCGGACCAGTGACCAGAGCGACGTCGAACTGGCCGTGACTATCTGTTGTGATTCGATACCCAGTATCTGGCATGCCAGACCCGTAGAAGGTGACCAGGGCGCTCGCAATCGGTGTCCCATTACGGCGATCCGTGACTCTTCCGCGAACGCTTAGGATACTATCGCACCCCGTCACTAGGACGATTGTGAGCCCATGAACGAGGGACCTAAGGGACACGGGAGTGGTCCTAGGCTGCCAGCCGGCCATTCCGGTCATCCTGTAAAGTGAGTCCATGCTCCTGCAGCGGCCTAACGACCTGCGCATCAGCTGCAGGCGATCATGCCCGCGCCCGCACAAATCAACGCTTCCTTTGCTCGGCCTCTGGGAGGGTGACGCTTGAGTGGAGCCTCGGCCCACCCCAGCCTGTCGGCTGCATGCGCTTGTTAGGCCGCTGCCCTAGCCGATCGACGTGACATAATCGCTGGGCAGCCCAATACGCTGCGCGAGTGCCCGGAGCTTGGCGGCGTACTCTGCATTGTGCTCATCGCCGGCAGGTGGTTCCGGAAGGTTGTAACAGAGGGCCGCGACGGTGCCTCCGTTGCGGGTAACGGCGAGGATCGGCTCCGGCCGATATGCCTGCACGCTGGGCTCAGAGTACAGCTTCTCCAGATCGCTGTGGGAGAGCTTCATGAGCACGCCGTGCACTTCCCCGGCCGGAGCGGGGACGAGGGCCGCCCGTGCTCCGATCCGAAGGGTGAACCCGGGCACAGCGGCGACACGGACATCGACTGGGTGGATGCCCTTGCCCTCCAAGACATGGCGATCCATGAAGAGCCCGTAGAAGAAGACGTCGAGGTGCCTAGGTTCCATGTTCTCCTCTGGCGGGAGCAGCGGCTTAACGACTTGTGCATCAGCTGCAGGCCATCATCCTACCGTCCGCACAATCAATGCTTCCACAGCCTGGCCGCTGGGACGTCCGCGCCCGCACGGAGCCCCGGCCCGCCCCGGCCTGTCGGCTGCATGCGCGGGTTAGGCAGCTACGCCGGGAATTTTGTCCTCCACATCTCAAGGCGACTCGGGTCGATCCCCGTCAGACCCTCGTCGCCACTTGGCGAATAGGCACGCAAACTTTCGCCCAGCAGACTGCGTTCGAAATCCTGCAGTTCATCGCGATGCACTGTCAGAAGCTTCATGATGCGGTAGAGATTCGCACGTTCATGCCTCGCATCGCGATCTTTGCGGCGCGTCAGAAGGTAGATAGCCTGGTTGACCAAGATCGAACCCCATACTGCGGCGACAATCGGCAGAATGACCTTCGGATCACGCCAGGAGTCACTTCGCGCCAGCTCGCGGTCCAGGGAGTCGACTCGTTCCAGAAGACGCGCCTCGAGCGGCGTTAGTCGTGACCGGAGCTCGTTACCGATCGCCGTAATCTCTCCCCTCGGAGAAAGAGTGTCTTGCGTTTCGGCATAACTGACTGGCTCAATGTGAGGAAAAGCACACATATGGGCACTCTGCCGTTGTGCATACTGCTCTCCTTTGTTGTCTGCCTAACGGCTTGCGCATCAGCTGCAGGCCCTCAAGCCGGCGCCCACACAAACCTATGCCTCCCTTTGGCGGCACCACCGGGAGGGTGCCGCCCGCGCGGAGTACCGCGCCCGTCTGGCCTGTCGGCTGCATCCGCGGGTTAGGCAGCGACGCACGTTGAGCGAGTTGTTGCTGGCGACCGCTCAAACCGGCGCGGGCCAACCCGGCGGCCATTCCTCTATGTCACAGTACTCCGAAGTGTAGGCTCTCTCGTCCGTGACTACGCGGCTTAGGCAGTGAATGTCGAGCCGGACGAAGCGGGCCGGCGCCACATGCCGGCCATCGGGTGCAAAGTGCTGAGAGTTCGTCATGCGTGCTTCACGATCCACAGCGCCGAAAGAAAGGTCCGCCTGGAGGGTGGCCTCCAAGAGAGCGCCAGCATCGATTCGGTTCGCCGCAAGGTCCTCCCGGAGCCAAGCAGCCAGGTCCGCTGCAATGGTGAGGGCTGGAACCCGGGCTCCATCGAAGGCGCAATCCTCGGTCAAAGCATTAATGGTCAGTCGTCCCGAACCTAGCCGTTCTAGGGCGCCGTAGGAGTTGACCAAGCGCCAGCCACAGAACATGTGGCATAGAGTGTCCGCCGCGTGTTGCAGTCTTTTCCGTCGCATAGACTAGGTTGTCGCTGCCTAACGAAATGCAAACCAGCTGCAGGCGATCATCTTCGCGCTCGCACCAAATGAATGCTTCCACTGCCTGGCCTCGAGGAACGCCGCGCCCGGGAGGAGCGCTGGCCCTCCCCGGCGTGTCGGCTGCATTTGCGGGTTAGGCCGCACCCTTCGCACGGTGAGACTTAGGGAGCAGTTGTCCGCATGAACTCCTCGAATGCTGCCGCCCCTTCAGCTGTTCCCAGATACCACCAGAAAGCAAGGAAGAGGATGGCCGAGAGACCTCCCCAAGCACGCTGTAGCCGTTCATCGGCCAGGATGCTGGGCACTTCGGCCCCACGGGCCCGAAACCACCCCCACCATCGGGTATTCAGGGGGCGGAAGATCGGACGCCACAAAATGGTCGAGGCGGCTAGGTTGAAAACGGCTGATGCGAGGAGCACCCATCTCGCAGCATTCAGCATCTGACGTTCTCAGGCTCGGTGTCGGCCTAACGACTTGCGCATCAGCTGCGGGCGATCGGGCCCGCGCCCGCACAAACCTACGCTTCCTTAGCGGCACTCACGGAGGGCGCCGCCCGCGCGGCGGCCCGCGTCCCTCCGGCCCGTCGGCTGCATACGCGGGTTAGACCGCAGCCCGCGCGGGATTCCGTAGGGCTCCTGTCCGCGCTGCTTCGACAAGGTCACCGACGGTCAGCGGCACGAAGCGGACGCGCTCTGGCCGCCATAACTGCCAGTACAGGTACAGCAGCGGATTGAGCCCCCCCTCAGGCCCGAAGTGGTGGCTTAGTTCGAACCCGGCGAGGTCACCGAGAACTGCCTTGCGAATTGCTCGAGCAGCTCGCGCGCATCGTCGCCGTCGCAGCCCAGATCATGAGCAAGCCGCGTCGCAGGAGTTAGATGCGCTCGGTTGACGCCAAGCTCGCGGGCGAGCAGCTCGGCACCTGCATCTCAAGATCGGTCGTCATCGTGATCTATTCGCTGCGGTCTAACTGGTATTGGGTTGCAGCCTCCACCCCCCATATCCCACCTCCACACGCCGTCGAATCCCGTCATACGACCCCCCGGCCAACACGGCGGCCACTTGGGGCGACCGGGCATAGGCGGCTGTGAGCCGGCAAACACTCCATCCGGCCTGTCGGCTGCATGCGCGGGTTAGGCGGCGCTGCCACGAGATCCCAGTGTCAAGCGCGTCGTCCGTTCCGCCCTTCGGTGCATGGGACCGGAGGGCTCACCGTCCCCCGAGCCGGACGCCCACCGTGATCGGCAGGAGCTCGACGTTCTCGCCCCGGATGAACACGCTGTGATACCGGGCCTCAGTGAACACGCCAAGAGCACCTGCCACAACGTCGACGCCCGCGCCGCCGTTGAGACCGAGATCGGTGCTGGCGTCGTTGCGATAAAAGGGCAGGACCCTCTCCGTGATGACTTGGTAGTTGTAGACCCCGAGGCCGCCGATGAGGTAGGGCCGGATTGTGGTTGCGTCGGCGGCCGGGAACCGATAGACGGCGTTCGCCGTGCCCTGGAAAACGCGGAAATGGCCGTCGATGCCGCCGCTCAGACCAAGGCGACTGTACATACCATCGATCCGGATGCTGACGGGGAGGCTGGCCGGTGCGACCGAGACGGCGACCACTCCATGGGCGCCGGCGTTGGTGCCACTGTTGAGATAGCTCTGTGGCAGCGCCAGCCCGCCGCCCAGCGAGACCGTCACGCCTTGTGCCGCCGCCGGGCCACTCCTGGCCGTCGCCACGAGCACCACGACCACCACGACCCTATGGATTGCGCGCATCACTCTCGCTCCTTCCCCCGGGGTGGTTGACGGAGTCTGCCGCAGGCGATCAGCCGCCGGCAAGAAGGTGCCTCTCTGGCTGGCCGGCCGCTAGGCGGCAAGTTCTTCCGGGTTAGTCTCGAAACTTAAGTGCGCGGCCCACACATGCGTCCGCTTTCCGCTCGTGTCGAGCGGAAGCATGACAGTTACGGCTCGGCAGGAAATCGCCATCGCGCAACGCTCAAAACTGTATGTCACTGGGGGACGCGGCCGTGCGGTGCGGTGAGTGCGGGAAGGCTACCGAATGACCTGATCTAGCGGAACCGCCCCTTCGACCGGGTAGTTGAAATGCCACCACGCCCCGCCATGGGGGCTGAACCCTTCGGATTTCATGGCCTCGGCCAGCGATCTGCCGGTGGCGCAGCGCCTCGCCGCTGGCGTCGGCCATCTGGCGGCGGTGCGGTGAAGTTGTCGAAGGTGGTGCCCATCGGGACCTCGGTACCCGTCGCTAGGTCCACCATGGTCAGGTCCACCGCGACACCGAGGTTGTGCCGACTCCGCCGGGCGATGTACCCGCTTTCCAGCAGCGCCCTGCGCCCCGTGCGCTCTGCCCAGTCGACCATCGCGCGAGAGGCCCTCACCGGACGGTACGCGTCGAATACCCTGAGCCCCAGGCCCTTGCTGCGGAGCCTGGCCTGCACCCGGCCGAGTGCGGCGGCCGCTTCCCGGCGGAGCAGCGCGCGCGTCGCGTCGTAGCCGGGGAGCGGCGCACCCGTGAAGTTGTTCGCCGTGGCATAGCGAAGATCGACCTGGATGGTGGAATCGACCGAGCGGACGTCAACTAGCATCGAGTCTGAGGTCGCCCTGTCGTCTGGACGAGGAGAGGATGCAGCAGGAGGGCGAGCATCAAGCGTCCCGGAATTCACGGACCCGCGCAGCACCGGCGACGCGGGTGGAGGGTCGGTGGCGCTGTCGAGCGCGTCCGACGGAGGTTCTCGAACCTCCCCGGTGGTAATAGGCTCCCCTGCCGCCATCACTCCATCGCCGGCATCCCCGATCTTGGAGCGCTCTGTACTCCGCCAGAGCCAAAGAATGGCGATCGCGACGACCACCGCAACCGCCAGGACTCCTCCAAGTCGGCCAGCACGGCGTGCCCCGCTCCGGATCCGTGCGGGCGGTCTGCTGGTGGCCGTTGCCAGCGCCCGGGCGAACGCCGCTACTGTTTGAAAGCGGTCATCAGGAGGCGGCTCGAGAGCTTTCGCAAGGACCCGGCGAGCGGCCTCCGGAATCGGTAGCGCCTCATCCCGCTCGGCACTCGGCGGCGCCCCGGTCAGAAGATGTTGCAGCACAGCGCCCAGGCTGAACACATCGCTCCGCTCGTCGAGCGAGTGCCCGGCGAGTCGTTCAGGGGCGGCGTACCTGCTGCTCTCACCGCCTGCAGCGGATGGCTCGGCCCCGTGTTGCACCGGGCCGAAGCGAATGAGCTTCACCAGTGGACGGTTGCCCGCGGTGCGGGTGACGAGGATGGTGTCGGGCGACAGGTTTCCGTGGACGAGGCCCACCTCGTGAGCTGCCTGCAGGCCGGAAGCCGCTTGCAGGATCAGGTCTATCGCCTCGTTCGGGGGGAGGAGGTCGCGTGCGCTGAGCATCTCGGAGAGGAGCTCACCCCGGAACGCCTCGAAGGCGACCCACTGGACCCCTTCCTCGTTCTCACCTATGGCGCGGACGCTCGCGACGTTCGGGTGCTTGATCCGGGTAGCACGGTGAAGCTGATCCCGCAATGGAAGAGCCCGGGAGCCTCGGCGATGGGCTCGCTGCCCGTGCCCCCCGGATGGAGGATCACGAGCTCGACCTCGTCGTGAGAGTCGAGGTATTCGGCGCGGTAGAGTACGCCGAGGCTAGTCTCGCTCAGCCGCTCAAGCACCCGCAGACCGTCTGGCATCGCTGCGAGGGGGAATTCGGGGCAGGAACCCGTATTCGGGTCGTGCAGGCTCCCACAGCGGGGGCAGAACCTCTCGCGTAATCGTGGCCTCATTTGGGCTCCTGGGCAGCCTAGGGCTGCCGTCGGCCCTCCCCACGAGGAGTGCAGAGCGAGTCGATTGGCTGTCGCGCCTGGCCGCCGTTCCACCGGCACGAACCCCTTAAAAGAAGCGCACCTGCCGCCTACGGGGCCGTGAGAGCCGTCACTGTCACGTGTAAAGCAGGAGCGGTAGGGCTAGTTGCTACCGGGGGCCTCGCACGAGGAGGTGTGATAGAGGAGGTGTGATAGCGGGTTACGGCGCCTCGAAGCGCCAGCTTACCTGTCTGACTGGGGCGAGCTTTTCAGCGGTCAAGTAGGGGTGGCTCAGCCGGCATGAATGGAGAGCAGTGGTGCAAAGTCCGTGAGCGAGAATCCGAAGAAAGGCTAAGTGCATGCCCGGGCCGGGATTCGAACCCGGACGGGGTTGCCCCCAGAGGATTTTAAGTCCCAAGCGTCTACCAGTTTCGCCACCCGGGCGGGAAGCACGTTCAATATACCCGCCCCAGCCGACCCCGACCTTTCCCCTACCCCACCAAAGTCTCCCGGCGCACCCCCGACGCCGCCCGGGTGCTCCACATCGTCGGCTCGCGCCCGAACCGGTCGCGAAAGCCCTGCGCGATCTCCGCCAGGATCCGCGCGCTCCGGTCCTCCGGCACCAGCACCACCACGCAGCCGCCCCATCCCGCGCCGGTGAGTCGCGCGCCGTACGCCCCGTGATCCATCGCCAGCTCCACGATCGCGTCCGCCTCCGGGATCGAGGAGCGATAGTCCACCCTGAGCGACTCGTGGCCCTCCACCAGCAGCCAGCCGACCTGCCCGAGATCCCCCCGCCCCAGCGCGTCCGCCGCCATCCGGGTGCGGAACGTCTCGGTCACCACGTGCCGTACCCGCGCCGACAGCTCTGGAGCGAGCCGGGCCTTGACCGTGGACAGGTCGTCGGTCGAAAGATCCGAGAGGTGCACCAGGCCCGGCCACACCTCGCGGCAAAGCGCTAACGCCTCCTCGCACTCCCGCCGCCGCTGGTTGAGCCCTCCGCCGCCCGACTCGCGGGAGACGCCGGTTTCCACCACCCAGAGCCGGCCCGGCAACGGGACCCGCTGCATCTCGCCGGTCGCGGTCTCGAACAACAGCGCCGCGCCCGGGGTCGCGTGCGCCGCGATGGTCTGCTCCGTTCGTCCAGAGCGAACCCCCACCTGGTCGTGCACTGCGCGGTGCGCCACGTCCACCAGCTGCGCCGGCGTGAGCCTCCGTCCCGCCAGCAGGCTCAGCGCCTTCGCCGCCGCCACCGTGAGCGCCGCCGACGATGCGAGACCCGCTCCCACCGGCAGCGTGGATGCCACCGCGACGCGGGCGCCCATTGGGGCGGCGCCGAGCGCCCGCAGCTCGCGCACGACGCCGATGAGGTAGCCGGTCCAGTCGCCCCGCAGCGGCGCGTCGACCTCCAGTCCCCGCACGGTGCCGTCCAGCGCGGAGACCACGAACCACCCGTCCTCCAGCGCCGCCGCGACCGCGGTCCGGCGCTCCAGTGCGACGGGAAGCACCGGCCCCCCGTTGTAGTCGGTGTGCTCGCCGATCAGATTCACCCGGCCCGGCGCGGAGGCCGCCACCGCGGGACGGCTGGAAAACGAGGACTCGAACAGCGAACTTGCCAGTCGCACGGACGACAATCGCGTCACGGGGGTCGGCATCTCTCTGGAGGGACTGTGGGGTATGGCGCGCGGTGTCTGGGAGTCATCGTCTGCCTGGCGGCGCCTTCGGTGGCCCGAGCTCAGCTCGCCCCCGTCGGCGCCCCGCCCGGCGTGCTCCGGTTCGAGGTGGACGGTGCCTTCGATTCCTGGGACAAGCGCTTCCGCGACGGCAACAAGGAGAGCCTCGCCGCCGACCTCTCCGGTCCGCTGGACAGCGACCGCCTCTCCATCCTCGCCCCCTACGACGCCATCGTCCAGCGGGTCACCGGGCTCGCCGACGCTCGACTGAATCTAGGCGACCTCTCCGGCGACGCGCAGGCCGACGTGAGCACCGCCGTCCTCGGCCTCACGCTCGGCGTCACCCGGTTCATCGCCGTCTTCGGCCGGCTCCCACTCGCCCGCGCGAGAATGCAGACCGCGCTCGATCTCGACGCCGCCGGGGCCAACGCAGGGCTCAATCCGGGCCCCACCGCCCAAGACCCCTTCTTCGTCGAGTTCGACGGCGCGCTGACCACGCTGGAGGCGCAGATCGCCGCCGGCGCCTACGACGGAGACCCCGCCCGCCGCGCCCTCGCCGACGCGACGCTCGCCGAGGGCGACGCGCTCTTCGGCGACCTCTTCGCGTTGTTGGGCGACCCCGCCACCGCGTCGCCGTTCATCCCCACCGGCGGGAGCGACGCCGGCACCGCGCTCGTCGCCCGCATCGCCACGCTCCAGGCCACGCTCGGCACCGACCTCGGCGTCGGCGGATTCGCCGCCGCGCCCGCGCTCCCGTCCGAGCCGCTTACGGGCAGCGAGCTCGAACCGCTGATCAGCGATCCCGCCGGACCGATCGGCATCGAGACCGGGCAGTCCGAGGTGACCTTCCGCGGCGACGCCGAGGCCGGGGTCGCGCTCACCCTCGCCGACCGGTGGGACCGCGGCGGGCGCCGGGGCGGCTTCCGCGCCGCGGCCGAGGGACTGATCCGATTCCCCTCCGGCGTTCGCCCCCGCACCGATCGCCTGCTCGCCCTCGGCACCGGCGACGGGCAGACCGATGTGGAGGTCCGGGGCATCGTGGACCTGGGCTCCGGCAGCATCGGAGTCCGGCTCGAGGGCGGGTACAACCGCCAGCTCGCCGGCGACATCCTCGAGCGGGTGGCCCCACCCAGCCAGCCGTTCCCCGCGCGGAGCCTGCTGACTTCGGTCCGGCTCGATCCCGGCGACGTCACCACGCTGGCGGTGCGCCCGTTCTTCCGGGTGGCCCGGACCTTCGCGCTCATAGGGTCGCTGGAGCGGTGGTCCAAGGGCGAGGATGCCGTCGAGTATCGGAGTGAGGCGGATGCGATCCCCGGGGTGGACGCCGGCGTGCTCGCGCAGGAGAGCGACGCCAGCGCGACCCTGGTGAGCATCGGGGTGACCTACTCCAATCCCGGGGCCCTCCGTGCCGGCGGAACCGGCCTCCCGGTGGACGCCGGCTGGACCTACGAGCGCATCCTGTCCGCCTCGGGCGGCATCGTGCCCGACACCCATCGCATCCGGGCCCGGCTCCGGCTCTATTTCGGCCTCTGGTAAGCCCGACCCGGCTTGCCCGTTCCGCCGCGGGGATTCCGGCATAATATTCGGAGGGATGATCGCGATCGAACGGGTCGGCCGATGAAGGGGGCGGGCGGGACGCCAGGCGGACTCGGCAGCTTTCTGGCCGGTCTCGCGATGGTGATCGCCGGCGGCTATTTGCTGCTCACCCGGGTGACCGTGACCTCGGGCCTCTGGCAGTTCTGGGGCTACAACGCGTTCGGCCTATCGCTGGTGCCGCTTTTGATCGGGATCGGGATCCTGTTCTTCGACGGCCGGTCGCTGGCGGGCTGGCTGCTCACGGCCGGGGGCGCACTCATCATCCTGGTGGGCATCATCGCCAACTTGCACGTCTACTTCCGGCCGACCTCGCTCTTCGACACGTTGCTGATCCTGATACTCCTGGCCGGAGGACTCGGCTTGGTCGCGCGATCGTTGCGGCCCCAGGCCGGCGGGTCCGCCGGATCCTATTCGGCGGCTGAGTGAGGACATGATGACCCTGCGAGGACCTGCCGAGCACACCGCGGAAGACGCCACACCCGGCGAGCTGCGCCGTTCCGTGCTCATCCTCCTGCTGATGCTGGCGGCGCTCGGGTTGCTGGTGGCGCCGCTCATCGCCGACCTGCCGCTGCTGGGCAGGAGCACCCGCACCGCCATCCTGGCCTGGCTGCTGGTCGGCGCTCGCGCTCTACTGGATGTATGCGGGGATGGGGTACCGGCCGCTGCTGCTGGTTCAGCTTCTGCTCTTCTCCACCGCCGCCGCGCTGCTCAGCGTGAAGCTGCTGCTGGTGGCAGTGACGATCGACAGCCTGGCGGTGTTGCGCTGGATGGCGCGCTACCTGATCATCGCGGGCGCGGTCTGCGCGGGAGCGAACCTGACGGGCATGCTCCTGGCGCTCACCTGGCAGAGGCCGAACACGCAGAACTAGCGGCGGGCCACGCGCTCTTTCCTCAGCAGTGCCTGCGCGTGTCGCCGCGCCGCCTCCCCCTCGCCGTCGCCCAGCATCCGGGCGATCTCGCCCACCCGGTCCTCTCCGTGGATCACCTGTACGTCGCTGGTGGCGATGCCGCCCCGCGCCTCTTTCGACACCACGAGGTGCCGGTCGGCCCGGGCCGCGATCTGCGGCAGGTGGGTGATCACCAGGACCTGGTGCCGCTCGGCCACCTCGGCGAGCGCGCCGCCCACCTGCGCGCCGACCTCGCCCCCGATCCCCTGGTCCACCTCGTCGAACACCAGCGTGGCGATCGCGTCGTGCCGCGCCAGCACGACCTTGAGCGCCAGCATCAGGCGCGAGAGCTCGCCCCCCGAGGCCACCCGCGCGAGCGGCTTGGCGTCGAGCCCCAGGTTGAGCCGCACGGTGAGCTGCACGCTCTCCTTGCCGTGGGACGCCGGCTCCGGCAGCGGCACCAGCTCGACTCCCAGCTTGCCGCCCGGCAGGCCGAGCTGCGGCAGGAGACGGTTCACCCCTCGGGCCAGCCGGTCGGCGGTCTCTCGCCGGCGATCGGATAGCGCGCCCGCCGCGGCCTCGAAGGCACCCTCCGCCGCTACCCGCCGGACCGCGAGGGCCCGGAGATCCAGGTCGGCGGTGTCGAGCAGGTCCAGCTCCGCGGCTGACTGATTCCGCGCGGCGAGCACGGCCTCGATCGTCGCCCCGTACTTCTGGGTCAGCCGGAAGAGCAGGTCCCGCCGTCGCTCGACATCCGCCAGCCGCTCGGGATCCTCCTGCACTTCCGCCGCGTAGCCGGCGGCGAGACGGGCCAGCTCCGAGAGGTTGGCGTAGGCGGCATCGAGCATCTCCCGCCAGCCCGCCACCGCGGGATCCACCTTCTCCAGCGCCGCGAGCGCGCGATCGGCCACGGTCACCGCGCCCAGCGCGTTCCCGCCCTCGCCCTCCAGCGCGTCCGCGATCCGCTGCGCGTGCTCGGCCAGCGCTCCGGCCTGGCTCAGCCGCCGGGCCTCCACCTGGAGCGCGTCGTCCTCGCCCGGCTTCAGCCTGGCGGCGTCGATCTCGTTCACCACGTGGCGCAGATAGTCCGCGCGGCGCCGGACCTCGTCGCGCTTCGCCCCGAGCGCGGCCTCCTCAGCCCGCAGGCGGTGCAGCGCCGCGTGGGCCTCCGCCACCGCCGCGCGCTCGGCCTCCGCGTGGGCGAACGCGTCGAGGATGTCGCGCTGGGCGTCGGCGTGGAGCAGCGACTGGGTCTCGTGCTGGCCGTGGAGATCCACCAGCAGCGCCCCCAGCTCGCCCAGCACCGAGGCGGTGGTCGGGCTGCCGTTCACCCACGCCCGCGAGCGCCCCTCCGCCGAGACCTCGCGCCGCACGATCAGCCGGCCGTCCTCGAGATCGAGGCCGAGGGCTTCGATCTGCTGGCGGGCGGCCTTGTCCACCCCGTCGAACGCGCCCTCGACGATGGTCTTGGCGGCGCCGGGACGCACGCTGCCGCTGGCGGCGCGCTCGCCGAGCAGCAGCGCGAGCGCATCCACCAGCATGGACTTCCCCGCCCCGGTCTCGCCGGTGAGGACGTTGAGGCCGGGGCCGAGTTGGAGGGTGACGTCGGCGATGGTAGCGAGGTCGCGGACGCGGAGCTCGGTGATCACCCGGTGTCATCCCGAGGGAGCGCAGCGACCGAGGGATCTTGTCCGAGAATGCATGGAAGATCCCTCGGTCGCTGCGCTCCCTCGGGATGACACCGTTGCATGTCGGCCCACCGGCTCATCGCACCGTCTCCCGGTCCGACAGATCCCCCCAGTGCAGCTTCTGCCGCATCCGGCCGAAGAACCCGTCGCCGCCGAGCCGGATGAGGCAGACCCGGTGATCGGCTCGCCGCACGTCCACGCTCTCGCCGGGCGCGAGCGTCGTCCCGGTCTGTCCGTCGAACGAGACCAGCAGGTCGTCCGCCCAACCGGCAATCGGCTCGATGACGATCCGATACGTCGCCGGCACGACCAGCGGCCGGACCGCCAGCGTGTGCGCGGCGATCGGCGTGACCACCATCGCCTCCACGCCCGGCACCACGATCGGTCCTCCCGCGCTCAGCGAGTACGCGGTCGAGCCGGTCGGGGTGGCCACGATGATGCCGTCGGCGCTGTAGGGGCCGACGTTCTCGCCGTTGATGAAGACGTTGACCCGGACCACGCGCGCGACGCCGCCCTTGTGCACGGCGACGTCGTTCACCGCCATCTGGGTCGAGCGCTGCACGCCGCCGCCATCGCGGATCGCGGCGTGGAGAACCTGCCGCCGCTCGGTGACGTAGCGCCCCGCCACCAGGCAGTCGAGCGCCTCGTCGAGGCCGTCGCGGGTGGCGCTGGTGAGGAAGCCGAGCCGGCCGAAGTTGACGCCGAGGATGGGGGTCTCGCGGCCGCCGAGCAGCCGCGCGCCGCGCAGGAGGGTGCCGTCGCCGCCGAACGTGATCAGCGCGTCGAGCTCGATGGCGGAGAGCGAGGCCAGCTCCCCGCTCCAGAACGGCGCCAGCCGCTCCTCGGCGCAGAGGGTCATCCCCCGCGCCGGCGCCTGGCGCCCGACGTACTCCAGCACCGCCTTGAGGTCGCGGTACCTCGGGTTGCCGACGACTCCGACCTTCATCGCGCCTCGAGGCTCTCCTCGTGCTGCAGCGCGGTGATCCGCCGGGCGATGCCGGCCGCGGTGAGCCCGAACAGCTCGAGCTGCTCCGCCCGCGGCGCCTGCTCGATCAGCCGGTCGGGCACACCGAGCGCCACCACCCGGACCTCGGGGTGGGTGGTCTGGAGCGTCTCGGCGAGGTAGGCGCCGAAGCCGTTCACGATGGTGCCCTCCTCGACCGTGACCAGGATCCGGTGCCGCTGCACCAGCGACTCCAGCAGCGCGGAGTCGAGCGGCTTGAGAAAGCGGCAGTTGATCACCGCGCAGTCCACGCCCTCGCCGGCGAGCAGCTCGGCCGCCTGGACCGCCGGCGTCACCATGGTGCCCACCGCGAGGATCGCGACGTCTTCCCTCCCTTCGCGGAGCTGTTCCCAGCTGCCGTACGGCACCTCGGCGATCTCGCCGGCGTCGCGGGGCTCGGCCGGCGCCTTGTCGCGCGGGTAGCGGGTGCAGAAGGGGCCGCCGGTGTGCGCCAGCGCCGTCCGGAGCAGGCCGATCAGCTCGTCGCCGTCCTTGGGCGC
Source organism: uncultured Gemmatimonadales bacterium (assembly GCA_963832055.1). GTDB lineage: Bacteria > Gemmatimonadota > Gemmatimonadetes > Gemmatimonadales > GWC2-71-9 > CAVVWJ01. The sequence continues at coordinate 777,230 of CAWHST010000006.1, read as the reverse complement.
GGTGACCGTCATGCCCGGCACCGCCAGCATGTAGGCGATGTCGTACAGCCCCATGTGGGTCTGGCCGTCTTCGCCCACCAGCCCCGCCCGGTCCATGCAGAAGATCACCGGCAGCCGCTGCACGGCGACGTCGTGAATGACGTTGTCGTAGGCGCGCTGGAGGAAGGTGCTGTAGATGGCGACGACGGGCCGGATCCCCTGGGTCGCGAGGCCGCCGGCGAAGGTGACCGCGTGCCCCTCCGCGATGCCGACGTCGAAGAATCGCTCCGGGTGCTTCTTCTGGAAGACGCCGGTGCCGGTGCCCGAGGGCATCGCGGCGGTGATCGCCACCAGCTCCGGGTGCTCGGTGGCGAGTGCCGCGAGACCCTCGCCGAAGACCTGGGTCCAGGTCGGCGGGCCGCTGGCCTTCTTCCGGGCCTCGCCGGTGACGGGGTCGTACGCGGCGAGCCCGTGCCACTTCTCCTGGTTCGCCTCGGCGTAGGCGAAGCCCTTCCCCTTCTGGGTCATCACGTGGATGACGCGGGGCCCGTGCATCCCGCGGACGAACTGAAGCGTCTCGCAGAGCTTCGGCAGGTCGTGACCGTCGATCGGCCCGAAGTAGCGGAAGCCCAGCTCCTCGAAGAGCATGCCGGGCGAGAACAGGTTCTTGACGCTCTCCTCCACGTTCTTGGCGAAGTCCACCACCCCCTCGCCGAACACGCCCCCGAGCGCGAAGGTCATGCCCTTGATCTTCTCCCGCAGCCGGTTGGTGCGGGGATCCGCCACGATGCGGCCCAGCGTCTTGCTGATGGCGCCGACGTTGGGAGAGATGGACATCCCGTTGTCGTTGACGACGAGGATGATGTCGCGCTCGGAGTGGCCGGCGTTGTTCATGCCCTCGTAGGAGAGCCCGCAGGTCAGGGCGCCGTCGCCCACGACGGCCACGACCTTGTGCGACTTGCCCTGGAGGTCGCGCGCGGTGGCCATGCCGAACGCCGCGGAGACGGCGGTGCCGGCGTGGCCGGCGCCGAACTGGTCGTGCTCGCTCTCGTCCCGCTTGAGGAAGCCGGAGATCCCGTCGCGCTGGCGCAGGCTGGGGAAGGGGTCGTTCCGCCCGGTGAGCAGCTTCCAGGCGTAGGCCTGGTGGCCGACGTCCCACACGATCTTGTCGGTGGGAGAGTCGAACTCGTAGAGCAGCGCGATGCTCAGCTCGACGACGCCCAGGCTGGCCCCGATGTGGCCGCCGGTGATGGAGCAGCACTCGATCAGGCGGTCGCGGATCTCCTGGGCGAGCTGGGGAAGCTGCTCGCGGCGGAGACGCTTGAGGTCGGCGGGGGAGTGAATGGTCGAGAGCAGGCTCATGGGACTCGAGATCCGAGGTTCACTGTCAACTGTCATCCCGAGCGCAGCGAGGGATCTTCTCAGCAGGTCACCGGACCCGCGGGCAAGATCCCTCGGTCGCTGCGCTCCCTCGGGATGACATCGACGGCACTGATCCTACGAATTCCTCGTTACAATATACCCGGCCAGGGCGCCCAACGCCCCGCTCGGGATGCCCGCGGAATCGAGGTGCCCGACGGCCCGGCGCGCCAGCCGTTCCGCCTCCGCCCGCGCGGCCTCGACGCCCATGACGCTCACGTACGTGGACTTCGCAAGCTGGGCGTCGCGCCCGGCCGTCTTTCCCAGCTCCTCGCTGGTCCCGGTCGCGTCCAGCACGTCGTCGGCGATCTGGAACGCCAGTCCCACCTCCTCGCCGTACGCGGTGAGCGCGGCGACCTCGTCCGCCCCGGCTTCCGCCGCGATCGCGCCGAGGGTACAGGCCGCGCGAATCAGCGCGCCGGTCTTGCCCCGGTGGACCGCGATCAGGTCCTCCAGCGCCAGCGCCCTGCCCTCTGCCTCGAGGTCGAGCCACTGCCCTCCCACCATTCCCTCGATCCCGCCGGCGCGGAACAATTCCGCCGCCATCCGGCCCAGCGCCGAAGCCGGGAGTGCCAGCGCGTCCGCCGCCGCCGCGAGCACCCGCGCCGCCACCGGGACGAGCAGGTAGCCCGCGCGGGTGGCGGTGGGGACGTCGAACTTGCGATGGGTGGTGGGCCGGCCCCTGCGGAGGTCGTCGTCGTCCATGCACGGGAGGTCGTCATGGACGAGGGAGTACGTGTGCACGGTCTCCACCGCGGCCGCGACGCCCGCGACCGCCGGCGACTCGCCTCCCACCGCGCGGTACGACGCCAGCAGGAGCGCGGCGCGGACCCGCTTGCCCGGCGTGGCGAGCGCGTAGGCCAGCGCGTCTCCATCCCGCCCGGCGACCTCGCCGCGCAGCCGCTGGGCCCACTGGTCGAGGATGCGGTCGGTCGAGTCGCGGGCCTCGGTGAGGAGGTCCACGGCCGACCGCGCCGCGGTGTCAGCCATCCAGGTCCGTGAGCCGGAGGTCGCCGCCCGCTTCCTCCAGCACCGTCTGGACCTTGACCTCCGCGGCGCCGAGGTGCTCGCGCGCGGCTCGAAGGCGCGAGACACCCTCCTCGAAGAGCGCGAGCGCCGCGTCGAGCTCGACGTCTTCGGCCTCGAGCTTGCGAACGATCTCCTCCAGTCGGTTCAGATCCGTGGCGATGCTCATGGCGCCTCCACCCGGGCGGCGACGTCGCCATCGGCCACCCGCAATCGAAAGGGGGCACCGGGAGCGAAATCCGCCCGGTGCTTGAGAACCCGGCCGTCGGGGCCGACCGGCACGGCGTAGCCGCGATCGAGGATCCGGAGCGGGCTCAGCGCGTCGAGCTGGGCGGCGAGCCGGTCGGCCCGGTGGCGCTCGCGCCGCAGCACCGCTTCGACGCTGCCGTGAAGCCGGTCGGCGGTGCGCGCCAGCCGCTCGGCCGCGAGCCGGGTGCGGCTCCCCAGCCCGCCCGCGAGCCGAGCGGCGAGGTCGTCCAGCTGGCGGACGACCTCGCGCCGGTCGGCGACGGCCATCTCCGCCGCGGCCGACGGCGTCGGAGCCCGGAGGTCGGCCACCAGGTCGGTGAGCGAGATATCGGTCTCGTGCCCGACCGCGGAGATCGTGGGGACGCGGACCGCGGCGAGGGCGCGGCAGACCGCCTCGCTGTTGAACGCGGAGAGGTCCTCGCGGCCACCCCCGCCGCGACCGACGATGCAGACCTCGATGCCGGGGATCCGGTTCACCAGCCGGAGCGCCCGCGCCAGCGCGTGCACGGCACCCTCGCCCTGCACCCGCGCGTTGACCACCACGATCCGGCAGCAGGGCCACCGCTTGCCGACGACGGTGATGACGTCGCGCACCGCGGCCCCGGCGGTGCTGGTCACCACGGCGAGCGAGGACACCAGCGGCGGGATCGAGCGCTTCCTCGCATGATCGAAGAGCCCGTCACGCTGGAGCAGCTCCTTGACCCGCTCCAGCTCCCGCTGGGCCGCGCCGATCGCGGCCGTCGGGATCATCCGGGTGACGTTGAACTGGAACTCGCCCTTGGTCTCGTAGATGCCGGGCTTGCCCAGGACGAAGACCTCGGTCCCGTCCTTGGGCGGCTCGCCGGCCCGCTCGGTGTACCGGCTCCACATGCAGCAGCGGACCTGGCTCGACCGGTCGCGCAGCCCGAAGTACCAGTGCCCGCTCGACCAGGCCTTGAGTCCCACGACCTCGCCGCGGATCCAGACGGGCATGAATTCGCCCTCGACCAGCCGCTTGACCGCCGAAGTGAGCTGGCTGACCGACCACACTTCATCCGTCGGGGCGATGCTGGGGAGTTGCAGCGAGTAGGCCATGGCTGATCTGCGGGAAGTTGGCGGGTTCCTGTGTCATCCCAAGGCAAGATCCTTCGCTTCGCTCAGGATGACGATCGTCAGCGCAATTCGAGTTGCTGCCATGCCTGCAATGTATTCCGAAGCAGCATGGCGATCGTCATCGGGCCGACGCCGCCGGGCACCGGAGTGATCCAGGAGGCCTTCTCCGCCACCGGTCCGTAGGCCACGTCCCCCACCAGCCGGTATCCCTTGGGCTGCGAGGCGTCGTCCACCCGGTTGATGCCGACGTCGATCACCACCGCGCCGGGCCGGACCATGTCGCCGGTGACGAACTCGGCCTTGCCGATGGCGGCGATGAGAATGTCGGCGCCCCGGGTGACGGCCGGCAGGTCCTTGGTCCGCGAGTGGCACACGGTCACTGTGGCGTCGCCGCCGGGTCCCTGCTGGATCAGCAGGTTGGCCATCGGCTTGCCGACGATGTTGGAGCGCCCCACGATCACCGCGTTGGCGCCCTTGGTCTCGATGCCCGAGCGGATCAGCATCTGCTGCACGCCGTAGGGCGTGGCGGGGCGGAACGCCGACTTGTCGCCGGTCACCAGCTTGCCGACGTTGACCGGATGGAACCCGTCCACGTCCTTTGCCGGGTCGATCCGGCGCAGCACCTTCTCGCTGTCGATATGCTTGGGGAGCGGAAGCTGCACCAGGATGCCGTGGATCTTCGGATCGGCGTTGAGGCGGTCCACGATCCCCAGCAGCTCCTCCTCCGAGATCGTGGCCGGGTGGCGGATCGTCTCCGAGTACATCCCCGCCTCCTCGGTCGCCTTCCCCTTGGAGCGGACGTACACCGAGCTGGCCGGGTCCTCGCCCACCAGCACGGCCGCGAGCCCGGGCTTCCGCCCGTTGCCCGCGAGCCTCGCGACCTCCGCCGCCACCTCCGCCCTGATCGTCTTGCCCAGCGCCACCCCGTCGAGAATCTTCGCGCTCATCGAGCGTAATCCACGGCTCTGGTCTCCCTGATCACCACCACTTTGATCTGTCCCGGATACTGCAGCTCGTTCTCGATCTTCCGCGCGATCGTCTCGGACAGCAGGGTGGCGGCGCCGTCGTCGATGCGGTCGGGCGTCACCACCACCCGCACCTCGCGGCCCGCCTGGATCACGTTGCACTTCTCCACCCCGGGGAACCCGTTGGCGATCTCCTCCAGTCGGGTGAGACGCTTCACGTAGGTCTCGAACGCCTCGCGCCGCGCGCCCGGGCGGGAGCCGCTGATGGCGTCGGCCGCCTGCACCAGCACCGACTCCGCGGACTCGTGCGGCACGTCGTCGTGGTGGGCCTGGATGCAGTTGATGACCGCCGCGCTTTCGCCGTAGCGCCGGGCCACCTCGACGCCCAGCTCCACGTGGGTGCCCTCGTTGTCGTGGGTCAGCACCTTGCCCACGTCGTGCAGCAGTCCCCCGCGCTTGGCCAGCTGGACATCGAGATGCAGCTCCGCCGCCATCATGCCGGCGAGCCAGGCCACTTCCTTCGAGTGGTCGTAGATGTTCTGCCCGTAGGAGGTGCGGTAGCGCATCCGGCCGAGCAGCTTCACCAGCTCGGGATGGAGGCCGTGGATTCCGGTGTCGTAGGCGGCCTGCTCGCCCAGCTCGACCAGCTGCGACTCCAGCTCCTTCTGCATCTTGGCCACGATCTCCTCGATCCGGCCGGGATGGATCCGGCCGTCCTGGATCAGCGCCTCCAGCGCGCGGCGGGCGACCTCGCGGCGGATCGGGTCGAAGCAGGACACGATCACCGTGTCGGGCGTGTCGTCGATGATGACGTCGACCCCGGTCGCCGTCTCGAACGCCCGGATGTTCCGTCCCTCACGGCCGATGATCCGGCCCTTCATCTCGTCGCTCGGCAGCGGCACGGCGGCGACGGTGCTCTCCGCGGTGTGCTCCGCGGCGAGCCGCTGGCTCGCGATCGCGATGATCCGGCGGGCCTCGCGGTCGGCGCCCTTCTTGGCCTGCTCCTTGATGTCGCGCGCGAGAGCCTGGGCCTGGCCCCGCGCCTCGTCCTCCACCCGCTGGAGGATTTCCCGGCGCGCGTCCTCGGCGGTGAGCCCGGCGATCCGTTCCAGCCGGGCCCGCTGCTCCTGCGCCAGCTTGTCGGCCTCGCCCTCGCGACGCCCGGAGCGCCAGCTCCTTCTGCCCCAGGGTCTCCTCCCGCTTGTCGAGATTCCGCTCGCGGGCGTTCATCTCCTCGACCTTCCGGTCCTGGCCCCGGGAGCGCTCCTCCGCCCGCCGCTCCACCCGCTCCCATTCGTCGCGCTTGCGCTGGATCTCCCGGTCGAGCTCCTCGCGGAGCGTCAGGGTCTCCATCTTCGCGGCCAGGACGGTCTCCGCCTTGGCTGCCTCGGCCGAGCGCGCCGACTCGGCGCGGAGCCGGGCGGCTTCGCGCTGCGCGGCCGCCAGCACGCCGTCGGCGGCGCGGCGCTGGCTCCGCCGGTAGAAGAAAATGAAGATCAGGCCGACGGTCAGGCCGGCGGCCACCCCCGCGAGCGTGGGGAGGAGGAGCGACTGGGACATCGGGAGATGCTCCCTACGACGCGGCCGCGCGCTTGCCGCGCTTGGCCGGAGGGAGAAGGCGGGACAGCTCGTCGGCGAGGGCGCTCACGCGGGCGGCGATGTCCCGGTCGCCTCGCCGGGCCTGGAACAGCTCGTCGGTGATCGCGAGCCCGGCCAGGATCGCGATCTTGTGGCTCTCCACCGAGGGAAGCGAGTCGCGCACCCGCTTGAGCGCGGCGTCGAAGTAGGCCGCGACTTCCCGGGTGTATTCCGGCGGCAGCTCGGAGCGGACCGTGTAGTCCTCGCCACCGATGGTGACGCGCACGGCATTCTTGGTCGGAGTGCTCACGCCGCGTTCCCTCCCCCGTGCTGCTCCAGGAACGAGAGCCGCGCGGCCAGCGCCTTGAGCCGCTCGCGGGCTGCCTCGATCCGATGTCGGAGAGCCTGGTTCTCGGTTTCCAGCTCGATCAACCGCTTGCGAGCTTCCTTGAGCTCGGGCCCCGCCACCTTGCCGCCGTGCGACTCCGCCTCCGCCAGCTCGGCTTCGGCGCGAAGCGTGCGCTTGCGCCAGCCGCCCAGCTCCTCGGTGAGGTTTTTGAGCAGCTGCTCGAGATCGCTCAGCGCCTTCAGGTCGGGACGATCGTAGGTGTAGGCCACGTCACTCTCCGCCGCGGGCCGTGCCGGCGTCGCGCCGCCGCACTCCCAGCTCTTCCGCGAGCGCGGCCAGCAGCCGCGTCTCCGCCTGGTCCACTTCCGCGTCGCGCAGGGTCCGGTCGGGCGCCCGGAACGTAAGCCTGAACGCGACGCTGCGTACTCCCGCCGGCAACTCGGCGCCTCGATAGTCGCTCTCGACGTCCACCCGCTCGAGCAGCGCGCCGCCGGAGCGGCGGAGCGTGCCGCCGACCTGCGCCGCGGTGACCCCCTCGGGCAAGAGGAGGGCGAGCACCCGTTCGGATGCCGGCGTCGCGGGCAGCGGCGTGAACTGGGGCGGCCGGCGGGGCGAAGCGTCGAGCACCAGCTCGAAGCCGAACAGCGGAGCGGCCCAGGGCGGCGCGTCGGCGGCAAGCGGACCCGCTTCGCCGACGATCCGGCCCTCGGCGTTCCGGGCAACCCACGCGTTGCGTTCAACTTGCACCGCCCCCCCGGGAATCGCCAGGGCGACCGCGGCCTCGAACCGGCCCTTCAGATCCCAGAGGTCGAAGCGGTCCTCGCCGGTGCCGGTCCAGTGGCGCGGCTCCCGCCTGCCGGTGAGCACGGCGGCCACCCGCCGCTCCTCTCGCGGCCGCTCGCCCGGCCCGCGGGCGGCGAACGCGGTGCCGATCTCGAACAACCGCACGTCCTCCACGTGGCTGGCCCAGTTGCTCTCCACCAGCCGCACCAGGCCCGGCAGCAGCCGGCGGCGGAGCCACGCGTCGTCAGCGGAGAGCGGGTTGAGCAGCTTGACGCTCTCGTCGCCGTCGGCGGGGCCGAGCGGAAGCCGGGACACCTCGAAGAGCCCCTGTTCCACCATCCCCCGCCGAACCGCCGCCACCGCGGCCTCCTCGACCGTTTCGGGCAGGACGCCCATGCGGAACGGGCGGAGATCGGACGGGAAGGTGTCGTATCCGTGGAGCCGGGCGATCTCCTCGATGAGGTCGACCTCCCGCACCAGGTCGGGCCGCCAGCCGGGGACGTCCACCGCGATCCGGCCGTCGTCCGGCTTGGACACGGCGGTCGCGCCGATGGCGACGAGGTACTGCTCGATCGCGCTCCACGGCACCTCGACCCCGAGCACCTGGGCGACGCGCGCCGGGCGGAGGAAAATGCGGGGCGGGTGCGACGGCTCGGGCCAGAGATCGAGCGGCGGCGTCGGCCAGCTCGCCGCCGCCGGTGGCGAGGACGATCTCGATGCAGCGGCGCATGGCGTCGCCACCGCCCCAGCGATCGATGTTCCGCTCGAAGCGGTAGCTCGCCTCGGTGCTCATGCCGAGGGCTCGGCGGGTGCGGCGAATCCGTGGCGGATCCCAGTAGGCCGCCTCGAGCAGCACATCGCGGGTCTCGAGACTCACCTCCGTCGAGGCGCCGCCCATGACGCCCGCGAGGCCGATGACGCCCTCCCGCGTCCGCGATCGCGACCATCTCGCCGTCGAGCGTGCGCTCCTCGTCGTCCAGCGTCACCAGCCGCTCGCCCGCGCTTGCCGCGCCGGACGATCAGCGCGGAGCCGCGGAGCGTGGCCGCGTCGTAGGCGTGCATCGGCTGGTTCAGCTCGAGCATGACGTAGTTGGTGGCGTCCACCACGTTGTTGATCGAGCGCACCCCGACCGCCTCCAGCCGCCCGCGCAGCCACGCGGGCGAGACGCCCACCCGCGTGCCGCGGATCAGCGCGGCGTGGAAGCGCGGGCAGGCCCGAGGGTCTTCGATCGTGATCGCGACCGGGCCGACCTTGCCCGCCGCCGCGGCGCGCCGGGCGGGAGGCACGTCGATCGTCTCCGTCCCGGGAATCGAGGGCAGCCGGAACGGGACCTGATACGACGCGGCCAGCTCGCGCGCCGCGCCCTTGTGGCCGAGCAGGTCCGGGCGATTCGGGGTCACGTCCACCACCAGCCGGTGATCGGACAGCGGCACCGCGTCGAGCAGCGGCGTGCCGGGGGCGGCGTCGGTCTCCAGCTCCAGGATGCCGTCGTGTTCCTGGCCGAGCCCCAGCTCGCGGGCGGAGCAGAGCATGCCCTCGGAGACTTCGCCACGGAGCTTGGCGCGCTCGATCGTCATCGGCGCGCCGCCCTTGCCGTGAGGGACGGTGGTGCCGATCCGGGCGAACGGGTACTTCTTGCCCGCCGTCACGTTCGACGCGCCGCAGACGACGTGGCGGCGCTCGGATGTGCCGTCGTTCACCAAGCAGACGCGGAGGCGGTCGGCGTTGGGATGCTGGCGCACCTCTTCGACCAGCCCGACGACGAGGTCCCCGAGGCCGGTGTGCAACGGCTCGACCGCGTCCACCGGAGCGCCCAGCATCGTGAGCCGATGGGCCACGTCCTGGGCATCGAGCGGGCGGCGGAGAAAGGCCTCGAGCCAGCGCAGGGAGATGTTCATGCGCCTGTCCGGGTCCTCCTCACGTCCTCACCCCCGCCACCCGCTCCAGAAACCGCATGTCCCCCTCCAGCAGCAGCCGGATGTCCGGGATCCCGTACCGCAGCATCGCGATCCGGTGGGGCCCCATCCCGAACGCCCACCCGGTGTACCGCTCGGCGTCCACGTTGCAGTTCTCCAGCACCGCGGGATGCACCATTCCGCAGCCGAGGATCTCCATCCAGCCCGTCCCCTTGCACGCGGGGCATCCGCTCCCGTGGCAGAGCTGGCACTCGACGTCCATCTCGGCCGACGGCTCGGTGAACGGGAAGAACGACGGCCGGAAGCGGGTCCTGGTGGTGGGCCCGAAGAACCGGTGCGCGAAGTGGATCAGCGTGGCCTTGAGATCCACGAACGAGATCCCCTCGTCCACCGCGAGGCCCTCGATCTGCGAAAACGCCGGCGAGTGCGACGGATCGAAGGCGTCGTTCCGGTAGACCATGCCGGGGATCACCACCCGCACCGGCGGGGGCGACTCCATCAGGGTCCGGATCTGTACCGGCGAGGTGTGGGTGCGGAGCAGCAGCCGCCCCGCGGGCTCACCCTCGGCCGGCGGCGCGTCGAGGTAGAGGGTGTCGTGCATATCCATCGCCGGATGGTCGGCCGGGAAGTTGAGCGAGAGGAAGTTGTACCACTCGGTCTCCACCTCGGGCCCGACCGCGACGGTGAACCCGATGCCGCGGAAGATGTCCACGATCTCATCCACCACCTTCGTCACCGGGTGCTCGGCGCCGATCCATCGCGTCCGGCCCGGCATGGTGAGATCGGCCCCCTGCGCCTGCAACGCGCCGGCATCGGGAGCCGCCGCACGCTTGTGGACCAGTATGCCGTCGGCCTTGACCTTGAGCTCGTTCAGCTTTGCCCCGTACGCGCGACGCTCCTCCAGGGGGAGCTTTACCAGGGATTTCAGCTTGGCCGTGATGAGACCGCTCTTCCGCCCCAGGAGGGCAATCTCCTCCGCCTCGAGCGCCTTGCCCTCGAGCGTGGCGAGTCGCTCCACGCGCTCGGCGATCTCGTCCAGGTCGGCGTATCCGGTACTCTGGCTCATACGATCATCTTGGATGCCCGCTCCAGTCCTGTCATCCCGAGCGGAGCGAGGGATGTGCTCCGCCGAGCTCGGGGAATGGCGTGCAAGATCCCTCGCTGCGCTCGGGATGACATCTCACGGCGCGCCTCGTGAGGCCTGTCCGATGCCAAGTGGGGCCGCCCGCCGAGCGCGAACGGCCCCACCGGGCGGCTGCGTGAGCTCAATCCGAGCCTACTGATTGTTCTTCGCGACCTCGGCGAGCTTGCCGAAGGCCTCGGCGTCGCGGACGGCGAGATCCGCGAGGATCTTCCGGTTGATCTCGACGCCGCCCTTCTTGAGGCCGGCGACGAGCCGGCTGTAGCTCAGGCCGTGGATCCGGGCCGCGGCGTTGATCCGGGTGATCCAGAGCGCGCGGAACTCGGACTTCTTCTTCCGGCGGTCGCGGTAGGCGTACCGCATGCCGCGCTCGACGGTCTCCTTGGCGGCCTTGTACAGCTTGCTCCGGCCGCCGCGGGCGCCCTTGGCGGCCTGCATGATCTTCTTCTTCCGGGCGTGGTGCGCGACACCGCTCTTCACTCGGGGCATGGTTCGCTCCTTACGCCTGGAGGAGACGGCTGACGCGCGGGAAGTCGGCCGAGCTCACCAGGTCCGCCTTCTTGAGCCGATTCTTCCGCTTGCGCGTCTTCTTCGTCAGGATATGGGTGTGGTTGGCGTGCCACCGCTTCAGCTTGCCGGTACCGGTCCGCTTGAACCGCTTCATGGCGGCGCGCTTGGTCTTTTGTTTGGGCATCGTCATCCATCCTTGATGGCGGAACGTCGGAACGTCGGAACGTCGGAACGATCTGTGGGAGGGCGAAACCTTCCGCCCTTCCGCCGTTCCGCCCTACTTCGGCGCTATCACCATGGTCATGTTGCGGCCCTCCAGCTTCGCCTCGGCTTCGATCTTGCCGATGTCGGCGAGGCTCGCGGCCACCCGGTCGAGCACGGCCTTCCCCAGCTCCAAGTGCGCGATCTGCCGGCCCCGGTACATCATCGTGACCTTGACCTTGTTCCCGTCGCCCAGGAACTCCCGCGCGTGCCGGGTCTTGAAATCGAAGTCGTGGTCGTCGATGCCCGGCCGGTACTTCACTTCCTTCAACTGGATGATGTGCTGCTTCTTCTTCGCCGCCCGCGCGGCCTTCGCCTCTTCGAACTTGAACTTCCCGTAGTCCATGATCTTGACGACGGGGGGTCGGGCCGTCGGCGCCACTTCCACGAGGTCCAGCCCGCGCTCCTGAGCGGCGGCCAGCGCCTCCTCAACGGGTAGCACCCCGAGTTGTTCGCCTTCGGGACCGATGACCCGCACCGGACTGATGCGAATCATGCGATTGACGCGGGTTCTCTTTTCGCGCTCGTTTGTGGACAGTGGGCACGCCTCCGACGAAAAAGAAAAACGGGCACCCCTGAAGACTTCGGGTGCCCGCCACGCCCAACGCCGATGCCGGCGGAGAGCCGGCCCATCGACGGGGAAGCCAGGACCCGGTTGCGCTGCGGCTCCAGGCCGGCAGGCTCAGGGTGGGGGAGTTTCCTCCCCGCTTGACGAACGGCGCAAGCTAGTGGGGGCCGGGATGTGAGTCAACCGATCCGGATGCCCAGCCCCAGGCGCGACCCCACCGCCCGTCAGGGCCGACGGCGGAGCTGCTGCTTCGGTCGGGGTTTCTGGACCTTCTGACGGGAACGGTCGTGCTCCCAGGGCTTGGGGAGCGTCCGTTCCGCCTGCCCCGCGACCTTCGGATCAGAGGACGGCTTGGGTTCCTTCGGGCTCTTTGCCATGAGGGAAACCTAGGTCCTCGCGGCCGGGGCCGCCACCACGTCTCTGAGCACCAGGTCCCTCCCCTCCATCGCCGGCGTCCCGATAGCGATCGCGGGGTCGTGCTCGAACACGAGCCGCCACCCTTCCCGCATCGCCTCCGCCAGAAAGCTGCGCTTGCTCTCCAGGGTCCGGAGCGGCTCCAAATCGTATCCCATGATCCAGGGTAGGGGCAGGTGCGCCGTGGTCGGAATGAGGTCCGACATGAATGCCGCCGTCTCGCCCTTGTCCCTGACCAGCACCGTCTGAAGGAAGGGGACGTGGCCCGGTGTGACCCGGACGGAGATTCCGGGCAGGACTTCCTCGTCCCCCTCGAGCAGGCGCCACCGGCGCGCGGTCGCGACCGGCTCGTAGTCGTGCGGCAGGTAGCTCGCCCGGGTCCGCTCGTTGGTCCGCCGGGCGAACTCCAGCTCATCCTTCTGCACCACATAGGTGGCATTGGCGAACGATGGCCGCACATGCCGGCGAGGGTCGTCCTCCAGCTCCGGGTCGAGCGTGGTGTTGCCGCCGGCGTGGTCGAAATGCAGGTGGGTATTGATCACCCACCGGACGTCGCGGGGCAGGAATCCGGCCACCGCCAGCGCATCCTCGAGCTGCGTGGCGCCCTCCAGGCCCTGGTTCTCCACGCCGTAGATCTCGAGGAACTTGGCGTCTTCCTTATTGCCGAGGGCGGTATCGATCAGGACCGGGCCGTCGGGATGCTCGACCAGAAGGCATCGCATGGCCAGCAGGATCCGGCGTCGCTCGTCGTGCGAGACCCGCTTGCTCCAGAGCGGATAGGGCACCACCCCGAACATCGCGCCGCCGTCGAGGCGCAGGGTTCCGCCCTCCAGCGTGTGACACTTGAGCCCGCCCACCTGAAAGGTGCGCGAGAGAGTCATAGACAGTCCCTCCGGCGAGGAATCGGCCAGTGGCTCCGTGGGCATGGCCAGCCGCCGGCGCGGCTTGCGGGGCGCGCGTCTGGTTTCGATGGCGGCGAGGTCCTGGAGGGTGCGAGCCCCTTCCTCCCGGGCCAGCGTGAGGAGCCGCTGGAGCAGCTCCGCCGTGACCAGCGCATCGCCAGCGGCGCGGTGACGGGCGGCGTTGGCGAACCCGAACCAGTGGGTGAGACTGTCCAGTCCGCACGAGCGGATCCCCCGCACCAGCCGGCGGGCCAGCCGCACGGTGCAGAGCCGGGGGCCATCGAGGGCGAGGTCGCGCGCCCGGCGCACCTCGGCGGTCACGAAGTTCCAATCGAACCTCGCGTTGTGGGCGACGAAGATCCGTCCGGCCAGCGCCTCGACCACCCGGTCGGAGACCTCGGCGAAGGAGGGCGCCTCCCGCACCATCTCGTTGGTGATGTTGGTGATCGCGCAGATCGCCGGAGGGATCGGCCGGCCCGGATTCACCAGCGACTCCAGCACCACCTCGCGCCGGCCGCCGCAGACGACGACCACGGCGATCTCGGTGATGCGGTCGCTTCCCGTCGCGCGCATGCCGGTCGTCTCCACGTCCACCACCGCGAAGGCGCATTCCTCCAGCAGCGGGGAGCCCTGCACCTCGGGCACCAGGCCCCAGCGGCCGTCCGCCAGCCGGCGGATGCGCGGATCCGATCCCAGCAGCGCCACCGCGATGCGGTCGCAGATCAGGAGCGGCGCCTCGCTCAGGCCGAGGACCTCGCGGCACAGCATCGAGGAGGGTTGGGGACCGGTTCGCAGAACCCCGTGCACCCGCTCCACCAGCGTGCTGCTGGGATGCGCCGCCAGACCGGTCACGGCGCCGCCCGCCGGAGCGGCAGCGACATGCAGCGGGGCCCGCCACCGCCCCGCGCCAGCTCCGACCCTTCGACGGTGATCACCGTGCGGTGCTTGGCCTCGTGCCAGTCGTCGAAGGCGAGGAAGTTGACCGCCGGAACCAGGCGAAAGCCCGCCCGCTCCAGCTCGCACAGCGTCGCGTCGTTGCGCCGGTAGCTCACGAGCGTGCCCGGCCGGACCGCCAGGAAGTTGCATGCCGAGCTCCACTGCTCGCGCTCCTGGCGGGTGCGGTCGTTGCCCCCCGCGAAGATCGGTTCCAGGGGCAGGCCCAGCTCCTTGGCCGCGACGAAGAAATTCGGCACCTCCCGCACTCCATCCATCCCCTTCTTCCGGTGCAGCACGGCCAGCCGCTCCGGCCCGACGAAGTAGGGCGGGTAGACCACGCACATCTCGTGGTCCACATGGCTGAAGATCATGTCGAGGTGGATCGCCGTCGGGGCCCTCGGCATCACGACCACCAGCACGTCGGTGGCGAGGCCCCGCTCGAACGCGACGTCGCACAGCCGGTCCAGCGCCTCGGGCGAGGTGCGCTCGCTGAACCCCACCATGAGCAGATCGTGCCGCAGGTAGTGGACGTCGCCGCCCTCCAGCGTGTAGTTGCTCCGCTTCTCCTCCGACCCGTCGTAGAGCAGGCCGGCGTTGGCCAGCGTCGGGTGGAACACGAAGAGCGACTTGATCAGCAGCTCCTCGGTCCAGCGCACCCCGTAGCGCATCGAGCCCACCACCGCGTTCCGCCCGATCACCATGCCGATGTCGCGGGGGAAGAAAAGATTGGGCAGCGGCGGGAAGGCGAACCCCTCCTCGTTGAGCGCGGCCGTGATCGGGCCGCGCTCCTCGCGGGTGCCCTGGATCAGCATCTCGACGATCTGCGCCGCGGGCATGGTGCCGAGCTGCTGGGCCAGGGCATCCGAGGGGACCACGTCCATCGTCTTGGTGATCAGGAAGTCGCGCGCCTCGGGCTCCTCCAGGATCTCGGCGAGGAGGTCACGGACCTGGTGCACCGTGGCGAACCGCTTCAGCACCGAGACGAACTGGCGGTGCTCCCGCTGGGCGATCTCCAGGTCGATGATGTCGTCGTAGAGGAAATCCTCCCGGTTGCCGGGCGTGACGGCTTCCAGCTCGGGGCCGGGAGTGTGCACCAGCACGGTCTGGAGGGCGCCGATCTCGGAGGTGACTTCTACGGACATGTGCTCAAGGTATCCGGGGGGAGAGACGGGGTGTAGTGGGATCCCACCTGCCTTGGGCACGACTCCTAGCGCCGTGCGCCTGAGCCCCGCAGCACCTTCCCGGGCAGCGCCCCGGTCGCCTTGCCGTCTGCGATCACCGGCACGCCGTTCACCAGTACCCACCGCATCCCTTCGGCCAGCTGATGCGGCCGCTCGAACGTCGCGCGGTCGCGAATCGTCTCGGGATCGAAGACCACGACGTCGGCCCACATGCCGACCTTCAGCACCCCGCGATCGCCCAGCCGTACTCGCTGCGCCGGGAGGGACGGTGAATTTGCGGATGGCGTCTTCCAGCGTCAGCCGCTTCTCCTCCCGCACGTACTTGCGGAGGATCCGGGGAAAGGTGCCGTACGCTCGCGGGTGCGGGTGACTCCGGGAGAGAGGGCCTTCCGGTGCGGCGCCTTCGGAGTCGCAGTTGATGGAGACCCAAGGCTGCTGCAGGGCCAGGGCCACATCCGGCTCGCTCATCCCGAACACGGCGACGAAGGTGTAGGCCTGGTCCTCGATCAGCAGATCGAGCAGCGCGTCGAGCGGCTCACGCCCCCACGCCTGGCTGACCTCCGCAAGCGTCTTCCCCTGGAACTTGCGCAGGCCGGGGTTCTGTACCGCGCCGATCAGTATCGCCTCGGGTCCCGGAATCAGCTGCCAGCTGTTTTCCCAGCCGGCGTCGTCCTTGCTCTCGATCTCCCGCTTGATCCGCCGCGCGGGCATCGGGATCGCGCAGACGCTCCAGCAGTTTGGCGGTCCCTCCATCGTGGGCCCAGGGGGGAACGTACGAGGAGAGCGAGTTGAACCACGCGGGATAGGCGTAGGTATCTGCCGCGATGTCGACGCCCGCCCTCCGCGCAGAATCGATCTTGGCCACGACTTCGGGCATGCGCCCCCAGTTGGCCTTTCCGGCGGTCTTCAGGTGCCAGATCTCGACCGGGATGCCCGCCTCGCGCCCGATCCGGATCGCCTCGTCGATCGCGGAGAGAATCTCGTCGCTCTCCGACCGCATGTGGGTGGCGTACACCCCGCCGAGCTTCGCGGCTTCCCTCGCGAGCGCGATCAACTCGGGGGTCTCCGCGTATGGGGCCGGAGGATACTGGAGCGAGGTGGAGAGGCCGACCGCTCCCTCGCGCATCGCCTGCCGCACCAGCTCGCGCATCCGCTCGAGCTGAGCCGGCGTCGGATCCGTGTCGTCGTCGCCGAGCACCATGCGCCGCACCTGGGTGGCCCCGACGTAGGTGGCGATGTTGAGGCCGATCCCCTGCCGCTCGAGCCGCGAGTAGTACTGGGCCAGCGTCCGCCAGTCGGGCGTGATCTTCGAGCTGGTCGTACCCCGTCCGGTCGGCCGCGACGATCGCGTCGTTGAGCGGCGCCGGAGAGCCGCCCTCGCCGGTGATCTCGGTCGTGATCCCCTGAAAGATCTTGGACGGCAGGCTCGGATTCACCAGGATGCTGAGCTCGGACTGCCCCAGCATGTCGATGAATCCCGGCGCCACGACGCTCCCGGCGCGCATCCACCGTCCGCTTGGCCTTGGCTCCCTCCAGCCGCCCGATCGCCGCGATCCGCCCGTCACGGATGCCCAGGTCGCCCGAGTACCACGGCGAGCCGGTGCCGTCGATGATGCGGCCGTTTCGGATGACGAGGTCGAACGAGGGGGATTGGGCGCGGAGCGTGCCGAGCAGCGGCGCAGAGAGGACCAGCAGCGTGACGAGCAGGCGGAGCACTGGAGTCAGGGAAAAATGGATGTCATCCCGAATCTCGCTGGTGTCATCCCGAATCTCGCTGGTGTCATCCCGAATCTCGCTGGTGTCATCCCGAGCGGAGCGAGGGATCTTGTCGGCGGGTCTCCGGAGCCGGCGGACAAGGTCCCTCGCTCCGCTCGGGACGACACCGTCTCACCGGCTGGCCAAGCGCGTAGCTCAGCGTCTCCAGCTCCAGCGCCAGGTTCACCGTCTTCACCACCACGTCCTCGGGCACCACCAGCTGCACCGGCGCGAAGTTGAGGATCGCCTTGACCCCGAGCGCCACCAGCCGGTCCGCCACCGGCTGCGCCGCCTCGGCCGGGGTCACGAGCACCGCCATGTCGATCGGCTGCTTCCCGAGCTCCCGCTCGAGCGTGCTGACGTCGAGCACCGTGAGCCCGTTCCACTGCCGGCCGATCTTGGAGGTGTCGCTGTCGAAGATGGCGATGATGTCGAACCCGCGTTGGCGGAACCCCCGGTATTGCACCAGCGCGCTGCCGATCTTCCCGGCGCCGATCATCCCCACCCGGTAGCGCTGCTTGAGCCCGAGGATCTCCCGCAGCTGGTCGGCCAGCTCCGGCACCGGATAGCCGAGCCCCCGCTTGCCGAACGAGCCGAAGAACGAGAGGTCCTTCCGCACCTGCGCCGAGGTCGTGCCACCCCGCGACGCCAGGGCGCTCGAGCTCACGGTGGCGATGCCCTGCCCCTCGAACTCCTCGAGGAAACGGAGATAGAGCGACAACCGGCGAACTGTGGATTCGGCGACCTTGGGCATCCGCGCATTTTTGTGAAACATTTCACAAAGTTACCGCGGGGTCCACCCCCCGTCAACGAGCGCGCGCAGCAGCCGGACGAATCGCTCCGGCGCCACGGTCTCCGGACGCACCCGCGGATCGATCCCCGCGCCCGCGAGCACGCCCGCCACCCGGTCGGCGTCCCACCCGGTGAGCTCGCGCAGTCCCCGGACGACCTGCTTCCGGCGGAAGCCGAAGAGCCCCACCACCAGACGGCGGAACGGCGCGACCTCCGCGTCGCTCACCAGGGGCTCCGCCAGCGGGGTCAGACGCAGCACGGCGGAGTCCACCTTGGGCCGTGGATGGAAGGCCCCCGCGGGCACCGTGAAGAGCCGTTCCGCGTGCGCCACAGCCTGAACGCCGACGGTCAGCGCACCGTAGGCGTCGCCTCCGGGCGGCGCACCCACCCGCTCTGCCACCTCCTTCTGCACCAGGAATACGATGCGGCGCGGCCGCGGCGGGGCGAGCGCCTTGTCGATGAGCGGTGAGGTGAGGTTGTAGGGAATGTTGCCGGCGACGAGGAACTCGGGCCCGGCGATGGCGTGCCAATCCACCTCGAGCGCGTCGCCTTCGACCACGGTCGCGGCGGGCACCCGCTGGCGCAGGGCGGCAAGGAGATCGCCGTCTTTCTCGATCGCCACCAGGCGCCCTGCCCTGCCGGCGAGCGCCTCGGTCAGCCCGCCCGGTCCGGGGCCGATCTCGAGCACCGTGTCGTCAGCCGTGGCGCCGAGGGCGTCGGCAATGCGCTCGAGGATGCGGCGATCGGAGAGAAAGTGCTGGCCCAGCCTCCGTTTGGCCCGCGGCACTCAGATCCTGAGCACCAGCAGCGTGCGGTCGTCCTCCGGGCGGGAGCCGAACGCCTCCGCGGTGGCGAGGACCGCCTGCACGATGGCCTCGGGCGACTCGTTCCGATGGGCGCACACTTCGTCGAGCAGCCGCTGCTCGCCGAACGGCTCGCCCAGATCGTTGCGGGCGTCGGCCAGCCCGTCGGTCCAGAGCACCAGCAGATCGTGCCCCACGCTCCACGGCACCTGGCGGCGCTGGATGCTTCCCTGCGTGGCCAGTCCGAGCGGCGGGGCCGTGGCCTCCAGCCGTTCGGGCTCGCCGAAGCGCGGCACCCGGAAGGCGTAGGGATGCCCGGCGCTGGCGTACGAGAGGCGCCCGGTGAGCGGATCGAGCACCCCGTAGAACACGCTGAAGTACATCTCGGTCTCGGCCAGCTCGGTCGAGAGGCTGTCGAGCAGCGCGCTCAGGGTCTCGTCCGGGGTGACCGAGGCGGCGGCGTGAATGCCGGCGGCGGACAGCACCAGCGCCATCACCAGCGCGGCGGAGAAGCCGTGCGACGCGACGTCGCCCAGCATCACCCCGACGCGGCCCCGGCCCAGGCGGGTGAAGGTGTAGAAGTCACCGCCCACCGACTCCGCCGGCAGGCATCGCGCGGCGACCTCCGCGTCGCCGTGCAGCACCGACGGCGACGGCAGCAGCTTGAGCTGGAGATCGTGGGCCAGCTCCATCTCGTGCCGCAGCCGCTGCTGCCGCAGATCGCGCTCGACCAGCCGCGAGTTCTCCACCGCGGCGCCGATCTGGTTGGCGACGGCCGCGACCAGCTTCCGGTCGCCCGCCGTGAAGCGGTCGCCGCCGATCCGGTCGGTGAGGTTGATGACACCGATGCAGCGCAGCGGGGAGCCCGGCGCCCCATAGCAGATCGGGACGCTCAGGTAGGCCCGGCCCTTGTAGCCCCGGTCGCCGCCGCAATCGCCCGGCACTTCCTCCATCTCCTCGGGGTCGTGGACGATGGTGCGCTGCTCCCGGTACACCTTCGCGGCTACCGAGCAGTCGTCGTCCACCCGCACGGGTTCGAGACCCTCCATGCCGAAGCCCCTGGCGGCCACCGTGCGGAGCGTGCCCATCCCGTCGTCGAACACCATGATGGACGCCCGCTTCGCCCCGACCACCGTGCTGACCTCGCGCACGATCGTGCGGGTGGCCTCATCGAGCCGCACCGTCTGCCCCAGGATCTCGCTGATGGCGTAGAGGAGGTCGATCTCCTGATAGCGGCTGGCCAGCTCCTCGGCCATGAATCCCCGCTGCCGCTCGGTGTCGAGCAGCGCGGCCACGATGGGGAGCGACACGATCGGCCGCCAGTTGGGATTTCTCCTCGTCTCCGGCATCCACCTCGACCCAGAACCCCTCGAGATTGCCGACCGGCGCGAGCCACACGCTGCCGGTGGGCGTGGGCACCGGGCCGGCGGCCCGCGGAATCGGCGGGCTCCAGCCCGGGTCGCTCCCGCCGCCCGCGACCTTGAGCCCGCGGCCGTCGAAGCGCCACAGGCGCACCCGTCCCTTCACGAGTGCGCCGAGACCCTCGAGCACCGGTCCGAGCCGTCCTAGTGACGGCGCAGGATCATGCAGATGGAGTTTCCTTGCTCGTTGAATTGGACGGCGTCCACGAGCTTCCGGATGAGAAAGAGCCCGCGGCCGCCTGCTTCGTCGAGCTGGTCCGGCTGGATGGGCTCGGGGACGGTGTTCGGGTCGAAGCCGGGGCCCTCGTCGGTCACGTAGACCCGGATCACCTCGGCGCGAAGCTCGGCTCGCACCTCCACCCACTTGTCGAGCGCCTCCTGATTGCCTCGGAGGATCGCGTTGGCGAGCGCCTCGGACAGCACCACCTGGAGCTTGAACCGAATCGTCTTCGTCGCGCGGTGTCCGGCCAGGCAGTGGCGGGTGACCAGCTCGACCGCCTGTTCGATACAGCCGATGTCGCTGGGGAGGCGCAGGGTGACCAGCGTCGCGGCGCCCTCGGCGTCCGGGGCCGGCGAGCGGCGGACACAGAGGCGAAGGGGCGACGTCATCGGCCGCGGGCGCTAGAAGCTGGCCAAGGCCTGCTGGGGAGTGTCGGCGATGGCGAAGAGCGTGTCCAGCTTGGTCAGCTCGAAGAGCGAGCGGAGGTCTTCATTCAGTCCGGAGAGCCGCAGCTCGCCGCCGGCCTCCCGGATCCGCTTCGAGATGGACACCAGCGCACCCAGTCCCGAGGAATCGATGTAGCCGGTCCGGGAGAAGTCGATCAGAAGCCGGCGCTCGCCGCGATCCAGCGCGGCCTGGACCAGATCCTTGAGCTCCTGGCGGTTGCCCACGATCAGCTGCCCCTCCACCTGCAGCACCGCCACGCCGCTCCGGTCCTTGGTCTGGCTGAAGGCCATCGGTCACTCCGTCAGGTCGTCGAGTCGCTCTGAAGTGCCACCATCGCCGCCACCTCGACAATATCGTCGGCCGTGGCTCCCCGCGACAAGTCGGCCATCGGCCGAGCCAGCCCCTGGAGGATCGGACCGATGGCGACCGCGCCGGCGAGCCGCTGGGTCAGCTTGTAGGCGATGTTGCCCGCGTCGAGATCGGGGAAGACCAGCACGTTGGCCTTCCCCGCCACCGGCGAGCCGGGCGACTTCCGCTCCGCGATGTCGGGGACCAGCGCGGCGTCGCCCTGGAGCTCGCCGTCGGAGGGGATGTTGGGCGCGATGCGCCCGGAACAGGGCCGCCGCCTCCCGGATCCGCCGCACCCGGGGCCCGTCGGCGCTTCCCTTGGTGCTGTAGGAGAGAAACGCGACCCGCGGCGAGTCGCCCACCAGCCGGGCGCGGTCCCGTGCGGCGGCCAGCGCGATGCCCGCCAGCTCCTCCGCCGAGGGCTCGGGGACGACCGCGCAGTCGGTGAAGGTGAGGACGGACTCGTTGGGCAGCACCATGTAGAACGCGGAGCTCACCTGCTTCACCCCCGGCGCCGTGCCGATGGCCCAGAGCGCGGCGCGGAGCACCTCGCGGGTGGTGAGGACGGCACCGGCGACCGCCGCCTTCCGCCTCGCCCAGCGCGACCAGCGCCGCGCCGAAGTTGGCGGGATCGGCGGCCACGTCGAGCGCGTGGACGCCGTCCCGGATCTCGTCGGGCCGCCGCTGCCGCAGGTATTCGGCGATGCGTCCCAGCCGCGGATCGTCCGCGGGGACGAGGGCGCCGGCGCCCAGCACGATCGGCTCCGCGATCTTCTCCTGTTCGAGTCGCGCCGCCGCCTTCCGGACCCGGGGATCGTCCCCCTCGCAGAGCACGATGCGGGCCCGCCGCGCGGCGGCCCGCTGCGAGGAGGTCGGCGCGGAAGGTCACCGGCCGAACCGCGCGCGCGAGCGCGGCGGCGACGGCGGGATGCACCAGCCCGCCGACCTCGCCGCCGAAGCGCGCGACCTCCCGCACCAGGCTCGAGCTCAGGTACGTGAGGTCCACCGCCGGGACCAGGAAGACCGTTTCGAGCGACGGGTGCAGCCGCCGGTTCATCAGCGCCATCTGGAACTCGTACTCGAAGTCGCTCACCGCCCGCAACCCTCGGACGATGATGGAGGCGCCGACCCGCTTGGCGAACTCGGCGAGCAGGCCGTCGAACGATTGGATGGAGACCCGCGCGTCGCCGCCGACCGCCTCCCGCAGCATGCCGAGGCGCTCCTCCACCGTGAAGAGCGGCTGCTTGGCGCCGTTGGTGGCGATCGCCACGATCACCTGGTCCGCCAGCGCGAGGCTCCGGCGCACCAGGTCCTCGTGGCCCTTCGTCGGCGGATCGAACGAGCCCGGGTACAGCGCGATCCTGGTCATGGTGCGCGGCAGAAGGTGACGGCGGTGTCGCCGTAGCGGCGGGTCTCGTCCCCCTCCACCCGCCGGCCGGATGGATGCTCGACGGAAAGAATGCGCGCGAATGCGTGGCGGCGGAAGAGTGCCACGATCCGGTCGGCCGCATCGGTGGTGTAGGGAGGGTCGGCGAAGGCCAGGTCGAACGCCCCGGCCTCGAGCCCTTCGGCGAACCGGAGCGCGTCGCCCCGGTGCACCCTGGCGCGGTCGGCCACGCCGAGCGCCTCGATATTGGCGCGGAGGGCCTCGAGCGACGGCGGGTTCAGCTCCACGAAGGTCGCCTCCGCCGCGCCGCGGGAGAGCGCCTCCAGCCCCAGGGCGCCGCTGCCGGCGAAGAGGTCGAGCACCCTCGCCTCCCGCAGCTCGGGGCCCAGAATGCTCATCCACGCCTCGCGGACCCGGTCGGCGGTGGGTCGGACGCGGCCGTCCTTGGGCATGCGGAGCCGCCGTCCGCCCAGCTCGCCGGAGACGATTCTCATGGAGGCGGAACGGCGGACGGGCGGAACGGCGGAACGGCGGAACGGCGGACGGGCGAACGGGCGGAACGTCGATGCCGCGGCGTATCATCCCGAGCGGAGCGAGGGATCTCGCGCGCCGTCCCGAGACATGCGCCAGCAAGATCCCTCGCTCCGCTCGGGATGCCAGGCTCCGCCACTTGCTCGGCCATCCGTTCCGCCGTTCCGCCCGTCCGCCGTTCCGCCTCAAGCTGCCGCCGGTCCCAGCGCGCACAGCCTGGCCTGAAGGCTCATCTGCCCGTTCCACTCGTTGACCTCGAGCCGGAACGCCGCGTCCACCGGTGCGTCGCTGAGCCAGGGCACCCGGTCGGCCCACTGGAACCCGATGGCCGGCAGGCGATACCGCCCGTCGTCGAGCGTGCCCTTCAGGTGGCCCTGTCCGACCCGTGACCGGCCCGCCAATCGGATGCCGCGGACGCCGAAGACCGGGCTCGAGTTGCCGGTGCCGCACGGCTCCAGATACCGGCAGAGCCGCTCCAGCTCGTAGGTCACCTCGTGCAGTCCGATCTCCAGGTCCACCCGCTGCTCCGGTCCCAGATCCTCGGGTGCCAGCGACTCGCGCGCGATCCCGGCGAACCGCTCGCGGAACGCGTCCAGGTTTTCCCGCCGGATGGTGAGCCCGGCCGCCATCTGGTGGCCGCCGAAGCGCTCCAGCAGGTCGCCGCAGCCGAGCAGCGCCGCGTGCAGGTCGAAGCGCGAGATGCTCCGGCCCGAGCCCTTGCCGATGTCGCCGTCGAACGCGATCAGGAACGTCGGGCGCCCGTATCGCTCCACCACCCGCGACGCGACGATCCCCACCACGCCGGGATGCCAGCCGTCGCCCACCAGCACGAAGCCCGCCTCCCGCTCGAGGTCGCCGATCCGCTCGACCTCACACAGCGCTTCGTCGAGCATGCGCTGATCGAGCCCCTGCCGCTCGACGTTGAGTCCCTCCAGCCGCCGGGCGAGGGTCACAGGCCTCATCCATGTCGTCGCTGAGCAGGAGGCGGAGGCCGTCGGCGGCATCGGCGATCCGACCCGCGGCATTGAGTCGGGGCCCGAGGATGAACCCCAGGTGGCCGGCGCGAAGCTCCTTGCCGGCGAGCCCGCTGGCTTCGATCAGCGCGCGCACGCCGGGCCAGTTGCTCTCGGCCAGCAGGCGCAGCCCGTGCTTCACCAGGATCCGGTTTTCGCCCTGGAGCGGCACCACGTCGGCCACGGTGGCCAGCGCCACCATGTCGAGCAGGTAGTAGGGGAGATTGGCCGGGAGCCCGAGGGCCGGGACCAGCGCCTGGACCAGCTTGAAGGCGATGCCGGTGCCGCAGAGGTGGCCGAGCCCCGAGCTGTCGTCGGGGCGCTGGGGATCGACGATCGCGATCGCGGGTGGCAGCTCGTCGCCGGGCAGGTGATGGTCGGTGACGACGACGCCGACGCCCGCCGCGCGCGCGTCGCGCACCGTGTCGACCGCGGTGATGCCGCAGTCGCAGGTGACGACCAGCGACGCGCCGGCGGCGCGGGCGGCGGCGAGTCCGGCGGGGCCGAAGTCGTAGCCGTCGCGCAGCCGGTGGGGTACGAACGGCACCACGTCGGCCCCCGCGGCGCGCAGCGCGCGGGTGAGCACCGCCGTGGCGCACTGGCCGTCCACGTCGTAGTCGCCGTGCACCATGATGGTGCCGCCGGCGCGCACGGTGGAGACGATCGCGTCCACCGCGGCACCCATCCCGGCGAGCGCGCGGGGGTCGGTGAGGTCGTCGAGTGCGGGCCGAAGGTACTTCCGCGCATCGTCGGCGTTTCCCTGGCCCCGCTGCACCAGCAGCGCCGCCAGCGCAGCCGGCAGGTGCAGCCGCTCGACCAGCCCGGCGACCGCGGAGCTGTCCGGCCGGCGGGGCGACGACCCAGCGGAAGATCGGTGCCTGCGTGGCGCTCACCACCACAGGCTAGCCCCTGGCCGCGTCATTCGGCCGATCTCCCGGTCTCAGGCGGGTACAGGATCGCGCCGCAGACCTCGCAGCCATCGAGAATCGAGCCGGACTTGATCTGGCTGCGGCGGTTGAGCGGAATCGAGGTGTGGCAGGCTCCGCAGGAGCCGCCGAGGAGTGGGACGATCACGTCGCCGGTGCGGGCCTTGCGGAGCCGATCGTAGCGGATCCGGAGCGGGCGGTCGAGCATGGAAGCGCGTTCCTCGCGCTCCCGTCGGGCGGCCGCCAGCTCTGCCTCCAGCTCGGCCCGCCGCGCCTCCAGCCGGTCCCGCTCCGGCCCTTGCCCCTCCGCCACCACCGCCACGTTGCGCTCTTCTTCGGCCGCCTTGAACTGGGCCTGGGTGACCGCGTCGGCGCTGCGGACCCAGTCGTTCTCCTCCTTCGCCACCACCGATCTCGCCAGGTCCAGCTCGGCCATCAGCGTGGACGCTTCCTTGGGATTTCGCACGTGCTCCAGTCGCTGTTGCCGGCGGTCCTGGAGCACGCGATAGCTCTCGATCTTGGCCTCCAGCTCGTCCCTGCGCCTGGCCGCGTCCGCGGCGGCCCGGCGGGCGGTCTCCAGCACTTCTCGTGCGCGTTGCAATGCCTGATCCAGTACGCCCGTCTCCTCCCGTAACGCCCCCAATCGCCGCTCCACCTCAGCCACCGCGGAATCCTTCGCCTGCAAGTCGAGCAGCTTGACCAGATCAGCGTGCATCTACATCCCCCCGTCTCAGTGTGCGTTTGAGCAGTTCCTCGGGAAAGATGGCCGAGAGCTTCTGCCGCAGCTCACGCTCCTCCCGCACCACCTGGTCGAAGTTCTCCGGCGCCAGCTTCCCCTGCCGCCGGAGCATGACGATCTCGATGAGTTTCCGGCGGAGCGGGCGAACCTCCAGATCGCGGCAGGCATCGACGTATGCCCTGTCGAGATCCGGAATGCCGTACTTCGCCTCGATGTTGTCGACCCAGGCGCAGCGCCTTCCGCCCCGGCGGTGAGAGCTGCTCAAAGAATATGGCCGAAGCGACGTTTTCGGGACTGCGCAGCATCGCCTCGTACACCTCGCGGAGCGCTTGCGTCTCGATCCACTCGGCGGGCACTTCTTCGGCTGGCCTTCCGAGCCACGCGGGGTCCTTGATCAGGACCCACAACAGCAGACGCTCCGCCGCCAGCTCCGTCTCTCGCTTGCGTCGCCGCTTCGTGGTTGCTGCGGTCATGACCGGCTGCGCCGAATCGCCCGGGGCCGGGGCGGCGTGGCGCCGGCCCCGATGGGCGGGCGGCCGCCTGCTCCCGCAGCACTTCGCGGCTCACCCCGGTGCGCTCGGAGACGGCCTTGAGATAGAGGTCGCGGGTGATCGGATCGGCCGCCGCGCGGATCGTGGGCAGCAGTCGGTCGAGCGCCTCGCGCTGGTGCTCGACGCCCTCGAACCATCCCTTCTGCTCCAGCAGCTGGATCTTCCGCTCGAGCAGGTCGATCCCATCGTCGAGGATCGGTTGCAGCGCCGCCGCGCCGCCCTTCCGCACCAGCGTGTCCGGGTCCTCGCCCGCCGGCATCGTCGCCACTCGGACGCGGACCCCGTGGCGCAGCAGCTCGTCGCCGGCGCGAAAGGTGGCGCGGAGGCCGGCCTGGTCGCTGTCGTAGAGCAGCGTGGCCGACGGCGCGAACCGGCGCAGCAGCCCGGCCTGCTCGGCGGTGAGCGAGGTGCCGAGCGGCGCGACGACGTGCTCCATGCCGGCGAGCACCAGGCGAAACACGTCGAAGTAGCCCTCCACCAGGATGACCGACTCCTCCTTCCTGATCGCGGACTTCGCCTGGTGCAGGTTGTAGAGCTGCTTTCCCTTGTGAAAAATCGGCGTCTCGGGCGAGTTGAGATACTTGGGCTCGCCGGGGACGAGGCAGCCGGCCCCCGAACCCGGCCACCCGGCCGCGCAGGTCGTGGATCGGGAACAGGAGTCGCGCCCGGAAGCGCGGAATCACCTTGCCGTCGTCGCGGGCGGCGCGTGAGCCCGGCCTCCAGCAGCACCGGATCCTCGATGGCCCAGCTCCTTCATGGCCGTGAGAAAGGCGCGCCCCTGCGGCGCGAAGCCGAGCCCGTGCTGGGCCGCGATGTCCAGCGAGATCTCGCGGCCCTCCAGATACTCCCGCGCCACCGCCGCGTCGGGAGACTCGAGCAGCTGGCGGGTGAACCAGTCCTGCGCGACCGCCACCGCCTCGAACAGCGGCTCCCGCGGGTCGGGGCCGGAGCGCGAGGGGCCTTCGGGGATCACGATCCCCGCGCGGCGCGCCGCCTCGCGCACCGCCGTGGGGTAGTCCATCCCGAACCGCTTCATCAGCCAGGAGAAGACGTCGCCCGATTCGTGGCAGACGAAGCAGTAGTACCGATTCTTCTTGGGGATGACGGCGAAGTTGCGGTGGGTGCCGCCGTGGAAGGGACAGGGGCCCCGGTAGTCGGAGCCGGTGCGCTTGAGCTCGACCGCCTCGCCGATGAGGCCGACCAGGTCCGCGCTCTCCCGGACCTGATCCACCGTCTCGTCGGGGATCATGCTCATGCCGAGAACTCCACGATGGTGACGCCGGTGCCGCCCTGATTCCGGGGAGCGAAGCCGAATCGCGTCACCCGCCGATCGCCCGAGACCACCCGCCGCACCCGCTCGCGCACCACGCCCGTGCCCATGCCATGGATGATGCGCAGGAACGGCTGCTCCGCCAGCACCGCCGCGTCCACCGCCGCGATGGTCGCCTGCTCCGCCTCGTCGCCGGTGAGGCCGCGGAGGTCCACCTCCAGGGAAGCGCCGTCAGCGCCGCCACCGGAGGCGGAGCCGCCGCGCGGCCGACGCGGCGTCCCGAGCCTTCCGGCCGCGCACCCTCAGCCGGTGGAAGCACCGTGAGCATCGAGCCGTCCAGCACGAACTTCATCGCCCCGACCGCCACCACCGCGGTCCCGTCGGCGCGAACCTCCAGCACCTGTCCCGGTCCCGCCGCTCGGCAGGCGGACTCTGGTCTTCGACTGGATGCCCGCGCCGCCCTCCGAGCCCCTCGCTGGCGCCCCTGTCGACTGCCCGGCCTCCTCCAGCCGCTCGGCCTGTTCGCGGATTCCCTCCTCCACCGCGCGCCGCGCCTCGCGGGCCGCCGCGTCGTCGCCCGCCGTGCGCGCGGCGCCGAGGGCGTCTTCGACCAGGCGCCTCGCGTCCATCAGGTATTGCTTCGCCTGTCTCCGTGCGGCGCGGTCGGCGTCCTTCTCCAGGCGCTTGAGCTCGGCCTCGCGCGCTTTCTGACTCTCCTCTTGAAGCGCGAGGCGGGCGCCGAGCGATGCCAGCTCCGCGTCGCGTTGGTCGAGCCGGGCCTGCGTCTCCCGCACCTCGCGACCTCGCTCCTCGACCGCGGCCAGGAGCGCGTCGAGGTTGCGCTCGGCATCGGGCACCCGGGCTTCGGCATCCGCGAGGATCTCGCTCCCGATGCCAAGCCGCCGGGCGATCGCGAGGCCGTACGACCGGCCGGGAACCCCCTTCACGAACCGGTAGGTCGGCGTGAGCGTCGCGGCGTCGAACTGGAGCGACGCGTTCACTACGCCCGGGGTATGGCTCGCCAGATCCTTCAGCGCGCCGAGGTGGGTGGTCGCCAGGGTCAAAGTGCCCCGCTGCGTGAGCGAGGTCAGGATCGCCGCGGCCAGCGCCGCGCCCTCGGCGGGATCGGTACCGCTTCCCACCTCGTCGAGCAGGACCAGCGCACCGGCGTCCGCCTCGGCCAGGACCCGGCGGAGCATCGCGACGTGGGCGCTGAAGGTCGAGAGGCTGGCGGAGATGGACTGGCGGTCGCCGATGTCGGCGAAGAAGCCTCCGAAGGCGGGGAGCCGGGTGCCGGGTCCGACCGGCGGCACGATCCCGCTCTGCGCCAGCGCCGAGGCCAGGCCCACCGCCTTGAGCAGCACGGTCTTTCCGCCGGTGTTGGGCCCGCTGATCAGCAGGGTCCGCTCGCTCCGGATCCATCTCGAGGTCGAACGGCACCACCGGCTCCGACCCCGCGAGCAGCAGCGGGTGGCGGCCGTTTACGATCCGGAGGCCCGCCGGCGCGGCGACCATCTCCGGCACCTCGCCCTCGGAGTCGACCGCATAGCGCGCGCGGGCGACCAGGTCATCCACCGCGACGCACATCTCGACGACGCCCCGCAGCGTGGCGAGCTCCGGCCGGAGCATGGCGGTGAGCTCGCGGAGCACCCGCAACGTCTCCCGCTCCTCCTCGACCTCCGCCTCCCGGAGCGCGTTTCCCAGCTCGATCGCCTCGGTCGGCTCCACGAAGAGCGTCCCGGCACTCCCCGACTCGTCGTGCACGATGCCGGCGGGGCGGCTCCGTGAGTCGCGGCGCACCGGGATGACGTAGCGCCCGCCGCGCACGGTGACGGAGGCGTCCGCGACGGCCACGGTGGAATCGAGTCCGCGGAGCAGCGAGTCGAGCCGGCGGAGCAGCCGGTTCCTCGCCTGCTGCATGGCCCGCCGCGCGGCGGCGAGCGCGGGGCTGGCGGTGTCGAGCAGGCTGCCGTCGGCGTCGAGCGACTGCTCCAGCCGGCGCTCGATCGCCTTGTCGGGGAGCGGATGGGAGAGGGCGGCGGCGAGCGGGGCGGTCTCCGCCACCCGCCGCAGATCGGCGTGGACCCGGCGAGCGGCGCCCAGCACCCGCTGGATGGCGACGAGGTCGCTTCCCTCGAGGACGCTGCCCTCGATCCGGAGCCGCGCCAGCGACGCGAGCGACATCGGGAACCGGCTCCGCCAGGAGCGAGTCGCCCCGGCGGAAGATGCCTGCCGCCTCGCCGACGCGGGCCAGCTCGAGCCGAATCCAGTCGAGGTCCAACGTCGGCCGGCGCTCTCGCACCCGGCCGGCGCCGAGCGGTCCCGCCGCGTGTGCCGGCGACGAGGTCGAGCACCGGCTCGAGCTCGATCGTCTCGAGGCCGTCGGCCGACCGGCCGGCCGGCAAAGGCGACGGGGTGCCGGCCTCTGAGTCGGTCGGCACCCCGTCGGAAGAGAGACGCTCCACCACGCCCATCACCCCGCCTGAAGCTCCTCGCGCACGATCTGGTTGATCACCTTGCCGTCGGCCCGGCCCTTGTACCGCGGAACGATCTGACCCATCACCTTGCCGAGATCCTTGGCCCCGCCGGCGATCACTTCGCGCACCGCCGCCCGGATCTCCTCGGGGTCCACCGCCGGCGGGAGGAACTCCTCCAGCACCGCGATCTGGGCCTGCTCGACTTCGGCGAGATCGGTCCGCTTGGCGGAGGTGTATTGCTCGATCGCCTCCCGCCGGATCTTGATGCCCTTCCGAAGGACCTCGACGACTTCCTCGTCCGTCGCCGGCCGGCGCAGATCGATCTCGCGGTTCTTCAGGTTGGCGAGGATGGTGCCCAGTACGAGGGTGCGATCCTTGTCCTGCGCCTTGCGGGCGGCGTTCATCGCCGCTCGCAGGGTCTCGGCGACGCTAGCCGCGGGGGACACGCGGGCCCCGGCGGTTCTTGCGGACGGCGGCGTTCATCTTCCGCTTCCGCTTTTCGCTCGGCTTCTCGAAGTGACGGTGCTTGCGAAGATCGGACAGGATCCCGGCCTTCTCGCACTTCTTCTTGAAGCGCTTGAGCGCCCGCTCGAAGCTCTCGTCATCGTGAATGATGACTTCCGGCATGCAGTGTATCACCCCTCTCGGCCCGAATGGGCGTAAACGTTAGAGCAGTGAGAATTTAGGGGGTGGAACGGATGGAGGCAAGGCAGGTGGCGGAACGGCGGAACGGCGGAACGGCGGAACGGCGGAACGGCGGAACGGCGGAACGGCGGAACGGCGGAACGGCGGAACGGCGGAACGGCGGAACGGCGGAACGGCGGAACGGCGGAACGGCGGAACGGCGGAACGGCGGAACGCTGCGAGTGTGCTGGGTTGGTGGCCAAGTCAAGTGCCCGAACAGATTCGAGTATGATGCCTTACGAAAAATTCGAGGCGTGGCACATAGCTCACGAATTGGCGCTGGAGATATATCGAGTAACTGATGCCTGGCCGAAAGAAGAACGGTTCGGACTCACCTTCCAGTTGCGTCGTGCCGCGCTGTCCGCTCCGACGAACATCGCCGAAGGTGCCGCCAAGCGAGGCACTCGAGAGTTCAGGCGCTTCCTCGACATTGCCCTAGGCT
The DNA here is from genome assembly GCA_963832055.1 of uncultured Gemmatimonadales bacterium. GTDB lineage: Bacteria > Gemmatimonadota > Gemmatimonadetes > Gemmatimonadales > GWC2-71-9 > CAVVWJ01. The sequence continues at coordinate 746,154 of CAWHST010000006.1, read as the reverse complement.
CGTTAGCCGAGGTCTCATACCTCCTCAGGTTCAGCCGAGATCGAGAACTCCTGACTCCGGAGTCCTGGCTCGAGCTCGAGACCCTGCGTGACCGGTCGGGCCAACTCACTTGGGGTCTTTACCGATCCATCTCGCGCGCAGCAAGTCGTTCTCACATCGCATCCTGATGCCGCTTCCGCCGTTCCGCCGGTCCGCCAGTCCGCCGGTCCGCCGGTCCGCCCGTCCGCCCGTCCGCCGCCGTCCGCCCCCTACCCCGGCGGCCACGTCATCCTCCTGCCCCCCAGAACATGAAAATGCAGATGGTCCACGCTCTGTCCCGCGTCCTTCCCCGTGTTGGTCACTATCCGATACCCGCCGCTGTCGAGCCCCAGTTCCGTCGCCACCTCGGCCGCGAAGCTCAGCAGCCGCCCCAGCAGGCGTTCGTCATCGGAGCCCTTGGCGTCCCGGACCGCGGCGACGTGCTTGGTCGGAATCACCAGGACATGAGTCGGCGCCCGGGCGTCGATGTCCCGGAAGGCCAGCGCCTCTTCGGATCGCTTCACCACGGTCGCCGGTATGTCACCCGCCACGATTCGGCAGAACAGACAGTCAGGCATCGCTCCCCCGTAGTCGGCCGGCAATGGCAGCGGCCGCGGCGGCGATCGCCGCCGTCTCGAACCGCAGTGTGTGTGGCCCCAAGCTCACCGCCGCATACCCCGCGTGGAGAAACCGCTCCAGCTCGTCCGGAGTCAGTCCGCCCTCCGGCCCGATCACGACGGTGAGCGGAGTCTTCGCGACCGCCGCCGGGACCGCTTTCCCCTTGACATCCGCCACCCAGCCAGACCCCACCAGCGGACGTCCCGCAAGCTCGCCGGCCGATACCGGCTCCTCCACCCGCACGGCCCACGCGGCGCCGCACTGCTTCACCGCCTCCAGCGCCACCCGACGCAGCCGGCCGACGTTCTGCCCCCGCAGGCGGCTCTCCACTCCGGCCGTCCGCGCGGACTCCAGGGGGATCACCGACGTGACGCCGAGCTCCGTCGCCTTCTCCACCAGCCACGCGAACCGGTCCCGATCGCCGGCTCCCACCGCCAGGGTCAACTCTGGGGGCCGTTGGGCCTGTTCGGCCGAAATCATCTCCACGCCCCACGTCTTCCCCGACCCGATCAGCCGGCCGAGGCCGACCATCCCGTCGCCGTCCCGCACTTCGACCGTTTCACCGTCCTCCGCCCGTCGCACCCGAAGATGGTGCGCCTCACCGTCCAGAAGCGCCGCCCGCTGCCCGGCGAGGGCGCTGCCCGGCTGAACCAACACCCGGATCATACCCGTCGCGCGGCAACACCCCACCACCCCGTGTCGGTCCGTTCTTCGAGGACCCTGAAGCCGGCCGATTCGAGCGCGGGCAGGAACAGCGGCGCCTCGTCCACCTCCATACCCGAGAAGATGGCGGTGCCGCCGGGGCGGAGCGACAAGGCGATGACCGGCAGGAGCGCGGTGTTGGTGGATCGGAGGATGTTGGAGACGACGAGATGGGCCGGGCCGAGAAAGGGCGCGAGATCGCCGGCATCGCCGTGGACGAGCTGGACGGCGCCCTCGACCCCATTGCGCGCGGCGTTGCGCGCGGCCACGACGTTGGCCTCGGCGTCGCTCTCGATCCCGATCGCTCGCGCCGCCCCGAGCTTCACCGCGGCCAGCGCGAGGATCCCGCTGCCGCTGCCGAGGTCCAGCACGAGATCTCCCGGACTGGACCAGCCGCTCCAGCAGCGACAGCGCGACCCGGGTCGAGCCGTGCTCCCCGCTTCCGAACGCCGTTTCGGGATCGAGCACGACGATCGGGCCGTCCTCGGCGACCGGCTCCGTCCAGGAGGGCGCCACCGTCAGCCGTCCGAGGCGCCTGGACCCCAGCCCCTCTCGCCAGCGAGTGGTCCAGTCCACCGGCTCGATCCGCCGCCGGCTGGCCTCCGGGATGAACCCCTCGGCGCCGCGCCCGATCTCGGCGATCAGCTCGTCGGCCGTCCGCTCGTCGGGCGCGAAGGCCACCAGGGTGCCATCGCCTCGCTCCTCCACCGCCTGCCCCGTCCGCTCGACCAGCCAGGCTCCCAGCTTCTCCCTGCCTTCGGCCGGGGTCCGCACGTCGATCGCCCACCAGGTCATGCGCCCAGCGCTTCCTTGAGCTTGGACCAGAACCCCGGCGACCGCTTGGGTGGCTCGCCCTCGATCTTTGCCAGCTCCTGGAAGAGGCGCTGCTGCTCGTCGTTCAGCCGCTCGGGTGTCCAGACGTGCACCCGGATGAGCAGGTCTCCCTTGGTGCTCTGTCCCAGCACCGGAAGGCCCCGGCTCTTGAGGCGCAGCACCGTCTCCGGCTGCGTGCCGGCAGGGATGCGGATCTCCTCGGCGCCATAGGGCGTCGGGATGGCGAACTGCCCTCCCAGCGCCGCCTGGGAAAACGACAGCGGCAGGTCGAAGATCAGGTCGTCACCCTGGCGCTCGAACCGGTCGTCGTCCTTGACGTCCAGCATCACCAGGAGATCGCCCAACGGGCCGTTGCGCGGACCGGCGGCCCCCTGTCCTCGAAGCGTCAGGTAGTTGTTGCTGGAGACCCCGGGCGGAACTTCCACCGTCACGGTGCGATCGCCCTTGCACCCGGCCCTCGCCGCGGCACACCTCGCACGGGTCGCGAATCACCTGGCCCTCACCCGCGCAGGTGGGGCAGGCCGATACCGACACGAACTGTCCGAACATGCTCCGCGCCGCTCGGCGCACCTCGCCGCTGCCGCCGCAGGTGCTGCACCGGGCCGGCTGGCTGCCCGGCTTGGCGCCGCTGCCCGAGCACACCGTGCACCGCTCCAGGGTCTTGAGCCTGACCGACTTCTTCACGCCGGCGGCCACCTCGGCGAGGGTGATCCTCACCGTCACCCGGACGTCCTGCCCGCGGCGCGGGTCCTGCCGGCGACCGCCGCCGCCGAAGATGGACTCGAACCCGCCCATCCCGCCGAAGTCGCGCATGAAGATGTTGAGCGCCTCGGACAGGTCCACGTGATGGAACCCGAACCCGCCCTGGCCCGCGCCCACCCCCGCCTTGCCGTAGCGATCGTAGGCCGAGCGCTTCTGAGGATCCCGAAGCACCTCGTAGGCTTCGGTGATCTCCTTGAACCTGGCCTCCGCGTCGGCGGACGAGTTCCGGTCGGGATGGTATTCCATCGCGAGCTTCCGGTAAGCCTTCTTGATGTCGGCCTCGGAACAGTCGCGCGGGCACCCCGAGCAGGACGTAGAAGTCGTTCACTCCAGCAGTCCCTCCACCATGCGGCTGGTGTGCTCCACCAGCCCGATGATCTTGTCGTACGGCATCCGGGTCGGGCCCATCACGCCGATGACGCCCCTGAGCTCACCCGCCTGATAGGACGAAGTGACCAGAGTGAAGTCGCTCAGCCGGCTGTCGGGGTTCTCTGCGCCGATGGTGATCGAGAGCCCCAACCGCCGCCGGCTGGCCAGCGCCTGCTTCAGGAGGTCGTGCCCCTCGGTGAGCCGCAGCAGGTCCCGCATCCGGCTGTTGGAGGCGAACTCCGGCTGGTCCGCCAGCATCTGCGCGCTGCCGATCACCACCGAGCCGGCGTCGGTGGAGAGGTCGAAGATCTCCTCCCGCTCGGCCACGAAGATGTTGAGCAGCTCGCCCTGGCCGGTCGGCCCAGCCGCATCGCGGAGCCGCTCGCCGATGGTCTCCCGGATGCGGAGCAGGCTGAGGCCCGCGAGCCGCTCGTTGAGGATCCGGGCGACCTCCTGAACGGCCGCGGGCGAGACCCGGGCCGGCACCTCGACGAAGATGGTGCGAAGCACCCCGCTCCGGAGGTTGAACACCAGGAGCAGCCGCTCGCTGGAGACCGGTACCAGCTCCAGCCGCTCCAGGATCAGCTCATCCAGCGCCGGGGCGACCGCCACACCCAGCTCCTGCGTCAGCACCCCGAGCACCTGCGCCGCGCGGCGCACGATCTCCTCGACCGCGTTGCGCGAGCCGGACAGCTCGCTCCGGAGCGTCTGCCGCGCCTCGTCGGTCAGCGGCGCCAGGCGCATGATGGTGTTGACGTAGATCCGGTACGCCCGATCGGTCGGGATCCGGCCGGCGGAGGTGTGGGGGTGGAACAGAAACCCCTTGTCCTCCAGGTCGCTCATCGTGCTCCGGATGGTGGCGGGCGAGACGCCAAGGCCGAACCGCCGGGCAATCGTCTGGCTCCCGGCCGGTTCCGCGGTCTCGATGTAGGTCTGGACGACCGCCTCGAGGACTCGGAGCTCCCGTTCGCTCAATTGTTCCGGCGTTGGCATCGCGCGGGAATTTAGCTGACTGAGAGCGCGGGGCGAAATCCTGCGCGACTGCCGGGTCACCGGAGCGCGTGTCATCCCGAGCTGCTTGACACCCGCCGGTCTCGAGTCCTTAACCACTGTCGCGAGGCCGTGGCCCTGAAGGCCACTCGTACCTCCGACCCTCAGCCTTACCTGGAGGCCATATGCCGGCCCATACCACCCACTCGATCGAGCAGTGTATCGAGAACTGTCTGCGCTGCCACCGCATCTGCCTCGAGACCGCCGCCCGCCACCTGCAGGGCGAGGTGACAGATCGAACGCCCGCTCACCTCGGCTCCTGCTCGACTGCGCCGAGATCTGCCAGACCTCGGCCAACTTCATGATCCGCGGCTCGGACCTGCACGGAGAGACCTGCGGGCCTGCGCCGCCATCTGCGAGCGCTGCGCCGACGAGTGCGACCGCCACGGCGACGACCCCCACATGGCGGCCTGCGCCGAGATCTGCCGCCGCTGCGCCGAGACCTGCCGGGAGATGGCCGCGGCTACCTCGACGCCGGCGGTAAGCGCGTCGAGGCGGAGCCACCCTTCGGCGGTCAGCCGGACGACGCCCCCGGACGCCGTTGCCCAGCCGGCCTCGATCCAGGCCCTGGCGGTTTCCGGCGGCAGCCGCTCGCCGGCCACCCCCTCCGGGTCCGGAGCCCCAGGTAGAGCTCCTCCAGCTCCACCGCGTCCGCATCCAGCACTCGCTGCCCGCCACCGGACTGTCACCGGCGGCCATGGCCCGCTGGTAGGCCGCCCACTCCCGCACGTTCCACTGGCGGTTCGCGCCCCAGCCGCTGTGGGCCGACGGTCCGATGCCGATGAACGGCGCCCGCCGCCAGTAGGCGCTGTTGTGCCGCGCCCGCCGGCCGGGAAGCGAGTAATTGGAGACCTCGTAATGCTCGTATCCCGCCCGCTTCAGACCGCTGTCGGCCTCGCAGGAACTCGGCGGCGTACCGGTCCTCGTCCACCGGCGCGACCTCCCCGCGGGCGGTCCACCGGGCCAGCGGCGTGTGATCCTCGACCGTGAGACCGTAGAGCGAGAGGTGGTCGGGCCGGAGCGTCAGGGCGCGCTCCAGATCAGGCCGCCCAATCGCGGCCGAGCGCCACGGGCAGCCCGAAGATGAGGTCGAGCGACAGCTCGGCGATCCCGGCGTCCCGAAGCATCGCGGCCGCGGCACCGATCTGCTCCGCGCTGTGCGTCCGGTGCATCCAGTCGAGCACCGGCGGATCGAACGACTGCGCGCCGAGCGAGACGCGATTGACTCCCGCCGGCCCGCCACTCGAGTGGCGCGCCTCCCGGGTGACGTCGTCCGGATTGGCCTCCAGGGTCACCTCGGCGCCGGGAGCGATGGTCCGGTCGGCGGCGAGCCGCTCGAGGATTCGCGCGATGGCTCGAGGATCGAGACGGGACGGCGTACCGCCCCCGAAGTACACCGACTCCACTCGGGACGAGTCGGCCCAGATCTCGTGGCTCTGCCAACCGGCCCACTCCCGAAGCACCGCATCGGCATACGCCGTCGGAGGGCACCTCGCGCCGCACCGCGATGGCGAAATCGCAGTAGCTGCAGCGCCGGGCGCAGAAGGGGACGTGGAGGTAGACGTGCACGACGGAAATCTACCGTGAAGTGTTGAGGTGAAAGCGTGAAAGGTGAAAAGTGAAAAGTAAAAAGGGGGTCCCAAGTACAAGTCGCCTTCCCTTTCACCTTTCACGCTTCACCCTTCACGCTCTTCCGGCTTGACGCTCACCCTTCGATCACAGTCTACGAAACATCCTTCCGGGCCCCTGCTCCACCACCCCGGCGATCTCCAGAGCGCAGAGCGCCGCCAGCAGCTGCTGCGGCGGGCGGCCGGACCTGCCGACGAGATCGTCCAGCAACACCGGCTCCGTGCCGAGCAGCTCGGCGACCGCGCGGTCGGCCGGGGCGAGTCCCTCGGGAATCGGCTTGGCCGCTGGAGTGGGGCCACGAACCCCTCGGGCGGCCGGACCGCCTCCGGGTAGTGCGCCAGCAGATCGTCCGAGGAGAGCAGCGGCTCGGCGCCGTCGCGGATCAGGCGATTGGCGCCGACCGACGAAGGGCTGGTGATGTTCCCCGGCACCGCCATCACCTCACGCCCCTGGTCCAGCGCCGTCCCTGCCGTGATCAGCGCGCCGGATCCCTCCGCCGCCTCCACCACCACCGTCACCCGCGCCAGCCCGCTGATGAGCCGGTTCCGCCGGGGGAAGCTGCCGGCCGTGGGTCGCTCGCCCGGCGGAAACTCGGTGAGCAGCAGGCCGTTGGCCGCCACACGCTGGTACAGCACGCGGTTGGCCGTCGGGTAGATGACGCCGAGGCCGTTGCCGAGCACGCCGATGGTTGCGCCGCCGGAATCGAGCGCGGCGGTGTGCGCGACCGCGTCGAGCCCGCGCGCCATGCCGCTCACCACCGCCAGCCCGGCCGACGCGGCCCCCCAGGCGAGCGCCCGGGCCACCTCGCCGCCGTAGTCGCGAGTGGTCGCGGCTTCCCACGATCGCCACCGCCGGCCGATCCAGCAGGGCGAGATCGCCGAGCGCGAAGAGGACCGGAGGCGGATCGGGGATATCCCGGAGCAGCGCGGGGATACTCCGGATCGATCGCGAGCAGCGCGCGGCCGCCGGCCCGCTCGGTCTCCTCCAGTGCGCGGACTCCGGCCGAGACGCCGCCCGCGGCGATGGCGGTGGCCGCGGCCGCGTTGATGCCCGGGATGGATCGCAAAAACTCGAACGGCGCCGAAAAGGCGCCGGTTGCGGTGTGGCAGACTTCGAGAATCGCGTGAATTCGGCTCGGACCGATGCCCGGCGTCAGCGCCAGCGCCACGTAGGCGGCGCGTTGCTGGTCCACTATGTCTCGTCCTCCTGCCGCCACGCTTCCACCGGCGCCTCCTGGGCCTTGGCCGCCTCGACGAACTTCCAGAGATACTCCTTCACCTCCTCGAGGCCCGTGCCCGCAGCGCTGGAGACGGCGAGAATTCCCGCCGCATCGGGCGCGGCGATGGCGGGCAGCGGATCGACCGGCGGCGAGCAGGTCCCGCTTGGTGAGCAGCACCACGTGCGGCTTGGCGGACGAGCGCCTCGCTGTACTCGCCGATCTCGTGGCGCAGCCCGCGGTAGACCGCGATCGGGATCGGGGCTGTCGAGCGGGATGAGATAGGCGAGTACCCGGGTCCGCTCCACGTGCTGGAGGAAGCGGAGGCCGAGTCCCTTGCCCTGGTGGGCGCCTTCGATGATGCCGGGGATGTCGGCGAGGACGAAGCTCCGGTGGCCGGAGAGGCCGACGACGCCGAGGTTCGGCTCCAGCGTGGTGAAGGGATAGTCCGCGATCTTGGGCCGGGCCGCGGAGACGACGGAGAGCAGCGTGCTCTTGCCGGCGTTGGGCTCGCCGACCAGGCCGACGTCGGCGATCAGCTTGAGGACCAGCTCGATCGAGCGGTCCTCGCCTTCCTCGCCCGGCTCCCACTCGCGCGGCGCCTGGTGGGTGGAGGTCGCGAAGCGCGCATTGCCCCGGCCGCCCCGGCCGCCCTTTGGCCACCCGGATCGTGTCGCCCGGGCGGAGCACCTCGCCCAGCAGCTCGCCGGTGTCGGCATCGCGGATCACGGTGCCGGGCGGCACCGGCAGGTAGACGTCGTCCGACGAGGCGCCGGTCTGGGTCTTGCCCTTGCCGTGCTCGCCGCGCTCCGCCTTCCACGCGTTGCGATAGCGGTAGTCGAGCAGCGTGGCGAGGTTGGCGTCGCCCCGGACGTAGACGCTGCCGCCGTGGCCGCCGTCCCCGCCGTCGGGACCGCCCTTCGGCTTGTACTTGAACCGGGCGAAGGAGCTGGCGCCCGACCCTCCGGTTCCCGCCGTCACCCGGACCACCGCGCGATCGATGAACATCAGTCTGCCCGGCGACCACCCCTCGCGAACGGTGCGCCACAGCTCCTTGATCTTCTTCCACTGGTCGAACGACAGCAGCGGATTCACGATGGAGAGCACCCCGTCGATCTGGCCGAACGAGGCGCCCGCGTTGAGCGCGCCGCGCAGGTGGGAGTGGAGCTGCTTGGGCGCCTCCAGCACGGCGGTCTGCGCCACGGTGCACAGCTCCCGGCGCATCAGATCGAGGCCGGGCCGGCCCATGGTGCGGCCGTAGCCCTCGGTGATCATCCAGGCGTCGATCGCGGGATGCAGGCCCGCACGCTGTCGCGAAGCTTGGAGTAGTTCTCGCCGTACACCTTGGCGCAGACCTCCTCGCCCCGGCGGGTCCATTCGTGCACCCGGCCGTAGTCCTGCCCCTCGTCGGTGTCGGGGGCGGAGAGCGCGCTGAACTTGCGCCAGACGGCGAACGCGATCAGCGCCCGCGGGTACCCCACCATGAGCACCGATTGCAGCAGCAGCTCCTCGACCCAGTCTGGCGGGCACCTGCGAGGCCCGCAGCGGCCCCACCCGCTCGCGCAGCTCGGGCTCGTAGCCCTGCGCGATGGCGGCGGCGAAGCGCACCAGGTCCCGGGTCTGCGGATCGAGATTGTCTTGTTTCGCCATGGCCACAAGATAACCTGCCCCTCCCTTTGACTCTCGTGCCGCGATCCTGTTGCTTTCCCCGCCGATGCCCCGCCCCTCCCACGCCTGTGCTCGCCGCGGTGCTCCTCGGTGCGCTCGCCCCCGTGCGCGGCGCGCCGCAGTCGTCCCCCTACCTCCCGCTCGACGATCCCCGGCTGCCGCTGCTGGAGCATCTCATCGCGCGCGGGGACATCGCCGACCCCTCGCCCATGGTGCGGCCATTCCGCCGCGCCGACGCGCTCCGGGTGCTGGCCGACGCGGATACCGGCGGCGAGTCCACCGCCGCGCTCATCCGGCGCCTGCGCGACCGACCTTCGGGAGCCGGCCGACTCCCAGCGCTGGCAGCTGGGCGCGCGCGCCGGGATCCAGGCCTACAGTCACCTCCGCCGCGACCTGCTCCATCCGCTCGGTCCCGACGGCGTGCGGCCCTACGGCGAGCTGCTCGGCGAGGCCGTCGCTCGGCCCCTTCGCGCTGGTGAGCCGGCTGGCGCGCGGAGCCCCGGATCACCGACGATCCCGAGTGGCCCGGCCGCCGCGACCTGGATCTGGCCTGGCGTATGGCCGAGGCGTACCTGAGCGCGCAGTTCAAGTACGGCAGCGTCTTCTACGGGCAGATGGACCGCAACTGGGGACCGGTCGGCATCGAGGGTATCGGCCTCAGCGACTACGGCTACAGCGACACCGAGCTCGGCTTCGAGATCGGAGTGGACGCGGTGCGGCTGGTCGGGCTGGCCCGCTCGCTCGAGGACGCCCGCGACAGCACCGGCGCGCGCATCCACCGCTACTTTTTCGCCCACCGGCTCGGCGTCCGGGTCAGCGACCGGCTGCGGCTCGGGCTCTGGGAGACGACCGTGCTCGCCGGGGCCGACCGGGAGTTCGACGGGCGCTACCGCAACCCGCTCAGCCTCCTCCTCCTGGCCAACCAGTACGGCCTCGGCGCCGACGGCAACGTGCTCTTCGGCGTGGATGGCCACTATCGCGTGGGCAAGGGCACCACGGTCGAGGCCCAGATCGGCATCGACGACCTCCAGTACGAGAACACGACCGGAGCGGATCGCTACCCCAATCGCTGGGCCTTCACCCTCGCGGCCCACGGGCCCCTCGGCGTCGCGGCTCGCCTGGCGGGCACTGTACACCCAGGCGTCGAGTCTCGCCTTCCGAACGCTCGACCCGTTCGAGAACCTGACCGATGGCGGCGTCGGGCTGGGCCGGAATTTCGCCGACATGGACCGGGTGACGGTGACGGTGAGCGTGCCGGCGGGAACCCGCTGGCTTCTCACGCCGGAGCTCACCCTCCAGCGCCAGGGCGAGGGCGACCTCAACGATCCCTTCCCCGCTACGCCCGGCGAGGCGGGCGCGATTCCTCAGCTGTTCATCGGGACCGTGGAGCGGACCTGGCGCGCGGCGGTCGCCGTCAGCGGCCGGCAGGGCCCGCTCGACCTCCGCGCCACCGCCGGCCTGCACCACGTGGTGAATGCGGACCACCTGGAAGGCAACACCGAGAACCGCTTCGTCGGCCGGCTTCAGGCGACACTGGGCCTGAGCCGCCGGGGAGTGATCCAATGACCCATCCGCCGCCGCTGAGCCGGGACCGCCTGGTCCAGCTGATCCAGCGCATGAGGAGCCAGCCGGGTCGTGGTGGTGGGCGACATCATGATCGACCGCTACCTGTTCGGCGACACCGAGCGGCTCTCTCCCGAGGCTCCGGTACCGGTGGTGACCGTGCGCGACCGGCAGGCCAAGCTGGGAGGCGCCGCCAACGTCGCCGCCAACGTCGCGTCCATGGGCGCGGGCTGCCTGCTGGTCGGGACCGTCGGAGACGACGGAGACGGCGCCGCCATCCGGCAGGAGCTGGTGGTGGCGCGACTCGACGGGCGCCATGTCGTCACCGTTGCCGGCCGGCCGACCACGTCCAAGACCCGGATCATCGCCCGGTCGCAGCAGATCGTCCGGATCGACGAGGAGGTGGACGCCCTGCTCGACGGCCCCGATCTCGCCCGCCTCATCAAGGCCGCCCGCGAGGCCCTGGCCGACGCCGACGCCCTGCTGCTCGAGGACTACAACAAGGGCGCGCTGGCGCCCGGGCTCATCGCGGCGGTGATGGAGGTGGCGCGGCGGCGGGGGATCCCGGTGGTGGTGGACCCGAAGTACCGGCAGTTCTTCGAGTACGCCGGCGCGACCGTCTTCAAGCCCAACCGGCGGGAGCTGGAGTCGGCCCTCGGCGCCTCGGTGGATCTTCAGAACCGGAACGCGCTTCCCGAGGTGCTCACCCGGCTGAAGGTGGACAACCTGCTGGTGACGCTGGGGGCGGAGGGGATGCTGCTGGTGACCAAGGACGGAAGCTTCGTTGCGGATCCCCAGTATCGCGCGGCGAGGTCTATGACGTCTCGGGCGCGGGCGACACCGTTACCGCGTGGCTGGGCACCGCGCTGGCGGCCGGGGCCTCACTGGCCGAGGCGGCACAGTTGGCGAACTACGCCGCCGGCGTGGAAGTGGGTAAGCCGGGCGTCGCGACCGTGACACCCGAGGAAGTGCTGGCGGTGCACGAGGAGCGGTTCGATCAGATCGGCCGGCTGCGGAGGGGCGGCGCGATCTAGGAGCTCACCCCGGTCCCGAACCCCAGCCATACCCGCCACGTCTCCTTCACCCCGTCGAGATACTGCCGCAGCAGCCGGGCGCCCCGACGTGCTGCGGATTCAGCTCCACCACTCCCGACTCGCTCATCCGTTGCCGCAGCAGTCCCGCGCACTCGACCTCGGCCACCTCGGCGAGGCGCTCCTTGCTCCAGGAGTTGCGGGGCCGCACGCCGCAGTGAGCCAGGAAACCGAGCAGGTCGCGACGGGTCCAACCCGAGAGCCAGCCCTTCAGCTCCGGTTGCAGGAACCACCAGACCGGTGTCCATGATGAGACGGGTGGATTCCGCGACGTCGAGGCCGCGCTTACGGGTCTCGTAGCGGCTCAGGCTGGCCAGGGTCCGCGGGGTGCTCGGGTCCGCGACCAGATGGCGCAGCACGTCCGCCGCATGGGCGCGGGCGCCGAGCGGGAGCGGTAGCAGAAGGGCGAGCACGGCGGCGAGATCGGGATTGTCGGGCGGACGAAGGGGAAGCAGCGAATCGGCGGCGAGGGGGGCCAGGTGGACCAGTAACTCATCTCGCCGGCCATCCGCTGCACGAACTCGTTGCGAAGGCGACCAGCCGCTCGGCGCCTTCCAGGGTGAACGGTACGGACAGACCGCCGCCGCCAGGAAATCCGCGGCCTCGCCCGTCATGATGAATCCCGAAAAGCCTTCGTGCGCGGCCAGCACGATCAGCGCCACCCGAAGGTCGAGATACCCCTCCTCGGACCCGTCGCGAAGGTGGGTGCCCAGCTGCGCCTCGAGCAGCGATTCGGCCAGGACCCGGTAACGCTGCCGGAACTCCTCCTCCGACCCCCCCACGCCGGGTTGGCTTGCCGGATGCGCCAGAGGTATTCGCCGGCGGAGTCGGCGTCGCCACGACGCACGCGGTCCCGCAGCCAGGGAGAGAAGTCCACGCACGGCACGCAGCTCGACGGATTGTGCGCGCGCGAGAGGCACGGGAAATCCGGGTGACCGATGCCGTCGGCAAAGCCGGGCAGATCGGCGGCGACTCGGTCGGCGAGTGTAATCGCGGAAGAGCCGAAGTCGAGAGTCTGCAGCGTCACGAGCGACCCTGGTGTCGGTTTTCGAGGTTCGGGCTACGACTCCAGTCGAGCAGGGCACCAGACGCGTGCCGCCCTCGCCCGGGGCCTAGGCCGGGAGATCCCTATATGTTGGCCTCCCCTGCCGTTTTGGCAAGGGTCACCCGACAGTCAATCTCAGGGGGAGGGATCAACGGGCCGGCAACAGCGGGGTGAGTCTAATCGGTGCCGCCGCATCACGCCAGCCGCACCAGGCTGCGCGGGCTCTAACGCCGCCTCGGAGCCTTCGATGACTCGGACAATTTTGCCGGAGCGCCGCCGGAGGCCGGACGCTCCATCACCTCGCGGACCTTGGACAAGAGCTCGTCCATGGTGTAGGGCTTGGCGATGAAGCAGACGTCCATGTCGTGGATGCCGTGCTCGGCGAGCACCTCCGCCGGAGTGGGCCGACATGAAAAGGATGCGCTGGCCCGGGTCGATGGGCGCGGATCTGCTTGGCGAGCTCCACGCCGTGGGTCTCCGGCATCACCACGTCGAGCAGGACCAAGTCGATAGGCCGCTGCGATATCCGGAAGACGTCCAGCGCCTCCTCCGCGCCATCCGCCTCCAGGACCCTCAGCCCCAGCTCCCTCAGCATTCGGGAGGCCACGTGACGAGAGATGCGCTCGTCGTCCACCACGAGCACGGTGACGTATGGAGGTGGAAACTGAGTAGCCACTTACGATCTCCCGGAATGTGCGATGAATAGATGAAGGTAGGCCGCGGTCCGGGCCGCGTGGGTGAGACAGATCACCGCGGAATCGGCGGTCGCTGGGAGACTCGCCGCTCGGGCGAGATGACGCCGGCAATGAGAAGGCCGGCGACCAGCGCCACGGCGGTCAGGATCATGCTGAACATCGTCTCGATTCCGGCCAGCGCCTGCCGCTCCAGCAGCGACGTCAGGCTGCGAAACCCGATACTGCCCGGCACCAGGAGCAGAATGCCCGGGACGAGCACCACGGCTGCGGGGCGGTGCTGCCAGTGCTCGTAGGCGCTGCTCGCCAGCCCGACGGCGAGGGCGCCGGCGAACGTGCCGAGCTCGACGCCCAGCGTAGCGGCGCCCAGCCGACCACCGAGAACACCGAGTGCGCCGACCGCGACGATCCATGGGCAATCCCGCGGCGCTGCGCGCAGAACGATCACGAAGCCGAGCCCCGCGGCAAGGACGGCGACCACCGCGGTCCAACCGGGAAGCTGGTCCGGCGCGACGGCCGGCTGTACGCCGAACGACGGCGGCGCCCAGGCGGTTGCCCAGTGCTACGCCGAAGGCGATGGCCAGGAAGGTGATGAAGGCGCCGCTCAGGCGCGCCGTACCCGACGCGAGGTGGCGAGTGGCCAGCTCGGCCATCGCCACCGTGAGCGTGAGACCTGGGAGGAGAACGATCAGGCCGCCGAGCGTGGCCACGACCACGCTGAACGGGCCGACCACCTGGGCGAGCGCCAGAGTGGCCGCGCTCACCAGAAACGCGGCGAGCGGCTCGAAGACACCGGCGAGCCGCGGCCGTTGCTGGGCGACGAGGGCGAACACGCCGACGCCGAGTCCCAGCACCGAGGCTACGGCCGCCTCGAGGGCCCCGCCTCCCAGGAACTGGCAGGCGGCGCCGGACACCACGCCGTAGGCGAGCGTGGTCAGCGCCGGGCCGATAGGGTGCCGGCGCCTCCCCGATACGGGTGATGGCGGCGACCCCATCCTCAAGTGAGGCGCGCCCTTCCACCACCTCCATCGACACTTGTTCCAGCGCCGCGAGCCGGCCCAGATTCACATCCCCGGGCGCGACGCGGAGCAGATGGGTGCGCTGCCGGCCGATGGGGCCGAATGACGCCATGATCGAGGTCGGCGTGGAGAAGAACTGGTGGTTGGTCAGCCCCAGTCGCTCGGCGATGGCGCCCAGGCTGTCCTCCAGTCGCTGCGCGGAATACCCGGAGCTGTGCAGTGCGCGTCCGAGCTGGAGCACGAAGCCGACCGCGGCCGGATCGGGCTCATCGCGGCGGCGCTCGAGGCGGTGATCGCGGGGGTCGGACACGGCGGCTCCATCTGAAGGGCGCCTGAACACAGTACACCTGCCCGACGCGCTTGTCGAAGAGGTGCTCGCCATAGATCCGACCGGCTCGAAGGAACCCTCTTCGCCGTCCTGCCCGGGGCCGCGTTCGCCGGCCGCCGGAGCGCTCGCTGGTGACCCTACGCACACCATCCAGGCGTCCTGGGGTTAATACTTGCTGTTGCGGAGTCTTGAAGGACTAGGGTTGGGGTTCGACTCTGCCGGAGGGTCAAGTGGCTATTGCAGCTACAGTTCGCCAAGCGAAGCTCAGAGCAGAGTGCGCGGATCGCTATCCGACGCTTCCCGCCCGAATGTGGACCTCCGCGGCCCGCCTGGCCGAACTGGTGGCCTCCTACCGGCGTGCGCCGCTGCGGCCCGAAAGGACCAGGAAGGTTCGCACCCTCCCCGAAGCTGACTTCGAGTTCCGGGGCGGCTTCCCCCGCTGGTTGGGCGGGTTGTTCGCGCGCACCCGCACCGGTGAACTTGCCTTCAGCCGGTAAGGGATACTGGGACTAACCCGCGCTAGGCGAGGAGTTCCTCAACGGCCCGCCGGACGTGGATGCGAGTCGTGTCGAGAAGTGGCAGACCGGGATCACCCGCGCCCCCCAGGAGCAGAGGTAACTCCGTGCCGGCGAGGATGACACCTTCAACACCTTGCCGCCTGAGGCGCGCAATTACGGCCAGTACGCCCTCTCGAGTATCCGCGCGGAAGTCGCCCAGCACCAGCTCACTCATGTACTTCTCATGCACATAAGTCATGTCGTCTGCGGTCGGGGTGCACACCGCGATGTCGCGCCTACGGAAGACCTCCGGGTAGAAGCGACCCTGCATGGTGAAGCGGGTGCCCAGCAATCCGACGGTTCTCAGTCCCAGACCTTCTGTCGCCTCACAAGTAGCTTCAACGATACTGAGAAGGGGGACGGGTGAGACCCGCCTCAGGTCCTCGAACACGATGTGGGGGGTATTGGAGGCCAGCAGGGCAAAATCGGCCCCGGCGCGAGCTAGTCGATCGACTGCCTCCCGCAGGTACTCGGTCAGGTCGGTTAAGCGAGTTGCAGCAATCAGCGCCAGCATCTGGGTGAGGTCGATGCTGTTGATCAGAATCGCCGGATAGCTACCGTCCTGCTTCTGCTCACGGTAGGAGGCGATGAGCTGCTGGTAATAATCAACCGTCGAGCCCGGTGCGATACCACCAACGATGCCGAGCGTCTTCACGGGCCTTGCGCCAGGGTGGCCAAGCCTTCTCTAATGAAACGCCCCACGATCACGAAAGTGACAGCGGGGTCGAATCTTGGGATGCATGGGCGATGAGGGACTTGAACCCCCGACCTCGCGCATGTGAGGCGCGCGCTCTAACCAGCTGAGCTAATCGCCCGGTGGGTTCGGGAGCGGGAACCTATACCTCCGCCCAGCGCCCGGCAAGCGGGTCCCGAGCCCGCTGCGGGGCATCGGCTTGCGCGGTTCCCCTGCCGGCCGGATATTTCCAGCCACCCCCTGCACATCCGCACTTCCATCCCGGGTGACCGATGAGCGACCCCGCAGTGTCTTCGCCGGCTCGGAGGGTCCGATCCTCGCCGCGCGGCCTGGTCCTGCTCGCGGACGACGAGGACGCGGTCCGCTGGGTCGGACGCCGCTTCCTGGAGGCCGACGGATGGGCCGTCCTGGAGGCCACGGACGGCTTCGAGGCGCTCCAGATCATCGGCGGACTCAACGGCCGCCTGGACCTGGTGATCACCGACCTCAACATGCCGAGGGTGACCGGGCGCGAGCTGGCGGAAGTGCTGTCGGTCTTCCGACCCGGGCTTCCGGTCCTCGGCGTCACCGGCTTCCTCAGCGCGGTCAATCACGACCGCCGGCTTCCCATCCTGCCCAAGCCGTTCACCGCGGGAAGCCTGATCCAGGCTGTCCGCATGGCCTGTGGGGTCTCGGTGCGGCTTCGCCCACCGGTCATGGAGAATCGCCGCCGCGCCCGCCGGCTCCGCGAGCTCACTTCGCCCGGCGCGGAGCGGGCGGTGGACCTGGTGGCAGCAGTGCGGACCCTCCGGGAGATCGAAGTGGGCTAGCGGTATCCTTGGGCGCGTCAGGAACGGCGAAGGGGGCATGACCTTGGGTCATGCCCCCTTCTGTTACTCCAGGTGAGGCGTTTACGGCCGCAGTGCGATGCTGTGCACCGGCGAGCCGGCGATGTCGCCCAGCAGCGTGGCGGCGGCGCTCGCGAGGTCGATGGTGTAGAGCTGGCTCCCGCCGTCGGTCGAGAGGGCGGCGTAGGCCGTGCCATCGGTATCGATGTCGAGGCCGGAGCAGAGGTAGACGTTGAACACGAAAGGTGCCACCGTGGTCATCTCACCGGTCGTCGGGGAGATCGTCACCAGGGTGTTCGCGTTGGCCTCGACGCCGTACAGGGTGGAGGCGCCGGCGCTTTCCAGGTAGGCGGTGGCCGAGACTCCCGGATTCTCCCCCGCGTGCACGTCGCCGGCTGCATAGGCCAGGTCCGCGCCCGCCGAGGCGGCGCCGGTCGCCGGATCGAGGCTGAGGTTCTGATTGGATTCGACCCCGCTCAGCCGCAGCCGGTCTTCCGTGCCGCTGAACGCGACGCCGAAGTGCTCGCCCGATACCGCCGGGGAGACGGCGCCGCCCACCGGGCTGGCCGCACCGCTCAACGTGTCGATGGTGTACATCCGGCTGTCGCTGCCGACGCCGTAGAGCGCGCCGTCCGCGGGGCGGAAGTCGATGCCCTGCATCAAGTGGCCGGCGGGCATGCCGCTGATCGTCACCTGGCGTACGAGGGTGCCGGGGTTGCCGCTGCCGAACAGGACCAGCTGATTGGCGCAGGTGAGACCGAAGATCGCGCGGCCCTGCAGGGTCGGGGGCGGAACGGGCGCGGGGGGCGGAGCGGGCGCAGGTGCCGGGCCGGGCGCCGGGCCGGGAGGCGGACCGGGATCGACATCCGGGCCGGTGGAATCGCTGTTGCCGCCGCAGGCGACGAGCAACGCTGCCGCGGCGAGACTGGTGCCCCTGAAAAGGCGGCGCAAGGTGACGAAGGGCATCGGATCTCTCCTGAGACAGTGAGTGGCGCGTCTGACATCGATGCGGCCAATACTGCCTCGGGAGGTTCACCGCGATCTCAATCCGATCTCACCTGGCGGGTCACTCATTCGTGCGACAGACGGTGCCCGAGGCGGATCATCGGCCGCTCGAGGCGGCTGAAGCTCAGCCAGGAGAGAGCCGTCGTCACCAGCATCACCAGCGCGGTGGTCGCCCACACGTCATCGAACAGCAGGCCGTGCACCAGGCCGAGCTGGATCAGTGGGAAGTGCAACAGGTACGCGCCGTAGGAGACGTCGTTCTTGAGCGTGATCGTCCGGCCGGCGAATGCCACGCAGTACACCCAGAAGCCCACCACGAGCTGCGCGCCGACGGGGACCTTCATCAGCGTGGACGCGCCCAGCACCACCAGCGGCGCACCGGCCACGGCGACGGGGAGGAACAGCGCCTTGAAGCGATCGAGATGGTGCCCCCAGCGGTACAGCAGCGAGCCGACCATGAAGAAGCTCGCCAGCATCAAATAGGTGGCGCCATGAGGGTCACCGGGGCCGCTCCGCAGCAGCGGGTAGCCGGCGAGCAGCAGCGTGAGGCCTGCGGTGAACGCGATGCCCAGCCTCCGCTCCAACTTCAGCACCCACGGGAGGGCGATGTAACAGGCGATCTCGACCTTCAGCGTCCACGCGCTCCCGTTGATGGCATCCAACCGGAGCCCGCTGAGGGTATCGCCGATCGTCGGCTGGAGGAAGTTGGCGAATACGAGATTGGCACCCAGATACCGCAGCAATTCGCCGGCGATCCCGTCCCGCAACGTCCCCGCCTCGGCCACCAGGATGACCGCCTGAACCAGGATCACCACCGCGTAGAGCGGATAGATCCTGAAGAAGCGCTTCAGGGCGAACGCTTTGAGATCGGGGTTCCGATCCAGGCTCCAGGTCAGCAGAAAGCCGCTGATGACGAAGAATCCACCGACGGCCACCCCTGCCAGACTCGGCGGCGTGAACCGATCGTGCCAGGTCAGATAGCCGCTGTGGTAGACGACCACCGCATATGCCAGGAATGCTCGCAGCAGGTCGAAGTTGTTCGCGCGGGCATAGGCGGGCCGCGGCCGGCCTTGGGGGTCAGCACCTCGAGTCGACCCGACTCGGGGGTCGCTGGCAGGGGATGCCTGGTCGATGATGCGGAGGGCTGCGGCTGAGGGTTCCGGCGATTCGTGCTCCAGGTCTCACGCTCAGTGGTCAGCTGCGCTTCAACCGCCTCCTGATCGACCGAAGCGCTCGTCGCGGCCCACGCAGAAGCCTTCTCGCGAAGAGCTCCGGCTTACTGCGACGGGGATACGTGCCCCGAAACTCCGCGACGGCGGGGCCGGGGAGCAGCGGCACGGCTCGCTCGTAGAGCTGTCGATTGCGCTCTGTCCGCGCGGCGTCCCGCCTCGTCCGGGGCAGCTGCTCCAAGCGGTTCGCGAGGTCCAGGGTCATCAGGTCTGCGAGCTGCACCAGGCTGAGCGGTATCTCCCCGCCGTCCTGCGTCTTCACCGCGTAGGGGGCGCCCACGTCGAGATTTCGATAGAGCGATGGGCGCGATAGCGCGCAGTAGAGGTAGGCGATCTCCTCGGCCCGTTCCCCGATTGCGCCCCGAATCTCGTCGCGAGCCTCCAGAGGCACGGTCCGCTTCCGGAAGACCTCCGTCCCGTACACGCTGTGGTAGAGGCCCGCCCGACACAGGTCCTTACTGCACCCCCATCGGTCGAGCTGCTCGTAGGTCCCGCGCAGATGCTCCAGAAAGGTGCCGCTCGGGTGCTCAACGGATACCGCCCCGAATCGCTCGAGCAGCTCCATCGCCCGCTCGTACATTGGGTCGTCGGCCGGCATGGCCGCAAGTTACCCCGGTTCTCGCCCTGCGTCGAGCCAACGATTGTGCACGGCGGAGTTTCCTTAGGCTCCGGTGTATTACCCGGGAGTATGGGCCCTGTTGGATTCGAACCAACGACCTACGGATTATGAGGGCGCCCCTCGTCGAACCAGCCAAGTCTGCGGAGAGCCGTTAGCGTCTTCTGACCAACAACTTGCTGCTAATTGCTCAGCCAGCCAGGTTGGCTCAAATCCATCCAGATCCGCGGAGTCTAGGTACCAATTCTAGGTACCGCTCGCCCCTTGTGCTTTTCGCGAACAAACGATTGACTCTGAATTGAAGCGCGAGGTGCTCATGGCTCGTCAACGGATGCTCGTCTGTGCCGTCGCCGCGGCACTTCTCGGATGTGGCGGCGGTGACTCCACCGGGGGTGACGCTCCCGTCGCCACGGTCACCGTCACACCCGACCCCGCCACGGTTCCGGTGGGCTCGTCCGTCCAGCTGACGGCCGCGCTCGAGGATGCGGACGGCAATCAGCTCAGCGGGCGGACGGTGACGTGGTCCAGCAACGCCGGCGGCACCGCCGGCGTTGACGCCGACGGGCTCGTCACCGGTGTGGGGGTCGGGTCTGCGACCATAACGGCGACCAGCGAGGGTCGGAGCGGGACCGCGGACGTCGCGGTCACCACCGGCGAGCCGGAACCGCTCGCGAGAGGGGCGGTGATCGCGCTTGGGGGGGAGGCGCCCACGCGATCGGCGCTAGCGTATGATCTGGCGACCCGCTCGTTCCACCCGTTCGACGCCGGGTCGGCGATACCCCCGGGGGGCCGGAGCCTGATCTTCGGTTCGCCGTCGGCCACGACGAGCCTGCTATTCGTCGGCGGCTACGCCAGTGGCGGCACCTCGGAGCCCAGTCCCGACGGCGTCGTGCTCGACCCGGCCACGGGTGGCTCGACACCGGTCGTGATGTCGGAAGCCAGGATCTCCCCTACGCTGACCCTGCTGGAACCCACGCGCGCGCTGGTCACCGGCGGCTGGAACGCGAGCGGCGGCGCCATCCGGACCGCGGAGATCTTCGACGAGACGACTCGCGCCTTCACCCCGACCTTTGATTGGTTGGAAGTGGGCCTGGGCAGCCACGCGGCCGCGCTGCTCCCAGACGGCCGCGTGCTGTTGACGGGCGGGATCGTGTCGGCGGGCGCGGGGCCGGCAAGCTCCACGTCGACGACGCAGATCTATGACCTCGCGCTCGACACCTTCTCATGGGGCCCCTGACATGGCCACGCAGCGCTACGGCCACAGCGCGATCGCGCTCGATGACGGCCGGGTGCTGGTGCTGGGTGGAGACTGGCCCTCGGGCGCCAGCGCCGAGGTGTACGATCCCACCGCTGGAGTCTTCACGACGGTCGGGAACCTGTCGACCCCACACGAGCTGGGCCACGCCGCGGTGAAGCTGCAGGACGGCCGCGTGCTGGTGCTCGGCGGGGCGAGGATCGAAAGCGAGACGAGCGCGGTCGCCGAGATCTTCGACCCGGACACCGACACCTTCACCAGAATCGACGACATGACCACGCCGCGGCGGCATCACTTTGCCGTGGTGCTGCCGAATGGCGAGGTGCTGATCGGCGGGGGACGGAACGCCGACGGGGAGATCCTGGCCAGCGCGGAGATCTACGATCCGGTCGCCGACACCTTCACCGCGATCGAGGACATGCCGGTCGCCGGGACGGAGCAAGCCGCGGCCGCCGTGGACCGCTGAGGTTCGGAGGCACGCGAACGCGAGGTGCTCATGGCTCGTGGACAGATCCTCATCTACATCGTCGCCGCGACCCTTCTCGGATGCGGCGACTCCACCGGCGGCGACGCCGCAGTAGGCACGGCCACCGTTTCACCCGACCCGGCCCTGGTTCAGGTGGGCTCATCCGTCCAGCTCACGGCCGTGCTCGAGGTCGGATTCGCATGATGTTTCCGGTTGTGACCTCAGTCACGCAGATAGCGCCCGCAATCTGGCGCAATCCCGACCCCGGCGCTAAGGTGGCAGCATCTCCTGCGGGAGCGTTCACATCGATACGAGCAGCTTCCGGCGGCGGGCCTTGACCGTGGCGTGCCTTCTCGCCGCGGCGTGCAACGACAACAACAGTCCATTCGAGACCACCGGCGCGATTCGGGTCTCGGCCGCGACGGCCGGCGCCCTGCTCGATCCCGACGGCTACTCGGTCGCCCTGGATGGGGCCGCCGGACCACAGGTGGACGCCTCCGGCAGCCTGGTGATTCCGGACGTCGAGCCCGGCGACCACGCCCTGGCCCTCTCCGGGGTAGCGTGCAACTGCGCCCTCGCGGACCATGAGCCGGTCGCCGTCGCCGTGACGGCCGGCGACACCGCCGATGTCTCGCTCGCCATCACCTGCGAGGAGATCGGCCGCCTGGCCTTCGCCGACGGCTTTCCCTGGGACATCTACCGGATCGACCTCGACGGCATCGGCCGCACCCGGCTGACCACCGGGCTCAACGCCCGATCGCCTCGCTGGTCCCCGGACGGGACGAAGATCGCCTACGTCACCGACGCCGACGGCTTCATCTGGGTGATGAACGCCGACGGCCGCGGCCATGCCAGGCTCACCGAGACGGCCACCGATCTCACGCCATCGTGGTCGCCGGATGGCAGCAGGCTCGTCTATGCGCACTTCGGCGAGATCTACACCATTGACGCCGAGGGCGGAGACCTCCGGCGTCTGACCGACGACGCGTACGCGGATCGGGAGCCGGCCTGGTCCCCCGATGGCGATCTCATCGTGTTCTCCAGCAACCGTGGGGGGGGCGAGTTCGCCAACGGCCTCTGGACCATGCGTCCCGACGGGAGCCAGATCACGTCGCTGCGCGAGGGGGGGATACGCAGCTCGAGGCGCCGGCGTGGTCTCCGGATGGCAACATGATCGTCTATCGTGGCTACTGGCCGGGGCTCAGCGGACTGCACATCATGAGCCTGGATGGCTCGCCGATCCCCTACGAGTGGTACAACCTGGTGGATTACTACTCGTACCCGGCGTGGTCACCGGGGGGGTCGTGGATCGCGTACTCAGACGGCCACGTCGGTCTCATTCGCCCTGACCGGACCGACACCCTGGAGCTGACGACGGGGCATTTTCCGGATTGGGCCCCGGCGGTCCTGGTCCAATCGCCCGAAGCCGGCGTCAGCGGATGCGTCGCGCCACCCGCTACTTCATCCCAAGCGAAGCGAGGGACCTAGCCGGCCCAGGTCCCTCGCTTCGCTTGGGGCAGTTCCCCCCGGATCACACGGTAACACCCACCGCCGACCTCTTCTCCCGGCTCCGACATGAGCACGCAGCGTCTCAACCACAGCGCGATCGCGCTCGATGACGGCGGGGTGCTGGTGCTGGAAGGAGACGGGCGCGCTAGCGCCGAGGTCTTCGATCCCACCGCGGAAACCTTCACACTGGTCGGAGCCATTTCCATCATCCACGGGCGGGGCCACGCCGCGGTGAAGCTGCAGGACGGCCGCGTGCTGGTGCTCGGCGGGGATATGTTCGAGAGCGGTCCGAGCGCGAGCGCGGTCGCCGACATGTTCGACCCGGACACCGACAGCTTCACCAGGATCGACGACATGACCACGGCCCGCCGGCATCACTTCGCCGTGGTGCTGCCGAATGGCGAGGTGTTGTTCGGCGGGGGAGAGAACGCCGACGGGGAGATCCTGGCCAGCGCGGAGATCTACGATCCGGTGGCCGACAGCTTCACCGCGATCGACGACATGCCGATTACCGGGACGGAGCAGGCCGCGGCAGCCGTGGACCGCTGAGGTTCCCAGATCGGTGACCGCCCCCAAGCTCCCGCTGGAGACCTTCCGGGCGTACTTGAAGAGCACGCCCGCGGTGTAGCGGGGAGCCCCGGACTCACGAATGGATGGGTTGGAGAGCCAATCGAGCACCTATGCCAAAACATCAACTGGCCGGTTGGCCCGAAACGTCGTGGCACACAAAGCGGCACACTAAAATCGCGCTGTTACGTCTAACTCCAGTGGGCCCTGTTGGATTCGAACCAACGACCTACGGATTATGAGTCCGCTGCTCTAACCACCTGAGCTAAGGGCCCGACAGCCGCGAAACTTTATCACCGCAAACCACTTCCACAAGCCGGACGGGCTCACTCCCCGCAGCCTCTTCTAGTCCCTGGGTGCAAAATTGGGGCTGCATGGCAGGAATACGGCATGGAAGAAAACTCAAGAGCGTGGGGTCAAGCCGGAGCTACCCGGGTGAGCGGTAATGCGTCTTGAGCAGGGACTCAAGTGGGTTCAGTCCCTTCTCGAGCTCCTGGGCAATTTGGTCGGGGCTCTTGGGTGTGTTTGTACTGGCTCGAGCTGGCGCTGGCGATCACGGCGAATACTCGTCCTCGGGCCGGCCGAGGCTGCGCTCTCCGCTACTGCCGCCGCCAAAGCACCGCGTGTTTCTCTCCACCGGACGTCTCGCTCGAGCCGACGATCGTCCCGGACCGGTTGATGCCGAAGGCGGCGCTGTGCCCGTCGATGAGCTTGGGGAGCCGCTGCACCGAGCCGTGCTCCCGCACCCAGGCGTCCACCGTCGAGAAGTCATCGCGCTCGTCGTAATCCTCACCTACGATGGTACCTCCGGCGTTGACCGCCCGGGCCTCACTGGTAATCTGGCCGGTGCCGAACACCGTCCAGGTGCCCTGATAGAACAGAAAAGAGGTGCTCTCCTCGAGCTCCCCGCCCTCGGCGCCCAGGTGGGGGCCCAGCGAGCCCACGATCCGGCCGTTGTCGTTTATAGCGCGGGCGGCGCTCCCCATGCGGCCGTTGGTGCCGAGGTCCTTCACCACCCCGTCCTTCCAGGCGACGGCGTGATTGCGCCCCGAAGCGTCCGTGCTCCGGCCCACTACGCGGCCGTACACGTTGATACCGCTGGCCTCGGAGAACCCACCACCGAGGGTACCAAGATCGGTCATCACCCCGTTCCGCCAGATGAAGGCGTGGTGTTGGCCGGTCGCTGTCTCGCTCCAGCCCACGATGACACCTGACAGGTTGATCCCCGTGGCTTCGCTGTTCCGGCCACCGAGGGTCCCCAGGTTCTTCTTCACACCGTCCTTCCAGCGCACGGCGCGCGAGGCGCCGGACAGCACGGTGCTGGCGCCAACCACCACGCCGGAGTCGTTGATCGCGAGGGCCCGGCTCTGTCCGCCGGCCAGGGCGCCGAGGTCCCGCATGACCCCGGCGCGATAGAGAAAGGCGTGGCGTTGGCCGGTCGCTGTCTCGCTCCAGCCCACGATGCCGCCTACGTTGTTGATCGCGGTCGCATGTGAACGTTTGCCGCCGAGGGTGCCGAGATCTTTGACCGCGTAGGTGGCGGCCGTCGCCTCACCGTCGGAGCCGGCCGGTACGGCCGTGCTCGTGGGCCCCCCAGGGTCCTCGGCGCAGCCCAGGGCGGCGAAGCCCATGGTACCTAGAAGGAGACCCCGGCCGAGCGCACCGGCGATTCTCCCGAGGGACCGGACGTGGCGAAAACGAGAGCTGAACGGGAGGCGGGGTTGCATGGGGTTACCCTCAGTGTCAGATAGCTGACCGAACGAGACCACAACGCTGGCCTCGACGGGCCGGTCGCCCTGTGAGACGCTGGCCACGCTATGGGAGCGCTATCAAGCGGATCTCAAGTGGCGGCGGCGCCTTGCGGAGGGCAACGGCGGGGGTAGACTATCGTTCGAGGGCCGGGACCCCGGCCTGCCAGCCCTCTTTGGAGGCGCCGTGCCCACGCCCCGTTCCGCGACCATCCTCATCGTCGACGACGAAGACGGTATCCGCGTCACCCTGCGCCGGCAGCTCGCGGCCCAGGGCCACACCGTGCTCGAGGCCAGTCACGGCATCGAAGCGCTCGGCATCGTGCGCATGCAGCCGGCCCGGGTCGAACTCGTGCTGGCCGATGTGGTCATGCCCCAAATGAACGGCACGGAGCTGGCCGCCACCCTGCAGGCGGAGTATCCTGAGCTGCCGGTCATCCTGATGTCCGCCTACGCCCCGGCCGGCTGGACCCGGGTGGGCACCCACGACTGCATCGTGCCGGTCCTGATGAAGCCCTTCACCAGCGAGCAGCTGGCGGAGCTCATCCAGATCGCCCTCGACCTGCCGGGCAAGCGCCGGCGGACCAGCAGACCCACGGCCGCCCTGTAGGTTCCCGCTGTGCCGACCCCCCGCTCGGGAAGCATCCCGCGGACCGAGACCACAATTCGCCCCGCACTGACGCTTGCTTCACGAGGAACCCGGCAATTGGATGTCGGAGCGACGGGTCCGCAGATCCTGGAGCCGCTCACGGGTAGACCCTCCGCGAAACTGAAAATGGCGGGAATCACAAACCCGTTGGTGAGGCGATACTCCCTGGGCCTCGGCGAGGGCGAGGAGTTTCTCGGCCATGGCCCAGGCAGGCCACCACTCGCTCGGTGCAATTCCCGGGTATAGGTGGACGTATTGCGCCTTGAGGCGCACTTGGCGTTCACCGCGATGCATGCCTGATTCTTGCATAGTATCACCTCCACTCCTCACTGCCGAATCTGAGATGTCCGGCGCCTGGAATGCCGCAGGAGGGAACAGCGTTCATCCATGGGCGAGAAGTTCATAAGGGCATGCCTGCGCCGAAACTTCATTATCGCTCCCTTAGGCCGGACTCAGCGTGCCGGTGCGGTCTCGCTGTCCAGCCACGCCTCGACGTGTGCCCGAAGCAGTGGCAGCGGCACGCTTCCCCGCTCCAGCACTCGATCGTGGAACTCTCTGTATGTCGAAGTCCTGGCCGAACCGAGCCTCGGCCGCCCGCCGTAGCCGCTCGATCTCGAGCCGACCCACCATGTAAGCGGTCGCCTGACCAGGATTGGCGATGTAGCGATCCACTTCGGACTCGACATCGCCACGTGAGAGGGGCGTGTGGGCCAGCATGTACTCGACAGCCTGCTCGCGAGGCCAGCCGAGTACGGCCAGCCCAGGATCTACCACCAGCCGCACCGCCCGAAACGCCTGCCCCCCTCCCAGCTCTCCTATCAGATCGAGGTCCGTCGAGTACACTCCCATCTCGATGGCGAGTCGCTCGGCGTAGAGGGCCCAACCTTCGGAGAACGCCGAAAGGAACAGATAGCGGGTGATCGGATGCGCTTCGGGTCGCTCCTGCGAGAGAGCACCCTCGAGATGGTGTCCGGGAATGGTCTCGTGGAAGGCCGTGCCCTCCAGCGGCGCTCGTGGCTGCGGCGGCTCGCTCGCCGCGTTGATTCGCCACCGCCCCGGCCGCTTCCCGTCCGAGGTACCAGGGACGTAGGAGTTAGGGCAGCCTGACTTCTCCTCGAAGGGAAGACACGGCTCCACGATCAGGTCCGCCTTGGGCAACCGCCCGAACCATTTGGGCATGGCCGCCTTGGCCCGGGCGACTGCCCGCTCGGCGGTGCGGATGATCTCCTCACGGCTCCGGAACGTGTATTGCGAGTCGCTGCGGAGCCGTTCCATCAACCCGGGCAAGTCGGAGGTCCCGAAGCTCCGCCTCGCGATGGGTAGCATCTCCGCCTCGATGGCGGTCACCTGCCGGAGGCCGAGCTGGTATACCGCCTGCGCATCCAAGTCCGAGGTGGTGTATTGCCGCACTCGTGCGCGGTAGCAATCGGCTCCCCTCGGAGAGCCGAGAGCGCTGGCGATGACCGGCTCCGTGGGATGTATTCCGTCTGGAGGAAATCGCGGTAGCGGGCCACGGCGGGGAGGATTTCCCCTCGGATCACCGCCACCACCGAATCACTGAACCCGGGAGCGGAATCTCGTACGGCGAGTTGGGCGAAGGGAGACTTCTCGGGAGGAAGCTTCAGGATGTCGTTCAGCTGCTCGAGGACCGCCGTGGCATTCGCCCGCGGCTGGCTGTAACCCTGTCGGAGACCCTCGCGAAGATTGGTGATCTCGATGTCGATGAAGCGCGGCATCGCGCGCCAACGGGCGAGAGCGCCGCGTCGGAGCTGCGGAGTGCCGAGGGGTTGCAGCTGTCCGGTGAGCGGGAGGTAGATTTGCCACCCGCCCTGTTGGTCCAAGGGCCACAGCTCACGCCGGCAGATACGGGTTTGTTGCGACGCCGCGAGCGTTTCCAACAGAAAACCATATGTGACCTCCTCCGGGCGCCCACGAAGCGCTGCCACCGGAACGCGTTCTAGCTGGTCCAACCACTGATCCTCCCGCTGCTCCCAGGCCCGGGTGGCAGCGAGCGAGTTGTCCTCGATCCGATCCGTCGGCGCTTCCGGTACGCCGACGAACAACCCGTTTAACGGGTACGTGTCGAGCCATGCCTTGAAGTACTCGTCCGCAAGTGCGGTGACCTGTCGGCCGGCATCGGAGCTCGTTCCGGAGGCTGACTGAGAAGCGGGATCGTCGCGAGTGGCACTAGCGGATGGCGCTCGGCCGGTGGCACACGCACCCACCAACAGGATCAAACCGGAGGTCAGCAACCGGCAAATAACGCGGTAGGGCATCGGCGCTCGCGATCGGCTGAGTTCGCGCCCACCAGTCCAACGTCGGTGGCGCTTGGGGGTCGACGGGTGAGGGGCCCGGACAGGCGTGGGCACTCGTCACGTATACTAGCCGCATCGAGCATCCAGGAAGCAATCGTGGGGCGATCGCGCTGAGCGCATCCTCCGCGCGCCGTGCAGCTCGAGCTGGGCCCGTCGCTGCTTCGCTATTACTGGGCCATGGTGGGCCACAAGATCTTCTCACTCGGCCCCACGGTTCGACTCGGCCGCGTTACCGGGAATCCGGCAGGCGACGAGACGGGAATCCGCAGGGGTGTCCTAGCCCGGCTGTTGTTTTCCCGGGGCGAGTAACACTCGCGTGCCCTGGGTCCCGGGTCGCGCTCAGGATGGTATCCCTGTCACAGATCGCCTTGCCCGAAGGTGGTAGGGTAAGCCTACCCTTCCCCTCGCCGCGGCAAACCGGCCGCTCGTGTGAGGTCGGGCAGTCGCCGATCGCCTGGAACGTCCATGCCTGAAAAGTCCAATCGCTCTCGCCACCCCCCTCGCCCGTGAGCCCCCGTTCGCGACCCAGTCACACCAAGAGCCCCCTGCGTCGCCTGTTTCGCGAGAATGGGTTGTCCATGGTCCTCGTCACCCTCTTTCTCGCCTTCTGGGTCGGGCAAAGCCTGGTGGGCCACCGCGAGTACAACTCCGAGCAGCGCGAGCATGGCCGGCCCCAGGAGTCGTACACCGGCTATTTGCGAACCGCCCACTTCTGGGAGGCGACCACGGAAAACTGGGAAAGCGAGTTCATCCAGATCTTCTCCTATGTGGTCCTGACCGCCTTCCTGTTCCAGAAGGGCTCGGCGGAGTCGAAAAAGCCGGATGAGCCCGAGCCGGTGGATCGCGATCCACGGGCTAGTCGCAACGAGCCGAATGCGCCGTGGCCGGTGCGCCGCGGAGGGCTCGTCCTCAAGCTCTACGAGAATTCCCTCTCGCTCGCGTTTCTCCTGATCTTTCTGATCAGCTTTACTCTCCACGCGGTCGCGGGCTCGGCGGAATACAACCAGGAACAGGGTGCGCATGGCGAGATCAGCACCCTGTCACCGCTCCAGTATGCCGGGACGTCACGCTTCTGGTTCGAGTCCATGCAGAACTGGCAGAGCGAGTTTCTCGCGATCGCGGCCGTCGTCGTGTTGTCGATCTTCCTGCGCCAGCGGGGTTCGCCGGAGTCAAAGCCCGTTGACAGTCCGCATGAAGCGACCGGGACCGGATGATCGGAGTAGAGATCATGACTCTCGATTCCCTGCAGGCACTCTTCCTGGCCGAACTGAAGGATGTCTACCATGCCGAGAAGCAGCTTGTGCAGACCTTGCCACGAATGGCGAAGGCCGCCGTGGCGCCCGACCTTCAGCAAGCATTCAATGTAGCGCATTTTCAAGGGCCTCGGACAGACAGCGCGCGGTAAGCGGTGCAAAGGGATGGTGGGGTTGGTCGAAGAGGGTGAGGAAATCATGGAAGAAGAGGGCCAGGCGGCGGTGATCGACGCCGCACTGATCGCCGCGTACGGATGCCTCCGAGCTACGCGCAGCTGCTCGGCCATCGGAATGCGGGCGGAGTGTCAATGCCGAACCCGCGGCCTGCGACCCGGGTTCTGATCCTACCGTTCCCTCAGCCGCACCTGGGTGATGTCCCCCACCGCGCCCATCACGGCGTGGAACCCCTTCACCTGCCCCACGCTCACCCGTTTCCGGATGTCGCCCTCGAGGGTCTCGAGCAGCCGGTTCAGGCGCTCGGTCAGGCGCCGGCCATCCTCGCTGATGTGTATCAGGAACGAGCGCCGGTCGTCTCGATTGATCTCCCGGCGGACCAGGCCGGCCTTCTCCAGGCGGTCGATCAGGCTGGTGAGGGTGGATGGCTTGATCCCGAATACACGCACCAGCTCACCGATGGGGGCCGGGGCGTATTTCCGCAGGTAGGTGAGGATGTGGCCCTCGAGCGGACTCACCCCCAGCTCCCGGGTGTTGGCCTCCAGATACATGGAGATCTGCCGGGAGGCCTTGTGCAGCGGGGAGAGGAATTCCAAGGCCATCGCGAGCTTCCGGGTCGAGGGAGATGATACGAAGTCGTAATTTACGCCACCATCCGGCCACGCCGCCAGCGTCCGCTGGTTCGGGGGATTGACCCGGATGACCGGGCCGTTAATATATGGAAATAGTATAATACGGTTTCGTACTACTTTCCGCCGGACAGTGGGTCCGGCCAGATCACAGGGAGTGAGCGTATGACGACGACAACCGCACCGGCAGCCGTGAGCGAGATCGACCTGTGGCGCCAACAGACCCGCATGACCCGCGACGTCGTCGGCGTCAACCTGGGCGGCCTGGGCCACGAGGACAGCCTGGTTCAGCCTCGCCCCGGAGGGAATTGTCTCAACTGGGTCCTGGGCCATCTCCTCTGGGTCTACGACGGAGTGCTTCCGCTGCTGGGCCAGCAGCCGGTCATCGGGCAGAAGACCCTGGAGCACTACGCGCGAGGCGCTCGGCCCATCGAGGATGGAACCGAGGCGATCGGCTTCGACAAGCTGGTGACCTCGTGGAAGGAAGCGATCGAGCGCGTCGATGCCGGTCTCGCGGCCCTCGCCCCTGACGTCCTGGACCGTCCGGCGCAAAGCCCCAACGGCAACCCGAACGAGACCGTCCGCACGCTTCTCACCACCGTCATGTTCCATCAGGCGTACCATGCGGGACAGACGGCGCTGCTCCGGCGGGTCGCCGGGAAGGAAGGCGCCATCCGCTAGCCGGCGGGGGAGATTGCAGGTCCGAATCCGACGAGTGTTTCGCCGAGCCGCGGCATATGATAGCAGCCGCTCACCCGGCGGATGCAGTACCTCTGTCAGGAGATTGGGATGCTGGGCACTCGAGATGTCACCGCGACGATCGCGGTCAGGGACATGGAACGGGCCAGGTACTTCTACGAGGAGACCCTCGGTCTGAAGCGGCTGCCCACCGAGGAGCAGGACGCCTGCTGTTCAGGAGCGGGAGCTCGACGCTCCTGGTCTACGAGTCACGCTACGCCGGCTCCAACCAGGCCACGGCGCTCACCTGGGTCGTCGGCGACGACCTGGAGAAGGAGGTCGCGTCGCTCAAGGCCAAGGGCGTCGTCTTCGGGCGGTACGATCTGCCCGGGACCACCAGGGAAGGCGACGTCCACGTCGCCGACGGCACTCGGGCCGCCTGGTTCACCGACGCCGACGGCAACATCCTCGCGCTGGTCAATCGGTGAGCCAGGCGGCCCGCGCCGGCCGGCGGGAGTGGATCGGCCTCGCCGTCATCGCCCTTCCCTGCCTGCTCTACTCGATGGACCTGACGGTCCTCAACCTCGCGCTGCCGTCGCTGAGCGCGGACCTCGCGCCCAGCAGCTCCCAGCTGCTGTGGATCGTGGACATCTACGGCTTCCTGGTCGCCGGAATCGCTCGATCACCATGGGCACCCTGGGCGACCGGATCGGCCGGCGGCGGCTGCTGCTCATCGGCGCGGCCGCGTTCGGCGTCGCCTCGGTCGATCGCGGCGTTCTCCACCAGCGCCGAGATGCTGATCGCCATGCGCGCGCTGCTCGGTCTCGCCGGCGCGACCTTGGCGCCGTCCACCCTCTCCCTGATCCGCAACATGTTCCACGACCCCGCGCAGCGCACCGTCGCCATCGGCGTGTGGATCTCCAGCTACTCGGCCGGGGCCGCGATCGGGCCGGTGCTCGGCGGGCGTCCTGCTGGAGTTCTTCTGGTGGGGGTCGGTGTTCCTGATCGGCGTGCCGGTGATGGTGCTGCTGCTCGTGGTGGGGCCGATCGCTGCTGCCGGAGTACCGCGATCCGGAGGCGGGCCGCCTCGACCTGATCGAGCGCGGCCCTGTCGCTGGCCGCCGTGCTGCTCGACGATCTACGGCCTCAAGCGCATCGCCGAGGACGGCCTCGATTGGTGGCGGCGTCCTGTCCATCGCGGCCGGAGCTCGCCCTCGGCCTGCGTGTTCCTTCGCCGGCAAGCGACGCTCGCCGACCCGATGATCGACCTCCGCCTCTTCCGCGCCCCGGCGTTCAGCGCGGCACTGGCCATCTACGCGCTCGGCACCTTCGTCGCCTTCGGAATCTTCATCTTCATCGCGCAGTACATGCAGCTGGTGCTCGGCCTGGCACCGCTGGAGGCGGGCCTGTGGACGGTGCCCTTCGCCGGCGCGTTCATCGTGGGCTCCATGCTGACCCCGATGATCGTGCGCCGGGTTCGACCCGCGTATCGTGATGGCCGGCGGCCTCGGCGCTCGCGGCCGCCGGCTTCGGCGCTGCTCACCCAGGTCGACGAGACGTCCGGAGCTCGCGGCTGCTCGTGACCGGGTTCGTGGTCTATTCGCTCGGCCTCGCGCCGGTCTTCACCTTGGCCACCGACCTGGTCGTCGGGAGCGCCCCGCCGGAGCGTGCCGGCGCGGCCTCGGCGATCTCGGAGACCGCCTCCGAGTTCGGCGGCGCGCTCGGCATCGCGATTCTCGGCAGCATCGGCACCGCGATCTATCGCGCCGACATGGCCGATTCACTCCCCGCCGGCGTCCCGCTGGCGACGGCGGAGGCGGCGCGGGAGACGCTCGGCGGCGCCGTCGCGTGGCGGGCGGATGCCCGAGGCCCTCGGCTCCGCCGCTAATCGGCTACGGCTCGCGACGCGTTTGCCCACTCGTTCGAGGTGGTGGCCGTGGTCTGCGCGCTCGTCATGGCGGCGCTGGCGGTCGTCGCGGCAGTCCTGTTGCGGCAGGTGCCGGCGCAATAGCCGTTTCGCCTCTCTCACCCGCGCCCGGCGCGAATCCTCTCGTACAGGGCGATGTGCTTCTCGGCCATCGCCGCCTGGGTAAAACGCTCGGCCACACGCTTGCGGCCCGCCTCGCCCATTCTCTTCCGGAGCGCCGGGTCGTGTGAGAGCTTGTCCAGCGCCTGCGCCAGAGCGGGCACATCGCGCAGCGGCACCTCGAGCCCGGTCTCGCCCGGCACGTTCACCTCCCTCACGGCGCTCGGGAGCGCCGTGGTCACCACCGGCCGCCCGGCCGCCATCGCCTCCAGCACCACCAGTCCGAACATCTCCTCCACCGTCACCGAGGGCAGCACCAGGAAATCGGCGTCCGCCATCCTGCGCGGGAGATCCTCGTCGGGATACTCGCCATACCACCGGACCCGGTCGGTGATCGCGAGCGCCTGGGCCAGCGTCTTGAGTCGCGGGCCCTCCGGGCCCGACCCGACGATGTCGAGCCGCAGCTCCGGCACCCGTTCCAGCGCCCGCAGGAGAATATCGAGTCCCTTGTAGCTCACCAGCCGGCCGATGAAGATCGCGCGCGGTGCGGCGCCGGGCGGCGGTGGCGGCACCATCTCCCACCGGGCCTGGTCGATCCCGAAGGGGATGACCTCGACCTTCGACTCGAACCCGATCAGCTCATTGGAGAGGGCGAGGTGCGCCCGGCTGGGCACTACCACGGCCGCGGCGCGGCGAAGCACCATTCGGGTCACCGGCCGGTAGGCCGACCGGCTCGAATCGGCGTGTTGGGTGACCACCACGGGCGTGCGTCTGGCCCGGAGAAGGCAGGCGACGTCCGCCAGTGGGTGGGGATGGTGGACGTGGATGATGTCTGCGCTCCGCCAGGCTGCCGCGATGTAGCCGGGCGCGATCTCCTGCGACCCCAGCGCGGCCAGCGAGAAGGCGCGAGTCACCGCCGAGCGCTGTCGCGCCGAGCCGCCGGCGCGGCCCAGCGTCTCCACCGCGACGACCTCGACCTGGTGTCCCAGGTTCGCGGCCCCCTCGGCCAGACTCTGCACCACGCGTTCCATGCCCCCGGACCGCGGCCAATAGTACTTCGCGAGATGGAGAATGCGCATCGACGATTCGCCAAGTTTCGCCATGGACGGCGACCGGTGTCAACGCCGCCCCTTGGTAGGGACGGGTCGACCGGCCAGATTACGGGACCCCGAACGTCACTCGCGCCTACTCTGACCTCAAACGCATGCACCGCACTCAGATCGCGCTCTGCTACGGCACGCGCCCGCAGGTCATCAAGGCGATCTACGCAGCGGGAATCGAGCCGCGGCTCGGATCAGGCCTCCCGAACATCGTCTCGGCGCTTGAGCCGCTGGTGAGCTGACGTGCGCGCCGTCGTGGTTTCGCGGACCTACGCCGACCCGACTGCCAGGGGCAAGCTCAAGGCCCTGGCGGGACTGGGCGTGACGGTCGCCGCGGCGGTGCCCGACCGCTGGTCGCCCCTCGGGCTCGGCGCCGAACAGCAGACCGTCTGGGGCGATGACGGGGGGGTCCGCACGGTCCCGGTCGCGGTTCGCGGCAGCACATCCCCCAATGCCGATCCCACCTGGAGCCGGAGCGCGCTGCGCCGCCTGCTCACCGACTTCCGCCCGGAGCTGATACAGATAGAAGAGGAGCCCTGGACCCGGGCGGCCTCGACCGCCGCCAGTCTGGCCCGCCGCCTGCGAGTACCCTACGTCGTTCTCACCCGGGAGAGCCTTCCCCGCGCCTATGGCACGCTCGGCCGCATCCGTCGATCTCGGGTCCTCCGACACGCCAGGGGGCTGCTCGCCGTCAACGAGCTGGCCGCCAAGCTGGTGACCCGGCAGCACCCCTCGCTCGCGCGCCAGGTGATTCCGCAGCTGGGCGTGGGCCTGCCGCTCCAGGGCGCCCGGGCCGAGCAGACCGGGCTCACGATCGGGTTCTTCGGGCGGCTGATCCCCGAGAAGGGACTGGATCTCCTGTTCCGCGCCTGTGTGAAGCTGGTCGGCCGCTGGAGCATCACCGTGGTCGGAACGGGGCCGGCCCAGGAGGAGCTGGAGGGCCTCGCGGAGCGTCTCGGCATCGCGGGACGGGTTACCTGGCTCGGCGCCCGTCCCCGAGAGCAGGTGGACGAGATCTGGCCGCGGCTGGATTGCGTCGTCCTGCCCTCCCGCACCGCGCCGCGCTGGGTGGAAGTGGCGCCTCGGGCGGCGATGGAGGCGATGGCGCATGGCGTCGCCGTGGTGGCCAGCGCCGCCGGCGCCCTGCCCGAGATCGTCGGCTCGGCCGGGCTGGTGGTGCCCGAGGAGAATGTCGTGGCCATCGCGGAGGCACTGCAGCGCCTGCATGACGATCCCCTGGAGCGCGAGCGACTCGCCACGGCGGGGCGACAACGGGTGATGAGCGAATACACCGACGCGGCGATCGCGGGGAAGACCCTCCGGTTCTGGACCGAGTCTGTCGCCGCAACAAGTTGACATCCTGTAACTTACGAGAGAACTTCAAGCCCCCATGCGCCTCACAGCCTCGCGATACGTGTGCCGCCCGCGGTTGGCACTGCTGTTGGCCGTATTCCTCACCGCGGGCCCCGTCGCGATCGCGGCCCAGGTTCCGGTGCAGATCAGGCCGGGCCAGCAGCTCCCCAATGCGGATCGGGCCAGAGAGCTGCTCCAAAACCAGCCCGACCTGGTCCGCCAGCTCCGGGACAAGCTGTCGCAGTCGGGGCTGAGTCAGGATCAGGTGCGTGCCCGCCTCCGGGCGGCCGGCTATCCCGAGACGTTCCTCGACGACTACCTGGCCGGGGCGGACACCTCGCTCATGGTGCGCCCCGGGCCCCGCACCCTCGATGCGGTCCAGGCCCTCGGCATCCTCTCCCCGCAAGAGGCCGATTCGCTGCAGACCCAGGACTCGCTGTTCGCGGTGTCCGACTCGGTCCGGCAGCTGCTCGACTCGCTGCGCTACCGGCACCTCGACTCGCTGCGCGCCGATTCGCTCGCCGACTCGCTCGAGGCGATTCAGCCGGTCGGGCTCAAGGTGTTCGGGGTGGAAACCTTCCGCCGGCTTTCGACCCAGTTCGAGCCGATGGACGCCGGCCCGGTGGACGAGAACTACCAGCTCGGGCCCGGCGACGCCCTCGTGCTCATCCTGACCGGCGACGTCGAGCAGGCCCACCTGCTGGACGTGACCCGCGAGGGCTTCGTCGTGATCCCGCAGGCCGGACAGCTTCACGTAGCGAACCTCACCCTGGGCCAGCTGGAGGACCAGCTCTACACCAAGCTGGGCAAGGTCTACTCCGGTGTACGCCGCGGCCCCAACGCCCGCACCAAGTTCCAGGTTTCGCTCGCCAAGCTCCGGAAGCTCCAGGTCTACGTGGCCGGTGACGTCGTCCGGCCCGGCGCCTACCAGGTGAGCGCGGCGGGAACGGTGCTCAACGCGCTCTACGCCGCGGGCGGCCCCACGACCAATGGGAGCTTCCGCGCGGATCTACATCCGCCGCGGCGGCGCGCTGGTGGACAGTGTGGACGTCTACGACTACCTGACGCAGGGCATCAACTCGACCACCGCGCGGCTCCAGACCGGCGACGTGGTCTTCGTGCCGGTGCACGGCGGCCTGGCCAGGGTCGCGGGCAAAGTGAAGCGCCCGGCGATCTACGAGCTGCGTCCCGATGAGACCCTCCGCGACCTCATCGAGTACGCCGGCGGCTTCGATCCGACGGCCTATCAGGCCCGGGTGACGATCCACCGTGTGCTGCCTCCCGCCTCGCGGGGCGTCGGCGGCCGGGCCCGGGTGGTGATCGCCGTAGGGTCGGACCAGTTCGTGGACGGACAGGCCCCCGAGGTCCCGATGGCCCCGGGCGACTCCGTGACGGTGCATGGAGTGGCCGACCGGATTCGGAGCTTCGTCACCGTCAAGGGGAACGTGTGGGTGGAGGGCGAGGTCGGCCACACCCCCGGCATGAAGCTCAGCGACGCGATCCGGCTCGCCGGCGGACCGAAGCCCGACGTCTACCTCGACCGCATCCTGGTCACCCGGGTGCGGGACGATTCCAGCATGATCCAGCTCCGCTCGGCCTTCAGAGACAGCACCGGCGCGGTGACCGAAGACATCCTGCTGGACGAGGAGGACGAGATCCGGGTCTTCTCCCGCTCAACCTTCCGGACCGAGCGCTACGTCGCAATCGTCGGTGCGGTTCGGAAGCCGGGCCGAGTCCCCTATCGCGAGGGCATGACCGTCCGCGACGCGGTGCTCCTGGCCGACGGCCTGACGCCCGATGCGTGGCTCCAGGAGGTTGAGATCGCGCGGGTGGCCGAGGACTCCACTCCGGGCGCGCTGGCCAAGACCATCCGGGTGCCGCTCGATTCCTCGTACCTCTTCGGCCGGCGCCCCGGTGACAAATACGCCGGCCCGCCAGGCCTTGCCGCCCCCGCCTCGGGCGCGCCCGATGCCGAGCTGGAGCCCTACGACAATCTGCTGGTCATGCGGCAACCCGGGTGGGAATTGCAGCGCAGCGTCGCGATCACCGGCCAGGTGCGGTACCCCGGCAGGTATTCGCTCAAATCGAAGACCGACCGGGTGAGCGATCTGCTGGCCCGGGCGGGAGGCCTGACCTCCGAGGCATATCCCGCGGGCGTGCAATTCTACCGCTCTTACACCGCGGGCCGGCCGACCGGCGGAGATCCGCTCTCGCCGGTGCTGGCCGGGCCGCGACCCTATCTGACGGCCGGCGGGCGCGATTCCGTGAGACGGAGCGTGACCGAGCGGGTGGGGATCGATCTGGCGAAGGTGATCGACGACCCCGGCTTCCGCGACAACGTCGTCCTCGTGGGCGGGGACTCGATTCACATACCGGAGTTCGATCCGGTCATCATGGTTCGCGGCGCGGTCAACTCACCGGGCCCCGTGGCCTTCGTGCCGGGCAAGAATCTCGATTGGTACGTGGATCGAGCGGGCGGGTACACCCAGACGGGCGACCAGGGCCATGCCTACGTGACGCAGCCCAACGGCGAGCGGGAGGGCGTGAAGCGGAAGGCGATCTTCTCCGACAAGGTGCCCAATCCCAAGCCCGGGGCGGTGGTCTACGTGCCGGCCAAGATCATTCAGGACACCCCCAGCACCCTGCCGAGCGTGCTGGCGACGATGGCGCAGGTCCTGGGCGTGCTGACGACGATCGTGGTGGTCGCGACCCGATGACTAGGCGCGTGCGATCTCGACGTCTACCTCGTATCTCGAGGTCGCTGACCCGGAACTCCGGGACCAGCCGGAGCAGCAGGGCGCGGAGCTGCACGTCGGTCCAGCCGTGGCCCGCGCCGTCCACCAGCAGATCCACCATGGTGCCGAGCCCGATCGGCAGCGCCCCGTTCTTGGCTCGGAGCACCTTCGGGTGGTCGGTCGGCAGCGCGCTCTCCGAGTCGAAGAACAGCTCCTCGTAGAGCTTCTCGCCCGGCCGGATGCCGGTGAACCGGATCTCGATGTCGGAGCCGACCTCGAGGCCGGACAGCCGGATGAGATCGGTGGCGAGATCGACGATCTTCACCGGCTCGCCCATGTCGAGCACGAAGACCTCCCCGCCCTTCCCGATCGCCCCCGCCTGAAGCACCAGCTGCACCGCTTCGGGAATCGTCATGAAGTAGCGGCGCATCTCCGGGTGCGTCACCGTGACCGGCCCGCCGGTCTGGATCTGCCGGAGGAACGTCGGGACCACGCTGCCGCGGCTGCCGAGCACGTTGCCGAACCGCACCGCGACGAAGTTCCGCCCGGTGGTCTCCGCCACCTCCTGCACGATCTGCTCGGCCACCCGCTTGGTGGCGCCCATCACGTTGGTGGGACGCACCGCCTTGTCCGTCGAGATCAGCACGAAGTGCTCGACGCCGAATTCCGCCGACAGCTCCGCCACGTTCTTGGTGCCGAGCACGTTGTTGGTGATCGCCTCGGCCACGTTCTCTTCCATCAGCGGCACGTGCTTGTGGGCCGCCGCGTGGAACACCGCGTAGGGCCGGTAGCGCTCGAAGATCTGCCGCATCCGCTCGCGGTCGCGCACGTCGCCGATGATCGGCACGGCCTCCAGGTGCGGATACCGCTCCGTCAGCTCGGCCATCACGTCGAAGATCGAGTTCTCGCCGTGGCCCATCACCAGCACCTGGGCCGGCTCCAGCCGCGCCAGCTGGCGGCACAGCTCGCTGCCGATCGACCCGCCGGCGCCGGTCACCAGCACCGTCTCACCGGTGGCGAGCACGCGCACCTGCTCGAGGTCGGTCTGGATCGGCTCGCGGCGCAGCAGGTCCTGGATCTCCACCTCGCGGAGCGAAGCTACGGCCACGCGGCCGGAAATGATGTCGAAGATCCCCGGGACCGTCCGGGTCTGTACGCCGGCCTCCATCGCCGCCTTGACCACCTGGCGGACGACGGTGCCCGTCGCGCGGGGCATGGCGATGATGACTTCTTCCACGTCGTAGCGCAGCACCAGGTCCTTGATCGACGCCAGCGAGCCGTGGACCGGGAGGTCGCACAGCCGGTGGCCGTGCTTGCTCCGGTCGTCGTCCACGAATCCGATGGGATTGAGGCCGAGCTGCGGATGGCTGAGCAGCTCCTTCACGATGATCTCGCCGGCCGCGCCGGCACCGACGATGAGGACCCGTCTGGCCGCCTCGAGCCGCCGCCACTGGGTCCGGCGGCCGAGCAGCCGGATGAAGAGCCGCGGCAGGGCGACCGCGCCCGCGCCGAGACAGGCGTCGATGAAGAGGACCGAGAGGGGGACTCGGTAGGGCGTAATCCCGAGGCCGGGGAGCAAGGCGGCCCCGACCAGGCCGGAGATGGATGCCGAGATGGCAGTCGCGACCAGGATGTGCTCCAGCTCCGCGACGCCGGCGAAGCGCCAAAGCCTCCGGTACAGCCCGACGTAAAGCAGCACACCCAGCTTGAGCGGAACACTGACCACGATGTAGGCCAGCCCGGTATACAGGTGGGCGGGGCCCCAGTCAAAGCCTTCGAACCGCACCACATAAGCCACCAGCGTACAGAGGGCCAGCAGGACGGCGTCGAGGATGAACAGGTGGCGGTTCCGGAGGTGTCGCGGCAGGTGAAGGCTCATGGTGATTTCAACGAGTAGCGAGGCTGAACCAGAAGGTCAAGCTATTGCTAGAAGCGAAGTTAGTTGACAGTTTCAGATTCATTCGCAGTCCGTTGGTTGGGCCCGTGCCGTCGCGTCGTTCCGCGACACTGCTGTCATCTCCGGTGTCTTGCCGCCCTCGCCTGCCGGGACCGTGCAAATCTTGATACCGCGTATCGAGGGCGCTGTGACGGGCACCCACTCTCGCCCGCTGCGTATCTTACGGACCCACACTGCCATGTCTGCGTGACGCCGGCGGGTCGACAGGGGCCTCAGCCGCCTCGAATCGCTGCCTCAGAAATCGCGAATCGGTCTGGCGCAGACCCGGTCCGGAGGGCGTAAGTGCAACCTCCGTGCCCGGATGGACCACGAATGCAGGCTCTGAAAATGACTGCTGAGGGGGAACGGCGGGGACGGCTGGGCTGGGCTCTGTTGGCCGGCTTAGCTCACCCCCTGCGGAAGCCGAGGAGCCGCCACGGGCGCCGGATGTCCCGGGCGGTCGCTCTCTTCAGCTGGCGGAACTCATCCAGCTCGTCGGCCGTGTCGGTCCGGCTCGCCCGGACGAAGGCCAGGAAGAACGCGAGCAGTGATCCCAGCAACGCTCCCGCGACCAGGGCCAGGATCCCCCGAAGGAGCAGTTTTCGCGGGTCGGGCAGCGCGGGCGCCTTGGGCTCCTCGACGATCGTGATGACCGGGATGTCCCTGACTTCGTCGATCCTCGCCTGCTCGTAGTTCTGCGCCAGGGAGCTCACTACCGCCTGCCGGATACTCACTTCCCGCTCCAGCCGCTCCTGGCGGAACCGGAGCAGCGGTGAGGTGCCGAGATCCCGGTTGATCTCGAGGAATGCCTGGAGCCGGTTCTCCACTTCCAGCAGCTCCTCCTTGGCCTCGGCCAGACGGACCTCGGTGAAGCGGCGCTCCGCGGCGGCCTGGGACTGTCGGGTCTCCAGGTTGAACCGGTTCAGCAGGTCGAGCAGCCGCCGGGCGATCTGGGCCGACAGCTGGGGGTTGAAGGTCTCCACCTCGAAGGTCACCACGCCGCTCGGCCGGTCGAGCTCGGCGCCGACCATGCCCCGGAACCGTCTCAGCGCCGCCTCGTCGCGCTCCCCCTTGGTTTCGCCCTCGATTTCGAGGATGTCCACCAGGGTCCCGCTGACCTCCCCCGTGTCGGTTGGAAACGTGTATCGGGTGGCGATCGTCTCGCCGAGGATACGTCTCGACTTGAGCAGCTCGACGTAGAAGTCGGGGCTGGCCCCGGCGTCGGTCGCGGGCAGCGGAACGCCGAACTGCGCGGCGATGCCGGCCAGGTTCGACGCCAGGCGCTCGGACTGGGGGGTGAACGAGGAGTCCACCGTGTAGGTGCGGGGGAGGATCAGGGTGACGACCACGACGAGAACGAACAGCAGAGCCGCGCAGGTGATCACCACCGACCGGTAGGCCAGGACGATGTTGATCAGCCGGATCAGGGAGATCTCCGAGCCGGTCGAGTCCGGCCTGGGAGCGCGGCTTCGGGTCGCCTCCTGGGTGTCGGGCGTCATCGAGAGGCGCCTGTCCTGGTCACGGGAGCGGAGGGTCGGTGGCGTCGGGGAACATCGGTCGGCGCCGTTCGATGGCAAGGTAGAGTACCGTGAGCACGACGATCCCCGCAAGCACGGCAGCCGTCGACCGACACGCGCCCCGACTGGGCGAGCCATGCGAGCAGGCCGAGCCCGAGGTTGACGACGAGGACGGCGCCGGTGGCCTTCGCGTGGGAGCTTCCGGCCTGCACCAGCCGCTGGTACGCGTGCGACCGATGGGCCTGGTACCAGCGCTCCCCCCGTGCCGCCCTGCGCACCAGCGTGACGGTGGCGTCGAACGCAAAGACGCCTGCCGCCAACAGACCCAGGGCCAGCGGCAGCGCACCTGAGCGTCCGGCGATCAGGGCCAGGGCCCCAAAAGTGAAGCCGAGAAACCCCGAGCCGACATCCCCCATGAAGATCCTGGCCGGTGGCCAGTTCCATCCCAGGAATCCGGTCGCGGCGGCGGCGACGAGGAATGCGACCACGGCGAGGTCGCCTCGTCCCCCCACCAACAGCAGCACTCCCGCGATGATCCCGACGGAGCTCGCCTCCGCGCCGGCGAGGCCGTCAATGCCGTCCATGAAGTTGTAGAGGTTGATCGCCCACATGATGCAGATCACGCCGGCGACGGCGGCTGGAGGTGAGCTCACCCCAGATCCAGTAGGCCGCCCAGCACGCGGCGACCGCATGCACCCCGGCACGAACGGATGCACGGACCCCGCGGACGATCGTCCAGCCAACCCACGGCGGCCACCATCGCGCCCCCGGCCACGAGCGCCCATGCGACGGGGGCGGGGATCCTCGACTGCGCCGCCGCGGCGACCAGACCGGCGAGCGTCACCACTGCGA
The DNA here is from genome assembly GCA_963832055.1 of uncultured Gemmatimonadales bacterium. Lineage (GTDB taxonomy): Bacteria > Gemmatimonadota > Gemmatimonadetes > Gemmatimonadales > GWC2-71-9 > CAVVWJ01. The sequence continues at coordinate 703,860 of CAWHST010000006.1, read as the reverse complement.
TGGCGAGTCCGCCCCCGCGGGGGACGGGAGTCCGGTGCAGGCTCCTCTCGTTGGGAACGTCCAGCAGCCCGGAGCGAAGGGCGTACCGCCGAACGACCCCGGTGAGAAGCCACGAGGCCAGCACCACGCCGAGGAAGGCCGCGACGGCCCGATCATCGGACCTCGCGGCGCTCTGGTCGACCGGTACCACTCGGCCGTCGCCCGCAGCCCTTCCTCCACCGAATGCGGGCGGCGATAGCCGGTCATGCGGGAAATCCGCGAGCCGTCCACCGTGAGCGAGCCGATGAGGCGCTCGGCCTCCGCGGCCGGCAGCGCCAGCCGCAGCAGACCGGGAGGCACCGGCACCAGGCGGACCCGCTTGCCGAGCGCATCCCCGATCATGCGAACCAGGGTGGGAAGCGACAGGTCGCGGCCATCGCTGACGAAGAAGGTTTCGGCGCCCTCGGGAGGATGTCTCCAGCACCGAGCGAACCGCCGCGACCAGGTTGCCAACGTAGAGCACGCTCCGCCGGTTGGCGACGGACCCGAACGGGAGCGGCACGCCGCGATCGACCAGCGCGAAGAGCCGGAGCATGTTGCCTTGCACTCCCGGCCCGTACACCAGCGGGAATCGCAGGACCGCGGCCTTGGTGCCCCGGCGTCGCGCCACGTCGTGAACGGCGCGTTCCGCCTCGAGCTTGCTCATGCCGTAGGGGTCCGTCGGCGCCGGCGGGGTGTCCTCCGTCCAGGGGGTGGAATTCCCCTCTCCCACGGCCTTGACCGTGCTGGCGAGAACCAGCTGCCCTACGCTGGCGGCTGCGGCCTCCTCGGCCAGGAGCCGAGTGCCCTCGACATTCGCCCGGCGAAACTCGGCGAGCGGGTCCGCGGCGGTCTCGCGCATGACGTGCACCCGGGCGGCCAAGTGGACGATCGCGTCGGCGCCTGCCACTGCGGCCCGGACCGCCTGCCGGTCGAGTGGATCGGCGACGCGCACTCGCTCCACTCCCTCGACCGGATGCAGCCCCCCTTCCCTGGAGGCCCCGCGCACCGTGGCTCCCGCGTCCAGCAATGACCGGCAGAGCGGCCGGCCGATGAAGCCGGTGGACCCGGTGACGAGAACTGTCCGCCCGGCCAACGGCCGCGGGCCCGGCTCAGGCAATCTTCCATCCGTGAGTGCGGAAGAAGCGGAGCGCCGAGCCGAGGAAGAGGCGCACGTGGGTCATGCCCTTCTTCGCCGCCTCCCCGCCATGGTGAACGATCCGGACCCGGCTCACGTACGCGATCTCGGACGTTCGGCGCATCCGCATGCTCAGGTCGTAGTCCTCGAAGTAGAGGAAGTACTCCGGGGAGAATCCCCCGACTGCCTGGAGGACGTCCCGGCGCGCGAACATGAAGCACCCGCTCGCGATCGGGACGTCGCGCACGACTTCGGCGTCCATCCGGTCGCGCAGCTCGTAGCGAGCGAGAAGGCGGGTGAACCGAAGCTTGATCCACTGCGGCGCGAAGCCGCGGAGCAGGAGCACCAGAACGCTGGGATACCGCCGGCAGAGGAACTGGCGCTCGCCGGCGCTGCCGCGGACGTCGGGCGCCAGCATGCCGACGGCGGGATTGGCGCGCAGGAAGCGGAGGGATTCCGTCAGCGCCGCCGGCTCCAGCACCGCGTCCGGGTTGAGGATCAGATGGTAGGTCATCGTCGAAGGCGCGATCGCGATGTTGTGCCCGCGACCGTATCCGAGGTTGCCGTGGCCGCGGCGAATGGCGACCTCGATCTCCCGGCCCGGCGGGAGGGCCGAGGCGATCACCCGGTCGAGCGCCTCGGCGTCGGGTGAGCCGTTGTCCACCACGGTCACGGCGACCTCGCCGAGCTCCCCGTCACCACGAGCCTGGGCCACCGCCGCATCGAGTGACGCCAGGGTCTCGGCAAGGAGCGAGAGGTCCGAATGGTACACGACCACGCCGACCGACAGACTGGCGGGTGGGACTCGGTACATCCGCCGTCAGTCCGTCAGAGAAATAGGGGCGCCGGGCCGCTCACCGTACTGGCGCCGCACCCAGTCCCGATAGCTGCCGTCCATCACGCCGCGCCACCACGCTTCGTGCGCCAGGTACCAGGTGACCGTTTTCCGGAGACCGGTCTCGAAGCTCTCCCGCGGCGTGAACCCCAGCTCGCGACTCGATCTTGGCGGTGTCCACCGCATACCGGCGGTCGTGTCCGGGCCGATCCTTCACGAAGGTGACGAGCCCGGAGACGGGCCGGCCCTTGGCGGCCGGGCTCGCGGGAAATCTGGCGGCCAGCGAGGAGTCGGCAGCGAACGCCTCATCCAGAATGCGGCAGAGCAGTTGGACCAGGTCCAGGTTCCGCCACTCATTGCCGCCGCCCACGTTGTACGTCTCGCCTACCCGTCCGTCGAGCAGGACGCGCTCGATCGCGCGGCAGTGGTCGGTGACGTAGAGCCAGTCGCGCACGTTCCCGCCGTCACCGTACACCGGTAGCGGCTTCCCTTCCAGCGCGTTGACGATCATCAGCGGAATGAGCTTCTCGGGAAACTGGTACGGCCCGTAGTTGTTCGAGCAATTGCTCGTGGTCACCGGCAGGCCGTAGGTCCGGTGGTAGGCTCGCACCAGGTGGTCCGAGGCGGCCTTGCTCGCCGCGTAGGGCGAGTTCGGGGCGTACGGCGTGGTCTCGCTGAACGCGGCGTCGTCAGGCCCGAGGGAACCGTAGACCTCGTCGGTCGAGATATGGTGGAACCGCGCGGGACCCGTGGCCTTGCCGTCCGGCATCCAGGCGGCTCGGGCCGCCTGGAGCAGCGCCTGGGTCCCCAGCACGTTGGTGCGGAGGAACTCTTCCGGACCGACGATGGATCGGTCCACATGCGATTCGGCGGCGAAATGGACGATGGTCGAGATGCCCCGTTCGCGAATCAGTCTCGTCGCGAGTTCTCCGTCGCAGATATCGCCGTGGATGAACTCGAAGCCGGCTCGCCCGTCCACCGCCTGGAGGCTCGCGCGATTGCCGGCATAGGTGAGCGCGTCGAGCACCACCAGCCGGTCGCCCGGGTGGGAGTCGAGCCAGTAGCGCACGAAGTTGGCGCCGATGAACCCGGCACCGCCGGTCACGAGCATCGCGCTCACTCAGGCCTCGACCGGCCGGGCGAGGGTGGAGGGCCGCGGCTGGGGCGAGAGCGTCACCAAGGCCGTGCAGACCAGGTAGAAGAAGAGAAAATCCCAGGGCCAGAACGGCAGGATCAACATGTCGAAGAACGCCCGCAGCAGGAGCGCCGCCAGGATGACGAAGAGCATCCAGTCGCGCATCAGAGCGCGCACCAGCGCCAGCGCCGCCAGCAGGTAGAGCGGAATGGCCATCACCCCCATCGACTTGTGCCACAGGATGTAGGAGCTGTGGACGTTGGTGTAGCCCGCGAAGATCGCCTCCCGCCCGTGTCCCACCAGCGCCGGCAGACCACCCAGCGTCTCGCCGTATGCCCCCCAGATCCGATCGCGACCCTCGGACCCCAGACCGAATTCGGAGAACCGCTCGAACACGAACGAGATCAGCTCCAGCCGCGGCAGGACCACCACGGCGACCGCGACGGTCAGTCCCGCATAGAGCGCGATCTTCGCCGCCAGCAGCCGCCGGTTCTGCTCCAACACCAGGTCCCGCACCACGACACCGGCCAGCAGGAACGCCGCCGCGCCCATCCCCGAGCGTCCCAGGGTGAGCGCGCTCACGAAGAGGCATGCGACCGCAGGCATCACTCGGATCGGCGCCCCCTCGTAGCGCGCTACGGCATAGTACAGCCCGCACAGGACGATCATCAGCCCGGAGATGCCGTTCGCGCTCCCGTTGACCAGAATCTGGTGAATCGCCCTCGGGGTGGGGACCGTCAGCAGCCGGTAGCTGAAATAGAGCGCCGCGGCGTAGAAAAGGATCGCCGCTGACCGGCGACCCAGGTGCCCCCGGCAGAGCGCGAGGGCCACGCCGAGGTTGCCCGGAACGTAGACGCTCTCCTGTACCCACTCCCCGAAGAGGACGCCGTTCAAGGTCACGGCGGCCGCGATCCAGACTCCGATGACGTAGAGGAAATACTGCTCATACTTGAGAGATCGGAACCCGAACGCCTCGTAAGCCAACAGCACCAGCCCGACCAGCACCAGCAATCGCCGCGGTACCCAGGTCGCGACCAGCAGATTCGCGATCGCCAGGACGATGTAGATCACCACCAGGACATGGGCCGGCGTCCCGCGATCCAATCGGGTGAGCGCGAGGAGTCCCTTCGCGTCAGCCATGGACCAGCTCCCCAAGCGTCCGACGCAGGGCCACTCGCCAGTGATCGGGCACCATCCCGAGCGCCGCGCGGGTGGCTGAGCAGTCTAGCACGCTGTATCGGGGACGGCAGGCAGGGGTGGGGTATTCCTCGGTGGAGATCGGCAGGACCGTGGCGTCGCGATGGAGGAGGCCCGCCTCCAACGCTTCTTGCTGGATCGCGACCGCGAACTCGTACCAGGTGGCGATGCCGCCGTCGGTCCAATGCGCGATGCCGTGAACGTCCGGGCGGACGGCCAGAGCCCACGCCGCCCGGGCCACGGACGGTGCCGATGTCGGGGTACCGACCTGATCGGAGACCACCGTGACCTGCTCGCGCTCGTTCAGGAGACGCAACATGGTGCGCAGGAAGTTACGGCCGGTCGCGGCGTAGACCCAAGCCGTCCGCAGCACCACCGCCCGGTCGCCCAGGGTGTCCAGCACCGCTCGCTCCCCGGCCAGCTTGGACACGCCGTAGGCGTTGAGGGGGTTCGGCGGGTCTCCCGGCGCGTACGGGCGCCCCTGCTTGCCGTCGAAGACGTAGTCGGTCGAGACCTGGAGCATCCTGGCTCCCGCGCCGGCCGCCGCCTCGGCGAGGTGCCGGGCCCCCTCCTCGTTGACGGCGCGTGCGGCCGCTGGCTCCGCCTCCGCCCCATCCACCGAGGTGTAGCCTGCGGCGTTCAACACCAGGTCGGGCCCGAAGTCACGTACGTCGCGCGCGACGTCCTCACGCGAGGTGATGTCGAGGTCGGCCCTGCTGCGAAAGCCAACTTCGGCCCCCGGCGGCGCGGTGGCCGCGAGCGCCCGTCCGATCTGCCCTTCGGCCCCGGTGATCAGCACGCGCATGGGTCACCGGTCACGCGAAGGTCTGGAGCGCCTGAAAGGCGAGCCCCTCCGCATCCTTGGCCGAGACCAGCGGGGGCTCCGACGCCGAGCGGCCAGGAGATGCCGATCGCCGGATCGTCCCACCGCAGCGTTCGCTCGTGCTCGGCGAAGTACAGATCGGTGCACTTGTACACCACCTCGGCGACGTCGCCGGTCACGTAGAAGCCGTGGGCGAATCCCTCCGGCACCCAGAGCTGGCGGCGGTTGGCGGACGAGAGGATGTTGCCGACCCACCGACCGAAGGTCGGGGAAGAGCGCCGGAGGTCGACCGCCACGTCGAAGATCTCACCGGCGACCACCCGGATCAGCTTGCCCTGGGGCCGCTCGATCTGATAGTGGAGCCCCCGGATGGTGTTGCGCACGGAGTGGCTGTGGTTGTCCTGCACGAATGCGAGATCGAGACCGGCCTCCCGAAACTTCGCCGCATGCCACGTCTCCATGAAGAATCCCCGATGATCGCCGTGCACGACCGGCTCGACCAGAATCACCGCCGGGATCTCGGTCGGGGTGAACCTCACAGCGGAGCGCTCTCCCGCAGCATCTGGAGGAGGTATTCGCCGTAGGCGCTCTTTCGGAGCGGCTCCGCGAGGCGCTCGACGTCGGCCGCGCTGAGGTAGCCCATCCGAAACGCGATCTCCTCCAGGCACGCGATCTTGAGACCCTGGCGCTGTTCCATGGTCTGCACGAACAGGCTCGCCTGGAGCAGGGCGTCGTGGGTCCCGGTGTCGAGCCACGCGGTGCCCCGGCCGAGCAGCTCCACATCGAGCTGGCCTCGGCGGAGATACCAGGAATTCACGTCGGTGATCTCGAGCTCCCCCCGGGCCGAAGGCCGGAGCTCGCGCGCGACGTCGAGCACCCGGTTGTCGTAGAAGTAGAGTCCGGTCACCGCATAGTTGGAGCGCGGAGTGGCGGGCTTCTCCTCGATGCTGACCGCCCGGCCCTTATCGTCGAACTCGACCACGCCATAGGCCTGCGGATTGTGCACGTGGTAGCCGAAGATCACCGCCCCGGACTGCCGGGCGGCTGAGCGCTGGAGCGTGGCGCTCAGATCGTGGCCGTAGAAGAGATTGTCGCCCAGCACCAGGGCGCAGCTGTCGGCGCCCACGAAGTCGCGTCCGATGATGAACGCCTGCGCCAGCCCCTCGGGCGCGGGCTGCACCGCGTACGCGATGCGAAGGCCCCACTGGGCGCCGTCGCCCAGCAGGTGTTCGAACGCGCTTCGGTCCTGTGGCGTCGTGATGATCAGGAGATCCCGAATGCCGCTCAGCATGAGGGTCGACATCGGATAGTAGATCATCGGCTTGTCGAAGATCGGCACCAGCTGCTTGCTGAGGGCGCGGGTCACCGGATAGAGCCGGGTGCCGGAGCCGCCGGCGAGCACGATTCCCTTCCGGCGCGGGCCGGGCGCGCTCATGTGAGCTCCGGGTCGCAGGCGACTCCAGGCCCGCGGATCGAAGCCGACTGTCCTGGTCTCCCGGACTCGGCCGCCGCACCAGTCGATAGAGTCGCGAGCATCTGCTCCGCGATGGGTTGAGGGGCGAACTGCCGGCGATAGCGGGTCCGTGCTTGCTGGCCGAGCCGGCGGCGGAGGGCGGCGTCGTCCGCCAGCCGGACGATCGCCTCCGCCAGCGCCGGCGGGTCCCGCTCGGGCACGATCAGCCCGGTCTCGCCGTCCACCACCACGTCCTCTATCCGGTGCCGGAGTGCCACGACGGCGGGAATGCCCCGCGCGCCCGCCTCGAAGACGCTCCGGCCGGGGCCATCGAGATGGCTGGGGAAGACCAGGATGTCGGTCTCCGCCAGCACCGCCGCCGGCTCGACCCGGCCCAGCAGCCTGACGGTAGGCCGCGAGCCCGCGCTCCGCGATCCAGCGGCGGACCGACGCCTCGATATCCGGCGCGAAACCGAACAGATGCAGGAACCGGCCGCGAAGCGAGCGATGGAACGCGGCCGGGCGGCTGTTCGTCCCGGCGATCTGGAATACGATGTCGGTCCGATGCCGCAGCAGCCGCGCGACTCTCGAGCAGGTCGCGGATTCCCTTGAACACCTGGAGCCCGGTCAGATAGGTCACCCGAACAGGCGAACCCGATCCTGCCGCCGTGGTCTCGGGGCTGGGCCTCGGTGAGCGCCCGGTTGTCGAGCGGGTTGTAAATGACCGCCGACGTTCGGGACACCCTCGAGGGAGGCTCGCACGCTTTCGTCGATCGCGACCACGCGTGACACGTATCGCCGAATGGCCCTCGTCGAAAGCCGCCGCACCCAGCTGTCTCGCCGCTCGGCCACGCTTCGGGCATGGAGCACCACGGGCGTCCCCTCCTGGTGCGCGATGCGCGCGGCGTGCAGCATGCCCCGCTCGTTCAGGTGAATGACGTCGGGCCGAGTCTCGCGGATCGCGGCGCGGATCGAGGCGTCCATATCTCATCATCCAGATCGTTGCGGCCCAGCTCCAGGAGCCGGACGCCTCGAAGCGGAACCCCCGCTATGCTGTGGAACATGGACACGCCGGGAACGACGCGGACCGTGGCGCCAGTCCTCCGGAGTCGCGGCACGATCTCGCCGTCGGGGCAGAGGACCGTCGCGCTGACGGCGCCCGGCGGAAAGTGCTCGAGCAGCAGACAGAGGCTCTCCGCCGAACCGGCCGGGCTTCCGCTGTGCATCAGGTAGAGCACGCGAAGGGGGCGAGCGGTCATATCGGCGTGCAGTGTAACCGCTCCCGAAAGGGAAGCCTAGCTCACGCGGGGCGAAGCGGGGGCGCCGGCGAATGGGGGGCGAAATCGCCGCTCAGCAACCGCCGGATCGTATCCGGCGCGCGCGGAGGCCTCGGCCTGACCGGCCGGCGTCCCTGCGGCAGGAAATGCCGGAGCGCCGCCAGGATCTCCGTCGCCGTCTCCGCGACCACCAGCATGCCCGCCTCCATCTCGTCCCGAAAGAAGTCGGGCGCCTCCTTGCCGCAGGCAATGGACGGGATTCCGTGGGCGGCAGCCTCGGTCACCACCGTGGACAGGCTCACCGTGAGATGGCCATCCATCCGCGCCAGCAGGGCGTGCAGCGGGACCTCGGTGGCGAAGTCCAAGAGTCCGAGATCCACACCTAACGGACCCAGCAGCCTCTGTGCCTCTGCCCGTCGCGCCGCCTGGTCCACGGGATGCAGGCGAAACCAGAACCGCCAGGTCGGCGGTGAAGCGCGGACTGCCTCCAGGACGGCGGCGGGGACGGCGTCGCCCTGAGAGCTCAGCGTGATGAGAATATGGTGTTCTCCGCCGACAGCCCGCTTCCGCTGCTCGATGCGTTCGCCGGTGACGCGCGCAAGATCGCTGCCCTCGTCCAGCCACATCTCCCGCCAAGGATCTCCGCCGACCACGGCGACGTGCCGGTCGGAAGCGCACACAGCCCATCGGTTGATGGCGGCCGCGCTGTCCTCGTCCCAGCTCCAGAACACCCGGGCCCGGGTCTCCCAACCCTCCCGCGGAACGGCAAACCAGGAGCCGTAAGCTGGGGTGGAGGTCGCCCTGCACCCCGTGTTGAACCTCGACCGAGACGATCCCAAGCTCGCGGCAAGCGAGACAGAACGCCTGCTCCGGTAGTCCCGCGTTCGCAACGAAACCCAGTCGCGGGCGGGAGCGCCGAAGCCATCCGGCGAATCTGTCGGCGAGGCGGCGGAGGTAGAGCGTATCGCGTCGGATGCGGCCGACATCGGCGTGGGCGAAGGCCATTCCCGCTTGCCGCACACTTGCCAGAAATTCGTCGAAGCGCTCGAGCTCGACGTGGTCGTCTGCGAGCGGGAGCATCTGGCAGGCCGCCCGAAGGGCGATCAGGTGAGGCTGAACGAGAAACGATGGTGTGTACCGCGGAGCGTTGTAGTCCCCGAACGGACTCATCTCCCACACCAGAGTTGGAGCGCCGGCGCGTTCGAGCAACTCGACGAAGGGACCCGACCTGACGTCATATCGCTTGCCGTCCAGCAGCGGCCGGCGACCGATCGAGCTGGCCAGGAACACGGCGTCGGAAGGCTCCGAGGGCCGCCGGTTGGCGTGGCGATCCCCAAGGTATGCCCCGGCCCAGGCGGAAAGTCCTCGTCCGACGTTGCCACCAAGGCGGCGCCATCCCGCGCCGAGGGAATGGGCGGGCGATCCCGAGTTGAAGGTCGAGGAGTACAGCGAGAGGCGGACGAGCGGCCAGACGTGGATGCCGCGGACCTTCCACGAGGTGACTGGGAAGTCGGCCTCCGCACTGCGCAACCAGTCGACGAACTCGCGTCGAATCACTCCGGCTGCTCCCCCGCGATCACGACTCCGTCGAGCGAAAGGTCGTCGATCGCCCCTTTCACCAGCACCACGTCTCCGCCCACCTCGATCTCCAGCACGCCGAGCTTCCCGCGCGACAGGACCGGGAGCCGGTGACGATACGCGGGACGGTAGCCCTCCGGCAGCGTGAAGACGACCAGCGGAAGCACGCGCTTGGCGGCGTTGCCGCCCACGGCGCAGGTGAGCTGCCCACGGAGCCGAATGGAGCCGTCGGCATCGCGTATGAAATCCGGCCGGCGCCGCATCGCCACCGGCATTGGCCCAGGGGGCCGCGAGTGTCGGTGCCTGCCAGCGCGCCGCGCGAGCCGGAGCGCCGTCGTGATCGGGGATCGGCCGATCGGCGGAGAGGTCGTGGCAGCCGAGTCGCTGGGTGCGGGAGCCCCGGTCCGCGATCCGCCGGGCGGCGATACCGAGCAGCTTCACGTCCCTGACACCGTCCTCGATCGACAGGTCGGCGAACCGGCCGCCGATCAGCCTGGTGAAATCGGCGCCGCCCTGGAACCGGCTCAGTCCCTTCTCCGCCGAGATGGCGATGAACTGATTCTGCGGGCCCCGGCAGTCGATGTGCAGCTGGTTGTGCTCCAGGAACACGCCGTCCAGCACGTTGCCGCTCGCCATCTCTCCCATCACAAGGCCGGTGCCGGTCGGGCAGACCCTCGAACGTGCCTCCACGGACCATGTTGTTCTGCGCCCGGTCGAGGTGCAGGCCGATGCGGCCGCAGCTTTCGACGATGCAGTTCACCAGCGTGCAGTCCACCGTCGAGTACGCCTCTCTCGGGGCCGCCAGCGAAGAGAGCGTGATGCCGGTGCCGGGCAGCGTCCCCACCACCCGCTCGTTGCCGGTCACTCCCCATCCCTCGCAGTAGTTCGCGATGAAGAACTCGGTCCTGAATCCTTCCCCGTCGGCCGCGCCGCCGATGACCCGCAGCCGGGCAAAGCGGCCGTGGTGCACCGAGCGGAAGCAGAACCCGATCGACGTCTCGGCGTTGCCCTCGAGCGCCAGGTTCTCGATCCGCATGTTCCAGACTTTGCGTCCCGGGCGCCGGACCCAGCCGTCCACCAGGAACCCGACGCCACGGCCGGTGTGTCGCAGCGTGACCCGCCCTTGTCCCAGAATCTCCAGATCGTCCCGGGCGAAGTTGGGCGACTCGGCATAGCTGTAGGTGCCCGCGGGGAAGACCAGCGCGCCGTTCGCGGCGCTCGCGGCGTCGAGCGCGCGCCGGATTGCCGGACCGTCGTCCGACCCGTCTCTCCGGGCGCCGAAGTCGAGCACGTTGAACACCGCGTTGTTGGCGAGATATTCGGTGGCGCTTCGCGTGACGCGGCCGCCGGCCGGCGGCGACACCTGCTCGGCCCGTGACAGCCCTCCATCCCACGCCGAGCCCGCGGCGAACCCCAGAAACCCTCGTCTATCCATTCGGCACCGCTTGCGGTCAGGGAACCGGACCGGACTGCCCCGCGGACGAGTGAGCGCGGCCGCGAATCGAGGCGGGTCAGGACGGCCAGCTCCGCCCGGTCGAGCATCCCCAGAGCGAGGAGCCCCACCGGGAAAGCGAGCCACAGGAGGACGCGGCCGGCGACCTCGAGGGCGGGACTTGGAAAGGGGAGGAGTTGGCCGGTCAGAAAGAGAGCCAGAGCGAGCCCCGCCATCAACCCCAGCCGACGGTACTCGTAGGGAAACGGATGGAGCCGCTCCGCGCTTTTCCAGGTGAGGACCAGCAGCAGGGCGTACGCCGCCAGCGTGGACCACGCCGCGGCGATCGCGCCGTACTGCGGCACCAGCCAGAGGTTGAGGCCCACGTTGGCCGCCCCCGCGGCGAGCGTGATCAGCGGGATCACCCGGGTCTGCCGGCGCCAGAAGAGCAGGTTCGTAGGAATGAGATAGAGTCCGCCGAAGATGTACCCGCCCACCACCCATGGGGTGATCCGATAGGCGTCCCGAAACTCCGGACCGGCGAGGAGCGCCATCGCATGCTCCACCAGGAGGGCCCAGCCCAGACCGACGAAGCAGAGCGCCACGGCGTAGTAGGTAACCAGACGGGCGAGCTTCGGGTGGGCGGCTTCACCCTCGTCCTTCAGGGTGCCGAAGAGGAAGGGAACCCATGCGGCGTTGAACGCCGTCGTCACCAGCCCCATGGCGGCGCCGAGCTGGTATCCGAGGGAGTACACCCCGACATCGTGCAAGGGGATCAGTCGCGTGAGGATCGCGCGATCCGACATTTCCAGCGCCCAGCCGGCCAGCGCGTGCGGCACCAGCGGAAGGCCGAACGCCAGGGCCGGCAAGAGAACGCGCATCCGGAATACCGGCCGGATCTGCCCCATCGTCAGCTGCCAGATATGGGATCGCCGCCAGGCCGGCGCCAACCAGCGCCCCCTGGAGGTAACCCGCCGCTCCCCCGCCCTTCACTACCAGCCAGACCGTGGCGGCCGTGGTGGCCAGCGCCGTCCACAGGGTGAGGAGGACGAAGGCGAGGGGCCGCTCCTGGGCCTGGAGGAGGACGAGAGGCGTGAGGCCGAGGACGCCGAGAAAGGCGGTCCAGACGGCGAGTCGCAGATAAGGATGAAACGGCACCTCCGGCAGAAGCGCGGCGGCGAGCGACGGGCCGGCGCGGTCGAGCAACAGCGCCATCGCGGCCGCGGACAGGATCATCGCGATCCAGAGCGTGCCGACCCGCTCCCTCCGCTCCTCGACCGTGCCGCCCTCGTAGTAGGTCCGCGAGACCGCGCCGCGCAGGCCCAGCGGGTACAGCAGGCCGAGGACCACGGTGCAGGTGACCGTGAGCGCCACGATGCCGTACTCCGCCGGACTGAGATAGCGGGTATAGAGGGGCAGGAGCAGGAACGCGAGGCCGCGTACCAGGACGCTTCCCAGTCCGTACACGGCAGAGGCGCCGACCAGCTTGCGCAGCGCGCTCCCGACCCCGGAGGGTCTCACGGCCTAGGTCACCCCGCGCGCTCGCCGCAACTCGTCGTGGCGGCCCACGTCGAGCCATTCGGCCTCGAGCACGTGCGCCCCCACCGCCTTGCCCTCGGCCAACAGGCTCTCGAACAGCGCGGTGATCGGGTACTCCTTGCCGGCCGGCACGGCCGCGACGGCCTCCGGTGAGAGCACGTAGATTCCCGCGTTGATCAGGGTCCTCTCGGTGGGCTTCTCCCGCAGGCTCAGCAGCCGACCCCCTTCCACTTCAGCGACGCCGAACGGCACCTCCACCGTGTACGGCCGGATGCCGAGCGTGGCGGTGTAGCCGCCTCGCTCGTGGAAGTCGAGCAGGTCGCCGACGTCGCACTGGGTGATGAGATCGCCGTTCAGTGCGACGACCGGCAGCGACGGCGGCGGCAGCAGCGAGAGCGGTCCGCCGGTGCCTAGCGGCGCGGTCTCGCGCAGGTATTCGATCTCGCAGCCCAGGCGCGACCCGTCGCCAAAATGCTCCTCGATCAGGTGGCCCAGATAGTTGATCGAGATGCTGAACCGGCTGAGTCCGCAGCTCACCAGATGGAGGATGAGTCGCTCGAGAATCGGCCGGCCGGCAACGGTCACCATCGGCTTGGGCACCTGCTCGGTGAGCGGGTGCAGCCGGGTACCCTTCCCGCCGGCGAGGATCACCACGCGGTTGGGCCGCTCCGCCATGGAGACCAGTTGCCGCATGGTGTGCAGGCCGCTGAGGCGCCCGTCCGGGCTCAGCACGGGGATCCGCTCGATCTGGCGGGCGCGCATGAGGTCCAGCACCTCCGCGCGTCCGTCGTGCGAGGTAGCGGCGGTGAAGTCGCGCCGCATGACCTGAGGCAGGACGCGATCCTGCAGCGAGGCGCCCTTGAGAATCGCGCGGCGCACGTCGCCGTCCGTCAGGCAGCCGATCACCCGCTCGTCCCCGTCCACCACGAAGGTGATCGCTTCGCCGCCCGCCTCGATCGCCTTCAGCGCATCGAGGATCGTGGAGGCCTCCGGCACCGTGAGACGGGTCAGATCGGGCTTGCGCACCTTGCTCGTCATCGCGCGGGCACTCCCATCACCCGGGCGCGCGCCGCGACATCGCGGACCACCACCGCGCCCATACCGACCGTCGCCCCGGCACCGACGCTGATGTGATCGCGCACCACCGCGCCGAGGCCGATGTAGGCGGAGGCGCCGACCCGGACGCCGCCACCCAGGGTGGCCCCGGGAGCCAGCTGAGTGTGCTCGCCGAGTACGGCATCGTGCTCCACGATCGCTCCGGTGTTGATCACGCAATGCGGGCCGATGCGGGCGCCGGTCTGCACCACCGCTCCCGCCATGATCACGCTGCCCTCCCCCACCGTCGCAGTGGGCGACACCCAGGCCGAAGAGTGAGCCACGACCGCCCAGCCGCCCAGCAGCGGCGTGAGCCGGCGCACCGCTTCCGCCCTTTTGTCCCTGGTCTCCAGCGCCGCGAAGCCCAGGATCCCCAGCGCGCCGCGGTGGCGCTCGAGCGCGTCCTCGCCCCCCAGCCGGGGAACGCCGAGCCGCCGGCTGGTCTCCTCGCAGGGCTCGGGATCCACGAAGCCGAGCAGCGTGAGCTCGGTGAGTCCGGCGCGAATCGCCTCGATCAACACCCGGGCGTGCTCCCCACCGCCGATCACGACGATGCGTTGGCTCATCCGTCCTCGAAAAACCGCTTCCGCGGCGGATGCGGGATCTCCCAGCGTCGCAGCGCCTCGACGATCCGGGGAGCGACCGGCGCCGCCGGATAGCCGCCGAGATCGCCGCCTGGCGTGCGCCTGCCCGCGGCGAGCGCCTCGCGCAGCGCGGCGGCGACCGCGTCCTCTGCGGCAGGCACGTCCGCCACCGGTCCGTACCGCAGCCTCCCGCGCTGGCGGTCACCCACGTTCACCACGGGCACGCCCAGCGCGGGGGCCTCGATGATGCCGCTGGACGAGTTCCCCAGCACCGCATCGGCCAGGCGCAGCATCGCCCAGTAGCGCCGGTCGCCCAGCGCGTCCACCAGCGCGACCCGCTTGCGGTCCGTGGCCCAGCGGCGCCAGTAGTCGCCGATCTCCTTGCCTCCGGCATCGGCGTTGGGCGCGGTCACCACGTACGTAGCGGGAACTTGCCCCATCGCTCCCGCGACGGCGGCGACCTCTTCGCCCGCCGGCCCGCCCAGAGTGGCGGGATGCATCGTGACGAGCACCACCGGCGGGTCCAGCGCCATCCCCAGCTCCTCCGAGAGCGCCTCGGCGCCGGGCAGGTCCTCGCGGTAGGCATGGTCCATCGCCGGAGCGCCGACCACCACCACCGTCGCGGGATCCTCGCCCATCCGAATCACCCGGTCCGCATGGACCCGGTGGCTCACGAGGTGCAGGTGGCTCAGCTTCGTCAGCGCGTGCCGGCAGGCGTTGTCGATCGCGCCCTCGGATTCTTCCCCGCCGTGCAGATGGACGATCGGAATCTTGGCGAGCGTCGCGGCCAGTCCGGCGGCGAGCACCTCGCTGCGATCGCCGACCAGCAAGAGCGCGTCAGGCGCGTCCTCGCTCAATGCCGCGCCGACCTGGGCCAGCGCCGCGGCGGTGTCGGCCAGCGGGCTCGGTGGTTCCGCCAGGAACGGCAGCTCGCGGGCGACGGGCACCCCGTCCCGCTTCAGCGCTACGAGCGGCTCGCCGAACCGGCTCTGGAGATGCATGCCGCCTGCCCAGACCGCGACCTCGAACCCCGGCGTCCGGCGGAGCAGCAGAATGGTGCTGCGCAGGATCCCGTAGTCCTGCCTTCCCGTGGTCAGCACGACGAGCCGGCGGGCTTCAGTCAAGGTGACGCTCGGCCAGCATCTCGCCCGCTTCGACGTCCACCCGCAGCCTGCGACCGAGCAGCCGGTCTCGGAGCGCGGGCGAAAGGCCGGAGCCGGGGCGCAGCGCCACCAGGTCCGCCGCCTTGAGCACGTGCCCCGCCGGCAACGGTCGCGAGGCGTGCAGGCTCCGGCGCACCACGGTGGCGTTCGGCAGCTCGGAGTCCGCCGGCCGCTTCACCCCGTCACCCATCGCCACCTCGACCTCGCGCACGGCGCTCACCAAGGCCGCCAGCTCGCCGGGCTCGAGCGACGCGAGATGATCGGGGCCGGGAAGGCTTCGATCGAGCGTGAAGTGCTTTTCCAGCAGGCTGGCTCCGGCGGCGACGGCGGCGAGACCCACCTGCTGCCCCTCGGTGTGGTCGCTCCACCCCACGGGGACGCCGAACGCCGCCCGCATGGCGCCGATCGCACGAAGGTTGCAATCCTCCGCGGTGGCGGGATAGCTGCTCACGCAATGGAACAGCGCCAGCGGTGGATCGCCGTTCTCTCGGACGACCTGGACCGCCTCGGCCACCTCGGCCAGCGTGCTCATCCCGGTGGACATGAGGACCGGTCTACCCTTGGCCGCCACGTGGGCGATGAGGGGATGATTGGTGATCTCGCCGGAGGGCACCTTGTACGCCGGCATGCCGAGACTCTCCAGCAGGTCGGCGCTCGCCTCGTCGAACGGGGTGGAGAGAAAGATCAGGCCGCGGTCGGCGGCATGGGAGGCCAGCGGCGCGAGCGAGGTCGTTGGCAACACCAGCCGGCGCAACATGTCGAGCTGGCTCTCCGACGACCCGGTGTTGCGGACCTGATACTCCGCCTGGCGGGCCAGTGGAGACACCAGGCGCTCGGGATCGAAGGTCTGGAACTTGACCGCGTCCGCGCCGGCGTCGGCGGCCACGTCGACGAGACGGTGCGCCATCTCGACATCCCCGTTGTGATTGACCCCGGCCTCCGCGATGACGAAACATCGGTGGCCCTCGCCGATCGACCGGGAGGCCACGGTGAACGACGTGACTCGCCGCGCCGCGAGACGCCCCTCGGCCTCGGCCAGGTCGTCCGCGGTGTCGACATCCACGGATCGCTCGCGCGGAAGGATCACCCCGCGGGTCACCCCCGGCACGATGAACCGGCGCTCCTTCCGGAGCAACGCGAGCGAGATCACGTAGACCGCCCCCGAGGGCCACCAGACGTCAGGGGAGTCCTGCCGCCTGGCCGCCGGCTCGCCGCCCTGGTGCCACTGGACGGCGCCGCCCGCCTCGCTCCGCAGCGCCAGGTCGGGCGCATGCTCGGCGCGAACCAGCGAGATGACCGAGGGCGAGCGCCGGGCATCGTACTCCCGCCAGCATGCGAGGATGTCCGATCCCGAGCGGAGCGGTGAGGTGGGCTGGAGCAGGATCACGTCGCCCACGTCGTTCCCGGCGCTCTCCAGCCGCTCGAGCGAGGCCAGGCTGCTGACCGCGGTCGGCACGGCGTCGCCCGCCAGTTCCGACGGCCGGAGGAAGGGGACCAGCGCTCCCCAGCGCCGGGCCTCTTCGGCGATCGCCTCGGAGTCGGTATCCACCACGATCGGGACCTCGCGCAGACCGGCCAGGCGAGCGAACTCCCTGGCCGCCAATACGGCGCGCCCCACCAGGCTCACGCCCCCGACAGGGCGGAGATTCTTGTCCGGAAGTCCCTTCGATCCGCCGCGGGCGGGAATGAGGCAGACTGGGACGCTCATCGAGCGGCCGATGATGCCCGACCGGCCCTTCCACGCGCGGTGCCGACCCCGCTCGGGAGATTGATGAGCCGGCGCTCGATGCCCTCCGCCGTGCCCAGGTCCATTCGCGGCGCCGAGGCGAACATGGGCAGCCGGTGCATCAAGGTCCACGCCGGGCGCGTGGTGACGCCGGCGGAGTTGGTCGCGTCCAGGACGGCATCACGCAGCGACTCGACTTCGCGGTCGAGCAACACCACGTTGAGCCAGTAGTTGCTCCGGCTGTTCGGCGGCTCGGTGAAGACTCGGAGTCCGGGCACCTCACGGAAGGTCTCTACGTATCTGCCCGCCAACGCGCGCTTCGCCTCGAGAAACCCCGGGAGCTGCTCCAGCTGGGCGCATCCGAGGGCCGCGTTGATGTTCGGCATCCGGTAATTGTAGCCCACCATGTCGTGGTTGAAAGACCAGCGGTGCGCCAGCTTCGCGGTCGTGGTGAGATGCTTCGCCAGTGCGCCGAGCGCCTGATCGTTGGTCAGAATGGCGCCGCCGCCGCCCGTGGTCACGGTCTTGTTTCCGTTGAAGCTGACGGCGGAGACCCTGCCCACGTTCCCGGTGTGCCTGCCTCGATAGTACGAGCCCAGCGACTCGGCGGCATCCTCGATGAGGACGATGCCGAATCGCTCGCACACCTCCGCCAGCAAGTCGATACGGGCCGGATGGCCGTAGGTGTGCATCACCACGAGCGCGCGGACCCGACGGCCGGTGGCGCGGTTCCGCGGCCCGTCCGTGCCGTCGGCCAGAGTGGCCTCCAGGTAGTCGGCGAGCTTGTCGGGATCCACGCCGAGGGTGGCCGCCTCGCTGTCCACGAAGTGCGGGATCGCGCCGGCGTAGGCGATGGGATTGACCGTGCCGACGAAGGTCAGGGTCGGCACCAGCACCTCGTCGTTCGCCTCCACGCCCGCGAGCCGGAGGCAGGCGTGGAGCGCGACGGTGCCGTTCGCCACCGCCACGGCTCTCGACGCTCCGGTGAACGCCGCGAGATCCTGCTCGAACCGGTCGACGAATTTCCCGACCGAGGACACCCAGCCCGTCTCGATGCACTCGCTGAGGTAGGCGATCTCGTTCCCCTCGAAGAGGGGATCGTGAAGCGGCTGGAGCGCGGTCGGATCGGCCGCGGCCGCCCGGACCGCCTGGATCACCCGGCCGGCGAGATCCTCACCGGTCATGGCTTCGGGGCCCGCCCGGCGCCTCAAACGGCATAGGTCTCGGGCCGATAGCGATCGAGGTTCGCGCCGAGCCACCGCGCCGTCGCGTCGAGTCCCTCCCGGAGCGAGACCTTGGCCTGCCATCCCAGGCGCTGCATGGCGCGGGTGGGATCGGACTGGAGCACCATGACTTCGCTCCGCGGAGGGCGCACCCGGAGCGGGTCGGGCTCGATGGTGGCCTCCACGCCGCAGACCGAGCACGCGGCGCGGAAGACGTCCTCGATCGACTCGGCTCGTCCGGTGCCGAGATGGATCGTGTCTCCCTCCAGCCCCGGGCAGACGCCGGCGGCGAGAAACCCCGCCACCGTGTCGCTCACGTAGGTCAGATCGCGCCGCGGGGCGAGGTTGCCCAGCCGGATCGCGGTCCGTCCGCTCAGCAGCTGCGCCAGAATCGTGGGGATGACCGCGCGCGCCGACTGCCGGGGGCCGTAGGTGTTGAACGGGCGGAGCACGACCACGGGAACCTCGAAGCTGCTCGCGTACGCCTCGCACAGCTTGTCCGCCGCGATCTTGCTGGCGCTGTACGGCGACTGACCCTTCAGCGCGTGCCGCTCGGTGATCGGGACGCTGTCCGGAGTGCCATAGACCTCACTGGTCGAAGTGTGCACCAGCCTGGCGCAGCCCCGGCGGCGCACCGCCTCCAGCACATTGAGCGTCCCGCGGACGTTGGTGTCCACCACCGACTCGGGCGCCAGATAGCTGTAGGGAATCCCGACCAGGGCGGCCAGGTGGAAGACGATCTCCACCCCGTCGCACGCCGATTCCACCGCGCGGGCATCCCGCACGTCGCCGAAAAGGACTTGGAGATTCGACGGGAGGTCGGGGCCGAGCTGGTCGAGCCAACCCCGGGAGCCGATCGAGTTGTAGAAGCAGAAGGCCCTTACCTCGGCGCCGGCTTCCACCAGTGCTTCGGTCAGATGGCTGCCGATGAATCCGTCGGCTCCGGTGACCAGTGCCCGGCGTCCGCTCCAGCCGGTGGCTCCGCTCCGGCGCTCGCCAGCCGGCATCTAGTACTCCAGCGGCAGGGCCACCCGCCGGCCGTCGCGGGCGGAGAGATACGTGGCGATCAGGATCTCGAGCGAATGGAGCCCTTCCCGGCCGTCGGTGTCGGGCGAGGCCTCGCCGCGAAGCGCCTTGATGACGTTGTCGTAGTAGAGCGGGTGGCCTAAGCCGTAGACCGACGTGGTATCGTAGCTCGCCTTCTCGACCAGATCGTCGTCCGGGTCCCGGTCGGCGAACTCCCAGTGCTCGATCTTGTTGACGGCCACGCCGCCGACCCGGACCGTCCCTGACTCACCGATGATCGTGATCGATCCCTCGAGGTTCTTGGGATAGGTGAGCATGGTCACGTTCATGGAGCCGAGCGCGCCGGTCCGCCACCGGATGCTGAC
The DNA here is from genome assembly GCA_963832055.1 of uncultured Gemmatimonadales bacterium. Taxonomy (GTDB): domain Bacteria; phylum Gemmatimonadota; class Gemmatimonadetes; order Gemmatimonadales; family GWC2-71-9; genus CAVVWJ01. Next base: position 684,253 of record CAWHST010000006.1, on the reverse strand, counting down.
GACGCCGGTGTCCTCGACCTGGATGTGGCGGGCCAGGGTCGCGGTGTAGGCCTGCACGCTCTCCACCGGTCCGATCAGCCAGTCGAGCAGGTCCACGTAGTGGCTCGCCTGGTTCATGAAGGCGCCGCCGTCGAACTCCCAGGTGCCGCGCCAGGGCGCGCTCTCGTAATACGACTGCGGGCGGGTCCAGAAGACATTGATGTTCACCATGTAGATCCGGCCAAACCGCCGCTTCTCGACGGCGCGCTTCAGCAGCTGGAGCGTGGCGTTCCGGCGGTTCTGCTTCACGACGAAGAGATGGACGCCGGCCACATCGCAGGCGTGGACCATCTGCTTCCCGTCCTGCCAGCGCGTCGCCATCGGCTTTTCGGTCATCACGTGGCGGCCGGCGGCCGCGACCTGCACCGCCTGGTCCGCGTGAATACCGCTGGGGGTAGACAGGATGACGATGTCGGCCTCGGTGCCGGCCAGCATGGCCTCGAGGGACTTGAACCCGGGCGCACCGGTCCGCTCCTCGGCCTTGGCCAGTGCCCCGGCGTCCACGTCGCACACCCCGACCAGCTCGGTCCGGTCGGTGTGCTTGTCCAGGGCGTCGAAATGGTTGGCCGAGATCCGGCCGCAGCCGGCCAGGGCAAACCGGATCTTGCGGTCCCGGATGAAGGGCTTCGTGATGAACATGGGTCGGTAAATGTACATGTGGCCGGGGGTTGGGGGTATGGCATCCCACCCTCGGTCGCAGGGGCACCGCCTCTCTGGCGCCGGGCACGACTTTTTGCTATCTTGTGAATAGTTTCACAATCTTTAGGAGCGCGCCATGGCGACTGCCACTCGACCGGTGTCCCCCAATGCTGCCTACCCCGCCGACGCCGTGGGCCGGCTCTTCGCGCCGCCGGAATCCGAGGTCCCTGCGCTCAAACTGCGCCGGCTCCTGCACGAGGCCCGGGACAAAGGCACCTACCTCCACACCGCCGGCGCGTACGACGCGTTTACGTCGGCCATCATGACCAAGCTCGGCTTCAAGGCGCTGTACGGCAGCGGCTGGCAGCTCGCGGCCACCAAGAGCATGTACCCGGACATCGGCATCTACCAGTCGCACCAGATGGTCGAGCTGGTGCTGGAGATGCGGAAGGGGATCGAGGGCGCCCGGAATACGTCCTGGTACGACAGCGAGGGGAAGGATCTGGTCGAGGCGCCACCCGCCTTCGTGGACATGGAGGCAGGATTCGGCGGACCCACCCAGACCTTCACCCTCGCCACCGAGCTGATCCGGGTCGGCGCCGCCGGCGTCCACCTCGAGAACCAGGATCCGTCCAACCGCACCTGCGGCCACATCGTGAACGTGGGCAAGCAGAAGCGGAACAAGGTGCTGGTCCCCCGCAAGGACTGGCTGGCCAAGCTCAAGGCGATCAAGGGCGCCGCCGAGGCGACGGGAGTGGACGTCGTCATCATCGCCCGCACGGACTCGATCGATGGCGCGCTGCCCGATCAGGAGCCGGGTGGGGTGAAGATGGCGATCGACGACGCGCTCGAGGCCGCGGAGCTGGGCGTGGACGTGATCTGGCCCGAGTTCAACAACGTCGAGCTCGATCAGCCCCGGGAGTTCTCCGAGGGCGTGCGGAAGTACTACCCCAACCAGATGCTGGGCTTCAACCTCTCGCCCTCGCTCTACTTCGGGAAGGCGAAGAAGGCCGGCACCCTGATCACCAACCAGCAGCTCGCCGACCTCGGCTTCACCCTGCAGTTCTCGACCCTCTTCAACTTCCGGACGGCGGGCATGGCGCTGGAGAAGGGCCTGCGGAAGTTCCTCAACAGTGGGCTCGACGCGCTGGCGGACCTCCAGATCGAGGAAGACGCCCAGGATCCGGCGCCGATCACGAAGATGCACCAGAAGTTCGCCGGGATGAACCGGTGGCTGTTGCTGGAGCAGGTGCTGAGCGGGAAGTAGGCGGAACGGCGGAACGGCGGAACGGCGGAACGCGGACGCCTGGCCCGAAAGAACCTGGTTAGTCGGAACAAATCCTGTCCGCATGACATGACAAGGCGGCGCCCCGGGCCTGGTGCCCGGGGCGCCGCTCTTGCAACTTCCCGTTCCGCCGTTCCGCCGTCAGCGACTACTTCGTCCGTGGTACGGGGCGGTCCTTGTATGGTGCACACCGAGCCGGATCCTTACGTGCCAGCGTCTCATCGCAGCCCGTCGTCGCCTTTACGGTCGCCACCGGACTGGGCCCACCGCCGGTCCACACCCTGTAGGAATAGAGGTGGTCCTTGTAGAGGGTCCGGGCGTCCACGTACACGCAATTCTTGAAGGCGGGATCTGTCAGCGAGCAATTGCTCCCCTCAAAGACGAACTGGGTCGCCGGGCCCTCGTAGAGGGTCACCTCAGGAGGATTGGTAGCGGAATTGTCGACCCGGGTCACCTTGTAGGAACCCGCTCCGGCAGCGGGCAGCCACTGAAGCCAAATCCCGCTCTTGTCGCTCCACCCTGTGAGCGAAGCTACGGCGGCCACGACGGTCGGGGTGGTTGTCGGCGGGCGCTCGAGCTGGGCGGCCAGCGCACCGGCGTTCCCGATCACCAGCAGGAGCAGCGGGAGCCAACTCACGGGACGGCTCATCATTCGAGACACGGTTCCTCCTTCGCGGCGTGCACGGTTGGAGTGGGGGATTAACACGATCTTCGACAAGACGCATGAAGTCCACAACGTGCGCATAAGCGCGCCGACGATGCCGGCACCAGCCCCGTGGTGGCGAGTGTATGCCTCCACCTCGTTGGTCACGCCTCCGCTATTCGCAAATCGTATTGGATTTCTCCGCCGGTGGATAGACAATGTGATAGCATTTCGTGGCGCCGCCATTCCTCAGTAGAGTTTGGGAGTTGATCCTTAAGCCATTCACTGGGATGCTGTTCTGTTCTAGCAGCTTTTTCACCGTAGCATAGGGATCAGCCGTTGCCTCAGGATTACTCATATCAACCTTGAGATCAATCGTTTCCATACGAACTTCACCTGTCTTAGTCAGTGAGCCTAACACCATCTGCTGGGACCGGGTCATGGGCCTGGTTGTGGGCTGGGGTAAGGGCTCGGTGGGTTTCGGAGCCCGTATAGCCTCCTGCCCCTGGGCGACATCGAAAAACACGCCGGGCAACAGAAGAGCCACCGCCATGATCCGAATGAGTCCCGCTTTCGTTGCTCCACTCATCTTCATTTCTCCCTTCGATCGAACGGCTAAGGTGATATTCGCGTGCCTACCTTTAAGTACGATTTTGATGCTGTGGACTAGAGTGAAGTTTCTCTGTGGCCTTTCAGATGCGCACGATGTTGGATTGCCTGGCAAGCTGCCGCTTAGTAGCGTGGTAGCCATCGCATGGCATGCATCCGTCCAAAGGTTGCCGGTTTGCAGCGTGTGGTTTGTTCTTCTCATGTCGTGATCACGAGGCACGGCGCCGTGCTGTGCTGGGCCACGTTGTAGGGGTACTGGGCGCTGACGCAGATGGTGAGACTTCGGCCCACCGGCACCCTGACCTCGGTATACGAGGTGGCGGGGCTGTCCGCGAGGATACGCTGGGTCTCGTCCCAGACCATGTACTTCTCCACGTCCTTCACCGCGGGCCAGCTGAACGTGACATTCAAATTGCCGGGTGAACGGACGGACGGCACGACCGTGTGCGTGAGCCCCGACACCTGCACGAAGGGCAGCGACTGCCGAGTGGCGAGTGGGCTGGAGGTCGTGCGGATCTCGGTGGCACCCGATTGGACGTACGCGTACACCTTGTAGCTGTAGAGCTTGCCGAACTGCATTCCCCAGGTATCGATGTATCGGTCCGGCGTGTTCCCGGACGGATCAGTGCCTGGAGGAGCCAGCTCCCGCTCGGGCCCCGTGCCCACGTTGGTGCGGTACACGCGGTAGCGCGTCGCGTTCGGGACCCGGGTCCAGGAGAGGTGGATCTGCCCTGGCACCGGGCTGACCGCGGTCAATTGCGCCGGCCCCGGCGGGGTCATTGGCGTGATTGTGCCGCCCGGAGCCGGCATCAGGACGACCGTGAGCGGCGTGTAGACGTAGCCGACCTGCCCCTGCGCGATGGGCAACTGCCTCGAGCCGTAGGCTGTGACCCGGTAGAGATAGGTGCCGCCCGCGCTCAGGTTGTCACGCACCTGCAGCGGCTGCCCGGCCGTGATGCGTGGCGTCGTCTTCATTGCGCAGGTGGTGAGCGCGGCCCCCTCGCAGCGCTCCATCTCGTACTCCGACGCTTTCTGCACCGGCTGCCAGCTCACCAGCACCCCGCCGGGGGGCACGGTGTTGACTACGACCGGAAAGTTCCCCAGCTCCCTGGGCGGCCTGCTCTGGCCCTCCGCCGGTGCCGTGCAGAGCAGCATGAGGCCCGCCGATATCACGGTACGCACCAGTTCCCTCCTTCTGGGCCCGATCACGGGATCGTCGCCTCGGGCGTCATGGAATCACATTGACCGTGATGGTGACGACCTCTGCATGGGTTGTGAGGTTGTCGTTGGCATGGCGCATCGCGACATGGACTGTCAGATACCAGGGCGACGATCCCTTGCACTCGACGTACCCCCCGAAGGAGCCGGGGCTGACGGTGATATCCTTGCTCGCGGCACCACACCACTTCACGACGCGGCCGTAGTCACGCTTCCCAACCGACACACTCACCGTGCACGAGGTGCCAGCTGCACGTGGTGTACTTGGATACGTACTCGGCAACAGCTGGTCCTGAGCTGCGATAGATCGTCACCCCGCCGAAGACGTAGGCATGGTCTGCGTACGTTGGCGTCGTGCCTCCGAAAACCAGCGCCCCTACCCACACTGCGCGTGTCAGCGAGCTCCTCATCGTTGTCTTCCTCATCAAGGCCCCCTCGTCACGACCAGGTCGCAGGAGCGGACGGTGTCGTCCTTGAGGAACTCCTCGTACACCGTGACGACGCAGACCGTGCCACCCTGGCCGGGTACGACGTTGTCGATGATCAGGGAGGGCTGCCTCACCGTCGTCGTAAGCATCGGCAGCGGGGGCATTGGCGGCCTGGTGATCTGGAAGACCTGATACCCCGTAGCCTTGTCCACGGCGCCCCAGTCGAGGGTCACCCGCAGTCTCCCCATGAGCTGCGAAACCGTCACCCGCGATTTGAGCTTCGGCGGTGCGATCGGTGTCAACGCCCGGACGGCAAAGGTTGGACTGGGGGTCGACTGGGTCCTGGAGCCATCGGTGCCCAGGAAGACCGCGTAGGCCTTGTAGGAGAAGGTCACCCCTCCCGATCGGGGGGGCAGATTATCGAAGTAGTAGTAATAATTGTCTGTCAGGTCCTGGTCTCCGGTACCCGCCGGGATCTCCAGGAGCAATTTTTCAGTCGGATCGGAGGTGCTGGATCGCAGGATGCCGTACAACCCGGCATTGGCAACCGCCGCCCATTTCAAGTCGAGACGCGTCGGGACGACAGCGCTCGCCTTGAACCACGATGGGCCGGCCGGAACGATGGTGGGCGACCTGTAGCCCGTCGGCGGGCGCTCGAACCCCTGAGCGAGGAGAGGGGAGGCTCCACCGACTATCAGCATCAGCATCGGGACCAATCGCAGGGGAAGCATCAGCGGTTCCTCCGTTGCGCCGCGGGCAAACAGCTCTCTCATGACTTGCGTCGCACCACGTTGTTCCGTGCGAACCCGGTCCCGGTCACGACCTTGGCCGTCGAGAATCCCGTCTGCACCGTCTCGACCTGGATCTCCCCCAGCAGCTTGTCCGGGGCGCCGAGATTCTTGCCGGTGTCCGGGTCGATCAGCGGCTTCTGGACGTCATAGACCTCCAGCATCAGGCCGGGTGACACGCCGCCGTCGGTGCCGGCATTGAGGTACACGACGCCGTCCCGCACCTCCACGATCTTGGCCGACCAGCGCGGCTCCGGCATGCCGGCCACCAGCTGCTCGACGACCTTTGTGATGGCCGCCCGCGACGCCTGGCCGAGGGGCGTGCTCCACGCGCCGGAAGCGCTGATCTGCTGGTCGCCCTTGATCAGGTCCCCGGCCACGCCGGTGGAGCTGGCGCTGCCGTTTCCCTTCGCCGACGCCAGCACCTCGCCGGTCGCGGCGTCCACGGTCCGCAGGTCGATGATCACGGAGGCGCTCACCCGCGAGGCGCCGACCTTGAGGTTCTTGATCACGTTGAGGGCGCTGCCGCCGACCGACTGCTGGGTATAGGAATAGCCGGTGATGTCGCCGGTGATCATGGCCTGCGCGCCGATGATGTGACCCTGGGCGGCGCCGGTCTCCTTGTTCACCCGCCCGGCCGTATTGAGGTCCTGCTCGGCGATGACCGCCTGCATCTGCTGGCGCTCGAGCACCACGAACCGCCCCGTGTTGATGAGCGCGGTGGTGAGCATCTCGGTGAGCGTCCGCGCGAACTCGGGCGGCGGCGGCAGATTCACCGTCTGGGTGGTCTGCACGCCGCCGCCCTGCGGCATCTGCCCCTGCGTCTGCATGATCCGGAGCGCCGACCCGTTGAGCTCCATCACGGCCAGCCGAACCTTTCCAGTTTCAGGAGCTACTCCAATGCTCTGGGCGTGCGCGCGGGACGCTCCGGCGGCCATCCAGAGGCAGACGGCGGCGACCTGGGCGCATCGCATCCTCGATACTGGTGAGTGTGACATGCGCACCATGCTGCCCTCCGACCCGCAGCCGAGCGTCAAGAACCGCGTCAACTCGTCCGAGCGTGCGGCTTCCGACATGGTCAGGCCCTCCTCGTTCGGCTCGGACCGGCCAGCGAGAGAACGCCCCGGGCACCTTCCCCCCAGACCTGCTTGCCCTACTCCAGAACGCCATCCATGTTGGAATCGGGGGAGTCCCACGCGACCACCAGCCGGACGAGCTGGTCCGCCGTGTCGAACCCTCGCTTCTCTCCCGTCGCCAGCCGCTCCACCAGCCCGGCGACCCGCTCCGGGTCGTCATCCCGGCGGGCGAGCCGAACCATGAAGTAGTCCAGCCGTTCGGGACCTTCGAGGGGCTGGTCGAATTCGGAGCTCGTCATGAGCCCGCTGCCGGGTTGGTCATGGTGTCCACGAAGCTGCCTCCCCGGCCGCAGCCACGCGTCAAGGCCGGCGTCAATCGCTGGTTGCAGCCGCTGCCGGGAGGCGCGCCCGTGATCCTGCTTCGGACGCTGGGCGAGGTGGGGGTCGAGACGGCGGGCGGCGCGCCTGTCCAGCCGTCGGAAGGAGCTCAGCCTCCTGACATTTCTGGCGCGGCGGTCGCCCCGACCGGTGTCGCGCGCCGAACTGGCCGCGCTGCTCTGGGAGGGAACCGACGAGGCCAGGGCCCGCCAGTCCCTGCGGCAGGCGTTGCTGGAGCTGAAGCGGGTCGTGGGTGACGGGCTGGCCACCGAAGGCGAGCTGGTGCGGCTCGATCCCGCGGCCGTCCGGCTCGATGCCACCGCTTTCGAGGCCGCGATCGCCGAGGGGCGGCCGGTGGAAGCGGTGGAATGGTGGAGGGGTGACTTCCTGACCGGGCTGGAGGACGTCGGAGGCGAAGCGTTTCGGACCTGGCTCGAGGTGGAGCGGGAAGGGCTGCGACAGAATCTCGCACGAGCGCTCGACCAGCTGGTCGGCGGCGCATCCGAGCGGGGCGACTGGGACGAGGCCGCCGCCTGGGCCGAGCGGTGGACCGGGGTGCTGCCCCTCGATGAGCGGGGCCACCGGCATCTGGTCGAGGCGCTGAGGCTGGCCGGGCGGCCAGTGGAGGCCCGGGCACGGTACGCCGCCGCCGTGGCGCGACTGCGGTCCGAGCTCGAGGTGGAACCGGGACCCGAGCTTCGCCTCGCCGGTGCGAAGGTCGAGCGCACCGTCGCCGGCACTGCTCCCGGCCATCGCCCTGGCTCAGCGGCGCTCTTCACCCCCGACATGGTCGGTCGGAGCCCGGCACTGGCCGAGCTGGAGGCGGCTTGGGCCTCGAGCCGATCGGGCCACCTCGCGGTGGTCCTGATCGAAGGCGAGACCGGGATCGGCAAGACCAGGCTGGTCGAGGAGTTCCTTCGAGGGGCGAGCAGCGCCGGGGACGGAGTCATCTTGGCTGACGCTGCCGTCCGGCGCCTTGGAGGCAGCCGGGGGAGTTGCGCGGGCCGTCTTCGGCGGCCTGGCCCTGGCGCCCGGACTCGGGGCTGCCTCTCCCGCCGCGCTCACGACGATGATCGCGCTGGTCCCGAGAATCGGAGCGCGCTTCCCCACGCTGTCGGGATCGGACGATGGCCTCCCCGCGGAGGATGCGGTCGCGGCGGCGCTGACCGCGGTGGCCGAAGATCGCCCGGTCGTCCTCTTCGTGGACGATCTCGAGCTCGCCGACGATTCGGCCCTCGCGGTGCTGACGACCGCGGCTCGAAAGGCACGGGGCCGCATCCTCATCGTCGCCGCCCTCGGCACCGATCAACACCCCAGCTCGACCGCGCTGGCCTCGCTGACCGGCACGCCGCGAGTCCGACGCCTCAAGCTTCCTCCGTTGACAGCGGGCGAGGTGGAGGCACTGATCGCCTCCATGCTGGTGCTCCCGCTCGCCGACCGGCACTCGCTCGCGACCCGTCTGCATGCCGAGGGTGGCGGCAACCCGCTCTACACCATCGAGCTGGTGGCTGCCCTGGTGGACGAGGGCGTGCTGGCCGTTGGCGAACAGGGCTCGTGGCGTCTGGTCCACGCCGAGGGATGGCGTGCGCCGCTGCCCACCGGTCTCCGCGCGATCATTGCGAGCAGGCTGGCCCGCCTGGGGGACGATGCCCGGGCGGTAGCGCAGGCCATGGCTGGACTGGAGCCGGAGGTGCCGGAGACGGCCGCCCGAGCCGCCGCGAACCTACCGGCTGAGCGTTTCGATGTCGGCCGCGACGAGCTGGTCGCACGGCGCCTGATCCGCCTCGCCCCGCGCCATTCCGGCGCCTTTCAGTTCAGTCACGAGCTGGTCCGCCGGGTGGTGCTGGATAGCTCGCGCCGGGCCGGCCCCGGAGCCGGCGCGGCAGCCGTCGCCGTCAGCCCCTGCCGCGGGCGCGCTCGACGCCGAATGCTCTTGGCGGGAGCACTCGTCCTGGCCGCGACCGGCTCCGGGGTCCTGGCCATGCGGTATCTGGCCGCGCGATCCAGCACTCCAGCGCCGGGAGCTCCCGACGTCGTCGTCGCCCGGCCAGAGCTGGCGGCGGGAGCCACCCAGCCGGAATCGCTCGCTGCCCTTACGCTGCGGCTCGCGATCGATCGCGCTCTGCCGTACCGCCAGTTGCCGTCGCCGGCGCTGCGCTCCGCGCTGGCTCGCATGCGCAGCCGCGACACCAGCGGCCCACCGGACGAGGCCACCGCGCGGGAAGTGGCGATCCGGACCGGCATCGGCCTGGTGCTCGTCCCCTCGGTGGCCCGCGTCTCCGACCACCTGACGGTGACCTATCGGCTGGCCGACCCCGAGACCGGACGGACCCTCAAGCTGCGGCAGGCGGAGGCTTCCTCTCCGGAGCCGCCGCGGAACGTCGTCGCCCGTCTGATCGCGCCGCTGGAGGGCGACGTGGCCGCAGCCGCGCGGCTGATACCGCCGCGTGAGCCGCTTCCGCAAGTCACGACGGCCTCGCTGGATGCCCTCCGCGCCTACGCCATGGCGAGACAGCTCACCACCAGGGGCGATCTGGGCTGGGTTGCGCTCACGCATCGCGCGATCGAGCTGGACTCGGCGTTCGCCGCTCCCTACGGCTGGCTGGCCTACGAGTATTGGTTCTCCTACGATCAGAGGAAGGCGGCGGCGTACGCCGACGCCGGCGAGCGACTGGCCAGGACACTGCCGATCGGGGAGCGGCTCCAGGTGCTGCTCGACGTCGCCAACGCCCGGGAAGACTGGCCGGCCGCCATCGCCAGCGCCCGGGCCCTGGTGGTGCAGGACCGGACCAGCGCATCCAGATGGCTCACACTGGCTCAGCTGTACTACTTCGACGGACAGTTTTCCCGCTCGGTGGAGGCCTATGACAGCTCCGTGGCGCGGTATGCTCCCGCCCGTCCTCCAGCCCTGTTGATCAATCGGGCCACCGTGCTCGCCCGGGTGGGTCGGCAACGGGAAGCCGCGGCCCTATACGAAGAGGGCTTCGCCGCGGAGTCCTCGCTGGTGCGGCATCCCTTCGTGAGCCATGAGTACGGCGTCACCCTGGTCCTGCTCGGGCGGGTCGCGGATGCGCGGGCCGCGTATCGGCGGCGGCTGGACGACATTCCCTCCGGTCGCGCCGGCGGCCTCCGCTCCCTGGCGATGCTGGAAGCACACCTGGGCCGCTTCGCGCTGGCCAACCAGCTGCTCACCGACGCCGAAGCCGCCAGCAGCGCCAGCGACGACACCCTGGGGACGGCCATCACCTATCTCCTCCGGGCCGAAGTCCAGATGGCCCGGGGCCGCCGGTCCGAGGCGCTGGCCGACCTCGCGGCGCTCGAGCGGACCGCGGCGAAGCGCCTGCTGCCGTACGAAGTGCTCGCGAGGGGTGTCAAGCTGCTCGCCCGCCTGGGAGCGACCTCGCGCGCGGAGGCGCTGCTCCGCCGGGTCGAGTCGCAGACCACGGCCGTCTCCCGCGGCGCCCGGGCGCGGCTGCTGCTGGCCCGGGGCGAGCTGCTACTTGCACGAGGAAGGGCGGCGGAGGGACGGACGGCGGTGGAGCAGGCGCTGGCGCTCCAGCCCACCGACGATGCGCTGGAGTCGGCCGGCTACGCGGCGACGGCCGCCCACGCCAATTGCGCGGCCGCCGAGCGCTACGACAGCCTCGCCGCCCAACACACGATCGATTGGGACGGACACGCCGTGATCGAGCTGTGCCGGTATCGAGCCGCGCTCGCGTGGGAGGCCGCGGGGAATCCAGTGCGCGCGCGCGCCGGTTACCTGGCCTTCCTGTCCGCATGGCCCGATGCCGACGGCGACCTGCCCGCTGTGGCCGATGCGCGGCGGCGGCTCGAGACCCGGTGACGCCGGCCTCGCGCCTAAAACACCTTCAGGGTCAGGTTCTCGGTGGTGTATGTCCCGGTTCCCAGCGGTCCGGAGGGGACACCTTCGAGCCCCAGCCCGCTCATCCACCCATCCGCGGGATACGCGGCCAGCCACTCACTCGGCTCGGAACAGCCGCTGATCTCCTTCTTGACGGTTTCGGATGGCATGGGGTAGGCCGGCTTCGATTTCACCCACGCCCCCCGGTCATCCTCGTAGACCTCGAGAGTGACGTTCATGGGCGAGCGGCCGGACAGATGGGCCAAGCACATGGCCACCTGATCTTCCGTCGGAGCCGGCTTGGTGCCGCAGGCGTCGACCTCGGTGACCCTCGTGAGCTTGCCCGCGTAGAGGGCGGTGCCGTCGTCACCCAGGTCCTTCAGGTCGAGGGTCCCGTCGAGGGAGTCGGTGCCGACGCCGCCGTCGCACATGCCTGCATACTGGCCGACGTCGCCTTTCGAGACTATCGCGACGCGCACCTGCGCGGCACGCAGGCGAATGTTGGGGACCGCGTTTGTCGGGGGAACCCCCGAGGCCACCGCTTCGGCGGTCGCGGCGAGCGCCACCAGTATCGCGATTCTGGGAACTAGTTGGGAGGGCTTCGCGGTACGCATCGCAACCTCATCGGCTGAGAGAGTGAGATGCGAACCACGGTGGCGTCCGACCCGCAGCCGGGCGTCAAGAACCGCGTCAACTCGTCAGCGGTGCACCTACCCCGCTCTCCGCCCCACCTCTCCACCCGCCGCGGCGTCGACCACATCCACCCCTTCCGCCCGCAGGCGGTCCACCTGCCAGCGATCGAGCCGCACCACGACATCGAGCGCTCCGCCGTTCTCCTGCCGCGAGAGCACCTCGCCATCGCGGTACAGCGCCGCCAGGCGCGCGCCGTCGGAGACCGGAAGCCGCACCCGCACTGTCGGGCGGCCGGCGCGCTCCAGCTCCCGGAGCATGGCCTTGAGCGGCGCGAGCCCGCTGGTGCGCATGGTGCTGACCGTCAGGGCACCGGGATACAGCTCCCGCACCCGCGCGGCGAAGCCCGACCGGGTCGGTCACGACGTCCATCTTGTTGAAGACCGGGATCAGTGGGCGGTCCGCGAGCTCCAGCTCCGCCAGCACCCGCTCGACCACCCGCATCTGACCCTCCCAGTCGTGATGGCTCGCGTCCACCACGTGCAGCAGGAGGTCGGCGCCCCTGCGCCTCTTCCAGCGTCGCCCGGAAGCTCGCTACGAGATGGTGCGGCAGCTTGCGGATGAACCCCACCGTGTCGGTGACACGGGCGCGGTTGCCTTCGCCCAGGTCCACCTCGCGGGTGAGGGTATCCAGCGTCGCGAAGAGCCGGTCCTCGACCACGATCTCGTGCTGGCCGGACAGCGCCCGGAGGATGCTCGATTTCCCCGCGTTGGTGTAGCCCACCAGCGCGACGCCGAGCATCGGGTCTCGGCCTGAGCGGAGGTTCTCCCGGTGCCGCTCGACGCCCTTGAGCTTGGCCTTGAGCGCCTGGATCCGCTGGCGGATGATCCGGCGGTCGGTCTCGAGCTGGGTCTCGCCGGGACCGCGAAGGCCGATGCCGCCGCGGATACGGGAGAGGTGGGTCCACATCCGGGTGAGCCGGGGCAGCAGGTATTCCAGCTGCGCCAGCTCCACCTGGAGCTTGGCTTCGTGGCTCCGCGCGCGAGTGGAAAAGATGTCGAGGATGACCTCCGGCCGGTCCATCACCCGGACCTCGAGCGCCCGCTCGAGATTGGCGCCCTGCACCGGGCTGAGCTCCTCGTCGAAGATGACCAGGGTCGCTCCCGACTCCGCCACCGCGCGCGCCACCTCCTCGACCTTGCCCTCGCCGATCAGAGTGGCGGGATTGGGGGCGGTGATCTGCTGCGAGATGCGGCCGACAACTTCGGCGCCGGCGGTGTCGACGAGGCGGGTCAGCTCTTCGAGGTGATCGGTCACGTGCCGGGCATCGCCCGACCCCTTGCGGGGTGCGGCGACGAGAACCGCGCGCTCGATCGGATCGCGGACTTCGATGGGTGCTCTACTGATAGCTCGTGATTCCTCGCCGCTCAGCGGCCGGTCGGGACCGATAGCACGCCGCCCACGCGGGTGAGCGGAGCGCGGCCTTCCCTGGTGAAGGGGACGCTGTGCGCGCCCCACGGTGTTTGCAGCCTGATCTGGCCCTTCATTTCGTAGGGGATCTCGCCGGAGCTCAGCGCGGTCCGGAGCGCGCTGCCGACACCGGCCCACTCGAACCGCAGCGGCAGCCGGAGCGTCGTGCGGCCGCCCCGGTCCACACTGAACTCGTCGGCGTAGCGCAGGTCACCGACGTGAGAGCCCTCCACGTCGAAGCCCAGCTCCACCTCGGTCCCGCGAAGGTCGAACGGGTTGGGATTGCCGACGTCCACCATGAGATCGAGATTGCCGCCCCTCACGCCGACGTCCCGGACCACGACGCGCTCGAGCCGGACGTCGGGCTCCTTCAGCGTGTTCCCCAGTCAGGCACAGCCCCCGAGGCCGACTGCCAGTGCCATCAAACCCGCCCAGCCTCTTGGCCCCATTGACGCCCTCCTGGCACCCGGTGGGAAAGATAAGGGTAGTGCCGAGCAGTTGGAGCGACCGCAATCTCCGGGCCGGAAGACGCCCGCTTCGCGACCGGCGTCACTCCTCCTCGGACTCCCCCTCCGCCTGCCGCCGCTTCTTCGCCCACCACTCCAACCGCTCCGCCACCAATTTCTCGTACCCGAACCCACCCGGTCGGTAAAACGCGGTTCCCCGCAGCTCGTCCGGCAGATACTCCTGCGGCAGGAACCCGTCCGGCGAGTCGTGGGCATAGCGATAACCCTTGCCGTATCCCAGCTCCTTCATCAGCCCGGTCGGCGCGTTTCGGATGTGGAGGGGCACCGGCGCCGCCGGCGTGTCCTGGGCGGCAGCCATCGCCTCGCCGAGCGCGACCTTCGCGCTGTTCGACTTGGGCGCCGTCGCCAGATAGATGGTCATCTCCGCCAGCGGGAGGTAACCCTCCGGCGGACCCAGCATGTGAAACGCATCGCGTGCCGCCACCGCCATGACCAGCGCGTTCGGATCGGCGAGACCGACGTCCTCCGCCGCCATCGCGATCGCCCGGCGGAACAGCGTCATCGGATCCTCCCCGCCGTCCAGCATCCGGGCCATCCAGTACAGCGCGCCTTGCGGATCGCTGCCCCGAAGCGACTTGTGGTAGGCCGAGAGCAGGTTGTAGTGCTCCTCACCGGCCTTGTCGTAGCGGGCGAAGCGCTTCTGCATCGCCTCCCGCGCCACCTCCGGGGTGATCGTCCCACTTGCGCCTACATGCGCGGCCGCCGCCTCGAGGACGGTGAGTGCGCGGCGCGCGTCGCCGTCCGCCTCGGCCGCGATCACGTCGATCGCCTCCGGCTGGACTCGCAGCTCCATCCGGCCGAGCCCGCGCTCCCGATCCTCGATTGCCCGCCTCACCAGCTCGGCCACGTCCGCCGCGCCCAGCGGCTGGAGCACGAACACCCGGGTGCGCGACAGCAGCGCGCCATTGATCTCGAAGCTGGGATTCTCGGTGGTGGCGCCGATCAGGGTGATCGTGCCGTCTTCGGAAGGGGGCAGCAGGCTGTCCTGCTGGGCCTTGTTGAGCCGGTGGATCTCGTCCACGAACAGGATGGTCTGCGAGGCTCCCGAATCCAGCCGGGCCCGCGCCTCGGATACGATCTCGCGGATCCGCGGCACACCCTCGGAGACCGCGCTGAATGGAACGAACACCCGTGCGCCTGCGCCGGCGACCAGATGAGCCAGCGTCGTCTTCCCGCTGCCCGGCGGGCCCCAGAAGATCATCGAGCCCGGGATGCCGCGCTCGATCGCCTCGCGGAGCGGCTTCCCGGGCGCCAGCAGGTGCTCCTGCCCCGCGAACTCGTCCAGCGTCCTCGGCCGCATCCGGGCCGCGAGCGGCTGCTCCTCCCGGGTCGCCCTGAAGAGCGACTCGCCCTGACCCGCACCGCGTTTCCTGGCCATGCCTCCTCCCGAGCGGCTCACCGCATCCACGAGTCGAGCAGCCGCTCCGTCAGGAAGAATCCCGTCGCCCCCCCGAAGAAAGCCAGGGCGCTGGGCCAGCCCCGCTTGGCCTGGAGCTCCGGCACCAGGTTCGACGCCGCCACATAGATCGTCACGCCGGCCGACAGCGCGAGCCCGTGACTGCGCGAGCGGCGCCACGACCTCGGTCAGCACCACGCCGAGTATCGTGGCCAGCCCGAGCACCGCCGCCGCCGCGAGCGCCCTGCCCCGCGTCTGCCCCCCGGCCACCATCACGCTCGCGATCGTCACCCCCTCGGGCAGCTTGTGCAGCAGCACGGCGAGGAAGAGGAGGACGCCGAGCTCGCCCGAGACCAGGAACCCGCTGGCGATCGCGACGCCGTCGAAGAAGGTGTGCAGCGTGAGGCCGAGCAGCGCCGAGACCCCGGCCGACCGGCTGACGCTGTGGGTCTCCTCGCCGAAGTGGAAGTGGGGCGTCAGGACGTGCTGAGCGAGATGCACCGCGAGGTACCCGATGAGGACGAAGAGCGCGCCGTCCTCTCCCTCGCGCAAGACCTCCGGCAACACGCCCAGCACGGCCACCGCGAGCATGAAGCCCGCGCCGAACGCCAGGCAGGCGTCGATCACCCGCAGCTCGCGCCGGAGGCTGCGCACCACGGCCAGCGCGCCGGCCAGGTTGCCCAGCGCCGCGGCGACCGCGAACCCGAGCGTGCTCACGGTCGCTTGCCGGCGAGGGCCAGCAGCCGTTCGCGGGTGTTGGCCGCCGGCTCCTCCAGCACGCGGTCCAGCAGCGCCGCGAGCGTGTCCCCTATCTGTTTTCCGCTCAAGCCGAGCGCCTCCAGATCACGCCCCTTCACCGCCAGATCCCCGCGTGTCAGCGGATCACCGCGCTCCCGGATGGCGGCCACGGTGCTCAGCCAGGGCGGGTCGTGCCCCTGCCGGAGCCGATGGAGCGCGGCGAGATCGTCGGCCGCCCCGCCGACCGCGGCCAGCCAACGCCGCACGGCGACCTCGTCCGGCGCCGCCGGCTCGACCGGGCCTGCCGCCATCTCTTCCGCGCGCGCGACCTCGGCGTTGGAGCCGCGCAACCGGCGAAGCACGGTGGCGGGGTCGGACACCAGGAGGGCCGTGAGGAGCACGGGGTCGCGCGGCGGCGGCGAGACCTCCGGCGACGGCGGCCCGCCCGGTTCCAGCCGACGCAGCTCCGGCAGCCAGATGGCCGCGGCACCCGACTCGTGCCAGAGCCGCACCAGCGTTTCCAGCTCGCGCGCGGTGCGAACGCCCTTGAACCATTCGTCCCGCACCCGCTCCGCCGACAGGCGGCCCAGCCCCCGGGCGGCCTCCCGGGCCGCCTTCCACGTCTCCGGCTCGACCGTGAAGCCGAATCGCGCGGCGAATCGGATCGCCCGGAGAATCCGGAGGTAGTCCTCCCGGAAACGCGCGGCCGGATCGCCCACCGCCCGCACGACCCCGGCCTCGAGATCGCGCTCTGCCGCCGTGGGGATCCCGCCATTCGCCGCGCAGCGGATGGAAGGCGATGGCGTTGATGGTGAAGTCGCGGCGGGCGAGGTCGTCGTCCAGCGAGGCGCCGTACTCCACCACGGCGTGGCGGCCGTCGGTCTCGACGTCCCGGCGGAAGGTGGTCACCTCGTGCATGACGCGATTGCGGTCGATCACCCCCACGGTGCCATGCTCCACGCCGATCGCCGCGGTCCGGCGAAAGAGGCGCTGGACCTCCTCCGGCCGCGCCGAGGTGGCCAGGTCGAAGTCGGAGTGCGGATCTCCGAGGAGCGTGTCGCGCAGGGCGCCGCCCACGCACCAGGCCTCGTGCCCCGCTTCTTCCAGCACGCGGGCGATCTCGAGCACCTCCTCGGGCACCGGCACCCGGTCGGGGAAGCTCATGCCGCTGCCGTACGGCACGCCGGCCGAGAGCGCGATGGCCAACTCCATTCGCGCCTGTGACGGCGTGCGCGGGCCGGCCGGGATCGCTCCCATCGCCGTGGTGCGCGCGCCGCCTCCGTCGAACGCGTAGACCGGCGTCACCCGCCCCCACCAGCAGCGACTGGCGAGCACCACCGGCTTTCCCTCGTCCAGCCAGCGCCCGATGGCCGCGACGGCGCCGGGCGGGACGTTGCCGCTTCCGAACGACTCGATCACCACGCCGTCGTGCGCGGGCCGGGCGAGATCGAGCATGGAGCCGTCGTCCCCCACCACCATGGGGACATGTGCCACCCGGGCGCGAAGCGCGGCGGGCCGGATGGTGGCCGGATCGGCCTCGGGCGGTTCGCCGTACGCCACCGCTCCGTCGGCCACCCGGCCGATCGGCGCGGCGTGGGGGCGGAGAACGCCGCGACATCGGTCGCATGGCTCTTCGCCGCGGTTCGCCCGGCAAACACCTGGCCCGCGAACACCACCATCGCGCCCCTGCCCGACGCTCGACGGGACTCGCCGCCACCGCCACCGCGTCGCGAAGGTTTTGCGGCCCGTCCCAGCCGTCGTCGCTGGAGGTGCGCATGGCTCCGGTGATCGCGACCGGCACCCGCCGGTCGAGCGTGCGGTCGAGCAGGTAGGCCGTCTCCTCCAGGATGTCCGTGCCGTGAGTGATGACGATCCCGCTGACGTCGCCCGACTCGGCCACCTCGCGCACCCGCTCGCGCATGGCCCAGAGCCGGTCGTGGTCGAAGTGGCAGGCCGGCATCCGGGCCCAGTCCTCGATCCGGTACGGCGCGATCCGCTCGATCCCCGGCGCCAGCCGTACCAGCGCCTCCCCGCCGTGCGCCGGAACGTTGCCGCCCGCGGCCGCGTCTCGCTGCATGGAGATCGTGCCGCCGGTGAAGAGGATGTGGATCATCGGCTCACCCGCACAGCACGCTCCCGCCGTTCACGTTCAGCACCTCGCCGGTCACGTGGCTGGCGAGGTCGCTGCAGAGAAAGACGATCGGCCCGGCGATCTCCTCGGCGGAGGGGATCCGGCGGAGCGGGATGGTCCGCGCGATGCGCTCCTTTTCCCCGCCGCCGAAGGCGGGGGCGGCCATCTCGGTGTCCACCCAGCCGGGCGCGACGCAGTTGACCAGGATCTCGGGGGCGCACTCGATGGCGAGGGACTTGGTGAGCGCGATGATCGCGCCCTTGGTGGCCGCGTAGTCGGCGTGCCCGGCTTCGCCACGCTGTCCCGCGGTACTGGACACCAGCACGATCCTGCCCCCGGAGCCCATCTGGGCCAGCGCGGCGCGGGTCGAGAAGAAGACGGCGTCGAGATTGGCGGCCATGGTCGCGCGCCAGCGCTCGGAAGGCAGCCTGCCGAGTGGAACCGGGTCCGGAGGCCAGACCCCGGCGTTGGCCACGAAGATATCCAGCCGGCCGAACGCCTTCGCGACGGATTCCGCCATACGGTCCGCCGCCGCGGGGTCGGCCAGGTCGCCCCCGGTCGCGAGGGCTCGGCGGCCCAGCCCTTGGATCTCACCGGCGACTGCCTCCGCCTCGGCTCTCCGGCTTCGGTACCCCACGGCCACGTCCGCCCCCGCCCTCGCCAGCATGAGCGCGACCGCGCGCCCGATGCCTCGGCTCCCGCCGGTGACCAGCGCCGTCCTCCCGTCCAGGGCGATCATGCGCCGCGGGCCAGCTCCTCCTCCACCAGCTCCACGATCAGGTGCTCGAGCGCCAGGTGGATCACCTGGATCCGGCCGGTGTCGTCGGACGGCACCACGATCGCCTCGTCCACCTGCGCCGCCAGCGCGCCGCCGCCGCGACCCAGGAATGCGACGGTCCGCACCGAGCCCTCGCGGGCCGCGCGGGCCGCGGCGAGGAGGTTCGCGCTCTCCCCACTGGTGCTGTGCAGCACCAGCAGGTCCTTGGGACGGCACAGCGCCTCCACCTGCCGGGCGAATACCCGCTCGAAGCCCAGGTCGTTCGCGGCCGCGGTCAGCAGCGAGGAGTCGGTGGTGAGCGCGATAGCCGACAGCGGACGCCGGGACGCCGAGTAGCGCACCACGTACTCGGTGGCGAGATGCTGGGCGTCCGCCGCGCTCCCGCCATTGCCGCAGAAGAAGATCGTGCCCCCGGCCCGCAGGGTCTCGGCGTAGCGTCCGGCGACCGCGGCGACCCGCTCGCTCAGCGTGACGCTGTCGAGCACCGACCGAGCCAGGGCCTCGAGTCCCGCCTTGATGCCGGCGGCGCTCATTGGCCGCCATCGAGAAGCTGGCGAATCCTCTGCATCCAGCTCCGGCGGATCTCCACCGGCGGCACGGCGACGAGCGGCTTGTCCTCCAGGATGGCCCGGGGATTGAGCACCGTGAGCAGCTCGCCCTGCTCGGCGCCATCCTGGGCCTCGAGGAACTTGCGCCCGGTCGCGATGCTGCGGTCGTCGCCGTGGTTGTCCGCCGCGAGAATGTCGGCCAGGCCGGCCGACACCAGGGCCCGGGCCCGCTGTCCGCGCGACTGAGTGGACAACAGAGTGGTCGCGTCCACCTGCATCCGCGCGCCGAGCTCGCGCCATCGCGCGACGGCCTCCGGGCTGCAGCAGGTATATCGCTCGGGATGGGCAAGCAGCGGCTGGAGCTCGGCGTCCACCACCCGGCCCAGCGCGATGGAGACCGTGTCGTACGCGACCATCCGGGGAAACTCGACCAGGATGTACCGGGTCCCGGCGATGGTCCAGCGCCGGAAGTTTTCGCCGGTGGCCGGAAGCGGACGATCGAGCATGACCTCCGCGCCGCGGTGCAGCCGGGGCAGTGGCGGTGCGGCCGCCTGGAGCGCCGCGAAGGCCTCCTCATGCGACCGCGGCGGCGCGCCGGTCAGCTGGCCCGCGCGCAGGTGGGGCGTGAGACATACGTCGGTCACCCCGTGCGCGGCCATCTGCTTCATCACCTTGACCGATTGTGCGACGGAGCGCGACCCGTCATCCACGGCCGGCAGGAGGTGACAATGGAGGTCGATCACGCGCGGGGCGATACGTCGCGGAGGATGGAGGCGGCGAAGTCTGCAAGGAGCTCGGGCTGCGATTCCGCCTGGGCCAGCAGGGCGAGGGTGACGAGCGCGTCCGCCGCGAGGAGATCGAGCGCCACCGAGCGGTCCCCCGCCCGCGTGAGCACCCGATCGAGCGCCCTGCGCCCCGACTCGGCCAATGCCTCGGGCGTCAGCGCATCGGACCCGGAGCTCCCGACATGATCCCACACCCGCTGCCGGAGGGCCTCGGGCGCGCGGGCGGTCTCCCGCGCCAGCCAGTCGGTGGCGGCCCTCAGGCGCCGTTCCCTTCGGACGGCCCGCCGAGCCAGACGGAGACGAGATCCCGGGTCGCCGCCCGCGCGGCCGGCAGCTTCGCCGCGTCGCCCGCGCCGGCCGAGGCGAAGTGGGGGCGGCCGCCACCCTTGCCGCCGCTCAGGGCGGCGATCCGGTTCACCAGGTCGCCCGCGTTCCGCCCGGCGCGCACCAGATCGTCGGTGAGGGTCACGTGAATGCCGCCGCGCCCGCCGGTGCTGAAGAGCACCAGCACGCCGTTCCGCTTTCCGTCGCGGAACTGATCGGAGATCCGGCCCACCTCGGCGCGGTCCTCGCTCGCGGTTTCGGCGATGGTGAGGTCCACGCCCTTCACCGTCGCCTGGTCGCCGGCCATCGGCGCGGCACCACCGCTGCGCAGCGCCTCCGCCAGCCGAGTCTCGAGCCGCTGCCGCTCCTCCAGCAGCTGCTCCAGCCGCCGCACCACGTGCTCCGGCTGCGCCTTGAGCGTCTCGGCCACCTGCGCCAGGCGCTTCTCCTGCTCGCGCAGGGCGCGCATCGCGCCGGTTCCCGTCACGGCCTCGATGCGACGCACCCCGGCCGCGACTCCCGTCTGCCCGCTGAACCGGAAGGGGCCGACCTGCCCGGTGGTGCGCACATGGGTGCCGCCGCAGAGCTCGACGGACGGACCCATCCGCACCACGCGGACGACGTCGCCGTACTTCTCGGAGAAGAACGCCATGGCGCCGAGCGCCAAGGCGTCGGGATAGGGCATTTCGCGCGTCGTCACCGCCTCGTTCGCGAGTACGAGGTCGTTGATCTCGTCCTCGATGGCCTGGAGTGCCGCCGGATCGATCGGACCGTGATGCGAGAAATCGAAGCGCAGTCGCTCCGGCTCGACCAGCGAGCCCTGCTGGCGGACGTGGGAGCCGAGCCGCTTCCGCAGCACGTAGTGCGCGAGGTGGGTGGCGCTGTGGTTGCGCTCGATGTCCCGCCGCCGTGGCGCGTCCACCGAGGCGCGCAGCGCGGTGGGCTCGAAGCTCTCGGCGAACTCGCCGCCGACCACCGTCCCCTTGGGATCCTTCCGCACCGAATCCACAGCGAGCGACCAGCCTTCGCCGCTCACCTCGCCGACGTCACTCACTTGTCCGCCCGATTCGGCGTAGAAGGGATTCTCCTTGAGCACCAGCTCGACCCGCGGCCCCTCCTGCCGGAAGGAGAGAATTTCGGTGTCGGCGTCGGTGGTCTCGTAACCGACGAACTTCTGCTTACCCCGCTTGACCGAGCGCCACTTTCCGGCCTTGGCCGCACGGCCGACGGCCGCAGCTCCACCCGCCTTGGCGTCGAGCCTTGCCGAGCCCGAGGTGCGCGCAGCGCGGGAGCGCTGTCGCTGTTCCTCCAGGGCGCGCTCGAACCCGGCGAGGTCCACACCGACCCCTCGCTCGCCCGCGATGATCTGGGTCAGATCGATGGGAAACCCGAAGGTGTCGTAGAGCTTGAACGCATCGTCGCCGGAGATCGCGGTGGCGCCGGAGGCGAAGATCTCCTCCAGACGGCGGAGGCCGCCCTCGATCGTCTCGAGGAAGCGCCGCTCCTCGGTCTCCGTCACCTCGTGGATGAACCCGGCCTTCGCGGTCAGCTCGGGGTAGACATCGCCCATCTGCCGCACCACGACGTCGGTGAGCAACGCGAGGGTCGGCTCGCGGCGCCCCAGCAGCCAGGCGTGACGCACCGCCCGCCGCAGGATCCGGCGCAGCACGTAACCGCGCCCGTCATTGCCGGGATACACCCCGTCGGCCAGCAGGAAGCTCACCGCCCGCGCGTGGTCGGCGAGCACCCGGTACGACCCCCGGTTCTCGGCGCTGCGGTCGTAGGGCGTGCCTACCAGCTCCCCAACCCGCTCGATGAGCGGCAGGAATAGATCGGTGTGAAAGTTGTCGTCCTCGCCCTGCATCACGGCCGCGATGCGCTCCAGGCCCGCGCCGGTGTCCACCGAGGGCTTCGGCAGCGGCGTGAGCGTGCCGTCGGCGGAGCGGTCGAACTGCATGAAGACGAGGTTCCAGATCTCCAGGAACCGGCCGGACTCCGCGAGCTCCTCGAATTCCGCTTGGGGGATGATGCTGTCGGCGGAACGGCGGAACGGCGGAACGGCGGACGACGCGTCGGCCTCCTGGTTCCGGATCCACGGATGCCGAGGAGTCGCCGCCTTCCGCCGTTCCGCCGTTCCGCCCCGTTCCGCCCCGTCCGCCCACTCGAGATCCACGTAGATCTCAGTGCACGGCCCGCACGGCCCGGTGTCGCCCATCTGCCAGAAGTTGTCCTTGTCGCCCAGGCCGTAGATCCGGTGGTCGGGAAGACCGGAGATCTCCCGCCAGTAGCGGCGGGCTTCGTCGTCGGTGTGATGGACCGTGACACGCAGGCGCTCGGGAGGGATGCCGAGGTAGGAGGGACTGGTGACGAACTCCCAGGCGTAGGCGATCGCCTCGCGCTTGAAGTAGTCGCCGAAGGAGAAGTTCCCCAGCATCTCGAAGAACGTATGGTGTCGCCTGGTGTGGCCCACCTGCTCGAGATCGTTGTGCTTGCCGCCCGCCCGCACGCACTTCTGGCAGGTCGTGGCGCGGAGGTAGTCCCGCTGCTCCTGGCCGAGGAAGGTGCGCTTGAACTGCACCATGCCGGCGTTGGTGAACAGCAGCGTCGGATCGTCGGCCGGTGCCAACGACGAAGAAGGCACCTCGCGGTGCCCCTTGGCGACGAAGAAATCGAGAAAGAGACGGCGGATCTGGTCCGACTTCATGGGGGGAATATAAGGAAGCCATCAGCTATCGGCTATCAGCTATCAGAGGTGCCGGCCATGGGGTCCGGGGTCCGGCCCACACCTATGATCAGCTGATAGCCGACAGCTGATGCTGATGGCCATGTCCTACGTGATGGGAAGCGCCCGCACCGGCCTCCCGGTCGCGGCGGCCACCGCGTTGGCGACGGCCGGTGCGATGGGAGGAACCGCGGGCTCGCCGGCCCCCTTCGGGGCGTCGGTGCTCTCCACGATGTGCACGTCGACCCGGGGCATCGCGTTCATCCGCAGCACCGGATAATCATGGAAATTGCTCTGCTTCACCCGTCCGCCCTCGAGCGTGATCGCGCCGCTCAGCGCGGCACTCAGCCCGTAGACGATGCCGCCTTCCATCTGGGCGGCCACGGCGCCCGGATTGATCGCCATGCCGCAGTCCACGGCACACACTACCCGGTGCACCCGCACGCCGCTCGATTCTACCGACACCTCCGCCACTTCGGCGACGATCGAGTCGCTGAAGAACCGGTGGATCGCGATGCCGCGGGAGCGGCCCGGGGGAGGTGCCGCACCCCACCCCGCCTTCTCCGCGGCCAGCTCCAGGACCTTGAGGAACCTCGGCGACTCGGCGAGGAGCGAGTGCCGCAACTCGAACGGGTCGCGGCCGGCACTCCTGGCGATCTCGTCCAGGAAAGTCTCGTTGGCGAAGCAGTTCTGTGAGGCGTAGACCGAGCGCCACCATCCCACCGGAACCGGCGTCGTCACCGGGCAATAGTCCACCCGGATGTTGGCGATGCCGTAGGGCAGATCCGCGGCGCCGTCGAGCGCCTCACCCGCCGCCTGGTCGGGGTGACTCATAACCGATGGCGCGTGCCAGCCTATGACCGAGGGTGCCACGACCCGGTGGGTCCAGGCGAGCAGCTTGCCGGCGGGCGTGAGGCCCGCGCGAAGGACGTGATAGCTGGCAGGTCGGTAGTTGTCGTGCTGGAGATCGTTCTCTCGGGTCCAGATCACCTGCACCGGGCGGCCGACCGCCTTGGAGATGCGGATCGCGTCGATGACCCAATCCATCTCAAAAGCGCCGACCGAACCCCCCGCCCATCAACGTGGTGTGCACCGTAACCGCGCTCGCTGGGAGCCCCGTCAGCTGCTCCGCGAGCTGCCGCACGCCCGTCGGCAATTGAGTGGGCGCGTAAATGTCGCATGCACCGGCCCGCACGTGGGCCGTGCAGTTCATCGGCTCCATCGTGGCGTGCGCGAGGAAGGGAACCTCGTACGAGGCCTCCACCACTTTGGCGGCTCGCTCCAGAGCTGCCGGCGCGTCACCGTCGTTCCGGCCCAGCGTCCCCGACTGCCCCGCGCGGTCGCGAAACGTGCGGGAGAGAGCGGCGCTGTCAAGCCCGCTCCGCTCGTCCCAGCGGCAATCCAGCGCCTTGCATCCCTGAATGGCGGCCCAGCTGTTCTCGGCGACGACTGCGACGGCGCCAGGGAGCTGGTATCTCCAGAATTCGTCGATCAGAAGCTTGCCCGACTCAAGCGGCACGACATCGGTCACGCCCGCCACCGCTCGGGCCCCCGCGGCGTCGTGGCCGGTGAGCTCGCGGCCGAAGACCGGACACCGAGCCACGCAGGCGAAGACCATCCCCGGAAGGCGAACGTCGATGCCGTAACGGGCGGTCCCGTCCACCATGGAGGCGGCATCAAGCCGGCGGGTGCTCCGGCCAAGGAGGCGGAAATTCCGCGGATCCTTAAGCCGAGGTTTTTCCGGCACCTTTAGCACGGCCGCGACGGCGACCAGCTCGCCGTAGGTGGCGTGCCGGCCGGACCCCGCGTGCACCACCGCTCCGTTGTCGGCGACGCACTCGGCCGTGGACACTCCCCACGTCCGAGAGGCCGCGCCGAGAAGCATTTCCCGGGCTTGGGCAGCGGCGGTTCGGAGCGGCTCCCACATGCCGCTCACGCTGGAGCTGCCGCCCGTGAACTGCTCACCGAATTTCGGCTCCGCCGGCGCCTGCTCGACGCGAATCGAGGTGAGCGGCACCTCCAGTTCCTCGGCGACGATCATGGGCAGCGACGTGCGCACGCCTTGGCCCATCTCGGACTTGGTGAGCCACAGGATCACGGAGCCCGCCGGTGTGATCTGGAGGAAGGCGCTCGGGGAGAGGGTCGCCGTGGCTCTCGCCACCGCGTTCAGACCGCTCCGCGCTAAGGCAGGGACCTGGATGGCGAGAACCAGACCGGAGGCGATGACCCCGCTTTTCACGAACTCGCGCCGGCTCAGCTCGGTAGGCATGTCACACCTCCCCTGCCGCACGGTGAATGGCGGCCCGGATCCGCTGATAGGTGCCGCAGCGACAGATGTTCCCGGACATGGCGGAATCGATGTCGGCATCGGAGGGATGGGGGTTCGTCGCCAGCAGAGCGGCGGCCGTCATGATCTGGCCGGGCTGGCAATAGCCGCACTGCGGCACGTCGAGCTCGATCCAAGCCCGTTGCAGCGGATGACTTCGATCCGGAGCGAGACCTTCGATGGTGGTCACCCGCTTCCCCACGGCCGACGAGACGGGCACCGAGCAAGCGCGGACCGCCTGACCGTCGAGATGAACCGTACACGCGTTGCACTGGGCGATGCCGCAGCCGAACTTGGTTCCGGTGAGCCCGAGCTGGTCGCGCACGACCCACAGCAGCGGCATGTCGGGCTCCGCGGTGACGGTCCGGCGCTTCCCGTTGACGAGAATCGTGTACGTGGCCACGACGTCCTCCCGGCGGGTGGACTGTGGAGCTGCGGCAATGTGGTCGGAGGATGCTAAGATGGACGCTGCCTAGTCGACCGTCAATCGAGCCCGGCCGGGCACCTAGCCGATTACGCGGCCGACCAGCTCGGTGATCTCCCGCCCGCTGAACCCCCGGCGGGCGAGGTAGGCGAGCACCCGGCGCCGCCGCACGTGCCGCGGCAGATCGCGCAGCTGGGCGGCGCGCTTGCTGGCGAGAGCGAGCGGGACATCGCCGGTGCCCTCGGACGCCCGGACGTGGCGCGGCGACGGCCCGGTCGATGATGCCGCGCTCCACGCCCATCGCCATGAGGTCGCGGGTGAGACGGAGTGGGCCGCGCCCCCGCGCGGAGCGGGTGTCCACGTAGTTGGCGGCGAAGGCGGCGTCGTCGAGGAGACCCTGCTCCGCCGCTCGGGCCAAGCGCCGCGTCGACCGCCTCGCGCGCGTGACCCTTCCGCAGCAGCCGCCGGCCCAGATCCGCCCGGGCGAAGGAGCGGCGCTCGATGGCGCGGAGCGCGGTCCGGTACGCCGCTTCCACGTCCGCCTCCACCTCCAGCCGCGCCCTCAGCGCCTGGTCCAGCTCCCGGCCCACCTGGAGCTCGTGGGTCCGAGCCACGTCGGGGGACACCGAGGCGAACCGCACGCCGTCCACCTCGATCCGCACCGAGCCCGGGCCGCGGGGCTCGGGCACCAGTGCCGTGATCCGCGCGGCACGACCACGCCCTGCCTCGGTCACTCTTCGCTCGCTCCCGCCCCCACCGGGCGGACGCCGAGCAGCTCCTTCACCTTCCCCTCGATCTCGGTCATGAGCGGCGGATTGTCCCGCAGGAACAGCTTGGCGTTCTCGCGGCCCTGCCCGATCCGCTGGTCGTTGTAGGAGTACCAGGCGCCCGACTTCTGGATGATGTTGGCCTCGGAGGCGAGATCCACCAGCAGCGAGGTGTGGCTGATCCCCTCGTCGAACATGATGTCGAACTCCGCCTGCCGGAACGGCGGCGCGACCTTGTTCTTGACCACCTTGACCCGCACGTGGTTGCCGATGACCACCTCGCGCTCCTTCACCGGACCGATGCGGCGGATGTCGAGCCGGAGCGAGGCGTAGAACTTGAGGGCCTTGCCGCCGGTGGTGGTCTCGGGGTTGCCGAACATGACGCCGATCTTCTCGCGGAGCTGATTGATGAAGACCACCGAGGTATTGGAGCGGTTGATGGCGCCGGCCAGCTTCCGGAGGGCCTGGCTCATGAGCCGGGCCTGTACGCCCATGCTGGACTCGCCCATCTCGCCCTCGATCTCGGCCTTCGGCACCAGCGCGGCCACCGAGTCGATGACCACGAGATCCACCGCGCCGGAGCGGACCAGGATGTCCACGATCTCGAGCGCCTGCTCGCCGGTGTCGGGCTGCGAGACCAGGAGGTCTTCGACGTTGACGCCCAGCTTCTTGGCATAGTCGATGTCGAGCGCGTGCTCGGCGTCCACGTAGGCGGCGACGCCGCCCGGCGCGCTGCACGTTGGCCGCGAGGTGGAGGGTGAGGGTGGTCTTGCCCGAGGACTCGGGACCGTAGATCTCGGTGATTCGGCCGCGGGGCACGCCCCCGATGCCGGTGGCCGCGTCGAGGTTGATGGCGCCGGTGGGAATCGCGGCCACCTTGACCCGGGCGGACTCGGCGCCCATGCGCATGATGGACCCCTTGCCGAGCTGCTTCTCGATCTGGGAGATGGCCAGTCCGAGAGCCTTGCGGCGATCGGCTTCCAGCCGGGTTTCTTCAGCGGGCATGTTGTTCCTCGGGGAGCGAGTGGCTGATTTTGCTACACAACTGAACCGTTGGCCCAACTAATACCGAATATCTTCCGAAGCAATAGTCATTTAGTGGCTGATTTTGAGTCAACACGGACTCCACCCCATCCGCCACGCATCCTCCACGTGCTCCACCTCATACCTGCCGCCGCCCAGGTCCCGGATGCCCAGCACATCGAACCGGTAGGTGTCCCCCGCCCGCCCGTGCCGCAGCCGCCAGAGCATGGCCACCCTGCCGAGGATGTGGCGCTTGAGGGCGCTGACCGACTCGAGCGCGGCCCCACAGGCGTTCGAGCGCCGGGTCTTCACCTCCACGAACGCCACCAGCCGGCCCCGGCGCGCCACCAGGTCGAGATCGTGCCGGCCCAGTCGGAAGCGGTGGGCCTCGACGTTCCAGCCGCACGAGGTGAGATACGCGATGGCCGCCCGCTCGCCCGCGAGACCGCGGCGCTGGCGCCGGTCGCCCCACTGACCGATGGGTACGAAGCTGCGCCGGGATCTCATGGGCCGAGGATATCGGCTGGGTGGCGCGAACCGAGCACCGAATCCGCGCGATCGCGGACGAAATCTCGGGTGACCGTGCAGTCGTTGGCCGATCTCGCCCCGGCCTCGGCGCGGGGCTACACTCCTCTGACTCTTTCACCCGGGGCCCCGATCCTTCTCTCCGACCTGGCCAGCGCGCTCGCCCTGCCGCTGCACGGCGCCGGACGTCGAGGTGACCGGCATCGCGGTGGATTCCCGCCAGGTCCGGCCCGGCGACCTCTTCGTCGCCCAGCGCGGCGCCAAGGCCGACGGCCTGGCCTTCGCTCCCGAGGCCGTGGCCAGCGGCGCCGTCGCCGCCTGCTCCGCGGCGCCGCTGCCGCGGCTTCCCCACCATCGTGGCCCCCGATCCCGCGGGGCGCGGTGCCACGGCTGGCCGCCACGCTCTATCGGCATCCCGCCCGGCGAGCTTCGGCTGGTCGGCATCACCGGCACCCTGGGGAAGACATCCACCGCGCTCCTGGTGCAGTCGGCGCTGGCCGCCAGCGGGGTCCGGGTCGGTGTGATCGGATCGCTCGGCGTGCGGATCCAGGGTCGGGTGGCCGATACCGGCATGACCACGCCCGATGCCCCGGCGATCCACCGCGCCCTTCGGCGGATGGTGGATGCCGGCGTCACCACCGCCGTCCTCGAGGTGACCTCGCACGGCATCGCGCTGCGGCGCGTGGCGGGACTCACCTTCGCGCCTCGGGGCGCTCACCAACCTCGTCCCCGACGAGCACCTCGATTTCCACGGCACCGCCGAGCACTACCTCCGCACCAAGGCGCGCTTCTTCGACATGCTGGATGACGGCGCTCCGCTGGTCGTGAACCACGACGACGCGCAGGGTGCGGGATCTGGTCGGCGAGGCGGGGGTGGCGAGCCGGAGGCCGGTGGTGAGCGTTTCGGCCCTGGGCGATCCGGAGGCCGCGGTCGCGGTGAGCGGTCTGCGGAGCGACGCGGCCGGCTCCGCATTCGCGCTGGAGATCCGCAGTCGCGCTCCCCCGGGCGGGCGGCGGATTCGTGCCCGCCGGCGCGGTCCCGCTGGTGCTTCCCGTGCTCGGCGTCCACCAGGTGGCGAACGCGGCGCTCGCGGCGGTTGTCACGCTCCTGGCGGGCGGCACGCCGACCGGCGTCACCGAGTCGGTCGCCGAGCAGGCCCCGATCCGGCGGCGGATGGAGGTGGTGCGACCGTCGTCGCCCACCATCCTCGACGACACCGTCGGCAATCCCGCGCGCGCTCGAGGCGGTGTTCGAGAGCATCCGTGCCGATTCCGCACCAGGAGCTCCGGATCGCGTTCGGCATCCGGGGCTCGCGGGGCGCGGGGATCAACCGTCGGCTCGCGGTCACCCTGGCGCGCGCGATCCAGGCATCGGACCGGCGGACGCACCTGGTCGTCACCGCGAGCGAGGACGCCGCCGGCCCGCGCGACCGGGTCCGGCCGGAGGAGCGGGAGGCGGTGCTGAGCGCACTGCGGGACGGAGGGGTCGCGTTCAGCTACCAGCCGACGCTGGCGGCGGCGGTGCGGCGTGACGCTGGACGGACGCTCGGACGAGGACCTGGTCCTGCTGCTGGGCGCTCAGGGCATGGATCGCGCCGCGCGAGCTTGCGAGGTCGTGCTCGAGAGTGGCTGACGTCCGTCAGCGCTACGGCCGCAGCCCCCGCTTCCCCGCCACCCACGCGTCGTACACGTTGAACGACTTCATCTGGTCGGCGAGGTCGGTGTTCCGGACCAGCGAGTCCACCTGGCGCGGCGGTCTGCCGCGGAAGCGACAGGTCCAGCGTCGCGAATCCCCAGGTCGCGGCGGCCGCGATGGCGGCGTTGAGCCGGAGCTGCCGCAGGTCGGCCCGGCCGAACTCGTCCGAGCGGGCGTGGTAGTTCGGGCCGTAGTTGGCCGACTCCTGGTTGGCCACCAGGTTGGGAACGCCCTGCATCATGAAGTCGTAGTTGTCGGTCCCGACGATGGGAACGTTGACGTGGGTGAACGGCCCCAGGCCCGCCACCGGCGCCAGCGCGCGCTCGAGCACCGGGATCAGCTCGCGCGCGCCCGCCGGTGAAGAAGCCGGTGATCCGACCGGTGCCGATGTCGTAGGACGAGGCCATGACGTGGCGGTCCAGCTCGGCGGCGTGGGTCAGGGTGTAGCCGTAGCGAGCCGTTCAGGCTCTGCTCCTCGCCGTTCCACAGCGCGAACCGGATGGTCCGGGCGGGCTCGAGCCCCAGCCGGCGGATCTGCCGGGCGATGTCGATCACCATCGCCGACGTTCGCCCCGTTGTCGAGCGCGCCGGTGCCGAGATCCCAGGAGTCGAGGTGGGCACCGATCACCACGATCTCGTCCGGTCTGGTGCTCCCGCGGATCTCGCCGATGACGTTGTGCGTCTGGTACGCCGGTCCCGACTGGATGTCGAGCACGGCCGTGAGGGTCGAGCGGGATGCCCGCCCGCGAGCAGGCGGCAGCGCCCGGGCCGCCCCGTCCCGCTCCATCATCATCATCGGGTGCCGGTTGGCCAAGCCGAGCGAGGCGTTGTGCCGGGCCAGGGTGTTGCCCGGACGCGAGGACATGTAGACCAGCCCCGCTGCCCCCGCCGCGATGGCCCGCCGCTCGATGTGCGCCCGCCTCGGTGTACTCCCGGAACAGTCCGTCGAGGTCGAGCAGCTCGTCGGTCTCGATCAGCACGAAGGCGCCCCTGCGCCCGGGCGCCCAGCGCGGCGAAGTCGGCCTCCGTCCCCTTGCCGGCGTCGACCAGGGGCGCCGTGAGCCCGGCCGCCGGCGTCGCCGGTCGAGAAGGGGAGCGCCGCCACCCGTGGGACTGAAGCTCACGCCCTTGCCCTCCACCGTCGCCCGGGCCGAGCGCTCCAGCCAGAGGCCGGGCATCTGGAACGGCTCCTTCCGCGCGTCCACGCCGGCGGCTCGGAAGCGCTCGAGCGCCCAGTCGAACGCGCGGCGGTTCGCCGGCGAGCCGGTCGGCCGGCCGCCGATCTCGGTCGGTCAGAGTCTGGAGATCTTGGACCATCGGGGTGTCGCCGAGCAGGGCGCCGACCAGGCGGGAGGCGTCGTCGGACTGGGCAAGCAACGACACGGTCGAGGTCGCGGCGAGCGCCGCCGCGAGCGTCAGCGAGCGAAGTGCATTCCGCACACGCATCCTCCAGCACTTGTCGCCCTGGGTGCGGCGAGGCGGCCGCGGTCGTGACACGCTGCCGCACCCTCCACCGCCCGTCCGCCGTCCCGCCTTACTTGCAGTACTCGTCCAGCTGATCGAACCCGACCAGCACCTCGCGCGGCTTGCTCCCGTCGGGCGGGCCCAGGATCCCGGCGTAGTGCAGCTGGTCGATGATCCGCGCCGCGCGGCCGTAGCCGATCCGGAGCCGGCGCTGCAGCAGCGACGTCGAGCCGCCCTGGTTCTGGATGCACGCCTCGGCCGCCTCGCGGAACAGCGCGTCGCGCTCGCCGGCCTCGTCGCTCGCCCGGACCTCCCTCGCCCTTCGCTCTCCTGCGCCCGCACCATCTCGAGGATGTCGGCCTCGGCCGCGACCGCCTGCAGCGCCGCCCGCCGGGCCTCGCGCCGGCCGACGTACCACTCCATCACCTTCTCGGTGTCCTCGGTGCCGATGTAGGCGCCCTGCAGCCGCATCGGCTCGCTCTTGCCCGGCGGCAGGAACAGCATGTCGCCGTTGCCCAGCAGCGCCTCCGCGCCGTTCTGGTCGAGGATCGTGCGGCTGTCCACCTTCGACGCCACCCGGAACGCGATCCGGCTGGGGAAGTTCGCCTTGATGAGGCCGGTGATGACGTTCACCGACGGCCGCTGGGTCGCGAGGATCAGGTGGATCCCGATCGCGCGCGCCTTCTGCGCCAGCATCGCGAGCGGCGTCTCCACCTCCGCCTGCACCGTCATCATGAGGTCGGCCAGCTCGTCGATGACGATGACGATCATCGGCAGCACGCCGTCGGTGTAGTTCTCGTCCGCCGGCGGCTCGGGCGGCGTGTCGGGCGCCTCGGCGCTGATGGTGACCAGCGTGATCTTGGGGCGGGGCGGATTCCGGAGCGGCTTGCCCTCCTCGACCTTGCGGTTGAAGTCGGCCAGGTTGCGGGCGCCGTTGGCCTGGAGCAGCTCGTAGCGCCGGTTCATCTCGAACACCGCCCACTTGAGCACCGACGCGGCGTCGTGGTTGTTGGTCACCACCTTGTGCCGGAGATGGGGCAGCGCGTTGTACATCGAGAGCTCGACCATCTTCGGGTCCACCATCAGGAGCCGCAGCTCGCGCGGCGTGTGGCGGTAGACCAGGCTGGTGATGATCGTGTTGATGGTGACCGACTTGCCCGGTGCCGGTCGCGCCGGCGATCAGCAGGTGCGGCATCTTGGCGAGGTCGGCGACGACCGGCTTGCCCTCGAGGTCGCGGCCCAGCGCGATGGGCAGCGCGGCGCGGCCCGCTGCCCCACTCGCGGCGACTCGATCAGCTCCCGCAGGGTGACCATCCGCGCGATCGGGTTGGGCACCTCGACGCCGACCGCGCCCTTGCCCGGGATCGGCGCCACCCGGATGGACGGCGCCCGCATGGCCATCGCGAGATCGTCCGCCAGCGCGACGATGCGGCCGGCCTTCACGCCCGGCGCCGGCACCACCTCGAACTGCGTCACCACCGGGCCCGGTGGTCCGCCCCGAGATCTGGCCCTCGACCTTGAAGGTCCGGAGCGTCTCCAGCAGCGACTGCCCCAGCCGGTCGAGCTGCGCCTCGCCCGGCGTCGATGTCCTCGCTCGCGCGGGGCGGTGAGCAGCTCGATCGGCGGAGTGTCGGACTCCTCGTTCGCGGACGAGCCGGCGGCGGGCTCGGCCGCTTGTCCTTCTTGCGGGCTTGCGGCGCCGGCGCCTCCGGCGGGACGGCGCGACGGCGGAACGGCGGAACGTTCGCCGAGCACGGCCGCCGGTATCCTCCGGCTCGGCTCTCGCTCGCCTTCCGACGCCTCTCCGTGCGCTCGCCCGACCCGCTTCGCGCCGGTTCCGCCGGTCCCGCCGTCCGCCGGTCCGCCGGCCGCCGTCCCGCCTCGGCCGCCCGCCTCCAGCCGCTGCAGCGGATGCCAGGCGAACGTCACCAGGGTGAGCGCGGAGAGCGCGAGGAAGCCGAGCAGCACCGCGCCCGCCACGCCGACCTTGCCCGAGATCGTCTCCGCGAGGAACCCGGGCACCAGCCCCACCGTGCGGGCCGCGAGCCCGCGCTGGCCGACGTCGATGTCGAGGTCGGCCGGCGTCACCTGGGTCAGCACGCCGACCACGTAGGGCACCAGCACGCTGAGCCCCACGATCAGGATCGCCGACCGCTTCATGTCGAGCCCGCCCAGCCGGTCGAAGCCCGGCGAGCGCGAGGCCGATGCCGAGCAGCGGAATCCCGAGCGCGCCGGCGCCGAGCAGCTGCCACAGCGCGTGCCCGATGTACGCCGCCGACCGGGCCGGTGATCTGGACCGGCAGCAGCGTGAGCCCGACGAAGAGGCCGACCACCAGCGCCGTCAGCGCGCCGAGGCGGCGGCGCCGGCCGTCCGTCGCTCGGAGCGGCGTCGCGGGCGGGCGTCATACCGGCACCGCGGCCAGCGTGACCCGCCGCTCGTGGAAGGTGGGCAGCACGGGATAGGCGTCGAGCCGCGCCGCGTCCGCCACGTCGCTCGGCGAAGCCGAGCCGGATCAGCTCGCGGCCGGCGCGGCTCCGGCGGAGCGGCCGCTCCCAGCTCTCGCCGTAGCGCCGCACCAGGTCGAGGCTCGCGAGCGCCGCATCGTTGAGCCCCGCCGCGCCGCCGGGGCCCGCCGAGCGCCGCGGCGACCAGGCGCCCGGCGGTGTAGGCGTCGTCCAGCGAGAACGCGCCGTCCCGGCCGGCGCAGACCACGAGCATGCCGCCCGTCGTCGCTCCAGCGCCTCCCGGGCCCGCTCCGCGGCGAGCGACAGGTTGCCGGCGCAGGCCGGATAGACCGCCGCCGCGCCCTGGCAGGCGAGCAGCGCCTTGGTGCCGTTGGTCGTGGTGACGACGAGGGTCTTGCCGCGGACCGCGGCCTCGGTCATCTCCAGCGGGCTGTTGCCCAGGTGGAAGCCGTCGATCCGGACGCAGTTCTGCTCGCCGGCCAGGAGCACGTCGTCGCTGCCGATGCGTCTGGGCCAGCCGGAGCGCCTCCTCGGTGGAGGCCACCGGGAGGATCGCCTTCGCGCCGCTGCTCAGCGCCGCGCACATCGAGGTGGTGGCCCGCAGGATGTCGATCACGAACACCGTCCGGCCCTGGACCTCCGCGAGCGTCAGGCCGGCCGGCGTGAAGAGCACGTCGAGCTTCATGCGTCCGGGCGGAGGAGGTGCGACTCCCGCTCGAGGAACCGGGTGTCCACCTTCCCGGCGACGAAGTCCGGGTGGCGGATCACCCGGGCGAGGAACGGAATGGTGGTGGTGACGCCCTCGAGGATGAAGCTGTCGAGCGCCTGCCCCATCCGGGTCAGCGCCTCGGTCCGGTCGTTGCCGTGGACGATCACCTTGGCCAGCAGCGAGTCGTAGTACGGCGGCACGGTGTAGCCCGGCGTACACGTGGGTATCCACCCGCACGCCGGGGCCGCCCGGCGGATGGTACGCCGTGATCTGCCCGGGCGAGGGCTGGAAGTCGCGGTAGGGATCCTCGGCGTTGATCCGGCACTCGATGGCGTGGCCCGCGAAGCCGGCGACCGTCGCCCTGGAAGCTGATCGGCTCGCCCGCGGCCACCCGGATCTGCTCCTTCACCAGGTCGAAGCTGGTGACCATCTCGGTCACCGGATGCTCCACCTGGATCCGGGTGTTCATCTCCATGAAGTAGAAGCTGCCGTCGGTGTCGAGCAGGAACTCGAGCGTGCCCGCGCCGATGTAGCCGATGTTGGAGGCCAGCGCCACCGCCGCGTCGCCCATCCGGTCGCGCAGGTCGGCGTCGAGCGCGGGGCTCGGGCTCTCCTCGATCAGCTTCTGGTGCCGGCGCTGCACCGAGCAGTCGCGCTCGCCCAGGTGGACCACCCGGCCGAAGCAGTCGCCCATCACCTGGATCTCGACGTGCCGCGGCTGCTGCAGGTACTTCTCGACGTAGACCGACCCGTTCCCGAAGGCCGCCAGCGCCTCGTTCTGCGCCAGCCCGAACGACTGGGCGAACTGGTCGGCGTCCATGCGCGATCCGCATCCCCTTGCCGCCGCCGCCCGCCGTCGCCTTGATGATGACCGGGAAGCCGATCTCCTCGGCGAAGGCGAGCGCCTCGTCCGGATCCTCGATCGTCCCCGGCGAGCCGGGCACGGTCGGCACGCCGGCCTCCTGCGCCAGCCGGCGCGCGGTGGCCTTGTCGCCCATCTGGCGGATCTGCTCGCCGGTCGGGCCGATGAAGGTGATGTTGGACGCCCGGCAGGTCTCGGCGAACTCGGCGTTCTCCGCCAGGAAGCCGTAGCCCGGATGGATCGCGTCGGCGCCGGTGATCTCGGCGGCGGCGATGATGTTGGGGATCCGGAGGTAGGACTGGCGGCTGGGCGGCGGGCCGATGCACACGTCGTCGTCGGCGAAGCGGACGTGGA
Source organism: uncultured Gemmatimonadales bacterium (assembly GCA_963832055.1). Classification (GTDB taxonomy): domain Bacteria; phylum Gemmatimonadota; class Gemmatimonadetes; order Gemmatimonadales; family GWC2-71-9; genus CAVVWJ01. The sequence continues at coordinate 648,622 of CAWHST010000006.1, read as the reverse complement.
GCGACTCGCGGTCGGCCTCGCTGTAGACCGCCACCGTCTGCGACGCCCAGCTCGCGGCACGCGCGGATGACCCGCAGGGCGATCTCGCCGCGGTTGGCGATCAGGACCTTCTTGAACAAGGGCCGACCTCGCCCATCAAGGCGTCAGGTCCAGCGACCGCGCGGCCCCGCGTTCCCCGGTGATCTCGGAGAACGTCCGGTCCGACGCCGAGTCCACGCCCGACACCCGGAGCGCGAACTCGCTCGGGTTCGTCGAGTAGAACAGCGCGCTCTCGTAGGAGATCATCCCGTCCTTGAACCACTTCATCAGCGACTGGTCGAAGGACTGCATGCCGTAGGAGACCGTGCCCTCGGCGATCAGGTCGGGAATGTTGAGCGCCTTCTCGATGTCGCGGATGTTGTCGGCCACCGCGGCGGTGTTGATCAGCACCTCGCAGCCCGGCACCCGGCCCCGCCCGTCGGCCCGCGGCACCAGGCGCAGCGAGACCACGCGCCTGGAGCGCGGTGGCGAGCAGCATCCGGATCTCCTGGTGCTGGTGCGGCGGATAGAACGAGATGATCCGGTTGATCGTCTGGGTCGCGTCGGTGGTGTGCAGGGTGGAGAAGACCAGGTGGCCGGTGTCGGCCGCCTTGAGCGCGGTGTCGAGCGTCTCCATGTCGCGGATCTCGCCGATCAGGATGACGTCCGGATCCTGCCGCAGCACGTGCCGCAGCGCCGAGCCGAACGACAGGGTGTCGCTGCCCACCTCGCGCTGGGAGATGTTCGACATCACGTCGCGGTGGAGGAACTCGATCGGATCCTCGATCGTGATGACGTTCACCCGGCGGTTCTGGTTCACGTGGTTGATCATCGCCGCGAGCGCGGTGGACTTGCCCGAGCCGGTGATCCCGGTGACCAGCACCAGGCCGCGCGGCTTGAGCGCGATCTCCTCCAGCACCGCCGGCAGGTGCAGCTCCTGGATGGTCTTCACCTCGTAGGGAATGGCGCGGAAGGCGAAGGCCAGCGTGCCCCGCTGCTGGTAGATGTTGGTGCGGAACCGGCCCACGCCCGGGCACGCCGATCGCGAAGTCGGCCTCCTTCTTCTCGGCGAACTCCTTCACCTGCCGCGGCGTCATGACCTGCTCGGCCAGCGCCTTCAGGTCCTCCGGCTTGAGCGGCGGCATGTCGAGGCCGAGCAGCTCGCCGTTCACCCGCACCGTGGGCGGCCGGCCGACCTTGAGCAGCAGGTCCGACGCGTTGCGCTGCACCATCTGGCCGATGGTGTTCTTGAAGTTGAACGTGGACGCCGCGGAGGCGCTCGGCGACGGTGGACTCAGCCATTGGGATCGACCCGGAAGAGGACCTGGCCGAACTCCACCGGCTGCGCGTCCTCCACGCAGACCTCGCGGATCACGCCGGTGATCTCGGCCTCGATCTCGTTCATGATCTTCATCGCCTCGATGATGCAGACCGTCTGGCCCGCGGTCACCCGGCTCCCGACCTTCACGTAGGGCTCCGCGCCCGGCTCCGGGCGCCTTGTAGAAGGTCCCCACCATCGGCGACTTGATCTCCTTGAGCGCCGGCGCCGCCGGCGGGCGCGGCGCCTCGCGGCGCCTCGGCCTCCGCCGGCGCCGCGAGCGCGGAGCCGGCGGCGGCACCGGCACCGCCGGCGGCGTAGGATCGGCGTGGCCGAGGTGCGGGTGATCACCACCCCGGTGCCGAACCAGCCCTTGATCTCGATCGAGCCGATCTCCGGCGACTCGCGCAGCAGCTGCGCGAGCCCCTTCACGTCCTTCAGCTCGATCGACCGGATGCCGGGCACGTTCTGGAGCAGCTCGGCGAGCTGCTTCATCTCCTGTGGTGTCATACCCCCGTCGGCCTTGCGGCGTCGCGGCGCGCGGTCCGGATCACGTGAGCCTCCTCGAGTGGCCGGCGTCATGGCGCTCCGGCCGCGGCGCGGGCCGGTGAGGGCGGGGCCTGGCGGGCCCGGGAATCGGTGTGACGATGGCATCGTGAGAATCGCAGGACATGGCCGGGCTACACCAGCTCCACCAGCTCGGTTCGCCCGTCGGAGAGCAGCTCCGGCCCGTCGGCGCCCAGGTACACGTCGTCCTCCAGCCGGACGCCGCCCCACCCTGGAAAATAGACGCCCGGCTCGACCGTGACCACCGCGCCCGGCGGCACCGGCGCCTCGGACGGTCGGCGCCAGCCGGGGCGCCTCGTGCACCTCCAGGCCGAGGCCGTGCCCCAGCGAGTGGCCGAACGCCTCGCCGAACCCGCGCGCCGCGATCACCTCGCGGGCCAGCGCGTCGCCCTCCCGGCCCGTCATGCCCGGCGCGCAGGTGCTCCAGCGCCCGGCCCTGCGCGCAGCGCACCAGGTCGTACATCGCCCGCTGGCGCTCGTCGGCCCGGGCGCCCACCACGACGGTGCGGGTGAGGTCGGCGCAGTAGCCGTCCACCTGGGCGCCGAAGTCGAGCAGCAGCCACTCGCCCCGGCCGACCGCGCGCGCGCTGGTGCGCGCGTGGGGCAGCGCCGAGCGCGGGCCCGAGGCGACGATCGTCGGGAACGGGTGCCACTCGCTTCCCCGCCGGCGGAGCGCGCGCCTCGAGCGCCGGCGCCGATCTCCAGCTCGGTCTGGCCCACCCGCGACCGTCGGGCAGCACCTCGGCGAGCGCCTCCTGCGCCAGCTCGGCGGCGGCGCGGATCGCCGCCACTTCCTCGGGCGACTTCACCGTCCGGAGCCGCTCCACCAGGTCCGTCGTCGGCACCACCCGGCTCCGGGTCAGCCCGCCGACCCGCTCGGCGTCCTTCACCGTCACCGACGTGCGCCTCGATGCCGATCGCGCCCTGGCGGCAGTCCCGACGAGCACCCGGCCCAGCCGGTCCCAGACGCTCTTCTGGTCCACCTCGACCGTCGCCGCGTCGCCCGCCTCGGCCGGCGCCTGCACCGCGTAGCGGAAATCGGTCACCAGCACCGTCGCGCTCGGCGTGCACCAGGAGCAGCGCCGGCCGAGCCGGTGAAGCCGGTCAGGTAGCGGACGTTGGGCAGGTGGGTGACCAGGAGCGCCGTCCAGCCCCTCGGCCTGCCAGCGCCGCCCGGAGCGCGCGCCTGCCGCTCGGCGCGGCGGTCAGCCGGCACGGAGGCGGCCCACCAGCGCCTGGAGCGCCAGCAGGTAGCTCTGGGCGCCGAATCCGGTGACCAGCCCGACGGCGAGATCGGCGATCACCGAGTGCCGCCGCTCGGGCTCGCGCGCGAAGATGTTGGAGAGATGGAGCTCGACGAACGGCACCCGGACCGCGAGCATCGCGTCCCGGAGCGCCAGGCTGGAATGGGTGAGCGCGGCGGCGTTGATCAGCGCGCCGTCCACCCGGCCGCGCAGCCCCTGCACCGCGTCCACCAGCGCGCCCTCGTGGTTGGTCTGGAACCACTCGATCTCGGCGCCGTGCGGCCGCGCGGCATCGCGCACCATCGTCTCGATCTCGGCCAGCGTGGTCCGCCCGTAGACTTCCGGCTCCCGCTGCCCCAGCAGGTTGAGGTTGGGGCCGTTGAGCACCGCGATCAGCATTCAGCGCTTCAGGTTCTGAAGCCAGGCGTGGAACTGGTCGAGGTCGTCGTTCTTGGGATCCGGGGCGCGCGGCGTCGCGCCGCGGAGGAGGCGCCCGGGGAGCCGAAGAAGTCGTCGAAGGAGACCGCGCCCGGCCGCCGGAGCCGCGGCGCCGGCACGGCGGGCGGCGTGGCCGGTGCCTCCTCGCCGAACACCGAGCTGAGCGAGAGCGCGTCCGCCGCGGGACGGGTCGGCGCGCCGCCGCCGCGCCGCGGGCGCCTGGCGGACCGCGGGCGGCCGGCGCCTGCGCGGCGGCCGGGCGGACGAGGATGCCCTGGAAGAACTGGGCGACCGAGCGGCCGCCGGTCTCGCCCGCGGCATACGAGCGCTTGGCGGCGCGACGCGGACGCCGTGCTCCGGCCGTTCCGTCGGTCCGGCGCGGGTCGCGGTAGTCGCCGCGGTGAGAGCTCGGCCGATCGGCTCTGGCGCGGCGCGCGGCCGGCGGTGCGACCGGCGGCATCGGGCTCGGGCGGCTCGGCAGCGACGGGCTCCGGGAGCGTCGGGCGCGGCTCCGGCGCGACGGCTCGGCTCGGCGGCTCGGATCGGCGGCTCGAGCTCGGCGGATCGAGCGGCTCCGGCTCGAGGCGGACTCCGGCGCGGCGGGCTCCGACGACCTCGGGCTCCGACCGCCGGGCTCGGCGCAGCCTCGGCCGGCTCGCGCGGCTCGGCGCTGCCTTCGGCGCGCGGCGGCGGAACCGGGGCGTCCTCCTCGAACGGCGCCCGCTCGCGCCGCGGCCCCGTCGGCGAACAGCTCCTGCGACGCGTCCGGCATCTGGAACTCGCTGCCGCCCGGCGCTCTCGAGGACGATGTCCTCGCTGGTCTCGACCCGGAACTCGTCGCGGCTCGTCCGGCGTGTCCACCTCGCGGCCGACCAGGCCCGTCGATCGGCTCGACCGCGTCGTCAGAGCTGCCTCGCGGCTCCTCGAACTGCATCCCGCGGGCTCGGCTCGGCAGGTCGTCCGCAGCGTCGGACGGCTCCAGGTCGTCGAGCTCACGCGTGCGGACGTCCAGCGCGGACCGGCTCGACTGGGATACCCAGCCGAGCGGCCGGCTCGCGCCACTGGGCGGCTCGAAGCGGACGCGGGCTCGGCAACCGGCGGCTCGACGGCGGCCGGCGGCGCGCTCGGCGCCGCAGCGGCCTCGGACGCGCTCGGCCGTCGACCGGCGGCATCGAGCCACTGCTCGACGGCTCGGCCGAGGAGGCGACCTCCGCCTGCCGCCGGGCGATCTCGACCCGCTGGAGCTGCTCCCGCGCGTCGTCGTTGCTGCGGTCCACCGATGAGCAGCGTGCGGAGCCACCGCTCGGCGTCGTCGAACTTGAGCAGCCGCTCGCTGATGTCGGCCAGCGCCTTGAGCGCGATCACGTTCTCGCCGTCGAGCGCCAGCACGTGGAGGAACGCGGTCTCCGCCGCGTGCACGTCGCCCAGATCCATGTGGCAGCGGCCCAGCACGATGCTGGCCGGGATGTAGTCGGGATGGATCTCGAGGCCGGGCCCGAGCAGGTCGAGGGCGCGCTGCACCTCGCCGTTCTTCCGGTGCACCTCGGCGAGCGGGGCGAAGGTGAGTCCCTGAGGGTTCTCGGCGTATCGGCGCTCGAGCTTCTCGATCTCGCTAAGTGCCATCCGGATCCCGGTTTGTCGAGGTGTGAATCGGGGTCGGGAGACGACGCCATCGAGTCGTTGCGGGGAGTCTGGTGACAGTAGCGAGCCGCCCTCCCGCTGTCAACTGCTAAGCCGCGCCGTGCCTTGAGGTTCAGTGGTCCCGGGCTTAGACTTCCTGCTCCTTTCCACCCCCAGGTCCGGAGCACCGAGCGCCGCCCTATGATGCAAGCATTCCGCAACAGCGCGAAGGTGGCGGGCGCCATCTTCGCCCTCCTCATGCTGATCTTCGTCCTCACCAGCGTGGACTGGTCGGGCCTGACCATGACCACCACGCGTCGGCAAGATCAACGGCGAGAGCATCGACGCCCGGACCTACCAGGGCTTCGTCCAGCAGACCATCGACAGCCGGCAGCGAGACATGCCCGCCTCGCTCACGCTGGAGGAGCGGAACCAGATCGAGGACCAGGTCTGGGAGCAGCTGATCGAGAGCCAGATGCTGGAGTCGGAGTACGGTCGCCGCGGCATCACGGTCACCTCGGACGAGATCGTCCAGGCGATGCGGAACTCGCCCCCGGCCGAGTTCCGGAACGTCCCCGAGTTCCAGACCGACAGCCAGTTCGACATCGCCAAGTACCAGCGCTGGCTCACCTCCAGCGTCGGCGCCCAGTACCTGCCCGCGCTCGAGGCCCAGTACCGCGACCAGCTCCGGCGCTCGAAGCTGCTGCGCGTGGTGGCGGCCGACATCTACCTGTCCGACGCCGCGCTCTGGGAGCAGTACCGCGACGAGAACGAGAAGGTGAAGATCGCGCTCACCGCCATCATCCCGCGCAACGTCATCCCCGACTCGGCGGTCAAGCTGACCGACGCGGAGGTCACCGCGTACTACCGCTCGCACCAGGACGAGTTCAAGCGGCCCCGGACGGCCTTCCTGAGCTTCGTGGCGCTGCCCCGCCTCACCGACGCCTCCGACACCGCGGCCGCCCGGGCGCGCGCCGACTCGGCCCGGGCCGCGATCCTCGGCGGCGAGCCGTTCGCCGACGTGGCCCGGCGCGAGTCGGCCGACAGCGCCTCGGCCGCGAACGGCGGCGACCTGGGCGAGTGGACCAAGGGCGCCATGGACCCGGCCTTCGACTCGGCGGCGTTCGCCCTGCCGCTCAAGAAGGTGTCCGCAGCCGGTGCTCTCCCAGTTCGGCTTCCACATCATCGAGATCACCAGCCGCAAGGGCGACAAGGCCAAGGGCCGGCACATCCTGATCCCGATCGAGGTCGCCGGCGAGCACCGCGACCGCCTCGACGCGCAGGCCGACTCGCTCGAGCGCCTCGGCGCCGAGCGGGACGACCCGGCGGCGCTCGACACCGTCGCGCGGGCGCTCTCGCTGCCGATCGGCAAGTCCGGCCCGGTGCAGGAGGGCACCCGGGTGCAGCTGGGCAACCTCGTCGTGCCCGACGCGGGCGCCTGGGCGTTTCAGGGCACCAAGCCGGGCGCCACCAGCCCGGTGATCGAGACCTCGATCGCCTACTACGTCTTCCGGCTCGACAGCCTCCAGCCGGCCGGCGTTCCGCCGCTGGCGCAGATCAGGCCGGCGGTGGAGCACGCGCTGCGCGACGGAGAAGAAGAAGGGCCTGGCCAAGCCGAAGGCCGAGGAGTATCCTGAAGCGGCGTGGCAGTCGGGCGAGTCGGATGGCCGAGGCGGCCAAGGCGCTGAACCTGGCGCACCGGGAGTTCGGCCCCTTCACCCGGGTCAACCCGCCGCTCACCGATCCGATGGTGGTGGGCACCGCGTTCGGGCTCGACGTGGGTCAGCGCAGCGGGCTGCTCGACACGCCGGAGGGGATGTACGTGATCAAGGTGCTGGAGCACACCAAGGCGGACTCGGCGCAGTTCGTCAAGGAGCTGGACGAGTACCGGTCGAAGATGATCGACCTGGCCCGGCAGGATCGGATTCGGGGCTACATGGGCGCGCTGCGGGAATCCGCGAAGATCGTGGACAACCGGGCCAAGCTACAGCAGCAGACAGCAGCAGGCCGCGCAGACCGCAGCAGCCGCCGGTCACCTGACCGGCGAGCGTTACTGCTGCGAGAGCCGCTTCGGCTCGCCGGAGGACGGCTTCGACTGCGGTCGGTGTCCTCCGGCTGGCGGGGCGGCAGGTTGCCGCTGGTCGTCGTTCCCCATGATCGCGTCCTGGGTCTCGGTGAGGCTGCGCTTGAACTCCCGGATGCCCTTGCCGATGGACGCGCCCACCTCCGGCAGCCGCTTGGCGCCGAAGAGCAGCAGCACCACCAGCAGGATGATCATGATCTCGGTGAAGCCGAGGTTGCCCACAGGGACCCCCTAGAAAAGCGAGCGCGCGATCAGGTACGCCAGCGACGACCCCGATCAGGCTCAGCAGCGACACGTGCAGCCCGATCGGGCCCAGGGTGAAGCTTATCACCAGCAGATCGGCGGAGACAGGGCCGAACTGGGCGGTCCAGGTGCGTGGTGAAGAAGGTGCGGGCCGCGCTGTCGGGCAGCGTCTGCCGGAGCAGGGCGGTCAGCGCGCCGCCGGCGATGAACCCGGCGATCAGGACGCCGAGGTAGAAGCCCGGGCCGGTGCGGTCCGCTGGCCATCAGCGCCGGCGGTCCACGACGTAGGCGATGCTGGCGCGGAGCGCGTCCCGCGCGGGCGACGGCGGCAGCCGGTCGAGCTCGCCGTCGGCCTGCTGGGCCAGCCGGAGCGCGCGCTCCCGCGCGTAGTCCAGCCCGCCCGCCTCGGCCACCGCCTCCACCACCGCGTGGATCTGCTCGTCGGTGGGCTCGGGCGCCGAGCAGCAGGTCCGCCACCCTGCGCCGGTCGGCCTCGCCCATCCGGGGCAGCGCCGCGATCAGCGGCAGCGTCACCTTGTGCTCCCGCAGGTCCGAGCCGGTCGGCTTGCCGGTGACGCTGGCGTCGCCCACGTAGTCGAGCAGGTCGTCCACGATCTGGAACGCCATCCCGAGCGCCTCGCCGAACCGCCGGAGCGCCAGCCGCTCCTCCGGGGCCGCGCGCAGCGCGCCGACCTCGCACGCGCCCGACACCAGCGACGCGGTCTTCGACTGGATCAGGAGATCGTAGTCCTCCTCCGAGTACTGCAGCGGGTCGTGCGCCAGGAGCTGGCGCATCTCGCCGACCGTCATCTCGTTGGTGACCCGGCTCAGCACCCGCAGCGGCTCGAGGTCGCCCAGGCCGACCAGCTCGATCACGGCGCGGGAGTAGAGATAGTCGCCCATGATCACCGAGATCTGGTGGCTGAAGAGCGAGTTGATCGTCGGCATGCCGCGGCGCAGCACCGAGTGGTCCACCGAGTCGTCGTGCACCAGCGTGGCCAGGTGGATCAGCTCGACCACCGCGGCGAGCGTCGTCGCCCGCGGGTCCGGGCTCGCCGGTGGCCTCGTCGGCCAGCAGCAGGAGCGTGGGACGGAACAGCTTGCCCTGCATCCGGAAGAGGTGGCGAGTTCACCTCGGTGATCAGCCCGAAGTCGGCCTCGACCATGCGGCGGAGCTCCTGCTGCACCCGCTCGAGCCGGGCGCGCAGCGGCCGCTGGATGTCGGCCAGCGAGACGGGGGCGGTCTGCGGGCTCACTTGCCCCGGTCCGCGGCGAGTCGGTGCATGCGGTCGCTCAGGTCCATGAACCGGATGTCCACCGCGAGCGCGCGCTCGTAGCTGGTGATCGCGTCCATCTCCTTGCCCTGCGCCTCGGCGGCGCGCCCCAGCCAGTACAGCAGGCCGATCTTGGCCTCGTCGCCGCTGTCGTCCGCCTCCACCGCCCGGCGCAGCACGGTCTCCGAGATGCCGAACTGCCCCTTGTCGTAGAAGCAGATGCCGAGCGCCTCCGAGGTCCGGAGCCGGCCCTCGGGCGAGCGCAGCGCCTTCTGGAACTCGGCGATCGCCTCGTCCAGCAGGCCCATCTCCTTGAACGCGATGCCGAGATCGTAGTGGGCCTCGTAGTCCTCGGAGTCGAGGTTCTGCTCGATGCCGCGCTTGAACTGCTCCAGGATCTCCTGGAACTCCCGCTGCTCGTCCTTGCCCTTCGGGTCCGCCCGGTCGATCCGCATCCGGGTGTCGCGCGGGCGACCTCTCGTCGAGGATCATGGAGCCGAGATCCACGAAGGAGTCCGGCGACGTCGGCGCCCGGGAGGCCGCTGGCGGCGGCGGAGCGGCACGGACCTCCGCCGTCGGCGTGGCGGCTCGGTGCGGCCGCGGCGGTTCGGCCGGAGCAGCGTCTGCGGCGCGGTGCAGCCGGGGCGGCGACAGCCTCCGTCTCCTTGCGAAGCAGCGCGGCGAGCGCCGCGATCGCGTGGGCATTGCCGGGATCGTGCTCGTGCACCCGGCCGAAGACCGCCGTGGCCTTGTCGGTCGCGCCGGCGCGGGCCAGCGCATCGCCCAGCGCGAGATAGGCCGCGAGCAGCGGCGCCCGTCCCCGGAGCGGAAGGCCAGCTCCACCCGCTTCTGATGGTGCCGGATGGTGTCGGGGGCGAGCACCACCAGGCGCTCCGACACTTCCGCCGCGCGGGGCCATTCGCCCAGGCGCTCGTAGCCGCCGAGCGCCAGCTCGAGCTCCTCGAGCCCGCGGACGTCCTCCCCGTCGGCGAGGAGCCGCTCGCGCCAGCCGCAGATGCAGCTCGGGGTTGTCGGGATCGTCGAGGATCAGGCTCTCCAGCTCGACGATGCGCGGCCTCGCCGCCAGGCTCGACCGGCAGCAGCGGTCGGTCTCCGACGGCTCGTCCGTCGCGCATCTCGTCGACCTCCGGCTCCACGAGTCGAGCTCGACCTCCGGCCTCCGGATCGGCGCGCGTCCATGCGACTCGGTCGATGACCGAGACGATCAGATCGTCGGCCGGTGGCGTCGAGCAGTCGTCATCGACGAGGTCGCCCTCCGGCGCGTCCATGCCCTCGAGCGGCTCGCCGATGAACTCGATGTCGGTCGGTCTCCACCCGCTCCAGGCCCGAGATCGGTGTCGAGTCCGGGTGACCTCGAGATCCACCTCGGGTGCCTGTTCCAGACCCGGAACCACCTCCATCCGTCTCCTCGACCGATCGGCGATGTCGTCGTCGGCGCCGATGGGCTCGGAGAGCAGCAGTCCGTCCGGCGGAGCGACGACCGGGACCTCGGTCCCGGCGCTCGGCGGCTGCGCGGTGCGGCGAGGTCCACGCCGGTGTCGAGGAAGACCAGTCCGCCGGCGGCACGCGGGTCGGACGCGAGGCCGCGTCCTCCGTCTGGTCCGGCGCGGCGTCGCTCCTGCTGAGGCCGCTGGCCGAGCCGCTCGCCTCGCCCCTCGATCTCCCCGGCCAGCTTCTCCAGCTGCTCCCGCGCCTCGTCCTCGCGGGAGGTGGCGCGCAGCAGCTCGACCAGCATCAGCCGGATCTCCTGGCTGCCGGAGAACTGGTCGGCGAACTCCTTGACCGAGCCGAACGCCTGGTCGAGCTGCCCCAGCGCGTTCATCCGCTCCAGGAACTCGATCAGGTTCCGCTTGGCCTCGATGACGACGTTCTTGCGGGCGTGGAGCTGGGCCAGCTTGAGGTAGGTCTGGGTCCGGCCGGGATTGACCCGGAGGATCTTGCCGCAGAGGGCGATCGCGTTGTTGAAGAAGCCCTGGTCGGCGTAGAGATCCACGGCCCGCTCGTAGGAGCGGACCGCCGCGGCGGTGTCGTTGGTCTTGAGGTAGAGGTCGCCGACCCGGTTGTAGAGGGAGAGGTCGGGGGAGGTTTCCTGCCCCGACTCGATCTGCTGGATGGCCTTGAGATAGACCTCGATGGCCCGCCGCCAGTCCTCCTTCTGCTCGAACTTCCGCGCCGTGTCTTTGAGCTTTTCGAGGTTCATGCGACTCGGGCGGCGAAGGGGGACTCAGGGCATAAGGGGTTTGACGGTCAAAAGATACCGGGGCGGGTACGGAGGGGGCAAGAATCCGGCCGGCAGCCGCTCACTCCCCGGGTCGAGCTCCCCGGCGCCACCGCCCGCGCGAGCCGCTCCAGATCGGGTGCCGGCGGCCGGTCCGCGTCGAGCGGCGGCCACCGCGCGGGGTGAGCCCCCGGAGCCGGCGGTAGAGCGTCCTCCACGCCCGGCCCCCGGCCGCAGCGGCTTGAGGAACTCGAGTCCCTGGGCGGCGCAGAGCAGCTCCGCCGCGACCACCCGCTGGGCGTTGGCCAGGATGCGCTGCGCCTTGTAGGCCGCCGCCATGCCCATCGGGACGAAGTCCTCCTGGTTGGCGTCGGTCGGGATCGAGCCGATGCTGGCCGGCATCGCCAGCGTCCGCGATTCCGCCACCAGCGAGGCCGCGGAGATCTGGACCATCATGAAGCCGGACGAGAGCCCGGGGTCCGCGGTCAGGAAGGCCGGCAGGCCCTGCGAGAGGTCGGGATTCACCAGCCGCTCGACCCGCCGCTCGGCGATCGCCTGGAGGGTGGTGAGCGCGGTCGCCAGGAAGTCGAGCGCCTGGGCCACCGGCTGGCCGTGGAAGTTGCCGCCCGAGATGACCTCGCCGTCGGGAAAGACCAGCGGATTGTCGGTCGAGGCGTTGAGCTCGACCGTCACGGTCTCCCGGCGAAGCGGATCGCGTCCGCCACCGCGCCGAGCACCTGCGGGGCGCAGCGGAGGGAGTAGGCGTCCTGCACCCGGGGATCGTTCTCCCGGTGCGACTCCCGGATCTCGCTGTCGGCGAGCAGCCGCGCGCATCAGGGCCGGCGGCCTCGAGCTGGCCCCGGTGCGGCCGCGCCTCGTGGATCCGGGGATCGAGCGGCGCCGGCGTGCCCCGCAGCGCCTCGAGGCTCATCGCCGCCGCGCCCACCGCGGTCCGCCACAGCACCTCGGCATCGTGCACCAGCAGCGCGAGCAGCGCGGTCTGGGCCTGGGTGCCGTTGATGAACGCCAGCCCTTCCTTGGGAGCGAAGCGGAACGGACGCAGCCCCGCCGCGGTCGAGCGCCTGAGCCGGCCGGCTCCGCGCCCGCGCTCGCCGAGCACCTCGCCCTCGCCGATCAGCGCCAGCGCGATGTGGCTCAGCGGCGCGAGGTCGCCGCTGGCCCCGACGCTTCCCTGCTCCGGCACGAGCGGGACGATGCCCGCGTTGAGCATCGCGAGCAGCGCCTCGACCAGCTCGGGCCGCACGCCGCTGGTGGGCCGGAGCAGCACGTTGGCCCGCAGCAGCATGACCGCGCGCACCACCCCGGCCGGCAGCGGCGTGCCCACCCCGGCCGCGTGGCTGCGGATCAGGTTGACCTGGAGGCTGCTCGAGCTTGTCGGGCGCGATGCGGACGTTGGCGAGCTTGCCGAAGCCGGTGTTGATCCCGTAGATCGTCTGCCCCGACGCGATGGCCCGCTCGACCAGCCGCCGGCTCGCGACCAGCGCGTCGCGCGCGTCGGGATCGAGCCGGGCGCGCGCCCCGGGCTCGCGGGCGATGCGCACCACATCGCTCGATGGTGAGCGACCGGCCGTCCAGCGTGATGTAGGGGGTGGGCATCGCCCGAAGTTGGCGAGAGGGGGATTGGGAGGCAAGCCGCGGGGCGGAGCCGTGTCATCCCGAACGAAGTGAGGGGTCTGCCTCGCGCGCTATCGAAACCCGTTCGAGAAGATCCCTCACTTCGTTCGGGATGACATGGGCGGCGATTACTTCCGCGAGATCCCCCGCACCATCAGCTCCGGATTCCCCGGATCGGTCTGGAATGCCCAATCCATGATCAGGAACGTCGTCCCCACGTGCTGGACCCGCACCGCGCCGTAGCGGACGAAGCCGTCGCCACCGTCGGTCTCGAACACGTAGCCGAACCCGGGCACGGCCTGGATCGCGCGTCGTGCGGTATGTCCAGATCCTCCGCGAAGTCGATGCTGGTCAGGTCCTCGACCGGATCGTTCTCGTCGTAGTACTCGACGCCGGTGCCCGCGCGCACCGGCGTCAGGAAGAGATCGCCGTTCCCGTCCCGGTCCACGAAGAAGTCGATGTCCGGAGCGTTCGGCGCTTCGGACCAGGCCCAGCTCGTCCGGACTGGGTGGAGCCGTCGTCGTTCAGGTCGTCCCAGAACCGGAACCCGGATCCGTTGGGCGTGGTCGGCGCCGCGGACAGCGCCACGTTGCGCGAGTCGGGACGCGGGGTGTCCCCCCGCAGCGGCGACCGGTCGCTCTCCAATCCGTCCACGCTCACCGCGGTCACCGAAAAGCAGCGCGGCACCCCGTTGGCGAGCGCCCCGACCAGGAACTCGGGCGCCACCGTGGTGCCCTCGACGCAGCCAGTCCGAGCCGCAGGCGTCCGCGTCGATGTCGTAGGAGGTGCTGTAGACCCGGTAGTTCCCGAAGATGTCGGGATCGGCCTGGAACGGATTGTCCGACCACACCAGCGCGATGGCGCCGTCGAGCGTGGTGCTGGAGAGGCTCGCCGGCGCCTCGGGGGTGACGCCCGGCCCGTTGCCGTTGTCGTCGTCGTGCAGGCCGCGAGCAGGACCAACGCGGGGATCCACCAGGCGCGCATGAGACGGCTCCGAAAGGGATGGGGAGAAACAAGGCAGGAGGTGTGCCAGGTCAGTGGACAGCGGGCCGCGCGGGCCGCGGGCCGACGGGCCCGTCTCGCCTGCGCTGCCGCGTCGCAGCCCGCTGTCCGCGACTGGGACATCTCACTCCTCGAATGTCGTCTGATCGTAGTCGAACTTCAGGTCGGGCAGGTCGGTCAGGTAGATCGAGAAATAGATCGCGAACGTCCCCGAGGGGTTCTTCACGAAGTTGAACCCGGCCCGCCACTCGTGCAGGTCGCGCTCCAGCCGGATGACGTGGTCCTCGAACGTGCCCTCGGTGATGTCGTACTGGGTGGACCAGCTCAGCGACCAGAACGGCGTCGGCGAGAAGCTGGTGTTGAGGCCGAGGTTCTGGGCGTCCTCCGGCGCCGGTTGATTGGGCACCGGCCGGGTCCGGCGTCAGCGAATAGTTGAAGCTGGCGGTGAAGCCCCGGCCGGCGCCGGGCCGGAGCGGCGCCTGGACTGAGTTGTAGAACGAGCCCGGCCGCGCCCGCCGCCCCGACTGGGCCACGTAGCTCGGGATGTCCTCATCGCGCCGCCGGCCGGCCTTGTCACCGCCCTTTCCGCCGAGCCCGAAGATCGAGCCGACCGCCCGCAGCGTGTTCTCCGAGATCGCGAAGCTCGCGTCCACCCGCTGGAGGAACGGATCGAAGTCGCGCGCGTGTCGGACCCGACCTGGCCCCCCCAGAGATCGTGGCTCAGGCTCAGGCTGAAGCCGGGCACCAGGTCGCTCAGGAACGAGTTGGTGATGGCGTCGGTCACCCAGCCGGTCCGCCCGGGCTTCTTCGCCTGCTCGAAGTCGTAGGTGATCGGGCTGGTGCTGATGCTCAGGAGCCGAAGCTTCGGCGCGTTCGCCGACGCGGTGTCGCCGCCCTCGGCCCGCCGCTTTCCCTCGAAGGTCTGCGACAGCCCGACCGTGCAGCGCCTGCCGGGCGTCGCTCCGGAGCTGGATCGCCTGCCCCGGCTCGGCGATCGCCCGGGCGTACTCCTCCGGAACGTCCGCGGCCGGCTCGTAGTTGTAGGAGATCACCGGCGAGAAGCTGTGCCGGATCCGCTGGAGCGGCCCGATGCCGGGGAAGAACGCGAAGAGGGTGGGCGTGGAGCTCACCCCGATGCGGAATCGCTTTCCCTGCTGCACCCAGGCGCCGCCGGTGTTCCGGTTGCGCAGCGCGAACGGCCCGCTGGTCGTGTTGGAGATGCCGAGCGACGGCTGGAGCTTCCACGAGCCGCGGAAGAGGATCGGCAGGTTGATGCCGGTGTCCCAGTCGAGCGTGCTCTGGAAGTCGCCCGGGGAAGATCCGGCTGCACCAGGATCGAGTCGGTCGGGTCGCGGTGTCGACGGGTCGTCCACCCGGAACGTGACCGAGTCCCGGCCGTCGCTGGTCTCGTCGGTGGCCTGGATCGAGTTCTGCCAGTTGAACGAGCCGAATCGCACCGGCGTGTCGAAGTTGAGCGCGGTCACCCGGGTGCCGGCGTCCAGCGCGATGGTGTCGATCGCGCCGCCCGGCAGGATCTGGAAGAGCGAGTCGCGCTCGGGGTTGGAGGTGGTGTTGTTGGTAAGGCTGAGGCCCGGCGACCAGGTGATGTCGGCTCCGAGCGCGAGCGGCACCGGCGAGACGGTCAGCGCCGGCAGCAGCTGCTGGACGCCGCCGTCGGTGATGTCCTGCCGCCGGTTGCCGCCCAGGGTCAGCGTGCCCCAGCCGTAGCGCTTGGAGAAGTTGAGCGAGCTGGTGATCTGCTGGGTGTTCTGCAGCGGATCGATCGCGTTGTCGCCGGACCACCCGCGAGTTGCTGGCGTAGTTGAAGTTGAGGTTGAGGCTGGTGGAGAGGTCGAAGGTCTGCCGGTGGTCCCACCGGAGCGCGAGCCCCGATCCTCCGCCCACCTGCCGCTGCTCGTTGAACCCCACCGTGCCGGCGACGAACCGGTCGAGCCAGCGGTACTGACCCGTCACCCCATACTGCACGTAGCGGTTGGCGAACCAGTCGAGCCGGCCGGTGAAGTCGAGATAGTCGTTGGGCGCCCAGTAGTAGCCGACGTTCGTGACCTGCCGGTTGTAGCCCCGGGTGGGCCGGACCAGGTCGTTGATCCCGAACTGGGGGATCAGGATCCCCGAGTGCCGGCCCGGCCGCATGTCCTGGAAGATGAACGGCAGCCACAGGATCGGGACGTCGCGCACGTAGAGCGTCACCGGCCGCGCCACCATCACCGAGCGGGAGACCCACTTCATCTGCCGGGAGGCGAAGTGGTAGTGCGGGCGTCGGCAGGTCGCAGCTGGTGATGTCGCTCGACCCCGCGTAGATCCGGCTGGAGCTGGAGTCCTGGGCGATGCTGCCGCGGAGAAACCAGACGGTCGAGCCCTCGTTGAAGTTGGTGAGCGCGTCGTTGATGACGCCCCGCCGCCGGCAGGTGTCGTAGCTGATGCCCTCGCCCGACCAGCACCTGGCCCTTGTCGAAGAGATGCGGGTCGCCCGACGCATCGAGGATGCAGCTGTCCCGGCGGTAGGTGATCGAGTCCGCCTCCAGCAGGGCGCCCTGGCGCTCGGTCAGCGCCTCGCCCCTGGAGCCGGACCTCCTGGTCCTCGACGAACACCGTGGCCGAGTCCGCCCGGTACCGGGTGGGCCGATAGCCCCGGCGGTTGAGCAGCTCCTGCACCACCGAGTCGGGCTGGGCGAAGCTCCGCGAGGGCGCCGTCGGCAGGCCGAGCCGCCGGGCGGTGGCGCTGTCGAGCGACTGGCCCGGCCGGGTCGCGTCGCCTTCGAAGTCGGTCCTCGGCCTCGAAGTCCGGCGCCGGTGTCGGTCGCCGCACGCGCCGAGTCGGTCGGCGGCCGCCGCGGGGCACCGGCTCCTGCGCGTCCGCCGGTGCCGCGCCGAAGCCCAGCCCGAGGAGCAGCAGCGCGGCGATCGCCGCGGCCTTGCGCGCGCCGGTGCACGATCGCCGAGCCGGCCACGCCCACCTCGTAGAGGAACAGGAGCGGCACCGTCATCATCAGCATGGAGAGCAGGTCGGCCCCCGGCGAGAGCACCGCCCCGGCGATGAAGGCGCAGACCACGGCGTACCGGCGGAACCGGTGCAGCTCCCCCGGCCCGATCACGCCGAGCCAGGAGAGGATGATCATCACCAGCGGCAGCTCGAAGGAGATGCCCAGCGCCAGCACCACCTGGAGCACGAAGCCGAACCAGGCGTCGTAGGTGATGAACGGCGCGATCGCCTCGCTCTGGAAGCTGAACAGCACCCGCAGCGCCTGGGGCACCACGAAGAGATAGGCCAGCGACGGCGCCGGTGAGGAACAGGACCAGGCCGACGAAGAGCGCAGGGACCAGTGCCTTCTTCTCCCGCTCGTAGAGCGCCGGGGCGAGAAAGGCCCAGAGCTGCCAGAGGATGACCGGGCGAGGCCAGCACCAGCCCGACGAGGAAGCCGAGCTTGAGGACGATCATCACCGGCTCGGTCGGGCTGGTGACGATGAGCTTGCCGTCGAGCAGGTAGGGCGCGATCGGCGCCTTGAGGACGCTCACCAGCTGGAACTGCTGGACCGCCCACAGGCCGATCCCGAAGCCGACCACGACCGCGGCCAGCGATCGAAGGATGCGGGAGCGCAGCTCCTCGAGGTGATCGAGGAACGGCATCTCCCCCGCGGCGCCGGTCATGGAGGTGGGCGGGCGCCCGGGCTCAGCGCCCGAGCGCCTTCAGTCGGTCACGGGCCAGGGCGGCTTCGTCGGACTGCGGGTACTTCTCCGCCACGCGCTGGTACGACGTCGCGCGCGCCGGCGGTGTCCTTCCGCCGCTCGGCCAGGAGCCCGAGGTTGTACAGCGCCGAGGCCGCGCGCGGAGAAGTCGGCGTGCTTCTCCACCACCTGCCCGTAGTACGCCGCCGCCGAGTCGGGGTTCTCGGCG
Organism: uncultured Gemmatimonadales bacterium; assembly: GCA_963832055.1. Taxonomy (GTDB): domain Bacteria; phylum Gemmatimonadota; class Gemmatimonadetes; order Gemmatimonadales; family GWC2-71-9; genus CAVVWJ01. The sequence goes on along the minus strand of CAWHST010000006.1, from coordinate 631,024 downwards.
GCGAAGCTCTGCCCGATGAAGTAGAGCGCGTCCGGGGCCCGCTCGCTGGTCGGATGGAGCCGGATCATCTCCCGGAGGCCGAGCCGCGCGGTGGACAGGCTGCCGCGCCGGAGCTGCGCCAGCGAGGCCTCGTACATCTGGTCCGCCGACGCGGCTCGCGCCCGCGGGCATCCGGGCGCGCGCTGTCGCCCGGGGTGGGCGGCGCCGATTCGATCTGCGCGCCGCGCGCCTCCAGCCGGGTGCGGAGCTCGGTGAGCCGCTGCTGGCTCTGGCCGGTCAGCTCCTGGAGCTGCACCAGCTGCTGCTGGATGTTGTAGAGGTCGGTGGAGAGGTCGCCCTTGAGCTGGGCCACCGCGCGGCGGGTGGCGGTGAGCGAATCCATGATCCGCCGCTGGAGCTGGATCACCTCGCCGAGCTGCGCCGCCCGCGCCGAATCGCGCCGCGCCATCTCCGCCTTCAGCAGCGCGACCTCGCCCTGCACCATCTGCACGTCGCCCTTCGAGGCGCACCCGGCGAGCCCCGCCCCCGCCACCAGCGCGGGGGCGAGCACGCCGGCCAGGAACCGGGCGCGCCGATCTCACTGCGGCGCGACGAGGTTGTCGCCGCCCGCCGTGATCTCGAACTCGTCGCGGCGGTTCTGGGCGTAGGCGGACTCGTCGGCGCCCGGGTTGAGCGGCCGCTCCTCGCCGTAGGACACCACTTCCATGCGCGCCGGCGTCGATGCCCTTGTTCTCCAGGTAGCGCTTGGCCGCCGCCGCGCGGCGGTTGCCCAGCGCGAGGTTGTACTCGTCGGAGCCACGGTCGTCGGCGTGGCCGCTGATCCGGAGCCGCACGCCCGAGTTCGCGGCGAGGATGGCGGCCTTGCGGTCCAGGGTGCCCTGATCCGCCGGGCGGATGTCGGCCCGGTCGAACTCGAAGTTGATCATGGTGCCCAGCTCGGCGGCCAAGCGCGCGCGCGCGCTCGGCGGCCTCGCGGGCCATCCGCTCCCGCTCCAGGCGCTCCCGCTCGGCGCTGTCGTCGACGGGGGCCGGGGCCGGCGCGGGCGCCGGGGCCGGGGCGGGCTCGGGGGCCGGCTCCTCGGGCGGAGTTCCCCCGCCGCAAGCGGCGAGCACGGCGGAAGCCAGGAGCATCAGGGAAGAAGCGCGCATCATCACTCCGTGTTCATGGGTTGGTGGCGACCGCGGTCCGGCCCAACCGCCGGGACCACGAAGGAAGCCGGGCCGCTCCTGGCGTCTGGAGCTGCCGTACCCGGCCGGTTTCGGTGTCGATGATCCAGATCTGGCGCCGCCCGCTGCGATCGGAGATGAAGGCGATGTGCCGGCCGTCGGGTGCCCAGGTCGGATCTTCGTTGCGGCCCGACGACGTGAGCTGGCTGACGCGCCGACCCGCGACGTCCACCAGAAAGATCTGCGGGCTCCGGGAGACGTCGCGGTGGAAGACGACCCTGGCCCCGTCGGGCGACCACTCAGGAGCGTTCGAAGCGCCGGTGGCACCGTAATCGAACGGCGCCAGCAATTCCTGATCGGTGCCGTCCGCGGCCATCACGTAGATCTGGGGCGGGCCCGAGCGCGTGGACACGAACGCGATGCGGCGCCCATCGGGAGAAAATGTTGGTGACAAGTTGTCAGCGAAGCGTCCCACGGTCAAGCGTTGCGCGCAGCAGCGGTCGGCCACGTTCGACGATGAAAATGTCGGTGCCGGTCTCGTCGGAGTGCGCGAACGCCAGCGTGCGGCCGTCCGGCGCGAACGCCGGCGTGATGTTGAGCGCGGCTCTGCGCGCCCGGCGCCACCTGTCGTCGCGCCGCCGGCGAGCGACTGCACGATCACGCCGCCGCGGCCGCCCTCGAGCCGGGTATAGGCGATGCGCCGCCCGTCCGGCGACCACACCGGCGAGAGCGCCGTGATGCCCTCCGGCGTCAGCGGCACGGCCGCTTCGCCGTCGCTGTCGATCCGGTAGACCCGGCCGTTGGAGACGAAGAGGAACCGGGTCGCGGCGATGCCCGGCGTGCCGCTGGCCCAGCGGGCGATCTCGTCCGCGAGCCGGTGCACCTCCAGCCGATACCCGGGATCGGTCTCGGCCGGGAGCGGGAAGGTCTGCTGGTTGCGCACCTTCTGGCCGGTTGATGTCGTGCAGCCGCGCGGTGACCCCGCCCGGCGCCGGCGACCAGCTCCACCCCGAGCTGCGCCCCCATGGTCTTGTAGATCCCGTAGTTCACCGGTCCGGCCGGCTCGCCGAGGCGGTGCCGGGATCCGACGCGGCGAAGTCGCCGCCGACCATCTCGAACCGGTCGGTGTAGTCGAGGTCGCGGCGGACGATCGCACGAACCGAGTCGAGGCCGGCGCCGGGCAGCACCACCAGGCCCGGGCCGGACTCCGGCGTACTCCACGCCGATGCGGACCGACCCTCGCGGACCTGGGTGGTGTCCTGCGCGGCCAGCGGAGCGGCGGCGAGCGACGAGCAGCAGTGGAGCGAGAAGTCGTCTCATTGAGTCGCGGGCTTGAAGTAGAAGCTGACCGGGAGGACGTCGGCCTCCCAGCCGTCGGGCAGCGGGCCGAAGGCGAGGGAGTTGCCCGCCGCCTCGACCGCGCCCTGGGCGCCGAGATCGAAGGCGAAGCTCCCCGACCGGGTGACGAAGCGGATGTCGTGCACGGTGCCGTCGCGCCGGATGAGGAAGCTGATCTCCGCGAAGCTGTTCCGCCGGGCGTCGTCGCGGTCCCAGCGCTGGTAGACCTGGTTCACGATGTTCCGCAGATACTCGGGAAAGGGAAACTCCAGCCCCGGCGTCTTGATCGTCGACCGCGTCGGTGCCGGTGCTCGGCGTCTCCCCTTCGGCGGGCGTGACCGGCGCCGGCGGTCGGCGGCGGCGCCTCGCGGTCCGGCTCGGTCGGTCGCCGGCGGCTTGGGCTCCGGCTTGGGCGGTGCCTTGGGCGGCGGCGTGGGCTTGGGCTTGACCGGCGCCGGCTTTTCCTGCGGCGGCGTGGGCATCGCCTCGCGCGCGATCCGCTTGCGCTCGGTCGGGGCCGGCGCGGCCACCAGGTTCACCGCGTAGACCGGCGGCGTCGCCGTCGAGGTCCGCACCTGGCTGAACAGGAACAGCCGCCGCGGCCGCGTGCACCAGGATGCGTGCCGATGGCTGCCCGCCAGCTTGCTGCGGCCGTCACTCACGGTCCGGCGCCCGCAGGTTCACGACGGCTCTTCCTCCTGCGCCACGAGGCCGACGTTCTGCACCCCCGCGCCCCGGATCACCGCCAGCACCCGCACGACCTCACCGTAGGGCACCCGGGTGTCCGCCTGGAGGTACACGCCGGACGGCTTCCGGGTCGCCACCAGGGACCGGAAGGTCACCCGGAAGTCGCGAAACGACACCTGCGTCTGATCCACGAAGATGCGGCCGTCCCGATTGACGGACACGACCATGCCTTCCTTGGGCGACAGGGGCCGCGCCTCGGCCCGCGGAAGCTCGACATCCACCCCGCCCTGCATCATCGGTGCCGTGATCATGAAGACGATGAGCAGCACCAGCATCACGTCCACCAGCGAGGTGACGTTGACGTCGGCCTTGAGGTTCAGCTCGCCGCGCTGGCTGCCCAGTCCCCCGCCGAGGCCCGACGCCATTTAGACCATCCCTTCCCGCGCCATGGTGCCGATCAGCTCGTTGGCGAAGCCCTCGAGCTCGCCGGCGAAGAGCCGCACCCGGTTGACGTAGAGGTTGTAGGCGATCACCGCCGGGATCGCGGCCGCGAGGCCGGCGAAGGTGGCCACCAGCGCCTCCGCCACGCCCGGCGCCACCGCGGCCAGGTTGCCCGAGCCCTTGGTGGCGATGCCGGTGAACGCGTTGATGATGCCGATCGTCGTGCCCAGCAGGCCGAGCAGCGGACTCACCGAGCCGATGGTCGCGAGCCAGGGGATGTAGTGCCCCAGCAGGTCCCGCTCGGCCGCGACCTCCTTCCCCAGCACCATCTTCAGCGCCTCGAGCTGGGTCATGGACAGCGAGCTCCGGTCGGCGCCCCGCTCCTCGCGCAGCGCGCCCGGGCGCAGCTCGGAGTAGAAGGTGATCGCCTCGCGGAACAGCCGGTTGTAGGGCGACGGCGGCTGCTTCATGACCGCGTGATAGGCGTCCTGCAGCCGGGTGGTGCGCTCCATCTCCGCGAAAAAGCGGTCGGCCTGCCGGTTGAGGCGCCGGAACTGCCACCACTTGAGGATGATGATGAACCAGGAGACCAGCGAGAAGATCACCGTGATGACGAGGACGATCTTGGTCTCGAGACTGGCGGTGAGCACCAGCTCGATCGGGGTGCGGGGGATCGCGCCCCCGGCCTGAAGGATCACCGCGCCCTCCTTTCGGAACCAGTCCACCAGCTGGGGGAGCCCGTCGTCGAAGCGCGACCTCCGGCTTCCAGCCCAGGACCTTGCGCGGCCTTGCCGATGTCGAGCGAGCTGCGGAACAGCTCGCCCGGCCGGGCCGGGGCGAACTCGATCACGGGCTTCTGCCCCATCACCTTGCCCACCATCTCCGCCAGCTCGAGCACGTTGGTCTGCGTCGCCGGTGGCGATGTTGAAGGCGGTGTCGTCGATGCCGTCGCCGGCGGGCACGGCGGCGGTGCTCGCCAGCACGTTGGCCCGCGCGACGTCGCGGACGAAGACGTAGTCCCGGGTCTGGAGGCCGTTGCCGAACACCGTGAGCGGCCGCTTCTCCAGCAGCCGGGAGACGAAGATCGAGACCACCCCGGCCTCCGACTTGGGGTCCTGCCGCGGCCCGAACACGTTGGCGTAGCGCATGGCCACCGCCTCGAAGCCCCGGAGCGCCGCGAGCGCCCGCAGGTAGTACTCACCCGCGAGCTTGCTCACGCCGTAGGGCGAGATCGGGCGCCTTGGGCGCGGTCTCGGGCGTCGGCACCACGTCGGGATCGCCGTACACCACCCCGCCGCTGCTGGCGAAGACGACCCGCCGGACGCCGCCGGCGCCGGCGCCCTCCAGCAGGTTCACCAGGCCGACGACGTTGATCGCCGCGTCGAGCGCCGGCTCGTCCACCGATACCCGCACGTCGATCTGCGCGGCGTGGTGGTTGAGGACGGTGAAGCCGCCCGTCGGCCAGCAGCCTTGCGGGCCTCGGGCGATCGGACGTCGGCGCGGACGAAGCGGGCGCCGGACGGGACGTTGCGCTCGTTGCCGCGGGAGAGATCGTCGAGCACGACCACCTCCCAACCGGCGGCCAGGTAGGCTTCGCGCGATGTGGGAGCCGATGAAGCCTGCGCCGCCGGTGACCAGAACCCGGCCGCTCATTCGCTGACTCTCGCCATGTGATTCTCCAAAGTGGGCTCGACGGACGCGGGAGACGCGGAACAGCCCGCAATGTAGGGAGGTGTGGCCGCTCGGACGGTAGGGCGGATCGCGGTAGTCGCCGGGCGGGTGCGCCGTGGAAGGCGGTGACCAGGAAGCAGACGAGGGAACGCGGACGGCGGAGCGAGCGGACCGACGGACCGGCGGAGACGGAACGCCAGCCACGACCCTCCGATGTCCTGGGACGTCGAGTGTCGAGCTGCGCGCGCTGTCCGCCGTCCGCCGGTCCGCTTACGGCAGCTTGGCCACCTGCCGTGCCTCGGTGCCCGGCGCGATGTCGGGCGAGACGACGTTGAGCAGCCGCGCCGTGGCGGACCGCTCGCGGACGTGCACCACCTGCAGCGTGGCCATCACTTCGTCGATCCGGATGGTTCCATCGCTCGAGACGCTCCGGCTGGCGCCGCATCTCGAACAGGTCGCCGGGCGCAACGCCGTCCTGCCGGCCCTTGTCGAGGAACACGACCATCTGCGGCGCCTTCAGGTCCTGACGGCCCGCGCCGCCGAGCAGCGTGGCGCGAACGCCACCGCTCACCGGCGCGGCCTTGGCGCTGCCCGGCTCGCCGAACTTCTCCAGCGGGAGCACGCCCTGGCCACCGCGAATCGGACCGTACACGGCGAGCACGCTCGCCAGGTACCTCCCGTCCGCGGTGTCGGTCACCTGGATCATGCCGCTGGGAATGACCACGTCACCGTAGCCGGCGCACCTCGCGACCGACCTGCACCACCAGCAGGGTGTCGCCCACCTGATAGGTCGCACCCTTCGGCGCGGAGACCGCGACGGTGGTGTACGGCATGCGCGTTGGTGTTCCGCGCCATGGCGCGGATCTGGGGCGGCGTGACCGGTCCCGAGCACCTTGCCGAAGGGCAGCTTCTGGTTCTCGGTCAGGAAGCCCGACGAGTAGAACTCGCTCCGGCGAAGCGCGCGATAGGGCTGATCGGTGGACGCCTTCAGGGTGCTCCAGCATCGTGTGACCCGGCCGCGGCCCGAACAGCGGCTCGGACTCCTCGCCGTCGGCGCCGCGCCTCGGTGAGCGACGCGAGGCTCGCCGGCGCCTGCGCCTGCTCGGCGGCATCGGTGTTCACCGCCGGGGACTCGGCCACCTCGTCGGCCACCGGTCGCCGGCGGCGCGGTCGAATCCTGCAGCCGGCGCGGGGGTATCCTCGGCCGGACCGAGGCCACCGCCTCGGTGCCGACAGGCGAAGGATCTCGCCGGGATAGATCCAGTGCGGATCCTCGACTACGCGGTGTTCATCCGGTAGATGTCGGGCCAGAGGAACGGGTCGCCGCGGTACTGGCGGGCCAGGTCCCAGAGGGTATCGCCCTCGCGGACGGTATGGCTCCGGGTGGAGCTGTCTTGCGCGGCGGCCACCGCGGTATCTCGCGGGGCGACCGTGGAAGTGTCTTGCGCGGCGGCCATGGTGGGGCCGGCGGCCAGCGCGATCGCGCCCAGCCAAAACCAATGGAACGTGCGCTGCATCGGGATCTCCCGGAAGGGACGGACTTCTCGACGGTTCAGGGCGAACCCGAGCAAATCCAACGCCAGGGGTGGAGTGAGCGCTGGGGAAGCTACGCTAACAGCCTGACGGTGAACTACTTACAGTACGGTACCGGGGGCCTCGAAGACCTCGCCGCACAGCCCTTCGCCCCGCGCCCCGCGAGAGCCGATGGCAACTCCCCATGCCCCCGGTGAGGCGGGCATGGCGGGGCGCCCCAAGGACGCCCCGGGAGCTGGTGACGGCTCAGAACGGCAGGTCGTCGTCCTCCGAGTCGAGCGCCTCGGGGAAATCCTCGAACGACTGGTCCTTGCCCTTCGGCGCCGCGGCCGCGGCGGCCACCTTGTTGGCCGGCGTGAACGATTCCGAGCCGTCGCTCTTGCCGCTCAGAAGGATGACCTCGCGGGCGGTGATCTCGGTGGTGTACCGGGTCTGGCCCTCGCGGTCCTGCCAGGAGCGGTACTCGATGCTCCCCTCGACGTAGAGCTTGTCGCCCTTCTTGCAGTACCGCTCGGCGAGATCCGCGAGACTCGAGCCCTTGTTGTTCCACAGAATCACGCGATGCCACTCGGTCTTTTCCTGCTGCTCGCCCGACTGGTTCTTCCACCGGCGGCTGGTGGCCAGCGAGAGGGTGGCCACCCGCGAACCGTTCGAGGTGCTGCGGACTTCGGGGTCCGCGCCCAGGTTCCCGATCAGAATGACTTTGTTCAGACTGCGGCTCACATGCACCTCCAGGATGCTGACGATGGGCCCGTCGTTGCGGACCCGGATAAAATGCAGTTCCGGCGACGTCTTGCCAACCGGAGTTCCGCCGCCAGTGCCCGCCTCACGCATGCTGGCGTAACGGAAGGCGTAGCACCAGGGCGTCCTCCTTGGGGATTGCGGTAATACGAGGCCCGCTGCCCGACCGGCCGGAAGCCCCGGGCCATGTAGAGCGACTTGGCCGATTGGTTCGATTCCCGCACCTCGAGAAAGACCTCCGTGGCCCGCCGGCGACGAAACGCGGCCAGCCCCGACTCGAGCAGCATGCCGCCGACCCCGCGGCGCCTGAACTCGGGGGCCACCGCGAGGTTCAATACCTCCCCACTCCCGGCTGCCTCCCGCCCGATCAGATATCCGGCCAGTCCCCGCGCTCGTCTCCGCCACCAGGCCGAAGGTCCACTCGGACTCGAGCGCCTCGCGAAAGCTGGGCTCGCTCCACGGATCGCTGAAGCAGCGGCGCTCGATCGCGACGAGCGCCTCGACGTCAGCGAGAGCCGCCGACCGAATCCGGAATGGGGCGTCCATGAGCAATCTCCCACCGCGCTTGCGCCTCGGCCGGCCGACCGTAGACCGGCTCCCATCCCTGGGCATCGTCCACCCGTCGCGCGCCTCCCGCGAGCGCGATAAGGCCGATGAGCTTTCCGGCATGAGGTGCCCCTTCCGGAGGACCGATCATCCGAAGCCCGGTCCACCGCTCGAGCACCGCGACCGCGGCCGGTGGCGCTTCGCCGACCAGCGCCTCGGGGACGAGGCCCGACTCCGCCAGCGCCTCCGGCCGCCACACGCCCGGCCGCGAGCACCGTGCGGACTCGCCCGGCCTCGAACTGGACCGCCGCGGCATACACTTCGCCCCGGAGGGCGTCGGACACGGCGAGGATCAGCCGAGGCCCGACCCCGGCCACTCCAGCCGCTCGCACCACCAGGCTCGGCGCGGTCCAGAGCGGCAGCCCGCGGGCACGGGCCAGCGCCTTGCCCACGGATGCGCCGACCCGAAGACCGGTAAAGCTCCCGGGTCCGTCGCTCACCACCACGCCGCTCACCTGGTCGAGCGTGGCGCCCCGCCGCCGAAGCACCGCCTCGATCATCGGAAGCAACGCGCCCGCGTGCCGCCGAGCACCGCTCAGGCTCTCCTCCACCGCGTCCTCGGCGCCCTCGCCGATCGCGACCGAGGCGCGGTCGGTGGCGGTCTCCAACGCCAGCCACATCAGAGCACCTCCAGGCCACGGCGGTCGGGATCCGCCAGATGGTGAAGGCGAAAGCGCCGGGTCGGCGGCGGGAGCCATGCGCCGGCGCGCTCCGGCCATTCGACCAGCGATCGCATCGCCGTCTCTGCAGCAGACCCTCCCAGTCGAGGTCGGCCGCTTCCTCCGGAAAACGAAGCCGGAAGCAGTCGAGATGGAAGACCGGGCCCCGCCGTGCGGAATAGCGGTGCACCAGCGCGTAGGTGGGGCTGGTCGCGGCCCCCGCGACGCCGAGCCCGCGGGCGATCGCCTTGATGAAGGTGGTCTTCCCCGCCCCGAGGTCGCCCTCGAAGGTGAGCAGCGCGCCCGGCGGAAGCGAGCGGCCGAGCGTCTCTCCCTCGGCCTCCAGCTCGGCCTGGGTCAGGGTCCGGATCACGCCCGGCGGCGAGCCCTGGCCGGAGCGCCGCGCTGGACGTCGGGCGCGGAGACGGCCCGCAGCTCGTTCAGCTGGTCGCGGAGCATGGCGGCGAGCTCGAACTCCAGGTTGGCCGCCGCCTGGCGCATCTGCCGCTCGAGCGCCTGAATCATCGCGGCGCGCTTCGCCGGATCGCGCAGATCCACCCGCTCCTGCATGGCGAGCCTGGGCTCCGGCTTCTCCGTCCGCGCGTCCGCCACGTGGGTGGAGAGCCGCACCTCCTCCATCGACTTCACGATCGAGCGCGGCGTGATTCCGTGCTCCTCGTTGAACCGCTGCTGGATCTCGCGCCGCCGGTCCATCTCGTCGAGCGCCCGGCGCATCGAGCCGGTGATCCGGTCGGCGTAGAGGATGGCCCTGCCGTTCAGGTTCCGGGCGGCGCGGCCGATGGTCTGCACCAGGCTCCGATCGGAGCGCAGAAACCCTTCCTGGTCCGCGTCGAGGATCGCCACCAGGGAGACCTCGGGCAGGTCGAGCCCTTCCCGCAGCAGGTTGATCCCCACGAGGACGTCGAAGTCGCCCAGCCGGAGGCCACGAAGGATGTCCATCCGCTCGATGGCGTCGATGTCGGAGTGGAGGTAGCGCACCCGCACCCCCGCCTGCTGGAGATAGTCGGTGAGATCTTCGGACATGCGCTTGGTGAGCGTGGTGACCAGCACGCGCTCGGCCCTGGTCTCCCGCAGCCGGATCTCGTTCAGCAGGTCGTCCACCTGGCCGCGCACCGGCCGCACGTCCACCTCCGGATCCACCAGTCCGGTGGGCCGGATGATCTGCTCGACGACGACGCCGCCCGACAGGCCGAGCTCGTAGTCGCCCGGCGTGGCCGAGAGGGTGATCATCTGGGGAACCAGCGACATGAACTCGTCGAACTGCAGCGGCCGGTTGTCCAGCGCCGAGGGAAGCCGGAAGCCGTACTCCACCAGGGTCAGCTTGCGCGCGCGGTCGCCGTTGAACATCCCGCCGATCTGCGGCAGGCTCACGTGCGACTCGTCCACCACCACCAGGAAGTCGGCCGGGAAGTAATCGATGAGGCAGGCGGGGCGCTCGCCCGCGCGGCGCCCGCTCAGATGGCGCGAGTAGTTCTCGATGCCGGCGCAGGTCCCCACCTCGAGCAGCATCTCGAGGTCGAACTGGGTGCGCGACTCCAGCCGCTGCGCCTCGAGCAGCTTGCCCGCGCCCTTGAGCTCGGCCAAGCGCTCGGCCAGCTCGGCGCGGATCAAGGTCGCCGCGCGCTCGATCTTGGCCCGCTCGGTGACGAAGTGCTTCGCGGGGTAGATGGCGCACTGGTCGATCTGCGCGATGGTGTCGCCGGTGAGCGGATTGATCTTGCTGATCCGCTCGACCTCGTCCCCCCAGAACTCGATCCGGATCGCCTGCTCGGCGTACGCGGGGAAGATCTCGACCGAATCGCCCCGGACCCGGAAGGTGCCCTGCTCGAACGAGACGTCGTTCCGGGAGTACTGGATCCGCACCAGCTCGGCCAGGACGTCGTCTCGCCCGCGATGCTCGCCGTGCCGCACCGTGACCATCAGCTTCCGGTACTCGACCGGGTCGCCAAGGCCGTAGATCGCGCTCACCGTCGCGACGATGACGACGTCCTCCCGCTCCATCAGGCTGGTGGTGGCCCGGAGCCGAAGGCTCTCGATGTCCTGGTTGATCGAGGCGTCCTTCTCGATGTAGACGTCGGTGGACGGAACGTACGCCTCGGGCTGGTAGTAGTCGTAGTAGCTGACGAAGTACTCGACCGCGTTGCGCGGGAGGAACTGGCGCAGCTCGCCGTAGAGCTGGGCGGCCAGCGTCTTGTTGTGCGAGAGGACCAGGGTCGGCTTGCCGTGGTTGGCGATGGTATGCGCCAGGGTCATCGTCTTGCCCGACCCGGTCACGCCGAGCAGCGTCTGGTACTTGTCCCCACGCGCGAGCCCCGCCGTCAGCTCGGCGATCGCCTTGGGCTGGTCGCCGGCGGGCTGAAAGGGGGCCTGGACCTCGAAGCGAGTGATGCTCATAGTCCGATTAATATAGCACCATTGCCGGAGTTTGTTCGGGTAACGGAAAGCGGCTCCATGACCGGGATGCCGATCGAGCAGTCCTGCTTCTGGCTCTCCCGGCGGCCGCCGAGACCGGTCCTGCCCTTCGAGGGTGCCGGGGAGGCCGATGTCGTCGTGGTCGGCGCCGGACTCACCGGCCTCTGGACCGCGCTCTTCGTCAAGCAGCTCGATCCCGGCGCGGACGTGGTCATCCTCGAGCAGGAGATCGCGGCATACGGGGCCAGCGGCCGCAACGCCGGAATGCTCTCGGAGACGGTGGATCACGGGCACGGACTCGCCATCCGGCACTTCGGCGAGGCCGAGGCGCGCCGACTGGCGCGGCTGGGCGAGTCGCAACGTCGAAGAGATGACCGCCTACCTGAGCCAGCGCGGCATCGCCTGCGACTACGAGCCCACCGGCCGACTGATCGCGGCGCTCACCGAGGGTCAGCTCGAGGACGCCCGGCGCTCGGTCGCCATCGCGCGGCACCTGGGCCTCGACGGCTACCGGTTGCTGGACCGGGAGGAGATCCGTGCCCTGCTCGACTCCCCGCTGTACCTCGGTGGCGTGCAGGTGCGCGGGCGGCGGGATCCTCGATCCGGTGAAGCTGGTGGACGGCCTCAGAGAGGAAGCGGAGCGGGTCGGCGTCCGGGTGCACGAGCGGAGCCGCGTCGAGGCGGATGCACCGCGCCGGCAGCGGGGTCGAGCTTCGAATGCGCGGGCGGGTCGGTCCGCGCCCGCCGCGCGGTGCTCGCCACCAGCGCGTACACCCACCAGCTCCTTCCCCGCGTGCGACCCGGCGGTTCATCCCGCTCTACGACTACATCCTGGTGAGCGATCCGCTCACCCCAGGGCAGCGCGAGACGATCGGGTGGCGCGGGCGGCAAGGCGTCACCGACGGCCGCAGCTTCTTCAACTACTACCGGCTCACCGCCGACGACCGGATCCTCTGGGGCACGAGCGAGGCCGCCTACTACGCGGGCAATCGGGTGGATCGGGGTTGCGATCACTCGCCGGCCCACTATGCCGCGCTGCGAGCGAGCTTCCGGCGTCACTTCCCCGCGCTCGCGTCCCTCGACTTCCCCTATGCGTGGGGGGGACCGATCTGCTCGACCACCCGGCTCACGCCGTTCTTCGGCCGCGCGCTGGACGGACGCGTGGTGTACGGGCTCGGGCTACACCGGGCACGGGCTCGGCACCACGCGAATCGCCGGGCGCATTCTGGCCCACCTGGCACTGGACCGGCCGAGCGACCTGCTGGATCTGGCGATGGTGCGGCGGAAGCCGTTCCCCTATCCCCCGGAGCCGTTCCGATCCTGGGCGGTCGCCAGCGTCACCCGGGCGCTCCGCCGGGTGGACGAAGGGGAACGGCCGGGTCCGGTCCTGCGGCTGCTCGACCGACTGGGGATCGGATTTTCGAGCTGAGGGTGTTGGGCGTCAGCTGCAGACTGAGATGGATGAATCCCGGTCCTCCATCCAGCCGAGCGAGTGGTACGCGGGTGGAACCTTAGCTCCGCATCTTCAGGAGACGGGCCCGGGTTCGACCGGCACCACCGAGAGCCGCGGCAGCCGCACCAGGCCGAGGTCCTTGAACGCCGGGTCGGCCTTGACCTCGGCGAGCGTCACCTGGCGGGGCAGCGGCTTGCCCGCCTCGATGTCCACGACCACGAGCCTGCTCGTCCTGCTGCGCGGGATCGGGATAGGGCGCGCTCGCGATCGCGGGCGAGACCGATCAGCGCCTTCTCGTTTCCGGTGTGGTAGATCAACGCGTCGTCGCCCTCGAGCATCGATCGCAGATGCTTGAGGGCGACGGGTTGCTGACGCCCTCCCAGCGGGTGCGCCGGTCGCGCACGAGATCGGGAAACCCGTACGCGGAGGGCTCGGTCTTCAGAATCCAGTGGCGTGCCATCCGGCCAAGATAACGCCGGCGACCGCTACTTCTTCACCGCGAAGTTCTTCGAGTCCACCGAGTCGCCGTTGGCGTAGATGGTGACGTTGTAGGTCCCGACCGGCCATCCCTTGGGGTTCGAGATGTGGAACTCGGTGTTCTCCTTGCCCTGCGGCTTGATGGCTCTGGGTCGAGGAGTCCACCATCTGCCCGGTCTGGAACCGCCACTTGGCCGTCAGGTCGGCGCTCGTCCGGTACGCCCTTCGGTGCTCACCGACACGTAGATCGTGTCCGTCGGGCGCGAACTGGAACGTCGGCTCGGTGATGAGCTTGTTCTCGCCGATGCGCTTGCCGATCATCACGCCCGCCACCTTGAGCTCCTTCGATACCGCGGTGTCGGCCGCGGGCGCCGCCGCGGTCGCGCCGGTCTCGGTGCCCGCGTCGGGACGCGCGGCATCCCGTCCTTTGCATGCGACCGCGGCCACCAGCGCGACCGCGGCAAGGGCCCGTGCAACGTGCGTCATCTTGGCTTCCTCCGAAGTGAGTGGGCTCAGGCCCCGGGCAGCTTCAGCACCTGGCCGGGATGGATGAGATCGGGATTGTCGATGATGTCCCGATTGGCCTCGTGGATCTTGCGCCACTGCTGGGCATCGCCGTAGACCCGCTTGGCGATCTTCGAGAGACTGTCGCCTTTCTTGACCGTGTAGGTCTTGCTCCGCGTGGCCTCGGGCGGAGCCGAGGGAGCGGTGGAGGATCCGCCGCTCTGGACACTCGAGAAGTCGGGGAGCGGCTCTTTGGGGTTCGGCATCTCGGCCTCCAGGGAATTGGGACGGGAAACCTTCAAGCTAGCTCGATCCCGTGGACCGGACCGTGACCGAAGTCACGCGGAACACCCCTGCGCGCCGCCTCGCGGGCCGCGCCAGCCAGCCCCTATTATGGTGGAAATCTCTCCCTCCGCCAGGAGCACGACATGCGCTGGAGCCCGGGGCAACGCAGTGCCAACGTCGAGGACCGCCGCGGTGGAGGCGGGCGTTTCATTCGCGGTGCGGGAGGCATGGGCGCCGGCACCCTGGTCATCCTGCTGATCCTCAGCCTGATCTTCAAGCGGGATTTCTTCTCGCTGGTGGGCGCGGGCGGCGTCGGACCCGGCGCCGAGACGGCGGCGGGTCCGCCGGCGGAGACCACGCCGGAGGAGGAGCGGCTGGTGTCGTTCGTCTCGTTCGTGCTGGACGACGCCCAGAAGCGTGTGGCAGCAGCAGTTGGGCTCATCCGTACCGCGCCGGCCAAGCTGGTGCTCTTCCGGGACGCGGTGCAGTCGGCCTGCGGCTTCGCCGAGTCGGCCACCGGTCCGTTCTACTGCCCCGGCGGACGAGAAGGTCTACATCGACCTCGGCTTCTACGAGGAGCTGCAGCGGCGCTTCGGCGCGCCGGGCGACTTCGCCCAGGCCTACGTGCTGGCCCACGAGATCGGCCACCACGTGCAGAACCTGCTCGGCACCGAGGCCGAGGTGCGCCGGGCGCGGCAGACCCGGGCCGACCTGGCCAACGAGCTGTCGGTGCGGCTGGAGCTCCAGGCCGACTGCTACGCCGGCGTCTGGGCCCACAGCACCGCGCAGCGGGAGCTGCTGGAGCAGGGCGACGTCGAGGAGGGGCTGGGCGCGGCGGCGGCGGTGGGAGACGACAGGCTGCAGCGGATGGGCGGCGGGCGGGTGGTCCCCGAGTCCTTCACTCACGGCTCGTCGGAGCAGCGTCAGCAATGGTTCCAGCGCGGCCTCGACACCGGCCGGCCGGACGCCTGCGACACCTTCAAAGGCTGAGTCTGCGGAACCGGTCGAGCGCCGGCGCGCCACCCGGCGGGCCGGCGAGCGCCGCCGCACCTCGTCGCACGATGAAGCGCTGCACGACCCCGAGCTGGAGGTAGCGGTTCTGCGCGATCGGGGGCAGGTGGTGGAAGTCCAGGACCACCCGGCGGCAGATGGGCTCGCCGCAGCGGCATTCCATCGTCCAGTGGTCGTCGCTCATCGTGGTCGAGTAGTCGAACCGGATCTCCTCCCCCGCCTCGATCGGCCGCAGCGCGATCAGCATGCGATCGTTCGCGATGCCCGCATTCGGATCGCAGGAGTGGTTGAGGTATCGGCCCGGGGGCGATCGTGTCGAGGTACTCGTCGGGGCCGATCTGGAGGGCGTAGGCCCGGTCGCCGCCCAGCGCGAGGACCTCGGCGCGATGCAGGACCGGCCCGGTGAACACCAGGATCGGCTGGCCCGGCTCGAAGCGCCTGGGTGGCGAAGACGCCGCGCCCGAGCTCGCTCTCGACTTCGGACCTCGACTGTCGAAGGACTTTCGTGTCCCGGTCCACACCGTTTTCTCGCATAACGCAGCACCAACGTGACTCGAGGGGGAGGCAAGTACTAGTCGTTGAGCTAAGTTAGGGCGATGACATGGAAGGCAGATGGGCAGGTTGTATGCCAATGCGGATTGCGTCAGTTCGTCGGTGCCTCCCTTCGCTCGATCTCGGTCACGCCCTTCACCCGTCGAACGGCCTTCAGCACCTTGGCCAGGTGCGGGAGATTGTCCACCTCGACGAAAATGGTGCCGAACACGGTGCCGTCGCGGGTCCGGATGTCGGCCGCGCGGATATTGGTGCCGGTCTGGCTGATCGCCTCCATCATGTCGGCGTACAGTCCGCGCCGGTCCTCACCGGTCACCGCCAGCCGCACGGCGAACGATTCGCCCTGGCTCTCCTGCCAGTCGATCTCCACCCGCCGCTCCTCGGCGGAGAGGGTGAGGAGGTTGGGGCAGTCGGACCGGTGGATCGAGATGCCGCGGCCCTGGGTGACGTAGCCGACGACGGAATCGCCCGGCACCGGCTGGCAGCACTGGGCGTAGCGGACCATGAGGCCGTCCACGCCCTGGATCTTGATGCCGCGGCCCGAGCCGGATCCGGTCGATGACGCGGCCGAAGACGGTCGGCTTCGGCTCCTGCAGCTCGTCGTTCGGGAGGTCGGGGTAGAGCGCGCGGATCACCTGGCCGATCGGCACGTCGCCCCGGCCCACCGCGATCTCGAGTCCCTGGCCGTCCGCCAGCGAGAGCGACTGCGCCGCCTCGGCGAGCCGTGCGTCGTCGGGCGGGTCGAGCCGGCGGCGGCGCACCTCGCGGGCGAGGATCTCCTTCCCCAGCGTGACGCTG
Source organism: uncultured Gemmatimonadales bacterium (assembly GCA_963832055.1). Taxonomy (GTDB): domain Bacteria; phylum Gemmatimonadota; class Gemmatimonadetes; order Gemmatimonadales; family GWC2-71-9; genus CAVVWJ01. The sequence continues at coordinate 614,668 of CAWHST010000006.1, read as the reverse complement.
ACCTTCTCTTCCTCGTGGTTGATCCACTGCTTGATCTTGTGCCGCGCGCGGGCGGTGCGGACGTGGCTCAGCCAGTCCCGGCTCGGCTTGGCCGAGGGGCTGGTGAGGATCTCGACGGTATCGCCGCTCTTGAGCTCCCGGTGCAGCGGCGCGATCCGCCCGTTGATCTTCGCGCCCTGGCAGCGGAGGCCGACCTCGGTGTGCACGTGGAAGGCGAAGTCGATCGGCGTGGAGCCCTTCGGCAGCCGCTTCACGTCGCCCTGGGGCGTGAAGATGAAGATCTCGTCCTGGTAGAGGTCGACCTTCAGGAACTCGAGGAACTCCTCCGGGCTGTGGGTGTCCTGCTGCAGCTCCAGCAGCTGGCGGAACCAGCCGAGGTGCTGGTCCAGCTCGTCCGGCTTGCCGTCGCGCTTGTAGAGCCAGTGCGCCGCGATACCGAACTCGGCGGTGCGGTGCATCTCCTGGGTGCGGATCTGCACCTCGAAGAGCTGGCCGCCGGGGCCGAAGATCGTGGTGTGGAGCGACTGGTACGCGTTCGACTTGGGGCTCGCGATGTAGTCCTTGATCCGCTCCTGGATCGGCGTCCAGTTGTGGTGGATCACGCCGAGCACGTGGTAGCACTCCGGCACGGTGCGGACGATCACCCGGATCGGCCATCAGGTCGTAGATCTCGTCGAAGCCCTTGTTCCGCTTCCGCATCTTCTGGAAGATGGACCAGAGATTCTTGGGCCGGCCGGTGACCTCGAACCAGTCGATGCCCGCGCGCTTGAGCTCGTACTCCAGCGGCGTCCGCAGCTTGAGGATGGTCTGCTCCCGCGCGGCCCGCTTCGACGCCACCTGGTTCACCAGGTCGCGGTAGTCGTCGGGCTCCAGGAACTTGAACGCGAGGTCCTCCAGCTCCGCCTTGATGCCGGCCATGCCGAACCGGTGCGCCAGCGGAGCGTAGATCTCCCGGGTCTCCATCGCGATGCGGTGGCGGCGCTCGGGCGGCAGGTGCTCCAGCGTCCGCATGTTGTGCAGCCGGTCGCCCAGCTTGATGATGATGACCCGCGCGTCCTTGGCGATCGAGAGCAGCAGCTTCCGGTAATTCTCCACCTGCTCTTCGGCGGAGCTGCGGAAGGTCAGGCTGGAGATCTTGGTGAGGCCGTCCACGATGCCGGCGATCTCGCCGCCGAACTCGCGGGCGATGTCCTCGGTGCGGACGTCGGAGTCCTCCACCACGTCGTGCAGCAGCGCCGCCGAGATGGTGGCGCTGTCGAGCAGCTGCTCCGCCAGGATCAGGGCGACCGCGATGCTGTGGGAGACGAAATCCTCGCCCGACATCCGCTTCTGGCCCCGGTGGGCGGACGCGCTGAAGCGGAGGGCCCGATCGATGAGATCGAGGTCCAGCCGATCGGCGTGCTTGTCCAGCACGGCCGAGAGGTCGGGGGCCAGCTCGGGCAGGGTCGAGGTCACGTCGTTCCGGTCTGGGGGCTCCCAGCTAAAAATAAGACCACGGTACTCCCCGCTGCGTAGGGGGCTGCGGCGGAGATTCGGCTGACGTCTGGCTGGTTGGAGCGCTGCCGGTAGGATCGGACGGCAGTCGTCTCTAATACACGATGGCGACCGGCCCCGCGCCCGTCAACGCGACGGACGCCAGCCGGCCATGCCCCGCCTGCGTGACTGGAGTTGGTGTCGTGGTCTATCCATCAGCGGGGAACACACTTACGGGGTTGATCCCAGCGGGTCATCGCCGGGATCCCGGCCTGCTCAGCCACTAACGTCTGGGACTTGGGGCCTATCAACTCCGGACGCCACGTCGACCGGCTCCTGGCCTATTGTGCCCGCTGATCGCTGGCTCTCCCGCCTAGCCGGTGATGCGAGCGGGGCCTGCGGCTGCTCTCTCCCCTGCTGCGCTGAGGCTTACTCAGTCTTCCTCAGGCTATTTGCCAGCCCATTCCGGTTGACAGCGGTGACAAACCCACCCTGTTTCCCCGTCGCCGCCGGCTGCCCGGCAAGCTCCTTGCAGGCAACCCTCGGCTTCGTGCGGGGCATCTAGCGCGGCTCGCACCGAGCGGACCCTCCTTCGGAGAGCCTCGTGGACCTCGATCCGGTACTTACCTTCGCTTCCTTCGCGATCGGCATCGTCGTGGGCCTCACCGGGATGGGCGGCGGGGCCCTGATGACTCCGGTGCTCGTCCTCTTCTTCGCCGTTCCGCCGCTCACCGCGGTGTCGTCCGACCTCGTCGCCAGTGCGATCATGAAGCCGGTCGAATCGTTCGTGCGCCTGCGCAGGGGCACGGTCCATCTCGGGCTAGTGAAGTGGCTGTCGATGGGAGAAGTTGTCCATGGATGAACTCTTGCTGGTTGCCCTCGCGGGGTTCTGCGCCTCGCTGGTCGATGGCGCGCTCGGGATGGGCTTCGGGCCCACCAGCTCGAGCATCCTGCTCGGGGCCGGCCTCAGTCCGGCGTCGGTCTCGGGCACGGTCAACATCGCCAAGGTCGCCACCGGCATCGCCGCGGCCATCTCCCACTGGCGGTTCCGCAACATCGACCACCGACTGGTCCTCCAGCTCGCCATCCCGGGATGTGTGGGTGCGGTGGCCGGGGTCACGGTGCTCTCGCAGGTCGACGGCGACACGCTGCGCCCGATCCTGGCCGCCATGTTGATCCTCGTCGGCATCCGCATCCTCGTGCGGTTCAGCACCCCGGTCGCCATCGACCCCAAGGAGTTCACCGACGTCGAGCACGACCCCGACCGCATGCCGCCCTTCGATCCGCGCGGGGTCGTCCCGTGCGCCGCGGTCGGTGGCGTGACCAACGGGCTGATCGGCGCGTGGGGCCCCATCGTCACCCCCTTCCTCCTTCACCGAGGCCTGTCGCCCCGCTTCGCGGTGGGCTCGGTGAACACGGCCGAGGTCGCCGTCGCGGCGGTGGCCGCGGGATCGATCCTCGCGTCGGCCGGTAAGGCCGGCCTCGACTGGCAGATCGTGGCCGCCATGCTCACCGGCGGGATCATCGCCGCGCCGGTCGCCGCGTGGTCCGTCCGCCACCTGGCGGCGCGTCCCATGGGCCTGGCCGTGGCCGCCCTCTTGTTGCTCACCAACGCACGGGAGCTCGGCAAGTGGGCCGGACTGGGTTGGTCGACCTGGTTCGCCTACGGCGCCATCGTCGTGCTCGTGGCCCTCGCCGCCCTCCGGCCCCGGCTCGGCACGGGGGTCACCGAGCCCGACCCCGACCGGGCTGGATGATCCCCGGCGCGCGGTCGCCGTTGCTGCGATCCGGCGGTAGCGTTGAATCATGACCAGTGGAGTCCAGCTCCGCTGCCTTGATTGCGGCAGCGCGACTCCTGGATAGGGCGTCCCGAGGCGCTTCTGACGCAAGTCACCATCGAACCCGCGCGCTCAGAGGAACTGCCCACCGCGTACCTATTTGAGCTTGGTGGGGATGTGCAACCTACCCGCCAGCGCCTGGCAGAACCCGGTGAACACCTCCACGTAGCGGTCGATGTCCCCGTCGGTGTGCTGGACCGACAACGTCCACTGCTCCTCGTCGCCCGGGGTCATGAAGATCCCCCGGTTGAGCAGCCAGGGGATACGAGGCGCGCGAAGAGCTCCGGCCGGGTCTCCAGGAAATCGCGGTAGTTGGTCATCGGCGTCGGGCGGTAGGAGACGCAGCCCTTGGCCCCGAGGTCGATGGTGTGGGCCGGAATTCCGATACCGGTCGATGGCGGCCTGGCATCCCTGGCGCCAGCCGCGTGCCGAGCCGGGCCAGTGGCGGTAGGCGTCCGGCGTCAGGATCTCCCGCAACGTCACCAGCCCCACATGCGACACCAGCGGGTTGCCGTTGTAGGTGCCCATCTGCGACACGCCTCGCTCGATCAGACGCATGAGGTCTTCCCGTCCGCCGAACGCGGCCGCCGGCAGCCCCCCGGAGATCGCCTTGGCAAGACAGACGAGATCGGGCTGCACGCCGAACCGCTCGGTGGCCCCGCCGGCGGCGATGGTGAAGCCGGTCTTGATCTCGTCGAAGATGAACACCACCCCGTGCTTGCGTGCACAGCTCGCGCACCCGCTGGAGGTATCCCGGCTGCGGGAGCACGATGCCGAGGTTCATCATGGCAGGCTCCATGATGAGGCAGGCGATCTCGGAGCCGCGCCGGTCGAAGAGCTCCTCCAGGTGGCCGGCGTCGTTGAAGGGCACCACCTCGATGTACTTGGCGGCGTCCTTCACCATCCCCTTGGAGACCGGCGCGCTGGCCGGGCCGCTCCCGCCCGCCCATCACATCGGCATTGGGGATCACGGAGAACATCACGGCGTCGTGGTGGCCGTGGTAGGAGCCCTCGATCTTGCAGACCACGTCGCGCCCGGTGGCCGCGCGGGCCACCCGGATGGCATCCATGGTGGCCTCGGTGCCCGAATTGGCGAAGCGCACCATCTCGAGATGGAACCGGCGGGCGATCTCCTCAGCGAAGGCCACGGCCGACTCGGTGGTCACCGCGAAGTGGGTGCCTCGGGAGGCCGCCTCACCGATCGCCTCGACGATCCGCGGATGGGCGTGGCCCACCAGCATCGCGCCGAAGCCACAGTGGAAGTCGAGATACTCGCTGCCGTCCTGGTCCCAGACGTGGCTGCCTTGACCCCGGCTCAGATACACGGGATAGGGCTGCATCTTCTGAAACGAGGAGGCCACGCCGAAGGGCAGAATCCGGGTCGCGCGGTCGAACAGCCGGGCCGACCCGTGGTGCGGGCCAGGAGCCGGGTCATCTCCGCCTCCCCGATCTGGCGGGCGCGGGCGAGCAGACGATCGCTCGCCCCCGCGCGTGGGCGTGAGGGTGGTGCTCATGGACAGCCGTCCTGATAGTCGTGGAGTGAAGGATGCTATCGCCTCGGAGGGGTCGCACGATCCCGGATGGTCTCTAGCTTGCGCCGCCGCCAGCCGGTTGTCAACTCCCGCGCGGCGTGCCAGATTGAGCTGCTCACCGCCTCCCATCCTCGAAGCTCCGTGATGACGACCAGACTCGCAGGCGCATGGCGTGCACGCGCGACGCCGTCATTCGGACTCGACCGGGTGGTGAAGCGCTTCGGCCGGCTACGTGGCCGTCGACGATGCGCATTTCACCATCGGGCGGGGGAGTTCTTCTCCCTGCTCGGGCCCTCCGGGTGCGGCAAGACCACGACGCTCCGGATGATCGCGGGGTTCGAGCAGCCGACCGACGGCCGCATCCTGCTCGAGGGCCAGGACGTCTCCCGGGTCCCGCCCTACCGGCGCAACGTCAACACCGTCTTCCAGCACTACGCGCTCTTCCCCCACATGACGGTGTACGACAACGTCGCCTTCGGCCCCCGGTGCCGGAAGCTGGAGCCGGCCGAGATCGACCGCCGGGTGCGGGCGCTGCTCGAGGTGGTCCGGCTGACGGACTTCGCGGAGCGCAAGCCGGCGCAGCTCTCGGGCGGGCAGCAGCAGCGGGTGGCCCTGGCCCGCGCGCTGGTCAACTATCCCAGCGCCCTCCTGCTGGACGAGCCGCTCGGCGCGCTCGATCTCAAGCTCCGGCAGGCGATGCAGATCGAGCTCAAGCGGATCCAGCGCGAGGTCGGGATCACCTTCATCTACGTGACCCACGACCAGGAAGAAGCGCTCACCATGTCCGACCGGATCGCGGTGATGAACGAGGGCCGGGTGGAGCAGATCGGGCCGCCGCAGGAGATCTACCATTCGCCCGCCTCGGTGTTCGTCGCCAATTTCATCGGCATCGCCAATCTGCTCCCCGCGAGTGGTGACCCGAGTCGGCGGCGATCGGGTCACCGTGAGAGTGGCGGGCGACGGCGAGGTGAGCCTCCCGGCGGGCGCCGATCCCGTAACCCCGGGCGAGGCCGCCACGGTGATGGTCCGCCCCGAGCGGCTTCGACTCACCGGAAGCGACGCCGGCACCGGCGGAGTGCCGGTGACCGTCCAGGCACGTCGTCTTCCAGGGCCCGGTGATTCGCTGCATCCTGGTGGCTCCGGACGGCACCGAGATCGTGGCCCATGTGGGCCCGGAGCAGGCGATCCCCGACCTCGCAGCCCGGTCTCGCCGCTGCGGGTGAGCTGGGACCCCGACGCCGCGCGGCTGCTCCCGCCGGCCCCGCAGGCCACGCCGGTCGAGGCCGACCTCAACACCACTGTGGAGCGCGCGGCCAATTCCCATTCCGAATCTCGGAGGGCGTCCATGAGCGATAAGCATGACGACGACCGCGACCACGAGGTCCACCAGTTGCTTCGCCAGGCGCTGAACCGGCGCCGGTTCCTCACCAGCTCGGCCCTGGCGGCGGGCGGCCTGGCCCTGGGCGGCAAGCCTCCTGGCCGCCTGCGGAGGCAAGGAAGCGGGCCGCGGCGGCGGCCGGCGGTGCCGCCGGCGGCGGCGGTGCGGGCGGGGCGGTCCGGATCTCCAACTGGCCGCTCTACATCGACCCCAAGACGCGTGCCGGATTTCGAGAAGGCCACCGGGATCAAGGTCGAGTACAGCGAGGACGTCAACGACAACAACGAGTTCTTCGCCAAGATCGACGAGCCGCTGAAGCGGAATCAGAGCATCGACCGCGACATCGTGGTGCTGACCGACTGGATGGCCGGCCGGCTCATCCGCCTGGGATACGCCGCGCCGCTGGACGACAGCAAGTTCCCCAACAAGGCCAACCTGGTGGACAACCTGAGGGACGTGAGCTTCGATCCCGGCCGCAAGTACAGCGTGCCGTGGGTGTCGGGCATGGCCGGCCTCGGCTACAACCCGAAGAAGACCGGCGGGAGCTCACCAGCATCAACGACATCTTCGATCCCAAGTTCAAGGGACAGGTGACGATGCTGACCGAGATGCGGGACACGCTCGGCCTGGTCATGCTGGCCATGGGCAAGGATCCCGCCAAGGCGACCAAGGCCGATGCGCAGGCGGCCTGCGGCGAGGATCAAGAAGGCCCGGGAGAGCGGGCAGATCCGCAAGTTCACCGGCAACGACTACGCCGAAGACCTGGCCGCGGGGAACATCGCGATCGCGTTCGCCTGGTCGGGGGACATCCAGGGGCTCAGCGCCGACAACCCCGATCTCGGTGGCTGGCGCCCAAGGAAGGCGCCATGCTCTACTCCGACAACATGCTGATCCCCAAGACCTCGGACCGGCAGGACCAGGCGCTGGCGTGGATGAACTACGTCTACGACCCGGCCCATTCGGCCCAGATCATCGCGGGGCGCGCCGTACATCTCGCCGGTCAAGGGCACCGGCGCGGAGCTGGCCAAGATCGCGCCGGAGCTGGCCAAGAGCCCGCTGGTCAATTCCGCCGGACGAGCTGCGCGCCCGGCTGCACGTCTTCAAGGCGCTCAACGACGCGGAGGACACCGAGTTCAACCGGATGTTCCAGGACGCCATCGGCGCCTAGGGAGCGATGGCTGGCACCGCCGCCGCCAGCGCAAGGCACAGCCGGCTCGCGCCCTACCTGCTGATCGCGCCGGGATCCTCTGGCTGATCGTGTTCTTCGTCGTCCCGCTCATCGCCCTGGCCCAGACCTCGGTGGCGGCGGGCGGCGGCGCCGTGGTGGGACGGCTACGTCCGGGCGCTTGGCAGACTACGGCACCCACTTCCTCCGGTCGTTCCGCTACGCGCTCATCGCGACCCTGCTGGCGCTCTGCTGGGGTATCCGCTGGCGTACGTGATCGCGTTCCGGGCCGGCCGGCTCAAGAACCTGCTGCTCGGCCTGGTGATCCTTCCCTTCTTCACCACCTTCCTGGTCCGCACCTTTGCCTGGAAGACCATCCTCAGTGACGGCGGCCCGGCCGTCTGGCTGCTGCAGCAGGTGCACCTGCTGCCGGAGGGCGGCCGGCTGCTCGACACCACGCTGGCCGTTGGTCGGCGGGCTGACCTACAACTTCCTGCCGTTCATGATCCTGCCGATCTACGTGAGCCTGGAGAAGATCGACCGCCGGCTGGTGGAGGCGGCGCAGGATCTCTACTCCAGCCCGCTGGGCGCGTTTCGCAGGGTGGTGCTGCCGCTCTCCCTGCCGGGGGTTTTCGCGGGAAGCCTGCTGACCTTCATTCCCGCCTCCGGCGACTTCATCAACGCCGAGCTGCTGGGCAGCCCCAACCAGCAGATGATCGGCACCGTGATCCAGAACCAGTTCCTCGAGGTGCGCGACTACCCGCTCGCGGCCTCGCTCTCCTTCGTGCTGATGGCCATCATCACGCTGGGGTGATGGCCTATACCAGGGTGCTCGGCACCGAGGACCTGGCTGATGCGCGCCGGCAAGGCTGGGGACCCGGATGCTCGACGGATACGCCGCGCTGGTGCTGGGCTATCTGTTCCTGCCGATCTTCGTCATCGTCCTGTACAGCTTCAACAAGCCGGCGGGCAAATTCAACTTCGTCTGGAAGTCGTTCTCCCTCGACGCCTGGGCCGATCCGTTCCGGTACCCCGCGCTGGTGGACTGCCATGATGCTGAGCCTCCAGGTGGCGGCGGTCTCCACCCTCGTGGCGACCATCTTCGGTGCGCTCATCGCGCTGGCCCTCTGCCGCTACCGCTTCCGGGGCAGCGGGCCGGTGAGCCTGCTCCTGGTTCTGCCGCTGACCACCCCAGAAGTGGTGCTGGGCTCGTCGCTGCTCGCGCTGTTTCTGGATTTCGATGCCCGCACCGGGTTCGCGACCATCGTCATCGCCCACATCATGTTCTCGGTGAGTTACGTGGCGCTCACCGTGCGCGCCGCCTCCGGGGCTTCGACTGGACGCTGGAGGAGGCGGCGATGGACCTGGGCGCGACTCCGTTCCGGGTGTTCCGCAAGGTGACGCTGCCGCTGATCGCGCCCGGGCATTGCCGCCGCCGCCATGCTCGCCTTCGCGCTGTCGCTGGACGACTTCGTCATCACCCTGTTCACCGCCGGCAGCAGGCTCACCTACCCGCTCTATGTCTACGGCGCCCGCCGCGCCGCCTTCCCCCCACAGATCAATGTGCTGGCCACGGCCATCCTGGTGACCAGTCTCCTGCTGCTCGGCGCCACCGTGATCTGGCAGCAGCGGGTGCTCCGCCAGCGAACGGCCGGCGGTCTCCCTGCCCTGATGCTCGTCAGGCCGGCGGTCGCGAAACCCTGTTGAGAGGATCGCTCCAGAGGAGGCCCAGGGTGGCCAGACTGACGAACCGGTCGCCGCCGATGATCACGTGGTCGTAGAGCGGGAGGTCGAGCAGCCGGCCGGCCTCCGCCAGCTGCCGGGTCACGGCCCGATCCTCGGCGGATGGAGTGGGGTCCCCGCTGGGATGATTGTGCACCACGATGATGCCGGCGGCCGCCTCCGCGATGGCGGCCCGAAAGACCTCCCGCGGATGGACCAGCGAGCTGTTGAGCAGCCCCCGGGTCACCAGGACCTGCCGCAGCACCTGGCTCTGGCTGTCGAGCGCGAGGAGGTGGAACTCCTCGACCTGGAGGTCCCGCAGCCGAGCTCTGGAACAGCCGCGCGACGTCCTCCGGGTCCCGGATGCGGGGAGCGGGCGGACGCCCCTCGCCGGCCAGGCGGGCGCGCGATCTCGAACGCCGCGAGCAGCCGGGCCCCCTTCCCCGGGCCGATCCCCTCCGGTCTGCAGCAGCTCGGCCCTGGGCCGCTCGCCGAGCCGCCGAAGGGAGCCGCCGCCGACCTCGAGCAGCCGGGCGGCGAGGTCGAGCGACGTCCGGCCGCCGCTGCCGGTGCCGAGGAGAATGGCGAGCAGCTCGACGCTGGTGAGCGCGGCCGGACCGAGGGACCACAGCCGCTCGCGCGGCCGCTCCGCATGGGGCAGCGCGGCCGTGGGGGCGGACATCCGGCGAAGCTACGCGGGCCCGGTGGGCTCGAGGGTGGCGATATTCGCGCGGCCGAGACGGTAGTCACTCGCGGGCTCGGCTCAGCGATCGTACTACCCTAGTGCCTGCGGCGAGCTCCGCGGCATCTGCGAACCGTTCCTCCGGCCGCTTCGCCAGCGCCGTCACCACCGCCTGCTCGACTCTCGTCGGGTACCGCTGGGCGCACCGTCCGCAGCGGCGGCACGGCTCCGCCATGACCCGGGCGAGCACCGCCCCCCGGGTAGCCCCCGTGAACGGCGGCATGCCCGTCAGCATCTCGTAGAGCACGCAGCCGAGGCTGTAGATGTCGCTGCGGCCGTCGATCTCGCGAGCCTCCCCGCGCCTGCTCCGGGCTCATGTAGGCCGGAACCCCGAGGACGACTCCCGAGGCTGGAAGCCACTCTCCCCGGCCGCCTCCAGCGCCCGGGCGATGCCGAAGTCCGCCACGAGGGCGTGACCCGCCCTCCAGCAGGATGTTCTCCGGCCGGATGTCGCGGTGCACGATACCTTCCGCCGTGCGCGTATCCCAGCGCATCGGCCACCTCGCGCGCGATGTGCACCGCGTCCGCGATCGGCAGCTGCCCCTCCCGCTCGAGCCGCTGGCGGAGCGATCTCGCCGCGGATGTACGGCATCACGTAGAAGAGGCCCCAGCCGCCCGTCCTGGCCAGCGCCAGCGTGCCGGAGTCGTAGAGCGGCAGGATGTGCGGATGGTGCAGCCGGGCGAGGAGCCCGATCTCCCGGACGAACCGCTTGGCGTCGGCTCCGCCGGCGATCTCGGGCCTCAGCACCTTGAGCGCGACGGCGCGATCGTGCTTGCGGTCCGTCGCCAGGTACACGGTCGCGACCGCGCCGCGACCCAGCTCCCGCTCGATCGCGTACCGGTCGCCGGCCTCCGCGGCGCGTCTCCACCGCTCCCGCATCACCGCCCGCTCGCCACTCATGCGCCCGACCAGCGCGACCAGGCCGGTCGACCGGGGCGCCCGGCACCTCCTCCCGCACCCGCGCCTCGTACTCCCGCGCCTGCCGCAGCGCGCCCGCCCAGTCTCCCGCCTCGGCCAGCGCGCGGACCAATCCGACGGTGGCCCGCTCGGCCAGGGGGTCGGCGGACACGAGCTGCCGCCACAGGTCGATCTCCACCGTGTGGCGCCCCAGCGCGTGCGCCTCGCGCGGCCATCCTGCGCAGCGCCTGCGCGTGCTCGGCCGCACAGCCGCGCGCGCTCCTGCTCGGCCCAGCGCTCGAACTCCGGCGCGTCGGCGAGGTAGAAGCCGTCGAGGAACGGGCCTCGATAGGACTGCGACCGCGCCGGCGGGGTCGCCCGCGGCGATCGCCCGCTCGAACTCGACCACGTCGGCGTGTACGACCTCGGTGTTCAGCCGGAGCGGGTCGGTACCCCGGAACAGCTCGTCCGGCACCTGCTCGCCGCATCGAGTAGAGCAGCTGCTCGAGGGCATGGCGGGCATTCTCGGCGGGGCTCTCCGACCAGAGATAGGCGAGAACCTTTTCGCGGGTCAGGCCACGCTCGCCGGCCGCCGCGAGCAGGGCGAGCAGCGCCAGCCGGCGGCGTTGCGGGATCACCGCCTGGCCGGCGGCGTCGGTGAGAGCCAGACCTCCGAAAGTCTCGAGCCGGAACATGAGCGCCCGCTGAGGAGGGAGTGAGGAGCGCGTGAGCCTCCCGGACTATTGTGGCCCGGTGATTCGGAGCGGGCAAGCCGCACCGAGCCCGACAACCCGACCGGAGGCCACCATGCGTGCCGTCATCGTGCTCCACACCGCCGTTTCCGCGGCCACCTTGCTGGCCGCCTGCACCCCTCCAACCGGCCCCGGGGCGGCGTCCGCCGAGACCGAGATCGTCGTGCTCACGGTCGCACCCGCCAGCGCGACGATTGATGGGGGTGCCTTCATCAAGCTCCAGGCGACCGTCTCGGACGGCGAAGGGTCGCTCACGAAGCCGGCGGTCGTGAACTGGTCCAGCACCGACCCGGCAATCGCCACGGTGGGCGCTGACGGGCTGGTGGAGGGGCGGAGGGCCGGCGAAGTACGAATCGTCGCGACCTGGAAGAGTGCCCATGGCTCCGCGTGGGTGAGAGTCGCGAGGGCGATGAAGCCGACTCCAGAGACGCCCGACTGCCTGAAGCGGCTGCCGGTGCCGGTGAAGAACGTCATTCCGAGCCAGGGCTGCTGACGGCTGGAGGGGGTCGAGGTCATTGCTAGCTCGGGACTCCGACCCCTTGGCCGCCCAGCGGGACCGCGTGGAGGAGGGCCGGGCGGCTACTACTGTGCGAAGTTCACCACGGTGAGGCGCCCCACCCTCCGGGCATCGCCCGACTCGATGTGATAGAAGTAGACTCCGCTGGCCACCACCTGATCGTTCCGACTGAGCACGTTCCAGGTCTTCGCACCACCGAAGGTCCTCGATCGGTGCTCCAGGAGTGCGACCAGGATGCCGCTCGAGGAATAGATCCGGATGATGGCCTGCTGCGGCAGGTTGACGAAGTGGATCACCTTGTTCTCAGTGGTGCGCTCGAACGCACTGGTCACGTAGTAGGGATCGGGGACCGTGTGCACCCGCGAGAGGTCGTTCGCCGATACGGGCGCCGTCCGGGTGACGACGTCATAGGAAAGCCGCACCTCGGCGCCGAGGGCGGAGAAGGTGCGGGGAGCCGGGGTGAAGCTATACGGACCCTCGTGGCCGCCGGCGCCATTGCCCCCCGACACATGGCCGATGTAACTCCGCAGGCTCCACACCGTCCCGGGCGGCGGAAGGGCCGCCGCGGAGGGGAGCTCCATGAGAAAAATGTGCCCCGCCACATAGACGGCGAAGCCCGGACCGGGCCGGGGAGGCTCCGTGGTCGCGCTCGAGAGCACGCCACCGAAGATCGCCATCGGGCCGGGGGCCGCGACATCGCTTAGCAGATAGGTCGCCGTCGCGGAGCAGGGGATGCCGCTCTCACCTTGAGTGTCGGGTGCGCGGCCGGGATCGCGGAGCGGGTGCACGCACCCGAAGTCGGCCACCGTGAGCACGTCGGGCCGCCCGTCGAACGAGCCCACCGGGACGGTGGCCGCCTGGTTGAGGAACCCCCAACCCCCGCCTAGGCTCTCGGCCATGAACGGCACCGGCACGTTGTGAGTCAGGTCCACCACCGAGTCCACTTTCCCGCCGGCGCCCCAGTAGAAATTGAAATCTGCCGCCCGGACCGCGGCCGTGAGCACGGCCTCGGGTCGGCGCCAGTCGCCCGAGAGCTGAGTATAGGATTGGGGATTCTGGATCGTGATGACGCCCGGCAGCTGGCCCGCATTGTTGAACTCGGTTGCGTTCTCGGTTCCGGCGACATTGCCCGCGTTGGGATCGCCCCTGGTCTCATTCGGGCCTTGGAACCACCTCGGACCATTGTAGTGCGTTCCCGTCGCACCAGCGGCCGGCACGTTCGAGCCGTCCACCGCGCCTCGCCCGTAGGCATTCGTCGCGGTGTATCCGACCAACCCGTGACCCACGTCCGCGCTCTGCCGGTAGCCGACGGGCATCCCATACCGCGCCGCGAGCGCCGGATCGGCCAATGCCGCCGAGAACGGGGGTCCGCGGACCACGGTGTTGACGGCTCCACTCAGGTCCGGAATCACCGCGATGGTGAACGTGGCCTGCTCTCCCGTGCCGCCGGTCGTGTAGGTGTAGCTGGCGGGGATTCCATTGCGTGAGTCCCCCAGGCCGAGACCGGTTAGCCGGACGCTGAAGCTCCCTTGGCCGGAAAAGATCGCATGCGCCATATCGACCGTAAACCCGAGCCGGACGTTGTCGGCGGGAGGAAACCTCTTGCTGAACGTTCCGTTCGCCGGGTCGATGATCGGGAGCACCGAATCCTGGTCGACCGCGACGCCGCGGCCTTCCACCCGCGTGGCGATCACGGCCGAGCTGTGGTGGTTCGAGGCGGGGGCTACCGGCGTCACTGGCTTCGTCGTCCGGGGTGATTCCAGGCTGCTCGGACCCGACTGGATCGAGTTCACGTCGAAGGCGACGACCGCGTAGAAATAGCGGAGATTGTTGCGGACAGTCCGGTCAACGTAGGCGAACGGCACGCCGTTGTCCCTGAGGATGCACTCGGAATCGTTGCCGGAGCCCAGACAGGTGCCGGCACCGCCGGTCAACGCGGTGTCGGCTTCGAGGATGATCGCTTCGCCGGTGGCCAGGGCCGCCCGGCGACCGAGGCGCACCTGAACGAGCGGCCCCACCAAGGGGACGTCCACATGCCTCGTCCGGGCCACGCCCGGGGCCGCCGGGTCGAAATCGCAGAGGTCGCGCCCGATCTCCGGGTCCACCCCGGCATCGATGCCGATCTCCGGGGCGCAGGTGGGCACTGGATTCACCTGGCCCTGATAGTCGGAGATCACGGTCCCGGCGTGGTCGAACTGGGCCAGCAGACGCAATGAGGTCGGCGTGTCCACTCTACCCCGATAGATCCGATACCCCTCCACGTCGTGCTGCCGGTAATTGGGGTCATAGAGAGGGTTGGGAACCGGCGCGCCGCCGCCGGGGGAACGATGGTCGCCGGGTTCGCGCTGCCGAAGTATGGATCGCCCACAGCCTCGGTCGGGCTGGGTTGCCAGAGGACGGTGACCTGGTCATCGCCGGGAATGACGAAAAAGGGTGGCGACGCGGGAGCGAACGCAAGCAGGAAGCGGCTGTCGAAGACGGTCTGCGCCACACGCGCCTTGCCCAGCAGCGAGCCGGGCACTACTTCGAACTCCTCCTGCGTCACACGGCCGTCTCCATTGGCATCCGTGTGGTCGAGGTATCCGGTCAGCCGATCCACCGGATTGACGCCGGCGTCCATCCGGACCTTGTCGCCCAGAATGGTAGGATCCTCCGGACGGAGGTCGCAGGGCGGGGCGCACACCGCATCCTGGACCGGCGCCGCAAAGACGTACGCGACCGCGATCGAAGCGAACTCCCCTGGGGCCAGGGTCATCGGGCCCGACGCCTGGAAGAACCGGATGTCGTCGGGTTGCGCGTTGCTCAGGAAGCAGATCCGGGTGACCTTGGGATCGCCGCTGTTGCACTGCGAGTCGCCCAACGCCGGGTTCAGGTTGGCGGAGAGATAGCGGTAAAGTTGGGTGGCGCTAAACGGATCATCAAACGATCCTTGGTTCAAGGTATTCCCGAAGAGGGTGAGCCCCACTTCTTTGCCTGTTGCGTCCTTTGGGCTCCGCAGATACTTCACCCCGGCGAACCCCGTACCGGCGAAGAATGGTGAGCCGAAGACTCCCGGATCGAAGGTCCAGCCTTCGACCTGGCCGAAGCTGTGGTCATAGGTGTAGCCCAGATCGAATGGAAGATTGACCGACGCGTAATTCAGGCCCGCGCTCCCGACATCCATGTCCGCCGCGAACGCCACGTAGAGATCCTGGATCGAATACCCCCCGCTCGGAAGGATCACCCCGCTGGCGGCGTTGTTGAGCCGCTGGAAATCCCCGGCCTTCCCCAGCAGGATCTCCTGCATCGCCGGACGGACTCGAGCATAATCTGCCGGGTCGGTGGAGGTGATGTTGTAGATGGTGAAGATGAAGTACAGGACATCCTCGTTTCCCGCTGGGAAGTTCCAGCCCATTCCCCGGTGCTCTACGACCACCCCCAAGGGATGCGTGCGCTTGGTTACACCGGTGAAGGCCGGGTTTCCGTCCCAAGACAGCCACCAGACATCGCCTTGCGAGGCGGTGGGGCGATCTTGGAGAACCGGGTCGAAGAGCTCTTGAGACTGGTCGCCCATCGGAACCCGAGCGGCCGCGGGCCATTCCGCGAGGTCTGCCGGGTCGGCGCTGTTGAAGATGGGACGCACCGGTTCACCGTCTCCGGCCCCCGCCGGGTTGTAAAAGGTGACACTGCTCGTATCACCCCCCCACGGGTTTTCAGGCTCGCTGCCGCTTATGATGCCGGCGAGCTGAAGCCCGGAGCTGAACACGTACTGATCTGCGGTGCCCTTGGGCCAAAACCCCCCGCCAGCGATCCCCGAGCCGGTGCTGTCCACGCAGATCTGCCCACTGGCATTGAGGCCGCAATACACACGGTTGACGGTCAGTGCACCGACAGCGCGAGCGAACAGGCGGAAGCCGGCCGACGGATGACCCGGCCTCGGCCGCGACGCGGCAGCCGCCGACTCGGGCAGGCCTAACAGCCCGAGGAACATCATCGCGGTGAACACGCGGGCGCCGCTCAAAACGCCACCTCGAGGCCGATGCGCAGTCGGCGGGGATTACCGGTGAAGGCATGACGTCCCCGGGGGACAAAGTTCGAAGATTGACCCACTGCGGCGTAGAAGGCGTCGGAGGCCCGGCGCTGCTCGTCGATGGTGAAGACATGGTCCCCATCGCCAAAGCGCTCCTCGGCCCGAATCAGATAGACGCAGTTCGGCGGGGCAGGGAGCCCTCCGCCGCTCAGCCAGTCGGAACAGCCCGAGGCGACCCGGCCGCCGAAGCGGAGGTCGAGCGAGCCGTCGCCCCCATAGACGCCTGAGGCACGTGCCTCGGCGGCGTAGTGCGAGCTGTCCGTGGACCACGTGTTCTGCCGATCGGCCGGGTTGACGATGTCCCGCGTGGCTTGAAAGACTCGCAGGGTGTTCGCGAAATTGAACAGGTTGCGGACGTCCAGGTAGGCAGTCATCCCCAGGCCTCCGAGGTCGAACTGCTTGGTCATCCGGAGATCGACCTGCCGCAGCGCGGGGAGTCTCGAGCCATTGATGGGGCCGGTTCCCTGGGTGCACCCGGCCAGCGTCGTGGCCGTGATGCTGTTCTCGTTGCCTTGCGCCGCCGCACAGGTGGTATAGGCCGTCCCGCTTGCGTACCGGAACACCGCGAAGAGGCCGAGGCTCCGAAACATCGCGCCTGGCACCGTTCCCGGCTTCCAGCCGGCCGGGAAGGTGAATGAAACCGCGCCGGCGAGGCTGTGGGGACGGCTGAACTCCGTGGGCAGGATGGCCTGGGGTGGAGGGCCGATGGCGCCTCCGATCTGTTCGAGCACCACTGCCCCCGCATCCTGGAAGCTGAAGGGATCCGAGCCGGTGCTTTTCGACGTTTGATAGCTGTAGGAGATCGTCCCGTTGAACAGGTTGCCGATCCGCCGGTCAAACCTCACGTCGATCCCCCGGGTGCTCCCGTAGTCGGCGTTGGTCATCTGGACCTGGCTGCCTCGGGAGCCGGTGAACGGATCCGTCACCGGAAAGGTACGGGCAGCCGCCACCGCGAGGTTGTCCTTGTTGTACGCCGCGAGGTCGAGCACCATGTCGTCGCTGAAGGCGTGGCGTACCCCGAACTCGAACAGGATGGTCTTGCCGAAATCGAGATCGGTACCGATGCCTCCGAGATTGACGCCGTGGAGCACCAGCGCGAAATCCGGCGCCTGCACCTGGTGGGCGTAGGACAGGCGGAAGTTGGTCCGAGCGGTGACCGGGAAGGAGACTTGGATGTGGGGGCTCAGGTAGCCGTGCCCCCGATCCTCGCGAGTGATGACCAGGGGCTGGCCGTCTTCGCTCAACCCGCCATCGCCATACCGGGCCGCGCCGCCGACCCGCAGGTATTCGCCGAAGGTGGGGCTCGCAATCACTGTGTCGAGGAGGAAGTCCCTGGTGGCGCGGGAATCATACCCATCGAGGCGAAGTCCCCCGACCAACACGACGTCGCCCAGGTCGAGCCGGTTCTCCAGGAACAGATTCCAGCGTATGGGTCGCCCCAGGTATACATCACCGAAGCCGGTCACCTCGAGGTCAGACATGTACCGGTCGATAGCATAGCGGGTGAGCTCGCCGCCCGTCCGCAGACGATTGAATCGATCGACCTGCCAGTCGAGGTTGGCCCTAGCCAGGTACCGCTGCTCCCGATACAGCCTGAGGGTCCCGGCGGGCCCGCCTGACTCCGACCATCCCGGGAGGCCATAGGCGTTGTTGCTGAAGCGGTCCTTCAGGCTGAACTGGTCCGGGCTGGGATTCTCCACGTCGTAGGGAGTTCGCCCGGTTCCGGGGAGGTCCTCCCGAAGACTCCGCACCAGGTCCTGGGTCAGCGGGTAACTGTCGAAGTCGAACAAGAACCCCAGCGGCGCGAGCAGGAAGCCGCCGAACGGGTCGCGACTCGCCCGCTCGGAGTTCCGGGTCAGCGGGCTCTGGATGCCGTGGTCCTGCTGGTAGGAGAGGTACGTCTCCAGCGCCAGGGCGCGTTCGGCGGTCCGTCCGAGATTCTGGGTCCAGCTCAGGGTGAAGATGTTGCTCCAGCGGCGGTAGCCCCACAACGCCGCGGCGTTGTACAGGTTGGCATAGTCGAAGTCTCGCCCCTGGTTGCGGCTTCCGAGATAGCTCAGCGCGACCCGTGACCCGCGGCCGAAGGTGTAGTTGAGCTTGCCCTGGAGCTCGTACGTCGATGTGGCGCTCGCCGGTGTGCGGATGCCCTGACAGGGAAGCCCATAGTTGGTGCGGATCCCTTGGTTGGCGCTGTTCGCGAAGGCGTCGCACTCGCCTCGGTAGATCACGAACCGGGAGATGGGCATGTAGGTGGTATCGGCGAATGGATCGTCCGACTCGGGCACCGCCACGGTTGTGTCCACGCCCGCAAGAGCGAAAACCGGCGCCTTCTCCGCGTCGAAGCCCTCCCGGGCGGACTTCTGGCCTTCGAGAACTCCGGCGACGAAGAAGGTCAGATTGCGAGCCAGCGGTCCGCCCAGGCTCGCCTCGATGCGATTGAAGCCCAAGCCGTGGCTTACCCCGAATGGCTCGTCGGTTTCATAGCCGATCGCGCCCCCGAGACGCTGCCCACCGGTCGGCGTCTGGATCGAGATCACGCCCGACAACGCGTTTCCGAACTCCGCTGACGCCGCACCGGTCGTCACCGACGCCTCCTGCACCGCGTTGGTTCCCACGCTGATCTCGGTGCCCCGGGTACCCAGACCTGCGAGCGCGCGGTAGCCGGGCGTCACGGGAACTCCGTCCACGTAGGTCACCGCCTCGTCGATCCGGCCCCCGCGAATGGAAAGCGCCAGCATGCCACCGAAGCCGGTGTCCACGTCGGCCACCACGCCTGGCTGAAGCGCGAGAACCCCTCGCGCCCGATCCACCGGCAGGCGCTCGGTGAACCACCCGTCCACCCGCTGCTTGCTGGTGACCTCGTCGCGAGGCACCAACAGGTTGTCCGCGGCGAGAACGACGATCTCCTGGATCCGCACCGGCTCGGCGCGGAGGATGAAGTCCTGGGTGATGGTCTGGCCGGCGAGGATCTTGAGGTCCCGCACCTCGATCGGCCCGAAGCCGATCAGGGCCGCCCGCACCGCCACCGTTCCAGCGGGGATGTTGTTGATGAAGTAGAACCCGCTGGGATCGGCGACGGCGCCGAAAGCGGTACCCACCAGATGTACTTGCGCGTCGGACAGGACAGTCCCGTCGGCACCGTGGACCCTGCCCTGCAGCTTGCCGGTGGGAGCTTGTGCCATGAGCGGGAGAGACAGGCACGCCAACAGGCCGCCCGCCGTCACGAGGCGACACGCTGCGCGAATGTGCGGGTATCCTCGTCCAACGCGGGACACTGGCCGCCCCCCTTCGACACCATCTCGCATCATACAGCGGGAGTGTGATCCGGGCGTGATTTGATCGTTGGATTGGCGAGAGATCGGGGGCGGGAGCCCCCGGACTTCGGTTGAATCTATGGCTGAATGGCCAGTCAGGCGAGGACGAGGGCCTTGGTCGACCGGAATGCGCCTGCCGCATACCCTCCGATCGAGTGACCGGAGGGGTGCGGGGCGCGCGAGCATGTTGCGAGTTGCTACTTCTTCACCACGAAGACCCTGGTTTCCACCGAGTCGCCGCCTAGAAAGACGATCACCTTGTACGTCCCCGGCTTCAGGCCCTTGGGCTGAGCCAGGCGGAACTCGGCGTTTTCGCCCGCCGGCGGGACCGGTGCCGACGACTTCTGCACGATTTCCCCGCTCTGAGACCGCCACGCCGCTGTCAGGTTGCCGGCCTCCCCGGCGCCCTGGGTGCCGACTGAGACATACACGGTGTCCCGGGGGCCGAACTCGAAGGTCGGCTCGGTAATCCTGTTACCGGGACCGATCCGTCTTCCGATCATGACGTTTGAGACGCGCAGCTCGGCTGCGCTATCGGCGGATGCCGCCAACGCGGCCGAGTCGGTCACCCCTGCGGTGGAGCGCGAGTCCTCCGAGCCGGCACATCCGTTGGCGAGTATGACCAACGCGACCTGCGTGCCGACCCGCGTGATGTGGGCCATAGGCACCTCCAATCAATACAGCAGTACTTCCCCACCGCGACCCGCTTCACGGCACTGTGTCGCGGTGTGAAACGAGGATGCAACCAGTCCCCGGCGGTGTCAACGAGGCCCGCAAGCCAGGACTGAACCGGGGACGCAGGTGTCGTGGTGCATATGCTCCCTATGCGTCCCTTCGACCTTGGCGGCAGGGCTGGTGGGCCGCCTTCACGCTGCTCTCGTCCGCGTGTGCGGTCGCGCCGAGCAACACGGCCGCGCTGCCCGGTCCGATTTCGGTTTCAGGCAACAGCCACAACCGGAGTGACGTGGATGTCTACTTAACTGTGCGGCGCCCGCGATGCGAAGGATCTCGGCGCCGTCTCGAAGCGGGAGCGGCGGCATTCGACATCCCGCCCAGGGCGCGGCAGCCACCGCTGACGAGCGACGGCAGGCGCGCCGGCCACAGAGACCGGGCTGCCGCCCTGCCCCGTGGCTCACGGCCGAGCTTGCGGCGGGTCACCCCGACCGGACAACCGTCGCATCGCCTCGCTCGCCTCCTCGACCAAGCGCCGGTGCGCCGGCACCGGCATATCATACCGCGTCAGGAACCGGCGGTAGTGCTCGCGGGCAAGGGCTGGGTGACCACGCGCGGCTTCGATCCGCGCACGCTGGAGCCCCGCCAGGCCCTTCAGCAGGTCCTTGCCAACACCGCCTGGTCCGCCGTCGGCCTCGACCCAGGTGAGGAGGCGAGCCGAGCCGGCGGTGTCGCCGCTCGCCAGCAGCCATTCGGAAGCCGCAAGCCGGCTGACCGGCATGAGGATCCGGCTGAAATTGTTGGGATAGTACTCCTCGGCCTGCTGCCACTCGAGGGCGGCCAGCGCCCTCCCGGCCTGGCGAGTATCTCCGGCGAGGTAACGATCGAACGCCGCCAGGGTTTGATCGAGCACGCCCGCGATGGAATCCCCGGACGCACGAGCCGCACGCCGCGCCTCGGCCAGCGCCTGGCGGTCGCGGTGAGCGAGCGCCAGGATCGCGTCGACCAGCGCCAGCTCGGCCCGCTCAAAGGATTCGAGTCCGGCCGATGTCCGGTGAGCGGCCTCGCGGCGGGCGGAGGCCTCGGCAGCCGGCAGCGCTCCCACCCAAGCGCCGAGCGCCGCCAGCCGATAGAGGCTGAGTGGCACCAGCGAATCGGCTTCGCCGGTGCGGGCGTGGTGGTCCAGCGAGACGAGCGCCGAGTCCCATGCGCCGCGAGCGGCCCAGGCATGGGCGATCGCCAGCGCGGCACCTTCCGGTACGAACCCGAGACGCCTCATGCGCCGATAGAGTGAGATGTCGGCGGCGGGGAACCCGAACCACCCGGGATTATGGTGGGGCCCGTGGCGACGCCTCGCGAGGTCCCGCGCGACGCTGTCCTCTAAGATGCTGGCGCCGCTGGTATCGCCTCTCTGGAGGCGGTCCAGGAGGCGGAACTGGAGCATCTGGTCGGAACCCCACTCCGTCACAAGGGCGGGACCAGCATCCAGACGCTCAAGCGCCTCGAACACCTGCGTAGACGCCATGGTGTCCTGGTCATGCAGCACCGACTGCGCCAGGTGTTCCCACGCAGGTATCACCCTCGGATTGAGCCGGAGCGTCTCTTCGAACGCCGCTCGTGACTCCGCGCGGGAATGGCCCATCATGGGGCCCCAATGATGCAGGTTGTCCGCATACTGAAACCACCCGAACCAATTGTCCGGGAAGCGCTCGGTGAGCCGGCGCGCCCTGCGCAGATCCGCAGCCGCCCCCCGTTCGAGGGAGTCTCCGAGATAGAGCCGGTCGAACTCGGGCAGGCTGGTGCGGTGGCTCATCATCGCCTCCCGCTGGGCGCTGTCCATAGGCTTGAACCGCCACCCGAGCACGTAGGCGTTTCGCGCGTATGCGAGCCAGAACGACGAATCTGCCTCGATGGCACGGGCGTACGCCTGTTCCGCACGGTCCCACTGGTTCTCAGCGAACGCGCGCTCACCCTCGAGAAAGGCTCGAAGCGCCGGCACCGACTTCGTTTTGAGGGCCGCGTCCAGGCTGGGCGAGGGCGGCGTCCCTCGCCGCCAGATTTGGGGCAGGAGTGTTCGCGTGATGGAATCGGTCATGGCCTCGATGGAATCGACAGGGGCCGTGACAAGGACGCGGGCGACCGCATTGCCGCTGTCAGTGCTATCGGTGGTAAAAAGCCCGAGATCGAGCCGGACCTTCGGGCCCACCCGCACGACGCTCCCGTGCAACACGCTGCCGGCGCCGAACCACCGCCCCAGCGCCCGGCCCTCTTGTAGCGTGGAGGAGCCAGCGGCGGATTGCGCGAGGACGGTATGGGGGTCGACCGCGCGGATCTCCCCCAGGCCGTCCAGCGTGGCGCTCACGGTAAGCACCAGGTCCCGCCCGAGCCGCGCCAAGCCGGTATCGGCAACACTCGGCGCGAACGGGAGGACGGCGATGACGGACGCCGAGGGCAGGACGCTCGATCCGGTGGAACGGAGCCGAGGCCACACGACCGCGGCCGCGGCCACCACGGCGAGAGGAGCCGCGGCGGACACGAGCCACCACCGACTCGGAATCCTACGGCTGACGGCTTCCGTGGAGGTGGCCGGCGCGCTCAGCGCGGCTGAGAACTGGTCGGCTGTGGCGAACCGGTCCGCCGGGACCTTGGCGAGCGCCGTGTTGATGGCCCGCTCGACGCCCGGCGGCACCGTCCCGCGCACGGTCCGGAGCGAAGGAACGGGATCGACTGCGTGGCGAGCGAGGAGTCCTTGCGCCGTCGGCGCCGAGAACGGCGGCTGCCCGGCCAGCATCTCGTAGAGCACGCATCCCAGGCTGTACAGGTCGCTCCGGGCGTCGACGTCGTGGCTCCCCGCGGCCTGCTCCGGACTCATGTACGCGGGCGTGCCGATGGAGAGGCCGGTCGCCGTCAGCTTCTCGCCCCCGGCCGCGGCGAGTGCCCTTGCGATGCCGAAGTCGGCCACGAACGCCCCGGCGCCATCCAGGAGAATGTTCTCCGGCTTGATGTCGCGATGCACGAAGCCCCGGTCGTGCGCGTGGCCGAGCGCGCCGGCGATCTGCCGGGCGATCAGGAGCGCATCGGTGATGGGCAGCTGCTTCTCCCGGACGATCCGCTGGCGCAGCGTCTCCCCCTCGACGTACGGCATGGTGTACCAGAGGAGGCCCGACAGTTCGCCCGAATCGAGGACCGGAAGGATGTTGGGATGCTGAAGCTGTGCGGTAATGCGGATTTCGCGGAGGAAGCGTTCAGGACCCAGGCTGGCCGCGAGCTCGGGATGGAGCACCTTCAGGGCTACGTCCCGATCGTGCCGGAGATCCCGGGCCAGATACACCGTGGCCATCCCGCCCCGGCCCAACTCGCGCCCGATCGGATAGCGCGCCTGGAACAGGTCGCTGATCACGGAGCGCCGAGCTCAGCGCCCGGCCCCGTGGCACTTCTTGTACTTCTTCCCCGACCCGCAGGGACAGGGGTCGTTGCGCCCCACCTCGGGGACGGTCGCGGCGGCCTGCCGCCCAACCGGCCCGAGCGAGCTGCTGAGCGCGGGCGCGGGACCCCGCGAGGCTGGTGCCACCGGCGGCGGCGGCGGCACCCGCGGCGCGGTGCCGGTGAACAGGTCGTCGGCCCCGGATGGAGCCGGGAGCGGCTCCGCGGCCGGCGCCGCGCGATGAGGCGCGGACGACGAGGAGCCTGCCGGGGTGCGCGCCTGCCGCGGGCGCCTCCGCGCTCACCTGGATCTTGAGGAACCGCTCGGTGAAGGTGGACTGGATGTCGCGCATCAGGTCCTCGAACATCTCGAAGGCCTCGCGCTTGTATTCCACCAGCGGGTCCTTCTGGCCCCACGCGCGATACTGGATCGCGTTCCGGAGCTGGTCGAGGTCGTACAGGTGGTCCTTCCACCGCTCGTCGAGCACCGCGAGCATCACCTGGGACAGCACCTGGCTGTCCACGTCCGGAATGCCGATGGTCTTTCCGAAGTCCGACAGGTACTCGACCTTCCGCCGGAACGCGGCCTCGCCCTCCGCCTTCACCAGCTCGACGATCTTGTCCAGCGACGGGGCGGCCGCCGGCTCGGTGATCGTCTCCGGCCCGACCAGGTACTGGAGCATGAGCGCCTCGCGGAGCCCGCCCCGGTCGTATTCCTCCGGGCGCTCCGTCCCCACCAGGAACATGGTCGTGGCCCGCTCCAGCGCCGCCTCGATCATCCGGCGGGCCTCGGCCTTCAGTTCCTCGCCCCGCTCCAGCGCGAACAGCCGCAGCGAGTAGATCACCTCGCGCTGCTGGTTCATCACGTCGTCGTACTCCAGCAGCCGCTTCCGCTGCTGGAAGTTCTGCAGCTCGACCCGCTTCTGCGCCTGCTCGATGGCCCGGGTCACCAGACCGCCGGTGATGACCTCGCCCTCCTCCGCCCCGCTCTTGTCCATCCATCGGGCGATGCGGTCCGAGCCGAAGAGCCGCATCAGATCGTCTTCCAGCGAGAGGAAGAAGATCGACTGCCCGGGATCGCCCTGGCGCCCCGACCGGCCGCGCAGCTGGCGGTCGATCCGGCGCGACTCGTGCCGCTCGGTGCCGATGATCTGAAGACCCGCCTCCGGCTGCGAGAGGTCGAGGTCCTTGCCCAGCTTGATGTCGGTCCCGCGGCCGGCCATGTTGGTCGCGATCGTGATCGACGCCTTCTGTCCCGCCCCGGCGACGATCTCCGCCTCGCGCTGGTGGTACTTCGCGTTCAGCACCTCGTGCTTGAGCCCCCGGCGCTTGAGCTGGCGCGACAGGGTCTCCGACACCTCCACCGTCACGGTGCCGATCAGGATCGGCCAGCCGAGCTCGTGCAGCCGCTCGACTTCGTCGAGGACGGCGTTGTACTTCTCGCGCCGGGTCTTGTAGATCCGGTCCACCTGGTCGGCCCGGCGCACCGGCCGGTGGGTGGGGATGACGTTGACGTCGAGCCCGTAGATCTGGTAGAACTCGGTCTCCTCGGTCTCCGCCGTCCCGGTCATCCCGGCGAGCTTGTCGTACATCCGGAAGTAGTTCTGGATGGTGATGGTGGCGAAGGTCTGGGTCTCGCCCTTCACCTGCACCCTCTCCTTGGCCTCCACCGCCTGGTGCAGCCCGTCCGCCCAGCGCCGCCCCGTCATCACCCGGCCGGTGAACTCGTCCACGATCATCACCTGGCCGTCCTGCACCAGGTAGTCCACTTCCTTCTCGTAGAGGGCGTGGGCCTGGAGCAGCTTGTGGATGATGTGGAGCTTCTCGCTCTTGAGGGCGTAGTCGCCCTCGACCTGGCGCCGGCGCTCGATCCGGTCGTGCGGCGAGAGATCCGGATCCTTGTCGATCCGGTGGATCTCCTCCGAGATGTCCGGCACCAGGAAGAGCTCCGGATCGTCGGGCGACATCGCCTCCGCGCCGCGGTCGGTGAGGTGGACCGAGTGGCCCTTCTCGTCCAGCACGAAGTAGAGCACGTCCTCCGTCTCGCGCATCCGCTGCTGCCGCATCGGCAGCTTTCGGTCGGCGATGGCGTCGAGCTCCATGCGCTGCACCATCTGCTTGATTCCGGTCTCGTTCAGCAGCTTGAGCAGCCGCTTGTTCTTCGGCATGCCGAGGCGGGCCTGGTACAGCTTGAGCCCGGCATCCGGCCGGGTCTTTTCGTCCTCCAGCAGCTTCTCCGCCTCGGCCAGCAGGGTGTTCACCACGCCGGTCTGCTTCCGCACCAGCTCGGCCACCTGGCGGTTGAACTGGGCGTACTTGTCGTCCGTCTCGTTGCCGACCGGGCCCGAGATGATGAGCGGCGTCCGCGCCTCGTCGATCAGGATCGAGTCCACCTCGTCGATGATGGCGTAGGCGTGCTCCCGCTGGACCCGCTGATCCAGCGAGAACACCATGTTGTCGCGCAGGTAGTCGAAGCCGAACTCGTTGTTGGTGCCGTAGGTGATGTCGGCCAGGTAGGCCGCGCGGCGGCTGGGGGACGACGGCTCGGTATCGTCGAGGCAGGCGACGGTGAGGCCGAGGTAGGAGAACACGTGGCCCATCCACTGCGAGTCGCGCCGGGCCAGGTAGTTGTTCACCGTGACCAGGTGCGCGCCGCGCCCGGCGAGGGCGTTGAGGTAGAGCGGCAGGGTCGCGACCAGCGTCTTGCCTTCGCCGGTCGCCATCTCGGCGATCTTGCCCTGGTGCAGCACGACCCCGCCGATGAGCTGCACGTCGTACGGCACCATGTCCCAGGTCAGGTCGTGCCCGGTGACCGGACACGGTGGTGCCGACCAGCCGGCGGCACGCCTCGCGCACGGTGGCGTACGCCTCGGGCAGCAGGTCGTCGAGTCCGGCCTTGAGCTCGCGCTTGTACTGGGTTTCCAGCTCGTGGAAGCGCCGCTCCAGCCCGTCGCGCTCCACCGGGTCGGCGCAGCCGTGCTTGGCGGCCCGGACCTCCTCCAGCTCGGCCTTCAGCGCCCCGGTCCGCTCGGCCAGCCGGTCGCGAAACTTCTGGGTCTGGGCCTTGAGCTCCGCCTCGCTGAGCGGCTTGAGCTGTTCCTCCGCGGCGTGGATCTGGTCCACCACCGGCTGGAGCCGCTTGCGCTCGCGGTCGAACCGGGTCCCGAAGACCGCTGTCATCAATGATTTGATCATGCTGGGTCCAAATATAACCGGTGCCGGGTGACGTACTCCGCGACCGTGTCGGGCACCCAGTACCGCAGGGACCGGCCCTCCCTGGCCCGCCGGCGGACCTCGGTCGCCGAGATCTCGATGGCCGGGACTTCGATGGTGCGGGCGACGAGCGGGGAGGGCGGCGGCGATACCCCGTGCCGGGCGAACACGACGACGGTGGCCAGCCGGGGGATCTCCGCGGCCTCGCGCCAGGCCTCGAGCTCGGCGGCGGCATCGGCGCCCAGCAGCAGGGTCAGCTCGATCCCGGGCTCCCGGGCCCGCAGGGCGCGCAGGGTGTCCACGGTGTACGAGGGTCCCGGCGCGCTCCAGCTCGGCGCGCTCCACCTCGAAGCCGGGGGAGCCGGCGACGGCGAGGTCGAGCATGGCGGCGCGATGCTCCGCGGAGGCGCGGCGTGCCCTCCGCGCTTGAACGGCTGCTCCCGGGCGGGCACGAAGCGGAGCGAGTCGAGGCCCAGGATCTCCGCCGCCGCCTGGCCGACGAGCAGATGGCCGTGGTGGACGGGATCGAACGACCCGCCGAAGAGACCGATCATGCCCCTAGGAGGCCCCGGCCGTGTCGGCGGCGCAGGGAGACCGTCCCCGGACAGCGCGGGGATGGAAGCGGCGAAGGTACCCGCAGGTCTCCTTGACGTCTTCCTGGTAGCCGAGGCGGCGGTAGGCCTCCACCAGCTTGAGCAGCGCGTCGGGGGCGATGGACGCGCGGGGATAGGTGGCCACGACGTCCTTCAGATAGAGGATCGCCGAGTCGTAGGCCTTCAGCTTGAAGTAGAAGAGCGCCGCCCGGTACTCCTTGTATGCGAAGCGCTCCTGCAGCTCGTGATGCGCTTCTGCGCGCGGGCGGCTGCGGGAGCTGTTGGCGTATCGGTTGAGCAGCTCCTGATAGGTCGCGAGCGCGGTCTGGCCGTACGAGGGATCCAGCTCGGGCCGGCGCCAGAGATCGGCGTAGACGTCGCCGACCCGCAGCAGCGCCTCCGGCGCGAGACGGTCGTTCGGGCGTCTCGTCGGACACCCGGCGGAACTCGCGGGCGGCCTCGAGGTGGCTCCCGATCCCGAGCTTCGCCTCGCCGAGCTAGTAGCGCGCCTGCGGGATCCGGGAATCCCCGGGCGAGAATTCCAGCAGCACCCGCTCGAGGTCGCTTGACGGCATCGCCCCACTTGCCGCGCCGCACCCGGCTCTCGGCCAGCCGGAAGAGAGAATCCACCTGCTCGGGGTCGGCGCCCTCCGCCTGGCGGCGATCGTCGGCGGCGGTGCCGCCGGCTTCGGGGGAGCGTCCGCCTCCGCAGCCCGCGATGGCGAGAGCCCCAACGGCGAGCAGCGTACGAACAGATGCGGTTCATGGGAGTCGGGCCCGGTGTCGGGTCCGCCGTGGGGGTGAGTCCCATGCGCGGCGAGCCTGGCTCGCGCCTTCCCGCTGAAGGAGTCGGAGACCGCCGGCTCGGACGCGATCGCCTGAAAGGCCAGCGCGGCGGCAAGGGTGTCGCCCTGAAGCAATCGAGTCTCGCCGTAGGCGAAGAGCGCGCGCCGCCCGGTCGCGGAGCTGGAATCCATTCGTGCCGCCTCCGCGAACCAGAGCGCCGCGTCCTCGTCCCGGCCGCTGGTGACGGAGCGCTGTCCCAGCGAGAGCGCGCAGTCGGCCGGCGCCTTGTCGGGCCCGGCCGGATCGAGTGCGGAATCCTGGGTCCGGCGAAGTACGGCGCGATACTGGAACATCGCCTGGCCGCAGCCGGAAGTCTGCTGCAGCAACCGGGCGTGGAGGGCGAGAAGCGAATCGACCGTGGCCTGGTCCGGCGCCGCCGCGATGGCGCGGGGCAGCAGGCCGACCAGCTCGCCGGCCTCGGCTCCCTCCTTCTGCGCGAGCACGAGGGCGTAGGCACCGGGCACCCGGTCGGGGGCCACCGTCTGGAGACCGACGACCGCCTGCTGAAGCGCATCCGGACGGTCGGCCCGCTCGGCCGCGCGCGCCACCGCCTCGAGCCCTTCCGCCGCCTCCTGGGCCCGGCCGGGATCCTCGCCGGCGAGGTGCAGGTAGGCGTCGGCCGCCTCGCGGAGCTCGCCGGTCGCGGAGCGCCGCGGCGCCGGCCTTGGCCCAGATCCGAGGGTGGGCCTTCCCGTCCGCCAGCGACCGGTACTCCTTCAGCGCCTGAGCATACTGGCCCCGCCCGTAGGCATCGTCGCCCCGGCGCTCGCCGTCGGCGGCCCCGCCGCAGGCCGCGCAGGCCACCGCGGCGGCCAAGGCCCACCGGATCACGTGCCGGTGCGGCCGAGCATCGCCAGATAGGCCTCCACCCGGGCGTTCTCGGGACGCCGCGTCAGGCATCCCTTCCAGATGTCCCGCGCGCCGAGCGCGTCGCCGGAGAGATAGTGGGCCAGCCCCAGTGCCGCGCAGGCGTCCACGAAGTTGGGGCGGGTGCGCAGCACCTCCTCCAAGCGCCTCGCGCGCCTCGAGCGACCGGCCCGACTCGAGCAGCAGCCGAGCCATCCGATAGCGCAGATCGACGAACCCGGGACCCAGCTCCAGGGCGCGCTGGTACTGCTCCACCGCCCGCTCGAGCGCGCCGGCCTCGGCGTACGCTTCCGCCAGCTCCGCGTGCTGGTTGGCGAGGCGGGCAGCGATCGGCGCGGGGAGCCCGTTGGAGGGCGGCGAGAGGCTGGCGGACGCGCGGCGGAACGCGTCCTCCGCTTCGGCCTCCCGGCCCATCTCGTAGAGGACCAGGCCCTGATGGATCAGCGCCTCGAGATAGCGTGGGTTCAGCTCCAGCGCGCGGCCGAACTCGGTCAGCGCCCGCTCGCGCTGGCCCAGGAGCGAAAGCGACACGCCGAGCAGGTGGTGCACGTCGGCGAACGCTCGGCCGCCGGCGACGATCTCCTCCAGCAGGTGGACCGTGCCGTAGTAGTCCTGCACCGCGAACCGGTCGCGGGCTCGGGCCAGCACGCGCTCAGTCTGAGCGGCCATAGGCCTCCCGGAACCAGGCGACGAATCGCCGGATTCCCTCCGGAAACGGTGTCCGGGGCGCGTATCCCAGCACCGCGCCCGATTTGGTGAGATCCGCCGCGGTCCGCTGCACGTCGCCCGGCTGCATCGGCGCCCACTCGATCTCCGGCGTCATCCCGAGCGCCGCGGAGATCTCGTCCACCATCGCGCCGGTCGGGACCGAGCGGTTGCCGCCGAGGTTGAAGTGCTCGACCCCGATCGGCGCCGTCGCGGTCCAGCGCAGGGCCGCGAGCACGCCCGCGACGATGTCGTCGCAGTAGGTGTAGTCCCGCGCCTGGGTGCCGTCGCCGAAGAGTGTCAGCGTCCTGCCCTCGACCATCTTGCGCGTGAAGGCGTGGATCGCCAGGTCGGGCCGCTGGCGCGGGCCGTACACGGTGAAGAACCGGAGCGAGGCGACGCGGAAGCCGTAGATCGGTGCCACCGAGCGGAGGAGCAGCTCGGCCGCGCGCTTGGTCGCGGCGTACGGCGAGACCGGCTCCATCGCCATCGCGTCCTCGCGGAACGGAACCGGCGTGCTGTCCCCGTACACCGACGACGACGAGCCGAAGAGGATCCGCGACACACCGGCACCGCGCGCCGCTTCCACCACCGCCGCGGTGCCGGCGACATTGACGCGGGCGTAGCCCAGCGGATCGGCCAGCGAGGGACGGACGCCGGCCTTGGCTGCGAGATGGGCCACCACGGTGTCGGGGGTCAGGATGGACTGGAGGGCCGCGGCGTCGAGAAGATCCAGCTCGTGGAAGGCAAAACCGGGGAGCGTGCCCATCTCGGCGAGGTTCCGCTCCTTGATCGCCCTGGAATAGAAGGGATCGAAGTTGTCGATCCCGATGACTTCGTCGCCCTGGCGGGCCAGCGCCTCCACCAGGTGCGACCCGATGAAGCCGGCCGCACCGGTGACGAGGACTCGGGTCACCGACCGCCCCGGCCGATCCCGTGATACTCGAAGCCCAGTGCTTTCATCCGCTCGGGCTCGTAGAGGTTGCGGCCGTCCACCAGCAGCGGACGCCGGAGCAGCTTGCGCACGCGCTCGAAGTCGGGATTGCGATAGAGCAGCCACTCGGTCATCACGCAGAGCGCGTCCGCCCCGTGCGCCGCGCTGTAGGGATCGGCCGCGTACATCACCCGGTCCTCGAAGATCTGCCGGGCGGAGTCGGTCGCCTTGGGATCGTGCGCCTGCACCCGCGCACCGGCCGCGAGGAGCCCCTCGATCAGCGGGATGGTGGGGCTCTCCCGCATGTCGTCGGTCTCCGCCTTGAAGGCGAGTCCCCAGAGGCCGACCGTCTTGCCGCTCAGGTCGGAGCCGAGGTAGCGCTGAACCTTGTGCAGCACGACCAGCTTCTGGCACTCGTTCACCTCTTCGACCGACTTGAGGACGTCGAGTGAGAGCCCCAGATCGTCGGCCGTCTTGATGATCGCCTTGACGTCCTTGGGAAAGCAGGACCCGCCGTAGCCCGGACCGGGGTAGAGGAACGCCCGGCCGATGCGCTGGTCGGAGCCGATGCCGAGGCGGACGTTGCTCACGTCGGCCCCCACCAGCTCGCAGAAGAGCGCCATCTGATTCATGAACGAGATCCGGGTGGCCAACATGGCGTTGGCGGCGTACTTGGTGACCTCGGCCGACGCGATGTCCATGAAGAGGATCCGGTTGCCGCCCTGGCGGGTGAAGGGTGCGTAGAGCTCGCCCATCACCTCCTTGGCCTCGTCGTCGTCCACGCCGATGACCACGCGGTCGGGTTTCATGAAGTCCTCGATCGCCGCCCCCTCCTTCAGAAACTCGGGGTTGGAGCAGACCGCGAAGGGGATCTCGGTCTGGGACTTCACCGCGGCTCTCACCTTCTCCGCGGTGCCCACCGGCACGGTGGATTTGGTGACCACGATCTTGGGCTCATTCATGTGCCGGCCGATCTCGCGCGCCACGGCGAGGACGTGCTGCAGGTCGGCCGAGCCGTCCTCCCCCGGCGGGGTCCCCACGGCGATGAACATGACCCTCGCGCCCCGGACGGCGGTGGCGATGTCGGTGGTGAAAGTGAGGCGGCCCTCGGCCTGGTTGCGCTGCACCATGGGCTCCAGACCCGGCTCGTAGATCGGGATCTCGTTGCGCTGGAGTCGCGCGATCTTCTCCGCGTCCTTGTCCACGCAGACGACGTCGTTGCCCGTCTCCGCCAGGCAGGCTCCGGCTACCAGCCCCACGTACCCACTTCCGATCACCGCAACGTGCATGTCACGCCTCTTTCGGCATCGCGTTTCGAGTGTCCACCACCACCTTCGCGTTCCGCTTGATCATCCGGTAGTCCACGGACGTGTGATCGGTCACGACCATGACGCAGTCGGCGGCCGCCACGGACTGCGGGGTCAGCGCCACCGAGCGGAACTCGTGCCCGTTCTCCGAGAAGCAGGGGACGTGAGGATCGGAATACGCCACCCGCGCGCCCTGGCCTTCGAGGAGCCGGATGATGTCCATCGCCGGACTCTCCCGGATGTCGTCGATATCCCGCTTGTAGGCCACGCCCAGCACCAGGACCGTGGCGCCCCGCACCGCCTTGCCCTCCGCGTTGAGCGCTTCCGCGACCTTGCGGACCCAGAACAGGGGCATCTCCGTGTTCAGCTCGCCGGCGAGGTCGATGAACCGGGTCTTGTAGTTGAGCCCGCGCATCTTCCAGGCGAGGTAGTGGGGGTCGATCGGGATGCAGTGTCCGCCGAGCCCCGGACCGGGCAGGAATTTCATGAACCCGAACGGCTTGGTCGCCGCGGCCTCGATCACCTCCCAGACGTTCACCCCCAGCTTGTCGCAGACGATGGCCATTTCGTTGACCAGGCCGATGTTCACGCTGCGAAAGGTATTCTCCAGCAGCTTGACCAGCTCGGCCGCCTCGGTGGTCGAGACCGGCACCAGCCGCTCGATCGCCGGCTCGTAGAGCGCGACGGCCACCCGGGTGCAGTTCTCGGTGATGCCGCCCACCACCTTGGGCGTGTTGTGCGTCTGCCAGGTGGGATTCCCCGGGTCCACCCGCTCGGGGCTGAACGCGAGGAAGAAATCCTTGCCCACCGTGAGCCCGGTGCCCTCGAGCGCCGGCTGGAGGATTTCCCGGGTGGTGCCGGGATAGGTGGTGGACTCGAGGATGATCGCCTGGCCCCGGCGAAGCGTGCGCTTCACCGAGTCCGTCGCTGCCACGATGAAACTGACGTCCGGATCCTTGAATTTGGAGAGCGGGGTGGGCACGCAGATCGAGACCGCGTCGGGCTCGCCCATCCGCGACATGTCGGTCGTCGCCTCGAACCGTCCGCCGGCGAGCGCCTCGCGAAGCTGGGCGTCCGAAATGTCCTTCACGTGCGAGTGACCGGCGTTGAGGCCGTCCACCACGCGCTCGCTGATGTCGAAGCCGAGGACCCGGTACCCCGCCTTGGCCAGCTCCAGGGCCAGGGGAAGGCCGACGTATCCCAACCCTACGATGCCGAACAGCGCCTCGCGGCGCTGCGCCTTCCCGATCAGCGCCTGCACGTTGTCCATCGGTTCCCTCTCGTGACGGTCAGGCATGAAATCCCAGCACCGCGGCGATCACGGCATCCTGCTGCTCCCCGGTCAGCTCGGGGTAAATCGGCAGCGAGATCACCGAGTCCATGGCGGCCTCGGTGATGGGCAGGCTGCCCCGGCCATAGCCCAGATGGGCGAAGCACGGCTGCAGGTGCAAGGCCAACGGATAGTAGATCGCATTCCCGATCCCTTTGGCCTTGAGATGGGCCTGGAGCTCGTTTCGCTGCGGGACCCGGAGGGTGTACTGATGGAATATGTGCTCGTTGGCCGGGTCGATCGCGGGAGGGCACACCGATCGGATGGCCCCTGAAGGCCTCGGTGTAGCGCCGCGCGCGCGCCGCGCGCGCGGCACTCCACCCCGCCAGATGGGGGAGCTTGGCCAGCAGCACCGCCGCCTGGAGGGTGTCGAGGCGGCTGTTGTAGCCCACCTCATCGTGGTGATACTGACGGGCGCCGCCGTGCAGTCGAAGCTTCCGCAGCCGGTCGGCCAGCTCGTCGTCCTGTGTGACCATCATCCCCCCGTCGCCGAACCCGCCGAGGTTCTTGCTCGGGAAGAAGGAGAAGGTGCCGACGCTGCCCAGCTCGCCGGCCCGGCGCCACTCGCCGTCCACCTTCCGCCGGGCGCCGATCGCCTGGGCGCCGTCCTCGATCAGGACGAGCCCGTGGCGCCTGGCCAGAGGCACGATTTCTTCCATCGGCGCCATCTGCCCGAAGAGGTGGACCGCGACGATCCCCCTGGTCCGGGGGGAGATCGCGTCCTGGATGGCGCGCGGGGAGATGTTGAAGGTGCCCGGATCGATGTCCACGAAGACCGGCGTGCCGCCGGCGTTGTGGATGGCGCCGGCCGTGGCGAAGAAGGTGAATGCCGTGGTGATCACCTCGTCGCCGGGCTTCATGTCGAGCGCGCGGAGCGGCAGGAGCAGCGCGTCGGTGCCGCTCGCGCAACCGATGGCATGCCGGGTGCCGGCGAGCTGGGCCACCTCACCCTCCAGCTGCGCCACCTCCGGACCCATGATGAAGCCCTGGCGCTCCACGACGGCCATCATGGCCCGAAGCACCTCATCCTTGATGCCCTGGTACTGAGCCACCAAGTCAAGCAACGGTACGTTCACCGGAATCCCTGTCCCTCCCCCTCAGCTGTGGGGCCAAAGCATCCGTAGAACGCGCCCGGGCACCGGCTTGAGCCGGGCAGGCCACGGGCGCGCAAAAAGCGGAACCGTCGGCAGCCGTGTAACTTAGCCAACGCTACGGGGGCGGTCAATCTGATGCAGGACCCCCTCCCGCTCCCGGTACGTGGCGCCGCAGGCAGCGCAAGAGGCGCGCCCATCCTGCAGCTGCAACCGGACACCGCACTGGCACATCCAGCCCACCCTGCGGGCCGGCACTCCCACCATCAAGGCGTAAGCGGGAACGTCGCTCCGGACCACCGCCCCGGCTCCAATGAAGCAATACTCCCCCAAGGTCACTCCGCAAACTATGGTGGCGTTCGCTCCGATCGAGCTGCCCCTCCGCACCAGTGTGCGGCCGGTACTCCGCCTTCCGGGACACGTGGCTGCGCGGGTTGGTCACGTTGGTGAACACGCAGCTCGGCCCGCAGAAGACGTCGTCCTCCAGCTCGACTCCTTCATAGATCGAGACGTTGTTCTGCACCTTGACGTTGTTGCCGAGGGTGGTGCCGCCCATGACCACGACGTTCTGGCCCAGGTTGCACCGCTCCCCGATGACCGCGCCGGGGAGGACATGGCAGAAGTGCCAGATCTTGGTCCCGTCGCCGATCAGGGCACCCTCGTCGATGTAGGAGGATTCGTGGGCGAAGAAGCCGGGCATGGTTTCCAATCCAAGGTAGAGTGCGACAACTACGTGAGCGGCGACAACACGTGAGCGGGACAACAGTGAACGGTAAACAGTGAAAGGTGAACGGGGATCGAACTCCCGTTTACTGTTTACTGTTTACCGTTCCCGCTCTTCGTCGTTGAGATATTCGCCTTGTCTACCTATCAGCTTCACTTCCGGCTCCATGACCGTGCCGAACTGGTCTCGACCCGTCGCTGAACTTCCTGAATCAGGTTGCGCACGTCCGCCGCGGTGGCGCCACCGGTGTTCACGAAGTAGTTGGCGTGCATCGACGACACCTCGGCTGCGCCGACCCGGAAGCCCTTGAGGCCCGCGGCCTCGATCAGCTGGCCCGCGGTCCGCGGGCCACCCTCCTGCTTCCAGCTCGGCCCCGCCGGATTCTTGAACACGCTGCCGCAGCACGGCTGATTGAACGGCGTACCGCCCTGCCGCCACTCGAACATCTCGGTGATCTGCTCGTCGAGCTTGTGCTGCTCCTCCCGGCGGAGCCGCACCGCGGTCTCCACCACCACGCGGCCGTCCAGGCCGCTTCGCCGGTAGGTGAACGGGACCTCGGGGCGAGGCACCACCGAATCGCGCCCTGCCTCGTCCACGACCGTGACCGATTCCACCACCTCGGACCAGTCGCCCCCATGGCAGCCGGCGTTCATGTAGACCCCGCCGCCCACCGTGCCGGGCACCCCGACGAAGATGTGGAGGCCCGCATAGCCGGCAGCGGCGGTCCGGCGGGCGGCGAGCGGCGCCGGCAAGCCGGCGCCCAGGACCCAGCGATCACCGTCCCGCTCCAGCCGGTCGAGCCCCTTGCCCACCCGAACCACCAGGGCGTCGAGCCCCTCGTCGGGCAGCAGGATGTTCGACCCCAGGCCGAGCGCGAACCACGGTACCCCGGCCTCGTGCGCCATCCTGAGCGCGGTCGCGACGTCCTCGGCGGACGACGGCAAGACCACCGTGGCCGTACCGCCGATGCGGTAGGTGGAGTACCGGGCCAGCGGCTCGGACTCCCGAACCTCTCCCCCGATCCGGGCCCGCACGGCGGCCGCGAAGCCGGGGTCGCGAGCGCTCAACCGGTCCACTCGGGCGACATCTCCCGGGCGAGCACATGCCATTCCTGAAGCGATCGCACCTCGCCGGCGCGGCTCCTGAGCGCGATGATCGCGTCGCACGCCGCGGACGCGGCGGACAGGGTCGTCGTGTACGGCAGCCGATGCTGGAGCGCGGCCCGCCGGATGGCGTAGTCGTCCTGCTGGGTGAGCTTTCCCAGCGGCGTATTGATCAGCAGCTGGACCCGCTGGGAAACGATCAGGTCGATGGCGTTGGGACGTCCCTCGTGCACCTTGAGCACGCGCTCGGCGGGAATGCCGCGGGCGCGGAGATAGCGGGCCGTGCCCTCAGTGGCGAAGAGCCGGAAGCCGAGCCCGTGGAACCGTCGGGCGATCGGCACCAGGTTCACCTTGTCGTGGTCGTTGACGGTGAGAAAGACCGCGCCCTCCAGCGGAAGCGCGCCGTCCGCCGAGATCTGCGCCTTGGCGAAGGCCATCCCGAACGAGTCGGCGATCCCCATGACCTCCCCGGTGGAGCGCATCTCGGGTCCGAGCACGAGGTCCACACCGGCGAGCTTGCTGAAGGGAAACACCGCCTCCTTCACCGCCACGTACGGCTGGATCACGTCGTCCTGGAGCCCCAGCTCGTCCAGGGTCTTGCCGACCATCACCGCGGCGGCCAAGCCGGCGAGCTGCACGCCGGTGGTCTTGGAGACGAACGGCACCGTCCGCGAGCCTCGGGGATTCACTTCGAGCACGTACACCACCCCGTCCTTGATGGCATACTGCACGTTCAGCAGGCCCACGACTCCCAGGCGCTCCGCGAACGCCCGCGTGTACCGGCGCATCTCGTCCACCTGCGCCTCGGTGATGAGGTAGGGCGGCAGCACGCAGGCGGAGTCGCCGGAATGGATGCCGGCGTCCTCGATGTGCTGCATCACGCCGCCGATGACGCAGCGGGTCTCGTCGGCGATCGCGTCCACGTCGGCCTCGAACGCGTCCTCCAGGAAGCTGTCGATCAGCACCGGGTGGTCCGGCGCAACCCGCGCCGCGCGGGTGAAGTAGCTCCTCAGCGACGCATCGTCGTAGACGATCTCCATCGCGCGGCCGCCCAGAACGTAGGAGGGCCGCACCAGCACGGGGTAGCCCACCCGCCCGGCCACGGCCAGCGCCTCCGCCACCGAGTGTGCGACGCCGCTGGGCGGCTGGGCCACGCCGAGCTCCCGGGTCAGCGCCTCGAACCGGCCGCGGTCCTCCGCGAGGTCGATGGCCTCGGGGGAGGTCCCCAGAATGCGGACCCCTTCCTTCTCGAGCGCGCGCGCCAGCCGCAGCGGGGTCTGCCCGCCCAGCTGCACCACCACCCCGAGCGGCTGCTCGACGTGCACGATCTCGAGCACGTCCTCCAGCGTGAGCGGCTCGAAGTACAAGGCGTCGGAGATGTCGAAGTCGGTCGAGACGGTCTCCGGGTTGGAGTTCACCATGACGGTCCGATACCCCATCTCCCGGAACGCCATCGCCGCGCGGACGCAGAGATAGTCGAACTCGACCCCCTGGCCGATCCGGTTCGGCCCGCTGCCCAGGATCACGACCGTGCGATCGCCCGAGGCGCGGGCCTCGTTCTCATCGTCGTAGGAGGAGTACAGGTACGGAGTGGCGGAGGGAAACTCGCCGGCGCAGGTGTCCACCACCTTGTACGCCGGCCGCACTCCCAGCCGGTGGCGCAGGGAGCGGATCCCGGACTCGGAGGTACCGCGCAGGTCGGCGAGCTGCCGGTCGGAGAACCCGTGGCGCTTCATCTTCCGCAGGAGCGCCGGCCCCATCGCCTCCGGCTTGCCATTCCCGCTCCGCCTCCACCAGCTCCGCCATCTGGCTCAGGAACCAGGGATCGATGCCGGTCCGGTCGGCGATCGCCTGCACCGGCGCGCCGAGAAGGAGGGCCCGCTTGATCTGGAAGATTCGCTCGGGAGTGGGAGTCCGGAGCGCGACGAGCACCGATTCGAGCGACTCGTCCTCGAGGCGGTCGTCGGCCGGGGTGGCGCCGAGCACCCAGCCGGTGCGGTCGGCCTCCAGCCCGCGCAGGCCCTTCTGAAAGGCCTCCTTGAAGGTCCGGCCGATGGCCATGACCTCGCCGACGGACTTCATCTGGGTGGTGAGCGTGGGATCGGCGGTCGGGAACTTCTCGAACGCGAACCGGGGGATCTTCACCACGACGTAGTCGAGCACGGGCTCGAATGACGCCGGTGTGGTGCGGGTGATGTCGTTGGGCAGCTCGTCGAGCCGGTAGCCGACCGCCACCTTGGCGCCGATCCGCGCGATCGGAAAACCGGTGGCCTTGGAGGCGAGGGCCGAGGAGCGGGAGACGCGCGGGTTCATCTCGATGACCAGCTGCTCGCCGGTGGCCGGATTGACGGCGAACTGGATATTGCAGCCCCCCGCCGCGACACCGATCTCCCGGATGATCCGGATCGACGCGTCCCGCATCACCTGGTATTCGCGGTCGGTCAGCGTCATCGCGGGCGCGACGGTGATCGAATCGCCGGTGTGCACCCCCATCGGATCGATATTCTCGATCGAGCAGACGATCACGACGTTGTCGGCGCCGTCCCGCATCACCTCCAGCTCGTACTCCTTCCACCCGATGACGCTGCGCTCGACCAGGACGGAGTGCACCGGCGAGAGCTCCAGCGCATGCAGGAGCATCTCCTCGAACTCGTCCAGGTTGTACGCGATGCCGCCTCCCGTGCCGCCGAGGGTGAAGGAGGGTCGCAGGATGGCGGGGTACCCGATCTCCTCGACGACCGCCAGGCCGGCGTCGAGGCTCCGCACCGTCCGTCCCGGCGGGGTCGCCAGACCGATGCGCCGCATCGCCGCGGCGAACTCCTCGCGGTCTTCCGCGGTGCGGATGGCGCGCTCGTTCGCGCCGATCAGCTCCACCCCGTAGCGGGCGAGCGTGCCGTCGCGCTGGAGCGCCATGGCGACATTGAGCGCGGTCTGGCCGCCCATGGTGGGCAGCAGCGCGTCGGGCCGCTCCCGCTCGATCACCTTGGCCACCCACTCGGGCGTCACCGGCTCGATGTAGGTCCGGTCCGCCAGCTCCGGGTCGGTCATGATCGTCGCGGGATTGGAGTTGACCAGGACGACCCGGTAGCCCTCCTCCTTGAGCGCGCGCACCGCCTGGGTGCCGGAGTAGTCGAATTCGGCCCCCTGCCCGATCACGATCGGGCCCGAGCCGATGAGAAGGATCGTTTCCAGGTCAGTCCGCTTCGGCATCCACCAGTCCCCGCAGAGTTTGCTCCAGTGATCGCGACGGCGCCCACCCGGTGGCGTGCCGCAGCTTGGTCGAATCACCGACAAGGTGAGGGATGTCGGCCGCGCGGGCCAGCGAGGGCTCGACCTCCGGCTCGACCCGGACGCCGACCAGCGCGGAGAGCCGCTCGAAGAGCTCGCGCACCGAGCTTCCCTCGCCCCGGGCGACGTTGTACACCTCGCCCGGCTGGCCCGAGCGCAGCAGGAGCAGATAGGCCTCGACCACGTCCCGGACGTCCAGCAGATCGCGGATCGGATCCAGATTGCCGCTCCGCACCGTGCGGGCGCCGGTGGCCTTCGCCTCCCGCAGCCGCTCCACGAAAGCCGGCAAGACGAAGCGGGTTTCCTGCCCGGGACCGGTGTGCGTGAACGGACGGGCGATCACCACCGGCAGTCCCAGGCGCCGCCAGACCTCGAGAGCGGCCAGCTCCGCCCCGGCCTTGCTCGCCGCGTAGGGCGACGCCGGCGCGATCGGATCCGATTCGCGGCGCGGCGCGTTCCCGCCCGGACCGTACACCTCTCCGCTGGAGACCACCAGCAGCCGCGCCTCTCCCCTCCCCTCCTCCCGCCTCCGGCCCAGCGCTTCCGCCAGCCGGGCGGTGCCGGCGGCGTTCACGGTCCAGGCATGCCCGGGGTCGGCGTTTGCCTCGCGGTTGGAGGCCACCGCGGCGAGATGCACCACCGCGTCGGGACCGAACTCCAGCGCCGTGCGCACCGTGGCGTCGTCGGTGAGCTCCAGCGGCACGGTCGTCACGTCGGCGCCGCGCCAATCCACCGACGGGCCTCCCGGCCGGCAGGCCGCGCCGATCCGATACCCCTCCCGTGCCAGCCGGCGAACCAGGTGCCGGCCCACGAAGCCGTCGGCGCCGGTGACGAGCAGCTTCACCGTCGCGCGGCCGCCGAGAGCCGGGTCATGTCGGCGTCCACCATCATGGCCACCAGCTGGGCGAAGGTCACCTTGGTCTTCCAGCCGAGCTCCTGCCGCGCCTTGGTCGGGTCGGCGAGGAGGAGGTCCACCTCGGCGGGCCGGTGAAAGCGCGGGTCGCTCACCACGTACTTCCGGTAGTCCAGCCCGACGTGGCCGAACGCCAGATCCACCAGCTCGCGCACGCTGTGGGTCTCGCCGGTGCCGATGACGTAGTCGCGGGCCTCGGGCTGTTGCAGCATCAGCCACATCGCCTCGACGTAGTCGCCGGCGAAACCCCAGTCGCGCCTGGCGTCGAGGTTGCCGAGCCGCAGGTCTTTCGCCAGGCCGAGCTTGATGCGGGCCACGCCGTCGGTGACCTTGCGCGTCACGAACTCGATTCCCCGCCGGGGGGACTCGTGGTTGAAGAGAATCCCGCTCACGGCGAACAGGTCGTACGACTCGCGGTAGTTCACCGTGATCCAGTGACCGTAGACCTTCGCCACGCCGTAGGGCGAGCGGGGATAGAACGAGGTGGTCTCGCGTTGCGGCGTCTCGCTGACCTTGCCGAACATCTCCGACGAGCTCGCCTGGTAGAACCGGGCCTTCGGGCTCGCCAGCCGGATCGCCTCGAGGATCCGGGTGACGCCGAGCGCCGTGAACTCCCCGGTGAGCACCGGCTGGCTCCACGAGGTGGGCACGAAGGACTGGGCCGCGAGATTGTACACCTCGTCCGGACCGGTCTCCTGGAGCACCACGGTGAGGGAATGCTGGTCGAGCAGGTCGGCCGCCACCACCTCGATCCGGTCCAGCAGGTGCTCGATGCGCTCGTAGCTGTCGTGGCTGGTGCGGCGGACCATCCCCACGACCTCGTACCCCTTGGCGAGGAGAAACTCGGCCAGGTACGATCCGTCCTGACCGGTGACGCCGGTGATGAGCGCCTTAGGCATGGGAAACGGGCCGGTTGGGTTGTCTCATGCTGCTCGCCTGATTAGTTTTAGCGGTTTCCGGCACTACCGAAACGACAACGTGAAGGATGGAGCTTATGGCGCGGGTGTGCAGCGTGTGCGGCAAGGGGCCGGTCACCGGCAACAATGTCAGTCACGCGAACAATCGGACCAAGCGCCGCTGGTACCCGAACCTGCAGACCGTCCGCGTGCTGGTGGAAGGGGCGCCCAGGCGGACCCGGGTGTGTACCCAGTGCCTGAAGAGTAACCGGGTGGTGAAGGCCCCCCGGACACCGCAACCGGTCGTCTGACGCCGCCGGCCGGCTCAAGAAAAGGGGACCCGAGAGGGTCCCCTTCGTCGTTTCGGCGGCTGGGGTGGCGGCCGTCACTCGGAGAGCAGCTCGATCCGCGCGACGTCCGCGCCGTCGCCGGGCCGATGGCCCAGCTTGAGAATGCGGGTATAGCCGCCGGGCCGCGCCGCGAAGCGGGGGCCGATCTCGCTGAAGAGCTTGCCCAGCGTATCACGGTCCTTGATCCGCCGCTCCACCAGGCGCCGGGCGTGGAGATCTCCCCGGCGGGCGAGGGTGATCAGCTTCTCCGCGAACGGCCGCAGCTCCTTGGCCTTGGCCTCGGTGGTCACCACCCGGCCATGCTCGAACAGGCTCGAAGCCATGTTGTTGAGCATGGCCCGCTTGTGACTCGAGGTGCGGGAGAGCTGGCGCCCCTTGGCGCGGTGACGCATCAGACCTCTCCGGTACCGGCGGAGGGCTGAGCCATCGGGGCGACGCCCTGCCGCGCGATCCGCAACTCGCCGTCGGTCTCTTCGAAGCCCATGCCGAAGTTGAGCCCTTCGCGCTGCAGCAGCTCGGCGATCTCGCTGAGCGCCTTCTCGCCCACGTTCTTCACCTTGAGCAGATCGTCCTCGGAGAACTCGACCAGGTCCTTCAGGGTCCGGATGTTCGAGTTCTTGAGCGAGTTGAGCGAGCGGACCGAGAGGCCGAAGTCGTCGATCGGCCGGCCGAGGCGCTGCCGGAGGTTGACGTTGCCCGACGCCGAGGGGGACGCCCCCGCATCGCGCATGGTCGGCACCTTGCCGAAGTCCACGAAGTACTGGAAGTGGACCTGGGAGAGCGCGGCGGCGTAGGCGATCGCGTCCTCCGGGGTGATGGTGCCGTTGGTCTCGACCTGAACCGTGAGCCGGTCGTAGTCGGTGCGCTGGCCGACGCGGGTCTCGGCCACGGCGAAGTTGGCCCGCCGGACCGGATTGTAGATCGCGTCGATGCGCACCAGGTCCACCGGGAGCGAGCGGTCGGCCGGATGCATCTCGGCCTCGACGTAGCCCCGGCCCTTGTTCACGTACAGCTCCATGCTGACCTCGCGGTCGTCCTGGAGAGTGAACAGGAGGTGATCGGGATTCTTGATGGAGACCGAGCCGTGCTCCTGGATGTCGCGGGCGTAGACCGGGCCCGCGCCCTCGCGGCGGATGTGGAGGATGGCGTCGTCCACGTCCTCGGCCAGCACCAGGGTCAGCGACTTGAGCCGCTGCACGACCTGGTGGACATCCTCCAGCACGCCCTGCACGGTCTGGTGCTCGTGCACCACGCCGTCGAGGCGGAAGCCCCAGACCGCGCTGCCCCGCAGGGACGAGAGCAGCAGGCGGCGGAGCGAGTTGCCCAGCGTGTAGCCGAAGCCACGCTCCAGCGGCTGGAGACGGAACTCGGCGGCATTGGGGTTGTCGTCACGCTTCGTCATCTCGACGAGATGAGGGCGGACCAACCCGGTCAGATCAATGGTCATGGTCACTTTGTCAGAGCGTTAGACCCGGCGCTTCTTCGGCGGACGGCAGCCGTTGTGCGGGATCGGGGTCACATCGCGGATCGACACCACCCGGAGCCCGACGGACGCGAGCGCCTGGATGGCCGACTCGCGGCCGCTGCCAGGGCCCTGCACCCGCACGTGCACCCGGCGGAGGCCGAGGTTCATCGCTTCGCGGCCGCAGTTTTCGGCCGCCACCGTGGCGGCGAACGGCGTGGACTTCTTCGAGCCCTTGAACCCGGCCTTGCCCGCCGATCCCCACGCGAGCGCGTTGCCCCGCATGTCGGTGATGGTGATGAGCAGGTTGTTGAACGTGGCCGAGATGTGGGCGATGCCCTCGGACTCGACCACCTTCTTGGAGCGCTTGACGGCGGGCGCCTTGGCCGGGGCGGGAGTAGGAGTGGGAGCGGTCATTTACTTCTTCGTCACTTTCTTCTTGCCGGCGATGGCCCGACGCGGCCCCTTCTTGGTGCGCGCGTTGGTGTGAGTGCGCTGGCCGCGAACCGGCAGGCCCCGGCGGTGGCGAATCCCGCGGTAGCTGCCGATGTCCATCAGCCGCTTGATGTTCATCGCGACTTCGGTGCGGAGCGCGCCCTCCACCTTGACCGACCGCTCGATCATCTGGCGGAGCCGGGCGACCTCCGCGTCCGAGAGATCGCGGACCCGGGTATCGGGATTGACGCCGGTCTCGCCCAGGATGCGGCTGCTGGTGGGCCGGCCGATGCCGAAGATGTAGGTGAGCGCGATCTCGACCCGCTTCTCGCGCGGGAGATCCACGCCTGCGATACGCGCCATGATCAGCCTTGCCGCTGCTTGTGCTTGGGATTGCGCTTGCAGATGATGCGAACCACGCCCTGTCGCTTGACGACTTTGCAGTGCTCGCAGATCGGCTTGACGCTGGAACGAACCTTCACGCGTGAGCTCCGGACCGGTTAAGGGCTAGCTTGCCAATATATCGGGGGCTGGAAAGGCCATGCAAGTGCGGGGATGGGTAGGTTAGGCTACTAGCCGGGTGCCGCTCGAGCCCTGCGCGATGTTGCCGTCCCCGTACCCGAACCGTAGCTTCTCCGCGGAGTCGCCACCCCGCAGGCCATCTCCATCAGCCCGGCACAGTCCTCGAGCTCTCGACGCCATGGCGCAAGCTCTTCCCCCAGAGCTGGTCGCTGCTCCTTGCAGCCCGGGATCCCGGGGCTACGGGATGCCGCCTGGGGTCAATTCGTCTCCCGCCACAGTCGTTTCCTGCTCCATGCCGCCCGCTCCTTCGGGAAGGACTACGACGGGGCCATGGACCGGTACGCCTATGCCTTGGAGCGGCTCCGGGAGCGCGACTTTTCCCGACTGCGGGCGTACTCGGCCCGATGGGCGGACCAAGTTCACCACGTGGCTGCTCGTGGTCTTCCGGCGGCTTTGCCTGGACCACTATCGCCAGCGCTATGGACGGTCCCCATCGAGTGAGCGGTCCAGTCCCTGACTCGAGCGACCGCGTCCTCCGGCGCCAGTTCGTCGACGGGCTGCTGAGTCAGAGTGGATCCCGACCTGCTCGAACGCACCTGGGCGCTCCATCGCTGACGGTCGAGATGACCGAGCAGGCACCGGGCGGACTCCCTGCCGCCGCCCTGTCCGACCCTGGCTCCCAAGGATCGGTTGCTGCTCAAGTTCCGGTTCGAGGACGACCTCTCCGCCAGCGGATCGCGAAGGTGATGGACTTCCCGACGCCCTTTCACGTCTATCGCCGGTTGAACG
This sequence comes from uncultured Gemmatimonadales bacterium, assembly GCA_963832055.1. Taxonomy (GTDB): domain Bacteria; phylum Gemmatimonadota; class Gemmatimonadetes; order Gemmatimonadales; family GWC2-71-9; genus CAVVWJ01. The sequence continues at coordinate 569,805 of CAWHST010000006.1, read as the reverse complement.
CCCTCTTTCTGTCCCTGCGGCGGTCCCTGCAAGCCGGCGGGATCGAAGGGTCCGAGGGCTGAGATGGCAGAGTCGGCGGACGCAAAGCGAGTGCGGCCCGCCGTTTCATGGCTACGCGGGAAAAGGAGGTCTTGAGTGACCAATGCCGGAGATCCCGACCTGCACCTGACACCGGAGCAGACCGCGAGCTATCTCGACCGGGTGCTGACCGCCGAGGAACGCGCGACGGTCGAGGCCCACCTCTCGAGCGTGCGTCGAGTGCCGGAGACGAGGTGGTCACGCTGCGCCCCTTGGTCGTCTGCGCAGAGCTCCCGCGGACGGCTCCTCCGGGCCGGTATCGTCACTGGGCACGGCCGCCGCGGCTGTGGTTGTCTTCTTGGTCCAGCCCGGCCCGTCTCGAGTCCGGAGCCCTCGCAGCATCGCGATCCCCCGCAGGGCTCGCAAACGGTACTCGTGCCCGTGACTCCCGCAGGACTTGGTGTCACGGCCGGTGATGCTTGCCTGGTCGCCGCTGGATCTGGCGAAGCGCTATCGCGGATTCGTCTTCGACGGCGAAGGGACGATTCTCTACCGCGTCGAAGCCGACAGACTCGGTGGTGCCGTTGCCCGATTCGCTCCGGCTATCGCCGGGACAGCCTTACTTCTGGAAGGTCGAAGCCGACACTGGTTTGGATCGATGGGTGAGCTCGAAGCTGGTCGAGTTCTCCGTGTGGACAACCGAGAAGGCTGACCCGTAGATGCTCGCTTGCGGCCTGGAACTCAGCTCCTGCTCATCCTGACTCAAGCAGTCGGGGGGAGCACTGCCACCGATTCGGCGGGGGTATCTCCAGCGCTTCGCAGAGTCACCGAGGCCCGGATCGACCCCGACTCCGCGCGAGCCCAGATTCAACAACTGCTGGCTCAGGCAGCGACATCAGGTGGCGCCGGCGCCGCCGGGGCGCTGGATAGTGCAGCCGGCATCGCGAGCGCTATCGCGCGCATTTGGGGAGACTCGTTTCCCCTCAAGACTGTTGCCCGGTTCGCCGCTGGGCGCTGCCGCAGAGACTGGGCAAGGTAAGGGCGGACAGCCTTCGGCTGGCCGGCAACGAGGCGTTCGCGCGAGAGGGACCGCGGGCCGCCCTGACATCTGGACCCGCAGCGTGGCGGAGGCGGAGGCGGTCGGGGATTCGGCAGGCGTGGCAGCGGGGTGGGGCAATATCGGCTCCGGATGGCTCGCGGCCTCGGAGCCCGACAGCGCCACCGCCTACCTTCAGCAGGTCACGCCGGATTTCGATCGCCATCGAGCGACCATCGCGCGGTCGGGGAACGCACTGGGGTCCCTCGCGAATGTCGCCAAGGCCGGGGGCCGATTGGCGGAGGCGCGGACGCTGTACCAGCGGGCCGGCCAGATACCGCGAGCGAGCCGCCGATAGCAGAGGGAGGGCCGCCGATCTCAACAATCTGGGCCTGATCGCGGAGGCCCTCGGCGAGCTCGATTCGGCCGCCGGCTCCTCTACCGGCAGGCTTTGACTTTGAACCAGACGGTTCGGCCGGGATGGGCCCGCCGCCGCCAATCTGGTGAACCTCGGGAATCTGGCGTCGCTGCGCGGCGCCTATGGTGAGGCGGCTTCGAGCTACGACGACCGCTCTGGGCATACGTCGAACCCGAGGTGAGCGACCCGACCAGGCCACCGTGCTCTACGACCTCGGACTCCTCGCGTGCGCCGGGGCGACTATCCGGCCGCGATGAGTCACCTGCGGAGAGCGTCGGCCTTATACGAGGAAGCCGGACTGGCCGATGGCGCGGTGGCCGCGAGGATCGCATTGAGCAACGTCTACGTCCAGCTCGGCGCAGGTGCAGGAGGCGGTGCAGGAGCTTCGCGCAGCCGAACAGCTGGCCGGCGGCGGTGGAGTTGGGGCCGGAGACCCGAGCGGAGCTGGCGCTCGCCGGTGCCGAGCTCAACTATGGCGCTCAACAACTTGCCAGAAGCGGGGCGACACTACGACGAAGCCGCCCGCCTGTACGGCGAGCTCGACGATCTGGCGGGCCAAGCCGCTGCGGCAGAAGGCCACGGGCTCCTGCTCCTGCGTTTGGACCAGCCGGCCAGCGGTCCCATTCGTTCCTCGCCCGTGCGGTCGATCTCAGAAGACGACAGGGCGATCTCCGGGGCGCGGCAATGACCCGCTTGCTGTCGGGCTATGTTATCTCCAGGACGGGTGATTCTCCCGCACCCGCTTCGCCTATGACTCGTCGATCGTGGCATTTCGGGAGCTCGACGATCCGGTTGGCGAGGCCGCGGCGTTGGAAGCCATGGGTGGACTCGAGATTCAGGGGGGCAACGCGGCGCGGGCCGAGCGTCACTTTGCCGCAGGACTCCAGCGACTGGGGACCGTGCGCTCGCGGGTCCTTTCCTGGAGCCTGAGATCCGGATTGGCCGGGGCCTTGCACAGGAGGGGAGAGCGAGATCGAGCTGCGAAGATTCTCCGGACCGTGATCGACGAACTCGAGCGGGTGCGGGGCCTCATGCCGCTGGAGGAATGGAGAGCCGGGTTACTTGGCTGACAAGTGGTCGGTGTACGGACAGCTCGTCAAAGTGGAGCACGAGCGTGGCCAACATGAATCCGCCTTCGACGTCAGCGAGAGGATGCGCGCCCGCCAGATGCTCGACCAGCTCTCTCGGGGCCGGATCGAAGCCCCGGAGCTTCCTCCCGATCTGGCTTCGGAAGAGCAGGACCTGCGGCGGCGACTCACCGAGCTGGCGCGGGAGGGGGAGACTGAGACGTTGCACCCACTGGCCCGCCGGGAGACCGCCAGCCTAGCCGAGCCGCGCCGCAGCGGTGAGGAGCTGAGTCGGGCCCAAGGAGCGTATGCGCGGTTGCTCGGACGGATCCGGGAGGCGAGCCCTGCATATGCCAACCTGGTGAGCGGAGCCACGGTGTCGTTCTCGGAGGCGCGCAGCCGACTTCGGCAGGGCGAGCTGCTCCTCGACTATCTGGTTATGGACTCCACCACCATCGTCTTCGCCCTGACGGCGGAGGGTCTCCGCTCGTTCGAGGTTCCCCTTCCCCGCAGGTGTTGGCGGGGTTGGTCGACTTCACCCGAGGGGTGATCGTCCCGGCGGGCGCTGAGGAGGACGCGCGAGTCCTGGCGGGCGCCGCTCAGGCGCCTGCACCGATTGCTGATCGGGGCGGTCGATTCGGCGGGCCTGCTCGCGGGCAAGCATCGCCTTATCATCGTGCCCAACGCCGAGTTGCAACTATCTGCCGTACGCCGCTCTCCTGGGATCCGGGCCGCGGGAGACTTTCCTGGTCGAGCGTTTCGAGATCGTATACGCGCCCTCGGTGTCCCTTTGGGTCCATCTCGGCCGTCGATCTGCCCTCCCATCCCGGGGCACCATCCTGGCCGTCGCTCCGCGGTCTGCGGTGCTTCCCGGCTCCCGCTCCGAGGTTGCCGCGATCCGACAGCGATTCGGCGCTCGCGCGGTTGCACTGACCGACTCACAAGCGAGTGAGGACAACTTCCGGACGGCCGCTTCGCGGCACGATATCGTTCACTTGGCAACCTACGGCGTCCTGAACAAGCGGAACCCGCTGTTCTCTTACGTGCAGCTCCATCCCGACGCGCGTGATGACGGCCGTCTCGAGGTGCGCGAGGCGTACGGAATGAAAATCCAAGCGCGGCTCCTGGTGCTCAGCGCGTGCGAGACAGGGCTCGCCGCCGGTGCGCTCGCGGACGTCCCGCCGGGCGACGATTGGATCGGGCTGGTCCATGCCTTCCTCTACGCCGGCGCCGGCAACGTGCTCGCCACCCAATGGACGGTGGACGACCGATCCACGGCGGGCTTCATGGACGAATTCTACCGGCAGCTTCAGGGAACCGATGCGGCACCGATCGCGCTGGCGCAAGCTCAACGGGTATTTCTGCGCCGGAGTGAATCTCGCTCGCCGTTTTTTTGGGCCGGATTCGCGCTGAGCGGTGGACGAGGGTCGGAGGATCGCAGGCTGGATCCGGGATCAGCGCGAGGATTGTCAGCGCGCAACTGAAACGAGGCTAAGCATTATGCGCACAGTAGGTGTGTCTCGAATCCAGGGCATTCTGGCAATCACCTGCATCGCGGGCCTCGCAGCCTGCGCGACGGAATCCGATTCGCTCGGCCCCGAGCTTGGCTCACCCGAGTCTGGCGTTCTGATCTCGGCGACCCTCGAGGGAGAGGATACGGTCGCGTATGTGTCTCTGGCCCCCGGGACGGTGCCGGGGGGCCTGCGGGCAGTGGTAAGAAATCTGAGGAGTGGAAGTCACGTCGAATCCATGATGCAGGACGGCGGCCTGGATCCGGTGCGGCTACCCTCCAGCGTGGGGGACTCGGTCGAGGTAGAGACCCATGACGAGCAGGACAGGATTCGTCGCTTCGGAGGGACCGTCGCGATGTCTCGTCCGCCGGTTGTGGTGCGCACGGGTCCCATGCGGGGTGCGACGGATGCCCCGCTGAACTCGATCGTCGTGGTGGTGTTCAGTGCTCCGATGCTGGATAGGACGATTACTCGTGAGACCATCACCGTCACCAGATCCGGGCAGAATGTCCCCAGCGACATCTCCTTGAGTGCCGACGGGCTGCGCGCCGAGGTGCAGCCGAGTGAACTGCTGCCGGATCAGGAGTACTCGATCGCGGTATCTCGAGAAGCACAGAGTCGTGAAGGTGTACCACTCGGCCAGGAATATCGCAGCAGCTTCCGCACGGCCAATGTCGCCCCGCTCGCTTCGGTAGAGGTGCTACCCGCCGATACGACCGTTCAGATCCAAGTGCCCGTGAGGTTGTCCGTGCTCCTGCGCGACGCGGACGGTAAGGTGGTGACCGACCGGCGGGTCACGTGGTCCGTGCAAGGACCCGCGACTTTGGGCACCGACACCACGGTCCGCATTAGCGAGCCAGCCGGGGTGACGGTCACGGCAACGGCCGAGGGAAAAGTCGGCGTCGGTCGCCTGACCGCTCAGCCGCTGCGGTTTGCCAGCATCTCGGCCGGAACAGGGTATACCTGCGGACTGGTGGTAGGTGGCTGGGTGTATTGTTGGGGGCTCAACGAGGACGGCCAGCTGGGCGTTGGGGATCGGGAATGGAGGACGGAACCCACGCCTGGTCCAGCGGTCCCCTGCATTCCGGAATTTGGCCGCTGGGTCCCGAATGACCTGTGCGCTAGACCTCGAAGGACACCCCTACTGTTGGGGTAGGAGATCCACGAGCGGAGTTCTACAGAGGCGGGGATAGTGGGTCACAACGCGTGGCTGCCCTTGCGTGTCGACGGCACCGAAAGACTTACCTCGCTAACTGCTGGCCTGGTTCAGGCGTGTGGTACAAACGTGACCGGTGAGACAAGCTGCTGGGGGTTCTTCCATCTCTGGCGGTTTCCCAGGGGACATACGGAGTCGACTCTTGCTCTCCGGACCAATACCCATTTGTCTCTCCGCCGGCTCTTGCCTCCATCAGCACTGGGGACGAGCACTCCTGCGGGATCGGCGCAGGAGGGTCGGTCCATTGCTGGGGCAAGAACGAATTCGGGCAGCTCGGCGACGGGACGACGAACCGGACGATAATAGTCGACGAACAGAGGAACCTCCTCGCGCCCACGACGACCCTGGCGGCGGATCTCCAGGGCGTAGTGGCTCTCAGCGCTGGCTCACGGCACACCTGTGCCGTCAAGGTAGAGGGAGACGCCTATTGCTGGGGCGACAACAGGCAGGGCCAACTGGGCACCAGCTACGCCAGCGCATGTGGGCTAGGGGACTCGAATGACCAGTTCAATTGTCGCACGAAGCCGGCACAGGTCCAAACCTCACTGAAATTCCTGACCATCACTACGGGCGGAGAGTTCACCTGCGGAATCGCGACCGCGGGTAGGACTTATTGTTGGGGTGACGGCAGTCGAGGTCAGCTAGGAGGTGGATCCCAGACGAAATCGATGGTTCCAGTCGAGCTCCAGGGAAACGTCAGCTTCACCACGCTCAGCGCCGGCCGGGAACATACGTGTGGCCTCACTTCGGATGGAGTTGCCTACTGTTGGGGCGCCGGTTCCAATGGCGAACTCGGGGATGGCACCGGGAACTTGCGACTGCTCCCCACTCGAGTCATGCATCAATAGACGCAGCGTAGCGCCGGGCGTCGAGGTTTGGGCTCTAAGCGTCCGGCAGACGTCGCTATTCGAACTAGCGGCCCCCACCCTGCCACCACAGGAGTCCAGCGCCGTCCTCGGTAGCGCAGTCCTCCCACCCGCCGACACTCGGCAGTCTGTGCAGCTCAAACTCCCGCACTTCCGCCGTTGAATAGGTCATCAGGACACGGTTGGCCCTGAGACTCTCTCGCCCCCATGCCTGGGCGAACCGGGGGACAGTCTGCTCTTTGCCTTCGGCGACATTCGCAGGGTGGCGATGCTCCATGTGTCCAGCACCCCACCGGCCGGATTGGCGACGGCTCGCGCCGGCAGCCGCCCCTTGAGAACCGCTCCTGTGCATCTGCGGTTTCGGGCCGTGGCGACGGCACCTGCGGGAGAGCTGGCCGGCTACAAGCGAGGCTTTCCTCGCCTGGCAACCACCAACATCCGCTTCCACAGGAATCGCAAGATTCACTTCTCTTGCCGTTCAACAAGCTCAGACCGCTCGGTTTCTCCAATGAAAAGTGAGGTGGGCGATGCCCGGCCGTTCCGTGTTCCTTGTCGTTATTGGCCTCCTAGTCTCTCCTGCAGCCGTGATCCCACCGGCACCGGTGTCAACGAGGCGCCCGGCATGCCCGCCGTCGGCAAAGCCGGGAGTCCGCCCGCGGCTCCGCCAGCCAACCCGGAGATCGCCTGGTCGAACGATGGGATCTGGGTCATGAATGCGGACGGATCCAATCAGGCACGGGTCACCCCTCGCGGTGCCTGGCTCGGCAACCCAACATGGTCGCCCATCGTCGGCACGGGTCCGTCGTATCAGTTCGCCTACGTGAACGTCGGCGGGGATGATACGGTCCGGGCGGTGGACGTGACCATAGTGGCTGGAGTGCCTAGAGGCGGTATCCCGAGGCCGCTGGCGTCCCCCGCCGCAGAGCCAGCCTGGTCTCCGCTGGGAGACGAGATCGCTTATGTCCGCACTGGCGCACCGGGGGGCATCGGCATCTGGGTCACGAATGTCGCGGGAACCGTTCACACCGCGGTCCACCAGCCACCGGCGTCCGACTCCACGACCTTCATGCGGCCGGCGTGGCGGAGCGATGGTCTTGCGCTGGCCTTCTGGGAGGATCGGAATCCCGCTTCTCCGGAGCTCACAGAAGATTCTGGTCGTGACCAGCGCCAGTCGGACCTCCTCCTGGTCGACGCCGACCACGTCCACCTGGATCCGAATCCCAGCGCGGGGAATGCGCTTGACTGGGCTCGCACCAGGAATGTGCTCGTCTTCACCGCAGGCCAGTCGAATGCCGCCATCGAGCTTCTCGATCTGGATCTTCCCGCGGCCGGAGTCGATACCGTGGGCTTCGGCATCCGCCCCAGCTGGTCGCCTGACGACAGGTACCTGGTGTACTACAGCGGCGGGGTAAAGAAGCTTGAGCTGGCTACAGGGCGGGTCTTGACGCTCACCAGGCAGACTGGCTGCTGCCGTCCCAACTGGCGCCGGCCACCACCGCCAGTCCCACCTGCTCCCTGATCCGAAAATGGTTGTCAACAAGCCTGCTGACGCCGGGCTGACATCTGCGGCCGCAATTCGCAGACCGACGGCATCACTACTGGCAGGTGGCTTGGTGAGAGGCACTCATGATGAGACCGCAGCCTCAGACGATCAACCCCGCCCACCCGCGCCTTCAGCATATGGCGAGTGGGTATGCGAAGCGCCTTCCAGTCACCGCTTCGAGCGCGTGGTCTATCAGCAGCCGGCTCGAGTGGCTCAGCGGCGCGCTTCAGATCGCGGGGGTCTTGGTCGCTGCCATAGTGTGGCTGGTTGGCGTGGCCCTGCTGGTCCAGGGGCTTGTTAGCTGGTGGGCGGAACTGGAGCGCTACACCATGAGTGCCGGCGTCATACCCGCATGGCATTTCCCGAGCGCACTCGACTAGGAATCAGGGAGGACGACATGTGGTCCCTTAGGCTCAGGTCTAGCGCTGCCACCCTCATTCTTGGCCTCTGCTGCCTCTTCAGCACGGCTTCCGCCCAGTCGGGCGAATCGGCCCGCCCGAATCTGGCCGCGCTGGCCCACCGCATCGTAACCACGTCCGCTGGCATCAAGCCCGGCGATGTCGTCGTAGTCGCCGGAGGAAAGCACACCATCCCGCTGATGGAAGCGATCGCGATCGAGGCCCAGAAGGCGGGCGGAATGACCAACCTGTTCCTATCCTCGGACAGCGTCACCCGTTCGTATTATCGCGACGTTCCGGCGGACTATCTCGCCCGGACGCCCGCCTCTTTCGGCGATTAGGAAGGATAGGTGGGTAGCCAGCACGCAGACCGGCTCCAGCAGTTGAGTGAGACCACCAGCCCGACTCGGCACTTACGAACCCGGTGTTTCGCAGGAGGTCCCGTGCACACGGCTCGTTCCGCATCCTTGGCCACGTCGGCACTCTTGATGTTGCTCAGCGCCTGTCTCCAGGATGAGCCCACCCAACCGACCTTGGTCGAGTTGGGTACTCGGTCTCTCGTATCCTTCGACCAGCGGCCACCTCGCGTGCGTGACTCCTCTGAACTCCAGCATCGTGTCGATGATCGACATTGCGAGCAACGCCGTCAGCGCCACCGTTCCGCTCGGCGACGGCCCAGGTGGCGTGGCCATCATCCCCGACGTCGCCTTCGCCTACGTCGCCAACCACTGCTCGGACACTGTGTCGGTGATCGACATCGCGACCAACACCGTCAGCGCCACCGTCCCGGTCGGCTCCGGCCCGCTCGCCGTGGCCATCACCCCCGACGGTGCCTCCGTCTACGTGGCCAATGCAATCTCGGAACACGTCTCGGTGATCACGACGTTGCGACCAACACCGTCACCGCCACCATCCCCGTCGGCACCGTCCCGGCTGGCGTTGGTGTCACCGCCGACGGTGACTTCCGCCTACATGGCCAATACACATCTCAAATACCGTGTCGGTGATCGACGATAGCGAGCAACACCGTCACCGCCACCGTCCCCGTCGGCTTCGGACCCCCGGTTGGCGTGGCGATCACCCCCGACGGCCCGTTCCGCCTACGTCGCCAACGCACGGTCGACCACGGTGTCGGTGATCGCCGTGGCGCACGAACACCGTCACCGCCACCGTCCCCGTCGGCACCAGCCCCTCAGGGCGTGGCGATCACCCCTTACGACGCCACCGTCTACGTCGCCAACCCAGCACGACAACACGGTGTCGGTGATCGACGAGCGCGACCAACGCCGTCACCGCCACCGTCCCTGTCGGGACCTACTCCGCGCGTGGCGTGGGGGTCACCTCCGACGATGCCACCGTCTACCGTCGCCAACCATCAACTCGAGACGAGCGTATCGGTGATCGACGACCGCGACCAACACCGTCACGCGCCACCGTCCCCGTCGGCGTCCACCCGCGTACCGCGTTGCCATCACTCCCTCCCTCGTCGGACAACGACGATGACGCTGCACCCAACTCCTCCGACAATTGCCCGAGTATAGCCTACCCCGACCCGACCGACACTGACGGAGATGAACTCGCTGACCCGTGCTATCCCCTGACCTACAACTTCACCACCTTCTTCCAGCCGGCCGACCCTGTGAACGAGGCACGTGACCACCAGAGCTTAGGCAGCGAGCGGGAATCCCGGTCAAGTTCAGGCTTGGTGGCAACCAGAGCTCGACATTTTTCGCCGCGGCTACCCGCAATCCACTTCACCCCCTGCGGTCCAACGCCGCTTGACGGGATCGAGACCACGACGGCTAATCCGAGCGTCCTCACCTACGACCCAGCCACGGACACCTACACCTATTTGCAAGACCGACAAAAGGTGGGCGGGCCGGTGCCGTGCGTTCCAGCTCGGCCTCAAGGACGGTTCGCAGCACTACGCGCTGTTCCAGTTCACCCACTGAAGATCAGGGGACCAGCCGACATACAGGAGCAGCGTGTTGCCCCCTATCATCCTGGGAAGCCCCCAGCCACAGCGCGGCTGTGGCATAGCCTGTGCCTCGACGGTCCCCTCATGAGGCCCTACCCCACCACCCGGAGCTCCACCAGCCGCCATCCGGTTCGCAGCAGGCGATAGCCCAGCAGGAGACTCTGGATCCGCACATCCTGCGTGCCCGCGATCCGATAGCGGCGCTGCAGCTCCACGTATCCGCGGCCCGGGCTCCACTTCCTTCGCCGCCCGCACCACGGTCTCGACCTCCTGACCCTGCACCATGAAGTCGCGCAGCAGGGCCGCGGCCTGAGCCGGACCCGAGCGCGATCGAGGGATCGGCCCCGGGCAGCTGGACCAGAAGCCGCGGCGCGTCGGCCACCAGCCCTCGCGCGTCGTGCGCGAACCAGGCCGCCCGTGCCTCCTCGGCGGCCTCGGTCAGCGCGTTCTGCTGTCCGGCGGCGCCGACGGGAGCGAGGATGACGGCCAGCAGCATCAGGAAGTGACGCAACCGCGCCTCCTCGAGAAGATGCCTGAGCGCATCAGCGGGATCCGCCGCGTGGAGCACCGGCCGGCCCACCACCAGGTGAGTCGCCCCCGCGCGCACGGCCTCCCGAGCGCGTGGCGACCCGGACCTGATCGCCCGCGGAGTCGGTCTCGCGCCGGATGCCCGGCACCACGAGGAGCGCGTCCGTCCGCCAGCACCCGCCGCACCGAGGCGACCTCGGCCGGCGAGCAGACCACGCCGGCAAGCCCCGCCGAGGCAGCCTCGCTGCGCCTGCCGCACCGACCTCGTCCACCAGATTCACCTCCCGGCGCCCGGTCGCCCGCGCGTACGACGCGGCGTCGTGCGAGGTGAGCACGGTGACCCCGACGAGGGCCAGCTCGCCGCCCGCCGGCCACCGCGGCCGCCTCCATCATCGTCCGTCCGCCCAGCGCGTGAACGGTCGCCATCGAAACTCCGAGCTCCCTCGCGGCCAGTGACCGCGCCCGCGACGGTGTTGGGGATGTCGTGCCACTTGAGGTCCAGGAACACCCGATGACCGCGGGCGATGAGCCCGCGGACGAAGGGCGCGCCTTCCCGCGTCATCAGGATCGATCCCACCTTGACCCAGCGGATCTCCGGGAGGCGGTCGAGCAGTCGCAGCGCCTCGGCGCCGCTGGGCAGATCCAGCGCGAGAATGACCTCAGCCATCGGACCGCTCCAGGTCACGCACGATCCGTTCCGGCAGCCGCGGGTCGGCCAGTGCCCCGGTACCGATGGCGACCAGCGCCGCCCCGACCTTCAGATACTGCCGAACGTCCTCCGCGGAGCGCACTCCGCCGACCCCGATCACGGGCATGCCACCGGTCCGCTCGACGACGCGGGCCGCGGCCAGCACGCCGATCGCGAGCAAGGCCGGCCCGCTCACTCCGCCGTTCCCGTTGCCCGAGCCGCTGGGCTCCGCTCTCGAAGTGGAGCAGTCCCGGAAGGGTGTTGACCACCGAGATCCCGTCGGCCCCCGCGTCCCGGGCGACGACGCGCCATGCCGGCGATGTCGGGCAGCACCGGCGACAGCTTCGCGACGAGCGGCAGGCGGGTTCGCGCCCGAGCAGAGCGCCACGATCCGCTGGACGCAATCGGCGCTGGCTCCGAACTCGATTCCCCCCGCCGAGGTGTTGGGACAGGAGAGATTGAGCTCGAAGCCCGCGACGCCGGGCACCCCGTCGAGACCCGAGACGACGTCGGCGTATTCCTCGACGGTGAAGCCGACCACGTTCACCAGCACCTGCGCCCGGCGAAGGCGGCTCGCGAGCCAGGGAAGGAGCTCGGACCGCACCGCCGTCAAGCCCGGGATTCGCGAGCCCCACCGAGTTGAGCATGCCCGCCGCGGAACTCGGCGACCCGAGGCGGCGGGTTGCCCGCGCGCGGCTCGCGCGAGACCGCCTTGGTCACCAGTCCGCCGAGGCGGTCGAGATCCACGACTCCGTCCAGCTCCCGGCCGAAGCCGGCGGTACCAGCGGCGAGGAGGAGGGGATTCTGAAAGCGACGGCCGAAGACGGTGCGGGAGAGACTGGACTCCGCGGCCCTCACGGCTCGAGCCCGCGCCGCGGCTGAGGTGCGGCGCCGGGGCGGGTGGGAAGCGAGTCGCGGCGGACGCCGGGCCGGCGCGCACGCGGAGATCCGCCCGCAGCGAGGCCGCAAGCGGCGAAGCTCTGGAGCGAGTCTTCCAGCTCGCGATAGCCGTACGGCTCGTCGCCCTGGAGGTAGGCGACGTACGGGCTGGCCGCGTACTGCGTCTCGAGCAGACGGCACCGCCGACTCGCCCCAGACGGGATCCAGCGTCCGGCCGGCGAGAATCGCCTTCGGCGCGTACGGCGAATCGGGCATGATCTCGACGATCGTCCGGAAGAGCGAGGCCGCGAGCGCGGGCGCCGCGAGCGAGTCGCGGGCGGTCTCCGCCGCGAGGAAGAGCCGGAGATCGGCCTGGGCGGCGCCGGCGGCGCCCGAGTCGCCGGCGGCGAGGATGCTGCCGACGGACTGCGCGGAGCTGGCCCGCCTCGCTCGCGGGCGCGCCCTTGCGTTGGATCCGCTGGTCCAGCTCGGTCGCGATCGCGGGAAGGTCGGCAACGGACGTCGGTCGCGGCGAGCGCCATGCGAATGAGCCGCAGCTTGGCCCGCTCGCCGGCGTCGCCGGCGCTCGTCCACCCCGGCGGCCTGGCGGAGCCGCGCCTCCGCACGCGCCGAGTCCACCGAGGCCATGCGGAGCCCGTCCTCGAGGAAGAGCCGGGCTCGAACCGTCGCGGGAGTGCCGGGACGGCTGCTCCAGCCGATCCACCAGTGCCGACGCCGTCGCGGGGTCCTCCCGGCCGACCGCCACGACCATCGTATCCCAGCGGCGCCGCGGTGTCGCGGGTGGCCAGCATCGAATCGGCCAGCGCGAGCGCGGCCTCGCGTTGTCCGGCGCCGGCCAGCGCCAGCAGCCGCTCATCCGAGGCGCGCGGGTCCGACAGACCCTTCGAGCGCCGCCACCGCCTCCTGGTGGCGGCCGGTCATCCTGAGCGCTCGGCCGCGGAGCAGCCGCGCCTCGCGGCGACGCACCGGATCCTTGCTCTCGGCGACGCGGGCGAACATGATCTCGGCCACTCCGGGGTCGCCCAGCTCGAGCTGGCAGCGCCCCAGGGCGAGCGCCGCCTCCTCGGTCACTTCCGCGTCGGGCGGGAGCAGCGACACCCGGCCGAGCGGGGCCACCGCGGCCTCGCACTGGTTGAGTCGCGCGAGGGCGATGCCCTTCAGGACCAGCGCCTCGTCCACGTACTTGCTGTCGGGGTGTCGTGCGACCAGCGACTCAGCCCGGGTGACGACCTGGCCCCAGAGGTTGTTGGCCTCGAAGGTGCGGCCATCGCGCTCCGCCTTGCGTGCCGAGCCGGCGAGGCGCTTGGTGTTGTACATCCCGTTGTAGTACACGCAGCCGCCGAGCAGGGCGGCCACGAGGACGGCCGAGAGCGCGCGAGTGGTCCTCACCGGCCCGCCCCTCCGCCGTTCGGCCCCGCCGGTCTTCCGCTCGTAGTCCTTCAGATACTCCACGATCGCGTCGGCGATCGCCGCGGCCATGGTGCGCTGGCTGCGGCGCGAGGTGAGATATCGACCGTCCTGGGGATTGGTGCTGTAGCCCAGCTCGACCAGGATGGCGGGGCGGCGGGCGGTGGTGAGCACCATGAAGCCGGCCTGCTTCACGCCGCGGTCGTCACCGGTATGCACGGTCTTCAGCTTCTTCTGCACCAGCTCGGCCGCGCGAGCGGATTCACGGAGGTGCTCGTTCAGCTGGAGATCCTTCAGGATGAAATCGAGCCCCGCCGGTCATCGGGCCCTCGGATTCACCGGTCTCGAACCGCACCGCCTCGTTCTCCATCTTGGCGACCCGCGCCGCATCCTCGGTCCGGGCCTCGGCCAGGAAGAAGGTCTCGAAGCCCCGGACCTCGGTGTAGCCCCGCCGGCGGGCGAGCGAGTTGACGTGGAGGCTCACGAACAGGTCGCAGGCGGCGGTGCAGAACCCGCCGCGGTCGCCCAGGGCGATCAGGGTGTCGGTGGTGCGCGTCATCCGGACGCCCACCCCGCGCTCGCGCAGCTCCTCACGCAGCAGCAGCCCGACCTGGAGCGTCACGTCCTTCTCCCGGACGCCGCGGGGAAAGTACGTCCCCGGATTCCCCGGGTCCACGCCCCCGTGCCCCGGGTCGATGGTGACCACGTGGCCCGGCCGGAGCCCGTTGGGGAGACGCTCGACCGGCTTGGGAGCACCGGCCATCGCCGGCATCGGAGATGTCCTCCAGCCGCGCCGTCCGGACATCGTAGCGGTACCGCTCGCCCAGGAAATACGGGATGATCTCCGAGACGAATTGAAACGGCAGATAGAGGGTGTCGCGCGCCAGCCAGACCGGGGTCGCCAGGGCTGCAGCTGGCTGCTGAAGAGGTAGAGCGGCGCGCCGACCAGGAACCGGAACGGCTGCCGCGCGACCGTCACTTCGGCCCACCCCTCCTGCATCACGACGGTGCCGCCGAGCGCGGCGAGGAGCTGGGGGGCGGGAATCACGGGCGCACCGCCGGGATCCAGCCGGACCGGGACCTTCGCGTCGCCGCCGGGGCCCGCAACCGTGATCTGGCCGGGGACACCGATAGCCAAGGCGCCGAGTAGCGCCAGCGCCGCGATCATCGCGGCTCCCGCGCGGCGCGGGAGAGTCCCCGCGACACGTCGCGCGCCGCCTCTCGCTCGGACACCCTGCGCTTCAACGCCTCGCGCTTGTCGTGGGTCTTCTTGCCCCGCCCGAGCGCGAGGACGACCTTGGCCCGGCCGTTCTTGAAGTAGAGCTCGAGCGGCACCAGGGTCAGGCCCTTCTGCTCCACCGAGCCGATCAGCTTCTCGATCTCGCGGCGGTGGAGGAGAAGTTTGCGGGAGCGGACGGGATCGTGGTTGTAGCGGTTGCCCTGCTCGTACGGAGTGATGTTCATCCCCTCGAGGAAGACCTCGCCGTTCCGCAGCCGGGCATAGGCCTCCTTGATGGACGCCTTGCCGTTGCGCAGCGACTTGACCTCGGTGCCGGTGAGGACGATGCCCGATTCCCAGGTCTCGAGAATATGGTAGTCGTGCGTCGCCTTGGGGTTCCTGGCGACCGACTTGCGGCGCTCGGCCGGGGGGGATGAATCGCGGGCTCACGTAGGGATCCTAAGCAAATGATAGGCCATCACTTCGGGTGGGTCAACGGCGCGGGTTGACCGGCCCCTGCAACGGGACTACCTTTGCGCCCTTCGCCGAAGTGGTGGAACTGGTAGACGCGCTGCGTTCAGGGCGCAGTGGGCGCAAGCCCGTGCGGGTTCGAGTCCCGCCTTCGGCATGAGAGCGGAACGGCGGAACGGCGGTACGGCGGAACGTTGCCTCCGAACGAGAGCGACCCTCCGATGTCCTAGGACATCGGAGGGTCGATCTCGTCTATGGCGCCGTCCGCCCGTCCGCCGCTACCGTCCGTCGTGCCGCCTTCAGTACCTCGCCATCCCCGGCTCCACTCGGCTCGCCCACGCGTCCACTCCGCCGGCCAGGCTCCGCACCTTCCCGAACCCGGCGCCGCGCAGGATCTCCAGCGCCTTCATCGAGCGCGACGCCCTTGTGGCAGTACGTCACGATCTCCGCGTGGCCGTCGAGCTCGGCGATGCGGTCGGGCAGCTGGCCGAGCGGGATGAGCCGGGCGCCCTCGATGTGCGCGATCTCCCACTCGTGCGGCTCGCGGACGTCGATGAGCACGAGGTCGTCTCCCTTTTCGTCCAGCTCCTGCTTGAGCTGCTCCGCCACCACCTCGGGGCCCTGGTAGGCCGGGGCCGCGCCGATGCCGCAGAAGGCCTCGTAGTCGATCAGCTCCCGGATCGTCGGGTTGTCGCCGCAGATCGGGCAGTCGGGGTCCTTCCGCAGCTTGAGCTCGCGGAAGCGCAGCTTGAGCGCGTCGAACAGCACCAGTCGTCCGATCAGGGAATCGCCGGCCCCGAGGATCAGCTTGATCGTCTCCAGCGCCTGAATGCTGCCGATGATGCCGGGCAGCACGCCCAGCACTCCGCCTTCGGCGCAGCTCGGCACCAGTCCCGGAGGAGGCGGCTCGGAGTAGAGGCAGCGGTAGCAGGGACCTTCCTTGGCGTAGAACACCGACGCCTGTCCCTCGAACCGGAAGATGCTGCCGTAGACGTTGGGCTTGTCGAGCAGCACGCAGGCGTCGTTGACCAGGTAGCGGGTCGGGAAGTTGTCGGTCCCGTCCACCACGATGTCGTACTCGCGGATGATGTCCAGCGCGTTCTCGGCGCTGAGCCGGGTCTCGTGGCTCTCGACGTTCAGGTTCGGATTGAGGTCGGTGAGTCTCGCCTTGGCCGACTCGAGCTTGGGGCGGCCCAGGGTCGAGGTCCCGTGGACGATCTGGCGCTGAAGGTTGGTGAGGTCCACCACGTCGAAGTCCACGATGCCGATCGTGCCGACGCCGGCCGCCGCCAGGTAGAGCGACAGCGGCGAGCCCAGCCCGCCCGCGCCGATGGTGAGGACCCGAGCCGCCTTGAGCTTTCGCTGGCCCTCGACTCCGACCTCGGGCAGCAGCAGATGCCGGGAGTAGCGCAGCACCTCGGCGTGCGAGAGCTTGGGCAGCTCGGTCTCGACCGCCGGCCGGCCGCCCGCGATGCTCGGCACGATGGTGAGCACGTCGCCCTCGCGCACCGGCGTGTCGGTGGAATCGAGCTGCCGGATATCGGTGTCGTTGAGATACAGGTTGACGAAGTTCCGGAGCCGCCCGTCGTCCTGAACCAGGTGGCGCTTGAGGCCGCTGTGGGTCGCCAGGAGCCCGTCGATCACCTCGCCCACGGTCTCGCCGGCGAGCTCGACGGCGTCGCGTCCCCCGGTGAAGCTGCGGAGGGGTGTGGGTATGGTCACGGTCACGGACATGGTCACACCTCGCTGAGCACTTCGAGTGACTCGGGCCGCATGAGCGGCTGCTCGTCGTCCAGCGTCCAGCTCGCCGCGTCGCAGCCCCCGCCCTCTCTCCACCCGCACGATCAGATAGCTGTACCAGGGCCAGGCATGCTCGGTGTCGAAGCCCGACGGCACCGCGGGATGGTCCGGGTGCGAATGATAATAGCCGACGATCTCGAGCCCTTCGAGCCGGAGGTCGGCCTCCAGCCGCCGGAGATCGTCCGGCGCGATCAGGTATCGGTGCGGGTCGTCGGTCCGCCGGTTCACCGCCGGGCGCCAACCGCACGACCTCCTTGGCTCCGCCGCCGTCCACCCGCCCCGCGAGGGCTCCGCAGCACTCCGCCGGATAGGCTCGCCTCGCCGTGGCGGCGGATCTCGCCGAGCAGCCCTTCCGCCAGCCGCAGCGTCACCGGTCGGTCCACCGGTGCGGCTCGCTGATGTAGCGGGCGCCGGTGTCGCAGCCGATCACGACCACCTGCGCGTCGGGCTCGCGGCCCAGCACGTCCAGCGCCGCGGCGACCGCCGCGCCGGCCGACCATCCGACCAGCAGTCCGGACTCGCGCGCGAGCCAGCGAGCGGTCCGGTCGGCGGTTTCGGTCGGGATCTCCGCGACCTTGTCGGGCACCGCCGGATCGTAGAGCGCGGGCGGATGCGCCGTGGTCGGCAGATGCTTCAAGCCCTTCCAGGCCGTGGAACGGGGAGTCGGGCTGTACCCCCACCAGCGTGATCGCCGGGTTCTTCTCCTTCAAGAAGCGACCGGTCCCCATCATGGTTCCCGTGGTGCCCATCGCGGCCACGAAATGGGTCAGCCGCCCGCCGGTCTGGGCCCAGATCTCCGGGCCCGTCGTCTCGCGATGGGCCCGTGGGATTGGCCGGGTTGCTGTACTGGTCGGCGTAGAAGTACTTGTCGGGCGACTCCTCGGCCAGCTCCCGGGCCCGCCGCGCCGCCCCTTCGGTTCCGTCCATCCGGTCGGTCACCACGACTTCGGCGCCGTAGACCTTCAGCAGCGCCCAGCGCTCGGGGCTCGCGTTTCCGGGCAGGCAGATGGTGACCCGTACCCCCGCCGCGGCGCCCAGCATGGCGTAGGCGATACCGGTGTTCCCGCTCGAGGCGTCCAGCAGTCGCTTGCCCGGCAGCTCGCCGCGCGCGAGTCCCGTCCCGGAGGATGGCGCGCGCCGCCCGGTCCTTCACGCTGCCGCCCGGGTTGAGCCACTCGGCCTTGAGCCAGAGCCGCCCGCGCCCGTCCCCGGGGAACTTCACCGGAATGAGCGGCGTGTTGCCCACCAGCTCCCACAGGGCCGGCTCCGTGGTGACCGAGCAGCTGTCGAACAGCGGTCATGACGTCCTCCAAAACGAAAAACCCGACCGGCGGGTCGGGCTGCGCGCACGCACATTCGAGCGTGGCTAACTCGCCGACGAGATCCCGACCAGCTCCTGCACCTGAGCCTCCTCCTTCATCAGGTCGGCCAGGGAGATGCCCGCCAGCAGGTCGTCCACCCGCTGCTGAAGGGCATGCCAGACCGGCCGGATGCTGCACGTGCGATCCGGGGCTACATCGCTCGGCGTCCACCGGGTGAGACTCGCAGTTGATCTCGAAGGTCTGATGCTCGGACGCGCTCATGACGTCGCGGACCGAGATCGCGGCCGGTTGCTTGGCCAGAAAGTAGCCGCCCTTGGCGCCGCGGACGCTCTCGACCAGCCCGGCCCGGCGCAGGCGGAGCAGGATCTGCTCGACGTAGTCCGCCGGCAGCCGCTCGGCGTCCGCCAGCTCGCGCGCGGCGACGGGCCCGCTGCCCGTCCGACCACGCTTGGCCAGGTGGAGTGAGATGATCAGGCTGTACTCGGTCCAGGTCGTAACCCGCATTGTGGCTGCAATATCTACTTCTTTTCAGCCGACGTCCAGCGGGCCACCTCGTCGGGGGTGAGGTTGCCGTGGGGGCGAATCCGGGCGTCCCGGAAGGTGCCGCCGAGCACGTCGCCCAGGTACTGGGACCAGGAGAGCAAGGTGCCGTAGCAGACCGGATCCTCCGCGTCGGGCGAGCGGGTCTCGGTCGGCGAGGCGCTCGCATCAGCTCCTCCAGGACCGCGGCCGGCACCCTGGAGCGCTGGCTCGGGATAGATGAAGCCGAACAGCACCAGGTGGGCGAGGAGCACCCGCCAGTGGTGGCCGAACCGGTCGATCAGGCGGCGCCAGTCCAGCCGTTCGCCGTGGGCCAGGATGATGTGGGCGACGTCCGCTCCGTCGAAGCGCTCGCGCTCCATCACGAATGCCTTGGACCAGATGCTCTCCTCCGGCGGCGCCACCAGCACCCGGACGCCGAGGACCTCGCGCTCGGTGGCGTGCTCGAACCACTGGTCGTCCACCACCGCGACGCCGTTGCCGGAGCTGAAGATCACGTCGACGAAGCCGGACGGAGAGCGGATCTTGGCCAGCCAGTGGGAGAAGACCAGGTCGGCCTCGTACCCGGCGTCGGCGGAGGCGCGGAGCAGCCGCTGGACGTCGGTGGGCCGGACGAAGATGTCGAGGTCCTTGGTGGAGCGGTCGATCCCGGCCTGGTGCACGAAGGCGAAGGCGCCGCCGACCAGGAACGGGACGTTGGCCCGGGCGAGGAATTCCATCGCCTCGCGATAGAACTCGCGGGACGGGGTTTCGACCATCGAGTGAGTGGGCGACAGCCCCATCCGGCGCTCCCATAGAGGGGAAGGCTATCATAGGCACGGCCGCGGCACGGGGTTGTGGCCCGGATCACCGCTCGCCTGGCCGGGCGGGTGGTTGATTGTCAGGCACATGGTCAAGTCCCCTGGAGTAGTCCGGATCGCCGCGGTCGGCGACATCCACCTCGGCCGGGCGGCCTACGGTCCCCCGATCCAGACCCTCTTCGCCCAGGTGGCGGAGCAGGCGGACGTGCTGGCGCTCTGCGGCGACCTCACCGACCGGGGCGACCCCGAGGAGGGTCGCCAGCTCGGGCGGGCGCTCGCCACCGTCGGCGTGCCGATCGTGGCCGTGCTCGGCAACCACGACTACGAGTCGGGCAAGGTGCCGGAGCTGAGCAAGATCCTCTGCGAGGCCGGCGTTCAGGTGCTCGACGGCGGCGACGCCTGTCGAGATCCACGGAGTCGGCTTCGCGGGGGTGAAGGGATTTGCCGGCGGCTTCGGCCGCCGGGCGCTGGGGCCGTGGGGCGAGGAGACGCATCAAGCTCTTCGTGCGCGAGGCGGTGGACGAGGCGCTGAAGCTGGAGACGTCGCTCAGCAAGCTCCGCACCGAGCGCAAGGTGGTGCTGCTCCACTACTCCCCGATCGCGGGCACGGTGGAGGGCGAGCCGCAGGAGATCTACCCCTACCTCGGCTCCAGCCGGCTGGAGGAGCCGCTGATCCGCTACCCGGTGGACGTCGTGTTCCACGGGCACGCCCACCACGGCACGCTCGAGGGCAAGACCGTGGGCGGGGTGACGGTCTACAACGTCTCGCTGTCGCTCCTGCAGCGAAGCTTCCCGGACGCTCCCGCCGTTCCGGGTGGTGGAGCTGCGCACTGCCGCAGGAGCGGCGCGAGGACGGACAGGTCGAGCGCCGGATGGACCGGCAGAGCCGACCGGCGGGCGGAGCCGCAGCCGGGCCGGCGAGCCGCCGCCGAGACGCTAGTCATCGGGCGAGGGGTCAGCCCCCCGGCGGGAATCCCCTTCCCTCCCGGCACGCCGATCTCGGTCATCGCGCGGAGGTCGAGCACCTCGTCCAGCTCCTCCTTGGGGAGGAGCTGCTTCTTCTCCAGCAGCTGCTTCACGGTGAGCCCGGTCGCCACCGCCTCCTTGGCCAGCTTGGCCGCCTCGGCATAGCCGATCTTGGGGGCCAGCGCGGTGACGAGCGCCGGGCTCCGCTCCAGCCAGTAGGCGCACTGCGCCGCATCCGCCTCGATCCCGTCCACGCACCGCTCGGCCAGCACCCGGCGTGGCGTTGCCCACGATGGTGAGCGCGAACACGATGTTGTGGGTGATGACCGGCATCATGACGTTGAGCTCGAGCTGCCCCGCCTCCGCCGCCATCGCCACCGTCTGGTCCAGGCCCAGCGCCTGGAAGCAGACCTGGTTCACCATCTCGGCGATCGACGGATTCACCTTGCCCGGCATGATGCTCGAGCCCGGCTGCACCGCGGGAAGGACGATCTCCGCCAGGCCGGTCCGCGGGCCCGACGCGAGCAGCCGGATGTCGTTCGCGATCTTGTTCAGGTCGAGGACGTAGGCCCGCAGCGCGCCGCTGAAGGTGGCGATGTCGCCCATGGACTGCATGAGCTGGATCCGGTCCTGGCCCTCCCGCAGCTCGAGCCCGCTCACCTGCTGGAGGTGTCCGACCATCAGGCGCGGGTACTCCGGCTCCGCGTTGATGCCGGTGCCCACCGCCGTGCCGCCGATGTTCATCTCCCGCAGCCAGTCCGCCGCCTGCGACCAGCTTGTCCCGGTGCCGCTCGACCGTGCGGCTGTAGGCGGTGAACTCCTGGCCCAGGCGGATCGGGGTGGCGTCCTGCAGGTGGGTCCGGCCCGACTTGATGATGTCGTCGAACGCGACGCCCTTGACGAGCAGCGAGTGGGCCAGCTGCTCCAGCGCCAGGAGGGCATCGGGCAGGGTAGCCAGGGTCGCCAGGCGCATCGCGGTGGGGATCACGTCGTTGGTGCTCTGCGCCATGTTGACGTGATCGTTCGGGTGCACCGGCGAGTACGCGCCGCGCTTCCCGCCGAGGATCTCGTTGGCCCGGTTGGCGAGCACCTCGTTGACGTTCATGTTGTGGCTGGTGCCCGCGCCGGCCTGATAGACGTCCACGATGAACTGGTCGCGGTGCTGGCCGGTGAGAACCTCGTCGGCGGCGCGCGACGATCGCGTCGGCCAGGCGGGGCTCCAGGCGGCCGGTCTCCTTGTGGGTCAGCGCGGCGGAGCGCTTGATCCAGACCACGGCGTCCACGAAGGCCGGGAGCGGCCGAAGGCCCGAGATCGGGAAGTTCTCGGCCGCACGAAGGGTCTGGATGCCGTAGAGGGCGGACGCGGGGACCGCCTTCTCGCCCAAGGGGTCGCGCTCGATGCGGGTGTCTGCCATGGGCTTATTCTAGTCCCGGCACGGCGGATCGCCAATCTGCCGTGATATGTTCCCTGTCCCTCGAACCCACAGGCCGATGAGCGACTTCTTCCAAAGTGTGACCGAGAGCGCCGTCTTCAGCAACGAGAAGGCGGCGAAGGCCGATCTCTATGCCGGCGAGCAGCTGTTCGTGGGACTCAACTGCTTCGAGCCGGGGCAATCACAGAAGGTTCACGCGCACGCGGGGGCCGACAAGTTCTACTACGTCTGCTCGGGGCGGGCCCGGTTGACGGTGGGCGAGGAGACCCGGGAGGTGGGCGAAGGCGAGATCGTCTGGGCGCCGGCCGGAGTCGCCCACGGCGTGGCGGAGGCGCTGGAGCGCACCGTCCTGCTAGTCGGGATCGCCCCACCGCCGCGCTAGCCGCCGGAGCGCGGGCCATCCGTAGGCGTGCGCCGCCAGCCCGATCCCGAGTATGACGCCGACCCCGTTGGTGTAGAACCGCCAGGCCAGCAGCAGCCAGCCCGCGCGTCCGCCCAGGTCCCCGGCGGCCCCGCCGAGGAAGCCCAGCTCCACGGCACCCGCGCCGGAAGGCGTGGGAAGGATCAGCTGGCTGTAGAGCAGGGCGAACGACCCCAGCACCATGGGCCAGAGCTCGGGCGGCTGCGGCAGGGTCGCGGCGAGTACCGGGAGCACCGCCACCCGGGTCGCGAGGTTGAGGAAGCTCAGCGGCAGGCTGGCCACCAGCGGCCAGCGGCGGCATCCGGCGCCAGTAGACCATGGCGCGACGCACCGGCCGGCGGACGTGGCGAACCGCCGGCGAGGCGACTTTCCTCGCGTACCACCACACCACCGCGCTCACCACCGCCACGAGCACAACCCAGGGCCACGCCTCGGCGGCGGCCCCGGCCAGCCGCGGGCCCGCCATGGACCACCACGACGGGGCGTAGCGCCACGCCAGCCAGCCGGCCGCGACGAGAATGACCGGCCAGGCCGCCAGCACCTCGAGGCTGATGGCGACGAAGGCGGCGGTCGCCGGCACCCCGCTTCGGAGCATCCCCGCCAGGCGCGCGGGCTCCCCGCCGATCCGAAGCGGGGTCAGCGCGCACGCCGCGTCGCCGAAGGCGTTCAGCACGAAGGAATCCCAGAAGCCGATTCGATGGCCCAGCCCCTGCACGATCCACTGGATGCGCCAGGCGCGGGCGACCAGGTCGATCGCGACCAGCGCCACGCAGATCACGCTGGCTTGGAGAATGGACATCACGCGCTGTCGCGCTCATGGAGCTCGGTGTCGCGAAGGGCGGCGTACCGGATCGGGGAATGGCGGCTCAGCCAGCGGTCCAACGTGGCGGCGAGATCGCGGGCGGTGCGCGGATGCGCGTAGTCCTGTGGATGGAAGGCGACCCGAGGATACCGGGCGTGCCGCTGGAGGATCCAGCGCCTCGGGCCACGGCCACCGACCCCCACGCCCGCACCGGCGTCCTGGCACTCCACCGCACCGCCGGCGAGGCGAGGCGGCGGTCGGCCGGGTAGAGACGGACCGACCGCGCGTCTTCACTGAACCCGAGCCCGGCGTCCCGCACCGCCGCGTGTCCCGCCTCACGGGCGAGCCAACCGGGAGGGACGAAGCCCACGGGCTCGAGGCCGAGCGCGCGGAGCGAGGCGAGGCCTCGATCGATGCGCTCGCGAGCGGGGGCCTGACCCAATGCACGAAACTCACCCCGCGAGTGTCGCTCCCCATGCAACACGATCTCCGCGCCGTCCGACGCACGCTCCCGGAGCCACCGCACGAAGTCCGGATGCCGCGCGAGCGGCCATTCCCCGTGCCAGTCGGGGACCACCAGCAGCGCCGGCGACGATGCCGCGCGCGGCGCACATCGCCCACAGGCGCAGCACGCCCGCCTCGAGCGCCGGAGTGACGTCGTGGATGGAGACCAGCAGGCTCACCCGGCGAGCACGCGTCGATAGGTCTGGAACAGGCGGTCGAACACCGCGTCCCATCCGTGGTGCTCCTCGGCGTAGCGCCGCCCCACGCGGCCGAGCGCTCGGAGATCCTCGTCGAACAGGGCCACGGCCACTTCGGCCAGGTGGCGGCGATCGCCCGAGGCGTACAGCCGGCCCGCGCCGGACCGGCCGATCGTCTCGGCCACGCCGCCCTGGTCGGCGGACAGCACCGGCACGCCGCTGGCGAGGGCCTCGAGCGCGGCGAGGCCGAAGGTCTCCGCGGAACCGGGAGCGACTACCAGATCCACCGCGGCGTAGAGATCGGCCAGGAGATCCCGGTCGCGCTCGTAGGGCAGCCAAACCGCCCGCGCGCCGCCCCGGCTCCGCCGCAGCGAGCGGGCGGCTGGACCCGCGCCGACGAGGGCCAGCTGCGCCCCGGTGCGTCGCTCGACGTCCAGCCATCCCGCCAGGAGCAGGTCGAGATCCTTCTCCGCCGCGAGCCGCCCGACGTAGAGCGCGAGGGGCCCTTCCGGGAGTCCGAAGCGCCGCCGAGTCTCCGCCGCGCGCGCCTGGCGCGCGGGGTTGAACCGCTCGAGGTCCACGCCCAGCGGGACGTGCACCACGTTCTCGACGCCGGCGCTCTCCAGCTCCCGGGCCACCGCCCGGCATGGCGCGATGGTGGCCTGCACCAGCCTTCCCAGCCGGCGCACGTAGCGCCACGCCAGGGCGCTGGCCGTGAGCCGAGCCCAGCTCGCCGCATGAGGGCGGGGTGCGATGATGCGGGGAAAGTTGCTGTGATAGAACCACACGGCGGGAACGCTCAGCCCCCGGGTCGCCAGGTGCACCAGCCACGGCGCGCACCAGGCGCTGCCGACCTCGATGAGGTCGGGCCGCTCGTGCGCGACGATCCGCGAGGTGGACCGGGTGGCCAGCATGAAACGGTAGGGCTTCTGGGTCGGGATGGAGGGACCGTGGAGGCGGTAGCAGCGCACGCCGCCTGCCTCGAGGATTTCGTCCCTCGCCCCGGGCACGACCAGTACCTGCCGCAGGGCGGGATCCCGCTGGACGTACTTCGCCTTCTCCAGCAGATAGGTTCGCACTCCGCCGGTCGTATCCCCGAAGAACTCCGTGATGTCGAGCACTCCGACCGAGGCGGCCGGGCGAAGCCGGGGCGGCAGCTCGATCCGCGCGATGTCGAGCGCCGCCGGCGTAGCGCCGGTGACGGGCTCGAGATCGAGAATCCCGGTGGCGGCCCGGTCAGTCAGAGCAGTCCCCCAGGGGATAGACGGTGCCGCAGTTGGGACACGGATTCTTGCAGCCCATGGCACGGGTGGGGACGGGGAAGTCGCAGCGTTGACATCGCGGCGCGACGGGCAGGCTCAGGCACCGGGGATGGTCCGCTGGCGCCGTCATGCCCTCACGCTCCCGGTGATGAAGGGATTGGTCAGCCGCTCGATGCCGATGGTGGTGTCGGGGCCGTGACCGCTGTGGACGACGGTCGAGTCGGGGAGCGACAGAAACTGGGAGTGGATGGTGGACATCAGCGTCGCGAAGTCGCCGCCGGGAAGATCGGTCCGCCCCACGGAGCCGTTGAACAGCACGTCGCCGCCGAAGACCATCCCGTGGCCGACGAAGCTCACGCTTCCCGGGGAATGGCCGGGTGTGAAGCGCACCTCGAACGCGAAGCCGCCCACCTCGACCGCTCGCCGGCCTCGAGCGCCACGTCGGGCGGCGGGGGCGGCTCGAGCTCCTTGCCGAGCCAGGCGCCGAACTGCGGCAGCGCGTCGTAGATCCGCCGGTCCAGTGGGTGGAGGTGGATCGGCACCCCGGTGGCCCGCTTCACCGCGCCCACGCCCATGATGTGATCGACGTGCGCGTGGGTGAGCCAGATGGCGCGAAGCGCCCAGGCGCGGGTGTCGAGCTCGGCGAGGAACATCGCGGGCTCCTCGCCGGGATCGATGATGACCGCCTCCCGGCGTCCTTCGGTCGGCGACGAGGTAGCAGTTCTGGGAGAGCTGCCCGTTGGGCAGCGACACCACCTCGAGGTCAGACACCGACTTTGGCCTTCGCTGCGGCGCGGCTCCGGCGCTCCGTCAGATACTTCTCCACCGCGATGGCCGCGGTGGTCGCGTCGCCCACGGCGGTGGTGATCTGGCGGGTGAGCTGCGCCCGCACGTCGCCCGCGGCGAAGAGTCCCGGAATCGAGGTCATCATCCGATCGTCGGTGATCATGTACCCGGCCGCGTCGTGGGTGAAGTGCTCCTTCACCAGACCGGTGTTGGGCCGGAACCCGATGAAGATGAAGGCGCCGGTCGCGGGCAGCGACGACGGCTCGCCGGTCACGGTGTCCTCCAGCTCGACCGACTGCAGTCCCGTCGGGCTCGCCCTTGAACTCGGTCACCTGCTTGTTCCAGATCACCTCGATCTTGGGGTTCGCGAAGAGCCGCTCCTGCAGCATCTTCGACGCGCGGAACTCGTCGCGCCGGTGCACCACGTGCACCTTGCTGGCGTAGCGGGTGAGGTAGTCCGCCTCCTCCACCGCGGCGTCGCCGCCGCCGATCACCGCGAGCGTCTCGCCCTTGAAGAACGCGCCGTCGCAGACCGCGCAGTACGAGACCCCGCGGCCGGCGTACTCCAGCTCGCCGGGCACCTCCAGCTTGGTCGGCGTGCCGCCCGCCGTCAGGATCACGGCCGGTGCCTCGTAGATCGTCCCGCCGGAGGTGGTGACCTCGAAGATCCCGTCGTCCCGCCGCGAGACCGACTCCA
The DNA here is from genome assembly GCA_963832055.1 of uncultured Gemmatimonadales bacterium. Lineage (GTDB taxonomy): Bacteria > Gemmatimonadota > Gemmatimonadetes > Gemmatimonadales > GWC2-71-9 > CAVVWJ01. The sequence goes on along the minus strand of CAWHST010000006.1, from coordinate 543,011 downwards.
CGTTCTCCTGCCGGATGTCGGCCCCGAACTTGACCGGCGTGATCCGCCATCTTGGCCGGCCAGCTCCCGGCCGAGAACGTGCTCGAAACCGATGTAGTCGTCGATCCACTCGGTGTTGAGCAGCTCGCCGCCCGGCACGCCTCGCTCCAGCACGACCGCGTCCAGCATCCCCCGCCCGGCGTACAGCGCGGCGCAGAGCCCTGCCGGGCCCGCGCCCACGATGACGAGATCATGCTCCTCACTACGCCTCATACAGCTCCCCCGAGTGGATTGGTGTCGGTCCCGGCCCTGCCCCGCGGCGGCACCGCCCGACCGAATTCGTTGCCCAAATATAGAACGCACCGGGGTTCCCGGGCGTTCACCGGGCGGGTCCCGATGGCGGTCCGAGGTGGAGCAGACTGACGGCACCGTGGCAGCCGGAGACGGTGCCGACCACCACGTCCAGCTCCCCCGGCCGCGCCCCGGCCTCGGCGACCAGCCGGTCTCCCTCCTGCACCGCCGCCACGTCGAACATGCCCACGCCGAACACCCGGTGGCGGCAGACGAAGAGCGCCGGTCCGGCGGTCGGTGCCGAGAGGTCCAGCCGGGCGGTGAGCCGCTCCATCGCGTCGCTCATCTCCCAGGTCCTCGGCGCCCTGGATCACCGGGCAGATGGCGGGCTCGATGCAATGGGTGGGACAGAGCCAGTCGGCGAACGAGACGTAGCGGGTGCCGTCGGGAGCCGGCGGAGTCGTACGGCGTGCCGATCGGCGCGGTGAGCGGCCGCTGCTCCACCGCGCGGCCGGGCCAGCGGGCCCGGGCCCGCCGCACCAGCCACTGGTACATCAGGTGGGGCATCAGCGGGGAGGGAACGATCGCGTCGCCGGGGTCCGAGACGCCCGGGACCTGCGGGGCAGGTCGAGCCAGTCGGTCGAAGAACTCGCCCCAGTCGGCCACGACGAGCTCGCGGTCGTCGGCGGCACCGATCTCGGCCGTGAAGCGGCAACGCGGGTCGCGGTCCACCACCAGCAGCCGCCGGTACCGCGCCTTGCCGCGCTCCCGCGCGCGAATCATCTGCCCGGCGTAGAAGGTGCCGTAGCAGCCGCCGCCCACGATCGCGACGTCGCGCAGCTCGACCCTATCGGAGAAGTCGTCCGCCATCCACCGTCAGCACTTCGCCGGTGACGAAGTCGCCGCCTTCCAGGAGGTAGAGCATCGCCGCGACCACGTCTCCCGGGCTGCCGAGGCGGCCCAGCGGCGTGGCTCTGGCCAGCCGCTCTCGCTCCTCGCTCGTCGTACTCCTCGGGCACCAGCACGGCGCCCGGGCGCGATGGCGTTGACGGTGACCTCGGGCGCGAGCGAGCGGGCCAGCACCTTGGTCAGCATCACCACGCCGGCCTTGCTCACCGAGTGGGCCGCGAAGCCCGGCCAGGGCTGGAGCCCGGCAAGGTCGGCGATGTTCACGACCTTGCCCCGCGCCGCGCGGAGCGCCGGCGCGGCGCCCTGGGTGCAGAAGAAGACGGAGCGGAGGTTGAGATCGAGAATGGCGTCGTACTGCTCCGGCGTGGTCTCCTCGAACCCGAGCCGGTGCATGACGGCGGCCGAGTTCACCAGGACGTCGAGCCGGCCGAACGCGTCCGCCACCCGGCCCGGCAGCGCTGCGGGCGGCCTCGGCATCGGCGAGGTCGGCGGCGAAGCACTCGGCGCGCCCGCCGCCGACGCCACCTCGTCGCGCAGCGCCCGGGCACCTTCCGCCGACGCATGATGGTGGATCGCGAGGGTCATGCCTCGGCCCGCCAGCGCCCGGGCCAGCTCCTGCCCGAGCCGGCGGCCGGCTCCGGTGACCAGCGCCACCCGTCCCCGCAGCTCCATCAGGCCCTGCCGGAAGCGGCCGGAGCGATCGGGAGGATGTGTCCGGTGATCGGTAGCCGCCTCGGAGCTGGCGAGCGAGAGGACGCCGTCGGTGATGTCGCTGCAGCTCCACGTACGACGGCGTCCTCGCCGCCGGCCGCGACGTTGTCGCTGGTGCGGACCGTCCCTGGCGCGACCGCGTTCACCCTGATCTTCCGGTCGCGCAGCTCCAGCGCCAGGCTCTGGGTGAAGCCGGCGATCGCCGCCTTGGCCGCGCTGTACACCGCCATCGGTGCCTGTGGCTCGAAGTAGGCGATGGAGGCGAAATTCACGATGCAGCCCTGGGTGCGGCTCAACGCCTCGATCGCGGCCTGCGACACCAGCACCGTGGTCTTGAGATTGATGGCGACTTCCCGGTCGAAGTCGGCCACGGAGAGCTTCTCGATCGGGCCGTAGGTGGTGAGCCCGCCGGCGACGTTGACGACGACGTCGAGCTGGCCGAAATGCCGGAGCGCCATCTCCACGGCGAGCGACGGCGATGTCCGGCTGGGTGAGATCGCCGGCGCAGGGCCGGGCATCCACGCCTAGGGCCGCGAACTCGCGCACCCGCTCGGCGACGCCCACGGCGTTCTGGTCGCAGGCGATGATCTTGGCGCCCGCCTGCCCGAAGGCGAGCGCGACGGCGTTGCCGATCTGCCCGGCGCGTCCGACGCCGGTCACCAGGGCGACCTTGCCGCCGAAGTCGAAGCGAGTGGGGTTCATGGAGCCTCGAGGTGGACGGTCACTGAGTCGCGACGGTCGGCAGGTCGGCGCGAAGGCGGTCCAGCCGCTCGAGCCATTCCAGCGGCACCTCCTGGGATCCGAGCGCGCCGTGGGTCTCGCCCGGCTCCGGATCGCCGTGCCAGTCGCTGCCGCCGGTGCGGAGCAGGCCCAGCCGCAGGGCGATGTCGGTCAGGCGGGAGCGCACGTCCGGGTCGTGGCTGGGATGGCGGGTCTCGATCGCGTCCAGGCCCTCGTGCTTCAACCGCTCCAGGAAGGAACGGGTGCCGCGATCCTTGAGGTGCGCCACCGAAACGAGGCCGCGCACCGAGTGGACCAGCTCCGCGACCTCGCCGAACGTCGGCAGGACCTTCTCGACGAAGGCCGGGCGCCCGCGGCCGATGTACCGGTCGAAGGCCTCCGACATGCCCAGCGCCCCACCGCCGCGGACGATCGCCCGCGCCACGTGCGGCCGGCCGACCGCGCCGCCTCGCGCCTGGCGCAGCACGTCGTCGAAATCGAGCGACACGCCCATCCCCTGGAGCCGGTCCACCATCGCGCGCGCCCGGCGCATGCGGTCGGCCCGGCAGCGCTCGAGGAATGTCTCGAGGGGGGCGGAGTCGGTCGGGAGGAAGTACCCGAGCACGTGCATCTCGCCCCACGGCGCGGACGGTGGAGAACTCGCAGCCGGAGACCACGCGCACGCCGAGCCGCTCGCCGGCGGCGACCGCCGCGGGCACCCCCGCGACCGTGTCGTGATCGGTGAGGGAGATCGCGCCGAGTCCCGCGGCGGACGCCCGCTCCACCACCACCTCCGGCGCCAGACTCCCGTCCGAGGCGCGTGGAGTGGACGTGGAGATCGACGATCGAGCCGGCAGGCGGTGCCTGACCGGGCCGAGTCAGCGCCGGTAGCCCAGCTCGGGCGCGGTCCAGGCCGGCTGCGAGACCGCCAGCAGCTCCGCCAGCTCCCGGTCGCTCAGCTCGCCGAGCGACAGCTCCCGGCTCTTGGCGCCGAGCGGCGAGTAGCGCACCGCGCGCCGCTCGCGATCGGGGCCGGTGCCCCGGGTGAAGACCAGGCCGAACTCGTCCTTGGTGTACTGCGTGGACCGGCCGCTCACGGCGACCTCCCACCGCTCGCCGTCCACGTCGATGATGCGTCTGGGCATCTACCTGACCTCCTCCCAAAGCTCCCACGCGCCGGGCTCGTATTCCGCCACGGCGCGAATCCGCTCCTCCAGACCCCGCTCGTCCTCCGGACGCTCGGCGAGCGCCCGATGTGTCTCGCGGCTGCGGCTCTCGCTGAACTCCAGGAACGAGCCCGCGTCGTCCGGCCGACGGAACACCCACAGATGCCACCCGCGGCCTTCGGCGAGCCGGGCCAGCTCCCGCACCGCCGCAAGGTACTCCGTTTCCGCCCCAGGCCTGCACGCTCACCCGCGACACGGTGAGGGTGCGCGCCATCTAGACCGCGGCCTCGGGGAACTCCTGCAGCGTCTTCTTCACGTCGGCCATGAACCGATCGGCGTCGGCGCCGTCCACGATCCGGTGATCGAAGGCGAGCGACAGCATGCCCTTGGTGCGGATCCCGATGGTGTCGGTGCCGTCCACCGTGATCGACCGCCGGCTGCTTCTCGATGGAGCCGACGCAGAGAATGGCCGCCTGCGGCTGGTTGATGATCGGCGTGCCGATCACCGACCCGAACACGCCGGGATTGGTGATGGTGAAGGTGCCCTTCTGGACCTCGTCGGGGCTCAGCTTCTTGGCGCGGGCCCGCTCGCCCAGATCGTTGATCGCGCGGGCGAGGCCGAGCAGCGACAGCTCGTCGGCGTGCTTGATCACCGGGACGATGAGCCCCCAGTCGAGCGCGACCGCGATGCCGAGGTTGATGTCGCGGCGCAGGATGGTGCTCTCGCCCGAGACCGCGGCGTTGAGCGCCGGATGCTTGCGCAGCGTGTCGGCGGCGGCCTTCGCGATGAAGGCGAGGAAGGTGAGGTTCACCCCGCGGTCGGCGTACTCCTTCTTCTTCTTGGCCCGGAGCTGGGCGACCCGGGTGTAGTCGATCTCGAAGATGGTGTTGACGTGGGGCGACACCCGCCGCGACATCACCATGTGCTCGGCGGTGAGCTTGCGGATCCGGCTCCACGGCTCGACCCGGTCGCCTTCCCAGGGCTCGACGCCGGCGGGGGCGAGCGCCGGCTGCGGCGCGGGCCCGCGGGGCGGCGGCAGCCGCGGCCGGCTACGGGCGGCGGAGCGCCCGCCGGCCGCGGGGTCGCCGTGCTCCGCGCTCGCGCTGCCCGGCGCCGGTCTCGATGTAGCCGAGCACGTCGTTCTTGGTCACCCGCCCGGCGAGCCCGGTGCCCGGAATCTCGCTGAGGTCGAGGTTGTGCTCGGCCGCCATCTTCCGCACCAGCGGCGTGGACCGGCGGCGGAGCCGCTCCTCCGCGGTCTCCATCTCGCCGTTGCCCTCGGCGACGTGGCCGGCGCGCGACTTCTCCGCCGCGGGACGCGCGGCCGCGGCGGGGGCCGGAGCCGGCTTGGCGCGGAGCTGGGGGCCGGTGGCGCGGGCGCGGCGGCTGCGGGCTGCGGGAGCGCTGGGGCGCGGAGCCGCGGGCGCGGGAGCCGGGCGCGGCCGGAGCGGGTGCCGCCGGCGGCCGGCTTCGCAGCGCCGGCCGCCGCCTCGGTCTCGATCCGGCCACCACCGTCTGCACCGCGACCGTCTGGCCTTCCTGCACCAGGATCTCGGCCAGCACCCCGGCCGCCGGCGCCGGGATCTCGGCGTCCACCTTGTCGGTGGAGATCTCGAAGATCGGCTCGTCGCGCTTGACCGCCTCGCCGACCTTCTTGATCCAGCGGGAGAGGGTGCCCTCGGCGATGGACTCGCCCATCTGGGGCATGATGACGTCGATGGTCGCCATGCTCGTTCTCCGTTGGAGCTAGCGGGCTAGCTCAAGTACTGCCGCCACCCACCGCGCCGCCCTGACGATGTCCGTCGTCTGCGGCAGCACGAAATCCTCCAGCTGCGGCGCGTACGGCAGCGGCACGTCGTGCGCGGCCACCCGCTTGACCGGCGCGTCGAGCCACTCGAAGGCCAGGTCCTTGATCCGCGCCGTGATCTCGCCGGCGATGCCGCCGGTCACGGTGTCCTCGTGCACGATCAGCACCCGGTTGGTCTTCTTCACCGTCGCCGCGATCGCGTCGTCGTCCATCGGCAGGAGCGAGCGGAGGTCGAGCACCTCGACCGAGAGCCCGTCCTCCCGCTCCAGCTGCTCGGCGGCCTCGAGCGCCTTCCAGACCGTCGCGGCGTAGGTGATGATCGAGAGGTCCTTCCCCTCCCGCGCCAGCCGCGCCTTGCCGATCGGCACGACGTGGTCGCCCGGCGGCAGCTCCTCCTTGATCCGGCGGTAGAGATACTTGTGCTCGAAGAAGAGCACGCAGTCGTCGTCCCGGATCGCCGCCTTGAGCAGCCCCTTCGCGTCGGCCGCGGTGGCCGGGTAGACGATCTTGAGCCCGGGCGTGTGCAGGAACGCCGCCTCGGGATTCTGCGAGTGGAACGGCCCGCCCCGCACGTACCCGCCGCTCGGGCCCCGCACCACCATCGGGACAGGGCAGGAACGCCCGGTAGCGCGCGGTGGCGACGTAGTTGGTGAGGATGCTGTAGGCGCAGGAGATGAAGTCGATGAACTGCATCTCGCACACCGGCCGCATGCCCATGTGCGCCGCGCCGGCCGCCGCGCCGACGAAGCCGGTCTCGCTGATCGGCGTGTCGATCACCCGCTCGGCGCCGAAGCGGTCGAGCAGCCCGTCGGTGACCTTGAACGCGCCGCCGTACTCGCCGATGTCCTCGCCCATGCAGAAGACGTCGGGGTCGCGCTCCATCTCCTCGAACAGCGCCTGGCGGATCGCCTCGAGGTAGGTGACCTCAGCCATCGTGCGTCCCCCAGCTCGACGGGCGCTCGTGCCGGTCCACCGCGCTCCGCACGCCCTCGCGGTACCAGAGCACGGGCATCCGCGGCGGGATCGGCGTACACGCCTTCCAGCGCATCGAGCGCCTCGGGCGGCGGCGAGCGCTCGGCCTCGTCGGTGGCGCGGTCGATCTCCGCGGTCACCCGCGCGTCGATCGCCGCGAGCTCGTCGGCGCCGACGCCCTCGTCGCTCGGTCAGCGCCTTGACGTAGCGGTCGAGCGGGATCGTTCTCGCTGGCCCAGCGCTCGATCTCGCCGCGCGGCACGTACGACTGGTTGTCGTGCTCCGCATGGCCCTTCCGCCGGTAGGTCATGAGCTCGAGCAGGGTCACGCCCTCGCCGCGGCGCGCGCGGTCCACCGCCTCACGGGTGACCCGGTAGACCTCGAGCACGTCGTTGCCGTCGGCCCGCACGCCGGGGATGCCGTAGCCGGCCGCCTTGTCGACCAGCCGCTCGGCCGCGCACTGCTGCTCGGTCGGCGTCGAATAGGCGTAGCGGTTGTTCTCGACGATCACCACGAGCGGGCACCGCTGCACCGCGGCGAAGTTGATCCCCTCGTGGAACGCGCCGGTGGAGGTGGCGCCGTCGCCCACGTAGACCAGGCCGACCCGCGGCCTGCTTCCGCATCTTGAACGACAGGGTGACCCCGGCCATGACCGGCACCATGTCGCCCAGGTGGGAGATCTGGCCGACGAAGTTGCGGTCCTCGACGTCGCCGAAATGGATGTTCAGCTCGCGGCCGCGGGTGGGCGAGTCGCCCTTGGCCATGTACTGGCGGAGGACCTCGACCGGGCTCGCGCCCTTCACCAGCATCGAGCCCAGGTTCCGGATCAGCGGCGAGAGCACGTCCTCGCGGCGCAGCGCGTAGGCCGACCCCACGGCGCAGGCCTCCTGGCCCAGCGAGCGGAACAGTCCGCCCACCACCTTCGTCTGCCGGTAGAGGTTGACCAGCCGCTCCTCGAGCGACCGGGTAAGCCGCATCCAGTAATAGAGTTCGAGCAGTTGGTCGCGGGGGAGACCGCCGGCGGCGGAGCGGGACGGGACGGTTGCGGACGTGGCCATGCGGATCCTGGTTGTGGGTGCCTGAACCCGGGCAGGAAAATCCACCGGGGAAGAAGAGGAGTCAAGCGGATCGCAGGGTCCGGTACGCTGGACATATGACGGCCGAACGCCTCCAGCACGCAGCACTGGAGGCGTCGACGACAACGGCGGTGAAGCCGCTGGATGTGCCCTAGGCTTTCACCGCCACTGGCCGGGCCACGCCGCTGGCCTGCTCCTGCGCCTCGATCCGCATGCCGTAGAACGACCGGTGGATGAAGAAGAGCGCCACCAGGAAGAACACCACCGCCAGCACCTTCGACCAGCGTCGCGCTGCCGCCCGGCGCCAGGTAGACGCCGAGCTCGACCGCGAGCAGGCCGAAGAGGGTGGTGAACTTGATGACCGGGTTCATCGCCACCGACGAGGTGTCCTTGAACGGATCGCCGACGGTGTCGCCCACCACCGAGGCGGCGTGCAGCGTCGGTGCCCTTCATCTTGAGCTCGGTCTCCACGATCTTCTTCGCGTTGTCCCAGGCGCCGCCGGCGTTGGCCATGAAGATGGCCTGGAAGAGGCCGAACATCGCGATCGAGATCAGGTAGCCGATGAAGAAGAACGGCTCGATGAACGCGAACGCGAGGGTCGAGAAGAAGACGCCGAGGAAGATGTTGAACATCCCCTTCTGGGCGTACTGGGTGCAGATCTCCACCACCTTGCGGCTGTCCTCGACCGACGCCTTGGTGACGCCCTCGAGCCGGATGTTGGCCTTGATGAACTCCACCGCGCGGTAGGCGCCGGTGGTGACCGCCTGGATCGAGGCGCCGGTGAACCAGTAGATCACCGCGCCGCCGGTGATGAGGCCGAGCAGGAACGGCGGGTGGAGGATCGAGAGGTTCTCCATGCCGCTGGTCAGGCCGTGGGTCAGCGCCATGATGATCGAGAAGATCATCGTCGTGGCGCCCACGACCGCGGTGCCGATCAGCACCGGCTTGGCCGTGGCCTTGAAGGTGTTCCCCGCCCCGTCGTTCTCCTCCAGCAGCTCCTTCGCCAGCTCGAAGTTCGGCGTCGAAGCCGAAGTCGCGCTTGATCTCCTGCTCGACGTCGGGGATCTGCTCGATCAGCGAGAGCTCGTAGACCGACTGGGCGTTGTCGGTGACCGGGCCGTAGCTGTCCACCGCGATGGTGACCGGCCCCATGCCGAGGAAGCCGAACGCCACCAGGCCGAAGGCGAAGATCGCCGGGGCCTTCATGAGCTCGCCCAGGCCCAGGGTGCTCACCCCGTAGGCGATCGCCATCAGCAGCATGATCGCGATGCCGAGCCAGTAGGCGGAGAAGTTGCCGGCCACGAGGCCGGACAGGATGTTGAGCGACGCGCCGCCCTCGCGCGACGAGGTCACCACCTCGCGCACGTGCCGCGACTCGGTGCTGGTGAAGACCTTCACCATCTCCGGGATGATCGCGCCGGCCAGCGTGCCGCAGGTGATCACGCGTGGAGAGCTGCCACCACAGGTCGCCGTTCCCGCCGAGGTCCGGGACGATCAGGTAGGAGACGATGTAGGTCAGCACCACCGAGACGATCGAGGTGAGCCACACCAGCTGGGTGAGCGGCGCCTCGAAGTTGAACCGCGTCGCGTTGCCGTACCGCGCCTGGGACATGGCGTTGCTGATCAGGTAGGAGAAGCCGGACGCGAGCACCATCATGACGCGCATGAGGAAGATCCAGACCAGCAGCTGCGCCTGGACCGTCGTGTCCGTCACCGCGAGCACGATGAACGAGATCAGCGCGACGCCGGTGACGCCGTAGGTCTCGAAGCCGTCGGCCGTCGGGCCGACCGAGTCGCCGGCGTTGTCGCCGGTGCAGTCGGCGATCACGCCGGGGTTCCGCGCGTCGTCTTCCTTGATCTTGAACACGACCTTCATCAGGTCGGAGCCGATGTCGGCGATCTTGGTGAAGATGCCGCCCGCGATCCGGAGCGCCGCGGCGCCGAGCGACTCGCCGATGGCGAAGCCGAGGAAGCAGGCCCCGGCCACGTCGGCCGGGATGAAGAGCAGGATGGCGAGCATGAACAGCAGCTCGACCGAGATCAGCATCATGCCCGACGCTCATCCCCGCGCGGAGCGGGATGTCGCACACCGGCCAGGCCTTGCCCCGGAGGCTGGCGAAGGCGGTCCGGGAGTTGGCGAAGGTGTTGATCCGGATGCCGAACCAGGCCACCCCGTAGCTGCCCGCCATGCCGATCAGGCTGAACAGCAGGATGATCGCGATCTTCGGAGATCTCCAGCCCGGTGAGCAGGAAGTACACCACGATCACCGTGCCGATGAAGCCGAGCAGGACCAGCAGCAGCTTGCCCTGCTGGATCATGTAGGCCTTGCAGGTCTCGTAGATCAGCTCGGAGATCTCCGCCATCGAGCGGTGCACCGGCAGGTTCTTGACCCGGGTGTAGCTCCAGAGGCCGAAGAGCAGGCCCAGCACGCAGACCAGCGAGGCCCGGAGAGCAGGATCTCGTGCCCGGTGAACCCGAGGAAGTCACCCTGGTTCAGGTCGGGGAGGCGGATGTTCACCTCGCCGCCGGGGCGGTGCTCGGGGGCCGCCGCCTGGGCCGGCTCCTGGGCGGCGGCGAACGGCACGGCCACCGGGGCGAGTGCCCCCAGCAACAGCAGCAGCAACGTGAGGGAACGGAACGCCGGGCGGGGCAGCTTCATCGTCGAATCTCTCCTGGGCTTCACGGGCGGCGCCTCAGTAGGCGCCGATGGGACGGTGAGTCGGGGTGGGTCGCGGCGTGCGCGACGGTGAGGAACCGCTTGGCCAGCTTGTCGGCCTCGCTCTCGCCGACCTGGTCGGTCTCGACGGTCACCAGGGTGTAGTGGCCGCCCTCGGCCTGCACGGTCACGCCCACCCGGCCGATGGAGCCGGAGAAGCGTCAGCCGGCGGGGCTGCTCCTGCCACCGGGGTGAGGCGCGAGCCGAAGAACTCGGTGGCGCACGGCGAGCACGTCGTCGGGCGGGCGTGGGTGCGGTGGAAGTACTTCATGCGATGTCTCCGAGAACAGCGTGAACGGTGAAAGGTGAACGGTGAACGAAGCCGAGCTGCACTTTTCACTTTTCACCGTTCACTTTTCACGCTCACGCTGTTTCAGTCTCAGTCATCCTGGTAGTACTCGATCCCCAGGTGGGTGATCTGCTCCTCGCCCATCAGGTAGCGCAGGGTGTTCTTCAGCTTGGTCTGCTGGATGAAGAGGTCGTGCTCGGGGTAGAGGCCCGGGGCCACCTGCGGGCTCTTGAAGTAGAACGAGAGCCACTCCTGGATGCCGCTCGAGCCCGGCCCGCTGCGCCAGGTCGAAGAAGAGCGCCAGGTCGAGCACCAGCGGCGCGGCGAGGATCGAGTCGCGGCAGAGGAAATCGACCTTGATCTGCATCGGGTAGCCCAGCCACCCGAAGATGTCGATGTTGTCCCAGCCCTCCTTGTTGTCGCCCGCGGGGCGGATAGTAGTTGATCCGCACCTTGTGGTAGAGGTTGCCGTAGAGCTCGGGATAGAGCTTCGGCTGGAGGATGTACTCCAGCACGCCGAGCTTGGACTCTTCCTTGGTCTTGAAGCTCTCGGGATCGTCGAGCACCTCGCCGTCCCGGTTGCCCAGGATGTTGGTCGAGTACCAGCCGGCGACGCCGAGCATCCGCGCCTTGAACATCGGCGACGAGCACCGTCTTCACCATCGTCTGGCCGGTCTTGAAGTCCTTGCCGCCGATCGCGACCCCGCGGTCCTTGGCGAGCTGCTCCATCGCCGGGAAGTCGCAGGTGAGGTTGGGCGCGCCGTTGGCGAACGGCACGCCCTCCATGAGGGCGGCCCAGGCGTAGAGCATCGAGGGCGCGATCGAGGGATCGTCGGCGTCCATCGCCCGCTCGAACGCGTCGAGGGTCCAGTGCGCGGGGCCCGGGCTGATGAAGATCTCGGTGGAGGCGCACCACACCATGACCAGCCGGCTGCAGCCGTGCTTGCGCCTTGAAGTCGCGGATGTCCTTGCGCAGCGCCTCGGCCAGCTCGCGCTTGGTCTTTCCGGTCTTGACGTTCTTGCCCTCGAGCCGCTTGACGTAGTGCTGGTCGAAGACCGCCGGCATCGGCTTGAGCGCCTTGAGGAAGTCGCCGATCGGCTCGAGGTGCTCGTGCCGGTCGAGCACGCCCGCCTTGACCGCGGCGGTGTAGGCGTCGTCCGGCACCGGATCCCAGGCCCCGAAGACCAGGTCGTCGAGCGCGGCGAGCGGCACGAAGTCGCGGATGAGGGGCGCCCGGCCCTCGGTGCGCTTGCCGAGCCGGATGGTGCCCATCTGGGTGAGCGAGCCGATCGGCCTGGCGCCGCCGCGGCGCACGTTCTCCACGCCCGCGATGAAGGTCGTCGCCACCGCGCCGAGGCCGACGCACAGCACACCGAGCTTCCCCTCCGCCGGCGCGATCCGCCGGGCCGCCTGTTCGAGCCACTGCTAACGTCCTTTCGCGAGAGGATCGAGCGCCGCCGCGCGCTCGAGTCGGCCGCGGGCCGGGTGCTCTTCGACTCCGTTCGCGGCGTGATAGCACGTAGGCGAAGCGCTGGATCACCGTGATGATCGACGCCACGGCGAGCAGCGCCACCAGCCCCTCGAGCACCAGGGCGTTGGGCCCGGCGCCGACCACCAGCGAGGCCACCCCCAGTCCCAGGATCCGCTCGGCCCGCTGGGCGATGCCCGACCTTGCAGTCGAGGCCCAGCCCCTCGGCGCGCGCCCGGGCGTACGAGACCAGGAGCGAGCTGAGGATGGCCACCATGCAGGCGATGACCGCGGGGACCCGGTAGGCGACGTCGGGCGCGGTCAGCAGGAAGGCGCCGATGCCGATGAAGGTGGCGCCGTCGCCGACCCGGTCGAGGGTGGAGTCGTAGAAGGCGCCGAAGCGGGTGACCATGGCGCCGCCGCGGGCCACCTGGCCATCCAGCGTGTCGGCCACCCCGCTCAGCAAGAGCAGGGCCCCGCCCAGACGGATGTGCCCCAGCCCGTAGGCCAGCGCCGAGACGAGCACCAGGCCGGTCCCGACCGTGGTGATCGTGTTCGGCCGCACACCGGCTCGGATCAGCCGTTCCACCAGCGGGTTGACCGCCGCGTAGAACGGCTTCTCCAGTGCTCCCAGGAGCTTCACGCTCGTCTCGACCCTCGGCCTAAGCCTTGAGGAATCACACCCGGCCCCCGACCCAATTCCGGGGCAAAGGATAACCGGCAGAACCGGTTAGGGCAATTACGGAACAACCCCGGGATCGAGGCGGAGGCCGTGGGGAGCAGGTGCGATGGAAACCGGTGCCGCGGACCCGTCTACTCCGGGTACAGCAGCACCGGCTTCCGCCGCTCCAGGAACGCCCGCCGGGCCGGCTCCCAGCTCCGGACGATCGCGCCGGGATCGGCGCCCGGCGTCGATCGCCGTCCGAAGCGAGGTGGTCCCCGCCAGACGGTCGAAATGCCTGGGGATCCAGCCGAACTCTCGAGGATGCCGGCGGCGGATCGCCGCCAGAAGGTGGACCGCGGTGGCGGTAGGATCGTAGGTCGCGCGGTCGGTCACCTCCAGGCGGATGCCGCGACCAGCGTGTCCGCATACTTGCCGTCGCCCGGGCGCCTGGGCGTGAAGCTCGACGCCGTCGTGCCCGCACCCCCGGCAGGCCGGCCGCCGCGCAGGGCGCTCAGGACCGCCGCGGTGTCGAGCCACGGCGCGCCGATCTGCTCGAACGGCGCGTCGGACCCCCGGCCCACCGACAGGTTGGTACCCTCGAACAGGCAGATGCCGGGATAGTGGAAGAGGCTCTCGAGGGTGCGCAGGTTCGGGCTCGGCGGAATGAACGGCAGGCCGGTCTGGTCGAACGCGCATGCCGCGCCGCCAGCCCGCGGCGGGCACGACCACCAGCTCCCCTGGAAGGTCCAGGTCGGCCTGCGGGCGAGGCGAGCCAGCTCGCCGAGCGTCAGGCCGTGCCGCATCGGCACGGCGAGCCGGCCGACCGCCGTGACGTGGGCCGGCTCGAGCACGTTCCCCTGCACCGCCCCGCCGATCGGATTGGGGCGGTCCAGCACCACCACGGGGATGCCCTTGCGCCCCGCGGCCTCCATGACATCCACCGTGGTGGTGAGGTAGGTGTAGTACCGGGCGCCCGCGTCCTGCAGATCCACCAGCAGCACGTCGATCCCGGCGAGCATCTCGTCGGTGGGGGCGGAAGTCCTGCCGTAAAGACTATAGATTGGAAGCCCAGTGGCCGAATCGACCGACGACGCGACGGCGGCGCCGGGGTCGGCCGCGCCACGGAATCCGTGCTCGGGGCTGAACAGCGCCACCAGCCGGACGCCGGCCGCCCGCAGACGCACCACGTCGCTGACACCGCTCGCATCCACGCCCGACTGGTTGGTCACCAGACCGACCCGCCGGTCGCGGACCAGCGCCGCGCTGTCGGTGAGCAGGACCTCGATGCCGGGGCGTACCGCGCCGGAGTCGGCCGGTGCGGCCGGCGGACCCGGTGCCGCGCACCCGACGGACCAGCCACAGCACTCCCAGCAGCAGGAAATGAGACCTGTGCACGCCAAGCTCCTCGCGCTCGTGATGGTATCGCTCTGCGCCTGCGGCGGTGGGATCGGCGGTCCCCGCGCCGCAGCCCGAGCCGTTCCGGCCCGAGGTCCGGCGGCGTGCCCGACGTGGATGACCTGATCGGCAGCGCTCTCGGTGCGCGACAAGATCGCCCAGCTGGTCCTGCCATGGATTCCCGGGCACCTACGCGGCCTACGACGCGGAGGCGTTCGCCCGGATGGAGCAGTGGGTGGACTCGCTCCACGTCGGCGGCCTCATCGTCTCGGTGGGCTCGCCGCTGGACATCGCCGCCAAGCTGAACCGGCTCCAGGAGCGCTCGTCGCTGCCGCTGCTGATCGCCTCCGACCTCGAGGGCGGCACCAGCATCCGGTTCAACGGCGGGACGCCGCTGCCTCCCAATATGGGCGTGGCCGCCACGGGGAGCGACAGCGCGGCCTACGAGATGGGACGGATCACCGCGCTGGAGGGCCGCGCGGTCGGGATCCATCTCGCGTTCGCGCCGGTCGCCGACGTCAACAACAATCCCGACAATCCGATCATCAATACCCGCTCCTTCGGCGAGGACCCCGCGGCGGTCGGGCGTCTGGTCGCCGCGGAGGTCCGCGGCCTCCAGGACCACGGGATGCTGGCGACCGCGAAGCATTTCCCCGGTCACGGCGACACCGGCACCGATTCGCATCTCGCGCTGCCGGTGATCACCTCGAGCTGGTCGCGGCTCGACTCGGTGGAGCTGGTGCCGTTCCGGAGCGCGATCGCCGCCGGCGTGAAGGTGGTGATGTCGGCCCACATCGCGCTCCCGGGGATCGACCCCGGCGAGCTGCGCCCCGGCACGGTGGCGCCGAGCGTCCTCACCGGGATTCTCCGCGACTCGCTCGCCTTCGATGGGCTGGTGGTGACCGACGCGCTCGACATGGGCGGCATCACCAGCGCCGTACGGCGCGGACGCCTCGCTGCGCGCCTTTCTCGCCGGCGCCGACCTGCTGCTCCAGCCGGCCGATCCGGCCGGCGCGATCGCCGCGATGGAGGCGGCCGTCGCGCGCGGCGAGATCACGCCGGAGCGGCTCGACGCGCTCGCTGCGGCGGGTGCTCCAGGCCAAGCGCGACCTCGGCCTCTTCACCCGCCGGACCGTCTCGCTCGACAGCGTGCCCGGCATGGTCGGCAGCTCCCGGTTCCTCGACGAGGCGCGGGAGATGGCGGCTCGCTCGGTGGTGATGGTGAAGGACGTGAACGGCACGGTGCACGGGCTGCGCGGCTCGCAGGCCGCCGATCGCCCTGGTGACCTACGGCGAGGAGGAGAACCGGACGGTGGGCCTCGCGCTCGCCGCGGAGCTTCGCCGCCAGGGACTCGCACCCGTCGGTCTTCCGGCTCTGGCCCGGGAGCGGGTCGGCCAGCTACGACTCCGCGGCGGCCGCCCTCGCCCGGCGGCCGGTCGCGCTCTTCGTCACCGCGGACAAGCCGACCGCCTGGCGCGGCAGCATCGGGCTGCCCGGAGCGGCTCTCGGCGCTCATCGGCTGGCAGCGCTCGGGCCCGGCCCACGATCCTGGTCTCGCTGGGCAATCCGTATCTCATCTCGCGCCTGCCGGAGGTTGGCTCCTACCTGATCGGCTGGCGCTCGAATCCGGTGACCGAAGAGGCGGTCGCTCGCGCGCTCGCGGGCGTGGCACCGATCACCGGAAAGCTTCCGATCTCCATCCCTCCACTCTACCCCCGCGGCTGGGGCGTGGAGCGACGGGTCTCCCAGCCCGCGGTGAACCTCACCACCCCACCCGGGACAGCGCCATGACGCTCGCGCTCTCGGACTGGCTGATCGTCGCGCTCTACTTCGTCGCCTCGGCCGCCATCGCCCTGGTGTACACCCGGCGCGCCAGCGAGTCGCTGGAGGACTACTTCGTCTCCGGCCGGTGCGCTCCCCTGGTGGCTGGCCGGCACCTCGATGGTGGCGACCACCTTCGCGGCGGACACGCCGCTGGTCGTCGCCGGGCTGGTCGCCAAGTACGGGGTGGCGGGCAACTGGCTCTGGTGGAACGGCGCGATCTCGGGAATCCTGACCGTGTTCTTCTTCGCCCGGCTCTGGCGGCGGGCCGGCGTGCTGACCGACTGGAGTTCGCCGAGCTGCGCTACGGCGGGCAAGCCGGCGGCGGTCGCTCCGGGGATTCCGCGGCGCTCTACCTCGCGCTGCCCATCAATCTGATCATCATGGGCTGGGTCACCCGGGCCATGGTGACCATCCTGCAGATCTCGCTCGACATCAACCCGTGGACCGCGGCGCTCGCTCCTGTTCGGCGTCACCGCGCTCTACAGCGATCTTCTCGGGGCTGTGGGGCGTGGTCGTGACCGACACGTTCCAGTTCGTGGTGACGATGGGCGGGTCGATCCTCCTCGCGTACTACGCGGTCGAGTCGATCGGCGGGCTCGATGTCGCTGGTGGAACAGTCCAGCGCCCACTTCGGCTCGCTACGAGGCCGCGTTCGGCGTGATCCCGCCGACCGACCAGGCGTGGCTGCCGCTCTCCACCCTCGCTGGTGTTCCTCGCGGTGCAGTGGTGGGCGACGTGGTATCCCGGCGCGGAGCCTGGCGGGGGCGGGTACGTCGCCCAGCGGATCCTGGCCGCCAAGGACGAGCGCCACGGCCTGCTCGCGACCCTCTGGTTCCAGATCGCCCACTACGCCCTGCGCCCGTGGCCCTGGATCCTGGTCGGGTTCGTCGCCGCTGATCCGCTATCCCGGACCTCGCCAACCCCGAGGAGGGGTACGTCCGGGTGATGGTGGACGTGCTGCCCTCCCCGCTCAAGGGACTGCTGCTCGCCACCTTCGCCGCCGCCTACATGAGCACCATCGGCACCCACCTCAACTGGGGCGCCTCGTACCTGGTGAACGACGTCTATCTGCGGTTCATCCAGCCCGGACGCGAGCCGCGCGGGCGCAGGTGATCGCATCCCGGGTCGCCACCGGTCATCCTCATGCTGCTCTCGCTCGTGGTCATGGCGTTCCTCACGAGCGTCGAGCAGGGCTGGAAGATCCTGATCGGCCTCGGCGCCGGGCACCGGCGCTCGTCCTCATCCTTCGTTGGTACTGGTGGCGGATCAACGCCTGGTCCGAGATCAGCGCGATGGCCGCCTCGTTCGTGACTCGCGGTCGTGCTCCACTTCCTGGGCGTCGACCTGCCGACACCTCCAGCGGCGGACTACGCGCTCGCGATGCTGATCACCGTCGGGGTCACCACCGTCGTCTGGCTCACGGTCACGCTCCTGACGCCGCCCGAGCCGGATGCAGGTGCTCGACGCGTTCTACCGCCGGGTCCGGCCGGGCGGGCCGGGCTGGCGCCGGGTGAGCCAGCCGGCTGGGGTACGCAGGACGACCAGATCCCGGGCGGGGTGCTGTCCTGGGTCAACTGGGTGGCGGGGGTGGCGGCGGTGTACGCCTCCGTGTTCGGGCTGGGGGCATTTCTGACCGGACGGCCCGCTCGCAGGGGTGGTTTACGCGGCTCGTCGGCGATCGGCGGCTTTCTTGTTGATTTACCGCAACTTGCGTGCTGACCCGACGCTGGACGCCGACGTTGACAGAGCCGCTTCGCGAGTCGTTAGGTTTGACGCCAGATCGGACCGGCTCGTCAGGCCGGCCCCACGTCGTCAAGGAGCGTCCAATGAGTGGCACCGACCAGCAGGCCCCGGCAGGCGGACTCACCGTGAATCTGACGGGGCGGGCGGCCGAGGAAGTGCAGAAGTTCATCGCCCAGGAGCAGGTCCCGGCGGAGAGCGCGGGCCTTCGGGTCAGCGTGCTGCCCGGGCGGATGCTCCGGCTTCAAGTACAGCCTCAACATCGAAGAGCGGCCCGCTCGACGACGACTTCGTCACCGAGGTGAACGGCGTCCGGCTGTTCGTGGACGGGTTCAGCGCCCAGTACCTCACCGGCATCACCATCGACTACGTGAGCTCGATGCAGGGTTCGGGATTCACCTTCAGCAACCCGAACGCGACCGGCGGGTGCGGATGCGGCAGCAGCTTCACCGCCTGACCAAACCGCGTGAACAGTGAACGGTAAAAAGTAAAAGGGGGTGGCCCGGCGATGAATCGTTCGCTCGGCCACCCTTTCACTTTTCACCGTTCACCGTTCACGCTTTCCTGATCTGCCCAAACCCGGCCTTCTATCTGCACACGCTCGACGTCGTCGTCGTCGGGCTGTACTTCGTCTTCACGCTGGGCGTCGGGCTCTGGGTCGCCCGGCACCAGCGCAGCGCGGCCGACTATTTCCTCGGCGCGCGCGATCTCCCCGCCTGGGCGATCCTGCTCTCCATCGTCGCCACCGAGACCTCGGCGCTCACGGTCATCTCCATTCCCGGCATCGGCGCGCGGGGCGATCTCGCCTTCCTCCAGCTCACCCTCGGCTATCTCATCGGCCGGATCGGCGTGGCGGTGTGGCTGCTTCCCGGATACTTCCGCGGCGAGCAGGAGACGGCCTACGCCCGGCTGGAGCACCGCTTCGGAGTCGGCACCCGCCGGCTGACCTCGGCCATCTTCCTCTTCTCCCGCTTCCTCGGCGACGCGGTGCGGGTGTTCGCCAGCGCCATTCCGCTCGCCCTGGTCACCGGCTGGAGCATTCCCACCTCCATCGTGGCGATGGGCGGTGGTGACGATGATCTACACCTGGTTCGGCGGGCTTCAAGGCGGTGGTGTGGACCGACGTGCTCCAGCTCTCGGTCTATCTCGCCGGCGGGCATCGGCGCGCTGTTCGTCGCCTGGCACCTCGCGCGGAGGCGCGGGCCACGTCCCTCGACTCGGCCGCGGCCGAGGGGAAGCTTCGAGTCATCGACCCGACCATCTCCTTCACCCGCACCTACACGCTGCTGGGCGGCATCGTGGGCGGCGCGCTGCTCTCGGCCGCCTCGCACGGCACCGACCACCTCATCGTCCAGCGCCTGCTGGCGACCCGATCGCTGCGGCGACGCGCGGCTGGCGCTGGTCGGCTCGGGCGTGATGGTGATGTTCCAGTTCACCCTCTTCCTCCTGGTCGGCGTCGCGATCTGGGCCGCCGGGCTTCGCCCCGGCCGGCACGCCGGGCGACGAGCTGTTCCCCGCGCTTCGTGGTGGAGCACCTGCCGGCCGGCCTCGCCGGCCTGGTGATCGCCGGCATCCTCGCCGCCGCGATGGGCACCCACAGCTCCGCGATCAACTCGCTGGCCTCGTCCGCCACCCACGACCTCTACGCGCTCGTGACCGGACGCACCGACCCGGTGCACCTGCTGAAGGTCGGGCCGGCTGTTCTCGGCCGGCCTGGGCGACGGGACTCATCTTCGGCGCGCTGCTACTTCCACTTACGCCGCCCGGGCAACGACACGCCGGTGGTCGTGCTGGCGCTCTCGATCGCCTCGATCACGTACGGCCCCCTGCTCGGCACCTACCTGCTCGCCGGCAAGTGGCCCCGGGCCCGCGGGCCGGGACGTGGTGGGAGCGGTGGCGGTCACCGTTGTGCGTCATGCTGGTCGTGATCTTCGCCAAGCGACTCGCCGAGCTTGCCGGCGCTCGACGTGGCTCGAGCCGGTCGGCCGGCTCGCGTGGCCCTGGTACGTGCCGCTGGGGACGCTGCTCGCGTTCGGCACCGGCGTTGCGCTCAGCTATCTTCCGTCCGGCGAACGGCCGAGCCGGACCTGCGAAGCCGGATTCCGGCATGTCATCCTGAGCGCAATGCACAAGCGATCGATTCATGGCCATTCTGATCGGCGCCGACGTCGGCGGCAGCAAGACGGCGGTCGGAGTCTCCGAGGGCGCGAGACGTCCTGGCGCGGGCCGACGGTCCCGGCGCCGCGGTGCGCCCCGGCCGCGCGCTCGCCTCGGCGGGAATGATCGCCGAAGTGGTGCGGCGCGCCCTCGCCGGGCGTCGGCCGGCTCTCCGGCGACGTGCTGCTGGTCGGGCGCGGCCGGGGCCGGACGCGACCCGGAGCGCAGCGAGCTCGCCAAGGCCCTCCGCGGCGAGAACCTCGCCGAGCGCGTGGTGGTGACGACCGACATCGAGCTGGCGCTCGCGGGGGCGTTCGAGAGCGGGACCCGGCATCGTGGTGAGCGCCGGGACCGGCAGCATCGCCGTGGGCCGCGACGCCAAGGGGGCGCACCGGCGGATCGGCGGCTACGGCTGGCAGATGGGAGACGAGGGCAGCGGCTACGCGATCGGCCGCGCCGCGCTGGGCGCCGTGAGCCGGGCGCACGACGGACGCAGTCCCCGCACCGCGCTGAGCGACCGGGTGCTCGCGGCCACCCGCAGCCCCGACTTCGATTCCCTGGTGCGCTGGGCGGCGAGCGCGTCGCCGTCCGAGCTCGCCGCGCTGGCCCCGCACGTGCTCGAGGTCGCCGCGCAAGGCGACCCGCTGGCCCAGGGCATCGCCGACTACGCCGCCCGCGAGCTGTCGCAGCTGGCGATCTGCCTGCTCCCACTGCTCGAGGCCGAGCCGCCGATCGGCGTCGCGCTCACCGGCGGGCTGCTGGCCGAGGACCGGCCGCTCCGCCGGAGCGTCCTGGCGCGGCTCGGCGAGGAGGCGGGACTGCGCCCGATCGAGGTGCCGGTGGATGCCGTGGTCGGAGCGCTGCGGCTGGCGGCGGTGCAGCGGAGCGCAGCGTCGGCGGCGCAGCGAAGGTCTGCTCGCTGGTGAAGCCTCGAGATCCTCGCTGCGCTACGGCTGCCCGCGCTCCTTACACCCCCCGCTCCCGCGCCAGCCGGCTGTGCCGGATCCCGTAGAGGAAGTAGATCACCAGCCCCAACGCCAGCCACAGCCGCGAACCGCACCCACGTCAGCCACGGCAGCTGCAACATCAGATAGAGGCAGCTGACGATCGCCAGGATCGGGGTCGAGCGGCACCCACGGCGCCCGGAACGGCCGCGGCCGGTCCGGCTCCGCCCGCCGCAGCACGATGACCCCCGCCGACACCAGCACGAACGCGAACAGCGTCCCGATGTTGGTCAGCTCGACCACCTCGGCGATGTTCGCGAACGCGGCGAAGGTGGCCACGAACGTCCCGGTGATGATCGTGCCGATGTACGGCGTCTTGAACCGCGGATGCACCTTGGAGAAGAACGGCGGCAGCAGGCCGTCCCGCGACATGGACATGAAGATCCGCGGCTGCCCCAGCTGGAACACCAGCAGCACGCTGGTCATCGCGAACACCGCGCCGAGGGAGACGATGAAGCGGGAGACCGTGATCAGCCCGGGCGAGCCGTCGGCCAGCGCCAGCGCGGTGATCATCGGCTCCGCGGTGCCCAGCTTGGGCCACGGCGCCATCCCGGTCATCACCGCCGGCCACCAGGATGTACAGCGACCGTGCAGATGACCAGGCTCATGATGATGCCGAACGGCATGTCGCGAGCCGGGGTCCTTGGCCTCCTCCGCCGCCGTCGAGGTCGCATCGAAGCCGATGTAGCTGAAGAAGATGATCGCCGCGCCCGCGCTGATCCCCGCGAACCCGTTGGGGGCGAAGCCGCCGGTCTCCGGGTTGGTCCAGTTCGCCGGCCGGATGAGCGTGAGGCCCACCGCGACGAAGAACAGGATGATGGCGACCTTGAGGATCACCATCGCGTTGTTGGAGGTGGCCGACTCGCGGATGCCGATCACCAGGATGCAGGTGATGCAGGCGACGATGAGAAAGGCGGGGAGGTTGGCGATGAAGTTGAAGCCGAAGATCGTGCGGCGCGGTGGTGAGGGCGGAGGCGAGGTACAGGCTGGTCGCGTCGGTGGCGCCGGCCGCCACCGCCTCGGCGGCGAGCGTGCGCCGATCGGAAGTCGGTCGCCAGCCAGGGCGGGAGCGCGAGCCCGAAGTGGGTGAGCAGCTCCCGGAAGTAGCCCGACCACCCGATCGCCACGCCGATGTTTCCCACCGCGTACTCGACGATCAGGTCCCACCCGATGATCCACGCCACCAGCTCGCCGAGCGAGGCGTAGGCGTAGGTGTACGCCGAGCCGCGAGATCGGCACCATGGACGCGAACTCGGCGTAGCAGAGCGCCGCGAACCCGCAGGTGACGGCCGTGAGCAGGAACGAGAGCACGATCGCCGGGCCGGCGCCGGGCCGGACGGCGTCGCCCACGATGGCGGTGCCGGTGGTGGCGAAGATGCCGGCGCCGATGGTGGCGCCGACGCCGAGCGCGGTCAGGTGCCACTTGCCGAGCGTGCGCCGGAGCCCGCCCCGCTCCAGGATATCGTTCTCGCAATCCTGCACGGACTTCCGGAGGAACAGCCGGCTCATCAGATGACCTCGGTTGGTCGGAATGTCGGAACGCAGAGGGCAGCAACGCCGGGTCGTTACTCGGAAGAGTGACCATCAGGAGCTGCGCTTGCCCGGCAGCGTGAACGTCACCCGCGTGGTGCCCGCGATGCGGGTGCCGTCGGGCGCCCGGGCCGGGGTGAAGCGGAAGGCGCGGATCACCTCGTCGAACTTGCGGGCGTAGTCGCGGTCGGTGATGGCCGGCCGCACCTCGTACCGCTCGACCCGGCCGTCCACCCGGACCCAGAAGATCACGTCGAGCGAGGCGCCGCGAAGCTCCTTGGGCGGCGTCTCGAACGGGAAGGCGAGATCGCGCAGCTCGGGCGGCCGGATCACGCCGCCCCCGCCGCCGGCGCCCGGGCCGCTGCCCGTCGCCCGCACCCGGGCCCGATGCCCGGGCCCGTTCCCCCGCCGGCGCCTGCCTCCGTCGCTCCACCCGTGCCCGGGCCCGGTCGCCGCCGCCGGTGCGCCGGCGCCGGTGTCCGCCGCGGCCACCGCCGGCAGGGTGTCCACCGGCTGCGGCGCCGGACGGCACGGCCTGCGGAACCTCGACCTCGGCACCGGCGGCGGCACCGCTTCGGGCGGAGTCTCCGGTGGCGTGACCGGCGTCGGAGGCTGCGGCGCGGGCCGCGGGCTCGAAGGCAGGGTAATATATGCCACGCGGTTGCCTCCGCCACCGCCACCGCCGCCCTGAATCAGAAAGAGGCTCGGGGCGCCCGGCGCCAGGGTCCGCCTCCACAGCCGGTCGCCCTGGAAGCACGATGACGCCAGCAGCGCCCCGTGCAACACGAGCGACACGGCCCAGCCCGAAGTACCGCCGGCGGCTCGTGGGCAGCGACAGATTCGGCGGCAGACCTGAGCTCGCGCGTGGGTCCCTCCAGGCTGTGCGTCATGAGCTCCGGCGAAAGATAGCGGCCCGCTTTCCTGAGACGCCGCCGGGCCCGATGAAAGCACGCGCGGGAGCCCGAGGGCCCCCGCGCGCGATGATCCATCCGGGAGAGCCATGCATCCCGGCGCTACTGCTGGCGGTTCGCCTCCTGGGGGGTGAATCCGATGATCTGGACTCCCGCGCCCCGGGCCACGTCCATCGCCTCGACCACGTCCTGATAGAGCCGGTTCTCGCCCGGCCTTGATGAACAGCAGCTTGGCCGGCCGCGGATCGAAGATCGCGTGGATCTGCGTGTCCAGCTGGTCCTTGGGCACCGGCTGGCCGTTGATCGCGTAGCTGCCGTCGTTGCTCAGCTCCAGCACGATCTGGTTGTTCGCCTGCTGGGTCGCCGTGGTCTGCTCCGGCGGCGGGACCTGAACGTCCATCGCCATCCGGGACAGCGGCTGGGTGATCATGAAGATGATCAGCAGCACCAGCAGGATGTCGATCATGGGAACGACATTCGGCTCGGACGAGACTTCGCCTCGTGCTTGTCCGGCTCCTCCGGCCATATCAGTTCTCCTCTTCTTCTTCGGTGTCGCCGAACAGGGCCTGCTGCGCGGTGGGCTCCGTGATGGCCGCCATCACCCGCACGCCCGACCGCCGGGCGGTCTCCACCGCTTCCTGGATCTTGCCGTACTTGAGCTGGTTGTCGGCCTTGAAGTAGAGGATCTTGTCCTCGGTCCGGGCCGCGAAGATCGAGCGCAGCTGGTCCTCCAGCGTGCCTTCCGGCAGCGCGCCGGCCGTCGAGGAAGTACCGGCCGGCCTCGTCGATCCCCAGCACCACTTCGTTGTCGCCCTCGGGGCGCGGATCCAGGTTCTTGCCCTTGGGCAAGGTGGCCTTGAACCCCGCCGCGATCAGCGGTGTCACGATCATGAAGATGATCAGCAGCACCAGCATGATGTCGATCATCGGTACCACGTTGGGCTCGGACTTGACCGCGGTCTGTCCGGTCCTGCCGACTGACAATGCCATGGCCCTTGCCTCCGCTCGGGGTTACTGGTGGGCGCCGGCGTTCAGCCGGACACGTGCCCGCTGCCCGTAACCGCCTTCTGGGCCTGGAATTCCTTGGTGAAGATCGAGCGGCCGAACTCGCTGCCGACGCTCTTGATGAGGTAGTCGATCAGCTCCTTGGAGGTGTAGGTCATCTCCACGGAGAGGTTCTCGATCTTGGTGGTGAAGTAGTTGTACGCCCACACCGCCGGGATCGCGACCAGGAGGCCGAACGCCGTGGTGATCAGCGCCTCGGCGATACCGGCCGAGATGCCGGCCAGACCGCCGGACGCGCCCGCCTGGGCCATGCCGGTGAAGGCGTTCACGATACCCATCGTGGTGCCGAGGAGGCCGACGAACGGCGCCGTCGAGCCCACGGTGGCGAGGATGCCGGTGCCCCGCTTGAACTCGGAGAGGACGATCAGCATCTGGCGCTCCACCGCCCGCTCGGCCGAGTTGATGTCGGCGGCGGTGATGGTCGCGCGGTCGCGCAGCAGCGGCTTCACTTCGGCCAGCGCCTCGCCCAGCACGCGGGAGACGTGGCTCTTCTTGTTCTTCTCGGCCAGCGCGATGGCCTGGTCGAGGTTCTCCTCCTGGATGGCCCGGGAGAACTGGGGCGCGAACTTGCGGGTCTCCGCCTGGCTGCGCTGGAACTGGAAGAACTTCTGGATCATGATCGGTCAGCGACCAGATCGACATGAACGCCATGACGATCACGACGCCCTTGGCGAACCAGCCCATCGTGCCCCAGAGGTGAATCAGGTCAACGCTCATCTGGAATTCTCTCCTGTCGGATTATTGGCCGACCTTGAACGAAATCCGCTGTTGGACCAGCTGCCGTACCGGCTGACCCTTGAACTTGGCCGGCTTGAACACGCCCTTCGCGATCGCTTCCTTCGCCGGCTCGGCGAACGCGGGATGCGTCGTCTTCATCACCTTGAACGAGTCGGGCTCCGCGTGGCCCGTGGTATCCACGACGTACTGCAGGTCCACCGATCCGGCGATGCCGGCGCTCTGGAGCACCGGCGGATAGCGCGGCTGCGGGATGGAAATCGGCTGGACCGGATCGTCCAGCTGCGCCTCCAGGAAGACCTCGCCGGACACCGGACCGGTTCCGCCGACGATGCCGGTCGCGATGCCGCCCTCCACGCCCTTCCCGGTGAAGTCCTTCGGATCGAAGGGCTTCTCGTTCAGGTCGATGGGCGGGATGTCCTTGGGGATGTCGGTCGGCGCCACGACCGTCTGGAACCCCTTGGGCGGGGGATTCTGCGGCGACGACGACATCGGGCGGCGGCTGATCGGGTGGCGGCGGGGGCGGCGGGGGCGGCTTGAGGAACACCATGGTCGTGTCGGCCACGATGTCCTTGATCGTCTCGGCCGCCCCGGCGGTGACCTTCACGGCCGCGAAGATCACGGCCGCGTGCACCAGGAGCGAGACGATCGATCTGCCCAAGCGATTTCTTCGTCTTGGGCTTGGACTCGATCAGATTCTCGAACACTCAACTACCTCCAGGGGAGGGTCATCGTGCCGGACGAAGCTAGCACCGCACCCGATAGCGCGGCCTTTGCCTGAAGATGACAATTCGGTGACAAGCGGATTAGCGATCGAGCCGTCGATCAGGCGGGATGTTGCAGCTGGGCGCATCACCCACGCGTGCCCGACCGCTGACATGGGACCCGGCTCGCTTCGGGCAGGCGGACGGTGAACGACCGAGCCCCGCCCCGGCCGGCTCTGCACCGTGATGGAGCCCGCCGTGCGCCTCCGCGATCCACTTGGTGATCGCGAGCCCCAGCCCGGTCCCGGCCGATCGCCGGTGCGGGACCGGGCCGGGTCGGCCCGCCAGAACCGGTCGAAGATGTGCGGCAGGTCGCCCGGCGCGATGCCGATCCCGGTGTCGCGCCACGGTGAAGACGACCGAGCCGTCCTCCTGGGCCAGCCCGAGGGCGACCGTGCCGCCCGGCGGGGTGTACTTGATCGCGTTGGTCACCAGGTTGAGCAGCATCTCCCGGATCCGGTGGCGGTCCACCGCCATCGCGATCGGCGCCGCGGGGATCTCGCTGGTCACGGTGATCCCGGCGCTCTCGCCCAGCATGCCCGGCCGTCTCCGCGACGTCGCCGATCATGTCGCGCAGGTCGCACTCCTCCACCGCCAGCGGCGCCCGCCCCTCGTCGGCCCGCGCCAGGGTCAGCAGGTTCTCCACCATCTCCGACATCTGGTTGATCTGCGCCAGCGTCTCGTCCAGCGACTGGAGGATCTCCGCCGGGATGCCGGGGTGCACCAGCGCGCGCTCCACCCCGGCCCGGAGCACCATCAGCGGCGTCTTGAGCTCGTGACTGGCGTCGGCGGTGAAACGGTGGAGGCTGCCGAAGCTCTGCTCCAGCCGGGCGAGCATCCCGTTCACCGTGAGCGCGAGCCGCGCCATCTCGTCGCCCGAGATCGGCACCGCGAGCCGGCGGTGGAGGCTCCGGCCGTCGCTGATGGCCTCGACCTCGTCCATGATGCCTTCGCACCGGCCTCAGGCTGGTGCCCGCCAGCCAGTAGCCGACCACGGCGGCGCCCGCCAGGATGATCGGCGCGATGAGCAGCATGGACTGGAGGAGCGCCGACGGGTCCGAAGGCCACCTGGCTGAGCGAGGTGGCCACCAGCACGCCGCCGACCTCGGGGCCGGCGCCGATCCACCCGCACCGCGAGGTAGCGCGACCGTTCCCGATGCGGCGGCCCCAGGTCCACGCTGCCGGACTGCTTGCGCACGCGCGCAGCGAGTCGAGCACCCCGGTGAGCTGCTGGAGGTCGCCCGCGTCGAGCTCCGCGGGCGACGTCGGAGAGCGCGAGCACCTGGCCGCCGGTGTCGGCCACGACGAGGTAGTCGCGCACCGCATCGAGGTAGGCGCTGATGCCCGGATCGAGCGACGGGCGGGTCGCCCGCGGTGGTGACGATCCGGCCCAGGACGTTGTAGGACTCGCTGAGCCAGCGGTCGGCCAGATCGGCCTCGAGCAGGAGCCGCTGGTCCAGCTCCCGCACGCTGGACGCCCGCCGCTCCAGGTACAGCAGCGTGCCGAAGGCGACCACGGTCACGCCCGAGCGCGACCGTGTACCAGAAGGTGAGCCGCCGGCGGATGGTGGTCATCTCACGCCTTCACGACGTAGCCGACGCCCCGCACCGTGTGCACCAGCTTCTGGTCGTGCCCCGAATCCACCTTCTTGCGGAGCCGGTTGATCACCACGTCCACGATGTTGGTGCCCGGATCGAAGTGATAGTCCCAGGCGTACTCGGTGATGAGGGTGCGGGACATCACCCGTCCCGCGTGCCGCATCAGGTACTCCAGCACGGTGTACTCCTTGGGCGTGAGGTCGATCCGCTCGCCCGCCCGGCGCACCTCGCGGGTGGCGATGTCGAGCTCGAGATCGCCCACCTGGAGCACCGGGTCGCGGATCTCCTTCGGCCGGCGGCCGAGCGCCTCGACCCGCGCCAGCAGCTCCTCGAACGCGAACGGCTTGGTGACGTAGTCGTCGGCGCCGGCGCGGAGCGCCTGCACCTTGAAGTCCACCGAGTCCTGCGCGGTGAGCACCAGCACCGGCGTCGTGGTCCCCCGGTCGCGCAGGGTGCGCAGCATCTCGAAGCCGTTCATGCCCGGCAGCCGCAGGTCGAGCACGATGAGGTCGTACCGCCCGCCCGAGGCGAGGCGCAGGCCCTCCATCCCGTCGTCCACCAGGTCGGCCTGGTAGCGCTGCTCTTCCAGCCCGCGCTTGACGTACTGGCCGACGGTGCGGTCGTCCTCCACCACCAGGATCTTCATGCCGGCCACCGGCAGGTAGACCCGGAATGTCGCGCCCCGTCCCGGGCACGCTCTCCACCTCGATCCGGCCCCGATGGTCCTCCACGATGCCGTAGCAGATCGAGAGGCCGAGCCCGGTGCCGCGGCCGGGCGGCTTGGTGGTGTAGAACGGCTCGAAGATCTTGGACTGGTCCTCCCGCGGGATGCCGACCCCGGTGTCCTCGACCTCCAGCACCACCTCGTCGTCCCGCTGCCCTCGCGCCGCCGCGCACGGTGAGCCGGCCGGTCTGGTCCATCGCGTCCACCGCGTTGAGCAGCAGCGCCATGAGCGCCTGGATCAGCTGCTCCTTGTTGCCCAGGATCCGCGGCAGGTCCGGCGCCAGCTCCCGCTCCACCGTCATCCGCTTGAAGCGCTGGTGATGCTTGAGGAGGAACAGGGTCTCGTCCACCAGCGCGGGCACCGACAGCGGCGCCTTGTTCTGTCCCTTGGGCCGGCTGAAATCGAGCAGTCCGTCCACGATCTTGCTGCAGCGCTCCACTTCCCGGTCGATGATCTCGAGGTACTCGCCCAGCGCGGCGGCGGTGGCCTGGCCGTCCTCCAGCTTGCCCTGCATCGCCGCCACGCAGGCGCCGATCGTGGCCAGCGGGTTGTTGATCTCGTGCATGACGCCCGGCGGCGAGCTGGCCCACCGCGGCCAGCTTCTCCGACTGCATGATCCGCCCCTGCACCGCCCGCGAGTCGGTGACGTCCTCGCCGATGGTGATGACGTGGGTGATGGCGTCGCGGTCGAGCCGCATCGGGATCTTGCTGAGCCGGAAGAAGCGCACCTCGTCGCCGAGCGTGACCTCCAGCTCGCTCTGCTGGATCTCGCCGGTCTGGAACACGCGGTCGAACTCCGTCGCGGAGCTCGCTCGGCGGGCTGCCGGGTGAGCACCTCGAACACCGGACGGCCCACCACTTCGTCCCGGCGCAGACCCTGGGTGCCGGTCTCGCGCTTGCGATTCCACATCTGGATGCGGTACTCGCGGTCCACGACGTAGAGGCCGACGCGGCAGGCTGTCGATGATGAGGCTGGTGAAGCGGCGGTGCTCCTCGATCTCGCGGGACTGGGCGACGACCTCGCCGGCCAGGTCCTCCGACAGCTCCAGCGAGGCGAGGTAGGGCGCGAGGATGTGGCAGACGATCGTTGAGCGTCTCCCGCTCCCGCGCACCGATCTCGACCCGCGCCTCCAGCAGCCCGACCTCGCTGCCCCCGTGCTCCAGCGCGAAGCGGGCGTCGCGCGGATCGGCGGCGACCTCGTCGAGCGATGTCACCCACGCCGGCTTCGGGGCAGCCGGCGAGCGATACCGCGCCGAACGAGGTGGCCCCGGTGGCCCGGACCCAGAGCCGCACCCTCTCCGCGCCGAGCCCGTGCCGCAGCATGTCGGTGACCGCGGCGAGCGTGGGCTCCGCCTCCAGGCCGCCGCCGATCAGCTCCGCGACCGCTCCGGCGAGCGCCAGGGCCGACCGGTCATCGGGGATCACGAGGACTTCCTCTCGGCACCGACGAGCCCGCCACGCTGAGGATCCGCCAGTTCGTTCCGATCCGGCGGAGCACCAGGTGCTCCACCCAGTCTCGCTCGACCGGCCCCGCACCCGGGGAGCGGCATGCGGCGCCGGAGTGTCACCCACACGGCGGCGAGGTCGCCCTCCTGCCGCAGGTCGGTCCGCAGCACCCGCACGTGGAAGGTAGCCGCCTCCGGTCCTTCCACGGTGCGGGCGATGACGTGAAGTGCGGAGTCGATGGAGAGGGCATTTCCCGCCGAGCGGGGGATCATGGGGCCGGAATAGGTTCCGTTTCGCCAGAAGAGCGCCCGGACGTCGTCCCAGTCCCGAGCGCTCAGCCTTCGGGCGTAGCGGGCGACGATCTCCTGGACCGCGTCCTCGTCCCGGCGGGAGCCCGCCGGGGTATGGTCCTCGATCCGGCACGCCGCCACCGCCGCCGCGCCGAGGCAGAGCGCCGCGAACAGGAGACCACGCATCGAGACCCCTGGGTGGTGGATAGGCTACCTGAGCGCGCGGATCCGCTCGAGCAACTCGGCGTTCTCCCGGCGGTTGCCGGGGGTCTCCTCGGCGAAGGCCCAGCGGACGATGCCGCCCCGGTCGATGAGGATGTAGGCCCGGTTGGAGTGGAACCGGTCCTCCAGCAAGGTGCCGTACCGGCGGCTCACCTCGCGCTTGAAGTCGCTCAGCAGATCCACCGAGATCCGCTCCTTGGCCTTGAACTCCCTGAGCGTCGGAATCGAGTCCACGCTGATCGGCAGCACCTCGGTGTCGGCCGTCGCGGAAGGCGTCGTAGTCCTCGGTGAACGAGCCCATCTCGCTGGTGCAGACCCGGGTGAAGGCGAGGGGGAAGAACGCCAGCAGCACGTTCTTCCCCTCGAGCTGCGACAGCGTGACCTCGCTCCCCGACGTGGAGGGCAGGGTGAAGTCCGGCGCGGCGAGACCCGACCGCCGGCAGCGAGGCGGCCGTCGCCGCCGCGGGTCACTTCTTCACCGCCTTGTCGTAGCGCCGGCCGACGTCGGTCCAGTTGACCACGTTCCACCAGGCGGTCACGTAGTCGGGACGCCTGTTCTGGTACTTGAGGTAGTAGGCGTGCTCCCAGACGTCGCAGCCGAGAATCGGATTCTTTCCCGCCGATGATCGGTGTGTCCTGGTTGGGCGTGCTGTCGATGGTGAGCGCGCCGCTCTTGTCCGCGATCAGCCAGGCCCACCCGCTGCCGAACCGGCCAGCGCACGCCTTGGCGAACTGCTCCTTGAACTTGTCGAAGCCGCCGAACGCCTTGGTGATCGCGGCCGGCAAGCGCGCCGGCCGGCTCCTTGGCGCCGCCGGGAGCCATCATCTCCCAGAACGCGGTGTGGTTCGCGTGGCCGCCGCCGTTGTTGCGCACCGGCGTCGCGGATCGCTTCGGGCAGGGCGTCGATGTTGCGCGAGCAGCTCCTCGATCGACTTCTTCTGGAGATCGGGATGCGGCTCGAGCGCGGCGTTGAGGTTGTTGACGTAGGTGCCGTGATGCTTGTCGTGATGGATCCGCATCGTCTGCTCGTCGATGTGCGGCTCCAGGGCGTTGTAGTCGTAGGGGAGGGGGGGAAGGGAGAACGCCATGACCGGCTCCTGATGTGGAAGCTGCAATATTCCGAATGACTTAACTCGTCTCGTCCGGCCAAATATGGACCCGGCCGTGAGAGGAATCAACGCGGGCGCGCTTCCGATCAGGCCACCATCTCACCAGAGCGCGCTTCAAAGGAGGCAGGCCGCCTGAATTCTTCACCGCTGCGACCCCTCGGACCGGTGTATCTCGCCGACCGGTTCGCGCCGCAGTCCGCGAACTGGTTCGATGTCGGGAGGGAGTACACCGAGCGCTGGCTGCACCAGCAGCAGATCCGCGATGCCGTGAACGCCCCCGGTCTCTCGTCACGGGAGTGGCTGCATCCGGTGCTCGATGTCTTTCTCCGCGCGCTGCCGCATCGGTATCGCGAGGTCGTCGCGGCACCCGAGACCGAGGTGCACATCGCCATCGAGGGCACCTCGGGAGGCGACTGGACGCTTCGCCGCGACGGACGCCAGTGGCGACTCTACCTCGGGGCGTCGGAAGATCCGGCGGCACGTGTGCGCATGAACCAGGACACCGCGTGGCGGCTCTTCTCCAAGGGTCTCGATCCCGCCAGTGCCCGAGAGCAGGTGACGGTCCAAGGCGATCAGGCGCTCGGCTCCGCCGTGCTCGGCGCCCTGGCGGTGATGGCCTGACGCCCCTTCGACGCAACGAACAGCGCCAGCCCCGCCGCGCCGAGCGCCGTGTAGACCACCTCGCCTCGCAGTCCCCCTTCCAGCACCAGCAGGCCGCCCCACGCTGCTGAGAGCCAACCCGCCAGCCGGGCGAGTCGGATGGCGCTTACCGGCGGCCGAGGCCATCGAGCCAAGCTCCAGGATGAGTGCCGCGCCCAGCAGCCATCCGGCACCGGCCGCTCCCCCCGGCGTCAGCCCCGCCACGCCGAGAAACCCTGCCCCGGCGGCCACCAGCGGCCAGCGAGCGAAGGCGGCGGCGTGCCAGATCCCGGCGACGAGGACCGGCACCGCCACCGGCCGCCAGTACTCGAGCCCATCCAGGGCCAGGGGAAACGCGATCCTGACCAGCAGCAGGGCGCCGAGCGAGCCGATCAGGGCGCCGGGCACCTGACGGTGCATCGGCCAGAGACCAACGAGGCTCCAGCCCACCAGCAGCAACGCTGGCGCGACGAGCGATTGCGCGGCGGGACTGAGCGGCACGAGTGGAAGCGAGGCAACGCCCAACCCCTCGGGTCCGGCGATCGTCGCGAGCAGCCAATAGGCGGGCCCGAGCAGCAGCGCGAATAGGCCCGTCACCGGCGCCGGCCGACTGTCCGGCGAATGGAAGAGGAAGTAGGCGCTCCAGGCCGCCAGGATCACCCCGAGAAACACCATGGCGGCATGAGGCCCGAGGGCCGTCGCCGCGGCCCCGGCCAGGATGCCCGCTGCCCATCCCCGGGCCAATCGATTCGCCGGCCAGGCGGGCCGGAGCGGTTCCGAGAAGAGTCGTCGGCCGAGCGCGCGAGCAGGGCGGGTGGCCGCGATGGCCCCTACCAGCCTCAGGATCGTCGTGCCGGCAAGGCCGAGAGCGACGGCCGCGATCCCGACCCGAAGCAGGCCCCCGGCGAGTAGAAGGCCTGCCGAGTGCCGTATGAGGAGACGTCGCCCCGAGAGCGGTCGCGAGCATCGCGGATGGGCGGCGGGCTGAGGCACGCCCCAAAGGCCGCCCAGAGTATCAGGCCGAGCCCCAGAACCAGCAGACCCCCGTTCACCACCAGGAACCCCGCCCCGAGCTGGTCCGGCGACCGTAACGGGGCGGCGGAGTCGCCCGAGGTCACCCGCCAGGCGGCCAGGCCGAGACCCAGGGACAGCAGTCCCGCAGCCGCCGATTCGGCGCTCCCGCTCGCCGGCGAGGAGCGCGGCACCGAGGGCCAGGGCCAGCCATCCAAGTGGCGCGATTACCTGGTAGTTGGAGGACATTCGTGTGGCTGGACTCTTGCACTTGCGTCAGGTCGCGGACGGGTCGCGGATCGGACGCCAGTCGCCGCCTCCCTCTGCGGTGGGATCGAGTGGGGCGAACCGCCAGGACAGCTGGGACGACCGGCGACAGGGTGAAACGCAACCCGCGCGGGACATCTGCAAGACGACTCTCATCTCTTCTCGGGATACCAGCACGGTGACTGCCACGGTCGACCTGATCTCCGCGACCCCGGATGTGATCGCCCAGGAAGGCGGCGATCAGCGCCGGGCAGCTTCCCCGGCGCAAGACGTGGCGCCCCGCCAGCGAGCTGGCGGTGGACCTCGGCACCGCGAACACCCTGGTCCTGGTCAAGGGCGAGGGCGTCGTGCTGAACGAGCCCTCTGTGGCGGCCGTGGATCAGGCCACCGGGAACATCATGGGGATCGGGCTCGAGGCCAAGCGCATGCTCGGCCGCACCCCCGACGGTATCCTCGCGGTGCGGCCGATGAAGGACGGCGTGATCGCCAACTTCGACGTCGCGGAGAAGATGCTCCGGCACTTCCTCCGGCTGGTGATCGACCGCACGATCCTCAAGGTGAAGCCGAGCGTGATCGTGTGCGTGCCGTCGGGGATCACCGAGGTCGAGCGCCGCGCGGTGCGCGACTCGGCGCGGTCCGCCGGCGTCAAGCGGCTGCTGATGGTGGCCGAGCCGATGGCCGCGGCGATCGGCGTGGGGCTCCCGGTCGAGACGCCCGGTCGGGCAGCATGGTGATCGACATCGGCGGAGGCACCACCAACGTCGCGGTCATCGCGCTGTCCGGGCATCGTCTGCGATGCGTCGATCCGCACCGGCGGCGACGAGCTGGACCAGGCCATCGTGCAGTACATGCGGAAGACCTACAGCCTGCTGGTCGGCGAGCCGACGGCGGAGCGGATCAAGATCCGGCTCGGCTCCGCCGTGCCGCTGCTCCCGGAGGAAGAGCTCGACGTGAAGGGCCGCGACCTGGTCTCCGGCCTGCCCAAGATCGTGCGGATCGATTCGTCGGGCGTGCGCGACGCCATCCAGGAGCCGATCTCACGGATCGTGAACGCGGTGCGCCGGGCGCTGGAGATGACGCCGCCCGAGCTGGCCAGCGACATCCTCGAGTACGGCATCGTGCTCACGGGCGGCGGCGCCCTGATCCGCGGCCTCGATCAGCTCCTGATAGACGAGACCGGTCTCCCGGTCCGGGTCGACGAGGATCCGCTGACCTCGGTGGTCCGCGGGACCGGCAAGATCCTCGATGACTTCACCCGGTACGGCAACGTCCTGACGACCTGAGCTTCCCGGGGGCAATTCCCCCGGACCCCAGCCCCACACGCCGGCATTCCCGCCCACGGGCGAGGTGTCCGGCGTGTGGTGCTTGTGGGGTCGCGGCCACAGGTGAGGGCCACAGCCGAGCGGGTCGAGCGCTCGGTCTCGCCGCTGGCCTGCCACAACACGATTGGCACTGGAAGCGGTTAGAGCGCGTCCATCACGGCCCATCAGGTGGCATGCCTCTGGCCTCTCCAGGTCGGCGATGCCTCTGGCCTCTCCCCGACCGCACGTCTCTCACGGAGGCTGTTGCGATGCCGGCGCAGCCAACTCTTCTCGGTCACCCTGAGCGCCATTTCGCTCTCGAAGGGCGCTGCACGGTCCCTCAACGGAGGCTGATCGTGCCCGGTCCCTGGGAAGTGCTGGTCATCGAGGACGACGAGCTCGATCGCGCGCTGGTCGCCGAGCTGCTCACGGTGCGGGGGCGCGGCGGCGTGCGGGTCACCGAGGCCCGCGACCTTCAATCCGGGCTCGAGGCGCTCGAGGCCCGTCGCTTCGACCTGGTCATGCTCGACACCAAGCTTCCCGAAGCCACCGCGCTTCACGCGCTCCGTGCGGTGGGCGACAAGGCTCCGCTCACTCCCGATCCTTCCCCACCCCGCCTACATCTCGGTGCAGACCCGACAGACCGCGCGCCAGCGCGGCGCCGTTCGACGTCGTCGTCCGCGGCGATCTGAATCGCGATGTGGGCGGCCGTCAACAAGCTCCTCACCCTCAGCACTTTCGGCAGCGACATCCGGCCCTCGGCGCGCGCGGTCGGGCAATGATCCGCTGGTCGGCGGCCTACGCCACCGCCGATCGCTTCGCTTCGTGGACCACCTCCTGGGACTGGTTGCGAGGGCCGGGCGGCCGGGTAGCGTTGTGACGACCGCGGCGAACTCGTGGTCGCACCGGCTATCCATCTGGAGGAGGTCCCGCGTGAGTGCACGCCAGTCAGCGTCATGCCAAGCCCGCCCAGGCGCGGGGGCGCGAGGCCAGGCTCAAAGCCGATTTCGCCTACCTGTATCCTGGCCTGGACTCGACCGTCTGGACTCCGGTCGAAGCCCTCATCAACCGCGTCGTCACCCTGCTCTACGGCGACCCCGCCAACTCGGGGCGCATCACCGGCGCGCGGCTGCTGCGCGAGGATCACTTCGAGTTCCGCGGCGCCTCGCCGCGGCCCGAGGGGTGGCCGGAGGGGCTCACCCGGATGAGCGACGCCGCCGCCCCACCCGACCGGGAGCTGATCCTCCGACCCTTGCGGAGTCGCCGCCCCGGCGCTCTGTTACCTGAGCAACCGACAGCCCGACCACCCCCTCGTCGTGGAGAGGGTTCCTGACCGCGAAACCCCGGTCCTGGAGCCGCGCATGCTCTCTCCCGACCCGCTTCCGCTGGCGCTCTTCCGTCCGCCGATCGTTCTCGTCGTCGAGAGCCGCACCGCGGCGCGCTCCACCACCAGCCGGCTGGTCCGCGCGCTTGGGATACGACGCCCGAGTCGCCCGGGACGGCCAGCAGGCGCTGCGGATGCTCCTCCAGTACCCGAGCCTCCACCAGCTCGTCCTGACCAACATCGTGCTCCCCGACATGGACGGCGGCCAGCTCGCCGAGCGGATCGGCGCGCCGGAAGTCGGGCACCCGGGTCGCCCTCATCGCCGAGTACGCGCCGATCGGCAAGGCCGCCGCGGTCATCGCGGCTCACCCCGACGTTCCGGTGTTGAGGAAGCCGTTCGGATTCAGGGAGCTCTACGAGGTGCTTGTGCCCGCTCGATCGGTCCGCCCCGAGCCGCGCTTCCGCTGTCCGGCAGAGCGACTCCGCCCGCGGCGGCGCCGGCACGGGGCGGACGCCCGGTAGTCCAGCCTGCACCTCGACTCTACTCGACGATCACCCGCCCCGTCATGAAGGGGTGGGGCTCGCAGTGGTAGGCGAACTCGCCCGGCGTCTCGAACGTCTGGGTGAAGGCGTCGCCGGGCGACCAGAAGCGGCGACTCCCACTCGCCCCCATCGGCCGTGCTGGTGTGCGCGTCCTCGTCGCAGTTGATCCAGGTGACCCGCTCGCCGGCTCGCACTCGCACCTCGCCCGGGCCGAACGCGAACCGGCGGATCACGACGACCGTGGAGCCGGGGATGTCGTCACCGACGGGAAAGCGGCACTCGCCCTTCCGACGGGTGCGGTCGCCCCGCGCTCGGAGAAGCAGCCCGCCAGCATGCCGCCGACCAGCCCGGCCGCGAGTCCCAGCGCCGCGAGCCCCCTCGAGGAAGTGCCCATCGGTCAGCGCACCACCACCTCACCCCGCATGAAGGGGTGGGGCGTGCAGTGGAAGAGGAAGGTGCCGGGGCGTGGAGAAGGTGATCGCCCGGCGCTCGCCCGCCTCGATGGGGCCGGAGTCGAAGCTGCCGTCCTCGGCGGTCACGGTGTGAACCACCTGGCCGCCGTTGGTCCACACGACCGTCGTGCCGGCCGTGATCTCCAGCCGCGTGGGTCGGAACATGAAGTCCTGCACCCGTGCGGTGACCGAGTCCCGGCTTCCGGCGGAGCGGTCGCCGCCGCGGTATCCGGCGGCGCGGCCGGCGGCGGCCGCCGAAATAGCGGCTCAGCGTCACCGGGATGGTGAACTCGAAGCCGTACCGGGTCTCGCCGGTCCCGCGGGACGAGCTCTGGAGCGTCGCGTTGTTGGTGTTGGTGGCGTGCAGCGACAGCGTGTGCGGCGTGTGCGGAATCGCCAGGCTCAGCCCGGCCGCCCACGCGACCCGCTCCCCGGGTGTCGCGGTCCGTGAGGGAAGCCACGTCGCCCGAGAGGGCGATTCCCCGCTTGAGTCGTATCACCATTCCTCCAGCCACCGCAACGTCGCTCCCACCAGCATCACCGGCTCCGCCAGCAGTCTCAGCGCGCGCCAGCAGTCGCAGCGGGCCCTGTCGCCGTGCCACCGAGGCTTCGGCGTCCAGGCCTTCGGCCGCGAGATTGTAGCCCACCTGGGCCGAGGCATCGAGCGGGGCGCCGAGCTCCTGGTCGAGCGGGGCGTACCGGCCGAACAGCTCCCACTCGTTCGGGTAGCGGGGTGAGAGCTCCGAGTTGGTGGCGTAGTGCACGCCGAGGAGAGTTCTCGCCGGAAGGCCGGCGGCGAGCAGGAAGGTGGGAGCGCTGCTCACCTTCCGTTCGGGCGCCGGGCTGATGGAGAACCGGTGGAGAAAGTTGAAGTGGAGCACCCCCGGCGCGCCGATCCAGGCGCCGGAGAGGTTCGGCGTCCGATCCAGCACCGTCTGGGCGCTCGCTTCGCGACCCGTGGCGAGGGCACACGGGATCGCGACGAGCAATCCGACTCGCCACAGCATGGTTCGTAGATAAGCCACCGCGCGGGGGCCGGTCTTGCATGGGAGAAGCGGCTTGGTACTGTTCTAGCCCGCCGCTCGCTCCCGCCGGCGGTGCTAGGCCGCTCCAAACGCGCTACCCCGTTACAAGACCCTCCGGCGGGGAGCGACTAGCGTGATTCTGGCACGCACGGATTGACGGGTCCAAGGCTGAAAGGATGGGCGATGATGCGAACACTCACCCTGGCGCTGGTGGCCCTCGCGCCGGTGCTTGCGGCATGCAGCGACGATGACGGGTCGGGTCCGGCGACCAATTTCACAGCCCTGTTGAGCGGAGCGGAGGAGGTCCCGGCGGTCGCAACGGACGCCAGCGGAACCGCCACGCTGTCGCTGGCCGATGATCAGCTTACCTACACGATCAACGTGTCCGATCTCCAGAACGTGGTGGTCGCCCACATCCACATCGCGCCGGAGGGGCAGAACGGCCCGGTACAGTTGAACCTCTGCGGCACCGGCGACCCGGTGCCGGCATGCGAGGCGGGTGATGGCGTGCTGGCCACCGGAACCAATGGGACCACCGTCGGTCCGCCGGCGATCTCGTTCGACTCGTTGATCTCGGCAATGCGCAGCGGCGGGGCATACGTGAACGTGCATACCGATGATGGCGTGGGCCAGCAGAACACCGGCGCCGGGGACATGATCAGCGGCGAGATTCGCGGGCAAGTGGTGGCGGAATAGATCCGCCTTCGCTATTGCGGAATGTGCCAAACCTTGCATGGTGCGCGCCGGGGAGGGGGGCGCACCGTTTCGAGCTGGTCCACACCGACTTCAGAACCCCCGATTCAGCATGTAGTTACCTCCGGTCCCCTCCCCCCGGCTCACCGGGCACACATTCTGCTTGTTTGTTCAACCCCTGACTGTATCCGCCATAACCCTGAAGCTCCATTGTCGGTACCCGATCAACCGTGACGGGAGTCCCCGTGCGACAGCTCATCCGGCGATTACGCAGGTGTGAGTCGGGAGCCGGGACCGTGGAGTATGCCCTACTGATCGCCGTGCTTGCCCTCGGCCTGGTCTCGATGCTCGCGCTGTTCCGCAACGCCGTCGGGGGGCTGGCGACCCGGACGGCGGTCGGCGTCGCAACGCGGTCGGCTGGAGGGTATGGCGTCAAGGGGGTAACTATCGGCGGGGGACTGGGCGCGGGCACCGTCGGGCATTTGCCGGCACCGTCCGAGGCGGACAGCTCAGCGGCCGAGCCGGACAGTTCATCTGCTACCGGCGGCTCCGATGCAGCGTCGATTGACCCTGCCGCACCGTAGGCTGGCTGTCTTTCGCTGGACCGCCTCGAACATGCTCCCCGCCCGCACTCCTCGATAGGGCCCAGCCGTGATGGAGATACCAATCGCCAACCGACTCCGCTAGCAATCCTCCGTCTGGCGAGTACTGTTGGTTGCGCGTAGGTTGCCCTTTCACCTTCGCCCTCCCGTTGCTCGCCGGCGGCCCCCCCCATCAATGTAGCCAGGCCGGCTGGTGGCCAGGCCGGCTGTCGGTGCGAGATCCAAGACCTGCCTGAGGCTGGAGGAAAGCCCATGCGCCCATCACGTGTCCCCCTCACACTCATTGTCGCGGTCGACTGTCGGCCTCGGCGGCGCTTGCGCGACCGCGCCGGGCGGGCCCAAGCGCATCACCGCCGACATCCCGACGGCAACCGTCGCCGGCAATACGTTCGTCGCCCCCGCGGGTTGGTCCCTCACCGTACGTGGACCCGCGACGATCCTCGAGGCGCCCGAAGGCGGATCGTTCATCGCGCTCGTCGACGTGGCGGCCGCCGACGCCGTGGATGGCGATGCCGCGGTCGCCGCCGCGTGGGCCGCGTATAAGCCCGACGCGACCTGGCCGCTCAAAGTCACGACGCCCGTCGCCGACAAGGACGGCTGGACCGATCGCAAGTCGTACTCCTACCAGACCTCGCCGAACGAAAAGCGTGACGTCGGTGCCGACGTGCGCCGGGCCAACGACACGTGGACGGTTGGGATCTACGACATGGCGCAGGCGATCGGCGAGAAGCGCGCGGCCCAGGTGGGGTTGATCTTCGGCAAGCTGCTGCCGAAGGGGCGGAGCCGCGAGTCGTTCGCCGGCAGGACGGCGCACCCGCTCGACGATGCACGCTTGGCGGAGCTCCGGAAGTTCGTCGAAACGTCGATGAAGCTCACCGGCGTGCCGGGCGTCTCGCTCGGCCTCTACCAGAACGGCCGCGTCGTGCTCGCCGAGGGCTTCGGCGTGCGCGAGCTCGGCAAGCCCGATGAGGTGGACGCCGACACCAGGTACATGGTGGCGTCGAATACCAAGGCGATGGCGACGCTGATGCTCGCCAAGCTGGTGGATGAGAAGAAGCTCGCCTGGGAGACGCCGGCGGTGACGGTGCTGCCGTCGTTCAAGCTCGGCGACGCGGAGGTCACGAGCAAGGTGCTGATCAAGCACCTGATCTGCGCGTGCACCGGGATGCCGCGCCAGGATCTCGAGTGGCTGCTCGAATTCGACGGCGTCACCCCCGACCAGGCGATGGCCGTGCTCGGAACGATGCAGCCGACCAGCAAGTTCGGCGAGCTCTTCCAGTACTCGAATCCGATGGCCGCGGCCGCCGGATTCCTCGGCGGACACGTCGCGTTCCCCGACCTGGAGCTCGGCGCGGGGTACGACAAGGCGATGCAGGCGATGGTATTCGATCCGCTCGGCATGACGGCGACGACGCACGACTTCGCTCAGGCGCAAGCAGGGCAACGCCGCGACGGCGCATGCGCCCGACGTCGACGGCAAGCCGGCGCTGGCGGAGGACCGCACCAATCTTTCGATCGTGCCGGTGCGGCCCGCGGGCGGTGCGTGGAGCTCGGTGAACGACATGCTGAAGTACGTCGTCATGGAGCTCAATGAAGGCAAGCTCCCGGACGGCAAGCGATACATCTCGAAGGAGGCGCTGTTCGCCCGGCGAGCGCCGCAGGTGGCGGTCGGGACGGACATCACCTACGGCATGGGGCTGTTCGTGAACACGCAGTACGGCACCCCCGTCGTTCATCACGGGGGCGACATGATCGGGTTTCACAGCGACATGATGTGGCTGCCGGAGCACGGCGTCGGCGCCGTGATCCTGACGAACGGCGATCCCGGCTGGCTGGTGCGCTCGGTGTTTCGGCGCAAGCTGCTCGAGGTGTTGTTCGACGGCGAGGCCGAGGCCGACGGCCAGATCGCGGCAACCGCCAAGACGTACTTCGACGAGATGGCCGCCGACCGCAAGCTGTTGACCGTGCCGGCCGATCCGAGCGAGGCGGGGAAGCTCGCCGCAAGGTACGCGCACCCCGCGGTCGGCGCGATCGCCGTGAGCAAGAAGGGCCCCGCGACGATTTTCGACTTCGGCGAGTGGTCGAGCGAGGTGGCGTCGCGCAAGAACCCCGACGGGACGATCTCGTTCATCACGATCGTTCCCGGATTCATCGGCCTGGAGTTCGTCGCCGGCGACAACACGCTGACGCTGCGCGACGCGCAGCACGAGTATGTCTTCGCAGGGGAGGCCCGGCCGACGTCCGCGACGCGGTAACGGCCCTGAGTTGGAAGGAGTACGAGCGAGCGGTGCGGCGGGCCGGGGGTGTCCCCGGCCCGCGCGCTGTTCACGGGATCGCCTGCGGCTCCGCGTAGAGGTAATCGTCCATCACGGCGAGATCGAGATTGCCGCCGTCACTCAGGTCCTGCATCCCAGCGCCAAGCGCCCGCTGGCCCGACGTGATCCGGACCTCCGCCACAATCGGCGACTCGAACACTACGCCGACGAAGGAGAACCCGGCAGGATCGTTCCGGACCGGGGCGTGGTATTGGCCGAGGCTCCGGCCCTCGGCGTCGAAGAGCTTGATGGACGCCGCTCCCTGCTCGCTCTACGTCGGAAAACACGACCCCGAACCCCCGCGTCGCCGCAGGGGTCTCGGCGCCGGGCACGCGGAAGGTGACGGTCATCGCCGCGCTGCCGATCGGCATGAAGGTCTTCGGCAGGCTGAACGCGTTGAATTCGTCGGCATAGGCCGGGTTGATGTCGACGAAATCGTTGTCGCTGTTGCGGAATCCGACGCCGTCAGTGGTGAAGATCGCACCAGCCTTCACGTTGGTGTTGAAGAAGTCGCCCGGAAAGGTGTTGACGTTGGTCTGCGCCGCCGGGACGGCATCCCACTTGATTTCCCGCCGGCCGCCCAGAAGTGGCCCTGGTGTGCCGCCATTCGCCGGATCGCCGAGCACTGTGCGGAACTCGGCGAGTGGCGCGGCGATGTCGCCGGTCGCGCTGAAGACCCGAAACCGGGACCGGCCAACTGCCGCCGGCATCACCGGCGCTGCCAGGGTGGCCAAGCGCCGCGGTGTCCTCGTACCCGGGGCCGGTTGGGTTGGAGCTGCGGTCATATCCGCACGCGGCTCCCGCTAGTGTCAGAGCAACGATTCCGGCGCCGAGCAGGCCGCCAAACTTTCCTGCCATGATACCCTCCTCTCATGTAATGAGTCCCATCGGGCGAGCGCGTGTAGCCCGCGCGTCCTCGCAGACTCGTGACATGAAGGACTGCGCGCTTCGATTCCTCGGCCGGACATTCCCCGTGCCTCTCTGATGCAACTCGCAACGAGAGAGTGCAGGTGTCATCCGCTGTCCGCTTTGGGTCGCCTCGTCGCGCATAACAGTATGGACCTCGATCATCCAGCCCCCAAAGCCACCAGGCCCAGAGAATCTGACATGAGCACAGTGCTTGGACCCGAGCCCTCGTCGGGAGAATACCGGATCCCGCGGGCGCGCCGTCCCGCGGCGACAAGGCCCCAGACCCCCGCCGGGCGCGCCCGCCTCGACCACGTGGACCTGCTCCGCGGCCTGGTCATGGTCATCATGGTGCTGGATCACGTCCGGGCCTACTTCACCGATGCCCGGTTCGACCCCACCGACCTGACCCGCACCGACCTGGCGCTCTTCGCCACCCGCTGGATCACCCACTACTGCGCGCCGGTCTTCGTCTTTCTCGCCGGGGCCAGCGCATGGATCGCCGGTACCCGCCGCACGCGCGGCCAGCTCGCCCGCTTCCTCCTCACCCGCGGGCTGTGGCTGATTCTGCTCGAGCTGACGGTGATCAGCTTTGGATGGTATTTCAGCACCCGGTGGGCCATGGGCGCCCGCGCACAGGTGATCTGGGCGATCGGCGCCTCGATGGTGGTGCTGGCTGGGCTGATTCATCTGCCTCGCGCGGCGGTCGCGGCGTTCGGTCTCGCGCTGGTGATGGGGCACAACCTGCTGGACGGAATCGCGCCCGCGGCGTTCGGCGCCTTCGCCCCGCTCTGGCACATCCTGCACGTGCCAGGGCCCGCTCGGCATCATGCCGGTGATCGTGATCTACCCGCTGATCCCCTGGGTGGGCGTGATGGCTCTCGGCTACGCCGCCGGACCCGCGGTGTTCTCGCGCGATGCCGGCGCGGCGCGCCGGATCGCGTGGGCGGGTGCGCTGATGGTTCTCGGGTT
Organism: uncultured Gemmatimonadales bacterium; assembly: GCA_963832055.1. Lineage (GTDB taxonomy): Bacteria > Gemmatimonadota > Gemmatimonadetes > Gemmatimonadales > GWC2-71-9 > CAVVWJ01. The sequence goes on along the minus strand of CAWHST010000006.1, from coordinate 499,670 downwards.
CGTGGTGCTCCGGACGCTCAACGGCTACGGCGACCCCAGTCCCCGGTTCGACGACGGGAGCCCGGAGCTCCTGGCCATGTCGTTCCTGAACGTGACCAAGTATCCGCCGTCGCTGCTCTTCGTGCTGATGACGCTGGGGCCGGCGCTCGTCGCCGTCCCTCTCCTGCGACGGGCCAGGGGTCCGGCTGGCGGATGTCTTCGTCACCTTCGGCCGGGTGCCGTTTCTCTTCTACGTGACGCACCTCTACCTGGTGCACGCGCTCGCGGTCGCCGCCGGTGTCGCGCAGGGCTTTCCCGGCTCGGCCATCCGCACGCGTCCACCGGCTCCTGCCGGAGGGGTACGGCTTCGGGTTGCCCGTGGTCTATCTCGTCTGGCTTTGCGTGGTGGCGGTGCTGTACCCGGTGTGCCGGCGGTACGCGGCGCTCAAGGCGCGGAGCGGGAGGTGGTGGCTGTCGTATCTCTGAGGCTGTGCATCTCCGTGGGTCGCTGGACCTGACTGAGCTGTTACGCTGGAATGCCACTACCCCCCGGCGGGGAACAGGCTAGTATTCAGCTAGCTTGCCTGAGGTCTCCTGCCCCCACCGGCCGTCGTCGCCGGACTAAGGCTCCCAAAATGTCGTCCCAGCGTCCCGTTCCCTCCAGCGAGGGGCGGCGCATCGTCATTTGCGACTACAACGCCCTGTTGTTGTCAGTCACCGGACTCCTGCGGATGGGCAATTACTGCGTGTTCCAGGCCCATGACGGCCTCGCCGCGGAGGAGTTGTGCGGGAGGATGCCGAAAATTGCGCTGCTGGTGCTGAACACTTATGGGACCGGCATCGACGTCGGTGACCTCGTTCGACGCGTCCGCTTGGCCAGTCCGGGGATTCAGGTCCTTCATATCGGCTCCACCATCCCTGAGGGCCTGCCTGATGATGTGCTCACCATATCCGAGGTGTTTACCCCGGAGTTTCTCCTCGACACCGTGAGAACGCTCATCGAGCGGCGGTTAATTCCGCGGCTCCCCGGTACTCCCTGGCTGGATGCCGTGCCGCGCGCGCCAGCGACCGCGCAAGGGGAAGGCGTAGCTCGATGACTGACAATTCAGCCGTTCGCCAGGCGCTGCTCTACCCCGCGTTCAAGCATCTATATCCGGACGTGACCCCCAATGAGTGGCAGCCGGCCAGCACGTTGCTGGAGCAGATCAACGCAACGGCGCGGCGCCGGGGGTCGCAGCCCGCATCGGGGCGGGTTGAGGCTCTGGACCCTAAGCACTTCGCTTTCCGCAGCACGTCCTCCGCCGGCGCGAACCAAGTGGCCCGCGAGCTGAGGATTGTGAGGCGAAAGCGGCAGGGTCCCTCTTGAGACGAGCACCCGCACGTTACGACCCTTGACTTGCGAAGGCGCGATGCGGCTAGACTAGCTGCATGGCCGCAACCGATCGACAACGCTGGGCCAGAGGCGTCGGTGCAGGGTTCCTCGCAATTCTTGTCGCGTTGGCCCTCTACACACTGGTGGAGGTTCGGCGCGCCGAAGCGCAATTTCCGCCCACAGGACAGTTCGTGACCGTGCACGGTGTCCGCCTCCACTAGGTCGATCGGGGTACGGGCGCGCCCGTCCTGCTGCTACACGGTAACCCGGGATTCGTTGAAGATTTCGTTCCGCTCGCGGATTCGCTCGCCCGCACCCACCGCGTAATCGCGTTCGACCGGCCCGGCCACGGCTACAGCGCTCGCACGTCGCCGCCGGAACAACCCCGTACGATCAGGTGCAGCTGATTCACGACGCGCTCGCGCGCCTCGGCGTGAGCCGGACGATCGTCGTTGGCCACTCTTGGGGCGGCGGGCTCGCGCTGCTGTATGCGCTCGAGCATCCGAGAGACGTCGACCGCCTCGTGCTGATCGGAACGCGTGCATTTCCGAGCACTGGCGGAGCAGACCCCGTTTACGCACTCAACCGAACACCGATTATCGGCGCGCTCTTCCGATATACGGTGTTGTTGCCGGTCGGACGCACCCTCCTGAAGCGTCGCCTCGCCTCGGCGTACGCACCAGACACCGTTCGACGCGATCACCTTGAGGCAGCCCGCGCGCTGTGGTTGCGGCCATCTCAGGTGGTGGCGACGGTGTGGGATACCCGGAATCTCGACCGAGTGCTTCGCGAAGCAAGCACACGCTATGCGGGCATGCGCGTGCCCGTGATCGTCATTTGTGGTGCCCAAGATGAGTTGCTGCCCGAGTCAAAACGGCTCGCTACCGCAATACCTGGCGCTCAGTTGGTCGTTGCGCCAAATACCGGACACCAGGCGCAGATTACGCGCACGGCAATAGTCCTCGATGCCATCCATCACTAGTTCGAAACCGGTGACCCTGGGCCCTGCCCCGCGGACCAGCGTTGGCCTCGACTTGTTGCGCGGGTTTGGCTACAGAACGGTGCCATGCCGGTATATTCCACCTACCCCACGAACCGGAACGCGTATGCGACCGCTCTGCCTCGCTCTCTCTCTTGCCGTCACGCCGGCGGTGCTCGCCGCCCAGCAATCGGCGGCACCGCCGGTGGATACCACACCTCCTCTCGGGATCGGCGCGGTGGCACCAGACTTCACGATGCAGGGCGCCACGCGCTACGGGGTCCTCGCGAGCCCCGTCCATCTCTCCGACTTCAAGGGGAAGACCGTCGTCCTGGCGTTCTTCTTCAAGGCCCGAACGAGCGGCTGAACGGTTCAAATGAACGCGTACCGTGATCAGTACGCGCAGCTCTTCAAGAACGGCCGCAACGTGGTGCTCATCGCCATCAGCGCCGACCCCGACACCGCCCTTGCCTCGTGGGCGCGCGACTCAGAGTTCCCGTTCCTGTTCGCGAGCGATACCGGGACGGCCGTCGGCAAGCGGTACGGCGCCCTGGCCAGCCACGCAGGAATGACCAACCGCAACCTGTTCGTGGTGGGACCGGATGGAAGGATCGCCTACCGCGCGACCCCGTTCCGGGAGATCGATCCGACCGCCTACACGGAGCTGGGGGCGGCGATCGACAAGTCCGCTCGATGAGGTGTCGGGGCGTCTGACATGCTGCTGGTGCCCGTCTAGAGCCTCGATCGAGCGAGTGGAGCGGATCGAACCGGCGACCCCTGCTTGCAAAGCCATTGTGAGCGGACGACCTACACACACCGGGTGAGCTACGCATAGTCGAGCCCGTTGCGTCACAACGCGTCGCCGGCTTGTTCGCTCGCCGCCGCCTATGTGGCGCCCGACACCGCGCCAGCTGCGCTCAAGACATAGGGTGAACTGCGACCAGTCGTTGCGCCTCAGCCGGATTCGGAGCGATGGTCGCGGACGAACAGCGCCTGGCGCGCAGCGGGGCCGGTGGACGGGCGGCGTAGCAACACCACGGAGGAGGGCTTATGACGAGGGCCAAGAAGTCGTTCCGCCTCGAGCTGACGAAGGAGCAACAGGCGCTCGTCTTGCAGAAGACTGGAACGGAAGCCAAAGAGTTAGAGCTGACCGTCGACGAATTGGCGCGGACGACAGACCCCAAACAGGTGGGCAATCAACCGTGAGATCCCTCCGGGGGCTCTGATCGCTGCACCTCACGTTCTTAGCGACTTCGCAAAGATACTGACAGTGCCAGGTTAGCCGGAAGACAGCCCGGGTCCGACCCGGGCTGTTCGTGTCCACCCTCCACCGTGTTGAGGTTTGGTTGCGCCCAGTGGAGGGTCGCGCGAAAGCGTCAGGCATGCAGGGGTCGGGGCAGAACCTCTTCACGTCATGTTCTCTAGGCCGATCGCCGTGAGTGAGTGCATTCGGACGAATCCGCAGCTATTGCAGGCAAAGAGCACGCACGTTGCGATTCTCCCCGTCGGTCCCGCTGTGCCACCGGGCGCTCCCGTGGGGTTCCCGCCCACTTCTTGGAGTCCGAACTGTCCGCGGTCGAGCACCAACGTCCCGCGTCGGCAGACAAGGCACTCTGGCTTTACACCAGCCTTCTCCAGCAGAGCGCGAATCTTGTCAAGCTGGTCCTTGCTGAAATTGGTCACAGTAACTCCCTTGCCTCAGATTCATGGAGGGGGCTAGGCGTGAACCGCTTGGTGTGGGACGTGAGCGAGGGGCCTGCGTAGCCGGTGGCGTCGGCGTACGATAGCGCTGGCGGCTCCTGTGGCCGAGTCAGGCTAGCCGCCTCAGCACCATCAAGAGCACGAACTCCTCCACAACGAATGCCCAGAGGAGGGCACGCCGAAGGCTGACCCTGACACCAGTGCTGGCCAATCGAGTGTCACAGAGCGGGCACCTGGCCTGGCCGGCGACCGAAATGCCACAGTACGGGCAGTTGTTATCCATCGTACCTCCAGGCCACGATCTGGTCGGCTGTGAGTTGCAGGGGATACAATCTCCGAATCAGTCCGGACGGGCGCAAGAGCGCCCGATCGTGCCTCCCGCTCGCCTGCATCGGCCTGTTCGGCCTCGAGGCCTGCCTTCCTCATCGCGCACTGAGGATGATCTGGCAAGCGATTGAAGCCTCCTCATGGATATTGGCGGTGCCATCGTGGGATGGCCAAGCCCACGAGCGCGCCTAGGAGGCCACCCGCCACCGCGCCCCCTCCTCCGATAGCCAGCACCCAATCCGCTCCGGGGGTCTCGCCCTCCTCGACGGCTTGGGTCGCAAACAAGACGCCAGCGGCGGCCCCCAGCAGCCCGCCGACGAGGGCTCCGGACTTACTGGATGTTCCCTTGATCCATAAGGTGTCGATCCTGGTGGCGGGGACGCGAAGGGACTGCGGCTCAGGAGAGAGAACTATCTCTGTCGGGCTATGCTGGAGCACTCTACCCTCCCGACGGCCGAGGCCGGGTCCGGCGAGACGTATCCATTGGCTGTCCTCCAGCGTCTGGAATACCTGCTGGCGGTCGGAATCCAGGCGCGGACCACCGGCGGTTTGTGCGCCGGCGAGCCCCGGCAGGATGAGAAGTCCGCAGAGCGCCGTTGTTGCCAAGGAGTGATGCATGGCTGTGCTCCCGAGAAAGGAGTGAGATGCCATGCTATTGGGTTGCTGTGACCCCCCGCGTGATCTAGGCAGCCGCAAACCGAGCGCCTCCTCCAAGTCAGCCCCGAGGTGCGCGGCCCATACATGCGTGCGCTTCCAAACCCCAGGCTGGGGTCGGCGCTATTGCTAGCATTCGCCAGCCGTCCACCGCAGATTTTAGACGTACCCACCGGCCATTCCCGTGACCGCAATAGACCTACCCCTGGCCACTGCGGCTCGATCCACCCACTCCCCGAGGTCCACCGTGATCCGTTCCGCCCGTGGTGCTCTCCTGTTGTCCCTCGCCCTCGCCATTGCTCTCGGCATGGCCGGCTGCGCCCGCCACGCCCAACGCGGCCTGGTGTTCGGTGCCGCCGGCGGAGCGGTCCTGGGCGGCGTCATCGGCAAGGTCGCCGGCTCCACCGCGAAAGGCGCGATCATCGGCGCCGTGGTGGGCGGTGCGGCGGGCGCCATCATCGGTGACCAGATGGACCGCCAGGCTCGCGAGCTGCGCCAGAATATCCCAGGCGCCACTGTCCAGCGAGTCGGCGAGGGGATCCAGGTGACCTTCGCATCGGGGCTGCTCTATGACTTCGACTCGGATGACGTCAAGCCCGGCGCACAGTCCAATCTCCGCTCCCTGGCTCAAAGTCTCGACAAATATCCCGGGTCCGACCTCCTCATCCTGGGGCACACCGACAGCGTGGGCACCGCCGAATACAACAAGGAGCTCTCGGTGCGCCGGGCGGATGCCGCGGCGGAGTATCTCGTGAGCCAGGATGTCGACCGGAACCGCATTGCCACCGGCGGCTTGGGCGAGGAAGAGCCCGTCGCCCCGAACGAGACCGCCGCCGGCCGAGGCCAGAACCGCCGGGTCGAGGTAGCGATCTATGCGAGCGAGGAGCTGAGGGAGGAGGCGAAGAGGAAAGCCGGAGGGTGAATCCGGAGTCGGACGGACAGGGGGACAAACAACGGACGGGCGGCAGTAGGAAGCGCGGGTCGGTGATTCTCACCTCCCCGCGCTCCTTTTCTGTCCGTCTACCCGTCTGTCCGTCGAGAACTCCTCGGGCCGCGAGTACTCGACGGTGCCGGTGACGTGAACCCCTCGGGGCTCAGGTTCCGGGCCGGCTCAAGGCGTTGAGCCGGTCCGCGGGTCGTCCTTCGGGTCGACGTAGGTGATCGCGAAGGGGCCTGTGCTCTGGACCTCCAGGACGACGCGGCTGGCAGCGTGCAGGTAATGAGGCTCCTTGGCGCCCATCGTCACTGGCTTGTCCGTGGCCATCGCCTTCATGGCCTGATCGTCCCACTTTGCCCCATGGCCTAAGTGCACCGTGCCCTCGACCAAGCGGAGCTCCTCGCTCGTGGGGTGATGGTGCGGGCGAATCACGTAGTCCGGCGGCATGTCGAGCCGAACAGTGAAGGGGCCGGCCTTGGTCGGGTCGCCCGAGACGACCGCCGCTTGGGCTCCAGCGGGGAGACCGGGCGGCGCCGGCCCCCAAGTGAGCCCGCCATCGCTCGAGGCGTCCGCCGTGACGCCGACGCCATTGTGTCGGTCTGGGACTGGTCGGCCGCTGCGCCAGGCTCGCGGTCGGCGGTACGGTCCGCACCGCCCCCACACCCGAGGAGCAGGCCGAGGGCGGCCAACGGTATGAACGTGCTGCGCATGATGCGTCCCTCCGAAGGTGCCGCAGAGCCCGGGACGCGCGGGCGAATCCCGCACGGCAGGCGGTGCGGCGGATTCACGATATAGCGCAGCACGGCGGTCGGCTAGGGCGAGGAGGCAGGTGTGAGGCGGAGCCGATGCGCCGCTCGTCGCCTTCCGCTCGCCATCGTAATCTGGGAAGGCAACCATCGCTGCGAGATGGCCACCAAATGGCAACGAAACAGCGGTCCTGCTGGCGGCTCGGGGTCGGCCATTCTTGAGGGATCCAACGGAGGGAGCAGGCCTTCTGAAAGTGGAGCAGACCGGGATCGAACCGGCGACCCCTGTTTGCAAGGCGGATGCCTATCGACCCGAGACCGTCTGGTACAAGATCAAGAGCCGGACGTACACGCAGGGTGAAGGGCGCTGGGAGCTATTCCAGAAGCGTGCTTAACGCCCTCAGCGCCTAGTTCATTGGCCTGGCTTATTTCTTCTCGGCTTCGCTACCGCTTTTCAGTACCTGCGGCGGCCGTCCTCGGAACACGGGAGGGGAAAGTGAAGCCCTCTTTGTTCTCTACCTCGAAGTACTCGTTGCGGCTGGCCTTCCCAACGATCGGCTCAAGGAGATTTCGAAGCGCTTCCACGGAGGCGGCTTCCCAGATGCAGACGGCCCGAGTCCCGTCGGGTGTGGGGAAGGTGTGGTGGAGATTCGCCTTGGGTGAGAGGGCCCTGGGATCCGCGTCGTTCCAAAATGGAGCCGGATCGGAAACGGTATGTTGGACGAGAACGTACATAGTCCCTCCTGAGAGACACGTCGGTTATCGATGCTGGTGATCTCTGGAGCGGAGTGGCGCGGGAAGGAAGACGCCAGGGCGGACCGGAGACGGAACATTGCGTAGTGCCGTCGGTAAGGCCCGCAACATGGCGGGTGGTACTGAAAGGCGCAAGGCCGCGCGTGCGTCTTTGGAGCAGTACTCGATTGATGATTCACTGGAGCCGTCACGCCAAGCGGCACCGAGTTCTGAATCACCGCTTCGCTTTGGATTCTCCGCGGACCCAGCACCGGCTACGCCGCGCGCAGTCGGTCAATTCGGTCGGGGCTGGAGGCTCAGGCTGACTGCGGTGTGGGTAGCAATTCTCGGACAGCTGCTAAGAGCTGATCAGGTGTGAATGGCTTGGGCAGGAAGGCTTGTAAAAGCTGCTGGAGTTCAGGCTCCTCTGCAGCGGGCTGGACATAGCCAGAAATGAAGAGGGCCGGCATTCCAGGGCGATGAATGCGCGCCAGTCGGACGAGATTTAGTCCGCTCATATCTGGAAGCCTGATGTCTACGACCATGCCGTCGAGCCGCTGCGGATCTGACTGGAGCTGCTCCAGCGCCGCCAAGGCGGAATCGGCCTCAAGGCAGGTATAACCGGCCTGCCGGAGGGTTTGGCAGGCCAGCTTACGTACTACGGGTTCGTCATCAATCACGAGAAGCGTGGACATAGGCCTGATGGAGTTGGGTGTTTAGCCTACGGCTTTTCCCAGCGGTGCGCTAGAGGTTGAAAGCTGCGCGCGTGGTCAACGACTACCTTGGCGATGGAGCGTCGCCAGCGGGTCGGTCGTCATTGCCTGATCGTTAAGCTGGCTGACGGGCAGGAACACACGACGCAGTGCCGGTTCCTTAAATGGGACCAGTACCGGCAATGTGAGCCGGCTCTAACCCGGTGCTCAATTGCATCGGCGCTCCGGTCTATCAGCGGGCTTACATTACGGTAAACGTTACGATCGTTCCTGTCCGCAGAATGCAACGAAAACCCCGCTGCACAGAAGGCATAGCGGGGGAAGGACTTCCCAAGTGGAGCGGACCGGGATCGAACCGGCGACCCCCTGCTTGCAAAGCAGGTGCTCTCCCAGCTGAGCTACCGCCCCAGGAACTTCACCGCGTAGAAGATACACTGCTGCTGTTTAGGTCGCACGTGCGATATACACGACCAAGCCCACCGGATCAGAGTCCGTACAGCGCCCCGTACCGCGCTCGCAGCGCCTCCACCAGCGGCCGGTGATCCGGCGGCGAGCCCGTGACCACCTCGATCAGCCGCGCCGACGGATACCGGCCCGCCCTGCCGGTAGATCCGCTCGCCCAGCCAGCGGACCAGCTCGCGAAACTCCCCCCGCGCGAAGCTCTCGCTCCAGATCGCCCAGCTCCTGCTCGGCCCGCGCGAAGAGCTGCGCGGCGAACACGTCGCCCAGAGTGTAGGTCGGGAAGTACCCGATGAGCCCCTCCGCCCAGTGCCCGTCCTGGAGACAGCCCTCCGCGTCGTTCGCGGGTGTCACGCCGAGATAGCGGGCGGTAGGCGTCGTTCCACGCGCCGGGCAGGTCCGCCGCGAGCAGATCGCCCGACATGAGCGCGCGCTCCAGCTCGAAGCGGATCATCACGTGGACGTTGTAGGTGACCTCGTCGGCGTGGACCCGGATCAGCGACGGCGTCACCCGGTTGACGGCGAAGTGGAACTCGTCCAGATCCACGTCGCCCAGCGCCTCGGGAAATCGCTCGCGCGCCTGGGGCAGGAAGTGCTGCCAGAACCCGCGGCTCCGCCCCACCCGGTTCTCCCACAGCCGCGCCTGCGCCTCGTCCATCCCCACCGACGCCGCCTCGCCCATCGGCGTGCCGTAGTGCTGCGGGTCGAGTCCCTGCTCGTAGAGCCCGTGGCCCACCTCATGGAGCACCGTCAGGACGCCGCCGGCGAAGTCGCGGAGATCGAACCGGAGCCCGATGCGGCAGTCGCCGGGACCGAGGCTGGTGCAGCAGGGATGGACGCCGAGATCGAGCCGGCCGCGGCTGGAAGTCGAAGCCCACCGCGCGCGGCGACTTGCTCCCCGAAGTCGCCGCTGGCCCTCCAGCGGCACCGCGCGCCGGAGCATCGCCGACGTGCCGGGCCGCGGGCTCGCGCCGGCGATGCGCGCCGCGAGCGGGACCAGCTCGCGCCGCAGCGCGTCGAACAGGCGGCCGACGATCTCGCTGGTGATGCCGGGCTCGTAGTCCTCGATCAGCGCGTCGTACGGCTCGCGCGCGTAGCCCGACGCACTCCGCCTCGGCCCGCTTGAGCTCCACGATCCGCTCGAGGTGCGGACGGAACCGGCCGAAGTCCGCCGCGTTCCGCGCGGCGGACCAGGCGCGCTGCGCCACCGCGGTGGTGCGGGCGAGGTCCTGCACCAGCTTGCGCGGCAGTCGGACGTAGCGATCGTAGTCCCGCCGCAGCTCGCGGACGTTCACCGCCGGCGGCGAGTCGGGATCCTCCAGCAGCGACGAGCCCTCCAGCTGCGTCCAGCAGCTCGCCCAGCCGGGGATCGGTGCCGCGCTCGTGGAGCAGTCCCGCCACCAGCGCGAGCTGCTCGCTCCGGCCTTCGACCGCCGCCGGCGGGCATGTGGGTCTCCTCGTCCCACTCCAGGAGCGCCTCGATCGAGGCGAGCGTCGGCCTCCTCTCGCACCCGCTGGATCAGCTCCTCGTACGCCTCGTCGGCTCGCATGCGGCTCAGCCCGTCCCCGGTCGCTCGCGCGTCCGCCGCCCAGTCCCGCGGCTCCAGCATCGCCAGCAGCTCGGCCTCGAACGAGCCCGGCTCGTAGCTCGGCGCGTACTCCCAGGCGGCCAGCGGCGGCAGGCTCATCAGCACGCTCTCGATCCGGGCGTTGGTCTGCAGTCCGAACAGCGTGCCCCGGTCGTGCACCAGGTTGAACTCGACGTAGCGCCCCCGGCGAGCCAGCTGGAACCGGCGCTCGCGCTCGCCGTACGGCTCGTTCCTGCCGCCGCTCGACGATCGGGCCGTACGCGGCCGGCAGCGCCCGGCCCACGTCTGCCACGAACTCGAGCAGCCGGTCGCCGTCGAGTCCGCTGTCGCCCGCGCGCAGGTGATCGAAGAAGATCCCGCCCACCCCGCGCCGCTCCTCGCCCCGGTGCAGGTTGACGAAATAGTTATCGCACCAGGCCTTGAAGCGGGGATGGAAGGAGGGGTGGTGCCGGTCGGCGATCGCCTTGAGCGTGCGGTGGAAGTGGACCGCATCCTCGGGGTAGGGATAGGTCGGCGTGAGGTCGGTGCCCCCGCCGAACCAGGCGTCGAGCGCCGTGCCGTCGGGCGCGGCGATCTCGAAGTACCGCACGTTGAGATGGACGGTCGGCACCTTCGGGACTCCTGGGGTGCGCGACGATGCTCATCCCCGCGACGAAGAACGCCGGACTCCTCCTCTCCCGCCGACCCGCGCGCCGAGCCGCTGCGCCATCTGCGGCGGCATGACGCCTTCCACCACCGACCGGTTCACGCCGCACTTCTCGAAGTCTCGCCTTCCGCCAGGATCCGCGACACGCCCCCGCCGCCGCCGGGCCGCTGCCACACGTCCTCCCGGAACGAGCCGCGCGCCGTCCAGCTCGGTGAAGAAGCGGGTCGCCTCGTCGTGCAGCGACTCGATCGTCGAGGCGATCGGCCTCCGCGCCACCGCCGCCGCTCACCGGGGCCGCCATTCCTTCACCGCGTCCACGAACGCCTCGGCGTGCGCCACCGGCACGTCGGGGAGGATGCCGTGCCCGAGGTTCGCGATGTGCCCCACGCCGCCGAACGCGTCGAGCATCGCGTGGGTTCGCGTCACGGATCACGCGCGGGCTCGGCGTAGAGCCAGGTGGGATCGAGATTCCCCTGAAGCGCCACCTGGCGATCCGCCAGCCGCCGGCGCGCCTCGGCGGCATCGGTCTGCCAGTCCACGCCGATCACGTCGGCGCCGGTCGCGTCGGCGATCTCCTCGAGCGCCCAGCCCGCGCCCGGAGCGAAGGCGATCACCGGCACGCCCGCCGCGCTTCGCCAGGCGCACCGCCTCCGCAGGTAGGGGAGCGCGAACTCTCGGAAATCACGCGGGCCGAGCGCCGCGGCCCAGGAGTCGAAGAGCTGCACCGCCTGCGCGCCCGGCCGCGACCTGGGCCGCGAGAAATCGCCCGACGATCGCGGCCAGCCGCTCCAGCAGCGCGTGCGCGCTCCGCGGCTGCTCCACCAGGAAGCGCTTCGCCCTGGTGAAGGTCTTGGTGCCCGACGCCTTCCACCATGTAGCTCATCAGCGTCCACGGCGCGCCCGCGAAACCGATCAGCGGCACCCGGCCCCCGAGGCTGGCGCGCGCGAGACGCAGGGCGTCGAGCACGTAGCCCAGATCGCGCTCGGGCTCCACGTCGCGAAGCCGGTCGAGGTCGCCGGGGCGAGCGCACCGGATCGTGGAACCGCGGCCCCGTCCCTTCCTCCACCGTGAGCGCCATGCCCATCGCCTGCGGCACGACCAGGATGTCGCTGAAGATGATCGCCGCGTCCACGCCGAGGATGTCCACCGGCTGCAGCGTCACCTCGACCGCCAGCTCGGGCGTGCGCACCATGGTGAGGAAATCGGCCCGGGCGCGCACCGCGCGATACTCCGGCAGATAGCGGCCGGCCTGGCGCATCATCCAGACCGGCGGCCGCTCCACCGGCTCGCGCCGGCACGCGCGGAGGAAGAGATCGCTCATCGGTCGCGTCAGCCGGCCGCCAAGCAGCGATCGCACGCCGGCCAGCAGGGCCTCGACGTCGGGCCGGGCCGCGACCGCCGCCGGCGGCCAGCCCGACGCGCGCGCCGCCGCCGCGGTGGTGGGGCCGACGGCGAGCATCCGCGGCCGGGCGTCCTCGCCGAGCGGCCCGAGCCAGCAGGTCGGCCACGCTCGGGACTCGCCACCACCAGGATCGCCGGCGCGCTCGCGCGGCCGCGCGGGCCGCGGCCTCGTCGGCGAGCACCGAGCGGTAGCACACCACCTCGTCCACTTCGATGCCCTCGTGCCGCAGCCGGGTAGGCAGCTCGTCCCGGCGGATCTCGCCACAGGGGAAGAGCACCGGCCCCGCGACGCCGGCCTCGAGCATCGCCGCGGCCAGCGCGGCCGCGGCGCCCGACCCGCCCGCTCTCCTCCTCGGAAGCGCGGTGCATCGTCCGCCACGAGCGCGGCGAGCGCGGCCGCGGTGCCGGGGCCGCCGCTCCACATCGGCGGGCATGCGTGCCCGCCCGCCGTTCAATCCAGGTCCCAGATCGCGGTAGCGCCCGACGAACGCCGTCGGCCGCGCGCGGCGAGGTGAAGGCGAGCGCGTCGTAGCGCGGCGAGCTCGCGGATCGCCCGGTCCACCGGGCCCCAGTCCATCGGCGGCGCGAAGCGTCAGCAGCGGGTGCTCCTCCACCGCCACCGGCAGCTCGCGCAGCCGCCTCCGCCAGCCCGGGGAACGCGCCCGGCGAGACGGTGAGCACCACCGGGCCCGGCGTCACGGCTCGGACACGGCAGGGGCGACGCCCGGTCGCGCACCTCGGCCAGGATCGCCGCCGGCACCCTCGGCCAGGAGCCGCTCGGCCAGGGACGAGCCCGAGTCGCTCCGCGTCGTCCGGCGTCTCGCACGCTCGCCCGCTCTCCCGGCCCTCCACGATTCGGTCGCCGCCGAGCGCGATCACTCTGCCGTGCAGCCGCAGCGTCGTCGCACCGCCGGCGGTCTCGAGCGCCGCGAGCGCCGCCACCGGCACCTGGCACCCCCCTTCCAGCCGCCGGAGAAAGGCCCGCTCGGCGCTCACGGCGAGCGCGGTCGGCGCATGGTGCACCGCGGCTCGCGCCGCGGCGATCGCGTCGGCGATCGTCCGCTCGCGCCGTGACCGCGAGCGCACCCTGACCCGGCGCCGGCAGCATCACCTCGGGCGACAGCCGCTCGCCGATCCGCTGGCCGAGGCCGAGCCGAAGCAGGCCGGCCGTCGCGAGCAGGATGGCCGACCAGTCGCCGGGTTCGCTTCGAGTTTGGCCGAGCCGGGTGTCCACGTTGCCGCGGATGTCCTGCAGCCTGGAGGTCGGGCCGCGCGTGCAGCAGCTGGGCCCTGCGCCGGAGGCTGCTGGTGGCGACCGCGGCGCCCCGCGGCAGCTCGCGTCCATCGGATCGGCCCGCGGCCCACCAGCGCGTCGCTCGGATCCTCCCGCTCGCCGATCGCCGCGATGGCGATCCCCTGCGGCAGCTCGGTCGGCAGATCCTTCAGCGAGTGGACCGCGATGTCGATCCGGCCCGGCGAGCATCGCCTCGTCGATCTGGCGGGTGAAGAGCGCGGCCGAGCCGATCCGGGCGAGCGGCACGTCCTGCACCATGTCGCCGGTGGTGCGGATCTCGATCCGCTCGGTGGGCTGGCCCGCTGCCGGCCGAGCAGCTGCGCGGATACGCTCGGTCTGCCACAGCGCCAGCGCGCTGCCCCGGGTGCCGACGCGGAGCGCCGCCGGCCGGGCTCACTGGCCGCTCCGTCCGCTCGCCCGTCCCGACCTGCGCGGCGATCCGCTCGGCGGCCTGGTCCGCCGCCGCGATCACCTCGCCCAGCGCGACTCCCTCGCGATAGGAGCCGGTCAGGCGCGAGCCCCGGATTCCGCCGCTCGGCGTCGTCCATGATCTCCTTGAATCGGCCGTAGCTCAGCGTGTACTGCGGAATCGCCTTGGGCCAGAGATGGAAGGCGCGGAACGTCGGCTCGCCCCGAACGCCGAGCAGCAGGCGGAGGTCGTCCAGCACCCGCGCGGTCAGGGTGCTGAGATCGGCGTTCGCGAGGTCGGGATTGCGGACCCCCCCGACGAACGCGGTGAGCAAGCACGTGCCCGGCCGGCGCGCGGCCGGGGAAGACGGTCGAGGAGAAGATGACGCCGAGCACGTTCCGTCGCTCGACGTCGGGCACCAGGAACCCGAAGCCGTCGAGCTCGGTGCGCGACGTCCTCCCGGCGAAAGCCGAGGGCCAGCACCGCGACCGGCGGGTGGGTGATGCTGGTGAGCGTCTTCAGCCGGTCGCCGCCCTCGAAGGCGAGATCCATTTCGTCCGCGCAGTGAGCGGGCGCGGCGTAGATCGACCCCGTCGTACAGCTCCGAGGCCTGATACGCGGCGCTCACCGTCCACCCCTTGGGCCCCCGGCGGATCTGGGTCACCGGCGCCTTGAAGCGGATCTCCGACGCGAAGCTCCCGCGCGAGCGCGTCGGGAATCTCCTGGAGGCCCCCGGCGAACGAGATGAGTCCGGGCCGCGGCGCGGCCCGGCTCGCCGCGCCTGGCCTCGCATCATCTGCCCCAGCGCCTTCACCACCGAGCCGTGGGTGTGCTCCAGATCGTGCAGCCGGGGCAGCGCGTGGCGGGCGGAGAGCTGCTCGGGGTCGCCGGCGAAGATGCCGGCCGACGAAAGGATTGGCGACGTAGTCCAGCACTTCCTGGTTGAACCGCCGCCGCACGAAGGTGGCGACGCTCTCCTCCATCGGGGAGTCGCCCGGCTCCACCATCGGCTCGCCGAAGATCGCGAGCTTGGCGCCGTTGGAGAGGAGACGGGTGGTGAGCAGCTGGGAAGGCGACGTCGGCAGGGCGACCAGCTTGGACTTGCGCACGATGTAGCGCTTCCGGGCCTCGCGCTGGGCTTCGACGCGGGAGGCGTCGAGCCCCAGCTGGCGAGAGCACCTCGGCCAGCGGGCCCGCCGGCGGACGTCAGCGAGTTGGGGCCGAGCTCGGCGAGATATCCCTCGCGCCGCTCGGTCCGGATGACGCCGCCGGCGCGATCGGATGCCTCGTACACCACGACGCGGATACCGCGGCGCTTGAGGCGGTAGGCGGCGGTGAGCCCCGCGACCCCGGCCCCGACGATCGCTACCGCCGCCATGTGGAGGTCAGGGCCGCCTCGACCGCCGCCAGCTCGGCCTCGCCGTGGATCGCGGAGGTGAATGCCGCCTCGAACGCGGAGGGCGGGAGATACACGCCCCCGTCGAGCATGGCGTGGAAGAAGGCGTTGTACGCCGCACGGTCGGTGCGCGCGCGCCGCGGCGAAGTCGCGGACCGGCGCCGCGGTGAAGAACGGCGTGAGCATGGTGCCGACCCGCTGCACCGTCACCGGCACGCCCGCCTCGCGCGCCGCGCCGCTCGATCGCCTCCGCCACGGCACCCGGCGAACGCCTCGGCCCGCTCCCAGGTGCCGGGACGCCCCAGTACGTCGAGCGTGGCGAGGCCCGCGGCCATGGCGAGCGGATTCCCCGACAGCGTGCCCGCCTGGTACACCGGCCCGGCCGGGGCGATGCGCTCCATCAGGTCGCGCCGGCCGCCGTAGGCCGCGGCGGGCAGACCGCCGCCCACGACCTTGCCGAGGCAGGTGAGGTCGGGCTCGATGCCGTAGAGCACCTGCGCGCCGCGGGGATGCACCCGCCAGCCGGTCATGACCTCGTCGAACACCAGGAGCGCGCCGTAGCGCCGGGTGATCGCCCGAAGGCCCTGAAGGAATCCGGCGACCGGCGGCACCACTCCCATGTTGCCCGGCACCGGCTCCACCAGCATGGCGGCGATCTCGTCGCCCGCGAGCCTGGAACAGCGCCTCCACCGCGCGCGAGATCGTTGAACGGCAGGACCAGCGTGTCGCCCACGGCCGCCGCCGTCACGCCGGGCGAATCGGGCAGGCCGAGCGTGGCCACTCCGGATCCGGCGGCCGCGAGCAGGTGATCGGCATGGCCGTGGTAGCAGCCGTCGAACTTGAGCAGCGAGCGTCGCGGCCGGTGGCGGCGCGGGCCAGGCGCACCGCGCTCATCGTGGCCTCGGTGCCGGAGCTCACGAAGCGCACCATGTCGATCGACGGGAAGGTGGCGACCACCCGCTCCGCGAGGCGCAGCTCCAGCTCGGTCGGCGCGCCGAAGGTGGTGCCCGGCTCCGCGGCCCCGACGACGGCCTCGAGCACCTCCGGGTGGGCGTGCCCCAGGATCAGCGGCCCCCAGGACAGCACCAGGTCCACGTAGCGGTTGCCGTCGGCGTCCACCAGCCACGCGCCTTCACCCCGGGCGATGAAGCGCGGCGTGCCGCCCGACGCCCGCGGAACGCGCGCACCGGACTGTTCACCCCACCGGGGATCACTCGCTGCGACGCGGCGAACAGCCGTTCCGACGCGGCCGTGAGGCTGCGGGGCCTTCACCTCGGTCACCGCTTCCCCTCCTCCGCCAGCCACGCCGCGGCCTCCTTGGCATGGTACGTGATGATCGCGTCGGCGCCCGCGCGGCGCATCCCGGTCAGCGCCTCGAGCACCAGCCGCCGCTCGTCCACCCAGCCGAGCCGCGCGCGCGGCCTTCACCATCGCGTACTCGCCGCTGACGTTGTAGGCGAGGAGCGGCAGGTGGGTCCGCTCCCGCACCGCGCGCACGACGTCGAGGTAGGCGAGCGCGGGCTTCACCATCAGCATGTCGGCGCCTTCCGCCTCGTCCAGCGCGGCCTCGAGCAGGCCCTCGCGGAGGTTCGCCGGGTCCATCTGGTACTGCCGCCGGTCGCCGAACGACGGCGCGCTGTCCGGCCGCTTCGCGGAACGGCCCGTAGAATCCGCTGGCGTATTTCACGGCGTAGCTCAGGATGGCGCGGTCGTCGTGGCCCGCGCCGTCGAGCGCCGCGCGGATGGCGGCGACCATGCCGTCCATCATGCCGCTCGGCGCCACGATGTCGGCGCCGGCGCGCGGCGTGGCTCACCGCGACCCGGCCCAGGATCTCGAGGGTGGCGTCGTTGTCCACGGTCTCGCCGCGCAGCACGCCGCAGTGGCCGTGGCTGGTGTACTCGCAGCAGCAGACGTCGGTGACCAGCAGCAGATCGGGGTGGCGCTCGCGCAGCCGGCGGAGCGCGCGCTGCACGATGCCGTCCTCGGCGAAGTTCTCGGTCCCGACGTCGTCCTTCGCGGCCGGGAGCCCGAAGAGAATGACCGCCGGGATGCCGAGCGCCTCGACCCGGTCCACCTCGCGGTCGAGCGATTCGTCCACCGACAGGTGGTGGACGCCCGGCATCGAGTCGATCTCGCGCTCGACCCGCTTGCCGTGGACCACGAAGATGGGCTGGATGAGATCGCCGGGAGCCAGCTCGTGCTCGCGCACCAGGCGGCGCAGGGCCTCGGTGCGGCGGCGGCGGCGGGGGCGTTGGATCGGGGTGGGAGTCACGAGGGTAAGACTAGGGAGCGCGGGCACCCATTGCAACCGCGTGAAACGTCGCGGACGGGAACCCGGCATGGCGGTTGCCGCTTTTCTATTAGGAGACGGCCCGCGTGACGCCGGTCGCGCGGGCGGCGGGACGCGCCGCTTACAATGCGGCAGGCCCACTGTTGGGCCCACGCTCTCGCGAACGGATCCCCAGCCCGCTGCACCATTTAAGCACCGCCGGCCCGAGCGCGAGCGGGTGCCCGGGGTCACGGCACGATGCGACCGCGTATCACCGCTCGCGCCTCTCGGAGCCGTCGCATCTTTCGCACAACCGGGCGTTCCGCCATCCCCTGACGAGGACGGCGGAGCGCCCGACAGCAGGATGAGGGACCCGCACATGGCACGGCTCATCTGCCGTCCACGCTCGTCATCGCCACTCTCGGCCTGCTGGCGGCCGCCTGCGGAGGCTCCACGCCGCCGAGGCCCGAGCCCTGCTCCGGTCGCCCCGTCCATCGCCATCGTCGGCGCCACCCTGTGGGACGGCACCGGCCGCGCGCCGGTCCCCAACGCCGTCACCCTGGTTCGCAACGACCGGATCCTCTGCGCCGGCGCGGCCGGCGAGTGCACCGTTCCCAAAGGCTCGCGGGTCATCGACGCGCACAGGGCAGTACCTCATCCCCGGCCTGATCGACAGCCACGTCCACCTGCTCTTCCTCATCCGCGGGCAGCGCGGGCGAGCGAGCTGGGTCTCGACCTGCGCGACCTTCTGGCGCAGGGCATCACCACCGTGCGCGACATGGGCACCGATCCCGGCGGCCCTCCTCGCCCGGGTCCGCGTCGCTCCAGGCGGCGCCCCGGGTGCACGCCATGCAGCTGGTCGCCGGCCGCCGCTTCTTCTTCAACGGCTTCCACGGCACTCCGCACGGCGCGCGGGACGATCTACCGCCAGCCGCCGGCGATCGCGATGCAGCAGCTCGGCTGGAAGCCGATCCAGTTCGACCCCGATGGCGACGCCGAGGCGCATCGTCGCCGAGGCGCGCGAGGCCGGGGCGATGGGGCTCAAGCTGTACGCGCAGCTCGACTCCGGATCGGTCCGGCGGCTGACCGAGGCCGCCCACCGGGCCGGCATGCCGGTGTGGGGCCACGCCTGGGTCCAGCCCGCGAGCGTGATGGAGCAGGTGATGGCGGGTCAGAACGGCGTGGTGCACGCCGCCGGGCTGGCGGGCGAGCTGTTCACCGTCGAAGATCGCGACACCCTGGTGCGCGACGGCGACCTTCAGGTCGCCACCGCGGCGGTGGCCACCGTCGGCGCGGCGCACGACCCGCGGGTGCTCGCGGCGCTCGACTCGATGGCGCGGCGGGGCACCATCTTCGAGCCCACGCTGGACGCCGTGCGCCACAGCGTGGCGTCCTACGACGCCAAGCTGCGCCACATCCCCTCGCTCCAGGAGGAGTACGTCCGGTCGGCCTCGCGGTTCGGGATGGAGGTCACTCGGCAGGCGGTCAGGCGCGGCGTGCGCATCAGCGCCGGCAGCGACCACGTCTCCTACGGCCCGGTCCAGCCGACCGCGCGACGCTGTTCGGCGAGCTGCGGCTGCTGGTGGACTCCATCGGCCTGTCGCCCACGGCGGCCCTGCTCGCCGCCACTCGCGACGCGGCCCGCGCCATCGGCGGCGCAGCCGGAGCGGCAGGTCGGCACCATCCAGAAGGGCCGCTACGCCGACCTCGTCCTGCTGGCCAGGAACCCGCTGGAGGACATCGGCGAACCTGGAGTACGTCGAGCTGGTCATGGTCGGCGGCAAGGTGTGGCGGCCGGGTCAGCTGCGGTCGGGAATCGCGATGAAGCTGAGGACAGTACCGTCATCCTGAGCGAAGCGAAGGGAGCTATGCGCGGACTGGCCAGATCCTTCGCTTCGCTCGGGATGAGGTCACTGCGTATTTCGACCCGTTCCCTACCTCGATCGGCAGCTCCGCCCGCTCCGCCCACTCCGTCCACGATCCCACGTACACCCGCACCCGCGGATACCCCAGCAGGTATCCGCAGGGTGAAGTGGACGTGGCTCGCCTCGGTGGCGCTGTTGCAGTAGGCGATGATGTCCTTGTCCGGCGTGATGCCCTGCGCCTCGTAGCCCGCCCGCAGCTCCGCGCGTGGCTTCCAGACGAAGCCGAACCCCTCGCGCGCCAGGTCGTCCTGCCAGTAGTGGTTGATCGCCCCGGGGATGTGCCCCTGCCGCATCTGCGCGCCGGCCTCGCCGGCATACTGGTCGGGCGGGCGGGCATCCACCAGGATCGCGCTCGCCGGTGCGGAGCGCCTCGCTGCACCTCCTCCAGCGACGCCTGCTCCGGCCGGAACGGCGCGACTCGGAAACCTGGTCTCCGCCAGCCGGGGATACTCCTGCACGACCGGCCGCTGCTCCAGCTGCCACTTGAAGAAGCCGCCATCGAGCACGAACACCTGTCGGTGGCCGAAGCCCGCCAGCAGCCACGCGAGGAATGTCGCGTCGATGTTGTGGGTCTCGCCCGCGCTGTAGATCACGACCGGCCGGTCGAACGGCAGACCCATGCGGGAGAACAGCGCCGCGTACGCTGGGCCGTCCAGCAGCGGGTGGGAATGCCGCCCCGGCGTCGCGCGCAGCGTCTCGGTGTTGAGGTAGACAGCGCCCGGGCAGGTGGCCGCGGAGATAGGCGAAGACGTCGGTCCGGATGTCCACCAGAACCACCGGGCCTCCGGTCTGCCAGGCCGCGAGCTGCTCGGTGGAGACGATCCCGGGCGCGGGGCCGCCGCCGACGCGGCTGCGAGTCCCGGGCGCCGAGTGCGCGCGCCGCGCAGGCGACCACGCAGGCGACGGCGCCAGCCACCCGCCAGGCGCCGGCATATCACGGCGAATCCAGCCCCATGTACTTCCGCTCCTCCTCCACATAGACCCGGGCGGCATTCCTGCGCCTGCGCGAGTTCAGCGAGACCGGCCGGGTCGAGTCGGCCGGCGGCAGCGAAGCCATCGCCCGGCGCATCGGGACGCCCTTCTCCACCGCCGTCCGCATCTCGGTCTGCAGCCCGTCAGATACTCCCGGGTCCGGCGCACCAGGTCAGCCGGCACGCGCTGGGATCGCGCCGTGGCCCGGCACCACCACGCGGGCGTTCAGCGCCGTCCACCGTCGTCGAGCGACCCGCAGCAGCTCGGTCCGCGTTCCCGTCCACCACCATGCTCACGCCGTCCTCCACCAGAACGTCGCCCGCGAAGAGCACGCGCTCCCTCGGAAGCCAGACGAGCAGATCGCCCGGCGAGTGGCCGGCACCCGGGTGGGTGATGACGATGGTCTTGCCGCCGAGCCGCAGCGTGTCGGACGCCGTGACCGGACGGTCGGGCGTGTCGGCGAACTCGAAGCCCCGCATGGCATCGAGACCGACCACCCGCACCCAGTCCGCGATCAGCGCGTCTTCTCCTCCTTCGGAGGCCAGCACCCGCCTGTCGGGATGGGCGATCACCCGCGCGCCCGCCTTCCGCAGCACGACGGCGCCGAAGTGATGGTCGGGATGGTGGTGGGTGAGCACCAGCCATTCGATCGGGCGGTCGGTGACTCGTCGGATGGTGCGGAGCAGCTGCTCGCCCTGCCGCGGACTCGCCAGCGCGTCGATCACCACCACGCCGTCGACGGTCACGACGAATCCGGCATTGGGGCGCCCCTCGACGCCGCGGCCGGTGTCGCCCAGGACGGCGTACACGCCGGGCGCGAGCTCGCGCAACGGGAAGCGTCCCGCCGGGGTCGGCGGAGCCGACAGGCCAGGAGGAGTGCGACGAGCGCGAGAGGCGGTGCGGATCAGGCGGAGGCGAACTTGATGTCGGCCGACTGCTTGAACACGCCGCCCTTGTTGTCGGTCCACACCATGGTGAGCGGCGCTTCGCGGTCGGCCTTGAGGGTGAAGCTGACGATGGGGTCGCGGCTGATGCCCGAGGTCCAGGTGAACCGGGCGATCTCCTGGTCGCCGTAGGTGACCACCACGTCCTTGATGAAGTACGCCGGGATCGGCTGGCCGTCGGCATCGCGGAAGAAGCCGGTATCCATCGGGTGGGAAATGATCGCGTTCACCACGATCACCTCGCCCGCGGATCACCCGGTCGGGCACCCGGATCCGGGCCTCACCGATGCGTCGGCTCATCAGCCGCACCCGTTGAGCGTGACCTGCACGCGGGCGTAGGCGGCCCAGACCTCGCCGGTGTTGGTCGCGGCGATGGCCCGCACCCAGGTGGTGCGCTTCATCTTGATCCGGGTGGAGATGGAGACCGAGCCGATCGGCGGGCGTGAGATGGAAGGCGGCGAGGTGGGCGTCGGGGTTGTGATCCACGATCAGGTGGATCGCCTTCACGTAGCGCTCCGGCGGTCATCGGGAGGTCGCTCTCGATGATCACCGGGACGATGCGCCCGTCCTCGGCCACGAGCGGCATGTCGAGGGAGAGGTGCCCCCGCCGGATCGGCTTCCCGCCGGAGATCTCCCGCAGGATCCGGGCGACCTCCTCGTTCGGCACCTCGGGATCGTCGGGTCGACCGGCCCGCGGCCAGGAGCAGCCGCTCGCTCTCGAGGAGGGTGCCGGACCCGACCAGTCCCGCGGCGGCCAGGAAGGCGCTCCGAAGGAACGAGCGGCGGGAGGGCTCGTCGGGACGCGACATGGAGGAAAGCTCTGCCCCAGCTCGCACGCCAAGTCAAGCAGAATCCGGTCGTGGTGGTCCGCCGGAGGGGACAGGCGATCGGCCGCGGGAGCCGGCAGGGGACGACTCATCCGGGACCCCCGGCGAGGCCAGCCGGCGGGCCGACGGCCCAAGCTGAACCTCCGCAACCCTTTCGCCCGTAACGACAGGCCGAGCCGGGAGTTGGCGTCATTTCGGCGCGAGGATTGCGGCAGGGAGCCCGATTCGTTCCTTAGTCAGGGCGACAGGCCTGCAACTTGTGTCACCCGACCCGGATCACTAGTTTAAACCCTTCAGCCGCAAAGCGATGTGGGGGCAATGATCACCTCCTCTCTGCTCCGAGGAACCGTGGATACCCAAGAGCTTCAACAAGTCGCGCTCTTCGAGAAGTGCCGACAGTTCACCAAGGCCCGGGAGATCCAGGCGGCCGGCCTCTATCCGTATTTCAATCCGATCTCGGAGTCGGAAGACACCGTCGTCGTCATCGACGGCCACAAGCGGATCATGCTGGGGTCCAACAACTACCTGGGCCTCACCCATCACCCGAAGGTCCTCGAGGCGGCCTCCCGCGCCCTGCACCGCTACGGCTCGGGCTGCACCGGCAGCAGGTTCCTGAACGGAACGCTCGACCTGCACGAGCAGCTCGAGAGCGCCCTGGCGGAGTTCCTCGGCAAGGAAGCCTGCCTCGTCTTCTCCACCGGCTATTCCGCCAACCTGGGCCTGATCTCGGGGCTGGTCGGCCGCGGCGAGACCGTCTATCTCGACAAGCTGGACCACGCCTCGATCGTGGACGGCGCCAAGCTGTCGTACGGAGAGACCGAGCGCTTCAATCACGGCGATCTCGCCAACCTCGAGCGGCGGATGGAGCGCAAGCGGCGCCGGGCGGCGGCTCGATGATCGTGGTGGACGGCGTGTACTCGATGGAAGGGAACATCGCCGACGTGCCGGGCCTGGTGCGGGTCGCCCGGAAGTACGGCGCCGCGCTGGCGCTCGACGACGCGCACGCCCTCGGCGTGCTCGGGCCCGAACGGCGACGGCACCGCGGCCCACTTCGGCTCACCGAAGAGGTGGACATCATCGCCGGCACGTTCTCCAAGTCGCTGGCCTCCATCGGCGGCTTCGTCGCGGCGTCGGAGAACGTGATCCACTACCTGAAGCATCACAGCCGGCCGCTGATCTTCACCGCCTCGCTGCCGCCGGCGAACACGGCCGGCGTGCTCGCCGCGCTGCAGGTGCTTCAGGACGAGCCCGGAGCGCCGCGACCGGCTGTGGGCCAACACCCGCCGGCTCCAGGACGGCTTCCGCAGCCTCGGCTTCGAGATCGGCCCGACCCAGACGCCGATCGTGCCGGTGCTGATCGGCCCGCTGGAGAAGACGTTCCTCATGTGGCGGCGGCTGTTCGACGCCGGCGTGTTCACCAACCCGGTGGCTCCGCCCGCGGTGCCCGCCGTCCCAGTGCCGGCTGCGCACCAGCCTCATGGCCACGCACACGTTCGAGCAGGTCGACTTCGCGCTCGAGCAGTTCGCCCGTATCGGCCGGGACCTGGGGGTCATCTGACCCCACCGCTGCGCGTCCGCGCGGCGCGCGGACCGACGGGACCTCAAGCGCTTCATCGACCTGCCCTACCGACTCCACGCGCGGGACCCGATCTGGGTCCCGCCGTTGCGTCGGGACGTCGCAGCCCTCCTCTCACGCTCGCAAGAACCCCTTCTTCGAGCACGGCGAGGCCGAGTACTTCCTGGCCGAGCGGGACGGCGAAGTCGTCGGCCGCATCGCGGCCATCAGCAATCGCCTCCACAACGAGACCCACGGCGACCGGGTCGGCTTCTTCGGCTTCTTCGAGTGCATCGACGACCAGGCGCGTCGCCGACGCCCTCTTCGCCGCGGCCGCCGAGTGGTGCCGCATCAAGGGGCCACGACGTCCTCCGCGGCCCCGCCTCGTTCTCGGTGAACGACGAGTGCGGGCTCCTGGTGGATGGGTTCGACTTCCCGCCCGCGCTCATGATGCCGCACAACCCGCCGCTACTACGTGGAGCTGGTGGAGCGCGGCGGGTTCACCGAGGCCAAGAATCTCCTGGTCTACCAGGGCGGCCGCGAGGACGTACTACGTCCCGGTGCCCGAGCGGCTCGCCCGCGGCACCGAGCTGATCCGCCAGCGTCTCGGCATCACCATCCGCCCGCTCGACCTCCGGCACTTCGAGCGAGGAGGTCGAGACGCATCAAGCGGATCTACAACGCGGCCTGGGAGAAGAACTGGGGCTTCGTCCCCATGACCGAGCGCGAGATCGATCATCTCGCCGAGCAGTTCCGGCCGGTGGTCATCCCGGATTTCGTGCCGGTGGCCGAGAAGGACGGCCAGGTGATCGGATTCGGCATCGCGCTGCCGGACCTCAACGTCGTCTTCCGGACAAACCGCTCCGGGTAGCTGCTGCCCGTGCTCCCCCGGCTGCTCTGGTCGCTCAAGATGCGGAAGATCCGCCGCGCGCAGCATCCTGCTGCTCGGGGTCGTTCCGGAATACCGTGGCAAGGCGGTGGACGCCATGCTCTACCACTGGATCTGGACCCGGGCCGAGAAGCTCGGGTTCACGCTGGGGCGAGGCGGGCTGGATCCTGGAGGACAACGCGGCGATGAACGCCGGGCTCGAGAAGATGACCTTCCGGGTCTACAAGACCTATCGGCTCTACGACCGCGCGATATGAAGGCGCTGGTGACCGGGGCGACCGGCTTCGTCGGGAGCCATCTCGTGGAGGCGCTGCGCGGGCGGGGCGACGAGGTCACGGCGCTGGTCCGCTCGCCCGAAGAAGGCGGCAGCGCTCGGTCCGCTGGGCGTGCGCGTCGTGCCCGGGCGACCTGGACGATCGCCGCCTCCCTCGCCGCGCGCCGTCGAGGGTCAGGACGTGGTGTTCCACGTCGCGGGCCTGGTCGCGGCGCAGAGACGAGCGCGAGTTCATGCGCGGCAACCGCGACGGAACCGCGCAGCCTGGTCGCCGCGCGCCGGCCGCGCGCGGGCCTCGCGGTTCGTGCTGGTTTCCTCGATGGCCGCCGGGCGGCCCGGCCGACCGGGGCAGCCCGCTCACCGGCACCGAGCCGCCGCGGCCGGTGACCGCGTATGGCCGCAGCAAGCTGGCGGCCGAGGCGGCGGTCACCGCCGGCGCCCTCCCCTGGGTCATCGTGCGCCCGCCGACGGTGTACGGCCCCCGCGATCGCGAGGTGCTCAAGGTGTTCCGGATGGCGCGGCTGGGGCGTCGCCCCCGTGTTCGGCGACGGCAGCCAGCAGCTCTCCGGCGGTGCACGGCGCCGACCTGGCGAGCGCGCTGGTCGCGGCCGGGACGGCGGCCGCCACGATCGGGAAGGTCTACTACGCTTGCCATCCCGAGGTCGTCGACCAGCGCTGAGTTCGTGCGCGCGGTCGGCAACGGCGATGGCCCGCCGGCTCCGGTCTGGTCCCGATTCCCCCGCGCGGTCGGCCGGGCGCTGCTCGCGCGTGACCGAGGCCGCCGCCCGGCTCACCGAGCCAGACCGACGATCCTCACCCGCGACAAGGCGAACGAGTTCTTCCAGGCAGCGCGTGGATCGGCGACCCCGGCCCGCTCACCCGGGACTCGGGCTGGCGCGCGGCCCACGATCTGGTGTCGGGCACTGGCCGACACCTACCGCTGGTATCGGAGCGCGGGATGGCTGTAGCGGTGCGCCGCCCGCGAGAGCGCGGTCGGACGGCGCGGGCACTCGCCGCTCCGGCCGGTGGACCTGCTGCTCGCTGGCTATCTGGTGGTGGTCTCGGTGGTCGCGCTGATCCGGGCGCCGGAGCAGCCCGGACTGCTGGTGGCTGCTCGTCGCCCACGCGCTGTTCGGGCTGCTGCTGTACCTGGTGACCCGCCCCGGCCTCGGCCCGGTCGGCCGCACCATCCGCGAGATCTATCCGCTGCTGCTGCTCGTGGGACTCTACAGCGAGCTCGACGTGCTGAACGGCGCCGGCGGGATTCCAGGTCTACGACGCCGTCGTGCAACGGTGGGAGCTGGCGATCTTCGGGGCCCAGCTCAGCACGCGAGTGGTGGCGCGCCATGCCGAGCCGGTTCTGGTCGGCGGTGCTTCACGCGGCCTACCTGTCGTACTACCTGATCGTGGTGGCGCCGGCGTTCTACTTCGTCTGGCGGCGGGACCTGGCCGCGCTGCGACACTTCGTCCTGGTGGTCATGACGACGTTCGTGGTCTGCTACCTGGTCTTCATCTTTTTCCCCGTGGCCGGACCGTACTACGTCTTCCCCCGGCCGGATCGCCTGGTTCACCGACAACATCTTCGCCCGCATGGTGTACGACACCCTGGCGACGGGCAGCTCCTACGGCGCCGCGTTCCCCAGCTCCCACGTCGCGGCGACGGTCGCCGCCGCGCTCTCGGCAGGCCGGGGCTCGCAGCGGCTCGGCCTGGGCGCTCGCGCTCCCCACCGTGCTGCTCACGGTCGCGGTGGTCTACTGTCAGATGCACTACGGCGTGGATGCGCTGGCGGGACTGCTGGTCGGGAGCGTCGTGGTGGCGGCGGTGGAGCGGCTGGACCCGCAGCATGAACGGAAGCAGTGAACGGTGAAACAGTGAAAGTGAAGGGGAGCCGGGTCCCAATGGTCCCCTTCACTCTTCACTGTTCACTGTTCACGCTGTACTACTGGACCGTCAGCTTGCCCTTCATGCCGAGCGCCAGGTGCGGCAGGCAGTAGAACTTGTACTCGCCGGCCGGCGCGTTGGCGAAATTGACGGTGTAGACCGCGTTCGGCTCGGTGAGCAGCGAGCCCTCGAGCGGAGCCATCTGGTCCGGCATGCCGGCCTTGAGCGCGTCGGCGGCGCCGCCGGGGATGCTGTCCGCCCAGAACGAGACGTTGTGGGGCCCGCCGCTGACGTTGTGGAAGCGGACCACGTCGCCCGACTTGATGGTGAGCTGGTCGGGAACGTACTTGTAGCTGCTCCCCTCCAGCACCATGTTGACGTCGTGCGTCGTCCCGCCGGCCGCGGGGGCCGCCCGCCCGCCGGAGCCGTCGCCCGCCGCGGAGCCGCCTGATCGGGAGTGCGCCGTCGTCTGCTGATCATCCAGCCTTCTGCTCGCCGCCGCCGCAGGCCGCCAGAACGAACGCCAGCCCCGCCAGCATGGAAGTCACGCGCATCGCCGATCTGCCTCCAGAAGTCTATGAATGGCCCGAGAACCGGTGGAACTCTACTTTGTGAACTCGTTCACAAAGATACAGGGGCCCTTCGCGAAAGGAAGTGGGGCGTAGCGAGTACAGCTCCATCAGACGCAGCGATGATTACTATT
This sequence comes from uncultured Gemmatimonadales bacterium, assembly GCA_963832055.1. Taxonomy (GTDB): domain Bacteria; phylum Gemmatimonadota; class Gemmatimonadetes; order Gemmatimonadales; family GWC2-71-9; genus CAVVWJ01. The sequence goes on along the minus strand of CAWHST010000006.1, from coordinate 472,094 downwards.
GAGCCGATGACTGCTAGCCCGCCGCACGGCCGACCTCTCGCATTCGCCACCGCTCCGCCCTGCCGCAAGCTGGGCTCCCAGTGCGCGCGCTGCGGGTCACCCTCCGCGTCGGCTCCCTGGAGGACGGCGACGCCTCGCTGGATCACGAGGCCACCTGGCTGCTGGGCCACACCGAGCACATCACCTTCGGCGATCTGTGGTGCGGGCAAGGGCGACCTCTACGTCGAGGCCATCCTCCACGTGCCCTGCCGCTACCTCGCTGCGAGGAGGCACGACGGCGGAGTGCCGCCTGTACGGCTATCCGGGACCAGGCTCCGCGTCGCCGCCCAGACGGCCGAGCAGCCGCGACGGCTGGGCGGGCACCGGTTCCGGGTGGTGGACGCCAAGCGGATGGTGATCCAGCTCGCTGCCTCCACGCCGGCGCCGCGGCCCACGCCCTGCCGGTGCTGGACGCGCACGAACCCCTGCGCCGCGGCACCCTGCCGCACCTCGGACCACCGGCGGGCGCGCGGCGTGCTGCAGGGATCTGCAGGTCGAGATCATGTGCACCAAGGGGGAGCGGCGGCTGGAGGCTCTGGTGCGCTCCCGAAGTCGCCGTATCTCTGTAAAGTGGAGCGGGGTGGAGACTTCTCCCTCGACGTGGAGATGATTTCCGCCTGCGGGTATCTGGAGGAGGACGGCGTCGCCTGCTCCCTCCACGGCCGGGTCCGGGCCGACGGCCGACCCGCCAAGCCCGACCTCTGTACCGAATGGCCCCCGAAGAACCGGGGCCTGCATCCCGGCTGCGTGTTCGGGCCGCGTCGCAGACGGCGACGCCCGTCCGGCCGGCTGAACTCGACCACAAGTGTGCAAGCCTGACGTAAGGTTGCCCGTCTTCATGGGCGACCCGACTCGCCCGCAGAGGTGTCGTGAGCGACGAGCTGGAGAAACTGTACCAGAGCACCTATACCGCCGTCGTGCGGTTCCTCTACCGCAAGGTGTGGGACGCCGAGCGGGCGGAGGACCTCGCCCAGGAAGTGTTCGTGCGGGCGCTGGCGCACCGGCCCGACAAGCCGCGGGCGTGGGTGTTCGCGGTGGCGGCCAACCTGGCGCGCGACGAGGCGCGCGCGGCGGTGCGGCGGAAGCGGCACCTCACGCTGCTCAAGGGCGATCCGATCGCGCAGCCGACGATCTCGCCGTCGGCCGACGACACGGTGGAGCACGACGAGCAGATGGCGTCGGTGCAGGAGGCGCTGAGCACGCTGACGCCGCGGGATCGGGAGATCCTCCTGCTGTGGGACGCGGGGCTGAGCTATCCGGAGATCGCGGCGCAGACCGGGCTCGCGGTCGGCGCGGTCGGCACGACATTGGCGCGGGCGCGGCGGCGACTGGTGGACGCGCACGACCGGCAGCAGAAACCGACGAGAGACAATGCGGCACATTCCTGAAGACGAGCTGCACGCCTATCTGGACCAGGGGCTGAGTCGATCTCAGTGCGTCGAGATCGAGAGCCACCTGGCCGGGTGCTCGTCGTGCCGGGCGAACTCGCGACGGGATCGCCGCCTTGCGCGACCGGACCACGGCGCTCCTCGCCACGCTCGCGCCGCCCCGCCGGTTCCCGCCCGCGTTCGACTCGCTGCGCCGCCGGGCCGCCCAGCGCGTGCACACCCGCCGCCGCCGGCTGCGGGCCGCGGCGTGGGCCGCGAGCCTCGTGGCCGCGGTCGGACTCGGCTGGACGGCCAGCACGCTGGTCGGGCCCGGCCGACCAGCGTCGCCACGCGCAGCGTGCCGACGGCCGGCCCGGCGCTCCGGCGCTTCCCGCCGGCCGACGGCTCCGGTGGAGCCGACGGGCAGCCGGCCCCCGCACGCCGGCTCCGGTGGCATCGCCGTCCAGCCGTGCCGCGCGGAGTCCACGCCCGTGCGCGCGCGGGCGCCGCACCGGCGGCCGCGCGGCCGCCGAGCGGCCGAGGCGCGAGGACTCCATCCGCGCCGCCAAGCTGGCGCGTGCTCGATCCTGCCCCGGCGCTCGAGCTGGACGCCGCTCGAGCAGCGACCGGCCGCGCGCGGGCGAGCAGTTCGACGGCATCGTGGCGCACGATGTCCTGGGACGGCGCGCAGAGCGAGGCCGGCGAGAGCCTGCCCGCACATCGACGGCCTGCCGGTGCTGCGGGTCCAGGTCCAGGCGAACGATCACGGCAAACGGCCGCTGATGGTGGTGGCCCAGCAGCTCGCCTCGGGTCAGGTCATTCAGACGATCGAAGGCCCCGACGAGCGACGTCTCCCAGCTCCTCTCCCGCCGCACCGCCACATCGCCGGACGGCGGGCTGTCGGTGACCGTCATCGGAGGCGACGCCGCCCGGGCGACCAGGCGATGGCGATGCAGCTGGGCGACCGGATGCTCGCGATCACCGGCGCCCTGCCCTCCGACAGCCTGCGGGCGATGATCCGGCGGATCAACGCGGAGATGCGCAGCAAGTGACTCGCGCGTGAAACGCGCGGTGTCACCCTGAACGAAGTGAAGGGGGCCATCCTCGAGCATGGCCCCCTTTCGCTTCGTTCAGGGTGACACCTCCTATCACCGGTCTACCGCGGCTTCTCCCTCCGCTCGATCAGCTCCGGCGCGCACGTAGTCCTTCGGGCTCTCCTCGTGATCGAACTCCGCCGCCACGCACCGCGTGTCCGCGCTCCCGGTCCAGCGTGATCTCCGCCAGGCGCGGCGAGACCATGGGGAAGGTGCGGGCGAACAGCGCGTAGCAGAGCAGGTAGCAGCCCAGGAACAGCAGCGTGGGGCCCGCCTCGGGCAGCCTCGAACACCGGTCCCGGCAAGCGCCGTGACCGACGGCATCACCAGCAGGTACCGCTCCAGCCAGAGCGACACCAGGCTCACCGCGCGAAGAAGCCCAAGCGTCACCCGCACCTTCTTCGGCGCCACGCCGAGCAGGCCGAAGAACGGGATGATGAACATGCCGATGCCCACGGCGGCTCCCGACCGGCCGCCACTCGCCCCACAGCCGGGCGAAGACGAAGCCGGTCTCCTCCGGCAGGTTGCCGTACCAGATCACCAGGAACTGGGCCCACATGAGGTAGGTCCAGAACACGGTGAAGCCGAAGCAGAGCTTGCCCAGGTCGTGCCGCTGCTTGGGCGAGACGAGATCGCTGATGCCGAGGTGCGCCGCCGCCGTAGATGGCCATCAGCGCCAGCAGCATGTGGGCGCCCAGGAACGAGCCCATGAAGTAGAAGCCGCCCAGCAGGTTGCTGAACCAGTGCGGCTGCAGCGCCATGATCCCGTCGAACGCGACCAGGCTGAAGACGATGGCGTAGAGCACGACGTAGAGCGGGGCCAGCCGGTGGATCCGGTCGTCGTGGGCCGCGCGCGCTCGGCGGCGTGCCGTCGTAGCCCCGGGTCCAGCGCTCGTAGAGCGAGCGGCGCCCGGGCCCCGCGACCGCTCGGGTGGCGAGCATGTCGGGGATGAGGTCGGCCCGGATCAGCTTCCAGCCGACCCAGTACAGCACGCGCGAGCCCGACGCAGCAGCCGGCCGAACATGAACGGCCGCGAGAGCCACACCTCCTTCGAGTGCGTCCATGCCGTGGGCCGCGCTCTCCATCGGGCCGTAGACCGCGTGATAGCCGAGCGTGAAGGTCAGCACCAGCGCCGATCAGCGAGAGCGGCAGGAAGGCGACCGACGCCTCGGCGAAGCGGATCACCAGTCCCGACCACTTCGCGTTGGTGATCTTCTGCACCGCGGCGAAGGCCACGCTGCCGCCGGCGAGGCCGGTGAAGTAGAGCCAGTTGACGTGGAAGAGCTGCCAGCGCCCGGGGCGCGTCGTCGCCGCCCAGCGCGCCGACGAAGAGGATGAGGCCGAGGATCGGCGAGCCCGCCGCCGAGCTCCGAGGAAGAGATCGTACTTGCCGGCGAGCGCGCGCTCGACCAGCCGCTGGTGCACCGTTCCCGGGCTCATCGAGGCCTCCCGCCGGTCGACCCGGTCGCGCTGGGCGCCGGCGGGATCCCGACGGCGGCGCCGGCCGGCTCCTGCGGCGCCGGGCTCGCGGCCTGCAGCTTCCGGATGTGGCTCACGATGGCCCACCGGTCGGCCGGCCGGTACACCTTGTCGCCGTAGCGCGGCATGACGCCTCGACCGTAGCGGATGATGCTGTAGAGGTAGCCGTCGCTGTACGCGCGCGCCCGGCCGGTGAGCAGCGACGGCGCGCCGATCCGGCTGGACACCGGTCCCTTGCGCGTCACCCGCCACGCCGTGGCAGACCGTGCAGAAGTTCTGGTACAGCGTGTCGCCGGCCGCCTCGACCTCGCGCGGCAGCACCGGGACCGCGGGGCCCGCGGGCGAGGCCTCCGGAGTCGTCGCCCGCCTGGGCGTACGGGTTGCGCAGCGCGTCGGCCGTCGTGGTCTTGCCGCCGCGCCCACTCGGCCGACCAGTCGGGCTCGCCCCCGGTCACCGGCACCGTGCCCACCGGCGTGTACCGCGGCACGCCGGCGGTCTCGATAGGGCCGGACGTAGCGGGCGGTGATCATGTGGTCGAACCACGGGATGATGTGCCAGAGCTGGTCGGGCGACGGGACCCGGTAGTAGTAGAAGTCGCAGCGCCGCCGACGAGCAGGAGCGCCGCCAGCAGCGAGTACGCCGGCCCGCGCTACACGCCTCATGCCGCACCTCCACCGCGCCGGCGTTCCGCAGCAGCTGCTCCACCTGCCCGGCCTGGTCCTGCGTCGGCCGGGACGAAGATGCCGATCTTGTCGTCGCTGAACTGCGGGTCGTAGGGCACGCCGCGCTTCCCCATCAGCACGGAGAACAGCGCCACCGCGGCCACCGTGCTGAGGGCGCCCAGCAGGATGGTGAGCTCGAAGGCGATCACGACGTAGGGCGGGATCGAGCCGATCGGCTTGCCGCCGACCAGCGACCGGCCAGTCGTACGACATCCAGAGCGTCATGCCGAAGCCGGCCGCGCAGCCGGTGAGGCCGCCGATCAGGGTGAAGAGGCGCACCGGGCTCACCCGGTGCTCCAGCGCCTCCTCGATCTCGTGGTTGGGCGCCGCGCTGTAGACGACCAGGTCGCGGATCCCGCGGGCCCGGAGCGCCCGGATGGCGTCCGCCGCCGCGTCCACGTGGACGAAGGAGGCCAGGAGCCCGGCGTCCGCGGCGGTGCCGGCTTGGCCAGGGCCATCAGTGGTGCCCTCCCCGCTTCCGCGGCATCGGGATCATCTCCTTGATCTCCTGGATCGCCACGATCGGGAAGTTCTTGGCGAACAGCAGGAACCACATGCCGAACCAGCCGAACGAGCCGGCCAGGATGCCCCAGTCGGCCCAGGTCGGGTTGAGCTGGTCCCAGGCCCAGGGGATGTAGTCGTTGCTGAGCGAGGAGACGATGATGACGAAGCGCTCGAACCACATCCCGATGTTGATGAAGATCGAGATCACGAAGAGCGAGGTCAGGTTGGTGCGGATCTTCCGGAACCAGAGCAGCTGCGACACGAAGGCGTTGCAGATGATCATGGTCCAGCCGGCCCACCAGTAGGGGCCGAACGCCCGCCGGTAGAAGGTGGTCTGCTCGAAGATGTTGCCGCTGTACCACGCCACGAAGTACTCCATCCCGTAGGCGTAGAACAGGATCGAGCCGGTCAGCAGGGTCAGCTTGCCCAGGTTGTCGAAGTGGTAGTCCGGTGATCATGTGCTCGATGTGGAGCGCCCGCCGGAGCGGGATGATCAGCGTGAGCACCATGCCGATGCCGGAGTAGATGGCGCCGGCCACGAAGTAGGGCGCGAAGATGGTGCCGTGCCAGCCCGGCACGATGACTCATGGCGAAGTCCCACGACACCACCGAGTGCACCGAGAGCACCAGCGGCGTCGCCAGCGCCGCGAGATACAGGTACGCCCGGGAGTAGTGCCGCCACTGGTTGTCGGTGCCCTGCCAGCCGACCGACGACCATCTGGTAGATCTTCTTCCGCCACCCGGTCGCCTTGTCCCGCACCGCCGCGACGTCGGGGATCAGGCCGAACACCAGGAACGTGGTCGAGACCGTGAGGTAGGTGCCGATCGCGAAGACGTCCCAGAGCAGCGGCGACTTGAAGTTGGGCCAGAGGAAGCGGGAGTTCGGATAGGGCAGCAGCCAGTAGAAGATCCACTGGCGCCCGATGTGGATGATCGGGAACAGACCCGCCGTCATGACCGCGAACACCGTCATCGCCTCGGTGGAGCGGTAGACCGCCGTGCGCCAGGGCGACCGGAACAGGAACAGGATCGCCGAGATCAGCGTGCCCGCGTGCCCGATGCCGACCCAGAACACGAAGGTCGTGATGTAGACGCTCCAGAAGATCGGCGGCTGGTAGCCGGCGTGGCCCAGCCCGTCCTTGATCAGGACCAGGAAGGTCAGCGATGCCGATCAGGAACAGCGACACCGCGCCGAGCAGCAGGAGCACGTAGCCCCGGCTGGCCGGGACTCAGCGTGCCCGACGACGTCGCGGGTGACGTCGGCGTGGGTCTGGGTGATCACGTGGCCGTCGTGCGTCGCGGGATGCGGAGGTGCGACAGTGGCCATGGCTCAGGCCTCCGCCGGGTGCAGGACCTTGGCCAGGTACGTGACCGCCGGCCGCACGTTGAGCTCCTCCAGCACGTGGTAGCCGCGCGGGTCCTGCTTGCAGCTTGGCCACCCGGCTCGCCGGATCCTTCGACGTTGCCGAACACGATCGCGTCCGAGGGGCAGGCCTGGGCGCAGGCGGTGGTGAACTCGCCGTCCCGGATCGGGCGGTCCTCCAGCCGCGCGTGGTTCTGGGTGTCGCGGATGCGCTGGATGCAGAAGGTGCACTTCTCCATCACGCCCCGGGCCCGGACCGTCACGTCGGGATTGAGCTGCAGGTGCAGCGGCTCCGGCCAGGCCTGCTCGTTGTACTTGTACCAGTTGAAGTAGCGCACCTTGTAGGGGCAGTTGTTGGCGCAGTACCGGGTGCCGACGCAGCGGTTGTAGACCTGCCCGTTGAGCCCGTCGGCGGTGTGATACGCGGCGTACACCGGGCAGACCGGCTCGCAGGGCGCGTTGGCGCAGTGCTGGCAGAGCATGGGCACGAACCGCGCGGCCGAGCGCGGCGCCCGGGCTCCTCCGCGTCCTCCCAGTAGCGCTCGATCCGCAGCCAGGTCATCTCCCGCCCGCGAAGGATCTCGGACTCGCCCACGGTCGGGATGTTGTTCTCCGCGTAGCAGGCGGTCACGCAGGCCGAGCAGCCGGTGCACTTGGCCAGGTCGATCGACATGCCCCACTGGGGATGCTCCTTGGCGTAGTCGCCGTGCTGGGTGGCCCGCTTCTGCGCCTCGGACCAGCCGTGAATCGCCTCCAGCTCGCGCTCGGTATTGACCTCGTGCTCGCCGTGCCCTTCCTCGAGGTAGGCCTGCTCGACGGTGAGCCCCTTCTTCGCCGCCTCGAGCGAGATCGCCTCCGCGATGCCGCGGCCCAGCTGCCGGGGAACGCCGGCGACGCTGGCGAGCTTTCGGTAGCGCGCCGGTTTTCCGTCACCGAGACCCGGGTCGAGAGGTAGGGAACGAAGTCGCCCCGCGGGGCGCCCAGCAGGTCGAGCGCGTTCACCCCCCGGCCCTGGGCGAAGGCGCCGTACGCCGTGTGGCCGAACCCGAGCGGGATCGCGACGGCGTCGTCGCGGATGCCGGGGTAGACGTAGACCGGCGCTTCCACCGCTGCCGTAGGGCGAGGTCAGCTCGACGATCTCGCCGTCGCGCACGTCGAGCGCGCGTCGCCGCGGCCGGGCTCACCTCGACCCAGGAGTGCCAGGTGATCTTGGTGACCGGGTCGGCGTTCTCCATCAGCCACGGCTTGTTGGCGCCGCGGCCGTCGTGCAGCATCGGGTGCGGATAGGTGAGGAAGGTGAAGCTGCCGTCTCCCTCGAAGGTCGGCTTGGTGTACGCCAGCCGGCCGCCTTCGGCAGGGCCAGGGAGACCTGCCGGCGGCGCCGGCGGATCGCGGTACACCCCGCCCTGCTGCACGGCCGCATGCCAGAACGCGGCCGCGTCCGCCTCGCCCAGCTCACCGGCGAGCGCCCGCCAGCGGGTCTTCAGGTGCTCGTCCCAGGTCGGCGCGGTGAAGCGCGCCAGCGCGCCGGCCGCCTTGCGGCTCACCCGCAGCAGGATCTCGCCGGCGGGCAGGGTGTTGAACACCGGCTCCATCACCGGCTGCATCAGCCCGTGGACCCCGGCCCGGGGCCGGGCGTCGTCCCAGCGCTCGAGCGCGTGGTGCTGGGGGAGCAGCAGATCGCAGAGCGACGCGGTCTCGTCCAGGTAGAGCGAGGTGGACACCTTGAAGCCGACCTTGGCGAACCGGGCGGCGAAGCCGCTGCTCTTGGGCAGGGTGTAGGCCGGGTTGGCGTCGTGCACCAGCGCCACGGCGATCTCGCCGGCGTCCATCGCCTGGGCGAGCCGCGCCAGCTCGGCGTGCCCGTCGGCGGTCGGCAGGTCGGCGCCGAAGCGCACCGTCTCGCCGATGTTGCCGGCCACGAAGTTGAGTACGTTGACCGCGGCGCAGACCTCGGTGGACGCGGCGTGCTGCGACCCCACCCCACCGGCCACCGCCAGGCTCGGACGCGCCGCGGCGAACTCCCGCGCGAGGCGCTCGATCGTCTCGGGCGCGGAGCCCGGTCTCCTGCGCGGCCATCGCCGGGCGTGTACGAGCGCGAGCGCGGACGGCGAGGCCGACCCGGTCCTCGCCCCGCTCGGCCGATGAGCACGTTCGCCATCGCCAGCGCCAGCGCCGCCTCGGAGCCCGGCTTGATCGGCACCCATTCGTCGGCGTTGAGACCCGGTGAGGTCCCGGCGGGGCGCGGCGTAGACGAACTTGGCGACATCGCCCTCGGCGAATCCGTGCGCCCGGGCGAACCCGCGCTGATTCTCGATCGGCGAGCCCCAGCTCTCCAGGAAGTCGGCCCCGAAGGAGATGATGTACCTGGCCCTGGCGAAGTCGTGCGCCGGCAGCTGGTCGAGGCCGAAGACCTGGCGGTTGGCGGCGCGCACCGGCTCGTGATCGAAGCTCTCGTAGCGCACCAGCCGCCCGCCGAGCGCCGTGGTCCACTCCGCCAGGAGGTCGGAGAAGGTGCCGCGGGGAGCGCCGCTGATCACCGCGACCCGATTGCCGGCCTCGCCCAGCTTGCCGGCGAGCCGGGCGATGGCGTCGTCCCAGGTGATCTCCACGAACCCGCCGTCGGCGGACCGGGCCATCGGCGCCTTGATCCGGCCGGGGTTGTAGAGGCCCTGGAGCGCCGCCTGCCCGCGGGAGCAGAGCTTGCCCTGGTTGATCGGGTTGTCGGGGTTGCCTTCGAGCTTGACCGCGCGGCCCTCGCGGGTGCGCACGTGCACGCCGCACCCGGTGGGGCACTCGGTGCAGGTGCTGGCGTACCAGGTCGCCACGCCGGGAACCTGATCCTCGGACTGCACCAGATAGGGCACCAGCTTCTGCACCCGGTCGGTGGAGCAGCCGCTCAGCGCCATGGCGCCGCCGCCGGCCGAGACGCCCAGCACCGTGAGGAAGCGGCGGCGGTCTACGGAGGAGGAGGATTCGTCGGCCATTGTCGTCTCCAGCCTGGGTCGCTGCTCAGCCAGGTCACCGCACATCAGTAGTGGCATACCGAGCAGTCCCGCGACACCCCGCGCTCACGTGGCAGGTGATGCAGAAGCCCATGTTGTCCACCTGGTTGACCTTGAAGACCTGGGGCATGCGGCTCACATCGCCGTGGCAGGTGGCGCAAGCGGTGGGGCCGAGCGCCTTGATGTGCCGCTGGTGGGGGAAGTGGGCGTGCCGGGGGAGGAAGTGGACCCGGACCCATTCCACCGGCTTCTTCTCGGTCCAGGCCTGGCGCAGTTTCTGGATCTCGGTGCGGCTGCTGCTGTCGCTGCCGGCGACACCAGGTGGCAGCCCATGCAGGTCTGCATGCTCGGGATCCCGGGCTCCGGCGAGACGTCCACCGAGTAGTGGCAGTACTGGCACTGGATCTTGAACTGGCCGGCGTGGATGTCGTGCCGGAAGAAGATCGGCTGGCGGGGACCCTTGAGCGAGCCGGTGTCGCTGATGACCGGGGCCGTGATCGAGTCGGCGGGTGGCCGGGACTGCTGCGCCTGCGGGCTCGGACCCGCGAACGCCAGGACGGCCGCGAGTCCGCCGGCCCCGACGCCGCCGAGCACGATTGCCAACGTTCGCATCATCGATCCCACGCTGAGTGAGAGACCCGCCGGAAGGCGATCGGCGCCGCCGCGCCACCATCGCCGGGACTCGTATTGGCGCTCACCCGGTTCTCCGCGCGCCGAAACATAGTGCAGACATCGCGCGGCACAACCCGATCGCTTCACGGCGATTCCGACTCGATCATTCGGCTTCCGAATCGCCGCGGCTCTTCGAGCGCCGCGCGCCCGCGGACCCCGGTGCGGCGCCGGCCGCTCGCCCAGCCACTCCCCCTTCCGCCGGGCGAAGGTGAGGAAGCCGTCCACGATGCGCCGGTCGCCCAGCTCCAGCCAGCACCAGCGGACCGGGCCGGTGCGCTGCGCCTCGGCGACCGCCCGCGCGAGGTCGGCGGGGAGCCGGGGAATGGCCCGCACCCGGCTCTCCTCCATGTCGCTGAGCGTGAAGGTGGTCGAGATTCCGTTGCCGACCACGTGCAGCCAGCAGAGCTTGCGGCTGCCGATGCCGTACTCCCAGCTCCAGCGCCAGCTCGCCGCCCATGTAGCGCACGCTCTCCGCGACGCCGTCGATGGCCAGCAGCCCGGCTCGCAGCGCCTTGAATCGGGCGGCCGCGGCGGCGGGGAGATCGCTGGAGCGGCGCGGTCGGCTCCGGCTCGCGCCTCGGGGTCGGGGTACCGGTTGGCCGACCAGTAGGCGCTCGACCGGCCCATGGCTCACGAGGGATCCGCCACGCGGCGGCTCACCGAGCCGGGAGGCCGGCCCGGTCGAGATAGCGGACCACCTCGATTCCCATCGCGCGCACCAGCGACGCCTCCCGCCCGTCGAGCGCCGCGCGGTGGACGATCTCGCGGAACGACCGCATCACGCTCTCCGATCGCCGGGTCTTGAAGAAGTCCACCGCCCAGAGCGCCCGCCGCCAGTCCGCGAACAGCTCCTCCAGCTGGGCCGAGGTGGCCGGCGGGGTGTCCTTGCGCGGCGGCTTGAGCGGCGCCGCCTCGCCACCGCGGGCGATCCAGCTCTCGTAGGCCATGATCGCGACCGCCTGGGCCAGGTTGAGCGAGGAGCTCGCCGGATCGGTGGGAATGGTCACCAGCACGTGCCCCAGGTCGAGCTCGGCGTTGGTGAGGCCCCGGTCCTCACGGCCCACGACCATCGCCACCGGCCCGGTCGCCGCGGCGCTCACCAGCTCGGCCGCGGCCTCGCGCGGCCGGAGGGTTCGCCGCTTCGCGGTGCGGCCCCGCGCGGTGAGCACGGCCACGTGAACGCAGTCCGCCACCGCGGCCTCGAGCGAATCCACGATCTCGATGCTCGCCACGAAGTCCGCGCTGTTGTGGGCGATGCCCTCGATCCGCCAGGGATCGAAGGTCTCCGGATTCACCAGCCGCATGCGCTCGATCCCGAAGTTCCTCGCGATCCGCACCGCGCTGGCGATGTTGACGATGTCCTGGGGGTTGACGAGGACCAGAATGGGGGCGGAAGGGCGGAAGGCGGAACGGCGGAAGTCTCGCGGGGCGCGATCTCGTCCGCTGGGCTCCCTGTCCGCCGTTCCGCCGTTCCGCCCTTCCGCCCCCGATCACCCCTCACCCAGGAAGCTCGTATCGTGCCGCTTGGCCTTGAGCGCGGCGGCGAATCCGGCCTTCTCCACCGCCTTCATGTAGGCTTCCTTCGGCTCCACCTGCTTGCTGTCCACCAGCTCCATCAGCGCGTCGTTCAGGGTGACCATGCCCGGCCTTGCGGTTGGTCTGCATGATGGACTGGGATCTGGAAGGTCTTCCCCTCGCGGATCAGGTTGGAGACCGCGGGGATGGAGAGCAGGATCTCGCGCGCGGCCACCCGCCCGCCGCCGATCCTGCTTGCACAGCGTCTGGGCGATCACGCCGCGGAGCGACTCCGAGAGCATCACCCGCACCTGGGACTGCCGGTCGGCCGGGAACTGGTCGATGATCCGGTCCACCGTCGAAGCCGCGGTCGTGGTGTGCAGGGTCCCGAACACCAGGTGGCCGGTCTCCGCCGTCTCGATCGCGATGGAGACGGTCTCCAGGTCGCGCATCTCGCCGACCAGGATGATGTCGGGGTCCTCGCGCAGCGCGGCGCGCAGCGCGTGCTTGAAGGATCGGGTGTGCAGCCCGACCTGCCGCTGGGTCACCAGGCACTTCTTGCTCTGGTGCACGAACTCGATCGGGTCCTCGATCGTGATGATGTGGTCGTTCCGGGTCCGGTTGATGAGATCCACCAGCGCCGCGAGCGTGGTGCTCTTGCCCGATCCCGGTCGGCCCGGTGACCACCACCAGCCCCTTCGTGAGATAGCAGAGGTTCTGCACCTCGCGGCTGAGGCCCATCTCGTCCGCGGTCCGCACCGTCGTGGGAATGACCCGGAACACCGCGATCGGGCCGTGGCGGTCCCGCCCGGCGTTGCAGCGGAATCGGGCCAGCCCCTCGATCTCGTAGGCCCAGTCGGTGTCGCCCCCCTCGCGGTACTCGGCGATCTCGCGGGGCGACATGATGCTCGCCAGCAGGGTCTCCAGCCGCTCGGCCGGGACCGGGTCGCTCTGCTCTCGCGGACCAGCTCGCCCTGGCGCCGGAGCAGCGGCGGCTCGCCGGAGCGGAGGTGGAGATCGGAGGCCTCCGCCTCGACCAGCAGCCGCAGCAGCCCCTCCATCTCCCCGCGCGCCTCCGCCAGATCCGGCCCCCTCGCAGCCGGTGCGGCGCCCGCGCCGGGCCGGGCGCACCACCGCGCGCGCGCCCTCCGCGCCGGGCGTGACCTCGACCTGCACCTCACCGCTCGGCGAGTGGTAGCCGAACGCTACCGGCGGCCCGCCGCCCACCTTTCCCGCCGCCTCGGGCCCCGCGACCTCCCGCACCAGCCCGACGATCTGCCCGTCGCTCAACGGGTCGCGGGTGATCGCGCGGGTCGCGCCGTTGGTCACCAGGGCGGCGGGCTGACCCACGGCCAGCTGGAGCGCGTCGGCGCGCTGCTCGTGCATGACTTGGATGAAGCGGTCGAGTCGGGCCACGGCGGATCTCAGTCGAGGGGACGGATGAAGCGGACGTGCAGCTTGTTGATGTAGCGGGTGCGGCCCTCGGACCAGAGCGCGAAGAAGCCGCCGGCGCCGTTCATGTAGTCGAGCGCCCGCCGCCGGCCCGGCGGCAGCTCCAGGGTCGCCCGGCCCCGGTACTCGGCGCCGCCGGGGAACGATCACCTCCAGCTCCACCATGCTTCGCGGCCGTGACCCGGTCGGGGTCGGGCGGCGGCACGTCCTCCGGGCAGGTGATCTCCAGCACCTGCGCCTTGGGCACCAGCGCCACGCCGCCTTCGGGCAGGGTCAGCGCGAAGAACGCGTCGGGCCGGTTGAGCATCTCGAGCGGAGTCTCGGAGCCGCCCGGCGGGTAGGCCGGGCCGGGTGAGGAGGTGCAGGTCGCCGTCGAGCACGACGCCCTCGACCAGCGCGACGTGCGCGGGCAGCCGGTTGGTCGATCCCCAGTCGCTCATCGTCTATGTCGGGGCATAGGTGCGGAAAGTGAACGGGCGGGGGGAGCGCGGCAAGTGGCGAGTCAGCCCCGGATCTCGACGCCCGCCTGCGACTCGATCAGGCGGATCGCCTCCAGGTAGTCGGCCGATTCGCCGAGCGCGGCCCGGGCGCGCCCGAACAGCTCGCCGGCGAGGTCGAGCACCGGGCCCTCGACCCCGGTCTCCCGCAGCAGCTCGCGGGCGATCCCCACGTCCTTCTCCAGCAGCGCCAGGCGGAAGGTGCGGGGCCAGGCGCCGGTGAGCACCCGCTCCGGCACCAGGGTCTCGCTCACGAAGCGAGCGGCCGCTGGAGACGTTGATCACGTCGAGCGCGGTTCGCGCCGGCACGCCCGGCCTTCACCAGCGCCGCGAGCCCCTCGCCGACGGCGAGGATGTTGACCGCGAGCAGCGCGTTGTTCACCGCCTTGAGCGCGTGGCCCGCGCCGACCGGGCCCACGTGCTCGATCCGGCTGCCCATCAACGCGAGGACCGGCCGGGCGCGGTCGAAGACCGCCTCGTCGGCGCCCGACCATGATCGTCAGGGTGCCGGCCTCGGCGCCGTTGGTCCCGCCGCTGACCGGCGCGTCGGCGAAGGCGACGCCGCTGCTCGGCGAGCCGCGCGGCGATCCGCCGCGACGTCGCCGGGTCGCCCGAGGTGCAGTCGAGCAGGAGGGCGCCCGGCCCCAGCCCGGCGAGGAGCCCGTCGGGGCCGTCGAGGAGCGCCTCCACCTCCCGCGAGGTGGGCAGGCAGGTGATGACGACGTCGGCTCCCGTCGCCGCCTCGCGCGGCGTCGCCGCGCTCCGGCGCGCCGTGCGCCCGGGCGAACGCTTCCGCGCGGGCGCGCGGTGCGATTCCAGACGGTGAGCGCGTCCGCCGCGGGCCAGGCGCGCCGCCATGGGCGCGCCGATGGCGCCGAGCCCCAGGAAGGCGGCCGGCCGCCGCTCACGTCGGGTCCGCCGGCGCCTCGGCGGCGGCGCTCTTCCGCTGGCCCAGCTCGCGGTCCAGCATCAGCAGCCCGGGGCGATCCTCGCCCACCATGCGGAGCTGCTCGGCCAGGAGCCCGCTGGTCTTCTCCTCCTCCACCTGCTCCTGCACGAACCAGTCGAGGAACACCGGTGCTGGCGAAATCGCGCTCGTCCACCGCGAGCCCGTAGACCTTGTTGATGCTGGCGGTCACCTGCTGCTCGTGCTTGTGCGCCTGCTCGAAGACCTCCCGCGGCGAGGCGAAGTCGGCCGGCGGCCGGCCGAGCTCGTGCAGCTCGACCTTGCCGCCGCGGTCGAGCACGTGATCGAAGATCTTCATCGCGTGCTTGGTCTCCTCCTGCGCCTGAGCCCGCATCCACCGGGCGAGACCGGGGAGGTTGGCCCGATCGCAGTACGCCGACATTGAGAGGTACAGGTAGGAGGAGTAGAATTCGTGCTTCATCTGCTCGTTCAACGCGTCCTGCATCGTCTTGCTCATCATCGGCTGGAGCTCCGGTCCGTGGGTGCGTCGAAGATAGCATGAGCGCCCGCATTCTCCACGTGGACCTCGACGCGTTCTTCGTCGAGGTCTGCCGGCAGCGCCACCCCGAGCTGCGCTCGGTCGAGCTGCTGGTGGTGGGCGGCCGGCGGGACCAGCGCGGCGT
The DNA here is from genome assembly GCA_963832055.1 of uncultured Gemmatimonadales bacterium. Lineage (GTDB taxonomy): Bacteria > Gemmatimonadota > Gemmatimonadetes > Gemmatimonadales > GWC2-71-9 > CAVVWJ01. Next base: position 456,793 of record CAWHST010000006.1, on the reverse strand, counting down.
CGTCCAGTCCGCCTCCTACGGCGCGCGCCGCTACGGCATCCACGCCGGCATGCCGATCGCTCAGGCGGTGCGGCTCTGTCCCGCCGCCACCTTCTTCCAGGGCTCCTTCATCCACTACCGCGACGCCTCGCGCGCGGTGCGGGCGGTGCTCCAGCGATTCTCACCCACCGTGGTCATGGCCTCGCTCGACGAGGCCTACCTCGACTTCGGCGGCACCGACCGGCTCTACCCCGTGTCGCTGCTGCCGGTGGCGGAGCGGATCCGCGACGCGGTGCGGGCGGAGACCGGCCTCGACTGCAGCATCGGCATCGGGCCCAACCGCATGATCGCCAAGCTCGCCTCCGACCAGGCCAAGCCGCGGGGACTCATGGAGGTGCGCGCCGGCTGGGAGGAAGGCTTTCTCGCCGGGCCTTCCGCTCGCGGCGCTGCCCGGGCGTCGGGCCCAAGACCGCGGCGCGCTGGAGCCGAGCTCGGGCTCACGGATGTCCATCAGGTGCAGGCGATGGACGAGGCCGCGCTGGCGCGGCTGGTGGGCGGCGACGCCCGGGGGCTCAAGCGTCGGGCGCACGGCCACGGGGGCGCCACGCTCCGCGGCCGAGCGGCTCCCCAAGTCGGTGAGCCGGGAGACGACGCTCTCGCGGGACTTGAGGGACCCGGAGGAGCTGGAGGCGATCCTCTCGCTCCTCACCGCGCGAGTGGCCGGGCAGCTGCGCGAGGAAGCAGCTGGTCGGCCGCACGGTGACGCTCAAGCTGCGGCACGACGACTTCCGCACCGTCACCCGGCGCCACACGCTGGAGACCGCGACCGATCTCGACGCCGAGCTGTACGAGGCGGCGCGGGCGCTCTTCCGCGAGGCGTTCGAGGAGGTGCGGCGCCGGAACCGCGGCGTCCGGTTGATCGGCATCGCCGCCACCAACCTCGGCGTCGCCGCGGAGGCGGATCTCTTCGAGCCGCCCGAGCGGCAGCGGCTCAGGGACCTCTCGGCGGCGGTGGACAAGGTGCGGGGGAAGTACGGATTCGGCGCGGTGACGCCGGGGTCGGTGCTGCGGGCGCGGCGACGCGACCGCTGACGGAGGAGCGCCGTCAGCGGGGACGCAGGTCCTTGTCTTCGAAGCGGAGGCCGACGGTGCCGTCGCGGCTCTTCACCTGGGGGCCCGAGATCGCGGAAGGTGGCCTCCGCGCCGGCAGGCGAGCGGACCCGCACGGTGCTGTTGCCATAGAGCCGGTAGTACCCGAGGAACACCCGAGTTGGCGCCGGGGCGGACCGCGCACTCGCAGTCGCGGGCCCCTGCCAGCCCGGCGTTGACGGTCACCCGGAGCAGGTCGCCGCTCGCGTTGGTGACCAGCGGCGCGAAGTAGTCCGCGTCACCCTGCCGGACCCAGGCGCTGTCGGCGACGGTGCCGCGGCCGCGCGGCACGATCGCTCCCCGGATCTCCTCGCCCATCGGCTTGCCGTCCGCGGACAGCGGGCGCACCAGCTCCCACTCCGCGACCGAGGTCCCGCCCCGGGGCACCGCCAGCTCCACCGTCTCGTCGGGCGGGATCGGTGCTCGGCGGCCGGCCGCCGAAGACCAGCCGCACCGGGGCGGCGAGGCGATTGGTGAACCGAAGACGGGACCGGCCGAGCAGCAGGTACGCCGCCGACGCCGCGGCGAGCGCCGAGCAGGAGCGCGGCGGCGAGCCGGCGGCGCACGGCTCAGCGCACCGGGAGGAACGATTCCAGTGGGTTCCGCCGCTCGGGGCGCCTGCCTTCGCGCGGGCTTGGCGCGGCGGGGCGTGGCGCGCGGTGGCGGGCGCAGGTCGGCGCGCTCCACCCGCACCACCACCGCGCCGCTGGCCGGAGTCGCGCCGGGCGGCGAAATCGGTGAACCGCGCGCTCCAGCCGGCGGGTCGGTCACCCGGAGCGCGGTGCGGTCGGTCAGACGGTAGTAGCCGAGGCGCAGCGAATCGCCGTCGGAGATCTCGGCAGTCGCAGTCGAGGCTGTCGTCGCTCGGCCACCACCGCGACGCGCGAGCGGCCGGCCGGCCCGGTTCACCACGGTCGGCGTGAACCGCGTCTCGCCCCCCGTCCCGGCGTCCACCACCCGTCTGATCTCTCCCCCAACCCGGTCGGCCACGATGGCGCCCTCCACCACGCCGCCCAGCACCCGGTCGCCGGTGGACGGCTGCACCATCGCCCAGTGCGCCTCCAGCGCCTCCTGGGCCGCGAGCGGCAGCCGGCCGCTGTCGCCCGGACGGAATGGTCAGGCCGGTGTCTTCCATCGTGAGCGCGATCGGCTCGGTGAGATGGTTCTCGACCACCAGCGCGGGGCCCGGGATGGCACGCGGCTCGGTCCACCACGGGGCCGGCGGGTGCCTCCGCCTGGGACTGCCGGCCCGGGGACGGACGGCGGCCACGATCGACGCCCCGCGAGCGCCGCGGCCGCGATACCGACCAGCCAGCCGAGCCGACTCGGCGCGCGGGCGACCGCGGATCGCCTCGGTGGGAGTCTCGTCGGCGCGGGGCAGCAGGGTGACCGGGTCCACCGCCGGCGGACAGCGCGCCGGCTCGGGCGGAGCGGATCGCCTCCAGGAGCGCGCGGGCGGTGGGAAAGCGGTCGTCCGGATGCTTGGCCATGCAGCGGAGCACGATGCCCGAGATCCAGGGAGGAATCCCGTCGCGGGAGAGACTGGCCGACGGCACCGGCTCGCTGATGTGCCGGCCGACGATCTCCTGGGAGTCGGTGCCCTCGAAGGGAGGCGCGCCGGTGAGGAGCTGGAAGAGGACGGCGCCGATGCCGTAGATGTCGCTCCGTCGCGTCCACGCTCTGGCTCCCCAGCGCCTGCTCGGGACTCATGTAGAGCGGGGTGCCGACGATGTACCCGGCGTCGGTCAGATGCGCGGGGCCGTCCAGGTACTTCACGATCCCGAAGTCCACCAGCAGCGGCCGTCCGGTGCCCGACTCGATGAGGATGTTGTCGGGCTTCACGTCCCGGTGCACCAGCCCGTGGTCGTGCGCGTGCTGCAGCGCCTCGAGGACCGGCTCCACGATCCGCAGCGCGCGCTCGGCCGTGAGCGGCCCCTCGGTCTTGCAGCAGATCGGCGACGGTGCGCCCCTCCAGGTAGGGCATGGCGTAGTACACCAGGCCCTCGCCCTCGCCCACGAAGTGGATCGGAACCGTGTTGGGATGGTTGAGCCGGGCGATGGCGCGGGCCTCCTGCTTGAAGCGGGAGATGGTGGCCGCGGTCCAGGGCAGATCGGAGCGCAGCACCTTCACCGCCAGGCGGCGCTGGAGGTCGGCGTCCACCACCTCGTACACCTCGGCGAACCCGCCGCGGCCGATCAGGCGGACCACGCGATACTGGCGGCCCAGGGCGCGGCCGAGGCGCTCGAGCGCGCGCGCTGTCGGTGGGACGGGGGTCGAGCGAGGCGAGCTCCACGCCGAAGAGCGCGAGGCTCCCCGGGCCGCAGCGCGGGCAGTGCGAGGTGCCCTCGCGCAGCAGGGCGTGGCAGGACGAGCAGACCAGGACCGTCAGAGCACCTCCGGAGCATTCACCCGCGGCTCGGTGAAGCTTAACCCAATTTCGCGGCACCGCGCGGGCGGCGCGCCGCCGGCCGCGGGCCCTGCCGGGCGATCGACCGGGAGGCTGGATCGGAAACCGTGCGCCTCGTTGTCGGCCAATCTAGCATGAGTGCCATTCGCGGTAGAGCAACAATCGGCCAGTTTTCATGAAGTGCTGCACGCAGATTTCTGCATAATTTGCACGATTCGCTTGACAGGTGGCTGTACCGGGAGATATCCTCCAGCCAGCGCACTGATACCACGTCACGAGGCCCCGATGCCGCCCAGCGTCCGCCCGCAGTCCATCGCGACCGTCCACCGAAACCGCCGGCCGACCCTCGGGCGAGCGCCCGGGCCCCTGGCGTGAGCGGACAGTCCGCTCGACCGACGCCCCTGAGCTCGCCCCCGGCGACTCAGGGGCGTCTCCCTTGTGACCCCTCGGCGTTCCACCGGTCGCCCGACCCTAACCGTCACCACCCGCGAGGCGTCCATGGCCACCAGCGTCAAGACCACGGCGTTCACCCGGACCTCCAAGACCGGCGAGGTCGCGCCGGGTCCTGGATCTCGTCCGCGACCGCAAGCTCCAGGTCGTGGACGTCAAGTTCTGCGACCTGCCCGGCACGTGGCAGCACTTCTCGATCCCGGCGAGCGCGCTGGACGAAGGAGTGTTCCACGACGGGCTGGGCTTCGACGGCTCGTCCATCCGCGGCTTCCAGGCGATCAACGAGAGCGACATGCTCCTGCTCCCCGATCCGGCGAGCGCCTTCGTGGATCCGGTGCTCGAGGTGCCGACGCTCTCGCTGACCTGCGACATCTACGACCCGATCACGCTGGAGCCGTACTCCCGCGACCCCCGGTTCATCGCGTTCAAGGCGGAGGAGTACCTCAAGACCACCGGGTATCGCGACGACCTCGTGCTGGGGCCCGGAGGCGGAGTTCTTCATCTTCAACTCGGTGCGGTTCGACCAGAACGCGCACGAGGGCTACTACCACATCGACTCCGAGGAAGGGGTGTGGAACTCCGGCCGCAACGGGACGCCGAACCTGGGGCACCGCCCGCGGCACAAGGAGGGCTACTTCCCGGTGCCGCCGGTGGACCGGCTGCAGGACGTGCGGTCGAAGATCATGCTGGCGCTGATCGAGGCCGGGATCCCGGTCGAGGTGCAGCACCACGAGGTGGCGACCGCCGGCCAGGCCGAGATCGACATCCGCTTCGGCCCGCTGGTGCAGACCGCCGACCGGCTGATGACCTACAAGTACATCGTGAAGAACGTCTGCCACCGGCTCGGGCTACACGGCGACGTTCATGCCCAAGCCGCTGTTCGGCGACAACGGCTCGGGCATGCACTGCCACCAGTCGCTCTGGAACGGCAACACCCCGCTCTTCTTCGACGAGACCGGCTACGCCTCGCTCTCGGAGCTGGCGCGGCACTACATCGGCGGGCTCATCGCCCACGCCCCCGCCCTGCTGGCGCTCTGCGCGCCGACCACCAACAGCTACCGGCGCCTGGTGCCCGGGCTTCGAGGCGCCCGGTCAACCTGATGTACTCGGCCCGGAACCGGTCGGCGATCTGCCGCATCCCGATGTACTCCAACTCGCCCAAGGCGAAGCGGGTGGAGTTCCGGGCCCCGGACCCGACCGCCAACCCGTACCTCGCGTTCGCGGCGATGCTGATGGCCGGCCTCGACGGCATCCAGCGCAAGATCGAGCCGCCCGCACCGATCGACGAGGACCTCTACGAGCTGCACGACGAGCGCAAGGCGAGCATCAAGATGGTGCCGGGCTCGCTGGCCGAGGCGCTCGACCGCGCTGGAGCAGGACCAGGAGTTCCTGCTCAAGGGCGACGTCTTCACGCCCGACGTGCTGGACACCTGGATCTCGATGAAGCGGACCAAGGACGTCGCGCCGATGAACCTGCGGCCGCATCCGTACGAGTTCTTCCTGTACTACGACGCCTGACGCCGAAGAGCGTGAGACGGTGAACGGTGAAGGAGTGAAGGGGACCGCCATCTACGGCGACCCCCTTCGCTCACCGTTCACTTTCTGCACCGTCCTACCGCTCTTCTACATTCGCCCCATGCCCGATCGCCTCCGCAGCTCCGCCATCACGCAGGCGTCCAGCGCGCGCCCAACCGCGCCATGCTGCGCGCGGTCGGGTTCCAGGACGCCGATTTCGAGAAGCCGATCGTCGGCATCGCGAGCGGCTGGAGCACCATCACCCCCTGCAACGCGGGGCTCGACGTCCTCGCCCGCCGGGCGGAGAGCGCCGCCCGCGCGGCGGGCGCCATGCCCCAGGTGTTCGGCACCATCACCGTGAGCGACGGCATCTCGATGGGGACCGAGGGGATGAAGTACTCCCTGGTCTCCCGCGAGGTGATCGCCGACTCGATCGAGACCGCCTGCGGCGCGCAGAGCATGGACGGCGTGCTCGCCATCGGCGGCTGCGACAAGAACATGCCGGGCGCGATGATCGCGATCGCCCGGATGAACATTCCGGCGATCTTCGTGTACGGCGGCACCATCAAGCCGGGGCACTACGACGGGCGCGACCTGACGGTGGTGAGCGCCTTCGAGGCGGTGGGCCAGCACAGCGCCGGCAAGATCGGCGACGAGGAGCTGCTCGAGGTCGAGCGCCGGGCCTGCCCCGGCAAGGGCTCCTGCGGCGGGATGTTCACGGCCAACACCATGTCGTCGGTGTTCGAGGCGATGGGGATGAGCCTGCCCTATTCCTCCACCATGGCCGCCGAGGACGACGAGAAGGCCGAGAGCGCGGCGGCGTCGGCCGAGGCGCTGGTGGACGCGGTGCGCGCCGGGCTGACCCCGACGCAGATCCTCACCCGGAAGGCGTTCGAGAACGGGATCGCGGTCGTCATGGCGCTGGGCGGCTCCACCAACGCGGTGCTCCACCTGCTCGCCATCGCCCGGGCCGCGGGCGTGCCGCTCGTGCTGGACGACTTCGAGGCGATCCGGGCCCGCGTGCCGGTGCTCTGCGACCTCAAGCCCTCGGGCCGGTTCGTGGCCACCGACCTGCACCGGGCGGGCGGCGTGCCCCAGGTCATGAAGATCCTGCTCGAGCACGGCGTGCTGCACGGCGACGCGCTCACCGTCACCGGGCGGACGGTGGCGGAGACGCTCCGCGACGTGCCGGCCGAGCCGCGGGCCGACCAGGAGGTGATCCGGCCCTGGAGCCGTCCGCTCTACCGGCAGGGCCATCTGGCGATCCTGCGCGGCAACCTGGCGCCCGAGGGATCGGTCGCCAAGATCACCGGCGTGAAGTCGCCGCGGATCACCGGGCCGGCGCGGGTGTTCGAGTCCGAGGAGGCGTGCCTCGAGGCCATCCTCGCGCGGCGCGGATCCGGCCCGGCGACGTGGTGGTGATCCGCTACGAGGGTCCCAGGGGCGGGCCGGGGATGCGGGAGATGCTGGCGCCCACCTCCGCCCTCATCGGCGCGGGGCTCGGCGATTCGGTCGGGCTCATCACCGACGGACGGTTCTCCGGGGGCACCTACGGGCTGGTGGTGGGCCACGTCGCGCCGGAGGCGGCGGTCGGCGGACCGATCGCGCTGGTCCGGGAGGGCGACTCGATCACCATCGACGCCGAGCGGCGGCTGCTCGCGGTGGATGTGTCGCGACGAGGAGCTGGCGCGGCGGCGCTCGGCGTGGAGCCCGCCGCCGCCGCGCTACACCGCGGGCGTGCTCTACAAGTACGCGCGCCAGGTCTCCAGCGCGAGCCTCGGCGCGGTCACCGATCTCTGACGCCGCGGTCAGCGGCTCCAGCACCGGCTCCACCGCCTTCCCCCAGAGCACCAGCCGCGCGATCTCGTCGCCGATCTCCCGCGTGCCCATGGTCGGCTCCCCCTGCCGCGCGATGTCCGCGGTCCGCGCCCCCGCGGCCAGCACCGCCGCCACCGCCTGATCCACCACCGCCGCCGCCTCGGGCAGCCCCAGGCCGTACCGCAGCAGCATCGCCGCGCTCGCGATCGCGCCGATCGGGTTGGCGACCCCGCGTCCCGCGATGTCGGGCGCGGAGCCGTGCACCGGCTCGAAGAGCCCCGGCCCGTCGCCGATCGAGGCCGAGGGCAGCAGCCCCAGCGATCCGGTGAGCACGGCGGCCTCGTCGCTCAGGATGTCGCCGAAGAGGTTCTCGGTGAGGAGCACGTCGATCCGGGCCGGGCTCCGCCACCAGGCGCATCGCCGCGAAATCCACGTAGAGGTGCTCCAGCGTCACCGTCGGGAAACTCGCTCGCGCCGACCCGGCGTGACCGTCTCCCGCCAGAGCTGCGAGACCTCCAGCACGTTCGCCTTGTCCACCGACGTCAGCGCGCCCCGCCGCTCGGCGGCCGCCCGGAACGCCACCCGCGCCACCCGCTCGATCTCCGGCACCGTGTAGCGGAGCGTGTTCACCGCGCTGTCCCGCTCGAGGCCGCGCGGCTCGCCGTAGTAGAGCCCGCCGGTCAGCTCCCGCACGATCAGCAGGTCCACGCCCGCGAGGCGCTCGGGGCGGAGCGGCGAGGCGTGCACCAGCGACGGGATGCACGGCGACCGGCCGGAGATTGGCGTACGCGCCCAGCAGCTTCCGGAGCGCGAGCAGCCCCGCCTCGGGCCGCCGCGTCCCTCCGCCGCGGCCAGCGTCGGGATGCGCCCACGGCGCCGAGCAGCACGGCGTCGGCCTCGACCACCGCGGCCCGGGTGCGCTCGGGCAGCGAATCGCCCGACTCGGCCACGCCGGCGGCGCCGACCGCGTACTCCGCGCGTCTCGATCCGGTAGCCGAACAGGTCCGCCGCCGCGCGCAAGCACCTTCACCGCCTCGGCGGTGACCTCGGGTCCGATGCCGTCGCCCGGCAGGACGGCGATGCGAGAAGCGCTTCACGGGCGGCGCCCGCTCGAACGCGGCGATCTCCGGCTCGTGCTGCAGCGTGCGGCCGATCTCGTCGAGCCCCTGGAGCAGCATGTCGCGGCGATAGGGCGCGATCTCGAACGCGGCCTCGAAGCCGCTGCGCGTCGCGCACCGTCGTCGTCATCAGGTCCACGGTGAGCTCGTATCCATCGGGCGCCGCCTCGCAGCGGCGGAAGAGCTCGTCGCACCGCTTTCGCCGGCAGCGTCACCGGCAGCAGTCCGTTCTGGCAGCAGTTGCCGTGAAAGATGTCGGCGAACGACGGCGCGAGGATCGCGCGGAAGCCGTAGTCCGCGAGCGCCCAGGGCGCGTGCTCGCGCGACGAGCCGCAGCCGAAGTTTTCGCCGGCGAGCAGAATGCGTGGCGCCCGCGGCCGCGGGGCGATTGAGCTCGAAGGCCGGGATCGGGCGATCCGTCGGCGCAGATAGCGCCAGTCGAAGAAGAGCGACGGCCCGAAGCCGGTGCGCTCGATCCGCTTGAGGAACTGCTTCGGGATGATCTGGTCGGTGTCGACGTTGGCTCGCGGGAGCGCGGCGACCCGGCCGGTGTGGACGATGAACGGTTGCATGTGCTCCTCGGGTATGTCATCCCGAGCGGAGCGAGGGATCTTGCCTGGTGCGTCCGGGAAACGCGCCCGCAAGATCCCTCGCTTCGCTCGGGATGACAGTAATATATGAACTTTAATCATGTATTATAACTGCTGTACTATACAATAGTTTACACGCGATGACGAGAGAGTCTATCCTATCATCGCACGACTCCTCGCACGTCCACCAGACACCCTTCGATCGCCGCCGCCGCCGCCATCGCCGGGCTCATCGAGATGCGTGCGCCCTCCCCTCCCCTGTCGGCCCTCGAAGTTCCGGTTCGACGTCGACGCGCAGCGCTCGCCCGGCGCGAGGATGTCCTCGTTCATGCCGAGACACATCGAGCATCCGGGATTGCGCCACTCGAAGCCGGCCTCGCTGAAGATGCGATCGAGTCCTTCGGCCTCCGCCGCGGCCTTCACCCGCTGCGAGCCGGGGACCACCATCGCGCGCACGCCGTTCGCCACTCGCCGTCCGCGCACGATGTCCGCCGCCTCGCGCAGATCGCCGAGCCGGCCGTTGGTGCACGAGCCGAGGAAGACGCGATCCACGCGGAGCCCCTCGAGCGGCGTGCCCGGCGTGAGGTCCATGTACTCCAGCGCGCGGCGGTACGATTGCCGCTCCGCCTCCGACGGCGCGTCGGCCGGATCGGGCACCCGCTCGGTGATCTCCGCGGTCATGCCGGGGCTCGTGCCCCAGGTGACCTGCGGCCCGAGCGTCGCCGCCGTCGATGACGACGGTGCGGTCGTAGCGCGCGCCCGGGATCGCTGCCGAGCCGGCGCCAGCCCGTCCACCGCGCGGGTCCACGCCTCACCCCGCGGCGAGCGCGGCCGCGACGCGAGGAACGCGAACGTGGTCTCGTCCGGCGCGATCATCCCGGCCCGCGCGCCCGCCTCGATCGACATGTTGCAGACCGTCATCCGGCCCTCCATCGAGAGGGCGCGGATCGCCTCGCCGGTGTACTCCAGCACGTAGCCGGTGCCGCCGGCCGTGCCGATGCGGCGGATCAGCGCGAGGATGAGATCCTTGGCGCCGACACCCGGGCCCGGGCGTGCCGGTGAAGCGCACCTCCATCGTCCGGGGCCGCGACTGCACGATGCACTGGGTCGCCAGCACGTGCTCCACTTCGCTGGTGCCGATGCCGAAGGCGAGCGCGCCGAAGGCGCCGTGGGTGGAGGTGTGCGAGTCGCCGCAGACGATCACCGCGCCGGGCCGGGTGAGCGCCGAGCTCGGGGCCGATCACGTGGACGATGCCCTGGTCGGGCGAGTCGAGATCGTGCAGCTCGATGCCCGCCTCGCGGGCGTTGCCGCACCAGGGTGGAGAGCTGCGGCGCGGCGACCTGGTCCGCGATCGGCAGGCGCCGGTCGCCGGTGGGCACGTTGTGGTCCACCGTGGCGAGCGTGAGATCGGGCCGGCGGACCCGGCGCCCCGCCAGCCGCAGCCCTTCGAAGGCCTGGGGCGAGGTGACCTCGTGCACCAGGTGCAGGTCCACGTACAGCAGCGCCGGGCCCGTCGTCTCGTCCTGGCTGGACGACGTGGGCGTCCCAGACCTTGTCGAACAGCGTGCGGCGTCATCAGCGCGTCGCGCGCGCGGGCGGCGGGGCGGCGGCGCCGGCCGGCCGCTCCTTGCCCGCGGCGCGTGCAGTCCGCCCTGCGCCGCCCTTCCCTTCCTCCGCCCACGGCATCATCGCCCGCAGCTTGGCGCCGACCTGCTCGATCTGGTGGTCGCGGTCCTCCTGCCGCAGGCGCTCGAAGTTGGGGCGGCCGGCGCGGTTCTCGGCCAGCCACTCCCGCGCGAACGAGCCGTCCTGGATCTCCTCCAGGATCCGCCGCATCTCGGCCCGGGTCTCCTCGGTGATGAGCCGCGGGCCCGCGGGTGTAGTCGCCGTACTCCGCGGTGTCGCTGATCGAGTAGCGCATGAACTGCATCCCGCCGCGGTACATCAGGTCCACGATCAGCTTGAGCTCGTGGAGGCACTCGAAGTACGCCATCTCCGGCCGGTAGCCCGCGGCGGTGAGGGTCTCGAATCCGGCCTTCACCAGGGCGGTCACGCCGCCGCAGAGCACCGCCTGCTCGCCGAAGAGATCGGTCTCGGTCTCCTCGCGGAACGACGTCTCGATCACGCCCGCCCGGGTGCAGCCGATGCCGGCCGGCGTAGGCGAGCGCGTTGGCCAGCGCCTGGCCGGAGGCGTCCTGGTGCACCGCGACCAGCGCCGGCACGCCGCGCCCGGCCTCGTACTCGCTCCGCACCAGGTGGCCCGGCGACTTGGGCGCCACCATCGACACGTCCACGCCCGCGGGCGGCGCGATCTCGCCGTAGTGGATGTTGAACCCGTGGGCGAACATCAGCGTCTTGCCCGGGGCGAGCCCGGCGGCGACGTCGCGCTCGTAGATCGCCGCGGGCGTCCTGGTCCGGCACCAGCATCATGATGGTGTCGGCCGCGGCCGCCGCGGCGGCGACCGGCCGGACGTCGAGTCCCGCCGCCTTCGCCCGCTCGGCGGACGCGCTGCCGGCGCGGAGCCCGACGATCACCCGCGCGCCGCTGTCGCGCAGGTTGAGCGCGTGGGCGTGGCCCTGGCTGCCGTAGCCCACGATCGCGAAGGTGCGTCCGTCGAGCCGGCTTCGGTCGGTGTCGGCGTCGTAGTAGACCCGCACGGATTCGTCGCTCATCTCGCTCCCGCTTCCAGTTGAGGTTGGGTGCCGAACCGCAGCTCGGCCGCGCCGCGACTCCAGCGCGACGGCCCCGCTCCGGGCCACTTCGATGATCTCGAATCGCTCCAGGGCCCGGATGCACGGAGAGCACGAACGCCTCCGAGCCGGTGAGCTCGACGATGACCGCATCGGCGGATTCGTCCACCACGCGTGGCGTGGTAGAGCTGCACCACGTCGAGCAGCTCGGCGTACCGCTCCGCCGAGGGGCGCAGCTTGACCAGCGCGAGCTCGCGCGCGACCGCGTCGCCCTGGGGAATCGCCGTGGCGTCGCGGACGCCGATGATCTTCTGGAGGTGCTGCACGGCCCGCTCGGCCGTCGCTTCGTCGGACTGCATCATGATGGTGAGCCTCGAGACCCCCGGCGTGTCGGTCGGCCCGACCGACAGGCTGCGCACGGGGAAGTTCCGCCGCCGGATCAGTCCGACGGCGCGGTTCAGCGTGATGAGCTGGTCCTCCAGCAGGACCGGACCACGCGGGTCCACGCTCATGCCGGCACGAGCCGCGGGGCGGCGGGCTCCCCCTCGATCGGCTCGGAGAGCGAGGCGCCCGGCGGAATCATCGGGAAGACGTTCGCCTCCTGCTCGATCAGGAACTCGACCAGGGCCGGGCCCGGGTAGGCGATCGCCTCGCGCACCGCGTCGTCCACCTCGGTCGCCGCGCTCCACCCGCCGGCCGAAGATCCCGTACGCCTCCGCCAGCCGGACGTAGTCGGGGCTCCAGATCGGCGTGGCGGAGTAGCGGCGGCCGTGGAAGAACTGCTGCCACTGCCGCACCATGCCGAGGTAGCCGTTGTTGAAGACGGCCATCTTCACCGGGATCCCCTCCTGCACCATCGTGGCGATCTCCTGCATGTTCATCTGGAATCCGCCGTCGCCCGAGATCGCCCACACCGGCTCGTCCGGCCGCGCGAGCGCCGCGCCCATCGCCGCCGGCACCGCGAACCCCATCGTGCCGAGCCCGCCCGAGGTGATGTGGGTGTTGGGCCGGCGGTAGGGATAGAGCTTGGCGACCCACATCTGGTGCTGGCCCACGTCGGAGACGATGGTGCAGCGTCCGCCGGCCGCCTCGTCGATCGCGCCGAGGATCCGACTCGGGCGAGAGGTCGCCGCGGAAGCTCTCCGGCCGCGGCCGCATCGAAGCCGGCGATCTCGCGCCCGCCACGCCTCGCAGTCGCGCGGCGCCACGCGCGGCGAGCAGCGCGCGCAGGATCTCCCGCGCGTCACCCACCAGCCCGATTTCGGTCGCCACGTTCTTCCCGATCTCCGAGCGGATCCAGCTCGACGTGGATCACCTTCGCGCCCCGGGCGAAGGCCGGCCAGGTTGCCGGTGACCCGGTCGTCGAACCGCAGCCCGACGCCGAGGATCAGGTCGGCCTGCTGGATCGCCCGGTTGACGTGCACCTCGCCGTGCATGCCCGGCATGCCGAGATGCAGCGGGTGCGACTCGGGGAAGCCGCTGATGCCGAGCAGCGTGGTGATCACCGGGATGCCGGTGCGCTCGGCCAGGCGCGCGCAGCTCCTCGTAGGCGCCGGACAGGATGATGCCGTGGCCGGCCATGATGAGCGGCCGCTCGGCCTCCGCGATGAGCCGAGCGCGTCGGCGAGCGCGGTCGGCGCGACGGCGGACGGCGGAACGACGGTACGACGGTCCGGCTGCGCCAGCTGCCGCCGTCCGCCCGTGCCGTCCGCCCACGTCCGCCTTCGCCTGCTGCACGTCCTTGGGGATGTCCACCAGCACCGGCCCCGGCCGGCCTTCCACCGCGACGGCCAGCGCCTCGCGCACCGCGTCGGCCAGGTCCTCGACGTCCTCCACCAGCACGCTGTGCTTGGTGATCGGCTGGGTGATGCCGATGATGTCGGTCTCCTGGAACGCGTCGCCGCCCGATCATCGCGCGCGGCACCTGGCCGGTGATCGCCACGACCGGCGTGCTGTCCATGTGGGCGGTGGCGAGCCCGGTCACCAGGTTGGTCGCGCCCGGGCCCGGAGGTCGCCACGCAGACGCCGGCCCGGCCGGTCGCCCGGGCGTAGCCGTCGGCCGCATGGGCCGCGGCCTGCTCGTGCCGCACCAGCACGTGGCGCAGCCCGGGATACTCCGGCAGCGCGTGGTAGAACGGCATGATCGCGCCGCCGGGGTAGCCGAAGAGGAGATCCACGCCCTCCTCGAGCAGCGACGCGGCAGAGGATCTGGGAGCCGGTCAGGACCTCAGTCAAGCGCGTCACCTCCGAGTCGGAGCGAAGGTGAACGTGAACGGTGAAAGAGTGAGGCACGGTGCCCGAACGCTCGACGAGCCGTTCCCTCGCTTCGCTCGGTTCACGCGCCTGTCACGCGTTCACATGCAGTTACGCATCACACCCCCCACAGGTACACCGCGTTGAGCGACGTGCTCTCCAGCCGGTCGGCGTGCCGCGCCTTGTTGAGCGCGTTCGACCAGCGCCCGGGCGCTGGCCTCGACGATGTCGGTGGAGGCGCCGTGCCCCGAGAGCGACTTGCCGTCGACCTTCACCTGGAGGAACACCTGGCCGACGCTGTCGCGGCCCGGCGTGAGCGAGCGGAGCTGGAGGCTCAGCACCTCGAGCTGGCGGCCGGTGATCTCGCTGATCGCGGTGAACGCGGCGGCGATCGGCCCGTCGCCGGTGCCCCGCGCCGCCCGCTCCCCCGCCCAGGCGCCGGTCATCCGCACCTCGGCGGTCGGGCTCACGCTGCCGCAGACCACCCGCAGGTGGGTGAGCTGGTACTCCTCGGGCGCGTCGTGGAAGCTGTCGTGCAGCAGGGCGAGCAGATCCTCGTCGAGGATCTCGCGCTTCCGGTCGGCCAGGGCGATGAACTCGCGGTAGACCTCGCCGAGCTGTGCCTCGGTCAGGTCGTAGCCCAGCTCGCGGAAGCGGCGCTCCAGCCCGTGCCGGCCCGAGTGCTTGCCCAGCACCAGGGTCGAGCGGGGGATGCCCACCATCTCGGGCTGGATGATCTCGTAGGTCAGCCCGTTCTGCAGCATGCCGTGCTGGTGGATCCCCGCCTCGTGGGCGAACGCGTTGCGGCCGACGATCGCCTTGTTGGGCTGGGGAAAGACGCCGGTCAGGTAGGAGAGCAGCTGGCTGGTGCGGTAGATCTCCCGCGGCTCGCACGTTGCAGCGGAAGCCCAGCGCGGCGCCGCGCACCTGGGAGGCCATCACGATCTCCTCCAGCGCGGCGTTGCCGGCCCGCTCCCCGATCCCGTTCACCGTGCACTCGACCTGGCGCGCGCCGGCCGCGATCGCGGCGAGCGAGTTGGCCACGGCGAGCCCGAGGTCGTCGTGGCAGTGGGCGCTGAGGGTGATCCGGTCGGCCCCGGGCACCCGCGCCAGCACGTCGCGGAACATCGCCCCGTACTCCGCGGGCATCGCGTAGCCGACGGTGTCGGGCAGGTTGATCGTGGTGGCGCCCTCCTCGATCGCGGCCTGCACCACCCGGCAGAGGAAGTCGGGATCGGTCCGGCTGGCGTCCTCGGCGGAGAACTCCACGTCGTCGGTGTACCGCCGCGCGCGCCGGACGGCGGCGCGGGCCCGCTCGACCACCTCGTCGCGG
This sequence comes from uncultured Gemmatimonadales bacterium, assembly GCA_963832055.1. GTDB lineage: Bacteria > Gemmatimonadota > Gemmatimonadetes > Gemmatimonadales > GWC2-71-9 > CAVVWJ01. The sequence continues at coordinate 441,488 of CAWHST010000006.1, read as the reverse complement.
CTCAGCCGCAGCTTCTCCCGCATGTGCAGGTCGGAGGTGGAGATGAACACGTGGAGCCGGCCCCGCTCGGCCCCGGTCAGCGCCTCGCCGGCGAGGTCGATGTCCCGCTCGGTGCATCGCGCCAGCGCCGCGATGACCGGCCGCCGCACCTCGGCGGCGATCTCCCGCACGCTGCGATAGTCCCCCTCCGACGCGGCCGGGAAGCCGGCCTCGATGATGTCCACGCCGAGCGCGTCGAGCTGCCGGGCGAGTCGGATCTTTTCCTCGGGGGTCAGGCTGTTGCCGGGGGCCTGCTCGCCGTCGCGGAGCGTGGTGTCGAAGATGAGGACGTCGCTGGTGCCCATAGGCGCTTTCGGTTCCGGGTAAGGGTGGACGACAAAAGCGCCGCGGACCTTCGGGTCCGCGGCGCCTGGTGCATTCGATCGAGACGCTGCTACTGTCTCACGTTGCTCGTGCCGGCACGCCGCGGACCCCTGGCTCACCAATAAGGACGGTAAGCAGGAGGCTAAGGAGGACGACGACGAGCGACAGACTGCAGCAGCATGGTGGGTCCGGGCTTCCTTCGAGTTCGGGTGGCTGCGACGATTCCGATCGACAGCGTTCGTGAGGCTAACGTGCGGAGCGGTGGGCTGTCAAGGGGATGCGAGGCCGAGCGACCAACGCATTCATCCCGAGCGAGCGAGGGACCTGCTCGAGTGTCCCGGGACTCATGAGCAGGTCCCTCGCTCCGCTCGGGATGAGGTGAGTCGACCCGCGCCCGGTTGACGAATACGCCGCGATGCATAATAATACGACCATGATCGCGCGTCGCTCGCCCCGGTCATCCTGCTTAATACCGTCCGCTCCACGGGAGCGACCGGGTAGCTCTTCGCGCACGCGATGACTCCCGGCCCGCTCCCAGTGGAGCGGGCTTTTTCTTGCCCCGCAACCGGCCTCTCCGGCCGATGGGGCGCCAACCAGCAGGAGGCACCATGGCCGCCAATGGGCAGCGGATCCACCCGGCCGGTTCCCGCAGGACATCCCCCGGCCCCCATCGCCACGCCGCCGTGCCGGCGGACCAGGCGCTCGACCCCTCTCGCGAGCACGACGCCTGCGGCGTCGGCTTCGTCGCGACCGCGTCGGGCGTGCGCTCGCACGAGGTGGTGGGCATGGCGCTCGAGGCGGTGGCGCGTGTGGCCCACCGGGGCGCGGCGTCCACCGACAACTCGGGCGACGGCGCCGGCCTCCTGACCCAGATTCCCGCCCGCCTCTTCTATCGCGACGCGTACCGGCTCGGTCTTCACCTCCAGCCGGGCCTGCCGTTCGGCGTGGGCGCCTTCTTCCTGCCCCGCGCGCCCGAGGCGCTCGCGCGCGTCGGTGCGGATGATCGAGGAGGTGCTCGCGGGCGACGGGATCCCGTTCCTCGGCTGGCGCGACGTGCCGGTCAACCCCGGCGCGCTGGGCCCGACCGCGCTCGCGTCCTGCCCGGTGATCCGCCAGGTGCTGGTGGGCCGGCCCGCCCTGGCGCCCGACGAGGACGCGTGGGAGCGCGCGCTGTATCTGGCGCGACGCGAGATGGAGCGACGAGCGGAGGAGCTGAACCTGCCCGGCTTCTACGCCTGCTCCCTCTCCTGCCGCACCGTCGTCTACAAGGCCCTCCTCACCGGCACCCAGCTCTCGGCGTTCTACACCGACTTCCGCTACCCGGAGTACGAGAGCGCGATCGCGGTCTTCCACCAGCGCTACTCGACCAACACCCTGCCGAGCTGGCCGCTGGCCCAGCCGTTCCGGCTGCTGGCGCACAACGGCGAGATCAACACGCTCTGGGGCAACCGCAACGCGATGACGATGCGCCAGCCGATGCTGTCGAGCCCGGTCTGGGGCGCGAAGATCGAGCGGCTGCGCGAGGTGATCTGGCGGGAGGGCAGCGACTCCGCGAGCCTCGACAACGCCATGGAGCTGCTGGTGCGCTCGGGCCGCGACCCGGTCCACACCGCGATGATGATGGTCCCGCAGGCGTGGGAGAAGTATCCCGACCTCGATCCCGCGATCAAGGCGTTCTACGAGTACCACCAATGCGTGCTGGAGCCGTGGGACGGCCCGGCGGCGATCGCCTTCACCGACGGCGTGCTCGCCGCCGCGGCGGTGGATCGGAACGGCCTCCGCCCCTGCCGCTACAAGGTGCGGCGCGACGGGCTCGTGGTCGCCGGCTCCGAGGTCGGCGTGGTGGACCTCGATCCGCGCGAGGTGGTGGAGTGCGGCAAGGTCGGGCCGGGCGAGGTGCTGGTGGTGGATACGGCGCGGGGCGAGGTGATCCGGAACCTCGACGCCAAGCGCGAGATCGCCGGGCGGCGGCCGTACGCCCGCTGGGTGGCGCGCTACATGGCGACGCTGGTGCCCGATCCCGCCCGGGTGCCGCCCGTCGCCCGGAGGCGAGGAGCTGCTCCGCCTGGAGCGCGGCTTCGGCTACGGCGCGGAGGACCTCCGCATCGTGCTGGAGCCGATGGGCTCGACCGCGGCCGATCCGGTGTGGAGCATGGGCGACGACACGCCGATCCCGCCGCTCTCGGCCGTGCCCCAGAGCGTCTACGCCTACTTCCGGCAGCGCTTCGCGCAGGTGACCAACCCGCCGATCGACCCGCTGCGGGAGTCCATGGTGATGTCGCTCCGGATGCACCTGGGCCGGCGCGGCTCGCCGCTGCTGGAGCGGCCCTCCTACGCCCGCATGCTCCGGCTGGAGCACCCGATTCTGCTGGACGACGAGATGGCCGCGCTGCGGAACGTGGCCGGCTTCTCCACCGTCACGCTCGACGCCGTGTGGGACGTGTCGAAGGGCGTGGACGGGCTCAAGCCCGCGCTCACCGCGCTCCGGCGCGCCGCCGAGCGGGCCGCGCGACGGGGCGCGCGGGTCATCATCATCAGCGACCGCACCGCCGACGAGCGGCACGCGCCGATTCCCGATGCTGCTCGCCGATCGGCGCGGTGCGCCAGCACCTGGTGCACACCGGGCTCCGCGCCCGGGTCGGCCTGGTGGCGGAGGCGGGCGACGCGCTCGACATCCATCACTTCGCGACGCTGATCGGCTACGGCGCCGAGGCGGTGCATCCCTGGCTCGCGCTCGCGGCGGTGCGGGAGGCGTTCGGCAAGGAGGAGGGGCATCGCGGCGCCGGCAGGAAGGAGCCGGCCGAGCCGCGGCCGTCACCGGATGGAGGCGGCGCAGCGGTTCCGCACCGGGGCGGAGAAGGGGCTGCTCAAGATCCTCTCGAAGATGGGGATCTCCACGCTCTCCTCGTACTGCGGCGGCCAGATCTTCGAGATCCTCGGGCCTGGGCCACGAGGTCGTCGTCCACCTGCTTCTCGGGCACGGCGTCGCCCATCGGCGGGATCGGCTTCGAGGAGATCGCCGAGGACGTGCTGGCGCGGCATCGCGCGGCGTACGCCCCGGCCGAGGAGGCTGCGGCCTCGCTGCCGGACCACGGCCGCGTGCGTTTCCGGAAGGACGGCGAGGACCACGGCTGGGCGCCGCCCATCGTGGTGGCGCTCCAGCAGGCGGTGAAGAGCGACGGGAGGCGAGGCCTACGGCGGCTTCCTGGTGAAGAACTCCGCCCGGCGTCCCGCGGGCCCGCGAGATCTGCTCGCGGTGCGTCCAGGGCGACCGCGGTGCCGCTCGACGAGGTCGAGCCGGCCGATGTGATCCGGCGGCGCTTCGTCTCTTCGGCGATGTCGCTCGGCGCGCTGTCGCCCGAGGCGCACGCCACGCTCTCGATCGCGATGAACCGGATGGGCGCGCGCTCCAACTCGGGCGAGGGCGGCGAGGACCCGCACAACTACCTGCCGGCCGACAACGGCGACCGGGCCGACAACCGGATCAAGCAGGTGGCCTCCGCCCGTTTCGGCGTGACCACCGAGTATCTGGTCCGCGCGGAGGAGCTGGAGATCAAGATCGTGCAGGGCGCGAAGCCCGGCGAAGGCGGCCAGCTCCCGGCCCACAAGGTCACCGAGCTGATCGCGCGGCTCCGGCACGCGGTGCCGGGCATCCAGCTGATCTCGCCGCCGCCGCACCACGACATCTACTCGATCGAGGACCTGGCGCAGCTGATCCACGACCTCAAGACGGTGAACCCGCGCGCCCGGGTCGGGCGTGAAGCTGGTCTCCGAGGTCGGGGTGGGCACCGTGGCGGCCGGCGTGGCCAAGGCGTACGCCGACTACGTGCTCATCGCCGGGCCACAACGGCGGCACCGGCGCGTCGCCGCTCTCCTCCATCAAGCACGCCGGCTCGCCCTGGGAGCTCGGCCTGGCGGAGGCGCAGGCCATCCTGCTCCGGAACGGGCTGCGGCACCGGATCGAGGTCCGCACCGACGGCGGGTTCAAGACCGGCCGCGACGTGGTCATCGCGGCGCTGCTCGGCGCGGAGAGCTACGGCTTCGGCACCGCGCCGCTGGTGGCGATGGGGTGCGCCATGGCGCGGCAGTGCCACATCAACACCTGCCCCACCGGCATCGCCACCCAGCGCGAGGACCTGCGCGCCAAGTTCAAGGGCACGCCGGAGCAGGTGATCGGCTACTTCACCATGGTGGCGGAGGAGGTGCGCCGGATCCTGGCGGGCATGGGCTTCCGGACGATGGACGAGATCATCGGGCGGCAGGACCTGCTGGAGCGGGTCGAGCGGCCGGACGTGCCGCGGGCCCAGATGCTCGACCTCTCGGTGCTGCTGGCGCCGACCGACGAGGAAGGCCATCCGCGCGTTCCCCCGGGCCCGCTGCGGCGCACCGTCGAGCGCAACGACCGGCCCGGGCCTGGTCTCGCTCGACGCGGAGATCCTCGACGAGCTGCGGCCGTACCTGGAGAGCGGGCTGCCGTTCTCCGGGAACTACTCGATCTACAACCACCATCTCGCGGTCGGCGCGCGGGTGGCGGGCGCGATCGTGGAGCGGACCGGCGACGCCGGGCTCGCGCCGGGCTCGGTGCGGCTCCGCTTCACCGGCTCCGCCGGGCAGAGCTTCGGCGCGTTCACCTGCCGGGGCATGCACCTCGAGCTGGAGGGGGAGGCGAACGACTACGTCGGCAAGGGCCTGAGCGGCGGCGAGATCACCATCCGTCCGTTCCGGCGGGCGGCGTACGCCGACGTCTCCCACCAGCACCTCGTCATCGGCAACACGGTGCTCTACGGCGCGACCGGCGGAAAGCTCTTCGCCGCGGGCCAGGCCGGCGACCGGTTCGCGGTGCGGAACTCCGGCGCGATCGCGGTGATCGAGGGGGCGGGCAACCACTGCTGCGAGTACATGACGTCCGGCATCGTGGTGGTGCTCGGCCGCGCGGGCCGGAACTTCGGCGCCGGGCATGTCGAACGGCGTGGCGTACGTGCTGGACGAGGCCGGCACCTTCGGCAACCGGATCAACCAAGACATGGTCGAGCTGACCGACCTGGAGGAGCGCGACGTCGAGCTGCTGCAGCGGCTGGTCCGGGAGCACGAGGAGCGCACGGCGAGCCCGCGGGCCCGCACCATCCTGGTGCAGTGGGAGAGCTTCCTGCCCCTGTTCCGGAAGGTGGCGCCGAAGGGAGCCGAGGCGTACGTGGCGGCCACGCGGGAGGCCTATCTGGCGACGGAGCGGACGGAGATCGAGCCGGCCCTGGCGCGGCGCAGCGCGTAAGCCTCGGCAGTCCCCGGCTACGGCCTGGCCCTTCGGGTCTCCACCGGAGTGCGGTCACCACTTGACGCGGGGGGTTCAGTGCGTAACTTGCTGAACAGCAAGCAAGCCTTCGCCGAGGGGTCATGGCCTCCATTTCCGACCGCGATGCGCAACCCTGTCCGCACCCGCGCCGCCATCCTCGACGCGGCGGAGAAGCTGTTTGCCGCCAAGGGGTTCGACGCCACCAGCCTGAGCGAGGTCGGCACCGCCGCCGGGGTCTCCCGCGGCACGCCGGGCTACTTCTTCGGCTCCAAGGCCGACCTCTACCAGGCCGTGCTCGACCGCTCCTTCAGCCGAGGTCCGGGAGGCCGTCCGGGCCGGCCGGGCCAGGGCCCTGGCCAGCGGCCAGGCCCCGGACGCCATCCTGGCCGGGGCGGTCTCCGACTACTTCGACTTCCTCGCCGCCCGTCCCAACTTCATCCGGCTGATCGAGCGCGAGGCGCTGAATGGCGGGCCCGCAGCTCGACGAGGTGAGCCACCTCTCCGCGGGCCAGGAGGCGCTCGCCGCGATCAGCGCCGAGCTGGGGCTCGACGACTCACCGTCGGGCGAGGCGGCGCAGCTGCTGCTCAGCATCATCGCGCTCTGCTGGTTCCATCTGATCCACGCCCGGACCGTCGCGCCCGCCGTGGGCGTCACGCTGGAGAACGCCGACGATCTCGAGCGCCGCCGGCGGCACATCGTCGGCCTCGTCCTCAACGGGCTCGCCGGACTCGAGCGCCCGGTGACCTCCACCCTCAACCAATCCCCCAGCCATGACTGACGTCCTCGTTCCATCCAGCGAGCAGACCCGCTCCTCACTCGCCTCGGAGCAGGAGGCTCGCGAGGTCGCCGAAGCCGCGCGGGAGAAGGAGTGGCAGGCGCCGAGCTTCGTGCGGGAGATGTTCGAGGGCTCGTTCCGGCTCGATCTGGTGCATCCCTTCCCCGCACCGGATCCCGCCGACCTCGAGCGGGCCCGCCCGTTCATGGAGCGGCTCGAGCGGTTCATGCGGGAGCGGGTGGACAGCGACATGATCGACCGGGAGGGCAAGATCCCGTCCTACATCGTCCGGGGCCTCGGCGAGATCGGCGCGTTCGGGATCAAGATTCCGACCGAGTACGGCGGACTCGGGCTGAGCCAGTACAGCTACACCCACGCCATCGGGCTGGTCACCAGCCAGGACGGCAACCTCACCGCGCTGCTCTCCGCCGCGCAGTCCATCGGCGTGCCGACGCCGCTCAAGCTCTTCGGCACGCCGGAGCAGAAGCAGCGATACCTCCCTCGGCTCGCGCAGGGCGCGGTCTCCGCCTTCGCGCTCACCGAGAACCACGTCGGCTCCGATCCGGCCGGGCTCGCCACCACGGCGACGCTGTCGGAGGACGGGCTCCACTACATCCTCAACGGCGAGAAGCTCTGGTGCACCAACGGCACCATCGCCGAGCTGATGGTGGTGATGGCCCGCACCGGACCGAAGAAGATCACCGCCTTCATCGTCGAGGCCGACTGGCCGGGCGTGGAAGTGGTCGCAGCGGCTCCACTTCATGGGCCTCAAGGCGATCGAGAACGGCATCATCCGGTTCACCAACGTGAAGGTGCCGGTGGACAACGTGCTCTGGGGCGAGGGCAAGGGGCTCAAGCTCGCGCTCATCACCCTCAACACCGGCCGGCTCACCCTGCCCGCATCGGCCGTGGCCGGATCCAAGCGGGCGCTGGAGTTCGCGCGCCGCTGGGCGGCGGAGCGGGTGCAGTGGGGCGCGCCGATCGGGAAGCACGACGCCATCGCCCAGAAGCTCGGCCGGATGGCGGCCGAGATCTTCGCGATGGAGGCGGTGTCCGATCTCGCCTCGCTGCTCGCCGACCGGGGCAACGCCGACATCCGGCTCGAGGCCGCGATGGCCAAGATGTGGAACACCGAGATCGGCTGGCGGATCATCGACGACACGCTCCAGATCAAGGGCGGCCGCGGCTACGAGACGGCGGACAGCCTGCGGAGCCGGGGCGAGCGGCCGGAGCCGATCGAGCGGATGATGCGGGACTTCCGGATCAACCTGATCTTCGAGGGATCCAGCGAGATCATGCGGCTCTTCATCGCCCGGGAGGCGGTGGACACCCACCTGCGCGTGGCGGGCGACATCATCGACCCGAAGGCGCCGATGGGCAGGAAGATCAAGGCCGCTGCTCCGCTCCGGCGTCTACTACGCCTACTGGTATCCCAAGCTCTTCCTCGGCTGGAGCCGCGCACCCCGCTACGGCGAGTTCGGACGCCTCGCCGGGCACGTCCGGTTCGTGGACCGCTCCTGCCGGCGGCTTGGCCCGGACGCTCTTCCACTGCATGGTCCGCTTCGGGCCCAAGCTCGAGAAGCGCCAGGCGGTGCTCGGCCGGCTGGTCGAGATCGGCGCCGAGCTGCTGGCGATGACCGCGGCGTGCTCGCGGGCGCCAGGCGATGGCGACGGCCGGGCGGCGAGGCCGGCGCCGGGCGGCGGTCGAGCTGGCCGACGTCTTCTGCCGGCACGCCCGGCGGCGGGTGGAGGATCGGTTCGAGGCGGTCTTCGACAACGACGACGTCGAGACCTACCGGGTGGCGCAGCAGGTGCTCCGCGGGGAGCACGGCTGGCTGGAGACCGGGATGGTGAGAACCGCGGAAGAGCGATAGGATTCGGCCATGGCTATCGCCGAAGGCAGGACCATCCCGTTCACAGGCCCCGAAGCGGTGGACGTCGGGGTGCTGGAGACATTCGAGTACGCCGGTCCCGATCAGGAGATCGTGACGGAGACGCGGGAGTTCAGCCCGGTCTGTCCCTACAGCGGACTCCCCGACTTCGCCACGCTCCGGATCACCTACGTGCCGTCGGACCGGTGCATCGAGCTCAAGAGCCTCAAGTACTATGTCACCAGCTACCGCAACGTCGGGATCTTCCAGGAGCATGCCACCGCGAAGATCGCCGAGGACCTCCAGCGGGTGCTGCGGGCCAAGCGGCTGGTGGTGACCACGATCTACAACACGCGGGGCGGGTTCGATACGACCTGCACGCGTGGAGCTGCCGGAGGCGAGACGTAGCGCAACCGTCGGACAGGTCTGCCTCACTTGCCTCGCGCGCCACCGCCCCGCTCGGCCGGTTCGGAATCCGCTCCGGCCCCGGCTTCGGCCCCCGCGGCAGCAGCTCCGGGCAGGTTCGCCAGCTCGTAGGCCGTCACCGCCATCACCGCGCTCGCCTGCGCCAGATCGTCCCCCACCGCCTTGTCGTAGGTGTCGCTCTCCGAGTGGTGGGTGTGGAAGTACCCGCGGGGGTCCTGGTCGAAGTTGAACGACGGGAACGCCGTAGCGCGCGAACGACAGGTGGTCGGTGCCGGTCTTCATCGCGTCCCGCACCGCGGCGGCGCCGAGGTGGGCCACCGGCGCGAGCAGTGCCCGCCAGAGCTCGTCCAGGTCCGACCTCCCCTGCAGCGCCTGACCCACGATCCGGCCGGTGCCGTTGTCGATCACCAGCACCGCCTGGATGCTGTCCGCCTGGGCCGCATGCGCGGCGGCGTAGGCCCGTGAGCCGATCAGCCCCTGCTCCTCACCGCCGAACAGGATGAACCGGATCGTCCGCCTGGGCTTGAGCCCCGACCGGGCGAGCGTCCGAGCGGCCTCGAGCACGACCATCGACCCGGCCCCGTTGTCGGTGACGCCGGTGCCGAGGTCCCAGCTGTCGAGGTGGGCGCCGAGGATCACCACCTGGCCCGGCAGCTCGCTGCCCTTGATCTCGGCCACGGTGTTCCACTGCTGCACCCGCGACTTGCCCACCCTGTTCTCCACCCGGCCCTCGAGCCGCGGCGTCACGCCGTGCTGGATCAGCCGCTCGAGCAGGGTGTAGTCCTCGTGGGAGACCACGATGTTCGGGCAGCGGGGAGACCCGGTTGGGCGAGCCGCTCATGGTCATCAGGGCGTGCTCCTTGCCCCCGTCCACCAGGGTGCCCGAGCGCGCCGGCCGCCTTGCAGGATGTAGGGCAGGTCGATCTGGAACTGCCGCCGCTCCAGGACCGCCGGCGCCGAGGTATCGGCGGTGAGCGCTGCCCGGGCGGCCTGGATCGCGGCCATCCGCTGCGAGTCCTCCGCGGTCGGCGGCGGGCCGTCCGGGTTCCAGACCGGATTGGAGGGCCTGGGCAGCACCCAGGCGCCGCGGACCCGATCCCGGTAGCGCGCCAGGCTGTCGCGGGTGGAGAGGTCCACCAGCACGACCGGGCCCTTTCGGGTCTTCCCGTCGGTGCCGGCGGTCCAGGCCCAGCTGTGCGCCGTGATCGCCCGGTCGAACGGCTGCACGATGCGAAGGGAGAGCGGCCCGCGCTCCCAGGTCACGCCGAAGTCGAACGGCTCCAGCGCCGCGCGTGAGCCCGTAGCTCCGGAACCGCTCGGCGGTCCATTCGTTGGCCCGCCGCATGGCGGGCGAGCCGGACAGCCGGGGCCCGATGACGTCGCTCAGATGGCGGAGGTTCTCCATCACCTCGGAGCGCTCGACCGCCTCGGCGATCAGGGCGCCGGACCCGGAGGTGTCCACGGCGGTCTGGGCCCGGAGCGGCGCGGCCAGGGCCAGCGGCGGCGAGCAGGATGAGACGCTCTGCTCATGCGATGGAGTCCTCGATGTAGGGTGGTTGCTGGCGAATGCGGCCCGGCGCAAGTTATACTCGAAATTGCACCGCGTGCATTCCCTTCCGACGCGCTATCCCGAAGGAGCAGTTAAGTGCCCCAGGACAGCCTGACGATCACCGACAATCGCACCGGACGCACCTACGAGGTCCCGGTCGCCGAAGGCACCGTGCGTGCCACCGACCTGCGCCAGATCAAGGTCTCGGACGACGACTTCGGCCTGATGACGTACGATCCGGCCTTCATGAACACAGCCGCGTGCCGGAGCGCCATCACCTACATCGACGGCGACCGGGGGATCCTGCGCTACCGCGGGTATCCGATCGAGCAGCTCGCCGAGCAGGCGACGTTCCTCGAGGTGGCGTACCTGCTCTGCGAGGGCGAGCTGCCGACCAAGGCGCAGCTCGCCAAGTGGAACGAGACCATCAACTATCACACCTACGTCCACACCAACATCACCAAGTTCCTCGAGGGGTTCCGCTACGACGCGCACCCGATGGGCATGCTGCTCGGCGTGGTGGGCGCGCTCTCCACGTTCTATCCCGACGCCAAGAACATCCACGATCCGGCCAACCGCTACCTCCAGCGGGTGCGGCTGCTGGCCAAGTCGCCGACCATCGCGGCGTTCGCCTTCCGGCACTCCCGCGGGCTGCCGCTGGTCTTCCCGGACAACGACCTGGACTACATCGCGAACTTCGTCAACATGACCTTCAGCATCGGCGGCCGGCACAAGCCGAACAAGGTGCTGCAGCGCGCGCTCGAGATCCTGCTCATCCTGCACGCCGACCACGAGCAGAACTGCTCCACCAGCGCGGTGCGCGCGCGTGGGCTCGTCGCACGTGGACCCGTTCTCGGCGGTGTCGGCGGGGATCGCGGCGCTCTACGGGCCGCTGCACGGCGGAGCCAACGAGGCGGTGCTGACGATGCTGGACGAGATCGGCGACAAGAAGAACATCCCGGCGTTCATCAAGGAGGTGAAGGGCGGCGGCGGGCGGCTGATGGGCTTCGGACACCGGGTCTACAAGTCGTACGACCCCCGGGCCAAGCTCATCAAGAAGGTGGCCGACGACGTGTTCGCGCGAGACCGGGCTCAATCCCAAGCTGGAGATCGCGCTGGAGCTGGAGCGGATCGCGCTGGAGGACGAGTACTTCATCAAGCGGAAGCTCTACCCCAACGTGGATTTCTACTCCGGCCTGATCTACCAGGCGATGGGCTATCCCACCGAGTACTTCACCGTGCTCTTCGCCCTGGGCCGGATGCCGGGCTGGCTGGCGCAGTGGGAGGAGATGCTGCTCGACAAGGACCAGAAGATCGCCCGGCCCCGCCAGATCTACACCGGCAAGGACGAGCGTCCGTTCGTCCCGCATCGAGAAGCGCTGAGACGATGACCGACCAGATCGACACCCTGCTCTCCGAGAAGCGACGCTTCCCGACCACCGCCGAGTTCGCGGCCCGCGCGGCGAGCACCGCCGCGCTCTACGCCGCGGGCCACGACTGGAAGCGGTTCTGGGAAGACCAGGCGCGGGCGCTGGACTGGATGTCCCCGTGGACCCAGGTGCTCGACTGGAAGCCACCCCACGCCAAGTGGTTCGTCGGCGGCAAGCTCAATGCCTCGGCCAACTGCCTCGACCGCCACATCCGCGGCGCCCGGCGCAACAAGGCCGCCATCATCTGGGAGGGCGAGCCCGGCGACCGGCGGGTCCTGACCTACTGGGATCTCTCGCGGGAGGTCGGCCGCTGCGCCAACGCGCTCAAGCGGCTCGGCGTGAAGCGGGGCGACCGGGTGGCGATCTACCTGCCGATGGTGCCGGAGGCGGCCGTCGCGATGCTGGCCTGCGCCCGCATCGGCGCGGTGCATTCGGTGGTGTTCGGCGGCTTCTCCGCGGAGTCGCTGCGCGACCGGATCAACGACGCCGGCGCCGTCGTCCTGATCACGGCCGACGGCGGCTACCGCCGGGGCCAGCTCCTGCCGCTCAAGCGCATGGCCGACGCCGCCATGGCCGAGACGCCCTCGATCCGGCACTGCATCGTGGTCCGCCGGCAGCCTGGCGGGCCGAAGGCGACGAATCCTTCGCCCAGATGACGGAGGGCCGCGACCACTGGTGGCACCGGCTGCTCGAGCCCGAGTCGGCCGCCTGCCGGCCCGAGCCGATGGATGCCGAGGACATGCTGTTCATCCTGTACACCTCCGGCACCACCGGGAAGCCCAAGGGCATCGTCCACACGACGGGCGGCTATCTCACCCACGTGACCTCCACCGCCAAGCACGTCTTCGACCTGCACGACGAGGACGTGTTCTGGTGCACCGCCGACATCGGCTGGGTCACCGGGCACTCCTACGTCGTCTACGGCCCGCTGGCGAACGGCGCCACGGTCCTGATGTACGAGGGCGCCCCCGACTGGCCCGAGCGGGACCGCTTCTGGCGCCATCATCGAGCGGTACGGCGTCACCATCCTCTACACGGCGCCGACCGCGATCCGCGCCTTCATGAAGTGGGGCACCGAGCATCCCGAGCGGCACGACCTCTCGACCCTGCGCCTGCTGGGCACCGTGGGCGAGCCGATCAATCCCGAGGCGTGGATCTGGTACCACGAGCACATCGGGCGGCGCAACTGCCCGATCGTGGACACCTGGTGGCAGACCGAGACCGGCGGGATCATGATCACGCCCCTGCCGGCCGTGGTGACCACCAAGCCCGGCTCGGCCACGATCCCCTATCCCGGCATCGTGCCGGAGCTGGTGGACGCCAAGGGCGAACCGGCTGGAGGCCGGCGGCGGGTTTCTCACCATCGCCCAGCCCTGGCCCGGCATGCTGCGCACCATCTTCGGCGACGACGAGCGCTACCGCGAGATCTACTGGAGCCGCTTCCCCGGCCGCTACTTCACCGGCGACGGCGCCAAGCTGGACGAGGACGGCTACTGGTGGATCCTCGGCCGGGTGGACGACGTGCTCAACGTCGCCGGGCACCGGATCGGCACGATGGAGGTCGAGAGCGCGCTGGTGGACCATCCCGCGGTGGCCGAGGCCGCGGTGGTCGGCCGGGCGCACGAGCTCAAGGGCCAGGCGCTGGCCGCGTTCGTCACGCTCAAGGACGGGCAGCAGGCCTCGCCCGGGCTCAAGGACGATCTCAAGGCGCACGTGACCCAGAAGATCGGCGCGATCGCCCGGCCGGACGACATCTTCTTCTCCGCGGACCTGCCGAAGACCCGGAGCGGGAAGATCATGCGCCGGCTGCTGAAGGACATCGCCGAGGGCCGCGCGCTGGGCGATACGACGACGCTGGCGGATCCGAACGTGGTGAGCCGGCTGAAGGAGATGTACGAGGAGAAGGAGGGGTAGGGCGGACGGCGGTAACGACGGAACGGTACGTCATCCCGAGCGAAGCGAGGGATCTTGCTCGGCGGTCATCGAAGACCGGCTGAGAAGGTCCCTCGTCGCTTTCGCTCCTCGGGATGACGTACCTACCGTTCCGCCCGCCCGCCTACTCCTCCGCCACATCCTCCTCCAGATACGTATACCCCTCCAGCCCCGCCACGAAGTCCGCGATGAACGAGTTCGCCTCCTGCCGCGTCAGCCCCTTGGCGTTGCCGACCTTTCGGCGGAAGGTCGCCAGCAGGTCGCTGGCGTGGAACTGGACGTAGTTCAGCACCTCGGTCACCGTGTCGCCGTGCACCAGGTCGGTGATCTCGTAGCCCTGCTCGGTCAGCCGGACGTGCACGGCGTTGGTGTCGCCGAACAGGTTGTGGAGGTCGCCCAGGATCTCCTGGTAGGCGCCGGTCAGGAAGATGCCGAGGATGTAGGGCTCGCCCTCGTGCACCGGGTGCAGCTCGAGCGACGGCTTCCCCTTCCGCCCGCCGACGAACCGGTCGATCACCCCGTCCGAGTCGCAGGTCATGTCCTGCAGCGTGCCCCGCCGGGTCGGCGGCTCCTGCAGCCGGTGGATCGGCATGATCGGGAAGAGCTGGTCGATCGCCCAGTGGTCCGGCAGCGACTGGAAGACCGAGAAGTTGCAGAAGTAGCGGTCCACCAGCGCCGAGTCGATGTGGGCCGTGATCTCGGGGAACGAGGTCCGGTCCTCCCCGATCGCCTGCTGGAGCGCGTGCAGCGTGGCGAGGTAGAGCTGCTCCGCGTCGGCCTTGTCGCGCAGGGAGAACACGCCGCTGGCGAAGTACTCCTGGGTGCGCTCCTTGGCGAAGACCGCGTCGTGGAACACCTCCTCGATCCGCTCCGGGTTCAGCGCCTCGAGGTTCTCCGCCATCTCCAGCAGCAGCGGATGCGGATCCTCCCGGAGCGTCGGGCGGCGCCGGCTCGACCAGCGACTCGACGTCGGTCACGTTCACCAGCAGCAGCGCGTGGTGCGCCGTCAGCGCCCGGCCCGACTCGCTGATGATGTGCGGCATCGGCAGCTCCTCGGTGCGGCAGGCGGTGCCGATGGTGTAGACGACGTCGCTGGCGTACTCCCGCATGGTGTAGTTCACGCTCGCCGGGCGGGTGGAGCGGGAGCCGTCGTAGTCCACGCCCAGGCCGCCGCCCACGTCCACGTGGGTGATGTCGAAGCCCATGCCCCGCAGCTCGGCGTAGTAGCGGCTGATCTCCTCCAGGCCGGCCTTCACGTGCCGGATGTCGGTGATCTGGCTGCCCAGGTGGAAGTGCACCAGCTTGAGCATGTCCTTCCGGCCCCGCCGCTCCAGCTCGTTCAGCAGCCGCATCAGCTCCACCGCCGACAGCCCGAACTTGGAGCGCTCGCCGCCGCTCTTGGCCCAGCGGCCCGAGCCCTCGGTCGCCAGCTTGATGCGGACGCCCGCGGTCGGCTCCACGCCCATCTCGTCGGCGACCTTGAGCAGCACGTCCAGCTCGTTCAGCTGCTCCAGCACGATCATCACCGTGTGGCCCAGCTTCTGGCCCATGAGGGCCAGCCGCATGTACTCCTCGTCCTTGTAGCCGTTGCAGACGATGAGGTGCTTGGTGTCCTCGTTGAGGCCGAGCACCGCCTGGAGCTCGGGCTTGCTGCCGCACTCGAGGCCCACGCCGTAGGGCGCGCCGAACTCGACGATCTCCTGCACCACGTGCCGCTGCTGGTTGACCTTCACCGGGTAGACGGTGGTGTAGCTGCCCTCGTAGCCGAATTCCTTGATCGCGGTGGAGAACTCGCCCGACAGGGCCTCGATCCGCGACTTCAGGATGTCGGAGAAGCGGAGCAGCAGCGGGAGGCCGACGCCCTGCGCGTGCAGATCGGTGGCGAGGTGGTAGAGATCGAGCCCGCGCTTCTTGTTGGCGTCGGGGTGCACGGTGACGTGGCCGTCGGCGTTGACCCGGAAGTAGCCGAGACCCCACCCGTTCATGTTGTAGAGCTTCTCCGCGTCCTTGACGGACCAGGCGGGCGGTGCGACGGTAGTGGCGATGTCGAACTCCTGCTGAGGGCGAAGGGGCAATTGTAATGGTAAGCGACAGTCAGGGAAAGCGTCGTGGCGGGACCGCTACAGCACCCGCTCCCGCGGGACACTGCAGGCCTCCGTCACCCCGGGTAAGCGCCGTCCCGGCGAGTTACTTCCCGGGCGGGCCGAAGCGCCTCCGAGCCGGGCACGAAGCTCGCACCTCGGGTGGGTGCAGCCCGTGACAGCCGAGAGCAGCGGGCTGCACCACCGTTCGAAGATTGGGAGGAGTCATGGCCGCGCCCAGCTTGATCTCGACCCGCCGCTTTTCGCCGCCGACCCGTCTGCGCCTCCAGGTGCTGTTCGCCCGCGCCTGGGAGGCGCTCGCCGATACGTATCAGGTCCAGGCCGCCGAGTTCGTCCGCCGGCTCAGGACCCAGCTCCCGATGGACGAGGCGCTGGACCGCTTCTTCCGCGAGGTGGGCGTGCCCGCGGCGATGACCGACACGGTGCGCGCCCGGGCGCTGATCGCCCTCGCGCCGCTGATCGAGGATGCCGTCGAAGAGCCGGAGGAGAGTCCGGCGCCGGGCTGGAGTCCGCTCCGCCCCGACCAGCTGATCGGCGCGCTCCGGCGCCGGGCCCAGTACGTGGAGGAGACCAACCTCGAGTGCCGGCTGGCCGCCTCGATCGCCGACGAGGCGGTGGCCGCCACCCACGTCCGGATGGCGCTCGAGCATCGCCGAGCTGCTGGCCGACGAGTGCACGCCGGACGAGGCCATCATGCACTACGTGCGGTCGTTCAACCTGCCCGCCCTCGACGCGCAGATCATCTTCCGCCGCGCGATGGCCTGCTGGGCCGAGCGGGACCCGCTCGGCCTCGACCGGGTGGAGCCGGTGACGCCGACGGTGGCGATCTGCGCCAGCGGCGCGCAGCTCGACTTCGGCGGCAGGCTCCGGCTGGGGCTGCGCGCGATCGGCTGACCCGAGAGCGTCGCCGCTCCGCGTATCTTTACGGGTGCTGCCCGCGTCGGGCCGGCAGCGGAGGCGTTCGCGGCATGGGCTGGACGATCACGATCGGACGGGTGGCGGGGACCGAGATCAAGGTCCACCTCACCTTCTTCATCCTGGTCGCCTTCTGGGGCGATGGCGGGCTACCAGCAGGGCGGCGCCGGCCGGCGCCGTGGTCGCCTGCCTCCTGCTGTTCGCGCTCTTCGCCTGCGTCCTGCTCCACGAGTTCGGCCACATCCTCATGGCCCGCCGGTTCGGCGTCCGCACGCCGGACGTCATCCTCCTCCCCATCGGCGGCGTCGCCCGCCTCGAGCGCATCCCCGACGAGCCGCAGCAGGAGCTGCTCATCGCGCTCGCCGGGCCCGCGGTCACCCTCGCCATCGTGGTCGTGCTCTACGCCGTGCTCGCGCTCGGCGGCGAGGCGCCGCGCTTCGGGGAGCTCGATCCCGACGGCCCGTTCCTCGAGACGCTGATGCGGGTGAACCTCTACCTGCTGCGTCTTCAATCTCTTCCCCGCCTTCCCGATGGACGGCGGGACGGGTGCTGCGGGCGCTGCTCGCCAGCCGGATCGGGCCTGGTCGCCGGCACCCGGATCGCGGCGCGGTTCGGGCAGGCCAGCGCGGTGGTGGCCGGGCTGTACGGGCTCACCGCCGGCGCAGCCGCTGCTCGCGCTGGTCTCGCTCTTCGTCTTCCTCGGCGCCGGCGCCGAGGCGGCGGCGGTGGAGACCCGCGTCGCGGGCGCAGGGCTCAACGTGGACCAGATGATGGTGACCCACTTCCGGACCATCCCGATCCACGCCACGCTGGCCGACGCGGTGGAGCTGCTGCTCTCCGGCGAGCAGCGCGAGTTCCCGGTGGTGGACAACATGGGGCGGGTCGAGGGGATGCTGACCCGGGACAACCTCATCAAGGGGCTCAGCCAGCGCGGGCCGGCCTCGACCGTCGGCGAGGCGATGACCGCGCAGGTGCAGCCGGTGTCGCCCCGACGCTCGGGTTTCAGGAGGCGCTGGAGCGGCTCCGGTCGAGCGGCCTGCCCGCGCTCCCGGTGGTGGACGACAGCCGGACGCCTGGTGGGCCTGCTCACGCTCGACAACATCACCGACCTGCTGCTGGTGCGCCGGGCGCAGGCGTGACCAGTGTCAGCGCGGAGCGATCCACGCTCCGCTCTGAGACAGGTCAAGGGTTGCCGCACTCCCGCCGCCGCCAGGCGACGGGCGAGCACTCGAACCCTCCGCTCTCCCACAGCCCGCGCGCGCCGCCGCGGGCCTCCTTTTGCGCCCGCTCCAGGCGCCCGGCATACTTCACGTTGGGCGGCAGGGTGTAGAGCATCGCCCAGCCCTCGCGCACCAGTCGCCTCGTTCACCATGCGCGAGCCGGTCCAGACGTAGGCCAGCTCGCGACCGTAGCGGTCGCGCGGGCGCGACGTCCCGCTCCAGCCGAACCGTCGTGCCCCGCGGGAGCGAGCCGGCGGAGCGCGGCATGCGCCTGGCGCCCCGGCTCGCCCTGCCCCAGCTCCGGCGTGTCGATCCCGAGGAGGCGGACCCTTCGCCCGTCCCGACAGGTGAAGGTGTCTCCGTCCGCCACCCGCTCGACGACGCAGGACGGCGGGCGGGGGCGAGGCGGGCCGCGGGGCGGACCCGCAGGAGTGGAGCGCGAGCCCGCCGACCAGCAGGCCGGCCAGCGTGTGTCGGTGCATGTGCCGGCAATCTAGGGAGAAAGCTCCGGCGATGGCATCGCCTTTCTACGTGATCGAGCGCACCAGCACGCTTCCCGTCTCCGCCGAGGAGGCGTTCGCCTGGCACGAGCGCGCCCGGGGCATTCGAGCGCCTCACCCCTCCCTGGGAGCGGTTCGAGGTGCTGGAGCGGACCGGCGGAATCGCAAGACGGCGCGCGCACCACGCTTCCGGGTGCACATCGGGCCGGTGCCGCTCCGCTGGGTCGCGGTCCATCGGGACTACGTCCCGGGACGCCGGTTCGTGGACGAGCAGGTCGAGGGACCCTTCTCCCATTGGAGCCACCAGCATCTCTTCGAGCCGGTCGGCCCCGGCGCGTCGCGCTACACCGATCGGATCGAGTTCGCCCCGCCCTTCGGCACCCTCGGCGCAGCGGCCGGCATGCTGGCTGGCCCGCCCCCGGGCCGAGCGAATGCTGGCGTACCGTCACGCCACTGCTCCGGGACGACCTCGCCGCCCACGCCCGCTTTCGGGACCGGGCCCGCTCCACGTCGCGGTCACCGGCGCCAGCGGCCTGCTGGGCTCGGCGCTGACCCCGTTCCTCACCACCGGCGGCCATCGGGTCACGCCGGTGACGCGACGAGCCGACGCCGCTCGGACGCGATCCGTTGGGATCCCGCCGCGGGCGCGATCGACGCCTCCGCGCTTCGAGGGCCTCGACGCGGTGGTCCACCTCGCCGGCGAGAACGTCGGGCGCGCGCTGGACCGGCGAGCGGAAGCGGCGAATCCGCGAGAGCCGGGTCGGCGGGACCCAGGCTCCTCGCCGAGGCGCTCGCGCGAGCTGAAGCGGCCGCCGCGCGTGCTCGTCTCCGCGTCGGCGATGGGCATCTACGGCGACCGGGGCGACGAGATGCTGACCGAGGACAGCACCCCGACGCGGCCCGCCGACCGACTTCCTGGTCGAGCGTGGGCCGCGACTGGGAGGCGGCGACCGAGCCGGCGCGCGGCCGCCGGCATCCGCGTGGTCAACCTGCGCTTCGGTATCGTCCTCACGCCCGCCGGGCGGCGCGCTCGGCACGCATGCTGCCCCCCTTTCGCGTCGGGGCCGGGCGGGCCACTGGGCAGCGGGAAGCAGTGGGTGAGCTGGATCTCGGTGGACGACGCCATCGGCGCGGTGCATCACGCGCTCTTCACCGACGAGCTCGTCGGGCCGGTGAACGCGGTCGCGCCCGAGCCGGTCACCAGCCGGACCTTCGCGGCCACGCTGGGCCGGGTGCTGCGCCGGCCGGCCGTCCTTCCCGCGCCGGCGCCGGCGCTCAAGCTGCTCTTCGGCGAGATGGCCGATACCGCGCTGCTCGGGAGCCAGCGGCTGTCTCGCCGGCCCGGCTGCTCGCCTCGGGCTACTCCTTCCGGCACCCGCCGGCTGGAGTGCACGCCGCATCGCGACCACTGTGCTGGGCCGACGGCCGCATGGTAGCTTCCACCCATGGCGACCCCCAAAGCGGTCGTCCTCCTCAGCGGCGGCATGGACTCGGCCACCGCCGCGGCCGTCGCGCTCGACCAGGGCTTCGAGGTCTACGCGCTCAGCTTCCGCTACGGCCAGCGGCACGCCAGCGGAGCTGGAGGCGGCGCGCCGGGTCGCCGAGCGGCTCGGGCTGCGCCGCCACGTGGTGCTCGACATCGACCTGCGCGCCTTCGGCGGCTCGGCGCTCACCGGCGACCTCGAGGTGCCCAAGGACACCCCGCTCGAACGGATCGGCTCCAGCATTCCGGCGACCTACGTCCCCGCCCGCAACACCATCTTCCTCTCCTTCGCCCTCGGGCTGGGCCGAGACGCTCGGGGCCTCCGACATCTTCATCGGCGCCAACGCCCTGGACTACAGCGGCTACCCCGACTGCCGGCCGGAGTACATCGAGGCCTTCGAGCGCATGGCGAACCTCGCGACCCGGGCCGGCGTCGAGGGCGCGCCGGCTCCGGATCCACACCCCGCTGATCAGCCTGTCCAAGGCCGAGATCGTGCGCCTGGGCACCCGGCTCGGCGTGGAGTACGGGCTCACCTGGAGCTGCTACGACCCCGCGCCGGACGGCGCCGCCTGCGGGCGCTGCGAGGCCTGCATCCTCAGGCGGAAGGGGTTCCGGGAGGCGGGGATGGAGGACCCGGCACCTATCAGAACAGCGGGAAAAGTGAAAAGTGAAAGGTGAAGCGGATTGCCTGACGGCGCGTTATCTTTCATCCTCTTCACTCTTCACCTTTCACCTTTCACGCTGTTCCGGCTCATGCCCTACTCGGTCAAGGAAATCTTCTACACCCTGCAGGGCGAGGGCGCCAACACCGGCCGGCCGGCGGTGTTCTGCCGGTTCGCCGGGCTGCAACCTGTGGACCGGCCGGGAGGCCGACCGGCCGGACGCCACCTGCCGTTTCTGCGACACCGACTTCGTCGGCACCGACGGCCCGGGCGGAGGCAAGTTCGCCGACCGCGGTCGCCTGGCGCAGCGCGGTGGCCGCGGCCTGGCCGGACGGCGGCTCGGAGGGCAGGCGCTTCGTGGTTTGCACCGGCGGCGAGCCGCTGCTCCAGCTCGACCCGAGCCCTGCTCGATGCGCTCCACGCCGAGGGATTCGAGGTGGCGGTGGAGACCAACGGCACGGTCGAACCCCCGCCCGGCATCGACTGGCTCTGCGTGAGCCCCAAGGCGGGTGCCCCGCTGGTGGTGCGCGGAGGGGAACGAGCTCAAGCTGGTCTATCCCCAGGACGGGCGCCGAGCCGGAGCGCTTCGAGGCGCTCGACTTCGACCATTTCTTCCTTCAACCGATGGACGGCCCGGCCCGGGAGGCCAACACCGCGGCGGCGCTGCGCTACTGCCTGGCGCACCCGCGCTGGCGACTGAGCCTCCAAACGCATAAGCTTCTCGGCATTCCGTAAGGCGGGGCAGCGGGGCCGAAGGGCAGCGGGGCGGTTCGCTCCGGTGAGCCGGAGGGCGCCCCTGTGCGGCTTGGTGAGCCGCCTCCCCTCCCATCCCTTTGCCCCGCTGAGCATGCACGGTTATTCCGACCGCATCAATCACGCGTTCGCCTTCGCGGCGAAGTACTACGGGGCCGGCGGCGCCCGGCCGGGCTCCGGCATGGACTATCTTGCCCACCCGGCCAACGTCGCCATCATCCTGGCCCGCTACGGCTGCGAGCAGGTGACCATCGTCGGCGGCATCCTCCATCACGTGCTGGAGGAGGCCAGTCCCGACCGCCGCCCGACGCTCGAGCGGAAGATCGCGGACAAGTTCGGACCGGTCGCCCTGGCGATCGCGCGGGACGCGCTGGAGCCCAAGTACGACCGCCGCGGCGGCGAGCGCGCCTGGCAGCCCTGCAAGCAGGAGTATCTGAGCCAGCTCGCCGCGGCGGAGCCGCGCGCGCTCGACGTCTGCGTCGCCGACGAGCTTCACGCCTGCGGCTCCACCATCACCGCGCTCCGCAGGCTCGGCGTCGGAGTACCTGCGCACCCTGTCGCGCGCGGGCTCGGAGCAGACCATCTGGTGGTATCGATCCATGCTGGAAGTGCTGGACGCCCGGGCGGACTGGCCGCGCCGGGAGATGCTGTCCGAGCTGCGGCTGCTGAGCACCGACCTGGTGCGCGGTCTCCGGCTCAGCGAGGAGGAGCTGTGAGGTCGAAGTCATGGTGGGGGCTGGGGCTCGTTGCTCGTCGCGGCCTGCATGCCGGGCGCCAAGGCGCCGGAGCCGCTCAACCCGGTCCGCTTCCTGCTCGATCAACGACGTCTACGTCGCCGACACGCTCTCGCGACGGCACCGGCGGGCTCGCCCGCGTGGCCACGGTGCGGAACCGGCTGGCCGACCAGGGCCCGGTGCTGTTCGTCGCTCGCCGGCGACTTCCTGAGCCCGAGCCTCCTCAGCAAGTACTACGGCGGGCGCCAGATGGTGGAGGCGCTGAACGCCGCCAAGCTCGACTACGCCACCTTCGGCAACCACGAGTTCGAGCTGCCCCGCGACACCCTGATCGCCCGGATCGACGAGTCGTCCTTCAAGTGGCTCTCGACCAACTGCACCCTCGCCGACGGGACCCGCTTTCCCAAGGTACTGCCCTGGGACACGGTGCGGGTCTCCGGCCACCTGGTCGGTCTCTTCGGCCTCACCCTCGCGGGGCGACTACCGGAGCTACGTGCGCTGCAGCAATCCCGACAGCGCCGCGACCGTCGCGGCCGACACCCTGACGGCCCTGAAGGCGGACCTCATCGTCGGGCTCACCCACCAGAGCATCGAGGCCGATCGCGATCTGCTCGCCCGCGAGCCGCGGATCGACCTGATCCTGGGCGGCCACGAGCACGAGGCCCACGACTCGGTGGTCTCCGGCCGGCACGTGCTCAAGGCCGACGCCAACTCGCGCTCGGCCCAGTTCGCTACGCTCTGGGGTGGCAAGGGCGAAGTGGCGGCAGGCGGTGGGACTGGTCACCATCGACTCCCGGCTCCCCGACGACACCGCGACCGCGCGCGTGGTCGGAGGCGTGGGCGGACAGCCTGCGCAAGCGGCTGGGGCCGGAGCGCTCGGTCGGGCACGGCGGAGGCGCCGATCGACGCCCGCGATGCGGTGTCCCGCCGCCGCGAGTCCGCCCTCGGCGACCTGGTGACCGACGCCATCCGGGCCGGCACCGGCGCCGACGTGGCGCTGCTCAACGCCGGCGCGCATGCGGCTGGACGACGTGATCCCCGCGGGTCCGATCAGCAACTACCAGCTGGAGAGCATCTTCCTCTTCGCCGACGAGACCCGGGTCGTCACCTTCCCGCTCTCCGGGAGCCGGCTGCGGGAGACTGCTGGAGCACGGCGTGTCGGACGGCGTCGCTGGGCAAGGGCGGCTTCCTCCAGGTGTCCGGCGTCGAGTTCACCTTCGACCGCTCGCGGCCATCGGGAAGCCGGCTGGTGGGCGACCTCCGGCGGCCCGGCGGGGCGGCCATCATCGGACGCCGACCGATCACGGTGCAGCGGTGGCGATGGCCGCCTATCCCGCCTGCGAGGGCGGCGACGGCTACAAGATCCCCGAGGCGGCGGAGAGCTGCGGCCAGGCGAGCTCGGCGCCCCGGGCGG
Organism: uncultured Gemmatimonadales bacterium; assembly: GCA_963832055.1. Taxonomy (GTDB): domain Bacteria; phylum Gemmatimonadota; class Gemmatimonadetes; order Gemmatimonadales; family GWC2-71-9; genus CAVVWJ01. The sequence goes on along the minus strand of CAWHST010000006.1, from coordinate 418,067 downwards.
CCGACCTGCTGATCCGGTACCTCTCCGACTCGCTCGGCGGCAAGGTCACCGTGCCGGAGAGCGGCCGGATCGTGGAGGCCGGAAGCCCCAATCCGGGCTGATCGGCCGCGTCTCCCTACAACTCGCGGGCCCGGGTATTATAGGACATGGCTTCCACGCCAGCCGCCCTCGCAAGTCTCCCAAGTGCCTTTGCCGCAGCCTGCAGACTCTCTCGAACCGAGGGAGAGCTGTTCGAGCGCTGCCGCGTGGCGCTGGTCCGCCGCTTCCAGAGCGAGCGGATCTGGTTCGGGCTGGTCTCTCCCACCGAGAGCATTCCCCGGGTCGGGCCGCAAGAGGGCTTCGCCGAGGCGGTCGAGGTCGCCCGGCTGGGCAGCGGCGAGACCGAGGTCGTCATCCACGCCGACCCCGCGGTCGTGGGCGAGATGCGGGCGGTGGCGATGCCGCTGGCGCTCGGGCTCAGCGTGGTGCTGGAGCTCCGGAGCATCCTGCTCGAGCGGCAGGCGGCGCTCGACGACGCGGTCTTCCAGCTCCGGGCGCTCCGCCAGGTGGCCCGGCTGCTCTCCTCGGTGCACTCCATCGAGGAGACCGAGCAGCTGATCCTCGACTTCATGGCGGAGGTGTTCTTCGCCTGGTGGGCCTGCCTCTACCGGCCCGAGGACACGGTCTACGCGCCCAAGGTCTTCCGCTCCCTCAACGATCGCCTCCGCCCCGCCCCCATCGACAAAGCCGCGCTCGACCAGGCCCTCCCCGCCGGAAGCGCGTCCAGTGGCGCGCGACGACGTCTCCGTCGCGTCGCTGGTGGGCCCCGGGGCCGAGCTGGTGGTGCCGCTCGACGCCGGCGCCGAGCGCATGGCGGTCCTGGTGCTCGGCTCCCGAATCAGCGACAAGCTCTACGGGCGGGCCGAGCTGGAGCTGGCGGGCACGCTCTCGTTCGCCGCGGCGATCGCGCTCAAGAACTCGGAGCTGGTGGAGCAGCTCCACAGCGCCGCCACGACCGACGAGCTCACCGGCCTCTACAACCGGCGGGCGCTGGAGGAGCGGCTGGCCGCCGAGATCTCCCGAAGCCTCCGGCACCAGCTCCACACCAGCGTGCTGCTGCTCGACCTCGACCGCTTCAAGGTGGTGAACGACACCATGGGCCACGCGGCGGGCGACCGGCTCCTGATCCAGGTCGCCCGCATCCTCCGGCAGCAGTGCCGCGCGCTCGACGTGGTGGGCCGGCTCGGCGGCGACGAGTTCCTGGTGATCCTGCCCGATGACCAAGCCCGCCGAGGCGCAGGTGTTCGTCGCCCGGGTGCAGAACAGCCTGCGCGAGCTGGAGAAGAGCAGCCCGGAGTTCGGGCCCTGCACCCTCAGCATGGGCATCGCCGAGTCGCCGCGGCACGGCACCACGGTGAGCAGCGTGCTCGCCGCCGCCGACACCGCCCTCTACAAGGCCAAGCGGGCCGGTCGCAACGCCGTCGAGGTCGCGGACGGTTAGCAGGATGGCCCATCCCGAGTTCACCCTGCTCGGCGACGCCGTCTGGCTGGACTTCGTCAACTCGGCGCGCGGACGCACCCCCGCCCCGCCCGATCTGCTGCCCGACGCGGCCGCCTTCACCCGCTGGGCCCACGCCCAGCGCCTGATGCAGCTCGACGGCGGCCCCCCCTACCCCGTCAGTCAGCGAGCTCCGGCGGCAGCTCACCGCGCTGGCCGAAGCCCTGGCACGCGGACCTCCAGCCGCCCGCCGGCGCCATCGCCGCCATCAACGCGCATGCTGGCCAGCAGCACCGGCAGCCATCGCCTCACCCGGGTCAGCGGCGAGTGGCGGCTCCAGTTCGCGCCGACCAAGCGCGCTGGCGCCGCTCGAGGCGATCGCACGCTCCGCCGCCACCACCCTGGCCGACCCCGCGGTCGTCGTCCGGCGCTGCGCCGGCGAGACCTGCTCGCTCTTCTTCGCCGATGCCTCGCCCACCCGGAGCCGGCGTTGGTGCACTCCCGCCATCTGCGGCACCACCCTGCGAGTCGAGCGGCGCCGGGGTCCGCGCCGCTGACCGGCCCCGACCCGCGGGTCGCCTTCGAGCGCACGCGCGAGGCGCTGGGAGCCGCGCTATCGGCTGGAGCGCATCGTCGCCTCCTCGGCCGAGCGGGTGCTCTTCGAGGCCCGCGACGAGGTTCTGAAGCGTCGGGTCGAGCGTGCGGCTCAACTTCTATCTCGACGACGCCATCCGCGCCTGGTTCATGCGCGAGTCGGAGGCGCTGGGCCAGCTCGACGACCCCGGGATCCTGCACGTCTACGACGCGGGCCGGGTCGGCGATCTCGCCTACCGGATCGGGCAACTGGGTGGACGGCGAGGGGCTCCGCGAAGCGGTGCGCCGCGGCCCGCGGCCGATTCCCACCGTGTTCGCCCTGGCGCGCGACCTCCTCGGCGCGCTGGAGCACGCCCATCTGCACGGGATCATCGTGCGCGCGGTCTCGCCGCTCTCGGTGCTGGTGAGCGCCGGCGGCCGGGCCACGGTCACCGACCTCCGCTACTGCAGCTACTGCCTGCCCGCCGTGCCGCCGGGCGCGTCGCCGCCGGCGCTCAGCGTTCATGGCGCCGGAGATCCGCGACGGGGCGGTGGGCGATCCCGCCTCGGACATCTACACCGTCGGGGCGATGCTCTACTTCGCCGTCACCGGACAGGAGCCCGCGCTCGACCCGCGGCAGATCCGCCGCCCGACCGAGCTGCGACCCACCTGCCCCCGGGTCATCGAGCGGATCGTGCTGCGGGCGCTCCAGCCCGCGCCCGAGTCGCGCTACTTCACCGCCGCCGAGATGCTGGAGGACTTCGCCTCGGACGCCGGGACCTACGACGTGGCACCGCCCACCCTGGGCGGCGCGGCGGTCTCGCCCAACGAGGATCGGGCCCGGTGGGAGAAGCGGCTTCGGCGGGCGCTGGGCGACGACTACGAGCTGCTCGAGCTGCTCGGCACCGGCGGGTTCGGCCGGGTCTACCGGGTGCGCGACCTTCAGCTCGAACGGCTGGTCGCGCTCAAGGTGCTGCACCCGTCGCTGATCCGGGATCCCAGCGTGGTGGAGCGCTTCCGCCGCGAAGCGCAGCTCGCCGCCAGGCTCGATCATCCCAACATCGTGAACATCTACGACATCGGCGGCACGGTCGGGCCTGATCTGGTACACGATGGAGCTGATCGACGGCCCCAGCCTGGCGCAGCTGGTGGAGCGCGACGGGCCGCTGCCGCTGGACAAAGTGCTGCGGCTGCTGCGGGAGGCGCTCTCCGCCCTGGCCCACGCCCATGGCTTCGGCCTGGTCCATCGCGACATCAAGCCGGAGAACCTGCTGATCGCCGGCGGACGGAAGCCTTCACATCACCGATTTCGGCCTGGCGCTGGCGCTTCGGGGAAAGTTCGGGGGCGCCACCAGCCAGAGCGGCACCCCGCAGTTCGCCAGCCCGGAGCAGCTGCTCGGGGAGCGGGTGGACCAGCGATCGGACCTCTACAGCCTCGCCGCGGTGGCCTACTACGCCCTGCTGGGCCGGCCGCCCTTCCCGGGACTCACCCCGGAGCAAGTGCTCGCCAAGCAGACCACCAACCAGTTCCCGGACGCCAAGGAGAGCCGGGAGGATGTCAGCGAGGGGCTGGAGGAGGTCCTCGGACCGGGCCCTCAGCGCCGACGTGGACGCGCGCTACGCATCGGCGGCCGAGTTCCTCCAGGCGGTGAACCGGGCCGCCGAGACCGGACCCCGGGAGCCGGTCGGCGGACTGGGCCCGGGCGGCCGCCCGGTGGCTCCGCGGCTCCCCCCTTGACTAAACGTCGCCGGTGTACAGATTTGTCCCCGCGACAACCCCCTTCGGAGCTCCTAAAGATTCACCATTGAGATTTTAAGACCCGGGATACTCGCTGGCGGGTCTTTCATTTTTTATGACGCGGGACAGGCCCGCGCTCATAAAAACTCGGTGTGCCGGACTCCGGCACCCGACGCAGTCAAATAACAATGGAGTAGGACCAATGGCTCGCACCCTCGGCACGGTGAAGTGGTTCAACGACGCAAAAGGTTTTGGTTTCATCACTCCGGAGAATGGGGACAAGGATTGCTTCGTCCACCATACCGCCATCAAGGCGGACGGCTTCCGCAGCCTCTCCGAGGGTGACCGGGTGGAGTTCGACATCGTGCAGGGTGCGAAGGGCCCCGCCGCCGAGAACGTCACCAAGGTCAAGTAAGACCGCCGACCCTGAACGAAACGGGCCGCCCGATGGGGCGGCCCGTTTTGCTTGGCGACGAGCGTGAAGCGAACGGTGAACAGTGAACGGACGGCAGCGAGTCCCCGTTCACTGCGTTCACTGTTCACGCGTTCTGCCTGCACCGCCTCGATCACTTGTGCCGGTAGATCACCCGTCCCCGCGTCAGATCGTAGGGAGAGAGCACCACGCTCACGCGGTCGCCTTCCAGCACCCGGATCTTGAACTTGCTCATCTTCCCGGCGGCGTACGCCAGGATCTCATGGCCGTTCTCCAGCATGACTCGGTAGTTGCGGTCGGGCAGGACCTCGGTCACGACGCCCTCCATCTCGATCCCTTCTTCTTTCGCCATCCAGTCTCTCCGCTGCGGGAACCTGCACACACGGCGCCGGGAACCCGGGGCCGGCCGGCGTGGAATCTTGCCCAGCCGGAGCCGGGAAGCAACCTGATCGTCGGGGACAGGCAGCGCGGCTAGGACCCTGGCAGCTCCGAGCGGACCCGCTCGATCTCCGACTCGACCAGCCGCACCAGCTCGCCGATCTTGGCCGCGTCGAAGGTCAGCTCCGCCCCGGCGGCCCGGTAGATGTCGGGCAGGCCGCGCACCGCGCCGAGGGCCAGCGCCTCGCGGTAGCGAGCCACCGCGCCGGCCGTGATCCCGCCGGCTGTTGCGCCAGACCTGGAGGGCGCCGATCTGGGCGATGCCGTATTCGATGTAGTAGAACGGATACATGAAGATGTGGAGCTGGCGGTACCAGCGCGCCACCCGCTCCCGGTCCAGCCCGCTCCAGTCCACCCCGCGCTCGAACCGCTGCCGAATCCGGAGCCAGGCCGCGTCCCGCGCGGCCGCGTCGCCGCCCTCGCCGCTGGTGTAGATCCAGGTCTGGAACGCATCCACCGAGGCGATGTGGACCAGGCTGAGCAGGATGTCCTCCAGATGCTCGAGCCAGGCGCTGCGATGGTCCTCCGGCGGTGAAGTAGCCGACCGGCTGCGCGAGATGCGGACCCGCGAGCAGCTCCATGGACATCGACGCCAGCTCCGCCGCCTCGGACCCGGGGTGGCGCTGCCAGATGAGCGGCTGCTCGTGCGAGGCGAAGGCGTGGAAGGCATGCCCCGCCTCGTGCAGCAGGGTCATCACGTCGTCCACCAGGCCCGACGGCATTCATGAAGATGAACGGCCGCCCCCGGTGGTGCAGCGTCTCGCAGTAGCCGCCCGGCGCCTTGCCCTTGCGGCTGTCCAGGTCGAGCAGGCGCTCGTCGATCATGGTCTGGAACTCGGAGCCGAGCACCGGATCCACCCGCTCGAACACCGAGCGCGCCCGGCCGACGAACTCCTCGGTGGTGGAGAACGGCCGGAGCGGCGTCTTGCGGTAGGGATCGACCGCCAGGTCCCAGGGCCGGAGCACGTCGAGCGAGAGCCGGCGGCGGCGGACGGCGAGCATGCGCTCGACCGCGGGCGCGACGGTCTCCTCGATCGCGTCGTGGAAGCGCTCGCAGTCCGCCGGGGTGTAGTCGAAGCGGAACTTGGCGGGGAAGATGTAGTCGCGGAAATTGGCGAACCCCGCGTTCCGGGCCGCGCGCTGCCGCAGCTCGTACATCCGGTCGAACAGCCCGGCCAGCTCGTGGCGCTTGCTCGGCGTAGGGACCGGCGGCGGCGCGGAAGGCACGCTCCCGCACCGCACGGTCGGGACTCTTGAGGTAGGGCTGGAGCTGGGGCAGCGGGCGCTCCTGCCCTTCCCACTCCACCGTCATGGAGCCGGTGATCCGCTGATACCGGGCGCTCAGCTCCTCCAGCTCCGAGAAGATCGGCACGTTGGCTTCGCGGAAGATCTCGATCGAGGTCCGGAAGCGGGCCAGCGTGGTCTCCAGCGTCGGGGGTGCGGTATCCGGACTCCACCAGGCGCCGCGCCAGATCGACGCTCCGCTCCTCCATCTTGGGCAGGATCTCGGTGGAGAAGCGGAGGTGGTCGGCCTCCTTCTCGGGATCGGAGGTCTCGATGGTGTAGGCGATCATGGCGAGCGCCGCCGCCTCGGTGACCAGCTCTTCCAGCGTGGACCAGCTCTGCAGCCAGCCCTCGATCGTCGTCTCGTCCAGCGAGCGCTCGGCGAGATCATCGAAATACGGAGCGATGTCCTCCCAGCGCGCCTTGGACAGGGCGCCGGGAGACGATGGCAGAGCCGACACGGTCACGCTGAGCTCCTGATCCAGATAGGGTCCCATCGCGAGCGAGCTTCCGAATCTCGGTCAGGAGATATAGGCAGGAACGCTGGCGGGTCACAATCCCGGCGGACGCAGCCGGTGAAATTTCGTGCGCTGCTGGTAGCGGTGGCCGATCGCGAGCAGCGAATCTTCACCCAAGGCCCGGCCGGTGAGCTGAAGGCTGGTGGGGAGGCCGCCCTCGCCGGTGCCGTTCATGAGGAACAGCCCGGGGACGCCGCAGAGATTGGCCGCGCCGCTGATATTCGCCCCTCCCGAGTAGTCGGGGTACACCTTGTCGAACGCCGCGTCGATGGGCCACGCCACCGTCGGCAGCGTTGGAGCGGCCACCGCGTCCACCCGGGCGAGGAGCCGGTCGAGAGCCGCGGCGGCCGGGCCGCCGCAGCCGGAGGGCGCGGATGTAGTCCTTCGCCAGCACGACCTGGCCGGCGTACCCGCCGATCCGGTCCTCCGGCGCGGTCAGCTCGGTGATCCGCCCGCTCTCGAAGAGCGGCTCGAACGCGCTCGCCGCCTCGGCGTCGATCACGATGGACGCCATCGCCTCGTAGGGAAAGTCCGGCAGCTCCAGCTCGTCCTCGATGTCGGCGAACTCGCGCAGCACCCGGAGCGACTCCTCGAAGTTGCGGCGGACCTCCGGCTGGGTCTTCTCCAGCGTGCCCTTCAGGATGCCGAGCCGGTAGCGCTTGCGCGACCTGGCGCCTGCCCGGTAGGCGAACCGCTCGGCCCAGGGCGGACGGATCCGCGGGATCGGGGCCGGCGATGGCGGCGAGCACCGTCCCGCAGTCCTCCGCCGTCCGCGCCAGCGGACCGAGCTTGTCCATCGTCCAGCTCAGCGCCATGGCGCCGTGTCGGCTCACCCGCCGTAGGTGGGACGCAGGCCGGTCACGCCGCAGAAGGCGGCCGGATACTGGATCGAGCCCCAGGTCTCCGACCCGATCGCGAACGGGACCAGCCCCGCCCCGACCGCCGCCCCCGACCCGCTGGACGACCCGCCGGACCACCGAGCCGGATCCCAGGGCGACCTCCCGGGACCGGTGAAGCTGGCGAACGCCTGGTTGTACCCCATCCCGCCGGCGAGCTCGACCATGGCGAGCTTGGCGCACAGCACCGCCCCGGCCTCCCGAAGCCGCCGGACGACGGTGGCGTCGCCTTTGAGCATCTGGTTGCGGTACGGCTGGGCGCCCCAGGTCGTCGGCGCGCCTTCGGCGGCGAGCAGGTCCTTGGCGCCATAGGGAATGCCGTGCAGCGGGCCCCGGTCCTTCCCCGATGCCAGCTCCGCGTCGCGGAGCCGGGCCTCCGCCAGGGCGGATTCCCGGAGTACGGTCACCACCGCGTTGTAGGCCGGTCCGAGGCGCTCCAGCCGATCGAGGAAGTGCTCCGCCAGCTCGACCGAGGACACCTTCCGCGCCCGCAGCAGCCGGCCCAGCTCCGGGATGCGTCAGCCAGGTGAGATCACTCACCCGGTGCTCTCCGAGCGAACGGCCGAGAAGACGAAGTCGGGCTCGTCGCCGTTGGCGAGCGCCGCCTTGCGGACCTTCTCGGCCCGCTCGAGCCCGCTCTCGATCTGGCGGGTGATCGCGGCGAGGTCGGCTTCGCTGAGCCGGTCGCCGTACTGCGCGCGGATCGCGGCGGCGAGCGCCTTGGCGAGCGCGCCGGGCTCGGGCGCGGCCAGTCCGGCGGCCGGGGCGCCGGCGGCCATGGGGCCCGGCCACTCGATGGGGCCGGCGCCGTCCGAGCAACGGCGCCAGGGCCGCGAGTGCGATCGCCTCGGCGAACTCGCGCCGGTTCATCTCGGACATGGTCACGCTCGCGGGCATGACATCACGGCGTCGGCTCCGAGCGGTCGTATCGGTAGTAGAGGTAGGCGAGCGACAGCATGACCAGGCCGAGCAGGAAGACCGATCCGACCCGATACAGCGCGTCGAGCGAGGAGAGGTCGAAGAAGATCACCTTGACCACCGCGAGTCCCGCCACTCCCAGCCCGGCGACGCGGATCGGCTTGATCGAGCGGCGTGAACCCGAAGAAGATGAGGGCCGCGGCGAAGATCATCCACCAGGCGCTCACCGCCAGGCCGGAGGCTAGCTCGCGCCGTGACCGGGGAGAGACTCTGCAGCTCGAAGTAGCGACGGATCTCGCCGGTCGACGCCGAAGAGGGCCAGCAGGCCCGCGACCAGCCAGAGGCCGGAACGCACCAGCCTGGCCTCGCCTTCCTCCACTCTCCGCCTTGAAGAGGCCGGCCGCCAGCGCCGAGCGCCACCGCGGTCGTGCCCCAGAGCGCGAGCGCCCAAGGGCCGACGAAGGCGGCGTCCGCCGCGGTGCGCTGCCCGAGCGCCTCCTCGAACAGGTGCTGGGCGCGCGGCGACCCACGTGAGTACGCCGTACCAGCGGCCGTCCGACCGGCCGAGCTGGTGGTCCAGCGCAGGCCACAGCAGGCGCCAGGGCGAGGAGCGCCCAGACCTCGGTTGGTGCCGTCCCACTGCGCCTGGGCGGCCACCGCCGCGGCGGTCGCGCCGACCAGCGCGAACGGCGGACGGGGACTCAGGTAGCCGGCGAGCAGATAGGGAATCGCCACGAGCAGCGGCAGCAGGCCGGGCGTGGCGTCGAAGCGATCCGGCGCGAGACCGTACGCGGCCCAGCCGAGGAGCAGCGGCGTGGTGAAGAAGTAGAGCGCCTCACCGGCCGACCACCCTTCCGCCGCTCCGGGCGCCGCCCGGCTGGCTGGGGCTCCCGGCGCCGATCCGCAGCGGAAGCGCCTTGGGATTCCTGAGCGCGTGCCACCAGACCGGCGCCGAGAGAACGAGACCGGCGACGAACACCGGCCAGTGGGCCGCCATCCGCTCGCTCGCGGCCGCCAGCAGCGCCCAGCCGCCGGAGAAGGTGAGGAGGCGGGTCTCCCACCACTGCTCGCGCAGACCGACATACAGCCCGGCGGTGCCGCCGATCACGCCGTACAGGAGCAGCGCCCAGGGCACGGCCTTGTCGCCCGCACCGGCGATCCCCACGCCGAAATAGCTCGCCGCCACCACGAACATGGTCAGCCGCCAGCGCGCCGCGCGGCGACCAGGCCGAGGCCCGCGGCCATGCTCGCGAGGTACAGCAGGAGCAGGTTGGCGTTGGCGTCGTCGCTGCCCAGCAGCACCGGCGCCATGAACGCGCCGAGCGCGGCGGTGGTGCCGAGCGCCTCGACGTTGATCGCGAAGGCGATCATGGCGAGCGGCCACCGACACCATCGCGAGCCCGACGATGCCGGTCGTCGGCGGGATCACCTCGTAGAGCCGGCAGGCCGCCCACACGCTCAGGTAGATGATGCCGCAGCCGCACCCGATGAGCGCCGCGCCGTAGGTGCGATAGCGCTGGTGCAGCCGCCAGCCGATCGCGCCCACGACCGACGCCGAGCACGGCGCCGCCGGTGCAGCGCATGACCGGCGAGATCCAGCCGCGCTCGAACGAGAGCTTGAGCAGGTAGCCGGTGGCCATCAGGAGGGCGACGACGCCGACGGCGAGGAGGCCGCGCTGGCCGATCCACCGCTCGTGAAGTCGGGCAGGCGGGATGGCGGCGGGCTGGTGGGGCGACGCGGGTGGGGCGGGCGGTGGCGGAGGGCGACGCGGTCGACCGGCGGCGGCCACCGCGTGACGGCGGGACCGCCTCGACCCTGGGCGGCTCTGCCGTCACCCCGCCGCCCCGCTGTCTCGCCCTCGCCAGCGCCTCCAGCACCGCCACCCGCCGCTCCAGCCGCTCGAGCCGCTCGTCCGTGCTCATGAGACCCTCGCTTTTTCCTCCGCCGCGGGATGCGCGGAGACGCTGGGACCGACCTGGATCTGGAACGCCAGCACCCCGGCGAGCGCCACGCAGGCGCCGCGCGAGATAGAACGGCGCTCCGTGGCCGAGCCGCTGGAACGCCGTCGTCGCGAGCAGCGGCGCCGCCACCCGCGCCAGTCCGGCGAACGTCTGGGCCACGCCCATCGTGATGCCCAGCTCGCGCGGGTCGGACTGGCGGGACATGAGTGAGGTAGTGGATGGAAACAGCAGCGCCGTCCCGATCGGCACAAGGGGGATGACGGCCGCGAACGCCCACAGCGACTCGGGCAGTCGGGATAGAGCCAGAGGCCGAGCGCCAGCGCGACCGCGCCGAGCCGCATGGTCCACAGCTCACCCAGCCGGTCCACGATCGGACCCAGCAGCGACGCTCCGCATCACGAACGACAGCGATGCCGATGTAGGTGAAGATCGGCCCGATGGTGCGCGCGTCGAGCCCGAACTCCGCGCCGAGATAGAGCGCGAGCACCGAGGTCTGTGACGCGAACGCCACCATCCCGATGCCGTAGATCCAGAGCAGCCGCGAGAGCGGCGCGCCGGGGTGGCGGATCGCGGTCCAGGCCGGATGCCAGACCGGCCGCCGCGGCCGCGCCGGCCCCGTCTCGCGGACCCGCGACTCGGGCAGCCAGCGCCACGCGAACGCGACGTTCACCAGGCACAGCGCCGCCGCCACGAGGCCGGGCGCCGCCCGGCCCAGGTGCGCCGCGAAGGATCCGATCACCGGGCCCGAACGCCACGCCCGGCGGAGGTGGCGGCGGAAAGCCAGCCGAGCGCCTTGGCCCGCTCTCTCGGCGGCATGGTGTCGGCCACGTAGGCCTGGGCGACGCCGGTCGTGCCGCCGCCCGCGCCCTGCACCAGCCGGGACAGGAAGAGGAGCCAGAGGCTCTCGGCGAAGCCGAAGACGACGTACGCGATCGCCGATGCGGTGAGCCCGATCAGCAGCGCGGGCCGGCGGCCGTAGCGGTCCGACACCCGGCCCCAGAACGGCGCGGAGACGAGCTGGGCGATGGAGAACGCCGCGATCAGGAGACCGACGATCTCAGGGCGAGGCCTGGAGATCGAGAGCGTAGAACGGCAACAGCGGGAGCACGATCATGAAGCCGACCATGTCCACGAAGTTGACCGCGATGAGCACCGCGAGCCGGCGGAAGCCGCCGGTGCCGTTCGGCGGCGTCACCCGGCGTTCCCTCCCCGTCCCTGACCGCCCGACACCGAGCGCGAACACCAGCGCGCTCACCAGCATCAGCACCACGCCGTACGCCGCGGCGACGCCCGACATCCGCCTGCCGCAGGCTGGAGAGGATCTCCAGCGAGATCGGCCGGGTATCGTAGGTGTAGAGCATGATGGACGTCACGAAGTCCCCGAAGGCGGTCACGAACGCCAGACTGGCGCCGGCCAGCAGCGCCGGCCGCAGCAGCGGCAGCGTCACCCGCCGCAGCGTCCGCCGGCGCCCCGCGCCCAGGCTCGCGGCCGCCTCGTCCAGCGAGGGATCGAGGGCGCGCACGCCCGCCGTGATGGCGCGGCTGGTGATCGGCAGGTTCCGTACGAGGTAGGCCAGCGGCAGGATCCACAGGGTCCCCACCAGGACGAAGCGACCCGCCAGGGGCTGCCGCACGCTGAACGCGGTCGCCAGCGCGATGGCGAACACGGTACCGGGCACGGCCCACGGCAGCGCGAGCGAGTGCCTCGATGGCGCGCCGCGGCGCCGGTTCGCCGCCGCGCGCTCAGCAGCGCGCCCGCCAGCGCGATGCCGACCGCGGCGAGCGTCGCCACCGTCGCCAGCCAGATGCTGTTCACCAGCGGCCGCACCCGCACGGGGTCCTCCACCAGCGCGAGGTAGTTGCGCACCGTGTACGCCGGCGGCAGCGGCTCGGTGGTCCAGGTGCCCGACCGGAACGAAGGAGACCAGCACCAGCGTGAGATGCGGCAGGAGCAGCAGGAGCGGCCAGGCCCCAGCCGGCGGCACCCGCGGCGAGCCGGGCCGAGCGGTCGCCGTATCGCGATCCGCGCCGGGGCCCGCGCCCTTCCGGCCGCTGCTGCCCGGTCCGCTCCGGCGCCGCTCCGGAACACCAGCAGCGCGAGCAGCGCCAGCGCCGTGAGCGACGCGGTCTCCACCATCGCGAGCTGGTTCTCGCCGTTGAGCCGGGTGGAGACGATCTGGGTAGGCATGACCCGGAAGCCGCCGCCGAAGACGTACGGCGCGCTGAACGAGCCGAGCGCGGTCATGAAGGTGAGGAGCGCCGCGCCCGCGAGCGCCGGCTTGAGGTGCGGGACCACCACCCGGCGAAGGGTGCGCCACCGGCCGGCGCCGAGGCTCGCCGCCGCCTCGAGCTGCGAGGCGTCCAGCGACACCAGCGCCGCGCGCACCAGCAGGTAGAAGTAGACGTACATCGAGTAGGCGTGGACCAGCAGGATCGCGCCCGGCGCCCTCCAGCCGCCACGGCGGCTCCTCCAGCCGCAGCAGCCGCATCAGCAGCAGCGAGACGAAGCCGGTCTCGCCGTAGAGGAACAGGAACGCGACCACGCCCACCAGCGGCGGGAGCACCGCCGGGAGCGCCACCAGCCCGCCGAGCACCCGGCCCGCCGGGATATCGTAGCGCCCGACCAGGAACGCGAGCGGGATTCCGAGCAGCGCCGCGAGCGCCACGCTCGCGAGCGAGATCCAGAGGCTGCCCCACAGCGCCCGCATCTCGGTCGGCCGGCCGACGAACTCGCGCACGTGATCGCAGCGTCCACCCTGCCGGGACCGCGCACGCCCTCCGCCAGCACCAGCACCAGCGGGTAGAGCACCAGCCAGAGCAGCAGCCCGAGCAGCAGCGCCGCAGCCGATGGCGCCCGCGCCCCGCGCGCGTCATCCGTCCTCCGCCGGGAACAGGTGGAGCCCACCCGCCGCGCGCCGGCTCGGCAGGATCCCGACGCGCTCCCCCTCGCGCACCGCCGTGGGCGGCGCCACGACCTCCAGCGTCGGCGCCGCTCGCGCGTGAGCACGGTGAAGTACGACGACGGCCCGGTGAATCGCCGCGCCGGCCACGGTGCCCACGATGGCCTGCGGATCGTCGCCCAGGCGGAGCGCCTCGGGCCGCACCAGCAGCACCGCCGGCCCCGGGAGCATGACCGGGTGCCCGGCTGGGCGCTCGATCTCCCACTCCACCCCTTCCACGGCGACCCGGGTCCCCCACTCGGTGGGGCCGAGCACCGTCGACCGGGAACACGCTCGAGCGGCCGACGAATCCGCCGACGAACCGGTTGGCCGGCGCGGCGTACAGCTCGTCCGGCGTGCCGACCTGCTCCAGCCGGCCGCCGCGCAGCACCGCGACCCGGTCGCCCAGGTCGAAGGCTTCGTCCTGCTCGTGGGTGACGAGCACCGTGGTGATGCCCACCCGCCGGATGAGCTCGCGGATCTCGCGCCGGGTGCGCTCGCGGAGCGTGGGGTCGAGGTTGGAGAGCGGCTCGTCCAGCAGCAGGACCCGCGGCTCGGGCGCCAGCGCGCGGGCCAGCGCCACCCGCTGCTGCTGCCCGCCGGAGAGCTGGTCCACCCGGCGGCGCTCGAGCCCGGCGAGGTCCACCAGCGCCAGCGCCCGCGCGACCCGGTCAGCCAGCTCCGTCGCCTCGCACGCCGAGCGACTCCAGCCCGAAGCCGACGTTCTCGCCGACGTCCAGGTGGGGAAAGAGCGCGTAGTGCTGGAACACCATCCCGAACCGGCGCCGGACCGGCTCCACCCGCGTGACGTCCTCGCCCTCGACCAGGACACGCCCGGCATCGGGCGTCTCGAAGCCCGCGAGCAGCCGGAGCATCGTGGTCTTGCCGCTGCCGCTCGGACCCAGCAGCGCGAGCATCTCGCCCCGCTCGAGCGAGAGCGTCACGTCGTCCACCGCGACGGTGCGGTCGAACCGCTTGGTCAAGCCCTTCGACCGTGAGGAACGGCGTCATCGCGCCGCCGCCCGGCCGCTGCCCCGCACGTGCCGATCCCAGTAGCCCATCCACTCGGCGCCCCGCTGCGCGAGCAGGCGCCAGTCCATCGGCGCGACCACCATCTCCGCCTCCACCTCGGCCACCCAGGCCGGGCACCCGGTCCGGCCGGCAGGTCGTGGCGCGCCGGCAGCCGGTACACCCGCTTCGCGGCGAGCAGCTGCGCCTCGACCCCGCCGACGAAGTCGATGAACGCCTTGGCCGCCTCGGGGTGGCGGCTTCCGCGCACCAGCCCGATCGCGTCGTCGATCACCACGGTGCCGCTCCGCGGGAAGGTGTAGCCGAACGGCAGTCCCTTCGACCTGCCGATCAGGATGTCCGGCAGGTCCCACAGCGTCACCAGCCCCTCGGCCCGGGCCAGCTTCGCGTCGAGAATGGCCGGGTTGAGGGTGTAGGTCTTGGTGTTGGCGTCGAGCCGACGCAGCCAGTCCATTCCTTGCGCGGTGTCGCCGGTCTCGCGGATGCTCCGGACCAGGATGAGCCCCCAGATCGCCCGCATGGTGCCGCTGGCCATCGGGTCGCGGATCACCACCTTGTCGCGCCAGCGCGGCTGCGAGCACGTCGTCCCAGTCGTGGGGCGCCTCCTCGGGGCGCACCACTCTTGTTGTTGTAGGCGATCACCGCGGGAGTGCGATAGACGGGAAAGTACAGATCGTCGGGTCCGACGCCGTTGGGACCGACCCGGTCGGCCCACGTCGGCCGGTAGGGCTGGAGCAGCGAGTCCTCGATGCCGAGGTCGAACGTGGTCGTCGGGCCCGCCGAACCAGACGTCGGCCTGCGGATTCACCCGCTCGAAGCGGACCCGGTCGAGGATCTCCTGCGAGCCCATGTCCAGCCAGCGGACGTCGATGTCCGGCCGCTCCGCCTCGAACGCGTGCTCCAGCAGGGTGAGCTGGTCGCGGCCGTGCGGTGAATAGAGCACCACCGGGGTGCGGCCGTCGTCGCGCAGCACCAGCGAGGCGCACAGCGATGAGCCGGGAACGAGCCGCGGGAAGGTCCGCCTCGGCTCCGCGTCAGCGAGCCGGCGCGGCTGGCCAAGCGCGAGCAGGTTCGCGAACAGCCGCAGCGCGCCCGGGACCCCCGCCGGCAGCTGCCGGAAGAAGCTGAGCCCGGTGTAGACGTAGGTTCCCCGCCCGACGGGCGCGACCAGCAGGCCGCCCTGCAGCGGCGATTCGCCCTCGTCGTGCGTCTCGAGGATCGGACTGTAGGCCGGGTCCCAGGTTCGCGCGAAGTAGAGCCCGCGCTCCTGCACCCACCCCTCCCAGTCCCGCTCGGAGATCCGGTTGGGACGCCGCAGCACCGGATGTTCGGGCGCGACGATCGTCATCGGGCGCGCGCTCGTCCACCACCCGGTCGTGGCTCACCGGCCGCATCGGCCGGCACCGAATCCGGCGGCGCCCCGTTGGAGCCCGCCGACGCTCGCGCTGCCACGCTGTCGCCGCGCCAGCCGCGAGCGAGGGCCCGCCGACGGTGAGCGGGAGCGGCGCGAAGCCTTCGGTGAAGAATCGGTGCTGCTGGTACTGCACGATCAGCACCCCGCCGCCGCGCACGTAGGCCAGCATCCGCGCGTTGTTCTCCACCAGCGCCGAGTCGGTCTCGTACGCGCGGGGGCCGATCACGATCACCGGGAAGCGGCTGAGGTCGTCCCGCTCGAGCGCGTGCGCGTCGAGCAGCGTCACCGGCAGCCCGGCCCGCTGGAGCGCCTCGGGCACCAGGTCGGACGCGCCGCGCACGTAGCCGATCCGCGCGAGCCGTCGGGAGCGCCACCGGCGCGAGATGGACCTCCGCGGTGGCCGGCACGACGTACGACCGGGGCCGGATGTGGGGATAGCTCACCGTGAAGACGCCGCTGTCGTATTCCCTGCCCGCCGAGTCCCGGGCGACCGCGCGGATGGTGGCGCTGCCTCGCCCGCTGCGCGCGGGGCGCCCGCACGTCGAAGGTGAAGGTCTCGCGCTCGTCCTCACCCGCCAGGCGGAAGGGCTGCGGCCGCACCGCCGGCCACCCCTTGGGCAGCACCAGGGTGACGGATGCCGCCGTGGTGTCGCGCGCCCCGTGGGTGAGGGTCACGGTGAAGCGGTGACTCCCCGGGGTGAGCAGGGACCAGATGTAGGTGGCCGGATCGAGCTTGACGTCGATCCGCGGGCACCACGGTCACCGGTCGCCGCACCTCGCCGAGCGCCTGGTCGTTCACCCGGTAGCTCACCTCGCGCGACGCCTCGCCACCCGGTCCGAGCCGGCCGAACCGCGCGACGGGCGCCGACGGACCCGAACGGCTCGCCCAGCTCCGCGGCCGCGGCGCCGGTCCAATCGTAGAGCCCGCCCTGTCGGGGCCGGCGGAGGAAGTAGGGCGTGGTGGCGGTCGCGGCGCTGTCGGGGGTGAGCGTCGACGGTCGAGCGATGCACCGCGCCGGGGGCCAGCGAGACCTCGTTGCTGGAGTCGGCCTGCACGTGCCACTCCGCGGACGGCACCACGCCGCCCGCCACGGTCATCGAGTCCGGCCCCGCGTTCCACAGCGACCAGCCCGACGCTGTCGGTCTGTCCCGCCGACCATCCGGTCGTCTTCCGACAGCGCGTCGGCCACCAGCCCGGCGGCGATGCCCAGGGCCCGCTCGGTGTGGCGCCGCTGGTCGGCCTGCTCGGGCGTGGAGAACAGCATCTGCGCGCGGGTGTCGTCGGACTGGGGCAGGAGGTCGCGCTTGCCCCGGTCGAGCAGCGCGATCACCCGGCGGTAGGCGCCGCTGCCCAGCGCCGCGCCGCGCGCTGTCCGCCCGGGCGGCGAAGCGCCGCCGGGCGGCGGGGCCGTCGGTGCCGGGCGCGTCGCGCCACGGCATGGCCGCCAGCGAGGTGTCGATCCCGTCGAAGAGACCGCCGCTACCCTCCGCGGTGCGGTCCTCCACCAGGGCCAGACGGCACCTGCGACGGACCGATGCGCTGCAGCCGCCCCATGTCCTGCGAGCGGTGCAGGCTCCGCCCGGCCATGGCGATCTGGTGGTACGACTTGCCGACGGCGCGGTCGAGCACGCCGCCGTCCAGCGTGAGGGTGGTCGTCGGTGGTGTCGAACCGGGTGCTGCGGTAGAGCTTGAGCGGGGTCCAGGGCCGGATGCCCTTCCTCCCGGGCCAGCTCGGTGAACCGGGTCGAGTCTCCCGCGGCCGCGAACGCCTCCCGCGCGATCCATCCGGCCGCCTGGTGCTGGCCGTGGCCGTCGCTGGGCAGTCCGCTGAAGACCGAGACGATGATCTGGGGCCGGAACCGCCGGACGATGCGGACCACGTCCTTCAGGATGGTGTCCCGGGGCCACTGCTCCCAGGTCTCCTCCAGCGTCTTGGAGTATCCGAAGTCGTACGCCCGGGTGAAGTACTGCCGCGCGCCGTCGAGCCGCCGGGCGGCGAGCAGCTCCTCGGTGCGGATCAGCCCCAGCGCCTCGCCCAGCTCGGGACCGATGAGGTTCTGGCCCCCTTCGCCCCGATTGAGCGACAGGTACGCCGCCTCCGCGCCCATGCCGCGCACCAGGACGGTGAGCAGCTCGGTGTCCTCGTCGTCGGGGTGGGCGCCGATCATGAGCACGCGCCGGTAGTGCCCCAGCATCCGGAGCTCCTGATCCAGCGCGACGACGCCGCCGGTGCCGGGAGGCTCGAGCTGGGCGGGAAGCCGCCCCGCGACAGGGTGAGGAGTGCAGACGACTGCGAGCGAGCTGTGAGAGCGAGGCGCAACAGAGAACCCCGGGCCGTGTGGTCTGAGAAGCAGAAAGCTACACGGTCCGGGGATGGGATTCGAAGCGCGCGGCTCAGTGCAGCGGGGCCGCCCCCAAGGGGGTGTCCTGGATCGAGCGGCGAAACGCCGGGATGCCGGATCCAGAGGTACAGGCCCATGCTGAGCGCCGCGAGGGTGTTGGCCGAGACCACGGCCCAGAAGGGGAACAGCTCCCCGGTGCCCTTCGGAGAGCACCTCCAGCAGACCGTAGAAGAGCACCTCGAAGGCCAGGAACACCGGCAGCAGCGCGTAGCGGACCACGGAGTTCTCGGTGCCCCAGTGCACCAGCGCGACCAGGCCCATGCCGAGGAGGGCGAACACGACGAAGTGGAAGGCGGTATAGAGCAGGATCGCGCCGAAGACGATGGTCTGCGTGTCGGGTGTCGAGTCGCCCATCAGGACCACCTGGCCGAGCAGGCTGGGCGTGAGCAGCGGCCGGCCGGCGATGGTGTCGAGGAGAAGGAACCAGAGCGCGACCGCGAGGCCGCCGATGATGCCGACATCGGTGCCTTCGGCGCCGATCGAGTGGGATCGTTCCGCCATGCGGACCTCCTGCGGCGAGAGCTATTCTATGACAGTGGAGGCAATGGCGGCGAAGCGCAAGTCGTCGCGCCGTCAGCCGCGCGGGGGCCCGGGCGCGTGGGGAGTGGTCCTGCACCTCGCCCCAGCGGGGCGTCGGATCGCCAGCCGGGGATGCCGCCGCCAGAGATACCAGCCCATGCCAGCCACCGCGAGAAGGTGCCGCCGACCACCGACCAGAGCGGGAACCCGCTCACCCGGTGGCCGTGGTGAGCATGTAGGTGAGTCCGGCGAAGAAGCAGAACGCCACCACCAGGCCGATCCAGAGCCCCATGCGGAGTGCCAGGTTGCGGGCTGGCGAGGTGGACCAGCAGGGTCAGCCCGATGCCGGCGAGCGGCGAACATGATCAGATGGAGCGACGGTGTAGCCGGCCACCACCGCCGGGCACGATCTCCCGGACGCCCGGATCGAGTCGCCGCGGAAGAACACCTTGCCCAGCGCGTTCGGCGTATGGAACGGCTTCCCGGCGGCCGCATCGAAGACGAAGATACCAGACCGCGACGCTCGACCGCGCCCAGCAGTCCGGCGACGAGTCCTTCACGAATCGTGGAGTGTTCCTGCGCGTGCATCGCCGCTCCCGAGCTGAAGTGACGATCGCGGATAACCGCTGTCTCAGCTTAGGATCGGCGCAGTGACACGGGATGTGTCCGCCGTCACCCGTCCCGCGGTCCGCGACCGGCAGGCCTCGCAGGGGCAGGAGGAGAGCAGGCGCTCGAAGGTGTAGATGCCGGTGTCGTGGCCGTCGCTCCACTGCACCCGGAGGCCGTAGGCCCCCACCAGCGCGAGGGAGAGCGGGCGGACGTCGCCGGGGCACCGCGCCGGGTCGAGCAGCGGCCGCCCGCTCATCTCGTCCACGCAGGCGGCGCAGGGACAGGCGAGCCGGAGCGCCCGGGCGGGAAACCAGGCCTCGTGGCCGGCGGTATCCCATTCGATCAGGATGCCGTCGTCGCGGCGATTGATGGCGTAGGGGATGGGGACGGACACGGATGGATGATAGGCGGATGAGGCGCGAGATGGGGGCTATACTAGAAGTGCATCTTGGCTGAAGCGATGTCAGGGCTCGCGGTCCAACCAGTCGACCAGCTCCAGCAGGAACACGCCGGAGGGGCCTATGCGACGGCGGATCACCGGTTTCCAGGAGGATTCCGACGGCCACTGGATAGCGGAATTGGAGTGCGGTCACACTCAACACGTGCGGCACGAGCCGCCGTGGCAGGAGCGCTCTGGGTGCTGACGCCGGAAGGGAGGGCGGCGATGATCGGAACTCGGCTCGACTGCCCGCGGTGCGCAGAGCCATGACCGGAGTCCATGCGATATATTCCCTCGACGACCGCCAGTTCACTCGATCCGGAACGCCGATGCCCGCTGACACCATCAACCCTTTCGGCTCCCGAGCGACGCTCCGCCTCGGGAGCGAACAGGCCGCCGTCTACCGGCTCGGCGAGCTCGCCCGCCAGGGCGTCGCCGAGCTCGACCGCCTGCCCTTCTCCATCCGCGTCCTGCTCGAGAACGCGCTCCGCTACGCCGGCCGCGGCGTCGTCACCGAGGATCACGTCCGCCAGCTCGGCGGCTGGCACAAGGAGGGCGCGCGCGCGGACCGAGATCCCGTTCATGCCGGCGCGCGTGGTGCTGCAGGACTTCACCGGTGTGCCCTGCGTGGTGGACCTCGCCGCGATGCGCGACGCGATGGCGCGGATGAAGGGCGACCCCGACCGCATCAACCCCGTCGTCCCCTGCGACCTGGTGATCGACCACTCGGTGCAGGTGGACCACTACGGCTCCGACAACGCGTTCCGGCTCAACGTCCAGCTCGAGCTGGAGCGCAACGTCGAGCGCTACCAGCTCCTCAAGTTCGCCCAGCGCGCCTTCCACAACTTCCGGGTGGTGCCGCCGGGCACCGGCATCGTCCACCAGGTCAACCTGGAGTACCTGGCGCCGGTGGTGCAGCTGCGCGAGCAGTTCGGCGAGCTGACCGCCTACCCCGACACCCTGGTCGGCACCGACTCGCACACCACGATGATCAACGGCCTCGGGCGTGATGGGCTGGGGTGTGGGCGGCATCGAGGCCGAGGCGGTGATGCTGGGGCAGCCGTACTTCATGCTCATCCCCGAGGTCGTCGGCATGAAGCTGACCGGCGCGACTGCCGCTCGGCACCACCGCGACCGACCTGGTGCTCACCGCGACCCAGATGCTCCGGAAGAAGGGCGTGGTGGACAAGTTCGTCGAGTTCTACGGCCCCGGCCTCTCCAGCCTGGGGCTGGCCGACCGCGCCACCATCGCCAACATGGCGCCCGAGTACGGCGCGACGATGGGCTTCTTCCCGGTGGACGCGGAGACGCTTCGCTACCTGGAGCGCACCGGCCGGAGCCGCGAGGTCGTCGAGCGGGTCGAGCGCTACTGCAAGGAGCAGGGCCTCTTCCGCACCGACGCGACCCCCGACCCCGTCTTCAGCACGACGCTCGAGCTCGACCTGTCGACCATCGTGCCGAGCCTCGCCGGCCCGGCGCCCCGCAGGACCGGGTGCCCGCTGGTGGAGCTGAAGCGGAACTTCCTGGTGAATCTCCCCGGTCTCATGAGCCCCACCGTGCCCGCGGCGCGGAAGGAGCTGGCGGAGAGCGCGTACTCCCGGTGGGTGGGCGAGGGCGGCGCCAACGTCACGATCGGCGAGCACGGCGCCGAAGCCGACCGACGGCCTGACCGATCCCGATGCGCCGCCGGTGGTCTCCGGCGTGCTCGAGGGCAACGACATCTCGCTGCACGACGGCGCCGTGGTGATCGCCGCGATCACCAGCTGCACCAACACCTCGCAACCCCTCGGTGATGATCGGCGCGGGGCTGGTGGCGAAGAAGGCGGTCGAGCGCGGCCTCATGACCAGGCCCTGGGTCAAGAGCAGTCTCGCACCGGGCTCCAGAGTCGTCACCGACTACCTCGAGGGCTCCGGCCTCCTTCCCTATCTCGACCGCCTGCGCTTCAACGTCGTCGGGTACGGCTGCACCACCTGCATCGGCAACAGCGGCCCGCTGCCCGACGTGATCGCCCAGATGATCGACGAGCACTCGCTGGTGACCGCGGCCGTGCTGAGCGGCAACCGGAACTTCGAGGCGCGGGTCCATCCCGCAGGTGCGGGCCAACTACCTGGCCTCGCCGATGCTGGTCGTCGCCTTCGCCCTGGCGGGCCGGGTGGACATCGACCTCAGCCAGCGAGCCGCTCGGCACCGGGCAGCGACGGGAAGCCGGTGTTTCTGCCGGACATCTGGCCCACCGCGGAGGAGATCCAGGTCGCCATGGCGGCATCGCTCAAGCCCGAGCTGTTCGAGCGCCGCTACGCCTCGGTGTTCGAGGGCGACGAGATCTGGAAGGGACTCCAGGTGCCCGAGGGGAGCCGCTACGCGTGGGACCCGAAGTCCACCTACGTGCAGGAGCCGCCGTTCTTCGTGGACCTCCCGCCCGAGCCGCCGCCGATGCGCGACGTCAGCCGGCGCGCGGGTGCTCGCGGTGCTGGGCGACTCGGTCACGACCGACCACATCTCCCCGGCCGGCTCCATCCCGAAGAACGGCCCCGCCGCGCGCTACCTCAAGGAGCACGGCGTGGAGCAGGTGGATTGGAACACCTTCGGCTCCCGCCGGGGCAACCACGAAGTCATGATGCGCGGCACCTTCGGCAACGTGCGGATCAGCAATGCGCTGGCGCCGGACAAGGAAGGCAACTGGACCCTCCACTTCCCCAGCGGCGAAGTGATCTCGATCTACGACGCCGCGATGCGCTACCAGGCCGAGGGGACCCCGCTGGTGATCCTGACGGGCAAGGAGTACGGCACGGGGTCGAGCCGCGACTGGGCGGCGAAGGGCCCGTCGCTACTGGGCGTGAAGGCGGTGATCGCGGAGAGCTACGAGCGGATCCACCGGAGCAACCTGGTCGGCATGGGCGTGCTGCCGCTGGCGTATGAGCCGGGCAGCGACCGGAAGTCGCTCGGCCTCACCGGGCGGGAGACGTTCTCCATCAGCGGGATCGCGCAGGGGCTCACGCCCGGCGGGCGGGTGACCGTCACCGCGCGGGACGAGAGCGGCAAGGAGACGAAATTCCCGGCGGTCGTGCGGCTTGAACTCGGCGGTGGAGCTGGACTACTACCGGCACGGGGGGATCCTGCAGCGGGTGCTCCGGCAGTTCATGGGGCGGTAGGCTGGCTCGTTACCCGAATGTAAAGACGAAGACCTCAACACCCGGATCGAGAAACTGGATCTCGAACCGGCGGTCGGCGACCCGCCCGGGCTGCCGGATCAGCTGATACATCCGCGGCTCGGCCACGGTCCCGTTCCCCTGCTCGTCCACATCGACCCCATGAGCCGCGCCGGGCGCCTTCCCGTCGATGAGCACGCGGAACCGCACCGGTTTCCCGCCCGCGCCCGGCGCCATCACCAGGTTGAGGTCGCGGGCGTGGAAGCGATACGTGATCCGCCCGTTGGCTTCGTTCAGCACCGCCGCCTGCTTCTGCACCGTCCACTCGCCGTCCAGCGCCCACTGGTTGAGCCCCAGCCGCGCGCCCGGCGACACGCGGTTCTCGCTCCGCGCCGAGCCCACGTAGGTCTCCGGCGACCTGACGTTCGGCCAGTCGGCCGCCGCCTCGGCGCCCCGGGGAACGACCGAGACCAGATCCTGCTCGACCCCGCGCGCCCCAGCCTCGGCCAGCAGCTCCTGGATGACTTGCTCCGACCGCTCGTAGTCGCCCTCACCGAAGTGCCGGTGGCGCACCCGGCCCTTCCCGTCGATGAGGTAGAGCGCCGGCCAGTACTGGTTGCCGAAGCCGCGCCAGATCGCGAAGTCGTTGTCCACGGCGATCGGATACTCGATCCCGAAGATCCCCTTGGCCCAGCGCACGTTGCCAGGCTCCTGCTCGAACCCGAACTCCGGCGCGTGCACGCCGATCACCACCAGGCCCTCGTCCCGGTACTTCTCAGCCCAGGCTCGGGCGTACGGAAGCGTGCGGATCCAGTTGACGCAGGAATAGGTCCAGAACTGGACCAGCACGACCTTCCCCCGCAGGGCTTCCGCCGTCAGCGGAGGCGAGTTGATCCATTCGGTCGCGGAGCGGAGCGAAGCCAGCTCCGAGGTTCTGGTCGGTGCGCTCATGGCGGTGACCAAGATGGCGGTGAGTATGAGCCGTTTCATTGGACGTTAGCCAAGCGCCTTGCCCGGCGAGTTGAACGTCACTGTTTGCCCGGTGAACACCTTCCCTTCGGGGTCCACCAGCTCGATCAGCACTTTGTGCTCGCCGCGCGGCATGGCGATCAGGATGATGGTGTTGCTCTGACCGAAATCCGCCCACTGCCAGGGCAGGTCGTCGACCGTGATGTGCAGATGGCCGACCCGCGGGGACACGTCGCGTGCGGCCGCCCCGCCCACGGGCAGGATGCGCAGGTTCTCCACCCGGTATGGGATGAAGGCGACGCCCTGGGCCAGCGGACCGGGAAGCGGCGGCTCCACGATCAGCCTGGGCGCGGGCTCGTCGTCGATGGGCACGACCGTGCTCTGGGGCAAAGCCTCGGTCGCGGCAAGCGTCTCGTTGAGCGGGTTCATGTGCATTTTGCTCCGTTTAGGCGGCGGATGACGAGCACGTCCGGCTCGCCATCCACCGCACGGCTTGGAACTACCGCAACGACTTGAGCCCTGTGCGCAGCTCTTCCACCAGGAGCTTCGGCTGTTCCCAGGCTGCAAAGTGCCCGCCTTGATCGAGCTGGTTGTAGTGGATGAGCTTGGGATACGCCCGTTCGGCCCAGCTGCGCGGAGCTGCATCGATCTCGTCAGGAAACACGCTCACGGCTACCGGGATGGAGACGCCTTTCGGTTCGAAGAACGGCAACTTGTTTTCCCAATAGAGGCGTCCCGCAGAAATCCCCGTGGTCGTCAACCAGGAGAGCGTGATGTTGTCGAGGACATCGTCTCGCGTCATAGCGCCATAGGGCGTGCCATCGACGAACAGGCGCGAGATAGCCTGGTAGCTCAGCAGGTCGTGGTCGATCATCCAGGCGGCCAGGCCGACGGGTGAATCCGCGATGCCGTAGAGCGTCTGCGGACGGAGCCCCATCTGGAGGGCGTAGGCCACTTCCTTCGCAAACCAGCCCTTCAGCTTCTCGAGCCTCTGTCTTTCCTCGTCGGACAGACCGGATGGCACCGGGCCGCCGGCGGCGACCGCCTTCCACACGTCGGCTGGAACAGCGCCAGGCATATTGGTGTGAATGCCGATCAATTCCGGGGCGCCTTCTACCGCCATCATATCGACCACAACCCCACCCCAATCGCCGCCCTGGGCGACAAAGCGCTTGTATCCGAGGCGCTTCATCAGCGCGATCCAGGCACGTGCGATACGCACGGGGTCCCAGCCGGTCGTGGTCGGCTTCCCTGAGAACCCGTAGCCCGGCATGTTCGGAATCACCACATGGAAAGCGTCCGATGCCTTGCCGCCATGCGCCGTGGGATTGGTCAGGGGATCGATGATCTTCAGCTGCTCGATGACCGAGCCGGGCCATCCGTGCGAGACGATGAGCGGCAACGCGTCTTCGTGCTTCGAACGAACGTGAATGAAATGAATGTCGACCCCATCGATCTCGGTGATGAACTGCGGTAGCGCGTTCAGCCTCGCCTCGACCTTGCGCCAGTCGTACTCCGTCGCCCAATAGCGCGCGAGTTCCTGCATCGTCGCGAGCGACACGCCTTGCGATTCATCCGTTTCCCGGTCAGGCCATCTCGTCGCCTTTATGCGCCTGCGCAGCTCCTCGAGCTCCGCCTCGGGGGTCTCGATCGTGAACGGCCGGATCGCCGGGGCGGCGGCGGCGGGTGGCTTTGCGGTTGCAACTGTCATGTGAGTCTCCCTTGATCCTTGTTGAGTGATGCTTCGCGCTTACGCTCGGGTCGTCATCATGGCGCTCCCTGCGCCCGGCGAAGCGATCGAACGCCGGCACGCAGCTCGCCGCGAAGAGCTGAGGCTCTTCCCACGCCGCGAAGTGGCCGCCTTTGTCGAGCTTGTTGTAATGGATGAGCTTGGGGTACGCCCGCTCGGTCCAGCTCCGCGGCGCCTCGTATTGCTCCCCCGGGAAGACGCTCACCGCGACCGGGATGTTGACGCCCTTGGCGTTGAAGAAGCCGCCCTTGTACTCCCAGTACAGACGTGACGCGGACACGCCGGTGTTCGTCAGCCAGTAGAGCGTGATGTTGTCGAGGATCTCGTCCCGCGTCAGCTCGCCCGTAGCGCTCGAGCTCCGGTTCAGGGCCGCGACGACCGCCGCGGCCGGCTGGCCGTCGGCATCGTTGTGGTCGAGCAGCCAGGCGGCCAGGCCCACCGGTGAATCCGCGATCCCATACAGGGTCTGCGGGCGCGATCCCCATCAACCTGGCGTAATCGACTTGCTTGAAGGTCCGCTCCAGCTGCCCGTAGGCGCGCCGCTCCTCGGCCGAGAGCCCGGCCGGCGGAGGGGCGCCGGCCAGAAGTGCCTTATCGACGTCGGCCGGAACTGTGGCGGGCATGTTGGTGTGGATCGCGAGCAATCCCGCGGGCGACTTGCAGGCCCATCTGATCGACGACGAACGCCCCCCAGTCGCCGCCCTGCGCGACGTAGCGAGTGTAGCCCGAGGCGCTGCATCAGCTCGGCCCAGGCTCGGCCCATGCGCTCGGGGCCCCAGCCGGTCGTCGTCGGCTTGCCCGAGAACCCGTAGCCCGGCATCGACGGAATCACCACGTGGAAGGCGTCCGAAGGCGCTCGCCGCCATGGGCCGTGGGATTGGTCAGCGGGTCGATGATCTTGAGCTGCTCGATGATCGAGCCGGGCCAGCCGTGCGAGACGACCAGCGGCAACGCGTCGGCGTGCTTCGAGCGCACGTGAATGAAGTGGATGTCCAGCCCATCGATCTCGGTGGTGAACTGCGGCAGCGCCTTCAGCCTCGCTTCGACCTTGCGCCAGTCGTACTCGGTCGCCCAGTAGCGGGCCAGCTCCCGATGGTCGCGAGCGGCACCCCTTGCGACTGGTCGGCGACGGTCTCCTTCTCGGGCCAGCGCGTGGCCACGATGCGCCGGCGAAGCTCATCCAGCTGCGCTCTGGGGCACCTTGACGCGTGAACGGCGCGGATGCCGGGGTCGTCACCGGCTGACGAGGTCTGGCCGTAGGTCGGAGAAGTACGCCGCCATGCTGGGCCACCGCAAGCAAGGTCGTGAAGGTCATGACGGAATCCTGTGGTGACGTCAGAGTGGCAGTTCTTCGCCGGACTGCTCCCGCACCAGGTACTCGGCGTACCAGTCGGGCCAGTTCGTGTCATACTCACCGCCGTTGCGCTTCTCGTGCTCGCCGTGGGCCGCGGCCGCGCGCCGCAGCGCGGCGGCCAGATCAGCTGGCCGAGGTGTACGTCGTCTCGCCCCCGACGCGCCCGGGCAGCCGGGTGGTGATCTCCTGCACCAGCCAGCCGTTGCCGTCCGGGTCGCTGAACGAGACCCACGACCCGTAGCTCTGCCGGTCCGGCGCCGGGCCGCTCAGCCGCTGCGTGGGGTCCACGCGGTTGAAGCCGGCGTAGTGATAGACCTCGCTCACCTGGACCCCGCGCGCCGCCAGCTCCTCCCGCGCCGCCTGGATGTCGGAGACGATCAGCAGCAGCCCCTGCGCGGAGCCGGGCGTGGCCGGCGTGATGTGGCGTGCCGAAGTGGATCGAGGACGGGGAGCCCGGCGGCGTGAACTGGACCGCGTGGCTCTCTCCCACGGTGAAGTCGGCGTCGAGCCGCCATCCGAGCTTGCTGTAGAACTCCTTCGCGCGGTCCACATCCGAGACGGGGATGGAGACCACCTCGAGCTTCATGGCGACCTTCCCGACACTGGCGTTCGCTGGCTGTATCGCTGCTGGGGACTGCGGTCGTGCTCATCGCTGCCTCCTGGTCTCGTTGGTGGTTGATTCGGCCACCACGATACCGTCGGGCGGCCGCGCACGCGTCCCTATCTCTGGGAGTCTTTGACTACCACGTTGGAGGTACGACTAGTCGAGGCGGATGAAGCCGCGCCGCAGCGCCGTGGTGACCGCCTCGGTGCGGTCGTCGACGCCGAGCTTCTGGAGGATGTTCTTGAGGTGGACCTTGACGGTGCCCTCGGTCCGGCCGATGCGCCCCGCGACTTCACCGTTGCTGAGCCCTTTCGCGACCAGCGAGAGCACCTCGGTCTCCCGCGGCGTGAGCGGTATGCGCGGCGTGTGCTCGGCGAGCTTGGCGGCGACGGCGTGCGGGATGCCCCGCCGTCCCTGGTGGACGGCGCGCACCACATCCATCACCTCGTCCACCAGCATGTCCTTCACCAGGTAGCCCCGGGCGCCCGCCTCGAGCGCGCGATGGATGTCTTCGTCGCCGCCGTACGTCGTCAGCACGATGATCCGGGCGTCGGGAAACTCGTCCAGGATCGCGCGGGTCGCCGAGAGCCCGTCCATGACCGGCATGCTGAGATCCATCATGCACGATGTCGGGACGCAGCTCGCGGTACCGCTCGATCGCCTCTTCGCCGTTGCCCGCCTCGGCGATCACCTCGATGTCCGATTCGGTCTTGAGAAACGCCGCCAGCCCCGCCCGGATGAGCGGGTGGTCATCGACCGTGAGGATCCTGATCGGCGGAGCGCTGGACATGCTCAATGATGTTACCGCGAGCGCCGCGCCGCCCACCATACCCCGAAAGAGGTAGCGCTCCCTCACCCTCCGGCCAACCGGACCGTAGATTTCGTCCGATGCTCAGCCACGCGTCCAGAGTCGTCGTTCTGACCCTCGGCGTTACCGCCGTGACGGCGCTCCTGCCGCTCTCCGCGCAGGAGCGGGATCGGTCATTGTCCCAGCTCTATCACACGGCCTGGACGGCTCCGGGACGGCGCGCCCGGCGACGTCCAGGCGCTGGCGCAGACGACGGACGGGTTCCTGTGGCTCGGCACCCAGTCGGGCCTGTTCCGCTTCGACGGCGTGCGGTTCGAGCTCTTCGAGCCCGCCGGCGCCGGACACCTTGCCGTCGGCTCGGCGTCCGGTCGCTGCTCGCGCTTCGCGACGGCGGGTTGTGGGTCGGCTATCACTTCGGCGGCGTCAGCCTGATTCGCGGCGGATCCATCCGGAGCTTCGGCGAGGGCGACGGACTGCCCGCGGGGATCGGTCCTGAGTCTGGTGCGAGGACGCCGGCGGCGTCATCTGGCGGGCGGCGACCGGGGGCCTCGCCAGGCTCGGCGGACGGACGGTGGCACAGGTTCGGCCCCGATGAGGGGTTCGGACGGCGACCGGTCACTGGCATCCTGGTCGGATCGCGGCGCGCCGGCTCTGGGTGGCCTCGGGCAATGACGGTCTGTTCGGCGCGCCGCCAGGTGCGCCTCGCTTCGAGCGGGTGGGCCGGCCGCGAAGTCCACACGTCGGCTTCAGGGAACTGCACCGTCTCGCAGGAAGGCGCCGGACGGCGCCATCTGGGCTTCGTCGCTGGAGTCCGGGCTCCGGCAGGCTCGCTCCGCCCTGCCGCGGTCCGCGGCGGCGGTGCTCTCGTATCCGCGGGTGCCGGAATCGGGGCCCATCCTGATCGACCGGAGCGGCGCGTTCTGGCTCAGCCACGCGCGCAACCGGGGCATCGAGCGCTTCGGGGCCGAGGGCCGGACGTCGCAGCGAATGACCCAGGGACTCTCGGGCGGCGACCGTGACAGGCTGGCTCGAAGACCGCGAAGGCAACGTGTGGGCCGGAACCATCGGACGGGCTGGATCAGTTCCGCCGCACCAAGCTGACCCGCGTCGAGCTGCCGGGGTCGGGGGCCAATTTCGCCATCGCGCCGGCGGATTCCGGCGCGGTGTGGGTCGGCTCCGACGGCCGCCCCCTCATGAGAGTCGGCCACACCATCGAGGAGTTCCCCGAGGCGCCGAGGCTGGTCGATGTGGCCTATCGCGATCCGGAGGGAGCGGTCTGGATCGGGAGCCCGCAAGGGCCTCTGGCGATCCGCACGAGGGAAGTTCGTGCCGGTCCGTCTGCCGGAGGTACAGAACCCCGGCCTCCAGGCGGTCGACCCGGGATGGGTCGGGCAACCTGTGGGTCTCCATCGTCGGAGTGGCGTGTATCAGCGGCTCGGCGAGCGCTGGGTGCCGTTCGGCGGCCGCGACGACCTGCCCGCGGGAGCCGGCGGTTGTCCTGACGACGGACGAGTCGGGGCGAACCTGGCTCGGCTACACCGGGAACCGGGTCGCCGAGCTCGAGGGTGACTCGGTCCGGCTCTACACGGCGAAGGACGGATTGAACGTCGGGATCGTGCTCGCCATCCACGTGCGCGGGTTCGCACGTCTGGGTGGGCGGCGACCGGGGACTGGCGGTGCTCGCGCGGAGGCCGCGCCCACCCGGTCACCGGCAGGAACGGTCCCCAGTTCCGGGGGACCTCCGGCATCGTGGAGACCGCCGGCGGTGAGCGTGTGGCTGCACGGCGCCATCGGGATCACCCGCATTCCCGCGGATGAGGCTCGCCGCGCCGCCGAAGATCCCGCTTACCAGGTGAGCTACGAGCGCCTGGACTTCCGCGACGGCCTGACCGGTACCGCCGCGCAGATCCGCCCGCAGCCGACCGTCGTCGCCGGGACCGATGGCAGACTCTGGTTCGCCACCAGCCTCGGCGTCGCCTGGCTCGATCCGGCCGCGGTGCTCGCGCAATCCGACGCCTCCCCCGGTCGCCATCCGCCGGCTCGCGGCGGGCGCGCAGGTCCTACCAGCCGGGCCCCGACCTGCGGCTGCCTGTCCGGACGACGGACGCTCCGCATCGATTACACCGCGCTGAGCCTCTCGATTCCGGACCGGGTGCGCTTCCGCTACCGGCTCGTCGGCAGCGACACCGGATGGCAGGACGCCGGCGGACGGCGCGAGGCCTTCTACACCAACCTCGGCCCGGGCCCCTATCGCTTCCAGGTCATCGCGGCCAACGAGGACGGCGTCTGGAACGAGGACGGCGCCGCGATCGACTTCACCATTCCACCCTCGATCACCCAGACCCGCTGGTTCCTCCTCGTGTGGGTCGCCGCGCTCGGCGCGCTGATCTGGCTGGCGTACCTCGCGCGGGTGCGCCAGGTGGCCGCCGGCATGCGCGTGCGCTACCAGGCGGGACTCGCCGAGCGCGCCCGCATCGCCCATGAGCTGCACGACACCCTGCTCCAGGGATTCACCGGCATCACGCTCCAGCTGCGCGCCATCGAGCGCCTGCTCGCGCAACGGCCGGCGGAGGGAGCGGAGGCGCTGAAGAACGTCCTCGCGACCGCGGACACCACCCTGCGCCACGCGCGACACACGATCTGGGATCTGCGGGCGGTGGAGCTGGAGGGACACGACCTGGCGGGCGCGCTGGAGACGGCCGCGCGATCGACGGTCGCCGGCTCGGGCGTCGAATTGGTGTTCGCGGTGCGCGGGGAGCCCCGCCGGCTCCCGGTCGCCCTGGAGACGACGGCGCTCCGCATCGGCCGCGAGGCGGTGCTCAATGCCGTCAAGCACGCGGCCCCGAGTCTGGTCCACGTCGCCGTCGAGTACGGGCCGCGCGCCTTGACCGTGCGGGTACGGGACGACGGCGCCGGCATGTCTCCCAGTGCGATGGAGACGCTGAGCGTGGGGGAGCACATGGGCATCGCCGGCATGCGGGACCGGGCCCAGCGCGTGGGCGGCACCCTGGAGATCGCCAGCACGCCCGGAGGTGGGACCATCGTCTCCCTCGTGCTGCGATTTCGCCCGTCCGACCGACACCTGGCGGCGGCGAGCGGAGGAAAGGGTTCAGAGCTCGCCTCGCGCTCCTCGCCGGATTGATGACGCCGGTCGCCGGGCCTACCCTTATGGTGTCACCCCATCCCGCCACGTCTGAGAGGGAGTTGCTTGGCCGGCTTCCCCACCGCGCTCGAGACCGGCCTCGCCGGCCGCTACCGGCTCGAGCGTGAGCTCGGCCGGGGCGGGATGGCGCGGGTGTATCTCGCCCACGATCTCAAGCACGACCGACCGGTCGCGCTGAAGGTCCTCAACCCCGAGCTCAGTGCCGCCCTCGGACCCCAGCGCTTCCTGCGCGAGGTTCGCACCGTCGCCCGGCTCCAGCATCCCAACATCCTTCCGGTCCACGACTCGGGCGAAGTGGGAGATGACGCCGTCGCGGGCGAGGGCGCGGCGGTTCTCTGGTATTCCATGCCCTACGTCGAGGGCGAGTCGCTGCGTGATCGGCTGCGCCGCGAGATTCAGCTGCCGATCGGCGAAGCGGCGGCGATCGCCTGCGAGGTGGCGGAGGCCCTGGACTACGCGCACGGCCGGGGTGTGCTCCACCGGGACATCAAGCCGGAGAACATCCTCCTCTCCCAAGGGCACGCCCTCGTGGCCGACTTCGGCATCGCATGCGCGCTCGGCGCCGACGGCCCGGCGCCGACGCGACGAGCGACTGACAGGGACCGGCCTGACCCTCGGCACACCGGCCTACATGAGCCCCGAGCAGGCAACCGGCGCCGATCGCCTCGATGCCCGGAGCGACGTGTACAGTCTCGGCTGCGCGCTCTTCGAGATGCTCGCCGGAGAGCCGCCCTTCACCGGACCTACCGCCCAGGCTGTCATCGCCAAGCGGTTCACCGAGACGGTGCCCTCCACCCGGCGAGGGGGCAGAGTCGTGCCGGAAGAGCTGGACCGGATCGTCCTCCGTGCGCTCGCGCCGGTGCCCGCGGACCGATTCCCGTCCGCCGCCGCCTTCGCCGAGGCGCTCCGGGCCGGGCATCCGTGGATCCACCGGGCCACCGAGCGGCGGCAGACACCGCCGCGGCGTCGAGCCATCGGTCGCGGTGCTGCCCTTCGCCAACCTGAGTCCCGTCGCCCGACCACGAGTTCTTCGCCGACGGCATGACCGACGAGCTGATCAACGCGCTCGCCAAGGTGCCGGGCCTGCACGTCGTGTCGCGCACCTCGTGCTTCGCCTTCAAGGGACGACCCGAGGACGCGCGCGAGATCGGCCGCCGGCTCCAGGTTCGCACCGTGCTCGAGGGGAGCGTGCGCCGGGCGGGGCAGCGGCTCAGGGTCTCCACCCAGCTCATCAACGTGGCCGACGGTTTTCTGCTGTGGTCGGAGAGCTTCGACCGCGAGACAGAGGACATCTTCGCGATTCAGGACGAGATCGCCCGGGCGATCGGCGGCGCGCTCCGGGTTCGGCTGCTCCACCCCGGCCGCGAGACGAGGGTCAAGCCGCCCACCGACGACCTCGAGGCCTACGGGCTCTACCTCAAGGGACGGCACTTCTGGAACCGCCGCACCGAGCAGGATCTCCGCCGGGGCATGGAGTACTTCGAGCAGGCGCTCGCCCGGGACCCGGGGTTCGCGCTTGCCCACGCCGGCATGGCCGATTCATGGGTGCTCCTGGGCTTCTACTCGGCCGGCGCCGCCGGGCGAGGTGTTCCCCAGGGCCAAGCGCGCCGCCCACGAGGCGCTGGCGCTGGAACCCGGCCTCGCCGAGGCGCATCCGTCGCTGGCCTACGCGGCGATGTACTACGACTGGGATTGGTCGGAGGCGGAGCGGACGTTCCGCCGCGCGATCGAGCTGCACCCCGGGTACGCCACTGCTCACCAGTGGTACGGCAACTTCCTCTCGGTGCACGGGCGCACCGAGGAGTGCATCCGCGAGTTCGAGCGGGCGCTGACGCTCGACCCGCTGTCGGCGCTCAAGCACTCCGCGCTGGGCTGGGGATACTACTTCTCCCGGCAGTACCAGCGAGCGGTAGAGGAGTGCCGCCGGGGCATCGAGCTGGAGCCGGGCAACATGGTGGCCCACGCGTGGCTGGCGTTGGGGCTGGAGGCACTCGGCATGCGGGACGAGGCGGTCGCCTGCGCGGAGGAGACGGCGCGGCTCTCGGGCGGCGGGGTATCGAGCTTGGGATTCCTGGGACACGCCTACGCCGTGGCGGGGCGGTCCGGCGAGGCTCGCGGGGTTCTGCTGGAACTGATGCGGCTCTCGGAGACGCGCTACGTATCCCAGTACGACATCGCCCTCATTTACCTGGGCCTGGGCGAGCCGGATCTGGCAATCGAGTGGCTCGAGCGGGGCTACGCAGAGCGGGATCACCAGACGGTGTTTCTCAAGGTGGACCCCCGGCTGGACGCGCTGAGAGAGCGGCGGGACTTCGGGCGGCTGCTGGAGCGGATGCGGTTCTGATGACGCCCGCTACCTCGAGGTGCTCGATCCCTTCACGGGGAGAAGCAGTGACCTCGGGATGGGGTGTCAAACGGAGGGATATTTCGCGGCCAGCCTTCGCACGGTGTTGATATTGCGCAAGGTCGCCGGCTGCCCTAGTACCTTCTCCAAGGTCGCGCCGGAGATGATCGACTGCAGCGAGGGAACGGCGCAGAGCCAGTACAGCTCCCGCCCGTCAACCTCAAAGGTGTCGGTCGGCGTGGCCAGCGCCAGGACTGTCTTTCGCACGGCTGCCGGCGGCGGATCGCGCAGGAAGGCAACGTAGATTCTCCCTCCGGACGGCACGGGCGTGCCGAACGGATCGCGCTCCGCCACCCCCGCGATCTCTTCCGCGCTCCGCAGAAACGTCACAACCGGATACCCGAGCGCGCCGTGCAGCCCCTTCTCGATGCGGGTCTCGAGCCGGGCTGCGTCCCCTGACGATGTGAAGATCACGTTGCCGCTGGCGATGAAGGTTTCGACCTCGGCCAGTTTCAGGTCCTCGAAGATCTGCTTCAACTTCGTCATCTTCACGACCCGGCCCCCCACGTTGATGGCACGCAGGAAGGCGACGTAGCGGCGTTTCTTCACCGCGCCTCCGTCTCGAGCAGAAAGAGCCCCCGGCCGGATTGGCCGGGGGCCTCTTGCTCGATTCGGTATCGCGTCAGGCGACTAAGATCGCGCAACCGGTCGCCAGTCTCCCCTTCACGGAGGCGGAGCAGCGCCCGGTCCCGGAGCTGACGGATCCGCTCGCGGGTCACGCCCATCATCCGGCCGATCTCCTCCAGCGTGCGGCTGTTCCCATCGTCCAGCCCGAAGTAGAGCCGGAGCACCTTGGCGTCCCGGGGCGGGAGCGCCGCCAGCGCGGCCTCGATGTCCCGGGTCTGGCTGTTGGCCATCGTCGTCATGTCGGTGCTTTCCTGCTCACCGCTGGTGAAGCGCTCGATCCGCTCGTTGCCCTCGCCGTCCCGGGTGGGATGATCGAGGCGCACGGCCTCGGAGTTGAGGGCGCTGAGGGAGCGAACCGCTTCCACGGTGAGGCCGGTGGCGCGGGCCAGCTCCTCGGTGGTCGGCATCCGGCCGAGCTTGTCCTTGAGGAGCGTGGTGGTGCGGCCCAGGCGGCTCAGATCGGCGGTGCGGTTGAGCGGCACCCGGACCGGCCGGCCGTGGCGGGCGATCGCCGCCTGCACCGCCTGGCGGATCCACCAGACCGCGTAGGAGATGAACTTCACCCCCCGGTCCGGATCGAACTTCCGGGCGGCCGTCATCAGGCCGAGGTTGCCCTCGCCGATCAGGTCGACCAGCGGCACGCCACGGTTCTGGAACTTTTTGGCCACCGAGACCACGAAGCGGACGTTGTGCCGGGCCAGTCGTTCCTGGGCCACCACACTGCCCTTGAACGCCTTGCGGGCGAGCTCCATCTCCTCCTCGCGGCTGAGGAGCGGAACCCGGCTGATCTCGTCCAGGTACAGGTCGAGACTCTCACGGCCTTCGTCGATTGCACGTGCGATCTGCGCTGGTCGCACCG
Organism: uncultured Gemmatimonadales bacterium; assembly: GCA_963832055.1. Lineage (GTDB taxonomy): Bacteria > Gemmatimonadota > Gemmatimonadetes > Gemmatimonadales > GWC2-71-9 > CAVVWJ01. The sequence goes on along the minus strand of CAWHST010000006.1, from coordinate 382,789 downwards.
GGCGACGCTTGCTGCGTGCCTTTATCGTCACGCGGTTGCCTCCTCGGACTCCCGTCCCCCGCACGTATACCTGCAACGGACCCGGGGCCGCCCCCAGGTCGAGACGCGCGAATATAGCACCTAAGATGCGAAAATACAACACCTTAGGCTAAATCGTAGCGGGATGGCGATTTGCGCGCAGCCGACCCGGGCCACAGCAGCTATGTGATGTGTGGCCGGAGCCGGCTGCAACTTTGGCAGGCAGCGAGATCTCAGGCAGCGCCTACGTGGCGGCGAGGCGATAGGTGTCCCCCCTATTTAGACGGTCCTAACCCAGGCATCTCCTGCGGGGTCTCCGTGATGGACGACTTGGCCCCGTCGCCGCTGGAGACGAGGCTGATCTCGAAGTCCTTCCCCTTCGACTTCACCATGAAGAACGGCCGGTCGGGTACGACCCAGGTGTCGCTGTTGTACTTGGCGTTGTGGTAACGAAGCGCCGTGAAGGTGCCCGCCGGGACCGTGACCGACTCCTCGCCGGCCAGGCTCACGCCCTCGCACATGTTGCCCAGGACCGAGTTCTTGCCGAGCTGGCCCCGGATCATCTTCATCATCATGGCGTTCATCTTCATCGCCGGCTTCTCGCCCGGCTTGAAGATGATCTCCTGCGACCTGATCCATCTCCGCCGGACTTCCCGGGGTCAGGACCTGGTAAACCATGTTCCTGTCCTTCTTGTCCCCCACCATTCTGAGCTCCAGCCACTTCATGGTCGTCCCTTCCCGCTCCTCGGCGCCGACCACGGCGTACCGCATGGTGTAGGGTCCTTCTTGTTCATCATCGCCCTGGTATTCGGCCCACTGGCCGACATCCGGCATCTTCAGGCCGGCCAGACACTCCTGGCCCTGGCCGGCGGCGGGAGACGCCGCGAACAGGGAGAGTGACAGAATTCCGGCCACGGTCCCGCGCATGCGAGAATCTCCGGAGGATGGTGAGTGTGGGCGGAACGGCGGAACGGTGCGCAAGGGCCCGGCGCCACCCGGGAGTAAGCATAGTCCGCCGGATTGCGGCAAGGGCTTATGCTCCGTTCCGCCGTTCCGCCGTTCCGCCCTAATGCATCCCGCTCCCGCCCGACATCTGCTTGACCAGCTCGCCGATGACGCTCTTGGCGTCCCCGAACAGCATCCAGGTCTTGTCCGAAAAATACAATTCGTTGTCGATCCCGGCGAACCCCGGGTTCTTGCTTCGCTTGATCGCGAACACCGTGCGGGCCCGGTCGGCGTCGATGATCGGCATCCCGTAGATCGGGCTGCCCTTGTCCGAGCGGGCCGCCGGATTCACCACGTCGTTGGCGCCCACCACCAGCGCCACGTCCACCTGGGGCATGTCGGGGTTGATCTCGTCCATCTCGACCAGGTCGGTGTAGGGGATGTCCGCCTCCGCCAGCAGCACGTTCATGTGCCCCGGCATCCGGCCGGCGACCGGGTGGATGGCGAACTTCACCGCGATTCCCCGCTTCCTGAGCTGATCGTACAGCTCGCGCACCTTGTGCTGCGCCTGCGCCACCGCCATGCCGTAGCCCGGGAACGATCACCACCAGATTGGCCTGCTCCAGCACCTGGCCCGCGCCCTCGATCGACTCCGCCTTGTAGACCCGGTCCTCGCCGCCCGTCTTGGCCTGCTGCACCTGGCCGAAGGCGCCGAAGAGCACGTTGGTGAACGAGCGGTTCATCGCCTTGCACATGATGATGGCGAGGATGAGGCCGCTGGAGCCGTCCAGCGCGCCGGCGGTGATCAGCAGCTTGTTGTCCAGCACGAAGCCCATCGCCACCGCGGCGAGGCCGGCGTAGGCGTTGAGGATCGCGATCACGGTCGGCATGTCCGCGCCGCCGATCGGGATGATCAGCAGCACGCCGAAGAGCAGCGCGAGCGCGATGATCGCCCCGAAGGCCACCGGCGCCCAGCCCGCGGTGGGCTGGAGCACCACGGCCACGCCGAGCCCGGCGGCGAGCAGCAGCAGGCCGATGTTGGTGACGTTCTGCAGCGGATAGGTCACCGGCCGCTGGGGGATCCACTTCACTTCCTGGAGCTTCCCGGCGGCCATGAGGCTGCCGGTGAACGTGAGGAACCCGAGCAGCACCTCGGCGATGATCGCGGTCGTCCGGAAGGCGGTGAGCTGGTCCGAGCCCTCGGCGGAACCAGAGATAGAACTTCGCCGTCCCCACCAGCCCCGCCGCGAGGCCGCCGAAGGCGTGGGAGAGCGCGGTCCGCTGCGGCACGGCGGTGAGCGGCACCCGGGAAAGCGGGATGCCGACGGCGAATCCCGGCGACCACCGCGATCACGATCCAGAGGTGGTGCACCACCTCCGGCTGGGCCCAGGTGGCGACGACCGCCAGGGTCATGCCGACCACGCCGGCGTAGACGCCGCGGCGCGCCGTCGCCGGGGTGTTCATCCAGTGCAGCGCGAAGACGAAGAGCCCGGTCGCGACGAGGTACGCGAGCTGGACCAGGTCGTGGATCATGGGCGCGGACCCTCACCCGGCTTCTGCTCGGTCTTGAACATCTTGAGCATCCGCTCGGTGATCAGGAATCCGCTCACGATGTTGGTCATGGACGCGAACACCGCGATCGCGCCCGAGGATCCGGATCTCGACCGGATAGTCGGGGCCCGCCACCAGGATGGCGCCGACGACCGCGATCGCGGAGATCGCGTTGGTGAGCGACATCAGCGGGGTGTGCAGCAGCCGCGAGACGCGGCGGATCACGCCCAGCCCGATGAACGTCGCCAGCACGAAGACGTAGATCTGGGACCAGAGGTCCGCGGCCTGGGCCGCGGCGGGGGCGGCGGTCTCGAGCGGAGTCATGCGGCACCTTTCTGAAGAGCGTCCCGGGTGCGCGCGTGCTTCACCTCGCCGTCGTGGGTGATCAGCGCGCCCTGCTGGATGTCGTCGGTGAAGTCGAGCTCGAAGCTCTTGTCCTTGGTGAACGCCAGCACGAACGCCGTGAGATTGCGGGAGAAGAGCAGGCTCGCGTGCAGCGGCATCGAGGCGGCCAGGTTGAGCGGCGCCAGGATGGTGACGCCGCCCACCCGCGCCGTCTCGCCGGGGCGGGAGAGCTCGCAGTTCCCGCCGCCGTCGGCGGCGAGGTCCACGATCACCGCGCCGGGCCTCATGCTCCGCACCATCTCGGCCGGTGAGCAGCCTGGGCGCGAACACGCCGCCGATGAGCGCGGTGGTGATCACCACGTCGGATTGGGCCACCTGGGCGGCGAGCAGCTCCCGCTGCCTGGCCTTGTCGGCCTCGGACAGCTCCTTGGCGTAGCCCGCCGCCGGCCGACGCGGCCTCGCCCAGCTCGATGCCGACGTACTTCCCGCCGACGCTCTCGATCTGCTCCTTCACCTCGGGCCGCACGTCGGTCGCGACGACGTTCGCGCCGAGCCGCTTGGCGGTGGCGATCGCCTGGAGCCCGGCGACCGCCGCGCCGATCACGAACACCTTGGCCGGGGGCACCATGCCCGCCGCGGTCATCAGCATCGGGAAGTACTTGTTGAGCTCGCCCGCGGCGAGGAGCACGCCCTTGTAGCCGGCGATGTTCGCCATGGACGACAGGGTGTCCATGGACTGGGCCCGGGTGGTCCGCGGGATGGCGTCGGTGGAGAAGGCGGTGATCCTGCGGGCGGCGAGCGCCCGGACGGCGTCGTGGTTCCGGAGCGGCATGAGCGAGCCGAGATAGATCGCGCCGGGGCGCATCCAGCCGGCCTCGTCCCGTCGCACCGGCGACCGTCGCCGGCGGCCCGACCTTGCAGCACCAGGTCCGCCGAGCCCAGCAGCGCGGCCGGCATCGCGATTCGATCGTCGCGCCGGCCTCGCGGTATCCCGCGTCCGGATACCCGGCGGCGTCGCCCGCCCCGGCCTCGACCGCCACCTCGTACCCCGCCTGGATCAGCTTCTTGGCGGACTCGGGCACCAGCGCGACTCGCCGCTCGCCCGGGGCGGTTTCCTTGGGTACACCGATGCGCATCGGAACTCCGCTTCAGGATGGGATCGTGCAAACTTATCCGCGAAGGCCGGTCCGGCCAGGGCGTCCGGACCGCGCCTAGATGCCCGAGCTTCGGCAGCTTGATCCCCGGTGCCAGGCCGCTGGTGAGGCGCTTGAGCTCCGCCTGGAGCTGCTGCTCCACGTCGTCCAGCCGCTTCCGCTCCGCGCCGAGCCGCTGCTCCGCCTGGGTCCGGACCTCGGCGACCTGCCGCTTCACCGGCTCGACCTTCGCGCGCCACCGACGCTGTCCACCTTGGCCCGGACCATCTTCTCCGCCTTGGCCACTTCCTCGCCGATGACGGCCTCCAGCCGCTGCGGCGATGGCGCGGTCGAGGTTGCTCGACACCGCGAGCTTGGGCGACTGCAGCCGACCGCTGACCCGGGCGTCCACCGACAGCTCCTTGAGCCCGGAGACCACCCGCCAGACGATCTGTTCCAGGTCGTTGAGCTTCCGCCCGGTCGCTGTCGAGCGCCCAGGCGACCTGGTTCGAGGCGATGGACCACCGGCCGGAGAGCTGCTCGTTCCGCAGCGCGAAATTGAGGTCGGCGGCCGCCGGTGCCCGGGCGCAGGGTGAACGGCAGCCCCGGCACCGTGAGGTTCGGGAGCTTCACCCCGCGGAGCCGCGCCGACGCCGAGTCGCGGACCCGGTCGGGTCGCACGTGGTCGATGACCGCGCTCACGTCGATGGCGGCGATGGCGCTGCCCTCGGCGGTGCGGCTGGTGCGCACCATGCGTCGGCTTGCCGTAGAGCGACGGGTCCGAGGTGAGCCCCTGCACCACCGCCTCGTACGCGCCGCGGAGCGGGCTGTCGCCGCCGATCGCCAGGTCCACCTGACCCAGCTGGACCAGGAACTTGGGCCAGTCCTGCTCCTTGGGAAACCGGATGGTCTTCCCCGACGCGCGCAGCCGCTGGGGGCCCGGATCCTCCCGGGGCAGCAGACCGGGCGGCATGTAGTGCCGGGCCAGCTCGGTGTAGTAGAGCGCCTGCTGGAAGCGGTCGATGCTGACCTTGCCGAAGAACGCCTCGCCGATCTCCGGCGCGGAGAAGGTCGGGAGCTGGAGCAGCGACCGGGCGAAGGCGTAGTCCTTCCGCCGCGCCTCGTCGAGGCTCTGCGAGACCCGAGGTGAGCGTGCCGACGCCGCCCTTCACCTGCCGCTCCAGCGTCTCGAGCCGCTGCTTCGGCGTCCTCCAGCCGCTTGAGCGTCGCGCGCGCGTCCTCGATCGCCTGCCGGGTGCCGTCGAGGCCGAGCTTGCCGCGGGTTGGTGGCCCGGAGCCGCTCCACCAGCGCCCGCGCGGTGTCCACCGTGCCCTCGACGTCGAGCTGCTGGAAGGACTGGTCCAGCGCCGCGCCGCGCCGAGTCGGTCGCGCGCCGCGAGCGCCTGCGCCGCCTTCACGGTGGTGAGCTGGGTCGGATTCAGCACCAGCTGCTTGATGGTGTCGATCGGGGTGAGCTGGAGCAGCGGCACGTCGAACTGCTGGGCCCACTGCCGCACCGAGCGGAGCGCCTGCGGCGCGAAGCCGTCGCCTTCCACCGGCTGCGCCGGCTTCTTCCGCGTCGGTGCCGAAGCGCATCCCGCTCAGCCGGAAGTTCTCCACCACGAACTTCTTCTCGGCCAGCGCGAGCGGATTGAGCTTGAGCTTGATGTCCTCGGCCTCGACCAGGTTCTGCGTCGAGGTTGAAGGGATCGGCGATCTGCAGCTCGCGCAGGTCCACCGACGCGTCGTTGGCGATGATGTCGAGCTTGCCGACGTCCACCTGGGTGCCGAGCAGCTCGGTGCCCACCTCCTCGGTCGTGTCCTTCGCCACCGGCTCGGCGAAGAGCCACAGCAGGATCGCCGATGAGGACGAGGAACAGGAGCAGCGGACCGATCGCCTTCCAGCGGAAGATCTTCACGGCCATCGGCTCACTCCGGCCGGAAGAGGCGGTAGACGTTGTACACCTTCGACGCCATGAGCGCCTTGTAGAACTTCGACTGCTGCACCCGCGCGCCGATCGTCGCGCGATAGCGGGCCACGCCCCAGCGCGCGGCGAAGAAGATCGGGCACCGCCAGCACCAGCCAGCCGACCACGCTGCCCAGCACGACGCGTGTTGTTGAAGTTGGTGTAGGGGACGAGCGGCGTGTTGTACAGCCGGTCCACAGCGCCCGGAGCGAGGGCGCCTCGAGCAGGCTCGAGGCCGATCGCGTGGAACAGCGGATCGAGGATGAAGCCCAGCGGCACGAACAGCGCCCAGCCCAGCATCGCCGCCGCCGAACGACACGTTGAGCAGCACGATCAGCGAGAACACGACGAGGTTGTGGACGTTCATCAGCGGCGTGAGCCCGAGCGCCGCCCCCAGCGCCATTCCCGCGGCGACCTGTCCCGGCGTGCCGTCCGAGTGGAGGGTCTTGATGATGGACTGGATCAGCTTCAGCAGGGCGAACATGGCTGGCAAGTAGGCGAACGGCGGGGCGGCAGGGCAGCGGGGCCGGACGCGTGCGGGGTCATCCCGAGCGGAGCGAGGGATCGGCCGGCTCATGGCGAGTGAGTAGCGGCAGCCATCTCAGCTCACTCGCATGCCCGGACCGATCCGTTCGCTTCGCTCAGGCTGACCGCCTGCTGCCGTCCGCCGTCCCGCTGCCCCGCCTACATTCCCCCATGCCCCGTCCCCGCCGAGCACCCCACGTGCACAAGTTCGGCGGTGCGTCGCTGGCCGATTCCACTGCCGTTCGCCATGCGGTCGAGATCGTTCGCCGCCATCGCCCGAGCCGACCGTCGTGGTCGTCTCCGCGATGGCGGGGACCACCGACGCGCTTCTCGAAGTGGCGCAGCAGGCGGGAGCCGGCGAGTCGCGCACCGTCGCGTCGCTCATCGCGCGGCTCCGCTCCCGGCACGTCGAGGTCGCGCGGTCGCTCCTGCCCGGCGGCCGGCTCCGCGCCGACGTGCTGCTCTACATCACCGATCTCTTCGCCGAGCTGGAGGCGCTGGCCCAGGGGCTTCGGCTGCTCCGCGAGCTGACGCCCGCGCACCACCGACTACCTCGTCTCCCGCGGCGAGCGGCTGAGCGCGCGGCTGGTCGCCGCCGCGCTCGAGGCGGGCGGCACCCGCGCCCGCTACGTGGACGCGCTCGACCTGATCCACACCGACGCCGCGTTCGGCCAGGCGGCGCCCGACTACGCCCGCACCGACCGCGCGGTGCAGCGGGTGCTCGGCCCGCTGCTCGCCAGGGGCGTGGTGCCGGTGGTGCCGGGCTTCATCGGCGCCACGCCCGGACGGCGAGGTCGCCACCCTGGGGCGCGGCGGCTCCGATCTCACCGCCACCCTGCTCGCCCGGGGCCTCGGCGCCGCGCGGGTCTCGCTCTGGAAGGACGTGCCCGGCCTCCTCACCGCCGATCCCCGCGTGGTGCCCGACGCGCGGGTCATTCCCCAGCTCCACGCCCGCGAGGCCGCGGAGCTGGCGTACTACGGGGCCAAGGTGCTGCACCCGCGCGCGCTCATCCCCGTCGCCGGCCGCCGCATTCCGGTCTTCGTCCGCCCGTTCGCCGACGCGCGACTCGCCGGGCACCGAGGTCTCCGAGCGGGTCGGCGCCGGCCGCAACCCGGTGAAGGCGCTGACCGCCGCCGGCGGGCAGGCGCTCGCTCACCGTCACCGGCAACGGCATGCTCGGCGTGCCCGGCATCGCCGCGCGCACCTTCGCGGCGCTGCACGGCCGCGCGGATCTCCGTCTCGCTGATCTCGCAGGCCTCCTCGGAGCACTCGATCTGCTTCAGCGTCCCCGAGCCGCTTCGCCGACGGACGCCCGCACGGCGCTGGAGCGCGAGTTCCGCGGCGAGATCGCCCGGGGAGAGATCGACGGCGTCGAGGTGAGTCCCGGCATGGCGACGATCGCCGTGGTCGGCCTCGGCATGCACGGCACCCCGGGGATCGCGGCGGGTGTCTTCTCCGCGCTCGCCGCGGGCGGCATCAACGTGGTCGCCATCGCTCAGGGATCGTCGGAGCTCAACATCTCCGTCGTGGTCGAGGCACGCCAGGCGGCGGAGGCGCAGCGGCGGATCCACGCCGCGTTCCAGCTCTCGCGCATCGCCGGCGGCGCCGTGATCCAGCCGGAGCGGATGGAGATCGTGCTGCTCGGCTTCGGCCAGATCGGGCGCACGCTGGCGACGCTGATCGGCCAGGTGCGCCGGCCCGCGCTCTCGCTCAAGGTGGCGGCGGTCATCGACCGCAGCGGGTTCGTGTTCGAGCCCCAGGGCATCGGCCCGCGCCGGCTCGCCGCGCTCGCCGCGCGAGAAGCGGAAGGGCCGCGGCCTCGCCGAGGCGGCGCGCGGCCGCGCCGGCGACGGCGGAAGAGGCGATCGCGCACATCGCGGGATACGCGCTCACCCGGCCGGTGCTGGTGGATCTCACCGCCGACGACACCGGCGCCGTGCTCGAAGCGGCGCTCACCCACGGCATGGATCTGGTCCTCGCCAACAAGCTGCCGCTCGCCGGGCGCCGCTCGGCGAGCGAGTCGCTCTGGCAGACGGCGCGGGCGCGGGGGCGGCGGATCCTGCACGAGGCCACCGTCGGCGCCGGGCTCCCGATCATCGACACCTATCACAAGCTCACCGAGTCGGGCGACCGGGTGGAGCGGATCGAGGGGCTGCTCTCCGGCACGCTCGGGCTACGTGCTGACCGAGGTGGGCGACGGCGTGCCCGTTCTCCCGCGCCGTGCGCGCGGCCATGCGGCTCGGCTACACCGAGCCCGATCCGCGGGAGGATCTCTCCGGGATGGACGTGGGCCGCAAGGCGCTGATCCTCGCCCGGCTGCTCGGCTATCGCGGGGAGCTGAGCCGGCAGGCGGTCGAGTCGCTGGTGCCCAAGTGGGCCCGCGCGCTCCCGCTGCCCCAGTTCCTCGAGCGGCTCGGCGAGCTGGACGCCGGGTGGAAGCGGCGGGTGGACGCCGCGCGGGCTCGAGGGCAGCGTCCTGCGCTACGTCGCGACGGTGACGCCGAGCAAGATCGCGGTCGGCCTGCGAGTCGTGCCGCTCTCGAGTCCGCTCGCGTCGATCAAGGGCTCCGACAACCAGCTCGTGTTCACCACCGCGCGCTACAAGGCCAATCCGCTGGTCATCCGCGGCCCCGGCGCGGGCGCCGAGGTGACCGCCGCCGGCGTGCTCAACGACATCCTCCGCCTGGCGGGCGCATGAGCGACGGAGCGGTCGACGGCATTCGCCCCGGGCAGCATCGGCAACGTCGGGCCCGGCCTCGACATCCTCGGCCTCGCCGTCGCCGGCGACGGCGACGCGGTGCGGGCGGAATGGCTCGCCGAGCCGGGCATCCGGATGCTCGACCCCGGTCATCCCGAGCTGCCCCGGGAGCCGGAGCGGCACACGGCCGGGCTCGCGGCCCGCGCGGTGCTCGATCGCGCCGGGCGCCGCACGGGCGCGCGGCCGCGGCATCGGGCTCTCGGTGCGGAAGGGACTTCCGCTCTCGGGCGGCCAGGGCGGCAGTGCCGCCTCGGCGGTGGCCGGCGCGGTCGCGGTGAACGCGCTGCTCGGCGATCCGCTCGGCACCGATCGAGCTGCATCGAGGCCTGCCTCGACGCGGAGGAGGCGGTCGCCGGCCGCCACGCCGACAACATCGCGCCCTCGCTGCTCGGCGGGATCGTGCTGATCCGCTCCATGGACCCGCTCGACGTGGTGCGGCTCCCGGTTCCCGCCGAGCTGTACGTCGTGCTGGCGCAGCCGGAGCAGCGGATGCGGACGGCGGAGGCGCGCGCGGTGCTGCCGCGCGAGATCTCCCGCGCGGTGGCCCTGCACCAGGCGGCCCACGTGGCCGCGATGGTCGCGGCGCTCGCCCTGGACGACTACGAGCTCCTCGGCCGCGTCGGTGGACGACCGCATCGCGGAGCCGGCGCGCGCCGGACTGCTGCCCGGCTTCGCCGAGGCGAAGGCCGCCGCGCTCGCGGCGGGCGCGCTGGGCAGCTCGATCTCGGGCAGCGGACCCACCGCGTTCGCGCTGGCCCGCGGTCGCGAGAGCGCCGAGCGGCATCGCCGCGGCGATGGCGGCGGCGTACCGCGCGAGCGGCGCCGATTGCCAGGTGCGCATCGGGTCCGGTGGATCGGGCCGGCGCCACGGTGACCCGCGAGGGAGGAACCCGGTGATGAGGTTCGAGACCGATCGCCCCGCGAGCTGGCAGGTCTGCGTCTCCTGCGGCAACGAGCTCACCGAGACCGACCCGCGCTCCCGCTGCCCCGCCTGCGGCGGACTGCTCGAGATCGCCCACCGGCCGCCCGACCTCACCCGCGCCGAGCTGCTGCTGCGCTTCACCGAGCGGCGCGGCCGGCAGCCGGGCGGCCCGGCGTCCGGCGTGTGGCGGTTCCGCGAGTTCGTCCTTCCCTCCGCGGAGGAGGTCGTCTCCCATCCCGGAGGGCAACACGCCGCTGCTCCACCGCGAGGCGCTCGACCGGTGGACCGGCATCGGCGGGCTCCTGCTCAAGCACGAGGGCCACAACCCCACCGGCTCGTTCAAGGACCGGGGCATGACCGTCGGCGTCACCCAGGCGCGGCGGATCGGCGCGCGCGCGGTCGCCTGCGCGTCCACCGGCAACACCTCCGCCTCGCTCGCGGCCTACGCGGCCCAGGCGGGGATTCCCGCGCTGGTGCTGGTCCCCGCGGGCAACGTCGCGCTCGGGCAAGCTGGCCCAGTCGCTCGCCTACGGCGCGCGCACCCTGCTGGTGCGCGGCGGGTTCGACGACTGCCTCCGCCTGGTGCAGGAGGCGAGCGAGCGGCTCGGCGTCTACCTGCTCAACTCGATCAATCCGTTCCGGATCGAGGGCCAGAAGACCATCGTGCTCGAGCTGCTCCAGCAGCTGGCCTGGGATCCGCCCGACTGGATCGTGCTTCCCGCCGGCAACCTGGGGAACACCGCCGCCTTCGGGAAAGCGCTGCGGGAGGCGCTCGCGTGGGGGCTGATCGACCCGGCAGCCGCGGATCGCCGCGGTGCAGGCGGCGGGCGCGGCCCCGTTCGCGCGCAGCTTCGAGGAGGGATTCAAGCGGCGACACCGGGTCGAGCCCGAGACGGTGGCGACCGCGATCCGGATCGGCGACCCCGCCTCGCACGACCGCGCGGTGCGCACGATCCAGGAGACCGACGGCGTCGTGCTCGCGGTGACCGACGCGCAGATCCTCGAGGCGAAGGCGGCGGTGGACGCCTGCGGCGTGGGCTGCGAGCCCGCCAGCGCGGCGAGCGTGGCGGGCGTGCGGGAGCTGGTGCGCCGGGGGACGATCGCGGCCGCTGCACGGGTGGTCGCGGTGCTCACCGGCCACGTGCTGAAGGACCCCGGCATGCTGCTCCAGCTACCACGTCGAGACCGACCCGCCGCCGCCCGGACGCCAACCGGCCGGTGGAGATCGAGGCCGGATCTGCGGGAGGTGGAGCGAGTGCTGGAACGGCGTGAAGAGTGAAGAGTGAACGGTGAACAGAGGGAGTGCTCGGGCCCTCCCGTTCACCGTTCACCTTTCACTGCTTTCCGGGGGACATCGCCCCTTCCCCGGGGGAAAATCCGGCATTTCCCTATTGCATGTCCGGGCCGGTCTGTGTACTGTTTGTCACGGGAGTTCTGCGGTACTGCGGCACGCACGGTCCTCACAAACACTGGGAGACACGCGATGGCCACCAAGAAGAAGGCAGCCAAGAAGTCCGCCAAGAAGAGCGCCCGTAAGCCCGCCAGGAAGACCGCGGCGCGGAAGAAGGCCACCAAGAAGTCGGGCAAGAAGCGGACGCCGAGCGCCGCGTTCATGAAGCCGATGCAGCCCAGCGACGCCGCTCGCCGCCGTGGTCGGCTCGAGCCCGCTGCCCCGCACCGAAGTCACCAAGAAGCTCTGGGCGTACATCAAGCGGAACGGACTGCAGGACTCCAAGAACCGCCGCGCCATCAACGCCGACGAGAAGCTCCGTCCGGTGTTCGGCGGCAAGAGCCAGGTCACCATGTTCGACATGACCAAGCTGGTGAACAACCACCTCAGCTGACCTTCTTCACCCACGACCTTCGAGGGCGTCCCCGCTGGGACGCCCTTTTGGTTATTTTGCCCCCCCATGGCCGGCGAATACATCTTCACCATGCGCGACCTCCGAAAGGTCGTGCCTCCCTCCCGCGAGATCCTCAAGGGCATCCATCTCGCCTTCTTTCCCGGCGCCAAGATCGGGGTGCTCGGCGCCAACGGCGCCGGCAAGTCGAGCCTGCTCCGGATCATGGCGGGCGTGGACAAGGACTTCCTCGGCGACGCGCGCCCGCTGCCCGGGCACCCGGATCGGCTACCTGCCCCAGGAGCCGCAGCTCGACCCCGCCAAGGACGTGCGCGGCAACGTCGAGGAAGCGGTGGCCGAGCAGCGGGCGATGCTGCGCCAGTTCGAGGAGATCAGCGCGAAGTTCGCCGAGCCGATGGACGACGAGGAGATGAACCGGCTCCTGGAGAAGCAGGGCAACCTCCAGGAGCGGATCGACGCCCTCGGCCTCTGGGAGCTGGACCACAAGGTGGACATCGCGATGGACGCGCTCCGCCTCCCGCCGGGCGATGCCGACGTGTCGCTCGCTTTCGGGCGGCGAGCGGCGCCGGGTGGCGCTCTGCCGCGTGCTGCTGGAGCAGCCCGACATGCTCCTGCTCGACGAGCCCACCAACCACCTCGACGCCGAGAGCGTCTGGTGGCTGGAGCGCTTCCTCGCCGAGTTCCCGGGCACGGTGGTGGCGGTAACCCACGACCGGTACTTCCTCGACAACGTGGCCGGATGGATCCTCGAGCTGTACCAGGGTGCCGGCATCCCGTGGGAGGGGAACTACTCCTCCTGGCTGGAGCAGAAGGAGCGCCGGCTGGCGCAGGAGGAGAAACAGGCCTCCGCCCGCCAGAAGACGCTGCAGCACGAGCTGGAGTGGATCCGGATGTCGCCCCGCGCCCGACAGGCGAAGAACAAGGCGCGCATCACCCGCTACGAGGAGCTGCGGGAGGAGGCGGCGCGCCAGACCGAGGGATCGGCCGAGATCCTGATCCCCGTCCCCGAGCGGCTGGGCGACGAAGTCGTGGTGGCGGACCACTTGAGCAAGGGCTACGGCGACCGGCTCCTCATCGACGACCTGAGCTTCGCGCTGCCGCGCGGCGGGATCGTCGGCGTGATCGGGCCCAATGGCGCCGGCAAGACGACCCTCTTCCGCATGATCACCGGCCAGGAGACGCCGGACGGCGGGGAGCTCAAGGTCGGCTCGACGGTGCAGATCGCCTACGTGGACCAGACCCGCGACGCTCTCGATCCCGACAAGACGGTCTATCAGGAGATCTCCGGCGGGCAGGATCAGCTCCAGTTCGGCCGTCGCACGGTGAACGCGCGGGCCTACAGCGCCGGCTTCAACTTCCGGGGAGCCGACCAGCAGAAGAAGGTCGGCACCCTCTCGGGCGGCGAGCGCAACCGGCTCCATCTCGCCAAGCTGCTCCGCAGCGGCGGCAACCTGCTGCTGCTCGACGAGCCCACCAACGATCTCGACGTGGACACGCTCCGCGCCCTGGAGGAGGCGCTGCTCGGCTTCGCCGGCTGCGCCGTCGTCATCAGCCACGATCGCTGGTTCCTCGACCGCATCGCGACCCACATCCTGGCGTTCGAGGGAGACAGCGAGACGGTCTGGTTCGAGGGCAACTACCAGGACTACGTCGCGGATCTCAAGCGCCGGAAGGGCGTCGCGGCCGACCAGCCACACCGGATACGGTTCAAGAAGCTGGTGCGGTAGGGGCGGACGGGCGGACGGGCGGACGGGCGGAACGGCGGAACGGCGGACGGGCGGAACGGCGGAACGGCGGAACGGCGGAACGGCGGAACGGCGACGGTAGAACGTCGTCCGCAGCGAAGCGAGGGATCTTCTGCACCGTGATCGAGACCGGGTGAGAAGATCCCCGGTCGCTCGCGCCTCGGGATCACAGCCGTCCCAGGTTCCGCCGTTCCGCCCGTCCGCCGTTCCGCCCGTCCGCCGTCCCGCCCGTCCGCCGTTCCGCCCGTCCGCCGTTCCGCCCGTCCCCCTGGCCCCGCTATACTACGCCCCTATGAATTCCCAGAGCCCTCACATCCCGTATCTTCCCGCCCGCATCGAAGGCCTCGCCCCACTCGCCAAGAATCTGTGGTGGAGCTGGAACCGGGAGGCCCGCGGCCTGTTCCGCAGCATCGACTCGTCGCTCTGGGGCTTGACGCGCCACAATCCGCTGGAGCTGCTCTGCCGGGTGGATCCGGAGCGCATCGCCGGCTGCGCCAGCGACAGCGATTTTCTCCGCCGCTACGACGAGGTCATGGCCCGGCTGCAGCACGAGACCTCGAGCCGCGACACCTGGTTCACCCACAACTACGGCGAGCTCGACGGCCGGCCGGTGGCGTACTTCTGCGCCGAGTTCGGCCTGCACAGCTCGGTGCCGATCTATTCCGGCGGCCTCGGCGTGTTGGCCGGCGATCACTGCAAGGCGGCGAGCGACCTCGGCGTCCCGCTGGTCGGCGTCGGCCTCATGTACATGAAGGGCTACTTCGACCAGCGGCTCAGGCTCGACGGCTGGCAGGAGGACAGCGACGACGAGTACGACATCTCGCTCACGCCGCTCGAGCCGGTGGGCGGATCCCCAGGGCCGTCCCTACCTGACCACGGTGGAAACCTCGGGGCGCCCGGTGCACGTCCGCGCCTGGCGGATGATGGTGGGGCGGGTCCCGATCTACCTGCTGGACACCAACCTCGAGCTCAATCACCCGGACGATCGCGGCCTGATGAACAAGCTGTACGCCGGCGGGCCCGACCTCCGTGTCCGGCAGGAGTGGATTCTCGGCGTCGGCGGGGTGCGGGTGCTCCGCGCGCTCGGCATGGATCCCGCCGTCTGGCATGCCAACGAAGGCCACGCCGCGTTCATGATGATCGAGCGGCTTCGCGAGCTGATCGCGGCCGGGACGCCGCTCGATCAGGCGGTGCGCCAGGTCCGCGCCCACAGCGTGTTCACCACGCACACGCCGGTCCCGGCGGGGCACGACGCCTTCGCCGTCGAATTGCTCGAGGCCTGCGCCGGCCCGATCTGGGAGGAGATGGGGATCGACCGCGAGACCCTGTTCCAGCTCGGCAAGCATCCCGCGATCGACGACCAGTTCCACATGACGGTCTGCGCCATGCGTATGTCCGCCCGGGTGAACGGCGTCTCCCGGCGCCACGGCCAGGTGTCGCGGAATCTCTGGCGCGACCTGTGGCCCGGGCGGCCCTGGGAAACGGTGCCGGTCGGCCACGTGACCAACGGCGTCCATCTCGCCACCTGGATGGCGAGCCCGATCATGCAGCTGCTCGACGAGCACATCGGGCCGGACTGGGGCAACCGGCTCGACGAGCCGGGATTCTGGGACCGGGTGCTGACCCTCGATCAGCATCGGTTCTGGGCGGCGCACCTGCGGCTCAAGCAGGTGCTCGCCACTCGGATTCGGGAGGACGCTCGGCGGCGGTTCGCGGCACGCTTCAAGGAGGCCGCGCAGGTGGTCGGCGCCGGCACGCTGCTCGACCCCAATGCACTCACCCTCGGCTTCGCCCGCCGGTTCGCGACCTACAAGCGCGCCAACCTCATCTTCCGCGATCTCGACCGGCTGCGGCGGCTCCTGGTGGACCACGCGGCGTCCGGTGCAGATCATCTTCGCGGGCAAGGCCCACCCGGCCGACAACCCGGGAAAGGAAGTGCTCCAGAGCGTCTACCAGTTCACCCGCGATCCCGAGTTCGAGGGCCGGGTGGCGTTCCTCGAAGACTACGACATGCACCTCGCGCACCTGCTGGTCCAGGGCGTGGATCTCTGGATCAACCTGCCGCGGGTGCCGCTGGAGGCGTCCGGCACGAGCGGCATGAAGGCGGCGCTCAACGGCGTGCCCGCAGCTCAGCACGCTCGACGGCTGGTGGCAGGAGGGATTCGACGGGCTGAGCGGGTGGGCCATTTCGCCCGCGGGCGACACCGAGGACGCGGACGCGGCCGACGCCGAGCGGTTCTACCGGCTCCTCGAGGAACAGGTAGTCCCGCTCTACCACCTCCGCGACGACGCCGGCGTCCCCATCGGCTGGGTGGACAAGATGCGGCACGCGCTCCGGCTCGCCGGGTCGCACTTCACCGCGCGGCGGATGGTCCAGAACTACGTGCAGGAGTACTACGCTCCCGCGATCCGCGGCGAGGCGGCGGGCGACGATCCGCCCACGGGCTGAGGCACGATCGATGGCGAACCTGGTGACCGCGCGGGGCGGCGAGCCCGTCTCGATCGTCCACGTCACGGCGGAGTACTCCCCGTACGCCCGCACCGGCGGGCTCGCGGAGGCGGTTGCCGGGCTGGCCAACTTTCAGCACGTGGCCGGACTCCACGTCACGGCGATCCTCCCGCTCTACCGCACCGTGCGGGACGAGGACCCCGATCTCGAGCCGGTCGGCCAGCCTTTCGTGGTCACGATCGGCGCCAGGCATGAGGAGGCCCGCGTCTTCCGCGTCGCGGGGCCGGCCGCCGGCCCGCAGGTGTTCTTCATCGAGCACCTGGACTACTTCAACCGCCATGGCATCTATGGCGAGAGCGGCGCCGACTACCCGGACAACCACCGCCGCTTCGCCTTCTTCGCGCTCGCCGCGATGACGGCGCTGCCCCGCCTCGTGCACGGACCGGTCCTCCTGCACGCCCACGACTGGCACACCGCGCTCGCGCCGGTCTACCTCCGCACGATCCTGAGCCACGAGCGCTACGCCCGGGACGCGACCACCGTGGTCTCGGTCCACAATCCCGGCTACCAAGGCCACTTCGGCCCCGAGGCGATGCCCGAGATCGGCCTGCCGTGGGAGCTCTACAACTGGCAGCAGCTCGAGTGGTACGGGAAGGTGAACTTCCTCAAGGGCGGGCTGGTCTTCGCGGACTCGGTGACCACCGTGAGCCCGACCCAGGCCAGGGAGCTGCGCACGCCGGGGGGCGGGTTCGGCCTGCACCATCTCTTCATCGCGCTGGGCGACCGGCTGGTCGGCGTGCTCAACGGAATCGACCAGCGGATCTGGAACCCGGCGACCGACACCCAGATCACCGCCCAGTACTCGGCGGAGAAGCTCGAGGGCAAGCGGCGCTGCAAGGCGGCCCTCCAGCGCTCCTTCGGGCTTCCCCAGCGCCGGCGCGCCCCGCTCCTCGGGCATGACCGGCCGGCTGGTCACCCAGAAGGGGCTCGACCTCATCCTGGGGGCGCCGAGAGCTCCTCGGCAGCGACGCGCAGTTCGTCTTCCTCGGCAGCGGCGATCCCCGCTACGAGCACGCGCTGATCGAGCTGGCCACGTCCGCGCCCAACCGGATCGGCGTGCAGCTCGATTTCACCGACCGGCTGGAGCACCGGCTGATGGCGGGGGCCGACATCTTCCTCATGCCCTCGCTGTACGAGCCCTGCGGCCTCACCCAGATGCGGGCCCAGCGCTACGGCGCGCCGCCCATCGTGCGTCGGGTCGGCGGTCTCGCCGACACCGTCGAGGACGGGGTCACCGGCTTCGCCTTCGACGGCTACACAGCCGAAGCGTTTCAGGAGGCCGGAGCTTCCGCGCCCTCCGCGGCTATGCCGACTCGACCAAGTGGCAGGCGATGGTGCGGCGCGCCATGGCCCGCGACTTCAGCTGGGAGCGCTCGGTGGACCAGTATCTCGAGGTCTACCGCCGCGCCATCGCTCACGCCTCGATGCGCTAGGTTACCGCCCGATGGACTTCGCCCTCGCGCTGCACAGCCATCTGCCCTACGTGCTGAACCACGGCCGCTGGCCCCACGGCAGCGACTGGCTCTGCGAGGCCGCCCTCGACACCTACCTCCCGCTGCTCGAGGAGCTCGACGCGCTCGAGGCCGACGGGATACCGGCTCCGATCACCATCGGCGTCACGCCGGTGCTGGCCAACCAGCTCGCGAGTCCCGCCTTCGTCGCCGAGATGGAGGCGTTCTTCGCCCAGCGCCTGCTCGCCTGCGACGAGGCGCCCGCCTCGCTCGCCGCCACCGGTGAAGGGCACCTCCTCCCGCTGGTGGACTTCTGGCGCGAGCGCCTCGGCCGCCTGCGCCGGCTCTTTCACGAGATCGGCGGCGACATCGTCGCGGCCCTCCGCGCGCTCGAGTCGGCCGGGCCGGCTCGAGATCATCGCCTCCGCCGCGACCCATGGATTCCTCCCGCTGCTCGCCCGCGACGAGAGCATCCGGCTCCAGCTCGCGGTCGGTCGGACCGAGCACCGCCGCCTCTTCGGCCGGGCGCCGGAGGGTGTCTGGCTGCCGGAATGCGCCTATCGGCCGCGGGGGCCGTGGCAGCCGTGGCGAACGGCCCCGCGCGCCGGCATCCGCCGGGGAATCGAGGAGCACCTGAGCGATGCCGGCTTTCGCTACTTCTTCGTGGACTCGCACCTCGCGTCCGCCGGGCGTCCGCTCGGGATCTACGGCGATCCCGGCGGGGATCCGACCGTGCATCGGCCGGGCGATCGCGTGGATGGCATCGCGCACCGCTCGCCCTACACCGCGTACCAGGTGGCGCATTCGAGGGCGGCGGAGGGTATCGCCGCACTGGTGCGTGACCCCCGCTCGTCCATGCAGGTGTGGAGCCGGTTCCAGGGGTATCCCGGGCGACGCGGCCTACCTCGAGTTCCACAAGATGCGCTGGCCCGGGGGCCTCAAGCTCTGGCGGGTGACCGGCGGCAACGTGGATCTCGGCGGCAAGGAGCCCTACGATCCCGAGGCGGCGTTCCAGCGCGCCCGGCGACCACGCCGATCATTTCGCCGGCCTGCTCGCGGAGATCGCCGAAGGGTGAGCGCCACCGGCGCGACGGGGTCATCGTGGCGCCGTTCGACACCGAGCTGTTCGGGCACTGGTGGTTCGAGGGGCCCGCCTGGCTCGGCGCGGTGTATCGCGCGCTCGCTCGCGACGACCGCGGTCTTCGGGCCGGTCACGGCGTCCCGGCACCTCGCCGATCACCCCGCCAAGCAGCCGATCCATCTTCCCTCCGGGTCCTGGGGCGCCAAGGGCGACTTCAGCATGTGGCTGAGCGACAGCACGGCATGGACCTGGGAGCGGCTCTGGCCGCTGGAGGAGACCTTCTGGGACACGGCGCCGTCGGCGCTCGCGAGCCCCGCCGCGCGACCGGTGCTCGCCCAGGCGGCGCGGGAGCTGCTCCTCGCCCAGGCATCCGACTGGCAGTTCGTCATCTCGACCGGCGCCGCGGCGGACTACGCGGAGCGGCGCTTCACCGAGCACTGCGACGACGCCCGGACCTTGCTCGCGGCGCTGGCCCCCGGGGCGGAGGAGTGGCTTCCGCAGGCTCAGGCGCGCGCGGAGGCGCTCGCCCGTCGCGACGACATCTTCCCCGATGTCCTGTCCGCCGTCGCGGCGGCGCTCGGCGGCTCCCGCTCGCTCGTGTTCTCCTGATCGATGGCTCCGATCCGGTTCGTCTTCGGACTCCACCTCCACCAGCCGGTCGGCAACTTCGACCACGTCTTCGCCCAGCATGTGGCGGACGTGTACCGGCCGCTGCTCGACCGCCTCGCCGGTCGTGGGTTTCTCCCGGCGTGCTGCATCTCTCCGGCCCCCTCCTGGAGTGGCTGGAGAGTCACGAGCCCGCCTATCTCGACCGAATCGGCGCGCTCGCCGCCGACGGGAAGCTCGAGATCCTTCTTGCCGGCTTCTACGAGCCGGTGCTCGCCGCGATTCCCCGACCCGACCGGATCGAGCAGATCCGCTGGATGCACGAGGCCGTGCAGCGCCGCTTCGGGGTGGATGCCCGCGGCCTCTGGCTCACCGAGCGGGTGTGGGAGCCCGAGCTGGCCGCGGACCTCGCGGAGGCCGGCGTCCGCTACGCGCTGGTGGACGACCGCCATTTCCTCGCCACCGGATTCGAGAGCGAGCGGCTTCACGCGCCGTTCTGGACCGAGAGTGACGGGCGCCGGCTGGCGCTCTTCCCCATCGACGAGCGGCTCCGCTACCTGATCCCCTTTCGGCCGCCCGAGGAGACGGCGCAGTACCTGCGCGCCCTCCGCGACGCCGGCCATCGCCTGGCGGTGCTCGCCGACGACGGCGAGAAGTTCGGCGGCTGGCCCGGCACGAAGGAGTGGGTCTACGAGCGCGGTTGGCTCGACCAGTTCATGGGCACGGTCGCGGGCCTGGTGGAGAGCGGCGAGGTGCGGTTCGAGCCGGCTCGACGAGGCGCTCGCCGAGGTGCCGAGCCACGGGCTCGCCTATCTCCCGACGGCGTCATACACCGAAATGGAGGCTTGGTCGCTCCCCCCCGACGCCGCGCTCCGGCTCGCCCGGCTTCAGCGCGACCTGGGCGAGGCTCGCGTCGCGGGGCCGGACGGCGCCCTGATCCGCGGCGCGCACTGGCGGAACTTTCTCGTCAAGTACTCCGAGTCGAATCGGATGCACAAGAAGATGCAGGCACTGTCCGCGCTCTGCCGCCGGAAGGGCGATCCCGCCGGGGCGCGTCGCGCCATCGGCCGGGCGCAGTGCAACGACGCCTACTGGCACGGCGTCTTCGGAGGCCTGTACCTCCCCCACCTGCGGGACGCCGTCTGGCGCGAGCTGGCGCTGGCCGAGGGCGAGCTGCGCCGGGGCAAGGGACTGGCGTGGGAGGTGCTCGACTTCGATGGCGACGGATACCAGGAGATCTGGGTCCACTCCGAATCCTTCTCGGCGCTGGTGAGCCCGAGCGCGCGGCGCCGCCATCGAGGAGTTCACCGTGTTCCGGAGCGGCATCAACTACGCCAACGTGCTCACCCGCCGGCGGGAGGCCTACCACGACCTGGCGCTGGAGCGCGCCGCGGCCGAGGCGGGAGCACGGGCACGAGCGGCACCGCCAGCATTCACGATCATCGAGGAGGGCATCCGGCTGACGCACGCCCGCCGCTCGACGCGGAGGATCGGGCCCTCTTCGTGGAGCGCATCCTTCCGGGATCGCTCGGGCTGGAGGAGTACGCGGGCGGAGACTACCGGCCGGCGCGCTCATGGGCCCGCACGGCGTTCGAGTACGCCGTGCGGCGGCGGCGGGGCGGCTTGGAGATCGCCTGCGCCACCGGCGAGGGTCCCGAGCGGCTGGCCAAGATGATCCGGTTCGAAGGCGATGGGGAGATTACGGTGCGCTACGCCTGGGATCCTGGGGCGGCGGCCCCGGACGACCTCTTCGCCACCGAGATCTCGCTCGCCGCCACGCTCGAGCCGGAGACCACACCGGCCGCCGAGATCGTGGCGATTCGACGATCGAGACGATCGCGAAATCGGAGCGCGGACTCGACCGCACGAGGCAGGGCGAATCTCTCACGCTCCGATGGCCGGTCCGCCTCGGTGAGGCAGCCGTGGTGCTTCGGCCGCCCGGTCTAGGTCCCTGCCTTCTCCTTCGCCTGCCCAGCCGGTTCCTTGGGCCGGCCGGCTGGAATCTTCTTCGCGGCTCTCCCCTTCAGGTAGGCGTAGACCGCGTCGACCTGTTCCGGGGTCATGACGTCCTCGAACGCGGGCATGCCCGCGCGCTTCCGCGCCCGTCAATGACGATCTTGGTGAAGGTTTCCTTGTCGGCGGCCGGCCCTCCCGGGGCCAGACTCACCAGGAGATTCGCGGCCACCGGGTTCGGCAGTGCATCCTGGCCGTGGCATCGCGCGCACTGGACGCTGTATTGCCGCCAGCCCTCGTACTCCAGCGGCGCTCACCGTGGCGCCCTCTTGTCCCGCGACCGGCTCGCGGCGATGCCACCGGTGAGGACGACGACAGCGAGAGCCAGAACGTCAATGGTTTCATCCGATACCTATCCTTCCGGCTTCACGGCGGGGCGCCCCGGGCCGATCTTCCCCTCGCTTCTGCCCTTCACGTACGAGTAGATCTGGCCGATCTTCGCCGGGTCCATCCCCAGCGCGCACCATGACGGCATGCCCTTGTCCGGCCGGCCGGCGCACACGATCTGGGTGAAGAGCTCCGGGGTATTGATCGGTCCGTCGGGCTTGAGCGACATGATCAGGTGAGGGGCGATGGTGGACCCGAGCACGTCCTCGCCATGACAGCGGGCGCAATTGAGGTTGTACTGCTTCCAGCCGTCGTAGGTCGCCTGATTGACGGTGTCCTTCGGCGCCTGGTGGTACTGGTCGCGGAGCGGCGCGTCGGCGGTCTGCGGTTTCACCCGTGCCCTGACCTTGGGCAGCCGCGGCGGTGTCCTGGGCGCGGTGGCGGCCGGTGCCGCAGGCTTCGCAGGCTTGGGCGTCGGCGCCGCGGGCTTGGGCGCCGGCGCCGCGGGCTTGGCTGGCAGGCTTGGCCGGCTGCTTGGCGGCGGTGTCCGGGCTGGAGCCGGGGGTCGAGGTGGCGCTGGGCGGAGTCGCGCTGTCGGCCGTCGCGACGTCGACGGTGTCGGCTGGCGGTGCTGGGGGCGCTGTCGGCGACCGCCGCACCCTCGGTCCCGGCGCCGGGTGACTCGCTTCCGGTCGCCACCGCAGGCGGCGAACACGACAAGCGCCGCCAGGCGCATCCAGCGGATCGCGGGCCCACGTGCTAGCATGACCTCATCCGAAGCAGCGCTCATGATCCTCGCCTTCCTTTCCTGATGTGGCGGCCGGCCCGGCCAAGATCGATCCTACTCCAGACCGTGCCGTTCCTGCCGCGACCTATGACCACGGCCACGGTGTGACCTGGGTCACCTGCGGCCGCTGTCGCCGGCATGCCCGGTCATTATCTTCACACCCATGAACACACCCAGCAGCACCACCGTGGCACTCGGCCTGGTCCAGATGCGGTGTTCCACGGACCCGGAGGAGAACCTCGAGAAGGCGATCACCGGCGTACGCGAGGCAGCCGCGAAAGGCGCCCAGATCGTCTGCCTTCAGGAGCTCTTCCGGAGCCAGTATTTCTGTCAGACCGAGGATCACCGGTACTTCGATCTCGCCGAGCCGATCCCCGGGCCGTCCAGCGAGCGGCTGGCCCGGCTGGCCGGCGAGCTCGAGGTCGTGATCGTCGCCTCGCTCTTCGAGAAGCGGGCCGAGGGGCTGTACCACAACACCGCGGCGGTGATCGACGCGGATGGACGGTACCTCGGAAAGTACCGTAAGATGCACATCCCGGACGACCCGCAATACTACGAGAAATTCTACTTCACCCCGGGCGATCTCGGCTTCCGCACCTGGGACACCCGTTACGGCCGGATCGGCGTGCTGATCTGCTGGGACCAGTGGTACCCCGAGGCCGCCCGGCTCACCGCCCTGAGCGGGGCGCAGATCCTGTTCTATCCTACCGCCATCGGGTGGCTCCCGGCGGAGAAGCAGGAGCACGGGGCGCAGCAGCAGTCGGCCTGGGAGACCATCCAGCGGAGCCACGCCATCGCCAACGGCGTCTACGTGTGCGCGGTCAACCGGGTGGGGCACGAGGGCGACCCCGACGGCGGCATCGAGTTCTGGGGCGGCAGCTTCGTCTCCGACCCCGGCGGGCGACTCCTGGTCAAAGGCGGCACCGGCGAGGAGGTCCTCACCGCCACTTGCGATCTCTCCAAGGTCGATGTCAGCCGGACCCACTGGCCCTTCCTCCGGGACCGGCGAATCGACGCCTACCAGGACATCACGAAGCGGTACCTGGACTGACGAGCGGCGGAACGGCGGAACGGCGGATATGGCGGAAGGAAAGTCCGGCAGCCTTCCGCCGGACCGCCGTTCCGCCGTTCCGCCCGGAGAAGATCACGATGGTCGAGCGACCCACCCTAGCCTCCCTTGGCTTCCGCATGCCGGCCGAGTGGGAGCCCCACCGCGGCACCTGGCTCAGCTGGCCGCACAAGGAAGCGTCCTGGCCCGGCAAGTTCGGTGCGGTGCCGGGGATCTTCGCGCAGATGGTGCGCCTCCTCGCCGATCGGGAGGAGGTGCACATCAACGTCGGCGGGACCCGCGATGGAAGCCGACGTCCGCCGGATCCTCGCCGACGCGGGAGCCGACACGGGCAACGTCTTCTTTCACGATAATCCCACCAACGACGCCTGGTGCCGCGACCACGGTCCCATCTTCGTCCAGCGCCGATCCGCCGGAAAGGCCGAGGAGGCCATCCTGGATTGGGGCTACAACGCGTGGGGCGGCAAGTACCCGCCGTACGACCTCGACGACGTGATCCCGACTCGGATCGGCCGCGAGTACGGGATCCCGGTGTACCACCCCGGGATCGTGCTCGAAGGCGGCTCGATCGACGTGAACGGCCGCGGCAGCCTGCTCACCACCGAGGCCTGCCTGCTCAATCCCGAACCGCAATCCCCATCTCGACCGCCAGGCCATCGAGGCGAGCCTTCGCCGACACCTCGGCGTCAGCAACATCCTCTGGCTGGGCGAGGGAATCGCCGGGGACGACACCGACGGACACGTCGATGACCTGACCCGGTTCGTGGATCCTGCGACCGTCGTCACCGTGGTGGAGGACGGATCCGGCGGACGAAAACTACGAGCCGCTCCAGGAGAACCTGGAGCGGCTGCGCGCCATGCGCGATCAGGACGGAACGCCACTGCGGGTCGTGACCTTACCGATGCCCCGCCCGATCTACCACGAGGGCCAACGGCTCCCGGCCAGCTACGCGAACTTCTACATCGCCAACGGCCTGGTGCTGCTCCCGACCTACGACCCCGACCGGGACGCCGAGGCCGAGACCATCCTGCAAGGACTCTTTCCCGGCCGCGAGATCGTCGGCATCGACTGCACCGACCTGGTGTGGGGCCTCGGCGCGTTCCACTGCGTCACCCAGCAGTGGCCCAGCCTGGAGAGATGACGCGCGATCTTCTGCGCGCTCCCGTCCGGTCAGGTCTTATTCCACGTCCCCACCAGCGCCGCCCGCCGGCCGCCGCAGGAATCCATTCCCACGCCGGCGATGCGCATCTCGTTCTCGGTGCGGCTCACGACATAGCGCGCATCCGCGGTCTGGCAGGCGCTCCCGGCGGTGTCCGCCTTGAAGATCAAGGTGTCGCCGTTGAACGCGGCCCGGCCCTTCATATCCACGCTGTCGGGCCAGCGGGGCGATGGAAGCAGCAGCTCGAGCCCGCCGTTCGAGGCGAGGTTCATCTGCACTTCGCCCTCCCCGTACAGGTCGCGCTTCCAGGAGCCGGAGTACTTCGACGCCTCTCCGCCACACGCCGTGAGCGAGAGGAGCGCGACGGCGGCAGCCAGCAGACGGACGCCGGAAACCCGGGTGATGCGGTGAATCATCTCGGTGCCCTCCATGGAATGAGCGGCTCTCGGATCGTCAGAGGTAACTCAACCACACTTCGCGGCGCCTTCGTCTACTCCCCGCTGGTCGGTCCAAGAAGTCCATAATGCCGAACGAGCCCCCACTACGCCAGTGGGGGCTCGCCCGAGCTGTCCGTATGCTACTGCCGGGGCAGCGTTTCGTCCGTGGGGATCGGCAGGGTCGGGAACACGATGTCTCCCGTTCGATCCACCGGGAGATCGCCGAGCCGGCCGTAGTGCCGCGCATCGATCCAGCGGTGCGCCCCCTCGAACATCAGCGAGTACAGCTTGTTGTACAGCAGCTCGTCCAGCGCCGTTTCCGCGGTGCCCAGGTCCGGCAGCGCGCTCAGGTTTCCCGAGGTCTGCCGCACGGTGTTGATGTCGACGAGCGCCGCCGCGAGATCGCCCAGGCCGATGTTCGCCTCGGCCCGCAGGAGGATCAGCTCCTCCTTCTTGATGATCGGGATCAGGCTCCCGGGACTGGGATAACGGATCCAGCCCAGGCCCGACGTCAGGCCGTTGTTACTGGCGACGGGCCTCGGCACGATCTTGTCCACGAAGCGCTTGTCGGGCGTGATTCCGTCGATCTGCAGCTGCGCCCCGGTCTCCAACGACGGATGCGCGAAATTCTCCCCCTGCTGCGGGTCGATGCGACAGCGGGTTCGCCAGGTCACCCGCGCCGGTGCCGTAGTCCATGTAGACGCCGATGTCCAGCGCACCCGGCGTGTCGACGAACGACGCCGCCAGCGCGGTGAGCGCCCCGGCGAAGTCGTCGGTGTAGACCGCCACCCGGGCCCGGAGCGCCCGGTTGAATTGGAGGAATGTCGCCGGGTGCATCGAAGTTGTTGAATCCCGAGGGCAATCCGAACGGGAACGCGGTGCCGCCGGCCGCCAGCTCGGCGCTCGCCTCGTCCAGCAGAGTGACAACGTGGCTGAACGCCGCGGCTCGAGTCTGGAAGGCAGCGGGAGGCGCCGCGACCGACGTGTCGCTGACGATCGGGATCGAGTCCTGGGTATGCGCGTTGAGAACGAGCAGGTAATTGAGCGCCTGAATCGTCTTCACATACCCCGACGTTCCGCTCTGCTCCTCCGCCGTGAGCTCGGCTGCCGTTGGCAGCACGGCGAGGATCAGATTGCCTCCTCGAATCGCGGCGTACTAATCGGCCCAGTGGTCACCGCCGAAGGCGTCGCTTCCGGGATCGAGCGGGCCCAGCAGCAGCTCCGCCGTGAAGCGTGGGTCGGAGCCGTCGAATCGGAGTACTTCGCGAGCGATGATCCCCATGTCCAGGGGGAAGTCGGCGAAGTCGGTGCGGAACGCGATCAGCATTCCGTTCGCCGCGACAGCCACCTCGGTCCGCGTCGGATTCTCGCCGATCGGGTCCGGGCTGTTGGGGTTGGTACTGATATCGAAACTGCACGCTCCTGACAGTGAGGACGCCCAGCAGGAGCAGCGGATGCCACAGTCGCATGGTCGGTCTCATGGTCAGAATCCCAGGTCGATCGAGAAGAAGAAGCTGCGGCTGGGTGGGAACGGCGCCACGTCGATGTTTCGGACGATCGCCTGGTTGCCGAAGTTGCTGACCTCAGGATCGAGCCCACGGTAGCCGGTGAATCGGAGCAGGTTGCGCCCGCTCACCGAGATCCGAGCCTGGCGGACCGATGGAGCCGAACAAGCCCGCGGGTAAAGCTCTCCGGCAGATTGTAGGAGAGCGTCACCTCCCGGAGCTTCAGAGTAGGATCCGTCCTGCACATACGCACTGGTGAACCCGGCGTTGATCGAGTCTTGGCGGGCCTGGCCCGGGCCGACGAAATCGATGCTGTTCTGGCCCGCGTCGTACAGGATACTCCGTCAGGTTGATGACGTCGCCGCCCTGCTTCCAGTCCAACAGGAACCCGAAGGTGAACCGCTTGTAGTCGAGGTCGCTGGAGAACGACATCTGGAAGTCGGGGGTCGCGTCGCCCACCTTGCCCTCGGTCCCGAAGATCTGGGTGACCGAGCTGTCCTGCTCGATCTGGTACGTGCCGAGCGCCAGCGCGAACCCGCCGGTCTGGTAGGTAGGCACCGACAGTCGGGTGATTATGGTCTTGTTCTTGAAGAACGTGGTGCGGAAGAGCCAGTTCACGTCCCGCGACTGGATCGGCGAGAGCGTGAGCGACGCTTCCAGGCCGCGATTCCGGAGCCTGCTATCCGAGCTGAAGATCAGGGTCTCCTGCCCCGAGCTGGGCGGCAGCGTCCGCTCCAGCAGCAGGTCGCTGATGATGCGCTGGTAGACGGAGAAGTTCACTTCCGCTCGGCCGCCCGCCAGCTGCGCGTCGAAGCCGGCTTCCATCTCGCTCTGACGCTCCGGCTTGATGAAGGGATCGCCCGCCCGGTTGCCGGGGAGCACGCCGAAGATTTCCGCCGATGGTGCCGGTGGTGTCGGGCGAAAACTTGGCGCCGAAGAGCGGCTGGTTGCCGGTCTGGCCGAAGGCGCCCACGCAGCTTGATCTCGTCCAGCCCGCCGAACGGCTTGATGAACCGGTAGGAGACGGCGGCCTTGGGATAGAAGTGGAACTTGTCGGTATCCCCGTTGCTGCTGCTCCGGTCGGCCCGGAGGCCGGCAGTGAGGAGCAGCTTCCGGTCGAACAGGAGTACTTCCTCCTGGCCGTAGATGCCCAGGTCGCGCACCGGCACGTCGTCCTGCAGCACGCTCACGCTGGCCGCCTGGTCCGGATTCTCCTGTCCGGCGAGGAGCGTGCGCGCCAGAATCCTGGTCGCGTCGATGTCGCGGTCCTCGTACTGCACGCCCGAGCGATGTCGTCGCCTGGAACCGGCCCGATTCGGGGGTGTAGGTGTAGTTGCCGTTGACCGCGAAGTTGAGGTTCAGGTTGGCCGCCTTGCCGAGAACGACGGTCCCCGCCTGCCCGTCGTTGGGCTCGTACTCCAGTCTGGGGCGGCGAGACGAAGTCGTTCTCCTGGTTGAAGTAGTCCACGCCGGCGATGGTGATGAGCGACACGTTGTGCCGGGCCGTCGACTTCAGGGCCATCCGCGCCGTCACCGCGCCCAGCGCGCGCCAGACATCCTCCTCGTTCTTGAGGAAGCTGAAGGTCTGGATCGGGTTGCTCCGCTCGAACGGATTCAGCGGGAAGTCGATGATCTCGTCGCCGGTGGCGGAGAGATCGACGAAGTTCGGGGTGAAGGGGAAGACCAGATAGGGACTGGTGCCCGAGTTGTCGTTGTTGGAGAGCCCGCGCCTGGACCGGCTGTGGATCACGTTGGTGTTGACCGAGAGATTGATCCAGTTCGCCAGCTCCTGGTCGATGTTCGCTCGGAGTGATTGTTTCTTGTATCCGGTATTGATGGCGATTCCCTCGTCGTTCTTGACCAGGCCGGAAAGGAAGTACTTGGTCGTCTCGGTGCCTCCGCTGACGCTGGCGGAGGTCTCGTAGGAGAGGTCGCGCCGGCCGAAGATCTGGTCCTCGATGTCGAAGGTCTGGCCCCGGCCTCGTTGAAGAGGCGCTCCGCGGTCGATGTCGGGAGCGTTGAGACTCGTCGACTGCGACCTCGGCGAGGCTTCCGAAGGTCCGCCGGCCAAGCTCGTTCGCCCGCCAGAAGGTGCCGATCCGCTGGGTGAGGCTGAACTGCGGCTTGCCCTGCTGCCCGCGCTTGGTGGTGATGATCACCACCCCGTTGTTGGCCTTGGAACCGTAGATCGCGGCCGCCGACCCGCCCTTGAGAACCTCGATCCGCTCGATGTCCTCCGGGTTGAGGTCCGCGATGCGGTTCACCGGATTGTCCTGGTTCCGCGGATTGCCGCCCGACTGGGCCGCCGTCACCGCGTCGGCGCCGTTCGGGATCGCATCGTTGCTCACCACGACCCCGTCGATCACGAAGAGGTTGTTCACGTCGCCGGTGATGGTGGACACCCCGCGCAAGTTCACCTGGATGCCACCGCCGGGCGCGCCGGAGTTCGCCTGGATGAGGGCCCCGGGGATCTTGCCCTGCAGGGCGCTCTCCAGGGTGCCGGTCGGCGCCCGAGTGAGCTCGCTCGCGCTCACCGTCGCGACCGCGTTCGGCAGGTTCCGCTTCTCGATGCCGGTGGACTGCCCGGTGACCACCACCTCCTCGAGCTTGAAGGGGTCGGGCTCCAGGGCGACGGTCACCGTCCTCTCCAGCGCGGGGACCGTCACGGAGTCTCGCTTGAACCCGATCGCCCGGACGGTCAGCCTCTGGTCCCCATCCGGAACGTTGAAGACGAACCGGCCATCGGCGGAGGATCGGACGGCGATCCGGGTACCTTCGACCGAGACCACCGCCTCGCCGACCCCCTGGCCGGTCTGCTCGTTGGTCACCCGGCCGCTCGACCTCGCGAACCTGGGCCGAGAGCGCCGGCACGCCGGCGACCAGCAGTACTGACGCATGCCCTCCCCACAAATGTCTTAGCATGACCCCTCCGTGCGTGGGTGACTCCTGCCGAAAAGGTGTCCTACAGTGCTTTCCAGTTGCGAAACACGCAAGCGCCCGGGCGGACGGAGCGGCTAAGGCGCCGGCCACACGGTGCGGCCTTGCTGCACCGTGAGCCGGCAGGCGTTGGGTCGGAAGTGGTAGAGCCAGTGGTCGACGTCGGGCGCGTCGATGACCGCGAAGTCGGCCGCCATCCCCGGCGCGAGCGACCCGGTTCGGCCCTCCAGCCCCACCGCCCGGGCGGCGATCGAGGTGGCGCCCTTGAGCGCCTCGGCCGGCGTCATCCGCTGCAGGGTGCAGGCGAGGGTCAGCGCGAGTGGAAGATGATAGCTCGGCGCTGAGCCGGGATTGAAATCGGTGGCCACCGCCACGGGCACCCCGGCCTCGATGAAGCGGCGCGCCGGCATCGGCGGCTGGCCGAGGTAGAGGGACGCGATCGGCAGACTCACCGCCACCACGCCCGCCGCCGCCATCGCCTGGATCCCCGCCGGCGAGGCATGCTCCAAGTGGTCGGCCGAGATCGCGCCCACCTCCGCCGCCAGCTCGGCGCCACCGCTCGAGCTGAGCTGATCGGCGTGGAGCTTCGGCGCCGAGCCCCGCGCTCCGCCCGGCCAGGAGGATCCGCCGCGCCTCCTCGACCGTGAACGCCGATTGCTCGACGAAGACGTCGCAGAAAGCGGCGAGTCCCTTCGCCGCCACTTCCGGGATCACCTGGTCGACCAGAAGGCTGACGTACGCCTCACGCCGGTCGCGGTACTCCGGGGGCACAACGTGCGCGCCGAGGAAGGTCGGCACGATCCGCACCGGCTCGGTTGCCGCCAACCGACGATAGACGCGCAGCAGCTCGAGCTCGTGCTCGCGGTCGAGACCGTAACCGCTCTTGCACTCGATCGTGGTGACGCCCAGGGCGACCATCGCTCGCACAAACCCGCTGGCCCGCTGGTACAGCGCTTCCTCGCCCGCCTCGCGCGTGAGCCGCACCGTGCGGGCGATCCCGCCGCCCGCCTCGTGCGATCTCGAGATACGTAGCGCCCTGGATGCGGCGGGTGAACTCATCGGCGCGCCAGCCGCCGAACGCGAGATGGGTGTGACAGTCCACCAGCCCGGGGATCACGAGCCCGCCACCGGCGTCCATCGTCTCCGACTCCCGGTACTCTCCCGGCAGCTCCCGTCGCGGGCCCACCCAGCGGATCGTCGTCCCCGTCCCACACCATCGCCGCGTCGGCGATCGGGTGGATCTCGCCCTGCCCGCCCTCGGCGCGGCAGGTGGCGAGCTGAGCCGCATTCAGCAGGACCTTCATGCGCGGGACGCCGGCATCGACGGCCGCTTGCGAGATTGGGTCACAGCATCGGCAGATCCATGCCCCGCTCGCGCGCCGTCTCGATCGCCAGCTCGTATCCCGCATCCGCGTGGCGCATGACGCCGGTGCCGGGATCGGCCGTCAGCACTCGCTCGAGACGCCGGTCGGCGGAATCGGTCCCATCGGCCACGGCGACCATCCCCGCGTGGATCGAGTAGCCGATCCCCACGCCGCCCCCGTGGTGCAGCGACACCCAGCTCGCCCCGCACGCGGTGTTGAGCAGGGCGTTCAGCAGCGGCCAGTCGGCGATCGCGTCCGAGCCGTCGCGCATCCCTTCCGTCTCCCGGTTGGGTGACGCCACCGAGCCCGTATCGAGGTGATCCCGCCCGATGACGATCGGCGCCGCCACCTTGCCGTGGCGCACCAGCCAGTTGAACCGGAGCCCCATCTCCGCCCGCTCTCCGTACTCCAGCCAGCAGATCCGCGCCGGCAGCCCCTGGAACTGCACCCGCTCCTGAGCCTGCCGGATCCAGCGGGCCAGCGCGTCCTTCTTGGGAAAGGTCTCCAGCACCGCCCGGTCGGTCTCCGCGATGTCCGCCGGATCGCCGGAGAGCGCCGCCCACCGGAACGGCCCGGCGCCTTTGCAGAACAGCGGGCGGATGTACGCCGGCACGAAACCCGGGATGTCGAACGCCTCCCGCAGCCCTCGGTGGTCGGCCACCTGTCCCCGCAGATTGTTGCCGTAGTCGAACGCCACCGCCCCGCGGGCCTTCAGATCGAGCATGGCGCGCACGTGGACGGTCATCGAATCGAGCACTCGGGCCTCGTAGCCCGCCGGGTCGCGCTCGCGAAGGGCGGCCGCCTGGTCGAGCGTGCACCCGGCGGGGATGTATCCCAACCGGAGGTCGTGCGCCGAGGTCTGATCGGTCACCACGTCGGGCACCAGGCCGCGCCGCACCAGCTCGGGAAGGACCTCCGCCACGTTCCCCACCAGGCCCACCGAGAGCGGCCGACGGGCCTTCCTCGCCTCATCGAGCAGGCGCGAGCGCGCGGTCGAGGTCGGTCTCCAGCCGGTCGCAATAGCCGGTGTCCACCCGCCGCCGGATCCGGCTCTCGTCCACGTCCACGCCGAGGAAGGCGGCGCCGTTCATCGTCGCCGCCAGCGGCTGCGCGCCGCCCATGCCGCCGAGACCGCCGGTCACCACCAGCCGCCCTTCGAGCGTGCCGCCGAAATGCTGCCGCGCGCACTCGGCGAACGTCTCGTAGGTGCCCTGGAGGATCCCCTGGGTGCCGATGTAGATCCACGAGCCGGCCGTCATCTGGCCGTACATCGTGAGGCCGAGCGCCTCGAGCCGGCGAAATTCGTCCCAGGTAGCCCAGCGCGGCACCAGGTGGGCGTTCGCGATGAGCACTCGGGGCGCCTCGTCGTGGGTGCGGAAGACACCCACCGGCTTGCCGCTCTGGACCAGGAGGGTCTCGTCGTTCTCCAGCCGGCGGAGGGTGGCGACGATGCGCTCGTAGGAGGGCCAGTCCCGCGCGGCCTTCCCGCTGCCGCCGTACACCACCAGCTCCTCCGGCCGCTCGGCCACGGCCGGATCGAGATTGTTCATCAGCATCCGCAGCGCGGCCTCCTGGTGCCAGCCTTTGCAGGAAAGCGTCGGGCCGGTGGGGGCGTGGATGGGTGACAGCGCCGGGGTGAGAGTCATGGGGTGGCTCATCCGGGCAAGATCCTTCGCTTCGCTCAGGATGACAAGCAGGGCCCCTCGACTGCACCCCGCTTCCCTGCAACCTTTCCCCCCGGTTTCCGATCCAATACCTCGCGATGACCCGAACCCGTCCAGGACCGGTGAAGCTGCGGCGCGATCTGACCTCCAAATCCGATTCGGACGCCGTGGACGCGACGCTGGCCGCGAGCGGAGACTCGCACGCCTTCGAGCGGCTCTACCGGGGGCACATCGGTCGGGTCCACAGCCTGGCCCGGCGGATGCTGAGCGAGGACGAGGCCGACGAAGCGGCCCAGGACGTGTTCGTGCGGGCATGGGAGAAGCTGGGCACGTTTCGAGGTGAGGCCGCGTTCGGGACCTGGCTGCACCGGCTGGCGATCAACGTGATCCTGGGCCGGCGGGAGCGGCGGGGAATACAGCGCCAGCGCTTTCTCGAGAACGACGGAGTGCTGGAGACGGTGGCGGGACGGCGCGCGGCCCCGGAGACTTCGATGGACATGGAGAGCGCGATCGCGCGGCTCCCGGACGGCGCCCGGCAGATTTTCGTGCTCCACGACGTCGAGGGATACCGGCACGAGGAGATCGCCGACATGCTGGGACTCGCGACGGGTACCTCGAAGTCGCAGCTGCACCGGGCCCGCATGGCGTTGCGGCAGCATCTGGATCGATAGGAGAGACAGGATGAGCGACCAGTGGACCGACCGGCTATCCGAGTATCTGGATGGCGACCTGGCGGAACCGGAGCAGGCGGCGCTCGAGGCGCACCTGGCCACCTGTGCGGCGTGCAGCGACGCGCTCGCCGGCCTCCGGCGCATCGTGATGCGGGCCCGCTCGCTGGAGGATCGCCCCCCCTCGCGCGATCTCTGGTCCGGCGTGGCGACGCGGATCGGCGCCGGCCCGGTCCGGCGCCGGCTCAGCTTCTCGGTCCCCCAACTCCTGGCGGCGGGCATCGCGCTCGCGGTGCTGTCGGGCGGGGGCGCGTGGCTGCTGCACCCCGATCCCTCGCGGGTCGCCGCCGGACGGTCCGATCCCGCCACGCCGGGCGCGATTGCCGGTCGCCACCGTGGGCTCGACCCTCACCGCCCGCAGCTACGACTCCGCGGTCGACGACCTCGAGCGCATTCTCGCGGAAGGCCGCGGCCGGCTGGACTCCACGACGGTGCGGGTGCTGGAGCAGAACCTCGCCCTGATCGACCGGGCGATCACCCAGGCCCAGCGCGCCGTGGCGGCCGACTCCGCCAATCTCTATCTCAACACCCACCTGGCCGAGACGATGCGGCGCAAGATCGACCTGCTTCGGCAGGCCGCGGCGCTGGTCTCGGCCGTGAGCTGAAAGGACCTCGACGTGCTTCTGCTACTCGCCCTGCTCCAGCAGATCGATTCGACCGTTCCGGTGGAACGGGGACAGCGGCTCGAGGTCAGCTCCTACGCCGGGAGACATCGCCGTGAAGACCTGGGCCCGGAACGCCGTGCGGGTGCAGGCGGATCCCGGCGGCCGGACGACCGTCGAGATCGACCGCTCGGGGACCGCGCTCGCGGTGCGGACCCAGGGCCGGCGCGGGCCGCCGGCCATGGTGGACCTCCAGATCACCGCGCCGGCCTGGATGGCGCTGGACCTCTCGGGCGTAAACACCGACATCAGCGTGGTGGGGGCGCGCGGCCCGGTCTCGGTGGAGACGGTGCAGGGCCAGGTGGACGTCGAGGGCGGCGAGGGGTTGGTCTCGCTCCAGTCGGTTCAGGGGAGCGTCAGCCTCGCCGGGGCGAAGGGTCGCCTGGAGGTGCACTCGGTGAACGAGGACGTGCTCGTGAAGGGCAGCTCGGGGGAGGTGACCGCGGAGACGGTGAACGGCGACATCACCTTGAGCCGGGTGGACGCGACCAGCGTAATGGCCAGCTCGGTAAACGGCGAGCTGGAGTACGACGGCAGCATCAGAAACGGTGGGCGCTACGGGTTTTCCACCCACAACGGGGGCATCACCGTCACCGTGCCGGAAGGCAGCAACGCGGCGGTGTCGGTCGCGACCTTCAACGGCGAGTTCGCCTCGGAGTTCCCGGTGACGCTCACCGAGACCCGCAAGGGGAAACGGTTCAGCTTCACCATCGGCAGCGGCAGCGCGCAGATGACGCTGGAATCCTTCCAGGGCTCCATAGAACTCGTGCGCCCCGGGAGCTCCCGGGGCGCACGCGGCCGCGAGCACGATCGCGACCATGACCACGACGAGGAGTGAGCGTCAGGGCGTGAGCGCGACCTCGTCGGTGGCGATCGCGGCATGGTCGATCACCAGCGCGACCCGGCGGTTCTCGATTCCTTCCTCGCCCGGTCCCTTGGCGCCCGGGATCACCTGACGGTTACGAACCTCACCGTAGCTGACCGACTTGAGATGGTCGGCCCCGAACCCTCCCGCGGTGGCGAGGTATTCCTTCACCGCCTCGGCGCGACGGCGGCCGAGCTGGAGGTTATAGGCGGCGCTGCCCGAGGGATCGGTAAAGCCCTCGACGGTCACCAGGGCGCCGGGGTAGTACTCCGCGACGACCGCGGCGAACCGGTCGAGCACCGGGCGATCGGCCTCGCGCAGCTCACTGCTGTCGTACCCGAAGTGAACCGGGACGTTGAATTTCAGCATCCCGCGCACCTTCTCGATGCTCACGGTGTACTCCTGCCGGAACGCCTGCAGCTCTTGCTCGAGGGCGGCGATCCTGGCGTCCTGCTTGGCGAGCGCCTGATTGGTGGAGTCGAGTCGGGTCGCCACTGCCTGGTCACCCGACTGCATCTCCTGCCGAAGCTTGGCTACTTCGCTGTTGAAGTCCTCCTGTTTCACCTTGGCGGCGCACCCGGCCAGCCCGACCACCATCGCGAGCGCACCGACCGTCATCGCTGTCCGGCGGCCCTGACGAGTAGACATCGGCTCCCCCTTTTCGCTAGGACTGATCATCCGGCGGACGCGGCTGGCGTGCGGACCTGTGGACAGGCCCCCAGTCGGTCAGGTCTGCGGATGGTGAACGGAGAAACGGCCCCGTAGTATGTGGCCGCCGCCCCGCGAGGGCTGTGATCCACCTCACTGGAGCTCGAGGAGCTCGACGTCGAAGACCAGGGTGGCGGCCGCCGGAATGACCGGCGGGCTGCCCATCTCGCCGTATCCCAGGTCGGGCGGAATCACCAGCTTCCGGCGCCCCCCCACCTTCATGCCCGCGACACCCTCGTCCCACCCCGGAATGACCTGGCCCCCACCCAAGGGGAACGAGAACGGCTCCCCCCGGTCCCGGCTGCTGTCGAACTTGGTTCCATCGGTCAGCCATCCGGTGTAATGAACCACCGCAACCTGGCCGGAGGCCGCCGTCGGGCCGCTGCCGGTGACGACGTCCTGGTACTGAAGGCCGGAGGCTGTCTTGGTCAGCGCGGCCGAGTCGATTTGGAATCCGGAGCCTGCCGCCTCCGCCTTGGGCCCGCCCTCACCGCCGCAGGCTGAAAGGAAGAGCGCGAAGAGAGCCACGCTTGAGCGACGCATGGTGAACCTCGGTGAGAGTGGTGGGTGCTGTACTTGGCGAGGATCCGTCTGTGACAAAGCCGACCAAACGAGGTCGGCTCTGTACCCATCGGGACGGCGGGATTTGAACCCGCGACCCCTGCAACCCCATTGCAGTGCGCTACCGGGCTGCGCCACGTCCCGTCATGAGGGACGGAAGTGTAGTGGGGCCGCCTGCAACACGGTAGGTCCCAGCCGCCCGCATCGCGGTCGCCGGAGACAGCTCTGTCTCGCCGTTCCCGGTCGACCCTGTGTGACCGGTCCCACCTCAGGTGCAACGCGCCGTCCCCCGATACTTGTAGCGGTCGCCCCGCCTCTGCGCGCCGCGGAGGCCGAGAACGCCCGGGAGAGCGGAACCGAGCCATCCGGCCCGGCATTTGCTCAATGAGGCGGTGCGCAGTGTTCCGGAGACCAACCGAGGAGCGGGTTATGAGCCTACAGGATGGGCGACCCTGGGAAGGAGAAGGAGATCTGCCCTGGGACACGCCGGATGCGGAATGGGAGCCGGCCGACACCGAGGCGTGGCGGGGAGATCTCCACCTGGACGATTGGCCGGAGAGTCTGGCCGGACCGGAATACTGGCTCTACAAGAATCAGGACGAGTGAATAGCCCCGAGGGTGCCGCAGGACGCGATTGAGAGGGACTGGCGAACCGCCGGTCCCTCTCCTGTTTTTCCACTCCCGAAACAAACCCGAAACCAGGTCGCCTAACCTCATGTCAGGAGCGGAGATACGCTCTGTTGACATGATGTAACCCATTGCTAGATTTCGTGTTAGGCTGTCCCGGCCATCCGTGGTTACTCCGGCCGGGCAAGCCACTACCAGGGCGCCAGGTCGGGCCCGTGAACATATAGCGGGAGACGGAAATGTCGGAAGCAATGCTCGGTCCTACCACGGAGGCCCCGGCGGTATCGCCGGCCCCCCAGTGGGACCCGTTTCAGCTGATGGATCGGATGGATGAAGAGGCGCTTCGGCGCGAGCTCGATGGAGTCGCCGCCACCGACTTGGTGTACGTGGTGAAGGAGGGTGGTCAGGAGGTAGTCGGCCTGAGCAAGACCGGGGTAGACCAGTGCTGCATGGCATTGGTCGGGCAGGGGCAGGTGATTCGCGAGGAGAACCTGCAGTACGAGCTGATCGGTGAGGGCGATGATCGCGAGGCGTTGTTCAAGGTCAAGGCGGCGCGGTTCGCGGTTTCCGCCGAGGGCCAGGAGGTCCGGCTCGACCAAGTGATCGGCGTGAAGCGGCAGCCGCTCTACTACGAGCCGGCGCAGCTCGATCTCGACTCGCGGGTCCCCAGCAAGAAGTACCGCGGCAAGACCTATCGCGAATTGCTGGAGTTCGCCGAAGGTCGCGACTATCTCGGGTGGATGGCGGAGAGCTTCGGCGAGTCGGAGATCCGCGACTTCGTTCGGCGAATCCTCGCGGGCGAGGAAGTAGTGGCGCAGCGCGGGCGGCAGCTCAATCCCCATTGGTATGAGGCCGGCGCGATGAAGGCGGCACGCAATGCTCGCTTCCGGCTCATCCCCGGCAGCGTCCGGGCGCAGGTGATCGCCTCGGCTCGGCAGAGTGGGCTGGCCCGGGTGGTGGATGCGCAGGCCTCAGCGGGCGTCACACCTGCGCCGAGCGCCGAGCGCACCGAGGCGGCAAGCCGGGTTGGGCCCTACGCCCCGACCGAAAAGCAGGTCGCCTTCTACCAGCGCCTTGCCGAGTCGCCGGTCTTTTCCGAGGAGGAGCGGCAGCGCGCGCTGGAGTGGCTCGCCACCAAGGCCACGCGTCAGACGATCAAGGATCAGATCGACTGGCTCAAGCGGCAGGTCGAGACCCGGCGTTCCCACCGCGCGGGCGAATCCGCCGCGTAAGGCTGGATGGTGCGGGGGGCGTCAACGGCGCCCCCCGTTCCATACCGCCAGCCCGACTCCACCGAGAATCGCGGCGCCGCCCAGGGCGGTTCCCCACCCCACCCGCTCCTCCAGAAACATCACACCGAGCCCCACCGCCACCAGCGGCGTAATCAGCGGGATGAGCAGTACTCGCGTCACCTCGGTGTGCCGGATCAGCCAGTAGTACGCGAGAAACGCGATCACCGACCCGACGATCGTCAAGTAGGCGAGTGAGAGGACGGCCGAGGGAGTCCAGTCGAAGCGCAGCGGATTCCCCTCGAGCGCAGCGCCTCCCAAGAGAAGCAGGATCGATCCGGCGGCCATCTGCGCGCCGGCGAGCACGGCCGGATCGAGATGGGTGGCCTTCGCCTTGACCAGCACGCCGGCCTGCGCTCCGGCGAGGGACGCCACCAACACGCCGACACTGGCCCAGGCCGCCAGCGGACTGTCGCCGCCGAGCTCGGAGCCGAACACGATGGCGAGGCCGAGCACGCCGAGCACGACGCCTCCCACCTTGTGCGGCGTCATCGGCTCCGCCGGAAGCAGGCGATGGGCGAGCGGCAATCCGAACAGCGGAATGGTCGCGTTGAGCACCGCGGCGAGGCCCGATGAAATGTGGAGCTCCGCCCAGAACACCAGAGCGTAGTTGATGGTGATGGTGAGAAATCCGGTCCACACCAGCAGGCGCCAGTCTCGGCCCGCCCAGGGCAGCCGGACGCCGCGCGCCGCCACGATCGCGAAAAGGATGACTGCCGCCAGCGCGAAGCGGATGCCGGCGAAGCTGATCGGCGGCAGATCCCTGAGTCCGACCTTGATGGCAAGCCAGGTCGATCCCCAGATGGCGCACAGCCCTCCGAAAGCCACCACGGCCTTGAGCCGGTTGCTCGTCGGAGGGGAGGTGGGACCTGCCACGCGAAGCCGCGGGCGACGCGGCGATCGCTCGGCCCCGGCGGAACCGGTCGAGATGTCGATGCCCTTGTCTTCGCGCGGCAGGCTGCTGGTGGCCATGGTCCTCTCCGTGTTCAATTACCCTATTGCAACAATATTGTTGTTGACTTGTATGGTGTCAAATGCGATATTGTCACTATGACAATATGGAGCCCCACTCCTCCAACCCGATGCCGAGCCCAAGTATCAGGCCCTCCTCGACGCCCTCCAGCGCGATATCGGCTCCGGCACCCTCTCTCCCGGCACCCGCCTTCCCACCCAGCGCGACCTCGCCCAACGACTCGGCGTCGCGATCGGCACGGTGGGGCGGGCCTACGCGGCGGCCGAGCAACGGGGGATCGTCAGTGGGGAGGTGGGACGGGGAACGTTCGTCCGGGGGCCCGTGCCCGATGTCGAACGTGGCTCGCTGGAGGAGGAGGATCCCGAGGTCATCGACCTGAGCAAGAGCCGGCTGGTCCGCGATCCGCGCGTAGGATCAGTCGGGGACATCCTTCAAACGCTCGCCCGGCGGCCCGACCTCGACCGGCTCATGGACTTCTACCAACCGGCCCCGGGAATGGCACGGCACCGCGAGGTGGGAGCCCGCTGGATTCGACACGCCGGTCTCGCGGTGCCGCCCGAGCGGGTGATCATCACCAGCGGCGCCCAGCACGGCGCCGCCACGGTGCTGGCCTCGCTCGCAAAGCCGGGCGACCTGATTCTCACCGAGCACGTGACCTACACCGGCATGAAGGCGATCGCGAGCCTGCTCCACCTTCAACTCCGCGGCCTGCCCCTCGATCAACACGGCCTGATACCGGAGGCGTTCGAAGCCGCGTGCCGGGAGCAGTCCCCCCGGGCTCTCTATTGCATGCCGACGCTGCAGAATCCCACGGCTCGCACGATGCCGCTGGGGCGGCGGCAAGCGGTGGCCGAGATCGCCGAGCGGTACGACGTCGCACTGATCGAAGACGACGTCTACGGATTCCTTTCCGACGCGCCGCTCCCGCCGCTGACCGCCATCGCGCCGGCCAACTCGTACTACATCACCAGCACATCGAAGAGCCTGGCGCCCGGGCTCCGCGTGGGGTACGTCGTGGCGCCCGAGTCCCGGGTGGACCGGGTCGCCGGCGTGATCCGTGCGAGCACCTGGCTGATCGCCCCGCTGCTCGCCGAGTTGGCCAGCGAGTGGATCGCGCGGGGCGAGGCGGAGGCGATGGTGGCGTGGAAGCGGGAGGAGACCTCAGCGCGGCACGGTGCCGCGATTCGGATTCTGGGACGTTGGCTGGCCGGCACACCGCCCCGAAGCTTCCACCTCTGGCTTCCCCTGCCCGAGCCGTGGCGCACGGAGGAGTTCGTGGCCCAGGCCAGGGCGCGTCAGGTGGTGGTGAGCCCTTCGGAAGAGTTCGTGGTCGGGCGCGAGAGCGCGCCGCACGCCGTGCGGGTCTGTCTCGGCGCCACGTCGAGCCGCGCGCGGTTGGAGGAGGGACTCGGCCGACTCGCCGACCTGCTGGAGAACGGGCCGGAGCCGAGTCTGACCGGGTATTGAGCGTGTGGCGCGCCTCGGTTCAGAACCCTGACCCGATCCCAAGGTAGAGCGCGGTCCGCTCGGAGCTCTTCGCCAGCGAGAGGCTCACCATGTAGGACCGGTCGAGAAACGAGGCCCAAATCCCGCCGCCGCCCGCTGCGTGCCAGCGGTCCGACTCCTCGCCGTCGAGAAATACCCGCCCCACGTCGGCCAGCCCCAGCACGCCGAAGTCCGCCGGGGCGAGGAAGTAGAACCGGGTCAGGAACAGCCGCAGCTCGGACCCCGCGTAGACCGACGCCTCGCCCGCATACCGATTCTGCCGGCCGAGCCGCACGGTCGAGGCGTCGCCGATGTAGGCCGCCTCCTGGAACGGGAACCGGCCCCAGACGCGCTTGCCGCCCACTCGCAGAGCCAGGCGTGGGCTCGAGCGGCAGGGTCGGCGAGGCGACGAAGCCGGACGCCTCGGCGTGCATCTCACCGAACGACTCCTCCACGTCCAGCATGGAGGGGAAATAGCTGCCGCCGAGCCCGAAGGCTGAGACCACGAGTCGCGCCCACTTGTCGATCCCTGGTCTCCAGCTGGAACTGGCCGGTAGCGCCCAACATGCCGAAGTCCCCCGCCCCGTACGTGGCCGGGGTGATGAAGCGGTTCGGCTCGAAATCGGTTGAGGAGAACCGCAGCCGGGAACCGACGCTGATCTCGGCATTCCGTCCGACCGGCAGACTGAGTGAAGGAACCAGCGTCAGGTCCACCTGATCCACCCGGTAAAACTCGTTGGGTCCGGCCGCGCTCACCTCGTTCCCGAAGCCGTGGAAACGCAGGACGTCTATCCCCGACGCCCGGGCGAGCAGGTTGGCACGGAGCCGCGAATTGGCCGGAATCCAGGTGGCGTTGAAGTCGGCCCGTCCCGTGTTCGCGCCGGTGGACCACCCCGCGCGAAGCCGGTAGCGCTGGGCGAACGGGATCGTGACGAAACCCGTAGCGGGTCAGTGAAACACCGGTGCCGGCGAAGACGCCGATGTCCGGTCCGGCGGCGAGCCAGGTCACCGAGAGCCAGCGATCTCCCCAATCGCGAATCGCCGTGTCCCGGGGAGCGTATCGGTCCCGATCCACTGCTACGTCGCGGCCGGGCAATACCTCGTCGGCCGCCTCCTCGGTGTACATGGTGACGCGCCCGCCGCGCGACGAATCGCTGATCTGATCGGTGCCCTTGTCCCGGCAGCACACGGATCCGTATTCCGCCGTCGCCCGCGCCCCACACCCGCACGCGGTCGGCGCCGTCGTGCAACATCAGGCGGACTTCCTTGGTCTCCTCGCTGTCGAACCGGCGCCGGAAGTAGGGGTCGGCCGCCTGGCCGTCCTCAGCCGGCAGGGCCAACGACACTTCGGTGACCCTTCCGTCCACCCGGTGCACCTGGGCGATCTCGTCCCGGTCGGTCCCGTGCACCTCCACCTCACCCGCGAGGTGGCGATAGTACCGCCCCGCAGCCTCCGGCAGGTCGTCGCGCCGCCGCTTGAGGGCGTTGGCCAACCGTGCGGAGTCCAGCGGGACGTAGCTGGGAGGCAGCCGTGCGGCGGCCGATTCGATCACCTCATCCGTGAGCCGCGATTGCAGCGCCGTCGCGACCGAATCCCATACCGCTCGCTCCAGCGGAACCAGGAACCGCCGATCCAGGTCGCGGCCGTTCCATGTCTGCCCCAGCATTCCGGAATACGAAGGCCCGAAATTCACCAGCTGCGGCGTGCTGGCGCGCGCGACCGTCAGCAGCAGACCGTCGTAGCGAGCGAACGCCTGGTCGCGATCCCGCGGAATCGGACGCCACAGGCGAGGCCGGGTGTCACCGAAGCGGGCCCAGCGCCACTGGTCGGCATGGCGGTCCCAATCGCCGATGAAGACGTCCACCAGCCGCGCGGTCAGGAACGCCCTCGCGTCCACCTGATCGCCGGGACTGTCCTCCACTTCCTTCAGCAGCTTGGCGGTGCTGATCACCTCGCTGGCCCCGGCGAACGACGCGTCTTCGTCGTCCCGTGGGCGCTCCTCGATCGTGCCGAGCATGCCGCCGAACTCGGCGGCGAACTCGCCCAGCCTCGGATCGTCCTTGGGGAGAATGACGACCTGCGGCGCGCTGTGGAGGACGCCTGCGGCCTCCAGGATCGGAGGCGCCAGCAGCGCTCCGACCGGGTGGCCCGCGCTGGTCTGGTCGCGGACGACACCTGCCGCGGCCGTCGTGCGGAGCGCGGGAGGAAGCGTCAGCACCGGGTCCTTGTCGATCGAGCGGAACTGATACTCCTTCCCGTCCGCGCCCTCGAGCCGGATCGACTTGGTCTGCTCGCCTCCGCCCCTTCGGGTCACCTTGAGACCGCCCGCGAAGCTGCCCAGGTCGAGCTCGGGCGCCTCGATCGGGGTGCTCCAGAGATCTCGGTAGTGACGGCCGAAGAACAGCCGGTGCAGCCAGCCTGCGTCGTACTGCGGGCCGGGCGCGACCCGCGCCGTGCCCCCGGGTGCTGCCGTGTCGGCCGGCGACTGCGCCGCGGCGGGAGCGAATGGGAGACCAATGAGGAGAGCGAGCTGCACCGCCACGCGGGGGCGGCGACCGCGGAAAGTAGGCATGTGACAAACCTCCACCGGCCTGCGTACTTACGGAAGAGCCATCCGGGGGAATCTTACGTGTGCTCGGAATGCCGCAAGCGAATCGCCGGTTCCACAGGAGTTATTATCCGAAGCTCAATGTACTCGCTCCTCGCGGTTCTGCTCGGTTTCGGTCCCGCTGGTTGTGCCACGGCGCAGTCTTCCGCCGGGCTGCGCCACTACGACCTGGCGGGCCCGACG
The DNA here is from genome assembly GCA_963832055.1 of uncultured Gemmatimonadales bacterium. Lineage (GTDB taxonomy): Bacteria > Gemmatimonadota > Gemmatimonadetes > Gemmatimonadales > GWC2-71-9 > CAVVWJ01. Next base: position 339,415 of record CAWHST010000006.1, on the reverse strand, counting down.
ACCTACCGGATCGCCCTCCCCGCCGACCTGGCCGAGATTTCAGGACTGGCCTACACTCCCGACGGACGGCTGCTCGCCCACGGGGACGAGCAGGCGGTGGTGTACCAGATCGACTTGGCGCGCGGCCGCCCAGTGAAGCGATTCGGTATCGGCGGTCCGGGCGGCCCCCTGCGAGGCGACTTCGAGGATATCCAGGTGGTGGGCGACCGCATCTTTCTGGTGAGCAGCGACGGCGAGATCCTCGAGGCCCGAGAAGGCGGCGACGGCGAAACCAAGCCTCCCCTGCGGCGGATCCGAGGGCTCGGCGGCGCCTGCGAGGTGGAGGGAATGACCTGGGACCAGGGCACCAGGTCACTGCTATTGCTGTGCAAGCAGGCCAAGGGCAAGCAGTGGCAGGGACGAGTGGTGATTCTGGCCGTCTCTCCCGAGACCGGCGAGTTCGAGCCGGAGCCGCGCCTCGCCATTCCCGAGGCGGAGCTTCAGCGCGTGACCGGCGCCAAGGGCTTCGCCGGGTCCGCGATCACCCGTCACCCACGAACCGGAACCTACCTCATGCTCGCCGGGCCCCAGCGCGTCTACGCCGAGATCGATTCCACCGGGAAGGTGCTCGGGGGCGGCAAGCTGTCCGCGCGCCGCCACCGGCAGCCGGAAGGTATCGCCATCGCCCCGGATCTCACGCTGCTCATCAGCGATGAAGCGGTGGGCGGGCCCGCGACGATCACCGGCTATGCCTTCCGCCGCTAAAGCGGCGAGTGGGTCGCGGCGAGGTGGGTCGCGGCGACGCTGGCGGCGGCCGCAGCTGCCTGCACCCCCGCGCTCGAGCCCGCCACTCTGGTACCGGCGCCCTTGCCGCCGAAGGACAGCATCGAGGTCGCGATCTTCCTGATCGGCGACGCCGGAAGCGCGGCCTATGATGGCGAGCCGGTCCTCAAGGAGCTGGCGGTCCAATCGGACTCCCTGCGGCCGGTGCGCCAGTACGTCGTCTTCCTCGGCGACAACGTGTACCCGCGTGGCGTCCCACCGCTCGGCCACCCCAACCGCGACGACGCGGAGAAGAAGATCGCCGCTCAGGTCCTGGCGATTCGTAAGGGAAGCGCCCAGGGCCTCCTGATCCCCGGCAACCATGACTGGGACCGGCAGGGACGCGATGGCTGGAACTCCATCCGGCGCCAGGACACCCTGGTTCGGAAGTTCGGTGGGAAGGACGTCCGGCTGGCCCCCGCGGGTGGCTGCCCGGGACCCGATGTCGTCGATCTCGGCGCCAATGTGCGACTCATCGCCATGGACTCCGAGTGGTGGGTGCACAACGACGTGAAGCCCTATGGAGAAACCTCCCCCTGCCCCACCCGCACCTACGACCAAGTCGTGGATTCCCTCGCGGGCGCCCTTCGCGACAAAGGCAAGCGTCATGCGATCGTCCTCACCCACCATCCGCTGCGCTCGGGCGGGATTCACGGAGGCACCTTCACCCTGGGAGATCACCTGTTCCCGCTGCGCAACTTCAAGCGCTGGCTCTGGGTGCCGCTCCCGCTGCTGGGGTCGATCTATCCCTTCGCCCGGCAGATGGGCATCTCCAACCAGGACGTCAACGGCAGGAAGTACCGGGAGATGCGGCGTGGCGTTCGAGCGCGCGTTCAGCCGCCACCCGCCCTTGGTCATCGCGTCGGGACACGACCATGACCTGGAGGTCATCCGGGGCGGGAGCCCCCGAATCACCAACGCCGGTTACCAGCTGGTGAGCGGCGCCGGAATACTGGGCCACGCCAGCGTGGTGCGGAAGATCGAAGGCTCCCTGTTCCAGCGCGAGGCTGCCGGCTTCATGCGACTCGACGTGACACGGGAGGGGCGGGTGCGGCTGTCGGTGACGACCGTCGTCCCGGAGGGCGAGCGCGCGAAGGGCGAAAGCGCGGAGGTGTTCTCGCTCTGGCTCACCGAGGAAGAAGGCACCTGAAAGGCGAATTGCCGATACCCTTCGATTTTTGCGTGATCTCCCCTCTCGAACGATCCTGAATCTCCTCCGTAAAGTCCAGTTCGACAACAACTTGGCTGGATGATTCATGCGGCCCGTTTTGTGCACCTGAGGCGGCTCGGGTAACCCCACCTCAGAACTTACACCACGGTCCGCATGCAGCGACTGCTGAACCTCTCCCTTGGAGTCGTCGTCCTCGGTGCGTGCGCCTCGGGCCTGCCGCCGGCGCCGTCGGTGGCACCGATCTCCGCTCCGGTTCACGATAGCCTCTCGCCCGTCACGGTCGGACCGCTTCCCGCTCAACAGCCCGACGCCGAGCTGCTCGACGGCCTCGCCATCGAGTACAGCCGGCAAGGACGTCGCCGCGCTGGACCCGGCCGATGTCAACTGGGACATCGACGTCAGCACCTACGCCTCGCATCCGCGGGTCCGGCATTACCTGAGCTACTTCCAGAGGATGCCGGCGAACCGGATGGCGACGGTGCTCGAGCGGGGTGCCCGCTACGAGCCGATGATCCGCCAGCGATTCGAGGCCGAAGGGCTCCCCGGCGATCTCTTCTACCTGGCACTGATCGAGAGCGGCTACTCGAGCGAGGCGGTGAGCCGGTCCCATGCCGTAGGCATGTGGCAGTTCATGCGCCGGACCGGCCGGGGCTACGGACTCCGGGTGGACACCTGGGTGGACGAGCGGCGCGATCCGGTGAAGGCCACCGATGCCGCGGCCCGGCATCTTCGGGACCTGCGCAAGCGCTTCGGGTCGCTCTACCTGGCGGCTGCGGCCTACAATGCCGGGGCCGGCAAGGTGTCGCGGAGCTTGAGGAAGCTGGAGCCGGTAGAGGCCGACGACGAGGACGCCGATGAATCCCCGGATGCAGCCGCCTCCGGCAACGCGGCGTTCTTCCGCCTCGCCGACTCCAACCTCCTCGCGAACGAGACCCGGGACTACGTCCCCAAGCTGATCGCGGCAGCGATCATCGCCAAGCAGCCGGCGCGTTACGGCATCCAGACCGCCCCGGTCGAGCGGTTCGCCTACGACTCGCTGATCGTCACCGAGGCCACCGGCCTCGACGTGGTGGCCCGGCTGGCCGGGGTCGGCCTGGGCGAGATCCGCGATCTCAATCCCCAGTATCTCAGGCTCGCTACTCCGCCGCGCAGCCCGTCGGTGATCCGCCTGCCCTCGGGCTCCGGCCCAGCCGTCGCGGAGGGATACGGGACGCTGCCTCCGAACGAGCGGGTCAACTATCTGACCCATGTCGTGCGGAAGCGCGAGCGCATGTCCACCATCGCCGCCACCTATCGGATTCCGGCTGGCGGATCTCCGCGCCGCCAACCCCAAGCAAGGCCAGCGTCCGCGCGCCGGCACCCGGCTGGTCGTTCCGACCGTCGCGATTCCCTCGGCGCTGGCGATCCGGGCCACGGGCGAGCGCCGGCCGCACCACTCCGCCCGGACCCACCGGGTGCGGCGGGGCGAGACGCTGAGCGGCATCGCGCAGCGCTATCGGGTGTCGCTCAAGGCGCTGCGGCGGGCCAACTCGATCCGCAACGAGCACGCGCTGCTGGCCGGCACACGGCTTCGCATTCCCGGCTGATCCATCACCTACCACCTCTCAGAGACCGGAACCAACCCAGTGTCCGCCGATTCCAGCGCAGCGCCGACCACGAACGCAGTCCCGCTCACCCCCGTCCCCGAACGGGCCGCCGCCGCCATTCTGGGCTCGATGATCGCGCTGATTCTTCTGCTCATGGCGATCCTGGTGCAGACCACCTGGGTCGATCCCGCGAGTGCCTCCGACACGCCCCCGGCCGAGCCGGCGGGCTACGCCCAGCTCTGAGAAAAGTGCGCGCCGGTCATTGCCTGTTCGCGCTCGCACTCGCGGTCGCGGCCGCGGGACTGCCCGCGTCGCAGGACGCAAACGGGTACGCGCCGGTCACCGCCGCCGACACCGCGCGTCCGGGGCCGGCGCCGGTGGAGAGCAACGACCGGGTGCCGACGACCGGGTTGCCGGCCGGAGCGGAGATCGCGGGGTTCCTCTCGTCGCGCGGCCTGCCCCCGCGGGCCGGCCGGTTCATCGTCAGCGATACCGGACTCGTCTTTCTGTCGGCCGACGGCCGCCTGGCGCAGACGTACCCGCTCACCGGGCCGGTTCGCTGGCGAGACGGCCGCCGCTGGCGGGCGCCGGCAGTGTCGCTGGCCTACGCCGACTCGGCGCTGGGGCAGCCGGTGTACGTCTTCCGGGTCGACGGCGGCGTCTTCGGCACCAGTGCGCCGGGCCCGTTGCTGGACGTCGCCGGAAATCCCCAGTGGCTCGACAGCGTGGCGCCGCGGGGATGGCGGCCCGACCGACCGCTGGTCAATCCTCGGGACACGGCCGCGATCTGGCTGGCGACCCGCTCGATCGAGCGCAGCGCCTACGCCGACACTCTCTACACGCTCTTCGGCCGGCCGGCGCGCCCGGCCGGCCTGGTGGGAAACCGGGGCCGCCGCGCGGGGCGACTCGGCGAGTACATCGCTTCGCGCGACTCGCTGGCGCTCGACCCGGCGCGGATGAGCAGCGAGGAGCAGCTCCGGCACGCGATGGCGCACGAGCTGGCGCACCGGTGGCAGTCGCGCGCACCCGGGCAGCTCCGCACGCTGTGGCAGGGCATCGCACCGATCCCGGACAGCCGCCGCTATGGCCACGACCGTGTCGCCGAGCACCAGGCGGAGGCGATCGCCTTCGCGGTGCATTTCCTCCAGGCGACCGCCGCCGCCCCCGACCCGGCAGCCTCGTCACTCCTGGAGCAGTACGAGCTGCTGGTCCCGGGCACCGGCGTGATGGCCCGCTATCTCGCCCTCCAGCCGATCTACTCCCTCCATCCGCTTCGCCGCATGCTCATTTCCGGCGCCCGGGACTGACCGGCGACTCCCCGCACCACATCCGTAGCCGCTAGTTTATCGAGGTCTCCCACCGGGGGCCCTGGTGCATCCTGAGCTCCAATTCCTGATCCGTCTGCTGGTGGCCGCCGGGCTCGCGGCCGCCCTGGGATGGGAGCGTGAGCACGCGCGCAAGTCGGCCGGACTGCGCACCCACATGCTGGTCGGCATCGCCGCCGCGCTCTACACCGCGATCGCCCAGCTGGCGGTGGCGGACATCGCCGCCGAACGAGCAGGGCTTCCAGGCCGATCCCATCCGGGCGATCCAGGCCGTGGCCATCGGCATCGGCTTCCTGGGGAGCGGCGTGATCTTCGTGAGCCGGCACGAGGACCGGGTCCAGGGGCTGACGACGGCGGCGTCCATCTGGGCGACGGCCGCCATCGGCATCGCGGCGGGGCTGGAGCACTACGTGTTGGCGGCGGGAGCGACGATCCTGCTGCTGTTCGTGCTGCGGGTGCTGGTGCGGTTTGATGCCCCGGATTAGAGCTAGGCGTCGAGCAGCTCCCGAACCTTCCGGGCGAGCGCGTCGGGCGCAACGGGTTTGGCGAGGAACGGCCAGTCGCGCTCGATCAGGTCCGCGCTCCACGACGTCGTGTCCGGTGTAGCCTGACGTGAAGAGGACGGGCACGCCCGGCCTGCGCTCCGCCAGCCGCTCGGCCAATTCCCTGCCGCCGAGGCCGGGCATCGACGACATCGGCGATGATGAGATCGATGCGGGTGGCGGTATCGCCCGCGATGGCGAGGGCCTCCAGGCCCTGGGCGCCTCGAGCACCCGATATCCCTGCTCGCGCAGCACCCGGCCGATGATCATGCGGACGCTGGCCTCGTCCTCCACCACGAGCACCGACCTCCCCGTCCAGCGCCATCGGCATGGAGTCATTTCCGCCGCCCTCGGTCAGCATCGCACCCACCACCGGCAGGTAGATCTTGAACGTGGTGCCCTGCCCCGGCTCGCTGTAGACCCAGATGTACCCCCCGCTCTGCTTCACGATGCCGTACACCGTCGCGAGGCCGAGGCCGGTGCCCTCACCGATCGGCTTGGTGGTGAAGAACGGCTCGAATGCCCGCCCCACGGTCTCGGCGGTCCATCCCGACACCGGTGTCGCTGACGGTGAGCAGGACATGCGGGCCCGGGCACGATGGTCGCGACCGGCTTCAACGCCGCGTACTCCGGCGTGAGCGCGACGTTGAAGGTCTCGATGGTCACCGTGCCGCCGTCCGGCATGGCGTCGCGGGCGTTGAGCACCAGGTTGAGCAGCACCTGCTCGAGCTGCCCCGGGTCGGCCTTGACCCGGCCGAGTTCGCCGGCCGCGGCGGACCACGAGGCGGGAGCGCTCGCCCAGCGTGCGGCGCAGGATCGGCTCGGAGCGCTGGATCAGGGCGTTGAGGTCGATGACCTGCGGCTGGAGCACCTGGCGCCGGCTGAAGGCCAGGAGCTGCTGGGTGATCCCCGCGGTCCGCTCGGCGGCGCGCTGGATGTGCTCGACGTCCTCCCGGACCACGTCGGGGATGTCCGGCCGGCGAAGCACGAACTGGGCCGAGCCGAGGATCACCGACATCTGGTTGTTGGCCTCGTGCGCGATGCCTCCGGCGAGCCGGCCCACCGTCTCCATCCGCTCGGCGCGGCGCAGCCGCTCCTCGGCGAGCCAGCGATCCTCCACGTCGGTGACGGTCCCGATCCACTCGCGCACCGACCCGTCGCCGTCGAGGACCGGCACGGCCCGGCCCAGAACGTGACGATAGCCGTTCCGGTCCACCGACCAGAGCCGGGCGTGGTCCTCGGTGCACCGGGCTCGGCTCCCGGGCCCGGCGCTGCCATGCGCGCCGGACCGCATCCCGGTCGTCGGGATGCAGCGCGTTGGTCCACCCCAGGTCCCGGTGCTCGGCCCACGGCTGGCCGGTGTAGCTCTCCCAGGAGATCTGCGCGCTCCACGAACCGCCCCGCGGCATCGGCTGGTCCAGACCAGCGAGCTGCTCGCCGCCACCAGCGCGCGATAGCGCTCCTCGCTCGCGCGGAGCGCCGACTCGATCTGCTTGCGGCCGGTGATGTCGCGCTGTGAGCCCCAGGCGCGGATCAGGTGCCCGTCGCGCACGATGCCGACCATGTTGTTCAGGAAGTAGCGGCTCTCGCCGTCCCGGCCGAGCTCGTGCGACTCGCGCATCGGAGATCCGGTAGCCGCCGCGGAAGAACGCCCGCAGGTATTCGATGTTGGCGGGGTCGGAGCGGGGGAGCAGCTCGCTCGAGCGGGACGCCCACGATCTGCGTCGGCGCTGTCGAGCGCCGTACATCCGGGCCATCGCGTCGTTGCACTCCGCGAGATACGAGTCGGCGTAGATCAGGTCGATCTGTTCGTCTTCCGACAGGCGGATGTCGATCGGCACCCGGACGTCACAGCGCCAGACGCCCTCCGACGTCTGCTCGATGAAGGCGCGGTAGCGCTCTTCGCTCGTTTCGGGGGAAGCTGGTTGGGGGATGGACGTGCGCGGCGCCGGCTGAGATGGAGGCATGAAGCGCCGAGTTACGCTCACCTTCTGGATGGCGTCGTGCCGGACGTGGAGGTGGTGCGGCGAGAGCCACTGGTCGGATTTGAACCGACGACCGCTCGATTACGAATCGAGAGCTCTACCCCTGAGCTACAGTGGCTGGTCAGCAATACGGGGGCGCGTGCGCACGCGCCCCCGCTCTGGATGCCCTGGCGCGGATTCGAACCGCGACGCCTTTCGGCACTACCCCCTCAAGATAGCGTGTCTACCAGTTTCACCACCAGGGCGTGCGGGGCGCAAGATAGCGGCCGGGTGATAGGGGGTCAACATCAGAGGAACCTCGAACGGACTGCCCGAAATGACCCCGCCGTTCAGCGTGATCGCGACGCTGAATTGGAAGCCGAAAGTGGGGATGGAAGCGGTGTACGTGCCGTTACCGTTGTCGGTGGCCCGGACCGGGGAATTGCCCGTTCACCGAGATCAGGACGGCGTCCCCGCCCCGGCCCGTCGCGTTGCCCTGCGCATCCCGCGCCGTCACCGCGACGTCGATGTTGTCGAAGATGCCACCGCCCCGGGAACCGTCGCGGTGCTGGCCCCCGGGCTCACCGGGCCCGGCGCCACCGCGCTGGTGAAGGGGCTGCCAGGAATCGGCGTGCCACCGACCCGGATCTCCACCAGGTCGTTGCCGGCGGCCGTCGGCGTGTAGGTCGCGCGGTACTGGCCCCCGCCCTGATCCTCGATCCCTACAGCCGCTCCCGAGTTCGGCCCGTTGACCACCACGCCGATCGAGCCGGCCGCGCCCGCCACCAGGTTCCCGATGGCGTCCTTGAGCTGGATCGACATGGTGGTGACCACGGCGGAAGTCCCGGTGGCGGGGACGCTGGCCGAGCTGTTCCCCGCCACGGGCGGTCCCGCGCTCACCGTCACGGTCGCAGTCTGCGCGATCGCCGTTTCGCCGGCGATGGCGGAAACCACATGCCCCCCGACGCCCGTGGCACTCAGCCGCCCCGTGGTCACGCCGGCGGCGTTGGTGGCCGCGGTCGGCTGCACCAGCACGTTCCCCGAACCGGTCGCCGAGAGCGACACCTCGACGCCGGGCACCGGATTGCCGAACTCATCGCGCACGGTGACCGTGATGACCGACGCGCTCGAGCCGCTCGACGCGCCGATGGTGGTCGGCGCCGCGGTCACGGTGCTCTGCTCCGCGCTCGGACCCCCCGCAACGCTGGTGGCGGAAAAGACCACCGGGCTGCCGCTCAGGTCCTGCCCGGCCACGGCCGCGGAGAGGGTGTTCTCCCCGACCGCGGGGCCGAGCCTCCACTCGCCCACCGTGGCCACACCGTCCGAGCCGGTCACGGGCGTGTTGCCGGATACCGTGCCGCCGCCGCCGGTCACCGTGAAGGTCACCGGAATGCCGCCCAGCGGATTCCCGTCCGCGTCCCGCACCACGCACGGAAGGATCGATCGGCACCGGCGCGCCGACGGTGGCGCTCTGGTCGTCGCCGGCCAGCCCTTCGATCGAGGTCGGCGCGCCCACACCCAGCGCGATCGGGCCGGTCGTCGCGGGCGCAAAGGCAGCATCGGCGGCAGCAAAGATGAGCCGGCGGGTTCCCGGGGAGCCCCGGATCGCCAGGTCGGTGAACGCCACCAGGCCGTCGGCGTCACTGGTCGCTGTCGTCGCGCCGCCGAGAGTGCCGCCCCCGCGCGAAGATCTGAACCGTCACGATCACGTCCGCGCGCGCGATCGGGGTGCCGTCCACGTCCTCCAGCCGGAGCGTCGGCTGCGGAGAAAGCGGCACACCGGAAACCGCGATGGCGGGAATCTCCGACGTGATGACCAGCCGCGCGGCGAGCCCGGTGCTCCTGAACGTCACCTCGGGGAGTCCCTCGACGGTCGCGTCGGTGAAGTAGGTGCTGGGTTGCGGGCCAAGGATGCGGGCGGTGCCGGCTCGGCCGTCGGCGGTGGTGGTGGTCTCTGCCGGGTCTACGCTCCCGCCCCCTTCGGCCGACCAGGTCACCACGGTCCCCCATCACCGGGTTGCCGAACCGATCGGTCACCTCCACGACCAGCGAGTCCCCCAGAGCCTCTCCGACCGTGCCGTTCTGGTCATGTCGCCCCGGATAATCTCGACCTTAGCCGGCTCGCCCGCGTTGGGAAGCGTCAGATCGTCGCCGCCGCAGGACGAGCCCAGGACGGCCAACGCCAGAGTGAGCCGCAATGTGGAGGTGCGAAGCGCCATCAATCCTCGACCGTCGAAGAGTGCGCTTTCTACCGATCCCAGCTCCGGCATATCGGGCACCGACGCGCGCAGCCGGTAGTCGTTGTGATCGTGGTCGATGCTTATGTCCGGGAAGACGGCGATCCCGTCCGCCGGTGTTGCGAGTGGGGTCGCCATCGAACCTGTGGTCGTCGCCCGTCCTCGCGAATCAGCTCGATCTCGATCTCGACATCGGACAGGGGGACCACGCTACCGTCCTCATCCACGATGGCCACCTCGACCGCCGGCGAGATGGGCTCGTCGCTTTCCGTATTGGTCGGCTGCACCAGGAACTCCAGGTGGTCCGGCTGCGGGGGGATCGCGGTGACTGTCACGGTCGCTGTCGCCACGATAGACACGGCGCCGTTCACCACGGCCGACACGACCTTGTCCCCCGGCACCGCCGACCGGAGGGTGCCGGTCGCCTTTCCGTCCGCGCCGGTCGGCCCCGACGGCTGGGTCAGGATGTTGCCACCTCCCGTCGCCGCCAGGGTGACGGTGGCGCCGGAGATCGCGTCACCCGTCCCGTCCCGAACGGTGACGGTGATGGTCGAGAGGCCGGTGCCAGCCTCGATGCTGGTGGGCGACGCCGTGATGGTCGAGCGTCCAGCGCTGGGCCCCCCCGCCGCCGCCCTCAGCGGTGGCCGTGAAGCTTACAACGCCGACCCCGGATACCACAGCGTTGAGGGTCTGGACCCCGCTCTCCGGCCCGAGTGTCCAGGTAGTGGAGGCGTAGCCGTCGGCGTCGGTGTCGCTCGATGTGCCATCGCCGAAGGCGTCGACCCAAGCCACCGCCTGCCCCGGCACCCCGGCACCGGCTTCATCCACCAGCCGTACGACCAGAGGCTCGGGCAGCTCCGCACCGGGCGCGGCCGACTGCTCGTCGCCGCTGGTCATCTCGAGCCGGAATGCGGAGGTGCGCTCGGCCTCAGCGGAAAAAGTGACCGCCAGGCTCTCGCCGACGATCTGAGCGTCCACCTCCTGCTGGCCGGCGCTGCCACCCAGGACCCAGCGGGAAGACGCGAGCCCCTCCGCATTGGTGAGAGCGGTATCCGGGGTTACGTCGCCGCCGGACGCGCCGGCGCCGAGCGCGAAGGCGACGCGCACTCCCGTGCACCGGCTGGTCCTGGGCATCCACCACCCGCACCACGAGCGGTTCGGCCAGCTCGGCCCCCACCGCGCCGGTCTGCTCGTCCCCGTCGAACACCTCGATTGCGGCAGGCGACTGGTCCACCGGCAGCACCAAGTCCCCTCCGCCACAGGCAACGCCGGAGACCAGGAACGACGACGCGGCGAGCGCACGGAACAAGCGCAAGGTGTGCACCCCTTCGAGGGGGAGTCGGACGATGATTTCTGGACGATCTACCTTAGCACGGCACCTAGGCGGAAGATAGGGCGTAGATCACACGGAGGGCAGCTCAGGGCGGCAGTGCAAGATTTTTCACTGCATGGGGTTCGGCTGTCGGCTCAGGGTCCGGCGCGGTGACGATGATGGTCACGGTCGCGTCCGCCGATGCCCCTCCGGCCGAAGCCCGGTAGGTGAAGACGTCCTGGCCGAAAAACGTCGCGTCGGGCGCATAGTCGAACGAGCCGTTGCGCGTTCAGCGTCAGGCTCCCGTGCGTGGTCGGGCTCAGCACCTGGGCGCTCAGCGGATCTCCGTCCGGGTCCACATCGTTCCCCAGCACGCCGGGCGCGGGGACCGACAGCGGAAAGCCGGCGGTGGCCGCGTACCCGTCGTTCACGGCGGTCGGCGGTGTGTCCGGTATGACCACGCTGTGCGCCGTCGTCCCGGAGCTGGGGTTGAAGAGGGGCTGCCCTGGAAGCTGGCGGTCAGCGTGCGGTTGCCGTCGGCGGTCAGCACGATGGTGCACCGGCCCGCCGCGACGTCGGCGCTGCAGCTCTCGGAGCCCCCTGAGGCCGTGACCTGCACCGCGCCCGAGGGAGTGCCGCCAGGGGAGGTGACCTCGAAGACGACCTCGACGCCCTGCCCCGGGAGCGGAGGGATCCGGAAGGTCGGAGGTGATGCGGGTGCTGGTCGTCACCGGGTTGACGGTGATGGCGGCCGAGGTGACGGAGGTGAGTCCCGCCGGCCGCGAAGATCAGCGTGTGGGTGCCGGTGGCGCCCGCAATGCCGAGGTTGGTGAATGTGGCGCGTCCGTTCGCGCCCGTCGTCTGGGTCCTGGTGCCGACCAGCTGTCCGGCGCCGCTCGCGATCGCGGCGGTCACCAGAACGCCGGGAGCCTGCACCGGATTCCCCGCGGCATCGCGCACCTGAACTACCGGCTGCCGCCCGAACGGCACGCCCGACCTGCGCGTTGCCCGAGGGTTGGGTGGCCAGTCCGAGGACGGACGGCGCTCCCACGGTCGAAGTCGCCTCGAACCGGACGGAGCCCGCACCGGGCGCAGACGCCTGCACCCGCTGGGTCGCCCAGTGCTCGGGCCCAGCGTCCAGACCGTGGACGCCTGCCCGTCGGCGCCGGTTGCCGCCGATCCCGGAGCCACCGATCCCCCGCCAGACTCCACGGTCCAGGTGACCGGCACATTGCCGACCGGGTTATCCGCGTCGTCGAGCACCTGGATCACCAGCGGAGAGGCGAGGGTGGTTCCGGCCGGACCGATTCTGGTCGTCGCCCGACACCTTGCGGATCTCGCTGGCGGTTCCCGCGGCGGCGGTGGCGGTGAACTCGGCCTGCCCGACGCCGGAGACAATCGCCTGTGCCCTGTTGGTGCCGGCCGTCGGGCCGAGCGTCCACTTGGTAGCCGCGCTGCCGTTCTCGTCCGTCGTTCCCGTCGAGGGTCGAGCGTCCCTCCGCCCTCGGTCACCACCCAGGTCACCGCCGCGGCCACGACGGGATTTCCTGCCTCATCCACTACCTGCACCACCAGATCCTCGGGCAGCGTGGTGCGGGGCGGAGCCGTCTGGTTGTTGCCGTCGACGATCAGCACGCCGGAGGCATTGCCCGCGGTAACGGTGTGGGTGAATACCACCGGCGAGCCCGCGAGTTCCTCACCTTCGGAGGTCGCGAGGGTGGTCTGGTTCCCGGCGGTGGGACCGAGGGTGCCGAACGACCGATGTCCGCCCATCGCCGCCGGTGGTGGTGGTCGTCTCGCTCACGCTGCCTTGGTCCGGCGTCCAGGTGATCGCGACGCCCTCGATCGGGTTGCCGAACGCATCGGTCACCTCCACCACGAGCGGCAGGGGCAGCTGGGTGCCGGCCGGGGCGGTCTGGCCGTCTCCCGACACGGCTCGCGAGGCCGTTCGCCGAGTCAGGCCAAGGCCACCACGGTGAAGCTCGCCTCCACCGTCCACCGGGACTTTCCGGTGCGATCACCCGCGCCGCACCGGCGGCCTCCCCCACCTAGGCACCCAGGGTGATCTCCGCGCTGGCTCGGCCGTCGCGCGGCGGTGGAGACGGTGTCAGGCTGCCGCCGCGCCGCTGGACAACTCGATCACCACCGTCGCCCCGGCGACCGGCCGCTCGCACGCCGTCCAGAACCTCGACGATGAGCGGGTCGGCGAGCACCTCGCCCACCCGGCCGCTCAGCGCGTTCCCCGGCACTATGGTGATTGTGGCCGGCTCACCCTGCACTGGGGAGCACGAGGTCATCGCCACCGCAGGAGAACAGAACGGTGCCGGCGAGACCGATCGCGAACATTTGGAGGTAGCGCATCGCGGCGATGATAGCGCCCACCGGTGTCCCGGCACTAGGACATAGGTCACAGGCCAGGCTAAGTAACTGACTTGTATTGTCTTGGGAAGGCTACGGGTTGATCGTGATGGTGAAGCCCTGCGGCGCGCTGGTGGCCCCGTCGCTGTCCTCGGCGACGATGGTGGCGTTGACGCTGATGGGGGAGCCGGTCAGCTCGGCGCGGTAGAAGAGGTTTCCGGAGGGATCGACCTGCGGGATCGTGGAGAAGGCTGCGGGATTGTCCGTGCTGACCTGGAATTCCACCGTCTGACCGCTCTCATCGGGTGGTCCAGGGTCGATGGCCGTCACCCATTGAGGCTCCGAGTGGCCGGCCAGGACTTCGAGCAGCGCCGACAATGTGGTGGCCCCCGCTGGGGCCTGGAAGCCGGGCGGGTCGTTCACGGCGTTCACCGTGATGGTGACCGTCGCGGTGTTGGATGCGGCCTCGCCGTCATTCGCCTGGTAGGTGAACGAATCGCTGCCGTTGAAATCGGGGTCAGGCGTGTACGATGAACGAGCCGTCCGCGTTCAGGGTGAAGCTCTGCGCGCTGGACGGCCCGCCGACCAGTGCCGCCGTGAGACCTGGTTCGGGACCATCCGGGTCGTCATCGTTGTCCAACACGCCCGTCGTTCGCGCTTACGCTGAGCGTTTGGTCCTCGTCCACGTCGTAGCCGTCGGCCTCGGCGGTCGGTGCCTGGTTATCAACCGTTCCCGTGGCGGTGAACTCCACCGTACCCACCCCCGTCGCACTCGCCTCGAGGGTGTTGGTGCCGGCCGCTGGTCCTAATGTCCAACTGTCTACGGTGGCGATGCCGTTGCGATCCGGTGGCTACCGTCGCCGGGGCCACGTCACCTCCGCCAGCGGTCACTTGGAAATTCACGTTCACGCCCGCGACCGGATTGCCGCTCTCGTCGGTGACGAGAACCGACGGTTCGGTGGGCACCGGAGTGCCGACCGCCGCGCTCTGGCCGTCGCCATCCTGGATCGTGATGGACGTCGGCGGACCGGCGGTGATGTTGATCTGATTGGATTCCACCGCGACCAATCCCGGCCGCGAGAAGCTGAGCGTCCGGTTGCCCGACCACACCGGTGATGCGAAGGCCGGCGAAGCTCGCCGTCCGAGCCGCGTCGGTCGTGGCGTTGACGATCGCCGACGGTCCCAGGCGCCGGCTGCCCGTCCTGGATGGAGGCCGCGATGGTCGAGCCCCGCGGTCGGAATCGGATTGCCCGCGCCGTCCTGCACCTGCACCACCGGCTGCTGCGCGAAGATCGGCGCCACTCGGCGGCCGTGGACGACGGCTGGGTGAGGATGACGATCCGGCTGGCGCTGCCGGCGGTGAGTGCGATGGTCGCGGAGCTGACCGGGATCAGGGCCCCGCTGCTGAAGGTCAGCACGTAGGCGCCCGCCGGACCCGTGATCCGGAGTCCGGTGTAGGTCGTCCGGCCGTTGGCGCCTGTCAGGTCGTTGGCCCCGCTCAGCGTCGCGCTCCCGTCACCGAACGGATCCTCGGGGCTCGAGGTGATGGTCGCCGACACCGTTCTGCCGGCCTGGAGGATGGGATTGCCCAGCAGGTCCTGCACCTCGATCTCGGGCTGCGGCACCAGCGCTTGCCCGCTCGTCGCGGTCGTGGTTCCCGGCTGGGTGATGATCGCCAGCTTGGCCGCGGGCCCCACGGTCGCGGTCGAAGTGAACGTGATCGGCGATCCGCTCAGGCCATCCACCGCGGCGGTGGTGGTATAGGGCCCGGGCAGCACGCCCAGGGTACGTGTCACCTGCGCCAGGCCGGACGCGTTGGTGGGCGTGTTCGCCTCCGACACCGACCCGCCCCCCTCCGCGGTCCAGCTCACGCCCACGTTTTCCACCGGAATGCCGCTGGCATCCGTCACCCGGACGACCAGCGGATTCGGCACCGCGGTGCCGACCGCCCCGCTCTGGTTGTTCCCGCTCACCAGCTCGATCGTGGTCGGTTCGTCCGCGGTCGCGGTAGCCGTGAACGGCACCGGGTCGAGGCCC
Source organism: uncultured Gemmatimonadales bacterium (assembly GCA_963832055.1). Taxonomy (GTDB): domain Bacteria; phylum Gemmatimonadota; class Gemmatimonadetes; order Gemmatimonadales; family GWC2-71-9; genus CAVVWJ01. The sequence goes on along the minus strand of CAWHST010000006.1, from coordinate 324,082 downwards.
GAGAACACGGCGCTCACACCGTTGGTGTACGTGCCCACGGCGGCTGGAAGGGTCCAGCGGGTGGTTGCAAACCCATTGGCATCGGTCGTGGTGCTTGTCGGACTGACTGAACCCGAGCCGGAGGACACCACCCAGCTGATCGAGCGGCCGCCGATCCCGTTTTCGTTTTCGTCCTCGAGCCTAACTTTCAGATCCTGCGCTACCTCGAATCCACCCGGCGCCGTCTGGTTGTCCCCGGAGATCTTCACCAAAACGGTTGGATTCGCCGGAATCGCGGTGTGGGTGAAGGTGACCGGGGAGCCGGTGAACAGGTCCACGGAGGCCTGAGCGGATTGCGGACCGGCGGCGGGACCGAGCACCCGCTCAGCCGCGGCGAGTCCGTTCGGCGCCGGTGATGACGGTGACAGGCGTGATCGACCCTCCGCCCGAGACGCTCCATGTCACCTCGACGCCGGCGACGGGGTTGCCGAGCGCGTCGGTGGTCTTCACCACCAGCGAGTCGGCCAGTGCCGAGTTGACCGGCCCGGTCTGTTCGTCACCGTCGACCTCGACGAGGATGCTTCCGCTCCCGGCGTCGGCGGTCGCACTGAAGGTCACTTCGAGCGTGCCGGAGCCGCCTCGAGGCGTTTGCGCCCGCAGCAGGTGGCTTCCCGCAGTTCGGACCCAGCGTCCAGGTCGCGGCGGCGTCACCGGCGGCGCTGGACTTGACGGTGGTGGGCGCGACCGACCCGCCGCCGCTGCCGATCGTGAAGGTCACGTCCTGATTCGCCACCGGACGCTCCCGCGAATCCAGCACTCGGACCACGACCGGCTCGGGAAGGGCGGTGCCCGCGGGGCCGCGCTGCTCGTTGCCGCTCACGATCTCGAGACTGGCCGCCTCCCCTTCATCGGGAAGCACCACGTCGCCGCCGCAGGCGGCGCTGAGACCGCGCGAGGAGAAGGCCGAGCTGGAACACCAAACGGCGGTGCGGCTTGATCACGTCGGCTCTGGATTTGAGTGGCTGCCGCGAAGACATCCGGATGGGGCAGGAAGAAAGCATGATACGTGCCGAAAGGCGAGCCCGCCGTGCCGGCCTAATCCCTTGCGGGGCCATGACTTCATACCACGATCCGAAGCTGTGTGGCGGAGGCGCAACGGCGCGCGCCGCCCTCAGAACAGCACTGTCGCCGTAAAGGCCACCGGGGACCCATGGGCCCCCTCGACTCGGGCGTTCAGTTTCTGCACCCCGATGCTCGAACCCAGCGTCCAGGTCACGCGTCGCCTTCCCGTCCGCACCGGTCGACCGTCCGGGCACTGCTGACCGAGCCCTTGCCGGTCGTCACGTCCCACGCCACCTCGGTGTCCCCGACCGGGTTGCCGAATCGATCCAGGACCAGCACCGTCGGGTCGTCGGAGGTAGGCTGCCCGATGCGTCCGGGCTGACTGACCGGACTCACGGCCCGCGCGGTGTCTGGCTCGCCGGCCACCTCTCCCGGGGAGCTCGGCAGGGAGAGATCGCCGCCGCAGCCCAGGCTGGCGGCGAGTGAGAGCGCAACAAGGACACGCGCTCGTCTGGAAAGTGTGTTCGTCATCGGCACCATCACCTGCGGGCCGGGATGCCTTTCGCGGAGTAGGTTCAGCGCCCACTCTGGAAGACCACCCCGAGTCCGAAGTTGACCAATCGCTCGCGATATCGCTCGTTGCCGCGGCCGGTATAGCGGTGCTCCACGACATCCACCGAAGGAGTGAGGTACCACCGCCGGCCCATACGGACCTCCCACCCCGCACCGAGGAGACCGGCGAACCCCGTGTCCCCCACCCCGCCTCCATCGTCGAAGTCCACCGCGTTCCGCCCCAGGCCGAGACCACCCTTTAAATAAAGCCCGGTGGTCGGCAGAGGATACAACTGGCCCACGAACAGGACGCTGGTGAGTGACTCGACCGCGCGGTCGTGCTCGTCGATCCAGGCCAGCACCTCGCCCCCGAGACGGAGACTCTGATTCACCGTTCCGCCCAGGCGGAGGGACACCGTAGGCCGGTAGAGGAGCTCCTCGCTGTAACCCGTTGCCGTCCCGCAGGTCGAACGCCTCGCCCCCGGCGCCGAGGGAGAATCCACCCCAGAAGCCGGCGCGGCCGCCCTCGCGAACCACCGAGAGGCCTCGAGGCGCGTCCTGCGCGGAGGCGCTGCCGAAGGCGATGAGGAGGAGGGCGACCGCAGCCGGGTGCCGCGCCACTCGATGCACATGGTTACAGCCTCGCCGTCGTTATGTTGGGGTCGAAGGACCACCGGGACGCTGCCCAGTCCCTCACGGCAAACCCCGGACCGCTCGCCATCTCGATCGGAACCGCTTGAGACCGGCGGAGTTAGGAATCAGCCCCGTGGCCGATCGCCACGCTGCTCGTCCTCGACCACAGACAGAACATGTCCCCCACGACTCGCCGGATCGCCATCGTCGGGCTGATGCTCATCGCCGCGGTCTGCGTCCGCCTCGGCTTCTGGCAGGTGGAACGTCTCGCCCAGCGCCGAGCGGTGAACCAGGCCGCGCTCGCCGCCCGCACGAAGCCAGCGCTGGACCTGGAAGCGAGCGGGGAGTGGACCGCGGAGCAGTTGAGTGACCGATGGGTCGAGGCGCTCGGGGAGTCTACGATCGGGACCACGAGATCGTGCTCCGCGGGCAGGCCTTCCAAGGCGCGCCCGGCGTCTACGTCGTGACGCCGCTTCGACTGGAGGAGGGCGAGGCGGCAGTTCTGGTGCTTCGGGGATTCGTGCCGGCGCCCGATGCGGTGCGAGCGAACCTCGATTCGCTGGAGGAACCGGGGGTGCTTCGGGTGCGAGGACTCGCAACCCCGATACCGAGTGGCGTCAGGACAGCCGATCGAGCATGCCGGCCGGACCACCTGGGCCAGACTCGACCTGAACGCCCTCCGCGGCGCGGCTGCCTTACCCGCTCCTCCCGGTAGTCGTGCGGCAGACCCCTGATTCGTCGCTCCCGCGCTCGCCCTGGAGACTGGCTCCTCCCGAGCTCAACGACGGGCCGCACCTGAACTACGCGATCCAGTGGTTCCTGTTCGCGGGCATGGCGGCCGCGTTCGCGGTGCTGGTGGTGGGACGGACAAGGGTGGGCATGAGGGATGACGCCTAGGGCACGCTGACCGCCGGCCGGTCGAGCTGCTCGATCGTGCGGGTCGATGGCTGTCGCTCGCGCTGAAGGCGTGCCGCCGTGGACTCCGCGGCGCGAAGCACGCGAAGGAGATTCCGCCCGGCCAGCTTACGGAGGTCATCGTCGCTCCAGCCCCGCCGCACCAGCTCGGCGAAGAGCTGCGGGAAGGTGGACACGTCCTCCAGGCCGACCGGCGTATGCTCGATCCCGTCGAAGTCGCTGCCGATCGCCACATGGTCGGCACCGGCCGCCTTGCGCACGTGATCGAGGTGGTCGGCCACCTGTTTGAGGGTGGCCTGGGGTCGCGGATGCGCGGCCTTCCACTCCTCGATCAGCCGGTCCTTTTCCACGCTGTCGCTTTCCTGGACCCCGATCCGCTCCCATTCGGCAGTCTCCATCGCCTCGTAGTCCGCCACCTCCTGGGAGACGAAAGCGGGCACGAAGGTCACCATCACGACGCCGCCGTTCTTCGGCAGCCGGCGCAGGATCGAATCCGGCACGTTGCGCACGTGGTCGGTCAGCGCCCGGGCCGAGGAATGCGAGAAGATCACCGGCGCTTCGGCCACGTCGAGCGCATCGCTCATGACACCCGGCGAGACGTGGGAGAGGTCCACCAGCATCCCGAGGCGGTTCATCTCCCGCACCACCTCGCGGCCGAACTCGGTGAGACCGCCGTGCCTGGCGGAATCGGCAGCGGCATCCGCCCAGTCGAGGGTCACGTTGTGGGTGAGGGTGAGATACCGGGCCCCGAGATCGTAGTACACCCGCAGGGCGCCGAGCGAGTTCTCGATGACGTGGCCGCCCTCCATTCCCAGCAGCGAGGCGATCCGTCCCCGCTTGAACTCGCGCTCGATGTCGGCGGCCGTGAGCGCCACGGCGAGCCGGTCGGGATAGCGCGCGATCGTGCGGCGGGCGATGTCGAACTGCTCTAGCTGGATCTTGGCATAGCCGCTGTCCTTCACGTCCCCGGGAACGTAGATGGACCAGAACTGGGCCCCCACCTGGCCGGCCTTCAGTCGCTCGAAGTCGGTGTGCCCCGGGGCACGGACCCTGAGGTCGTACGCGGCGACATCGCGCGGCGCGGTCTTGGAGGTCCGGATCTCCCACGCCAGATCGTTGTGTCCGTCGATCAACGGCACCGAACGAAGCACCTTCCGGGCCCGCTCGAGAGCGGGATCACCCTGGGCGGCCGCGGAGGCTCCCGAGGTCACGGCCAGAGCGAGAAGCAGAACACCGGAGCGGTGAACCGGATGCATGAGCAGGCTCGGGAAGAGGGAGTGTGGCCGGCAAAATCAGGCGGACCGATGGATGCTCACCAGCTCGGGCCGCAGGATGAACTCGGGACAGATCGTCCGGTCGTACTCGTAGGGGCCGCCGGTCTCCGCGTCGGTCCAGGGGAAGCCGCGACAGACCGCCGGATAGTACGATTCCGCGTGGATGGTGCAGACGTTGTCGCGGAGAAGGACGCAGCGACCACCGCGCACGCGGGTGCGCCATTCGCCCCACCGCGTGCGATACACCACGGCGCTGCCATGCACGGCGGCGATGGCGGCCGCCTCGTCGTCACTCAGAGTGACGCCGTACGCGCAGCAGGCGGATTGGTGAGGACAGGGATAGCACGGCAGCGCCGGGAATTCGCGCATGCGAGAAAATAGCGGATGCCGTCGCCGCTTGGCAGCCCCGCTCACTGAACCGTGAGCAGCAGGGTCACGATTTCATGGGGGCCGGCGACGAATCGGACCGAGGTGCGGTTCGCGTCGAGCGGCAGCGGCTGTGGCTCCCGCTCGTCGGCGCGAACTCTCGCCACGGCCGCCACCGGGGTGCCGAGCTCGACCCGGCCCGCGACCTCGGAGCCCGTCGCGTTGTAGCAGCGGAGTACGATGCCGCCGTCCTCGGCCGGCTTGAGCGAGGAGAACACCAGTCCCTCACCCGTGAGGCGGACATCCGTCGCCGCCAGGTGCAGCTCGGTAGCCTGGCGCAGCCAGATCGCGCGCGGAGGGAGGAAGGCGTCTTCCCACAGAGCGGCGAGCGGCGCGCCAAGGGCGATCGCCTCGGCAGTCACCGGCGCCAACGCCAGCTGGAGCCTCTCGCGGCCGATGCACTGGGCGCCGGGCGTGGCCGTGGGCCAGCCCGCGTTGCCGGGACGGGTGGGCAGGTCCTCCCGCGAAAGCTGGCCGACGCAGCGGAGCAGGGTGACGACGAGGTCCCCGGCGGGATCGTGTTCGTACTCGAAGAAACCGGGCGCCAATAGCGCCAGCCCGCCGCCGCTCCCGCCGGTCGCCACGAACCGATGGGCCGGGGCCGTGGCGACGGGAGTCTCGCGCGGGTATCGCCGGGTGGGCTCCCGGCTGGCCGTGCGCCGGACCGGGCCGAACGGACCGCCGGCCACCGCGTCCGATCCACCCTGGCCGGTGGGGACGCGCAACCTCAGCCGGTGATCTCGGGTCGCGTTCTCCAGTTCGATGCTGCAGCGGAGAAGTGGGCTTCCCGCGTAGAGCGCCAATGTCAGCCGCGCGCGCACGCGGCCCGAGCGCAGCGAGGCATGGGCTTCGAGCGCGCCGACCAGCGGGCCCGCCGCGATCGGGCGGACCGAAGTCCATGCAGCCGCGCGTGCCCGGCCGCCGGCCGCCGGCGCGAAGCTGTAGGTGTCGCCGGCGTCGCCTTCGGTTTCCAGGGAGAGCAGCCGCTCGTAGTGCGCACCGCTCCGCCGATCCGTCATCCGGATGACACCGGCCGCGGAGACGGTCACCCGGAGCACGCCGTTGTCGAGTGTGCGGAGGCCCGCGGTGACCGGAGATCCGGCTTGCTCCGAGGGTTGCCGGGAGGAGAGCCCGAATCCGCCGAGCAAGGGGGTTGCGAGCGCTACCCGAATCACCTCGACGTCGTCCTGATCGGGATAGTGCCGAGCCGAATCGAGCCGCTCGGCGGCCCGGCGGCGGCTCAAGATCTGGAACTGGGTGCCGTCGAGCGCGGCGGCGATGTCCATCTCCGAAGGAGACCCGGCACGCCGCGGCACCCTGTCGCCCGGCGGGCCGACCAGCACGTCGCGTCGGAACCAGGTGAGGTCGGCCACGACTACGTCGCTCCGCCTGCGCGGCACGGGGTTGTAGAAGACGAGGCGCGGCGACGTGGCGGTGGGGTTCTCCCGCGCCCTGTCGGGCGCGTTCCCGGTCAGCGCATCGAGGGCGGACCGGGCGAGCTCGCCGGACATCGCGAGCGCGTCGCCGAGTCGCGCCGCCACCCGGTCCGCGACGGCGTCGGAGGTGCATCCGCAGATCGAGTCGTGGAACTGCGAGCGAATCAGTGTGCGCCACGCGTGATCGAGCACCGGCCGCACATCGTACCCCCGGTGCCAGAGGGCCAACGCGGCCAGTGGTTCGGCCATCCGCTCCAGGCTCAGCTCGGCGCCACTGTGCAGCCGCTTGAGCGGCGCGCGAGTCGCGTGCACCCCCTGGAGCGTCCAGGTGTACCCGTACGACCACCGGAGCTCGCCCTCGAGCAAGGGCAGTGTTGCCCCAACGGCGCCGGCGGCAGCAGCGAAGAACTCATCGAGTCGGGAAATCCGAACGTCCGCCTCGGGCTCGACCAGGTCGAGCAGATCTCGCAGTCGTCCGATGGCCGGATGGGCCGCATGGTGATCGGCGCCGACGAAGACCGCGATATGCGGGGTTCGCGCCCGGGCGACGAGTTGGGCTTTCAGCCGCTTCCAGGCAGGCTCGAGCAGCAGCGGATCGGGAGGCAGCGCGGCGCCCGCTTCATACCCGTCGGCCGAGAGGTGATGCAGCAATACCTCGCGTCCGTCCGGCGCGCGCCAGCGGTAGAGGTCGCCGTCCTGGCCCGGCTCTCCGCCGAGGCCCCGCCAAAGGACGCCGTAACGGATCCCGAACTCGGCGGCGAGCGCCGGCCAGACGGCGGGGTGTCCGAAGGCATCGGGCGAGTAGAGCACATCGAGCCGGCCGCCGAATTTTTCCGCGTCGGCGCGCCCGAGGAGCAGATTCCGGAGCAGCGATTCGGCGGAGGGGATCAACTCGTCGGCGAGAACGTACCATGGTCCCAGCTGCAGGCGGCCGTCGCTGACCAGCGCCCGAGCCCTGGACTCCATCTCCGGCCGGACCGCCAGGTAATCCTCGAGCAACACCGTCTGGCCGTCGAGGACGAAGGCGCGAAACTCCGGCTCGGCCTCCAACCGTCCAATGAGGTCGTCCAGTGCCGGCACCAGCCGGCACACGAAGGCGGCACGCGTGAGATACCACTCCCGATCCCAATGGGTATGGGGAATGAGGTGGTAGGTTCGCCTCTGCATGCCCAGAAGCTAACCGTAGTTCTCGAATGGCTCGGTCGTCTGGCGTGCTTTGGTGGACCGGTGCTCGAAGACGTGCACCAAGCGGATGGTGGAGTCGAGGGGCTCTACGCGGGTTTCGACGAGCGTCAGGTCGGGATCAGTCCCGAGGCCGAGCTGATTGAGTCGCTCGGCCTCGGCTCGGCAGATGTCGCCGGGGGTGGGACGGCTGGCGGGATAGGCGTCTTCGTGAAAGCGGATCAATGCCTGCCAATGCTGGTCACCCGCGCGCTCGACCGCTTCGCGGACCTTCTCGCGGGTGAGGGCCACGTCACAATACTGTGAAGTGCCCCGAGTCTCTCAGTGGGCGGGCGGCGGCGGCGCTCACTCCGCACGCTGTAACAGACACCCGCCAGGATGGCGAAGCCCGCCATGAGCGGGAGGAACCGGATGTTGGCGAAATGGTATCCAGTCATCCCAAGCGCCGCGACGAGCAGCAGGCACACTCTCCCGGCCCATCGCTGCAAATTTTCGTTTGGGAACATGTTCCGGCTCCTGACAGGTCTAGGCTAATGATTGACCGAGTCGCGGCTGTCAGGATGTATTGCAGGTCACACGCCAGGGGCGGCCCTCTGTCAGTACCGCGGCTTGAAGGCCCAAGTCGCGATCCGTAGGGCCACTAGGGCCAACCCCACATACCCGACCAGTTCCCAGTTGATGCGGGAAAACCACAGTTCTGCGGAGCGGGCGAACGCCCCGAGGGACGCCATGGAGGTTCCGGCTATCAGGACGGCATACTCGACCATGCGCCCTCCAATGGGCTAAGATGGCGCCGCACCAGCTTCTAGGACGAGGTGGGCCGCGGCGCCGAACCGGCCAGCGTCGAGCAATGCTGCAATCGGCACGCCGGGAACCCGCATCTGCCCGTCTTTGGTCATGGTCAGCTTGATGACGTCGGCATTCCGCCCAAACCAGCGGACGCTGGGCTCCAGGTCCGAGGGATAGACGAACTCGGGCAGGGACGCGGCCGCCAGCGCCGCTTGCGAGCCCGAGCCCCGATTCCGGCATCGTCCCCGCCCAGAGCCGGGCGCCGCATTCCCTGGCAATCTGGACGATGCGGCAGACCTCCGATAGACCACCCACCCGGTGCACCTTCACGTTCCACACCAGCGGTCCACCCAGCTGCGCGATCTGGCGCGCGGCGCGCGCGTCGCGGAGAGTCTCGTCCACGCACACTGGCGTCTTCAGGCGTTCGGCCAGGCGAGCGTGGCCGACCAGCTCGTCGGGATGCAGCGGCTGCTCGATGTACAGGAGTCCGGCGTCGTCCAGCGCGCGCAGCGCACGCTCGTGCTCGGGCCACTCGTAGCCGCCGTTGGCGTCCACGGTGAGCGGGAGGTCGGTGCCCGCCATCGCGTCGCGCGCGGCTCGAACCGGCAGCTCGTCCCATCCCGGCGCGACCTTGATCTTCACTCTCCGGTACCCGGTTGCGACGGCGTCCTGGATCCAGCGCTTGAGTGTGTCGGTCGAGCGGTCCACGGGAATGCCGAGGGCGACGCCGCACGGAACGGCGTCCGCCGTCTTGGCGCCGAGCCGCTCGCCGAGCAGCGCGGCGAGCCCGGTGTTCCGGCGGTGCGCCTCGAGGTCCCAGGCGGCGGTCTCGACCGCTGCCCGAGCGAAGGTGTTGCCCCTCACGCCCGGGCGGAGCGTCGCGTCCACCGCCTCCGGCGACTCCAGCTCGGCGCCGATCACCCGGGGCAGGAGCACATGCTCCAGCATGTAGCGGGCGCTGGCGGTGGTTTCCTCGGAGTAGAACGGCAATTCGAACGGCGGTGACTCGCCGTACCCGCGATGCCCTGAGTCGTCGTGCAGGACGACCACCAGCGAGCGCCGCTCGCGCATCGTGCCGCCGGAGATCACGAAGGGCTCGATCAACGGGAGCACCAGCTCGAACAGCTCGACTCGGATGATTCGCATCAGGAGACCGTCACGTCGAGAAACCGGAGCTCGCCGTCCCGGCGGCTCAGCCGGCCTGAGCGCTCCAGATCGAGGAGTCCGGCAATCAGTCCGGTCTCGGGGTGGAAGACGAGGGCGTGCAGGGCCCGCTGCGTTCGGGAGCCTGCCGTGCCGGGATACTCCGAGAGCGGAAGCTGGAAGAAAGTGTGGAGCTGAACGCTCTCGCAGCCGAGCTTGGCGTACTCGAGAATCATCCGTCCGGAGGAGATGTTTCCCGTCCCGCTCAGCGCGGGTCGCTGGAGTCGAGCCGACTTCACCGCCTCGAGGGTCCGCAGGTTGCGATCGCTGAGGTCGTAGCCGCCGTAGGCCGCGCCTCGGGCCTCGGACCAGAGCCGGTTGAAGCAGACGAGGGCATCAGCGCCGGCCGCGGCCTGCACCATCTCGACCTGGAACCGCTCGCCGTGGCGCGCGTTCATGAGCTTGAGGGCGATCCGAACCGGAAGACCGCCGGCGCCACCGCGGATCAGTCCCGGCACTTCCTGCAGCCAGCGCAGAATGCTGCCGCGCTCATCCGCGAGCGCGTCACCGGCCAGGGTGGGCGAAAAGTCCTTCTCCATCGGCAGGAATTCCCCGCCCCAGGCCCCGGCCAGCCGCCTGGTGGTGTAGCCGTACTCCGGCTCCCGGAATTCCTCGTCCATCTTCGGCAGGTGGTACTTGGCCGACGGCACCGCCACCATCGCACCGGAACGGGTCATGTCTCCAGCCGTGCGGACGAGCTCGAGGTATTCCTCGAACGACCGGTCCCATCCCCTGCCTTTCCACGTCACGGTCCACCCGTCGAGGCCGGATGCCGAATGCACCTTTTCGACCCGCATACGAGTCTCGTGAATCGCCCACGCGTCCATGGCGCGGCTGCCCGTCGCGTCCTCCGCGATCACGGTCTTCAGCACCGCGAACGCAAGGCCCGCCTCACGATCGGTCTCCAACTGCTCCTGATTGAGTGAAAGCTGCCCGGAGCCTTTGCCGATCGGGTGCGGAAGGGCAAGGCCGAGGTATCGCGCGCTCAGATCGATCCGGTAGGCCTCTCGCACGTGGCCGGCGAAGTCGGGCGGGAGCTCGCCGCGGAAGCGCTCGAAATCACGTTCGAGACGCGCGCGCACCGGCCACCGCCTGTTCCACTGCCTCCCGCTCGTGTTCGGGCAGGGTCGGCCCCCACGGGTCGTCACACGCTTCGCGGGGAAGCGCGCCGTCGGCGGCGGCCGCCCAGAGCATGCGGCGAACGTAGCCTTCCATCGGCTCGGTGAACGTGGCCTGTGCCAGCCGGTCGCAGAGCGCCGACAGCGCCACGAACCGGTCCCACTGCCGGTCGCGCCAGGCGTGCAGCAGATCCGCCTGCAGATCGGGCAGGGCCGCGCCCATGCCGACCAGCGCGGACGTGGCGCCGGCCATCACCGAATAGCCAAGAAACCGGTCTTCGCCGGTGATGAGCATCTTGCCGGGATGACTTCGCATCAGCGTGGCGAGACGCTGGAAGGTCATGACCGAATCCAGCGTCGCGACCTTGATCCCGACCACTTCGGGGAGATCGAGGATGGCGTGGATGGTACGGTCATCGTAGGGGACGCCGCCGGCCGCCTCGTACAGATAGAACGCAATGACCGGCAGCTCCCGGCCCAGCCGGCGATGGTATCCCACCGGGTCGCTTCGCTCGGGGAATGCGAGCAGGGCGTCCGCCCGTCCGCGACGGGCCTCGATCGCCATGGTGATGTCGCGGGCCCCCGCGACCACCACGCGGTCGGGCAGCGCCTCCCGCCAGGTCTCCAGCACCTCTCGGCGCTGCTCGGCGCTCAGGTGCGGACCCCGGCCGGTATGGGCCCACACCGCGACGCCGGCTACCGGCTGTGCCGCCATCCAATCGGCATAGGAGCGTTGCGCGGCGGCATCCAGGTCCGGGCCGCGAAACGGCACCGGCACGGCGGGGATGAGTCCCCACTCGATCCGGGAGGCGAGACCGGTCACCGCGTCACCCTTTGACCTTCACCGCCACGCCGCGCGCGGCTGCGGCGTTCCCCGCCTCGATCGCGGCCCGGTCGGCGGGTGCGAGGTCGAGCAGGTCGAGCTTGGCGAGGGAGTTTTCCGGGATGCGGAGCGGTTGGCCGGTGCCGAAGACGAACCGCTCGGGGCCCACGGTCCCCAGCAGCGTCTCGAGATGATCCTCGGGCGGCCCCCAGATCCAGGAGATGTCCCACCAGGTTCTGCGCGCCTCGTCCGGCGTGGACCCGAAGTGGACCTCTTCGATGAACGGGCGGTCGGCATGGGTGATGATGAGCCGCACGGCGGCATCGGCACGTGCCAGCGATCGGACCGCGGCGGCCGGCAGCTCGGGGGCGTGGTCGTTGGGATGGCGTTGCCTGCCGTCCTCCAGGCGCACGGCGAGCATCAGCGCGATCCCGGCGCGGCCGCAGGCCGTGGCCAGCGCGCGCATGGACGGCCCCGCCGGCGCGATGCCGTGGTAGGTCGGATCGCAGCGGACCGCCGGAGCGCCCGCCTCCGCCGCTGTCCGCAGCACGCCCTCCCACCCGGCGATCTCGGGTTGCACGGCGAGAACCGGCCGCAACCTCGGCTGCCGGCGGGTGGTTTCCAGGAGCCACGGGTTTCCCTCCGACGGATCGCGCCAGAAAACACCGGGAAGATGGCTCGCCCACGCCTCGTCGATGCCGGTCCGGTCCATAGCGGCGAGGAGTGCCTCGGGAGTGGTGCCCGGCACTCGGCGGAAAGGGTAGGAGCCGAGAAAGGCGTTGACGTCAGTACGCATCAGTCGGACGGAAACGCTCCTGGAGGGAAAATCCGCGCGGCGTTGCGCCAGCGCACGAGGTCGAGATCGCCCGCTGAAAGGATGCCCTCGAGGTAGCGAAGCTTGGCCCAGCCGGTTTCGATCGTGAGGTCGCATCCCCAGAGCAGCCGCTCCACGCCCACCGCCTCGATGCAGGCCTCGAGCATCCCGCCATCCACGCCGCTTCCCGAGAGATCCACCAGCACGTTCGTCAGTCCGCCGATCGCGGGGAGCGTGTGCAGCCAGTCGCCGCCGCCGCCGATGTGCGCCAGGATGAATGAGACCGACGGGTGCCGGGCTGCCAGGCGTCCCAGCTCGACCGCGTCCGACGCCTCCTGGCCCGGGTAGTCCCGGCGGCGGTGCTGCCAGATGTGCTGGAGCACGGGCACAGCGCGCTGGGCGGCGAGGGCGCAGACCGGGTCGAGGAGTGGGTCGTCGGCTCTCCGGCTCGCGGCCAACTTGATGCCGATCATCCCCGCGTCGAGGCAGCGGCGGATCTCGCCGAGCGCGTGGTCGGTGTAATTGGGGTTGACGGCGACGTAGCCGCGGATCCGATGGGCATGCTCCCGCTGGAGCCGCAGCAAGTAGTCGTTGCCGTACCGGCAATCCTCGGGGGACGGAAAATAGATGGGCGAGGTGAGGCCCCAACTGCCGAGGATGGAGGCGACGTGAATCGTGATGCCGACCCGCTCGCCGGCGCGCAAGCGGCTCGCGTTGCGCTCGCGCCAGTCGGCCCGCGGGGTGCGGTCGTGGAGGAAGTGCGCGTGAACGTCTATCAGCACGGCTCGCAATCTAACGTCAGGATGACGGTTGGGCCCGGCCGACCGTCGAGAGCACCTCGTCGAGGATGGCGAGCGTGCGGTCCACCGTCGCCTCGTCGTGCGCCAGCGACACGAAGTTGTAGGCGCTCCGCTTGAACAGGAGCCCGCGCGCGGCGCACGCGGTGGCGATCCGACCGGAAAACGGCTCGTCGCGGTACTCGAGGAAGCACATCTCGGGCAGGCCCGCGGCGCGCACGCCGAGCCCGGGATGGGCGGAAGCAAGGGCGTGCAACCCCGCGAGCAGCCTGGTTCCCACCCGGGTGATGTGGGCCGGCACCTGTCCCTGTACCATCGCGGCCAGGGTGGCACGGGACGCGGCAAGAGACACGAATTCGGTGGAAAGTGTCGAGGAGATCCAGGTGCGCGAGACCGCCTCCATCACGTCGGCACGGCCGCCGACTGCGGCCAACGGGAATCCGTTCGCGATCGCCTTGCCGATGACCATCAGGTCGGGGCGAATGCCATAGCGCTCGCAGCCACCGCCGATCGCGAGGCGGCACACGGTCTTGACCTCGTCGGCCACGAGCAGCGCCCCGCTCCTCAGCGTCTCCTCGCGCAGCATCGCGAGCCAGTGGGGATCCGGCGCCTCCGCGATCACAGGCTCGAAGACCACGGCGGCGAGGCGCTCACCGGCCGCGCGGATCAGCCCGCGGGCCCGTTCCGGGTCGTTGAAGGGCAGCTCGCCGTAGAGCGCCCTGACCGCGTTCGGCGTTCCCCTTCCCTCCCGGGTCTGACACCAGTCGAGCCATCCATGGTAGCCGCAGCCCAGGATCGCGTCGCGTCCGGTGACCACCCGGGCCAGACGGACCGCCGCGGCCATGGCCTCCGCGCCGGTCTTGAGAAACCTGACCCGCTCGACCCACGGAATCAGCCGACAGAGATCGGCGGCGAGACCCTCCTCCAACACGGGTGGGAGCGGCCCGACCACGCCGAGCTGTGCCGCCTCCGTGACCGCGCGAGTGACCTCGGGATGCCCATAGCCGAGCGCCACCGAGCCGAGGCCCATGATGTAGTCCACGTACTCGCGGCCTTCGGCGTCCCACACCGAGCAGCCCGATGACCGAGTCATGCGCAGCGGCGCCGACTCGCCCGCTTCCCCGAACAGCGCGCCTGGGCGCTTGCTCCCGGTCGAAGTAAAGCCCGCGACTCGGTCCATCTACCGCAGCTCGAGCACGCCGAGGCTCGCCGCGTCCTGCCGGTCACCACGCAGGTAGACCCAGCCCGCACCGCCGCTCCACACCAGCTGTCCCGATCGCCGCTCGCGCCCGGGCTCGATGCGATTGACCAGAAGATCGAAGCCGATCCTTTCGCCCGGACGGGGAGTCCATTCCGGAATGGTGACGGCGGCGGAGATCGTGTAGCCGCTCTCGGCAGGTCGCCACGCGCCTCGCACCATGCCGGGCTCCCCAGCGGTCCCGCTCGCCGCGCGGACCCGGATGCTTCCGTCATCGCCGGAAGGCACGATGAGGAACCCGTAGACCGGCCGCTCGGGCGAGGTCCGCACATAGACCTGGATGCCGTCCGCGTGGATGTCCTCGGGCTCGTTGTCGAGCCGCAGGGGCGGCGCGGCGGCGTCCCGAACCACCAGCTCCGGCTTCTTCACCTCGACCGCCAGGTACAGGGTGTCACCATCCCAGCTCACCGCCGCGGCCGCCGAGAACTCCTCGGCGCCGGCGTACGGCTCCTCGCTCCGGCGGTACTGGTCCTCGTGGTCGAGCTCCAGGGGCGCCGAGAAATCGAAGGCGCGGAGCGTGCCGTCCAGCGCCGGCGGCTCCGAGACGCCGAGCGCGACGCCCGTGATCGGCGTCGGCCGATTGTGGTCGATGAGAGGCCGGGCCGCCGGCGCCGGTGGCGCTCGGCGCAGCCCTCGCAACGCCACCTGGCCTCCCGCGGACACCACCTCCCAGCCGTCGTTGGTGTTCACGTGGCGGTCGGTGCCGGCGGCCGTCTCCACCTCGATCACGTCGCCGCTCGCGCGCCACGCGCGGACCATGGCCTCACCCTCGCCCGCCTCGACGACCGACACCAGGCGGACGCCGGACCCCCGAGCGCGCTGAAGGTAGAAGGTCGCCGACTCGCCGGACCCGGGCAGGCCGGGACCCACCGCGCGCAGCAGGTCGGCGGCCGAGTCGAGATGGAGCGAGAAGGTCCCACCATTGGGCCCCGTCGCCCTGAGCAGCAGGGGACTACCCGTCTCCGGGACGAAGCGCTCGAGCGCACTCAGGAATTCGCCCGCGGCCGGCTGCGGCTCCCAACGACCTGCGGTCAACATCTCGACCTTCGCTGTCGGGTGCCAAGGCAGCTCGAGGAGATGCTCCTCCGGCGCGGACATCTCCAGGACGTCGAGGAGGTAGCGCGGGCCCGCGACCACGGTTCGGGTGCAATAGTCGAACGCGCCCCGGGTCCAGGCCCACTCGCCCGCCTCGCCGAAGGCGACGCACTCGGCGTCCCGCGGGGGCTGGGAAGCGCCGTCGAGCCGCGGTGCGTTGTGGGCGAGGGTCGAGCGATACCAGAAGAGGTCGCGCGCGACGTACGAGCCGGTACCCGGGTCCGGAAGCCAGTGCCGTCCATTGGCGTGCAGGGTGAGATGCAGCCGGTCGGGGTGGCCGTGACCGCCGCCGAAGGCGCCGCACTCGAGGCTGGCGTAGCGGTCGCCCCGACGCAGGATGGCGAGCCCCTGGCTTTCGAGGAGCGTGTTCCCCGGCCGCCATCCGCCCCCGCCGGTCCCGAGCTCCGGCGCCATCTCGAGCAGCGCCCACCACGAGAGATCGGAGCGACTCCGGGATCCGCCCGGCGGTTCCGCGCCGGTCTCGTGGAGGTACGAGTCGAACCGCTCGGCCCGGGGCGGCGGGGAGGCGTAGAGATGGCGAAGCCAGTCCCACAGGTCCGAGGTCGCATCGCCCAGGCGCGCGAGACCGATCTCCCAGAGCTCGAGATACATCGGCTGCGCCAGCGACACGCCGTAGCGGGAGTCCTTTCTGGCCGGGAAGGTGCAATCCGGCAGCGCGGTCAGCGCCGGCGCCCGAAGCGCGCCCTCCAGCCGCGCCGCCAGCCGGGTGTCGGCCAGGATGTCGACGCCCGCCTGCCGGGCCCAGCCCATGGCGAGCAGCTGCCCCCGCAGCGCGAAGAGGTGGTAGTTCTCGCCCTCGTACCACATCCCGTCGATGCCAAAGCCGCGCACCAGGTGCGCGATCGTGCCCGTGGGCCCTTCGACCGCGCGACCGGCCAGCTCCGCGTCCTCGAACCAGACCGCGATCGCCAGGAGCGCCGCGTTGTGCCAGGTCTGCCGGTTGGAGAGGCCCTCGTCGAACTCACCGATGAGGTTCGCCGCCTCGTCGGCGAGGGTGCTCACGCCTTCCTCCAGCGAAGGATCGAGCATGCCGGCGTCCCGGAGCATGCCCGCGGCGGCGAGGTAGTTGGCCACCCAGATGGACTCCAGGTACGTCGAGAAGAACAAGCCGGCTGGGCCCCAGCACGTTGTCGCGATTGGGATACTCGGTATAGCGCGAGGCGTATGCCGCGAGGATGCCGGCAGCGGCCTCCGCCGCATCCGGGCGGTCGGCCACCACCCCGAGCGTCGCGAGCTCCGCCGCCCGTTCCGCGAGCCAGAGATGCTGCCAGCGCGCCCACGCGCGATCGTGTCGGGCTCCCGCGTGCTCCCGGCGACACGCCGGACAACGATGCGAGTTGGGGCGCCAGGGATCGAACTCGAGCGGAGAGCCGTCGTCGGGACAGACCCCGCCGTCCGCGGTCAGCTGCGCCTTGAGCGCGGGCGGGTCGAGCGCACGCTGGAGCAGTGGCTGCGCCCGTGAAGCGAGCCGGCCGGCGAGCGCGGACAGGTCCGCCGACTCCGCCACCACGCGCCGCCGCGACTCCAGCTGGTCGGCGGTCAGCACGGGCGCACGCCCATCAGGGCCCACCGCACGGGCAGGAGTCGCATTCCCAGCCGGCTGACCACCGCCCTGGCCTCACTGGGATCGTCGGGAGCCAGGAAGAACATCGAGCCCCCGGCTCCGGACCCCGCGGCCTTGCCACCGAGCGCGCCGGCGTCGTGCATCGCGCGCTCGAGCCGAGCCATCTCCGGGGTGGACATCCCCGGGTCGAGCACCTGCTGCAGCCGCCAGTTCTCGCTGAAGAGCGCGCCGACCCGGGCGAAGTCCGCAGCGCGCAGCGCTCCCACCATTTCCTCCGCGACCCGGCGGAGCCCGTCCAGCGCGCGGGCGATGGCGGGCTCACCGCGCTCGTACGCGCGCATCACCCGGCCGATGGTATCGCCCGAGAATCGCGATGCCCCCGTGTAACAGAGGAGGATCCGCCGCTCCAGCTCGGCCGCGAATGCCGGATCGAGCGCGATCGGCTCCACCGCGGCGTCGGGATCCCGGAATGTGAGACGGAGGAATCCCCCGTAGGCCGCCGTGAACTGATCCTGTCTGCCGCCGGGGATCCCCGCCTCTATGCTTTCCAGCCGGCAGGCGAGGTCGGCGATCTCGCGCACCGAGGCCTCTCGCCCTCCCGCCGCCGCGAGCGCCGCCACGAGTGCCACGTCGATCGCCCCGGAGCTGCCCAGGCCGCTGCCGGGCGGAGCGTCCGAGCGGGTCACCACGGAGCACGGTCCCGATTGAATCAGCCTGATTCCGGCGCGCAACAACGGGAGTGGACCGTCGCCCGCGAGCGCGGCCATGTTCTCCAGCTCCAAGGCGTCGCCGAGGTCCTTCGCGATCAAGAAGTATCCCGCGTCTCGGGGCGTGACCTCCGCGTAGGCGTGCAGCTGCACCGCGGCCGCCACCACCACCCCGCCCTCGCGAGCGGAATACGGCGGGACGTCGGTCCATCCACCGGCGAAGTCCAGCCGCACCGGAGCCGCGGCACGGAAGGCCGTCACGGCGCGACCCACCAGCGCTGCACGCTCGGCAACTCTCCCCGCAGGTCCATCTCCACCCCTTTCACTCGCCGGTTCGCTCCCTGAAGTCCGCCGGCGTGATACAGAAAGGCCACCGGCACCGAATCGGCGAAGAAGCGCTGAGCCTCCGCCGGATCGGCCGGCGGCACCAGACCGGCGGTCTCCGCCAGCGATGTCAGATAGCCGAGCCCGATGTCGCCCGCGACGCCGAGCACGGCGGCGTCGAAATCTCGCTCGGGACCATAGACCCGAGCGAGAAATGCCGACAGCTCGAGCTGCCGGATCCTCACCTCGAACCCGGCGGTTGCGAGGCGGGCCTGGACCATCTGCTCCAGCGCTGCCTCGCCGCTTCCCACGGTCAGCAGCTCGAACCGCTTCGGGCCATCGGCCGCAGCGATCGCCCTGACGGAGGACGTTTCGGCCACCGGAAGATATCCGGGCACTCCGGGCGGCACCGGCCCGGTCGCCGGACTGCCGAAGCCGTAGAGATAGCCCTGGACGATCTCCCGCCGGTCGATCGCCGCGCTCACCGCCCGGCGGGTAGCGACATCGTCGAACGGCGGGCGCCGGGTGTTGAGCACGATGCCATAGGTGAGGAACAGGGGAAAGCTCCGCACCTCGAGCGCGGGGTCGTCGCGGACGAACGACGCATGGGCCGGCTGGATCCCGGCGAAGTCCAGCTCGCCGGAGGTGAGCGCGGCGAGCTTGGTGGTCGGCTCGTCCACCACGACGACGATCAGCCGGTCGAGCCGCGGCGGTCCGCCCAACGCGCGGGGGAATCCGCTGTCGGCGGCGAAGACCCAACGCCGGTTCGGCTCGTGGGCGACGAATCGGAACGGCCCATTGCCCACCGGCCGCTCGTTCCACGCCGCCTGTCGGAACCTGGCGGCGGGCACGGTGTCGAGCAGGTGCGCCGGAAGGATCGCGAGGTCGGTGAGCACGTCGGGGAACCGCTCCTGCGGGCGGTCGAAGCGCAGGACGACGGTCGAGTCGTCGGGAGCGGAAACCGCCTCGAGCGGCCTCAGGTCCACCAGCCGCGGATATCCGGTCGCGGGATCGCGGGCCCGGGAGAGCGTCCACTCCACGTCCCGCGCGGTCGTCGGAACACCGTCGTGCCATCGCACGCCGCGCTGGAGCGAGAAGGTGAGCCGCCGGCGGTCCCCGCTCCACGTCCACTCGCGCGCGAGATAGGGCTCGGGCACGAGCGCGCTGTCGTAGCGCGCCAGGGTGGTGAGCAGCACGTAGCGCTGCACCTGGCGGGCCAGTGGGTGCTGGGTGAGCAGCGGATTGATGCTCTGCAGGTCCGCGCCGGAGGCGAACAGCACCGTGGCGCCGCGCCGGCCGGCCTCCGGTTGGCAGGCCGGAAGCCACATCACCACGAGGAGCGCCGGAAGCAGGCGTCGAAGCACGCCGGAAGCTATCGCACTGGGGGCCGGGATGGCCTCACCGTCTCGGCTCACCCGTGAATCGGCTGAGCGCCG
This sequence comes from uncultured Gemmatimonadales bacterium, assembly GCA_963832055.1. GTDB lineage: Bacteria > Gemmatimonadota > Gemmatimonadetes > Gemmatimonadales > GWC2-71-9 > CAVVWJ01. The sequence continues at coordinate 304,674 of CAWHST010000006.1, read as the reverse complement.
CACGCGCTTCGGCGACCACCGGCTGCAGCTCAGGATCGGCCTGCCTCCAGCTTCGCGCGACGAAGGAGTAGGCCTCGATTGCCTTATCCCGATTTCCTAGCCGGTCGTTGACCCGACCCCGCTCGAGCGCCCACACGACCTCCAGTGCTTCGGGGAACTGCGCGATCGGAACCTCCAGCTGCGCCGCTGCCTCCCGATCGCGCCCCTTGGCGCTAAGCAAGCGCACCCTGGCGAGCCGCTCGTGGGCGCACCCTTAACAGAGAGAATCCGGCAAGGCCATGAACTGCTCGAGCGCCCGCGTGGTGTCCCGCCGGGCGAGGGCGAGGTACGCGGGTGCCGCCTGCGCATAGTAGGGGCGCAGCACTTCCCGTCCGCCGTAATACGGAATCCCGTGAGGTGAGGAACTGCCGGACCGAGGTCGTATCGCCGCGTTCTGCCCACCACCACAGCGCTTGCGGGGCAATTCCAGTCTCGGTCGCGCAGCCAGCGCTGGAACGTCACCGCGGCCGAGTCGGGAGGGATCACCCCGAGCAGCACAGCCTGGACGTACTGCCACCTCATCAAGCCCTGCGGGTCGCTGACGGTGGCGCGCGCCTCCTTTAGGTGGCCGCGGCGGAGGAGCTGCCTCGCAAGGTGCGTGCGGCCCCACGCCGGCTCGCTCCAGGGCTTCTCGCCCGGCCGCCCCTCGGCCACGAGCCGGGCCAGCCGGATCGCCGCCTCGGCGGAGTCGGGAACCCGCCACAGCGTGAGGTAGGCGCCAGAGAGTGTGTTGGCCGAAGCACTATCCAGCCAGCGGTCGAGGTCCGGCGAGGAAGTCGATCCGGGGGCCGAGCAGCGCACGCACGAGGCGCATGCCGTCGGCGTGCTTGTCCGTCGGGCCGAGCGCGAGGTAGGCGTTGATGTACCGGAGAGCGCTGGCGGGCCCCCCAATGTGGAGTGCGATCTCCGCCGGGTGGATGTACGCGGGCGCAAACGCGGAATCGACCCCAATGGCGCGGTCGAACGGCTCGAGTTCCCACGTATGGGAAGCGCCGACGAAGGAGCCGAGATGCGCGCGCGCCTCGCCGACGGTGTTCCAGACGAGCGGGTCGTCCGGATACCGGGCCGCCGCCTCGTCCACGGTGCGGAAGAGGCGGCGAACACGGGACCAATACTCCAGCCCCGCGGGGACGCTGGCGAACAGCGACGCCATCACATGAATCGGCGGCGATCAGGAGGCTTTCGCGGGGGGCGAGACCGTGGTTCAGCGCGCCCGCCTTCATCGTGTAAGCCTCGGAGAGCGAGTCGTACGCCGTCCGCTGCCAGCCGAGGATGGTCCCCAGCCGGCTGTACGCCAGGGCGAAGGCCGTGTCGAGCTCGACGGCGCGACGATAGCCGACCAGCGCCGAGTCCCAGTTCGAGCGGCGATACTCCTGTTCGCCCTGCAAGAAGGCCTTGAGCGCCGGCAGCGAAGCCGATGCGAAGGTCGCCAAGCGGGCAGCCCCGATCGGCCGGGTTCGCCCGAGGTCGCGGAGCAGCCGGACCGTCAGCGAATCGGCCAGACGATCGATCGTCGCCTTGGACCCTCGTAGGTCGGCTTCACCTATGGTGGCGCCACGGCCCACGTCGTAGAGACTCGCACTGATCCGGACCGAGTCTCCGCTCGTAGCCACGAGCTGGCCGAACACGGCGAGTCGCGCACCTGAGCGGCGCCCGAGCTCCGCGGCGGATTCGGGGTCTGCCCGTCCCCGCCAGCGGCGGATCACGACGGTGGGAGAGACGGTGCGCAGGGGGCCGGCGCCGTCCAGGTTGCGGGCCAGGACGTCCACCAGCCCCTCGCGCCAGAGCTCGAGGTCCGCGCCGAGCACATCGAAGGGCGCGACGGCGATGAGATCGGCGTCCAGCACGGCGGTCGGCCTCGATCGAAGCCAACTCCACACCCCGGCGCCGATCAGGACGAGCAGCATGACCGCCGCGGTCACTCGCAGCCGGCGTGAGGAGGCCGAAGCGGACACCGCCCTCACCGGTACCGTCGTAGTGCTCGCGGTAGCTTCCCCGAGGGTGATCGTCTCCAGCCGGTGCAGGAGCTCCTCGGCGCTCTGCCAGCGGTCGGCGGGTCGTTTCTCCAGACAGCGCAGTACCAGTGCCTCCAGTGCAGGCGGCACGCTGGGGCGGTCCTTGGCAAGCGAGTGAGGCGTCTCGGTCAGCTGGGCCGCCAGCACCGCCTGCGGTGTGGCTCCCGTGAAGGGCGGGCGACCCGTCAGCATCTCGTAGGCCATCGCACCGAGCGCGTAGATGTCCGCCCGATGATCCGCATGCGGATCGGCGGCGGCCTGCTCCGGCGCCATGTACGCCGGGGTCCCTATGGCCATGCCGGCGGAGGTCAGTGCGGAGTCGCCGGCAGCCGCGCTCAGGGCCTTGGCGACACCGAAGTCGGCGACGATCGCGTGATGGCCGGAGAGGAGCACGTTGTCCGGTTTGATGTCACGATGCACCACCCCATGCTGGTGGGCGCAGGCCAGGGCATCGACCACGTCGCGGAGGAGGCGCACCGCCTCGCCGATCGGGAGCTCGCCCTCACGCTCGAGACGAGCGCGGAGCGACTCACCCTCGACGTAGGGCATGGCGAACCAGAGCCGGCCGATGGCTTCGCCCGAGTCGTGCATTGGGAGGATGTTGGGATGCTGCAGCCCGGCCGCGACCTTGATCTCCCGGAGAAAGCGCTCCGGACCTAGCGTCGCCGCGAGCTCGGGGTGGAGGACTTTGATGGCGACCATGCGGTCGTGCTTGATGTCGCGGGCGAGGTAGACCGTTGCCATGCCCCCGCGCCCGAGCTCGCGCTCGAGCTGGTAGCGATCGGGGAGGGCCTTGGCCAGGGAGGAGTCGGCTACGGTCACGAAAGCCCGGTGGGGGACGGGTAGGAAATGTGTAGTTCGCGGACGGGGAAAGCTATGTGGGGCCGCCGGAAACCTCTCCCTGGCGGCGGGGATAGAGAGGAAGGAAATTCCTCCGATGCCGGCCCTCCTGCTGCGCCGAGCGCTGAGTGGAGTCGCCGTTGTCTTCGGCGTCCTGACGCTCATGTTCTTCCTCCTGCGGCTCGCGCCGGGTGATCCCGCGCGTCTGCTGGTCGGCCCGGCCGCGACGGAGGCGCAGGTTGCGGCGCAGCGTCACGCGCTCGGGCTCGACCGGCCCCTCCCGGCGCAGTACGCGGCATGGCTCGGCCGATTCGTCCGGGGCGACTGGGGGACCAGCATCGCCACCGGTCGGCCGGTCGCGCAGACGCTCGCCGAGGCGTGGCCGGCGACCGTCCGACTGGTAGGGATCTCGCTGGTGTTGAGCTATCTGCTGGGGATCGCCGTCGGCGTGCTGCAGGCCATGCGGGGTGGGCGCCTCGACACGGTGCTCTCGGTGGTGACGGTCACGCTGTTCGCCATGCCCGGCTACTGGCTGGGCCTGATGCTGGTGATGGTCTTCACCTACGAAGCGAGAGTGCTCCCCGCGTTCGGCGCGGCGGGGTTCGACTCGGATTTCCTCACGGGATGGGAGCGGATCGCCGACCGCCTGCGCCATCTCGCCCTCCCGCTCGCTACGCTCACGCTCATCGGCGTCGGGGGCACGGCCCGCTACGTCCGTGGCGCCATGCTCGACGTCGCCGGCGCGCCGTTCGTCGCCATCGCGCGGGCCAAGGGACTCTCCCCGGCGCGGGTGGCCGTGCGCCACGTGCTGCGGAACGCGCTGATTCCCGTGGTGACCCTGCTGGGGCTCTCCCTCCCGGCGCTCTTCTCCGGGGCGGTGTTCATCGAGGCGATCTTCGCCTGGCCCGGGGTCGGACGGGTGCTGGTGAACGCCGTCGGCGCGCGCGACTACCCCGTGGTAATGGCGGCGACCGCGGTGAGCGCGGGGCTCGTGGTCGCGGGCAACCTGTTGGCGGAGGCGCTGGTCGGTTGGGTGGACCCACGCGTGCGGGCGCACGCGAACGGCGCCGGGCGGGCCGGATGACAGGCGGCCTCTGGAGCGACCGGCGAGCGGTATTCGGACTCGCGGTGCTCGTCGCCGCGGCGGCGGTGGCCCTGTTCGCTCCCCTCGTCGCCGGGGACCCGGTGGCGCAGCAGGACATCGTCGCCACACGCTTCCTGCCGCCGCTCAGCTCCGACGTCCACGGCGCCTTCCATCTCCTCGGTACCGACCGCTTCGGCCGGGACGTGTGGGCCCGCCTCGCCTACGGTGCCAGGGTCTCTTTGAGCGTGGGAACGCTGGCGGTCCTGGTGTCGCTGCTGGTCGGCGTCGCGGTCGGCGCGGCGGCCGGATTCTGGCGCGGGTGGCCCGCGACGGCGCTGCTGGGGCTCACCGACTTCGCGTTGGCCCTGCCGCGGGTGGTGCTGCTCCTGCTCCTGGCTTCGCTGTGGCGCCCCAGCGCCGGCCTCGTGATCGTGGTGTTGGGCCTCACCGGTTGGATGACGATCGCCCGGCTGGTGCACGGCGAGGTGCGGGCGCTGGCGGTGCGGCCGTTCGTGGAGGGCGCGGTGGGCCTCGGGGCCTCGGATCTGCGAGTCCTGCTGCGACACATCCTGCCCAATGCGATGACCCCGGTGATCGTGGCCGCCGCGCTCGGGCTCGGCAACGCGATCATGCTGGAGGCGGGACTCTCGTTTCTGGGACTCGGCGTGCAGCCGCCGACCCCATCGTGGGGCAACCTGATCGCCTCAGGCCGCGACACGCTGGTCAACGCCCCCTGGGTGGCGGCCGCGCCCGGTGTGGCGCTCGTGGTGGTGGTGGTCGGGGCTACGCTGCTGGGCGACGCGGTGCGGGATCGGCTCGATCCTTCCCTGGCGGTCCGGCGATCGGCTTGAGGCGGAAGGGCGGAAGGGCGGAACGGCGGAACGGCGGAACGGCGGACGGCGGACGGGCGGACGGGCGGCAGCGGAGCGTGTCATCCCGAGGGAGCGAATGCGACCGACGGACTCTTGCCGGATCTCGATGACCGCGGAGAAGATCGGCCTCGCTGCGCTCGGGATGACAGGCTACCCTGCCGTTCCGCCGTTCCGCCGTTCCGCCGTTCCGCCGTCCCGCCGTCAACGCCCGATCCAGCGGGAGGTGCCGGCCACCTCGTCGATCAGCCGCTCGAGCCGGCCCAGCTCCCGCGGGGCGGCGTCACACCCGTAGTCGTGCCGGATGGTCTTGCTGCCGGCCCGCTGTGCTCGCGGACGTGATGACCGTCGGGGAGTCGGTGGCGTACTGGCCACAGGCCGGCGCATCCATCACGTAGGCGTCCGCGAACTCGAAGTATCCTCCCGCTTCCAGCTCCCGCAGCAGGCTGTCCACCCGCGCCGCGGGAATCTCCGCCGTGGCCTCGCCCTGCTGGATCACGTGGTGCTTGCCGACGAAGCGCACCGACCCGGAGCGCGAGATCGCGACCTGGTAGACCGGGCAAGTGCCGAAGCACGGCGTGCGCTCGAGCGTGACGACCGGAGAGCTGTTCGCCGCGGCGCCCGGCTCGCCGTATGGCGTCGGGGCCGAGCCCTCCCGCGTCTGCCCGGAAGAGCAGGCCGCCAGGGCGGCGAACATGACCACAGGGACCGTCCGGCCCATCGTCATCGAACCCTCACGCGCAGGTCCCGGCTCCCCACCCGATCGGACACCGTCAAGGAGAGATCCGGCTGGGTGGTCTCCACCTCCGCCGCTCCCGCCGCGAGCGAAGGAGAGAATATCGCCGTTGACCGGGTCGCGGACCATGATCATCGGTGACTTCGCCGCATCCCATCGGAGCGCCACCCGCCCGCGCCGCTGCGGCGGACCTCGATGACGGCCGGCGTGGACGAGACCTGGGAGGCGGAAGCCTGGAGGCCGGCGCCGGCCAGGTGCAGGGAGACCACTCTCGCCGCACGCTCGGGCTGTAGCGGCACGGCGAAGGCGAAGTGCTTCGCTCCCGTCCGATCGTCGGCGACGTCCAGGGGAGCGAAGTCGAATCCGAACACCACGGCCCCGCCGTCGGCGCGACCCTCCAGACGATAGGGACCCGGGCGCCGCGGCAAACTTGGCCTGGTCGTTATGCGGAATGCCGGTTGGAGCACGGCGCGGCCGTTCTCGATTCGGCCCCAGACCAGCAGCGCCGGCTGGATCGCCTCACCCATGGCGCTCGCCATGAGCGCCTCGTCGCTCCGGAAGTCGAGGATGTTCTGGAAGGTGTAGTCGCTGATCCATTCCTGGCTGCAGTAGCCCATCAGATCGTGCGAACTCGCCGGCTTGACCGTCGCGGTGACGAAATCGTACCCGATGACGCCGATCTCCCCGCCGGCATAGGGGTAGCCGGCGTCGGGAGACGTGGGATCGCCGCACGGGGCGTGATTGCGGCGCCAGTTGTGACCCCATTCGTGCGCCGCCACCGAGCTGGCGCTCGGCAGCTTGTCCCAGCCGATCGCCGCGGCCGCGCCGATATAGCCGACCCCGGCAACCCCGGCGCTGTAGCTCGGGTTCACGACACCGTAATAGTACTGGGTGGTGGTCCCGGCTGTCCGGAGCGCAAGAATCTCCGCCACGATGGCGTTCCAGGCCTGGTTCTCGTTGCCCGGCTGAAGCGGGGCCTCGGTGGAGGTGGTGTACACCCCGCTCACGGACGCGTCGAAGCTCGCGAGCGGGTGCATGGCCATCGCCGCCGTCAGAAAGTCATCCCGGTTCACCGCGGTAACATTGCCGACGCGGTTGTCGGCCTGGGTTCTCACGGGAATGAAGCGCACGCTGAAGGGTTCGGTGCTGCGGACGTCCGCGAGGATCGGCGTGCCCGACGAGGGAAACAGGTTGTCCGCTTCGTTCCCCTCGGGAACGGCGTTTCCGGGATCCACGTCCGCCAGGACGGACAGGTTCGGCTGAACGAGCGCCTTGTCGACCACGAGATTCCACGAGTTGCCGAGAACGGCTTCATTCGCGCCGAGCGGAGTCGCGAGTCCCGGTGCGGCAATGGTCGCGGTCGACATGAGCACGCCGCTGTGGTAGAAGCGTATGCGGACGTTCGGAGTCGCCGCGTTCATCTGATTGGCGGTGACGAAGACGCGGAGTAACGCATCGCGGTTTCTGACCAGGGGCACGCCCCGGCTATAGGTCTGTACGCTCTGAACCAGGTACAGACCATCGATCCGGAGGTTGAATCCGGCTGGGCCGCCGGTCGAGTAGTTCACGGTCGCCATTGCGGTCCCGCTGGCACCGACCGACACGGTCTGGCTCGACGGCGCGGGAGAATACTGCTCGCTGCCGTCGCTGACCGGCAGCGCGGTGATGGTGTACTGGCCCGCGGCCAGCCCGTGCAGCGTCTCGGTGGCCGTAACGGCGCGGGAATAGCCGCCGGGACCGGACACCGTCACCGCGGCCGCCGTGCCCTCGGGCAATTCGGCAACGGTCACCGACAGGTGGCCGTTGCCGGCCGAGCCGGGTGTATACACCACGGCAGCGCTGGCGGGATCCGGGCTGCTGACCACGACCACCTGGGAGGACGGTGCAGCCGCGTACAACGACGGTCCGACGGGGACCCCCGCGGCAACCACGGTGTAGCTCCCATGAGCCAGCCCCACAAGGGTTTCCGACCCATTCAACCGGCGGTTGAATCCCCCCGGCCCCGACACGCTGATGTCGGCTTCCACGCCGTCAGGCAGACCCGAGACGGCAAGCGCGAGACTTCCGGTACTTGGACCGGTGGATTCCCCCCCGCAGGCAACGAGGAACCAGCCGAGGGCGAAGGCGAGACGAACTCCGACCTGCCGGCTGATCATGCGGGCACCTATGGCCATGGGGATGACGGTGTCCGGGGAGATGGACGACGACTCTTGCGTCCTGCACGCCGCGGACCCTCGGGGCACCCGGTCCGAGGTGCGCCCTAATCTCCTCAGGGAACAAAGGTTGAGGGATCGGCGAGGGCAGCCCGCCAGGGCTCCGGGTCCGGGTCCGCGGACTTGGGGCAACTGGCGCGCCACGCGGGATGCGCCATTACAAAGTTCGCTATACCTGGGATACCTTACAGGACGATGCGGCGACGGAGGCTTCGCACCAATGGATGACACTCGATCGAGCCAGACTCCCGACCATCCGGTCGAAGAGTTGGCCCCTCAGACCTACTGTCAGCGTGCGGCCCTCGAGCTGGCGGCACTGATTCGACACCAGCGGAAGCCCAAGCATCGCACCCGCCGCGATTCGTCGCTCCTGCGCCATTGCGTGGAGCAGCTGGCCGCCGGCACGTCGGCAGCATTACGCGACGGTCCTTGGCGCGCCGCGACCCGGCCGCTGAAGCGACCGGGCCGCGGTGGCCTTCCGTACATTCCGACCGTCACCCGAGGGAGCACCACGATCATGGTCGCGACTTCTCGTGAAGCGGAGGAGCTCGCGGCGTTCCTGAACTACTGTGGCACTCAGGAGCTGGGAAGCTAAGAGGCTTCAGCGACGTTCCCCACCTCGATCTCCCGCACCATCCCGTGCACGAAGTGCGGCTTACCGTCCTTGGCATCGGCCCCTCCGGACAGCAGATCCAGGTCAGCAGGCTCCGTCGCCTAGGTTCTCACCGTCGAGGAGAGCCGCGGCAGGCCTCGCTCGATCTCGGCCCGGCGCGGCTCCAGCCAGGGCGGGAGGATGAGCCGCTCACCCAGCGCGTCCAGTGACTCATCCACGGTGAAGCCGGGGCCATCGGTCGCCACCTCGAACAGCGCGCCACCCGGCTCCCGGAAGTACACCGACTGGAACCAGAACCGGTCGATCACCTCGGTCGGCCGGCCGCCGGCCGCGCCGACGGACGCGCGGACCGAGCGCTGCGCGGCGCCGTCCGGCACCCGCCACGCGATGTGGTGAACGCTGCCGATTCCCCATTCGCCCCGGGGCGCGCCGGGAGTCACCTGGATGTCGAGGGTCCGTCCCGAGCCGCCACCCTGAACCGTGAAGCGATGCCAGCCGCTCTCCTCCCCGGCGGCGGTGAACCCCAGTCCCTCGATCAGGAACCGCGCGGTCGGCGCCAGCTCCCGCTGAGCCAGCCGCACCCCATGCAGGCCGCGGATCTGGCGCTCCGGAGGCACCGGGCTCTCGGCCCAGGCAGCGAACTCACGGGCGTCTCCGGTTTCGACCAGCGCGAGTCCCAGTCCGTCGGGATCGGTGAGCGGGAGCACCGGCTCGCCGAACCAGGTCGTGGCCGCTCCAGTACGGACCCCTGCCGCGTTCAACCGCTCCGCCCACCAGCCAAGCGTGCCAGGCGGCACAGCCAGGGCGACCTCGTTGGTCAGTCCGACGCCACGCTTGCCTGGCGGGAGCTCAGGCCAGGGAAAGAAGGTGATGTCGCTGCCCGCGTGCCCTTCGGCGTCGGCGTAGAAGAGGTGGTAGGTGTCCGGCGCGTCCTGATTCACCGAGCGCTTGACCAATCGCATGCCCAGGGTGCCGGTGTAGAAATCGAGGTTGCGCTGGGGATTCCCGGCGATGGCCGTCACGTGGTGCAGACCGGTGACGGCGGGAATAGCGTGGGTGGACATACTTGCGACTCTGCTTGCTGAGGTGAACGCGGGGGCGACGCCATGTCGCTCGCTCGATGAGGGAGAAATAGCCGGTATGGGGTTCCAAGGCCAACCAAGCCGCCATTGCTGCGCTGGACCGCAGCAGGGTCGACTCGTCATGTTGCGAGGATGACATCGACGTGGCTTTCCGTCCTGCGGATGCGGCTGACACCGGGCCTGCGCGCGGCGGCGCTGTCGGCGGGAACGCTGGATCGACTCGACCTGGCGGCAGTCTTCAAGGCAGCGGCGGTGGACTCGGACTGGCGGGCCGTCTCGGCGCGCATCCAGCAGCTCGAGATCTCCGCCGAAGCGGGCATGAATCCCGGCGACCGTCGGGCGCTCTACTACCTCGTTCGTCATCTTCGGCCGCGCCGCGTGCTGGAGATCGGGACCCAGGCGGGGGCCTCCACCGTACATCTCGCGGCCGCATTGAACGATGCCCACCCAGGGCCTGCCGAGCCCCGGCTTCTGAGCGTGGACATCAAGGACGTCAACCACCCGGAGACGGCGGCTTGGCGAGCGTTCCGGTTGCCGCAATCGCCCGCGGCGGCGATGCGCCGGCTGGGTTATGGCGACCTGGTGCAATTCCGCGTCGCCCGCGGGGTCGAGGTGCTGCGAGAAGCCGGCGAGCCCTACGACCTGATCTTTCTGGATGGCGATCACCGGCTCAAGACTGTGGTGACCGAGGTGCCCGCGGCGCTCGATCGGCTGCGGCCCGGCGGATTTCTGCTGCTGCACGACTATTTCCCGGAGCTCCGCCCCCTCTGGCCCGACGGCAAAGTGATCGAAGGGCCGTACCTGGCGGTGCGCCGGCTGCAACAGGCCGGCTGGCCGATCGAGGCCCGACCGCTGGGGCAGCTGCCCTGGCCCACCAAGCAGGGAACCGCGATGACCAGCTTGGCGCTGCTCGGTCGTCGAGGCGACTTACCCGCCCGTGGAAAGCGGCTAGCTTAAGATGGCAACGCCCCTCTCGACGGCCTCGGAGCTCCCCCATGCCCGTCGTGCCTCATCCGGTTGACGCCCCGGGCGTCGCCCACGCCGCCAGCGCGGAGATCGCCATTCTGTGGCTCACCGCAGGTCTGAGCTGCGACGGCGATACCATCGCGATGACGGCGGCTACCCAGCCCAGCATCGAAGACCTGCTGAGCGGCGCCATCCCGTGGACCCCCAAGGTCACGCTCTACAACCCGTTCCTCGCCGCGGAAGTGGGCGACGAGTTCGTGGAGTACTTTCACCGCGGCGCCCGGGGGGAGCTCGGTCCGTTCATTCTCGTGGTCGAGGGATCGATCCCGGACGAGACCAACAAGCTCGAAGGATATTGGGCCACGTTCGGCACCGACCCGGTCACCAAGCAGCCGATCACCACCTGCGACTGGATCGACCGTCTGGCGCCGCGGGCATGGGCGGTGGTGGCCGCCGGCACTTGCGCTGCCTACGGTGGAATCCACGCGATGGAGGGCAACCCCACGGGCGCCATGGGCCTGCCCGACTACCTGGGATGGAGCTGGCGGTCGCGCGCCGGGCTGCCCATCGTCTGCCTGCCCGGTTGTCCGGTCCAGCCCGACAATATGACCGAGACGTTGCTCTACCTCCTCTATCAGTTCGTCGGCCGCGCCCCGATCATCCCTCTCGACGACGTACTCCGCCCGCGCTGGCTGTTCGAGCGCACGGTGCACGAGGGCTGCGACCGGGGAGGCCACTACGAGCAAGGCGAGTTCGCCGAGACCTACGGCTCCCACCTATGCATCGTGAAGCTGGGGTGCTGGGGGCCCGTGGTGCAGTGCAACGTGGGGAAGCGCGGGTGGATGGGCGGCATCGGCGGGTGTCCCAACGTAGGGGGCATCTGCATCGGGTGCACCATGCCGGGCTTCCCCGACAAGTTTCATGCCCTTCATGGACCAGCCGCCCGGCTCACTCCTCTCATCCGCGGCGGTGATGACGTACGGCCGCGCGATCCAGGCACTGCGCCGCTTTACGCTGGTATCGATGAACAAGGAGCCGAGCTGGCGCGGCGGCGCCACCCGGCCCGAATGACCGACGTCATGGACCATCTGGAAGCGGAATCGATCCTCCGCGACCTCGCCGCGGTGTTCGCGCGCGACGGCGGCCGCGGGAACGGGGCGCAGGGCCTGGCCGACCCGGCGGTGCCCAACCTGGAAGCGAAGTATCGCACGCTGGTGGAGCAGGTGCCGGCTGTCGTCTTCATGGCCTACCTCGACCGGGGGATCGGCGAAGCCTACGTGAGCCCCCGGATCGAGGAGGCCATGGGGTTCTCCCAGGCGGAATGGCTGGAGGATCCGGTCCGGTGGTACAACCACATCCACCCGGATGACCAGCTCCGCTGGAGCGTGGAGGCGGCGGAGATGTTCCTGACCGGCAAGCCGCTCCGGTCCGCCTACCGGGTGCTGGCTCGCGACGGACGCCTGCTCTGGTTTCAGTGCGAAGTGAAGATGGTGCGGCGCGACGACGGCCGTCCCTGGTTCATCCACGGCGTGGGGTTCGACATCACCGAGCTCAAGCAGACGGAGGCCGCGCTCGAGGGGGAGCGCAACCTGCTCTCCGCCGTGCTCGACACCGTCGGGGCCCTCGTGGTGACGCTGAGCCCGTCAGGATCCATCATCCGCTTCAACCGGACCTGCGAGCTCATCAGCGGCTACTCGTTCGACGAGGTGCGCGGCCGCTACTTCTGGGACCTGTTTCCGGTGCCGGAGGAAGCGCGCGGCTTCCGGACGCTGCTGCAGTCGCTTCGGCCGGGCCAACAGCGCCCGTACGAGAGCGACTGGGCGGCCCGGGACGGCGCCCGGCGCCGGATCGCGTGGTCGAATACCGTCCTCCCCGGGGCCGGGGCCGCGCCGGCGCACATCATCACCACCGGTATCGACATCACCGAGCGGAAGCGGATGGAGTCGGCGCTGCTCGAGATCAGTGGACGGGAGCAGCGCCAGATCGGGCAGGACTTGCACGACGGCCTCGGCCAGCACCTCACCGGCATCGCGTTCATGAGCAAGGTGCTGCAGCGGCAGCTGATGGAGGAAGGCGCGCCGCAGGCGCCCCAGGCGGCGAAGATCGTGCGGCTGGTGAACGACGCGATCCACAAGACCCGGGAGCTGGCCCACGGGCTGGTGCCGGTCTTCTCCGACGCGCAGGGCCTGATGTCGGCGCTCCAGCAGTGGTCGGCCGAGATCGAGGACCTCTTCACCGTCTCCTGCCGCTTCGAGTGTCCCGCTCCGATTCTCATCACCGACGTGGGACTGGCGACCCATCTGTATCACATCGCGCAGGAGGGGGTGAACAACGCGATCAAGCACGGCGGACCGGAGCACATCGTCCTCACCCTCGCACGGGAAGGTGAGACCGGAAGTCTCAGCATCGAGGACGACGGCACCGGGCTGCCCGAGATTCCGGCCAGCCACCCGGGATTGGGTTTGCGCATCATGAGCTATCGCGCCAACATGGTCGGTGGGTCGCTCGACATCCGCCGCGGGTCCCCACGGGGCACCGTGATCTGCTGCCGCTTTCCGCTGGAGAGCTGACGGAGCCCGATGTCGCCACGAACGACGGCGAAAGCAGGACGAGGCAAGTACCGGGTCCTCGTGGTGGACGACCATCCGATCGTCCGCCAGGGCTTGGCCCTGCTCATCGACCAGGAGCCTGATCTCGTCGTTTGCGGCGAGGCCGAGGAGGCCCACTCCGCCCTCGCGGCGATCGCCGGCACGCGGCCGGATGTCCTCCTGCTCGACATCTCGCTCCCGGGACCTGACGGGATCGAGCTGCTGAAGACGATCCGGTCCAGCGATCCGGCGCTGCCGGTGCTGGTGCTCTCGATGCACGACGAGTCGGTCTATGCCGAGCGCGCGCTCCGGGCGGGGGCCAACGGCTACATCATGAAGCAGGAGGCGACCGAAAACGTCCTGGTGGCGCTGCGCAGGATCCTGCGCGGAGAGATGTACGTGAGCGAGCGGGTGACCAGCACGATGCTGCGGCAGATCGCTACCGGACCCGGGAAGCCGGGCCGGGCCCCGATGGCTCGGCTGAGCGACCGGGAGCTGGAGGTGTTTCGTCTCATCGGCGAGGGACACGGCACACGCCAGATCGCCGACGAGCTGCACCTGAGCGTCAAGACGGTCGAGTCCTACCAGGCGCACATCAAGGAGAAGCTGGCCCTCCATACCTCCCGGGACCTGGTGCAGCGGGCCATCGAATGGAGACTGGCCGAGCCGGCCCAGTAACTCCCCGCCACGGGAGCCGCATCGGGGATTCCCCGATGCACCGCATAAGAGAATCCCCCATCACGCGCCGCGGGACGCGCCCGCTGGCGAACCTTCCGACCGATCCCAAATTGGAGTGATTGAGAACTGCCCGCTCAGCGCCGTGCGCGCCTGACCGAGCGTCGCAATGCGTTCCCACGCAGGGAAGTCCGCCCTCGCCTCTCCCGCCCTTCGAAGCCCGAGAAGGAGAGTCTATGCCTGCCACCGTTCCCTACGGTCGCGTCACCCAGAAGCCGCCGGCGGTCTCGGACATCCACGTCCTCTGGCTGACCGCCGGCCTCGGCTGTGACGGAGACTCGGTCTCCATCACCGCGGCCACCCAGCCGAGCATCGAGGACGTCATCCTCGGCGCCATCCCCGGACTGCCGAAGGTCCACCTGCACAACCCCGTGCTCGCCTTCGAGATCGGCGACGACTTCCTCAAGCCCTGGTACCAGGCGCACGAGGGGAAGCTCGATCCGTTCGTACTGGTGGTCGAGGGGTCGATCCCGAACGAGAAGATCAAGAAGGAAGGCTACTGGGCGGCGATGGGCACGGACATCCGAAACCGGGCAGCCGATCAAGACAACCACGTGGATCGACCGGCTGGCGCCCAAGGCGCTGGCGGTCGTGGCGATCGGCACCTGCGCCACCTACGGCGGGATCCACGCGATGGAAGGCAATCCCACCGGCTGCATGGGCCTGGCCGACTATCTCGGGTGGGACTGGAAGTCGAAGGCGGGCCTCCCGATCGTGAACGTCCCCGGCTGTCCGGTGCAGCCCGACAACTTCATGGAGACGCTGCTCTACCTGCTGTACCAGGTCGCCGGCCTGGCCCCGATGATCCCCCTCGACGATCAACTCCGCCCCACCTGGCTGTTCGGCACGACCGTGCACGAGGGTTGCGACCGCGGCAGCTACTACGAGCAGGGCGACTTCGCCACCGAGTACGGCTCGCCCAAGTGCATCGTCAAGCTGGGCTGCTGGGGACCGGTGGTGAACTGCAACGTGCCGAAGCGCGGCTGGATGGCGGGCATCGGCGGCTGTCCCAACGTCGGCGGGATCTGCATCGGCTGCACCATGCCGGGCTTCCCCGACAAGTTCATGCCGTTCATGGACGAGCCGCCGGGCGCGCGGGTCTCGACCGCCGCGATCCAGGTCTACGGCAAGACCATCAAGGCGCTGCGCTCGTTCACCAACTCGACGGTGAACAAGGAGCCGAAGTGGCGCCATCCGCGTCCCGAGCTGACCACCGGCTATCACCCCAGGTCCTACTGACCAAGGAGCAACGGCGATGACTACGACCGTGGCCGCCCCAAAGACCGGGACGGCGGGCAAGTCGAGGAAGCTGGTGGAGATGAACTGGGATCCGATCACTCGGATCGTCGGGAGCCTGGGGATCTTCACCAAGATCGACTTCGACAACAAGGAAGTGGCCGAGTGTCACAGCACCTCGTCCATCTTCCGTGGCTACAGCATCTTCATGAAGGGCAAGGACCCGCGCGACGCGCACTTCATCACCAGCCGGATCTGCGGGATCTGCGGCGACAACCACGCCACCTGCGCCACCTACGCGCAGAACATGGCCTTCGGCGTGCGGCCGCCGGCCATCGCCGAGTGGATCGTCAACCTCGGCGAGGCCGCCGAGTACATGTTCGACCACAACATCTTCCAGGACAACCTGGTGGGCGTGGACTTCTGCGAGCAGATGGTCAAGGCCACCAATCCCGGGGTGTGGGCCAAGGCGCAGAAGACCGCCGCGCCGCACGCGGCCGACCACGGCTACCGCACCATCGCCGACATCATGACGGCGCTCAACCCGTTCACCGGCGACTTCTACCGCGAGACGCTCATGGTGAGCCGCTACACCCGGGAGGCGTTCTGCCTGATGGAAGGACGGCACGTGCATCCCTCGACCCTGTATCCGGGCGGCGTCGGCACGGTGCCGACGGTGCAGCTCTTCACCGACTACCTGGTCCGGCTGGCGCGGTACGCGGAGTTCATGAAGAAGTGCGTGCCGCTGCACGACGACCTGTTCGACTTCTGGTACGACGCGCTCCCGGGCTATGAGAAGGTGGGCTACCGCCGCACCCTGCTCGGCTGCTGGGGCTCGTTCAACGATCCCGACGCACTGCGACTACACCTACAAGAACATGGCCGGCTGGGGCGACAAGATGTTCGTCACCCCGGGCGTCGTAGTGGACGGCAAGCTGGTGACCCACAGACCTGGTGGACATCAACCTCGGCATCCGCATCCTGCTCGGCCACTCGTTCTACGACGATTGGGCCAAGGAGGAGACGTTCGTCAAGGAGGATCCGCTCGGCAATAAGGTGGACCAGCGGCATCCCTGGAACCAGACCACCATTCCGCGGCCGCAGAAGCGGGACTTCGACGACAAGTACAGCTGGACGATGTCGCCCCGCTGGTTCGACGGCAAAGACCATCTGGCGC
The DNA here is from genome assembly GCA_963832055.1 of uncultured Gemmatimonadales bacterium. Lineage (GTDB taxonomy): Bacteria > Gemmatimonadota > Gemmatimonadetes > Gemmatimonadales > GWC2-71-9 > CAVVWJ01. Next base: position 288,481 of record CAWHST010000006.1, on the reverse strand, counting down.
TCGACACCGGCGGCGGGCCGCTCGCCCGGTTCTGGGCCACGGCCCTGGCGGGCATCGTGGACATCGGGTACGTCAAAGCGACGGGCACCAGCGTCAAGATGTATCTGCCCAAGACCGCCACGAAGCCCGAGGCCGAGTTCGAGTGGAAGATCCCCAAGTGGAGCAACGCCATCGAGCGGGACCGCGCGCGTACCTATTTCCAGGTGTACGCCGCTGCCGCCGCCTACCACTTCGTGGAGAAGGCGCTGGCCGAGCTGCACGCGGGCCGGACCAAGACCTGGAACGAGTTCACCGTGCCCGACGAAGCGATCAGCTGCGGCTTCCACGAGGCGGTGCGCGGCGTGCTGTCGCACCACGTGGTGATCCGGAACGGGAAGATCGCCAACTACCATCCCGTATCCTCCGACGCCGTGGAACGGCAGCGTGCGGGACGTCTACGGGACGCCGGGCCCCTACGAGGACGCGGTGCAGAACACGCCGATCTTCGAAGAGAACGGGCCGGACACCTTCAAGGGCATCGACATCATGCGCGCGGTACGGAGCTTCGATCCCTGCCTCCCGTGCGGCGTGCACATGTACCTGGGCAACGGCAAGGTGGTGGAGACCCATCACTCACCATTCTTCGGCAACCACGGCTGAGGAGACGTCCAGAGGGCGGGAATCCACGGGGAGGGGCGTGATGCCCAGGCAGACGGAGTTCGAGCGTCGGATCGCGGCGATCGAGGAGCTGGTCAAGCAGCTCGAGACCGCGACCGACCCCGCGGCCCGGGCCGCGTCGCAGGAGCTCGTGCGCGCGCTGATGGAGCTGCATGGCGAGGCGCTCGAGCGCATGCTGGCCACGATCCGCCGGAACGGCGCCGCCGGCGGCACCATCGTGGACCAGCTCTCGCGTGACGACCTCATCGCCAGCGTGCTGCTGCTGTACGACCTGCATCCGGTGGACCTGGAGACCCGGGTGCTGGGCGCGCTGGAGAAGAGCCGGCCATATCTCAAGTCGCACGGCGGCAACGTCGAGCTGGTGGCCATCGAGGAGTCGGTGGTGCGGCTCCGGATGCAGGGGAGCTGCCATGGCTGCCCGTCCTCGGCGGTGACGCTGAAGCTCGCCATCGAGCAGGCGATTCACGAGGCGGCGCCCGACGTGAGCGCCATCCTCGTGGAGGGCCAGGCCGAGCCGCATCCGGCCGCGGCCGTGCTCGCCGCGCTGAAGGCCAGCGGCGGCCTGGACGGGCTGGCCGACGCGGACAGCGTCTGGCAGGATGTGCCCGACCTCGGCCGGCTCGCGAACGGGGCCACCCGCCGGATGGATGTCGGCGGGCGGGAGGTGCTCTTCTGCCGGCAGGAGGAGAGCCTGTACGCCTACGGCGCCCGCTGCCCGGAGTGCGACGCCGATCTCGGCGCCGCCGCGCTGGCGGGCCGCTCGCTCGCGTGTCCCGGGTGCGGCCTGGCCTACGACGTCGTCCAGGCCGGCCGCGCCCTCGCCCGCCCCGACCTGCACCTCGACCCCTTCCCCATCCTCACCCGCAACGGACGCACCCAGGTGGCACTGCCGCCACCCAGTGTCGCCGCGGGCTCGGCCTGACCATGACCTCGCCCGACGGGGCGCACGGCGCCGGGTTCGAGGTCCTCCGGCGGTTCGCCAAGCGGCGCACGCCGGTGGAGCGATGCGACCTCTGCGGCGTGGAGGTCGCGCCGATCCACGACCATCTGATCGACCCGGCGGAGCGGCGCCTGGCCTGTGCCTGCGGCGCGTGCGCCGTGCTCTTCAGCGCCCAGGCTGGTACCAGGTACAAGCGGGTGCCGCACGACGTGATCGCCCTCGACGAGCTCACCATCAGCGCGTCGCAGTGGGAAGCGCTCCGGCTGCCGATCGATCTGGCCTTCTTTTACGACAGCACGCCGCAGGGACGGGTGGTGGCCTGTTATCCCAGCCCGGCGGGCGCGACCGAGTCGCTGCTGGAGCTGGAGAGCTGGGAGGAAATCCGAGGAGAGCACCCGGTGCTCCACGACCTGCAGCCGGACGTGCAGGCGCTGCTGGTCAACCGTGTCCGCGCGCGGCGTGGCCCGCAACGACTGCTTCATCGTGCCGATCGACCAGTGCTTCCGGCTGGTCGGCATCATTCGGACTGCACTGGAAGGGATTCACCGGGGGCAGCGCCGTCTGGGAGGAGATCGACCGCTTCTTCGGGGATCTCCGACGCGTGGCCCGCCCCGCGAGGCAGGGCCTCCGTGCCTGACCTGCGCGTCCAGGTCGAAGGCGCGGAGGTCACGCCCTTCGCGATGGTGCCCCTCCTGACGTTCAGGCTTCGGGTGACCAACGCCTCCCCCGACGAGACCATCCACAACGTCGTGCTCCGCTGCCAGATCCAGATCGAGGCGACCAAGCGGCACTACGGGGCCGGTGAGGAAGCGCGGCTCCGCGACCTGTTCGGCGAGCCGGAGCGCTGGGGCCAGACGCTCCGAGCCATGCTGTGGACCCACGCGAACGTCGTGGTGCCGCCCTTCACCGGCGAGGTCACGGCCGAGCTTCCGGTCCCCTGCACCTACGACTTCAACATCGCGGCGACCAAGTACTTCTACGCCCTGGAGGAAGGGGACATACCGCTGGACTTCCTCTTCAGCGGCAGCGTGTTCTACCAGGACGGCGACGGCGCCCTCCAGGTGGCGCCGATCTCGTGGTCCCTGGAGGCCCGGTTTCGCCTGCCGGTGAAGACCTGGCGGCTCTTGATGGACACCTACTACCCGAACATCGCCTTCGTCGAGCTGCGGCGTGACGTGTTCGACCGGCTGTACCAGTACAAGGTGCGCCACGGCATCCCGACCTGGGAGCAGGCCGTGGAGCGCATCCTGCCGCCGGTGGACGAGGAGGCGCCGGTATGAGCGAGGCCTCGGTGGACCGGGTCGCGCGGGCCCTCCTGTACGAGGGCTACATGCTCTATCCCTACCGGCGCTCCGCGGTGAAGAACCGGCAGCGATTCAACTTCGGCGTGATCTACCCGGAGCCGCACAGCCGGGCGCAGCAGGGGCTCGACCTCTGGGAGATGCGGACCGAGTGCCTGCTGCAAGGCGGCGCGGACCTCGGCCTCGAGGTGTCGGTCCGTTTTCTCCACCTGTTCGCCCGCACGTCGGAGCAGCCGGGCCAGCCCGACTGGCACGAGGCGATCGAGCGCGACGTGACGGTCCGGGTGGCCACGCTCGCCGAGCTCCTCGCCGCTCCCCGGTCGCTTCCGTTCGCGTTCCCGGCCGCCGGCGACCTCGGGCGCCAGATCGGGCTGGAGGGACGAGTCGACCTGAGCGCCGAGCCGGTGGCGGAGGGCGTCTTCCGGGTGCGCGTTACGGTCGCGAACCTGACGCCGATGGACCCGGACAGCATACCGAGCCGGGACGAGGTCATGCTGCGCTCCCTGGTGTCGGCCCACACCATCCTGCGGGCCGCGGGCGGCGACTTCGTCAGCCTGACCGACCCCCCCGAGCCGCTCAAGGCGATCGCCGCGGCGTGCCGAAACGTCGGCACCTGGCCGGTGCTCGCGGGCGACGACGGCGCGCGCGACACCGTGCTCTCCTCGCCGATCATCGTTTCCGACTTCCCCGCCATCGCGCCCGAGAGCCCGGGAGACTTCTTCGACGGCACCGAGATGGACGAGATGCTCTCGCTCCGGATCCTCACGATGACCGACGAGGAGAAGCGGGAGATGGCGGCGTCCGACGAGCGCGCCCGCCTGCTCCTGGAGCGCACCGAGGCGAGCGGCGCGGAGGAGCTCATGCGGATGCACGGGGTGCTGCGGCAGATCCGCGCGCTGGAGGAGGCGCCGTGAACGAACAGGACTGGCGCCTGCTCGACGCCGACCGCTCGGTCGAGGAGCTGCGCATCGGCGGGTGGCTGTTGCAGAAGGGCGACCGGGTGCGCCTCCGGCCGCGCGCTCGGGGCGACGTGTTCGACCTGGTGCTCGACGGCAAAGTCGCGGCGGTCGAGTCCATCGAGCAGGACCTGGAGGGCAACTTTCTGGTCTCCGTCGTGCTGGAGGAGGATCCCGGCGCCTACCTGGGCCTCCTGCGGCAGCCGGGCCACCGGTTCTTCTTCGCCCCGGGTGAGGTGGAGCCGCTGCCGCCGGATGCCGCGGTGCGTCCCGCCGCCACCCGCAGCATCCTCGTCGCCGGAATCGGGAACATCTTCCTGGGAGACGATGGCTTCGGTGTCGAGGTCGTCCAGCGGCTGGCGGCCCGCGATCTGCCGGACGGCGTGACGGTCGCCGACTATGGCATCCGCGGTTACGACCTGGCGTATGCGTTGGTTCGGGGCGCCGACCACACCATCCTGGTGGACGCGTGCCCCAGGGGCGAAGCGCCGGGCACGGTGTTCGTGCTGGAGCCGGACCTGGCCGAGCTGGACGCGCCGGACGCCGGGCCCGCGGTGCTCGACGGCCACGACCTGAACCCGATCCATGTCCTCCGTCTGGCCCGCTCCCTGGGCGCGGTCCTGAGGCAGATCGTGGTCGTCGGGTGCGAGCCGGCGACGCTGGGGCCGCCGGAAGGCCATATGGGACTGAGCCAGCCGGTAGGGGCCGCGGTGGACGAAGCAGTCAGCCTGATCCACGGGCTGATCGAGCGATTCCTCAACGAGGACGCGTGATCCGCGCCTCGCCACGCCACATTGACACAGGAGGTTGGCGCCATGGATGCGATCCGAACGACCCGCAACGGTGAGGCCGGCGACAACGACACGCTGTTCCTGTTCGGCGGCGCGGCGTGCCTGCTCCTGGGCGCAGGGCTGATCCTCTCCAGCTCGCTGACCCGCCGGTACCTCGGCGATGTGAACGCCGGCGAGCTGCTGCAGGGCGCCGTGCCCGACGTGCAGCGGTACCTCAGACTGCGGGCGATGTGAGCGGGCCCGTGCGCTTTCGCATCGACTCGCAGGGCAGCCGCTTCACCGCCCGGGCCTTTGCCGGCGGGGCGCTCTCGGCGATGGGACACAATCCCACTTTCGCCATCCGCGACTTCAGCGGCGAGGTGGTGTTCCATCCCGACGACCCCGCGTCCTCGTCCCTGCGCCTGGTGATCAAGGCCGCGTCGCTGGCGCTGGCCGACAGCGTGAGCGACAAGGACCGGCGCGAGATCGAGCGCATGACGCAGGAGCAGGTCCTGGAGAGCGACAAGTTTCCCGAGATCACGTTCGAATGTGCCGCATCCGGCGTTGCGGCCGTCGGGCCGATGCAGCTCACCCTGGCGGGCGATTTGACCCTCCACGGCGTCACCCATGCGCAGACGGTGACGGTGCGCGTGTACCTGATGGGCGACACGCTCCGCGGCCAGGGCGAGGCCACGGTGCGGCAGAGCGACTACGGCATCCGCCCGGTGTCGGTGGCCGGCGGCATGCTGAAGGTAAAGGATGAGGTCAAGGTGGCGTACGACATCGTGGCCCGGCGGGTCGGGCCCGAGGAGACGGCCACTCCCGCGGCGTCCGGCGCCGCGCAATCGAAGTGAAAGTGACATGCTCCGCGCCTCGGGCGAGGCGCCGATCAGCCAGTCGGACTTCAAGCTGAAGCCGATCACCGTCGCCGGCAGTATGATGAAGGTGAAAGACGAAGTGAAGTTGACGTTCGACATCGTGGCCCGCAAATAGGGCCGGACGAGGCTCCCATGTGCCTGGCCATACCCGGAAGGATCGTCGAGCTGATCACCGACCCCACGCCTCTGGCGCTGGTGGAAGTGACCGGCGTGCGGCGCCGCGTGGATCTCGGCCTCCTCCAGGACGACATGCCCGGGGTGGGCGATTGGGTCTTGATTCACGTGGGCTTCGCGATGAGCCGGATCAGCGAGCGCCAGGCGGAGGACCAGATGCGGATGCTCGCCGTGCTCGGTGAGGACGAGGCCGCGATGGAAGAAGTGCGGGGCTACGGCCTGGAGGGGAGGGAACCGTGAAGTTCGTCGACGAATTCCGGGACTCGGACCTCATCGCGAGGACTCGCGACGAGATCCTGCGGCTGGCCGACCCGGGGCGGCACTATCGCCTCATGGAAGTGTGCGGCGGCCATACCCACGCGATCTACCGCTTCGGCCTCAAGGACGTACTGCCGGCCAACATCGAGCTGATCCACGGCCCCGGCTGCCCGGTCTGCGTGCTCCCCATGGGCCGGATCGACGACGGGCTCGCGCTGGCCCGGCGGCCGGAGGTGATCTTCGCCGCCTTCGGCGACATGATGCGGGTGCCGGGAGCGCACGGGAGCCCGCTGGAGCACAAGGCGCGGGGTCTCGACGTCCGCATCGTCTACTCTCCGACCGATGCGCTCAAGCTCGCCCGCGCCAACCCCGACCGGCACGTCATGTTCTTCGCGATCGGGTTCGAGACCACCGCGCCCTCCACCGCGCTCACCCTGATGCGCGCCAAGCAGGATGGCATCGAGAACTTCTCGGTCTTCTGCAACCACGTCACCATCATCCCGGCCATCCGGGCCATCCTCGACTCCCCCGACATGCGGCTCGACGGCTTCATCGGGCCGGGCCACGTCTCGACCGTCATCGGGTGCCGCCCGTACGAGTGGATCGCCGCGAATGAGCACAAGCCGATCGTGGTCTCCGGATTCGAGCCACTGGACATGCTCCAGTCGATCGTGATGCTTCTCCGCCAGCTGAACGAGGGGCGCAAGGAGGTGGAGAACCAGTACAAGCGGGTCGTGCCCTGGGAAGGCAACCGCGCCGCGCTCGCCGCCATGGCCGAGGTGTTCGAGCTGCGCCCGTACTTCGAATGGCGCGGGCTCGGCTTCATCTCCCAGTCGGCGCTCCAGCTGCGCGACTCGTACGCCCGGTGGGACGCGGAGCGGGTGTTCAGCGTCCCCGGGGTGCGGGTGACCGACCCCAAGGCGGCCCAGTGCGGCGAGGTGCTGAAAGGGGTGCTCAAGCCCGCCCAGTGCAAGCTGTTCGGGAAGGAGTGCACGCCGGAGCACCCGGTCGGGGCACTCATGGTGTCATCGGAAGGCTCATGCGCAGCCTACTACAACTACGAGCATCGGAAGACCGCGGCGTCGCTCAGGATTCTGACTCCGGCCTGACGGCGGGGGCTCCGATGACCGGCGACCCGCCCCCGATCCGGTTTCGCGATTCGCAGATCGAGATGGCGCACGGCGCCGGCGGCAAGGCCTCGCGCCGGCTGGTGGACGGCCTGTTCGCGCCGCTGCTGTATGGCGCGCGGGATGCCGTCGACGGCGACCGTCTGAGCGATGCCGCCCGAGTCTCCCTGGGCGGCGCCCCGGTCGCGATCACCACCGACAGCTTCGTGGTCACACCCCTGGTCTTCCCCGGCGGCTCGATCGGCGAGCTGGCGGTGAACGGCACCGTGAACGATCTCGCGGTGAGCGGCGCCAGGCCGGTCGCGCTGGTCGCGTCGTTCGTCCTGGAGGCGGGGCTCGCCACCGAGACACTCGCGGATGAAGTGCGCGCGATGGGCCGCGCGGCCCGCGCCGCGGGGGTCGCAATCGTGGGCGGCGACACCAAGGTCGTCGAGCACGGCAAGGTGGACCGGCTCTACATCACCACCACCGGGATCGGGCACCCGCTCCCGGGTGTGACGCTGGGCGCCCGCACGGTGCGGCAGGGGGACAAGGTCCTGCTCTCCGGGCCCATCGGCGACCACGGCATCACGATCCTGCTCGCGCGGGGCGAGCTGGACCTCGAGGCGGATCTCCGCTCCGACACGAGGTCGGTATTCCCGCTCGTCGAGGCCCTCGCCGCCGCCGGTGCGCCGGGCATCCGCTGGATGCGGGACCCGACCCGCGGCGGCGTCGCGACTTCCCTCAACGAGCTCGCGTTGGACAGTGGTCTGGGCGTGCACCTGTTCGAGGAATCCATCCCGGTGCGCGACGAGGTCCGGGGAGCGTGCGAGCTCCTGGGCCTCGACCCGCTGCATATCGCCAACGAGGGCCAGTTCCTCGCGGTCGTGGCCGCCGACCAGGCCGACCGGGCGCTGGAAGCGCTGCGCGCGGCTCCGGGCGGCGACGGGGCGGTCCTCATCGGCGAAGTGTGCGACGAGCCCGCCGGCGCGGTGCTGGTCGGGACCCGGTACGGCGGGACGCGGATCGTGGACATGCTGGTGGGCGACCCGCTGCCGAGGATCTGTTGATGGCGGTGACAGCGATGCCGAGCGCCACGCAGCTTGCCTCGCGGATCGAGGAGAGCCTCCTCTCTCGGAACGCGGTCTTCGAGCGGTTCTTCGCTCGGGAGGCCCCTCGGCTCGCCGAGGCGTGCCGCGAGATGTCCGAGCGGTTCCTCCGCGGCGGCCGCCTGCTGGCCTTCGGCCGCGGACCTTACGCCACCGACGCGCAGCACGTGGCGGTGGAGTTCGTGCATCCCGTCATCGTGGGGAAGCGGGCGCTGCCGGCGCTCGACCTGAGCGTGTTGTTCGGGCCCTGGCTCCAGGCGCTGGTGCGCCCGGACGACATGGTGATGGGCTTCGGCCCGCCCGAGGGGGATACGGAAGTCCGCCACGCCCTCGACGGCGCCGCGGAACGTGGCGCCATGACCTTTGCGCTCCCCGGAACCGAAGGATCGTACGCCGTTTCGGCGGCCGTCCCCGATGCGTTCGTGCACCAGGAGCTGATCGAGGTCCTCTATCACACGCTCTGGGAGACGGTCCACGTCTTCTTCGAGCACCGCGAGCTGGGGCACGACGTGGGACAGTCCGGGTTCCTCTACCCGTTCCTCGGCCGCGACAAACAGCCGGCCGCGGATCTCGAGGGCCAGGTGGCTTCGTCCATCCTCATGAAGGTGGCGGACGACGGCGCGCTCCGCGCCAAGGTGGCCGAGGAGGAGGCCGGACGGATCGGTGAGGCGACGCTGGCCATGCACGACCGGCTCCAGCGGGGCGGCAAGCTCATCATCTTCGGCAACGGCGGCTCGGCCACCGACGCCAACGACTGGGCGATCGATTGCGTCGCCCCGCCGGCGGGCATGCGGCCGCTGCCCGCCGTATCGCTGTCATTGGAGCCGGCCACGGTCACCGCCATCGCCAACGATGTCGGGACCGACGTCGTCTTCCTTCGCCAGCTCATCGCCCAGGCGGAGCCCGGCGACGTCGCCGTCGCCATCTCGACCAGCGGCGGTTCCCGCAACGTCATCGCGGCGCTCGCCGAGGCGCGGAAGCGCGGGCTGCTCACGGTGGCGCTGCTGGGCTACGACGGCGGAGAGATCCGGCGGCAGGGCCTGGCCGACCATTTCGTGGTCGTCGGTTCGGACTATATCCCCCGCATTCAGGAGGTTCAGGCCTCCATCTACCACACGATGCGGGAGTGCTTGGAGGAGCTGGGTCATGAGACGATTTGAGCTGTACGGGACACCCGGCTGTCCCTATACCCGCGACATGCGCGAATGGCTGGAGCTGCGCGGCTCGGACTTCGTCGAGTACGACGTCGAGGCCGACCAGGCCGCGCGGGAGCGCATGCGAGCGGTGGCAGGCGCCCAGCGCACCGTCCCGATCCTGGTCGAGGACGGCGCGGTCGTGCAGATCGGATGGCAGGGCCGCGGCTGCACGGTGGGCGAGTAGCCGCGATGACCAGTGCCTGCACGGTCCGGGTGCGCGGCGTGGTGCAGGGCGTCGGGTTTCGACCCTTCGTCTACCGACTCGCCCGCGCCAACACCCTGGCAGGCTGGGTGCTGAACGGAGACGAGGGAGTCGAGATCCGCCTCGAGGGCGACACGGAGCGGGTGGATGCATTCCTCCGCGAGCTGCGGGCGGAGGCGCCCGAGGGAGCGAGCATCACGGCGATCGACGTGGATGCCGCGGAGCCGAGCGGGCTCGACGGATTCGTCATTCAGTCCAGCAGGGGACACGACCATCCCACGGCGGCCATCTCGCCGGACCTTGCGGTCTGCGATCGGTGCCTCCAGGAGCTCTTCGACCCCGCCGACCGGCGGTACGGCTACCCCTACATCACCTGCACCGACTGCGGCCCCCGCTACTCCCTTATCCTGCGCCTGCCCTATGACCGCCCCGCGACCACGATGAGCCCGTGGGCGATGGACGAGGCGTGCGCCCGGGAGTATCACGACCCGGCCAGCCGCCGGTTTCATGCGCAGCCGGTCGCATGCCCCACCTGCGGGCCGCACTACCAGCTGAGTGTACCTGGCGACCTCATGGCTGGCGTGGAGGACGACGGTGGCGCCGTCCGCCTTGCCGCCGACCTGCTGCGCGGCGGCGCCATCGTGGCCGTGAAGGGCCTCGGCGGATACCATCTCGCGTGCGACGCGCGGAACCCGGCGGCCGTCGGCGCGCTCCGCGAGCGGAAGTACCGCAAGGAGAAGCCGTTCGCGCTCATGGTGCGGGACCTGGAGACCGCACGGGCACTGGTCGATCTCTCGCCGGAAGCGGAATCGCTGCTCGTGAGCCGCGCGGCGCCGATCGTCCTGGCGCGCGGCCGGCTCGTCTTGCCGAGCGTCGCCCCGGATTCGAACGAGCTTGGCGTGATGCTCCCCTACACGCCGCTGCACCATCTGCTCTTCGCCGCCGGAGCGCCTGAAGTGCTGGTCATGACCAGCGCCAACCGGTCGAGCGAGCCGATCGCGTACGAGGACCGGGACGCGCGGCGAGCGTCTCGACGGTCTGGCCGATGCGTTCCTCGTCGGCGAGCGGCCGATCGCCCGGCGGGTGGAGGACTCGGTCGTGCGGTGCGGATCGCTGGGGTCGGTGATCCTGCGCCGCAGCCGGGGCTACGCGCCGGGGGCCGTGGCCGCGTTGCCTGTCTCCCGGCCGGTGCTGGCGCTCGGCGCCGACCTGAAGAACGCGATCACGCTGGTCGTGGACGGCCAGGCCTTCGTGAGCCAGCACATCGGCGACCTGGACCATTACGACGCGTGCCGCGCGTTCGAGGAGACGATCAAGGATCTCCTGGCGATGTATGCCGTGCGCCCGGAGGAGCTGCTGCTGGTGCGAGACTCCCACCCCCAGTACCGCTCGACCGCACTGGCTCCGACCCTCGGCGTCGCGGACGTCGTCGCCGTGCAGCACCACCGGGCCCACGTGGCCTCGGTGCTCGCGGAGCGGGGTGCCTGGGAGCGACGGGTGCTCGGTATCAGCCTGGACGGCACCGGCTACGGCGACGACGGGACGATCTGGGGCGGCGAGATTTTCGCAGGGAGCATCCGGGATGGGTTCGAGCGGGTGGCCCACCTGCGCCCGGCGGCGCTTGTGGGTGGAGACGCCGCCTCGCGGCATCCGGTGCAGGCCGCCGCCGGCTTCCTGGAGCAGCTCCACGAGCTGCCCGACCTCGGACGCCCGCCGTTCGAGTTCCTCCGCCTCTATCAGTCGTCACGCCGATTGCTCGAGACCCGCACCCGGGTCTTCACCACCACCTCGGCGGGCCGCCTGTTCGACACCGCGGCGGCGCTGGTCGGGTTCACCCGGCCGATCTCCTTCGAGGGACAGGCCGCCATGTGGCTCGAGCAGCTCGCCCGGTCGTCGCGGCCGGTCGCGCCGTACCCCTGTCCGCTTGACGGGGACTCAGCTCGACTGGCGCCCGCTGCTCGGCAGCGTGGTGATCGACCGGCTCCGGGGGCGGGATCGGGGTGAGATTGCCCGGGCGTTCCACTCCGGGCTCGCGCATGCGCTGCGCGACGCCTCGGTGGCGCTCTGCGCGCTTCGCGGGCTGGACACTGTCGCGGCGTCAGGCGGCGTCGTCCAGAACGCCGTGCTGCTGGAGGAGCTCGCGACCCTTCTCGAGCGGGAGCGGATCGCCCTCTGGATCAACCACCTGGTGCCGCCGAACGACGGTGGCATCAGCCTGGGACAGGCAGCGCTGGGCGCGCTGGGGCCATGCACGAGCTCTCGATAGCGATGAGCCTGGTGGACCTCGCCAGCGAGGAGGCCGGTCGGCACCAAGGGCGCGTGTGCGCGTTGCATCTGCGGATCGGCGCGCTTGCCGGCGTCGTTCCCGAGGCGCTTCTCGCATCGTTCGAGATGGCCTGCTTCGCCACCCCGCTGGAGGGGTCGCGCCTGGTGATAGAGGAAGTGCCCGTCGTGGTATTTTGCCCTCGATGTCGGGCCGAACGCCCGCTGGACAGCGTGCAATCGTTCTGCTGCCCCGAATGCGGCACTCCCACTCCCCGGGTCGAGCGCGGTCGGGAACTGGAACTGGTCGCCTTGGAGATCGAGCAATGAGCCACGAGCCCCGCCTCGTCGAGGTCCGGAAGAACATTCTCAAGCAGAACGACCTGGTCGCGCGCGAGCTCCGGCAGCGCTTCCGCGACGCGGGTGTGTTCGTGGCCAGCCTGGTCTCCAGCCCGGGCGCCGGCAAGACGACGCTGCTGGAGCGCACGCTGACAATGCTCCACCCGCGTTGCCGAGTTGCCGCCCTGGTGGGGGATCTGGCCACGGAGAACGACGCGGCCCGGCTTGCGCGGAGCGGCGCGCCGGTTCGGCAGATCACGACGGGCACTGTCTGCCATCTCGAGGCCGCCATGGTGCAGAACGCCCTCGATGGCTGGGCGCTGAACGAGCTGGACATCCTGTTCATCGAAAACGTCGGCAACCTGGTGTGCCCCGCCTCCTACGACTTGGGCGAGAGTATGCGCTTCGTGGTCCTCTCCGTCACCGAGGGCGAGGACAAGCCGCTCAAGTACCCCACCATCTTCAACACAGCCGACGTCGCGCTCATCACCAAGACCGACCTGGCGGAGGCGGTGGGATTCGACTGGGACGCCGCCTTGGGCAACATCCAGTCCGTGCGCCCGGGAATGCGGGCGCTTCGGGGTCTCGGCCAAGACCGGGGCCGGGATGACCGAGTACCTGGCGCTGCTCGAGTCCACTGTGCCGGCCACTCGCGGCGGGGCGGTGGCCGCCTCATGACCAGCCTCCTGGCGGTGTGCGTGCTCGGGTTCTTCCTCGGGATGCGACACGCCACCGACCCCGACCACGTGATCGCGGTGACCACCATCGTCTCCCGGCACCGGACCACGGCGGGTGCCGCCATGATCGGCGCGCTCTGGGGCGTGGGCCACACCTTGACGATCGTCGTGGTCGGGGCGGGCATCATCCTGCTCGGCTGGGTCATCCCGCCAAGGGTGGGGCTCTCGCTCGAGCTGTCGGTGGGACTGATGCTGATCGTGCTGGGGCTCATGAACCTCACCGGCGTCCTCCAACGGGTCACCGAGATCGTCACGCCTCCCGCGGGCCCGCCGGGCACCGTGCACGCGCATCCCCATTTGCACGGCGACTACGTCCACACCCACCTGCACGGTCACGAACCCGAGTCCCATCCCCATGCGCCCGACCAGACGCCGCTGGCCCGCCTCGACCGTTGGCTGGGCAGGCTAGGCCTTTACCAGACGGCCCGGCCCCTCGTCGTCGGCGTGGTCCACGGCCTCGCCGGCTCGGCGGCCGTGGCCCTGCTGGTGCTGACGACCATCGGCAACACGGGATGGTCGATCCTGTACCTACTCCTGTTCGGCGTCGGGACGATCGTGGGCATGATGCTCGTCACCGCCGGCATCGCCTGGCCGGTCGCTCACGCGGGGGCGCGGTTCCCCAGTCTTCCCCAACGGCTTCGGGTGGCATCGGGGGTGATCAGTCTGGTCTTCGGCCTGGCGCTGGCATATCAGGTCGGGGTGGTGGACGGGTTGTTCGGCACGAACCCGAGGTGGACCCCCGTCACAGACACCATGGGCGTCGGGACGCGATAATGGGCAACGGCGGAGGGGGGTGATTCTTACGCGACGCGTCATTGCATTCGGGCTCATCGTGGGTCTCGGCACCCTGTTGGTCCGCTCGATGCCGGACATCCAACGCTACATAAAGATCTCCAGGATGTGATACCGAGGGCGACAGTCGCCTAGCGGCTTCACAGGTATCAAGCCGGGCCCGCCGCACCACGGCGGCCGTCGCCGCGGGTTTATCAACGTGGGTAAGTGCATATGTGGTGCGGTCATCCGTCACGCAGGCCCGGCCAACACTTTTCCGCGGTGACTTGAGCCCCGCCTTGTCGCTGGCCAAGTGGCTGCGCCGTCCCGGATGCGGACCAGGCCTCGCCGAGTACCTGGTCATCGCCTGGCCCTCGTCGCCGTATTACTCGTGATCCGCAACTCGACGGGCAACGGCTACAACGGCGCCGGAACGGCGTGGACCAGGGTCGCACAGGCGTTGAGAAGGACGCCGCCTCAAAGGAAGCGGCGTGGAGGAGGGCCAAGGCGCCAAGATTGCAGGCAGTGAAGGCACTTTGGCCCAGCGCGGGGGTCTGCGACTAGCCGATCAGGGTCGACACTCTTTCTTCGGGCGGCTCCGGGCTACCTCGGCCAACTCCGCCAGGGCCTCTTGGATTCCGGGGCGTGAGAGGTACGTCGAATCGTACTCATAGAGGATGAACGCACAGATATAGGACTCCGATAAGTACCGTTTACCCCAGGACCTGAGCTCGTCGGGGTTCATCCCGAATTTGCCTTGCTTCCGACCCGGAATCCCGCTCGTCTTGCTCCCGCCGTTGAGCACGTTCAGGCCGCCCACCAAGGCCAGGCCGAGCGCCCGCGTGCCCTGAACGTTGGCGGTGATGAAGCTGTCGATGGGACTGAAGCGGTCCAGGTATTGGACCCGGTTCGCATCGAGGTGCGGATACTGGTGACCCTCGAGGTACCAGGGGAACGTGCGGACCATGGCCACCATGGTGGGCCAGAGTTGCTTGCTGTAGTTGGCCATTTCCTCGATCATTGCCTGCGGCACCCGCGTCCCGTTCCAGTTGCTCGGGTCGTCGGGCTCGTCCAAGATGAAGTGGCCGATGATGGTCCCATCGGCTATGTAGGGGGTGAGGTCGAGGCCGCGAAAGCGATCCACTCGCTGTTTCCACATCGTGAGACTGAACCCGTTGCCGTCACGGAAGAACTGCGCATTCCCCACGAAGCTGATGAACATCCGGGTACTGGCTCGTCTGGCCGTTTCCAAGTCGCGCATCAGCCTGTCAGGCTTAGTGGCCGTGTAGATCGTGCCGCTGTACTCCGCGAAGCGCTCGGGCGGCATGTGGGCCGGTCCGAACGGAATGCCTACGTGGGTCGGTGGGACGGACGGACCGGGCGGAACAGGTGGCGCGGTCGAGTCCTGCGGCGGTGTCGAGTCCGGGTTGGGCACCGGAATCGAGTCACCCGGCACCGGCATCGAGTCCCCGGGCACCGGGTCTGGATCGGCAGGCACTCCTGTAGGGCCCTCACCGAGCCTGCCGTCGTCAGAGTTCGTCGGCCCGGCATTGTCACATGCGTGGAATGGGAGGGCCAGGAGAAGGATCAGGCCCGCCTGCAACCGCATTGCTTTCCTGGCAATGGCAAACGTGTGGAACATGGCCGCGTTCTCGTCGTCGGGGTGCAGGGCATGCCTGCGAGTCCGTTAATGCCGAGGCACCATTCATCCCCGACATGAGGCTTGTCAAGTGCATAGCTCACCAAAAACCTGACGGGATGCCCAATAGGCACTTGGAATTCCTCGTGCGTGCCGGGAGCGGGCGCCTTGTCCACCATGACGTACCGACCCGAAGATTTCGGAGCCTGGAGTTGCAGGTTCGGCTTTAGATACCGAGCACATTATCAAGGGCTGCCACACGCCACCCGCTCTCGTAAAGCACGGTAAAGAGCACACCCCCTTTTCCTGCGGTTCCTTTGGCATAACAGATGTGCTGGATCCGAGAGCGGAGTCGTGAAATGCCGCGGCCGCGGACACTTTCACAACCCAGGAGGGTCCACGTCTGTATCACCTTGAGCAAGCCCGCAATCAGCTCCCGTCTGGGCCCAGGGAAAGAGGCCCTGAACTCGGGCGTCACCTCCGCCGAGTCCCTACCCGAAGCAATATCGCCCAGCAATTTATCAATCGGTGTGGGCGGAGTCGCACCAGGGAGTCGAGTGGGTAGGAGATGCGGTGGGGTTAAGACCGGCTCGATTAGACCCGCGATGCTTACCGCGATGCTCTCGGGCTTTGCCTGCGCCAGGTTGGCTAGCACAATGACGGTGAGGTCGAAGTGAGGATAACGCTGAATGGTGGCCTGGAAGCCCAGCCAGGCGCCGCTATGCCCGATCCGCAGATAGCCGCGTTGCTGGGTGAGATTCCAGCCGAAACCGTAGGGGTAAGTCCCGCCGTCGTTGAGCCGGACCGGTGTCCAGCTCATCTCCAGCCCGGCACGGCTGAGCACCTTCCCTTGGTTAAGCGCGATCGCCCATTGCGCCAGGTCACGCACGGAAAAGCTGAGGCAGCAGTCAGCGGTGGAATTGATCGAGGATGAGACCCATTCCTGGTTCTTGAGCGTGTCATTCGCCACGTAGTATCCGGCCGCCCGGTTAGGCACGATGTCCGCGTCGGAGTTGACCCGCGCCGTGCGCATGCCGAGAGGAAGGAAGAGGTGCTCCCGCAGAAAATCACCGTAGAACTTGCCGGTCACCCGGTGAATGATGATGCCCAGCAGCGAATACCCTGTGCTGCTGTAGCTCTCACGGTCTCCCGGCGTGAACTCGAGAGGCTGGGCGGCCGCCGAACGTACCAATTCGCTCTCCGTATAGTCTCGCCGCCAGTCCGGCACCGTATCCTCCGGAATGCCCGAGGTGTGGGTGAGAAGATGCCGGATCGTGACCCCGGGCCAGATGCCCGAACCTTCGGGTAGATACCGCACGATTGTATCGTCGAGGCGGAGCCGGCCCTGGTCGGCCAGCATCACGATCGCCGCCGCCGCGAATTGTTTACTGACCGAGCCAACTGCATACACCGTGCTGTCGGTCGCCGGGACGCGGTGCTCCAAGTTGACAAGGCCGTACCCACGCGCCAGGAGGACGCTGTCGCCGCGCAAAACGGCGACCGACATCCCCGGGATCTGCTGGCGAGCCAGTTCGGCCCTGATGAATCGATCGACCGCGCTGGGCAAGGACGGCGTCTGTGACGCCCCTCTACTGGCGCAGAAGAGCAGCATGATGAGCGAGCTGGTTGTGACAGTCGACATCATCACCCCCGTCCTTGCTGCCTCAGATGGCTGAAGCCGGAGTCATCACAAAGGATCTGGTCATCGAGCCAGCGATCGATGATGCTCTTCCGGAAGCGCCACTCCTTACCCAGCTTGGCGCCTGGAATTCGTTTCTCCTGAGCCCACTTGTAGATGGTCTGCGGAGTAAGCCGGAGATAGGAGGCGACCTCCTCGAGCGTGAGGATGTCGTTGGCAGGTGACCGACCGTTCTCCTGGGACTGACTCACGGTTGAGCTCTCGGGGCTGCGGTTGAGTCTCCTCCGCGAAGCAACTCTTCGAGACTCCGTTCCGCGGGCGCGGGCGCCGCCGGCACCGTGGAGCTGGAATCCGTCACGAGCTGCTTCATGGCGTAGATCACCGCCTCGTAGAAATTGCCCTGGTAATGACCAATGACACGGAAGGGCTGGTTGCGGTCACCCAAGAAGGGGCGAAGGTTCCAGGCCATTTGGATACCGACGAACGCGAAGAGCACCGCCCACAGCCGCATGATCGTGATCGCCTTGCGCGGGTACACGCCGCGCCGCTCGCAGATTGTGGTGAGCCCGTCGTGAAGGGCGTACATGCCAAAAATGCCTGCGGCTCCCACTATGGCGATGTGTAGCAGGTGCTGGAAGTAATAGTTGGCGCCAGTAATCAGGAAAAAGGCCGGCACTGGAACAAACGCGGCTAGCACCACGGCGGTTAGCGCCAGCGCGCTTGTCACCAGCACGACCACCTGCAACAGCCTGAGCCGGGAGCCAACTAGGACCTGCACGACATAGAATGCCGGGAAGCAAACGACAAAAGTGGCGAGAAAGAGGAAGGGCAACTTTGCCGCGGCCGCGACGGCCTGAAGCGGTCCGCTGTAAGCCCCAGCCACACCGCCGTACAGTCCACCGAGCAACAATAGAGTGCCCAGCGCAAAGCGCAGCTTTCGACCCACTCGACTCCCGCTACAACCTCATCGAAGAACGACTCCCGATCACTAAGCAGGGCCGCCAGGAACTCGCCGTAGCTGTGGAGCGACGGAGCGGGCGAGACCGGCCGATCGACCGTGGTGCTCATTGAGGCTCCTGATCGGACGCCAGGTTGCGCTATTTGTGACTGTTTATCACTGTATTGTACTGTTTTCTACTATATCACCTGAACCTGCAGACTGCCAGCCAGGGCCCACCTGGGCCCCGACTAGCAGCTGAGTGGGCACCTTGAGTGGACAATTGACGGTTGGCTTGAGGGGTGAGATCGAGCGCGGAGGCCGGGCCCGATGAGAGCGGCACTCAGCAAGCCCAGTGCAGCTCCGCCGATCCGCCGGGGGGCGGCCTTTCAGGGAGCGATGGGTGATAGCAGAAACCCGCGAATCTCGCGCAGTGTCCGGGCCGGGTGCGAATTGAAGAGGTGATGATCAGCCTCAACCTCGATCGTCCGACCGCTCCGCATTTCACGCCGAAAGCGGTCGCGGCCGGCGGCCACCCAAGGTTGCAGCACCTTGGTGAGCCACTGTTCAGCTCCCCTCCACTTCACGCTGTCTGTGATCGGGTCCAAGTAGAAGAACCAATTCTGCATCGTGTATCCGGCGGTGAGCGCGAGCGCGGGAGCCCGCACAGCACCGTACTCCTTCGGGTGGAGTGTCGCGTCCCGCAACAAACATCCATCGGATGCCTCGTCCGAACTGGCTGACCGAAGGATGCCAGACTCCAGCGCGCCTGACCAATAGCCGAATCGATACCGCTTCGACCGATCCCGGGTGGCATTCAGCGTGTCCCTTGCTGTCCCCGAAGGCGGGGAGAAGGCTGGAGGCCAGGCGGGGTTCGCGCCAAGGATGCTGTCGATCCCGGCAAAATCGTGAGACGCATCGAGGTAGACGAGTTTGTCGGTTCGATCCGGCCACCGCGCGGCGAAACGGGTGATCTCGGCCCCGGCGATGGAATGGCCGACGAGAGAGGCACGCCTCAGCTGCAGGCTATCCATCACCGCAGCGATGTCAGCCACGAGGGTGTCGAGCACACAGGTCGATGAGTCGGCACGGGATGAAGCACCGTTTCCTCGACGAGTGAAAGCGATGACCCGGAATCGATCGGTAAGACCGGGAGCAAGGTCGTTGTAGATGTGCCCGGTTTCGCCGAGGCCCGCCAGGAGCACTAGGGCCGGGCCACCGCCACCCCAATCAATGAGTTCAAGTTGAACATGTCTTCCGGCCTGACCAGGTACGGCAACGAATCGGACGTGCTTTGTTGAAGGATCGACCCAGTCGGTCCACTCAGCGTCGGTACGACGCCAGGCCGCGAGGAGCGGTGGGCTCTGCTCGCCGAGGGGGGGCCCCTCGGGGCGCGCCGCACTGACTGTTGCCCGACCACCGCTGCACGCCGTCAGGCAGGTCCCTGCGAGCAGGAACACTCCGACGAGCGCCTGAGCGAGACAAGATTGCAGCATGAATGCCAATATCTAGCTGGAAAAGCGCAGCTCGCCAGACTGCGCAGGGCGACCGGGCGAACGGGAAGAGAACACCGTCGACCGGCTCTCGCTGCCCGACAAGGGCGAGCCCGGACCACCACGGTGTTCCACCAGAAGGCGAGTCCGGCGCAGCGCGTCGGCATTCGACCGGCGCATCACTTCATACCGATCCCCATGCGGGCGCGCCGGCCCGGTCGAGCATGCGGTGTTGAAGTCTATCACCTGAAACGCCGGATCCACCGTTAGGCCTTTTTTTTCCACCTTGAGCACCCCGCATACCATTCCGCACGGTGGGTCTGGTCGCACTCTTTGGCACGCTACCTGGCACACCTGGGCACGAAAAAAGGGCTCCGAAGAGTAGTCCAGGATCTCACTGCATGCTGTTGGTACTGAGTGCTTTCTCCTGCGAGTGCGCCGCGTAGGAATCGAACCTACAACCAAGGGATTAAGAGTCACTTGCTCTGCCACTTGAGCTGGCGGCGCGGATCCCATAGCCCCAAGGAGGGTCGAACCGCTCCCTCGCCCTTGAAAGGGTCACCTGACTTGATATCCGCTTGACGACCCTTGGCCAGACTGGCTGCCAGTTCTCGCGGTGGCGTGGCACCGGCTCAAGAGCCGCGTCGGCCTCACCACCACGTTTGGACCGGGCTTGTGGCCGAGCGTGCAGGTGAGCGGCACACCCTCCCCTTCGTTCACCGATGACCTGCGTCCGCTCGCGGGTCAGCAGAAGGAGACCGCGATGCGAACAAGTACCGTGCTGTCAGCCTGCGCAACAGTCGCGCTGCTGGCGTGTGCCTCCGAGAATGGCCCAACGGAGCCTGAGGCGGGGACTATCGTGCCGACGGTCTCACCGGAGGCAGCGGCCGTGGACACCTGGCGGGAAAGGGCGCACCACTTGGGGAATAGGATTGGAGTCGGCGTTGGTGTCATGCCCAACTCGGCGGGGCAGTCGGTTGTCTACACCTTTGGGGGGTGTGATGTGGTCGAGGGCGGCGGCGGCGGGCACTGCACGGTGCCCGGGATCGGGATCTACAACGCCGTGACCGGAACCCAGACGGCTGATTTCGCGACTGAAGTAGCCGTGTGGAGAAGCAATGGCGTCGGCACAATCGGGGGCAAGCTGTACTCCTCGGGGGGCTTTACCACTCTCCATCGGGACGAGGATGCGTCCAGTCGAGCGTGGGCCTACGATCCGGCGGCCCGCCGAGTGACCCTGATCGCCGACATGCCGAGGCCCACCGCGGAAGGAGTCACCGGCGCCTTTGATGGCAAGCTCTACGTTCTGCCCGGGATGTGTAACACCACCGGGGTCCGGCCCGGCACCTGCTTAGAGGAGCCGATCCGCCGACTCTATCGCTACAATCCCGCCACGAACAGGTGGGCAGCTCGGAAATCTGCGCCGCACTACCACAGATTAGGCGCAGGCGGCTTCATCGGCGGCAAGTTCTACGTGGTGGGAGGCTTCCACGGCTTTCAACCGGTGGCCGATCTCGATGTCTACGATCCGGCGACCGACACCTGGACGACCCGGGCTCCGATACCTACTCCCGGCAGGGCCATCGGAACCGCCCTGCACGGCAAGTTGTACGTCATAGCTGGCCCGAACGCTTACGTTTACGATCCGGGCACCAACAAATGGAGCTCCATAGCCGCACCGACCTGGGACCATGATGGGGTCGTTCGCATCGTGACCTTTGGCAAGCCGAAGCTTCTCGCGGTGGGCGGCCTCCACGGGGATACTCCCAACAACACCGAGGTGTACACGCCCTGAGGGGATGAGAAAACGGCCAGGCGAAAGCCAGGCCGTTTTGCGCGGCCGTCGCGGCCGACCTGTTGTCACCCGATTCCGGGGCTCCCTCGATTCTCCAACAATTGGCCACTGGTTGGCCACTGCGGTGGTGCCGCGCTAGGGCTCGACGCGCAAGTCGTCAGGCGGACGCGCGAGCATCTTGGTAGGATAAGACACGACTCGCATCACTATCGCGGATACGTGCATGCATTCAGGCCTAATCGTTTCTGATTGCGACGGCACCTTGGTCGACAGCAAACCCGGCGCGAACACGGTCTGGCTGGAAGTCGCTGCCGAGTGACTCATATTCCATTTGCCACCACCGGCGCCTACCCGGTACGTGCGGGCAATCGCGTCCACCCGCTCATTGATGGCGAGCCTGCATTTCGCCGGGTTTGTGACGCCATTGATCAGGCCCAAGCGCGGGTGTGGGTCGCCGTCACGTTTCTCTGGGCCAGCTTTCAGATGCCCGATGGTCGCGGTTCGTTCTTTGACGTACTGACACGAGCGCGCCAGCGTGGACTCGACGTCCGGGTGCTATTTTGGCGACCCGATGATGCGACCGCACATCTGCGGACTAATGCGTTCTGGGGGTCGCCCGCGCATGTCGCGCTGCTGGAGCAGCAGGCATCGGAGATCAGCATTCGCTGGGATCGCGCGCACCCTGGATTCTGTCAACATCAAAAACTCTGGCTCATCGACGTTGGGTTGGAAACGGCCTGTGCGTTTGTCGGTGGCATCAATCTCAATCCCCATTCGGTGGTTGCCCCCGGCCATCGTGGCGCTGAACACAATCACGACATGTATCTCGAGATCAGCGGTTCGGCAGTCACAGACGTCCACCACAACTTTGTGCAACGCTGGAACGAGGCCAGCGAACGGGACGAGGCGGACGGTCGGTGGGGACCCGATGCTGATCGCGATCTCGCCTTTCCAGACCGGGTAGCGGCGGTACGTGGATCCACCGTCGCCCAAGTGCAACGGACGATCCATCCTGGCCGCTACGCCAACACCCACCCCACTCCCGGCGGGGCTCCGTTTGCCATCGCCGACGGTGAGTTCTCCAATCGCGACCAGTACATCCATGCCATCCGCGCTGCCCGTGAGTATATCTATCTTGAGAACCAAGCCATCAGTGTGCGGCCAATCCTTGAAGAGCTTGTAGCCGCGGTGAAGCGCGGCGTGGCGGTTGTCCTAGTGTTGCCGACCGTGGCCAGCAGCATCGACGCACCTGCGGATCCCCACGGCGAGCTGTTCCGTGACGAACGCCGCACGCTGGCGCGCACGTCGCATTTCACTCTAGCAGGACTGGCCGGACCAGATGCCAGTGGCGCACGCCAACCCGTTCACGTGCATGCCAAACTCATGATCATTGATGATGTCTGGGCGACGGTCGGCTCCTGCAACCTCCACCGATATTCCATGTATGGTAACAGTGAGCTCAACATCGCCTTCGCCGATGCGGTGACGGTGCGCGCATTACGCTGCGAACTCCTAGCGGAGCATCTCGAACAGGACACATCCGCGCTCGATGGCCGATCGGCGCTCTGCGTGTTTCGGACCGTGGCTGAGCAGAATGCGGGTCGCCGGGACGGTGGAGATCCCGACTGGGAAGGAATCGCCTGCGCGATGGATCCACTTCAGTGGTGGGCAAGCTGAACGGCGCGATCGTCGGCCGGTCAATGACAAGGAAGAGAACCCTAATATCTCGAATGGCGCCGCCTAACCCGCAAATGCAGCCGACAGGCCGATCGGCGCGAGGCTCCGCCCGGGCGGCAGCATCACTGGCTGCGCTGAAAAAGCGATAAACAAGTTTGGAGGAAACACGAGCTGATATGACAGTCCTTCCACGTCTCGCCAACTTCGAATTAGCGTGGCGCTGGAAGGAGCTGTCCCCGGAGACTCAGCGTCAGATTAGGCCATTGAACCGGACCGAATCGCTTCTGGCGGACGTTCGAAGCCGCGAGCTATCAACGGCGATGGGCCACCGGGCCGTCTGTTACCGACACATCGAGCAGTTTGAGATCGCGCGGCGTGCTGCCTAACCCGCGCATGCAGCCGAGGCTGTGTTAGCGCAGCTCCTTGCGCAGTCCACTTGAGTTCAGGGCAAGCAGACGCCCAGGACCGGGGAAAGCACACCCTGACCTCACCAGGGAAGGACGCCTGCTGCCGCGGCGGCATCGATGTGACCGCTAGCATCGGGATCTCGAGTAGGCTGCGACCCCTCCCCGACCTTCAGAAGCTGATCTTTACGATCCTGCCCTCGCCGCCGACCATCCATCCGGCGTGCTGGTTCGCGAACGAGACGGCCCAGAAGTCGAGGAAATCGGGCAGCTCGTGCCAGGTTTCGCCCTCGTCGGGCGACCAGGCGACGCCGCCGCGGGCGACGGCGAAGACCGCGGGCAGCCCTGCCTTGCTCACGTAGCTCAGTCCGAAGACGGTGCCGAAGGGGAAAGGCGTCACAAGCTCCCATGTGGCCCCGCCGTCGCTGGTGCGCGCGACGTTGGGGAGCACCTCGCTCTCGCGCACGAGGTCGCCACCGGCCAGGATGCCGCGGTGCGGATCGCGGAAGTCGACGGTGAAGATCCCGGACGCTCCCCCCGGGGCGCCCTGCACGATCGGCGTCGAGAACGCCGTCCAGCTGTCGCCACCGTCGGTGGTGGCGAAAATGCGCGCGTCGCCCGGCCGCCGGTGCCGATCCACCCCCGCTTCCCGCCCTGTGCGGCGGTGCAGGTACCGCTCGAGGCGAAGGCGAACTCGCCCGGCTGTGCCGCCGGGAGGTTGTCACCGATATCCTCCCACGTCTCGCCGTCGGTCGTGCGAATCACGGGGAAGCGGCCGTCCACAGCGATCACTGAAGGCAAAGCCGCGGTTCGGCGTCCAGAAGGCGAAGCAGTCGTAGAACGCGTCCGGATCCGCGTTCTGGAACTGGAGGTCCCAGGTCTCGCCGCCGTCCGTCGTGTGATAGATGCGCGAGTCGGAGCCGGAGCCGATCGAGAGCAGGTAGGCCTCCGTTGCACTCACTCCCTCGACGTCGCGGAACTCCAGCGCCTCGGCACCGGGCACGACGCCGGCGCGCCAGGTGGCGCCGCCATCGGTGGTGACGGCAAACGTGCCGTCGGCCCCGCTCACCCAGGCGACATTCTGATTGACCGCATCCACGCCGATCAGACGGGAGGTGGTGCCGCTCGTCTGCGGGGTCAGGGTGGGACCTCGCTTTGGTGGCCATCTGCGCCAGATTGGCGGTGGTGGGGCTGGAGGGATTGGAATCGTCATTGCAGCTCAGGCCCGTCGCGACGAGCAGGGCGGCTGCGGCGAGAAGGGTAGCGTGGGCGCGGGGCATGCGAACCTCCATTCGGGACATGGCGCACGGTGCGTTGCTGGCTTCAGCGATGACGGCAAGCAGGCAGTGGTCTCGGTTTGGGACAGTTGTGGGCTGGTCTGCGGCCAGAGCTCGGCGGTGTTGTTACAGCACTCACCTGAGGGGGGCGGGTCGTCAAGTACCTGCGGTCACTGATCTCGTAGCCGCCGCCTAACCCGCGCATGCAGCCGACGGGCCGGACCGGCGCGGAGCACCGCTCGGGCGGCACCCTCCGGTGAGTGCCACTTAAGGAAGCCTAGGTTTGCGCGGGCGCGAGTACGATCACCCGCAGCTGATGCGCATGTCGTTAGGCCGCTGCCCGACGTTAAAGTAGGGACGACATGAACCGAATCACGCCTCAGCCCGTGGTCTTTCTGGTCGCTCTTCTATGGACTGAGTCGCTGGCTGCTCAGCAAGATTTGGATTTCGATCTCACGCTGGTCACTTCAGGAGTCTACATCGCGGTTCCACGCCCGCAGCGCTGGGTGCACAGCAACGCGGCGGTCATTGAGCTTGAGGATGGCCTGCTCGTGGTAGACTCCCATGGCACGCCACGCGCGGCCCAAGTGCTCATCCGCCGCCTGCGTCGCCTCACCCCAAAGCCGGTCAAGTACCTGGTCAACACGCATTTCCACTTCGATCACCTGCAAGGCAACCAGGCCTATCTCGCCGCCTGGCCCGCCGGCATTGAGGTTATCTCAAGCGAAACGACCCGGGAGCGACTCAAGCACCTTGGGATGACGCGGCTCGGGGAGGAACTCGACGACTTGCGGGAACAGGTGGCCAGACTGCGCCGTGAGGTGGATAGTTCCTCCAGTTCCACGCAGCGCCGCGTGGTTGCGGCGCGGTTGCACGAAACGGTTACCCAACTGCACGACGTCGAAGCGGTTCGGCTCGTGTTTCCCACGCTCACGTTCGACCACAGCCTGATACTGCGACGAGGTGCCCGGGCCGTGCACTTCTTGTACCTCGGACGAGGCCACACTGACGGCGATGTGGTCGTCTTCCTGCCACGCGAGCGGGTCGTCGCCACCGGCGACCTCCTAACCGGCTGGGCGCCATATGCTGGGGATGCCTACCCGGCTGACTGGGCCGTCACGCTGGAGGCGTTACATGATCTCGATTTCGAGTACGTCATTGGTGGGCATGGCGACCTCATGCGTGGCAAGGCGCAATGCGAGCTGTGGATCGAGTATTTGCGGGAGCTTCAGGCGGTCACAGAGCGAGCGGCCGCCTCGGGGGCAACGCTTGCACAGACTCAGGCGCAGGTGGTCCCGGCACTGAAGGCAAGATTTGCCGACCGGTTCTCCCCGAAGTTCCTGGACCGCGTGAGCGGAAATGTGGCGCGGGTCTACGAGCTCGCCCACAATGCAGAGGGACCATCCGAGCATCGGTGACTGCGGCTGTCTAACCCGCGCATGCAGCCGACGGGCCGGGCGGCTGATCCTCGCCGCCGGTCTTGCGGTGGGCGGCGTCCTATGGGTGCAGTCCTATTCTGTGGTTTCACCCCACCGCGCCTCGAGGCCACGGGCCGAACCGATCGCCACTGATTGGCCACTGAATCGGCCCCGGGCGGAGGATCGCCCGGTGGCCATGGTGCTGGAAGATGTTGCCGGGATGGATGTTGCTGGAAGTGCGCCGCGTAGGAATCGAACCTACAACCTAGTGATTAAGAGTCACTTGCTCTGCCAATTGAGCTAGCGGCGCCGATGGTCCATAGCCCCAAGGGGAGTCGAACCCCTCTCTCGACCTTGAAAGGGTCGCGTCCTAACCGATAGACGATGGGGCCGACCGATCCAGACATAGCGCTAACGGGATTCGAACCCGTGTTTGGGCCTTGAGAGGGCCCCGTCCTAGTCCCCTAGACGATAGCGCCGAAAGTACGCCACAGGCCCGGCAGGACTCGAACCTGCAACCCCCGGTTTTGGAGACCGGTGCTCTACCACTTGAGCTACGGACCTCTGCACCGATCCCTCCGCGCTCTTTCCGCCCGCGGCGACCGGGTCCTACCCGACCGGGATTCACCTGTACCAGGGTTTACCCAGGGTGGCTGACGGGAATCGAACCCGCAACCTCCGGAGCCACAGTCCGGCGCTCTAACCGATTGAGCTACAACCACCGCGGCGGACACAGCGTCCTCACACGAGCCGCAAAAATTACCGGGTCCGAGGGGGTCGGGTCAAGACCAGAACGAGGCCGAAAGCCGTGATGTTCCGGGATCTTGCGGCACCGGACGGCCCTCGAAACTCACCACCGGCACGACCCCCCTGACCGAGTTCGCCACGAGGATGCTCCGGCCCTGGATATCCGCCGGTGCCACCCGGCGCTCCGAGATCCCGCCCACCAAATCCCCCAACCGCGCCCGGGCCACCCCCGGCAGAATTCCCAACTCGAGCGCCGGGGCCGCACAGGCGGTCACTCTCCCACCAGAAGATCCCCCAGATGGCGCACTCGGCGATGTGCCCGCCCTCGGTCAGGAGCACCGCGTCGTCGGCACCGGCCGCCCTGGCCTCCTCCAGCGCGCGATCGAACTGGGCGCGCTCGGTCGTCTTGTGAGGATACGGCCGGTGGACGACCCGTGCACGCGCCAGCGAGACCGGCTCGGTGCCACCCACCGAGCGCTCACTGACCTGGAGCCCCCGCGGGCCCACCTCGAGCCGGTGAACCCGGTCCGGCCCGCCCGCCGGAGTCAACAGCTCGCCCGGTAGCGGAACGCCGAGCGCCTTGCAGCTCGACGCGAGCCGCCGGAGATGAAGGTACCAGAGCGGCGCGACCCCGTTCCGGATCCGGACCGTCTCGATCAGGCTCGGCATCCGATACACCATTGCTCACCCCACCGGCACGCGAGGAGTCTCGCTCTCGAGGCGGTCGTCGGCCCCCTCGGGACCCCGCCGGGCGTCGAGCACCGCGCGAACCGTCGTCGCGCCCAGGATGACCCCGCCGCCGACAAGCGCCCAGGCTCCCGGACGCTCACCCTGAAAGATCCAGGCCCACACCGGGTTCAGCACCGGCTCGATCAGCAGGATGAGCGACGCCTCCAGCGCCGGCATGGTGGTGAGCGCCCGGGTCACCAGCACGTACGCCAGGGCGATCTGAAACACGCCGAGGTACCCGATCAGCGCCCAGTCACCGGCCGTGTGAGTCCCGAACGGGAAGGCGAACGGGAGCGCGAGCAGGAACGCGATCACGTTCCCGGCCACCACCGCCACCGCGGCCGAGCCGCGCTCGCCGCCCGCCGATCCCATCCATCGCAGGCCGCACACGGTGAGCGCCCAAAAGAGCCCGCTCGCGAGCGCCAGCATGTTGCCCCGGAGCGGATCCGGCGCCGTTTCCGCCGGCGCATCCACGCCGACGAAGAACAGCGCCAGACCGAGACCCACCGCGGCCATGAACGCGATATCCTGCCGGCGCGTCGGTTCCTTCAGCAGCCATGGTGCGAGCAGCGCGAGATAGAGCGGCGCGGTGGACTGCAGGTAGATCGTGTTCGCGGCCGTGGTGAGCCGGTTCGCGAGGACGAAAAGCGTGAGCGTGACCGCGTAGGCCATCCCTACGACCACCGTCCGCCCGTTCCATCCCCGCCGGGCCTCCCGGGTCATGAGCCAGATCGCCAGTGCGGCAGTTCCCGAGCGAAGGCAGGTGATCTGCCACCCGGTGAAATCTGCGGCCTTGATTGCCGCGCCACCGGTCGAGAAGAGGACGGCCGCGAACGCGAGCTGGAGCCGGGCGGTCGAGCGGGCCAGCATCAGCCGGAGTCGTCACCGGGAACGCTCACCTCGTCACCCACCACGTCGCGAACGTACAGCATCTTGATCGGCACCATGGCCGTGGCCAGCAGTGGAACCGCCAGCAGCAGGCCCATAAACCCGAACACCAGGGAGAACAGCGCCTGGCCAAGGATGGTGACGACCGGCGGAAGCTCGAGCCCCTCTTTCATCAACAGTGGCTGGACCACGACGCCCTCCAGCTGCTGGATCACCACATAGGCGAGGAGCACGTAGATCGCCTTGTCGGGTCCGTCCACCATGGCCATGGCGATCGCCGGAAGGGCGGAGAGGATCGGCCCCACGTAGGGAATGAACTCGAGGAGCCCGGCCAGGAGGCCGAGCGCGATCGCGCCCTTCACGTCGAGCAGGAGAAGCGCCACCGTGGTGACCGCACCGATCGCCACCATGGCGATCAGCTGCATCAGCAGCCAGCGCCGCAGCGTGGTTGCCGTCGCGCTCAGCACCTCCCCGGCCTTGCGCCGCGTCCGATGGGGAAAGAGGTGCATGAGACCGCGATGATAAAGGCCGGGATCGACGGCCACGAAAATGGCCACGAAGAGCAGGACGATGAGCCCGCCCAGGACAGCCACGGTGGACGAGAACACCGAGAAGAAGTGGTCGGCGCGAGGTCCACGCGCGACCCGCCTCACTGCCCTGCCGTGCCTTGCTCCCCTGCTCCGGCGTGTCCGGCCGATCCCGCGTGGTGTCCGCTGGCTGCCCTGCCGCCTCCGACCCGGTCTGGATGAGCTCGGCGACTCCCCCACCCCGCTGCTGGACCCAGCGCTCCACCCGGTCGATCGCCTGCGGCAGCTGTTCCCGCAGCTCGTCGAGCTGTCGGTTGATCTGAGGAGCGGTGAGAAGTCCCAGTCCCGTCAGCGCTGCCCACTATGAGGACCACGATGGCCACGGCGCCTATGCCCCGGGGGATCCGGCGCCGCTCCAGGCGATCCACGCCCGCCGAAAGGGTGATGCCGAGCAGAACACCGAAGAAGCCGAGCAGGAAGACGGACCGCCCGACCCACAACAACTGCAGCGCCACGTAGACGCCCGCGACGATGGCGGCGGCACGCAGGATGTCGCGCGTCCGCCAACCGGCGTCACCCGGCTTAGAAGCGGGGCTCATGGCGCTGGAGAGCTCAGAGCGCCGCCGGGAGTACCGTCGTGTAGACCTCCTGGCGGATAGGTCGGAACCCCCGTTTGAGGTAATTCGGCAGTGCCGCCGGATGGTCCAGAGTGCAGGTGTGCAGCCACACGCGGTCCGGCTTCAGCTCCCACGCCGTTGCCGCGGCCCTGGTGAGCAGGTGCCCGCCCCAGCCGCGGCCCACGAACTCCGGCAGCAGTCCGAAATAGGCGATCTCGATGGATCGGTCGCCGTGATCCCGGAGCTCGAAGTATCCAGCCGGAGCGGCCCGCGACGTCAGCAGCCACAGCGACACCGCGGGATTCTCGAGGTGCGCTCGTACCTCCTCGTCCGTCCAGGAGAGCCTGTCGGTCCAGTGGTACGCCCGGCCGACCTCGGCATACAGATAGCGAAAGAAGGAAGCAGGGCATCCTTCGATCCGCTCCAGCCTGGGCGGGTCCAGGGGATTCGCCGCGGGGCGCAGATCGCCCGGAGAACGCATCTCCAGGTACGTGCGGGTGACCTCGACGGGGGGCATGGCGCATTTTAAGCCCTCCCCCGATTCCAGCGCCATTCCGAAAGAACGAAGGCCCCGGCAAACCGCCCGGGGCCTTCATCCTGAGGTACAGCCTTCCCCGATTTACTGAGGGGTCGGGTAGGTGCTGTCGGCCGGCATGCTGGGATCGGCCGGGGCACTCGGATCAGCCGGAACCGTCGGGTCCGCCGGGGCGCTCGGGTCAGCCGGGACCGTGGGGTCCGCAGGAACGCTGGGATCGGCGGGAACCGCCGAGGTGTCGGTGGCCAAGGATCGTAGGCGCCGGTGCTCGAGGTGTCGATGCCCGCGGAGCTGGTGTCAGGCACGTAGGCGCCGGTGTCCGGCAAGGTCATGGTGGTGTCGGTACCCATGCTCGACGTGTCGGGAATGGCCTCGGTCGGCGTGGTCGGGGTGAGGGCCGTGTCGCTCGGCGCATTGACGTCACCCGTCGTGCTGGTCGTATCCCACTGCCCGGTGGAGGTATCCACCTCGGTCGTCACGGCCGTGGTGTCGTCCCCACGATCGGGGGCCGCACCTACGTCCTCTTCGCTTCGGCTGGAGCACGCCGCAAAGGTGGCCGCGGCGGCGAGGATCCATAGTGTTTTCATAGCGTTTACTCCCCCTGGTCAACAACGAGTCTTGCCCGCTCCAGGTCTTCTCTAGAGTGTGAACCCCTGGACTCGGGCCACAGTATCAAGTTCGTTCGTGGCGCTAACCTAACGTCCGGGCCCGCAGGGAACTAGGTCATAGATCACACTTTTTCTGGCCCCATTAGTCCCGCAGTTCCGGAAGGTCCCGGAATAGCCCCAGGGCGGCCGGATTGGCCAGGGCCTCCGCGTTCGTTACAGAGCGCCCGTGGATCACCTCCCGCACGGCCAGCTCAGTGATTTTCCCGCTGATGGTCCTGGGGATGTCCGCGACCTGGACGATCCGCTTGGGAACGTGGTGGCGGCTGGCATGCTCCCGGATCCGGCGCCGCAGGCGGTCCCGCAGCGAGTCGTCCAGGGTCACGCCCGGGCGCAGCCGGACGAAGAGGACGATTCTGACGTCCCCCTGCCAATCCTGGCCAACCACCAGGCTCTCCACCACCTCCGGGAGCTGTTCCACCTGCCGGTAGATCTCCGCCGTCCCGATGCGGACGCCGCCCGGATTGAGCGTGGCGTCGCTGCGCCCGGTGATGACGACGCCGTCATGCTCGGTCAGCCGCGCCCAGTCGCCGTGCCGCCAGACGCCGGGGTAGTGCTCGAAGTACGCGGCGCGGTACTTCGTGCCGTCGGGGTCGTCCCAGAAGGCGATAGGCATGCTGGGGAATGGACGGGTGCATACCAGCTCTCCGTCCCGGTCCCGCACCGGCCGGCCGCCCTCGTCGAAGACCTCGACCGCCATCCCGAGCCCGCGGGTCTGGAGCTCACCTCGCCACACCGGGGCGATCGGGTTCCCCAAGGCGAAGCACGAGATGATATCCGTCCCACCGCTGATGCTCGCGAGGTGGAGATCGGGCTTGATCTCCCGGTAGACGTAGTCGAAGCCTGCCGGGGCGAGGGGGCTGCCGGTGGAGAGGATGGCTCGGAGTGCCGAGACGTCGTGGGTCTTGCCCGGACGAAGCCCCTCCTTCTCCGCCAGCGCGAGGTACTTGGCGCTGGTCCCGAAGACGGTGACCCCCTCACGAGCCACCAGATCCCACAAGCCGCTCGGCGGTGACAGCGGCGCGCCGTCGAACAGCACCACCGTGGCGCCCACCGCGAGACTCGAGACCAGCCAGTTCCACATCATCCACCCGCACGTGGTGAAGTAGAAGATCCGGTCGTCCCGGGTGAGATCGGTGTGGAGTGTCAGCTCCTTGAGGTGCTGAAGCAGCGTCCCGCCCGCTCCGTGGACCATGCACTTCGGGAGACCAGTGGTGCCGGAGGAATACATGATGTAGAGCGGATGGTCGAACGGAAAACGGCGGAAGGTCGGACGGCCGGCACGCCGGCGGACCGTCCCGTCCGCCGTCCGCCCACTCCTTCCACAGCACCGCGTCGCGCACCCCATCCAGCGCCGGCCGCTCGCTCAAGTACGGCACCACCACCACCCGCTCGATGTCCGGGATCCGCTGGCACACCTCGCGCACCCGCGCCAGCGAGTCGATCTGCTTGCCGGCGTACCGGTAGCCGTCGGCGCAGAAGAGAACGCGGGGTCGGATCTGGCCGAACCGGTCGACCACCCCGTTGACGCCGAAATCGGGAGAGCAGGACGACCAGATCGCGCCGAGGCTCGCGGTGGCGAGCATGGCGATGACCGCTTCCGGCAAGTTCGGCAGAAATCCCGCCACCCGGTCTCCCGGGCCGATGCCGTGCGCCCGCAGCGCGGCCGCCATCGCGCGGACCTCGGCCCCCAGCTCGGCGTAAGTGAGCCCTCGCTGCCGCCCGCGCTCGTTCCAGAAGACCAGTGCCGGACGGTCGTCGGCGAATCGGAGCAGGTTCTCCGCGAAGTTGAGCTGCGACCCCAGGAACCATCGCGGCCCCAGGACTGCGGATCGGGCGGCCCCATGCGGTCGAGCCCGACCGCGACCTCATCCCACGGCGCCGCGCCTGCTCGTTCCTCGCACACCACGCCGCAGAAGTCCCACACCTCGGGCCAAAAGGCCTCGGGATGCTCGACCGACCACCGATAGAGGGAGGGAAAGTCCACGACCGACGCACCGCCGCGCGGCCGCCGGTCGCGGATGTGCTTCAGGAATGCGGTCAGATTGGCGCGACGGACCCGCTCGGCGCTCGGGGTCCAGATCGGACTGCCGCGACTCAAGTCGTCGGGGGGTTGAACTGCGCGTGCTGGGCGTCCAGCCACGACTTGTGATAGTTGGGGTCTTCGATCGGGAGCGCCGCCTTCGCGACCTTCAACGGGCGGAAAGTGTCCATCATGACCGCCAGCTCTTCGGTGTACTTGGCGCCGATGCTCGCCTCGGCACGGCCGGGATGCGGGCCGTGCGGAATGCCGTCGGGGTGGTGGGTGATGCTCCCGAACTCGATGCCCTTTCCGGCTCATGAACTCGCTGGAGGCGTAGTAGAGCACCTCGTCGGAGTCCACGTTGCTGTGGTTGTACGGCGCGGGCACGGCCTCGGGATGGAAGTCGTAGGGCCGCGGACAGAAGCTGCATACCACGAATCCGTCGCCCTGAAAGGTCTGATGCACCGGGGGCGGCTGGTGCACCCGACCGACGATCGGCTCGAAGTCGTGGATGTTGAACGCCCAAGGGTAGAAGTAGCCGTCCCATCCGACCACGTCGAAGGGGTGGTGGTCGAGGATGATCTCGTTTAAACCGTCATACTGCTTCACCAGGATCGGGAAGTCGCCCTTTTCGTCGTGGGTGCGAAGGGCGTTCGGCCGGCGGATGTCGCGCTCGCTGTAGGGCGCGCCCTCGATCAGCTGCCCGAACTCGTTCCGGTACCGCTTCGGCCATCGGACGTGCCCGCGGCTTTCCATGACGAGAAGCTTGGTCTGTTCGCCGGCGAGATCGAGCCGCCACCGGTGCAGGATGCCGCGGTGGATGATGAGGTAATCGCCCTCCTGAAACGGGCAGGTCGCCGAACACCGACTCGAGCGTGCCGGTGCCCTTGCTCACGTACACCAGCTCGTCGCTCTGGGCGTTGCGGTAGAAGTGGGCGTCGTTCTCGTCCGGCTCGACGTAGAGCATCGAGACTTCGTTGTTGAAGAGCAGCGGGACGCGGTCGAGCGTCGGACTGCCGCCCTTCTTCACCTGCGAGGTGCGGAAATGCCGGTGCCGCAGGGTCTGGTCGGGGTCGGCCTCCAGCTTGGTCTCTCGGAGCCGGCGCGCCGACTTCACGGTGGTCGGGGGATACACGTGATAGAGCAGCGACGCGGTTCCGGTGAACCCCTCGTGCCCCATCAGCTCCTCGGCGTAGATCCCTCCGTCGGGCTTCCGGAACGCGATGTGCCGCTTCCGCGGGATCTGGCCTACGGTGTGGTAGATCGGCATGATTCCTCTCTGAAACAGCGTAAACGGTAAAAGGTGAACAGTGAAAGGGGACCACGCCCGTCACCCCCTTTTACTTTTCACCATTCACTTTTCACGCAGTTGACACACGACTCCTCCCGCCTCACAGATTTCCTCTCAGCTCCTGCTCCCGCTCGATCGCCTCGAACAACGCCTTGAAGTTTCCCTTGCCGAAGCTACGGGCGCCCTTCCGCTGGATGATCTCGTAGAACAGGGTGGGCCTGTCTTGCACCGGCTTGGTGAAGATCTGCAGCAGGTAGCCGTCGGGGTCCCGGTCCACCAGGATCCCGAGCTCGGCGAGGGTATCCACCGGCTCGTCGATCCGGCCCACCCGGCCCTGGAGCTCGGCGTAATAGGTGGTCGGCACCCGGAGAAACTCCACGCCCCGGTCGCGCAACGCGGTCACGGTCTGGATGATGTCGTCGGTAGCGATGGCGAGGTGCTGGACGCCGGGCCCGCGGTAGAAGTCCAGATACTCGTCGATCTGGGACTTCTTCTTGCCTTGCGCCGGCTCGTTGATGGGAAACTTGATCCGCTCGTTCCCGCTGGCGACCACCTTCGACATCAGGGAGCTGTATTCCGTCGAGATGTCCTTGTCGTCGAACGAGATCAGATTGCGAAAGCCCATTACGTCCTCGTAGAACTTGACCCAGGTGTTCATCCGGCCCAGTTCGACGTTGCCCACGCAGTGATCCACATGCTGCAGGCCGACCGGATCCGGATGGTAGCGGCTCTCGACCGGTCTGAACCCCGGCATGAACGCGCCCCGATACTGCCGCCGCTCCACCAGGCTGTGGATCGTGTCGCCGTAGGTGTGGATCCCGGCGATGACCACCTCGCCGTCGTCGTCCCGCAGCACCGTCGGTTCGGCCGCCGGCTTGGCACCCCGCTCGACCGCGCGGGAGAAGGCCTCGCGCGCATCGTCCACCCAGAGTGCGATGTCGCGGACCCCGTCGCCGTGGCGGCTGACGTGCTCGGCGATCGGGTGATCCGGCCCGAGGGCCGAGGTGAGGACGAGGCGGACTTTGTTCTGGGTCAGGAGGTAACTGGCGCGATCCCGGGTGCCGGTTTCGGGCCCCCGGTAGGCCAGCAGCCGATAGCCGAACGCCGAGCGGTAGTACTGGGCGGCCTGCTTGGCGTTCCCGACGAAGAACTCGATGAAGTCGGTGCCGTTGATCGGAAAGGTATCGGTCGCCTCGTTGGCGACCGTCATGGTGTCGGTCTGCATTGGTCCCCCCTGACCTCGGCGGCGGGCCTTGGATCGCCTTCAGCCGGAAAAATAACGCCGATCGAAGCGGCCCACCACGGCCCTCAGGGCGGTGAGATCATCCGCCCGACATCGCTTGCCAAGTCCTCACTGGTGAAGGGCTTCTGCAGGAACGCCTGATCCTCCCGAAGCAGTCCCCGATCCAGGATGTCGTCCCGGGGATACCCCGACATATACAGGATGGGAAGGTCGGGCTTCAGGGCATGTACCTGCTCCTCGAGCTCGTCCGTGCCCATGTCGGGCACGATGACGTCGGTCAGCAACAGGCCGGGACTCCAGGTCCCGTCCCGGAGGAGGGCCAGCGCCTCTTTCCCATTCCGGGCCTGTACCACCCGGTATCCGCACTCGAACAGGGCCCTGGCGGCGAGCTCCCGAACGCCGTCCTCGTCCTCGAGAATGAGGACCGTTACTCCGCGCCCCTGAGCGACCGGCTCATCATTCGATTCCTCCGCGTGCTCCACTCCGCCGCCCCGCACCTCGGGCAGGCACACGGTGAAACGGGTTCCCTCGCCCGGGTCGCTCTCCACCCAGACGTACCCACCGCTCTGCTTCACGATGCCATAGACGGTCGAGAGGCCCAGGCCGGTGCCGAGACCTACCGCCTTGGTGGTGAAGAACGGCTCGAACACCTGCGCCAGCGTCGTCTCATCCATTCCGTGACCGGTGTCCTCCACGGAAATCAGGCCATATCGCCCGGGAGGAATGGGAATCCCGATGAGCCGGAGGCCCGCCGCCTCGTCGAGCCGGGACGACTCGGTGGTGATCTTGATCGTGCCCCCGGAGGCCATCGCGTCACGAGCGTTGAAGGCAAGGTTGATGAGCACCTGCTCTATCTGAGAGCGATCGGCGCGCACCAGGGCATCCAACGGAGCGAGTGACGTTTCCACCTTGACGTTGGCGGGCAGCATCAGCCGCAGGACCGGCACCATCTCTTCCACCACGGGATTGAGTCGGAGGTCGGTGGGCTGAAGCACCTGCTGCCGGCTGAACGCCAGCAGGTGGGTGGTGATCTTGGCGGCCCGCAACGCCGCCTTCCTGATCTCCTCGACCTCGCGATGCCGCTCGTCCGGGGCCTTCAGCCCGCGGCCCAGCAGGTCGCTGAATCCGAGGATGATCGTCATCATGTTGTTCACTTCGTGCGCGACGCCGCCGGCCAGGCGCCCGACGGCCTCCATCCGCTGCGCGCGCCGGAGCCGCTCCTCGGTGCGCTTGAGATCGGTGAGATCCTGCACGGTCACCACGAACGAGCCGGTGTGTCTGCGGTCGTCAAGCGGGGTGACGCTCACCAGCACCGGAACCATCGTGCCGTCCAGGCGGACGTGGACCGTCTCGTACGCCTTGCCCTCCGTGTCGGACCACCATTCCTCCGGCTCCCGGACTCGGTCGGGAGGCAACAGCTCCGAAAAGTGCCGGCCGGCCAGACTCGCGGGCTCGGCGTACCCGTGGAGCCGGGCGAATGCCGGATTGACCATGTCGATCCGGCGATCGGCCCCGTCTACCACCGCCGCTCCCCACCCAGCCAGGTTGAACACCTGGCCCCACTTGTGCATGGCCTCCCCCACCCTCGACCGACGGTCGATCTCGAGCTCGACATTTTCCTGAAGCATCACCGATTCCAACGCCAGCGCGATGCGCCGGCCCAGCACCTGCGCCGTGGCAAAGTCGTCCGCGCGGAATGGCTCCGCCGTCTCGGACCGGCCCAGCGCCAGCCCCCCGATTTCGCGGCCGCTCGCCCGGAACCCGACGACGATCAGTGACCGCACCCCGAAGGAATGAAGCAGGCTCCCGAGTCGATCGTCGCTGCTGGCGCCGAAGTGGGTGGAGCGTCGGGTGACGGCGGGGATCCAGCGGGAGTGACGGCCTTCCCGGGAGTCGGACTGCGCGGCGGTGCGGATGGTCTCGAGCGAAGATGTTACCTCGCGGCGGAGGCGGGCCGCTTGCTCTCGTCGGACATGTGCCACCTCCAGCCGGGCACCCGCAGGTGACTCATCGAGCACCAGCACCGCGAGATCTGCCAGGGCGGGCACCACCGATTCCAATGCCACTCGCAACACGTCCTCGAAGTCGACCGCCTCAAGCAGCGCGCGACTCGTCTCTTCATACAGGCGAACACGTTCTTCGCTGAGTGGTGAATCCGTTTCCATCGTGACCCGCTCCATTGCTCAACCTCATACCTTCCCGCTCCCCAGGCAAGCATTGACAGCGCAAGTGTGAGCGCCGTCACACCCGCCGGCAACAGCACGGCATCCCACGTGCAAGTCTCCGGTGGCGAAGCATCTCCCGGACCCTGAATCCGGAGCTTCTCGATGCGCCGCTCGTCCCTGCTCGCCCTGCTCATCGGTTGGTGCATTCCCTTGCATCCCTCCTTCGCGCAGGGATGGATCGAAATCGAAAGCCGCCGACCCGGAGGTGCCGGCGGGGCCGGTGTCGCGGGTAGGGTCGCGCGTGACCATCGCGGTCGAGGACCGGGTGGCCCGGGTCCAGGTCGAAGAGCGGTTTCGGAACAGCGGGCCGACGATGGCGGAGGGCAGCTACTTCTACCCGCTCGCGGGGGAGGCGTCGTTCACCGACTTCTCGCTTTGGCTGAACGATGAAGAGCTGCGCGGCGAGCCGATGGACGCGGACAAGGCCCGCGAGATCTACGAGAGCATCGTGCGACGGCGGAAGGATCCGGCGCTCCTGACGCTCGCCGGGCACGGCCTGGTCAGGGCCCAGGTGTTTCCCATCCAGCCGGGCGAGACTCGCAAAGTCGCGCTCCGCTACACCCAGCTCCTCGCTCGCCAGGGTGACGCGCTGCGGCTGCGCTACGCGCTCGGGCTCCGCGGCTCCGACAGCGGCACCGAGCTGCACATCGAGATCGCCCGCGGCGACTTGTACGGCACGCCCTACTCTCCCACTCATACGATCGACAGCCGAACCCAAGGCGGCAGACTCGACATTACCGTCTCACCCGGCGAGCGCGGGCGACGTGGAGCTGTTCCTTCCGCTCCGCCGGCCAGTGGCAGGCGCTACCGTTCTCAGCCATGCGGCAGGCGGCGAAGACGGGTACTTCATGCTGTTGCTCGCGCCCGGTCCGGCCGGCCGCACCAGGCGCTTCCCCGCGATCTCACCCTGGTGGTGGACGTCTCGGGCTCGATGTCGGGAACCAAGCTGGAACAGGCCAAGGCCGCGCTGCAGCAGGCCTTGGGAACGCTCGGCCGCGAACGACCGGTTCCGGGTGATCGCCTTCTCCGGCGCGGTCCGCTCCTTCCGGCGAGGGTCCGGTCGCCGCGACCCGCGACAATCTGGCCGACGCGCGCGAGTTCGTGGACGGCCTGGCGGCGGAGGGCGGCACCAATCTCGCCGGAGCGCTCGACTGCGGCGCTCGACGATCCCGGCTGATGCCGAGCGATCTAGCGCAGGTCGTGCTGGTGAGCGACGGCATGCCCTCGGTGGGCGAGCAGGCCCCCGACCGCATCGCAGCCGAGGCGGCGGCACGCATCGGTCGAGGCGCGGATCTTCCCGGTCGGAGTCGGCCATGACGTCAACACCTACCTTCTCGACCGGCTCGCCGCCGAAGGACGGGGTGCGGTGGAGTATGTTCCGCCAGGAGCGAGCGTGGAGTCCGCCGTCGCCGTGATCCTGGCCAAACTTCGTCATCCCGCGCTGGTCGATCTCCGGATCGCGGAGTCGCCGGTGGAGCTGTCAGGCGCCGCAACCCGCCCGGCTGCCGGATCTGTTCTACGGAGAGGAGCTGGTCGTCTTCGGCCGCTATCGGCAGCCTGGCTCCGGGCGCCTGGTCGTGACCGGCACCCGAAACGGCGCCCGGGAGCGGGTCGAGACGCAGGCGACCTTCGCCGCTCGGAGACCGGGCAACGCGTTCATTCCGCGGCTCTGGGCCGCCCGCCGGATCGGTGAGCTGACGCGCGTGATCCGTGTCGAAGGGCCCTCCCCTGTCCTCATCGAGGAAATCCGAGACCTCGCGCTTCCGCTTCGGCATTCTTACCGAGTACACCTCCTACCTGGTTCAGGAGCCGGACAGGGTCGGCCGACGGCCCCCCCGCCAATGCCCCGCCCGGAGATGGCCAGCGGAGCAGACCGGAGCGGCCGCGTTCGACCGCGCGCGCCGAAGTGCTAAGATTGCTGGAAACAAGACTTTACAGAGCGCGGACGAGCTGGCGATCGCGAGCGGCTGGCGACACCGGGCCGGCAGCCGGCAGGCAGGAGTCCAAGCTGGTGGGGGGCCGGGTGTTCGTTCTCAGGGACTCGGTCTGGACTGACCTCCGAAAGGCGGATAGGATCTCTATCACCGCCGTAGCCGCCTTCAGTCCGAGCATATTTCGACTTGGTGCGAATGTTGCCGGAGATAGCCCCTTATCTGTCGGCCGGCGAGGATGTTCTGGTGGCGGGCCGGCGGGGAAGCATCAGGATCGCCCACCAGGGTATCGAGTCCTGGAAGCCGGGTGAGTTGGCGGCGCTGGTCCGAAACTTCAGGGGCACATGACGGCCGACCTCGCCCGGTTGTTCGAAGAGTACTTTACCCGTCGCTCGTCCGGATGCTCTACCGCCGGACGGGCGATCGGGATCGGGCCGAGGATCTGGCGCAGGAGACCTTCGCCAGGGCGGTCTCGGCCCCGCCCGACAATCCGCGTCCCTGGCTCTTCGCAGTGGCGCTGAACCTGGTGCGTGAGGATGGTCGCAAGGCTGTGACCCGAGGTCGTCGGCTGGAGTTGTTGCGCAACGAACAGGACCGGCCCGCCGCGGGCCCCGACGCGGACTACGAGCGCAACGAGGACGTCGCTCGGGTGAGGGCCGCGCTGGCGCGGCTGAACGAGCGGGATCGCGAGGCGCTGCTGCTCAAGGCCGAGGGCTTCGGGTACGACGAGATCGCTTCCACGCTCGGACTCGCGAAAGGGGCGGTAGGCACCACGCTGGCGCGCGCCCGGCGGAGACTGGTCGAAGCGTATCGCGCGCAGGAACGAGGCAACCATGTCGCATCTTGACGAAGGCACTCTGCACGCCCTGCTCGACGGCGAGCTGGACCTGCACGAGGTGAAGGAGATACAGGCCCACATCGGCAGCTGCGCCGCCTGCGGCACCCGCCTGCGCGAGGTGAAGGAGTTCCATGGCGAGTCCGACCGCCTGGTCGGCCTGCTCGAGATGCCCGCTGCTCCGTCGCGCTGGACCGCCGTGCCCGACGAGGCCGACCCGGAGCCGGTGACGCAGCCGAGCGAGCGCGCCGCGCCGCCGCGGCCCCCGCGGACCCTGCCGCGCACCTCCGGGCCCGCAGCCGAGCCGCCGCCGCTCCTCCTTCCCGAGAACCCGGAGTACGGTCGCGGCCGGTTCATGCGCCGCATGCGCTGGGCGGCGCTCATCCTCGTGACCGTCGGCGCGGGCTACATGGGCAATCAGATGCGGCAATCGGGAAGCTTCGAGTTCGACGGACTGCCGCTGCCCGAGGTCCATGACCGACTCGGGCTCGGGCCCGGTGCTGAGCACGGAGGAGGCGGCTCCGCCAGCCGCCACCGACACCTCGGTCCCCGCGGACGCGAAGGCCGCGCCGCCGGCCCAGGCCAAGAGCGCGGCGCCGGTGCCGAAGCGGGTTGCCCCTCGTGCGGAGTCGCCGTCCTCGCCGCGCGGCGCGCGCACTTCTCCAGCCCCGGCTCCGGCACCTCCTCCGGCCGAGACGGCAAACGAGGAGCCCGAGTCGTCATTCGCCTTGGCGTGCATCCGGGGAAACCTCCAACTTCGAAGACTCGGCCGAGGAAGCCGGGGACGGACGAGGCAGGCGCTGCAGCAGGAGGTGGACGTGCGATCCGAGGCGGCTCGCGCACTCCGGGAGCTGGACCGGGAGCGTCAGTTGGACCGCGCCGCCGC
The DNA here is from genome assembly GCA_963832055.1 of uncultured Gemmatimonadales bacterium. Lineage (GTDB taxonomy): Bacteria > Gemmatimonadota > Gemmatimonadetes > Gemmatimonadales > GWC2-71-9 > CAVVWJ01. The sequence goes on along the minus strand of CAWHST010000006.1, from coordinate 247,404 downwards.
GGCCACGGCCGCGCTCGACAGCGCGCGGCGCCGTGACGCGATGGCGCGGCAGGCCGTCATCGCCGCTCCCGCGCCGCGCACCCCGGAGCAGCGGGCGCGCACCTATCTCCGGATCGGCCTCGACGAGGCCTCCAAGCAGCTCGGCCGCCCGGTGCATGTTATCGAGGGGATGAGCCCGCTGTTCATGGGCCTGGCCCTGGGTCGAACGTCGCCCGGCGCCGACGCGACCCGACCGGTGGTGCGGGTGGTGTATCAGGATTCCCAGGGCAGGCTGATCCTGCTCGACCAGCAGCGTCTCCGGCCCGGCCAGGCCACCAGCGCGCCGGGAGCCGAGCCGCACTGGATCGTGGGAGAGATCGCGCTGCACCTGAGCGGTGAGGTGAGTCCCGACATCTTCAAGAACCTGCGAGCGCGGGTCAGGTAGTCGCCGGCGCTCCGCTGTCCAGCACTTCCCGCACCACGCCGCATCAGGCCATCCGAGGTGAACGGCTTGTGGAGGAAGCTGGTCTCCGCGCCCTGCACGCCGCGGCGGAGCACCTCGTCGTTGGTGTAGCCCGAGATGTAGAGCATCTTGAGGTCCGGCCTCCGGGCGGTCAGCCGCTCCACCAGCTCGCCGCCGCCCATCTCGGGCATCACCACGTCGGTCACCAGCAGATCGATCGGACGCTCGTAGCGCTCCGCGACCAGCAGCGCGTCTCGCCCGTGCCGAGCCGTCAGCACCGCGTAGCCCGTGCTCGACGAGAATCTGGCGCACCAGCTCCCGCACCCCGTCCTCGTCCTCCACCACCAGCACCGTCTCGTTTCCCCGAAGGGCCGTGGCGGGCGCGACCGCTTCGATCTCGTCCGGGTCCGCCTGCGGCAGGTACACTTTCACGGTGGTGCCCTGCCCCGGCTCGCTGGACACCCGCACGACTCCGCCGTTCTGGCGCACGATACCGTAGACGATGGACAGGCCCAGGCCGGCCCGTTGCTGCCGGGGGTCCGGCGTGCGGAACGGCTCGAAGAGCTGGGCCCGGGCCTCGCCGCCCATCTCCGCTCCGGTATCCCTGATGGCGAGCAGCAGGTACGGGCCCGGGACGGACCCGGCGGGCTCTCGCGCCCGCGCCGATCTGGCGCTCCGCGGTCTCGATCGTGAGCACGCCGCCCTGGGGCATCGCGTCGCGAGCGTTGAGAATGATGTTGACCAGAAGCTGGTCCAGGTGCCCCGGGTCCATACGCAGCATCGCAGTGCCCCGGGAGGAGCCGAAGGTCGAGCTGGATGTCGGCGCCGAGCAGTCGTCGGATGCAGCCCCTCCATCGACCGGATGACTTGGTGAAGGTCGAGCCGCGTCGGGTTGGGCACCCGGCGCTGCCCGAAGGTCTGGAGCTGGCCGGTGAGCAGCACGCCCCGGTCCGCGGCCTTCCGGATCTGATCGGCATCGGCCCGCCGGGGATCGTCCTCGGCCATCTGGCGGAAGAGCATGTCGCCGAAGCCGCGGATCGTGGTGAGGATGTTGTTGAAGTCGTGGGCGACGCCGTCGGCCAGCCGGCCGACCGCGTCGAGCCGCTGGACCTGCCGGAGCTGTTCCTCGCTGTGGTGCAGCGCGGCCCGGGTGCGGGCGCGGTCGCTGACGTCGGTCGCGAGCACCAGCCGGGCACGGCGGCCATCCATCTCCAGCTCGTGGGAGACGAGCTCGACGTCCATCAGGGTGCCGTCTCTCCGCTGGTGACGGGTGAAGGCCGCCTCCTGCCGCCGGCCGGGCAGGGTCGAAGCCGGCAGGCCAGGGGCATCCTCGACCGGGTGGATGTCCATGATGTTCATGGAGAGAAATTCGTCGCGCGAGTAGCCGTAGTGCCGGATGGCAGCGTCGTTGACGGCGAGAAACTCCAGCGTCTCGGCGTCGAAGACCCACATCGGTTGCGGATTGGCGTCGAACAGCAGCCGGTAGCGACGATCGGCCTCCCGCGCCTCGCGGAACAGCGTGCCCGGCGCCGATGGCGAGCGCCGCGCGGTCTCCCAGCTCGCGGGCGTAACGGATGTCCTGCTCGCCGAACGTGCGTGCGTACTCCCGGCTCATGCCCAGTGTGATGACGCCGGCCAGCCGTCCGTTGGCGTGCAGCGGCACCTGCAGCACCCAGGTCGGCCGGAGGGCGCGGTAGAGCTTGCGGTGCTCGTCGTCGTGGGCCAGGCGCCGAAGCAGCTCATCGGTCACCTCCAGCGGCTCCAACCCCTGCCTTCGCCGGCAGGCCGAACGGAATTCGGCGGTCGCCGTGCTCGCAGAGCACCCGCACCAGCAGGTCACGCGCCGGATCGCGATGGGCGCCGGCGATGAAGCGCGGGGTCCCGCCTTCGTCGATCGCGTGGATCGCGCACCAGTCGCCCAGGGTCGGAACCAGGATCCGGGACAGCTCGCGGAACGTCGACATCGTAATCCAGCGACGAGGCGAGCGTGGCGCTGGCCTGGGAGAGAAACGACACGCGCCGGTCCAGCGCTTCGGCATCACTCCGTCTGAGTTCAGCCTGCCGGCCGCGCTCCGCCGCCGAGCGAAGCCGGGAGACCAGGACCGCGATGCCGGGAGCTACCAGCCCCACCACCAGCAGACTGTACGCCCCGGTCGGGCTGATACCGCAGGGGCAGGCCCGGCTCGGCGAAGAAGTGCACCCCGTACAGCACGGTGAGCACCGCGCTGATCAGCGCGGGCCGGAACCCGCCGAGATAAGCGGAGATGACCACGGTGAGGAGCAGCGGCGGGAAGGGATAGAGCACCGGCATCCCGTGGCGGGCGAGTTGATCGATGACGATCAACGCCGCCAGCGTCAGCAACGGGCCCCAGACCGTCTCCGCGGCCCGTCTCCACCCGGCGCCGGGCGCCCTCATCCTCGCCAAAAGGCGGGATCGGGCAATCTCGACGAACTGTGTGGCTCCGCTGTGCGTCATCCTCGGTCCGATCCGGGCGACGGTGCCCGCTGGGGTAAACACGGATCACCCCCGCCTCGGAGCGGTGGAACGAGGGAAGACGGGGGACGAGACGAAGATGTCGCCTGGGTGGGGGGGCGTCTGTGAGACGCCTTACACCTCCCCGGACGAGTCAGCTGGCCCGGAGCGCTACCATGGGGTCGACGGCGGAGGCCCTTCGAGCAGGGGCCAGGCAGGCGACCGCGGCGATGAGGATGAGGATCAATGCCATGCCGGCGAAGGTGATAGGGTCGGTGGCCTCCACCTGGAAGAGGAGCCCGCTCATCAGCCTGGTCAAGAGGACGGCGGCGGCGATGCCGACAGGCCAGGCCGACGGCCACCAGGCTGCAGCCCCTCCCTGAGCACCATGCCGAGGACCTCCGCACGCCCGGCTCCGAGGGCCATGCGGACGCCGATCTCCTGGGTCCGCTGGCTCACCGAGAAGGCGACGACCCCGCCGAGCCCCGCAGCCGTGATGCAGAGCGCCAGCAGCGCGAACATCAGGAGCAGCGTGGTGGTGAGCCGGGGCGACGCCAGCGCCTCGCCCCGCACCTCATCCAGCGTCTGCACGTTGGCGAGCGGCTGCCCGGGATCGATCGCCAGCACCTCCTCGCCGATGCGACGCGCCATCGCGCGCCGGATCGGCGGAGGTGCGGACGAGGAAGGTGCCCTCCCGGAAGGGAAGCTGGGAGAACGGCAGGTACACCTCGTCGGAGGGCTCGCTGTCCAGGCCGTAGTGATGCACGTCGCCCACCACACCGACGATCGTGATCCAGGTCTTGCCGCTGTCGGCCGAGATCCGGCGCCCGACCGCGGTCTCGCGCCCCCAGTAGCGCCGGGCGAGCGTCTGGTTCACGACCGCGACGTTGGGCGAGTTCGGGTCCGTCGGACGGGGTGAAGAACCGCCCGGTCACCAGGGGAATATCCGAGCGTCCGGAAGTATTCGGGTGTCGCGCTCCGGAGATCGCCCAGCGGCTCGGCGCCCGGCTCGGCGGGGGGCTGCCCTTCGATGACGAACCCGACGTTGATCCGCCGGTGGCCGTCGAGCGGGAAAGTCAGCGATGACGCGGTCGCGATGACGCCGGGCTGGCCGGCGAGCCGGCGTGCAGGCGGTCGTGGAAACCCAGGATCAGCTCGTTCGTGGTATAGCGGGACCAGTTGAGGTCCAGCGTCATGGTCAGCACCCGCTGGGGATCGAAGCCCGGGTCCACCGCCTGCAGCGCGAGCAGGCTTCGCAGCATCAGGCCCGCGCCCACCAGCAGCACCATGGAGACCGCCACCTGCGCCACCACCAGGGCGGCGCGCACCCGATGCGAGCCGCCGCCGCTCACCGCCGCTCCGCCCTCCTTCAAGGCCGTCACCAGGTTGGCTCGCGACGGGAGCGCCGGCAGAATCGCGAAGCCCAGGCCGGTGAGCACACAGACCGCCAGCGTGAATGCGAGCACCTGGCCGTCGAGCGCGATCTCGCCCGGAGCGCGGCGTAAACCGGGCGGCGAAGTCGGTGAGGAGCCGCATCGTCCCCGCCGCGAGCCCCAGGCCGAGCACGCCCCCGGCCAAGGCGAGCAGGCCGCCTTCGGCGAGCATCTGGCGGAAGAGCCGTGCCCGGTCGGCGCCGAGCGCCGAGCGCAGCGCCATCTCTCGCGACCGGCGGACCAGCCGGGCCAGGGTCAGGTTGGCGATGTTGGCGCAGGCGATCAGCAGCACGAACGCGGTGGTGCCGATCAGGAGCAGCAGCGTGGGCTTCGCGCCGGCTGGTCAGCTCGTCGTGGAGCGAGGCCGCCGAGATGGTGAACCCCTGCCCGGCTGGGATAGGCCGCCGGGTTCTCCGCGCGGATCGCGGTCGCGATCCCCTCGAGCTCCGATTGCGCCTGCTCCAGCGTCGCGGCCGGGCGCCAGCCGGCCGAAGAGGTGCAGCAGCCGGGCGGTGCGGGTGTTGAGCGTGAAGGCGCGACGACCGGAAGGGGCAGGACGAGCTCGGCATGTAGACGTCGTTCTCGGCCGGGTACTGCGGCACCGCGCGGGAGCACACCGACCACGGTGTGGATCCGGTCGTTCATCTCGAACGTCCGGCCCACGATCGCCGGGGTCGCCGCCGAGGCGGTTCTTCCAGAAGCCATAGCTCACCACCAGCACCGGCTCAGCGCCGGGCTGGTCCTCGCCGGCGGCGGAACCCTCGCCCGAGCAGCGGCCGCACGCCGAGGACGTCGAAGTAGTTCGCCGAGACCACGCCGGTCTGCACCCGGCGCGGCTCGCCCCGGCCGAGCAGGATGAAGGGCATCGAGTGGTACTCGACCACGGCCTGGAGCGCCCGGCTCCGGCTCGCGATAGTCCGCCAGCTCCAGGACCGAGAACTGCGCGTTCGGCCACCCCGGCGAGCGGCGCGGGCTGCCGCAGGTAGCACCAGCCGTTCCCCGTCCTCGTACGGGAGCGGGCGCAGGAGCACGCCGCGAACCATGCTGAATACCGCCGTATTGGCGCCGATGCCCAGCGCCAGGGTCAGGATGGAGGCGAAGGTGAAGCCGGGGCTCTTTCGCAGCGAGCGGAGGGCGAAGCGGAGATCGTGAAGCTAGGCCGGTCATGATGTCTCTCCTGGCGCGCTCGCGCGCCCCGCGTGCGGCGATGGTCCTGCATTCGCCTTCGATGGCAGCGAGATCCCCGAACGCCTGGAGCGCCGCAAGCCGGGCCGCCTGCGGCCCCATGCCTGCCTCGATCAGCTCCTGCGTGCGCATGTCGAGGTGGAAGCGCAGCTCGCTGCCGACGTCGCGGGCGACGTCGGGCGGGGAGCCGGGCAGACGGAAGAGGCGCCGCACGGGGAAGGCGGATCAGGCCGGCGCGGCGTCCAGCGCCGCGGTGACCGCCCGGGCATAGGTGCGCCAGCGCTCGACCTCGGTCCGCAGCTGGCGCCGGCCGGTCGGCGTCATCCGGTAGTACTTGGCCTCACGCCCGGTCTCGGTGACGCCCCACTCCTCCTCCAGCCAGCCCCGGCGCTGGAGCCGGTGTAGCGCAGGATAGAGGGCGCCCTCCTGTACCGTCAGCGCTTCGTCGGTGGTCTGGCGGATCCAGCGGCCGATGCCGTAGCCGTGCATGCGGGCCCCAGGCTCAGCGCCTTGAGAATGAGCACGTCGAGCGTGCCGACGTAGAGGTCGCTTCCGGCCATGGCGGCTCCGGCGCGGCAGGGCGTTGCGATACCTAAGTGACTTAGGTATGATAGGGCGCCACCCCTAATTCAGCAAGGGGTCTGCGACGCCGCCATGATTCGCCGCCTCCTCTTCCCCGCCCTCGCGGCCGCCTTCGCCGGGCCGCGCCCTCCGCCCGGCATCCGCGCGCCGACCGCTGCCCCGGCTACACCGCTGGACGGCGCGCTCCTCCGGCCGGCCGGCGTCGAGCGGTGGGTGCTGGTGGGCGCGTCGCTGGGACTGGGCTATTCCGACGCTACGGAGGACGGCCCCGGGATGTTCCACCGGGTCTATCTCGAGCCGCGGCGCCTACGAGCACTACCTCCGGACCGGCCGATTCCGCGACGGCACCATGCTGGCCCTCTCGATCCGGCAGCCGGTCCGCCGGGTGCCGCCGAGCCGTGCGGGCTGGACCGAGGGGGAGCTCGCGGCGCTGGAGCTGGCGGTGAAGGATCCGGAGCGGTTTCCGGGGCGGGTGGGCGTACTTCGACTTCGGGCGCGACGCGCCGTCCGCGCGGGCGCTGCCCCGCGAGCGCTGCGCCCGCTGCCACGCGGAGCACGCGGCCCGGGACAACGTCTTCGTGCAGTTCTATCCCCAGCTTCGGGATCGCTGACCGGGCACGCCTCGCGTCTTGCCGATCTCCCGGCGGCGCGGTATGCTATCGCCAAGCCAAGCCCATCCCGCATTGCTCACCATAGGTCTTCCGGCCGGATCGATCACGGGATTGTCCTGCCCACAGGAGACACGGGTATGCCACTGCAGAGTCCGCGCTCGTCCCGCTCCTCCGCACCGCACTCCTCCGCTCGCCCCTGCTCCCGCTTCCTCCTGCTCTCGGCACTGGCGCTGGTCGCGCCCCCGACGCTCGAGGCGCAAGGCGTGACGACCTCCGCGATCAACGGCTTCGTCACGGGGGACGACGGCACGCCGCTGGCGGATGCGGTCGTCGTGGCGGTGCACGTCCCGAGCGGCACCGCAGTACCGCACCGCGGCGCGGACCGGCGGCGCCTACAGCCTGCTCAACATGCGGGTCGGCGGCCCCTACAGGGTCACCGCGACGATGATCGGCTTCCAGCCGACGCACCGAGGAGAACGTGCAGCTCAGCCTGGGCCAGACCCTGCCGGCTGGACCTCGCGCTCGACGCCGCAGGTGGTGGAGCTGGAGGAGATCGCGGTGACGGCGGAGCGGGACCCGGTCCTGGATGCGGAGCGCACCGGGGCGGCCACCTACATCACCCCGGAGCAGGTCGCGGTGCTGCCGTCGATCAAGCGGTCCACCCGCGACCTGACCCGGCTCGATCCCCGGAGCGACGGCAACTTCAGCTTCGCCGGCCGGAACTGGCTCTACAACAACGTCTCGCTCGACGGCTCCTACTTCAACAACCCGTTCGGCCTGGACGACCCCGCGCCGGGCGGCCAGACCAACGCCGAGCCGGTGCCGTACGACGCGGTGGAGCAGGTGCAGGTCTCGCTGGCGCCGTTCGACGTGCGGGAGGGCGGCTTCACCGGCGCCAACATCAACACGGTGACGAAGAGCGGCACCAACAAGCTGCGCGGATCGCTCTACACCTTCGGGCGGAACGAGGCGCTGCTGGGCAACACCGTGCGGGGCGAGGACGTCGTGGCCAACCCCGACCTGAGCTTCATCCAGTCGGGCTTCTCCCTGAGCGGCCCGCTGGTCCGGGACAAGCTCTTCTTCTTCGTCAACGCCGAGCTGGAGCGGACCGACGATCCGGGCACCAACTTCGCGGCCAGCCGGGGCGCGCCCGGATTCGGCGTCTCGCGGGTGCGAGGCCTCGGTCATGGACGCCATCCGCCAGCGGATGATCGACGAGTACGCCTACGATCCGGGCCCGTACCAGGGCTACATCAACGAGACCAACAACAACAAGGTGCATCGCCAAGCTCGACTGGAACATCAACCCGAGCAACAACCTCTCGTTCCGGTACAACTACCTGGACGCCAAGCGCGACCTGCCGCCGCACCCCTTCGTGCTGAGCTTCAACAACACCGGCCGGGGCCCGAACGAGAGCAGCCTGCCGTTCCGGAACTCGGGCTACGCCATCAACAACGACCTGCACTCGTTCGCGCTGGAGCTGAACAGCCGGAGCACCGGGTTCGCCAACCGGTTCTTCGCCAGCTATAACCGCTTCCGGGATTTCCGGCAGCCGTTCAGCGAGCCGACTTCCCGACCATCGAGATCGGCGAGGGCGGCGTCACCTACACCACGGCGGGCCACGAGCCGTTCTCGATCCACAACATCCTGGACCAGGACGTCTTCCAGCTCACCAACAACTTTACCTGGTTCCGGGGCCGGCACTCGCTGACCTTCGGCGCCAACTTCGAGACGTTCAGCTTCTTCAACTCGTTCAACATCTTCCGGAACGGGGTGTTCTTCCTCCCGCCGCTCATTCCCGGTCGGCAGCACCTTCTGCTCGCTGCAGGAGTTCTTCGACGCCACCGACCCGAACAACCCGAACCAGAAGGACTTCCGGTCGATGATCGGGACCGGCCCGTTCAAGGGCGAGAACATCGACGTCGGCCAGCTCGGCCTGTACGCCCAGGACGAGTTCCTGGCGTCGCGAGCGGCTCAACCTGACCTTCGGCGTGCGGGTCGACTTCCCGATGTACTTCACCGACCCGGTCGACAATCCGTTCTCCCGGGGCCTCACCGCGCTGGACGAGAACGGCGAGCCGGAGACAGTGGACCAGAGCAGCCTCCCGGGCCCGACGCCCTGTTCTCGCCCCGGGTCGGCTTCAACTGGAACGTGGCGGGCGACCGCCGCACCCAGCTCCGCGGCGGCACCGGCATCTTCACCGGCCGGATGCCGTTCGTCTGGATCGGCAACGTCATCTCGAATCCGGGCGCCAATCCGAACCTCTTCCCGACCGGGCCGGTACGGTTCCACCAAGGACGACGCGACCCTGGCGCAGTCGTTCGACGTGAACGCCATGGTCCCGGACTTCAAGTGGCCCCAGACCTGGGTCACCGACCTCGCGATCGACCAGCAGCTGGGCGGCGGCTTCCTCGGCACGCTCGAGGTGATCTACGGGAACGACCTCAACAACGTCTTCGTGCGGAACGCCGACCTGGTCGCGCCGGTGCGGACGCTCCCCGACGGGCGGCCGTTCTATCGGCGGCGCCGGGCAGCAACGAGCTCAACCCCGACGGCGGCGCCGGGATCTACGTGCTCGACAACACCAACGAGGGCCACAACTTCAACGTCACCGCCCAGCTGCGGAAGTCGTTCGACTTCGGGCTGAGCGCGATGCTGGGGTACAGCTACACCGAGGCGAAGAACAACCTCAAGTCCACCGAGATCGCCAGCGTGCTCTGGCAGAGCCAGCCGGTGCAGGGCAACCCCAACAACCCGGAGCTGAGCCACTCGGAGTTCGGCCAGAGGCACCGGATCGTCGGCGGCGCCACCTACGTCAAGGCGTGGTCGCCGAGCCTGCGCACCTCGATCGGCCTCTTCGTCGAGGTGGCCGAGGGCAACCGCTTCGCCGGGGCCGGCGGCAACCGCTACTCGTTCATCTACTCCGGCGACGTCAACGGCGACGGGCACGGGCGGCAACGACCTGATCTACATCCCTCAGCGACCAGAGCGAGATCGTGTTCGCCGACTGCCCCACCGGCTGCGGCGCGAACGTCACCCCGGCACAGCAGTGGGCGGCGTTCGACGCCTTCATCGAGCAGGACAAGTACCTCCGAGTCGCACCGCGGCGAGATCGCCGAGCGCTCCGGCGCGCTCAATCCCTGGTACAACAACGTCGACCTGCGGATCCTGCAGGACTTCTCGTTCGGCAACATCACCCGGCACACCTTCCAGCTCAGCCTGGACGTGCTCAACGTGGGCAACCTGATCAGCTCCGACTGGGGGGTCCGCAAGGTGGCGAGCTCCGCGGCGACGTCGCCCCTGCGGTTGACCGGGTTCGATCGACGCGAACGGAGCGCCGATCTTCAACTTTACCGGCCCGGCGGAGACGTTCATCGACGATCCGAGCGTGTTCTCGCGGTGGCGGGCGCAGCTCGGGCTGAGATACTTCTTCGAGTAGGGTCGTAGCGAAGGCTGGTTTCGGGGTGAGGACGACGCTTCATCCCGAGCGCAGCGAGGGACCTTCCCGGCGGGTATCGTTCCCCGCTGAGAAGATCCCTCGCTGCGCTCGGGATGAGGCGCTCGCGCTAGAACGTCAGTCCGAACAGCACCGCCATCCCTCGATTCCGCAGATTCCACATTGCCCTCCAATATCGATCGGAATCCTGCCGAGTAGCGGCCTTGCAGGGCCAGCGTGGTGCGAGGCAGGTGCATCTCGATCGCCGCCCCCGCCATCCACCCGATGTCCCACTCTCGCACCTGGCTTAACTCCTCCTCCTCCCCGGTCTCCCGGCGTACCTTCTGTCCGCACGTCAGCCGGGATGTGGAGTCCGGAGAAAAGATGATCAGCACGTCGCAGCCGATTTGGAGACCGGCGGAGGGGCCGCCGAAGATCGCGGGTCTGAAACGGCCACCCGGCAGGGTCAGCCGGGCGAGGAGCGGAAGCTCGAGATAGGCGAGCTCAATATCGAGATCCGCCAGCGTCGAGGACCCGGCGATCCGGGCCACGGTTCGGCCGCCCTTGAGGGAAAACAGCAGCTCCGGCCGCACGCTCACGATCCGGTTCAACGGCAAGTGCAGGTAGACCCCGGTGATCGCCCCCTGCCGGCTCTCCACCAGGTCCGAGGCCTCCCCGGTCAGGTCCGCCCTGGAGTACCCGGCCTGCGCTCCGACGGCGGAGTGCTCCTGCGCCCCGCGCGTCCCGCGCCCCCGCCAGCGAGGCAGATAGCGATCCCCAGGGTCGCCCTGCGGCCGATCGAGCCTGCCCGATTGATGGCGGTCACGCGTGCGAATGTAATCGGTCCGGTTCAGCCGAGCGCGACCACCCGGCGCCACCGTGCATTTCCCCCTGGATGGAGCTTGATGGCCGGTGCGCCGCGCATTAGAATCCCGCCCGGCTACAACTAACCCAATCCAAAGCGCTCTATGCCGTTGCTTACGCTCGAACGAGTCTCCAAACGGTTCGACCGCGTCCCTGCCGTAGAGGAGGTTTCCTTCGCGGTGGATCGCGGACAGGTGGTGGGCTTCCTCGGCCCCAACGGGGCCGGCAAGTCCACCACCATGCGGATGATCACCCAATACTTCGAGCCGGACACTGGAACCATCCGGTTGGACGGCGTCCTGCTGGCCGACGGCGGCCGCGAGGCCAAGCGGCGGATCGGCTACCTCCCCGAGAACAATCCCCTCTACGCCGAGATGCTGGTCTCCGAGTGGCTGGATTACGTGGCCGGCCTGCGGGACATCCGTGGAGCCGAGCGCCGGTCCTCGGTCGACGAGGCGATCGCGGCCACCGGAATCGAGGACGTATACCATCGGCCGATCGGGGAGCTGTCGAAGGGCTTTCGCCAGCGCGTGGGGCTGGCAGCCGCCATCCTCCACCGTCCCGACCTCCTGGTTCTCGACGAGCCCACCGAGGGGCTCGACCCCAACCAGCGGGTGGAGATCCGCCGCCTGATCGGCCAGCTGGGCCGGGAGCGGACGGTGATCCTCTCGACCCACGTCCTTCCGGAGGTCCAGTTCACCTGCTCCCGCCTGCTGATCATCAACCGAGGGCGGATCGTGGCGGACGGACCGGTGGACGACCTGGTTTCCCGGGCCAAGGACGGCGCGCGCATCAGCGTGGAGGCCGCGGGCAGCGGGATCGCGGACCGCCTGGCCGAGCTGCCCGGCGTCCGGGGAGTGGAGCAGCGCGCCGGTGAGGGAGACCGCGTGCGGGTGACCATGACCGTGGCCGGTGCGGAGGACCTGCGTCCTCGGGTGTTCGAGCTGGCCAAGGCGTCGGGATGGACGCTGTTCGAGCTCCATCAGGAGGCGGGGAGCCTCGAGGATCTCTTCCGCCAGCTCACCACCGACCAGGAGCCGGTATGAGGCGCATCTGGACCATCGCGAGCCGCGAGCTCCGGGCGCTCTTCGATCTGCCGACGGGGTACGTCCTCCTCGTCGTGTTCCTCGCGATCAACGGCTTCCTCTTCTTCCGCCAGGCTTACCTGTCGAACACCGCCAGCCTGCGGCCGATGCTCGACCTGCTCCCCTGGGAGTTCCTCTTTTTCGTCCCCGCGGTGACCATGCGGTCGCTGGCCGAGGACCTCCGGGGCGGGCAGATCGAGGTGGTGCTCGCGCAGCCGGTGAGCGAGCTGGAGCTGCTGCTGGGCAAGTATCTCGGCTCGGTGCTCTTCCTATGGACCGCGCTCGCGCTCACCTTCGCCATCCCGCTCGGCCTTTCCGCCGGCGCCGACCTCCCCTGGGGCACCGTCATCGCGCAGTATGTCGGCGCCGCGCTGCTCGCGGCGGGGCTCGCAGGCATCGGCGTGTGGGCCTCGAGCCTGACGCGGAGCCAGATCACCGCCTTCATCGTCGCCGCGGGCCTCATGTTCCTGCTGGTCCTGGTCGGCCTCGACCCGCTGCTGGTGGGGCTGCCGCCGGGTCTCGGCACGGTGGCCGCAAGGATCGGAGTGCTCTCCCACTTCGAGAGCATGGGCCGAGGCGTGGTGGACCTGCGGGACGTCATCTACTTCCTCTCGCTGGCGGGCGTCTTCCTCGCGCTCGCCTACGGCGCGCTGCTGGGACGCAAGCTCGCCCCCGGCGCGGGTGCGCGCAGGCTTCGCCTGGGGGTGGGCATACTGGCGGCCTCGCTCCTGGTGGTGAACCTGCTGGGCAGCTACATCGGGGGCCGCCTGGACCTGACGCCCGGAAATGCGTACACGCTCTCCCCGGCCACCGGCCGCCTGGTCCGGGATCTCGACGACCTGGTGACGGTGAAGCTCTTCGCGTCGCAGGAGCTGCCCACCGAGGTCGCGCTCATGAAGCGCGACGTGGACGACCTCCTCCGCGACCTCCGCTCGGCCGGACGGGGCCAGGTCCGCATCGTGGAGCGCGATCCCTCGGACGACGAGGCCGCCCGGCGCGAGGCCGAATCGCTCGGCATCCAGCCGGTCCAATTCAACGTGATCGGCCAGGCGGAGCTCCAGGTGAAGCAGGGCTATCTCGGTTTGGCGGTGCAGCATGGAGGGGAAACCGAAATCATTCCCTTCGTGCAGCGCACCGACGACCTGGAGTACCGGCTCGCCTCGACTATCCGGCAGTTGAGCCGCGAGAAGAAGCCGGTGATCGGCTTCGTGGCGGACGCCGGGGCGCCGGGAGTCTCCTTCCAGGAGATGCAGGACCAGCTCCGCCGCTCCTACGACGTCCGCGACATCGAGCTGAGCGATTCCAGCCAGCCGGGCCCCGACGTCGTGGCCCTGGTGCTTGCGGGGACACCCGACAGCCTGGCACCCGCCCAGCTTCACCGCCTCGAGGCCTTCCTCAACCGCGGCGGCAGCGCGCTGGTGCTGGCGTCAGGGATGGAGGTGTCGCAGCGGGCCCCGACCGCGCAGCCGCGCCCGGTGGCATGGAACGCTCTGCTCCGGCCGCTCGGCGTGACGATCCGGGGCGACATGGCGTACGACCTTCTGGCCAACGAGGTGATCCCGCTCCCGACCGAGTTCGGCCGGGTACTCCAGGTCTACCCCTTCTTCATCCGGGCGCAGAGCACCCGGGCGTCATCGGTGAACCAGGATCTTGGCGCGGTCGTCCTGACGTGGGCGAGCACCATCGATACCACCGGTGCGGCGAAGGGCACGGTGACGCCGCTGCTCGTCAGCAGCCAGGCCACCGGCACGTTCACCAACGTCACTACCATCGCGCCGACCCAGGACTTCCCCCAGACGGAGCTTCGTCACCGGCTCCTGGCGGTCATGGTCACTCCGCCGCCCGCGCCCGCAGGCGGCACGCCGCGTGGCCGGGTCGTGGTGGTCGGCAGCCTCGATTTCGCCAGCGACAGGTTCGTGCGCACGGCACCGGAGAATCTCGCGTTCGCCCTGAACTCCATCGACTGGCTGGCGCAGGACGAAGACCTCATCGCGATCCGGTCCAAGGATCGGCGCCCGCCGCCGCTGCTCTTCCAGAGTCCGGCGACGCGACAGGGGGTCAAGTACGCGAACCTCGTGGGGCTGCCGCTGCTGGTCGGCCTGGTGGGCGTGATCCGCCTGATCCGCCGCCGCCGGAGAACTCGAGAGGCGTACCGGCCGCTGGTGCCGGCGCCGGGGAGCGCGGGATGACGCCGAAACAGCTCGCCCGGCTTGCGATGGTCCTGGGCGCTCTCCTGCTCCTTTGGGGTGCGGCGTCGCTGGCACGCCGCGGGAGCCGCGGGCCATCGGAATCGGACCGGTTCGCGATCCCGGCAATCGCCGGCGATTCGGCCGACTCGGTGATCATCACCCGGCCGGCCGACACCACGCGGCTGGTCGCGCCGCGATTCGGCCGCTCTGGATGGTGAATGGCCATCCGGCTTCGAAGACGGCCATCCAGGAGCTCTTCACGGCGCTGGCCGATACCGCGCGGCGGACCGAGCTGGTGGCCGGCCGGTCGGCCTCGCACTCGTCGCTCGGCGTGGACAGCGCGAAAGGTGCCAGAGTCCGGATTCTGCAGGGCGACTCGACCCTGGCGGACCTGGTGCAGGGCAAGCGCGGGCCCAGCCTCGACGGTGGGTACTTCCGCGCGACCGGAGACTCGGCGGTCTACCTGGTGGGTGGCAACCTGGCGCAGGTGCTGGAGCGATCGCAGGATGAGTGGCGAGATCGCCGGATGGCAGGCGTGACGGCCGACAGCGTCGCGCGGATCGAGATCACCCGCGGGAAGCGCTCCTACGCCGTGCGCCGCGATGGCGCGAGGTGGATCCTGGGATCGGGCCCGGCCGACTCGCGCCGCCATTCGCGCGCTGCTCGCCGACTACGGGAATGTGGAGGCGGCGGGGTTCGCCACCAAGGCGCAAGCGGATTCCGCCAGGTTCGCCCGCCCCGATCGGCGTGCCACCCTGCTTCGCGCCGACGGCACACCGCTCGTGGCATTGGCGTTCGACTCGACCGCCAACGGGTTCTGGGTCAAGACGGGTCAGGACAGCACCGTGTATCGGGTGGATACCTGGTTTGCGGATCGCCTGGCACCCGCCGACACCAGCCTGCGCACGCGCTGATTGTCATCCTGAGCGCGCGGCTGATTGTCATCCTGAGCGGAGCGAAGGATCTTGCCCGGCAATGGTTCGAACTAGCGGCAGATCCCTCGCGGCGCTCGGGATGACAAACTGCAGTACCGCCAGTCAGAGGTTCGCGAACGCCCCCCAACCGCGCCGCACCATCGCCCCATGTTCGGTCCAGCCGGGGCGGCGGCAGGCGAATCGAGCCCGGAGGCGCGGGCGCGATTCCGGTCCGAGCGTCGGCCTCCACCTCGGCCAGGGCCTCGGATACCCGCCGCACCACTCCGGCAGGCACCCCGTTCCCCTCCAGCACGCTCGAGCCACTCGGCCGCCGGCCGAGTGCGCAATGTGTCCGCCCAACGTGCCGACGAGCGCGGCGCGATGCTCCACCCGGCCCGGCGTTGGCCAGATATCGGCGGTCCGCCGCCGAGATCGGGGCGGTTCGAGCGCCCGACAGCACGCGAGCCACTGCGCGTCATTCCCCACGGCCAGCACCATCGGCCGGTCGGCGCGTCTGGAAGAGCTGGTAGGGCACCAGATTCGGGTGCGCGTTGCCCCACCGTGCCGGCTCCTTGCCCGTCACCAACGCGTTCTGCGCGACGTTGACCAAGCGCGGCGGTCGCGCTGTGGGCGAGGGCGATCGTGATCAGCCGGTGCGACGCGGCCGGCCGCGACTCTCGTGACGCAAGGCAGCCGAGGATCGCGATCGCGGCGTCCTTCCCGGCGCAGACGTCCGCCAGCGCCACGCCGACCTTCATCGGCGCGCCGTCGGGCTCGCCGGTAATCGCCATCCAGCCCGACTCGGCCTGGATGACGGCGTCGTAGCCCGGCCGGTCGCTCCCCCCGCCGAATCCGGTCAGCCTGCACCAGATCAGATCCGGAAGACGCTCGAGCAGGACGACGGGGTCGATCCCGCGCCGCTCGAGCGTGCCGCGGCGGAAATTCTCGACCACCACATCCGCCTGTTCCGCGAGACGGAGGAGCAGGGTCGCGGTCGGCCTCGAGCGTCGAGGTCGAGCGCGACGCTGAGCTTGTTGCGGTTGACCGAAAGGAAGTAGGCGCTCTCCCCGGTCCGAGTCGAAGGGGGACCCCAGCCGCGAGTCTCGTCCCCGGCGCCGGGCCGCTCCACCTTGAGAACGTCGGCGCCGAGGTCGCCCAGGGCCATGGTGCACAGCGGGTCCCGCCAGGACCCGCGAGAGGTCCAGGACCTTGATGCCCGTCAATGGAAGGAAGGGATCGCGCACTCTTGCGCTTCGGTCTTTGTTCGGGTAGTCTGGTGGAACCGAGGAGGAGCCAATGTCGCGAAGCCCGGAGCTGGAGCGCAAGCTCGCCGTCCTGATGTCACTCGCCGCCGACGACCGCGAGGGCCTGCCGCCGCGTCTCCGCCATGCGAGTGACGTCGGGCGCCCTCGGACCCGATCAACATCCGCCACCTGCGGCCCGATGCCCGGCATGCGGATGTCGCTGCTCCGCATCCTCATGACCAACGCCTGCAGCTACAACTGCCACTACTGTCCCATGCGGCGGGACCGGGACATGCCGCGGACCCTGCTCAAGCCGGAGGAGCTGGTCCGGATCTTCCTCGGCGCCCGGCAGCGCGGCTGGTGCGAAGGCCTCTTCGTCACCACCGGAATTCCGGGCCGGCCGGTCAAAGTCATGGACGATCTCATCACCGCGCTCGAGCTGCTGCGCGAGCGGCACCGCTTCGGCGGATACATCCACGTGAAGCTGGTTCCCGGCGGCGAGCCGGCCCAGATCGAGCGGCTCACCCAGCTCGCCAGCCGGGTCTCCGTCAACCTCGAGGCCCCCTGCGGGGCGAGCCTGGCGCAGATCGCGCCGGAGAAGAGCTTCGGCACCACGGTCTCCGACCTCGAGCAGGTCCGGGCGCAATTGCTCGGCGAGCGGGCCGCAACGGGCGGAGGGCAAGCCGCGGGACGCGCTCCACCCCGGCGGCGTCTCCGGCATGACCATGCAGTTCGTGGTCGGCGCCACGCCCGACACCGATCGCACCATCCTCGACACCGTCAGCCGCCTGAACGCCGGGCGGCGGCATCCACCACGCCCACTTCAGCGCCTTTCGACCCATCGAGAACACCCCGCTGGAGGGCGCGCCCGCCGCGCCGGCGCTGCGGGAGCACCGGCTCTACCAGGCCGACTACCTGCTCCGCGGACTACGGGTTCGACTCGGAGGAGGTGGTCTTCGAGCCGAGTGGCAATCTGCCGCTGGCGATGGACCCCAAGAGCGCCTGGGCGCTGGCCCACCCCGAGCGGTTCCCGATCGAGATCCGGACGGCGGCCCCCGAGGAGCTGATGCGGGTTCCGGGCATCGGACCGGTTTCCGCCCGGCGGATAGTGGCGGAGCGGGGCGGCACGGCCTTCCGAACGCTGGCCGATCTCCGCAAGCTCGGCGTGGTCACCAACCGTGCCGCCGGGTTTCTCACCCTCTCGGGGCCGCCGGCTGCAGACCGCGCGATGGACCCAGCAGCTCGGCTTCTGGGCGCCGGAAGAGGAGGTCGGGCGCGCACCACATGGTGTATCAGGTCAGTCCCGGGCACCTTCAGGTAGCGGTCAGCGCCGAGGAGACATCCGCATCCGGTGACCGCTCACAGCCTCGCGTCACCGCAGAATCGCACGCCAAGGCGCCATAGACTATCAAGGGCGCAGATGATGAGCAACACTTCAGCGGACGGACGACGTCGAGGGACCACGATGAAGCCAGTGGAACGCGAGCGGATTCGGACGGGTGCGTCGCCGTACCAGGGCGGAGGTGGAGCAGCTGGCCCGGTGCTCGGCTTGTTCAGCGTCGGCTCGGCCTGACTCAGATCCTGGCCCCGCAGTGTCGTCCGGGCGATCGGCCTCGAGGACGACGATCGCAACCGCAGGACGATGCGGGCGTTCGGGGTTCCGCGAGATCGCCACCGGCATCGGCCTGCTCACCCAGCCGCAGTCCGCGGCTCCTTCGCCTGGGGGCGCGTGGCGGGGACGCCATGGATCTTGCCGTGCTGGGCAACGCGCTCGCCTCGACCCGCAGCGACCAGCGAGCGGGTCGCAGCGGCCACCGCTGCCGTCCTCGGCGTGACGGTGCTCGACATCGTGGCGGCCAGGATGACGCTCGAGCCGACGACACCGAGGCCGCCGACGGGCAGAGCGCCGTCCGAGGAATCCAGGTGACGCAAGGCGATCACCGTCAACGCTCCGCCCGAAGAGGCCTACCGACTTCTGGCGCAACTTCGAGAACCTGCCGCGGTTCATGGCGCACCTCGAGTCGGTCCGGGTCATGGACCACGCGCCGCTCCTACTGGAAGGCCAAGGCCCCGCTCGGGGCCACCGTCGAGTGGAGTCGCCGAGATCACGCGAGGACCGGCCCAACGAGCTGATCGCCTGGCGCTCGCTGGAAGACGCCGACGTGCCGAACTCAGGCCAGGTCACGTTTCGTCCCGGCGCCGGGCGGCCGCGGCGCGGAGGTGCACGTGGAGCTGATGTACGACCCGCCGGGAGGCACCATCGGCGCCACCATCGCCAAGCTGTTCGGCGAGGAGCCCTCGCATGCAGGTGGACGGCGATCTTCGCCGGTTCAAGCAGGTGCTGGAGCTCGGCGAGGTGGTGCACTCCGACGCCAGCATCCATCGCGGCCTGCATCCTGCCCAGCCGCCCGCCCAGAGTGCCAGCCCTGGCCTCCAGCCCAAGGGAGCGCTTGCATGAAAGCCACCTGCTGGGAAGGCAAGCGCAAGGTGCGGGTCGAGAACGTGCCCGACCCGAGGATCCTGAATTCGCGCGACGCCATCGTCCGGGTCACCTCGACCGCGATCTGCGGCTCGGACCTGCATCTCTACAACGGGTTCGTCCCCAGCATGGAGAAGGGGGACATTCTGGGCCACGAGTTCATGGGCGAGGTCGTGGAGGTGGGCCGAGCGGTCAAGAACCTCGCCGTCGGCGACCGGGTCGTCGTTCCCTTCCCCATCGCCTGCGGCATCTGCACCATGTGCCGGCGCGACCTCTTCTCGCTGTGCGAGAACTCCAATCCCAACTGCCTGGATGGCCAGCAAGCTCTGGGGGCATTCGCCGTGCGGAATCTTCGGCTACTCGCACCTCACCGGCGGCTATGCCGGCGGCCAGGCGGAGTACGCCCGGGTCCCGTTCGCCGACGTCGGCCCGCTCAAGATCCCGGACGGGATGCCGGACGAGCAGGTGCTCTTCCTCTCCGACATCTTCCCGACCGGATACATGGGGGCGGAGATGTGCGACATCGCGCCGGGCGACGTCATCGCGGTCTGGGGCGCGGGGCCGGTGGGACAGTTCGCCATCGCCAGCGCCAAGCTGCTCGGCGCCGAGCGGATCATCGCGATCGATCGGTTCCCCTACCGCCTGCAGCTGGCCCAGGAGCGGGCCGGCGCGACCGACATCATCAACTACGAGGAAACCAGCGTCCTCGAGACGCTCAACGAACTGACCGGCGGGCGAGGACCCGACGCCTGCATCGACGCCGTCGGGATGGAGGCCCATGGCCACCCCGCGATGTACGCCTACGATCGGACGAAGCAGGCGCTGATGCTGGAGACGCGACCGCCCGCTGGCACTCGGGAGGCGATGCACGCGTGCCGGAACGGCGGGCATCGTCTCGGTGATCGGGGTGTACGGCGGATTCATCGACAAGTTTCCCATGGGCGCGGTCATGAACCGGTCCCTCACGATCAAGACGGGCCAGTGCCACGTCCAGCGCTACATGAGGCCGCTGCTCGAGCGGATCCAGCGGGGCGAGATCGACCCCAGCCTTCGTCATCACCCACAGCCTCCAGCTCGATGAGGCGCCGCTGGGATACGATATGTTCCTGAACAAGCGCGACGACTGCGAGAAGGTCGTGCTGAAGCCCTGACCGGGGCGCCGCGACGCGCCTGCCGGCTAACTTCCCAGCCACCTTCACATGCGCTTCCCATCGCTGGCTTTGCTCGCCGAGCACGCCGTCGCGGTGCTGCGTCGCTTCCCGTGGACCCTGGGATCGGGCGTCCTCGCGGCCGGCGCGGCAATCGCGGCGACGGCCTCCGGCGCCGAGGACGCCTGGGCCCGCCTGGCATGCGTCGCCGCGCTCGGCCTGCCGGTCACGCTGGCGATCGCGCTCATCGCCGAGGCGCGCGGTTGGTCCACCGGCACCCGCGACGTTGGCGATGCTCGGCGGGATCGTCGGGCTGGCCGCGTTCTTCTTCGCGTGGCCCGGCATCGATCGGCGGCACGACGCCATCCGCTACTTCCAGCTGAGCGCGGCGCTGCATCTCTGCGTCGCCTTCCTTCCCTATCTCGGATCGGCCGAAACGGTCGCCTTCTGGCAGTACAACCGCCGGCTGTTTCTCGGCTTCCTGCGGGCCAACGTCTTCTCGGCGGTGCTCTACGTCGGCATCGCCATCGCGCTCGGCGCGCTCGACCATCTGTTCGGGGTGGATGTCGAGGGCGAGGCGTACTTCCGCATCTGGCTGGTCGTCGCCTTCGTCGTCAACACCTGGATCTTCCTCGCCGCCGTCCCGGAGCCTCTCGCCGCGCTGGAGGCCGACGCCGACTATCCCCGGGGACTCAAGGTCTTCGCGCAGTACATCCTGACGCCGCTCGCCTTCACCTATCTGCTCATCCTCCTCGCCTATCTGATCAAGATCGTGGCGGGCGGCGAGTGGCCCAGCGGGTGGATCGGCTGGCTGGTCGCGAGCGTATCGGTCACCGGGATCTGCTCGGCTTCCTCCTGGTCCATCCACTGCGGGCCGATCCGGCGGAAGGGTGGATTCGGACCTATGCCCGCTGGCTCTTCATCGGCCTGATGCCCGCCGCCCTCATGCTGCTGGTGGCGTTCTGGAAGCGGATCCTCCCCTATGGGTTGACCGAGCCGCGGGCTCTCGGGACTGGTGCTCGGCCTCTGGCTGCTGGGCATCGCGTTGCTCTTCACCTTCCGCGCCGGCGCGAGCATCAGGACCATCCCGATCACCCTCGCCACGCTGCTGCTTCTCACCCTCTATGGGCCCCTCAGCCTCACGCGGGTCTCCATCTCGAGCCAGGGGCGTCGCCTGGCCGCGATGCTCCAGCCACCGAGACTCCAACAGGCGATGCGCGGGAGGCGAGCGCGGCGCTCCGCTTCCTGATCGATCACAGCGCCGGGGAGGAGATCGCCGCCCGAATCGGCCGGGACCTGCCGCCGATCGACTGGGACGCACTGCCTCGCTACGGGACCGAGCGGGACTCGATCGGCAGGAAGATCATGGAGCTGGCGGGCGCGACCTACGTCCCGGAGTACGCGAGATCGGAGGGAAATGCATGGTTCAGCCTCGAAAGCCGGGATCCCGATCGCGGTGACGGGCTTCGATTGGGCGGTGCCGGTCGCCTCCAGTGATCCCACGGCTCGCATGCTCGGCGGCGACAGCGTGAGCGTCGTGCCCGGGGCGTCGAGTGGGGTCGCCCGGATCAGGGTCGGCGCCGACACGCTCGACTTCGATCTTCGACCGATCGGCCGACGGCACGCCGACTCGCTCGAGCCGCGTGCCTTCATCCCGGCCGCACAGCTTCGGGTCGAGACCGGGGAGGGGAGCAGGCGCGGCACCCTCGCCCTCAGCCATTTCAACGGCCGGCGGAAGCGGGACTCGATCGAGGTGGGTTACTGGACCGGATCGCTGCTGCTCGGGAAGCCGGTCGGAGGCGATTCCACCGGCCGTTGAGGGGTCGGGTCGGCCTCTATCCCAAAGTGCGAGAAGTCTTGCATGGATCCCCGTAACTCTCGGGGCACCAAAGCCGGACCAGACTGCAAAGAGTTGCACTTCCCATTGCCAGACCCCCCGTCAGGCCCCTCCAGAGCGACTCGATCAGACCGTGCTGGGCCGACCCGCCTCCTGATGCCGGTGAGGCCCGCGCTTTGCATCGGGCCCTGAACAAACCGATTCGCGCGCGCGTCCCTTCCCCCCCTGCACACTCGCTCGCCTTTCACTTCACGGCCCCTCGCTCGAGAGTTCGCCATGACCTACACGTTCAAGCTGTCCCGCCGGATCGCTCGCCTTCGAGCCCCGCTGTTCGCCGCACTCATCCTCGCTCTCACCGCCTGCGACAACCCTGACTCCTTCGAGCCCCGATCACCCCGACCGACCGCGGAGGTCCGGCACCCCACTCGGCGGCGGTTTCCTTTGCGGGCGGCATCCCGATGGGCACCTTCGCCCAGCCGAACAGCGAGTTCGGGAGCCGGTACAACGGCGCGCACCGGAACATCTCGCCCAATCTGCTGATCAGCGAACTGTCGACCATCAGCTCCCGCGGCGGCAAGATCGTGCTGATGATCGCGGGGAGCCAGAGGCACTACAAGAACGGCGACGGTACCTTCAGCCTGTCCGAGTGGAAGGCACCGCCTCGATCGGTATCGCGGCGTCAACTTCTCCTCGTACATCAACGATGGCACCATCATCGGCCACTACCTGATCGACGAGCCGAACGATCCGGCCAACTGGAACGGCAAGCCGGTTCGCCGGTCGACGCTCGAGGAGATGGCGCGTACAGCAAGTCGATCTGGCCCAGCCTGAAGACCGTCGTGCGCGCCGAGCCGTACGAATCTAGTGGAGCGGCACCTACCAGTACCTCGATGCGGCCTGGGCCCAGTACCTCTCGCGCAAGGGCCGATGCGGCCGACTACATCCAGAAGAACGTCGCCGACGCGCCAAGCAGAGGGGCCTGGGACTGATCGTCGGGCTCAACCTCGCTCGGGGCGGTACCCCGAACGGCACGCTGGATGACGCCGAGCGAGGTCGAGTCGCTGGGGCTCGGCGCTGCTGAGCAGCACCTACCCCTGCGCCTTCATCAGCTGGCAGTACGACGAGGCCTACCTGTCCTCCAGCAGCATGAAGAGCGCAATGGATGGGCTGCGCCGCCTGGCCCAGAACCGGAGCTCCAGAAGCTGCGGGGACCGCCACGTCAGGCGGCAACGCCGCCGCCACCGCCACCGAGCCGCCACCGACCGAGCCCCCGCCGACCGAGCCACCGCCGAGCGTCCTCCGGGGTGCCGTTCGGCCCCTACGGCCTGCCCACGTCGGAGACCGGCGCGTTCACCGGCGCGCTGCGCGGCGCGACCCCGGCCAACGTGCTCGCCACCGCCGCGGCCGCGCGCAGGGCCGGCATGAGGATCGTCCTGCGCCTCGCCGGAAGCGAGGTGACGAACGCCGACGGCACATTCAGCCTCACCAAGTGGAAGGCGGCGCTCGATCGGTACGCCGGTGTCGATCTCTCCTCGTACACGGCGACGGGACGATCGCCGGGCACCTGCTGGTCCGGAACCCCCAGGTGGCCGCAGCGTGGGGCGGGCGGCAGATCTCGCACGCGACGCTGGAGGAGATGGCGCGCTACAGCCGCCAGCGCTGGCCCGCCATCCCGACGATCGTGCACGCGCCGCCTTCGTGGCTGGCCGACAAGTCGACGGCCTGGCAGTATCTCGACGCGGCTTCGGCGATGTACTCCGGCTCGGCGGGGGATGCCGGCGCCTGGGTCGCCCAGCAGGCGAGCGAGGCCGCCGGCGGAGCGGCTTGGGCTGCTGGTAGGCATGAACGTGCTGAACGGAGGCACGAGCGCGAGCCGGCTGCGCGGGAACGACTGCACGGCAACTTCGCGATGAGCGCGAGCCAGCTTCGGACCTGGGGCTCCGCGCTGGTGGCACCCAGCCGGGTGTGCGGGGTGCTGATGGCACGCTACGACGCCGGCTACTTCGGCCGGTCGGACATCAGGGACGCGGTCGCCACTGTGAGCAGCAAGGCGCGGGCTCGTGCCGCGACATCGTGTAGGATGCGAACCTGATCCGGCGCTTCCTGGCCAGCCACCGCAGTGGAAGACCGCCGCCTTCGGGCGGCGGTTTTCGTTATGTTCGGGCTACCCTCAACGTGAGACTCGCCGTGTTCTACTGGCAGGACATCAAGTACGCCCTCCGCCTCCTGGCCAAGTCACCGTTCTTCACGATCCTCACCGTCGTCGTCCTCGCGGGCGGCCTGGGTCTGAGCATCTTCACGTTTTCCTTCCTGCACACGGCGATGCTCAAGCCGTTGCCGGTTCCGGAGGGGGAGCGGGTGGTTCGCCTGCTCGCCACCGGAGGTGCATCGTCCTCGGGCCTGATCGACGCCGCCGATCTCGCCGGCATCCGGGCGGATGTCACGGTGCTCACCGACGTCGGTGCCTACGCGGGCAGAGAGGTGGTCGTCGGAACTGGCCAGGGATCCCGTGCGATCCAGGCGACGGCCACCGAGTGGAACGTCTTCCGCGCGACCCGAGCCACGCCGGCGCTCGGCCGAGGCTTCCGGCCCGACGACCAGGTGGCCGGCGCCGAGCCGGTGGTGGTGCTGAGCCACTGGGCCTGGCGGGTGGTGTTCGGCGCCGACAGCGGCCTGATCGGCCAGCATGTGCCGCTGAACGGGGTCTCGACCCGGATCATCGGTGTGATGCCGGAAGGCTACGGGTTTCCGGTGGCTGCCGAGGCGTGGGTGCCGATCCGGCCCGAGCTCCTCGCGGGCAACCGTGCCGAACCAGGACTGGGTCGAAGCGTACGCCCGGCTGGCGCCGGGCGTCGACGCCGCGAGGGCAACCACCGAGCTCACCGGCCTTGTCCGGCGCGTCCGGAATTCCCGCGCGCCACGCACACCCTCCGGCGACGGACCCACGGGCCTGACGGTCAACTCATTCCCGATGGCCCAGATCGGCGAGGAAGCACCGCTGGCGCTGGTGGTGCTCAACACTCTGGCCGCCTTGATTCTGCTTCTCGCCTGCGTCAACGTCACCAATCTCCTGCTGGCCAGGGCCAATGAGCGCGCCCGGGAGACCGCAGTGCGACTGGCGCTCGGCGCTCCGCGGGCGCGGCTGGTCATGCAGAGCATGTGGGAGAGCATCCTCCTCTGTCTCGCCGGCGGCGTGCTGGCCACCGGACTCGCGGTGTGGGGCCTGGACGCGATCGACGCCTGGGCCCGAAGCCATCTCGAAGGCAACCTGGCGTTCTGGTGGGTCTGGGGCTTCGACCGCACGGTCCTTCTGTCGGCAGGGGCTTTCGTGACCCTCGCGATCGCGGTCCTCGGCATCGTGGTGTCGTTGCAGGCGGCCCGTACGGAGATCAACGCGGTGCTGCAGGAGGGAGGCGCACGCGGAGGGGGGCGCCGCGAAGGCAAAGTCAACCGATGGCTGGTCATCGTTCAGGTCGCGACGGTGTCCCTGTTGATGTTCTTCGGAAGCATGTCGGCTATCGTCGCGTACCGGGTCGCGAACGTGGACCTCGGCTATGACACCGAGAATCTGCTGAGCGCATCGCTGGACCTGCCCGATGGACGCTATCCCGACGCCGGGTCGCGAGGGCGCTTCTATCAGACACTATACGACCGGCTTGCCGCGCGGCCGGAGCTCGACGGGATCGTGCTGCGGACACCGCTGGCCGAGATCGCGGACGACGGTGGGGAGCTCGAGCTGGGTGGCCGGCCGGTCGATGGTGTCCGTCCCCGCAGCTTCGTGCAGGCGGTGCTCGGGCCGCTGACCCCGCTCGGCATTGCGCTCCGTGAGGGCCGGTTCTTCGATGCCCGGGACACCGAGACCAGCGCTCGGACGGTGATCGTGAGCCAGGCGCTGGCGGAGCGACACTGGCCGGGCCGGTCGCCGATCGGCGCGCAGATCAAGATGGCAGGGCTCGGTGAGTCGGAAGCCCGCACCATCGTCGGAGTGGTAGGAAACGTTCTGCACGGCAATCCGCTCAGCCGGAACAGAAGCCCGATCGCAGCCTACATCCCGGTGCGTCAGACCGAGGTAAGGGGAACGCGCGGTGCTGTTCCGGCACCGCGGGAGCCGCGCGGCCGGTCAAGGGGCGTTACACCAGGTGCTCGGCGACCTGGACCCGGAGATGCCGCCGGGCACGGTGATGAGCTTCGAGGAGATGCTCGCCAAGACCAGCCTCATCGCCAGGTCGGTGGCGGCGCTGTTCGGGGCCTGCTTCGCCTTCGCCCTGCTGCTCGCCTTGAGCGGGACCTATGGGCTGATGGCCCGGGCGATCGGCCGGAGAACGCGGGAGATCGGCGTACGCCGCGCGCTGGGCGCCACCAACCGCAGCATCGTGCTCCTGCTCCTGGGACAGGGCGGCCGACAGCTCGGCGTGGGCGCGCTCATCGCGCTGCCCCTGACTCTCCTGGTGGGGTGGGGGTTCTCCCGATATTTCCCGATCACACTCGCCGTATCGGTGGGGACGGCGCTCGGGGTGTCGGCGGCGATCACGGCGCTGGTGCTCGCCGCTACCTGGCTCCCGACCAGGCGTGCCATCGCGATCGAACCGCGAGACGCGCTGTGGCGGGAGTGAACGGTCAGCCTGGTTGGTCCCCCACGGCATGCAGTGTCGAAGCCTCGCGATCGAGCAGGGTCCAATGCGTCCACGGGGAGTCGAGTCGGACACACCACGTGTGGCGGACATCGTCCTGCATCCCGACGGCGAACACCTCGAGCCCATCGGCATAGCTGAGCTGGGCATGCGACGCTCTTGGCCTTCCCGCGCAGATCCATCCATGGGCTCCACTGACCGGAAGGCTTCGACTGGTACCGATACTTCACTTCGTCATCGGTGCCGACCGCAAATACGGCCAAGCCGCCGCCGGGTGACTTGGCGACATCGAAGCTCCGGAAGGACCCTTCCAGAGATTCCCAGTCATGCCACGTCCCGAAGGGCTTGTCCTGCCACCGGTGATAGATGGCCTGGTCACCGCCGAGCGCGAAGACGACCAGGCCTCCGTGGGTGATGGTGGTCACCCGGATCGCCTTGGCTCCCCCGGACGGCCCTTCCAGGGAGGTCCACTTTTTCCAGGCGGCCAGGGGTCGGTCCTGCCACCGGTGATAGACGTCTCCATCGCGGATCCCGAAGACCACGAGGCCGCCGCCGGGAATCAGCTCCGCGGCGACGCTCGTGATCGGGCCGTCGAGAGACTGCCAGTCGCTCCAGGGGGATGAAGGCGTCGGTTTCCAGGCACACCACGCCAGGTCGTCGCCATCGACCAGGATCAGGACTGGTGCGCCGTCGGGGAGATGCGCGACAGCCAGCTCGGTCGCCTGAATGTCCCACGTGAGCCACGGCAGCCGGGGAGTGACCTGGAGTGCCGACACGCGGTCATCGGCACCGATTTTGGCGACCACCTGGCCGCCGTGCACGATTGCCTTGGCGCGTTCGCCGGTGGACTGCCAGCCGCCCCAGCGTCCATCGGATCCCCGCTCGATGAATGTCAGCTCATCGGTCGGTCCGAGGGCGAAGACGCTCTTGAGGGCGATTGCGATCTGCCGGGCTTTCATCTGCGGTCCTCACGAAGTCGAGTACGGAGCCGGTGAAGGTCGCCTGTCCCGTGCGGGGTGCACGCAGTGTAAGTGCGAAGGCTGCCCGGCGGAAAGGTGCGGTCGAGTCCAGTCCGGAACCCGACGGATCCCGCCCGCTTGTTGTTGGTTTCTCGCAAGTCAGTTGCCTGTGGAATCGCTGCCACAGCCGGCCCGGTCGACGGTCAGCCACCTCGACCCACCTCGGCGTGAATCTTGGACTTCCGCGCACGGACAGGCGGGTGAAATAAACGGCACATGTTTCGCGCGCTTGGGTGTTCCCCATTGTTCCGCCGACTAGCCGCGTTAGCCCGGTCGAGGCGGTGGGGAACCACCTTCTCCCCCTGGGTCTCACATGCGCCGTCGCCTCCTCGCCAGCGGCATCGCCGCGGGCCTCCTGGCCGTGCTGCTGTACGGCTGTCAGGAGCAGCCAGAGCCACTTGCCCCCGCATTCGCCAAGGCCAAGTCTGGTAGAACGCTGACCGTCACCGGAGGGGGGAATGGCCTGGGCACCGTCACCGCGCCCGACTACGGGGAAGCGGGCGCGCTCGTGTGCGGGATCAGCGGCGGCACCGCCGACCCGATTAAATGCGTGAAGACCTACGGCTGGAAGACGCAGGTGCAGTTGACCGCGACGCCCCAAGGTGGCAGCACCTTCACCGGCTGGAGCGGGGCATGCACCGGAACCGGGCAGACCTGCAAGGCGGTGATGACCCAGGCCCGCTCGGTCAGGGCCAGTTTCTCAGGGGCCGGCACGCCGTCCTTCGTCCTCAACGTCACCGGCGGCGGCACCGGCAACGGGACCGTGACCAGCCAGGCCGGGCTCACTCCCGCCATCGCCTGCACCATCACCAACGGCACGCGCCGTCGGCGCGGGCTGCAGCCGGCAGCTACCCCAGCGGCACGAGCGTGACCCTACACGGCCGCCTCGCCAGCGGCCACACCTTCGACAGACTGGTCCGGCGACTGCACCGGCACCGGCACCTGCACCCTCACGCTCCGGCCAACCGCTCCGTCACGGCCAACCTTCAGCGCGCCACTGGGCGCGGAGGCACCTTCGGCCAGTGGGACGCCGCCACGCTCGACCCCGGTCATCGGCCTGCACATGAGCCTGCTCCCCAACGGCCGCGCGCTGATCTGGGGCCACGGCGGCGAGCCGCAGCTTTGGAACCCGTCGGGCGGCTTCACTCCAGGTGACCAACACTACCTGCACCAACCCCGCGACCTGCGAGCTCTTCTGCACCGGCCACACCTTCCTGGCCGACGGCCGGCTGCTGGTCGCGGGCGGGCACAACGAGGCATTGGGCGACAACAACGGCCTCAGGCAGGCGAGCATTTTCGACGGCACCGCTGGCAGGCCACCGGCTCCGATGACCTACCTGCGCTGGTATCCGACGCTGGTCACCCTGGAGAACGGCGACGTGGTGGCGCTCTCGGGCAACCAGGCGCCGGGCATGGTCGCCACCATCCCGGAGCGCTTCAACGGCAGCTCCTGGACCGCCGCTCACCGGCGCCAACCTCTGCTGCCGCTGTATCCCCGCGCCTTCGTGGAGCCGAAGAACGGCCACGTCTTCATCGCCGGCGAGGGACGTGTGCGCTTCCTCAATCCCGACGGGCCGGCTCCTGGACCAGCGGGCCGCAGCGGCGTGGTGTCGGACCGGAGCTACGGATCGGCGGTCATGCTGGACAGCAAGGTGCTCTACGTCGGCGGCGGCGGCGGCGCCTGCCCGGGAACAGCCGCAGCGGAGCGCGGAGATCATCGACCTCGCGGCGGCGACACCCACTGGAGCCTCGACCGGGTCCGATGAACATCGCGCGACGGCAGACCAACCTCACGATCCTGCCCGACGGCAAGGTGCTGGTGACGGGCGGGAGCAGCGCAGTGCGGCTTCACCAACGAGTCCGGCGCCGCGTTCACCGCCGAGATCTGGGATCCGGCGACCGGCCAGTGGACGACGATGGCCGAGCGCCAGCGTGGTGCGAGTCTATCACTCCACCACCGTGCTGCTGCCGGACGGCCGCGTGATCTCCACCGGCAGCGGCGACGGCGGCGGTGTGACGCAGCAGTTCACCTACGAGATCTTCTCGCCGCCGTACCTGTTCAAGGGGCCGCGGCCGAGCTACAACCTGGCGCGGCTCGAGCATGCACTACGGCCAGCCGTTCTCGGTGACCACCTCGAACGCGACCTCCATCCGGAAGGTCACCATCATCCGGCTGGCCTCGTCCACCCACGCCTTCGACATGGGCCAGCGGCTCAACACCCTGGCTTCCAGGCCGCCGCCGACGGGCAGAGCCTGACGGTCACCCCGCCGGCCTCGGGCCGCATCGCGCCGCCGGGTCCGTACCTGCTGTTCATCCTGAACGACAAGGGCGTGCCGTCGGTCGCGCAGACGATTCTGCTGTCCCAGTAGGACGGCAGCGCCTCACCCACGTCGGGACGCGACCACGTCGAGGAATTCCGACTCGACGCGGGTAGCACTCGGACCGGCGGTGTTGTGTGGCCCGGACCCGCTCGCGCAATGCCTCGGCCGGCGACTGTTGCTCGGTCACTGCCATGGTGAATTCCTCCGCTTGGCTTCGTTGCACGGGATAGGGTTTGCGGCCACGGGCTACAAGTACGAGATTCGTATCGCCTTCGACCCGAGTCATTCATGTCGACCCGCCTCCCGCTCATCTCGCCCTCGGTCCTGGCCCAGCGGCTGAAGTCGCTGGAGGACGACGGGGTGATCCGCCGTCGGAGCGACTCCGACGGGGTCGCCTACCACCTCACCGCCGCCGGCGAGGAGCTGCGGCCGATCGTGGACTGGCTGGGCCAGTGGGCACTCGAAGGTCGACGTGCCTGACTGGAGCAACTGGTCCGGATCGGTGCGGTGTTCTCCCCAACGGATCGTCGCGCCCGCCGACGAGCAGGCGGTCGCGACCGCGCTCGCTGACGCCCACGGCAGCGACCTCCCGATCCGGATGGTAGGAGCGGGCCACTCCTACTCGCCGCTCGTGGCAACCACCGGAACCCTCCTGTCACTCGATCGGCTCACCGGTATTCTCGGGGTTGACTCAGCCACGCAGCGAGCCGTCATCGGTGCCGGTACCAGGCTGCACACCCTCGGTGTGCCGCTCCGCTCGCGGGGGCTGGCGCTCCAGAATCAGGGTGACGTCGACTACCAGGCCCTCGCGGGCGCGCTGGCCACGGCCACCCACGGGACCGGGATCACCCTGGGCTGCCTCTCCGCCGGCATCGTAGCGCTCCGGCTGGTGCTGCCGGACGGCGCGACCCTGGAGTGCGATTTCACCCATGAGCCCGAGGCCTTCCGGGCGGCCAAGCTGCACCTCGGGTGTCTGGGCGCGGTCACGGCCGTCACGCTCCAGCTTCGCTCGGCCTATCGGCTCCGGGACGAGACTCGGATCCTCCCGCTCGAGCAGGCCCTCGCGTCGCTGCCCGATCTCATCAAGCAGCACCGCCACGTCGAGTGCTGGTGGTTCCCTCACGCGGACGTCATCGGCGTACGAACCATGAGCGAGACCGGCGAGCCGGTGAATGACCGGCCTTCGGCGCGTTGGCTCAAGGAGAGCCTTGTCGGCAACGTCCTGTTCGGTCTGGTGGCAGCCCTGACGCGGGTTCCCGGCCTCTCCGGGTCGCGCCCCGCCGTGAGCCGTCTGGTGGCCAAGCTCGCCGGGGAGAAGCCGTACGTGGACTGGAGCGACCGCGTCCTGGCCACCGGACGGACCGTTCGGGCCAACGAGATGGAGTACGCGGTGCCGGCAGCCCTAGGGCCGGACGCGATCCGCGCGGTTCGCGACTATGTCCGCCGCCACCGCACCCCGGTGCTGTTCCCGATCGAGTATCGGTACGTCGCCGCGGACGACATCCCATTGAGCCCGTTCTACCATCGAGACAGCGCGGTGTTGTCGATTCATCAGGATGCCCGGGTGAATCGCGATCCGTACTTCCGGGACGTCGAGCTGGTGCTGCGGGGCATGGGCGGGCGCCCGCACTGGGGCAAGCTCCACACGCTGTCGGCCCGAGACCTGGAGCCGCTGTATCCCGAATGGGGGCTCTTTCAGGCGGTGCGCAAGCGATTGGACCCCGCGGGGAAGCTGATGACGCCCTACCTCCGCGAGGTTCTGGGAGATTAGGTGCGGGTCGGCGGAGGCGAGTGGCGGAGCGCGAGTCGAAGGCCGACCACGATCACCGCCAGCAGGACAGCCAGCCCGGCCGTCACCGCGACGCGCCCGCCGGCGGTGGACAGCTCCTGTGCCGTGCGAACCGCGAAGTGAGTCGCGTCGTAGGCCAGCGCACCGAGCGTCGCCACGACGAGCCCGCTGGCCACGGCGGCGCGGCGGCGGAGCGCTATCGCCGCCGCGAGCGCGAGGGGCAACAGGATGAAGAAGTCGGCGATGAGGTAGGCGAGCTCACCCGGCTTATGGAGGCGGGTAGGATCGAGCGCGAGTCCGACCGGCCAGCTCGCCACGACCCAGAGGACGATCGCCGCCGGGATGAGGCGAAGCCATCGAGGAAGCGCGGGGGTCACCCCACCACCATCGCCACGCCGGTCAGCATCAGCGCCACGGCCCACACCAGATCCAGATTGACCCACGCAGTCCGCAAGAACCGAAGTCCCACTTTCTCGTACACGATCACGGCGATCAGCGCGGTCACCAGGAGGTATCCGGCCGTGTGCGCCAGCGCGGCCAGGACACCACTCCACTCGACGCCGGCAAGGCCGATCACCGACGCCTCGGCCATGTGATGGGTGGGCCCCGCCATCGGCGTGTCGCCTATCACCAGCGGCAGCACCATCAGCCCGGCGCCGTGTGCCGAGGCCACCAGAAACGACCAGGTGGCCAACTCGCTCGCGTTCACCTGCATCCCTCCGAATCGGGGGTGTCTCGAGCGGGCCAGGCGGAAAATGCCGAATCCGATCAGGAGTCCGGCGATACCCCACCGAAGGGTGTCGAGCGGTATCATCAGACCCATCACCCCGGCGACGGCGATCGCAGCGGCGATCGCCAGCGCATGCCCGACCGCGAGCGGCGTCAAGGCGCCCCAGACGGCGCGACGGCTCTCCCGCTGAAGTCCCAGGGCCACGGCGAAGAGCCATCCCATGGCTGGATTGATGCCGTGCCCGGCACCGAGCGCCAAGAGCGAAGGCCACGACATCGACGTGGCGTCGATCATGACGAGAAGCAGAAGGAGTCCGACGACGCGTCGCCACCTTGGAGCCGAACCTGGTGGCAGCGGACTCCCTGCTCCATCCCGAGGAGGAATGTGGTGTCGAGCGCCATGCCGCCGTCGGGTCGAGTGTCGAGCTTTACCATCCAGCTTTCGAGCCCGTCGGGATAGAACTGCCCATCCCAAGGCGAGTACAGCGCGTTCGTCAGGTAGACCCGGCGGCCATCCCGGCTCAACTCCACCATCTGCGGCCCGCCGTTGAGTCGCTTGGTCGGCTTGCCGGGATGCGCGGCACGCCGCACGATGCCGCCGATCTGGGTCGTGGCGGTGAGCTTGGGGCTGTGCGGGTCGCTCACATCGTACTGCCTGAGCTCGCCGGTTCCCCAGCACGATACGTAGAGCTGCCGGTCGTCCAGGGACAGGTTGATGTCGCTGATCAGGGGCGGCACCGCCTTGAATCCCTGGAGCAGCGGCGGCAGGTCGGCCGGCTCGGCCGGCTCGGCGGGGATCTCGATCACCTTCTTCACCTTCCACTCGCCGCCCTTGCCGTCCTTCCCCGCCTTCCCGTCCCTGTACCACAGCCAGACGGAGGCCGAGAGGTCCTCCAGCGAGATCACCACGCCCAGGAATCCGTACGCCTTGCGCGGATCGCGGGCGGGCCGCAGCTCGAGCGTCATCTGGTACTGAGGTCCCAGCTCCAGCTTCTGCTGGTGGATTCCCTTTCGCAGATCCCACACGTGGATGGAGTTGCCGTATTTCCCGCCCAGCAGCAGCTCGGGCACCAGGCCGCCGCTCACCATGCTCGGGGTGCCCCACTCGCTCGTGATCGTGGTGTCGTGACCCAGATGCCAGGCAAAGTCATACGCCAGCTGCTGCGGCCCATGGTCCCGCTCCCAGGCACTCTTCGGCTCGAAGCTGTCGTGGTCCAGCACGAAGATGCCCCCGGGGCCGTCGCCGTCGGGAGCACCGAGCGCGCTCAGGTAGATCCCATCGGGGCCGCAGTGGACGGTGTGGGGAGATGCGTACCCGGTCTTCTTGGCCAGGGTCTCCGGCTCGATCGTCTTGACCAGCTCGGGCCGGCGTGGATTCGACTTGGTGTCCAGGATGTGAATCCGCGACGAATTGATCCCCGGCACCACCAGATACCGCCGCTCGACGTGCGGGTGCGCGGCCCAGGGGCAGAGGCTCGCGCTACACGCGTTCCAGCCGAAGTGGTGCAGCTCGTCGCCCACGTTGGGCATGTCGAGCTGCCCCACCAGCCGACCGTAGGACTTGGAGCCCGGTTTCACGTCCACCACGCCGATGGCATCGGGACGGGACTTGTCGGGGCTCAGCATCGCCAGGTAGGCCAGCTCCTCCTGCGGGGCTTCGGCCGCTTGCTTGGCGGATGGGTAGAATGTGGGATCGGGGCGCAAGGTCGCCATGGGTTCCTCCGGAGGGTGGCCGCTTTCCTTGGTTGATACGCCGTCGCCCCTGAAGGCGCAAGACTTTCTCGATGACCCCAGCTCGGATACTCGAGTGCTGCGCCTCGTGGTGGACAAGGAACGACCCCAGGCGCTAACGTGAGGGCGACCACCACAGGAGGAGAGATGAAGCTCGCATTGATCGTGGTGTTGGCGGCACTCGTGGCCTGCGGTACCGAAGGTGAGCCCAGCCTCGGTCCCTTCGAGGGCGTCTGGACGGGCGCGTACACCATCGACACGACCATCACCCAGGCGGAGCTACAGCTCTCTCAGAGCGACGACCAGGTGCTCGGCACCCTCACGGTCGACGGCCGGGAAGCCTCGTTGAACGGGACGGTGAGCGGAAACCGGCTCGAGGCGACCTGGTCCTATCTCGACCAGTGCGGCGGGGAAGCGACCACGGTGGCTGATCTTGTGGCCGCGGACCTGGTAGGCACCTACGACGCCACGGACTGCGATGGCTCAAGGAGCGGCGAGTACGTTCTCACGAAGCAGGAGTGACCGTGCGATCCGGCCTCTAGCTCGCCCCCTTCCGGAACCGCGGCAGGTACTGCCCATACCCCTCCGCCTCCAGGCGGTTCACCGGGATGAATCGGAGCGCCGCCGAGTTCATGCAGTAGCGAAGGCCGGTCGGCGGAGGCCCGTCGTCGAACACGTGCCCCAGATGGGAATCGGCGTGGACCGAGCGGACCTCGGTCCGCTCCATCAGGAGCTTGCGGTCGCTGTGGGTCGTGATGTTCTTGGGCTCCAGCGGCCGGGTGAAGCTGGGCCAGCCCGTGCGCGAGTCGTATTTGTCGAGCGAGCTGAACAGCGGCTCACCCGACACCACGTCCACGTAGATCCCCGCCTCGTGATTGTCCCAGTAGACGTTGTGGTAGGGCCGCTCGGTGGCGTCCTGTTGGGTGACGGCATACTGCTCCGGCGTGAGCCGCCGCTCCAGCTCCGCTTTGCTCGGCTTCTTGAAGGATGTCGGATTCCATCCCCTGGCGTCCGTCTGGGCCGCGGCCACACCGGCCGTCACGAAGAGCGCCAGAGCGGATGCGGCCAGGAGGCGGGTAGCCCACACCGCGAACCGGGTGGCCACAGCGGATGTCGAACGATGCATCGCAACCTGCCAAGTGAGAGTCGTAAATAGTAAACGTAGCCGGGCGGCGATTGGATCCATGCCCCGGGGCCGCAGCAGCTCCACGGTGGATCGCCAAGCTTCCCACGGCCCGTACGAGTCCTCCTGCCTGCCGTACCGCACGCTCGGCACGTGGGACGGATCGTGGTGCAGCCGTAAGGGGTCGGAGGTAGGCCGGGCGATGATCGGAGGTTGACGGGAGAAAGGCCAGGAAGCATGCTATTGGCATTCCCGTAGCACTTCCACGCCCGACAGTTCGAGGCCGCTGAGCGGTAGCCCGCCAGAAGGTTTGCCTGATGTCCCTTACCGTGACCTCCTCCATGGCGCCTGGCCCATGCCAGAGCGCCAGCCGCTTTACCGCTTCCATCGAAAACACCTGCCTCGCCATTCGGGCAGCATTCCGAGGTGCACTCATGCGCTACCGCGTCCGCTACCGCGTCCTGTCGAGCTGGGCCTGGCTGGGGTTGGCCGGGTGCGGTGCCGACCTGCCTGCGCCACCCCCGCCCCCGGAAGTCACCGTGGCCGAGGTCCGAGCCGAAGAGCTGGCCGAGTGGGACGAGTATCAGGGCGAGTTCGAGGCGGTCGACGCCGTGGAAATACGTCCCCGGGTCTCGGGCTACCTCGACCGGGTGGCGTTCACCGAGGGGAAGGAGGTCCGCAAGGGCGACGTGCTCTTCGAGATCGACCCCCAGCCCTACCAGGCGACGCTGGACCAGCGCCAGGCCGACCTCACCCGCGCCCGGGCTCGGCTGTCGCTGACCGAGCGCGACGCGGAGCGGGGCGAGCGCCTGGTCGCGACGCAGGCGATCTCCCAGGAAGAGATGGATACCCGGCTCACGCTGGTCTCGGAGGCGCGCGCGGCGGTGGCGGCGGCGGAAGCGGCGGTGCGGGCGGCGGAGCTGGACCTGGGCTACACCAAGGTCCGCTCCCCGGTGGATGGCCGCGCCAGCCGGGCCGAGGTGACCGAGGGCAATCTGGTCACCGGCGGCCCGGCGGGATCGACCCTCCTGACCACCGTCGTCTCCCTCGACCCGATCTACGTCTACTTCGAGGGCGACGAATCGGCCTACCTCCGCTACGCCCACCTGGACCGGAGCGGCGAGCGCCCCAGCAGCCGCACGGCAGCCAATCCGGTGCAGATCGGGCTATCCGACGAGGAGGGCTTTCCCCACAAGGGGCGGATGGACTTCGTGGACAACCGCCTGGATCAGGCCACCGGGACGATTCGCGCCCGGGCGGTGGTGGCCAATCGAGGATCGGCTGTTCACCCCGGGGATGTTCGCCCGGGTGCGCCTGATCGGCAGCGGGTTTGCGGCGGGTGACGGTTATCCCCGAGGCCGCGGTCAGCACCGACCAGGACCGCAAGTTCGTGTTCGTGCTCAATCCCGACAGCAGTCCGTGGCCTACCGTGCCGTCACCCTGGGCCGACAGGTGGATGGACAGCGCCGCATCATCCGGGAGGGGCTCAAGCCAGGGCGAGCAGGTCGTGGTGAACGGGTTCGCCCGGATCCGTCCCGGGGTGCGGGTCAAGGCCACCCTCGCCCGGCCTGACAGCGCCGCCGGCCGACAGCGCCGCCGCGGCGCGGGTCAAGTCGGGGAGCACGCCATGAACATCTCCCGGTTCTTCATCGATCGGCCGATCTTCGCGACGGTGCTGTCGATCGTCATTACCATCGCCGGCCTGCTGGCGATGCAGGTCCTTCCAATCAGCGAGTACCCCGAGGTCGTGCCCCCGACGGTCCAGGTCCGGGCCAACTTCCCTGGAGCCAGTCCCGAGACCATCGCCGAGACGGTCGCCACGCCGCTGGAGGAGCAGATCAACGGCGTCGAGGACATGCTCTACATGTCCTCCCAGGCGACCGCCGATGGCGTGATGCAGCTGACCGTGACCTTCGCTCTCGGCACCGACGTGGATCTGGCGCAGGTGCAGGTGCAGAACCGGGTCAACCAGGCGCTGCCCCGGCTGCCCGAGGAGGTGCGCCGGCTGGGCGTGAGCCGCGGTCAAGAGCTCCCCCGATCTGACCATGGTCGTCCACCTGACCTCGCCCAACCGTCGCTACGACGTGTTGTATCTCCGGAACTACGCCCTGATCCAGATCCGGGACGTGCTGGCGCGGCTGCCGGACATGGGCAACGTCCGCATCTTCGGCGGCGGCGACTACGCCATGCGGATCTGGCTCGATCCCGCCAAGGTCGCCGCCCGGAACCTGACCGCGGCGGAGGTGGTGCAGGCGGTGCAGCAGCAGAACGTCCAGGTCTCCGCCGGCATCCTGGGAGGCCCGCCGCTCACCGAGCAGGTCCCGTTCCAGCTCACCGTCAACACCCAGGGCCGGCTGCTCGACGAGGAGGAGTTCGGCGCGGTGGTGATCCAGACCGGGCGGCGAAGGCCAGCTCACCCGGCTGCGCGACGTCGCCCGGATCGAGCTGGCGGCCCAGGACTACTGCGCTCCGGTCCGGCCTGGACAACGCGCCGGCGGTCCCGATCGCCGTCTTCCTGCTTCCGGGCGGGAACTCCCTGCAGCTGGCCGCGCGGGTCCGGGCCACCATGGCGGAGCTGTCCCAGAACTTCCCCGAGGGGGTCAGCTACGAGATCGTCTACGATCCCACGGTGTTCGTCAGCGAGTCCATCCGGGAAGTGGTCAAGACGCTGTTCGAGGCGGTGCTGCTGGTGGTGGTCGTCGTGGTGCTGTTCCTCCAGACCTGGCGGGCCTCGATCATTCCGCTGGTCGCGGTCCCGGTGTCGATCGTCGGCACCTTCGCCGTCCTGCTCGGGTTCGGCTTCTCCATCAACACCCTCACGCTGTTCGGCCTGGTGCTCGCCATCGGCATCGTGGTGGACGACGCGATCGTGGTGGTGGAGAACGTGGAGCGGAACATCGAGCTGGGGCTCCAGCCCAAGGAGGCGGCGTACCGGGCCATGGAGGAGGTCACCGGCCCGATCATCGCCATCGCGCTGGTGCTCTGCGCCGTGTTCGTGCCGGTGGCGCTGGTGCCCGGGTTCACCGGGCAGTTCTATCGCCAGTTCGCGCTCACCATCGCCTTCTCGACCGTGATCTCCGCGGTCAACTCCCTGACGCTGTCGCCGGCGCTGGCGGCGATCCTGCTCCGGCCGCATGGGGCCCCGCGCGACCAGCTGACCCGGCTGCTCGACCGCGGGCTGGGCTGGATCTTCCGGCCCTTCAACCGCGTCTTCAAGAGCCGGCTCGGAGCGCTATGGCGGTGGGGTGGAGCGGCTCGCCGTCCGGCCAGGCTGGCCGCTCGCCGTGTACGCCGGGCTGCTGGCGCTCACGGTGGTGGTCTTCCGGATCGTCCCCGGCGGGTTCATCCCCGCGCAGGACAAGCAGTACCTGGTGGGGATCGCCCAGCTTCCGGATGCCGCGTCGCTCGACCGCACCGACTCGGTGCTCCGGAAGATGACGTCCATCGCCCTGGAGCATCCGGCGGTGTCGCACGCGGTCCAGTTCACCGGGCTCTCGGTGAACGGCTTCGTGAACGCCCCCAATCAGGGCATCGTGTTCTTCCCGCTCAAGCCGTTCGAGGAGCGGGACGGAGCCGGAGCTCGCGGGCAGCGCCGTGGCCCAGGCGCTGAACGGCCGCTTCGCCTCGATTCAGGAGGCGTTCGTGGCCGTCTTCCCGCCGCCGCCGATTCAGGGGCTCGGGTCCACCGGCGGCTTCAAGATGCAGGTGCAGGATCGCGGCGCACTGGGCGAGCGTCAGCTGTTTCAGGCCTCTCAAGCGCTGATCGCCCAGGCCAACCAGCAGCCCCAGCTGCGAGCAGTCTTCTCCAGCTTCCGGAT
The DNA here is from genome assembly GCA_963832055.1 of uncultured Gemmatimonadales bacterium. Taxonomy (GTDB): domain Bacteria; phylum Gemmatimonadota; class Gemmatimonadetes; order Gemmatimonadales; family GWC2-71-9; genus CAVVWJ01. Next base: position 208,318 of record CAWHST010000006.1, on the reverse strand, counting down.
GAACGTGCCTCAGGTCTGGATCGACATCGACCGGGAACGGGCCCGCCGCCAGGACGTGCCGCTGCCCGATCTCTTCGCCACCCTGGGCGTCTACCTCGGCTCGGCCTACGTGAACGACTTCAACCGGTTCGGGCGGACCTACCAGGTGGTGGCCCAGGCCGACGCTCCCTTCCGGAGCCAGATCGAGGACATCGGCAACCTGAGGGTCCGGAACGCGGCGGGGGACATGGTGCCGCTCGGCGCGCTGGTCCGGACCCGGGAGACCTTCGGCCCCGACCGGGTCGATGCACTACAACTCGTTCCCCACGGCCGATATCAACGGCAGCCTCGCGCCCGGGGTCAGCTCCGGCCAGGCGGTCGCGCTCATGGAGCGGCTGGCGCGGGAGACGCTGCCGCGCGGGATGGGCTTCGAGTGGACCGAGCTCACCTACCAGCAGGTGCAGGAAGGCGCCACCCTGCTCCTGGTCTTCCCCCTCTCGATCCTGCTCGCCTTCCTGGTACTGGCGGCGCAGTACGAGAGCTGGTCGCTGCCGCTGGTGGTGATCCTGATCGTCCCCCTGTCGGTGCTGGCGGCCATGGGCGGCGTGTGGCTGACCGGGGGCGACAACAACATCTTCACCCAAGTCGGCCTGGTGGTGCTGGCGGCGCTGGCCTGCAAGAACGCGATTCTCATCGTGGAATTCGCCCGCGAGCTCGAGCTTCAGGGCCGGAGCATCCTCGGCGCGGCGCTGGAGGCGTGCCGGCTTCGCCTTCGGCCGATTCTGATGACCTCGCTGGCCTTCATCATGGGCGTGGTGCCGCTGGTCATCTCGACCGGCGCCGGTGCGGAGATCCGGCGGGCGCTGGGCGTGGCGGTGTTCGCGGGCATGCTGGGGGTAACGGTCTTCGGCCTCTTCCTGACGCCGGTGTTCTACGTGGTGGTTCGGTCGCTGGCGGCGCGGCGGGCGCCGACCGCGGCGCCGCTGCAGGATCCATCGCCGGAGCCGGGGGTGGCGCACGGGTGACAAGGCACAGCGGCGGCCGGCTCGATGTCTTACCCCACCACGGTTCCAACCTCGCGTGTGAGCTTGGCAGCGTCGGCTACCAGATCGGCTACGGTGTCCGGGCGGGAAACGTAGACTGCGTGGCTCGCCCGAACCTCAGTGACCGTTGACCCCGCGCGCTGGGACATGGCGCGCTGAGCTGCCGGAGGTATCATGCGATCTTCCGTAGCCACCAAATACCAGCTCGGCTTGAACTTCCAGGCTGGCTGGCTCACCGCGCCCTGGAGCGCCTCCACGCCCCATGGCACCTGAGCATCGGCCATGAACGCGGCCACCTCAGGGTCGATGTCGGCAGCGAACGAAGCAGCGAACTTTGACTTGTCCAGGAGAAGGTACCCGTCCCGTGGCGGGAGAATTGGAGGCACGGCCGCCCCTTCCGGCGGATTCTTGATGAGCGAAGCCACGGACTCGCCGGCATCGGGCGCGAACGCCGCGATGTAGACCAGTCCCGCGACGCTCGGATCGTTGCCCGCCTCCGTGATTACGACTCCGCCATAGGAGTGTCCGACCAGGATGACGGGCCCCTCCTGCTGCGCCAGTACCCACCGAGTCGCCCTGACGTCGTCCGCCAGTGACGTAGTGGGATTCTGGACGACGGTGACAGTAAACCCCTCCTTCCGCAGTCGCCGATACACGGCCTCCCAACCAGAGCCGTCCACGAACCCCCCATGGACGAGTACGATGTTCCTGATGGCACCGGCAGTTTGTTCGGACATAGCTGACTCCTCTCTCAGTGGTCGATTCCGTCGTTCTTCGCCGTCTCAAAGTCTCGCACTTGATACTTTGGGGTGGGCCCTCATCAAGCACCAGTAAATATTCAACGCACCAGTGAAGCCACAGTACCTGAAACTGGCAAATTCACTCGGGCCCACGTCGCAAACTTGGTCGGTTGCCGGCCTGCTATCTTGTTGGCGAGCGCGATCTGGTCGGACGAATCCGAACCCAAGTAGGTATGCGCCTGGAACCAAGCAAACGTCGCGGCGATCTCGGCAGCCAGGGGGAAGAGGGTAGCGTACACTTCCTTTGGGACTCGTGTGAATGAGAAGCTGTGACCCTGTCGATTGAGCGTCTCGACAATCTCGTTGAAGCTCATGAAATCACCGACCAGTGGCAGATACTCGCCGTTGCCCGCCTCATCAGGGTGTGCGAATGCTCCGGCCACGATGCTGCCAAGTTCGGTGATGTCCCCCATGTGGATGCCACGCGCATCTGGATCAATTGGGAGCGCCCAGCCCAAGGACCCGTCTGCCTGCTTTTGCGGAGCAAGGGCGCCGATAAGGCCCTGGTAGTAGAAAGGTGCGATGACGAATGTGTGGTGCGCAAACCCCGCTTCCCGGACTATCCGATCAATCTTGGCCTTGCCGGTAAAGTGGGGGACGTGGAGCTTGCCGCCGCTGATCGCTTCTACATCAGGCAGCGTTGACCAGATAAAGTGTTTGACACCGGCATCCTTAGCGGCGCGGACCGCCGCGGTGGCCTGCTTGAGCTCGTCGGTACCTTCTTCCCAGAAGTTGGTGACCAGAAAGACGCCATATGCCCCCTTAAGAGCAGCTTTGAGGGTTTCCGGTCGGTCTAAATCGGCTTTGACGACTTCGTCGCCGAGGTCGCGATGCTTGCCTGGATTGCGGGTCAGAGCGCGCACCTTGAATTGACCGCCGGCCTGCAGGGCACGTACCACTGCGCCGCCCTGCTGCCCTGTGGCGCCGATCACGGCGATCACTCTTTCATTATTGGATGACATGTCTATGCCCTCTGGCGTAGGTTGGTGCTCCTGCGTTTACGCGGTGGCTGCCACGGTCGCGGAGCGGCGGGCCAAGAGGTTCACCACCCCACCCACTACACCAACGGCCAGCGCGGCCACCTTGAGCGCAGGCGTCCAGTTGTGGTCGATCCCCAGCACCGCGTCGAGCGAGAACGGCCCGGCGCCGGTGAGCGCCAGTGCGAGGGCACCCGTCGCGTACAGCAGCGGCACCTCGATGCCGTTCGTCCCGGCAAAGAGCCCTTTCTTCCAGTGCACGCTGACCGCGGCCACGATCATGACCGACAGCAACAGCGCCGGTCCCACCGGGCCGAGCAGGCCCAGCGCGATCAGGACGCCGCCCACCACCTCGGAGAGGGACGCGGTAATGACGAACAGCCTGCCCGGGACGGAAGCCCAGCTGCTCGAAGAACCCGGCGGTGCCGGCGAGCCCGTAGCCGCCGAGCCAGCCAAACAGCTTCTGGCCGCCATGCGCCACCATGAGCACTCCGAGGATCAGGCGGGCGAGCAACAGGCCCGTGCCCAGGGTAGCGGCGTCAATGATATAGGTCGTGGTCGACATGAAAGCCTCGGCTGAAAAGGTGAGTCCGTCACTGTATGTGATAACATGTATGTTATAACATGATGTATACGCCGAAAAGTTTCACAGCGCCTCCCGGATGTCCGACAACCCATCGATGATCTGCTGCAGCCGCTCGGCGTCGAAGTCGCCGAAGCGCTCCCGCTCGAACTCTTCCAGCTTGGGGGTGGTCTCGTCCAGCACACGGAGGCCCTTGGGCGTGATGCGGGCCGTGACGTGCCGGCGGTCCGCGGCATCCCGCTCGCGGCGGAGGAGCTGCATGCTCTCCATGCGATCCAGCAGGCGCGACACGTCGGGCACCTTCGAGACCAGCCGCTCCGAGATCTCGCGTCCGCACAGCCCGTTGGGGCGGGCGCCCCGAAGGATCCGCAGCACGTTGTACTGCAGTTCGGTGATCCCATAGGGACGGAGGATTTCGTTGACTCGGTGCTCGAGCAGCGCCGCCGTGCGCAGCACGCTCAAGAGCGCCTCGCTGCTCCGGCGCGGAAACGGCTTGGTCTGCTTGATCTCGGCCTGCAGTCGGGATGGCATGATAGGAGAATACATGTCATAACGTGCATTGTCAATAGGCCTCGGCTCGCCTACGCTGATACGGCCCGTGCGGCAGGATGGGGCGGCCGTGTTGAATTGGGCCCTCTTCACGTCGCTCGGACGATCTATTAAAAACTATTGATAAGTTTTAATGGCCTCGCAACATTGCATCCCATGCCCCGACCGACGCGCCACCGAGTCACCCGCGAGCAGCGCGAGGCGCTTACCTCCCCGCTCCGCGTCGAGATCCTCGGCCAGTTCACCGGGCCCAACCCGCTGTCGGTGCGCGATCTCGCCGAACGGATGGGGCGGACGCCGCACTCCATCTACTACCACGTCCACCTGATGACGCGGGTCGGACTGCTGCGGGAGGTCGGACGGCGGGAAGGCGGCGGCCGGAGCGAGGCGCTCTACCAGCCGGCGCGGGACGAGGTCGCCCTCGATGCGGCCGATCCCGGAGCCGGGCTCGCGATCCGGCGGACCATGGGCGCCGCCTTCCGCATGGCGGAGCGGGACCTGGAGGCCGCGCTCGAGTCCGCCCCTGGCGATCCGCGGCTGCTCGGCATGCGTGGGCACTTCCGCGCCACGCCGAGGGTGCTGCAGCAGGTGCGCCGCCACCTCGAGGCGGCTCTCGAGATCGTGCAGCGGGAAGCGCGGCGGGGCGCGGGGCGCAAGCAAGGGCCGCTGTACTCGTTGACCCTGGCGCTGCTGCCGCTCCGGGGACGGAACCAGCCCGGGGAGGATGCATGACATACGGAACGCTGGACCATGTGTTCGTCGCCCTGCTGGCGCTCACGGCGCCGCTGTTCGCCGTATGGACGTACCGGCGGATGATCGCCAGCCTGGCAGCCGGCGACGTGGGGGCACGGACCCGAAGCTTTCGCAGGGCCATCGTGCTCGGGCTGGTCGACGTAGCCGTGATCCTGGTGTTGTTTGCGGTAGCAGGGCGTCCGGTGGAAGGACTGGTGCGCCTCGATTGGCTTCCGCAGGGATGGTGGACCGGCGCGGCGTGGGGCGTCGTGCTGCTCGCGTGTGCCCTCCTGATCGCCCAGGTGGCTGCGATTCGGGAAACGAGACCGGGCTCTCCGCCGCGCGGAAGCAAATGACCTCGGTCGAAGGCATCCTTCCCCACACGCCGGGCGAGCTCAAGCTGTTCCTCGCGCTCTCGCTCGCGGCGGGGGTGGGCGAGGAGATCATCTTCCGGGGCTATCTGCTGGCCTATTTCGACGCCCTGGTAGGCCCCACGGCCGCTGTCCTCGCCTCCACCCTCATGTTCGGGTTGGGGCACGCGTACCAGGGGGCCGCCGGCATCGTGCGAACCGGCATCGTGGGGCTGCTATTCGCGGGGGCGTACGTGGGGACCGGCAATCTCCTGGCGCCGATGCTGCTGCACGTGGTGATCGACGCGACCAGCGGGATGGTCGCGTACCTCGCGCTCCGACCGGTGACGGCGGTCGGCGGGCTGCCGGCCTGAGGGCCAGGACGTTCGATCCTCACTCCGCCACCGGGCAGCGCCACCCGGAACTCCGTTCGCCCGGGCTCCGACTCCACCTCGATCGGACCCGTCGTTCCGATCCACCAGCCGCCGGACGATGTCGAGGCCGAGCCCGGTGCCCTTTCCCGACCGCCTTCGTCGTGAAGAACGGATCGAAGATCCGGCTCTTCACCTCCGCGGGTATGCCCGGCCCGTCGTCCGTCACGCGCACGACGACCTGCGCCGCCCTCGGGCCGCGCCGTCACCGTGACCCGACCGTCTCGGCCGACCGCATCGAGCGCGTTGTCGATCAGGTTCGCCCACACCTGATTCAGCTCGCCGCCGAAGCCGCGCACGCGCGGCAGATCCGCCGGCAGCATCCACCGCCAGCGACACCGACTTCCCCCGCGCCTTCGCCGCCATCACCGCGCAGCGTGTCGGTGAGTCCCTTGCGCGACGTCCACCGGCTCGGGCGACGGCGCCTGATCCATGTAGGTGAAGCCCTTCACCGCGCTCACCAGCTCGTGCACGCGCGACGCCGCCCGCTCGATGTCGCGCGCCAGCCCACGGACGGTGCACCCGGCCGCCACCCAGCGGAGCGACGCCCGAAGCTTATCCCCGGTCGACCGCCGCTCGCCAGCTCGTCGAGCAGTGCGAGCGTGACGTCGGTCTCGCCAGCGGCGCGGCGAGGGCATCGTCCGGCTCGTGATCCAGCAGCCAGTCGGCGATCGCCTCCTCGCGATCGGCGCGCTCGAGCGGTGAGAGCACGCCGGTCGTCGGCCCGCCGCTGCAGACCCGGCGCGACCCGCTCGACCACCTCGAGCGCCCGGTCATCGAGATCGGCCGCGCCGAGCGCGCGCGACGCCTCCTCGGACTCGGCCAAGCGCCTCGGACGATCGAGCTGCGCGCTCCGCGCGGCGGCGGACGCGGGATTGTTCAGCTCGTGCGCGAGCCCCGCCGCCAGCTTGCCGAGCGACGCCATCTTCTCGACCTGCAGGTCGCTCACCTTGAACGCGCGGGCGCGGTCGACCATCACGTGCACCAGCGCCGCCGTCACGTGGGGGCACTCGATCGGGAGCGCCGGCAGGTGCTCGCGAGCGACGCGCAGGATCTCGGTCGGCTCCTGGATCACCGAGTTGCCCGGCGCGTTGGCGAGCCGCGAGTACGGGAGCAGCTCCGGTCACGTCGCCGTCGCGCCAGTCCATCGCCTTGCGCCAGGTGCCGCCCTGATCGGTGAGGTGCGACACGTGGCCCGTCGAGGATGATGTAGAGCGCTTCGACCGGCTCGCCCTTCCGCGCGATCATCGTCGCCGGCCTCGTACCGCTCGAGCGTGCCGTGCGCGACGCAGCCACTCCAGCTCTTCGCGCGGCACCTACCCGAACGCCCGGTGCGCCGCGAGGCGGGCGAGGAGATCGCCGTCGGAGTCGCAGGCGGATCGGTCGATCGGCTCGCTACACCGTCTGCAGGTACTGGTGGATCATGCTCACCGTCGCCGATCCCTCGCCGACGGCGGCCGCGACGCGCTTGCCCGAGCCGTGGCGGGCGTCGCCGGCGCAGAAGATGCCCGGCACGTTCGTCTCGAACAGATACGGATCGCGCGGCGGCGTCCAGCCGGCGGGCCGATGGCCATCGGTCATCACGTCGCGGCCGGTGAGCACGAACCCCTGCGGCGTCGCGCATCACGAGGTCGCCGCAGAGCGCCGTCCGCGGCGCGGTCCCGATGAAGATGAACATCGCAGCCGCGGGCAGCTCGCGCTGCTCGCCGCGTGACGCCGTCTGCCACCGTCACCGCTTCGAGCCGCCCATCGCCCCGCGCGCCGAGGCCACGCTGCTGTTCACCAGCACTTCGACGTTCGGCGTCTCCGCGAATGCGGTCCACGAGGTAGCTGCGACATCGCGGCCGACAGGTCGGGCCCGCGCACCAGCATGGTGACCTTGCGCGCGTGGCGCGAGAAGAACATCGCGCCCTGGCCGGCCGAGTTGGCGCCGCCGACGACGATCACGTCCCGGCCGCGATACGTGCGCGGCCTCGGTCAGCGCGGAGCCGTAGTACACGCCCGCGCCCAGCAGCGGCTCGATCCCCGCGGCCTGGAGCCGTCGCACCTCCATCCCCGGCGCGATCAGCAGCGCGTAGCCGGTCAGCTCCGACCCGTCGGCGAGGATCACCTTGCGGTACGGATCCTCGCGCCGGATCTCGACCGCCTCCTGCGCGGTGATGATCTCGGCGCCGAAGCGCCTGGCCTGGGTCGGCCGCGCGGCGCGCGAGATCGGCGCCGGTGACGCCGCCCGGGAACCCGAGGTAGTTCTCGATCTTCGAGCTGGTCCCGGCCTGGCCGCCCGGCGCGACTCGCTCGATGAGGATGGTGCGCAGGCCTTCCGACGCGCCGTACACCGCGCCGGCGAGACCCGCCGGCCCGCCGCCCACCACGATCAGATCGTAGAACGGCTTCTGCGCGCCGGGTCTGCAGCCCGATCTTCTCGGCCAGCTCGCGGATGGTGGGCTGCACCAGCGTCGCTGCCGTCGGGGAAGAACACCACCGGGAGATGCGGCACGCGCCGCCGTGCACGCGCCGAGAGCAGCTCGCGCACCGTCGCGTCGTCGTCCATGTCGAGCCACTGGTAGGGCACCTGGTTGCGACGCGAGAAAGTCCTTCACCGCGAAGCTCGCCGGCGAGAGCGCGGTGCCGGCCACCCGGATGCCGTCGAAGGCCGGCCGCGCGCGGGCGAACCATTCGGAGAGCAGATCCTCGAGCACCGGGTAGAGCTCGCTCGGTCGGCGGCTCCCAGGGCTTGAGGAGGTAGTGGTCGAGGCCGATCTGGTTGATCGCGGTGATGGCGGTCTCGGTGTCGGCGTAGGCGGTGAGCAGCACGCGCCGCGCGTCGGGGTAGAGCTTGATCGCCTCGAGCAGGAACTGGGTGCCGGTCATCTGCGGCATGCGCTCGTCCACGAGGAAGAGCGCGACCGGGGCGCCGCGCTGCAGGAGCTGATGGACGGTCTCCAGCGCCTGGGCGCCGGAGGACGCCTTGACGACGCGGTAGTCGCGCGCGGAAGTGATGCCGGAGGTCGCGCTCGATGGCGTTCAGCACCTCGGGGTCGTCATCGACGGTGAGCAGGACGGGCTTCTGCATTCTCTTAGTGGACGGGATCGCTCGCGCCGGAACGGGCAGTCGAGCTCGATGGCATTAGAGATCATGCGAACGTAGCAAATCTGCCGAGGGTCTGCCAGCGGGGCCAGGGTCCGTCCCGAGCCCTCCCTTGCTGGCCTTTCCCACCCGGTTTCTGCATCCACGGCGCTGCGCAAATCCTTCCCGTCATCAAAGCGACCCAAGGTGTGCAGGATCACAAAAATGACAACCCCGCGAGCGCCGAAACACTCGCGGGGTGCAGAGATAGCAGAATGGGCCTGGGTAGAGTTGAACTACCGACCTCACGCTTATCAGGCGTGCGCTCTAACCACCTGAGCTACAGGCCCTTCGTGGAGCGTGAATATAGCCGGTCGGGAACGCCGCGGTAGCGGTCGGCCGCTCCCGCCGGCACGCCCGCTCACTCCTTCTCTTCGTCCTCTTCGAAGTCCTCGAACTCCTCGAGATCCTCGTCGTCGAAGTCGTCGTCGTCCTCCAGCTCGTCCTCGTCGTCCAGGTCCTCGTCATCATCCTCGTCGTCGTCGAAGGTGAATCCGTCGTCCTCGAATTCCTCGTCGTCATCGAACTTCCGACGCAGCTCCGAGTCGAGGACCTCCAGCGACGTCTCCCAGGCCGACATGATGTCCTCCGCCAACAATGAGTGTGATCCCGACATCTCAGGACGCGTCCGCCACCCGGGCGGCCCGGGCGGCCTTCTTGCGGTCGTTCGCCGTGAGGACCCGCTTCCGCAGCCGGATCGTCTTCGGGGTGATCTCGATCAGCTCGTCTTCCTCGATGTACTCGAGGGCGTACTCCAGGGTGATCTGCCGCGGCGGCTCCAGGATCACGTTCTCGTCCGAGGCCGTGGTCCGCATGTTGGTCAGCTTCTTTTCCTTGGTGACGTTGACGTCCAGGTCGCCCGGCCGGGAGTTCTCCCCGGCGATCATCCCCTCGTACACCAGGTCGCCCGGGCGTCACGAACATCTGGGCCCGCTCCTGGAGATTGCCCAGGGCGAACGCCACGACGCTGCCCTCGCGGTCGGCCACCAGGACGCCCCGCTTCCGGCCCGCGAGCGGCCCGGCCCACGGGCCGTAGTCGAGGAACCGGTGATGCATGATGCCGGTGCCGCGGGTGTCGGTGAGGAACTCGGACCGGTACCCGAAGAGCCCGCGGGCGGGAATCCGGAAGGTGAGCCGGACCATCCCCTGCCCCGGGTTCCGCATCTCCGACATCTCGGCCCGGCGGGGGCCCAGCTTCTCCATCACCACGCCCATGTAGTCCTCGGGCACGTCCACCGTCAGCTCCTCGTACGGCTCCAGCCGCTCGCCGTCCTCGCCAAGCTTGGTGATGACGCGCGGGCGGGAGACCTGGAACTCGTACCCTTCGCGGCGCATCGTCTCCATCAGGATGCCGAGGTGGAGCTCGCCGCGCCCGGAGACGGTGTGGGTGTCGGGGCTGTCGGTCTCCTCCACCCGGAGCGCCACGTTCCGCTCCAGCTCGCGGTACAGCCGGTCCTTGAGCTGCCGGCTGGTGACGTACTTCCCTTCCCGCCCGGCGAACGGGCCGTTGTTCACGATGACGTCCACCGAGATCGTCGGCTCCTCGACCGCGATGCCCGCCAGCCGCTCCAGGCGTTCGACCGAGGTGAACGTCCGGCCGATCTCGATGGTCTCGAACCCCGAGAGCGCGACGATGTCGCCCGCCGCCGCCTCCTCCACCTCGACCCGGTGGAGCCCGTCGAAGGTGTAGAGCCGGGTGACCCGGTTCCGCTCGAAGCCCTCGTCCTCCACCAGGCCCGGCTCGCCCAGCGGCAGCAGCGCCACCTGGTCGCCCACCTTCACCCGGCCCCGCTCGATCCGCCCGATGGCGATCCGGCCCAGGAAGCTGGAGAAGTCGAGGGTCGAGACCAGCATCTGGAACGGGCCTTCGGGGTCGCCCTTGGGCTCCGGCACGTAGTCGAGGATCGCCTGGAACAGCGGCTTGAGATCGGTGCCCGGCTGCTCCAGCTCGGTCGTGGCGGTGCCGGCCCGGCTCGACGTATAGAGGAACGGCGCGTCGAGCTGCTCGTGGGTCGCCTCGAGATCGATGAACAGCCCCAGCACCTCGTCGTGCACCCGGAGCGGCTCGGCATCGGACCGGTCGATCTTGTTGATCGCGACGATCGGCCGGAGGCCCAGCGCCAGCGCCTTCCGGGTGACGAACCGGGTCTGCGGCATCGGCCCCTCGGCCGCGTCCACCAGGATCAGCACCCCGTCCACCATCCGCAGGATCCGCTCGACCTCGCCACCGAAGTCGGCGTGGCCCGGCGTGTCCACGATGTTGATCTTGGTCCCCTCCCAGTTCACCGCGGTGTTCTTGGCGAGGATGGTGATGCCCCGCTCCCGCTCCAGCGGGTTCGAGTCCATCACCCGCTCTTCCACCTGCTGGTTGGCGCGGAACGCGCCCGCCTGCCGCAGCATCTGATCCACCAGGGTGGTCTTGCCGTGGTCGACGTGAGCGATGATGGCGAGGTTACGGATCAACGAGGCTATCCTGGACTCCGCCGGGGTTTAGAACGGGTGAGGCCCGGACCCCGGGCCTCCGGGGCGCATATATAGACAACGCCGTCGGATGCCGCAAGAGAGTGCGAAAGTGGGCACCGGCCCCCTTAGTGGCGGTGTCCGAGATGCCGGTCGTGACGCCGGGTGGCCCCAGTGGGGAGCGGTGGCGGCTTCCCGGGCATCGTCGCACCCCTCGCACCCGTGCTCGACCTCGAGCTGGATGGTGACGTGCCCGATCCCCATCAGTGACATCTCGGCGCGGATTCCGTCCAGCACCCCGGGGTGGGCCTCCAGATCGGGCACCACGGCGTGCCCGCTCATCGCGACCATGCCGCTGGTGACCGTCCAGACGTGGAGGTCGTGGACCGCCGCGACCCCGGGCACGCCGAGCATGCGGCGCTGCACTTCCGCCATGGAGACGTGCCGGGGCACCGACTCCAGCAGGATGTCGGTGCTTTCCCGGAGGAGCCGCGCGGCCCCGACCAGGATGAGGACGGACAGGAGGATGGAGACGATCGGGTCGGCCAGGCGTCCAGCCGGTCAGCGCGATGATCGCCGGCGGCGACGACCGCGCCGACCGAGCCCAGCGCGTCGCCCAGCACGTGGAGGTAGGCGCCCCGCACGTTGAGGCTGCCCGTCCCGGGAGGCGTGGAGGACCGCGAGGCTCACCAGGTTGACCAGCAGCCCGGCGCAGGCGATGGCCAGGAACAGGCCGGTCCGGACCGGCTGGGGGTCCTGGATCCGCTGCACCGCCTCGACCACCACCCAGGCGGCGATGCCGAACAGCGCCGCGCCGTTCACCAGGGCCGCCAGGATCTCCCACCGGAGGTAGCCGTAGGTCTTGCTGTCGTCCGGCGGGCCGCTGGGCGATCCACGCGGTGAGCAGCGAGAGGGCGAGCGCGCCGACATCGGTGAGCATGTGGCCGGCGTCGGCCAGCAGCGCGAGCGACCCCGAGATCCACCCGCCCACCGCCTCCACGACCATGAAGACGGTGGTGAGGGCGAGAACCCACCTGAGGCGCGGGAGACTCGTGGCTCGCTGCCATGCCCGTATCCTAGCCGGATGCCCCGCTCTCCGCCCGCCCCTCACCCTCACCGCCTCCGCATGCCCGTACAGCCCCTCCGCCTCCGCCAGCGCGATGATCGCGTCGGCGTCGGCGGCCAGCGCGCTCCGGGGAGTAGCGGATGACGCTGGTCCGCTTCACGAAGTCGTACACGCCGAGGGGGGAGGCGTAGCGGGCGGTCCCGCCGGTGGGGAGCACGTGGCTCGGGCCGGCCAGGTAGTCGCCCACCGGCTCCGGGCGTGTGGTCGCCGAGGAAGATGGCCCCGGCGTGCCGGATGCCGCTGGCGATCCGCTCCGCCCCCTCGGCCAGGATCTCCAGGTGCTCCGGGGCCCGGCGGTTGGCGACCTCGATGGCCTCCCGCATCGACGGCACCACGATCACCAGGCCGTTCCGCTCCAGCGCCGTCCGGGCGATCGCGGCGCGCGGCGCGCCGGCCAATGCCGCCTCGAGCGCCGCCGGGAGCGCGTCGGCGACACCGCGATCGGTGGTGACGCACCAGCTGGTGGCGTCCTCGTCGTGCTCCGCCTGGGCGATCATGTCGGCCGCGATCCGGGCCGGCGACGCGCTGCCGTCGGCGATGATCAGGACCTCCGTCGGCCCGGCGATCATGTCGATCCCCACCTGGCCGACCACCTGTCGCTTTGCCTCCGCCACCCAGCGGTTGCCCGGCCCCACGATCTTGTCCACCCGCGGCACCGTCGCGGTGCCGAACGCCAGCGCCGCCACCGCCTGCGCGCCTCCGATGCGAAAGATTCGGGTCACGCCGGAAAGGGCGCAGGCGGCCAGCACGAGGTCGGTCACTCCCTGCGGCGGCACCACCGCCACGATCTCCTGCACGCCCGCCACCAGCGCGGGCACCGCGTTCATCACCACCGAGGAGGGGTAGGACGCCTTCCCGCCAGGCACGTAGAGGCCCACCCGGTCCAGCGGCGTCACCTTCATCCCGACCACGCTGCCGTCCTCCCCCGCGAGGCGAAACCCGTCCTCGCGCTGGTGCAGGTGGTACTCCCGCACCCGATCCACCGCCCCCGCCAGCGCGGCGCGGAGCCGGGGAGCGACCCGGTCCAAGGCCCCTTGCCACCCGGCGGGATCCAGCTCCCACGCCGAGGGCGGGAGATCCACCCCATCGAACCGCCGGGTGTATTCCCGGACGGCCTCGTCGCCCCGCAGCCGCACATCGTCGAGGATGGCGGCCACGGCCTCCCGGGTCGCGGGGTCGCTGCCGGCCCGCTGCGGCAGCAGCGGGTCCAGGGACTCGAACGGCGGCACCGCGATCCGGCGGATCATCCCGCTATCTCGCGGTAAGACCGCATCGGCGTTACAGTTGAACCGTATGGAACCTGCGGAGTCACCGTCCATCCTCCTCGGCCTTGGCGCGGTCGTCATCCTGGTGCTGGCCAATGCCTTCTTCGTGGCAGCCGAATTCGCGCTGGTGGGAGCGCGAAAAACCCGCCTCGATGAGTTGGCCCGCGCCGGCGACGGCAAAGCTAGGTTGGCCCGCCGTGCCGTACAATCGCTCGACCGCTACATCTCCTCCACCCAGCTCGGCATCACGCTGGCCTCGCTGGGCCTGGGCTGGATCGGCGAGCCGGCGCTGGCCAGCCTGATCGACGGGATCTTCACCTGGCTGCCGGCCCCGGTGAGCGCCATCGCCACCCACACCGTGGCGTCGATCGTCGCGTTCAGCATCATCACCGTGCTCCACATCATCCTCGGCGAGCTGGTCCCCAAGGCGCTGGCGCTGCTCTACCCCGAGGCGGTCAGCGGCTGGGTCGCGGCGCCGCTGATGGGATTCGCCTGGGTCATGGCGCTGCCGATCGCCATCCTGAACGGCACCGCCAACCGCCTGCTTCGCCTCATGCGGATCGATCCGCCGGGAGAGAACGAGCGGCTCCACTCGCCGGAGGAGATCCGCATGCTGGTGGAGCAGAGCACCGAAGGCGGCAGCCTGCTCAAGCAGGACGCGCGGCTGCTGGAGGGGGTGTTCGAGTTCAGCGAGAAGACGGCCCAGGAGGTCATGACCCCCCGGACCCAGATGATCGCGCTGGAGGCCGATCTCCCGGTCGAGCGCGCCGCCGACGAAGTCGCCGCCGCGGGGCGGTCGCGCTATCCCGTCTTCACCGACTCGCTGGACGAGATCGCCGGCGTGGTGCACGCGAAGGACATCCTGGCGGCGTTGCGCGCGCACCCGGGCCGGAAGGTGCGCGAGATCATACGGCCGCCGCTCTTCGTGCCCGGCACCCGCGAGGTGGAGGACGTGCTCGCGGACATGAAGCGGCTCAAGACCCACCTCGCGGTCGTGCTCGACGAGTACGGCGGCACCGCGGGCCTGGTGACGATGGAGGACCTGCTCGAGGAGATCGTGGGCCCGATCTACGACGAGTATGACCCGCAGGTCAAGGCGCGTCCCACGGGGATCCCGCAGCTGGACGGGGCCATGCCCATCTCCGAGTTCAACTCCGAGTACGGCGAGAGCCTCGACGATACCGACTACACCACGATCGGCGGCTACGTTTTCGGCCAGCTGGGCCGGCTCCCCCGCGCGGGCGATCGGGTGACGGCCGGAAAGCATGCGCTCGAAGTGGTCGAGATGGAGGGACGCCGGGTGAAGGCCCTTCGACTTCACACTGCCCAACCCGAACCCGAACCCGACTCCCCGGTCGCCGGCCGGGAAAGTCGCACGTCCTGAGAGGGCCGTTTCTCATGCCCCCGGAGAACCCGCGGGCAGAGCTGCGCACCGCCCTGCTCGACCTCGGCTACCGGCTGGCCGGTGTCCGGACGCCGGAGGAGGCGGCTCGCATCATCGCCTCCGTCGCCCAGGACGTGCTGGGCTGGGACGCGTACAGCCTCGATCTGTACTTCGCCGAGACGGAGACGGTTCAGGCGATCGTGAGCATGGACCGGATCGGCAACGGCGAGCCGGTGGACGTGCCGCACGCCTATGCCTCCGGTCCGCCGGGACCGATGACCCGGAAGGTGCTGGCCGAGGGAGCGCAGCTCATCCTCCGAGGCCTGGCCGCGCCGACGACCGAGGGCCTGACCCCGTTCGGGGCGGTGAGCCGGCCGTCGGCGTCGCTCATGTTCGTGCCGGTCCGCCACGGCGAGCGCGTGGCCGGCATCCTCTCCATCCAGAGCTACACCCCGAACGCCTACGACCCCGACGATCTGGCCGTGCTCCAGACGCTGGCGGACCACTGCGGGAGTGCCCTGGAGCGGCTCCGGATCGAGGAGGCCCTGCGGGAGAGCCAGGCCCAGCTCCAGCGCGCCGAGAGCGTGGCCCTGGTCATGACCGCCCACGTCGCGCTCGACGGTCGGTGGCGGAAGGTTCCGCCGACGCTCTGCGAGCTGCTGGGCTACACCGAGAAGGAGCTGCTCGCGCTCGAGATCGCCGACGTGGCCCACCCGGAGGACCTCGAGGCCGACCGGGCGGAGCGAAAGCGATTGATCCGAGGCGAGGCGCGGTCCAACGACCTCCTGATGCGCCTGCTGCGGCGGGACGGCCAGGTGGTCTGGGTCTACGCCAACAACTCCGTGGTGCAGGACGCCGCGGGCACGCCGCTCTATTTCCTCGTCTACATCCGCGACGTGAGCGAGAGAAAGATCCTGGAGGAGCAGCTCCGCCAGGCGCAGAAGATGGAGGCCGTCGGCCAGCTGGCCGGCGGCGTGGCGCACGACTTCAACAACCTCCTGACGGCGATCATCGGTAACACCGAGCTGCTGCTGGGAACCATCGACCTCGAGGACCTCCGGCGACTGGACGTGCTCGAGATCAACCGGGCCGCCCATCGCGCCGCGACGCTCGTCCGGCAGCTCCTCGCCTTCAGCCGGAAGCAGGTGCTTCAGCCGCGGATCGTGGACCTCAACGAGGTGGTGGACGAGCTGTCGGCGATGCTGCGGCGGATCATCGGCGAGCACGTGGAGCTTCGGCTCCAGCTCGAGCCGAGTCTCGGACGGGTGCTCGCCGATCCCGGCCAGCTGGAGCAGGTGATCACCAACCTGGCGGTGAACGCGCGCGATGCGATGCCCTCCGGCGGCACGCTCACCATCCGGACGGCCAACGTGGACGCGGCCGAGGTGCCTCCACCGAGCCCGGAGACGAGCCCACTCCTCGGCCCCTTGGTGGCGCTGAGCGTGAGCGACGACGGCGTCGGCATGGACGAGCGGACCCAGGCGCGACTCTTCGAGCCGTTCTTCACCACCAAGGAGCTCGGCCGGGGAACCGGCCTCGGTCTGGCCACCGTCTACGGCATCGTGCGACAGAGCGGCGGGCACATCCGGGTGGCCACGCGGCTGCACCACGGCAGCACCTTCACCATCTATCTGCCGCAGGCCGTGGGAACCCCCGATCCGGAGCTCCAAGCGCGCACCTGGAGCGACATGCCGCGCGGGGCCGGTACGATCCTCGTCGTCGAGGACGAGGACACCGTCCGCCACCTCGCCTGCCGGGTGCTCCGCGAGAACGGGTATCGGGTGCTGGAGGCCGCCAGCCCCGCCGCCGCGCTCCGGATCCTGCGGACCGAAGGGCAGCCGATCGACCTCCTCGTGACCGACATCGTGATGCCGGGCATGAGTGGCCCCGCGTTGGCCGAGCGGCTGGTGGTGGGGCGGCCGGACCTGAAGGTCCTCTACATCACCGGCTACGCGGAGGAGGCGATCGAGCGGCGGGCCGCCCTGCCGGCCGGGGGCGCGCTGCTGGAGAAGCCGTTCACCGCGCAGCAGCTCGCCGACCACGTGCGCCAGGCGCTCGCGGGCGCGGAGACCTAGATGCTGAACCTTCCCGCAGCCACCCCTCCAGGGGCCCTCGACCTCACCGGCGACGCCGCCCGCCGCCGCCGCGAGCTGCAGCGCGCCGCGGTGGCGGTGCTCGAGCGCGGCGGATACGAGGAGCTTCTCCCGCCCACCTTCGAGTACGAGGACGTGTTTCTTCGGGCCGGCGGCGCCGGAGTCGCGGAGCGGCTGCTCCGCTTCCCCGACCGGGACGGGCGGATCCTGGCCCTGCGCTACGATTTCACCTCCAGCATCGCCCGCATCGCGTCCACCACGTTCGCCGGCGCCGGGCTGCCGCTGCGTCTGAGCTACTCGGGGAAGGTGTACCGCCAGGAGCCCGAACGCGGCGGGCGGCCCCGGGAGACGCTTCAGGTCGGCGCCGAATTGCTGGGCGACGGCGCGCTCGGGGCCGACGTGGAGATCGTGCGCCTCACGATCGACCTCGTCCGCTCGGCGGGGCTGGAGGACTTTCAGGTCAACCTGGGGCACGTGGGAATTCTGGCGCCGGGACTCGCCGCGCTGGAGGAGCCGCTCCGCACCCAGGTGCGCCGGTGGATCGACCGCAAGGACCGCGGCAGCCTCTCCCGGGCCCTTGCCGGTCGCGAGGGCAATGCCGCACCCTGGCGGGGCTGCCGTTCGTGATCGGCCGGCGCGACGCGCTCGAGGAGGCGCTGGCGGACGCTCCCCCGGCAGCCGTCGCCGGGCTGCGCCACCTGCTCGCTCTCGACGACGCCCTGGAGCCGGGGCGAGCGGGCCCACGTGGTCTATGATCTGGGCGAAGTGCGGGGACTCGACTACTACACCGGCGTCCACTTCGAGGTGTTCGTCTCCGGCGCCGGACGCGCGGCGGGCGCCGGCGGAAGGTACGACGAGCTGATGGGGCGGTTCGGCCGACCGATGCCGGCCGTCGGCGTGTCGCTGGATCTCGACGCCATCGCCGAGGTGCCGCGATGAGCCGGTTGCGGGTGGCGCTCGCAAAGGGCCGGCTGTACGAGCCGTCGGTGGAGCGATTCCGCGCCGCCGGCATCGTGCCAGCCAACGACGCCGGCCGCCGGCTGCTGATTCCATCGAGCGATCCGACCATCGATTTCCTGGTGGTGAAGCCGGCCGACGTGCCGGTCTACGTGGAATCGGGGGCCGCCGACCTCGGCGTCACCGGCACCGACGTGCTGCGGGAAACCGGGGCCGACGTTCTCGAGCCGCTCGAGCTGGGGTTCGGCTTCTGCCGGCTGGTGGTCGCCTCGCCGGCCGAGACCCCCTACCCGGCCCTGCAAGGCGGGATCACCGCGAGGGTCGCGACCAAATACCCCCGCGTGGCGCAGGCCCACTTCGGCGCCGCGGGACGGCCGGTGGACATCATCCAGGTGAACGGCTCGGTCGAGGTCGCCCCGCTGCTGCGCCTGTCGCACTGGATCGTGGACCTGGTGGACACCGGGAACACGCTCCGAGCGAACGGGCTGGTGGAGCGGGAGACGATCCTGGAGTGCGGCGCCGTGCTGGTGGCCAACCGGGCTTCGCAGAAACTGAAGCTGGAGGCCTATCTGCGGTTGATGGAGCGGGTGGAGAGAGCCAGGCCGTAGCCTCGTTCAGGATGACGTTCGCGCCCGGTTTCGCTCCGCCAGCTCGACCGCCGTCTCGATGGCGGCCCGCATGCTGGAGTGGTCGGCCCGTCCAGTGCCGGCGATGTCGAACGCGGTCCCGTGGTCCGGAGAGGTGCGGGGAAACGGCAGGCCCAGGGTAACGTTCACCGCGCGGCCGAAGGCCGCCATCTTGATCGCGGTCATCCCCACGTCGTGATACGGCGCCAACACCGCGTCGAACTCCCCCCGCATCGCGCGCACGAACACGGTGTCCGCCGGCAATGGTCCCGCCGCGCCGAGCGTCTCGGCGGCCGGCCGCAACACCCGGTCCTCCTCGTCGCCGAAGAGGCCCGATTCGCCGGCGTGCGGGTTCACCGCACAGAGCACGAGTCGAGGGGATTCCAGTCCCCACCACTTCCGCAATCCGGCTTCCGCGATCCGCCCAATGCGGACCACCCGCTCACAGGTGAGCAGCGCCGGCACGTCGCGGAAGGGCACGTGGGTCGTCACCAACACCACCCGCAGCTCCGCCGCCGCGAGCATCATCGCGACGTCCACGCCACCCGCGAGGTGGGCGAGCCATTCCGTGTGTCCGGGATAGGGAAAGCCGGCGAGATGGAGGGCATGCTTCTGGGCCGGCGCGGTGACGATGGCGTCCACCTCGCCCGCGAGCGCGAGCTTGACTGCCGTTTCGACGCCGTGGCCGGCAAGGCGCCCCGCCCGGATGGCGCGCGCCCGATCCTCTGGCCGCTCCCCGGATCCCTGTCCCCAGCTTCCGACCGGAACCCGGCGTCCGGCGGGAAGGTCGCCGATCTGATCCTCCGCCCCGACCAGCGTCACCTCGGCCTCGAGCGGCGCTTCCAGGGCGCGGCGGGTGATCTCCGGACCGATGCCGCGCGGATCGCCGAGCGTAACGGCGATTCGGATCAGCTTCGCAGCTCCACGTAGGTTGTCGCGCGCAGCCGGTCGATGTAGCGCCGGATGGCGATCTCCTGGCCGAGCTGCTGGCGGATGCGATCCTTCACGTCCTCGTAGCGGACCTCGCCCTCGGGACGGCGGCCGGTCACCTGGAGTACCACGAACTGCTCGCGGTCGCCCGCGCCCTTCAAGGTGAACACCGGGACCACGGTTCCGGAGTCGGCCTCCGCGATCGCCTTGGCATAGGTCTCGGGAAGCTTGTCGGCCGGAATGTTCTCCGCCTCCCGCTCTCCACCGGATGGATCGTGGTGGAGGCGCTGGAGTGAATCGAACGAGGCGCCCTTCGCCAGCAGCTCGACCACCTGATTGGCCAGCCGGCGCGCGCCTTCGACGTTCGCCGAATCCACCGCCGGCACCAGCAGGATGTGGCGGGCCTGCACTTCGGCGGGCTGGATCCGCTCGACCTGGATGATGTGGAAGCCGAAGGGCGACGCCACCGGGTCCGATACCACACCGGGCTTCAAGCCGAACGCCACCCGCTCGAACTCGGGCACCATCACGCCGCGCCGGAACCAGTTGAGCGAGCCGCCTTGCTCCCGCGAGCCGGGGTCCTGGGAGAACCGCCGGGCGGCGGTGGCGAAGTCCGCGCCCTGGCGCAGCTCCAGCACGATGGAGTCGGCCTGGGCCCGCGCCCGGGCCTTGGCGGCCGCGCTCGCCTTCGGCGTCACCACGATCTGGCGGAAGGAAATCGTCGCCGGCCGGCTGCCGAGATTCCCTTTCTGCTCGTCGAAGAACTTCCGCATCTCCTGCTCGGTCGGTGCCACCGGCTTGAGCTTGCCGCTGCTCCGGAGCCCGTCGATGAGCCGGTTTTGCAGCGCGGCCCGCCGCTGCTGGTCGGTGAGCCATCGGCGGTACTCCTCCGGGGTCTGGAACCCCGCCTTCTTCAGCTCGTTCCGGTAGTCCACTTCGGAGGTGAAGTTGCCGCGCACCTTCCGCACCTGCTGCTCCACGCCGTCCGCGACCTCCTGGTCGGTGACCTGGATGGCGGTGTCGCGCGCGGCCTGCTGCACCAGCAGCTCCTCGTCCACGATCGACGAGATGACCTCGCGCCGCACCGCCGCGAGCCGCTCCGGCTCCGTGGGCAATTTGACCCCCTGAGCCTGCCGGCTGAACAGCTCCTCGTCCACCTGGGACGCGAGCACCGGCCGGTTCCCGACCACGGCCACGACGCGGTCCACCACGATCACCGAATCGGCGCCGGCAAAAGTGGGGGCCGCGACCACGGGGCCCTCGTCTCGCGCAATCGTCGTGTCCCGCGCAATCGTCGTGTCCCGCGCGCCGCGACCGTCGTGTCCTGGGCCGCGGCCACGGACGGCAGGGCGCCGGCAAAAAGCCCCACACAGACGAGCCACACAGGTCCGCAGAGCCGCATCGTCGTTCCCCCTACTATCGTGCCGCGGCGCTGTCGGGCGCCGTGCCGGGTGCGGGCCGGCCGGGCATGGGCTGGCCCGGCATGGCCTGCCCGGGAATGGGCGCCGGTCCCGGCGCCGGCTGCATCGGCCCCGCGGCGGAATCGCGGGCCGCCGACATCTCCTGTGCCAGTGTCAGGGACCGCTTGATCCCGGCGTCGTCCACCCGGGACGGAAGTCGCCCGCGCAGGAGTGTCGAGAGCGCATAGGGGAGCGGGCGGAGGCGGCTCTTCTTGTCGGTCAAGCGGTCGAGATACGCCTCGACCTTGTCGGAGGCGAGCGCTGCGCGCTGGGCCTCCGGCACGCCCTTGTCGGTCAGCTCCGGCGCGTCGAGCTCCATCTCGGAGCGCAGCGTGTCCAGCTGCGCCCGGTAGCGGAGGGTCAGTTCGGTCCATTCCTCCGCCGTGAGCCGGATGCCGCCCGCCTCGGCGTCGCGCAGCAGGAGCGTATTCTGCGCCAGCGCCTTGGCGAACTGCTTGAGGGCGCTGTCGTCGGCGGTCCGCAGCCGCGCCGAGTACTGCGGCGGCAACGCGTGCACCCAGCGAAGGTAGTCGCGGGTGGTGAGCGCGCCGCCGGTGAACCGGACCAACGGCTTGGCGGACCTGACCGCCTCCCCCGGGCTCTCGACCGCGGTGCGCATCACCGCGGAGGCGTCACCCACCAGCTTCAGATCGTTCGCCGCGGCCAGGCTGTCCATGTACATGGAGTCGAGCCGCATGCCCACCTGGGTGACGAGATGGTCGCCCAGGCGCTCCCGCACCTCCTCCAGCCCCGGCCGCCGGAGGATGTGGTAGCCGTACGGCGTCTCCACGATGCCGCTGGTCTCGCCGGGGTCCAGCAGCCACGCGGCGCTGTCGAACGGCGCGACGAATCGTCCGCGCGGGCCCAGCGGGAGGTAGCCGCTGTCGCCCTTGGACCCGGGATCTTCGGAGAGCTGCGAGGCGAGGCGGCCGAACGCCGTTCCCTGCCGGAGCCGGGTGAGCGTGGCCTGGGCCTGCTTCCGCTTGGCGGCGCGGAGGGTGTCCTCGGCGTTGGCCCTGGCGGCGAACAGGATGTGCTGGAAGAGCCGCTGGTCACTCTGCCCGTACAGGCTGTCCACCGCGGTCGGCGGGATGGCGGTACGCCGCGCCATCAGCGTGTCGTGCCAGCGGGTGCCCTTGATCTCCGCCAGCTCGGGCCAGACCGCTTCCGCGATGCTGGCGGAATCGTTCGGCAGCTGGTCCCGCACGATCGCCTGCGCGAGGAGCGAGTAGTCGATCCAGATGTTGGCCACCAGCTCGGCCGCCTCGGGGCTCAGCCGCACGGCCTTGGCCGCGCTCATGATCGTCGCCAGCCGCTCGGGCGACAATTCCTGGCCGGCCGCCTCCGCCGCGGTTCCGGCATGGGCGGTGAACAGGTCCCGCGCGCGGTCGCAGCCCGCGAGGCTGCCGCTCAGCACCAACGTAGGGACGACCACACGGGCGAAAACCGAAAATCGATTCATGACCTCTCCAGTGACGTGACTTCGACTAGCCGACGGCCTTCTGCAGCGCCCGAACCAGGGCGGGCACGATGGGCTCTCCACCGAGCCGCACGAGACGGAGCGAGAGCGGCACCGTGCGGCGCACCTCCGCCGCCAGCTGCACGTCGTCCAGGGCCGATGTGAGCCCGGTGAGCCTCGGCTGTGTGCCCGGGCGGAAGGTGAGCCGCGCCTCGTCGCCCCGGACCAGCACGTGCTGCAGGCCGAGCGCCGCTCCCAGCACGCGCAGGCGCGCCATGTGAAGCAGGGTCTCGGCCTCGGCCGGGAGGGGCCCGAAGCGCTCGCGCAGTTCATCTCGCAGCCCGTCAATTTCGCCGGGTGTCACCGCTCGCGCCAGTCGCCGGTACAGGTCCAGCTTGATGTCGTCGTCGGGCACGTAGCCGTCCGGCAAATGCGCCGGGCGGTCGAGCACCACGTCGGGCGCGACCGGTTGCTCCGTGACGCCCTGTCCCCGGAGGCTTCGGACGGTCTCCTCCAGCCAGCGCATGTACAGATCGAATCCGACCGCGTGCGCGTGTCCGGATTGCTCCGCACCGAGCAGGTTCCCCGCGCCTCGCAGCTCGAGGTCCTTGAGGGCGATGCGATATCCCGCGCCCAGATCGGTGTGGTGCTCGAGCACCCTCAGGCGCTCGTCCGCGTCGGCATCCATCGAATCGGGCACCAGCAGGTAGCAGTAGGCGCGGCGGTGGCTCCGGCCCACCCGCCCCCTGAGCTGGTAGAGCTGGGCCAGGCCGAACCGATGGGCGTCGTGCACCACCATCGTGTTCGCGTTGGGAACGTCGAGCCCCGACTCCACGATCATGGTGGAGACGAGGATGTCCACCTCGCCGGACACGAAGCCCCGCATCACCGTTTCCAGCTCCTCCGCCGGCATCTGCCCGTGGGCCACCCCGATCCGCGCTCGCGGCGCCAGCGCCCGCACCCGGGCGGCGATGGTCTCGATGGTCTCGATCCGGTTGTGCACCACGAATACCTGGCCGCCCCGGTCGATCTCCCGGGCGAAGGCCTCCTCGAGGAGTCCGTCGTCCCACGGCTCCACGAACGTGAGGATGGGGGACCGGTCCCGCGGGGCGGTCTCGATGAGGGTCAGGTCGCGGAGGCCGGCCAGCGAGAGATGCAGCGTGCGGGGAATAGGCGTCGCGGTCAGGGTGAGCACGTCCACCGCCAGCCTGAGCGTCTTCAACCGCTCCTTGTGCTTGACCCCGAAGCGATGCTCCTCGTCCACCACCAGCAGCCCGAGATCCTTGAACCCCACGTCCTTGGAAAGCAGCCGGTGGGTGCCGATCACGATGTCGGTGGCGCCCTCGGCGAGCCGCGCGAGCGCGGCCTTCTGCTCCTTCGCCGTGCGGAAGCGGGACAGGACCTCGATCTTGACCGGAAAGTCGGCCAGCCGCTCGGTGAAGGTGCGGCCGTGCTGCTCCGCCAGGATCGTGGTGGGCACCAGGACCGCGACCTGCTTGCCGCCCTGCACCGCCTTGAAGGCCGCGCGCACCGCCACCTCGGTCTTACCATATCCGACGTCGCCGACCAGCAGCCGGTCCATCGGGAGCGGGCGCTCCATGTCGGTCTTGACCTCTTCGGTCGCCTTGCGCTGGTCGGGCGTGTCTTCGTAGAGAAAGCTGCTCTCCAGCTCGCGCTGCCATTTGGCGTCGGGCGGGAACGGATAGCCGGCGGATACCGTGCGCCGGGCGTAGAGGTCCAGCAGCTCGGCGGCCATCTGCTTGATCGCCTGGCGGGTCCGCTCCCGCACTCGCTGCCACGATGAGCCGCCGAGCCGGTGGATCCGGGGCGGGGGCCGGTCGCCGTCGTCGCCCGCCGACCGGTAGCGCTCGAGCTGGTCCAGGCGATACAGGGGCACGTTGAGCCGGTCGCCACCCTCGTACTCCACGATCGCCACCTCGAGGGTGGACTCGCCGACCATGATCGTCTGAATGCCGCGGTAGATCCCGATGCCGTGATCGAGGTGGACCACGTAGTCGCCCATCGCCAGCGCGCCGGTGGCGAACGACGGCGCGGCCTGACGGTAGCGGCGGGCACGCCGCAGCCGGCGGGCGCGGCGGAAGATCTCGTGGTCGGTCAGCACCCGAAGCGACGGCATGACGAACCCGCCGTCCAGCGCGCCGATCGCGAGCGTGGCCCGGGTCGCGCCGCGCCCGCCCTCGTCGAGCAGCTCCTCCAGCCGCTCGAGTTGCCCTTCGTTGTCGCAGAGAATCAGCGTGGGGGGAGTGCCGTTGAGCAGGCCGCGGAGCCGGTTCAGGTCGCGGTCCACCTTCTCGGGTGGGAAGAATCCGAACTGGACGTCGGCCGGCTCGTCGCCGAGCGTCAGCCGCGGGAATCCGCCGATGCGGCCCCGCCACGCGTCGGGACTTTCCAGGATCGCGTCCCGCTTGGGGACGTCCTCGCCGAGCCGGCGGGCGACGTCGAGGTGGTGCTCCGCCTCGCTCCATGCCCGCTCCACCTCGTCCCGGTCGGCGCCGGCGGACTCCTGGATCACGAAGGTGTCCGAGGGCAGCAGCTCGAGCAGCGTCTTCCGCGACGGCGCCTCACCCGAGTCCGCTCCGTCGGTGAGCGCCCTGGTGCTCACCGGCAGCACGGTCACCTCCTCCAGCTCCTGCAGCGAGCGCTGGGTGGTGAGGTCGAAGCCGCGGATGGAAGTGATGTCGTCTCCCCACCACTCCAGCCGGGCCGGCACCGCCATCCCGAAGCCATAGACGTCGAGGATCCCGCCTCGGACGCTGAATTCGGCGACCTCGGTAACGGTGCCCACGCGGCGGTATCCCATCGCCTCCAGCGTCTCGGCCGCCTGCGCAGGGGCCTGCCGGTCACCCTTGGCGAGGCGCAGTCGGAGCCGCTCCAGCGCCGCAGGCACCAGGGTGCGTTCCGCCGTCGCCCGAGCCGTGGTGATGACGATCCGCACCTGCCCGCGGAGCAGCGCCTCGAGCGTCTCCGCGCGCTCGCCAGCGATCTCGTAGTGCGGCTCCTCCTCGCCCAGCGCTTCGCGCTGGGGATAGAGCGCCACCGTGCCGTCGGTGAGCAGCGCGAGATCGGTGAGCCACCGTTCCGCCTCCCCGGGCGTCGTCGCGACCACGACCACCTGCCGGTGTGGATTCTGCTTCGCCAGCCAGGCGGCCAGCACGCTCCCGCTCGACCCCGCCAGTCCGGCGAGCCGGACCGTCTCGCCGCGCGCGGGCAGCCGCTGGGCGAGGTCCGTGGTCGCCGGACTCCGCGCGAACGCCTCGACCACGGGCCTGAGCTTCACCGCTGCCGCCTCCACACGCTCGCGAGCACGAGCTCGCCCAGGGCGAGCGCCAGGGCGGCCGCGAGCAGCGGTCCGCGCAGATCGCCCATGGCCCCCGCGGAGAAGACCAGATCGGCGCTTTCGGCCAGGGGAACGACGCGGACGTCGCCCCAGAGCCGACGAATCTGATCGTCGGACGCGGGCGCCAGCAGCGATTCCCGGGTGTCGAGATTGGAGCTGATCGCGCCCAGCGTATCCCCGTTCCCCACGAGATAGTAGGCGCCGACGGACGGGGGGTGGAACACGCCCCCGCCTTCCACCTGCCACTCCCGCTCGCCCTGGCGGACGCTGGTCGTGAGGTCGGGCAGCGGCACCGCGTCGCCGGGGGCGCCCTGCGCCAGTATCACCTCGCCTCGCGCGAGGCGGTTGAGCAGCAGATCCATGAACGGCATGAATCCGGCCGCGAGCGGAAGCCCGGTCCACGAGGGATCGAGCCGGCTGCCGAGCAGGACGACGTCCCCGCTCCGCACCAGCCAGGGCTCGCCGGCGACGCTCGCGAGCACGCCGGTGCGTCCGCTCCCGGTGGCCTGGAGCACGTAGCGGCGCGCGACCTGCACCCGCCCGATCACGGGCCCGCTATCGGTGACGGCGGGATCGATCGCGAGCCGGCCGTAGCTCCACCCGATCCCGCGGGCAGCGAGCGCGCGGTTGAGCGCGCCCAGCTCGGCGGGATCGGCGGGCGGCTGCACCACGGAGTTGCCACGGCCGAGACGGCCGAAGGTGACCTCGCCCCCGCGCGCGATCCGCCGGTTCGCGGCCAGCACCTCGCACGCGGCGGCGACATAGCGGCTGGCCGAGTCCCAGGCGACCCGCGCCACCGGCGCGACCCGGACCACGCCGATGCGTCGATCGTCCGCCCGCAGCTCGTCCGGGGCCAGCTCCGCCGTCAGCGTCCACCATCCGCTCGGCACGCCCGGCAGCGCCAGCGTCGTCGCTCCGCCCACCCGCCCCAGCGCCTGCCGCGGGGGGCGCTCGGCGAGCCGGGCGGTCAGTGGCACGGCGAGACCGGAGTCACCGGCCAGCACGACGCTCACTCGCCCGCCGTCGCCCGACCACGGCTGCGCCCCGGTCTGGAGCTGGTCGATGCCGACGTTGGGCGGCGGCGGGACGTCCGGACGGCCCACCAGCACCGGCGTCGCCGGCTGGGCGGAGGAGACCGCGCTGGCCTGCATGTCGCTCAACAGGACGGTCTCGCCCGGCCGGGGATCTGGGGCGAGCACGTCGCGCGCGAGACCGAGCGCGGCTCCGAGGTCCAGGCGGTGGGGTGAGACGTCGAGCTCGTCGACCCGGGCGCCGAGCGTTGCGGCATCGCCGCGCTGGAGGATGCCGTCGGCGGTGAGGAGCCAGAGCGCGTCGTCCGGCGTGGCGCGGGCGAGCACCCGCCTGGCCGCGTCCCGCAGTTGCGCCACGCGGGGCGAGCCGCCCACCACCGCGCCGCTGCTCGGCGAGTTGTCCACGATCAGCACCAGGGCGCTCGGCGCGTGCCCAGGCACGCCGCGGAGCGGAAGCGTCGGCCCCGCCGCCGCCAGCACGAGGGCGATCAGCAGCAGGGTGCGCACCAGAAGGAGCAGCAGGTTCTGGAGCTTGAGCCGGCGCTGGTGCTCGCGCGTGGTCGTGATGAGGTAGCGAACGGCCGGGAAGACGACGGTCGGCGGCTCGCGGCGTGCCAGCAGGTGGAGAAGGACAGGAATCCCGGCGGCCGCCAGCCCGAACAGCGCCCACGGGTGGAGGAAGCCGATCATCCCGTGCGCGGATCCGGCGCGAGGGCCTCGCGCAGCACCGTACCGTACGGCGTGTCGGTCGTGACCCGGTGGTAGCGGATGCCATGCCGGCGGCACGCCAGCCGCCATTCCCCCACGACGTGGCGAACCGTATCGCGGTAGGCGCCGGCCCAATCGCGGGGGCGGAGCACGACGGCGCTCCTGGTCTCCGGGTCCTCGAACCGCGCCTCGGCCGGACCGCCGAGGGTCAGCTCGGCCGGGTCCATCACGTGGAGCACCAGCACCTGGTGGCCGCGGTGCCGGAGAAATCTCAGGGCCTTGAGGGCGAGGTCGCGGTCGAGCAGGAGATCCGAGACGAAGACCACCAGGCCCCGTCGGCGAAGCTGACCCACGACGCGGCGGAGCGCCGGTTCGGCGGCGGTGCCCAATCCCGCCTCGAGCGACGCAAGCGTCTGGACCAGCTGGCGCCAGTGGCTGAGCCGGGCGCGGGGCGGCAGCACCACGCGCACCTCATCGTCGAACGCGATGAGGCCGGTCGCGTCGCGCTGGCGCAGCAGGATGAGGGTGAGAGCGGCGATCAGCCGCTGGGCATAGGCGAGCTTGGGAAGCACCACCTCGGGGTCGCCGGACCAGGCCATGGACCGGCTGACGTCGCAGACCACCATGGCGCGCAGGTTGGTCTCTTCCTCGAACTGCTTGACGTAGAGCCGGTCGTTGCGCCCCAGGATCTTCCAATCCACGTACCGGAGCTCGTCGCCCGGCTGGTACATCCGGTGCTCGGCGAACTCGACCGAGAACCCGCGCCGCGGCGAGCGATGCAGCCCGGTGAGGAAGCCCTCCACGACGCCCTCGGTGACCACCTCGATTCCGCCGAGCCTGGAGACGTCGAGTGGATCGAGGAGATCGAGTCGAGCGGGGCTGGTCATGAAGGGCGCAACGTATTGGGGTTTCCAGCACCGGGCAACGTCGATGGATCGGCGGCGATTGTCCGGCTGCGGTGACGCGGGCGGCTAGGCAAGCTCCCTCTGCTTTTCCTCAACGCCTTACCTTCTCGTATCTTAACCCCGTGGCCACCTCTGGCATGCCACCTGCTACCAGCTCCGTGGATACGCCCGAAGCGTCCGGAGGAACCATGTTCGCCACGCTGGGTTGGGTGCTGCTAGCCGGCCTCCCGCTCTCCAGCTTCCTTTCAATCGACAATGCCAACCATCCGCAGGCCCGACGGTCCGCCGTCGCGGCGGCGGGCCGGGTGGCTGTGTGGACCGAACAGGACGATCCGTACCGCCGGGGCCAGGGCGCGCGCGTCTACCTCGACGCCGACCGGCCCGCCCACGTCACGGTCTTCCGGGTGGACACCGACGGACGGCTCACGGTGCTCTTTCCCCGGGAGCCTTGGGGCGATACCTACGTGCGTGAGGGCCGGGAGTTCGAGGTGACCGGCGGCCGCGGGGGCCGGTCGTTCGTCGTGGATGACGACCCCGGTGTCGGGTTATCTATTCGCCATCGCCTCCGCGCACCCCTTCGACTTCGATGACATCGCGCGAGGCGACTACTGGGACTATCGGCTCATCGAGGGCGGCCGGATCCGGGGCGATCCCTACGTCGCCCTCACCGACCTGGCGGCCCGCATCGCGCCGGGCGGGGACTACGACTACGATATCAGCCCGTACTATGTGGACCAGCGCTACGACTATCCCCGGTTCGTCTGCTACGACTGCCACGCGTACGCCAAGTACGATGCATGGGATCCCTATCGCCAGGCCTGCGCCCGGTTCCGCCTGGTGATCTATGACGATCCCCGGTTCTACCCCTACCGCTGGGGACGCGGACGCAGCGTCGTCATGTCCCGGCCGGTCCGACCCGGTCCCCGCTATCGTGTTCCGTGACGCCGACCCCCGACGCGAGTACGTGACCCGGGTCCAGGGGAGCGAGAGCGCGGACGGGCGGCGCGGCGACGAGGCGGCCCGCACCAGCCGAGACATTGGAGGTCGAGGCTCGGTGCCGGCGCCGTCCATGTCCTTCTCTCGCCCCACACCGCGAATGGCCCCGCCGCTTCGGGCGGTTCCGTCCCGGCCTCCGGTTGGCGAGGGGCGCCCCGAGGGACGCCGGCGCACCGAGCCGGCCGCCCCCCAGGCGGCCCCAAAGGGATTGAGGCCGACCGAGGACCGCAGGCGGGCCGACCCGAGCGGCGAAGCCGCAGCGGGTGCCCCAGAGTACCGGCGAGCCCGAGCTGCGCCGGCGGAAGCCCTGACGCACGGATGACCGGACGCATCTCCCTCCTGTTCGCCTTCCTGGTAGGCCAACCGCTCAACGCTCAGGCACCGGGTCCCCTCGACGGGGCGGCGGAAACGATCAGCCGCGCACGACCTGCGCGCGAGAGATCGAGATCCTCGCCCACGACTCGATGATGGGCCGCGATACGCCGAGTCCCGGGCCTGGAGCGCGCGGCGGCGTACGTCGTGGGTGAGTTCCGGAGGCTCGGGCTCCGCCCCGCCGGCGACCGCGGTACCTACGAGCAGCGGTTCGGCGTATCGCGCTGGACGGTGGACACCGGTGCCTCGTCCCTGGAGCTGACGAGCGGCGGCGCGCGAGCCAAGGCGGTATTCGGCCGCGAGGTCCGGGTGATCGGGGGCGAGGTCTCCGGCAGGCCGATCAGCGGGCGGACGGTCCTCGTGGCCGGCCCCCTTACGCGCGAGATAACGGCAAGCCCCCGGCTTGCGCGGTCGTGTGGTGATGCTGGCACCCGATTTCGAGCGGCCGCTGCCGTTCGATCTCGGTGACCGAGTGGACGAGATCGCCGCCGTTGCCCACGCGGTGATCCTGCTCTCCAACCGCGATTCCTCCACCTTCACCCGCCGGATCGACACCTCGCTGGAACCGCGTCTGACTCCGGATTTTCGCGATGGGGAAGGCGGCGCGCCGGTGGTCGAGCTCCGGGACGACGCGCTCGGTGCTCGTGGCGAATGAGCTCGACCTCCCCAGGCTCCGGGCGCTGGACGCGGCGGTGGTGCGCGAGCTGCCAGGGCTGCGGGTAGACCTGCGGATCGGGCGACACTATCTCGCCCGATCGGCGGCGCCGAACCTCGCGGCGGTACTGGAGGGACGAGACCACCGACTGCGGCACGAGTACGTGGCGATCTCCGCCCACCTCGACCACGTCGGCGTGCGGCCCGGGCGCCCCGACAGCATCTTCAACGGGGCGGACGACAACGCCTCCGGCGTCGCCGGGCTGCTGGAGCTGGCCGAAGCGTTCAGCCGGCCTGAGGCCCGGCCCGACCGGTCGCTGCTGTTCCTGGTGCCGAGCGGCGAGGAAAAGGGACTCTGGGGCAGCGCGTACTACGTCGGCCATCCGACGGTGCCGCTGAGCGACGTCGTGGCCGACCTCAACATGGATCTCCTCGGGCCGCAACTGGAACGACTCTGTCATCGTCAGCGGCACCGACATGTCCAGCCTGGGCGGGACGCTGCGCCAGGTGAGCGCGGCGCACCCGGAGCTTCGCATGGCACCGCTCGACGATCGCTGGCCGGAGGAACGGATTTTCTACCGGTCAGACCACTACAACTTCGCAGTGAAAGGTGTCCCAGTGCTCTTCTTCACCAGCGGCACGCATAGCGACTATCACCAGCCCAGCGACGCGGCGGACCGCATCGACACCGAGAAGGCCTCGCGACTGGTCCGGCTGGTGTTCCACGTGGCCGCCGACGGTCGCCGACGCGCGCGAGCGTCCTCGGTGGAACCCCGGGAGCCACCGCCGGCTCGTGGAGGAACGATGAGATCCTCCATGCTCGGCCTGGTTGCGGCGTGCGTCTTCGCCGCCGGCCCGCTCGCGGCGCAGGCCGCGGAGCCGGCGGTGCCCCGCCGATGCGGCCGCGACGATCACCCCGTCCGACGTCGCCAGCCAGAGTCGGAATCCTGGCGCACGACTCCATGCTCGGCCGCGACACGCCTAGCCGGGGCCTCGAGCTGACCGCGCAGTACGTGGCCGACCAGTTCCGCCGTTTCGGCCTTCGGCCCGGCGGGGAGAACGGTGACTGGCTTCAGCGCTACCCCATCACCCGGCGGCGGCTCCAGCTGGCGAGCTCGCGCGTCGTGCTCGAGACGGGAGGCGTCTCGGCCATCGCGGCACTCGACCGGGCGGCGCGTCTGGTCAGCGGGGACGTTCCGGCCGGGCCGGTCGGCGGTCCGGCCGTGCTGGTAGGCGGCACGGTCACACCGGAAGCGGTCGCAGAAATGAAGCTCCGGGACAAGATCGTGCTCTACGTGCACGACTACTCGAAGCCGATTCCCGGCAACGCGGCCCAGGTGGCCCGCGCGATCCGGCTGAGCAGGCCCAAGGCGATCGTGGCGCTCTCGAACCTGGACTCCGCCACCTTCGCCGCACGCGTGCCCAAAGCGGTGCCCGAGCGGTTCGGGATGGACCTGCGGCTCAACTCGCCGCCCACGGTGGAGGTGAGCGAGGCGGTGGTCGCGCCGGTGCTGCGGGCGGCGCGGGTGAATCTGGCCGAGGTGAGGAGGTCCGCCCGAGCCGTGGCACGCGACCTGCCCGGCGCTCGCGGCGACCGTCGTTCTCAAGGAAACCGTCACCGACTCGCTCAGCGCCCCCAACACGATCGGCATCCTCGAGGGCAGCGATCCCGCCCTGCGAGGCGAGTACGTCGTGTTCTCCGCGCACATGGACCACATCGGCGTCACGCCGGGCGCTCGGGACAGCATCAACAACGGCGCGGACGACAACGCGTCGGGTACCGCCGGTGTGGTCGAGCTGGCCGAAGCGTTCAGCCGGCCGGGCGCCCGTCCCCGGCGGTCCCTGGTGTTCCTGACGGTGAGCGGCGAGGAGAAGGGACTCTGGGGGAGCCGCTACTTCAGCGAGCATCCCACCGTGCCGCTGGAGCAGATCGTCGCGGACATCAATCTCGACATGCTGGGCCGCAACTGGGCCGACACCATCGTGGCGAT
This sequence comes from uncultured Gemmatimonadales bacterium, assembly GCA_963832055.1. Lineage (GTDB taxonomy): Bacteria > Gemmatimonadota > Gemmatimonadetes > Gemmatimonadales > GWC2-71-9 > CAVVWJ01. Next base: position 175,972 of record CAWHST010000006.1, on the reverse strand, counting down.
CGGCAAGGAGCATTCGGACCTCGGCGCCACGCTCGAGCGGGTGAACGCGGCGCACCCGGAGCTCCGCATGGTCGCGATCGACGACCGCTGGCCCGAGGAGCGATTCTACTTCCGTTCCGATCACTACAACTTCGCCCGCAAGGGCGTGCCTGCGCTCTTTTTCTTCAACGGCGTGCACGAGGACTACCACCGAGTCACCGACTCGCCCGACAAGATCAACGGCGAGAAGGAGTCGCGGATCCTGAAGCTGTTGTACTACCTGGGCCAGGAGATCGGGAACGCGCCGCGCCGGCCCGCGTGGGATCCGGAGAGCCGGCGGGTCATTGTTGAGGAGTAGCGAGAACAGCGAAAAGCGGGAACGGTGAACAGTAAACAGTGAACGGGTATTCGCTGGATCGCCCCGTTCACTTTTTACTGTTCACTGTTCCCGCTGTATCTTGTGGCCCATGCCCGACAGCATTCAAAGCTTTGAGGCTTTCCGCGCCCGGATGAACCAGCTGCTCCTCGGCGCGGGCAATCTCACCATCAATCGCTTCTTCGCGCTCGACCAGCGGGCCTACGAGCCGGGCGCGCTCGGCAGCAAGACGAAGGAGATGCTGGGCCTGGTCTCCTCGCTGGAATTCCTGGAGATTTTCTCGGTGGGCCTGGTGGTCGGAGGCAGCATCGTGATCCCCCACCTGCGGCGGGCCATGGCGAGGCTGGAGGAGATCGAGCGAGGCTCCGCCGACCCCCGCGTGACCAGCACCCCGCCGATGATGAACGCCGCACCCACCGCCTGAAGCGGCATCGGCCGCTCGCCCAGGAACATCGCCGCCGTGGCCACCGCGACCAGCGGCGTGAGGCACATGTAGATCACCGTCCGGCTGGGCCCGACGACCTGTACGCTGCGGTTCCAGATGACGTAGGCCACCAGCAGCGACAGGAAGGTGGCGTAGCCCAGCGCCGCCCAGCCCTCCCAGCCGACCGCACTCCAGTCCATCTCCGAGCATCTCCGGAAGGCCCGCGAGCACCAGTCCCGGCGTGCCCGCGACGGTGGTGACCATGGTGACCCGAAGCGGCGAGATCCCCGGCGGCAGCACCCGGAGGCCGAGCGTGTACGCGGCCCAGCAGATCACGGCGCCAAGCGTCAGGAAATCGCCCACCATCGTCCCGCCACCGAATCCGACGCCGCGCGCGGCCACCACCAGCACCACACCCGCCGTCGCCAGCACTACACCCCCCAGCACCTTGGGCCGGAACGGCTCGAAGCGGAGGGCGACGGCGAGGCAGGCCACGATCGGGGGCATGGCCGCGAGGAGCAGCGCGCTGTTCGACGCCGTGGTGCGATCGAGTCCCGTGATGAAGCCGAGCTGGTAGAGTGTGTTGCCCACCACCCCGAGCACGATCAGCCGGGTGAGGACCCCGCGCGGCAGCGACTCCGGCCCCTCCATCCGGCGCACCAGCGGGACCAGGAGGAGGCTCGCCAGCACGAAGCGCACCCCGGTAAAGGCGAGCGGCGGGAACCGGGCGAAGGCGCCCTTGGTGACGGAGAAATTGACGCCCCAGATGAGGACGACGAGAAGCATGCCGAGGTCGGCCAGGCGGGCCGGTCGGCGGCCGGTCTCGGGAGAAGCGGTGGATGACACGGGCGAAGCTTAACACCGCCCGGAAGGTCCACTGCCCCGCTATCTTACCGCCATGTCACAGGCCCGCATTCGCAACTTCTGCATCGTCGCCCACATCGATCACGGCAAGTCCACGCTGGCCGATCGCCTGATCGAGGCGACGGGCGCGGTCGAGAAGCGTCAGATGCGCGAGCAGCTGCTCGACACGATGGACCTGGAGCGCGAGCGGGGGATCACCATCAAGCTCAACGCCGTCCGGATGAGCTACACCGGCCGTGACGGGCGGGAGTACGAGCTCAACCTGATCGACACGCCGGGGCACGTGGACTTCACCTACGAGGTTTCGCGCTCGCTGGCCGCCTGCGAAGGCGCGATCCTGGTGGTGGATGCCTCCCAGGGGGTGCAGGCCCAGACGCTGAGCAACCTGTTCCTGGCGATGGACGCCGGCCTCGAGATCATTCCCGTCCTCAACAAGATCGACCTGCCCGGGGCCGAGCCGGAGAAACGGGCCCAGGAGATCATGGACCTGATCGGGTCCAAGCGAGGCGAGATCCTGGCGGTTTCCGCGAAGGAGGGCACCGGCGTTCCCGAGCTGCTGGAGGAGATCGTCGCACGGGTTCCGCCGCCGCGAGGCAAGGAAGAGGCCCCCCTGCGCGCGCTCATCTTCGACTCCTACTACGACCGGTATCGCGGCGCGGTGCCCAGCATCCGGGTAGTGGACGGCGTGGTCCGCCAGGGGATGGAGATCAGCTTCGGCGCCCACCCCGACGACGTCTACCACGTGGACGAGGTCGGCTACCTCCAACTGGGCCAGCGGCCGGCGCCCCAGCTCGAGGCCGGCGAGGTCGGCTACCTGGTGGCGAGCCTGCGCGACGTGCGCGACGCGCGGGTGGGCGACACCATCCTCGACGCGCACGACCGCGCCACCGAGCTGCTCCCGGGATACCGGGAAGTGAAGTCCATGGTCTTCGCCGGCCTCTACCCGACCGACTCCGACCAGTACGAGGGGCTGCGCGACGCGCTGGAGAAGCTCCGGCTCAACGACGCCAGCCTGCAATACGAGCCCGAGTCGTCCACCGCGCTCGGCTTCGGCTTCCGCTGCGGATTCCTCGGCCTGCTGCACATGGAGATCGTGCAGGAGCGGCTCGAGCGGGAGTTCAATCTCGACCTGATCAGCACCGTCCCGACGGTGGAGTACCATGTCTACAAGGCCGACGGCGAGATGCTCCTGCTGGAGAATCCCTCCAACCTGCCCGACCCCGCCTCGATCGACCGGATCGAGGAGCCCTACGTGAAGTCCCGGATCATGGCGCCCGCCGAGTACATCGGCGGGATCATGAAACTGGGCCAGGAGCGGCGGGGGGTGTACAACGGGATGCACTACATCGACACCTCCCGGGTCGAGTTTCACTTCGACTTCCCCCTGGGGGAGATCGTGCTGGACTTCTACGACAAGCTGAAGTCGCTGAGCCGGGGCTACGCCTCGCTCGACTACGAGATGGCGGGCTACCGCGAGTCCGAGCTGGTCAAGCTCGACATGCTCATCAACGGCGACCCGATCGACGCCTTCAGCGTCATCATCCACCGCGACAAGGCGCAGGAATACGGCCGGAAGGTCGCGGAGAAGCTCAAAGAGCTGATCCCCCGCCAGCTGTATCAGGTCGCCATTCAGGCCGCGATCGGCAACAAGATCATCGCCCGCGAGACGATCTCGGCCTTCCGGAAGGACGTGCTGGCGAAGTGCTACGGCGGCGACATCACCCGCAAGCGCAAGCTCCTCGAGAAGCAGAAGGAGGGGAAGAAGCGCATGAAGCAGATCGGGGCGGTCGAGATCCCCCAGGAGGCCTTCCTGGCCGTGCTGCAGGTGGATTGATGGCGGAACGGCGGAACGGCGGAACGGCGGACGGTTCCGCCACCCTCGTCATCCAGACCGCCTTCCTCGGCGACGTCGTCCTCACCACCCCTCTGCTCTCCGCCCTGGCCGACAAGTTCGGGCCGGTGGACGTGGTGGTGACCCCAGACGCCGCGACCCTGCTCCAGGGTCACCCCGCGGTTCGCGAAGTGATCCGATACGACAAGAAAGGCCGAGAGGCCGGACTGCGCGGCCTGTGGCGGATGGGGCCCAGCTTCGGACACGGCGATACGCGCGGGCCTATCTGCCCCACCGCTCCTGGCGGTCGGCCGCGCTCGCCCTGCTGGCCCGCGTGCCGGAGCGCACGGGCTTCGCGGATAGTCCCGCCGCGATTACTTATACCACGCGCGTGACACGCGCATCCACGGGCCACGAAGTCGAGCGGCTCCTCGCCCTGGCGGGGCGCCGGACACGGGCGGTGCCGCCGGTCTCGCTCGCGCTCACCGCCGAGGACGAGGCGGCGGCCGACCGCTGGCTCGCCGAGCGCGGCATTCCGCCCGGCTTCACGGCGATCGCGCCAGGCTCGATCTGGGGCACCAAGCGGTGGCCCTACTACCCGGCCCTCGCGGCCGCGCTCGACGGGCCGCTGGTGCTGGTGGGCGGAAGTCAGGACGCCGCGCTGGCCGCTGAAGTGGTCGCCGCGGCTCCGGGGCGGGCGTGGAGCGGCGCGGGAGAGCTGAGCCTCCGGGTTTCGGCGGCCGTGATCAGCCGGGCGCGAGTCCTGATCACCAACGACTCGGCGCCGCTGCACCTGGCCACCGCGGTGGGCACGCCGCTGGTCGCGATCTTCGGGCCGACCGTGCCGGAGCAGGGGTTCGGCCCCCGCGGCTCGCGGAGTCTCGCGCTGGGGCACGCCGGTCTCCGGTGCCGCCCCTGCTCGTCCCACGGCCCGCAGGTCTGTCCTTTGGGCCATCATCGCTGCATGCGTGAGCTTCCGGTCGAGACCGTGGCGGAGGCGACGGTCATGGTGGCGGGAGCGGAGGAACGCCGTGCGATTCGTCCTCGGCATTGACGTCGGTGGAACCAACCTGGTGGTCGGGTGCGTGGCCGAAGACGGCGGCGCCCTCCACGCACTCGCGACCGAGCCGACCCACGCGGAGGCCGGCGCGAGCGACGTGGTGGACCGCCTGGTCGCCCTGGCGGAGCGCTGCATCGCGCAGACCCGCCGGGAGCTGCCCGGCGCGGAGATTCTCGGCGTCGGCGTCGGCGCGCCGGGGCCGCTCGACACCAAGAGCGGCGTCGTCCTGCTCACGCCCAACCTGGGCTGGGTCAACCTGCCGCTCCGGCAGATCATTCGCGACCGCCTCGGCCTTCCCGGCGAGCTGGACAACGACGCCAACTGCGCGGTCCTGGGGGAGTGGTGGGTGGGCGCGGCGCGCGGCGCGCGGCACGCGATCGGCATCACCATCGGCACCGGGATCGGGGGCGGGCTCATCCTCGACGGACGGCTCTACCACGGCGCCTCCGACGTGGCGGGCGAGATCGGCCACAGCACGATCGACACCGAGGGCCGCCGCTGCAAATGCGGGAACTACGGCTGTCTGGAGGCGTATGCCTCGGGGCCCAACATCGCCCTCCGGGCGATCGAGGCGATCGAGGCGGGCGCCGAGACCCGGCTGCCGGGCTACGTCGGCGGCGACATCCGGCGGATCACGGCTCAGACCGTCTATGAAGCGGCGCACGACGGCGACGAGCTCGCGCTCGAGGTGGTGAACGACACCGCCAGGTTCCTCGGCGCGGCGCTGGGCAATCTGCTCAACATCTTCAACCCCGAGGTCGTCGTGATCTGCGGCGGCGTGACGCTCGCCGGCGACCACCTGTTCATCCCTCTGCGCCGGGAGACGGCGCGCCGCGCCTTCAAGCCCGCGGTCGCCGCCTGCCGCATCGTCCCCGGCGAGTTGGTGGGCACGGCGGGGGTGTATGGGGCGGCCAAGACGTTCCTGGATGCCTAAGGTCGGCATCCTCGGCTCCCTCGTCTGGGACCAGATCTACGGCCGCGACCCGCTCGCGGCGCCGGTGGAGGAGTGGGGCGGCGCCGCCTACGCGCTGGCCAGCCTGGACGCGAGCGTCGCCCCAGGATGGGAGATCGTCCCGCTGATCAAGGTCGGGCACGACCTCGCGGCCAAGGCACAGGGGTTTCTCGGCGGGTTGGAGCGGCTGACCCCGGGAGGCCGATGCGTCGAAGTCCCGGCGCCCAACAATCGGGTCGTGCTCCACTATTACTCCACCGAGCGGCGCACCGAGCGGATGTCGGGCGGAGTGCCCGGCTGGACCTGGGGAGAGCTCGGGCCCGATGGTGCGGGACCTCGACGCGCTCTACCTGAACTTCATCTCCGGCTTCGAGCTCGCACTCGGCACGGCGCAGGCGCTCCGGCAGGGCTTCGGTGGACCGATCTACGTGGACCTCCACAGCCTGCTCCTCGGGATGCAGCACGACGGGGTGCGGGTGCCCCAGCCGCTGCCGGACGCCGCGGCCTGGCTGGGCTGCTTCGACGTGGTCCAGCTGAACGAGGACGAGATGCGCCAGCTCTCCCCCGACCCTCTGAGTCTGGCTGTGGACGCCATCGGCGCCGGCACGTCGCTGCTGATCGTGACGCTCGCCGCGAAGGGGGCGGCGTACGTCGCGGCACCGGGATTCGACGGGTGGGCGGACGGGAGGGCGGAACGGCGGGACGGCGGAACGGCGGAAGGTCGGCCAGTGCTGGATCACGGTTCGGACCCTCTTCCGGCGTTCCGGCGTTCCGCCCTTCCGCCGTTCCGCCCTGCCGCCGTTCCGCCGACCACGACACTCCGCTCCGGCCTCATCCCCGCGCCCGCGGTCGACGTCCTCGATCCCACCGGCTGCGGGGACGTCTTCGGAGCGGCGGCGGCGGCCCGGCTCTTCGCCGGCGATTCGGTGGAAGCCGCGATGCGCCACGCCAACGCCATGGCGGCGCGCAACGCGGCGTTCCGCGGGGCCGGCGGGCTGTCGCGCCACCTCCGCGGCGAGCTGGTGACGCCGTGACCCGGGTCATCGAAGTCCCCCCGCATTTCGACGACCGCAGCTTCGACCAGTTCGCCGCGGGCTTCGGCGAGTGGCCACCGATGGAGAAGCTCCTGGTGGACGCGCGCGGGGCCCAGTGGGCCTCGCCCTACGGCCTGGTCGGCATGCTGACCGCGGGGCAGGCGATTGCCGAGGCCAAGGGGGAGCGCCCGCTCTTCACCGTCCCCATCAGCGACGACGTCAAGCGCTACTGGGCCCGGGTCGGCTTCTTCCGGCACGCCGCGGAGCTGTTCGAGCTGCACGGCCGAGTGCCCAAGGCGGCGGCGACCGGGCCGAGCGACGTCCTGCTCGACGTCACGCCGGTCAAGGCGATGGAGGACGTGCACCAGGTCGTCGAGAAGATCAGCGAGACCGCCTCGCGCATCCTCCACGGCGAGCTGGGGCTGGAGCGAAACGCGACGATGCGGTTCAGTATGGCGCTTTCCGAATCGTGCCAGAATATTGTGGAGCACGCCGGCACCAGTGGCTGGGTGGCGGTGCAGGTGTACACCTTTCGGCGCCGGTTGGGGCGCCGGGTCGCGGTGATCGCCGTCAGCGATGGGGGCATCGGGTTCCGCCGCTCGCTGGAGAGCACCCACGCCAAGCGCTTCGGCGAACGGTGGGGCGACGGGGCGGCGCTGGAGGCCGCGCTGATCCAGGGCGTGAGCCGGTTCCGGGATCCCGGCCGCGGACAAGGCCTCGCGGGCATCAAGGGGTTCCTGGACCGCTGGAAGGGCAAGATCTCGATTCGGAGCGGCACGGCGCGTCTCTCGATCGTCCCCGCGTGGGACGACGACCTTCCCTTGGCCGATCATCTCCCGTTCTTTCCCGGAGCCCAGGTGCAGATCACCATTCCCGCCCAGGAGGCGTAACGCAGATGATCGAGACGATTCGGATCGGTCACCTGCTGCGCGAGACGGCGACGTCGCCCTATCGCAACCTCGTCACCCGTCCCACCGGGGCGGCGGTGCGGAACCGGATCGAGGACACGCTCTCCCGCTCCGACTGTCTCACCGCCCTGCTGGACTTCTCCGACGTCGAGCTGCTCGACTTCAGCTGCGCCGAGGAGATCGTCGCCAAGCTGCTGCTGGCGCAGGCCTCGCACCGGCCCCGGTTCGTGGTGCTGCGCGGCCTGCGCGACGACCAGCACGACGCGATCGAGCAGGTGCTGACGCATCACCGCCTTGCGGTCGCGGCGTTGATCGCCGGCGCGGAGCCGATGCTGCTCGGCTGGGTCTCCCCCGACGCCCGCGCGGCGTTCGCCTGCGTCTGCCGGCTGGGGCGCGCCTGCACCGGCGATCTGGCCGCCGCACTGGGATGGCCCGAGCCGAGAGCGAGCGAGGCCCTGGAGGCCCTGACCCTACACCGACTGGTTCGTCCCGAAGGCGATCTGCGGTACCCGCTCCTCGTCGCATGACCCCGCGCCGCTTCGGCCCGTCCACCCTCGCGATTCACGGTATCCCGCGCCGGCGGCCGGACTGGACGCCGGTGGCGCCCCCGCTGGTTCAGAGCAGCACCTTCACCAACCCGGTCGGCTCCGAGGACGACGTCCTCTATGCCCGCTACGGCAACACGCCGACCCAGGTCGGCCTGGCCAGGAAGTACGCGCTCCTGGAGGGGGCGGAGGACGCGATCTTCCTCTCCAGCGGCATGGGTGCCACGGCACTGGCGCACCTCGCCGTGCTCCGACCCGGCGACCATCTCGTCAGCAGCAGCTGGATCTACGGCGGCACCCGGCGATTCTTCGGGGAGGAGCTGACCCGCCTGGGGATGGAGGTGACGTTCGTAGACCCCTCCCAGCCCCGGCTCTGGCGCCGCTCGGTCCGGAAGACCACCCGCGCGATCTTCGTCGAGACCCCGACCAATCCGGTCATGCGGGTGCTCGATCTGACGCCGCTCGCCCAGGTCGCCCGCGAGTTCGGCCTGGCCCTGCTGGTGGATGCCACCTTCGCCAGCCCGATCAATTTCCGGCCGCTGGAGCACGGGGCGGACGTGGTGATCACCAGCGCGACCAAGTACCTCAACGGCCACAGCGATCTGGTCGCCGGCGCGGTGGCGGGCTCCGCCTCGGTGATCGAAGAGGTCAATCGGCTGCTCCGGGTGTGGGGTCAGGCCATCGATCCCCACACCGCCTGGCTGGTGGATCGCGGCCTCCGCACCCTCGCGGTGCGGATGGAGCGGCACAACGCCAACGGCCTCGCCGTCGCGCGGTGGGCGGAGAAGCAGCCATCCATAGTAAGGGTCCACTATCCGGGCCTCCCGTCCCACCCCGACCACGCCCACGCGCGCAGGGTGCTCTCGGGGTTCGGCGGGATGGTGGGGCTGGAGCTGAAGGGCGGTACTCGCTCCGCCGAGCGGATGCTCAAGCGCCTGAAGCTGGTCACCCACGCGCCGAGCCTCGCGGGCGTGGAGAGCCTCGTCTCCGAGCCGCGCCTCACCTCGCATCGCGATCTGGGCGCCGATGGCCGCGCCGCGGCAGGGTTTCCCGACGGGTTCCTGCGGCTGAGCTGCGGGCTGGAGGATGGCGAGGACATCATCGAAGACCTGCGACAAGCGCTGGGGAAGGAAAGCTGAGAAACGCTTTTCACGCTTTTCCCCTTCGTTTACCTTCCTGTCCGTGATCCGCTTCTCCCACGTCTACAAGTCGTATCCCACCGGTGCCCTCGCCCTGAAGGACGTCTCCTTCCGGGTGGGTAAGGGCGAGTTCGTGTTCCTCACCGGCCACTCCGGCGCGGGAAAGTCCACCATCATGAAGCTGCTCTTCGCCGAGCAGCAGCCGACGTCGGGCGAAGTCCGGGTCTCCGGCTACAACGTGAGCGCCCTCAAGGTGGACGAGGTGCCCAAGCTGCGCCGGCGCCTGGGGATCGTGTTCCAGGACTTCCGGCTCCTGGAGGACCGGACCGCCGCGGAGAACATCGCCTTCGCCCTGGAGGTCATCGGGGCGCGGCGCGACACCATCGCCGCTCGGGTCACCCGGGTGCTCACCCAGGTGGGCCTCTCGGCCAAGAGCCGGGCCTATCCCCGCGAGCTCTCCGGCGGCGAGCAGCAGCGGGTCGCGATCGCCCGCGCGCTGGTGAACGATCCGGCGATTCTCGTGGCCGACGAGCCCACCGGCAATCTGGACGAGCGCGCGACCCGCGGCGTCTTCCAGCTGCTGCGCGACATCAACACCGGCGGCACCGTCGTCGTCATGGCGACCCACGACCTCGACATCGTCCGGCAGACGCCCTACCGCACCATCGAGCTGCGCGAGGGATCGGTGGTGTACGACACCGCGGTGGACGAGACGGAAGAGACGGAGGTCTCGTGAGGCTGCTGACCCGCGAGGCCCTGCTTTCCTTCCGGCGCGCGCCGCTGCTCTCGACGCTTTCCATCACCACCATCGCCTTCTCGCTCTTCACCATCGGCCTCTTCGGCCTGGTGGCCATCAACCTGCGCCAGGCGCTGCGCGGCATCGAGGAGCGGGTCGAGATCGTCGCGTTCGTGCTGCGGGGCACCCCGGCCGAGACCATCACGCTCGCCACCCAGGACATCGCGGCGTTCCCCGAGGTGCAGGACGTCGGCTTCGTCTCCGAGGAGCAGGCGCTCGCTCGCGCCCGCACCGAGCTGGTGGAATTTCGGGACGCCTATCGCGACCTCGCGGCGAATCCGCTGCCCGCGTCGATGGAGGTGCGGATGAAGGAGGGGTTCCGCTCCTCCGCCAGCGTGGAGCGCGTGGCTGAGCGAATCCGGGGGTTCGGGTTCGTGGACGACGTTCGCTACGGCCGCGACTGGGTGCAGCGGCTGGACCAGCTCCGCAACGTGACCGGGCTGGTGGGCGTGGTGATCGGCCTCGCCTTCGCCGGCGTCGCGGTGGTCATCATCGGCGTCACCATCCGGCTCACCATTCTCCAGCGGGCCCGCGAGATCTCGATCATGCGGCTGGTCGGCGCGACCAACTGGTTCATCCGCGGCCCCTTTCTGCTCGAGGGCGCGCTCAAGGGCCTGCTCGGCGGATTGCTCTCGCTGGCGCTCTGCTACGCGGGGTATCTGCTGTTCCGCGACACCACGCTTCGACGGCCTCATCTTCTTCCGCGTCCAGCACATGCTGGTCATCATCGTCTTCGGGGTGCTGCTCGGCCTCGCCGGGAGTCTGGTGAGCGTCGGGAGGCATCTGAGGAATGTCTAGGGCGGAACGGCGGAACGGCGGACCGGCGGAACGGCGGACCGGCGGACCGGCGGACCGGCGGAAGGCGGGACAAGGCCGGATCGCTGCTCGAGCGCACTTCCGCCGTTCCGCCGTTCCGCCGTTCCGCCTGTTCCTCATTCTCCTGTGCATCCTGTCCCAGACAGCCAGAGCCCAGGGCACCCCCGACCTGGAACAGAGCCGGCGCCGCCTGCAGGAGATCCGCCGCGAGCGCGACCGGCTGCAGGAGCAGCAACAGCGGCTCCAGGGCCAGGTCCACGACGTCAACGACGAGCTGCACAACATCGAGCGCCAGCGCGAATCGACCCAGAAGATCGTGGACGAGATCGAGCGGCAGATCGGCGGCCTGTCCAGCCAGCTCGACCGCACCAGCGCGGAGCTCATCCTCGCCGAAGACAACCTGGCGGAGCGGCGCGCGGTGCTCGAGCGCCGGCTGGTGGACATCTACAAGCGCGGCCCGCTGTACACCTTCCAGGCCCTGCTCGCGGCGGAGTCGTTCGGCGACCTCCTGAGCCGCTACAAGTACCTCTACCTCACCAGCCGCCAGGACCGCGCGCTCGTCGGGGACGTGGAGAAGCTGCGGAATCGCGTGGTGGACCAGCGCGACGACCTGCTCGACGTCCGGAAGCAGCTCGACCGCACCCGGGAGGAGCGGGAGGCGGAATACGCCAAGTACACCGAGCTGGCCGAGGCGCGCGCCCGGCGGCTGAGTCAGCTGCGCCGCTCGGCCCGGAGCACCGAGCGGCGGCTCGACTCGCTCCAGCGGGACGAGGCGAAGCTCAACAACGTGCTCGCCGCGCTGGAGCGCACCCGCCGGGACGAAGCCTCCCGGGGCCTTCGCGGTGCGACGCTCCTGCCCGGCTCGATCACGACCGCCGACCTCGGCCGGCTCGACTGGCCGGTCGAAGGCGCGATCGTCTACCGGTTCGGGCGCGACACGCTGCCGAGCGGAGGGATCATCCGGTGGAACGGCGTGGGAATCGCGGCGGGGGCGGGCACGCCCGTGAAGTCGGTCGAGGCGGGAAAGGTGCGGCTGGTGGGACAGTTCGGCACCTACGGCCTGACGGTGGTGCTGGAGCACGGGAACGGGTACTACTCGGTCTATTCACACCTGCAGTCCGCCTCGGTGGAGCTGGCGGCGGCGGTCACGCGGGGCCAGGAGATCGGCAGAGTCGGCGGCGAGAACTCGGATTACGGTCCGCACCTGCACTTCGAGATCCGGGGCGAGAATCAGGTGGCACTGGATCCGACGGAGTGGCTCAGAAAGCGGTAAGCGGGAGCTCAGTCGGCCACGCCGACGCGCTCGCCCACCTGCGCCTTGCCCCGCGCCAGCGCGGCCTCGACCAGCGCGAACATGTCGTCGGCCTGGGTGACCGCGGGGTGGGGGTAGGTGACGATCCCCGCGCTGAAGCGCGGATCGCCGCCGGTGGCGTCGCCCGGCCGCGAGACCAGCTGCTCCCGCATGCGGGCGACCGACCGCCGAGCGCCGTCGAGGCCGGTCTCCGGCAAGACGATCGCGAACTCGCCGCCGCCGTACCGCGAGACGAAATCCGGCAGCCGAAGCTCGTGACGCAGCCGCTCCGCCGTCTCCGCCAGCAAGGGGGCGGCCGCTTCCGCCGGCGGAGCCCCCACGTCCAGGAGCACCAGGCTGAAGCTCAGGGAATAGCGTCGCGCGCGCTCGAACTCCTCCTGGAGGCGGTGGTCCAGCGACGCTTCCGCCGGCGTGCCGCTGGGCCGGAGGCCGGTCGACGCGCCGTTGCCGTTGCCGTCCCTGAAGCTGCGGGTCCAGCGCGTGCGCGGCCGCCTCGGCGAGACTCTCGGCGAACTGGAGCTGGGCGGGACTCAACCCGGGGTGCTCGGCGCGGCGGTGGATGAGCAGGACCCCGACCACCCGGCCGCCGGCGACCGCGGGGAGCGCGGTTACACTACCGTCGGGACGGGCGGCGGCACGGCGCGAGCGGACGGCCTCGGCGATCTCGGGATGATCGGCCGGATCCAGGACGCTCTCTCCGCCGACTGTGACCGGGCCCGGCCCCACTTCCGCGACGACGCGGGCGTCGCTGTCACCCAAACCCATGGCGAGGTAGCAGCAGGAGCACAGATCGAACGCGCGGGCCAGCCGCCGCACCAGCGCCAGCACCACCTCGTCCGGCCTGAGGGTCATCCGTCCCTCGCTCACCAGGCTGTCGAGCGCCCGGCGCACCGCGCCCTCGCGAGCGGTGCCGCGGGGACTCTGGCGATCGCGGATTCGGGCGTGGAGCCGGGCACACAGCTCGGAGAGATGGATGGGCGCGGCGAGCGCGTCGTCGGCGCCGAGCGTCAGAGCGGCGGCCGGAGCTTCGGGGTCCGGGCTTGCGATCAGCACCACGACCGGAGGTGAATCGGTGTGCCCAGCGCAGACCGCCGCCCGGGTCTCCAGGTCCCCGGACCCGGCGACGGTGACCAGGATGGCGTCGGGCTCGAGGCCGCCGTTGGCCGGCGGCGCCTCGGTCAGGACGAAGCCGGCGCGGGTCAAGGCGCGCTCCAGCCCCGCCGGCCTGGCGGAGGCGTCACCCGCGAGCAGCACGCGGCTGCCGCTCGTCACGCGACGGAGATAGTCGAATGCATCAATCGAGAACCGCCGACCTGCTCGGAGCCCACGTGTCGACGCAGGGCGGCGTGCAGACGGCGCTGGCACGCGGGAAGGCGATCGGTGCCACGGCGATCCAAGTGTTCACGAAGACCCCCAACCAGTGGCGTGAGCCTGCACTGACGGAAGAGTCCCGAACGGCGTTCCGGCGCGAGTGCGACCGGAGCGAGATAGCCAGTATAGTGGCGCATGACTCCTACCTAATCAACCTCGCTTCCCCGGATCCGGCCCTGGCCGCCCGCTCCGCCGAGTCCTTCACCGCCGAGCTGCGGCGCTGCGACATGCTCGGTATCCCCGCGGTCGTCTCCCATCCGGGGAATTTCATCGATGAGCGCGAGGCGGGGCTCCGGCGGAACGCCGCCGCGATCACTCGCTGCCTCCAGGACGTGCCCGGCGACGTGATGGTCCTGCTGGAGACCACCGCCGGCTCCGGAAGCGCGCTCGGCGCGACGTTCGAGGAGCTCGCCGCCCTGCGGGCCGCGATCGGCGAGAGCGTGCGCCACCGCATCGCCTTCTGCGCGGACACCTGCCACCTCTACTCCGCCGGCTACGACCTGGTCCGCGACTACGACGCCGTCTGGCAGCGCTGGGAGAGTGCCATCGGCCTCGGTCTCCTCCGCTGTCTTCACCTCAACGATTCCAAGACCCCGTTCGGGTCGCGCCGCGACCGGCACGAGTTGGTGGGCGAGGGATCGCTGGGCCCGCAACCGTTCCGCCGCATCATGCGCGACCCGCGGTTCCGGTCGGTGATGAAGGTGATCGAGACGCCGAAGGGCGACGACGAGGTGACCTTCGACCGTCGCATGTTGCGACGGCTTCGCGCGTACGGCCGGGTGGCGCGTTGACCCCCCCGATGGAGCCACCCATTTTCCTCCGATGCTGAGACCGATACTGATTCCGGCCCTGCTGCTCGCGGCCGGTTCCGGGGCGCTTCACGCCCAGACGGACTACTACGCCCGCGTAGGCGCGGTGGGAGCCACCAGGCTGGTGCGCGACTTCCTCGACAGCGAGATCAGCGTGCGCCAGTCGATCGCGCCGATGGTGGCCATCGGGGCCTCGATGCCGATCTCGCCGAGGTACGGCGCCGGCATCGAGGCGACGCTCGCCTCGGGCGGGTTGGAGGCCGAGCAGGACGGGGTCGGAGACCGACCTGGGGACGGTGCGGACCGCGTCCGTGCTCCTCGGCCTCGATGGCCCGATCTGGCGCTCACTCCGCTGGCGCCTGGGCCTGGGGGGGCTGTTGTACTGGCCTTCCGAGGACAGCGGCATCTTCGCCCAGGGCGGTCCGGTCCGGTTCGTGGCAGGCGCGGGCGCCGACTGGCGGCGGGCGGTGATGTCGAAGTGGGACCTCATGGTGTCGGCCCGATACGACTTTCATCGCTTCACCACCGACGAGCTGAAGAGCCGGGGATTCTCCCAGGCGCAGAGCGTCAGCCGGGTCTCGCTGTCGGTGGGAATCGCCCGAGGTATTCGATGACCGCTTCACTCCGCCGGCTCGCGCCCGCGCTCGCCCTGGGTCTCGCGGGCATCGCCGCGCTCGCGTGCGGCGACATCGCGGCCCCGGTGCGCGACGAGCCCTACGAGTGGCGGCTCGAGGCACCGGCCGTCCCTGGCCCCGGGCTCGACACCCTGGGCTTTCACTGGGACAAGGACGATCTCCCGGTCCGCGTCTGGGTGGAGGACGCCGACGGCCTTCCGAGCCACATGGCCCGCGCGATCGACATCTGGGAGGCGGCATTCCTCTACGGCGAGTTCCGGGCGACGCTGGCCAGCGACTCGGCGACCGCCGATGTGATCGTGCGGAGCGGCGTGCCCGGCTCCGAGTCTCCGGCTGAAGCGGCTGCACAGCGCCCTCGCTCCCGAATGCATCGGCATCACCGACCTGGACATCGACGACACCAACACCCAGCTCAGGCTGCCGATCCGGCTCTTCATCGATCCCAGCACTCTTCCGGACGACCCCGGCCTGGAGCGCTGTCTGGCGCTCACCAGCGTCCACGAGATGGGCCACGCACTGGGAATCTTCGCCCACTCCCCGAATCCCGAGGACATCATGTTCGCGAACCCGGAGGTCGAGCTGCCCAGCGCGCGCGACCGGGGGACCGCCGAGGCCGTCTACCATACCCCCCCTACCCTCGAGACGGTGAGGCCGTAACGGGCGGAACGGCGGCACGGCGGAACGGCGGAAGGGGTCGAGCTAAGATCCATTCCCAGGCGACCTTCCGCCGTTCCGCCGTGCCGCCGTTCCGCCCTTCAGGTCCGCTCCCGTTGCACCGGGCGGTCGCTGTGCCGATCTTTCCCGCTCCCTTGGAGGCGGCCGGGGCGGCCGCCGAGCACCTCAGCCGCGCCGCCGGGCGCATGGGAGTTATGACCGAGACGACCGCAGTCCCGCGTGAGAGCCTCACTCTCGTGGAGCACGGCCTGTTTCCGATCCGGATTCACGCCAACCTCACTCCCGCCGCGCTGATCGAGCACGCCATCACTCGCGGCGAGGGAATGCTGACCGACCGCGGCGCCTTCACTGCCATCACCTCCCCCCACACCGGCCGCTCCGCCAAAGACAAGTTCGTCGTCGAAGAGTCGGGCGGTGGCGACAAGATCTGGTGGGAGAAGAACCCCCGCCTGGAGCCCGCGGCTTTCGAGCGGCTGCACGAGGACGTGCGGGCCTACCTCGACGCCCGCGAGGTGTTCGTCCAGGATCTCTTCGGCGGGGCCGATCCGGCATACCGGATGCCGGTGCGGTTCGTCACCCCGAACGCCTGGCACGCGCTGTTCGTCCGCAACATGTTCATCCGCGCGATGCCGGCTGAGCTGGCCCAGTTCCGGGCCGGCTTCACCGTGCTGCACGCTCCGGACTTCCAGGCGGACCCGACCCGGCACGGCACCCGCAGCGGCACCTTCGTCGTCATCCACTTCGGCAAGAAGCTGGTCCTCATCGGCGGGACACGGTACGCGGGCGAGATGAAGAAATCCATCTTCACCGCGCTGAACTACATGCTGCCCGCCAAGGGCGTGATGCCGATGCACTGCTCGGCCAACGTCGGCGCGGGCGGTGACACGGCGATCTTCTTCGGGCTCTCCGGTACCGGCAAGACCACGCTCTCCGCCGACCCGACCCGCCAGCTGATCGGCGACGACGAGCACGGATGGAGCGACCGCGGCGTGTTCAACTTCGAGGGCGGGTGTTACGCCAAGGTGATCCGGCTTCGGCCCGACACCGAGCCGGAGATCTACGCCGCCACCCAGATGTTCGGGACGGTGCTGGAGAACGTGGTGGTCGACCCGACCAACCGAACTCCGGACTTCGACGCCGACCGCATCACCGAGAACACCCGCGCCTGCTATCCCATTCACTTCATCCCCAACCATCTGCCCAGCGGCGCCGGCTCCCACCCGAAGAACATCGTGTTCCTCACCGCGGACGCCTTCGGGGTGATGCCGCCGATCGCCCGACTGACGGCCGACCAGGCGATGTATCACTTCCTCTCCGGGTACACCGCGAAAGTGGCGGGCACCGAGCGGGGCGTCACCGAGCCGTCGGCCACCTTCTCGTCCTGCTTCGGCGCGCCGTTCCTGCCGTTGCATCCGGGGGTCTACGCGAAGATGCTGGGCGAGAAGATCGCCCGTCACGGGGTGAAGGTGTGGATGGTCAACACCGGCTGGACCGGCGGCCCCTACGGCACCGGCACGCGGATGAAGCTGGCGCATACGAGGACGATGGTCCGCGCCGCCCTCTCCGGCGCTCTGGACGGCAGCCGCTTCGCCAAGGACCCGGTGTTCGGGTTCGAGGTGCCTGTCGCCCTGAAGGACGTCCCGACCGAGCTCCTCACGCCCCGCGGCACCTGGCAAGACCAGGCCGCGTACGACGCCCAGGCCCGGAAGCTCGCCACGATGTTCCGGGAGAACTTCGAGCAATACCGGACGCAGGTGCCCGAGGCGGTCGCGGCGGCAGGACCCACCGTGTGAGCGGCGCGGCGGGTCGCGGCCCGGCGGAGCTGGAGATCATCCGCGACCCCCTCTGGGACAATATCCGGCTGGACCGGCCGGCCCTGCTGGCGCTCGACACGGCGACGGTGCAGCGGCTGCGATACGTGCGCCAGGTCGGGCACGCCTTCCTGGTATATCCCGGCGCGACCCACACTCGTTTCGAGCATGCCCTCGGCGCGTATCACCTCACCCGGCGCGCGCTGGCCGCACTGGAGGAGCGCGGCGAGCTCGGGCCGGCGCCCGACGCGGACCGCCTGGCGGTCCGGATGGCGGCGCTGCTCCACGACGTGGGCCACTACCCTTTCTCCCACGCGCTGGAGGAGGCCGGCTTCCCCTCCCATGAGAAGCTGGGCATCGCCAAGCTGTCTCGCGGCGAGCTGGGCGACCGCCTGGTCGAGATCGGCGGCCCCGATTTCCCCGGCGCCGTGGGGCGACTCATCGGCGGCACGAGCGACGGCCCGCTTCAGGGTCTGATCTCCGGCTCGCTCGACCTCGACAAGATCGATTATCTGAGCCGCGACGCGCGGATGTGCGGCGTGCCGTACGGGACGGTGGATGTGGACCGGCTCCTGTCCTCGCTCACGCTGGTCGAAACGAAGGAAGGATGCTTCGAGGTCGGCGTCCAGGAGAAGGGTGTGAGCGCCCTCGAATCGCTGCTCTTCTCCAAGTACCAGATGTACCGCAACGTCTACTGGCACCACGCGGTGCGCGCCGCCACCTGCATGTTCAAGCGGGCCGTCCGCGGCGCCGTGGGACGGGGGGACGTCACGGTCGAGGCGATCGCCGACGCCACCGACGACGGGCTCATGGAGCTGCTCATCAGCCGGGACCGGGACGGCCTTGCCGCCGCCATCCGCGCCCGCCGGCTGTACAAGCGCGCGCTCGACCTCCCGGCCAGCGACGTCCCCGCCGACGTGCAGCCCTGGATGGTGGACGACCCGGCGCTGCTCGAGCGGGTCGAGGATGCCGTGGCGACGCGGGTGGGGCTGAGGCATGGGGAGCTGCTGCTGGATTTTCCGGCGCGGTCCTCGATGCTCGGCGTGGATCTTCCGCTCCGCACCCGAGGCGGCACCGTCGAGCGCCTCACCGACGCGGGGCGGGCGGGACAGCTCGGCCTGCCCAGAGTGGCCGACGAGCTCTACCGCAGCGCGCGGCGGCTCAGGGTATTCGTGGCGCGGCCGCCCGAGCGGCCGCTCGAAGGAGTACTGGATCTCCTGACCTGGCCGGCGGACGAGGTCGCCCGGCGGCTGGCGGACGAAGTCTCACTGGTTTGATGGGGTATACGCTGATGATTTCACGACGTGGGTTCGTGGGCCAGGCCGCCGGGTTCGGCTTCGCGCTCGCGGGGGGAAAGGCGCTGTGGGCCTGGAGTCCGCGAGTCCGCCGCCGACCCGACGGTGACCGTCTACATGAGCCCGACATGCGGCTGCTGCGCCAAGTGGGTGGACCACGTGAAGGCCTCCGGCTTCAAGACGGTGGTGCACGAAGAGCAGGACATGGACACCGTGAAGGAAAGCCTCGGCGTGCCCCGGGACATGCGGTCCTGTCACACCGCGCAGGTGGACAAGTACCTCGTCGAGGGGCACGTCCCGGCGGAGGACATCAAGCAGCTCCTGGCGCGGAAGCCCAAGGCCGCCGGCCTGGCCGCGCCAGGCATGCCGGCCAGCTCGCCCGGCATGGCCGTTCCCGGCGAGCCCCACGAGCCCTTCGACGTACTGCTGTTCCAGCGCGACGGGAAATCGGAAGTCTTCGCAAAGCGGTAGCGGGACGGGCGGAAGGGGAGGCGGAAGGCGAGGCGGAAGGTGTGCTGTTCGACCGCCGTTCCGCCGGAGTCGTGCGGGGCGGTCGTGGGTGTACCGCCATTCCGCCCTGTTGCGCGTGGTCCTTACAGCGTATGCTGAGGCAGAGCAGATTGGCATACGACGATACCTCAGGGAGACTGTATGGCGACGCGCACAGAACAGCAGCCCAAGGCCAAGGACAAGACCAAGGAGCTGCTCGACGGGTTGAACGAAGATCTGCGGGGCGAGTTTCAGGCGGTCATCATGTATCGGCTGTTCGCCAGCATGGTCCAGGGCCCCTGGCGGCAGGAGCTGCGGGCCTTCTTCGCGAACGAGATTCCGGAGGAGCTCGGCCACGCCCAGATCCTGGCGGACAAGATCTCCTCGCTGGGTGGCACGCCGGCGGCCGAGCCGTCGCCGGTGAAGGTGGTCAAGGACGCCAAGTCGATGCTGCAGACCGCCCTCGAGGCCGAGATCGAGACCATCGATCGGTACGTCCGCCGTCGCGACCAGGCCACGGCGGCAGGTGAGCACGGTCTCGCCGTCCGGTTCGACGACATCATCGCGGACGAGACCAATCACCGGGACGAGATCCGCCAGATCCTGGCCCGCTGGCCGTAGCGACCCCGCGTTCGCCGATGAGCGAGATCGTAGGCTGGCGGCCCGAGCTGCGGATCGAGTTCGAGCGGCTGAACCGGGAATGGATCGAGCAGTACTTCGTGGTGGAACAGGAGGATCTGAAGGTCTTCGAGGATCCGGCGGGGCACATCGTCGCGCCGGGCGGGGAGGTCTTCTTCCTGCTCGACGAGGTCGGGGTGCAGGGGACCTGCGCCGTCATCCGGCACGACGCCGAGACCTTCGAGCTCGCCAAGATGGCTGTGGCGCCCGCCGCCCGCGGGCGGGGCTATGGCGACCGCCTGGTGGAGGCGGCCATCGCCTTCGCGCGGGGCTCCGGCGCGCGCCGGCTCATGCTCGTCTCCAACACCCGCCTGGCTCCAGCCCTCACCCTCTACCGCAAGCACGGGTTCCGCGACGTGCCGTTAGACCCCGCCAACGGCTACTCCCGGGCCGACATTCAGCTCGAGCTCCGTCTGAGCCAGTAGTCCACCAGCCGCGCCCTCAAGGCGTGTTGGCCCCGCCGGCCGCCGCCGTGACCGTGGGCTGCTCGCCGGTGTTGCTGTCCACCGACTCGATCCGGATCACGATCGCCGTGATGTTGTCGAGCCCGCCCCGCCGGTTGGCCTCGGTGATCATGCGGTCTACCCAGTGCTGGGGTCCCCCATCCGACGAGAGGATCCGGATCAGGTGTTCGTCCTCCAGCATCCCGGTCAGTCCGTCGGATGCAATGAGCAGGATGTCGCCCTGCTCCAGCGTGCCGAAGTAGATGTCGGGAACCACGTCGCCGCTCGCCCCGACGCAGCGGGTGATGACGTTGCTGTAGGGGTGCACCCGCGCCTGGTCGGGGGTGAGCAGCCCGGCGTCCACCTGCTCCTGGACGTAGGAGTGGTCCTTGGTGAGCTGGAGGAGCTGGCCGGTCCGGAGGAGGTACGCCCGGCTGTCGCCCACCTGGCCGATCAGGTACCGGCGGGGCATGAGGACGAGCACCGTCGCCGTCGTTCCCATGCCCCGCTTGTCGTGCTCCGAGAGTGTCCGCTCGAAGATCGCGTCGTTGGCGGTTCGGATCGCGGTCCGCATCCGGTCGCTCGCCTCGAGGTCGGAGAGGCCGCGCAGCGAGCCGATCTCGTGCGAGGTGATCCGCACCGCCATCTCGCTGGCCACTTCACCGGCCGCATGCCCGCCCATCCCGTCCGCCACGATGAACACGCCGCGGTCGGCCAGCATGAGGTAGTTGTCTTCGTTGCCCGAGCGGACGATGCCAACGTCGGTTCGAGCGGCACAGGTGAAGTGCACGAGTCCCCGTCAGCTCGAGGTCAGGAGGACGTAGGCGATGACGATGACGGCGACCACGATCAGCGAGATCAGCCACAGGGGCGGCCCGCTCGGCTTCGGCGTGGAGGCGCGGATCGGACGCTGGGGAGCGCGCCGAGGTGCCGCGGGCGGCGTCTCGGCCGCCCAGGCCGGTGCCGGCTCGGCCGCCGGGACTCTCCGCCCGGTGGCCGATGGGCTGAGGCTCGTCGTGGGGCTCGAACAGCGCGGCCACGTCGCCGAACCGCAGCGTCGTGCCCGGGGTGAGCGCCGTCTCCCCGGTCACCGGCTCGCCCTCGACGTAGGTGCCGTTGGTCGAGCCCAGGTCGGTCAGCACCCAGACATCGTCTTTCCGCTGCAGCTTGGCGTGGGTGGTGCTGACGCTGGGATCGGCGATCACGATGTCGTTGTAGTCCGCCCGGCCCACGTTGACCACCGGCAGCGTGATCGGCAGCCTCCGGCCACGCATGTCACCGCTTCGAACCAGCAGTGACGCGATCGGCGGGAGCGCGATGGCCGGAGGAGTCGGTATCGGGTCGCGAGGAATCGAGAGCGGCACGCCGTGCATCGTGTCGGACAGTCGGGCGATGGCCCCGGTCGGCGTGTGGAGCGGTCCCTCCGAGGGCAGGGGACGAGGTGCGAGCGGAGGGGCCGGAGGGGCGGCCTCGGCGTAGAATCGGAACTCGTCGGTCCCGATCCGGAGGACGTCCGCCCGGGCGAGGAGATGGCTATGGCCGACCCGCTTGCCGTTGACGAAGGTCCCGTTGACGCTGAGGTCCACCAGCACGTAGCCGTCCGGCCCCACCTGGATCTCCGCATGCCGCCGGGACACGTCGCCACCGGTCACCACCACGTCTGAAGCCGCGTCCCGCCCGAACACCAGGGGCTCGGACCCCATCGAGTACTCCCGGCCGTCGGTCAGACAAACGACTCGGCCGCCCACGGCCCCTGGGGGCGGCTTGGCGGGCTTGACCGGCGGCAGGTCGGCGAACGCGCCGGAATCGAACAGCTGGGTATTGCCCACCCGCTCCGGGTCCACCGCGAGGATCTCGTGCTCGAAGATCTGGATCTTGTCGCCATGGAGAACCGGCGTGGGATCGGTGCCCAGCCGCACGCCGTTGATGGACACCTCGGCGTCGGCGCCCGCGGTCCGGATCGCGGCGGCGCCCCCCGAGGTACCGTGCACGACGGCATGGTGCGGGCGCACGCCCAGACCCTCGAGGACGATGGCACACCATGGCGCCGAACCTATGACAGTGTCTCCGGTGGCGACGGGTATCCGCCGGCCACCGACTTCAAGTTGCATCATCGATCGGTTCCCGAAGGCTTAACCGGATGCCAAACGTATCCCTGGCTCCGGGGGCAGGCAAGCAAAACGGGCTCAGGCAATCTTGCGGACCTCCTGCCCGCGCAGCTGCAACTGGTAGAGTCGCTCGTACAGCCCTCCTCCCGCCAGCAGCTGCCGGTGGGTGCCGCGCTCCCGGATCTCTCCGTGGTGCAGGACCAGGATCTCGTCGGCGTGGAGGATGGTGCTGAGCCGGTGGGCCACGACCAGGCTGGTACGGCCGGCCATCAACTCCGCGATCGCCCGCTGGATCTGGGCCTCCGCTTCGGCGTCCACCGAGCTGGTGGCCTCGTCCAGCACCAGGATTCGGGGGTCCAGCGCCAGCGCCCGGGCGAAGCTCAAGAGCTGGCGCTCCCCCACGCTGAGGTTCCGGCCCCGTTCCCCCAGCCGATGCTCGTAGCCGGACGGGAGCCGCTCGATGAACCGGTCCGCGCCGACCCGCTCGGCCGCCGCTCGGGCCGCCTGGGCCGGAATCGGGGCGCCCAGCGTGAGGTTGTGCAGGATGTTTCCGGTGAAGAGGAACAAGTCCTGCTGCACGAATCCGATCGCGGATCGGAGATCCGAGGTGGAAAGCTCCCGGATGTCCACCCCATCCACGGTGATCCGTCCCCGTTCGGGGTCGTAGAAGCGCAGCAGCAGATTGACGATGGTGCTCTTCCCCGCCCCCGTGTGGCCCACCAGCGCAAGCGTCCGGCCGGGGAGGGCCGTGAAGGTGATGTCCTTCAATACCCACGGTCCGTCGGGCGAATAGCGGAACCAGACCCCCTCGAAGCGGACCTCCCCTCCGACCGGCCGCGGCAGCGCCGCCGGGCCAGCCGGCTCGTTCACCGTCACCGGCTCGTCGAGCAGGCCGAAGACGCGCTCCGAGGAGGCCATGGCGCTCTGGAGGAGGTTGAACTTCTCCGAGAGATCCTGTAGCGGCTGGAAGAACCGCCGGGTGTACTGGATGAAGGCCGCCAGCACGCCGACCGTCAGGGTCTGGTCGAGGACCCGGAGCCCGCCGTACCAGAGCAGGAGGGCCATCGCGACCGCGGTCAACACTTCGACCACCGGAAAGAAGATCGCGTAGATGGTAATGGACCGGAGGTGCGCGTCGAGGTGCTCACGGTTGAGCTCCCCGAAGCGTCGGGCGGAGGCCGCCTCCCGCCCGAAGAGCTGGACCACCCGCATGCCGGAGAGCCGCTCCTGGAGGAAGGCGTTCAGCCGGGCGAGCCGGTAGCGGATGTCGCGGAACGCATCGCGCACCCGCCGGCGGAAGATCGCGGCCGTGAGCCAGACCAGTGGGATCACCGCAAACGTCACCAGCGCGAGCTTGACGTCGATCACCAGCATCATGCCCATGATGGCGACGAGGGTGAAGACGTCCCCGAAGATCGTCACCACGCCGGAGGAGAAGAGCTCGTTCAGCGTTTCGACGTCGGAGGTGACTCGGGTCATCAGCCGGCCGACCGGATTCCGGTCGAAATAGGTCACGCTGAGCCGCTGGAGATGGCCGAAGATCTCCATCCGGAGATCGTACATCACCTTCTGCCCCACCAACGCGGTGAGCACCGCCCCGCCGTACTCCACCACCAATTCGAACAGCAGCGTCGCCAGATAGAGCCCGGCCAGCAGGCTGAGCAGGCCCAGGTCCCGGTGCGGGATGGCGACGTCGAGCGCCCGCTCGGTGAGCCGGGGGCCGACCAGGGCAAGGCCCGATTGGACCAGGAGCAGCAGCACGGCCCCCGTCGCGAGCCAGCGATACGGTCGCAGGTAGCCGAGCAGCCGGCGCAGCAGCGCGGCGTCGTACTTGGTGGCGGGGGCGTCCTGATCGTCCATCATCCGCGTCACTACCCGCCGGCCGGCTCGGCGAGCGCGCCCTGATCGATCGACTTGAGCCCTTGCCGCAGCCATCCGGAGAACACGATGAATCCGAAGCCCAGGGTGAAGTAGGTGAGCGTCAGCCGCCAGACCAGGATGTAGATGGGCGTGAGCTCCCGCGGCACGTAGGAGGACATGACGGCGGCCGACAGGATCTCGCCGATGCCGGACGCTCCGGGCGTGGGCGTGAAGTACAGCAGGAACATCACCAGGGTCTGCACCAGCAGGATGTCCACGAAGTTGGCCTCGATTCCCAAGGCGCGAAGGGCGACGTACCCGGCGAGCAGCTTGTTGGCGTGGGAGACCGCGGAAAGAACGGTGGACCAGAAGATGGCCAGCCATCCGGTGGGGCTGTTGAAGGCCACCACGCTGGCATGGGCCTCGTCGATGCCCTGGCGGAGCCGCTCGAGCCGGGCCGCGACCCGCTCGCTCCGGCGCCCGATCGCCTCCGCCACCCGATGGATCAGGTCACGCACCAGCCGGGGAGCGAAGATCACGAACCCCATGAGGACGCCGATCCCGCCCACGATGGTGAGGCTGCCGCGGAAGAGATCGTACAGGGAGAGGCCGAACACGTCTCCCCGCTGGCCCAGCCCCTGGCCGGCCCCGAAAAAGAGCGCGAGCGGTCCCGCGATGGCGAAGAAAACCACCGTCGAGACGAAGCTGATGAAGGTGGCCGTGACCGCCACCGGCAGCGGGATCCCGTAGCGCCGGAGGGTGTACATCGTCATCGGCCCCGCGGCCGAGTTGAACGGGGTGAGAAATCCCGCCCACGCGCCCATCCCGCCGGCGAGAATGCAGCCCTTGAGCGAGGGGCGGGGGAAGACGTGCCGCGCGCAGATCCAGAGCCGGAGCCCGCCCCCGATCCAGTCCATCGAGGCGAGGCAGGCACCCACCAGCACCCACCCCAGATGCACCCGGCCGAGGCCGCGGAGGAACGCGGGAAGGTCGTTGCCGTACAGCAGCGTGATCCCGAACCCGGCGAGGGAGGCCAGAACCGAGATCTCGAAGCCGCGCAGAAGGAATTTGGGGGTGAGCAGTCGAGGCATGGGCGACGAAAAGATAGTCGCGGGGGCAGGTGGGAGGGCAGCGGGGCCCTCCGGGCCGTGCTGGACGTGACCGGCCATGCCCACGAGGAGAAGGGCCCTTAGAACCGGGGCAGCGCCTTGGCGGCGACCTGAACGGCTTGGGGCCGATCGGCGAAGATCGCGAGGACCTGTCCGCCCTTGAGCACGAAGAGGCTCGGCTCGGCGTCCTTGGGCGAATCTCCGCAGGCCAGCACGATCACCAGTCCCGCCGCAATGCCAAGCAGCACGAACGCAGTCACATCGCCCTCTCAGGTCCTACAGCCCGGCTAACACCTTCTTCGCGGCCTCCCGCGCCAACTCGAGGTTTCGTGTCGACACCTTCACCGCGATGTCTCCCTTTGCGGCGACGAGGTACGGATCGGAGGGCGGCTCCAGCCCTACCAGAAACGCCTTCTCACCGACGCCGTCCACCGTCTGGATCCTCTTGGGGTCCCACGCCGAGCGATTCATGTCGTACATGTAGGCCTCGATGAGCCCGATGACCAGCCCGGTGTTTGGAGCGAGGACGTAGGTGCAGGTCGGCCAGCCGTTCGGGTCTCGGGTTAGTGACGGACCCTCGGTGACCGCTCCAAAGCGCGCGGGGATCTCCGCTGATGGCAACAACGCACATACGTCGATCTGGCTGAGGTCCCGGGGCGGACCGTATTCCCCTGCCCCGGGGGCCGGCGCGCCCTCACGGGGCTCACCGGCGGCCGCCCCGCGGTCATCGGATCCGCCACAGCCGGCCACGAGCGCGAGGATCGCGGCCGCAATAAGTGATGCAGTGCCACGCACGGGTTCCTCCTGGTTCGCTCCGGTCCACCCACGCGAAGGTGCTCACGGCCACACGCGCAACTCCTGCCCCGAAACGGACACCTCCAGTTGACATGGTCCAATACCCGCCCGACGCCCCGGCTCCAACCGCTGTCCGCTTTCCGGCTCACTTCGCGCGCAACGTACAAACGGCCGAGTGACCATCCACCCGACATAACCGCAGGAGAGGCCCTCTATGCATCCCGCCAGCAGAGTACTGACAGTTCTCGGGGCCTTGACAGTGAGCCTGGGCGTCGCCGGCCTTGCCGGCCAGGAACTGCCACCGCGACTCGAGGCGCCGCGCGGGTCGCCCCCCGAAGTGCAACAGGCTGAAGCAGCGAGCCCGACCGCACGCACGGCCTCGAAGGCTCCCACGCGGGCGCAGGTTCTCGCCAAGCTGGAAGAGCTCAAGCCCGGTAGCACCAAGCCCGAGAATTTGAAGGGCGGCAAGCCGCTGGCCGCCGCCACGACCCCGCCGACCGACGTCGGGGAGGCGGGGGAGAAGGCTCCGTCGCCAATCGCTGAGAAGGGTCGGGCACCGACTGCAGCGGAGCTGCTTCAAAAGCTCCGCGACCTTCCGGGAGGCGCGGCGCGGCTGGAGGAGGCAAAGCGCCGGGGGGCTCCCATCAGCAGCAGGTCGGGCGCCGTGAAGCGGTGGGTGGCCCTGCTGTGGCCCTTCGCCGTCGCCAATGCCTGGGCCCAGGCACCGACGGCCCTGGCGCTCACGCCTGCCGCCCCCGCGGTGAGCACGCCAATGGTGGCGAACATCACCTTCTATCGGTCGATGGTCTATCCCTCCGTCAATCTGGCGTATGTCGGCCTGCCGGCAGACGGCGCCTTCGCGGCGGCTGGAGCCAAGCCCGTGGGCGCGGTCATCCGGGTCAAGATCGCGACTCCCGGCTGGTACGTCCTCAATTTCACCGGCTATGCCAGCGTCGGAACCACCAACGCCGAGCTGCAGCACTATCAGGCCGGTGGGGCGTGGACGCCGGTGACTACCTGGCAACTCCCGTTGACGGCGAAGGGCGATCTGTCTTTTCCCGCCCTCGTCGAGCTCGGCGCGGGAGCACACTACTTCCGGTTCGGGGCGGTGTCGGCCCCCGGGGGTCTCCTCCTGTTCAAGCGGTTCGACCTGATGAGCCTCCGGTAGGGTTCGCTCGAAGTCCGCCATCTCCTCGGCACTGGAGGCTGTCCGCCCTCGGCGATCACTTGCGCGTTACGGGTACAGCGTGGGGACGGACAACGGCAAGCTCAACTTTGAAGGAGCGCGCAAATGACAAGGCTAACCGTGGATAGGCTGCGGTGTATGCGAGACGTCCCGATGTCCACGCAGACCCTCCTGTGTCGCAGTCATTGCGATCGGTCATGGGCGGCCTACTTACACCGGGCAACGCCGCCGCGCAGATCGCGGTCACGGGGTATGGCCAATACTGCAGCGTGACCTGGCCCAGCGGCGGATGGTCGTTCACGTCGGATCCGAACGGAAACGATCCATGCGGGTACATCACGGCGCACTCCGATCCGGGTGGAACAATTCAGCGTGCGGGCATTTACCAGGCCGCGGGCACGAACACCATCGTCGCGCGTTGCAGCGACAACACCGTATGGCTGTTCAGCGGTGTCGGCCAGGGTCCGCTGACATCCGCGTATGACAAGGCCAAGGGCCGTCCGGGCTGGTTTTCACGGTCGCCCCGCGGAACCTTCCGATCTTCAAGAACCCGTTCAAGAACGTCGTGCCGAAGGTTGCCAACGGATTCGACTTCGCCAGGCCATCCTACGGGCCGTTGAACGTCTCGGATTTCGGCCAGAGCGGCCCGACCCAGGCGAAGATCGTCAATCTGAGAGGCGACGACCGGACCTGGGGCGACAACCATGACGCCTACGACTACCTGGTCCCGGAAGGAACGCCGGTCTACGCCCTCGCGGACGGCACGGTACTGGCCAACCGTAACCTCGAGACGACGTGCACGGACAGCAACAGTCCGATCCAGGGTGAGATGTACATCCGCCACCGGGTCAACCGCACGCCCAGCACCTACAACGAGGAATTCGTCGCCGGCTATTTCCACCTCAAGAAACGCGCGGGCCTCACCGTGGGCCAGTCGGTAACGGCGGGGACCTACCTCGGGGATATCGGCTGGGTTGGATGCTCGTCGCAATCCCACATGCATTTCGCCGTGATCCGCACGACCAATGTCGCGGGCCCATCGGAAAGCCGCGTTCACGGTACCCAGCAACCAGACGGGGGCCAACAACGGCTGGCACTGGGTGATCGATCCCTACGGTTTCATCCCACCCAAGAACATCGATCCGTGGGGCTGGCGCGGACATCCCGACGGGGCCCTGAGCATCAACCTCTGGCAGAGTGGCCAAGCGCCGGCGCTCGGCACCTGGGGACCGTAGACCGGACGTACGAATTGGCTCACCGACCATGGGGGTCACTATGGGTGGACTTCGAAGGTTCTCCTCGTCTCCTGCCTCACGCCGCTGAGCTCGGCCACGGCCCAGTTCGCGGTGGGGACGGCGGGCATTCTCGGCGGTGTAGCGGTCAGCCCGCAGCCGATCTCGGTGGGTGCGCCGGCGACGATCCTGCTCTCCGGCGCGGGGGAGTGCGGTCAGGTCACGGTGAACTTCGGAGACGGCACCAGCAAGACGCTGACCGGGGTCAAGTTCGCGAGCAACGCCCAGACCCAGCACACCTACTCCCGGTCAGGCAACCTGACCATCACGGCGCTGGCCGGAACCAATTGCAATGCGACGGGGGAGGTGAAGACCTCGGTGATCGTGGAGGCGGGGTCATTGGCCGAGATCCTGTGCGTACTGACCGGGTGCGACGAGCCGGCGAGGCGCGAGGCGCCCTGCCTTGCACCGACGATCAAGAGCGTCTCCTACACCTGGCCCCTCGAGCCCAAGGAGGAGGTCATCATCCACGGGTGCGGGTTCGGGGATGCCGCGGCCACAATCGGGCGTGGCGCCGTGCGCAAGCTGAGCCTCAAGGGCTCCTTCCCCTCTCCCGGCACTGTCGTCGCGCTCCAGGTGCTGAGCTGGAGCACAGCCACGGTGACGGCGAGGGTGCCGCCGCTCACTGGCGCGCGGGACCAGACGGCGAAGCTCCAGCTGGTGCGAGACGCCTCGCGTTGAGCAACGAAGTGGCGGTCTCGTTCCGGGCCACCCGGGAGCTGCTGTGGCTCTCGAAGCAGCAACACGCACAAGTGCTGTGGGCGTACTGCTCGAAGGCGACGCCTTACAACGACTGCTATCCCGCCTACGATGGAACCTATGCCGGCCACCACGTCAACCGAAGCTGGACCACTGAGAAGGTTCTCCCCGCGAAGGATGTGGACTGGGTCCTGGTCTCGCTGGGCAACGGGTGGGTCCTCAACAAGTTCCAAACTTCGTACACGGGCACTCCCACATTCCCTGAGCAGTACTCGGGACTGGACTTCCAGATGCCAGTGCTCGACGCCACCGGATTCACTTACGGAGCACCTTCCGGGGCGCTGCGATTTGCGTGGTCGCTCGATCCCTTGGACTGGACCTACTTTGCCGGCAGCGTGCAGGTGAAGGGGCCGGTTGGCGTGCCGCTCAAGTAGGCGGCAACCGCGAGGAGCGAGTTTCCCCATGGACGCAATCACGCCAAGGTCCCTTACAGGGTATCCCGTCCAGTGATTCCGCGGAAGGAGATCCGATGATGTCGCACGTGCTAACGGCTCGCCTGATCGTTCCGCTGTTGGCATTAACCCTCGCCGTGCTCGCCAGCCCCGAAGCTGTGGCCGCGCAGCAGCGATCGGCAGCTGTGCCCCAGGGATCGAGATAAGGACAAGGTCAATGCATCCGAGGCCGCGGCGCAGAAAGCCGAGGCCGAGCACAAGGCAGAGGCCGCCGCATTCCGGAATCAGGAAGACGCCAGGATCCAGAAAGAGAACGCGAAACTCCAGGCCCGGCTCGCGTTCATCAAGCAGGACGGGGAGCCGAACGCCGCCTCGCGCGACCAGATCGGGGCGGAGTCACGGCAGCTCAGGGACCGCGCGACCAAGGCGCAGACCGATGCCGAGCGAGCGCAGGTCCACAAGCGAGCGCACGAGTTGCTCGAGCAACTGGGGCGCGAATGAGCCGGCACCCGGCGTGCGCCGGTGGTGCCTCACTCTGGTGGTGGCCGCCGCTGCGTTTCCCGGTCCGAGCTCCGGGCAGACCACTCAGTTCGACTTCTGCCGGACCGCGGCTGCGGGCATGAAGCTCACGCTGGCGCCGGGAACGCCGTCCATCGAGGCCGATGACTCAGTCGGGCGCTACTTCGGCACGGGCTGCAACCGCTTCGTGGTGGACATCCTGGTCCCTGCTCCCGGAAGGAGCTCCGCGGCATCCAGCCTATCGCTGCGGCTTCGAGCCGGGGCATTCCGGCTACCCGGCGGCCATCCCGTCGGCGAGCGCTTCACGGCTCCCGGCAGCGAGCTCGAGTGCGGGTCCTACACCCAGCTCACCACGATCTACAAGCGTGCCGCGGGCGAAAAGGAGTTCACCCGCTTGAGCGCCGTCGCCACGAAGGGCGACTGGCAGGAGGCCGCCTGCGCGCTGCGGATTCCGGAGTGGCAGTACGACCCACCCACCAACGGCGTGCGGGTAAATCAGAGGTGGCGGCCGGTCCGGGTGACGGCCGCACACTAGAGCAATCGGAAGGTGGAGCGCCATGCGTCACTACCGGACGGCACTTCTCATCCTGACCCTCGCCGCCCTCGCGGCCGCCGGACCCCTCGAAGGGCAGGACATCATCAAGCGGATGAAGGAGCGCACCCGCCAGCAGGCCCGGGACCGGGCCGATCGGGCCGCCGATGAGGTCGTGGACAGCGCCGCGAACAAGATCGAGAGGGCGGCACGCTGCCTGATCAGCGACGTCCAGTGCATCAAGGCGGCGCAGGAGGCGGGCCAGCCGGTCGTGGTGACGGCTCCGGACGGCCAGCCTGTCTCGAGCGAGGATTCCGCGGCTGCCGTCGCCGCCGCGGGCGGAGCCCAACCAGTGGAGTCGCTCCCGCCAGAGGAGATGCCCTCCCAAGAAGCAGTCGCGCCCGCTGCGATCGCCTCGGCGGACTTCAGCCAGGATGCCATCGGTGCCCCCCCGCAAACCATCACGGTAAACCAGGGCACCTTCACCGTCGAGGAACACGAGGTCGAGGGTGGCCGCTGGCTCACTGGCAAGGAAAGGGGCGGGGGGTCGTTCTTTCTCGGTCTGCCGGACAAGCTGGCCGCCGCCTTCACCCTGACATTCGACTTCCTCGGCGGTGGCGGCATGATCGCGGTGCAACCCTCGGGCATGATCCGCGGCGCCCACGCCATGGTGGAGACCAGCGGCGTCGGGTTCATCAACGATGGCGCGACGATGACCAAAGGCGTCTCCATTCCCCAGCGGGAGGATGGAGTGGTGCACCACGCGCGCGTCGTCGGCCGTGACAGCAGCATGACCCTCTACATCGACGATACCAAGGTCGCGGAAGCTACCTCGGCCGCACTGGCTCGTCGCGGCAAGCGGATCGCCTTCGGCATGAGCGTCTACGGCACCCCGGTCATGATCGGCTCCATCCGGGTCACCGAAGGGGCGGAGTAATAGCGGGGCGCGGGCACCATGCCCCTCTCCGCCCAGCGCTGGCGCCGCATCGAGCGGATTCTGGACGGGGCTTTGGACCTCGATCCGGACCAGCGCCCTGCCTATCTGATTCGGACCTGCACGGGCGATCCGGGGCTGCGCGAGGATGTCGAGACCGTGCTCCGTTCGTGTGACCGGGCGGCGGGCTTTCTCGAGATGCCCGCGCACGCCTTCGCGGAGCCGTTGCTGGCGGAGGCCCGAACCTACCGATAGCGGCGGTTGCGGCCCTCTCTGTCCGGGGGCGCATCTTAGGGCATCCATCCCACAGGGCCCCCGCTCCAATGAGTTCCCCCGACAGACCGGTTCCTGCCGACGGACTCCGAGCACGATCACCGACCGCCTGCTCGAGCTGCGCGCCGGCGACGGCGAGGCGATGGAACGGCTCTTCCCGCTGGTCTACGACCAGCTGCGCGGCATCGCGCACAACGCGCTCCGGCGCGAGCGCACCGGTCACACCCTCGCCACCACCGACCTGGTGCACGAGGCCTACCTGCGGCTGGTGGACCAGACCCGGGTCGCAGTGGGCCGACCGAAGCACTTCTTCGCGGTCGCCGTCGCAGGCCATGCGGCGGATCCTGGTGGACTATGCCCGCCGCCACGGCGCGGCCAAGCGCGGCGGCGACCGGCGCCCGGTCACCCTCGACGAGAGCGCCATGTCGGTGGACGACCGCGCCGACACCCTTGGCCCTGGACGAGGCGCTCGGCCGGCTGGAGCAGCTCGATCCGCGGCTCGCCCGGGTGGTCGAGTGCCGCTTCTTCGGTGGGCTCACCGAGGAGGAGACCGCCGAGGTCCTGGGCGTGACCGCCCGGACCGTTCGGCGGGACTGGGTGAAGGCCAAGGGCTGGCTCTACCAGGAGCTGGGGGGAGGAGAGCCAGTCAGTGTAGTAGGAGGGCCGCCGGATGCCGGATTTCCTCGATCGCCCGCCGTCGCGTTCGCCGCCCCGCTGCGTCGAGGCGGACGACCGCCGCGCGCTCGCACGCGGGGGCCGCAGCGTCGGCCCGTACCGGGTGCGTCCGGGAGCTGGCGCGCGGCGGCATGGGCGCGGTCTATCTCGCCGAGCGGGCCGACGGCCAGTTCGAGCAGCGGGTCGCGCTCAAGCTGATCAAGCGCGGCATGGACTCGGACGAGATCCATCGCCGCTTCCTCGCCGAGCGGCAGATCCTCGCCCGGCTCGAGCACCCCCACATCGCGCCGCCTGCTCGACGGCGGGGTCACCGCCGACGGGCAGCCCTGGTTCGCGATGGAGTACGTGGACGGCACGCCCATCACGCGCGCACTGCGACGCGGCGCGGCCTCTCGCTCGACGCCCGCCTGGGCTCTTCGGCGACGTGGTCGACGCGGTGCGCTACGCCCATCAGAATCTCGTCGTCCACCGCGACCTCAAGCCGTCGAACATCCTGGTCACCGACGCCGGCGAGGTGAAGCTGCTCGACTTCGGGATCGCCAAGCTGCTGCACGACATCGCCGGACGACGCGACGCTCACCGACACCGACGCTTCATGCCATGACGCCCGGAGTACGCCGCGCCCGAGCAGGTGCGGGGCGAGCCGGTCACCACGGCGACCGACGTGTACGCGCTCGGCGGCGTCCTCTACGAGCTGCTCACCGGCCGAAGCGCGCCACGCGGCTCGAGCGGCACACCGCCGGCCGAGATCGAGCGCGTGATCTGCGAGGTCGAGCCCGCGCGCGCCCGGCCTCGGCGGCGATCTCGACACCATCGTGCTGAAGGCGCTGCACAAGGACCCGGCCCGCCGCTATCCGTCGGCCGAAGCGCTGCTCGATGACCTCCGGCGGCATCGCGCCGGGCTCCCGGTCGCGCGCCCGCCCGACACGCTGGGCTACCGCGCGCGCAAGTTCGTCCGGCGTCATCGGGTCGGCGTCGCGGCCGGCGTCGCTGCTGTTGCTCTCGCTGGTCGGCGGGCTCGCCGGCACCTTGTGGCAGGCGCGGGTGGCCACCAGCGAGGCCGCGAAGCCGCGCGAGGTGCAAGGACTTCCTGGTCGGGCTCTTCCAGGTCTCCGATCCGGATGCAGTCCCGCGGCCGGGACATCACCGCGCGCGAGCTGCTCGAGCGGGCGGGCGCCGGATGGACACCGCGCTGGCCGGCCAGCCGGAGGTCCAGGCCGAGCTGCTCGATGTGCTGGGCAACATCCACCGGACCCTGGGTCTCTACCGCCAGGCCGATACGCTGCTGAGCCGCTCGGTCGGTCTCTCGCGGAAGCTCTACGCCGCGGGCGATTCGGCGCTGGTCGGCCGGCTCACCAACTGGGGCACGACCTTGTATCTCGAAGGCCAGTGGGCGCGAGCCGAGTCCCTGCTCCACCGAGCGATCGCCGATGGCCGCAAGGGTCTGGGGCCGGGCAGCCCGGCTGTCGCGAAAGCGGTGGCCCGGCTCGCCGGGGTGAAGCAGAAGCGCGGAGAGTACCCGGCGGCGGACACTCTCTACCGGGAAGCCGCGGCGATCAACCGAGGCTACTACGGCTCCGAAAGCCTGGAGCTGGCAGAGTCGTTGAACAATTTCGGCGTGTTCCTCTGGGAGACCGGAGCGCTGGAGGGCGCCGATTCGGCGCATCGGGAGGCCATCGCAATCAAGCGGAAACATCTCGATCCCGATCATCCCGATCTCATCATGTCCCTGCACAACCTCGCGTCGTTGCGGTCGGCGCAGGGCAGGCTCGGGGAGACGGAGCAGCTGCAACGCGAGGTGCTCGAACGCCGGCGCCGGCTCTATCCCGGGGGACATCCCGATGTCGGCTTCGCGCTGCACAATCTCGCCAGCACCTTGGATGTCCAGGGACGCCCGATCGAGGCCGAATCGCTCTTCAGCGAGGCGCTGGAGATCCGCCGCCGGTGGATGGGTCCCGATCAGACCGAGACGTTGAATACCCTGAACAACCTCGCCGTCCTTCGCTACCGGATGGGCCGTCTGGCCGATGCGGAGGTGTCCATGCGGGACGTCCACGAGCGGTGGTCGAGGCTGTTGGGCGAGGAGCACCCGAACGTGCTGTCGGCGCTGAACAACCTGGGAGCGATCGTGAGCGAGTCGGGGCGCTACGCGGAGGCTGAGCCCATCCTTCGCAAGGTGGTCGCACTCCGCCGCAAGCGGTTGGGAGACCGGAGCGAGCATGTGGCGCAGAGCCTGCGCAACCTGGGAATCCTCCTGCACCGCACCGGACGGCACGCGGAGGCGGAGCGAGTACTTCGAGAGACGCTCGGCATTTACCGGGAGCGGCTCCCAGCCGGTCATTTTCGTATTGCGGAGGCGCTGGCGGCGCTGGGGCCGCTGCTGTCGGATGCCGGCAGACCGAGAGAAGCCGAGGCGGTGCTTCAGGAGGCGCTCGCGATGCGGGTGAAGAGCCTGGACGCCAAGGATCCGCGTCTGGCCGAGACCCGGCGTGCGCTGGGCGAATGCCTCGCCCGGCTCGGACGGCACCCGGAGGCCGAGCAACTCCTCCTGGAGAGTTACCGCTCGGTGCGGGACAATCCCTATGGAATGCGACAGCGGGACAAAGCCCTACAGGCCCTGGTCGCCTTCTACGACGGTCAAGAGAAGCCCACCGAGGCCGCCAGATACCGGCGACTGCAGGAGCGGCAATAAGGCACGGCTGACCAAGGTCTAGCGGAGGCTGGCGCCCGAAACTATCCCGAAACCGCCCACCCGGCTATTTTCCCACCGTGGCCGATTCCGTCATCCGCATCGTCAACGCACGCCAGAACAACCTGCAGGGCGTCACGGTAGACCTGCCGCACCGCGCGCTCATCGTGGTCACCGGTCCCTCCGGCTCGGGGAAGAGCACGCTCGCCTTCGATACGCTGTACGCCGAGGGGCAGCGCCGGTACATCGAGTCGCTCTCGACCTACGCCAAACAGTTCCTCGACCGGATGCCGAAGCCGCTGGTGGACCGGCTGGAGGGCATCGCCCCGTCGGTCGCGATCGAGCAGCGGAACCCGGTGGTGTCCAGTCGCTCCACCGTCGGAACGGCGACCGAGGTGTACGACCACCTCCGGCTCCTCTGGTCCCGGATCGGCAGGAGCTTCTGCCGGGCCTGCGGAGCCCCGGTCCGGGTGGATACTCCCCAGTCCGCCGCCGATGACGTGGTGGCCGGGGGCTTCGACCGGGTGCAGATCGCCTTTCCGCTGCCTC
This sequence comes from uncultured Gemmatimonadales bacterium, assembly GCA_963832055.1. Classification (GTDB taxonomy): domain Bacteria; phylum Gemmatimonadota; class Gemmatimonadetes; order Gemmatimonadales; family GWC2-71-9; genus CAVVWJ01. Next base: position 140,058 of record CAWHST010000006.1, on the reverse strand, counting down.
CGGTAGCCCGGCTGGCTCACGCCGCTGTAGTGGAGAACCTGCGCGCGCTCGGCTTCGTCCGGGTGGTGGCGGACGGAACACCGCATCACCTGGACGAGCTGCCGGCCAAGCTGGACCTGACCCGGGCCGCCGAGCTGCTGGTGGTGGTCGACCGGCTCGGCGGCTCGGCGGAATCAGTCGGCCGGATCTCGGAGGCGGTCGCGGTCGCCTTTCAGGAGGGCGAAGGCGTCGCGCTGGCGCTCCACGACGGCGGCCGGCTCCGGTTCACCCGCAGCCCCTCGTGCAGCGCCTGCGACACACCGGCCGCCACGGTGACCCCGGCCCTCTTCTCCTTCAACAACCCGCGCGGCGCCTGCGCCGCCTGCAACGGCTTCGGGGCCGTGCTGGAGTACGACGAGTCGCTGGTCGTCCCCGATCCCGAGCGCAGCCTGGCCAACGGTGCGATCGACCCCTGGACCAAGCCCCGCTACGAGTCGCGCCGGAAGATTCTGGTCGAGCACGCGCGGCGTATCGGCGCCGATCCGACCAAGCCGTGGCGCGCGCTCAAGGCCGGCCAGCGGCGGGACCTGCTCTACGGCCGCAAGGGCAAATACGTCGGAATCTTTCCGTTTCTGAAGGACCTCGAGGAGAAGCGCTACAAGCAGTACATCCGCGTCTTCCTGCGGCAGTACCAGCTGGCCAAGACCTGCGCCGACTGCGGCGGCGCCCGGCTCAACGCCGACGCGCTCGCCGTCCGGATCGACGGCGAGACCATCGCCGAGATCGCCGGCCGGCCGGTGGACGGAATCCACCAGTGGCTGCGCGCCCTCCAGCTCACCGCGTTCGAGCGTGAGGTGGCGCACCTGATCGTCGAGCAGCTCGACGCTCGCCTCACCTTCCTCCGGGACGTGGGTCTCGGCTACCTGTCGCTGGACCGGCAGACCCGCACGCTGTCGGGTGGCGAGGCGCAGCGGATCTCCCTGTCCAACGCGCTCGGCGCCAAGCTGGTGGACACCCTCTACGTGCTCGACGAGCCGTCGGTCGGCCTCCACCCGCGCGATACCGACCGCCTCCTGGCGCTGCTGCGCCGGCTGCGCGACGGCGGCAACACCGTGGTCGTGGTCGAGCACGATCTCGCGGCGATCCAGCAGGCCGACTTCATGCTGGAGCTGGGCCCGGGGGCGGGGGATCGCGGCGGGCGCGTGGTGCACGCCGGGCCGGTGGCCGCCGCGATCCAGACGCTCACCGGCCAGTACCTCACCGGCCAGAAGCGGATCGCGGTGCCCAGCGCGCGCCGCCCCGCCGGCCCGCTGTGGCTCAAGGTGCGCGGGGCGGCGCTGCACAACCTCCGCGGGGTGGACGTCGACGTTCCACTGGGCGCACTCACCGCGGTGACCGGCGTCTCCGGCTCCGGCAAGAGCACGCTGCTCTACGACGTGATCTACCGGAATCTGGAGAGCAAGCTGCGGGGCGGACATTCGGCGAAGTCGCATCTGGGCGAAGCGGTCGGCCGGATCACCTCGATCACCGGCTGGGAGCTTCTCCAGGACGTGCTGCTGATCGACCAGTCACCGATCGGCCGCTCGCCCCGCTCCAACCCGATCACCTACATCAAGGCGTTCGACGAGATCCGGGAGCTGTTCGCCGCGCAAGGGCTGTCCCGGCAGCGGAAGTACTCGCGCCAGCACGTTCTCGTTCAACATGCCGGGCGGGCGCTGCGAGGAGTGCGAGGGGGCCGGGCACGTGCAGGTGGAGATGGTCTTCCTGGCCGACGTCTTCGTGCCGTGCGAGGCGTGTGGCGCGAGCCGCTACCGCCGCGAGGTGCTCGACGTGCGGATCCAGGGCCACTCCATCCACGACGTGCTCCAGTGGACCGTCGAGGAGGCGATCGCCCGCTTCCGGCACCAGCCCAGGCTGGGCACCGCGCTCTGGCATCTCCAGCAGGTGGGGCTCGGGTACCTGCGGCTGGGGCAGCCCGCGACGACGCTCTCGGGCGGCGAGGCGCAGCGGCTCAAGATCGCCCGCGAGCTGATCCAGGCCGGCAAGCGGGACGGGCGGAAGCTCTACATTCTCGACGAGCCCACCACCGGCCTGCACCTGGACGACGTGCGGGTGCTGATCCAGGTGCTCGACCGGCTGGTGGACGCGGGGCACACCGTGGTCGTGATCGAGCACCATCTCGACGTGATCAAGCGGGCGGACTGGGTGGTGGATCTGGGTCCCGAGGCGGGCGACGCGGGGGGCCGGCTCGTCGTTCAGGGTGTGCCTGAAGCCGTTGCCGAATGCGAACAGTCCCACACCGGGCGCTACCTCCGTCCGCTGCTGATGTCTCCGGCGCACGCGCTCGCAGGGTGATTGCGGGCAGGTCCCGCGGTCGCTGCGCTTCCTCAGGATGACAGACCGGCGTCCTGCTCACCGGAGCTTCCTGGCCGCCTCCTGAATGAGCTCCCACGCTCCTGCCACATGCTCCCGCTCGGTCGCCCGTTGCCCGATCACCATGCGAATGACGTAGCGTCCCCCCAGCCGGGTGTGAGTGAGATGTACCCGCCGCGTCGCATTGACCTCCCGTAGCAGCCGCTCGTTGAGCTCGTCCAGCTGCCGTTCCGACTTCCCCGCCGGCCGATACCGAAAACACACCAGCCCGAACGGCACCGGCGCCACCCGCTCGAAATCGGCGGCCTCGTCCACCCAGCCCGCCAGCTCCTTCGCGAGCGCGACATGGCGCCGGATGATCGCGCGCAGACCCTCGACGCCGTAGCTCCGGATCACGAACCAGAGCTTGAGCGCGCGGAACCGCCGGCCGAGCTGAATCCCCCAGTCCCGGTAGTTCACCACATCGGCGTCGTGCGCGGTGCGGAGGTATTCCGGCGTGAGGCTGAAGGTCGAGAGCAGCGCATCCCGGTCGCGCACGTAGTAGGCGGTGCAGTCGAAGTTGGTCAGCAGCCACTTGTGCGGATTGAGCACGATGCTGTCGGCCAGCTCCATCCCCGCGAAGTATCCCCGCAGCTCCGGCACGATGGCCGCGGAGCCCGCGTAGGCCGCGTCCACGTGCAGCCAGATACCGTGCCGCCGGCAGATCGCCGCGACGGCGGGCACCGGGTCCACCGCGGTGGAGGACGTGGTCCCGATGGACGCCACGACACACGCCGGCGTGAGCCCCGACGGCGATGTCCGCTTGAATCGCCCGCTCGAGCGCGGCGGGGTCGAGCGCGAACGCCGCGTCGCCCGGGATTCGCCGCAGCCGGTCCAGGCCGTAGCCGGCGAGCTTGACCGCCCTTGTCCACCGACGAGTGCGCCTCCACGGAGGCGTAGACGGTGAGCCCGGACCGGCCGTCCATGCCTTGCCGGCCGCTCGCTCCGCCGGTCGCACGCTCCCGCGCGGAGAGCAGCGCCACCAGCGTGGCGGTGGAGGCGGTGTCCTGAATGACGCCGACGAACTCCTCCGGCAGGCCGATCATCTGCCGGAGCCACTCCATCGTCGACCTGCTCCAGCTCGGTCGCCGCCGGCGAGGTCGCCCACGACATGCACTGCGCGCCCATCGTCGCGGTCAGCATCTCGCCCAGGATCGAGGGCGGGCTGTTGTTGCCCGGGAAGTAGGCGAACCACCCCGGATGGTTCCAATGGGTCATCCCCGGGACGATCAGCTCGCGGAAGTCGTCGAACAGCGCCGTGAACGGCTCGCCCTCGGCGGGAGGAGAGGCAGGTAAGCGCCGGCGGATGGCGCCGGGTCCGGACTGCCGGCGTGATCGGCAAGTCGCCCACGTTGGTCAGGTAGTCGGCCATCCAGTCCACCAGCTGGTGGCCGTGGCGGCGAAATTCTTCGGGTGCATCGGCCAAAGCGAACGCGCTTCCAGAGCCGCGTCAAGGATGCCGGGTCGCGCTAGCTTTCTCCCGCTCCCTCCCGAAAGGACACCGTGCGCCCGCCTGCGCTCCGCGGGCTGGGCTGGATGATTCTCGCCCAGCTCTGCTTCGCCGCGATGAACGTGTTCACCCGGCTCGGCTCGCGCCACCTCCCGTGGCCCGAGATCGCCGCGGCGCGCTTCCTGATCGGCGCGGGAATCGCGGTCGCGCTGGCCCGCACGCGCGGCGTCTCGCTGCGGGTCACCGACCGGCGCGGCACCTGGCACCGAAGCGTCTACGGCACCCTGGCGGCTCTCGGCGCCTTCTACTCGCTCTCCTCACCCGGCGTCGGCGTGGGCGACGCCGCGACTCTCGGCGCCACCGCGCCGATCTTCGTCGCCCTGCTGTCGGGCCCGCTGCTCGGCGAGCGGGTCGGCGGGCGGCTCTGGATCGCGGTCGCCATGGCGTTCGCGGGCATCGTCCTTCTGGTGCGACCGTCGCTCACCGCTCGCCGCCCCGGTCGCCGCCGTGGCGACCGCGCGGCGCCTTCTTCTATGCCCTCGCGATGATCTGGCTCCGGCGCATCGGGCCGGGCGAAAGCCACGAGGCGGTGGTGCTGCACTTCTCGCTGGTCGCCCTCGCCACGATGCTGGTTCTCGCGATCCCGTCCTGGACCTGGCCGGATGGGAGGAGCGGGCTCTACCTGCTCGGCGCGGGCCTGGGCGGCGGCGGTGCCCAGATCGCGATGACCCGAGCCTACTCCCTGCATCGCGCGACGCCGGTGACCGCCCTCAGCAGCCTCGGCGCCGTCTTCACCTATCTGTTGGCGCTGCCGCTCTTCCCCGAGCGCCCGGGCCCAGTGGCAGCTGGCCGGCTCCCTGCTCGTGCTGCTGGCGACGGCGCTGGTCGGCGCCTTCACCGCCCGCCCCCGTTTATCTTGAAGCCATGACCGCCCGACCGCTCGCCTTGTCGGGGCTGGACTACGATCCCGCCCTGGCGTGCCGGCACCTCGCGGAATCCGATCCCACGCTCGGCGAGCTGATCGCGCGCGTGGGGCCTTTCGGGCTCCGGCCCCGGCCCACCCATAGTCTCTTTACCGCTATCGCCCGCGCCATCGTCTATCAGCAGCTGTCCGGCGCCGCGGCCGCTACCATCCTGGGCCGGGTTCGGGCGATCTACGCGCCCAAGCGCTTCCCGACTCCGCGCGATATCCTGGCGACTCCGCCGGAGCGGCTCCGCGCGGCGGGCCTCTCCACCGCGAAGACCGCGGCATTGCGCGACCTCGCGGCGCGGAGCCTGGACCGCACCGTGCCGAGAATGTCGCTGGTGCGCCGGATGCAGGACGAAGAGATCATCGAGCGCCTGATCCAGGTGCGCGGCGTGGGACGCTGGACCGCGGAGATGCTGCTCATGTTTCGGCTGGGCCGGGGCGACGTGCTGCCGGTCAGCGACCTCGGGATCCGCAAAGGCTTCGCCCTCACCTTCGGCAGCCGGCGCCTGCCGGCGGCGGTGACGATCACGCGGCGCGCCGAGCGGTGGCGGCCCTACCGTTCGGTCGCGTGTTGGTATCTCTGGCGCGCGTGCGACATGTGAGACGGAGGCAATCCCGATGCGCGATATGACCCAGCGGGAGACGGGGCACGAGCCCAGCCTGCAAACCGTGGAGATGGTCTGCGATCGCCTCGCCGAGCTGGGCCTGGCGGTCGGGCCGGACACGGCGCGCGCCCTGATCCGGGAGGTGCTCACCGCGGAGGCGCCGAGAGTGGACGCGAGGCTGCGCGACGCGCTCGACACCACGCTCCAGACGATCCGGATCGCCGCCCAATCGGCGATGGGCCTCCTCGCCACCACGGCGTCGGAGGGACGTCCGAAGGAGCCCGCTCCTCCGGAACAGCTCCACGTCTCGCGCCGGCCGCCGCCACAGCCCGCGGCGCCAGCCCCCGCGGAAGGCGCCGCCGCCGCCGCCGGAACAGAAGAAGCCGGAGCCCAGGCAATCGGGCCCCCGGCGGCCGCGCATCGAGCTGGATGACGACGAGCGGCGTCCCGTGTTCCGGCGTCCCGGGCGCCGCTAGTGCTGCTCCACCGTGTCTGGGACCCCAAGCTTGCACAGGCGGGGTACCTGATCGGCTGTATCGAGGCCGCGGGAGGCGCTCGTGATCGACGCCACCCGCGACGTGGATCAGTATCTCGCCCTCTCCGCCTCGCTCGGCCTTCGCATCGCTCACGTCACCGAAACCCACATCCACGCCGACTTCGTCTCCGGCAGCCGCGAGCTGGCCGCCCGGGCCGGGGCGAAGCTCTACCTGTCCGGCGAGGGCGGCCCCGACTGGCTCTATCACTTCGCCGCGGCCGACGGCGCCGTGACGTGTGCGCGACGGCGATGGGTTCACCATGGGACGGGTCGGCGTGAAGGTCCTCCATACTCCGGGTCACACCCCGGAGCACCTCACCTTTCTCATCACCGATGGCGCGGCGGCCACCGAGCCCATCGCGGCGGTGACCGGAGACTTCGTCTTCGTGGGCGACGTCGGCCGCCCCGACCTGCTCGAGCGGGCGGCGCGGGTCGGGGGCACGATGGAGTCGGCGGCGAGGACGCTCTTCCGCAGCATCCAGCGCTTCAAGTCCCAGCCCGACTACCTCCAGATCTGGCCGGGCCATGGAGCGGGCTCCGCGTGCGGCAAGGGGATGAGCGCGATTCCCCACAGCACGGTGGGCTACGAGCGCCGCTTCAACTGGGCCTTCGGCGTCACCGACGAGGCGGAGTTCGTGCGCCTGGTGCTCGAGGGCCAGCCGGACCCACCGAAATACTTCGGCACCATGAAGCGCATCAACCGGGCGGGACCGCGCGCCCTGGGAGGGCTGCCCCGCCCGGTCCCGCTCCCGGCCGAACGGATGGCCGAGGTGCTGGACCGGCGCGAGCTGGTGGTCGACACCCGCACCGTCGGCGGAGTACGCCACCGGGCATCTGCCGGGCAGCATCAATATCCCGTTCAACAATGCCTTCACCACCTGGGCGGGCTGGGTGGTGCCCTACGATCAGGACGTCTATCTCATCTCCGCCAAGCCCGACGGGCGACAGTCGGAGCTCGCGCTGCGGGACCTGGCGATGATCGGCCTGGACCGGATCGCAGGCTCCTTCGGCCTCGACGCCCTGGGCACCTGGACCCACACGGGGCGGCCGCTCGCCAGTTTCGGCCGGATCTCGGCGCGGGATCTGGCGACGAGGCTCGAGGCCGGCGCCGCTGCGGTGGTGGACGTGCGGAGCCGCGCGGAATGGGAGGCGGGACACATCCCCGGCGTCCTCAACATTCCCGCGGGCGAGATCGCGGATCGCATGGACGAGCTGCCCCAGGGCCGGCCGATCGTGGTGCACTGCCAGGGCGGCACCCGGTCGGCCATCGCGGCGAGCCTGCTCGATGCCCGGGGCGTCACCGAGGTGCTCGACATGCCCGGCGGGTTCACGGAGTGGGAAAAGCAGGGGCTGCCGGTGGAGCGCGACACCGGCGTCGCTGGCCGACCTGGTGATCGCGCCTTTGGATCGGGCCGCCAGGCGATCCGGCTGAGCCGGTAAGGACCTCACCGCGCCTTGCGAGCCAGCCGGGCGCGCACCTTCGGACCCGCCAGCTCGCGCAGCGCGTCTTTGCCGACCCATCGGCTGGCGGCCTCCTCGGACTGGGCCAGACGCTTGGCCAGCGCCAGCGCCGCCCTGTTGAGCGCGAGATTTCGCTGCCCGATGGCACGCAGGGCCCAGCTCACCGCCTTTCTTCACCAAGTTGCGCTCGTCGCGCGCGCCGATCTCGATGAGCGGCAGCAGGGCCAGGAAGCTCTTGTCGGGAGCGGCCTTGTCATGCAGGGCCAGGCACGCCATCAGCACGAAGCCACCCCGCTTGACCAGCTCGCGGGGTGACTTGGCCCACTGGCGGGCCTTCTCCCACGCGAGCGGCGACCGGTCGAAGAGCTTGAAGCACGCCGTGTCGCAGTCGGCCCAGTTCTCGAACCCGGTGGCCCAGGCGTTCATCTGGCGGCGCGTCACCTGCTGCGGGTCACCCACCAGTGCCGCCAGGAGTCGCGCCTCGTACCAGCCGGTGTCCCACAAGGCGAGCGACAGGGCCTGGTCCTGGCCCAGCCGCTTCCTCATCGACAGCAGCGTCCCCATCGGCACCCCGAACGCCTGCTTCGCCTCGATGCCGTAGCGGGCCATTCCCTCGACGGTGCGGCGGGTGCCCTGCCGCTCGAGCCATTGCAGCACTTCATGCTTGTCCACGTCGACGCTCCGAGGGCTGAGCTACGCCTGGTCGTAGGCCTCTTTCAAGCGCGCAATGTCGATCTTGTTCATCTGAAGCATCGCCTGCATCACCCGCTGCGCCTTCGCGGGGTTCTTGTCCTGCAACAACCTGCCCAGGACCGTGGGGATGATCTGCCAGGACAGGCCGTACTTGTCCTGCAGCCAGCCGCACCTCTGCTCTGAGCCGCCTTCGGTAAGCTTCTCCCACAGGTCGTCCACTTCCTGCTGGGTCTCACAGTTCACGAAGAGCGAGATGGCCGGCGTGAAAGTAAACATCGGGCCACCGTTCAGCGCGTAGAACTCCTGTCCCTCGAGTTGGAACGTCGCGGACATGACCGTTCCTTCCGGCCCGGGCCCCGCTTTCCCATAGCGGGTAACGTTCACCACCTTTGAATTCTTGAAGACGGAGACGTAGAAGTTCATCGCCTCCTCGGCTTTGCCGTCGAACCACAGGAACGGTACGATCTTTTGCATCCGGCTCTCCTCTTGGATTTCCTCGAGTTGGTATCGTCCGCGGACCGCTCGGCCGTACTGTTCGCCCCGAGCCGCCCACGGTCATTTGGTCTTCCCCGCGGCCGTCGATGCCAGCAGCTCCGCGAGCTTGTCGAAGCCCGCAGCCACACCCTGCTCCATGGGAGACTTGAGGACGGCATCGCGGGCGTCCCGCGATTCGTATCGGACCGTCAGGGTGAGCGTGGTCTTGCCGCCTTGCTCGACCAGCGCGAGGGTCGATACCGCCTCGCCCGGGTACCAGGACTGGTCGAATTTCTCCGTGGCGACGATGCGCTCGGGCACCACGATCTCGCGAAAGACCCCACCCATCCCCATGTCCGCGCGGCCCGGGCCGCGCCACACGTAGCGGTAGGCGCCGCCGACTCTCAGATCGATCTCGCAGACGGCCAGCGACCAGCCCGCGTGGACTCCCAGCCATCGCTTGAGCAACTCGGGTTTGGTGTAGGCCTCGAACACCAGGTTGCGCGGGGCGTCGAATACCCGCGTCATCGCGATCTCCCGCTCCGAAGGCGTGGTGACTTTCAAGGCTCCAGTGGCGGCGTGCATCGGTGATCTCCTCTAAGGATTGGTGGGCCCGCGGTCCTTCGCGTCGGCCTTGAGCTCGTCGAGCAGGGCGTCCAGGCGCTGAAACGTGCCTTCCCAGAACTCGCGGTAGCGCTCCAGCCACTCGGAGGCCTCCGCCAGCGGCTTGGCCTGGAGCCGCCGGGGCCGGCGCTGCGCCTCCCGGCCCCGGGAGACCAGGCCGGCACGCTCCAACACTTTGAGGTGCTTGGAGATGGCCGGCTGGCTCATGGCGAAGGGCTGGGCCAGCTCGGCGACCGACGCCTCTCCCGAGGCGAGTCGGGCGAGGATGGCCCGGCGGGTGGGATCCGCCAGCGCGGCGAAGGTGGCGTTCAGCTGCTCGGGGGTCGACGGTCCATAACTTTGAAGTTGCATAACCAACATGTTATATACGATCGGAGCGATCCGTCAAGCCCATCAGCCGCGACAAAAACAAGACCTCGGCACTTGCCGAGGTCCGAAGGAGCGATGCCACGGCGCGCTCCGATCAGGTCGGGTACTCGTCCTTGCGCCACGATCGCGGCTCGGAGTCGTCGGCACCCTTCGGCGTCCGCTCCTGTAGGAACGAGAAGTAGGGAGCAACGAACGGGTCGGGCGCCGACACCGTGTAGGTGTGATAGACAGTCCCATTCTCGCGAGCGAACGCAATCCAGCTCGGGTTCTCGCGGAGGCCGTCCTCGAGCTTCGCGCCGACCTGTTTCCCCCAGTCCTGCAGCCACTCCGGAGGGGCGTCCAGTATCCCCCTGATCTCCGGGGTCTCCCGCGCCTGCTCCTTGGTCAACGCGAGCCCGAAATCGAACGGGAAGTCGGTTCCGTAGGTCGAGACGTAGGGGAGCTGCCAACCCATCCGCCGCTTGTAGGCGACGAGCCGATCGATCGGCGCGCGCGAGAACAAGATCAGCGTCACGTCGCGGTGTCCGAGGTGCAGCGCGGCGGCGTCGAGATGGTCCACCAGGCTCGAGCATCCGGGGCAGGCGCCGAGCTCGTAGTCGGGCCCGAACATGATGTTGTAGGCGAGGAGCTGGGAGCGCCCCTCGAAGAGATCCGCAAGCGTCCTGCGGCCGGCCTCGGTCTCGAACTCGTATTTCTTCTCGACCGGAACCCAGGGCAGCTCCAGGCGCTTGCGTTTGATCTCCGCGTTGTGTTCCGCGTGCTCCGCCTCGAGCTTCGCCAGTTCGTCGCGCGCGGCCTGCCACTCTGCGCGGGTTCCGATTTTGTGATCCGTCATTGCTCTCCCTTTCCGTTAGTGAACCGGGCAAACGTGGCTTATTCAGCCCGCAGCGCGACCACCGGGTCGATACGGGTGCTCGACCGCGTCGGGATGAGGCTCGCCAGCGCTGCTACGCAGAGCAGGATCAGGGCGACCACGCCGAGCGTCGGCGCGTCCGTCGGGCTGACCTCGAACAGCATGGACGAGAGCAGGCGATTGCCCACGAGCGCGCCGAGCAGCCCGACCGACGTTCCAGCGGTGGCAAGCGCCATCCCCCGGCGCAGCACCAGCCGCCCGACATCCGCGGCCGACGCCCCAAGCGCCATGCGGACGCCAAGCTCGCGCGTCCTCTGGCGCACAATCGTCGCCATGACTCCGAACAGGCCGACGGCGGCCAGCGTGACCGCGGCACCCGCGAACACGACGAGGAGGAGCGCGTTGAGCCTGGGCTGCGCCAGAGGCTCCTGTAGCAAGGTCTCGAACGGCGCGGCGCTCGCGAGCGCGACGCCCGGCTCCAGCTCTCCGATTGCGCGCCGAATCGTGGGGACGAGATCGGCCGGGCGACCCTCGGAGCGGATGGCCAACGTCATCGGCGCAACAGGGAACGACGACTGACTCAGCGGAAAGTAGATGCTGGGCCGCGCGTCCCGAAGGTCACGGTAGCGGGTCTCCGGCACCACGCCCACGATGGTCACCGCGCTCTCATCCGGGCCCAGCAGGCGCTTGCCGATCGGGTCGGCCCCCGGCCAGTAATGCCGCGCGGCCGAAGCGCTGATGATCGCGACGGGCGGTGAGCCTGCGCGGTCCTGGTCCGCAAACCCACGCCCCCTGAGAACGGGAATGCCGAAGGTCGTGAAGTACTTCGGCGTCACCACTTCGAACATCAGCGATGGGTTCTTGGCTGCCTCCTCGGCGGTTTGCCCCTCTGCCCCGAGCTGGCCGAAAATTCCCCCCGAGCTGACAAATGGGGCGGTGAGCACGGGGGAGACCGCGCGCACCCCCGGGATCGCCTCGAGGCGCGGCAGCAGACGGTCCAGGAGCGCGAGCTGCTTTCGCGTGTCGCCGAACCCCTGGTAGGGCAGGCCCAGCTCCGCGATAAGAAGGCGCGAGGGCTCGAACGCGAGCTCGACGCGCTCGAGCTTCATGAAGCTGCGGGTGATGAGGCCTGCGGCGGACAGAACCAGCAGCGCCAGCGCGATTTGTCCCACGACCAGCGCCTCCGTGCCGAGGCGAAACCGCCGGCCAGCCCCGCTCTGGCGCGACCCGGAGCGCAGGGCGTCATGGAGCTCGACGCGCGACGTGGCCAGCGCGGGCGCGAGGGCGAACAGCAGCGTCACGAGTCCGGTAATCGCGACGGCGCCTCCGATCGCGGTGCCGTTCACCTGGATCTCATCGAGCCGCGGCGTCCCGGCGGGCGCCAACGCGACGAAGCCGCGGATGGCCACCGCGGCCAGGACCGTCCCGAGAATCCCTCCGCCCGCGGCCAGGATGGCGCTCTCGGTGATGAGCTGGCCGACGATGCGTGCGCGTCCCGCGCCGAGGGCCGATCGCACGGCGATCTCCCTCACGCGGGCGAGGCCCCGGACCACGAGCAGGCTTGCCACGTTGATGCAGGTGATCAGGAGCAGCAGCCCGGCGGAGGTGGCGAAGGCGATCACCGCCGGCCTCACGTCACCGAGGATGGCGTTGGTCAACGGACGCACGATGCCGTGCACGCCCCGCTGCCACTCGGAGGCGTCGGGGCGTTGGAAGTAGGTCGTCAACTCCGCGCGGGCGTCGGCCGCCGATGCGCCGGGGTGAAGACGGCCGAGAACGTTGAGCTCCGCGTACACTGGGTGGTCGCCCAGCGGCGCCCGAGTTCGGGACGACCGGTGCCCAGAAATCGGTACCCCTTGGATAATCCATCCCGAGCGGCATCACGCCGACGATCGTGTGCGCCACGCCGGTCTCGTGCATGACGAGCGGCCGGCCGACCACGCGCGGGTCGCCGCCGAAGTAGCGCCGCCACGCGCCATGGCTCAGGACGACGACGGGCGCCGCTCCCATGGCGGCGTCCTCGGGACGCAAAACCCGGCCGAGCACCGGCCGGGTGCCGAGGAGTTGGAAATAGCCGTCCGATACGAGCGCCCGGCGGAGGCGGAAGACGCTGCTGCCGTCGCGGATCGGCACCAAGTACGCACCGCCGGCGGAGAAGAACTCCACGCGTTCCAACGAACGCACTCGGGTCGCAAAGTCGCGAGCTTCGGGGAGCAGCAGCGGGAAGTTGTCCACGCTCCCGTCGCGCGTGGCGCCCCAGAGCACGACCACGCGGTTCTGGTCGCGGACCGGCAGCGGGCGGAGGAGCAACGCTTCGGCCACGGCGAACACCGCCGTCGCAAGGCCGATCCCGACAGCCAGCGTGAGAATTGCGGTGACGGCAAAACCCGGAGTGCGACGGAGGCCTCGAAGGCCGACGCGGACGTTCTGAAGAACGTGTGCCATGCTGGGTCTCCTCAGCTTACCACCATGGACCGAGGCAAGGGTCTCCTAGAATACCTAAGCGTCCCTAGTGTGTCTCCGACGTGCGAGTTGCCCCTGCGAGTCCACCAGTGATCTCATGCACAGTTGGGCTTCAGAGGCGAGCTTGGCACGCCAACTGGCACACCTGGGAAGAAGAAAGGGCTCCACGAAGGAGCCCAGAGTGTTGCGCGATACTGTTGTTCAGCACGACTTCTACTTCAACTCCCGAGGAGGGACTCGAACCCCCGACCCGGTGATTAACAGTCACCTGCTCTACCAACTGAGCTACTCGGGAAAGCGTTCCAGCTACAGGCGGCTGCAATCTCGCCAGCGGTCCCGTGGGGGTCAAGCGGGGCGGACGAAGCGCCCGAACCTGTCTCCGGAATTGTCGTTAGCGGGTCGCCGTGCCAGCCCTTGCGCGAGAAATAAGTGAGTGACTGTTCACCTGTCACGGGCCTCGGGTCCCGGATCGACTTTGTGAAGCAAAGTCGAGTGGGATTACATGCCTAACCTATTGTTGAAGAACATGTTACAATGCTCGTCATGGCTTTTTCCATCCCCGCTGCTTACCTTGTCCCCATGCCATTGCCGCCCCTGACCGGGCACCTCCAGACCAGGCAGCGCCTGGCCAAAGCAGTCCTCGGGGGCACCCTGCCCCAGGTCCTGCTGTTCACGGGTCCGACGGGCATCGGCAAGCAGCGTTTGGCTCTTTGGTTGGCACAATTGGTCTTCTGCGAGCGCCGGGGTGAAGAGCCCTGTGGCTCCTGTCGCGCCTGCCATCTGGTGGATGGCCTGACGCACGCCGACCTGCACTGGTTCGTCCCGATCGCGCGGCCCAAGGCCGGCGACCCGGACAAGCAGGTGGACGAGGCAGCCGAAGCCCTGGCGGGCATCATGGAGGAGCGGCGGAAGCAGCCGCTCTACAGCCCGGCCGACGGCATGGCGAGCCACTCGATCGCGACGGTGCGGCTGCTCCAGCGGCGGGCCTCGCTGACGTCGGTCGAAGGCGGCCCCAGGGTGTTCATCATCGGCGAGGCGGACCGGCTGGTCCCTCAGGAGTCGAGCCCCGAGGCGGCCAACGCCACGTTGAAGCTGCTGGAAGAGCCGCCGCAGGGCGCGCTGTTCGTGCTCACGACGCTGGATCCTCGGCGAGTGCTCCCGACGATCCGCTCGCGGGCGGCGCCGATCCGGCTCCAGCGGCTGACGGACGATGAAGTGCGCGGCTTCCTGCGGCAACATACCGTGCCGCGGTGGAGTCCCGAAAAGATCGAGGAGCGGGTGACGGCGGCGGCCGGTTCCATCGGCGTCGCGGTCAGCCAGGACGACGAGACCGGCAGGGCGTATCGCTCCGCCGAGCAGCTCCTCGCGGCCGTAGTCGAGGGCCGAGGGCCGGCGCTGGAGCGCGCGCTGAGCCAGGCGGCGTATTCGGCTCGCGGAGACTTCGCCGCGATGCTCGACGCGCTCGCGGACACGCTGGGTGAGGCGGCGCGGGGAACGATGGGACAGCCGGTGCGACGGCCGGTGCCGCAGCCGTTGCTCAGACACCGGAGTCCGGCGCCACTGCTCCAGGCGATGGAGAAGGTCGCCGAGGCGCGGGAGGCGGCCGCCGGCAACGTGAACCCACAGGTCCTCCTCGCCGTACTGGGGGAAGACCTGGCGGAGGTGCTGTGAAGCTGAGCCATCTGGACGCGGAAGGCCGGGCGCGGATGGTGGACGTGGGTGACAAGCCGGTGAGCGACAGAACCGCCGTCGCCAGCGGCGCCGTGCGGATGTCCCGTGAGGCGTACGATCTGGTAGCCGGCGAGGGTGTCCCGAAGGGCGACGTCCTCGCGGTGGCGGAGCTGGCCGGAGTGCAGGGGGCCAAGCGGACCGGCGAGCTGATTCCGCTCTGTCACCCGCTCGGCCTCGACCACGTGCAAGTCGAAGCCCGGTTGGACCCTGCGCTGCCGGGGGTGCAGGTGACGGCAGCCGTCCGGGTGACCGGGCGCACAGGCGTAGAGATGGAGGCGCTCACAGCGGTAACGGTGGCCTGTCTTACAGTTTACGACATGGTGAAGGCGGTCGATAAGGGGATGGTCATTCAGGACGTCAAGTTGGTGAGCAAGACCAAGCGGCCTTCTCACAGCTCATAGACAGGAGGTTGGCCCGTGCTGAGACCGACCGACGAGTACGGCGAGCGACGTGGTGGGATCCTGGAGCGGCTCCTCGTGAGAGGCGCGCTGCTGCTGGTGACCGCCGTCGTCATCGGCGCCCTGGCCGGCTGGACCAAACGGGTGGGTGCGGCGGACCACGTGGTGGCCCCGGACACGCGGCTGCTCGCGCGTGAGATGGGGAGCCTCGAGCAGCAGCTCCAGGCCACCCGCGGTGAGATGGAGCTGGTGAAGCTCCAGCTCGAGCGGACCAATGCCATCATGGCCAACTCGGCCAGGTACCGGATCCCGGCGGATCTCGCCGAGGATATCTACGACATCGCCCTGAGCGAGGGGATCGATCCGGCGCTCGGGTTCCAACTCGTCAAGGTCGAGAGCGGCTTCAAGGCGAACGCCCGTTCCTCGATGAAGGCCTTCGGCTACACCCAGCTCCAGCTGCCCACCGCACGGTTCTACGATCCGGACGTGACCGTGGGTCAGCTGTTCGAGCGGGAGACCAATCTCCGGATCGGGTTCCGCTTTCTCCGGGACCTCCTGGAGCAGTTCGACCACGACATGGAAGTCGCGCTGGTGGCCTACAACCGCGGTCCCTCGAAGGTCGCCGGCATCCTCGCCAAGGGTGGGGACCCGGCCAATGGATACGCGGAGGCGGTGATGGAAGGGTACGAGCCGCTGGGAGCGGAGGCGGCCCAGTAAAGGTCAGCCCTCAGAAAAGCGTGAACGGTGAAAAGTGAACGGTGAACGGGGCATCCCCGTTCACCGTTCACCTTTTACTGTTCACGCTTTTTCTGAGAGGGCCCTCGCTCATCCCGGGATGCGTATGGATTCCCCGGCCCGCAGCGTCGTCTCCGGCGACAGGCCGTTTTCCTTGCGCAGGTCGGCCACCGTCACGCCGTACCGCTTGGCCAATCCCGAGAGGGTATCGCCCCGGCGCACGACGTGGGTCCGGGCGCTGGAAGTCTTGTCCGCGGGGGCGGAGACCCGGAGGCGCTGGCCGGCGCGGATCCGACCCTTGGCGTCGAGCTTGTTCCACAGCCGCAGATCGCGCTGGCTCACGCCGTACTCGTCGGCGATCTCCGACAGGGTCTCGCCCCGCTTGACCCGGTGGTAGCCGGAGGAATTGGTGCCGGCGGCGGGCACCGGGTCGGACATCCGGCGCGCCATCGAGCTGGAGATGGCTCCCCCGGTGGGTACGATGAGCCGCTGCCCGATCCGGAGCCGGCGCGCATTGACCCGGGGATTCGCGTCGGCGAGGAGCCGGCTGCTGACCCGATACTTCCGCGCGATCCCTCCCATCGTCTCCCCGCGCGCCACGAAGTGCTCGACGAACGTCACCCGCTTCTCGGGCGGCAGGTCCGCATAGGCGGTGACCGTGGCCGGCCCGCGCCCGGCGGGCAAGCGGACGACCGACGCCTTCGCGGGCGGAGTCGCCAGCCGGAGGAACTGGGGGTTGAGCTCGCGGATCGCGGCGACGGTGGTGTCGGCCAGCCGGGCGATCACGTCGAGGCCGGTCATCGTCGGGACCACGATCGAGTCGTACACCAGCGGCTCGGCAGCCGTGACGGTGAAGCCGTAGCGCGCGGGCTCCTTGGCGATCACCGCGGCGGCGATGAGCTTAGGCACGTAGTCCTTGGTCTCGCGGCGCAGCAGGCGGGTGTCGTACAGCCGGAAGAAGGCGGCGTCGGAGGTCTGGTCGGACTCGTCGTGGCGGAGCCGGCGCAGCCCCCGGGAGACTCTGCCCGATCCCGCGTTGTAGGCGGCGGCCGCCAGGTAGAGGGAGCCGAATCGGGTGTTGAGATCGCGCAGGTGGCGCGCCGCGGCGTCGGTGGCGAGGAACGGATCCCGGCGCTCGTCCACCCAGGAGTCCACCCGGAGATCGTAGTACTTCGCGGTGCCCTTCATGAACTGCCACATCCCCACGGCCTTGGCCCTGCTGGTGGCGGTGTTGGAGAACCCGCTCTCGATCAGGGCGAGGTAGACGAGGTCGCCCGGCAGCCCCTCGCGCGCCAGACGCTCGCGCACCATCGGCTCGTAGCGCTGCATCCGGTTGAGCCAGATCCCCATGCGCTCGCGGCCCCGGCCGAGGAAGAAGTCGAGGTACCACTGGACCCGGTGGTGGCTGTTGTAGGTCTCGACGTCGATGTCCCAGGTGACCGCGTTCGCCAGTGCCTTGGTATCGTTGCCTTCGATGACGGGATCGGATTTCTCCGCCTCGTCATCGCTGAGCTCCACCTCGGCGAGGGCCTCGAGTACGGCCTCGTCCGCGGCGGAATCGGCGGCTTCCTTCGTTTCGGCGGCCAACTCCTCCGCGGGGATCAGCGAGTCGAATGCGGGTGCGGGAGGCAGCGCGAAGACTTCGTACCCCGACCGCACTGGCCGGGACTCGGGCTCGGGGACGGGAGCCGGCCGGGGCGCCTGCTTGGACCCGCCGCAGGCGACCAGGAACACGAGCGGAAGAAGAACGAACGGACGAAGCATCGGGGGCTCCGCTTCGGGATACGTTCGGGGCGCATTCCGCGGGGCGGAAGGCGTTCTGAGGCAGTGGGCCGGCGCGGGTGCCGGCTAACGCATGAACAGACGGTTTCCGAGGATCCGGTTGGTGGCATTGAGCACGGCCAATGCCGCGGCGCGCGCTGCGTCATCCTCGGTCAGAACGGAGCCCACGACCCGCTGGTCGGTGCCTTCCGCGTTGGTCGAGAGGGAGACGATCACGACCGTCGCATCGAATGCCCGCACCGCCTTGACGCCGAGCAGCTCGAACACCATCCCGCCCTGCACCGCCTGACCCAGGGCCAGCACGCAGGCCTGGGCGGCGCAGCGGAGCTCCCCGGCCTGCGAGCACAGTCCCTCGCTCTCGCCGGCAAAGGCCTCCGAGTCCTTCCACGTGAGACCCACCTTCGCGCGGCACCGGCCGTTGGGCAGGCGGTCCAGCACGAACTCGGCGAAGCGCAGGCGCTCGCTGAGGGGATTGGGTGCTGACATGGCCTTCCTTGGACGGGCGAGTTGAGTGAGCTACGCGAGGAATGAGGCGGGGCAAACCCTATGCCACCCCCTGTCCCGGAGCCCCTCAATCCAGGTGCTCGGAGAGGAGGGCCGTGAGGGCTTCGTTGGGGAGCTTTTCGGCCTGGGCGAAGAGTGCGGCCTTCGAGGACGACGAGAGCGGATAGGTCGCCCAGAACGATTGGCGCTCGGTGCTCGCGCACCGAAACGAGAAAACCAGATTCCATTGCGCCGAATTGGCGCGGCGCTCTGCGGCCACCGTCACGCTCCAGCGACGGTTGCCGTGTTCGACCACTCTCCAGGCCATCGACGACTCCACGAAGTCGAACGAAAGGTCGGCCAATATGGGCCGCGCCCCGGAATCAGGTCAAGAGCCGTTCGGCCTTCGCGTTCTCCATCGTGTCCACCGTGCGCAAGGGCGTCAGCTCGCGCCAGGTGACCCCGACGTGCGCCAGCCGCGCGCGCGTCTCGAGGATGAGCCGGCTGGTGCCCCACGGCATGGCGGTGAAAATGTCGGGAATGGGTGGCGCGCCGCCGATGAGGTAATAGCCGCCGTCCAGCGTCGGGCCGATCGCGAACTCGCCGCGCTCCGCGATCTCGGCGGCTTCCCGAAGTATGGCGGCGTCGAGACTGGGGCAATCGCCCACGATGGCGAGCCAGGGGCGACGGGGATCGGCGGCCCGCGCAGCGGTGGCGAGCCGTGCGCCGCGATCGCCGGAGGCCTGCGGACGGAAGTCGCAGTCCTCGCCCAGCCAATACCGCATCTCGGGACCGGCGTCGCCCGGCGCGAACCAGACCGTCACATCGAGGCCGGCCCCGCGAGCCGCCGCGAGCGTGCGCGCGGCCATGATGCGATAGAGTCTGAGCGCATGGCGCTCGCCGATCTCGTCGGCGAGCCGGGACTTGACGGTTCCGAGGCGAGGTGCGTGAAGGAAGACGGCGAGCGCCGGGGTCACCGGGCGGGGGCGCGGTCGAGCGTCGGGGCGACGGCCGACCGCACGATGATCAGCTCCGGGCCAGCGCCTGGAAGCGGGAGCGGAGGTCGCGGGTGACCGGCCCCGACTTCCCGGTGCCGATGATCCGCCCGTCCACCTGGCGGATGGCGATCAATTCGCTGGCGGTGCCGGTGAAGAAGGCCTCGTCGGCGGTGTAGACGTCGTAGCGGTTGAGCATGGTCTCCTGCATGTCGTAGCCGGCCTCACGCGCCAGCTCGATGACCACGTCGCGCGTCACGCCCTTGAGGATCCCCGCGTAGGGCGCGGGCGTCCGGATCGCGCCATCCTTCACTACGAAGATGTTCTGACCCGACCCTTCGGCCACGTGGCCCTCGCTGTCGAGCATCAGGACTTCGTCGGCACCCGAGTGGATGCCCTCGATCTTGGCGAGGATGTGCGCCAGGTAGTTGAGCGACTTCACCCGCGGCGAGAGCGCCTCGCGATGCGGGATCGGCGTGCCGGCGGTGACCACCCGGAGCCCGGTCTCGTAGACCTCTTCCGGGAACAGCCGGATGGTGTCCACGATGATGATGATCGAGGGCTTGGGGCACTTCCGCGGATCGAGGCCGAGATCGCCGACGCCTCGGGTGATGACGTGCCGGATGTACGCCTCGGCGATCCCCGAGCGCCGGACGGCCTCCTCGGTGACCGCGGCCATCTCGTCCTTCGGCATCGGGATGGTGAGCCAGATCGCCTTGGCCGAATCGTAGAGCCGGTCGAGGTGCTCCGAGAGCTTGAAGATCTTTCCGCCGTAGACGCGGATCCCCTCGAACACGCCGTCTCCGTACAGCAGGCCGTGATCGTAGACGGATATCGTCGCGGTCTCGCGGTCGGACCACTTGCCGTCGAGCCAGACTGTGGGCACACCCGCTCCCGTGGCCGTCGAGGGCTTGGAGGGTTTGAGAGTCGTCGACATGGGGCAAATCTACCCCGAGGAACGGGGATGGCCAAGGCGGGCGTTCGTGGCGACTATACGGCATGCGACTGAATCGCTGGAGCGAGCCGCAGCTCGATCGTCGAGCCTATCCGCGTGCCGAATATCGCCGAACCGCCCCCGCACTTCTCGAGCTGGAAGGCTACCGCTGCGCAGTGCGAGATCTGGCACCAGGGGGTCTGCGGGTGGAGCCCGCCCCGGCGGGCCGCTTCTGGGGGATCGGGGAGCGGGTGACCGGAGTGCTCCACCTCCGCGCGGGCGGCCGGATCGGGATAGACGGGACGATCGGCAGGATCGACCGGGCCGGTCTGGCGCTGCTGCCGGCCTCCGAGGCCTGGCCCGACTTCGACGCCATCGACGCCGAGCGCTCCGCGCTGGTGCGGTGGCACCACGAGCGTCGCAGCGCGCCACGGCTGCCGCTGCCGGTGCCGGCGGGAGCGGGCGGCGCCAGCACTCCGCTTCGCGACGTCAGCGCAACGGGACTCCGCTATGCCCTGGCCCCGCTGGAACGCGCTCCGGCCGTCGGCAGTCACCTGGAGGGCGAGCTCCGGCTCGACGCCGAAACGGTGATTCCGGTCCGGGGACAGGTGATCCGGCACGTGGGGAGGGAGATTGCAGTGGCGCTCGATCCGCCGGGTCTTACGCCCGAGATCCTGACGCTGCTCCGGCAGCGGTACTTTCCGGAAGGGAATGGCCCGTCCCTTTAGCTGTCATTCCCGAAGCGGCTAGGGTGGGCCCAGCGCTCCGAGCACCCCGGCGATCTCCTCCAACGGCAGCACCCACGTAGCGCCCCCGCGCCGCACCGCCGCCCGCGGCATCCCGTAGACCACGCAGCTCGCTTCGCTCTCGGCGATCGTGACCCCGCCGCCCGCGCGGATCGTCGCCATTCCTTCGGCCCCGTCCTCGCCCATCCCGGTCAGCAGAATTCCCAGCACCCGCCCAGGCCTCGATCGCGCCGCCGAGCGCATGGTCACGTCGATGCTCGGGACGTGCCGCGCGTCGGACGGCTCCGGCGACAGCACGACGGCCAGGCCCGGGCTCACCCGGAGGTGCTGGCCGCCCGGTGCGATGACCACATCCCCCGCCGCCAGGCGCTGCCCCTCCGCGGCTTCGGTGACGCGGAGACGGCTCAACGAGTCCAGGCGCCGGGCGAATGGATCGGTGAACCCGGGCGGCATGTGCTGCACCACCACGACCGGGAACGGGAAACGCGAGGGAAGCCGCTGGAGCAGTCGCTGCACGGCGGCGGGCCCGCCGGTCGAGGCGCCGATCACGCACAGCTCGCACCCGCGTAGATCGGCCAGCACCGCCGGGCCCGTGTTGATCGCGGGTCGTGCAGCGGCGCCGTTCGGGGCGCGCGCGCCCGGAGCGAGCGCCTCCAGCCGGTCCACCACTTCCCGCCGCAGATACTCCAGGTCCATCACGTTGAAGGCGGTCTTGTCGATGAAATCCACCGCGCCGGCCGCGAGCGCCGTGACCGTGGCCGCGGCGCCCTCATGGGTGTGCGCCGAAAGCATCACCACCCGGAGCGACGGCTTCCAGCGGAGTAGCGCCGGCAGGACCTGGAGGCCGTCCAGCCCCGGCATCGCCACGTCCAGCGTCACGAAATCGGGATCCGCCGCCGGAATCTTCGCCAGCGCCTCGGCCCCCGATCCCGCCTCGCCCACCACGCGAAAGCCTTTCTCGGTGGCGAGCACGCGCGCGAGCGCCCGGCGGACGAACGCGGAGTCGTCCACGATGAAGATCCGGATCATGGCGCCGGCGGCCTCCGGTAGATGACCGAGCCGCCCACGACCACCGGCACGAACTCGGTGGCGCGATCGAACAGCGACTCCGAGTGCCCGAGAAACAGGTAGCCGCCCGGGGCCAGCGACCGGGCGAAGAGCCCGATGAGGCTCTCGAACGCGGAGTCGCCGAAATAGATGAGCAGGTTACGGCAGAGGATCACGTCGTATGGGCGCTCGAGCGTGAACCCCGGCGCGAGCAGGTTCGACTGGAAGAAGCGAAGTCCCGCACGATACCGGTCCTTGAGGCGGAACCGGCCGTTCTCCGCCGTGAAGTACCGCTGCCGCGCCTCGGCATCGCAGGCGCGCAGGGAGGTCTCGTCGTAGATCGCCTGTTGGGCCCGGGTGATTCGTTCCGGGTTGAGGTCGCAGGCGTCGATCTGCCAGGACTTGCCCGCCTGGGGCAGCCCGGCGTTGTGCAGCGCGATCGCCAGCGAATACGGCTCCTCACCGGAAGAGCATCCTGCGGACAGCAGCCGCAGCGGGTGTATCGGCGCCGCCGCGCGGCGCTCGGGGATCACGTGCTCGATCAGGATCTCGAACTGGCGGGTCTCACGAAAGAAGTAGGTCTCGTTGTTGGTGACCAGGGCCGGCAGCCGGTCGAGCTCGGCGTCCCGCTGGGGATGGAAGCGGAGATACTCGTAGTAGGCGCGGGGAGTCTCCAGCCGCAGCTCGCGGATCCTGGGCTGGAGGCGCGACGCCAGGATCTCCTGGCGCACCCCGTCGAACGTGAGACCGAACCGCTCCTGGATCAGGTCGCCCAGGAGCTTGAGGTCGGCCGGCTGAAACGCGGTCACCCGGTGCTGGGAGGCGCGTCGCGCGAAGGCTGCTCCAGGGCCGCCCGTGCGGTCGCCGCGACCACCGACTCCACGTCACGCACCAGGGTGAGCAAGGCGGAGCGCGACTCCGGGGTGCCGATGCGGCCCAGTCCGCGAGCCGCCGAGTTCCGGATATCCCAGTCGGCGTCTTCGGCCAGCCTCAGCAGCACCGGGAGGTGATCCGATCCGGCGACATCGGACAGTCCCTGCGCGGCGGCGCGGCGCATGTCGAGATCCGGCTCCGCCAGGCGAAGAAGGAGGAACTCGGACAGCCAGGGAGGGCCGATCCGGAGCAGCGACCAGACGATCTGGAGCCGCTCGTGAGGGCCACACTCGGGGTAGAGATCCCTGAGGCGGGTCGCACCGGCCTGTGCCCGGCAATGCCCCAGGGCACGAATGACGTGGAAGCGGAGCGAATCCGCGCTCCCCAGCAGGGCCACCATCGTGGCGACCGAGCGGTCTCCGCCCCGGCGGACCAGGAGCTCGAGCACTTCGGTCTGAATCGGCTGGTGTCGGTCGGCGAGAGCGCGGAGGAGTATGACCTCCGACTTGGCCCCGGCGATTCGCGCGGTCGCGCGAAGCGCCGCCAGCCGGACGTCCGCGCTCCGCGACTCCGCGAGCTGGAGGATGCGGGGCTCCAATGCGGGTACCGGTGTTCGCGCCAGGACCGCGAGCGCCTCCACCATGACCGGATCGGCGGTGCCGGGCTGGAGGCAGGAGTCGAGCTCCCCCAGCACCTCCGGCGACAACCGGGCCAGACCCTGGCCCGCCGCAGCCTGTTCCGGCGGCTCGCCGCGGCGAAGGCGCTCCAACAGGAGCGGGGCCGCCGCGTCGAGGCCCATCCGGCCGAGCGCGAGGCACGCCGCGGTGCGGACGTTGAGTTGGGGGTCGCTCAAGTGCGCGACGACCGCCGACAGGTCATCCGGCCCGAACGATCCGACCCGGAGCGCTCCGCAGCGGACCTCGGGATCGGGGTGCTCGAGCAGCGCGTGGAGGTGGGGAGCCAGCCGATCGGGAAAGCGGCCCAGCACGACCTCGATCCACTGCGCCATGTCGTCCCTGGCCAGCCGGGCCAGCAGGATCGGCTGCAGCTCGGCGATGCCGGCGGCCGCGACCAGCGTGGCCGCCGCTCGGAGCAGGCTCTCCCCGTCCTCACCGTCTTCCGCGTCCGGTGCCGGGACAAGCAGTTGGCGCAGGTAGGCGATCAGGTTGCCGCCGTCCACCACCACGTCGCGCTGCACCCGGTTCATCAGGGGTGCCGGATTGGGATGCAGATCGATCACCACCGCGACCGCGAGCAGCAGCGGGTCGCGGAGCGCCCGCTCGCGCACGACGAGGAGCAGCGGGAGGAGCGGTTGGAGCGACTCGGGCGCCGCGATGCGGCGGAGCGCCTGCACCGCGGGCTCGGCCAGCACCGAATCGGGCACGAACGCCATGAGCGGCCCGACGGCGCCGGGGTGGCCGATCTCCCCCAGCGCCGCGATCGCGGCGAGCTGGAGCCACAGGTCGCGCTGGAGCAGTCGGCAGAGCGCGGGGACCGCCTGGTCGACGCGAAGCTTGCCCACGGCCTCGATGGCGGCCTGCGCGACGTTGGGGTCGGGGTGGTCGAGCAGGGGAAGAATCGCCGGGCCGGCTGCCGCGTGGCCGATGCGCGAGAGGCTCTGCAGCGCGAACAACATCAGCTCCGCGTCGTCGCGGCCCAGCATGGCGATGAGGTGGGGGACCGCGTACGGGCCCTGCCGCTCCAGCGCGCTGAGCCCGGCGTTCCGCCGCACGGCGTTCTCGCCGTCGGCCACCAGCTCGCCCAGCACCGCGGGCTCGACGTAGCGGGCGGCCAGGCGGATCGCCCGGTCGCGGACGCTCGGGGCGGCATCCTCGAGCGCGGCGAGAATGTGCCGCTCGCCCTCCGGGCCGCGGGCCGCCGCCTCGAGGGCCGCGAGCCGGGTCGCCGGCGCGGTCAACACGAGCTCATACCTGGAGGAGCGCGACGCGCTGCCGGAGGGCGTCGGACTCGCCGGCCAGGCTCTTCGCCGCGCCGTTCATCTGCTCCACCGCCACCAGATTCTGCCGCGACACCACGGCGATCGCCTCGACCGCCTTCACCACCATCTCCCCGCCGTGCTTCTGCTCGATCACCGCCTCCGACATCTGGTGAGTGAGCTGGTTCATCTTCTGGGCGGCCGCGCTGATCTCCTGGGCGCCGGCCGCGTTCTCGCTGATGGAGCCGGCGATCTGCTTCGCGAGGGCCGACATCCGGCCCACCGTGGCCAACACTTCCCGCGCGTCGGCCGCCTGCTCGTCCGCGGCCGTCGCGGCTTCCGCCACCAGGCCCGAGGTCTTGTTGATGGACTCCACGATGCCCGCGAGCACCTGCTCGATCAGCGCCACCGCCCGCTTGGTGTCCTTCTGCACCGTCTCGATCACCGTGCCGATCTCCTGGGTGGCGGCCACCGACCGCTCGGCGAGGCGGCGAACCTCGTCGGCCACCACCGCGAAGCCCTTGCCCGCGTCGCCGGCCCGCGCCGCCTCGATCGCGGCGTTGAGGGCCAGCAGGTTGGTCTGGTCGGCGATCCCCTCGATCACCTTGACGATCTTCCCGATCTCGTCCGACCGCTGCCCGATGGACCCGATGGACTCCTGCAGCAGCTCGCCGTTGCCCTGAGTGTCCGTCACCGATTGCCGGCTCACCTGGTCCACCTGGTGGATGCGCGCGGCGATCGCCCCGACGTTGTCGATCATGGTGCCGAGCGTGCCGGTGGCCTCTTCCACGGCGCCGATGAGGACCTCGCCGTTCTCGGCAGTCTGGGTCAGCGTCGCGCTCATCTCCTGGATCGAGGCGGAGGTCTGGTCCACGTTCGCGGCCAGCGCCTCGGCGCTTCGGGCCAGGTGCTGCATCTGGGAGGCGATCTCGACCATGGTGGACGAGGTCTCCTCGGTGGAGCTGGACTGCATCTCGGCGCCCTTGGCCATCTGGGTCGAGGAGGCGGAGATCTCCTCGGCCGACATCGCCACGGTGCGGGACGAGACCGCGATCTGGGTGGCGATCTCCCGCAGGTTCTTCACCATCTGCCGCATCGAGTGCTCCAGCCATCCGATCTCGTCGCGCGACCGGCTCCGGATGTCGGTGGTGAGGTCACCCTTCGACACCTGCTCGGCCAGGATGCCCAGGCTGGTGAGCGGGTCGGCGATGAGCCGGGCGAGACCGAGCGCGAGCACTATCCCGGCGCCGATGGTCACCACCAGGAGGGCGAGGATGATCACCCTGGAGTTCTGGAAGATCTGCGCGGCGGCGGCGGTATCGTTGCCGGCGCCGTTGAGGCGGTCGAGCGCTCGGAGCGCCTGCCACCCCAGCACGGCGGTGAGCGCCAGCACGCCCGAAAATCCCGTGAGGATCTTCCGCCGGATCGTCCAGTCCCGGACCGTCTGTTGCAACCGTTGGGCATTTCCGCGTCCTTGAGCAGGTCGGGATGCTACGCGTTCAGGAGCAGTACCTTGTCGAGATCCAACAGCATGATCAGCCGGGAATCCCACCGGGCGACCCCGGTGAGAAAATCGGTCTCCGCGGTGACGACCTCATCCGGCGGCGGCACCACGCTCTCCGCCGGCACCTTCGTCACCTGCGACACCCGGTCCACCAGCAGGCCGAGCACGCGGCCGCGCACCTCGACCACCACGATGCGGGAAGTGGGTGTGACCACCGCCTCCGCGAGGCCCAGCCGGGTCCTGATCTCCACCACCGCGAGGATGCGGCCCCGGAGATTGGTCACCCCGCGAACATGGGCCGGCACCTGGGGCACCCGGGTGATCCCGCTGACCCGGATCACCTCGCGGACCTGGGTGACGGGAATCCCGAACTCCTCGCGGTCGAGCGCGAAGGTCAGGAGGTGCAGCATCGGGGCCACGCCGTTCGCATCCGCGGGCGCCGTCGCCGGCAGCGCGTCAGCAAAGCCCAGCAGAGGGTCGACCGTCCGCTCGTCAGTTGGCATGGCCGGCTCCGTCGAGAATGCGCACCACGTCGAGAATGCAGGCGACCCGTCCGTCGCCGAGGATCGTGGTGCCGGAGACCACGGCGGGCCGGCCCAACGCGGGGTCGAGCCCCTTCACCACGATGTCCTGGTGTCCGATGAGACGGTCCACCAGGAGCCCGCGGCGCTTGGCGCCCGCCGTCATCACGACGAAGAAGGGGCGCGGCTCCCCGGATGAATCCTGGGTACCGAGAACGGCCCCGGCATCGGCCACGTGGATCAGATCGCCGCGCCATTGAGTGACTCCCTGGTTGTTGATCTGGCGGATCGCCTCCGGCTCCGCCCGCACCGTCTCCGCCACGTGGGAGAGGGGCACGGCGTAACGCTCGCGGTCCACCTCGACGATGAGCGACCGCACGATCGCGAGGGTGACGGGGAGACTCAGCGTGAAGGCGGTTCCTTGCCCGGGCCGGCTCTCCACCTCGATGGTCCCGCCCAGCGCGTGGATCACGCTGGCCGCGACGTCGAGTCCCATTCCCCTCCCCGAAAGGGTGGTGACCCGGTCGGCGGTGGAGAGGCCGGCGACGAAGACGAGGCCGTGCAGCTGGGCCGAGTCGGCGGTGCGGGTGTCCATGCCGAGGGCTTCGGCCTTGGCCCGGATGGCGGCCTCGTCGAGCCCGCGCCCGTCGTCGCTCACCCGGATCGCGACCCGGCCCGACACCGACGCCGC
The DNA here is from genome assembly GCA_963832055.1 of uncultured Gemmatimonadales bacterium. Classification (GTDB taxonomy): domain Bacteria; phylum Gemmatimonadota; class Gemmatimonadetes; order Gemmatimonadales; family GWC2-71-9; genus CAVVWJ01. Next base: position 112,794 of record CAWHST010000006.1, on the reverse strand, counting down.
GTGGAGACGCAGCAGGCCCTCGGCCGGCTTGCCGGCCTTCACCCGATCCTGGGGCAGCTCGAGCCCATGGGCGACGGCGTTGCTCATCAGATGCATCAGTGGCTCGCTCAGACGGTCGAGCACCGCCTTGTCGAGCGAGGTATCGCCGCCGGTCACCTCCAGCCGGACTTTCTTCCCCTCGGCATGGGCGATGTCACGCACCATCCGGGGAAACCGCCCGAACACCGTGGAGACCGGAAGCAGCCGGGTCTCCATCAAGGTGGATTCGAGCCGGGTGAGCGTCTTCTGGAGCGACAGCACGGCCAGATCCAGCTCACCGAGCTCCTCGCAGGCGCCGACCCGGCGCATCAGGCGGCGGTAGACGTCCACCAGCGCCGAGTGTTGGATGAGGCCCTCGCCGAGCACCTCGAGCAGGGCATCGAGCCGGCGGAAGTCGATCCGCACCACGTTGCTGGCCGCGCCGCTCTGCTCGGACCGGGGCCGGTTTCGCCGCTCCGCCTGCCGCCGGTCTCCCTCGGCCGCCGCCCCGGGGGCGACGCCGAGATACCGCCGGACCCGCTCGACGAAGTCGGCCGCCGGTGCGCCATCGGCCTCAGGGGACGCGCTGCCGACCAGATCCACCAGGAGCCCGGCGCCCGCGACGAGCAACGTCGCGGCCTCCTCCCCCCGGCTCGCCGGCGCGCGGCCCAGGAACCCGCAGGCGTCCTCCAGCGCGTGGGCGACGTCCCTGGCGGGCGTCAGGCCCATCATGGCCGAGTTGCCCTTGATGGTGTGAAGGCGCCCCTTCACCGAGGCGAGCAGCTCTTCGCCCGGCTCGCCCTCGTGCCAGCGGCGCTCCAGCTCCACGAACGCGTCGCCCACCTGCTCCGCCAGCGGCAGGCATTCGACGATGTAGTCCTGGAGCAGATCCCCGAAGGGATTCTCACCGCCCGTCATGCCGCTCCCCGGCTCCGTCTCTGCTCGCGGGCGAGTCGCACCAGGCGCTGGATGTCCGACGGCTGGAACGGCTTGCGGAGATAATCCCAGGCGCCCACGGCCCGGCCGCGGGCCTCGTCGTCCTCGGTGCTCTCGGTCGTCACCAGCGCGATGGGAACGTGCGGGTGGAGCCGCTCGGCCTCCCGGCGCGCCAGGACCTCGAGACCGTTCATCTCGGGCATGTTGAGGTCGAGCAGCACGAGGGTGAGGTCGGGATGGGCGGCCAGCATTCCGTAGCCGTCGCGGCCGTTGAGGGCGTAGTGAACGGTGCTTCCCGCGAGGTCCCCCTGCGAGAAGATCAGCCGGTACATCTGGTGGAGCAGCTTGGAATCGTCGATGACGAGAAACGACTCGGGCATGGCGTTACCTCTGCGGTGACTCGATGACCTTCTGGACGACGCCTCGCAGCCCCTGTGGCGACCAGGGCTTCTTTACCACCGCGGCGACGCCGAGCGCCCGAGCCTGCTCCAGCAGCTCGGAGCCGTCCGCCTCGGCCGTGGTCAGGACGACCGGCGTGCGCCGATGGACCCGCTGGCTCCGGAGCGCGCGCAGAAACTCCACCCCATCCATGTCGGGCATTCGCAGGTCGAGCAGCACCGCGTCGAACGGCTCGCTGGCCAGGGTCAGCAGCTCCAAGGCGGAGCGGCCGCCCTCGGCAGGCAGGACCTCATGCGTCCGATTCGGGAAGGCAAGACCGAACATCTTTCGCAGAAGTGGCGAATCCTCGACAACCAGGAGCCTCATCCAGCTGGTCTCCGCACGTAAACGGCTCGAAGGTGTGAGGGGGCGCCGCCCCTAGTGCAAAAGGAGGACCCACCCTGGAGAACGAGGGCAAATGCTTTTGCCGCAACGGGGTGGCACGATGGTCCCGAGGCGGCGGCGACGCTCGCCACGCGCCTTGTCCATGGTTCGGTGGGGCTTTGCAACGGAAGATTCTTCCGCACGAAAAGGCCGGGCCGCCTGCTCGGCGACCCGGCCTCCCGATTACAGCCGAGAGAAAACTGAATCAGTTCGGGGCGCCGGCGCCCCCCATCGGGTTGGCGTCCGGGCGCAGCGCGCGGAGCGCACGGTCCGTCGAATACAGCGACTCGTTGACCCGGCGCTTCAGCTCATCCCAGTTGCTCGCGGTGGCCGTGCCGAGCCGCTCGACGTTCCGGTCGATGGCCTCCCTGGCATCGCGCGCGGCGGCCACGGCGTCCCGGCGGGCCTGGCTCGCGCCCTGCCCGGTGGCGCGCTCGAGCTCGGCGAGCTCCTTATCCATTTTGGCGAGCCGCTCCCGCACGTCGCGGCGAAATTCGTCGCGGCGCTCGTACGAGTATTCCCGAACCTCGTCGGCGGCGTCTTCGGCGGCGTTATCCGCATCCTTGGCGTCCTCGCGAACGTCCCGTCCAGCCTCCTCCGCGGTGTTCTTCACGTCCTCGGCGCCTTCCCGAACGTCCTGCCCAGCCTCCTCGGCGGCAGTCTCGATGCGGCTCGACGTGTCGTCGCGATCACGGTCCTTGCAAGCGAACGCGAACGCGAACGTCAGCGCAGCCGCGGCACAGGCCATCGGTCTCATGTCTCGTTTCCCCCTGATTGTCCGGCGTGGTTGCCGGGCGTCCGGCGCGGTTGGTTCCATCCCGCTGGGCGAGAATAGCGGAAGGGGACTCCCCGGTGGGTGACACGGCTCACCCGGGACGCAAGAGTCGCCGCCCGCACACGATGGCGGTCGCCTGGATCACGGGGAAGCCATCATGGCGATCACAGTGGGGACAGCCTTATTCTAGGGTGCGCGACCAACCCGAAGCCACAGGAGCGCGATCATCGCTGGATGGCGGGAAGAGCTGCGGGATCTCGCGGCGGCACTGGAGTCGCGCGTCCGGGGCGGCACCGACGCCCTGGAGCGCCTGGTCGACCGCGACCCCTATCACATCGCGGGCTACCGGGGGTACGGCCGCGACGGCCGGGTGCTGGTGCTGGCCCGGGTGCTCCAGGACGAGTCCCTTCCCGTGGCGGCCGCCGGCGCCGGTAAGGTGCGCAACCTTCTCGCCATGCTGAAGCGCCTCGAGAGCGATCCGCTCCCCTTCGCCAAGGTGTGGGCGCGGCTGCCGGACGGGGACCGCGAGCTGATCGCGGACGACGAGGGATTCGTCCGCGAGTGGCTCGAGGCGGAGCCGGGAGGAACCGACGGCTGGGGCTCGGTCAGGCTGGAGCTGATGCACCCCGCGGGCGCACCACCGCGGGTGACGGCGGCCCCCATCCTGACGCCCGCCGCCACGGCGGCCTACGGCGTCATCAGCGACTTGGACGACACCGTCCTGCAATCGGAGGTGACGAACTTCCTCCGCGCCGCCAGGATGGTGCTGCTGGAGAACGCGCGGACCCGGCTGCCGTTCGCGGGGGTGGCGGCGTTCTACCGGGCGTTGGAGGAAGGGCCGGCGGGGGGACCGAAGAACCCCATCTTCTACGTCTCGAGCAGTCCCTGGAACCTGTACGACGTGATCGCCGGGTTCCTCGAGGCCGAGCGGATCCCGGCCGGCCCCATGTTGCTGCGGGACTGGGATCTCGGGCCTTTCCCTCTTCCGACACGCCGGGCACAAGACGCGGCAGATCGATGAAATTCTGGAGACCTTTCCCTCCCTGCCGTTCATCCTGATCGGAGACAGCGCGCAGGAGGATCCCGAGATCTACGCCGATATCGTCGCCGCCCATCCGGCGAGGATTCTCGCGGTCTATATCAGGAGCGTCGAGCCGCACCCCGAGCGCTCGACGGCGATCAAGCGTCTGGCCGAGCGGGTGGCCGGAGCAGGCTCCACCCTGGTCCTCGCCGACGACACGCTGACCATCGCCTCGCACGCCTCGGCCCACGGCTGGATCCGGGAGGCGGCGCTGCCCGAGATTCGGGGCGAGAAGCGGGCCGACGAAGGCGGTGGGGGCAAGGAGGACGCCCCCGGTGTCGGCGGAGCAGCCGCGGCGCCGACGGTCGTCGTCGACAAGGACATCGGCGTGGCGGACCTGGAGTAGCGTGCGGCGGCCCATCGGAGCGGTGGTCGCGCCGGCGGTGTTCATCTCGCTGCTCGTCCTTCCCATGCCCGGGCTCTCCCCCGAGGCTCACCGCCTCGCGGCGGTGCTCGGCGCCGTGGTCGTGCTCTGGGTGACCGAGGCGCTGCCGCTCCCGGTCACGGCGCTGCTGGGCGCCGCGGCCTGCGTGATCCTCCAGGTGGCGCCGGCCAAGGAGGTGTTCGCGCCGTTCGCCGACCCGCTGATGTTCCTCTTCATCGGCGCCTTCATCCTCGCGCGCGGCATCTTTCTCCACGGGCTCGACCGGCGGGTCGCCTACGCGGTGCTCTCGCTTCCCTGGGTCGGAGCCCGTCCCGGCAGGATCCTGGTCGCCTTCGGCGCCGCGACGGCGCTCATTTCGGCGTGGATCTCCAATACCGCGACGACCGCGATGATGTTCGGCATCGGGCTGTCCATCCTGGCCGCGCTGCGGGCGCCGGGGACCGAGGTCGCCCTGGACTCGCGCTATCCCAGCGCGCTCATGCTGATGACGTCGTTCGCCGCGTCCATCGGCGGGCTCGCCACCCCTGTCGGCACGCCGCCGAACCTGATCGGGCTCGGCTTCATCCGCTCCCAGCTCGGGGTGGACATCGGGTTCTTCCGCTGGATGCTGATCGGCGTCCCGATCGTCCTGCTGCTCTTCATCTTCCTGTGTGCCTACCTCAGGGTCGTCGCGCCTGCCGGCGTTCGCGAGCTGCCGGCAGGCGCCGAGCTCATTCGCCGGGAGCGCGAGCGGCTGGGGCCGTGGACCCCAGGCCAGCGATCGGTCGCGCTCGCCTTCGGGATGACGATCGCGCTCTGGGTGGCTCCGGGCATCGTGGCCGTCGCGGCGGGTGAAAGCAGCGCGCTGTACCAGGGCCTGTCCCGGCGTCTGCCGGAAGGCGTCGCCGCGCTGATCGGCGCCGGCGCGCTCTTCGTGCTGCCCGGCAAGGATGGGTCGCGCCATCACCTGGCAGGAGGCCACCCAGATCGATTGGGGCGTGGTGCTGCTCTACGGCGGGGGGTTCGCCCTGGGGGTGCTATCGTTCCAGACCGGGCTGGCCGAGGCGATGGGTCGTGGGCTCACGGGCCTGCTCCCGGTCGAGGGCCGGCTCGGGTTGCTGGTGGCATCGGTGCTGTTCGCGGCGATCCTCTCGGAGACGACCTCCAATACCGCGTCGGCGAACATGGTCGTGCCGGTGGTCATCTCCATTGCCCGCGCCGCCGGGATGGACCCCGTGGAGCCCGCGCTCGGCGCGACGCTTGCCTCGAGCCTCGGGTTCATGCTGCCGGTCTCCACGCCCTGCAATGCGATCGTGTACGGATCGGGATACATCCCGCTGGGCAGGATGATCCGGTGGGGCCTGATCCTGGATCTGGCGGGGGTAGTGGTCGTCGTCGCCGTGGTCAGGACCCTGTCGTACCTGGTGCGGTAGGGGATCCTCAATCAGGAGCTGCTCTTGAGCATCGATCCGCTACTCACCGCCGCGGCGCTCGGCATCGGCATCGTCGTCGGACTCACCGGCATGGGGGGCGGGGCGCTGATGACCCCGGTCCTGGTGCTCTTCTTCAATATCCCCCCGCTGGCCGCGGTGTCCTCCGACCTGGTGGCCAGCGCGATGATGAAGCCGGTGGGGTCGATCGTTCACCTGCGCCGCGGCACCGTGCATCTAGGCCTGGTCAAGTGGCTCTGCCTCGGGTCCATCCCCGGCGCCTTCAGCGGTGTCCTCATCGCCCGAGCGTTGGGCCGGGGCCAGGAGGTGCAGGACGTCATCCGCATCGCGCTGGGGGTGGCGCTGCTCCTGGCGGCGTTCGGACTGACGGTGCGCGCCTATCTCCGACTGGTGGAGCATGCGCGCCGCCGGGACGGACGGGCGCCGCCGCTGCCCCAGGGCCGTCCGTCGCGTCGACCTCCGGGTGCTCCCCACGGTGGCCCTCGGCCTGGTGGGCGGTATCGTCGTCGGATTGACGTCGGTTGGCTCGGGGTCGCTGATCATCATCGCCCTGATGGCGCTGTATCCGTCGCTCAAGGCCAGCGAGCTGGTGGGCACCGACCTGGTCCAGGCGGTTCCGCTGGTCGCTTCGCGCGGCGGTGGGGCACCTCCTGTTCGGCGACTTCAAGATGGACCTGACCACCTCGCTCCTGCTGGGGTGTATTCCCGGCGTGTGGATCGGCGCCCATCTCTCGGCGCGCGCTCCCGGTGGCCTGGTGCGCCGGGCCCTGGCGTTCGTCCTGCTGGCCTCCGCCTTCAAGCTCCTCCACGTCTCCACCGCCGCACACCGGCATCATCCTGCTCCTCGTGGCCCTCATCGCACCCCTGCTGTGGATGCTGGTGCGACGGCGGCACGGATTCCCCGCGCTGGCGCGGAGGGGGCGCCGGCCGAAGAGCCCTGAATCCGCGGCCTGAGTAAGAGCCCCTACGGCTGATCCCGGGCCTCCGCCAGCAGGCCGACCAGCGAGCGGAGCTTCCGTTCACCGAGGTGGCCGAGCTGTTTGGCATGGAGCGTCCGGACGACGTCGTCGAGAGGGCGCAGCAGGTCGAGACCCGCCCGGGTGATGCGGCTGCGGACGAAGCGCCGGTCATCCCCCTCGCGCTCGCGGACCACCAGCCCCATCTCCGTCAGGCGATCCAGCAGGCGGGTGGCATCGGGTACCCGCGCAACCAGCCGGTCCCTGACCTCGTTGCGGCACAGCCCCTCCGGCTGGGCGCCGCGCAGGATCCGGAGCGCATTGTACTGGGTGGGGGTAAGCCCATACGGCTTGAGTGCCTCGGCGGTGGCGTGCTCCAGCAGGGCGGCGGTGCGCGCGATGCTCAGCATGGCCTCGTGCTCGAGACTGGTGAACGGTTTCCGCTGCTTGAGCTCGGACTGCAGGGTGGGCGCCATGAACGATGCTATGTGTTATAACATTTAATGTCAAGGCAAATGTCGCGCGGATGCTGTGGCTTTGTCACCGCATGTTCGAACGCATGAGGCGAATTCGCATGCGATCCATGGCCTCTCCGGAGGTCCATCTCTTGCAGTGACTCGGTCACCCCCACATCACCGCCGAAGAGATCAGGAGTCGCTGTGCCGACCGACGCTTTGCCGCCCGCCGTGATCCTTGTCGTGGATGATGACGACTCCGTGAATCGGCTGGTGAGCCGCTACCTCACCCATCTCGGCTACCGCGTGCTGGAATCCCGCTCGGGAGAAGAGGCGCTGGCCGCCGTCCGGCGCCGACGGCCGCCGATCGACCTGGTGTTGAGCGACGTCGTGATGCCCGGCATGGATGGAGTCGCCCTGGCGGCCCGGCTGCTGGCCAGGTGCCCGGGACCCAGCGTCATCCTGATGACCGGGTTGCTGCCCGAGGAGGTGGAGCACATGGAGGTGAACGGCCAGATCGTTCCGGTGCTCCGGAAGCCGCTGAGCCTCGATCAGCTCCAGCACCGGCTCCAGGTGACGCTGCACGGGTTCCCGGACGCCGAGCTCGACTCGGTCTACGTGGCAGGGTAAGAAGGACGAGACGATCATCCCGTCGAGAATCTCCCACCCGACTCCGCCAGGCGCTCCAGCAGCGGCGCCGGCGTCCAGAAGGCGGGATCGCCATGGGGGTTCCGCGCGAACTCGCGCACCCGGCGTAGGACCCGATCCAAGCCCACCTGGTCGGCGTAGAACATCGGTCCACCTCGCGCTCGCGGAAAGCCGTAGCCGGTGAGATAGACGACGTCGATGTCGCCCGACCGCGCCGCGATCCCTTCCTCGAGGATCCGCGCGCCTTCGTTCACCAGGGCATAGACCAGGCGGTCGACGATCTCGCTGTCGTCGATCGGGCGGGGAGAGACCCCGATCTCCCCCCGGTGCGACGTGATGAGCTCTTCCACCACGCCCGATGGCGCAGGGCGACGGGGCCCCTCGGGATAGTCGTACCAGCCGCCTCCCGTCTTCTGTCCCAGTCGCCCCAGCTGACAGAGCTTGTCCGGCAAGGTGGAGTTGAGGTACGCCGGACGCTCCGCGCGACGGCGCCGGCGGATCGCCAGGCTGACGTCGTGACCTACCAGATCGCCGACCCGAAACGGGCCCATCGCGAACCCGAACGACTCCATGGCCCGGTCGATCTGCTCCGGCGTCGCCCCCTCCTCGACGAGATACCAGGCCTGCTTGGTGTACGCTTCGAGCATCCGATTGCCGATGAACCCGTCGCAGACCCCCGACACCACCGCCACCTTTCGAAGCGCCTTGCCGAGCTTGAGCGCCGTCGCCAGCACCTCGGGCGCCGTCGCGCGGCCGCGCACCACCTCCAGCAGCCGCATCACGTTCGCCGGGCTGAAGAAGTGAAGGCCGAGCACGTCGGCGGGGCGGCGGGTGAAGCCCGCGATGGTGTCGACGTCGAGCGTCGAGGTGTTGGTCGCCAGGACCGCGCCCGGGCTTCATCACCCGGTCGAGCGCGACGAACACCTGGCGCTTGACCTCCATCGATTCGAACACCGCTTCGATCACCACGTCGGCCTGATCGATGGCATCGTAGGAGAGGGTCGGTCGGAGGAGCGCCAGGCGGCGCTCCCGTTCGCTCGCGGCGAGCTTGCCCTTCTTCACCTGCCCGTCATAGATGCCGGCAATCCGCGCCAGGCCCCGGTCCAGCGCCGCCTGGTCGGCCTCGAGGAGCCAGAGCGGAATGCCGGCATCGAGCAGGGCGACCGCGATCCCCGCACCCATGGTGCCCGCGCCGATCACCGCCGCCTGGTCGAGCGGGCGCACCGGCGTGGACGGCGTGATGCCGTCCACCTTGCCCGCGGCGCGCTCCGCGAAGAAGGCATGCCGGAGCCCCTTCGACTCCGGCGTCTCCATCAGCTCGAGAAAGGCGCGCCGCTCGACGGCCAGTCCTTCATCGAAGGGTTTTCCCGCGGCTTCGATCGCGTCCACCGCGCGCATCGGCGCCGGCAGCAGGGTTCGCTCCGTCCTGAGCCTGGCCCGAGCCGCCTCGCACAGGGCCGCGAGTGCCGGTTCGTGGAGCGGGATGTCGCGAGTCCTGGGGGGCGGGCTGGTCGCGACGTCGGCCGAAGCCGGCGAACTCCACTGCCTCGGCCAGCGGGTCGCCGTCCACCACGAGATCGAGTAGCGCGGTGCTTGCCAGCGCCCTCTGCCGGCACCGGCTCCCCGCTCACGATCATCTCGATCGCCCGTTCGACGCCGACCAGCCGCGGCAGCCGCTGGGTGCCGCCCGCTCCGGGAAGGAGCCCGAGCTTGACCTCCGGCAGGCCCAGCTTCGCGTCGGCGCTGGCGACTCGATAGTGGGCCGCCAGCGCCAGCTCGAGGCCGCCGCCGAGGCAGGTGCCGGCGATCGCGGCGACGACCGGCTTGGCACTGGTCTCCACCTGCTCGATGAGCTGGCGCAGGGTCGGATCCGCCGTGCTCGCGGGCGTGCCGAACTCGCGGATATCGGCGCCGCCGGAGAAGAGACCGCCGGCCCCCGTGAGGACGATGGCCCGGACGGAGGAGTCGTTCCGGGCGCGGTGGAGGGCCGCGGAGATGCCGGCACGGACGGCGTGCGACAGGCCGTTGACGGGAGGGTTGGCGAAGGAGATGACCGCGACGGCGCGGTCGACCCGGTAGTCGATGTCGGGCATTCTATATTTAACCCTCCGTTACCCGCCTAGAGGCGAGGTGCCAGTGCCCACCCGTGCGTCCATCCCGATCCGCGTCGTGCTCTCGATCTCGCTCATTGCCGGCTGTCGGAACAGCTCCGAATCCGACAAACCGTCCGCTCCCGACGTGCCTGCCCCTGCGGCGGCGGCAGGGAGCTCGCTCGTGGATCGGGTATGGGTGCGCTCCGATTCTACGGGCCTGCCCGGAGTGATGCGGATCTTTCTGAGCGACAGCACCCTGGTGATGGACTCGTGCTGGGAGACGTACCGACTGGCTCGATGGCAGTGGGAGTCCGACAGCACGTTGCGCTGGCAGGAGGACGCGGCGGACATCCAGGCGACTATTCGCTCACTGCAGAACCAGGAGCTGGTCCTGGTCTTGAGCCTGCGAAATGGCAGCGAAGAGCAGCACTACACGGCGGCGCCGGTGCCCTTTGTCTGTCCGGACATGAAGCGCTGATCTCAGGCACTCGAAGGCGTCCTGAGCTTCCCTCGGTCCACTTTGCCCAGATGCGTCGTCGGGAGTGAATCGACGAAGATGACCTCCCGCGGATGCTTGTACGGCTCCAGCCGCTCGCACACGAACGCCTTGAGCTCCTCCGCCAATCCGTCGCGCCGCTCGCGAGCGATGACGTACGCGCAAGGCTTGACCAGCCCGTTGGCATCCGCCACGCCCACCACCGCCACCTGCGACACCGCCGGGTGGAGCAGCAGGCAGCCTTCCACCTCGGTGGCGGAGAGCCATTTGCCCGATACCTTGAGCAGCTCGTCGGCCCGACCCCCGTAGGTGTAGTAGCCGTCGGCGTCGCGCCGGACCAGGTCTCCCGTCACCACCCACTCACCCCGGAAGCAGGTCTGGCTTTTCTCCAGCTGCTGCCAGTAGCCCAGGGCCCGCGACCCGCCCCGCACCCAGAGGTGCCCGATCGCGCCGTCGGGCACCTCCCGACCCTCCTCGTCCGCCACCTTGATCTCGAACCCGGGCACCACCTCGCCCAGCGTCCCATGGCGAACCCGGCCCAGCCGATTGGAGAGGAAGATGTGCCACATCTCGGCGGTGCCCAGGCCGTCGAGGAGCGGGACCCCGAAGCTCCGGTCCCATTTGGCGTGCAGCTCCTCGGGCAATCCCTCGCCCGCGGAGGTGGCGAGGCGAAGCGACGAGAGGTCCTGGCGGCCGGCCTCCGGATGACTCACCATCTGGTTGATCATGGTGGGAACGGTGATCAGGATGGTCGGCCGGTACCGCGCGATCCGGCTGAAGATGACTTCCGCGGTGCAGCGGTCGTCGAACAGCACGCTGGCGGCGCCGGCGGCGAACGGAAACAGGAGATTGGAGCCCGTCGCGTAGCCGAAATAGAGCTTGGGCACCGAGAGCGTCATGTCGTCCTCGGTGTAGCCCAGCACCTGGCGGGCGTAGCACTGCGCGGTGTTGACGAACGAGCGATGCGGCTGCACCGCGGCCTTGGGCCGGCCGGTGGTGCCGCCGGAGAAGAGCCAGATGGCGGGGTCGTCACGGTGGGTGGGAAAATTCCGCCAGGACTCCGGCGCCGAATCGAGCCGCGATGCCCACTCGCCGCCGCCCACGACCAGCAGCGCGGGCGCGTGGGCGGACCGGCCGGCCGCGGCGCGGAACGCGTCGGCGCGGTCCGCCGCGACCAGCGCGACGGCGGCGCGGCTGTACTCGAAGAAATACTCGATGGCGTCCGGCTTGAGCTCCGGGTTGACCATCACTACGACGGCGCCGATCTTCAGGACGCCAAACAGGGCCGCCACGTAGTCCGGCCCGTCCGGCAAGGCGATGATCACGCGCTGTTCCGGAGCCACTCCCGCCGAACTGAGCACGTTGGCATAGCGGTTGGCCAGTGCCTGCACCTCACGGTAGCTCAACCGTCCGGCATCGGTAATCAGCGCGGTCCGGTCTCCCCGGCCTTCGCGCACCCGGGCATCGAGAAAGAAGTCGGCGATGTTCAGGTGCGTCGGATGTTCGACATTCATGGCTGAACTCCGCGGCTGGGCACGAGAGGTGAGGACACAATAACCGTGCAGCCGCTTGCCGCAATGACCTGGGAAGAGGCACGGGACGTCGCCGGCCCCGGTTCCGTCGCCATCCTGCCGGTGGGCGCCATCGAGGCCCACGGCCCGCACCTGCCGCTGGAGACCGACGTGATCATCGCCCAGGCGATGGCGCGCTCCGGCGCCGTCCGGCTGGCCGCTCGGGGCTCGAGGGTGACGGTGCTTCCGCCTCTGACGTACACCGCGGCCGCATTCGCCCAGGATTTCGCCGGAACGCTCTCGCTCCGTCCGGAGACGGTCACGGCGACGGTGCTGGACATCGCCGGCAGTCTGACTCGGCACGGATTCGGACTGCTGGCCATCGCCAACGCGCATCTCGATCCGGGACACCTCGCCTCGCTGGAAGCGGCCGTGAGCCTGATCCGGCGCGACCTCGGGCTGGCGGTGGCATTTCCCAATCTCGCCGCCAAGCCGTGGGCCCTCCGACTGACCGACGAGTTCCGGAGCGGCGCCTGCCACGCCGGCCAGTTCGAGACTTCGATCGTGCTGGCAGAACGCCCGGAGCTGGTGCGCGAGGCCACCAGGACCGCGCTGCCGGCGAACCCGGCGTCGCTTTCCCGTGCCATCCGCGATGGCAAGCAGAGCTTCGAGGAGGCGGGCGGCCCCCGGGCCTACTTCGGGTTTCCGGCCCAGGCGACCGTCGAGGAGGGCCGCGCCACCATCGAAATCCTCGGCGGGATCCTCGACGAAGCGGTCCAGGCCGAGCTCGGGGCCAGGACCGGGCAGGCGCAATGAATACCCGGCCGGTCGGGTGGCGGTGGTAACTGGCGCCGGTCGGGGCATTGGAGCCGCCACCGCCCGAGCGCTTGCGGACGCCGGCCACAATGTGGTGCTCGCCGCCCGCACTCGAGACCAGATCGAGCGGCAGACCGCCGAGCTGGTGGCGATGGGCCGCCGGGCAAAGGCGGTGGTCTGCGACGTGACCAGCGAAGCAAGCGTGCAGGCGCTCGCCCGCGAAGCTGCCGAGCTGGGACCGGTCGCGGTGCTGGTGAATAACGCCGGCGCCGCCGGTTCGATGCCGATCGCTCGGACCTCGCTCGAGGACTGGAACCGCCTCATGGCGGTCAACGCCACCGGCGCCTTCCTCTGCACCCGGGCTTTTCTTCCCGGCATGCTCGAGCGGCAGTGGGGCCGAGTGGTCAACGTGGCTTCGACGGCGGGGCTCAGTGGCGGCAAGTATCTCGCGGCCTACTCCGCGGCGAAGCACGCGCTGGTGGGGCTCACCCGCTCAGCGGCGGCGGAGGTGGCGGGCACCGGGGTCACGGTGAACGCGGTGTGCCCCGGCTTCGTCGACACCGAGATGACCGCCGAGACGGTGGACCGGATCGTGGCCAAGACCGGCCGCACCAGGGAAGAGGCGCTGGCGGCGGCCCTCGCCTCGGCGGGCCAGTCCCGGCTGATAACGGCGGAGGAGGTGGCGGCGGCCGTGGTGTCGCTCTCGGCCGACGCCGTCACCGAGGCCCCCAACGGGGAGGCGCTGGTCCTTGACGGGAGAGACCCGATGAGCGACCGCTTCGCGATCATCAACCCCGAAGAGCTCGGCGCGCCCCGCGGTTGGAACAACGGGATGCTGGCCCAGGCCGGGGGCAGGACGCTCTTCATCGCGGGGCAGACCGCGCGCGACGGCTCGGGCCAGGTGCCGGCCGCCGACTTCGTATCCCAGTTCGACCGGGCGTTGGGCAACGTGCTCGCCGTGCTGCGCCAGGCCGGCGGCGAGCCGAGGGACATCGGGCGATTCACGATCTATGTCACCGACATGGCGCAGTACCGCGCCAGCCTCAAGCCGTTGGGAGAGGCTGTACCGGCGCCGGATGGGGACGCACTTCCCGGCCATGGCGCTGGTGGAGGTGAAGTCGCTGGTGGACCCGCAGGCGGTGGTGGAGATCGAAGCGACCGCGGTGCTGGGCTGAGGAGGAGACATCATGGACCTAGGCTTACGAGGAAAGTCCGCGGTCGTGACCGGGGCGAGCAGGGGCATCGGCCGAGCGATCGCTCTCCGCCTGGCCGAGGAGGGAGCGGGCGTCGCCATCTGCGCTCGAGGTGAGCCGGCGCTGCGCGAGGCCGAGGCCGAGCTGCGTGCCCGGTCCGTCCCCGTCTACGCGGCGGTGTGCGACGTGGGAGACCCGGAGGCGCTCGATGGCTTTCTCGACACGGCACGTGCCAAGCTGGGACGAGTGGACATCCTGGTCAACAACCCGAGCGGGATCGGCTTCGCGGATGACGAAGCCGCATGGCAGTCGACCTTGAACGTGGACCTCATGGCCGCGGTGCGGGCCAGCTGGAAGGTCGCGCCGTGGATGAGCGGCGCCGGCGGCGGCGCGATCGTCCACATCTCCTCGATCGCCGGCCTGGAGGCGACCGGTTTCCCACCGGCCTACGGGGCGGCCAAGGCGGCCCTGGTCAGTCACGCCAAATCGCTCGCCTTCGCGCTCGCCCCGCAGAAGATCCGGGTGAACACGGTGGCACCGGGCTCCATCGAGTTCGCCGGTGGCCTCTGGGCAGCAGGCGAAACAGAATAATCCGGACTTCTACGGCGCAGTGCTCCAGACGATCCCGATGGGCCGGATGGGCACCCCGGAGGAGGTCGCCGACGTCGTGGCCTTTCTGGCGTCCGAGCGGGCGAGCTGGGTCACGGGCGCCTGCATCGTCGTCGATGGCGCGCAGCACAAGGGAAATCTGTGAATCCCAAGTCGTTCCTCTACGCCGTTGACTCCGCGAGCGCCGTCGCGACCATCACCCTGAACCGGCCCGAGCGACTCAACGCCCTCACCTTCGAGGTGTATACCGAGCTCAGGGACACCTTCCGTGCCCTGGATACGGCGCCCGGCGTTCGCGCCGTCATCATCACCGGCACCGGCAGAGCCTTCTGCACCGGCGGAGACGTCGAGGACATCATCGGCTCGCTGTTCTCGAGGGATGCCGCGGGATTGCTCGAGTTCACCCGTCTCACCGGCGATCTCATCCTGTCCATTCGCGAATGTCGCCGCCCGGTCGTGGCGGCGCTCAACGGCACGGTGGCCGGCGCGGGGGCCGTGATCGCGGCGGCCAGCGACATCCGGATCGCGGCGGACAGTGCCAAGATCGCCTTCCTCTTTTCGCGGGTGGGCCTGGCCGGCGCCGACATGGGGGCGGCCTGGCTCCTGCCCCGGATCGTCGGCCTGGCCCACGCGAGCGAGATCCTCATGCTGGGAGACTTCATCACCGCCGAGCGCGCCGGCCAGATCGGGCTCTACAACCGGGTGGTACCGGGCGACCGGTTGATGGCCGAGGCGACCGACGTCGCCGCGCGGCTGGCGCGGGGACCGTCGGTGGCGCTGGGAGTCACCAAGCAGGCGCTCAATCAGGAGGCCGCGATGGATCTGGTCTCCGCGATCGAGTGGGAAGCGCAGGCGCAAGCCGACTGCATGCGGAATCCCAACTTCCGCGAGGCCTACGAAGCCTTCCGCGCCAAGCGCGAGCCGAAGTTCGAATAGGCCATGCCGGACACGCGACCGATCCGCACCTTCCTCGAATCGCATCACATGCCCCTCGCCGAGCGGGCTACCGGCTTTGCGATGGGAGAGATCGCCAGGCGCCCCGAACCGGCTGACGACGACGCGGCCCGGAGGGAGGCGCGGATCCTGCTCGCGCTGCTCGGTGCGGGAGGCTGGCTCCAGCCGATTCTCGATCTGGATCTCCGCGGGTGCTGCCTCATGCGGGAGGCGCTCGGTGAAGCGTCCCCGCTGGCCGACGCGGTGTTTGCCCTGCAAGGGCTGGGCACCACGCCGATTCTCTTGGGCGGATCCCAGGCCCAGAAGGACCGTTGGCTCGGGCCGATCGCCAAGGGAAAGGTGATGACCGCCTTCGCGATGACCGAGCCGGAGGCCGGGTCGGACGTGGCCGGCATCGCCACCACCGCACGGCGCGAGGGGTCGGGATACGTCCTCGACGGCACCAAGACCCTGATCTCCAACGCCGGCATCGCCGATCTCTACACCGTGTTCGTCTCCACCGACCGATCCAAGGGTGCCAAGGGGATCAGCTGCTTTCTGGTGCCGGCGGATGCCCCCGGACTCCGGTTCGCCGGCCCCCAGGTGCTGAGCGCCCCGCATCCGTTGGGCGAGATCGCCTTCGAGAATTGCCGGGTTGCGGCGGACGCGCTGCTGGGCGCCGAGGGGCGCGGCTACGGGCTGGGCCTCGCCGCGCTGGACCGGCTGAGACCCACGGTGGCCGCGGCGGCCTGCGGGATGGCGGCCCGGGCGTTGGCCGAGTCGCTGGCCCACGTGAAGCAGCGGCAGCAGTTCGGGAAGCCGCTGGCGCAGTTCCAGCTGGTGCAGCAGAAGCTCGCACGCATGGCCACCGATCTCATGGCCGCCCGGCTCCTGACGTATCGGGCGGCGTACGAGAAGGACCAGGGCCAGGAGCGGATCACCAGCGAGGCGGCCATGGCCAAGTCCTTCGCTACCGAGATGGCCCAGCGGGCGGTGGACGACGCGGTGCAGCTCATCGGCGGACGGGGGGTGCTGGCCGATCACCCCGTGGACCGCCTGTACCGCGCGGTCCGGGCGCTCCGGATCTACGAGGGGACGACGGAGATCCAGCAGCTGATCATCGCGGGGGAGCTGCTCAAGTAGGTCAGTGAACGGCACGACGGGCCCAGGGAGATTGACAATATTTGTTGCAACGAATATCCTTGTCACGCATGAGTGCCGTCTACCACGAAATCCACCAGACCAAACCCTTCCGCTCCCTGGAGGAGGAGGTCTACATCGCGATCCGCCTCACCTCCCAGGAGATGGATCAGCCCTGGATCCGCTATCTCCGGAAGACGGAGGGGATCTCGCCCAGCCAGTACAACCTCCTTCGCATCCTGCGGGGGGCCGGAGTCGGCGGGCGCACCATGCGCGAGATAGCCGACCGCATGATCAACCGCGACCCGGACGTAACCCGGTTAGCCGACCGCACCGTGAAACTTGGCCTCGCGCGGCGCATGCGGGACTCCGAGGATCGCCGCGTGGTCAAGCTCTTCATCACCGAAAAAGGACTCGAGATGCTGGCCAGGCTCGATGACGCCGTGGTCGTGTTCCTGAAGCAGCGCCTGGGGAGCCTCGGTCCCAAGCGCCTCAAGCTGCTCCGCGACCTGCTGGGCGAGGCACGCGCCGGCTTCGGCCCCTTCCCCGTCGCCGACCGGGCGAGGTAGCAGGGAGAACCGATTTCACCGAGTGCAATGGTCGTTCCAACGACTATTGTTGTTACGTTGACATTCCAAGGAGGCTCTTGCCATGTTGACCGCCACATCTGGGATCGCCGTTGTGACAGCCGCGCTGGGGCTCACCGCCCTGGCGGTGGTGCTACCGCCCGCCGGCGCCGCGAGGCGTGAGGCCGCGAGGACCTTGCAGGGCCCCGAAGTCCCCGTCGGGAACGGAACGGCGCGGATGTTCGTCGAGCTCGCGTCCGGCGGCGAGCCACGCGTGCTCGGTGTCGCGCTCACCGAGACCGCGCTCGCCGGCCTCGCGACTCGGATGAACACCACCAGCCGCTGCTTCGACAAGAATGGCGATGGCAGCGTGACCCATGGCGAGTGCCTGGGGGACTACCAGGCCGATCTCGCGTTGCCGGACGGTGCGGCGGGCCTCGGCCTCCCAGTCCGCTGGGCGACCGTGAACTGGAACCCCGAAGGCCACTTGCCACCCGCCCCGAAGGTATGGAGCGCGCCACACTTCGACTTCCATTTCTTCATGGTGGAGCCGGCGCTGATCCACGGGATCCGGACTGGCCCCTGCGCCGAGTTCATTCACTGTGAGGACGCCGCCCGGGCCGGCGTTCCACTGCCCAAGCAGCACGCCCCGGAGGGCTACGTCGATGTCGGGGCGGCGGTGGCGGCCATGGGCAACCATCTAGTGGATGCCCGCGACCCCGAGCTCGCCGACCCGACGCTCGGCTTCTCGCACACCTTCATCTACGGTGCCTACGATGGAAAGCTGATCTTCCTCGAGCCGATGGTGTCACACGCGTTCCTCTCTAGCAGCCTCACAACAGTGCCGGCCGGTCCGCACTCCGAGCGCTTACGCGACCGCGGCCTACTATCCGACCACGTACTGCGTCCGCCACGATGCCGCCACGAGGACCTACCGAGTAACGTTGGAGGGCTTCACCTATCGGCAGGCTGGCTGACTCCCGCCGGAGTTTGCATCCGGCCCGAGGTTTGGTGACGCCCGCCATAGCAGGCCTCCTGACGTCGTCCGAGTTTGGCTGACCGACTGGTGTCGGGGTCAGCCTAGCTTGGCACGATGCCGAGGGTCAGGGCCCCGGCTCGCACTTGCGGAGCCCCAATGCGTTCTTTCCCCACCGCGCGGCCGGCGTTCTCGTCGGCCGCCACCCTCCTCCTGGTAGGCTGCGACTTCCACCGCCCTGTTGATCCTGATCTCCGTTCCGATCCGTCCGCCGCCGTCGCGCTCTCGACCTACTTTCCGCCGCCCGAGGCCAACGGCGGCTGGCGCACCACGACCGATGCCGCACGCATCCGCGGCTACGGCGTGGACGGTGGCAAGCTCAAGGGCTTGGGACAGTACTTGATGTCCCTGCCGTACGAGAACTACGCCATCGGCGTGAGCGGCTACAAACCGTCCAACAAGGCCGCGATCGTGGTGAAGAACGGCTGGATCGTGGGCGAGTACTACAACCAGGCGGGGGCCAAGACCGGCGCTCTATTACACGGCGTCGAATGGCAAGACCTTCGCCATGCTGCTCGCCGGGCACCTGGTCCAGACCTACCCGGAGCTCGACCTCGGGTTCACCAGCAAGCTGTACGACCGCCGCTGGCTCCCGCAGGGATTCCCCCTCACCGACAGCCGCAAGGCCGGCATCACCTTCGACCAGGTGTTCCGCCACGCATCGGGCATCATCCCGGAGGCTCATCATCAGATCGCCAACGGGGCGTTGCAGACCGAGGCGAGACTGGGAGTTCGAGCCGTTCACGGTCGGAAAGGATGCCGACTGGCCGCAGAGCGCGCGGCTCGCCTACACCCCGGGCCAACCGTCGACCTACACCAAGGGCAGCCCGTACTCGAGCGTGGCGTTCAACCACCTGAGCCTCGTCTTTCGGAACGTGAGCGGCAAGGAGGCGAGCGTCTACCTGGAACACGCGATCCTGGACCGGATCGGCGTCGGGCGGACCGCCTACAGGCTCACGTTCAGGGATGGAGGACACGAAGTACGCGGCGGCGGGGAACGCGCTCCTGACTGCGCGGGACTTCATGCGGCTCGGCTACCTGATGCTGCACGAGGGCGACTGGAACGGCCGGCGGATCTTCCCCGCCTCATGGCTCCGGCGGTTCACCGGGTCCACCGCCTACCCGAACCTCCGCACCAACCGCGACTGCCGCTGGGGTGCCAAGTACCCGGCCGACCTCTACCGCACGATCGGATCGGGCCAGAACTGGGTGCTGGTCGTGCCGTCGCTCGACCTGCTGCTCACCTTCAACGGCCGGACGCCCAAATCGAAGGGCGACGAGATCGACCGGGTGTCGCTGGAGAAGCTCTTCGCGGCGGTGACCGAGCGCTACGTGGCCTGCGACGGCACGGTGGTGAACGGCGACTAAACGCGCCTTGTCGGTGAGATCGGACACCGCGCGCCCCCCACCGACCAGCCATTTTCGTCCCTCGCTTGTCCGCGGGCCACCCGCGGGCCGGTCTCGACTGCGACCGGGCATAGCCTACCCCATCAGGCCTTCGCGCCTGCCAGGCCTGTTCCGCCCTGCCGCCTGCTCCCCATCCTTCCGCCGGAGAAGCACCCAATGAGGGCCATTGAAGGCATAGAGATTCGGGGCATGCTGCCCCTGGTACTGTTCGCCGCTGTGTCACTGATGTCGTGCGCCGCGCCCACCGACCCGGCCGAGGCAGACCCTGGCATGGCTGAAGCGGTAAATCCGGCGGATTTCGTCGCGCGCACCCGGCTGACGATGGACGGCCGCCGCTTCAGGATCAATGGCGCCCTTACTTACTCGGGCCAGTCCGCCGAAGGCCTGCTGATGAACGTCCGCATGGTGAACTCGGTCTTCGAGGACGCGAATCGGCCGTCGTTCGATCCCGAGCGCCAACACCGACGAGTTCGTCGGCCGAATGAGCGAATACGTCTCGCTGGGCGTGCGTGCCTTCACCGTCTCGCTGCAAGGGGGATATCCCGGCTACGAAGGGGCCAAGAACACCGCCTTCTGTAAGAACGGCGGCTTGCGGTCCGGTTACCTCGCTCGCGTCGCGCGGGTGGTCGAGCGCGCGGACGCACTGGGCGCCGCGATCATCCTGAGCCTCTACTATCAGCGCCAGGATCAGCATTTGCAGGACGAGCAGGCGATCCGGGCGGGCGTCGTCAACGCGGTCGATTGGATCCGGGCGAAGGGCTACCGCAACGTCGTTCTCGAGGTCGTCAACGAGTACGGTCACGGCGGATTCAATCACTCGATTCTTCGCTCGGACGCCGGCGTCGCCGGCCTCATCCGACTGGCCAAGAACCGCTATCCGGCGCTCCCGGTCTCGGCGAGCTACCTGCGCAACGGCCAGACCACGTCCCAGGTCGCGGCGTCCTCCGACCTCATCCTGGTCCATTTCAATTCGCTGTCGCTGTCGGATATCGCCGCGCGGGTGCGCGCCTCGCAAACCGCACATCCCGGCAAGCCCATCGTCTGCAACGAGGATGCGCGGACCGGATCGGCCGCGGCGGCAGCGGCCAGCGCGAACGTCAAGGCGGGCGCCTCGTACGGCCTCATGGTGGAGCACCAGAACCAGCACCACCCCTTCGATTTCCACGGCCGGAAGGATGATCCCACGGCATACGACCGCTACGTCGCGCTGACGCGATAGCCCGTGCGAAGTGCCGTGGCTGGTGGGCGTCGGGGCTCCTGATGCACATTCCGACATGTGGCACCCCGAGCCCTTCGTCAAATACCCCATCCCGGCGACTCATCCGCCCACCGCGGAAGAGGCGGCCCAGTCGCTCTGGTTCAGCCCGCTCAGCTCCGGCCGGCTGGAGCTGAGCGGAGCGCACCTGGGTTCCGGCCATGGTGCCCTGGCGCGCCACCGAAGACGGGCTGGTCACGCCGGAGGTTCTGGCGTGGTACGAGCGTTTCGCCCGCGGGCAGCCCGGGGCGTTGGTCGTCGAAGCCACCGGCATCCGGGACATTCCCAGCGGACCGCTGCTCCGGATCGGGCACGACCGATTCCTCCCCGGCCTGGCGGAGCTCGTCCGCACCGTCCGGCAGGCGAGCGGCGGACGGACCCGGCTGTTCATCCAGATCATCGACTTTCTCCGGATCCGCCGCCGGCCGGAGCCCGAGCGCTACTTCCGGGAGTTCCTCGTCCTCACCGACCGGCACCGCGCCCTGTTGGGAGGCACCGACGACGCCGTCCGGGAGGCGCTGGCGCGATTGCCGGAAGCGGAGTGGCCCAGCTTCCTCGATGAGCGGGAGCTCGAGAGCCTGCGATTCGGCGAGCGGGAGCGGATCACCGATACCGATCTGCCTCACATTCGGGATCTGCCGCGGGCTCTGCCGGAGTTGTTCGCTGCCGCGGCGGCACGCGCCGAGCAGGCGGGGTTCGACGGGGTGGAGCTGCACTACGCCCACGCCTACACCATGGCGTCGTTCCTCTCCGCACTGAACCAGCGCGACGACGGCTACGGCGGACCTCGGGCCAATCGGGTGAAGTTGCCGCTCGAGGTCTACCGCGCGGTGCGAGCCGCGGTGAGCGAGCGTTTCGTGGTGGGGTGCCGGTTCCTGGCCGAGGAATGCATCGCCGGGCGGCAACACCGCCGAGGATGCGGCGTGGTTCGGCGCCGAGTTCGCGCGGGCCGGGATGGACTACCTCTCGCTCTCTCGCGGCGGCAAGTTCGAGGACGCCAAGCAGCCGCGGGTGGGCTGGGCCCGCTATCCCTACACCGGGCCCAGCGGCTACGAGTGCATGCCGACCGTGCGGTCGGACGAGCGAGGACCGTTCGGCCGCAACCGGGACGCCACGCTGCCGTGCGGGAGGCGGTGCGCGCCGCGGGGTGCTCGACGCCGGTGGTCCTGTCGGGCGGCATCTCGACCTTCGAGCAGGCGGAGGAGCTGCTCCGGGACGGCGTGGCGGACATCATCGCGTCGGCCCGGCAGAGCCTGGCGCGACCCCGACTGGTTCCGGAAGCTCCGGCTGGGCCTGGGACAGGAGGTGCGGCGCTGTGTCTTCACCAACTACTGCGAGGGCCTCGACCAGGTGCACAAGCCGGTGACCTGCAAGCTCTGGGACCACGTCGGGCTCGACGGGGACGACACGCCGCGTACCGCTGACGGCCGCCGCAGGCTGGTGGCCCCGGCGTGGGAGCCGGCCGCCCAGGTGAACGTCGCGATCGTGGGTGCGGGGCCGGCCGGCCTCTATCTCGCCATCCTGCTCAAGCGCGACGACCCGAGCCACCAGGTGACGGTCTACGAGCGGAACCGGGTCGAGGACACCTTCGGCTTCGGCGTGGTGTTCTCCGACGAGACGCTGGAGAACGTCGGCGAGGCCGATCCCGAGACCAACCAGGCGATGGCCGCCGCCGCGGCGCGCTGGGAGGACATCGAGATCCACTACCGCGGCACCGTCCTGCGGTCCACGGGGCATCGCTTCTCCGGAGTGGAGCGGAAGACCCTGCTGGAGCTGCTCGCCGAGGCGGGCGCAATCGCTCGGGCGTCGAGATCCACTGGCAGCAGGAGATCCGGGACCTTTCCGACTGCGGCCTTCCCGCCGCCGACCTGATCGTCGCCGCCGACGGAGCCGCCAGCCTGATCCGCGACCGGCTGTCCGACCAGTTCCAGCCTCAGCTCGACTGGCGCCGGAACCGCTTCGTCTGGCTCGGCAGCACCCGCCCCTTCCCCGCTTTCACCTTCTACTTCAAGCCTTCGCCGGCCGGGCTCTGGCGCACCCATGCGTACCAGTACGCGCCCGGTCGCTCGACCTTCATCGTCGAGGCCAGGGAGGAGACCTGGAAGGCGAGCGGGCTCGACGAGAACGACGAGCAGGCCACGGTCGCCTACCTGGAGCAGCTGTTCCAGGACGAGCTGCAGGGCCACCCGCTCCTGGCCAACCGCTCCATCTGGCGGCGGTTCCCCACCGTCCGGAACGCCCGCTGGCACTCGGGCAACGTCGTGCTGCTGGGCGACGCCGCCCACACGGCGCACTTCTCGGTGGGCTCGGGCACCAAGCTGGCGATGGAGGACGCCATCGCGCTGGCGGCGGCGCTCAAGCGCGAGCGCGTCGGTTCCCGCCGCGCTCGCCAGCTACGAGGCCGGACGGCGGCCCCAGGTGGAGAGCCTCCAACGCGCGGCCCAGGCGAGCCTCGAGTGGTTCGAATCGGTGGAGCGCTACCACGACACCGAGCCGCTCCAGTTCGCCTTCAACCTGCTCACCCGAAGCCTCCGCATCACCCACGAGAACCTGAGGCTGCGCGATCCCGCGCTGGTCGCGCAGGTGGACCGCTGGTTCGCCGAGCAGGCCGGCGAAGCAGAGCGGGCGCCCGGTGCCGCATCGATCCCCGCCCTCCGCCGCTGTTCACGCCCTACCGGCTCCGCGAGCTGGTGCTGCCCAACCGGATCGTGGTCTCCTCCATGTGCCAGTACCGGGCGGACGACGGGCTGCCGAACGATTGGCACCTGGTGCACCTCGGCAGCCGGGCGATCGGCGGCGCCGGACTGGTGATGACCGAGATGACCGACGTGAGCCGCGAGGGCCGGATCTCACCCGGCTGCGCCGGGATGTATCTCCCGGCGCACGTCGCCGGGCTGGCAGCGGATCGTCGAGTTCGTGCACCGGGAGAGCGAGGCGCAAGATCGGCATCCAGCTGGCGCACGCCGGCAGGAAAGGCTCGACCTGCGCTGCTCTGGGAAGGCGAGGACGAGCCGCTGGCCGAAGGGAACTGGCCGCTGATCGCGCCGTCTCCCATCCCCTACCGGCCCCACAACCAGACGCCCCGGGAGATGACTCGGGGCGACATGGACCAGGTGGCCGCCGACTTCGTCCGCGCCACCGGCATGGCCGACGCCGCCGGGTTCGACCTGCTGGAGCTGCACCTGGCGCACGGGTACCTGCTGGCCTCGTTCATCTCGCCGCTCACCAACCGGCGGACCGACGAGTACGGCGGATCGCTGGCCAACCGGATGCGCTACCCGCTGGAGATCGTGACCCGGGTCCGCGCCGAGTGGCCCGCAGGCCAAGCCGCTGTCGGTCAGGATCTCGGCCACGGACTGGGCGCCCGGCGGCATGGAGGCGCACGACTCGGTGGAGGTCGCCCGGATGGTGGTCGCTGCCGGGGCCGATATCGTGGACGTCTCCGCGGGGCAGACCGTGCCCGAGGGCAAGCCGGTCTACGGCCGCCAGTTCCAGACCCCGTTCAGCGATCGGATCCGGCACGAGGCGCGGGTGCCCACGATGACCGTGGGGAACATCTCGTCGCCCGCCGACGTGAACACCATTCTGGCGGCGGGCCGCGCCGATCTGGTGGTGCTGGCGCGGGCGCATCTCTGGGATCCGTACTGGACCCGCCATGCCGCCGCCGACCTGGGGTACACGCTACCCTGGCCGCCGTCGTATGCGACACTGAACCGGTACACGCCCCGACTGCGGTAGCGCCCCAAGCGGAAATCGGGATCTGGAAGTATCTTGACCAACCCACCGCAAATGCCGGCCCCGCCGATACGCTATCGGGCGCTCCTGCGCCTTGTCATAGCAGGTTGAATTCGGTTGCACCCACATACCAGTCACTCGCCCAAGGACGGTCACCAACGTGCCGGTGCCTGACGCAGTGGATCACGCTGTCGTACCGGCCGCCCTGGTCCGAGCCACCAGCCGGGGCAAGCTGCTCCAGGTGCTGGGCGTCTCCTTCGGTGTCGCCGTGATCATCGGCAACACCATCCTGGTCGGCATCCTCCGCACGCCGGGCGACGTGGCCGAGCGGCTGCCGAGCGCGGCGCTCTTCCTCGGCGTGTGGATCATCGGCGGTCTCTACGCGCTGCTCGGGGCGATATCCATGGCCGAACCGGGCGCGATGGTGGCCGAATCGGGTGGCCAGTACGTGTTCGTGCGCCGAGGTCTCGGCGAGTACCCGGGATTCGTGGTCGGCTGGAACGACTGGATCTCCACCTGCGCCACGGCCGTCCCTCGGCGCGATGGTCTTCACGGAGTATCTCGAGGCCCTGGTGCCGGCCATGGCGGGGCGCCGGGTTCCAGCGGGCGTGGCCCTGGTGCTCCTGTTCGGCCTGCTCCTCTGGCGCGGGATCCGAGTCGGCGATCTCTCGCAGCAGATCCTGAGCGCCCTCAAGGCGCTGGCCTTCGGAGTGCTGATCGCCTTCTGCCTGCTCTTGCCGGTGCCGGCGCGGGAGGCCGTCGCGCCCGAGGTGCTCCCCGCCGGCATGGCCCTGGCTCACGGCCATCGTCATGGCCCTGCAGGCGGTGATCTTCACCTACGACGGATGGACCGGGCCGGTCTACTTCGGCGAGGAAGTACGGAACCCCGGCCGCGGCATTCCGCGCGCGATGGTGCTGGGGGTCCTCGCTCGTCATCCTGATCTACATCCTGGTCAACGTGGGGCTGGTCCGAGTGCTCGGCATCGACCGGATGGCGGGCGATCCATTCGTCGCCGCGACTGCGGGGAAGGCGCTCTTCGGCGAGCGGGGCGACCTGGTCATCCGGTCGCTGGTGCTGCTGTCGATCCTGAGCGGCATCAACGCCTCTCTGCCTCATGGCGCCCAGGGTGGTGCTGGCCATGAGCCGGGACCGGCTGCTCCCCGCCGGATTCGAGACGGTGAATCCCGGCGGCACGCCGACGGTCGGGCACTGGGCCAGCGTCGGGGTCGCGGTCGGGTTCATCGTCTCCGGAACGTTCAACACGGTGCTGGCGCTGTGCGCGTTCTTCTTCGTCGCCAGCTACACGCTGTCCTTCCTGAGCGTGTTCGCCCTCCGGCGGAAGGAGCCGGACACACCGAGGCCCTATCGGGTGCCCGGCTTCCCTGTCACCACCGGACTCGTGCTGCTGGCGTCGGTGGCCTTTCTCGTGGGGTCGGTGGCCACCGACTGGGGCAACAGCTGGAAGTCGATGCTCCTGCTGGCGATCAGCTATCCAGCCTACCGGCTCATCATCGCTCGAAGGGATCGAGCGGGCGCGAGCTAGCGCATGCGATTCACCCGTGCCCTCGTCCGCCCCCCGCGGACACCTTCGCCGCGGGGATCACTTCGTCCCGCCTAGGGGCGCCGGACCTGGCGCTCGCGCTCGAGCAGCACGACGCCGTACTGCCGGACCCTGGAGCGGCTGGGACTCTCCCTCACCAGGCTCGCTCCCGATCCCGATTTTCCCGACTCCACCTTCGTCGAGGACGTCGCCATCGTCACCACCGGCGGCGCCATCCTCACCCGCCCTGGCGCCGCGAGCCGCGAGGGTGAGGTAGGCGCGGTCGGAGAGGCGCTCCGAGAGTGGTTTCCCGAGCTCGACGAGATCACGGCTCCCGGCACGGTCGACGGCGGCGATGTCTGCGAGGCGGGCCGGCACTTCTTCATCGGTCTATCGCGGCGCACCAATGCCGAGGGGGCTGCCCAGGTCGGCCGGTGGTTGACGCGGCATGGCTTCAGCTCGAGCGTGATCGACATTCGGTCCATGCCAGGCCTGCTGCACCTGAAGACCGGCCTCTCCTGGCTGGGTGGGCGACGTCTGCTTGCCGCCGGCGGGATCGCCGGCCACGAAGCGCTGCGAGGGTGGGAGGTCCTGCGGGTGCCGGACGGGGAGGACTACGCGGCCAACTGCCTCCGGGTCAACGAGGCGCTGCTGGTCGCCCGGGGATTCCCGGCGACCAGCGCGCTACTCGGCGGATCGGACTATGAGCTGGTGCCGCTCGCCATGTCGGAATACCGGAAGATGGACGGCGGCCTGACCTGTCTGTCGTTGCGGTGGTGATCCCGGCTTACGGCTCTCCTCGATCTATCTGGCCGCCCCGTCGGCCTGCTCGCCTACCGCCCCTGCCGTTCCGGCGGCCATATCGGTCTCCCAGAGTGCGAACACGTTTCCTTCGGTGTCCGTCAATTGGGCGAACCACCCCATTCCCGGCACCGGTTGCCTCCTCATGAGGACCTTGGCCCCGAGCCGCTCCGCTTTTTCGACCGATTCATCGAGATTGTCGACGGCGATGTAATTGACCGGAACGTGGCCCGGAAACATCCGAGGCATGAGCCCGCCGTTGACGCCCTGGCGCACAGGCCGGCCCTCCGCGTCGGTCGGAACGGTCTCGACCATCCAGTACTCCATGCCCCCGGGGTTCTCCCAGCGATTGATGTTCCATCCGAACAGCTCACGGTAGAACTTCGCCGCCCGTTCCGGCTGGTCGGCGGGAATCTCGAAGTGCACGATCGTGTGGTCCATGAGTGTTACCCTCCTTCTCCAGAGTGATTCGTGCCTTGAGGCAGCGGTCCAGCAACCGTCCATCGCCGATCCGCTCGGCCCAGGCGGGGAACTCGCCGGTAGGTCCCGGCCACCGAAGCTCGTCCACGTCCCGGAACAGCGGGGCGTCGGCTCTCAGCGTGGCGAGATCCTTGAACAGCAGTGCCCGCTCCCGTGCTTCGCCCAGTACGCTCGCAGGAAAGGCTTCGATCGGGCCGTACTGATTCAGCAGCCGAGCTGCCGTGGCCCGGCCTATCCCCCGAATGCCGGGATATCCGTCCTGCGCGTCCCCGACCAGAGCGAGCAGGTCGGGGATCAGCGCGGGCTCTACGCCGAACTTCTTGCGCACGCCTTCCGAGTCGCGGATCTCCTTCGCCCGGCGATCCACCTGCACCACCCGGTCGCGGTCGACGCACTGCGCGAGATCCTTGTCGTTGGCCCAGATGCAGACCCTCTCGACTCGCTCGTCCTCCGCCGCGAGGCGCGCGGCCGATGCCAAGGCGTCGTCGGCTTCCAGCTCGATCATGGGCCATACCGTGACCCCCATCGCCGCGAGTGCCGCCTCCAGGGGGTGGAACTGCCGGACCAGCGCGGGCTCGATCCCTTCACCCGTCTTGTAGTCAGGCCAGAGCGCATTCCGGAAAGACTCGATCACGTGATCGGTCGCGACACCCAGGTGGGTGGCTCCCGTCTCGAGCATCTCGAGCACCGTGTGCAGCACGCCTGCGACGGCGGCAAAGGGCTTGTCCTTGCCCTTGTTGAAGCGACGCTGGCCGTAGAAATGGCGGAACAGCTCGTAGGTGCCGTCGACGACGTGGACGATCATTCGCCAGTATACTGCCTCTTTTGCGGGTCGGCACCGGCGAGCCGGCTACTTCTCGCCCGGGGTCCGGCTCGGCCTGCCGCCGGGCCTCCGCGACCAGGTTGTCGGCGCGCTGATCCGCCTCGCGGACGATCTTGGCGGCCTTCTCGTCCGCCTCCTTCCGAAGCTTGTCCGCGGCGGGCTCGGCCGCGGCACGAAGTATCGGATTGGACGCCCGGGCGGTCAGCGCGTCCGCCTGCTGGTAGCCCTCCCGTTTCACGCCCTCGGACAACGTCTGGGCCTCCTGGCGAATGGCGGAGGCGCGCTGCTCCGCCTCCTGAACCAGGCGGGTCGCCTCGGCCGACACCTTTTTGGCGGCCCCCTCCCGCACCGCCTGCTCGACGCCCTGCTTCACCGACGAAGCGACGCTGCCCGCGTCGATCTTGACCGAGGGGTTCGTCACCGTGCCGGCGAGCTGCACGCCCAGCTCGATCTCGGGCGCCGCCTTCAGATCGATCCCGGCGCCGCCGGCCCGCGACACCAGGCCGGCGACCGCCTGGTTCGCCGCGTCGCCCAGCTCGGAGCGGGGCACCCGAAGCTTCAGGGCGTACTGCAGCGACTGGTCGAGGCCGTTGGAGCCGCTCACGTTCATCGTGGTCGGTCCCAGGTTCACCGCGAAGGGCTCGACGTGCAGCCGGCCGTCCCGGATCTGAAACGCCGTCCGGAGGGCCACCAGCGCCGGATTGTCCAGAAATTGGAGCTTGGTCAGGTCCACCATCTTCTCCAGTGCGGGGAAATCCTCCAGCACCAGCCGCGACGTCTGCAGCGAGCCCGCTCCACTGAGGACGTCGAACAGGGGCATCATGTCCTTGCCCAGCGCGCCGTTCAGCTTCAGATCGGTGGAGAAATTGCCTCGGGCGTACTTGGCCACCGGAGCCAGCAACTTCACCGTGGTGAAAGCCTCGAACGCCGCGGGGATATCCACCTTGGCCATTCGCAGCCCGACGTCGAACGTCGGTCTGGCCGGGTTGGTCGTCTCGTAGGAGCCCGTCACGCCGAACTCCCCGCCCAGAGTGTTCATCCGGAAGTTCTCCAGGGTGAGCCGCTGATCCTTGACGCG
The DNA here is from genome assembly GCA_963832055.1 of uncultured Gemmatimonadales bacterium. GTDB lineage: Bacteria > Gemmatimonadota > Gemmatimonadetes > Gemmatimonadales > GWC2-71-9 > CAVVWJ01. The sequence goes on along the minus strand of CAWHST010000006.1, from coordinate 83,775 downwards.
GAGATGGCCGCGCGCGTCGGTCATCTTCAGCTTGTCGTAGGTCAGCTCCGCGACGGTTGCGTCCAGGCTGAAATCGATCCTCGGCGGCACCGGGATGACCTGCAGGTCCCCCTCGCCCGACCGCCATTCGTCCAGGTTGAACCGGTTGCTCCGCACGGTCGCGCTCCCGCGCAGGACATCGTCCCGGAAGGCGAAACCGAGGAGGTTCTCCAGCGAGCCCGACGCCTGAAGGTCGCTGCTGCCGATGGACCCTTTGAAGGACTTGAGCTCCGCGCGCTGGGGAGCCAGCTGGAGCGACGCCTGCTGGATCGCGAGTGGCTGCGGCAGGCCCTCGCCCTTGACCGTCAGGTTTGCCGACGTCCAGGCTGCCGCGGGCCGCGACCTTGTCGTACTGCTTGGCGTCGATGTACGACATCCGGGTGCGCACCGCCGCGTCGGCCGCGACGGTCCCGGTCAGCTGGTCGATCCCTTCGAGCTTCATGGTGCGGCGGACGTCGGCCAGATCCAGCTTGCCGGCCACGCGCAGATCGAGGTCGGGGTCGGACAGTGGCGTCCTCAGCACCATGCTCGCGTCCACCGGATCGCGCCCCACCCGGACGTGGAATCGCTCCAGCCTTACGACCGTGCTGTCGGCATTCCCACCGGGGTTGGCGATCGAGAGGTCGACGAAGATGTCGCGGGCGGGCAGCGGGAGGTCGGGGTAGCGGAAGGCGCCGTTGTCCACCTTGGTCTTCAGCGAGAACGACGGAAAGGCGCTGTCCCCGTAGGTGCCCTTGACCCGGCCGGAGACCGCGATGGTGCCGGAGGCCTGTACCGACTGGAAGTCGTGGGCGTAGATGGCCGGCACCAGCGACAGAATGTGCCTGAACTCGGTGCTGGGCGCGCCGAATGTCAGGTCGAGCCCGATCTGCTCGCCGGCCGCACTGGCCGAGCCCGAGGCGCCGAGCCGCAGATCGTTGAGCCGGAGCTCGGTGTCCTTGAGCGTGAAGGATTTCTTCGCGAGATCCGCCTGGATGTCGGCGGTGAGATCCAGCTTCACCCGGTTCAGGTAGGGGATGCCCGCGAAGGTGAGGCTCACCGTATCCGAGCCGGCTCGGGTCTGGAGGACGACGAGGTCGCGGCCGAAGTCCCCCGTGAGGGACTGATGAAAGCCGATGCAGCGAGGCGCGCAGCCCCGCCTGCTGATTGTCGAAGGCCACGGCGGCGTCGCGGATCTCGAAGCGCCGCAGGCTGATCGATACCGGGCTCGCCGCCTCCGGCTGGGGCTCGGTCTCCGGCGTCTTCTTGGTGATGTCCCAGTTGGCGGTGCCGTCCTCGAGCTTGATCAGGGAGAGTCGAGGCTGGTCGAGCTCGATGGACCGCACCACGATCGCCTTCCCGCCGCCGCCGAGGACGCTCCCAACCACGCTGGCCAGGTCCAGGACGACCCCGAGATGACGGATCGAGGCGAGGGTATCGCCCTCGAACCGGCCGATCCCGACCGCCGTGAAATCATCCAGCCGCAGGGTGAGGTTGGGGAAGTCGCGGAAGAGGGTGAGACCGACGTCCCGCCAATCGACGCGGGCGTCGAGCGTCCGATTCGCTTCCGCCTTCGCCCGTTGCGCTATCCGGTCGCGGAAGAGCATCGGAAGGACGATGAGCAAGCCCGAGCAGGAGAACGATCAGCGCCCCGGCCAGGGCCAGGATTCGCGTGCGTCGTTTCATGTATTACCTCAGTCATTCCAGCCAACAGGAGCCGCACCGGCGGCCTTCTCACCAGAATGGAATCCTCGCCCCACGAGGCATGCCCGCAGCCCGAGCGGGGTCCAGGGGACCGGTACCCACGACTTGCAGCGCCCTCGGCCCAGACGTCACTTTTACCCATCCCTCTGCGTTGCGAGCTCTCCGGCCCCTCGAAGGGGAGCGGCTCCCTGCTGCGAGCCTCGGATCCGCTATTCCTTTCATCAGGAGACGACCCGATGACCGCGAAGCCCCGGTCCACCCGAGCCGCCTGGGCGGCCGCTGCCGTGGCGATGACCCTGGTCGCGGTCCTCCTGTACGCCAACCTCACCAGCCCCGACCAGACGATCGAGCACGCGATCGCCCATCGCTATGCCGTCCGCGATCCCCAGTTTCTACGAACGATGACCCATCTGCTCGGTACGCCAGTGGTGCCGGGCAACCGAGTGACCACCCTCCTGAACGGTGACCAGGCGTTTCCCGGCGATGCTCGAGGCGATCCGGTCGGCCAAGCGGAGCATCAACCTCGAGGCCTACATTTTCTGGTCGGGAGAGGTGGGGACGACATTCGCGGCGGCGCTTTCGGAGCGCGCCCGCGCCGGAGTACCCACCCGCCTGCTGGTCGACTGGATGGGGTCCAAGAAGATGGGCGACTCGCTCCTGACGGAGATGCGGCGGGCTGGAGTCGAAGTCGTGCATTACCATCCGCTCCGCTGGTATAACCTCGACCGCTTCAACAAGCGGACCCACCGAAAGCTCTTGATCGTGGATGGCCGGGTGGGGTTCACCGGCGGGCTGGGTATCGCAGACCTCTACCTAGGGCACGCGCAGGATCGCGACCACTGGCGCGACGCCCAGTTTCGGGCGGAGGGCCCGGTGGTGGGCCAGATGCAGGCGGCGTTTCTCGACAACTGGATCGAGACCGGTGGCGTGCTTCTGGATGGGGCCGAGCATTTCCCCAAGCTCGATTCGGTCGGAAGCCAGGCCGCCCAGGCTGTCCACAGCTCGCCCGGCGGAGGCACGGAGAGTCTACGGCTCATGTACCTTCTGGCGATCGCCTCGGCCAGCCGGAACATTCGGATCGCCAACTCCTACTTTGTGCCAAACAGCCTGGCGGTCGCCATGCTGGTGGACGCCCGCAGGCGCGGGGTGGACGTAGAGATCATCGTGCCTGGTCCGATTCACGATGCTCAAGTGGTGCGCCGGGCCTCACGGGCGAAGTGGGGCCCCCTGCTGGAGGCGGCGTGAACATCTACGAGTACCAGCCGACGATGTACCATACGAAGGTGATGGTCGTGGACGACTACTGGGTCTCCGTCGGTTCCACCAACTTCGACAACCGCTCCTTCCGCCTCAACGACGAGGCGAACCTGAACGTAGTCGATGAGGAGTTCGCCCTGGCGCAGGCCAAAGTGCTGGGCGAGGACCGCGCCCGATCGCGGAAGGTGACGCTCGAGGACTGGCGCCGTCGCCCGATGGGGGAGCGACTGCAAGAGCTGGTGGCCAGGCTGATGCGACATCAGCTCTGAGGTTACGGCACGGTGGTGACCGGACCCTATGGCTAAGGCGTTACCACGGTCCAGACCGGGTGATGATCGCTGGCCCCGTGAGTCTCCCGGACCACGCCGGCGCTGGCCGGAATCGGACGGGACACCCCGCGACCGAAGACGTGGTCCCACGAGAACCAGGACACGCTGGGTCCGACGTGCTCGGTAAGCCAGGCATAGCCCTGCTTCCTCAAGACCCCTCCGATCTCCCAGCTATTGAAATCACCAGCGATTACTACGGGGCCCCGGTAGCCCGCCGCATCGTTCACCACCGCCATTACCTGATCCTCGCGCTCCGTCTCGGAGATCTGTACCGGCGTCTCCAGGTGAACGGAGTACACGAGGAGTCGAGTTCGTCGGACCTGCAGGATCGCGGCGGTCGCGGTCCGGCGCTGACCTCGAGTCCACCCGCTATGAGGAAGCAGTAGCTTCCAGCTTCGCTCGATCGGCCAGCGGGAGAGAACCGCTGGGCCGAAGTAGTGGCCGTTTGCCGGGTGGATGCTGGCCGGGTAATAGGCGTAGTTCAGATCGAGCGCTCGAGCGATTCGATCTACGCCGGCCTCGTCCATCTCCTGCAGCATCAGGACGTCGGCTCCCCGAAGACTGTCCTCTTGGAGCACCTCGATGGCGCGGTCGATCTTGCGGGCAAGCTTGATGTTGAAGGTGACCAGGCGGATGGGGAAACGCGCCGGCGCGGCGAGCGGAACTTTCGGAGCGTAGTGGCCCTCGAATCGGGGGCCGGCGAGGTTCAATAAGTTGGTCATCGGCGCGCATCCGGCCAGCAATACCCCCACGGCAAGGACGAAGGCACCCGGGGAAAACCCCTGCGACCGAGCATGTCGCGAGATCTGCTTGATCACCATTGTGCCGGGACGCTGTGAAACCTGCCGGGGCGTGGGTGCTTCGGGGCGTGTGGAGAGCTGCGTGGGAGGAGGCGAGACCTTAGCGCTGCTGGTCCAATCGCTGCGGTTCCTGTCTCTGCGCCAGCAGCCGTTCGGTGAAGTCCAGTCGCTCCTGTATCTCGCTCAGCTCCTGCCGCGTCTTGCTCATCTCGGCGTCGAGCGTGTCGAGGGCCTCGATCACTTCGAGCGGTGCCTGGAGCTCGCTCCCGCGGCGATCCTGCCGCATGCGCTGGGACCACAACCCGAACGCCAGCGCCACCCCGGCGTGGATCCCGGCATGCCATGGCTCGGCTTCGCCGGCCGCGAATCCAACCGCGACCAAGTTGGCGGCGCTCAGCACGACGGAGATGCGGGTACCAAATCGCGGGCTTGAAAGTCATGGCTACCCTCGGGTGCGGTACCGAGTGACTACGGCATCAACCCCGCAGAAGTTGCGGTCGGGTGCCGTCACAAGAGCAATGTCCGATCTCTTACGGGCACCTAAGTTGTTGTCGGATAGCGAGTGAGGGCGGTGGGACTCGAACCCACGACCTAAATCTTGCCCTGTAAGCAGTCAGGGGCAACCGCAACACGGCTGAGATACTACCTCGCCTCGGGGAGGGAGCCCACGAGTTCTCTATAATGTGACCACTCTCACCGCCTTGAGTTATCCGATGCGCTAATCTTGATGGCTAGATCAGAAATTCATAATTCTGAACAGAGGGAGTACCACATGGCACGAGTTACTGCTGTATTTGACAACCAGTCGCAAGCCGAGCTAGCCGTCACCGAGCTGCGGCGGCTGGGAGTGACGGATACGGACCTATCATTCGTCGCACGGAGTGAGGATGAAGCTGTTGGCGCAGGCGCCTCGCCGGACACCGCGGGCAAACGAGCGGCCAAGGGGGCGGCTGCTGGGGCCGGCGCCGGCCTGCTCTTCGGTCTGGCAGCCCTCGCGATCCCAGGTGTGGGACCGTTCGTTACAGCGGGCGTGCTGGCATCCGCTCTTGGAACGACCGGTGGGGCACTGGCCGCGGGCGCGATCGTGGGTGGTACCTCGGGTGCTATCGCCGGCGGGTTAAGCAAGGCGGGGTACAGCCGAGAAGAGTCCGAGTTCTACGGGCCGGCGGTTGAGCGTGGGGGAGTTCTGGTGGCGGTGGATACCGAGGGCGCGGTTTCCCCAGACCAGACGCGTGAGGTTCTTGCGCGGCACGGCGGAAACACTTACGGCCGGTAGCCTTCCGAAGTTCGTATCAAAAAGCTGGCGTGCAGGAGACCACGGTGGTCTCCTGCACGCCATTTTGCATTTATGGAAATGCCGAGCCAGCTGATTCACTCCGCGTCTACCGGGGTGTGCTCCACGCGGTCGATCGCAGCGTTGGGATGCTCGCCCAAGTATTCCACCCAGAGCTTCTTGAGCGGCCGGTAATGCTTCGCCGCCTCGACGAGCTCGAGGAAGCACCCAATCGTGCGATTGAACCGCTCCTGGAGGACCGGAGTGGCGATCCTGCCCGCCGCGTCGAACGCCTCGTGCGCCTGGGCCAGGGAGAACATGTCGGGATAGACTCGGGCTCCGAGGTGTTCGAGGGGCACGCGCAGCGACCACAGGCCCCGGTTGCCGCCGGCCATGGAGGGCGAGGCGGAGAGGAGCATCCCCTGACGACCGTTGAATGGCTGCGGACGGATGCGGGACACCCAATCGATCGCGTTTTTCAGGAAGCCCGGCATCGACGCGTTGTACTCCGGTGACGCGATGATGAACCCATCGGCGGCCACCAGACGCTCTCGCAGGCGCTGTGCGCCGGCCGGAACGCCGTTCTCGCGCTCGACATCGGCGTTGTACGCGGGGCAGTCGAAGTCGGCCATCGCGGCGCGATCCGCCGCGCCACCCTGCTCTTCCACGATCACTCCCGCGAGGGCAGCCAGCCGCTCGTTGAGCGAATCCCGCCGCAGGGAACCGGCAAAGACGAGCACCCGTATCCGCCGCCCATCCCGTGACTCTATCATTGGCTCCTCCTGCCCAAGGCCATTCAAGGCTCCGCAAAATCTGCGACTGACCGCCACCTGTGGCAGTCCAGCGATGCCGATGTGACACTCCCCACAGCTATTCTCCACGAGAATCTACATACTGGACGGCTAGTGGCGCGTGTTCCCGAACCAAGCGCATCGGCGTACGGACACCGCGAACCCTGCTCACAATATCCACGCTGGACAAAATAACGCGTAGGCTCGCCTGACCATCGCCTACCATTCTCCAGGAGCAAGACCATGAGCCTCGATTCCCTGCAAGCCCTCTTCTTGAACGAACTGAAGGATGTCTACCACGCGGAAAAGCAGCTGGTGACGGCCTTGCCACGCCTCGCCAAAGCCGCACGTAGCCCGGAACTCCAACAGGCCTTTACCAGTCATCTCGAGGAGACGCAGGGTCAGGTAGAGCGCCTGGAGCTGATCTTCGAGAAGCTGGGCGAGGCGGCTCGCGGCAAGCGGTGCAAGGGCATGGAGGGCCTGATCGAAGAGGGCAAGGAGATCCTGGAGGAGGAGGGCGATGCGTCGGTCATCGATGCGGCTTTGATCTCCGCGGCGCAGCGGGTCGAGCACTACGAGATTGCGGCCTACGGATGTCTTCGGACCTACGCGCAGCTCCTCGGCAACCAGAGCGCAGTCAAGCTGCTTGAGCAGACCTTGGCCGAGGAAGAGGCCGCGGACGAGAAGCTGACGGCCATCGGCGAGCAGAGCGTCAACGCCCGGGCTGCCTCAGCAGGCGTCGGGAGTCGCAAGGAGTAGTGGTTTTCTACGCAGGCATACTGACTTGATAGTGGTGCGCGCCCGGCCTTAAACGACCCGGCGCGCACCCTAGCTGCCACACCACCCGGAGGTCCAATGCTCCGCCTATTTGCAGCCGGTTGGCTCACCCGCCGAATCGCCGGCCCCATCAGCAGGGCCATACCGCAACCCTTTCCTTCGCGCCGCCGCGATCGCCGGGGCGGGCGTATTAGCGACCCGCCTGCTGCAAGGGCGGTCGGCAAGGGGAAAACGGAACACCTGATCGGCTGTTCTGGGACGTGGCCGCTCGGCTGTTTCCCGAGGTGTCGCGGAAGCCGGCGCCAAGAGCGAGAGTCGCTAAAGCGCGCGCGTAGCCGGAACTGGACACGCCCGGTCAAGCACGGGGCGCCTTCATTTGAAGGGCAGCGCGGAGGGTCTGAACGGGGATCTGCCAGATAAGGTGCCGTGTCTACGCTGAGGAGGCGCAGTGTCAACTTTTGAGGAGGCCGTCAGGGATTGGACTCGGCCTATCAACGGGCAATACCCTCGCCCGTGGATGTCCACCATGAAGGATCCCACCAAGGCGACGACCTTCATCGTGGGTCGTAACCAGGCGACACCGTTCCCCGTGGAGCTGGTGGGAAGTCAGGAGACCTTTCTCGACGCGATATTCAATCGCAATGGCCAGGGTCACGCCGCCCTGTACGAGCGTCTGCGCGCTCACATGGGCAAAGGTCCGAGCCCCACGCGAAGCAACATCGAACGCCTAAGGGCCCTCCTCGAGCACCACGGTGTCCGAGGGGTTCTCGAGACCAACGTGATCTGCTACTCCAGCCCTATGAGCGCAGACCTCCAGAACGCAGGTGATAGAGGCGGGAAGGAGGCGGGGATGCGGGTCTTTACCGCCTTACTGCGCGCCATCCAGCCTCGCGTCATCATAGCTCACGGAACGGCCACTCGAGTGGATCTCGAGAAGATCCTCGGGACCTCCCTACCTAAGCCCGCTCATGGACCTCAGGACGAGGTTGCCGCCAAGGAGATCTCTCTGCCCGGCGGCTCAGAACGGCGAACCCTCGTGTTCGTCATACCTGCGCTCGCACCACCCGGCTGGAATAGGTGGTCCTCTTGGGCTCCAGCCTACTTGGAGAAGCTTGCGAGACGGGCGGCGGAGCACTCACGAGAAATTGACATCGCGAGAAACATCGGCCCCGCATCGCGTTGACCGGGGCCGCTGACAAAGTGTCTAAGTTCTTGCGGGGTATTGAGTGAGGGCGGTGGGACTCGAACCCACGACCTAGGGATTAAAAGTCCCTTGCTCTACCAGCTGAGCTACGCCCCCGGAGTGAGGAAACATCCTCTCCCCGAACAGCTTAGACAAGCCCGCCAGGCCAATGCCGCCCCCCTCCCACCCTACACTTCCCCAACGATCAAACGTCACCCGTACGATCGGAACCACCGCCACCATCACGCAACCTCGTCAGAGCCTACCCGCCCGCGCCATCGGAACCACCCACACCATCACTCAACCTCGGGCGGATGTTCTGGTTGTGGTGGAAGACGTTGTCGGGGTCGTACGTGGTCTTCACGTCCACCAGCCGGTCGTAGACGGAGTCGCCGTACGCCTCGCGGACCCGGTCGGGGTCTTCGTCGCCGCCGAGGAAGTTGACGTAGACGCCTTCGCGGAAGCGGCCGAGGGCGGCGAAGAACCTCCTCGTCCAAGCGGTGTCCCGGTCGCCGAAGTCCTCGCCGGGCCGCCACACACCATCGAGGGTGATCGCGTGCGACGCCTGCCGGTTCCCGAACGCCGTCCCGCCCTCGGCCACTCGGCTCACCGCCCCCTTCAGATGGAACATCGCCACGTACGACCGCGGCGACGAGCAGGAGAACGCGTGCTCGGCGATCACGTCGATGAGGTCGTCGCGGAGCTCGGGGAGGTGGGTGGACTTCCAGTAGTAGTTCCAGCCGTGGACGACGGTCGAGTCGAGCGCGCTCTGGAATCCCACGTACGGCCTGGGCCCGACCAGGTCGAGGAGGGGAGTCCGGGATGCGCGGAGCGGGCGGAGCCCCTGCTCACCGTCCTCGATCGGCCCGGCGTAGCAGGTACCGACCATCACCACCGGGCGCCAGTGCAGATCCTCGGGGATGACCGGTAGCGGTGGCGCGGTGCCGAACCTCACGACCGTGCCGAGCTCGTCGGGAGCGTCGCGGACGAAGTCGCGGTAGAAGCGGAGGACCTCCCCGGCGTCGGTCGCGTCCCAGAGGATGGGCCCGGCCAGGACGGTGGGCCCGACGGAGTGGAGGCGGAACTCGAACGAGGTGACCACGCCGAAGTTGCCGCCGCCGCCTCGCAACGCCCAGAACAGGTCGGGGTGCTCGTCCTCGGACGCGCGCAGCAGCTCGCCGTCGGCCGTCACGACGTCGACGGCGAGGAGGTTGTCGACCGTGAGGCCGTGCTTGCGCATCAGCCAGCCGACGCCACCGCCGAGGGTGAGCCCGGCGACGCCGGTGTGGCTCACGATTCCGCCGGTGGTGGCCAGACCGTGCGCCTGCGTCTCGTGGTCGACGTCGCCCCACAGCGCACCACCCTGCACCCAGGCCCTGCGGTCGGCGGGATCGACCCGCACGGCCCGCATCGCCGAGAGGTCGATGACGATCCCGTCGTCGCAAACGGCGGTGCCCGCCACGTTGTGGCCTCCGCCCCGTATGGCGATCTCCAGATCGTGGTCGCGGGCGAAACGCACGGCCGCGACCACGTCGGCGGTCCCGATGCATCGGGCGATCAGGCGCGGGTGCCGGTCGATGGCACCGTTCCATACTGCACGGGCGATGTCATAGTCGGCGTCGTCGGCACTGATCAGCCGGCCTCGGAACCCGTCGATCTCCACGACGGTTGGCTCCTTGCTCCCGTGGCCGACTTCCGCGTCGTCGGTGTCGTCATCGGGTCCTCCTCTCTCGACGGCCACATCGTACGACCGCGGACCGCGGCTGTAAAGTCAAGAATCTGGACTTCACAGCCGCAGGCGGGTGCGCAACACTGGCGTCGTGAGGACGTACGGCCAGTACTGCCCCATCGCCCGCGGCGCCGAGATCTTCGCCGAGCGCTGGACCCCGCTGATCATCCGCAACCTGTACCTTGGCTGCGCAAGCTTCAGTGAGATCCTGGAGGGCGCGCCCGGACTCTCCCGTACCCTGCTCTCCCAGCGGCTCAAGCAGCTCGAACGGCTCGGTGTCGTCGACTCGGCACCCAAGCCCGACGGGCGCGGGCACCACTACGAGCTCACGTCCGCGGGCCACGACCTGTTCACGGTCTGCCGGTCCCTCGGCGAGTGGGGTGCGCGTTGGCTCGAGATCGCCCCCGAGAACCTCGATCCCTTCGTGGCCCTGTGGTCGATGTGCAACGCGCTCCGCCGGGACCGGCTCCCGGATCGACGCGTCGTCATCCGCTTCGACTTCACCGGCCGCGGGCACCGTGAGCGCTATTGGCTACTCATCGAGCTTGGAGACACCGAGATCTGCAAGACGTCCCCCGGCCTCGACGACGACCTCCACATCACGGCGGAAGCCGAGGCCTTCGTCAAATGGCACGCCGGCCAGCTCACCTGGGCCCAAGCCACCCGCGAGAACCGCATCCACCTCGACGGCCCCTCATCGCTCGTCAGAGCCTTCCCGACCTGGAACGCCCGCAGCATGTTCGCCCACATCAGGCCGGTCTCCCGCACCACCTGACCGCGCCCTGGTCACCCGCCGGCGCCCGGCGTATCCTCAAGCGCCCATCCGACCTCCTCGCGGGGGCCACGTGCCCGAGTGGCTATATGTGACGCTCAGGTTTCTGCACCCCGGCGGCTGGCTCATCGCCTTCCTGGCCGCGCCCGTGGCCTTGCTCTCCGCCAAGGGCAGCCGCCGGCACATCCTCGCGGGACGGGTCTCCGCGCTGGGCATGGCGATGGGGGCCACCGCGGGCATTCTCCTCGCGCTCATTCGGACCGATGGTCCCGTCGTCAGCTTGGCCCTCATGGGCTTCCTGGCCGCGTTCTTCATCACGACCGGGTTTCTCGCGCCTCGCATCGCCCGGGGATCACGGACCGGCTATCGGTGGGACCGCGGGCTGACCGTCGTCGGGATTCTCGCGAGCCTCGGCCTGATCGGATATGACGTGCCGCTCGTGACGCTCAAGGCGCCGCTGCAGGACGGCATGGTCGTCGGAGCCGTCGGGCTGTGGATCGCGGCCGCACACTGGCGCTGGCGCGGGGCCGCGGACCTCGCTCGCTGGCGGGTTGAGCACCTCACCAGCTTCCTCGGGGCCTACCTCATCCTGTGGTGGTTCGTGTTCTGGCTGTACCTCAAGGCACTGCCTCGGGTGGCGCAGACGCTGATACCCGGCATCCTCGTGATCGCCGGCATCCTATACGCCCGACGACGCTTCGCGGCGCCGAGCGCCGACCGGCAAGCCTGCCGCCGTCGGACCACTGGAGGATGAGTTGTCCCCATGACGTGATCCAGGTCACTGACGGCGTTCCGGCCAACCCGCTACCAATCCATTGATCGATTCGCCAAAGCCGCGATCGATCTGGCCTGACCCCCTTGGGATGGATTGAGATTGAGATGGATCACGACCTTTCGACACCAGATCTCCCCTTCATCCGCACGGTCCTCGTAGTCGACGACGCCGGGGTCGTGCGGCGGCTTTCCTTCCGCGTCCTCTCCGAGGCCGGCTACCGCGTCTTCGAGGCGGCCGGGGCGGTCGAGGCGCTCGAAGTCATCGAGATGCTGCACGGCCATGTGGATCTGGTGTTGGTCGACGTGGTGATGCCGGAGGTCAACGGGGTGGACCTGGTTCGGCTGATTCGGGAGAAGTGGGACGAGCCGAACATCCTGTTCATGTCGGCGTATCCTGCCGAAGTGCTCGCGCGCGAGGGACTCAAGGACCTCCGGGTTCTGTTCCTGGCCAAGCCGTTCACCCGCGACGAGCTGTTGGACGCCGCGCAACGCGCCCTCGCGGCCACCAGGCGCGGCGGCGAGCAAAACCCGGCCGCCCGCAAGCAAGACTCCTAGCCGTTATTCCAGGCCCTGCGCGCCTCGATAGATCTCCAGTGCCGCCTCCACCAGATCGCCCACGACGGCAAAGCGTGCGCGCGCCCGCGCAGCGACGGCATCGGACACCTCGAGCAGGCCCTCGGAATCCCAACGGCTCACGCTTTCCTCCAGCGCCGCTCCGACGTCGTCACCTTGCAGCGGCTTCGAGAGGCATTGCTTGACCGCCGGTTCTCCCGCCGCGGTACGCGCGGCCGACATGCACAGCACCCGGAGATCGGGCCGGAAAATCCGCAGCGTCTCGACCAGGACGGAACCGGGAATTCCCGGCAAGTCCAAGTCGGTCAGCACCAGGCTGAAGCTTTGCGGGAGGCGCTGGATCAGCTCGAGCGCGGCCATTCCGTTCGAGGCTTGCACGACGTCCATGCCCCGCAGCTCCAGTACGTGCCTGGCTTGCCGCCGCGACTCGACGTCGTAATCGACCAGGAGTACCAGCCTGCCTTCACTCGGTCCGCTCGCCTCACCCAAATCGTGTCTCCAGTTCTGAGCCAAGGCTGAATGTGCCAGTCCGAAGGGCCCCAGTCAGCGGCACCGGTCACGGCGTCGGTGTGCCCGTGTTCATTTCGGCCACGGCCATCGTGAGGCCGGTCACCGGACGCCGGTGCGGCAGGGCGGACTGGGGAGGGTATCATTCGCGAATGAGAACCACGTGGACCGCAGTCAGCGCTGTCACTTGCGATGTTGGGCGCCACGCCGCTCGCCGCGCAGCAGGACGACCGCTGGCAGATCACGCTGGATCAGGATCGGTATGTGTGGGATGTCAGATTGGTGCGACTCGACGGAGACTCCCTGGTGGTGACGCAAGCCGACTCGTCACTGAGTCTGCCGGTGGAGCGGATCACCGAGCTCCGCCTCGTGCGCAAGTCGGAGATGCGGGTCGGGGAAGGCGCCCCGGCGATCGGCGCGCTGACGGGCGGGGACGACGAGGTCTACGACTTCACCCCGCTCGATTTCGCGGCACGCATGCGGGCCATCCAGAAGATCTTCCTGTATCACCCCTCCGGGCCCTGAGCCGAGGCCTCTCGCGCCCAGTCCTGTACCCAGCGCCGTTCATCGGTCAGCAGTCGGGCCATGGCGGCCTTCGCCGATGCGTCACCGCGGGCGGCGAGAGCCGCGAGCGCCAGGGTCGGTAGCGGTTGCTCCCCGGCGATGGCCTCGAGCCCGGCCACCAATCCGGAGTCGGGCCGCTGCACCGCCGCCGTGATCGCCGCGTTCTGAATCACTTCCCGGTAGGACTTTGCTCGTAGGCCGGCAGCGACCACCTCGCGTGAGGAGTCGGGTGCGAGACGGGTCAGGGCCGTGAGGGCAGCCGCCCGCACCTGGTCGCTGGAGTCCTTGTCCCACGCCTGCCGCACCAGCTCCGCCGTCCGTTCGCCTCCCACTCGTCCCAGCGATTCCACCGCCGCCCTGCGCACCCGCGCCGAGGTATCCGCCAGGGCGGAGTCGAGCGCCGCGCGCGACCTCTCCGGTGCGAAGCGGCCCAAGGCGGAGGCGGCTTCCGCCCGGGTGAGATCGTAATCGGCCGATAGCACGGCGTGGGCAAGGGCCGCTGCCGCAAGCGTGTCGCCGGTTCGCGAGGCGAGTTGGCCGATCGCCCAGCTTCGGGTCCAGAGGTCGTGATGCCGGTGCAGCAAGTTCGCCAGCCAGGGTGTCGGCTGGTGAAAGGACAGGGTCTTGAGCACCGCGTTCGAGTCGTCGAACGCCACCATCGTGGGGGGCCGGCGAATCCCTTCGATGCGGACGGTCTGCTCCCGCCGATCAATCACGGTCGGCGCGACGACGTCGCCGCGCTCGGTGCCGACCCGGATCGCGATCGGGGCCCGGAACGCGAGCGGCGTGACGAAGCGGACACCGGCGCTGTCGGCGGAGGCGGTGTCCACCTGGGTCTGACGCACGGTCAGGGTGAGCGCGGAAGCGGACGAGTCGTACACGGCCGAGACGTCGAACTCTGGATGGCCGGCCTGGTAGATCCACTGCGACCAGAACCAATCGAGACTCTCCCCGGTTGCCTCGAGCACGGCCTGGCGGAGATCGTCGCTGGTCGCGGTGCCGTAGGCATGGCCGGTGAGGTAGCGGTTGATCGCCGCCCAGAAGCGCCCGGCCCCCAGGTGCCGCTTCAACATTTCCAGCACCAGCGCGCCCTTGGGATAGACGACGTTGGAGTTGTAGGTCGAAAGGGGAGTCCGTCGGCGCGCGTCCCTGGCGATGTACTGCCGGTACTCCTCGAGGTAGAAATCTTCCTCGGCGTGACGGCCCTGTTTCACGCCCCAGTATTGCCCGGGCATGAACTGGGCCATGCCCTCGTGAAGCCAATAGTTGGCCCAGTTCTCCGCCGTCACCAGGTTGCCGAACCACTGATGCGCCAGCTCGTGGGGGATGAGCGTGTGGAGGTACCAGGGGCGGTCGCGGTAGGCACGGGGGTCGGGCAGCCAGTCCACCAGCGTCGTCGCCCCGACGTTTTCCATCCCGCCGATGAAGTCGGTCGCGGTCACCTGCGCGTACTTGTTCCAGGGATACCGGACGCCGGTGAGCCGGACGAACGTCTCCATCACATCGGGAGTAACCCTGAACAGCGGGCGGGCGCGTGCGCTGTCCTCGGCGTAGACGTAGTAGTCGAGGGGCACTCCACGCCACCGGTCCCGCAGCCTCACCAAGGGAGCCGCGACCAGCGAGATCAGGTAGGTGGAGGCGGGCTTCTCCTGCGACCAGTGCGTGGTGCGGAGCCCGCCCGCCACCCGGCGATCGCCCACCAGGCGGCCGTTGGAGATCACCGTGAGGCGCGCGGGCACGGTGGCGATCATCTCCCAGGTCGCCTTGTCGTGGGGAGCGCCGTAGGTCGGGATCCAGCGAGGGTTTCCGTCGGTGCCTCCGCCGCTGTAGACCTGTTGGGGACGGTGGGGGCGGCCCGGCTCCTCCTTGAAGAAGTAGAGGCCGCGGCCCTGCACGATGCGGCCGTGATAGTCGACGGTGAATCGCAGCGTGTCGCCGAAGGCCGCGGGGCGCGCGAGACGAACCACCAGAGAATCGCCCGGGCGCTCGTAGCCCAGCGCCCTGCCCCGCGCCGTCACCGCGCGGACCTCGAGCCGCCGCTCCATGTCCAGCACCACCGCATCGAGCGCCGGCCGCCGCGACACGACCGTCGTGGTCACCCGGCCGTCGAACGAGGTCGAGTCCCAGTCGAAGTTCTTCACCTCGATGCGCTGGTGGATCAGGTCGTAGTCGTGCGACGGCGTGAAGGCGCCGTTTACCACCCGCTCGAGGTTGGTCTGGGCAGGGGCCGCCGCCGCGAACAGGTGGGCGGCGGCGAGCAGAGCAGGGCCGAATCGCACGTGAGATCCCGAGGGTTTCGGTAGCGTCTTACCACAGAGGCGACGGAGAAATCTACAGCGCGCGAAAATGCAGCGGGTCCCTGAGGTTCTGCAACTCCCGGTAGTAGTAGAGGGGTGTCGGCCGCTTGCCCTTGAACCTCAGCCGCTTGAGAAACGCGATTTCGTCCTCGGTCGCGGTGCCGCTGAGGGCGGGATCCTCGAAGGAACTCCGTGAGCCCCGGCTCTTCCCCGAACAACTGGTCCGGTTCCCTCTCGATGAACTCGAATCGCTTGACATGCCCGGAGACCAGTCCGGCGTTCAAGAGCGATGTCCAGGGCAAAGGTCGCGAGATCGATGTCCCAGGATTCGATCAGCGGATCCAGGAACGAGACGCAGTGCTCCCGGGACAGATGGAAGATGTCCGTATCGAGGAACTCGAGGACGATGACGCGCATCTCCTCGAAGCTGCGGCCGCTGAGGTCCGCGACCATGCGGAGCCAGTACTCGTTCCCCAATTCTTCCTTGGCCACCGCCGTGAAGCACGTCCAGCAGCCGATGGGTGACCAGCCGCTCGAGCTCGCCGAAGGGCTGCTTCTCGAAGATCGCGCGGACGTGCGGTTCCTTGTCGGGGTGGCACTTGCGGAGGATCAACTCGCGGACTTCCCGGAACAGCGGTGCCGGCTCCTCTCCCAGCTCTCGCTTCAAGCTCCTCCTTCCGCTGGGCCTCCGCCAGCCGCGCCAGCTCCCCGCTCGGCAGTTTGAGGAACCGGTCCATCTTCTCATAGATGTCGGTTCGGCTCGGCGCGGGAGGCGCCTTCTTCCGAGTCAGCAGCTGCGAGATGTAGGACTCGGTCACCTGGGCGGCCCGCGCGAGCTCGCGCTGCTCCAGGCCGAATTCCTCCAACCGCTGCCGGATCACGAACGACACATCCACGGGAATGCCTCCTAGGGCGCACGTTAACAAATCAAAGTTAAGTCTGCCATCATCATGTTGGCAATCAGTGTGATGCACTTGACAAGTATAGTACATCATGGTAACATGCTGATCTGCAAACCAAACAAGTAAAGTCCCTTCTTCAAGTCCAATAACCCAAGGAGTTCCGCATGTTCGCACGCAATGTCTCGATCAATCTCAAGCCCAACAGCGCCAATGAGTTCACCCAGACGTTCGAGCAGGACATTCTGCCCCTGCTGCGCAAGCAGAACGGCTTCAAGGACGAGATCACGTTCCTCGGCGAAGACGGTAAGGACGCGGTTGCCATCAGCTTGTGGGATCGCAAGGAGAGCGCGGACGCCGTACGGCCGCGAGACCTATCCCCAGGTGCTCAAGGGCCTGTCCAAGGTCGTGTTCGAAGGCACGCCGGACGTGCATGGCTACGAGGTCGGCAACTCGACCTTCCACAAGATCGCCGCGAAGCTCTAAGCCCAACCGGTGGTCTCGGACGAGGGGGGCGGCGCTAGTCCGCCCCCTTCATCTCTCCGTCACACCGAACTGCAAGATCGAGCGAGCTAGCGCTGACCAGTCAAGAGGAGCAACCGATGTCCACAGCTACCAAGGCCAGACCCAAGATCAAGATCCATCCCCTCGAGGACCGCGCGGTGATCCTGCCGGCCGAAGAGGCGGAATCCATGCGCGGCCCGCTGTACATCCCGGATACCGCCAAGGAGAAGCCCACGCAGGGTGAAGTCCTCGCCGTCGGGCCCGGCCGAATCGAGAAGGGCCAGCGGATCCCGATGGAGGTCAAGGTCGGCGATCAGGTCATCTACGGGAAGTACAGCGGGACGCCCTATCAGGTGGGTGATGACGAATTGATCATCATCAAGGCATCCGACATTCTGGCCAAGATCGGTTGAGGCGGCCAACTCAGGGGAGTGAACACATATGTCAGCGAAAGAACTGCAGTTCAGCGTCGATGCCCGCGCCCGGCTCAAGCGGGGCGTCGACGCCCTGGCCGATGCGGTGAAGATCACCCTCGGCCCCAAGGGCCGGAACGTCGTCATCGACAAGAAGTTCGGCTCGCCGACCATCACCAAGGACGGGGTGACGGTCGCCAAGGAGATCGAGCTGTCGGATCCGGTCGAGAACATGGGCGCGCAGATGGTGAAGGAGGTCGCCACCAAGACCTCCGATCTCGCCGGCGACGGCACCACCACCGCGACCGTGCTGGCCCAGGCGATCTTCCGCGAGGGCCTCAAGAACGTCACCGCCGGCGCCAACCCGATGGAGCTCAAGCGGGGCATCGAGAAGGCGGTCGAGGCGGTGGTCGAGGAGCTCAAGAAGCTGAGCGTCCCCTCGGCCGGCAAGAAGGAGATCGCCCAGGTCGGCACCATCTCCGCGAACAACGACAAGGAGATCGGCAACCTGATCGCCGAGGCGATGGAGAAGGTGGGCAAGGACGGCGTCATCACCGTCGAAGAGGCCAAGGGCCTGGAGACCACGCTGGAGACGGTGGACGGGACGCAGTTCGACCGCGGCTATCTCTCGCCCTACTTCGTGACCGATCCGGAGAAGATGGAGGTCGTGCTCGAAGACGCCTACATCCTGATCCACGACAAGAAGATCTCCTCCATGAAGGAGCTCCTGCCCATCCTCGAGAAGGTGGCGCAGAGCGGGAAGCCGCTCCTCATCATCGCCGAGGACGTGGACGGCGAGGCGCTGGCCACGCTGGTGGTGAACAAGCTCCGCGGCACGCTCAAGGTCGCCGCCGTCAAGGCGCCGGGCTTCGGTGACCGCCGCAAGGAGATGCTGCGGGACATCGCGGTGCTCACCGGCGGCCAGGTGATCTCGGAGGAGGTCGGCTTCAAGCTGGAGAACGCCACGCTCGAGCGATCTCGGCCGCGCCAAGCGGATCGTGATCGACAAGGACGACACCACCATCGTCGACGGCAAGGGCAAGCCCGACGACATCAAGGGCCGGATCAGCGAGATCAAGGTCGCGATCGAGAAGACCACCAGCGACTACGACCGGGAGAAGCTCCAGGAGCGGCTCGCCAAGCTCGCCGGCGGCGTGGCGATCATCAACGTCGGCGCGGCCACCGAGACCGAGATGAAGGAGAAGAAGGCTCGGGTCGAGGACGCGCTCCATGCCACCCGCGCCGCGGTCGAGGAAGGCATCGTGCCGGGCGGCGGCGTCGCCTTCCTCCGCGCCCAGTCCGCGCTCGACCGGATCAGGGGCACGGAGGACGAGAAGATCGGCGTCGCCATCGTGCGGCGCGCGCTCGAGGAGCCGATCCGGATGATCGCCCAGAACGCGGGCGCCGAGGGCTCGATCGTCGTCGCGAGGGTGAAGGGGTCGAAGGAGAAGAACTTCGGGTACAACGCCCAGACCGACACCTACGAGGACCTGGTGAAGGCGGGCGTCATCGACCCGACCAAGGTCGCCCGCACGGCGCTGCAGAACGCCGCGTCGATCGCCGGCCTTCTGCTCACCACTGAATGCGTGGTGGTCGAGCGGAAGGAGGAGAAGGCGGCCCCCGCCCCACCGGGCGGCGGCATGGGCGGGATGTATTGAGGACGGCTGATCCGGCGGGGCTGCCAACCGCAGCCCCGCCGGCTCATGTCGCTCCAGTATCTCGATCGCAGCGAGAGATCTAACCGAGGAAACGCCTCTGTGACGCTGGCCCAGTATCAGGACCTCGTACTCCCTTCGCTTCGCCGGTTGGTGAAGCACCAGCGTCGGCACGACCCCCGCCAGCGCTACGAATCCCACTTCCTTGATTCTGTGGTTGACCAGTTGCGGTGGCAGGGCTGTGACATGCGAGCCCGGCCTGGTCCGTGGACCGTCGGGGCCCGGTGGCTTCAAGGTCCTGGGCGGGGTGGGCTTCCGGTGATTCCGCTGGTGCAACGGGCCAACACCGTCGTGATGACGGACACGTGGGACGAGGCGCGGCGACTGGCCGGGCTGCTCAACTGGTGTCATGCGCCGAGTCTCCCTCGCTCTCTCGTCCCCGAGGTGCCCCATGTCTAGCCTACGTGGCCGTCCACGCGCCCTCAGTTAGTCCGGCGACCGCAAGCGCCGAAAGCATGGACCCCACGGCGCAACGGATTCTCGTCGTCGAGCACAGCGACTCGCTTCGGGCCGTCGCCGTGCGCACTCTGACGGCTGGGGGCTACGCGGTGGCCGAGGCGCGGCATGGGGAGCACGCCCTGCGGGTGATCGAGCAGCACGCGCAGCCGTTCGACCTGGTGCTGACGGAGATGGTCATGCCGGTGATGAGCGGCTACAAGCTCGGGCGGCACCTCGGCAGGCAGCGACCGGGGCTGCCTGTGCTGTATATGTCCGCCCCGGCAAATGAGATGCTGGCCCGCTCCGGTTCCCCATCTGGGCGGCCGAGGTTTCTACCGAAGCCGTTTCTGCCGGATGACCTGGTGCGCCAAGTGACCGAGTCGCTTCGGCCGCCGGTTCAGGAGGAGGCCGCAGTAGGGCCCTGATCCCAGGGTCTGGTGGGTTCACCCGACGCGCACCACCTTCTGCATCCATGTCCTTCCCGACCGCCCCTCCTCGCTGTCCCGCCAAACGCCCCGCGTTCGTTCCCTTCGATCGAGCAGCGCTCGAGGGATCGATCGCACGGCGATTCGAGGCACAGGCCGACGCCCATCCCGGCCGTCTCGCTGTCGGTTTCGGGGAGGAGGGATGGACCTATGAGATGCTGGATTGGTCCGCGAACAGAGTCGCGCGGGCGCTGCTGAGCGTCCGCGAGCCACTCGTGGGACCGGTGGTGCTTCTGATCGAGCAGGGCCCGCCCCTGGTGGCGGCCATACTCGGCGTTCTCAAGTCGGGCGGCGTCTACGTTCCGCTGGAGACGACCCACCCAGCCGGACACGTCACCACCGTCGTGAATGAGGCACGAGCGGGTCTCGTGCTGGCGGACGCCGCCGGTGCCGCACTGGCTGCCGAGGCGGCCCCGGGGATCCCCGTGGTCCGGATCGATCGAGCACTCGCGGCGGGCGGCACCGAACGGGTCGGGGGATCGGTCGAGGCGGACGCTCCGGCATACATCTACTACACCTCCGGATCGACCGGGCGCCCCAAGGGGGTGGTGGACACCCACCGGAACGTGCTGCACAACGTCATGCGCTACACCAACAGCCTGGGCATCGATCGGGACGACCGGCTCACGCTGCTGCAATCGCCCAGCTTCAGCGGCGCGGTGTCGAGCATGTTCGGCGCCCTGCTCAACGGCGCCGCGGTCTTCCCTTACGATCTGCGGCGGCTCGGCACGGCAGGGCTCGGTCACTGGCTGGTCCGTGAGCGCGTCAGCATCTATCACTCCGTGCCCGGCCTTTTCCGCCTGGCTGCGGGCGGTGCCGGCGCCTTTCCCGACCTACGTCTCATCAGGCTCGAGGGCGACCAGATGTCGCGGCGCGACTGGGCGCTCTTCCGCGAGCGCTTCCAGGGCGACTGTCTGCTGGTGAACGGTCTGGGCGCCACCGAATGCGGCCTTGTCCGCCAGTTCTTCATCGACCCGACGATGCCGGCCCCGGACGGCGTGGTGCCGATCGGATATCCGGTGGAAGACATGGAGATACGTGTCTTGGACGAGGCGGGCCGGCCGGTGGCGGAGGGAGAGGTGGGAGAGATCGTGGTGCGCAGCCGGTATCTGGCCTCGGGGTATCACGAGCGGCCCGACCTCACGGTGAGCGCCTTCGCGCCCGATCGGGCCGAGCCGGGCATGCGGACCTACCGTACCGGCGACCTCGGGCGACTGCATCCCGACGGCTGCCTGGACCATCTGGGGCGCCGCGATGCGCAGGTCAAGATCCGCGGCCAGAGGGTCGACCTCGCGGAGGTGGAAGCCGCTCTGCTCGGCGCCCAAGGTGTCCACGAAGCGGCAGTCCGGGTCCATGAGGGAGCGACGGGCGAGCCACGGCTGGTTGCCTACATCGTGCCTCGAGACGGCACCGGTCCCGCCAGCAGCGCCGTTCGAGCCTACCTCGCCGCGCGCCTTTCCGCCGCGGCAGTGCCGGCCTCGTTCGTGACGGTGGCGCGGCTGCCGCTCACCCGCAACGGCAAGCTCGACCGGGCCGCGCTGCCGCCACCTACGTCGGAGCGTCCCGACCTGGAGATCAGATTCGTCGCGCCGCGGAGCGGACTGGAGCGGGCCATCGCGGCGATGTGGGCCGAGGTGCTGGAGCTGGAAGAGATCGGCGTCTACGACAACTTCTTCGGTCTGGGTGGCGACTCGCTCGGGCTGAGCCGGGTGCATGCGCGGCTTCAGGAGCTGATCGGCGCCAAGATCCCCCTTGTCGCGCTCTTCGAGCATCTGACGATCGATGCGCTGGTCAGGTATCTCGACGGTGAGCAGCCCCGCCGCATGAACTAAGCGAAGAGCGTCAGCTGCGCGAGCGGCGCGAAGGTGACTCGGTGGTGGCGGGTGGGGCCGTGGAGGCGGAGACCGAGCTGGTGCTCTTCGGTGCCGTAGCCGACGTTGGTGTCCCAGCCGTAGCCCGGATAGCGTGGCGCCAGTCGGTGCATGAGCAGGTCGCGCACCGTCTTGGCCAGGATCGCCGCCGCGGCGATGGACTGGCAGCGCGCGTCGCCGTCCACCAGGGCCTCGTGCTCGAAGCCGATCTCCGGAAGCGGCAGGCCGTCGATCAGGATGCGGTGCGGGGCCGCGCCGGCGGCGAAGGGGCCGCGGGTCACGAGCCGGGCGATGGCCCGGTGCATCGCGAGCGCGGTAGCGACCCGGATGTTGAGCCGGTCGATCTCTCGCGACGATGCCGCGCCGACCGCGAAGGCGAGGGCGCGCTCCCGGATCCGGCGGGCAAGCCGAAGCCGGATCCGCGCCGGCAGGATCTTGCTGTCCCTGAGTCCGCGGACAGCGGAGCACCGGGCCGGAAAGACGACGGCCGCGGCAACCACCGGTCCCGCCAGTGGCCCGCGGCCTGCTTCATCCACGCCGACGAGCAACAGCTCCTCGGCCCAGGCGGCCCGCTCCCGCTTCAGCGAGGGGCGTACCGCCATCGCATCAGCCCTCGCGCTTCTCCCGGATCCTGGCCGCCTTGCCGCTCAGCGCGCGCAGGTAATAGAGCTTGGCGCGGCGAACCCGGCCGCGGCGCACCAGCTCGACCGACGCGATCGTCGGGCTGTGCACCGGGAAGAGCCGCTCGACCCCGACCCCGGCGGAGATCTTCCGCACGGTGAAGGTCTCGCTGATCCCGCCGCCCCGCTTGGCGATCACCAGACCCTCGAAGGCCTGGAGCCGCTCCTTGTCGCCCTCGCGCACCCGAACCATGACGCGGACGGTGTCACCCGGGTCGAATGCAGGAATGTCCGTGCGCAAGCCCTCACGGGCCACCTCTGCCAGCCGTTCCATGGTAGAACCTCCGCGCCGATGGGCGCTTTGAACTTGATATACCTGCCGCCGCCGCGCCACTGTCAGCCAACGATGCTGTCATCCCGAGCAGAGCGAGGGATCTTCCCCGAGGTCCCGGAGATGCACCGGCGAGATCCCTCGCTCCGCTCGGGATGACACCGTTGCCCTACGCCTACCCCCCCTCATGCCGCTCCCACAACTCCGGCCGGCGCTCCCGGGTGATCCGCTCCGCCTCCGCCTGTCGCCAGACGGCGATCCGGGCATGATCACCTGACAGGAGCACCTCGGGCACCGCGAGCCCCCGATATTCCGGCGGGCGGGTGTAGCTCGGCGGGCTCAGCAGCCCCTCGTAGTGCGAGTCCGAGCTGGCCGACTCGTGGTCGCCCATGGCGCCCGGGAGCAACCTCACCACCGCGTCCAGCAGGCAGAGCGCCGCGGGCTCGCCGCCCGAGAGCACGAAATCGCCGACCGACAGCTCCTCGGTGGCCAAGCCTTCCGCCACCCGCTGGTCCACGTCCTTGTAATGGCCGCAGAGCAGCGTGAGCCGCTCGCCCACCGAAAACCGGACCGCGTCGTCGTGCCCGAACCGGCGACCCCGCGCCGAGAGCAGCACCACGGGGCCGGTCGGCCCCAGACTCTCCACCGCCTCGAAGAACGGCTCCGGCTTGAGCACCATCCCCGCGCCGCCGCCGTAGGCGTAGTCGTCCACCGTTTGGTGGCGGTCGTGGGTGAAGTCGCGGAGCTGGACCAAATTGTACCGAACCAGCCCAGCCGCCGCCGCGCGTCCCGGAATGCTCGCCGCGACGAAGGGAGCGATGACTTCGGGGAACAAGGTCACGACGTCGATCGTCAGGGGCGGAACGGCGGAACGGCGGAACGGCAGAACGCTCACGCTCACCTCGGTCCCATTATCGCCGTGCGGAACTCTTCCGCCGTTCTCGCCCCTCCTGCCGTTCCGCCCTTCACTCGATCAACCCCTCCGGCGGCGTCACCACCAGCCGCCGACCCTCCCGATCCACCTTTTGCACGAACTGCTTCTTGTACGGCAGCAGGAACTCCCGCTTCGGCCCCTGCACCTCGATCATCAGGCCCGCCTGCGTCTCGAACACCGCGCTCACCAGGCCGAGCGGCGTCTCGTCGGGCATGCGGACCGCGAATCCGGCGAGCTCGTGCAGGTACACCTCGTCGTCCGCCGGCGGCTTCAATTGCTCGGCGGGCACCGCCAGGAAGAGCCCCCGCCACGGCTCCAGCGCCTCCCGGCCGTCCGCTCCCGCGAACTTCACCAGCCACTCCCGATGATACGAGCGGCTCCGCTCGATGGTGAGCGGCCCCGCGACTTCCTCGCCATCCAATCCCACCAGCCACACCGACCGGCCGGGCGCGAACACCGTGCCGGGATCGTCGGTGAGCGGGAAGAGGGTGGAGTCGCCCTTCAGACCGTGCGGCTTCCTCAGCCTGCCCACCACCATGTGGCGGGCGGCCGACATCAGACCGCGGTCGGCTTGAAGACTCCGGCCTGCTTGAGCAGCGACTGCACCGTTTGCGACGGGGTGGCGCCGCGGGAGATCCAGTTGCGCGCCTTGTCCGCGTCCACCTGGATCTTGTCGGCGGCGGTCTGGCCCTTGGGATTGTAGGTGCCGATCACTTCGATGAAGCGTCCGTCGCGGGGCGACTCCTGGTCTGCCACCACGATGCGATAGAGCGGAAGGTTCTTCCGTCCGACGCGACGCAGGCGAATCCGTGTTGCCATGTCCGTCCCTGTGTGTGCGGGGTTACCCGGGGAAAGGGCCGCGGCCGAACGGGAGCTTGAGCCCGCCCACGCCCCCGGTCTTCCCCACCGTCTTCATGACCTTCTGCATCTGCTTGAACTGCGCGAGCAGCGTGTTCACTTCCTGAACCGACCGGCCCGAGCCCTTCGCGATCCGAAGCCGCCGCTGCCCGTTGATGAGATCCGGGTTGGCGCGCTCCTTCGGCGTCATCGAGAGCACGATGGCCTCGACCTGCTTCATTTTCTTGTCGTCCACCTTGGCGGCCTGGAGCATGGCCGGGTTCACCCCCGGCAAGAGCCCCAGCACGTTCTTGAGCGGACCCATCTTCTGCATCTGCTTCATCGCGCCGAGGAAGTCCTCCAGATCGAGGCCCTTCTTCGAGGTGACCTTCTTGGCCAGCCGCTCGGCTTCCTTCTCGTCGACCGCGCCCTGGGCCTTCTCGACCAGCGAGAGGATGTCGCCCTGCTGGAGGATCCGCCCCGCCAGGCGGTCGGGATGGAACGGCTCCAGCGCGTCCAGCTTCTCGCCCACACCGATGTATTTGATCGGCGCGTGGGTGACGCCGTAGATCGAGAGCGCCGCGCCGCCCCGGGCATCGCCGTCCATCTTGGTCAGGATCACGCCCGTGATGCCGAGGGCGTCGTGGAACCCCTGGGCGATGCGGACCGCGTCCTGGCCGGTCATGCCGTCGGCGACGAGGAGAATCTCGTGCGGCGAGACCGCGGCCTTGAGCCGCTTGAGCTCGCCCATCATCTCGTCGTCGATCTGGAGCCGGCCGGCGGTGTCCACCAGCACCGTGCGGCCCCGCGCCTTGCCGGCGGCGGCGATGCCGTCGCGGACGATCTTGACGACGTCCTTCGAGCCGATATCGGCGTGGACCCCGACGTCGATCTGCTTGCCCAGCGTCTGGAGCTGCTCGATGGCCGCCGGCCGGTAGACGTCGGCCGCCACCAGGAACGGCGCCTTCTGCTCCGTCTTGAGCCGCCGGGCCAGCTTGCCGGCCGTGGTGGTCTTGCCCGAGCCCTGCAACCCGACCAGCAGGATCACCGTGGGCGGCACCGTGGCGTGGGCGATCGGCGCCTGCTTCTCGCCCAGCATGACGACCAGCTCGTCGTAGACGATCTTGACCAGCTGGTGCCCCGGCCGCACGTCGGTCAAGGCGCTCACGCCGATCGCCTTGGCCTGCACCCGCTCGAGGAAGTCGCGGGTCAGATCGAAGCTGACGTCGGCCTCGAGGAGGATGCGCCGGATCTCCCGGAGCCCCTCCTTGACGGCGTCTTCCGTAAGCACGCCGCGCCCCGCGAGGCTGCGGAGCGTGGCGTTGAGTTTGCTGGACAGCTCGTCGAACATAAGCCGCGAAGAATAACAGGTTTACAGGGTTGGATCAACTGGCAGGGGGAAGGGCGGACGGGCGGAACGGCGGACGGGCGGACGGCGGACGGGCGGAACGCCGGAAGGCCGGAACGCCGGAACGCCGGAAGGTTCCGCCAGGGATGCGGTGACGGGTTGCTCTGGAACCTTCCGCCGTTCCGCCCGTCCGCCGTTCCGCCCGTCCGCCGTCCCGCCCGTCCGCCGTCCCGCCCTCCTCCAACGCTACCTTTCCTCCCATGACGAGCCCCTTCCCCCGCGCCGTGCCGATTCCCCAGGTCGCCGACGCCGAGGCGAAACAGCTCCAGCTGGACCGGATGAAGCGGCGGGCGACGGGGTTGCTCGTCGTCATGAGCGCGATCTTTCTGGCCGCCCTGATCCTCGAACCGCGCTACCCCTGGCTCGGCTACATCCGGGCGACCGCGGAGGCGGCCATGGTGGGTGGTCTCGCCGACTGGTTCGCCATCACGGCGCTGTTCAAGCACCCGCTCAACATCCCGATTCCCCACACCGCCATCATCCCGACCCGGAAGGACCGGATCGGGCGTACGCTGGGCAACTTCGTCCAGCACAACTTCCTCTCGCCCGAGGTCCTGGGCCCCAAGCTCCTCGCGATCCAGCCGAGCCGGAGGGTCGCCGAGTGGCTCCGGCACCCGGAGAACGCGCGGTCGCTGGCCCGGCACGCGGCATCGGCACTCCGCAGCGCCACGGACGTGGTGAAGGATGACGACGTCCATGCGCTCCTCGAGCGGAGCGTGATCGAGCCGCTCCGGCAGCGGCCGATCGCGCCGGTGCTCGCCAAGGGCCTTCTCCTCCTCACGGCCAACGACCGCCACCAGCAGCTGCTGGACCGGGTGATCAACGGACTCGCCGGCCTCATCGTGGAGAACGAAGAGTTCATCCGCCGGCGGATCCACGCGGAGAGTCCCTGGTGGGTCCCGGGATTCGTGGACGAGCGGGTGCACGAGAAGGTGGTCGCCGGCATCCAGCGGACGCTGCTGGAGGTGGCGACCGACCCCTCCCACCCGATGCGGCGGCAGTTCGACGACCTCCTCACCGATTGGATCGTCCGGCTGCAGGAGTCTCCCGAGGCGATCGCCCGGGCCGACGCGGTGAAGCAGCAGCTCTTCGACCATCCCACCAGCAGGGGGCTGAGCGCGTCGCTCTGGGAGGAGGTCAAGCGGATGCTCGATCACCAGACCGAGCCGGAGCCGGGCGAGGCGCCGGGTGCCCTCGAGCGCGGGCTCATCGCGCTGGCCGACGGCGCGCTGGGGGACGAGGTGCTGCTCGCCAAGCTCGACGGCTGGATCGTGGAGGCCGTCCTCCGCGTCGTGGAGCAGCACCGCCACGAGGTGGGCCGGCTCATCGAGCACACGGTCGGCAACTGGGATCCGGGGGAGACCTCGAAACGGCTGGAGCTCGCCGTGGGCCGCGACCTCCAGTTCGTGCGGATCAACGGCACCCTGGTCGGCGGGCTGGTGGGCCTGATCCTCTATACGGCGTCCCGGTTCGCGGGGTACGTCGGCCACTGATGGATCGAGAGCTGCTGGTCCAGGCCCTGGTGACGATCGGCGTGGGCGCCGTCTCCGGCGGCATCACCAACGCCGTGGCCATCTGGATGCTCTTCCATCCCTACGACTCCCGCGGCGTCGGCCCGTTCCGGATACAGGGCGCGATTCCCAAGAACAAGGCCCGGCTCGCCAAGAGCATCGGGCGCACCGTCGGCGAGCGGCTGCTGACCCCGGAGGACCTCGCCGAGCGCCTCAGCGCGCCGGCGGTCCGCGCGGCCTTCGACCAGGCGGTGGCGCGTTTTCTGGACGACATTCTCGAACGCGAGCGCGGGCCGCTGCGCGAGCAGCTCGATCCCGAGCTGGTCACGGCGCTCGACCATGCGATCGCCGGCATGGCGCCGCGGGTCGCGGACCGCGTCGCGGCGTATGCCCAGTCACCCGAGTTCGAGCGCCAGGTGGCCGGGTGGGTCGAGCGGATCACGGAGGAGGTGAAGGACCATCCGCTGTCGGAGGCCCTCACCGGTAGCAGGCGGGAGGCCCTCAAGGGGAACGTCGAGATCTGGGTCGAGCGGCTCGCGGAGGGCGACGAGCTCGAGCGCACCCTTCGCTCGTTCGTGGACCGCCAGCTCGAGACGCTGGCGCGGGACGAGTCGCCCCTGCTCGACCGGCTGCCGCCGGGCATCGTTGGCGCGCTGGAGCTCGCGATCACGGACTACCTCCCGATCGCGCTCGAGCGGCTGAGCGCCCTCCTCGCCGATCCCGAGGCGCGCGGGATGGTGGAGGAGGCCCTCCGCACCGCCTTCGATCACTCGGTTCGCGACCTCCTGCTGCACGAGCGCATCCTGGCGCGAATCATGGTCACCGACCGCACCATCGAGCGGCTGGTGGACGGCTTCGAGCAGGAGGGGTTCGACCGGTTCGCGGCGTCCCTGGCGGAGCCGGAGATGAAGACGCAGGTGACCCGGGCGGTGAACGACGCCGTGGTCAACTTCCTTCGCCTTCCGCTGGGGGAGCGGCTCCGGCGCTTCACGCCCGACCGGCGACAGGCCCTGGGCGACAACATCGCGGACTGGCTGGTGCGGGTCGCGCGCGACTCCGCCACCCGCGAGGCGATCGCCCGCGCCGTGGACCGGCTGCTCGAGGCCGTCGAGCGCCGCACCTGGGGCGACGTGCTCGGCGTCGTCCCGCCGGAGCGGCTCGCCCACGTCGCCGCCGAGGTGCTCGCGGCGGAGCGGGGTCGCCGATGGGTGGAGGACAGCGTGACCCAGGTGACGGCCGTGCTGCTGGCCCGGCCGATCGGCCGCCCGTCGGCATGGCTCGGCCCCGAGACCACCGCGGCGCTCCGGACGGCGCTGTCGGACGCCGCGTGGATCTGGCTCCAGGAACAGATCCCCCGGGTCGTCGAACAGATCCGGGTGCCGGAGATGGTCGAGCAGAAGGTGCTGGGGTTCTCGACCCAGCGGATGGAGGAGATCGTCCGCAACGTCACCCAGCGCGAGCTGGATCTGATCGTGCGGCTGGGCTACGTGCTCGGTGCCCTGGTGGGGATGATCGCTTTCGGCGTCAGTCTGCTGGCGGGGTCCTGATGAGGAAAAGCGTGAACGGTGAACGGTGAAAAGTGAAAGGGGCATCCTCCCTTTTACTGTTTACCGTTCACCGTTCACGTCTTTCCTGAGACATGACTGCGGGCAAGTCCTCCCACCCGCTCCACTCCTCCGGCGCCGTCACGAACCGGGTCGCGGGCCGCTCGCCGACCCTGGCCGAGTCGAGCGCCGACCGGTAGCCGGGCCTCGAGGTTCGCCGCAGCCCCGCCGCGCTCCTCAGGAACCGCGCCCCCGACCGGTCGTCGTCCCACACCACGTACCACACGAGGGCCTCGCCCTTCGGCGTCCGGTACAGCCGGAATCGGTCGCCGCCCCAGCCGATCGGCACCACGGTCTGCACCTCGTCCGATCCCGCCAGCGACGCCAGGATCACCCGGATCTCGTTCTCCCCCAGCACGTCCTCGTACACCACGCCCGAATCGGGCGCGAAGCCGAGCACGACGGGCGCGTCACCCCGGGCGTAGCGGGCGGGGTGGAGGATCTGTTCGGTCGAGACCGGCATCCGCGGCCCGTAGGGCAGCGAGTCGCGCCGCTCCCGCTCCCACCAGTGCATGAACTCGGCACCCTGGAGGTAGGGGAAGATCAGCGCCTCGCGGAGCACCAGCGGTGCGCGGCGGAAGACCGGCATGGACGACTGCTGCTGCCGGACCTGCTCGCGATACAGCTCCCAGAACTGGGGGTTCTGCGCCACCGCCTGTCCCGGCGCGAGGACCTCCAGTGACGCGAGCGTGGCCTGCCCCTCCAGAATCGCCTGCGCGGCCGCGAGCCGGTCGTTGTTCTCGCGGGAGTTGAGAATGGAATCGAGCGGCAGATGCTGGCCCTGAAGCGCATGGATCATCTCGTGCGCCAGCACCAGCCGCAGCTGGGTGCGGTCGGCTCCCTCCACGCCGAAGAGCATCGCCGAATCCGGGTCGTAGAACCCGGCGACCTGCTCGGTGTAGAGATCGAGGAGGAGCGGTCTGAGCTGGAGTGTGTCCGACAGCAGGCCGAAGAGCCGGTACGCGGTCTCCAGCCCCTTCAGCCGCTCCGGCGGCAGCTCCTCGTCCAGCTTTGCGATCAGGTAGGCCCGCACCTGCTCCCGGCTGCGCATGCCCGAACGCGGCGGAGAAGTGAACCGGAGGCCGGCGGCCTGCTCCACCGGAGCGCGGAGGCTGTCCACCAGCCGCGCGAGATCGTCGTCGCTGCGCGCCTGCCGCTCCTGCCGAGCCTCCCCCCGGCAGGCGACCAGGATCATCGGCGGCGCCGACGAGCCACCGGGTACGTCGCGTCACAGGCCGAGTCCCGGCGCGACCTCGCGGAAGATCTCCCGCACCCGTTCGAGCCCTCCGGTGAAGGCGAGCAGTGCGGCCGCGATGCTGAGTCCGACCCCGAAGGGCAGGTATCCGTGCGAGCTGAGCTCGTCGGCATCGGCCGGCGAGGCGGTCACCTCCTGCCGCGATGCCCACGCCAGCGCCCCGGCTCCGAGCGCGAGGCCGCCGAGGATCCCCATCCAGCGCGCGGTGCCGACGGCGATGCCGATGCCCGCGCCGATCAGCCCCCAGACCTGCGCCAGGACGCCGTCCAGCAAGCGGTTCGGCAAGAAGAAGGAGGCGTAGTATGCCGCGCCGGCTCCGAGTACCCCGTAGTAGCAAGCCCGCAGGATCTCGCCGATGACTCCCGCCCGTGCCGCAGCCGCCATGAGTGCCGCCAGCACGAGCCCCCCGGCCAGCAGCTTGAGCAGGTTGCCCCAGCGAAGCCCCGGACTGGGCTCGTCGGCGCGTGCTCCCGGCCGCCGGCGAGGTCCGCCGCAACGCGCCGGGGAGGTGGAGCAAGATGCCGATGAAGGCGCCGACCGCGAGCACCGGCCAGACCGATTCCCAGCCGAAGAACGCCCCCACCATCCCCATGAGCGCGCAGTCCCCGCCTCCCATCGCCTCCTGGCCCAGCATCAGCTCCGTCACCTCCCCCACCAGGAGCACGAGGCCGGCGCCGAAGAAGGCGCCCCGGATCGCGTCGGGCAGGCCGCCCGGCTCGGGCCACGCGGCAAACGCGAGGGCGAGAGCAGTGCCCCCCAGCGAAAACTCGTGCGGGATGATGAAGGCGCGGGCGTCGCTCACCGCGATTCCGAGCAGGAGCGTCGTAGCCACCGCGAGCTCGATCGCCGGCAGGCCGAGCCCGTGGATCGCGACCGCTCCGCCCCAGATCAGTGCCGTGGTCGCCTCGATGGCGGGATACATCGGGGAGATGGCGGCCCCGCAGCCCGAGCACTTTCCCCGAAGGAAGAGCCAGGACAGGATGGGAATGTTCTCGTACCACCGGATCGCGTGGCCGCAGGCGGGACAACGGGAGGGCGGATGCATCACCGACTGCTTCGGCTCCGCGCCCCACCGCAGGATGCAGACGTTGAGGAAGCTGCCGAGGGCCGCGCCGAGCAGCGCGAAGTATCCCACGACCAGCAGGTCCGGCAGTTGCGATTCAATCCACACGCGCGACCTCACGCAGCAGGATGGCGGCGGCGACCGCCACGTTGAGCGATTCCGCTCCCGGGGCCAGCCGGATAGCGACCCGGCGGCTCGCTGCCGATTCGAGCGCGGGGCTCACCCCGGCGCCCTCGTTTCCCAACACCAGGCCCACCACGCCGCGGTGGCCGCGCGCCGTCCCCGGCTCGATCGCCGTGCCGTCCGCGGCGGTCACCCAGGTCTCGATCCCGCGCTCCCTGGCCCATGCGAGATAGGTCTCCGCGTCGCTGGAGACCGCGGGCAACCGGAAGAGCGCGCCCATGCTCCCGCGCACCACCTTCGGGTTGGTGAGCTCCGCCGTGCCCTTGAGCGCGACGACGCCTGCCGCGCCGAGGCCGAGCGCCGAGCGCAGCATGGTGCCGACATTGCCCGGGTCCTGCACCCCGTCCAGCACCAGCACCGGAGACCCCGCTCCGGCCGCGATGTCGTCGAGCACCCAGCGCCGGGGCTCGACCACCGCGACCACACCCTGCGGATGCTCGGTGTCCGCCAGGTCCTCCAGCTCGCCGTCGCTCACCGTCTCGACCCGCACGCGGCGCCGCTCCAGCGCGCTCTTGAGCGCCTTCCCCCGAGTGGTACCTTCAAGCGCCGGCGAGATCGCGGCGCCGCGCAACGGCAGCCCGGCCTCGAGCGCCTCTTCCACCAGACGCACGCCTTCCGCCAGCGCGAGACCGCGGCGCTCGCGGCCGCGCCGGCGGTGCAGATCGCGGATCATCGTCTTGAGGGGGCTCGTCATGCACACGCTCGCCCGATGAGGATCGCGCTCACCATCGCCGGATCGGACTCCGGCGGTGGCGCCGGCATCCAGGCCGATCTGAAGACCTTCCAGCAGTTCGGCGTCTTCGGAACGTCGGTCATCGTGGCCCTCACGGCGCAGAACACCCGCGGCGTGCGTGCGGTGGAGACGGTCTCCGAGGCGATGGTCGCGGCGCAATTGGCCGCGCTCGCCGAGGATCTTCCGCCCGCCGCCCTCAAGACCGGAATGCTGGCGGAGGCGTCCCTCGCGCGCCTCGTCGGCCAGGCGGTCAGGGAGAACGGCTGGTCCCCGCTGGTGGTGGACCCGGTCATGGTCTCCACCTCGGGCCAGCGCCTGCTCAGCCCGGAAGCGGAGGACGTCGTGCGCGAGAGCCTGTTGCCGCTCGCCGCGCTGGTGACGCCCAACCTCGACGAGGCCGCGATCCTCACCGGCCGCGCCGTTCACGACGAGCCGTCGATGGAGCGAGCGGGCGAGACCCTGGTGCGCTACGGCGTCGGCGCCGCGCTGATGAAAGGCGGGCATCTCGCCGGTGACGCCATCAGCGATCTCCTGGTGACGCCCGCCGGCACCCGTGTCTTCCGGCGGCCCCGTATCCCCACCACCTCCACCCACGGCACCGGCTGCACGCTCTCGGCGGCGATTACCGCCGGACTCGCGCTCGGGCGTGACCTGGAGACCGCGGTGGCCGACGGGCTCGACTACGTGCACCGCGCGATCGCCGCGGCGCCGGCGCTGGGTGGGGGGCACGGCCCGCTGGATCATACCGTTCCGGCACCATCGGTGTCATCCTGACGGCTGTCATCCCGAGCGAAGCGAGGGATCTTGCTGGCGGCGTTCGGAGCTCGCAGGGAAGATCCCTCGCCGCGCTCGGGATGACAGACCTACTACAG
This sequence comes from uncultured Gemmatimonadales bacterium, assembly GCA_963832055.1. Taxonomy (GTDB): domain Bacteria; phylum Gemmatimonadota; class Gemmatimonadetes; order Gemmatimonadales; family GWC2-71-9; genus CAVVWJ01. Next base: position 50,751 of record CAWHST010000006.1, on the reverse strand, counting down.
CCCGCCCACGATCCCTTCCACCAGGCGCTCCAGATCCCCCGCCACCCGCGCCGCGACCTCCATGACTTCGGAATGGTCCAGGCGCTCGCTCGTGGTCCCGGCCGCCGGGTTGGTGATCGTGGAGAACGCGAGGCATCGCATCCCGCGGGCCCGTGCGGCGACCACCTCGATGGCGGTGGACATCCCGACGGCGTCCGCCCCGAGCCGCTCGGCCATCCGCACCTCGGCGGGCGTCTCGTAGCTCGGCCCCGGCAGCTGCAGGTAGACGCCTTCCTCCAGCGGAATCCGGCGCTCCCGCGCCACCCCACGGGCCAGCGCGCGCAGGCCGTCGTCATAGGGATTCGACATGTCCGGGAACCGCTCTTCCTCCGGCAGCACCGGACCGATCAGCGGATTCCGGAACGTGAGGTTCACGTGGTCGGCGATCATCATCAGCGCGCCACGCGCGAAGGTGCGCCTGATCCCTCCCGCGGCGTTGGTCAGAATGAGCGTGCGGATGCCGAGCGCTGCCATGACCCGCACCGGCATCGCCACGGTCTCGGCGGGATGCCCCTCGTACAGATGGAAGCGCCCGCTCTGCACCAGCAGCGGCTTGCCGCCCAGCGTTCCGGCGACCAGCTCGCCCTGATGGCCGACGACGGTGGTCCGGGGAAAGCCCGCGATCTCGGCGTAAGGGATTCGCCGCGCCCCCTCGAGCCGCCCGGCGAGCTGCCCCAGCCCGCTGCCCAGAACGATCGCGATGTCGGGAACCGCGCCCAGCCGGTCCCCGATGGACCGTGCGGCCGCTTCCACCCTGGCGGCCGGCGCAGCGGCGGCAGGACTCACAGGAGGATGCCCGCGATCGTGGCCGAGAGAAAGTTGGCCAGCGTCCCGGCGATCATGGCGCGGAACCCGAGCCGGGCCAGGTCGCCTTTCCGCTCCGGCGCCAGCGCGCCGATACCGCCGAGCTGAATGCCGACCGAGCTGAAGTTGGCGAATCCCGCCAGAGCGAACGAGGCGATCGTGAAGGAGCGGGGATCGAGCGCCTCGCGCATGGGCCCGAGCTGGGCATAGGCGATGAATTCGTTCAGCACCATGCGGGTGCCGAGCAGGCTCCCGATGGTCCCGCTGTCGTGCCAGGGCACCCCCATGAGGAATGCCACCGGTCGGAAGATCCACCCGAGCACCGTCTGGAGGTCGGCGGGGAACCAGGGCAGCCAGCCGTGCAGCGCCCCGAAGCCGCCGTTCACCAGGGCCACCAGCGCGATGAACGAGACCAGCATCGCGATGACGTTGAGCATGAGGTGCAGCCCCTCGCTGGTCCCCCGGGCCGCGGCGTCCACCACGTTCACGTCGGTGCGGGGGATGGCGAGCCGGACGTTGCCGTACGTCTCCGGCGTCTCCGTCTCCGGCTCGAAGAGCTTCGCCATCAGAATGGTGCCCGGGGCCGTCATGATGACCGCGGTCAGGAGGTGCCTGGCCTCGATCCCGAAGGCGATGTACGCCGCCATGATGGAGCCGGAGACGTGGGCCATGCCCGAGGTCATCACCGTCATCAGCTCCGAACGGGTCATCCGGGGCAGGAACGGGCGAATGGTGAGCGGCGCCTCGGTCTGGCCCATGAAGATGGAGGCCGCGACGTTGAGACTCTCCGCGCCGCTGGCCCCCATCACCCGGCTCATCACCACGGCGAAGGCGCGCACGATCATCTGCATGATGCCGAGGTAGTACATGATGGCGAAGAGCGCCGACACGAAGATGATGGCGGGGAGGATCTGAAAGGCGAAGATGACGCCGAGACTCGAGTTCGGCTTTCCCAGCTCGCCGAACACGAACGCGGAGCCGGCGTAGGAATAGTGCAGCAGCGCCGTCACCAGCTCGCCCAGCCGGCGGAAGAGCGCCTGCCCAGCCGGCACCCGGAGCACGAAGATCGCGAACACCACCTGGAGCGCGAGTCCCCAGGCGATCACCGGCCAGCGGATCCGCCGCCGGTCCCGGGAGAAGGCGACGCCGATTCCGATGATCGCCGCCAGCCCCACCAGTCCGATGAGCCGCTGCACCAGCGTGACGGGGGTCCGCTCCGGCGGAGCGGGCGGAGCCACCGCGGGCAAGGAGTCGCTCGGCGGGGTGACCGGCTGTTGGGCCACCACCGCGGCCACACCGCGCCCGGCCAGACCCGGCACCAGCCACGCCCCCGCGACAGCCAGGGCGCAGAGCCCCAGCGCGAGCAGCGCGCGCCCGCCGCTCACCTGACCGCCTCCAGCTCACGGCGCACCCGGGCGACGAGCGACCCGCGCTCGGGCCAGGGGAGGAACGATCCTTCGAAGCCGGTCAGGATCATCTGGTCGATCTCCTCGCGGTTGAACCCGAGTACCGTGTGAGCCAGCCAGTATTCGTCGCTGAGCGTAACGCCGCACATGAGCCAGCCATCGGTGCAGAGGGTGACCGCGAGCCCCTGGTCGAAGTAGCCCCGCACCGGGTGGGCCGACGCGGCGGGGACGGCGTGGGTCTGCACGTTGCTGGTGATGTTGATCTCGAGCAGGATGCGCCGGTCTCGCACGTACGCCTGGAGCGCCGGATCCTCGTACAGCCGGGTGCCGTGCCCGATCCGGTCGGCGTGGCAGTGGTGGAGCGCGTCGGCGATCGACTCCGCGCCCGCGGCCTCGCCGGCGTGGACGGTGATGCCGAGATTTCCCTCCGCTGCCACGTCGAACGCGGCCCGATGCGCGCCGGCGGGACGGCCCGCTTCGCCACCGGCCAGATCGAAGGCGACGACCCCTTGATCGCGATACGCGACCGACAGGCGAGCGATCTCCAGCGACACCGCGGGGTCGTAGTGCCGGAGCGAGCAGTTGATCACCCGAGTCACCACCCCGAAGTCCCGTTCGCCCCGTGCCAGGCCGGCGAGCTCGGCCTCGAGAGCCCGCTCCATCGAGAGCCCTTGGCGGCGACTGAGCCAGGGGCAGTAGCGCACCTCGAGATAGCGGATCCGGTCGCGCCCCGCGTCCTCCACCATCTCGTAGGAGACGCGCTCGATCGCCTCCGCGCTCTGCAGCAGCGGGATGGTGTACTCGAAGCGCTCGAGGTAGTCCTCGAGATTGGCCGCGTCGTCCACCCGCATGAACCGGCGGAGCTCCGCGGGATCGCGCGTCGGCAGCTGGAAGCGGACGTCGCGAGCCAGCTCGATCATGGTCTCGGGCCGGAGCGAGCTGTCGAGGTGGGTGTGGAGCTCCGCCTTGGGCAATCGGGCGATCAGCTCAGGCGTCAGCATCGGGCTCCTCGGCGGCACGCCGGGCCCGCACCACCACCCGGAGGATCGAGCCTTCGGCCAGCGCCGACTCGAGCGGCATCTCGATGCCCCGGGCATCGGTCACGAACGCCGCGCCGGCGGCGAGCTTTCGCTCGAGCTCGGCGTCGTGCGCCCGCACCGCGGCGCGCACGTCGGCGCCCTTCCCGACCTCCAGCGGAACGGCGTTGATGAAGACGCGCATCGGATGGCTCAACGTCGGGTGGACCGGAACGCCGTGGAGGCTTCGACCTCGACCGGCTGGGGGAGGCGCCGAAGGTACGTGGCGGCCGCCTCCACGTCCAGGAGTCCGACGCGTTCGGCCGGCTGCCCCGGCAGCATCGTGAAGCCGCCGGCCCCGGCCGCCGTGGAGTCGTCGGTCGCCAGGGTGTAGCTGTCCCGGGCCTGCAGCTTCCGGCCGTTGCCCAGGATCACCTGCTTGACCCGGCGACCCGCCGGCGCCCGCGGATCGTAGCGGACCTGGCCGCCGGCCAGGTGCACCGATGGGCCGTCGGCGTTCTCCAGGGCGTGCTCCAGGAGGCTCTGGATCTGCGCCCCGGTCAGCGTGAGACGGAGCAGGTCGGATCCGGCGGGCTCGACCTCCCGAAGCCTCGCCAGCGTCACCGGTCCCGCGGGAAGATCGGCCCGGAGGGATGCGTTCCGCACCAGGCCCAGATCCGCCCGCGCCAGGTTGCGCCGCGCCTCGGCGAGCAGGCCGCCGAGCGCGTGCTGCGTGCCCTCACGCGCGAGCGGCCGCTTGAGCTGCCCCTGGGCCCGCCGGGCGATGCTGTCGCTCCGGCGGGAGAAGGTATCGAGGGCTCGGGCCAGCGGCGTGCCGGGCAAGGCCGCCGCCGACGGCACCGCGGCCACCCGGGCGCGCATCTGCAGCCCACCTCCGGGCGTCTTCACCAGATCTCCGACCGCGAGGGTCCGTGGGCCCGCGGCGCTCACGATCGACATGCCGGCGATACGCGTCTCCACGGGGTGGGCGCCGTTGCCGCCGACGACCAGATCCACCCCGCTGCCGCGCAGCTCCTCCGCGAGCCGCACCAGCTCCCCTTCGCACCGAAGACCTTCGCACGCGGCACCGGCGTGGGCCAGCAGGATCGTGAGCGACGGCTTCGCGCGCCGGACCTCGCCGAGCGCGTCGTGCAGCCCCAGCTCTCCGATGCCGAACCGGAGGCCGCGGGTCCGTTCGGCGGCCTGGCTGGTCTTGGTCTCCGGCGTCACGTAGCCGATGACGGCGATCCGAAAGCCGGCGGTGTCGATCATCCGATACGGTACTACCCACGAGGGACGCCGTCCCGTCGCACTGTCGAAGACGTTGGCCGCGAGCCAGGGGTATGACGACTCGGCGAGCCAGGTCCGGAGCGAGTCCACCGACTGGTCGAAGTCTCGCTCCGCCAGCGCGGAGGCCGCGAATCCCATCCGGTTGAGCACCGCCAAGGCCACCCGGCCGGCGCCCGCACCGCCGCCGTCGAGCCGGAGCGTGGGACAATCGCAGTCGGCGCGCAGACTGTCCATCGAGCGGTCGATCGCGCCGGCCGCCGTGCCCAGGGCACCGTGCAGGCCCGCGGTGCCGAGCACCCGCAGCACGATCGTGTCGGCGGCGGAGCGAGGCAGCGGCTCGGGCGCAATGTCGTAGATCTCTCGCACCGCGATGGCCGACACTTCCGGAACGATGCGCCACTCGGATGGGGCGATGGTGGCGGGGTCGAGCGGAGCCCGCCGGACCTCGGCTTCGAGCAGGTCCTGGATGCTTTCGCCCTTGTCGTAGACCACCGGCGCGCCCGCCACCATCCGATAGCCCCCGGCCCCGGTCTGGCGATGGCTGTTGAGCGCCATGGTGTAGCTCTGCGACGGCTCCACCACCCTGCCACCGACCGAGAGGTTCCGGATCCTGCTGCCCACAGGGCGCCGCAGGTCCACCTCGTAGCGCGCTCCGCGGACCACATCGAAGTCGTATCCGGCCATCGAGTCCTCGAGCGACACGCGGCCCGCTGCGTCCACCCGGAAGTACCGCGCGCTCCGCTCCAGGTACTCACGGAGCTGGTCGCCGGATACACGCACCGCGCGCAGGGTGTTCTCGTAGGGGTAGAGCCGCAGGATGTCCCGGCGGCGGATGGTGTCGGCGGCGAATCCCGCGCGAAGATCGAAAACCGGGCCGGCCGCGAGCTGCGCGCCCGCCCGCCGGCGTTGGGTCTCGAGTACCCAGTCCAGGATCGCCGTCGGGCCCGCGCGCGCCGCAGTGGCCCGCATCGGAGCCAGCGCCATGCCCACCGGCGCGTCCATCCACACCCGCACCGAGTCGTGGCTCGGCCCGAGGCGCTGCTCGAGCAGGGCGGACGGCTTCAGGTTGCTGGTGGAGACGAGACTCGACCGGACCCGGGATACCCGCCAGCGGCCTTCCGGCGCGCGAGTCATGTCCACGTGCACGACGGCGACCGCGGCCGCGTACGGCCGGGGCTGCACGAAGCGGACGCCGCCGATCGTCGAGTCGCGGATCTCGCCATGCGAGTGTCCGACCACCACGACGTCCGGCCGCAGCGGCAGCGAGCCGAAGATTCCCGCCGCGTGCTCCGTCCCCACGCCAGTCGTATCGTAGGTGGAGCCGCCGGAGATGCCGCTGTGTGAGAGCACCACCACGAGGTCGGCCGAGCGTCGCATCGCCTCGAAGGTGCGCGGGGCCGACTCCTCGATGCGCTCCACCCGGATCTTGCCCTCGAGCCGGTCACGGTCCCACACCATGGTGCCCGGGGTGGTGAAGCCGGTGACGCCGACGCGGATGGGGCCTCGGCTCAGGACCCTGAAGGGGCTCACCAGCGGCGCGTCGCGCGGGAGGGTATGGAGGTTGGCACTCACATAGGGAAAGGCGGCGTCGGCCAAGGCCCGCTCCAGCTCCGGCACGCCCCAGTCGAAGTCGTGGTTACCCGGGGTCGCGACGTCGTAGCCGGCGAGGTTCATCGCCTCGACGATCGGGTTGGGGCCCCGCCTGCCGGGACGTGCGTGGTAGGCGGCGAAGGGACTGCCTTGCAGCATGTCGCCGGCGTCGAGCACGACCACCTGCCCCGGGTACCCTCGCCGGAGGGAGTCCACCAGTGTGGCCACGCGGGTCAGCCCGCCGGGTGCCGCCTCATCGGCGAAGTAGTCCCATGCGGTGGCGCGGCCGTGCACGTCGGTCGTGGCGACGAGCACGACGTGGGCACTGTCCGGAGCTTGGGCGACGGCGAGTGATGCTAGGAAGAGGAGCGAGAGCATCGGGGGGGAATATAGGCAGGGCAGCGCGGCGGCGGGCGACCCTCGCCCGCCATTTCGACTCGATAGGCGATTTCCCTAAGCGGCCGACTGCTCGCTGCGGGGAAGTGGCACGAGGAACTGAAGCTTGCCGCTCGGCGCCAGGGGAATCCGGTCCACCAGCTCGATCGATACCTCGAAATCCGCCCCGACGGCGGACTGCACGATCTCGGTCAGCGTGTCCCGCTGCAGCGCGGATGGCGGGCGGCGTGCATCCACCAAAAATCGCAGGTGGCGACCCGGCTCCTCCCGCACCTGAAATCGGCGAACCCAGCTGTGAGCGGCGGCCCGGCCGAAGAGGCCGGTGATCAGCGGCGTGGTGATCAGCGCGCCACTGGGCCGGCGGATGGCATGGGCCGTCCGGCCTTGTACCCGGGTCAGCAAGCCCAGTCCACGACCGCACGTGCAGGGCTCGTCCAGGCGCGCCGCCATGTCTCCCATCCGATACCTGATCATCGGCATCGAGGTGACGCCGAGACTGGTCACCACCAGCTCCCCCAGGGTGCCTGGGCGCACCGGTGCGCCATCCTGACCGACGACTTCCACCACGAAGGAGTCGTCGTTCACGTGGAGCACGTTGCGCCGCGCCGGGCAAGACCAGGCGATGACCCCGAACTCATTGGTCACGTACACGTCGACCGCCGGCGCCTTGAACGCCTGCTCGGCCAGCTCGAGGCAGCGGTCGGTGACCTCCATGGCGGTGCAGAACACCGCTCGCGGCGGACGCACCCGCGCGCCGGTGGCCAGCACGTGTTCGGCGAGCGCCTCGATGGCGCCGGCGTATCCGGTGAGAATGGGCGGGTGAGAGCTCGAGCACCCTCTTCAGCACCTGCTCCGGAGACGCATCGGAGGCCAGCCGCTCGATCCGGGGCAGCACGCCGATCCTGCGCAGCAGCGAGATCGGCCCCGCCCGGTCGGGCTTCCCCACGCGCGCCACGTTGATCTGCGAGTCCCATGCGCTGCACCCGAACGCCGCGTAGACCCTCCACCACCTGGCCGAGTAGTCGGCCTCCTCCATCCTGTGGCGCAGGAACTCGCCCGGCGTGCCGGTCGATCCCGAGGTCGTCACGCTGATCAGGCCGGCCCGATCAACCGTCAGGAATGCGTCCAGACCGTGCCGCGCGATTATCCGCCGGTCGAGGAACGGGAGGCGCTCGAGTTGGTGGAGCTCGAACTTCGCCGGATCCGCGATACCCGCCCCACGGAGGATCGCGCCGTAGTAGCGGGACTCGGCGGCGCGCGCGAGCAACTGCCGGAGCCGGGTCCGGCGACGCGCCGCCAGCTCCTCGGGAGGGAGCCATTGCTCCTTCTCGAGCCGCTGCATGCTCTGCAGCAGGGTGGAGACGGCCGCGATCGGACCGGCGGAGCTAGGGGGGTGCGGAGCCATGCCCGTCAGGATTGCAAATGCGGGTCCCGACGGAGCGCCATCGAATCCACCGCGGGGGACGGGCTCGGGCTCACGCCAAGGCGCGACCCATCACCCTCGCGGAGGGACCACGCAGGGGGTCGGCCGCGACTGCGGGGCGGTAGGGAAAGTGTTGTCCGAAGATGGGTTAGGCGCTGAGGACAGCGATTGAAGCCCGAATCCGGGAAGGCGGGTGTTGGCGGCGATCCCTGCGTTCAGCCCGGGAAACCCGAGCGGGAAGAGACTTCCCTTCTATTGCACGTTGCGGCAGCGCTGGGGGAAATGTGGCATCCGGGAAGCAGCCCGCCTCGTGTGAGGTGCCGGTCCGGTTTCAGCCGACTACGGAGCGGCGCCGTCGAGGAACTCGACGACACCGGTCTCCAGGGAGTACTCCGCGCCCACGACGTCCAGGCCCTCGTCCTGGATCAATTGCTCGAGCACTTGAGAGCCGTGTCGCAGATGATTCGACCGAGGCGCGGATGTTGGCCCGAACCGCCTGCCTCACCAGGGCCTCGGGATCTTGCCTGAGCTCGGTCGCGAAGAGCCCCTCGACCGAGGGCCGCACGCGGTCAACGATCGCGCGAAGATTCCGGGACTGATTCTCCGTCGGCATACGGAGCTCCTCGACCGTGGCCAGGATCGCCCCGCACTGGGTATGGCCGAGCACCACCACCAGCCGCGTCCCGTAGCGCGCGGCGGCGAACTCGACGCTGCCGATCTGGGAGGGCGCGACGATGTTGCCGGCGACACGAATCACGAAGAGATCCCCCAAGCCCTGATCGAACACGATCTCCGCGGGCACGCGCGAGTCCGAGCACCCCAGGATGATGGCAAAGGGCTGTTGCCCCGCCGTCAGCTCGGCGCGGCGGGTCTGACTCATGAAGGCCTCCGACCCGCCCACGTTCGAGGTGAACCGGTGGTTTCCCTCTCGCAACCGAATGAGTGCTTCGCGCGCGGACACCATCGATGCTCGGGCCTCGCAGGGCGTTCAGGAGATCGGACATCGGCTACTCGAAGACAACGGTAACCGTGTTGGAGCAGGTGGAGCTGCCGGCCCGGCACACCTTGAGGGTGTAGGTAGCCGGTCCGGTAAAGTTGTTCTTGACGACGGTGGCGCGCCCATCGTTGGGGGCGTTCCTGAGGAATTTCCCGTTGCGGTAGATGTCGATCGTCGCACCGGTCGCTCCGGACCACAGAAGCAATATGTACTGATTGGTCGCATCCTCCCGGGGCGTGGCGGTGAGCGAGATCCCCGAGGGAGCCTGCACCGAAACCGAGGCCGTCCGCTGATGGGTGGCGCCCCCGTTGTCGGTGACCGTGAGCGTGACCTGGTACGTGCCGGCCGCCGCGTAGGTGCGGCTCGGGTTGCGCGCGGTGGAGGTCCCGCCGTCGCCGAAGGTCCAGTCCAGCCGCTCACGCTGCCGTCGGAGTCGGTGCTGGCGTCAGTGAAAGCGCAGGTGAGTCCGCCGCAACTGCTGTGAAGGCCGCAGTGGGTGGACTGTTGGCCGCCGTCACAGAAATCTCGCGCGAGGTCGAACCGGTGGCTCCCCGATCGTCGGTCACCGTGAGCGCCACCGTGTAGGTGCCGGCCGCGGCGTAGCCATGGCTCGGGTTTCTCTCCGTGGAAATCTCCCCATCACCGAATGCCCAGCTCCATGCCGCGACCTCCCCATCCGAATCGGTGCTCCCATCCGTCAGCTGGCAGGTCAGGCCCGAGCAGGTCGAGCTGAAGTCGGCCGTCGGCGACGTGTTCTCCCCGCCCACGGTGACGGACCGCGACGTGCTGGTGCTCGCGCCGCCGTCGTCCGTGACCGTAAGGCCCACCGTGTAGGTGCCGTCGCCCGAGTACGTGTGGTCGGGGCTCGGCTCGGCCGAACTGTCGCCGTCACCAAAGCTCCAGGCCCAGGTCACGACCGAGCCGTCCGGATCGGAGCTGCCGTCGATGAAGCTGCAGTCCACTCCGGAGCAACTGGAGGTGAAGGCGGCTGAGGGCGGAGCATTCGAGGGGGGCGGCGCGTTGTTGAACACCGTTCCGTCACACCCCACGTAGCGCTCGGTCACCGCGGCGAAAAGCCGGTTGAGCGAGGTCGAGTCGATGGCGGTGGCCTGAGACTTCGGAGTCCGGCCGTTGAAGGTCAGGACCAGGTCGAGCGAGGGGACTACCAGGGCCCAGTTCTGTCCCGAGCCGGTCGTGCGGTACATGTCGCTGGGAAACTTGTTTCCCCAGCGGCAGTCCACGTTCGATCGGATGTTGCGGTAGTCAGGCGAGGTAGTGAATTGGCGCAGCCACGCCGCCGGAAAGACCTCGGTACTCCCCCACTGCCCCTCGTGGAGCATCAGGTAGCCGAGTCGCGCGAAGTCGCGGGCGCTGCTGAGCCCGTTTCCCGCGACCGCCCAGACGTAATCACCCATGCCGCCGGACTTCTTGTACGCCATCCGGCCGACGCCGATGGGGTCCAGGATCGCCTGGCGGAGGTAGACACTGGCCTCCAGCCCGGTCACGTTCCGGAAGACGAGGCTGAAATGGTTGAAAGCCACGCTGGAATACGTGTTCCCGTTGTACGTGGACGGCGCGCCGGGGTTGAAGTACAGCGGGGCGGTGACCGGATAGTCGGGGTCCTTTCCCACGGTGGCGGTCGCGAAGTTCCAGTTCGCCTCCGGGCGCACCGCTCCCGAGGCGATCGGGTTCTGCGCTTCGGGAATGATCCCCGAGACGTGCCGAAACACCTGATCGAAGGTGATGTCTGCCTTGCGTGCGTCGGTCAGCGGGAAGCCCTGGGACAGCCACCGCTGGTCGTAGAGCTTGCTGTTCAGCCCCAGTCCGAGCTGCGGGTAGTCCCGGGCCATGCGCCCGGCGAGCATCAGGCCGAACGTCTTCCCATTGGAGGCCAGGTAGTACACGCCCGTGGCCGCGCTCGCCTGGTTGTAGTACTCGCCCACGATCCACCCGTTCTTGATCACGATCGCGGCCTTGTCCGAGGCGGTGTAGCCGGTGACGCCGGTGGTATAGCTCTCGTGCGGCCGCGACATGAGGTACGACCCCAGCGCCGCGAGCTTGCCCGCGTCGATCCCGAGGCCGAGGATCTGCGTCGCGTCGGTGGCCTTGCGCCATCCGCCCGCGGCCTCCGAGGGTGGGAAGTAATTGGACAGCACCGCCGCGGAGCGGCCCGGTGCGACAGGGTCGCTCGAAGGCGCCTCAGGCGAGGAGGGGCTCCGACTCGGATCGCACCCCACGATGAGAAGGAGTGCTGCCGAGGCGACCGGAAGTCCCCGGGCTAGCTGGGGCCGAGACATGTCGAGCTCGCCTGAAGCACTCTGGCGTTGGCGCCCGCGCCCAGGAACTGCAACACGATTGGCGCGTCACCACACGCGTCACCCTGTGGATACACGAACACCTCGGCCGTATCGCCTCGTACCACGCCCGTCCAAGCCCGGATCCGCCGGCCCCACAGCGCCAGCGTTTCCGGGTGGGCGCGGGCAGCCTCCAGCGCCCAGGTTACCGGCGATGGCGCGCCCGACAGTCGGACCAGGTCCAGGGAATCCTGCTGGATGGCTGCCCGGATGTAGCGTTGCGCCGGTTTGGTATAGCCGGTCCCGGGCCAATCCGCGGAGTAGGGCTGGAACGTGAGCAGCACGGCGGCGAGCATGGCCATCACCAGAATCGTCAGATACAGCGGAGCTCTGCCGTTCACCATGGGGTCCTCCTGGTACCACTGCCGATCCTACGGCGGCGCAACGCGCGTTACCCTGGGCCGGGCGGCAGCTGGCAGTAGACCAGCCGCATTGATGCATCAGCCGGGTTGTAGCCGGGGCGTCCGAATGTGAAGGTCTCGTCGAGCGCGCGAATGTTTCGTATGTCGCTGAGAAGATAGGTACGCCATCCCGGCCCTGTTCCCGACCCGGAGTGTCCCCGGAGAAGCCACGCCAGCAGGGCGTCGTGGCCGGCCGTATTGTGACCGCACCGGTGTGGCTCGACGACACGTTCGAGGCCCTCGTAGCCGAAGGCCAGCACCCGGCGGTCAGCGATCGCGTCGCAGATCCGGCCCGGCTCGACCCCGGGATCGATCGCCATGAAATTGCTTCACCATCGTCAACCGGCAAGGGCCGAGTCTCTCGCGATAGTCGATGGTATATGCCCCGTCAGGTGGCGGGACAGGCATCGTCGCGCGTCACGCGCTCATTCGGGATCGGACGGCCATCGGGCCCGAAGGGCTCAGTAAAGCTGAAAGCGGTGGCGGTGGGTCCGTGCCGCTCCAGATGAGCAAGACGAGCCACCGCCTCGGCGACCGACGGGCGATGCCCCGCCGGCACCCACCAGAGCGCGACGTAGACGCGATCGAAGCGCTCGAACCACTCACGGCGACGCTTCATGACCTCCGCATGGGCACTCCGGTAGACGTAAGTCCGGAGCGCGGGGAGATCGGCCCACACCGAGAGGTTGATCAGGATGCGCGTGTCCTCGTAGGGCCGCACCGCCGTCGCGTCGCCGTCCTCGGTCTGGAGTCGCCAGACGAAGCCCGGGCTCTGCTCGGCCAGGGCGTTGATCTCCGGCAGGCGGGCGACGAATTCGGCCATGACCGGATCCGTCGTTTCCCCGCGCGCACGGCCGATGTTGACCTGGGCGAGCTGAAATCGGGCGGTCGGGCTACCTGTATCCGGTCGCATCGGCTGGTTTGCCGGCATCCTGAACCTCGCGAAGGTATCGCCACGCATCGGGCTGCGACCCATCGAGATCGGTGAAGCCATAGACCTTTGCCAGTTGGCCGCTCGAAAGCGACTGACCGCTCCAGCGAGCGACCTCGGGATCTGCCGCGAGATGCGCGACGGCACGGCCCGACGTACCGCGGCGTTTCGGTGATCACGAAATGCGGCTGCTTCGCGGTGGCGTCACGCCAGTTGGCTTCGCTGACGCCGTAGTTGTCCAGCATCTGCTCGGAGCGCATCCAGCCGGGAGTCAGGGCCACGGCGGTGCACTGATGGGGCCGAAGCTCCTGCGCCTGGGCCCATGCCATGCGAATGACCGAGGTCTTGGCAAGATCATAGAACAGCGACAACCGGTAGTTTGCGCTGTTGTATTCGGCGGTGCCATCCGTCATCTCGACGACCAGTCCGCCCGGCTTCTTGATCAAGAGCGGCAGCGCAAAGTGGCTGGTGATGATGTGCGTGTCGATGGCGAGCCGCAGCATGCGCAGCCCCTTTTCCAGGGAGTGCTCCCAGACGGGCACGTTCCACTCGGATCAGGTAGTCCGCTCCCCACACGTCGTTCACCAGGACATCCAGGCGGCCTTGCTCGCGCTCGATGCGCGCCACCAGCGCCTGCACCTGCGCCGGATCCAAGTGATCGACCTGCACGGCGATGCCCTGGCCGCCGGCCTGCTGCACCAGCTCGGCCGTCTCTTCGATCGTTTCGGGACGGTTGGACTCGGAGCGCTGCGTGCGCGTCGTGCGGCCGGTGACGTACACCGTGGCGCCGGCGGCGCCCAGCTCGACGGCGATGCCGCGGCCCGCGCCGCGCGTGGCCCCCGCGACCAGCGCCACCTTGCCCTTCAAAGCTTGACTCGCCATCCGTCTTTCGCTGTTTCCCCCTCGAATCGGTGTCGGGGCTCAGTCCGTCAGCTCGCTGAAGACCAGGATGTAGCCGTTCGGATCCCGCACCTCGAACTCCCAGTCTCCGTAGGGCCGCTTGGTCAGCGGCGTGAGGACAAAGACCTGGTCTCGCAGCGCATCAAAGAAAGCGCGGACCCCGCGCATCCTGACGTAGACATCCCACATCCCCTCGGGGCGGCGCGCGGCGAGGTCGGGCTTCTGATAGCCTTCGAGGCGCAGCAACATGAGCTCGACCCCATCCCGTTCCAGACTCGCGTAAACGTACGGCTCCACCGCGGGCACCGTGCCCGCGATGCGAAAGCCGAGGGCCTCGGCGTACCAACGTGCCGTGCGGCCCACGTCGGGGACAGGGAATGTCGGGACTGCTGCCGTGATCTGAACCGCTGGAAGGGCCGTGACGCCTTCGTTCGACCTGGGCAGGGCGCACCTCCTCAGTGCGATTTACGCTCGCGGCCGTCTGTAGCCGGTGCGCGTCATCAGCCACTGGACCACGCCCGGAAAGGCGGCGTGCTGCCAGTAGGTGAGCTTCATCATGAACGGCACCACCACCAGTTTCTGTTCACGCTCGATGCCGTTGACGATCGCCTTGGCGACGGTCTCGGGCGCCAGTTCGGGAACGAGCCTCCCCATCTTGGGCACCCGCTCCCGGCTTCCCGGGTTGTGCTCCCAGTACGGGGACCGGACCACCCCTGATTCGAACAGCGTGACACCGATGCCGGTGCCAGCAAGATCCGCCCGCAGCGCTTGCGTGAATCCGCGCACTGCCCAGCGGGCCGCGATATAGGCAGTGGCGCCCGGCCAGACGAAGCGGGACCCGACCGAGCTGACGTTGACGAAATGACCGGTATTGCGGCGAAGCATGCCCGGTAGAAACGCGTGGGTGACATGGAAGGTCGCGAAATAGGGAACGGCCATCATCTGCACCGCTTCCTCCGAGGTCGTCTCGTCGACGAACTTCCATTGGCCGGCGCCGGCGTTGTTCACGATGATGTCGGGCGTTCCCACAGTCGAGCCGATTCGCTCGGCCATCTGGTCGACCGCCGACGCGTTGCTCAGGTCGACCGGGTACGTGGTCGCCGCGCCGGAGCCGATCGAGGCGGCCACCTTCTCGAGCTCCGCTGCGCGGCGAGCCACCAGGAGCACCCGGGCGCCCGCCTCCGCCAGCGCGCGAGCCGTTGCCGCTCCGATTCCACTCGACGCTCCGGTGACGAGCGCGATCTTGCCGCGTGGATTCACTGGGCCCCCTTGTCGCCGATGTTGTCGGGCCTAGATGCGCCCCCATCCGCGGGACCTCGATCCGTCACTGCCAACTTACGCTTCACGACGTGTCCTCGGCGTCCCGACTTCACTGGGGCAGCAATCAGGTACTCGCTCTGCACCATGCCGCTCGGGTACGAGCGGGTGGCGACGTGCTCGAGCCGGACGTCGTGCGACAGTGGGCCGAACAGCGGAATCCCGCTCCCGAGAAGCACCGGGATCCGGGTGATGATCATCCGTTGGATCAGGCCTGCTGCGAGGAACCCCTGGATGGTCACGCCGCCATCGACATAGAGATGCCTGAAACCGCGCGCGCCGAGCCGAGCGACGACCTCCGGTGGAGTGCCGGCCATCATCTCGCACACCGCTCCGTCGGGCGCGCGCAACGCCGACGGCGTCCCGCTGAGCACGACCACCGGCTTGGTCCCGTAGGGCCAGGCGCCGAACGTCAGCACCGTCTCGAACGTCTTGCGACCCATGACGATCGCATCCACCGTGGCGATGAACTCGTCGTAGCCGTGCGGCTCGACATCGTCGGCCGGCAGCCAGTCCAACGCACCGTCCGCCCGCGCGATGAAGCCGTCGAGACTCGTGGCGATGAACACCGATGCTTTCATATCGGCCCTCGCTCCGGCGCCAAGCACTCCACCCAGCCTGCCACCGTGTCCTCCGTTGAGCAAGCCTCAGGTGATACCAGTCCGTGACTTTCACCTCTTGTTCATTCCCCTCGCCATATATATGTTAGCGCGCATATGAGCACCCCGTCGGCCACCGACGTCCTCCTCACCATCGCCGAGCCGACCCGGCTCCGGATCCTGAACTGCCTGGCCGCCGCGCCGCTTTTCGTCTCGGACCTTCAGGACCTGCTCGACCTGCCTCAACCGACGGTGTCCCGCCACCTCCAGGTCCTGCGGCGGGCCGAGCTGGTCCGCGACACGCCCATCGCCCAGTTCGTGCTGTACCGGCTCCGCCGGGACGGGGGCGTGCCGGGCCGCCTGCTGTCCGCGATCCTCGATGCCGTGATCCAGGACGACTCCGGCATGCGGGCCGAGCGGGACCGGGCCGCGCACCGAAGCAGATCGCACACCCACGCCCGGGTGCAGGAGCCGACCGCCATCCGGGCGTTGACCCGCGCCAAGAGACCGACATGACGCAACGCATTCTCGTGGTGGACGACGAGCCCGACATCACGGCCCTCGTCGCGTATCATCTGGCCAAGGCGGGATTCCGCGTCTCGACCGCGGCCAACGGGCCCGACGCGCTCAAGGCGGCGCGGGAGGAAAAGCCCGACATCGTCATTCTCGACCTGATGCTCCCCGGCATCTCGGGGTACGACATCCTGGCCGAGCTGCGGAAGCGGGACGAGACCAAGGATGTCGGCGTCATCCTGCTCACCGCCCGGCGGGAGGAGACCGACCGGATCCGCGGCCTGTCGCTGGGTGCCGACGACTATCTGACCAAGCCGTTCTCGCCCCAGGAGCTCTCCCTCAGGGTGCGGGGGCTGCTTGCGCCGGCTGGGCTCACCGCCGGTCACCGCCGGCTCCACGCTGGCTGCCGGCCCGATCGCGATCGACCGCTCGGCCCACCGCGCTACGGTCGCAGGCGAGGAGCTGAGCCTGACGGCGACGGAGTACAAGCTGCTGCTCACGCTCGTCGAGCGCCGCGGCCGGGTGCAGACCCGTCCCCAGCTGCTCGAGACCGTCTGGGAAGCCCAGCCCGACATCCAGACCCGCACGGTGGACATGCACGTGCAGCGGCTCCGTACCAAGCTGGGCGACGCCGGCAGGCTGATCGAGACGGTCCGCGGCTTCGGCTATCGGTTCAAGGGGACGGAACGGGGGGTTCGCGCCCGGTGAGGTTCGCCACCCGCCTGGTCGCGGGGACGCTGCTGGTGCTGGTGCTGGCCATGGCGGTCCTGGTGTTCGCCGCGGAGCGCTCGCTCCGCCGCGACCTGGTGGGCGACATCGAGCGCTCGCTGGAGAGCGAGGCGGGCCTGATCCGGGAGGCGCTCTCCCCCGACTCCACGGAATGGTACGAGAGTGTCCGGCGCCTGGCCCAGCAGAACGACCGGCGGATTACCCTCGTGGACTCGACCGGCCGGGTCCGTGCCGACAGCGACCTTCCCCCGGGCCCGCTCCCCGCCATCGAAAATCATCGTGACCGGCCGGAGATCCGGGCCGCGCTCGCCGGCAGGACCGGCGTCGCGAGCCGGCGGAGCGAGACGGTCGGCCGCACCCTGCTCTACGTCGCCGTGCCCGGCGGGCCCGGCGCGATCCGCGTCGCGGCGAACCTCAGCCAGGTGGATCAGGTCGTCCACCGGGCGCAGGGCGCCGTGGCCGGAGCCGCGCTCCTCGCCCTGCTGGTCGGGGCGATCTTCGCGCTCGTCGCGGGCCGCTCGATCGCTCGGCCCCTCACCGGCATCACCACCGCGGCGCGGGCCATCGCCGCCGGCTCCCCGCCTCGGTTCCCCCGCTCGGGCGTCCCCGACATCGACGCGCTGGTCCAGGCGCTCCGCCAGATGCACCGCCAGCTGGCCGATCGCTTCGACGAGCTGCGGCGGGAGCAGGCGGAGAGCGCCGCGCTGGTGGAGTCCATGGTGGAGGGGGTGATCGCGGCGGACGAGCGGGGCCGGATCGCCACCGCCAATCCGGCCGCGCGCCGGCTCCTGGGCTACGACCAGCTCGATCCGCTGCCCCGACCTCGCCGAGCTCTTCCGAGTGAAGGCCGCCCGCGAGGTGGTGGACGCCGTGCTCGGCGGCGACCCGGTGCAGGACCGCGAGGTGGAGCTCGACGGGCGCTCGGTCCTGCTCAACGCCCGCCCGCTTCCGGCAGGCGGGGCGGTCCTGGTGATGCACGATCTCACCGAGCTCCGGCGCCTCGAGACGATCCGCCGCGACTTCGTCGCCAACGTCTCCCACGAGCTCAAGACACCGCTCACCTCGATCAGCGGCTACGCGGAGACCCTGCTGTCCCTGCCGCCCGATCCGGAAATGGCGCGGGTCTTCCTGGGAACGATCCTGGGCAATGCGAAGCGGATGCAGCGGCTGGTGGACGACCTGCTCGACCTCTCGCGCATCGAGTCCGGACACTGGCAGCCAGTCCGCACCGAGGTGGACGTCGCCGCGGCCGCCCGGGAGGCGTGGACCGAGGTGGCATCCCGGCCCGCGTCCCAGGCGATGGAGTTCCGCGTCGAGGTGGAGCCGGGAGCGGAGAAGCTCTGCGCCGATCTGGACGCGATCCGCCAGGTGCTCACCAATCTGATGGAGAACTCGCTCCGGCATACCCCGGTGGGGGGGACGATCGACTGTGTCGCGCGGCGCGAGGGAAACGGCGTGGCGGTCGCGGTGCGCGACAACGGCGCCGGCATCAGCCGGGAGCACCTGCCGAGGATCTTCGAGCGCTTCTACCGCGCCGATGCCTCGCGGTCACGGGAGGAAGGCGGGACCGGTCTCGGGCTCTCGATCGTGAAGCACCTGGTCGAGGCGCACGGCGGCCGCGTCTCCGCGGAGAGCGAGCGGGGCCGGGGCACCACCGTCACCTGCTGGTTTCCCGACGCCTGAGCGCCGCCGCGGAAGTAACCTCCCGGTAGCTTCGGTCCAGCCGCTCGATCTCCTTCTCCCAGCTCAGCGTCTCGACCGAGTGCCGCGCCCCCCGCGCCAGCCGCCGGCTCAGCCCCCACTCGGTCGCGATGCGGACCATCGCCAGCGCCATCCCCTGCACGTCGCCCTCGCGGCAGGCGAGGCCGTTTCGCCCGTCGCGCAGGTGGTCGCGCACCCCGCCCTCCGGGACAGCGATGACGGGAAGGCCGCTGGCCATCGCCTCCAGCACGACCAGCCCCAGCGTCTCGGTCACCGACGCGAACACGAAGGCGTCGCAGTTGGCGTAGAGGTCGGGCAGGCGGCTGCGCCGGTCGAGCAGGCCGAGGAAGGTGACGCCCGGCGGAGCGGCCGCACGCAGCTCCGCCTCGCGCGGCCCGGTGCCCGCGACCACCAGATGGATCACGCCACGCGGCAGCATCTCGCTCGCCAGCCGGAAGGCATCGAGCACCTGGTCGGCCCGCTTCTCCGATGCGAGGCGGCCGACGTGGAGGAAGGTGTACCGGCTCCCCATGCCCAGCGCCGCGCGGAGCGCCTCGCCGCGGCGGCCGGGATGGAACAGCTCGATGTCCACCCCGCGGCCCCAGACCTCCACGTCGGTGAGGCCGAGCCGGAGCAGATCCTCGCGCGCGACGGTCGAGGGGGTGTACACCCGCCGGCTCGTCCTGTGGAATCGGGCGATGTACCGGCTCACGACGCCCTTGAGCCAGCGGGCCCCGTAGGCCTCGGTGTACCGGGCGAAATCGGTGTGATAGGACGATACGACCGGCACACCGGCCCGCCGGCGGCGGCCTTGCCGGCGCGCCCGATGCCGAACTCCGTCTCGCAGTGCACCAGGTCGGGCCGGAAACGGTCGATGAGCCGCTCCAGGTCGGCGACCGGGGCCGCGCGAGCCGAACCTCGGGGTAGAGCGGCATCGGCAGGCTGGGAAAGCTGAACACTTCCGCCGCCCCGCCCTCGCCCGCGGAGTCACGATTCCAGGCCTCGTGTGCGGCGGCGGGATAGCTCGGCGCCGCCACCGCGCATTCCCATCCCAGCCGGCGACAGTCCGTCCACCGACACGGCGGTCACGACGGAGACGCCGTTCATCTGCGGCGGGTAGGTGTCGGTGCAATAGAGGACGCGCATGCCGGTTCCGATGGCTCTGGAGTCGGCAAGCTGATCGGGTTGCGTCACGGCGGCGTGAAGGGCACGTCTCGATCAACGGTGAAGAGCCACCGCCGCGATTGTTACGCCGGCGTGGCATGGCGACCGCGCCATGGTGGCGGAGGATGGCGACCTTGCCGGTGAATGACCGCACCATTGCTGGTTCGGCTCGGCGCCCGCGATCGGGCGTTGATGCTGCGCTGCGCGATGTCTCCGGCCGCGCCGCGCGCCGCGCGTCTGGGCTGGTCGGTCGATCACCCACCTGGGCGGCACCGGGCGCTTCCCTGGTTGCCGCGGGCCTTCCCTGGCTCGCCTGCTGCGAAGTCCGCCGGGCGGCGGAGCTCGCCCTCGCGACGCTGTTGATCTCCCATCTCCTGGTGCAGCTGGCCAAGCGCACCGTGGGCCGGGGCCGCCCTTCGATCGGCTGCGACCTGAGCGCCGCCATCCGCGAGCCCGACCGCTTCTCCTTCCCTTCCGGCCACGCCACCGCCAGCCTCGCCATCGCGCTGTCGTACGCGGTCGTCTTTCCGCTCTGGGCCGGACCCCTGCTGCTGCTGGCGCTGCTGGTGGGGTTCTCACGGATACGCCTCGGCGTGCACTATCCGAGCGACGTTCTGGCGGGGCAGATCATCGCCATCGCCACCGCGCTCGGCGTGCGTCTGGCGGTCCTCTGAGCCGCGCGAGGCGCCTCAATCCAGCCGGTTCGCGTAGCTCAGGAACTTGTAGCGGCCGCCGCGCTCGAGGATCTGACTGAAGAGCCGCGCCGAGACCGTGTCCCCGTCCGTGGCACGCCAGCGGACGACACAGGGGCCGTAGACCGTGTTCTCGCCTTCACGCGAGGCGCCGGCTCCGCAGTCGTAGTCCACCAGTGGCATCCGACTGCCCCCATAGCGCTGGAGCGCGCGGCGAATGCCCTGGTTGCTTCGCTCGAACAGCATGAACCACAGCAGCCCAGGCTCCAGGTTGTAAGGCGGCAGGCCCTGCGATGCGGTGGGGTAGTACAGATAGGCGAACTCCGAGCGGCTGACCGCCAATCCGGCGAGCGCCGCGGTGTCTGCCGCGCCGAGTGCCTGCATGAACGCCGAAACCAGCGCATCGCGGCTGTCGGCCGCACCACCCAGCGAGTCGGCCGGTGGCAGGCCCGCCCGGAAACGGCGCAGCGCTTCCTCCCGGGGCAGGATGCTGTCCACCACCTGGCGGCCCGCCGGCGGCTCCGCCCGGGCATCGGGATTTCCACAGGCGGCAGCCCCGGCTGCCAGGGCGCACCAGAGCATCACCGCTATCCGCATTCGCACGCCTTCCTCTCGAGAAAGACTGCCGGGCAGGCGAGGCCGATCAGCGGCCCCGCCTGCCCGAGTATTACAGCTATCCGCTACTCCGTCGCGTATCTGGTCCAGCCCTCCCACCACTTGGTGCCGGCGGGGTCCGCCGCGCCGAAGTACGTGGTGTTCGTCAGCGTGCCGCCGAAGTAGTCGCCGGTGTAGTCCTCCGGAATCACGACCGTGCCCGCCCCGGCTGCGGCCGGCGAGCCGCCCGGCGGCGTCCAGTCGAGCGACGCCGGGGTCAGGCTGGTGAACAGCGAGGCCGCGTGCCGGTCGTCCTCCACGTGGTTGGAGGTGGTGAAGGCCGCCGCCACGCCGAAGTCGCCGCTGGCGTCCGTCGTCGTAGTTGGCCGTGTTCTCGGCCAGCAGGATATTGGACAGGTTGAGCGAGTCGGCCGTCATCAGGTCGTCGGTCTCGGGATCCCGCACCGAGAGCCCCTGGCTCTGCCACCGGGCGACGATGCCGTTGGTGAGATAGCCGCCGGTGCCGCGCCGCAGCACCATGCCGATGTCGCCGGAGGCCGTGGGCGTGGTGGCCGTCCCGGGGCCGACCAGCGTGAAGTTGGCGAACACCGGAATGGAGAACGGCTCGCTGGCGAAGCCGAGGTCGCAGCCCGTCCCGTTGCAGCCGTCGGCCTCGAAGCCCTGCGGGTCGGCGGACAGCACGCCGGCGCCGGCCGCCGGATCGAGCCGGGCCGACTGGAACGCGATCAGGAACTGGTTCCGGCCGCGGTAGCCCTCGGACCAGTCGAAGTGATCGTCGCCCGACTCGTAGGACACCAGGTAGCGGCCGTCCACCGCGCCGCCCCACCACTCGAAGGAGTCGTCCAGCCCGGCGAGCGATTGGACGTACTCCAGCGTGGTGCCCGAGCCGACCGCGTACAGCGACAGGCTGTTGAGCTCCTGGCCCGGCGCCGCTCGACACGTCGTAGCCGGCGAACTCGATCCGCACGTACCGCAGGGTGCCGCTGTTGTCGGCGTTGTCGGTGCCGCCGGAGTAGGTCTCGGTGACGCCTCGCCGGACCCTCGGTCAGGACGGCGCCGGTGCGGTTGATGATCCCGTTGCCGATGATGAGCAGGCCGCCCCAGTCGCCCGGCGCGCGCGACCCTTCCGGCGTTGCCCGAGGTGAAGACGATCGGCGCGTCGGCCGTGCCCTGGGCGTCGATCTGGGCGCCGCGCAGGATCCACAGCGAGCTGCCGGCCACGGCCGGGTCGCCCACGATCGTGGTGCCGGGCTCGATGGTCAGGGTCGCGCCGCTGGTGACCTTCACGTAGCCGCTCAGGGTGTAGAGCGTGTCGGCGAACAGCGTGCGGTCGGCGGTGATGTCCGCGTCGAGCGTGGCCACCGCTTTCGCCCGCGGTGCTCACGTTCAGCACGCTGCTGAAGCCGCCGGTGCCCGCGTCGTTCACCGCGGCCACGCGGTAGCTGTAGGCCGCGTCCACTACGATGTCGGTGTCGCTGTAGGCCGGGTCGGTCAGGTCACCGCCGACCTGGCTCGAAGGTTCCCGACGGGGATCCCTCGGCGCGCTCGAGGACGTATCCGGTGGCACCGGTCACCGCGTTCCACGTGACCTCGATGGTCGAGCCGTCGTCGGAGAGCGACGGCGGCTAGCCCGGTCGGTGCCGGCGGCGTCGCGGGGGGATTGGTACTGTCGTCGTCGCCGCAGGCGGCGAGGCTCACGGCCAGAAGCACCGCGCCGGCGGTGACTCGGAACGTGCGCACGGGAAACGGCATCAGGTCCTCACGAGGATAGGGGTGCGAAGGAATGACCGAGGAGCGCGATGGTAAACAACACTCGGGCTTCTCGGTGCCAGCACGGTGAGGTCACGATCTCGTCACCTCGGTGGTCAGCGCTGCCAGGTGGCGCCCAGCGCGAGCACTCGGCCAGCCTTGTAGCGGCTGCGGAGCACGCCGCCCTGCACGATCTCGTAGGGTGAATCGAGCAGGTTCTTGGCGTCGAGCTTGAGCGACGCGGCGCCGAAGACCGGGAACTGAAGCGACAGGTCCAGCACGTGACGGCCTCCTCGTAGGCATCGGGGAACGGCAGCGCGCCCGGCCTCCACGATCCTGCGGACCGACCACGTTGTAGAGCGCGGTGGCGCTGAAGCCGCCGCCGTTGCCATAGGTCAGCCCGCCGTTTACGACGTACTCGGCCTGGCCGACCATCGGCCGGTCGGCGCTGGTGAGCGAGCTGATGTCGGTGTTGCCGGGGGTGATCCGGCTCCGCATCAGCGTGGTGTTGGCGAACACGGTGAGCGGCGCGAGCGCGGGGGACAGCAGCGCCAGGCTCTTCCGCACCTCGAGCTCCACGCCGTAGTTGTCGGCCTTCTCGGCGTTGACGAAGCTGTTCGCCAGGGCGCCGGTCTGGTTGACGAAGACCCGCTCGATCGGGTCCTTGAAGCGCTTGGCGAACAGCGCCGATGCTGAGCACCTCGCCGGCCCCGGGATACCACTCCCAGCGCGCGTCGTAGTTCTGGATCAGGGCCCGGCGCAGGTCGGAGTTGCCGAAGGTGATGACGCCGCCGATCGGCTCGAAGGAGCTGGTTCGGGCGATCTCCCGGTACTCCGGCCGGGAGAGCGTCTGGCTGGCCGAGAGCCGGATCATCTGGTTCTCCGCCAGCTCGTAGTTGAGCGCGAGCGAGGGCAGGACGTCGGTGTTGTCCGCGCTCGGTGGACGAGGCCACGCCCTGCGGGATTGAGGGTGTTCAGCTCCAGGGTCCAATGCTCCACCCGCGCACCGCCGATCAGGCGGAGCCGGGCGGCGAGCTGGCAGCTCGACCTGCCCGTAGCCGGCCACCAGCCGGTCGCGCGCGTCGTAGCGGCCGCCGTTCGCGTTGACGAAGAGCGACAGGCGGGCCGTCCTGGGCGTAGGGTCCGGCGAAGATCTGTTCCGGCGGCGCCTGGCCGGTCCACCGGGGAGAGTCCGCGGTTGGTGATGTCGAACGCCCGGCTGTCCACGTCACGATCCACCGCGCGGTACGCGCCGCCCACCTTCACGATCGCCGGATTGGCGGACGAGCCGAGGAACAGCCGGTAGTTCCCCTGCCCTCGTAGCTGCTCTCGTCCAGATCGCTGAACGTGCGGGTGGCCGAGCGCGGCGCGCCCAGCCAGCTCACCGGCTGCGGATGCGCCCGTCGCCGGGTCGACCTGGGCGATGTACGCGATGTCCGAGCGGTCGGGCTCGTACCGGTCGACCCGGGACGCGCTCAGCGACCAGTCGACCAGTTGATCGTCGCCCACCAGGTGCTCGCCGGTGAGCTGGTGCGAGCGCACCGTGCGCTGGACGAAGGTGAGCCGGGTGACGTCGAGGTCGACCGACGAACTCCTCGTTCTCTCCCGCGAGGCGGGTCGCCTCGTTGTCCGCGCTTCGGTTGTAGGTGTTGTTGAGCTGCGAGCTTGGTGCTGGTGCCGAGGCGGGTGCTCAGGTTGAGAATGCCGCCCCAGAGCACGCTGTTGCGCGCGGTCGAGCCCACGGTCTGGTTCAGCGGCACGAAGCCCGTCGCTCTGCCGCATGATGAGCGACCGGGACTCCTCCGCCCGCACTTCCTGGCCATAGGAGTAGGTGAACGAGCCGATGTAGCCGATCGGCTGCCGGAAGACCGGGTCCTCGCCGCCGACCGTGAGGCCGAACCCGCCGTTGGCGGAGCCGTTGTCCACCCGGCCCGACCAGGCGTTGCGGAACGACCCGATGATGCCGTTGATCTGCGACTGGTCCAGCCCGCGCAGATTGCCGGCCGCCGTCCGCGGCCGCGGGAATCCGGCGCTCCGAGCCCGCGAACCCGAGCCACTCCCCGCCCGACCGCGGGCGCGCGCACCAGGTCCTTGCCGGTGGCCGCGGTGTTGAGACCCGGCCGAGGCCGAGAACGTGATCACCCGCCGCGCCGGGAACTCCCGGGTCTTGAGATTGACCGGCGCGCCGCTGAAGTCGCCCGGCTGATCCGGCGTGAAGGTCTTCGAGGTCGTGATCCCCTCCAGCAGGGACGACGGGAACAGGTCGAGCGGCACCACCTTGCGCTCCGGCTCCGGGCTCGGAATCCGGGCCCCGTTGAGCGAGGCGGTGGTGTAGCGCTCGCCCAGGCCGCGGACGAAGACGTACCGGCCGTCCTGCACCGTCACGCCGCTCACCCGCTGCACCGCCTGGCCGGCGTCGCCGTCGGGGCTCTTCCCGATCTGCTCGGCGGTGATCGCGTTGACGATGTTGGCGGCGTTTCGCTGCTCCTCCAGCGCGCGGTTCACCGTGCCGCGCTCCGCCTCGGCGCTCACCGAGATCTCGGCGAGCTGCACCACCTCCGCCGACAGGGCGATGTCCTGCGCCACCGCGCCGCCCTCCGGCACCAGCACGCCCGGTCACCACCTTGGGTCCGAATCCGATCATCCGCGCCCGCAGCGACACCGGGCCCGCCGGGACCGGCTCGAGGACGTACCGGCCGTCCAGCGCGGTCACCGCCGTCGATCGGTGCCGACCACCTCGACCGTCGCCCCCGCCACCGGCGCGCCCTGCTGGCCTTCCACCACCCGGCCGACGATCCTGCCCGTGCCTTGCGCGGACAGCTCGGCGCCGAGGCGAGCGCAGAGCGAAGAGGACGACGCCGAGTCGAACCAGGTGTCGTGTGGTCATCGAGGATGGGTGGTAAGGGTGGTCGCGTCCTGATCGCCGGCCGGTCGGCCGGGCAGCCACGAAGGTCGATCGGGTCCGTGTCGGTAGCGGCACGGGAATGCAACGGAACGGTCACGAGCGGGGGTGGCGCTGACCCGGCACGGCCGGTTTACCGGTCTGTTACAAACCGAGCGTGGGTTTCGTGACCGGCGCCGGGCTTCTTAGGCGCGGTCAGTGGACCCGGCTGGACCACCCTCGGCAACGAAAGGGCGCGCATGCGTGCGATGGCTCGCGGACTCTCGGGCATCACCCTCCTCTGCTGCGGCTTCGCGGGGCAGCTGCTGGCCCAGACCACGTATCCGAACGTCAAGGTCACCGGGCGGCTCCAGGAGCAGTTCTACTACTTCGACAACGAAGCCTATGCCGCGACGGCCGGCGCCCAGAGCAACATCTTCACCCGGCGCGCCCGGATCGAGGCGCGGGGCAACATCTCGGAGAACGTCTCGGTCTACATCCAGCCATCGTTCGAGGGCGGGCGAAACCTCTCCAGCGTCACCACCACCTGCACCTCCACCGAGGTCCCGGCGGGCGGTGGGACGCCCACCATCACCTGCCGGACCACGGGCCGGAGCGGCCTCCGCCTGCGGGACGCCTACATCGACGTGCGGTTCAGCAAGGAGGCGAGCAAGTCGGCGCTCTACCTCCGGGCCGGACAGGAGAAGCGGCCCTACAGCCGCTACGAGCTGACCTCGTCCACCAACCTGCCCTCGATCGAGCGCGGCGCGGGCCAGGGGCTGCTGCCCCGGGCGTCGAATGACCTCTTCGGCTCGGCGGGCTACCTGTCGCACGACGTCGGCGCCAGCGTCCGGCTGGAGCACAAGCTCGACGACGCTCGGCTGATTACGGTCAAGCTGGGCGCGTACAACGGCCAGGGTGAGAGCCTCAACGACGTGAACAACAAGAAGAGCTTCGGCGCCCGGGCCACCGCGGCCGTGACCGAGAAGATCGACGTCGGCGGGTCCTGGTTCGTCCACGATGGAATCGTGACGGTGGGCGACGTTCCCGACTCGGGCTTCACCAACAACGCCTGGGGCCTGGACGCACAGTACGGTAAGCCGGGCGACGAGGGTCTGTTCGCGCTGGCCGAGTATCTCCAGGGCGAGGACGCCTCGGCCGCCACGCTCCAGATGCGCGGCATTCAGGGCGTTGCCGCGTACAACGTCCGGATGACGAGCCCCACCTCCTGGCTCTACGCGATCGAGCCGTTCGCCCGGGTGGACCTGGCCGATCCCGATACCGACACCGACGACGACGGCGCCACCCTCGTCACCGCCGGCCTCGGGCGTCTACATGTCGAGCAAGGCCTGGTTCAGGATCGCCTACGAGCGGGAGAGCTTCCAGGCGGAAGGCGCCGAGAGTGTGAGCGGGATCCGGAGCATGCTGGCGGTGAGCTTCTAGGGGCGAGGCATGCCGAGACACAATCACACTGAGGAATCGAGAATCATGCGGACTTCCAGGCTCGTGCTTACCGGCATGCTGGCCCTCGCGGCCCCGCTCGGAGCACAGACCCTCACCGGCGCCGGCGCCACATTCCCGAACCCGATCTACACCAAGTGGTTCGACGCCTACAACAAGCAGACCGGCATCCAGATCAACTATCAGTCGATCGGCTCCGGCGGCGGAATCCGCCAGTTCACCGAAGGCACCGTGGACTTCGGCGCCACCGACGGTCCAATGAACGAATCGCAGATCGCCGCGGTGAACGGCAACGTCCTCCACGTCCCCGCGGTGCTCGGCGCCGTGGTCGTCACCTACAATCTCCCCTCGCTCGGCGATACCAAGCTCAAGTTCGACGGCAAAGTCCTGACCGACATCTTCATGGGCCGAATCACCAAGTGGAACGACAAGGGGATCGCTGCCCTCAATCCTGGGGTGAAGCTGCCGGACATCGATCTGATCGTCGTGCACCGCTCCGACGGCTCGGGCACCACCTATGTTTTCACCGATTTCCTCAACAAGTTCTCCGGGAGTGGCGCGACAAGGTCGGCTACGCCACCTCGGTCAATTGGCCGGTAGGGCTCGGCGGCAAGGGCAACGAGGGCGTGACCCAACAGGTGAAGCAGGTGGAGGGAGCGCTGGGATATGTCGAATTGATCTACGCCATGTCCAACAAGCTGCCCTACGGCCTGATCAAGAACAGCGCGGGCAGCTTCGTCGAGCCGTCGCTGGAGAGCGTGACGGCGGCGGCGGCCGGAACCAAGCTCAAGAACGACACCGACTTCCGGGTATCGATCACCAACGCGGAGGGAGCGGGCTCGTATCCGATCTCGTCCTTTACCTGGCTCCTGGTACACAAGGACAACAAGGATCCGGCGAAAGCGAAGCTGATCAAGGATTTTCTGACCTGGATGATCACCCCGGAGGCCCAGGCGATGGCGGGGTCGCTGCACTACTCGCCGCTCCCCAAGGAAGTCGTGACGATCCTTCAGGCCCGCCTCCCGACCCTGAAGGCCGGCTGGCAAGGCCATCGCCTCCAACTGAGGAGTCTCCATGCTGACACATCGCCTGGCTCTGCCCCTGGTGGCCGTCCTCGCCATCGGCTGCGGTGGCGACAAGCCGCCCCCGGCGAGCGGCGACAGCGCCGCGGCAGGACCCGCGGGCGCCGGCTCGGCCGGCTCCGGCGCCGACTTGACGGGCGCCGGCGCCACCTTTCCGAACCCGATCTACACCAAGTGGTTCGACGCGTATGCCAAGGAGACGGGTGTTCGCGTCAACTACCAGTCGATCGGCTCCGGAGGAGGGATCCGGCAGTTCACCGAGGGTACCGTGGACTTCGGGGCCACCGACGGCCCGATGACCGATGAACAGATCAAGAGCGTGAACGGGAATGTCCTGCACGTCCCCACGGTCATGGGCTCGGTGGTGCTCACCTACAACCTCGCTGCGGCGGGCAACGCCAAGCTGAGGCTGGATGCCACGACGATCGCCGACATTTTCCTGGGTAGGTTGACGAAATGGAACGACCGGCGGATCGCGCAGCTGAATCCCGGGGCCAAGCTGCCGGATCAGGACATCATCGTCGTTCACCGCTCGGACGGTTCGGGCACGACCTATGTGTTCGTGGACTACCTGAGCAAGGTGTCCCCCGAGTGGGAGAAGAAGGTCGGCAAGGCCACCTCGGTCAACTGGCCGGTGGGGCTGGGCGGCAAAGGGAACGAAGGCGTAACTCAGCAGGTCAAGCAGTCCGATGGGGCCATCGGATACGTCGAGTTGATCTACGCCATCTCGAACCAGCTGCCCTATGCGGACGTGAAGAACGCCGAGGGAGAATTCGTCGAGCCTTCGCTGCAAGAGCGTCACGGCCGCGGCGGCCGCCACGAAGCTTCCGCCTGACACCGATTTTCGGGTGTCCATCACCAACCCCAAGGGGTCGGGGGCGTACCCCATCTCGTCCTTCACCTGGCTCCTGATCCAGCCCCAGCCTCGCGACAGCGCCAAGGGAGCACAGATCAAGCAATTCATCACCTGGATGCTCGAGCCTGAGGCCCAGCGGATGGCGGCCGACCTGCACTACGCGCCGCTGCCGGTGCCGGTTATCGAGCTGGTGCAGAAGCGAATCGCCGGGTACGGCGTGTCAGCTGGCAGCGGAGAGCAAGGGGGTCATCCCCTTGCCCTCGGTGACACATGGTTCCCCGTCTCCGCCGCCCCCGTGACCCGTCCGTTACAAATCCGTGACCTTCCGCACGGATGCCTCGGGTAACATCACCCCATGACTACCACCCTCGCGAGCGAGCCGGCAGCCGGCCTCCATCGCCGGAGCCGCCCTCCCTGGAGGTCACCAGCTACGGGGATCGGGTGTTCCGCTGGCTGCTGACGCTGGGGGCGGTCTCCATCCCGATCCTGCTCGGGCTTCCTGGTCTATGAGCTCTGGATGGGCTCGCGGCTCGCCATCGCCAAGTTCGGCCTCGATTTCGTCACCACCAGTACCTGGGACCCGGTAGCCGAGCAGTTCGGGGCCTTTCCGCTGATCTTCGGCACGCTGATCTCCTCGCTTGTCGCGCTCGTCATCGCTGTCCCGCTCTCGCTCGGCGTGGCGATCTACCTGAGCGAGTTCGCCCCCAAGTCGGTCCGGCAGCCGGTGGCCTTCCTGATCAGCCTCCTCGCGGCGATCCCCAGCGTGGTCTACGGGCTCTGGGGAATCTTCGTGCTGATTCCGATTCTGCGGACCAGCGTCTTCCCGTTGCTTCGCGACGTGTTCGGCTTCCTGCCGCTGTTCCAGGGGCCGATCTACGGGCCGTCCATGCTCTCCGCGGGGATCATTCTCGCGATCATGGTGATGCCCTACGTCATGTCGGTTTCCCGGGAAGTGCTGCTGGCGGTCCCCGATACCCAGCGCGAGGCCGCGCTGGCCCTCGGCGCGACGCGGTGGGAGGCGGTCATCACCGCCATCCTTCCCTACGCCCGCTCCGGCATCGTCGGCGCCGTCATCCTGGGGCTGGGACGCGCGCTGGGCGAGACGATGGCGGTGACGATGCTGATCGGGAACCGGCATGAGATCGCCGCGTCGCTGTTCGCGCCGGGCTACACCATGGCCGCCGCGATCGCCAACGAGTTCACCGAGGCGGTGGGCGACATGCACCTCTCCGCCCTGGCCTACGTCGCGTTCCTGCTCTTCATCGTCACGGTGCTGGTGAACGCCGGCGCGCGGCTGCTCATCTGGCGGGTCGCCCGCGGGTCGGGCGTCGGGGAGCAAGGCCCTGTGAACCGCCGCGTGCTCCGCCGGCTGGTGAGCAACGCGATGGTCGGGCTCATGATCGTCGCCGTCGTGGTGGCGCTGCTGCCGCTCTTCTTCATCCTCTTCGACCTGGTCGTCAAAGGCGCGGGGAGCCTCTCGGTGGACTTCTTCACCAAGATGCCCGCCCCCGCGGGTGAGACCGGCGGCGGCGTGGCGCACGCGATCGTCGGGACCCTCATCATCGTGGGCACCGCGAGCCTCATCGGCCTGCCGATCGGCATCGCGGCCGGCATCTACTGCGCGGAGTACCCCGGCAGCCGGCTCACCTGGGTCACCCGCTTCGTGGCCGACGTGATGAACGGGACGCCGTCCATCGTGGTCGGCGTCTTCGCCTGGGCCTGGATCGTCGCGACCCAGAAGCACTTCTCCGCGCTGGCGGGGAGCGCGGCGCTGGCGATGCTGATGATCCCGATGGTGATGCGGACCACCGAGGAGATGATCAAGCTGGTGCCCAACTCGCTGCGCGAAGCGGCGCTGGCGCTCGGCTACCCGCGGTGGCGGACCAGTCTCGCCATCGTGATGCGCACCACGCTGCCCGGGATCGTGACCGGCAGCCTGCTCGCCGTCGCCCGGATCGCCGGCGAGACGGCGCCGCTGCTCTTCACCGCGCTCGGCAGCCAGTACATGAGCTGGAACGTGAACCAGCCGATGGCGGCGCTGCCGCTCACCGTGTTCACCTACGCCACCGGCCCGTACGAGGAGTGGCACCGCTACGCCTGGGCTGCCGCGCTCGTCCTCATCCTGGTCGTGTTCGTGCTCAGCCTCGGCGCCCGGCTCGCGATCGGCCGGAGGTTCACCCTCAATGGCTGACGCCACGCTCCGTACCGCGCCGCCGCCGCCATCCGCCGCGACCTCGGCCGCCACGAGGGTGCGGGTCGAGACCGACAAGCTGACCGCGATGTACGGCAAGTTCACCGCCGTGAAGAGCGTGTCGCTCGGCTTCCAGGCCCACCGGGTTCACGCCCTGATCGGGCCGTCGGGATGCGGGAAGTCCACCTTCCTCCGGACCCTGAACCGGATGCACGAGCTGGTGGAGGGCGGGTGGATCACCGGGCGGGTGCTGCTGGACGGGGAGGACATCTACGCGCCCCGGGTGAACGCCATGCAGCTCCGGCGGCGGATCGGGATGGTCTTCCAGCGGCCCACGCCGTTCCCCACGATGTCCATCTACGACAACGTCGCGGCCGGCCTCCGGGTACACCGGGCGCTGCCCCGGGCGGAGCTGGACGCGGTGGTGGAGCACTCGCTGCGGCAGGCGGCGCTGTGGGACGAGGTGAAGGACCGGCTCCGCACCAGCGCGATGGCGCTCTCGGGCGGGCAGCAGCAGCGCCTCTGCATCGCGCGTACGGTCGCGCCCGTCGCCCGACGTCATCCTGCTCGACGAGCCGACCGCCTCCCTCGACCCGCAGGGCACCCAGCGGATCGAGGAGCTGCTGTTCGAGCTCAAGAACGCCTTCACCATCATCATCGTGACCCACAACATGCAGCAGGCGGCGCGGGTGTCGGACACCACGACGTTCTTCTACCTCGGCACCATGGTGGAGACTGGGGCGACCCGGCAGATCTTCACCGCGCCGCGGAACGAGCAGACCGAGGCCTACATCACGGGGAGATTCGGATGAGCGCCACCATGAAACCGAGGACCTCCTTCGTCACCACGCCGAGGGCCACCCTGGCCCCGCGACCGCCCTCCGCGCAGCCGGCCGAGCGTGGCACGCCGGCGGTGGACGTGCGCGGGTTCGGCTTCGCCTACGGCGAGCGCCAGGTGCTCAGGGACCTCGAGTTCTCCATCCAGCGGAAGGCGGTCACCGCCATCATCGGGCCCTCCGGGTGCGGGAAGTCCACCTTCCTGCGCTCGATCAACCGGCTCAACGACCTCATCGCGGGCACCAGGCACCAGGGCGACATCCTGATCGAAGGCCGATCGGTCTACTCCCACGGGACCGACCTGGTCGCGCTGCGCCAGCGGGTCGGCATGGTCTTCCAGCGGCCCAATCCGTTCCCGAAGTCGGTGTTCGACAACGTGGCGTACGGGCCGGGGCTCAACCGCCTGGTCACCAAGCGCGACCTGCCCGACCTGGTGGAGCGGTGCCTCCGGCAGGCGGCGCTGTGGGACGAGGTGAAGGACCGCCTGGAGGAGCCCGCGACCGGCCTCTCCGGCGGCCAGCAGCAGCGCCTCTGCATCGCGCGCGCGCTGGGCAACCAGCCCGAGCTCCTCCTCATGGACGAGCCCTGCTCGGCGCTCGATCCGGTCGCCACCCAGCGGGTCGAGGAGCTGATCTTCGAGCTCAAGCGGGACTACACGATCGTGATCGTCACGCATAACATGCAGCAGGCCGCGCGGGTGTCGGACTACACCGGATTCTTCGACCGCGGAGCGCTGGTGGAGTTCGACGACACCGAGCGGATCTTCACCAGCCCGGCGCACGAGCGGACTGAAGCCTACATCACCGGGAGATTCGGATGAGCGTCGACGTCCACCGCCATTTCCACGACGAGCTGAGCCACGCCAAGGTGCGCCTGCTCACCATGTCGGGCGAGGCGGAGGCGGCGCTGAGCCTGGCGGTGGAGGCGCTGCTGGAGCGCGACAGCGAGAAGGCGCAGCGGGTGATCAAGGGCGACCGGGTGATCGACAGCATGGAGGTCGAGATCGAGGAGCAGTGCATCAATCTCCTCGCCCTCCAGCAGCCGATGGCCCGCGACCTCCGGATG
Organism: uncultured Gemmatimonadales bacterium; assembly: GCA_963832055.1. Lineage (GTDB taxonomy): Bacteria > Gemmatimonadota > Gemmatimonadetes > Gemmatimonadales > GWC2-71-9 > CAVVWJ01. The sequence continues at coordinate 17,752 of CAWHST010000006.1, read as the reverse complement.
CTCACCTCCGCGCTCAAGATCGCCAACGATCTCGAGCGGGTGGGCGATCACGCGGTCAACATCGCCCAGTCGGCCGAGCGGTTGAACCAGAGCCGGCCCATCGCCCCCGAGCCCGAGATCGTCGAGATGGCCCGGCTGGCGCGCGACATGCTCTCGGACGCCCTCGAGGCGTTCATCCGCGGCGACGCCGCCGCCGGCCGCGAGGTCTGCCTTCGGGACGACAAGGTTGACCAGCTCCACAGCTCGGTGTTCCGTATACTGCTGACCCACATGATGGAAGACCCGCACATGATCGGCGCGGGCATGGAGCTGTTCCTGGTGAGCCGGAACCTGGAGCGGGTGGCCGATCTCGCCACCAACATCGGCGAGGACGTCGTCTTCCTGGTGGAGGGAAAATCCATCAAGCATCACGCCGAAGACCGAGGCGAGGCGAAAGCCACGGCATGACCGGCGGCGCCACTCGCCGAGCGCGAGCGGATCGCCGCGATCGACGTCGGCTCCAACTCCGTCCGGCTCCTCGTGGCCGAGTACGACCCCGCCTCCGGTCTCACCGTCATCGACGAGATGAAGGATCAGCCGCGGCTCGCCGCCGGCCTGGCCCGGACCGGCTGCCTCACCGACGCGGCGATGGACCGCGCCATCCAGACCCTGAAGCGCATGCGGGAGGTCTGCCAGCGGCGAGAGGTCCGCCGGATCGCGGCCGTCGCCACCGCGGCGGTGCGGGAGGCGGAGAACGGCCCCTGGTTCGTCCGCCGGGTCCGGCAAGAGCTCGACATCCCACTCCGCATCATCGATACCGAGGCCGAGGCCGCGCTCTCCTACCGCTCGGTCGCCCACCACTTCGCGCTCGCCGGCGAGCGGGCCGTCGTGGCCGACATCGGCGGGGGCAGCCTCGAGCTGATCGGCGCGGTGGACGGCCTGGTGGAGCTCACGCTCTCCCTGCCGCTCGGCGCCGTCCGGCTCACCGAGCTTTACCTGCCCGGCGACCGCTCCATCCAACGGGAGCTGGCCGGCCTGCGCAAGCACATCCGCAAGCAATTGAAGCGCGCCATCTCGAGCCGGGAGTGGGCCGCGGCCAGCGTGATCGGCTCCGGCGGGACCTTCACCACGCTCGGCCGAGTCACCCAGGCCCGCCGCGGTCTGCCCGCCGGGCGATACCGTGCACGGCGTCTCGGTCGAGGCCGCGGAGGTGGAGCGGCTGCTCGACTGGCTCGCCAGCCGCACGCCGGAGCAGCGGCGACAGGTGCCGGGGCTCAACCCCGAGCGGGCCGACATCATCATCGCGGGTCTGGCGGTCACGGCGGAGCTGCTCGACTGGGTCAGGACCCGGAGCATCACGGTGAGCGCGTTCGGGCTGAGGGAGGGACTGCTGCTGGAGATGGCGGGCGCCGAGGAGCCGGTGGTGCGCGACCCGCTCCGCCTCTTCCGCGAGTTCGCCGAGCGCTGCCAGTCGGACCGCCGCCACGTGGAGCACGTCCGGCTGCTGGCCTTGCAGCTCTTCGAGCAGCTCGGCGAGACGCTGGGCTGCGGCCCCGAGGAGCAGCTGCTGCTAGAAGCGGCAAGCCTCCTGCACGACGTGGGGCAGCTGGTGAGCTACCCCAAGCACCACAGGCACAGCTACAGCCTCATCACCCACGCCGAGCGGCTCGGCCTGGCGCCGCGGGAGCGCGAGCTCGTCGCGCTGATCAGCCGATATCACCGGCGGACCGGCCCGCGGAGGAAGCACCCGGAGCTCGCGGTGCTGCCGCCCGGAGATCAGGACGTCGTCAGGCGAGTGAGCGCGATCCTTCGGGTGGCCGACGGTCTGGACCGCGGGCACTCGGCGGCGGTGGAGTCCGTCAAGGCGAGGCTCGACCCGGATGCGCTGGTGCTGACGGTGACGCCGGGAAACGCCCAGGCCGATGTCGGCCTGGAGTGCTGGGGCGCGTCGCGGAAAGCCGACGTGATGGGCAAGCTGCTCAAGCGGGATATCGTGGTGACGCCAGCAAGGGGTGACTAACCCGCGGCTCCGCCGGCCATCCTCATCATCGGGCGCGCTCACGGTAACCCAGACCGTGTTCGATCGTCCGGGCAACGGACCGATGCTTCGCCACCAGCTCCCGGTCCTTGAATATCTGAACCAGCAGAGCGCCAGCGATAAAGCCGCCGGCGTGCGCCCAGAAAGCCACACCTCCCTTGTCGTCACCGATGGTCGGAACTCCTCCCAAGATCTGGATTAGAAACCAGTAACCGAGCATCAAGTAAGCTGGTACCACTATAGTAGTTACGAAAAATCCCAAGAACACGACCATGTGCACCCGGACCTTGGGATAGAGGACGATGTACGCGCCCATCACACCGCTGATCGCTCCCGAGGCGCCGACCATGGGGATCGGGCTGGTTGGATTCACGATCGTCTGGGCCGCCGCCGCGGCGACGCCCGAGAGGAGGTAGAACGTCAGGTAGCGGAAGTGGCCCATGGAGTCTTCGACGTTGTTCCCGAAGAGCCAGAGGAACCACATGTTGCCGATCAGGTGGAACCAGCCGCCGTGGAGGAACATCGAGGTGAGCGGCGACAGCAGATTCCGGTCGCCCTCGATCACGCAGGCCGTTTCGGGCCCCAGCGGAATGGTGGCGCCCGGGGGCAGCCGGCCCAGAAACTCACCCGGGATCAGGCCCAGCTCACACACCGACCGCGAGAGCATCGGGTCCGCGCCCATCCCCTGCACCAGCACCCAGGTCGCGACGTTGAGCCCGATCAGGAGGAATGTGACCGCCGGAGTCGCCAGCGTCGGGTTGTCGTCACGATAGGGGAACATTCAACGAATATAGGTGAGACTCGACCGGCTGGGACCACTGCCGATCCTCGAATTGGAAAGGGCGCGTCCCACACATCGTGGAATGCGCCCCTCGCCTTTGTGCCTGCTTCGCCTGCCTACAATGCCCTTCTCCCCTGAACCAGCTGCATCACCGCGAGGATGACCGCCACGATCAGCAGGACGTGGATGAACCCACCCAGCGTGTAGGACGAGACCACTCCCAGCAGCCACAGGACCAGGAGGATCACGAAGATCGTCCACAGCATGATACCCTCCTTCAAATGGTGTCCGACGCTTCCGACGGGCACCCGTGGAGGACCTGCGAGCCGACGATGCCACGCCGGTCCACGGGGGCTGACACCAGAGTAGCAGAGACTCGGAAAAACAGTCGTGAGACGGGTCACGCGCGAGGCGGGGCGCTGGGCCCAACTTCGGCTGCCAATATGGCAGCAAAGCGGGGTACGGGACTTGCCCCCTGCACCCGCGACACCTGCGTCCGTCTGTCAGAAGGGCAATCGGACCAATGGATTTCACGATTTCAACTGGAGTCGACATGGCGTCGAAAATCATCGGCATCGACCTGGGAACCACCAACTCGGTCGTCTCGGTCATGGAAGGCGGCGATCCCGTCGTCATCCCCAACGCCGAAGGTGGCCGGACCACTCCCTCGGTCGTGGCATTCACCAAGGACGGTGAGCGCCTGGTCGGCCAGGTAGCCAAGCGGCAGGCCGTGACCAACCCCAAGAACACGATCTTCTCGATCAAGCGGTTCATGGGCCGCCGGATGAACGAGGTCCAGGAGGAGATCAAGAAGGTTCCCTACAAGGTCGTCGAGGGACCCAACGGCCTCGTGGCGGTCGAGATCAACGGCAAGCGATACACCCCGCCCGAGATCTCCGCGATGATCCTGCAGAAGATGAAGCAGACCGCGGAGGACTACCTCGGCCAGAGCGTGGACCGGGCCGTCATCACCGTGCCCGCGTATTTCAACGATGCCCAGCGGCAGGCCACCAAGGACGCGGGCAAGGTCGCCGGTCTCGAGGTGCTCCGCATCATCAACGAGCCCACGGCGGCGGCGCTGGCGTACGGGCTCGACAAGAAGAAGGAAGAGAAGATCGCGGTCTTCGACCTGGGCGGCGGCACCTACGACATTTCGGTGCTGGAGCTCGCCGAGGGCGTGTTCGAGGTCAAGAGCACCAATGGCGACACCCACCTGGGCGGCGATGACTTCGATCAGCGGCTCATCGATTGGCTGGTGGCCGAGTTCAAGAAGGACCAGGGCATCGACCTCTCCAAGGATCCCATGGCGATCCAGCGCCTGAAGGAGGCGGCGGAGAAGGCGAAGATGGAGCTCTCCACCACCACGCAGACCGACATCAACCTGCCGTTCATCACGGCCGACCAGTCCGGCCCCAAGCACCTGAACCTGAGCCTCACCCGGGCCAAGTTCGAGCAGCTGGTGGACGACCTGATCCAGCGGACCATCCCGCCGATGCAGCAGGCGCTCAAGGACGCGGGGCTCGATCCCAAGGCGGTGGACGAGGTGATCCTGGTCGGCGGCTCGACCCGCATCCCCAAGATCCAGCAGATCGTGAAGGACTTCTTCGGCAAGGAGCCCAACCGCTCGGTGAACCCGGACGAAGTCGTGGCGATCGGCGCCGCGATCCAGGGCGGCGTGCTGGGCGGCGAGGTCAAGGACGTTCTGCTCCTCGACGTGACTCCGCTCTCGCTCGGCATCGAGACCCTGGGCGGCGTGACCACGGTATTGATCCCGCGGAACACGACGATCCCCACCAAGAAGTCGGAGACCTTCTCCACCGCCGAGGACAACCAGACCACGGTGGAGATCCACGTGCTCCAGGGCGAGCGCCAGATGGCCAGCGACAACCGCACCATCGGGAAGTTCCAGCTCACCGGGATCCCGCCCGCTCCTCGCGGCATGCCGCAGGTGGAGGTCGCCTTCGACATCGATGCCAACGGCATCCTGCACGTCGGCGCCAAGGACAAGGCCACCAACAAGGAGCAGAAGATCCGGATCGAAGCCTCCAGTGGCCTGAGCGACACCGACATCGACAAGATGGTGAAGGCCGCCGAGCTCCACGCCAGTGAGGACAAGCAGCGGCGCGAGACGATCGAGCAGCGGAACCAGCTCGACAGCCTGGTCTACCGGGTCGAAAAGGACAGCAAGGAGTGGGTGGACCGGCTGCCCGCCGACGCGAAGACCCGCCTGGACTCGGCGATCGAGGCCGGCAAGCAGGCCCTGCGGACCGGTGATCCGGATGCCATCCGGAAGGCGCTCGATGAGTTGAACAACGCCTACTCGGCAGCGGGAGCCTCGCTATACCAGCAGCAGGGCCAGGCACAGGAACAGGGCGCCGGCGCCGGCGCCGGCGCCGGCGCCGGACAGCCCGGCCAGGAGGGTACTGCCTCCGAGCAGCCGGCGGAGCAGGAGGACGTGGTCGAGGCGGACTACGAGATCGTGGACGAGAACAAGAAGTAGGAAGCCGTCTGCGAGCTGGTGCCAACGGCGGCCGGGCGATATGACCCGGCCGCCGTTGGCGTTTCCGGGAGTGGCGCGTCGCCGGAGTTGAGAACCCTGTGAGGAGTGGGTGAGACGGGTCATCTAGGTTGCCGGGCGACCGAAACGAAGATTCGCCACCTGCAACGCTGAGGACTCATCGTGTTCCGCAATCCTTCCCTATTCCGCTCCGCCGCGGTCCTGTTCGGCGCCGCCTGCCTGGCCGGCCTCGTCGCCTGCGAGGGAGACGCGCTGTCGCCGGAGCCGCCCCAGGCGCCCCAGGCCCACCTCATCCCCGCGACCGTGCCGGCACTCGCGAACAGTTGGGCCACGAAGGCGGCCATGCCTACCGCGCGGGGCGGACTCGTCGCCGCCAACGTCGACGGCATCGTGTACGCCATTGGGGGAGCAGCGGAAGGCTGGGGTGGCAACGGGCCCACCCTCCGGACGGTGGAGGCCTATTCCAAGGCCGCCAATGCCTGGAGCTCGTTTGCCCCGCTTCCATCCTCTCGTGCCTACGCCAACGGCGCCAGCGTGATCGGCGGCAAGATCTATGTGACGGGTGGGCTCTACCGGCCACCCCCGATCATCGGAAAGCCGCCCCTCGAGCCCATTCCGACGAGGAGCCTGTTCGTCTACGACCCGGCGAGCAACATCTGGTCGAGGAAGACCGACATGCCGGTCGCCGGCTACGCCGGGTCGTCCGCGGTCATCAATGGCAAGCTGTACGTCGCACTCAGCGGGATCGGGTCGAAGAGCGGCACCGCCCTGTATCGCTACGACCCCGGCACCGACACCTGGAGCCAACGTGCCACCGCACCGCGAACTCATCGCTTTGGGGTCGCCGCCGCCATCAACGGCAAGCTCTACGTGGCCGGAGGGTGGATCAGCAAGTCAGCGGTGGGCGACCTCGATGTGTACAACCCGGCGACCGACTCATGGGTGTCCAAGGCCGCGATGCCCACCTTGCGCTCCGGCGCGGCGGGCCGAGTCATCAATGGGAAATTCTACGTAGCGGGTGGATTGGACTCGGAAGGCCAGTACTCGAAGCGCCTGGAGGTGTACGATCCGGCGACCAATACCTGGGTCAAGAAACCCGATCTGCCCACCGTCCGGTGGGGAGCCGGGGCCGCGGTGGCGGGCGGCGCGCTCTACATCATCGGGGGAGAAACCCCCGGCGTGAGCAAGGCGAACGAGGTGTACATCCCGTAGCGCCGAGCGGGTTCACTCTCCGTAGGGGATCCAGATGTTCTTCACCTGGGTGGAGCGCTCGAGGAACTCGTCGCCCTCCGACTGCCGTGGGTCGCTCCAGTCGGGGGAGTTCCCGAGGTCCACCCAGGTGCGCTTCATGTTCCCCGCGGCGAGCCGCTCGACTTCGGCCGAGCCCTCCCGGCTGCCGAAGTACCAGAGCCCGTCCACGTCGTCGTGCGCGGCAAGGACCGGCGCCAGCTCGTCGCGCCGGCCGGTGACAATGTTCACCACGCCGGCCGGCAGGTCCGAGGTGTCGAACACCTGGTAGAGGTCGGTCGCCGCCAGCGGCGCGCCGGTCGAAGGGATCGCGATCACCGTGTTGCCCAGCGCGATCAGCGGGAGCACCGTGGAGATGAAGCCCAGCAGCGGCCAGCCTTCGGGACAGGCGACGCCGACGACGCCGATCGGCTCGGGCATCGCGAGGGTGACATTCCGGAATGGGGTGTGGTGGACCAGGCCGTCGTACTTGTCGGCCCAGGCCGCGTAGGTGAAGGTCCGCTCGATCGCCAGCTCCACCTCCCGCTCGGCAGACCCGAGGTCACCCGACAGCGCGGCCAGCCTTCCGGCGAACTCGCCGGCCCGCGCCGCGAGGTTCTCGGCGATGTAGTACAGCACCTGGGCCCGGTTGTGCGCCGTCGTTCGCGACCAGCCACTGGCCTTGTGGGCGGCCTCGACGGCGTTGCGGATGTCTTTCCGATTGCCCTGCCCCACCTCGCCGATTCTGCGCCCCGCCGCGTCCGACACCGGGAGACTGTAGCCCGAGTCCGGCCGCACCTGCTTGCCTCCGATGTAGAGCTTGGGGGTGCGGTCGATGGGCGGGACGGCGGGACGGCGCGCGGACGGCGGAGCCGGCGCAGCGGCGATCTTCTTCGCTTGCCGGCGCTTTCCGCCGTTCCGCCGTCCCGCCGTTCCGCCGTCCTCCCGGCCCTCCCACTCCCACTTCACATACTCCCGCAGGCCCTCTCGCCCACCTTCGCGGCCGAACCCGCTCTCGCGATAGCCGCCGAATCCGCTGGCCGCATCGAAGACATTGGTGCAATTGACCCATACCGTGCCGGCCTGGATCTGGGGAGCGATGTCGAGGGCCAGGTTGATGTTCTCGGTCCACACGCTGGCGGCCAGGCCGTATCGCGTGTTGTTGGCCAGCTCGACCGCTTCGGCCGGGGTGCGGAAGGTCATCAGCACCACCACCGGGCCGAAGATCTCCACCTGCGCGATGGTCGCGGCGGGCGACACTTCGGTGAAGAGCGTCGGCGGAAAGAACCACCCCTCTTGGGGGCAGCTCCAGGAGGGCTGCCACAGCTTGGCGCCCTCCTCCTGTCCCCGCCGCACCAGCCCTTCGATCCGCTCCAGCTGAACCGGCGCGATGATCGCGCCCATGTCCACCGCCTTGTCCAGCGGGTCGCCCACGCGCAGCGTCTCCATTCTCGCCTTGAGCTTGGCCACCAGCCGTCCCGCCACTCCCTCCTGGGCCAGAATGCGCGAGCCCGCGCAGCAGACCTGCCCCTGGTTGAACCAGATCGCGTCCACTACGCCCTCGACCACGCTGTCGAGGTCGGCGTCGGCGAAGACGATGAACGGCGACTTCCCACCCAGCTCGAGCGAGAGCTTCTTCCCACTCCCCGCGGTCGCAATGCGAATGTTCCGGCCCACCTCGGTCGAGCCGGTGAAGGCGATCTTGTCCACCTCGGGGTGAGCGACGAGGGCCTCCCCCGTCCGGCCGTCGCCGGTGATGATGTTCACCACCCCGGGGGGGAGCCCCGCTTCTTCGCACAGCTCGGCGAACCGCAGCGCGGTGAGCGAGGTGAACTCGGCGGGCTTGAGCACCACCGTGTTCCCCATCGCCAGCGCGGGCGCGATCTTCCAGGCCAGCATGAGCAGCGGGAAGTTCCAGGGGATGATCTGGCCGATCACGCCGACCGGAACCCGGCCGGGCAGCTCCCGCTCCATCAGCTGAGCCCAGCCGGCGTGATGATAGAAGTGCCGGGCCACCAGCGGCACGTCGATGTCCCGGGATTCGCGGATCGGCTTCCCGTTGTCGAGCGACTCGAGGACGGCGAAGAACCGGCTGTGCTTCTGAACCTGTCGGGCCAGGGCGTAGAGATGGCGGGCCCGGCCGTGCCCGCCGAGTGCCCACCATCCCGGCTGCGCGGCACGCGCGGCGCGCACTGCGCGGTCCACCTCGGCGGCGCCCGCCTGGGTCAGCCGGGCCAACGGCTTGCCGGTGGCCGGGTTCAGCGTCTCGAACGTCTCACTCCCTGGCTCAGTCCAGCTCGCCGCCGATGAAGAGCCCGAACTGCCGGCCGTGCCGCTCCAGCCAGGCGTGCGCCGGCGCGACTGCCTCGGGGGCGGGGCCGTACGCCATGGTGCTGAAGATGTCGGGGATGGATGCCATGGGAGCCTCAGGTCGAGGGACAAGCGGCTGTCACGCGAGCCAGGCGTTGTCATCCCGAGCGAAGCGAGGGATCTTGCCCGCCGCATCGAGCCATTCCCGGGCAAGATCCCTCGCTTCGCTCGGGATGACACGTCGCGATCACGCCGTCGGATGCCGGTACCCTGCCGAGTAGCGCCCGGTCACGAAGTGCTCCAGCTGGCGCTCGATGTCGGTGAGCAGCGCGCTCGCGCCGAAGCGGAACAGATCGGGCCGCAGCCAGCGGTCGCCCAGCTCGTCCTTCACCAACGCCAGCCAGTCCAGCGCATCCTTCGCCGTGCGGATGCCGCCGGCCGGCTTGAGCCCCACCAGCTGGCCGGTCCGCTCGCGGTAGTCGCGGATGGCGCGCGCCATCACCAGCCCGACCGGGAGCGTGGCATTGACGCTCTCCTTCCCGGTCGAGGTCTTGATGAAATCCGCCCCCGCCATCATGCAGACCAGGCTCGCGCGCGCCACGTTCCCCAGCGTGCCGAGCTCGCCGGTGCCGAGGATCGTCTTGATGTGGGCGTCGCCGCAGGCCTCGCGCATGGCGCGCACCTCGTCGTAGAGGGCCTGCCAGTTCTGCGGTGAGGACGTGGGCGCGGGTGATCACGATATCGATCTCCTCCGCGCCGGCGCCGATCGAGGCGCGGATCTCCGCGATCCGCTGCTCGAATGGCGACAGGCCGGCCGGAAACCCGGTGGACACCGCCGCGACCGGGATCCCGGAGCCTTCCAGGGCCTCGACCGCGGTCTCCACGAAGGCGTGGTAGACGCAGACCGCCGCGACCCGGATGGGCAATTGCTCCGCGCCCATGGCCTCGAGCAGGTCGGCGCGGACCGGCCGGCGCGCCTTGGCGCACAGCCGCCGAACCCGGCCGGGGGTGTCATCGCTGGAAAGGGTGGTAAGATCCATCAGGGTGACCGCGCGCAGCAGCCACGCCGCCTGCCACTCTTTCTTCACCGTCCGGCGGGTCCGGAGGGTCGCCGAGCGCCGCTCCACGGCGCTGCGGTTTACCCGGACGCTCTCCACCCACTCGAGGTCCAAGGGCGTTCCGGGGTTCCGGGGCGTCACCGGCACCTCCAGCGGGCCGGCCCGGGAGGGGGCTAGGACAGCGTCCTTTGGAGCTTCGGGCATAGGGTTTGAACATACCCGTTGGGGCGAGGGGCGCGCCATGCGGAGCGGCCCAACCCGAAACACCCCGCCCGGTATGGTTGTACTATTAGGTAGCTTGCAGGCCTCTGACCCCAACGTTTCCACTGAAGGACCGCTCGATGTCCGCTCGATCGTTGAACTGGCTCAAGTTCGGGGGGTTGGTGGCCCTGGCGTTCGCGTTGGGACTGCTGTTCGCCGGGCTGCTCGACCTCCCGAACCGGTCGTCCGCTCAGGAGCAGGCGCGCGGCGCGGCGTCCATCGCCCAGGTGCCGGCGCCGTCGATCCCAGCGGCGCGGCCGCTCCAGGACCTCAGCGAGTCCTTCGCGGCGGTGGCGGAGCACGTCAAGCCGAGCGTGGTCTACATCCGCTCGCAGCGCACCGAGCGCGCCTCCCAGCAGCAGCGGGTGCCGCCGGGCATGGAGCGGTTCTTCCCTCGGTTCCGCCAGCAGCCCGAGATCGAGCAGGGCAGCGGCTCGGGGTTCGTGGTCTCCGCCGATGGCTACATCCTGACCAACAACCACGTGGTCGAGGGCGCCGAGCAGGTGGTCGTGCGGCTGCTCGACCGCCGGGAGTTCAAGGCCAAGGTGATAGGCACCGATCCGAACACCGACGTCGCGGTGCTCAAGATCGACGCCACCAAGCTTCCTCCCATGGCGCTCGGCAACAGCGACGACGCCCGGGTCGGGGAATGGGTGCTCGCCATCGGCAACCCGCTCGGTGAAGGGCTGACCTTCACCGTCACCTCCGGCATCGTGAGCGCGAAGGGCCGGGCCTTGCCCGGACTGCCGGCACGGGGCCAGGGGAGTATCCAGGACTTCATCCAGACCGACGCCGCCATCAATCCGGGCAACTCCGGCGGCCCTCTGGTGAGCGTCCGGGGCGAGGTCATCGGGATCAACTCGGCGATCGCCAGCGAGACCGGGTTCTACTCCGGCTACGGCTTCGCCATTCCGATCAACCTGGCCCGCACGGTCATGAACCAGCTGATCGAATCGGGCCAGGTGCACCGCGCCGCCCTCGGCGTCTCCATCGCCGACGTGTCGCTGGCCGATGCCGAGTACGTCGGGCTGCCCGCGATCCGAGGCGTGGTGGTGAAGGACATCCCCAGCGAGGATTCCCCGGCGAGGGCCGCGGGGATCGAGTCGGGCGACATCATCGTCGCGGTGGACGGGAAGCCGGTCGAGTACGTCGGGCAGCTGCAGCAGGTCATCGGATTCCGGAAGCCGGGGGAAGTGGTGAAGGTCGAGGTGGCCCGCAAGGGCGGCGTCCGCAAGACGTTCGGGGTCAAGCTTCAGGCGCTCAACGACGCCCCGCAGGTCGCGGCCAGCGACGGTGCCGGCGCACCGGGAGGCGAGGCACCGGGCGGCACCGCGATGAATCGGCTCGGTATCAGTGTCGAGCCGATCGGACCCGACGCGGCGGCCGAGCTCCAGGTCCCCACTGATGCCCGCGGCCTGATCGTGACCGACGTGACCCCGGGCGGACCCGCCTGGGAAGTGTTGTGCCGACCCGGAGCGCGGCGGACCCGACATCATCCTGTCGGTCGAGGGCAAGCCGGTCCGCACCGAGGCGGACCTCCGCAAGGCGCTCCTGGCCGAGAAGCCGGGCAGCATCGTGACGCTCCGCATCTTCAATCCCCGCGCTCAGAACCGCCGGGTCGAGCGAATCAGACTCGCCGACGCGCAATAGGTTTCCGATCCCACCGGGGGCCGCGACGCGGCCCCTTGTGGTATCGGGAGTTATCAGCTATCAGCTATCAGCTATGCAGATGCCGATCGGGTACCGGCCTGGCCGGCCGCCCGACGCGATAACTCCCATCCTGGAGCAACCCTGATGACCACCTCCCCAGAGACCGCATGGATGAACCACCCGGCCATCAGGGCCCTGGTAGACCAGGCCGGCGCGCTCGCCCTCGAGGAGCGGATCACCCTGGTGAAGGGCCTGATTCCCGGCATCGCGGACGCGCTGTCGGAGGAGGAGTACGAGCAGTTCGTCACCTTCATCCGACTCAAGGGCGAGCGATATCACGAGGCCAAGTCCCACCCCGGCGAAGGCCGCGCGGAACGGCACACCCCGGGGGAACGCGAGTTGGAGGGCCGCTGAAGGGTTCAGCCCCGGCGCCCGGCCGTGTAGGATATGGGGTCCCTTGGAACGAGGTCTCGATGGACGAAGAGCGGTTCAACATCTCCCTCCGCCGCCTGCTCAAGCAGTTCGGAGTCACGGCGCAGCGGGAAGTGGAGAAGGCGGTCCAGGTCGCGATGGAGTCGGGCGTCCTGACCGGGCGGGAGGGCCTGCGCGCCCGGATCAGCATGGTGGTCGAGGGCCTCCCGACGGACATTTCGGTCGAGGGGCCGATCGAGCTGGCGTGATGGTTCCATGACGGCGAACGGAGCGCGGCGCATGAAGCGGTGGATTGGTTCCTGGGCGGCGGTCCTGGCCGTCGCCTCGACCGCGTGCCAGGGTTCGGAGACGGGAGACGCGGTGGTCTCCGAGGCCGGCGCCGGTCCCACGATCGCGCAGAAGCTCGCCCAGTACACGCCGGTGCGCCTCACCGCCGACCTGGGCGCGCTCAGCGAGCGCGAGCGTCGCATGATCCCCCTGCTCATCCGGGCCGCCCAGGAGATGGACACCATCTTCTGGCAGCAGGTGTATCCCAGCCGCGATTCCCTGCTGGGTGCGGTCGGCGACTCCGCTACCCGGGCATACGTCCGGCTCAACTACGGGCCCTGGGACCGGCTCGACGGCAACGCGCCGTTCGTGCCCGGCGTCGGGCCCCGGCCGGCCGGAGCAGCGTTCTACCCGGGCGACATGACCAAGGAGGAGTTCGAGACCGCGGCGAAGGCATCGCCGGCGGCCGCCGAATCGTTGCGGAGCGGCTATACCCTCGTCCGGCGCGACTCCGCCGGCAAGCTCACGGCGGTGCCGTATCACCGGGCCTTCGCCGAGTCCTCCCGCCGTGCCGCCGCCAGCTTGCGTGAGGCTGCGGCGCTCGCCGACGACAAGGGATTGAAGCGCTACCTCGAGCTTCGGGCCCGCGCCCTCGAGACCGACGAGTACCGGCCCAGCGACCTCGCCTGGATGGACATGAAGCACAACGGGCTGGAGATCGTCATCGGTCCGATCGAGACGTACGACGACGGCCTGTTCGGCTACAAGGCCGCCCACGAGGCGTTCGTGCTGATCAAGGACCGGGAGTGGAGCGCTCGGCTCGCCAGGTACGCGAAGCTCCTGCCCGGCCTCCAGCGCGGACTGCCGGTGCCGGAGAAGTACAAGCGGGAGTCCCCGGGCACCGATGCCGATCTCAACGCCTACGACGCGGTGTACTACACCGGGCAGGCCAACGCGGGCTCCAAGTCGATCGCCATCAACCTTCCCAACGACGAGCAGGTGCAGCTCAAGAAGGGCACCCGTCGTCTCCAGCTCAAGAATGCCATGCAGGCCAAGTTCGACCGCATTCTGCTGCCGATCGGCGGGGAGCTGATCGTCGGGGACCAGCGGGAGCACATCAAGTTCGACGCGTTCTTCGCCAACGTGATGTTCCACGAGGTGGCCCACGGGCTCGGCGTCAAGAACACCATCGCCGGCAAGGGGACCGTGCGTGACGCGCTGAAGGAGCAGGCGGGCGCGCTGGAGGAGGGCAAGGCCGACATCCTGGGCCTCTACATGATCACCCGGCTTCATGCCCAGGGTGAGCTCCCGGAGACCGACCTGGACGACAATTACGTCACCTTCCTCGCCGGCATATTCCGCTCGATCCGGTTCGGCGCCGGCAACGCGCACGGACGGGCGAACGCGGCCGAGCTGTCCTTTCTTCAGGAGCGCGGGGCGTTCACCAGGGACTCGGCGAGCGGGAAGTACCGGGTGGACTTTCCCAAGATGCGGGCCGCGGTGGACTCGATGGCCGGCGTGATCCTCCGCTACCAGGGCGATGGCGACTACGAAGGGGTTACCCGCTTCATGCGCGAGCGCGCCACCATCCCAGCCGGACTTCAGCGCGACCTGGACCGGCTCGGCGAGCAAAGGCATCCCGGTGGACATCGTCTTCGAGCAGGGCGTGGACGTGCTCGGGGCAGCGCGGTAGTGGCGCGCCAGGCCAAAGTCGTGGACATCGAGCCGGTCGGACAGCGAAGTGGCTGTCGCCGGCTCGTGCTGCTGGTGCTCCTGCTCCTGGCCGCGGGGGGCGCGGCGTGGTACTTCCTGCTCCGGCCGCCGGTCGTCCACCTCGCCCCGACAGATGGTGCAGGCCACCGACGTCCGCTCCGACATCGTGCAGGATGGGGATTCGCTCCGGGTCGTGGTGGACTGGCGGCTGGTGCTGCCCCGGGGACCGGAGCTCGCCGAGTCGACGCGAGTGGAGGTCGGCGTGAACGACGGCGCGATCTCGCAGGTGGCGACCGTGCCCGCGAACGAGTACTCGGACACCCTGCGGGTGCCCGCGCCAGCAGCCGGGCCAAACCGCCAGCGGCTATTCCTGCGTCGCTCCGATGACCCGCGGCCGGCTCACGCCCGAGAGCTGTACGCCGTGGCAGTTCGTGCGGCCGGCGGCCGGTGAGACGAAGGCGGATTCGGCACCGGCCAAGGGGCCACGGGCCGCTGCCGCCAAGGTGAGCCGTATCGTGGTGCAGCCGGAAGGGATTCAGGTGGACCCCGATGTCGAGGCCCGCTGCGCCACGTGGCAGCTCCGAAATCCCGGCCGGTCGGTCTGGGTGAAGGTGAACCAGCAGGCGATTCAGGAGTGTACCGGCCCCAACGGCAAGCCGACCGTGGCCCAGTTCTGCGCCTTCGCCATCCTCTCCGACGGGAAGCGGGTGATGACGGCCAGCTCGGAGAAGGTGAAATACTGCGACGAGCTCTTCCGTCAATGGAGGGAGGAGCGCACGGTCTGAGCCCCCAGACAGCTCGACGTTGGCCCCGAGGCATCCACCGGATAGGCAATGCGTTGCCTATCGCACCGGCGTGCGGTACGTTGCCGGATCACTCGACGCGAGGCCGCCATGATCCGCTCCCTACCCCGCCTCGTCGGGCTCCTGCTCGGCCTCGGCCTGCCGCATGGCCCGCCAACATGGGCCCAGACCCGCGACATGGTGTTGGCCACCACGACCAGCACCCAGGACAGCGGACTGCTCGACTCCCTGCTCCCACTGTTTCGCGGCCGGAGCGGTGTCGAGGTGAAGGTGATCGCGGTCGGGAGCGGCGCGGCCCTGGCGATGGCCGGGACCGGGGACGCCGACGCGGTCCTGGTGCACGCCCCCGAAGCGGAGCGTCCCTACGTCGAGCGCGGCGACCTGGTGGACGGTCGCCGGATCATGCACAACGACTTCCTGATCGTCGGACCGGCCAACGATCCCGCCAGAGCGGCCGCGGCCGACGGTCTCGGCGCCGCCCTGCGGAAAGTCGCGGCGGCCGGCCCGTTCATCTCGCGAGGTGACGGGTCGGGCACCGAGAAGAAGGAGCTGGAGCTGTGGAAGGCGGCCGGCGTCGAGCTGCCGGCGGTCCGCCGGCGCGAGGAGAGCGGCCAGGGCATGGGCGCCACGCTCCGGATCGCCTCCGAGCGCAGGGGCTACACCCTCACCGACCGCGGCACTTACCTCGCGCTGCGCGAGCGACTCGACCTGGTTCCCCTGGTGGAAGGCGACCCCATGCTGCTCAACGTCTACCACGCGTATGTCGTCAATCCGGCCAAGCATCGGAAGGTGAAACCGGGCGAAGCCCGCGCATTCGTGGCATTCCTGACGTCGGAACCGGCGCAGGCGATGATCGGCACCTTCGGCACCAGTCGCTTCGGCCAGCCGCTCTTCTTCCCCGACGCCGAGAAGGGCCAGCCGTAAGTGGGCGATGCCGTCGGGCTCCTGCTGCGGGGCGACCCCGAGCTGTACGGGATCATCGGGCGGACGCTCGCGATCTCCGGCATGGCCACGCTGGCCGCCATGCTGCTGGGCGTGCCGGCGGGCTACGCGCTCGCCCGGGGCCGGTTTCCGGGACGGACGCTGCTGCTCGGGGCGGTGAACACGGGCATGGGAATGCCTCCCGTCGTCGTGGGGCTCGTGGTCTGGCTGCTCCTCACCCGCAGCGGGCCCTTCGGCGACTGGGGCCTGATCTACACCAGGGAGGCGATGGTCCTCGCGCAGTTCGTCATCGCCACGCCGCTCGTCGTGGGCTTCACGGCCGCCTCGATCCAGGCCCTGCCGGCCCAGCTGCCCGACCTCTTGACCAGCCTCGGCGCGGGCCGGCTCAGGAAGCTCTGGATCCTGAGCCGCGAGGCGCGCCTGGGTCTGCTGGCCGCGGTGATGGCGGGCTTCGGAGCCATCGTCTCGGAGGTCGGCGCCTCGATGACGGTGGGCGGCAACCTCCGCGGCAGCACCCGGGTGTTGACCACGGCGATCGTCACCGAGACCAGCCGCGGCAATCTGCCGGTGGCGCTGGCGCTCGGCGGCCTCCTCCTCGGGCTCGCCTTCGCGGTGAACCTCCTGCTCACCCTGATTCAGCAGCGCCGGAACGGCTGATGGACGTCGCGGTCGACGGCTTGCGCTTCGAGCGGAACGGGCGGACCCGTGCTCGACCTCGCCGAGCTGGCGTTCCCCGCCGGCAGCACGACGGCCGTATTCGGGCCCAACGGGTCGGGGAAGACCACGCTGCTCCGCCTGATCGGCGGCCTCGAGCGACCCACATCCGGCATCGTTCGGATCGGCGGGACGGTGGTCACGGGCAAGCCGGCAATGCGGCGGCACGTGGGCTTCGCCTTTCAGGAAGCGGTGTTCGTCGGCGGTAGCGTGCGCCGCAACCTCGATCTCGCGCTCCGGCTGAGAAACCTGTCCCCGGCGGACCGCGAGGCTCGCATCGTGGAGGCGGCCCGGGAATGCGGCATCGAGCCGCTCCTCGAACGGTCCGCGCGGCAACTCTCCAGCGGGGAGGCCCAGCGCGCCAACCTGGCGCGCGCCCTCGCGCTCCGGGCGCCGGTCACGCTGCTCGACGAGCCGCTCACGGGCATCGACCGGGTCACCCGAGTGCAGCTGCTCGACGATCTGCCGCGCATGCTCGCCACCTTCGCCGCCACGACGATCCTGGTGACCCACGACCGTGAGGAAGCATTCCGGCTGGCGGATCGCCTGGTGGTGCTGGTGGAGGGGCGGGTGCGGGCCGCGGGGCCGAAGGCGGAGATCTATGCACAGCCACCGGACCACACGACGGCGGAGCTGCTGGGCTACACAGTGGTGTGGACCAACGGTCGGAGTATCGGCGTGCCGGCGGGCGCCTGGGTGCTTGGCGAAGGAGAGGCGTGCTTCGAGCTCCTGGTGGAGCGGGTGGTGGACATGGGGAACCATCTGCACGCCGTCGGGATGGTGGGCGGCGTGCGGGTGGACCTTCGCCTTCGCCGCGGCGATCCGATCCCTTCAGCCAAGGATCGGGTCCGCATCGCCGCGAGGATGAGCGTGCCGGTGGGGGAGGAGGAAGGCGCCGTTCGTATCTCCGGTCCCGGCCGGATCCATGAGATACCGTAGGACGTGAGGAGCCGCGTCCGCTGTTATACTCCACCCTCGCGAACGTGGCGGAACTGGCAGACGCGCAGGACTTAGGATCCTGTCCCGCAAGGGGTCCGGGTTCGACTCCCGGCGTTCGCA
>CAWHST010000005.1:0-714015 GCA_963832055.1 uncultured Gemmatimonadales bacterium | reverse complement strand
TCCGCCGGGGTGTGATAGCCGAGGCTCGAGTGCGGGCCGGGCCTCGTTGTACTGCCGCCGGTACTGCTCGATCAGGACCCGGGCCTCCGTGCGGGGTGTGAAACCACTCCTGGTCGAGGCACTCGTCGCGGAAGCGGCTGTGGAAGCTCTCGCCCACCCCGTTCTGCCAGGGCCGGCCCGGGTCGATGTACGCGGTGACGATTCCCGTCTGCCCGAGCCACTGGCGCACGCGCCGAGCGATAAACTCCGGCCCGTTATCGCTGCGCAAATAGCCGGGCGGCCCGTAGCGCGCCACGAGTTGCTCAAGCACTTCGAGCACCCGTCGGGCCGGGAGCGAGCGGTCGACCGTGATCGCCAGGCATTCCCGCGTGTACTCATCGACCACCGTGAGGCACTTGAAGCGTAAGCCGTTGGCGGCACGCACCGTGGATGAAGTCATAGGTCCAGACCGCATTGGGCCGATCGGCCAGCGGCCGGAGGCGCGCGCCCGTACGGACCTTCCGCCGCGGCCGCCGCCGGGGGAGCGCCAGCCCGCCGAGGCGCCAGAGCCGATAGATGCAATTGGGGTTGATCGCCCGTCCCCGCCCGGCGCAGGAGCGCCCAGGTCCGGCGGTACCCGTAACGAGGGATGCCGCCGGGCCAGCCGCCGCAGCTCGGCCAGCAGGGCCGCGTCTCGCTCCGCCCGGCGGGCCCGATAGTCCAGCGTCGAGCGCGGGGACGCGCAGAAGCGCGCACGCCCGCCGGCAGGAGAGCTGCCGCCGGATCCCGGCGTAGCGGACCTGAGCCCGCCGGCCGGCCGGGCTCGCCGTTTTTTGCGTGGATCTCCGCCAGCACCTCGATCTCCAAGTCGCGTTCGGCGATCAACGCCTTCCAGCCGGGCGTTCTCCCGCTCCAGGCGCTTGAGCCGCTGCGCTTCGTCCTCGGTGAGCCCACCGTACTTCTTGCGCCAGCGGTAGAAGGTCTGCCGGGTCACCCCGTGGCGCTTCATGAACACCGTCACCGGCAGCCCGCTGACTTCATGCTCCCGGAGCAGCCGGACGATCTGCTCCTCGTGGAACCGACTCTGCCGCATCGGGACGCCTCCGTGCTGGCGCTCCCTAGCTTAGTCCCAGATCCGGCGGTGCGAAATACGGGGAGCACTCCGAAGCGCCGCCTGGTCCTAGAGGTACGACAGCCACCACGCCCGGCTCCGCGCCTTGAGCGCCGCGTACCGCTGGCAGAGCGGGTAGAGCAGCGCCACCAGGCCGAGCCACGCCAGGTAGACCACCGGCAGCCCGAACCCGTAGCCCTCCGGCAGGAGGGGGAAGGCGGTGCGGATCTCCGCCGCCGAGAAGCCCTGCGCCACGCCGGCCGCGACCGCCAGGGCGTGGGCCAGGTAGAGGTGGGTCACGTAGAAGAGGAAGGGCACCCGCCCGAAGGTGACGAAGACGCCGGCCACCGGCCCCTTCGCCCGGCGGAAGAACGCCAGGGCGAGGAGGGCCGGCCCCAGCGTCATCAGCAGGAAGAGCAGCGACGGCGGGTACTTGGTCACGTTGAGGAACGACATCGCCAGCAGCGCCGGCGTCCCCGTCGTGGAGCCGGTGTGAGGGATCGCCGTAGACGTCGAGCGCGCGCAGCAGCACGAACGCCAGCAGCATCAGCCGCACCCGCCCACGCCAGCCGCCGCGCGGCTCCGGCGTCCTCCGAGAACACCGCCGGTCCGGCCGCGTAGCCCAGGGCCATCACGCCGCACCAGGGGATCAACGGATAGAGCAGGAACACCGGCAGCACCTGGAGCTGACCCGGCACGTGCAGCACGTGCCAGAGCGGGGCGAAGGCGCCGAGCTGCGCGGGGGTGACGCCGTCGAGCAGGTTGTGTCCCAGCACCAGGGCGAGCCCGAAGGCCGCGATCGCGGCGCGGGGCAGGTGGATCAGCCCCGCGAGGATTACCATCGAAGCCCCGATCACCCAGATCACCTGGGCCACCAGTCCCATCGCCATCCGGGTGGTGAAGTACCAGCCGAAGGTGATGACCGTCAGCTCGAGCAGGATGAGCCAGAGCCCGCGGGTCAGGAGGAAGCGGGCCAGCTCGCCGCGGGTGCGCCGGGTGCCGGCGATCCAGGCGCTGGCGCCGGCCAGGAAGACGAAGGTGGGGGCGCAGAAATGGGTGATCCAGCGGGTGGCGAACAGGGCCGCGTCGGTGCGGGTGAGGTCGGTGGGGTCGAACCGGGCCTCGGTGAGGTAGGCCCGCACGTGGTCGAGCACCATGATGACCATGACCAGGCCGCGCAGCAGGTCCACGTGGTCGAGCCGCCGGCGGACGGCGGCGGGGGCCGGGGGTTCGATATGGATCCGGGGTTCGAGCACCGCGCTCATGATCGCTTCCTCCGGGCGTTC
Organism: uncultured Gemmatimonadales bacterium; assembly: GCA_963832055.1. Lineage (GTDB taxonomy): Bacteria > Gemmatimonadota > Gemmatimonadetes > Gemmatimonadales > GWC2-71-9 > CAVVWJ01. The sequence goes on along the minus strand of CAWHST010000005.1, from coordinate 711,639 downwards.
CGTCTGCCGGCAGCCGGCCGGGACAGGGTAGCCCCCGCGAACATGCGCGGCAAGCGAATTGCCGGATCGGCGGGTGGTGTCACGGTTTTCGACGGCAACCAAATACGGGACGCTTGACCCGCGCGGACCCCCACGTACCCTGGCGGGTTGGCTTGGTGTCCGAACATTGTCTTTCGACCCGGAGTTCCCGCTTGTCGTGCCTTCCCGCCGCATGGTAGACCACTCGCGAGGAGCCGGTCGGCACGCCTTGGCTGGGGTGGGTGGACACGGCCGCGCTGTTGTCCCAGGCGCGGGCGTACGAGCTGGCGGGGTCGGTGGCGCACGCGGAGGCGGCGTACAGCGCGCTGATCGTGGCGGCCACCCGGCAGCAGGACCACGCGACGCTGTCGGCGGCGTTCCGGCACCGGGCGGTGCTGGCGCACCAGGCGGGCGACACGGTCGGGCGCGGGGCGCGCTGCAGCAGAGCTACATGGTGGCGACGGTGCTGGGCGACCGGCTGCTCACGGCGGAGACGCTGAACACGCTGGGCGGGCTGGAGCTGGAGACCCGGAACCTGGCGGCGGCGGAGGCGGCGCTGCTGGAGGCGGAGGCGCTGGCGAGCGAGGAGCCGGCGGTGCTGGCGCGGGTGGAGCAGAACCTGGGGATCGTGGCCAACATCCGGGGGCAGCACGAGGCGGCGGAGACCCACTACCGGCGGTCGCTGGCGGCCTACGAGGCGCTGTCGGACCTGCGCGGCTGCGCCATCGCGCACCACAACCTGGGGATGCTGGCGGCGGACCGGGGGGAGCCGGGACAGGCGGCGGCCCACTACGACGCCTGCGAGCGGCTGGCCGAAAGCAGCAAGGACGCGCACCTCTTGGCCCTGTGCCTGCTCAACCGGGCGGAGGTGCTGGTGGCGCTGGGCCGGAGCGGCGAGGGGCGGCGGGACGTGGAGGCGGCGGAGCGGAACCTCCGGGCGCTGGGGTCGCACTTCGACGAGGCGGACGTGCACCGGGTGCTGGGGCTCTGCGACCGGGCGGAGGGGCTGCTGGGCCAGGCGGAGGTGCGGCTGGCGCAGGCGCGGGAGCTGGCGAAGATCACCGGCTCGCGGCTGACGGAGGCGGAGGCGGCGCGGGACCTGGGGCGGCTGTACGCGGAGACCGGGCGGATGCAGGAGGCGCACGCCGCGCTGCGCGAGGCGGCGCAGGGGTTCGAGGGGCTCGGGGCGGCGGCGGAGGCGGAGGCGACGGAGCGGGAGCTCGCAAGGGTGGCGGAGGCGGGGGCGGGGCGCTAGTTCCGGAATTATCAGTTCCTACCTGCGGCGCCAGATTACAAATCGTCAACTGGCCCAACCATGGCTCAGAATCTGGTTGACGCTGGCTTGTTTGGCATTCGATACTCTCGATTCATCTCGCTTTCCCGAGGCCCTCATGGAGGCGCGGCGGTATCTCCGTTGCATGGGCCACCCCGCCCTGTTTTCGCCGGCGGGTGAACCGGTCCGATTTCGCACGAGAAAGCATCTTGCACTTTTGGTTTACCTAGCGGTCGAAACACGCCAGAACCATCGGCGCGACCGGCTGGCAGAGTTGTTCTGGCCAAACGCACCATTGGCGGAGGCACGCCACTCTTTGGCGACGGCCCTGTCGATTCTACGGCCCCGGCTGGGAACATGTGGCCTTGAGTCAACCCGAGACTCCGTCCGGCTGATACCCGGGCGACTTGAACTTGATCTCGACCGACTGATGTCAGGGGATGTTCTGGGAACTGACATTCAGCAGCCGCTCGAGATTGCGGGGTTTCTTGAGGGATTTGAGATCCCTGACTCGGGAGAGTTTGCACTTTGGAAGGATCGAGAACAGGCCAGGTTACTTCCAAGAATCATGAGTGCGTTCAGCCTCCTCGTAGACAAGTGCCGCCGGCACGGCGACACCAGGCAAATTGAGGAACTAGCAGGTCGAATGCTTTTTCTCGACGACCTTTGCGAGGACGCTGTCCGTGCGAAGATGGAGTCTTTGACGTTCGCTGGTGACCGATTAGCAGCACTGAAGTTGTATGAGGACTGGCGAGTAAAGCTCATCCAGGAACTTCACGCCACGCCTTCAGCGCAGCTCGAAAGTATGGCTGCTAGCCTGCGAGCACATGGCTGGGAGCGAACCCCACTCTCCGACATACCAGCAGCGCCTGTTGATCAGCGCCGATCCCAAACCTTTGTCGGTCGCGCTCGCGAATACCGAGTTCTGTATGAGGCGTGGGAAAACGTTCGTCACCATCGACCAGGGCATGTGATAGTCCTTGGAGATTCTGGCATCGGTAAGACCACTATTGTTGACCGCCTCACTACAGCTGCCAGCCTTGAAGGTGCAGTGATCAGCCGCGTTCAGTGCTACGACCTCGAGAAGGACATCCCATATGCGGCGGTAGCCAGTCTGGTCACAGGCTTGTTGGCAAGGCCGGAAGTGATGGGGACACCCCCTGAGGCGCTTGCAGTGCTTGCCCGCTCCATGCCTCAGGTCCGAAACAAATTTCCGTCTTTACCACAGATCCGGGACGTTCAAGGGGAAACTGCGCGCATCGAACTAACGGAATCATTCCAACAGCTACTTGAGGCGATTACGGAAGAGGTGCCGCTTGTGCTTGTCATCGACGACTTTCATCTCGCTGATGACGCGAGCTTAGCGGTCTTGCATCTCCTTGTACGACGTGTTGTAGGCCAACGGATCATGGTGATCCTGATAGCCCGACCCGGAGAGCTGACGGCCGGCGCCCAAGCCGCACGACTTCGTGAGGCAAGCTCTCGTTTGGGAATTTGCGAACTTGAGCTGGCTCCACTGACTGAGGATGACAGCTCTGAACTACTATCCCGCCTTACTGCCGCGGACGATGTCCCACTGACACCGGCTGTAAAGCGGATGCTGATAGAGGCTGCTGCGGGGTTTCCGATGGTCCTCGAACTTCTACTTCAGGATTGGCGAACCCACGGCGACAAAGCGCTAGCTATTGCGCTCGAAGCGATGACCGGAGAACTCGGTACCGGGCCGGCCCATAGTGCAGCATATCGTCAACTGGTGAACAGCATGTTGAGGACAGTCGATCCAGTAACGAAGAATGTTTTGCAGCTGGCATCACTTCTGGGGGCGCGCCTCAATGACCTCAGCATGTATGCGCTAGCCAACCTGAGCCTTGGACAGACCATGTCTGGGTTAGCTCAACTGGCTGAACTGAGAGTGCTCAGGGATGACACGCGAGGGCTTGAATTCATTAATGAGCTGCTCAGAGCTCAGGTTTACGCGTCTGTTCCTTCATCGGTTAGAAAGGCCTTGCACGGGGCGATCGCCGACCGTCTCCTCGCCAATGCCCACGCATTACCCCATGCGCCCGGACTTGAGGTTGCATGGCACTGTGTTCGCGCCGGTCGTCAAAGCGAAGCCGTACCACATCTCATGCGCGGAGCACGCCAAGCTATGCGACAGGGGGCCCCCCATGTGGCGGAGCGTGCGTTGGAGAGCGCTCTCCCTGGACTGGAGGGGAATGAGCGGTCGGAAGCAATCCTATTACTTGTGGAGTCGCTTCAGGAGCAAGGGCGTTGGCGAGACTCAATCGATCGACTTGCGCACATCCCACGCGGAGGGGCGGGGCGTGCAATCTGGCAATCGATAGTTCTGGACGCCTCCGCCAGAATGAACCTCGGCACCGCTTTCTCAATCGAGGCACGTGCACGCATTCCAGATCTTCTGGCTGTTGTCCATGAGAGTTCTGCAGAACACATCCGGGTTCAGGCAGCAAGGGTAGTCGCTTACATCGCCCTCCACGACTGGAATCGGCAGGTGGCGCAGCAAGTCCTTGAACTGCTTTGGGCGGTGGACCCTACTGGGCTTGATGAGGACGCGACTGGCGAGCTTGCATTGACTCGCGGCCTCTTGCTCTATCTATCCGGAAATACCCTGGCAAGTCGTGATGAAGTTGGTGCTATGACCAGCAACCTTCAGAGGAGAGGAACCGCGAATCTCGTCGCTGTCCAACTACTCGTCGGCCTCGGCACACTCCGGGCGCGTGACGGAGCATATGGTGAGGCCGTGGACGACTATCAGGAAGCGCTGAAGATGGCCACTCGACTCGGCAATGACACCATGATTGTGACAATCATGGGAAACTTAGGGGTTTGCTTGGGTCGGCTTGGCCTATACGAAGATCAAATGAAAGTCGGTTTCAGCGCGCCACAGCCATGGGGGGCGGAGTTTGGTGGGTTCAGCGAAGTTCAGTTGGCCTATTGTCAAGCGCTAGGGCATGCAATGCAGGGCTCTCGGGAGAAGATTGAGCAGGCTGCCAGGAAGCTCGAAGCGAGGATGAGCGGTAACATACCACCATGGGTAGCCCAAGCTTGGGGACTCTGGAAGGCGGATCTCCTGTTCCTTGCTGGCAATAGGACCGAGGCCCACGCAATCGCTTATCGGGCTGTACTGGCACCCGAATTTAGGCTGTTATCACCTGGGTTTGCTGGACCGTTCGCTCGCTGGCTGGGGCAGATTGGACACGCTGCATGCTGGCGCGCAAAGGCGACCATGTGCATTGAGGAGCTACTGGAGGAAGATGCCCGGCAGTATGACGCGCTTGACCATGGGGAAATACTCTGCTCCTCACTGATGGTGAACCCGAGGGCAGGAAACTCAGCTCGCAGGCGAACGCAACTGGCCGAGATACTCGTTCGACTTCCCCCTCCTACACTCGACCAACTACGCCGCCTCGAAGCACTGCCGCGGGACTAGGCGCCCCGGATCTTCCACAAAGCCCCTGCTGGCCAACTTACGCGACGCGATCTGCTTGGTGCAGCCTCGCGTTGCTCCAGATCGGCGCTCGGGCCAGCGATGAGTCGTCGGACACCTACTGAGGACACGACGACGTCAACGAGGTCAGGATCAAACTGCGTGCCCTTGCATTTCTGCAGCTCCGCAATGACCACCTCAAGTGGCAGGCGCTTTCGGTAAGGCCGGTCTGTCGTCATTGCATCGATCGTATCCGAGATCAGAATGATCCGCGATCCAAGGGGTATGTTTTTGGCGCTAAGGCCAGTAGGGTACCCCTGGCCGTCCCAGCGCTCGTGATGATGACGAACTGAGTCTTGAATAAATCCTCGAAACTTAGAAATGATTCCCACCAGTTCTGCGCTCTTGGCAGAATGGGTCTGCATCAAGGCTGTCTCTTCAGGAGTAAGTCGGCCCTCTTTTCGCAGTAGGGGAGCAAACTCTTCGTGAATCTTTCCGACGTCATGAAGGAGTGCCGCAGTCTCAATCTGCTCGATCTCCTTAGCTGGGAGGCCAAGCTCGACCGCGATGGCTCGAGAAAGCTCGCTGACCCGGAGGGAGTGACCCGAAGTATATGGATCGCGGGCCTCGATTGCCTTTACCATCACCTGCAGAAGTTCTTGTCCGCTGTCCTGGAACTGGTGATACAGGCCGTAGACATGGCGAACCGCAACTATCGGAACGATTACACCGATCAGGCCAATCGATCCGAAACCCAGCCATTGATCGAATTGTGTAGAGCCAAGCGACAAGCACGGCGATGGCACTCGCACCGAGATCGTAGCCGAGTACACCGCGGGTGTTTAGGTTCCAGACCTCCCTGAACGCTCGACCGGAGCTCAGGACTACAGCGCTGCTAACTGCGATCGAATTGACGAGGAAGTAAACAGCTGCGAAGAGGAAGAATAGACCGAGATCCCGCTGTACCGCCGCCGAGGACAAGCGCTCCGTCGACGCAGGTATGCCGGCGGAAGTTGACCACCGAGCCATCAGTACACAACGCAGCTAGCGAAACAGACAGTATCCGCTGGGAAACGTTGAAGATAATTTTCAGAGGGAGTTTGCCGCGGGCCAACTCACCGAGAAAGGTCGACACTCCTGCGACAAATCCGGCCCAAAATCCGCCGAAAAGAAGGCCGCCGCGATGTGCATGATAAACGAGATCGAGCCCTTCGCCGCAACCCTAGCTGTGTGGTGAGTCCCTCAAGAAAGTTGCGACAAGAGGAAAGTCCCGAGCGGCCACCAGCCCGGAAACGAGCCGGAAGACCAATACGCGGCCCCACTGGCGATAACCGCGGCACCAGCGACACTGCCAACAAGGAGATCGAACTCTCGCTTCGCGTGACATAGGAGTGCAGGGTAGGGGATCCCGGCCCACGTACTATCGACTATTGCCAGGTCTGCCCTTCGCCCTTGCCACCAACAATCCGGCAAGCGCGTTGGCAAAAGTCGCGAGCCAGCTGATCTTCAACATGAGCGTCACCCCCGTATAGAGAACATCAATAACATCGGGAAGTGGCAAGCCTCGCTATGGCCGCCAGACGCTCCGCTCAATCAATTGTCCGCTAGTCTCCGCTGTGCTCGTTCTGTCCTACGTACTACAGAGACCGGGATCCCCTAACCTTGTGTCCTTTCCGTAGTGAGTTGGCCTGCCGGCTCCCCACACAACCGCCCCTGATCGCTCTCCGATAGTCACTGGACTCCAGAGACGCCCGGTCTCGTCATCAGTACTCGGTCCGAACACACGCGTGCACGTGACCCGCTCCCAGGCCCGGCCTAGCCCGGCCGCCGCGCCTCCGTCCACCGGTTGGTCGCGTCCAGCACCGCGAACACCGCCGCCCGCTCCGCGCTCTCCTTGATCTCCGCCGTGCCGGTCAGCAGCGAGCGTCTCCCGCCCGCCCAGCCCCTGCACCGCCACGAAGGCGAACTCCCGGTCGAACGCCTCCACGATCTTGGCGCCCTCGAGCGCGATGGAGAAATCCGTCAGCAGCCGGTCGATCACCGTCACCGACGCCTTCGCCGCCCCCTCCACCCGGCTCCGCGGCGTGTCCGACGCCTCCTCCTCCGCCGTCTCGGTCTGCCCCCGGAACGACAGCGTCACCGTGATCGCGATCCGGTGCGGCCGCTTGCCCGGCGCCACCGACATGCTCTCGAACAGGAGCGCCCGCTGGAGCATCTTGTCCCGCACCGTGTCCCGCTCCAGCGCCTCGATCGGCCGCACCTCCGCCGTCTGGGCGATGCTGATCTTCCGGTGGTCCACCTTGAGCCCGAGCTGCGCCAGCAGCGCCGACTCGATGTTCCGCACCAGCTGCTTCGGCCTGGAGCCCCGCCTGCGCCAGGATGTGGACCTCGCTCACCTCGCCCAGCGGCGTGGTCACCACCCGCGCCGAAAGGATCCCCTCGAGGCTGGTGAGCAGGTTCTCCGCCCGCCGGACACCCCAGGGATCCGGAATGGCCTCGACTGCACCCGCTGGTCCGCGCCGGCTGACCCGGCTGCGGCGGCTGGCTCACGTTCACCGGCCCGCTTGGTCTTGGACTGTATCCCGTCACGGTCCTACCCCTCTTCCCGGTCTATGTAGTCCGTAGGCGACAGGCGCGGTCGCCTCGCAGCGGTCGCCTCGCCTGTCTTAGTGCTGCCCGACGGTCATGCTACCGCGTTCCGCCCCGCCGCCTTGGCGCGGTACAGCGCCCGGTCGGCCGACACCAGCAGGTCCACCTCCGCCGGCTCCTGCGGGTCGAACTCCGCCAGCCCGATGCTCACCGTGATCAGCCCCGGCGGATACCCCAGCCGCCGGCCGGTGCCCTCGATCCCCGCCCGCAGCGCCTCGGCCACCCGCGCCGCGCCCTGCAGATCGGTGCGGGTGAGGATCACCACGAACTCGTCGCCGCCGTACCGCGCCGCCACGTCCGAGGCGCGGACCGCGTTCCGGATCTCGCCCGCCACCGCGCGGAGAATGTCGTTCCCCGCCTCGTGGCCGTACTGGTCGTTCACTTCCTTGAAGCGGTCCAGGTCGAGGAACAGGACCGCGAAGCCCTCGCTGCTCCGCTTGCTCCGCTCGACCTCGAACGCCAGCTGGTCCCGCAGCACCCGGTAGGTGCTCGAGCCCCGTCATCGTGGTCCACCGCCGCCGCCCGCTGCGCCTCGTCCGCCCGGCGCTCCTGGAACGGCGTGCACTGCCGCATGCTCGCCCGGCCCAGCGCCGCCGCCTCGGCGAACCGCTGGCAGGTGTCGAAGCCGCAGGCCCGGCAGTCCCACGGCCCGGCCGTTGGGCCCCTTGCCCGATCTGCTCCAGGACCGCCGGCCACCGCCTCGGGATCCGGCTTCACCCGCCGCGGCTTGATGGCGAAGGTGGCGCCGACGCTCGCCACCACCGCCGCGTCCACCACCGGGAACCGGCTCCGCGGGCGGCTCGGTGCTCGCCACCAGCTCCCGCCGCCAGTACAGCTCCTCGTGCGGGCCCGACAACGGATGGTCCAGCGCCCCCTCCGTCGAGAGGATGTCCACGAAGCCGAGGTCCATCCGGTCCACCGCGACCGCCCGGGCCAGCGCCCGGCAGCGCGTCGAGCCCCCGGACCTTCCGGAACCGCCGGCTGGAGTACCGCGACTCCTCCAGCAGCGCCAGCGGCAGCCCGCCCGCCGCGCTCAGGTGCCGCCGCCGCTCCTCCGGAACCCGCTCGAAGAAGGTCGGCTGGGTCAGCGAGGTTCACCCCGCGGATCCGGAAGAGCTGCTCCAGGTCGCCGAAGGTGATCGCCGCGTCCAGGTCGCCGGCTCTCCACCGGCGGACAGATGCCCGCGTACGCGATCCGGAGCCCGGTGCGGTAGAGCGCTCGCAGATATCGCGCCTCCGCCACCGCGGGCAGCGTCACCGGCGCCAGGTAGGGCACCAGCTCGGGATACTGGGTCCTCACCGTCTCCACCACCACCGGGTCGGTGGACCGGATCAGGGTGCCCCACGGCTCCTCTTCCCACAGCTTAAGATATTCTGCGGCAACGAGTTCGTCGCCGATCACGCCCCGGGTGACCGCCCGGAATCCGGCGGCGTAGCAGGCGTTGATGAGCTGCTCGGGCGTCGCCGGATAGAAGTGGGCGACCGACTCCGGGCTCAGGATCAGGATCCCGTCGCCCTGCGAGGCAATGGCGAGAGCCTTGCCGATTTCGCCATTTACCTTGACCGCGCCGTGGGGACAGGCCGGGCAGGCACTGGCCGCAGCGGATGCACGCCTCGTCCACCACCTGCAGCAGCAGCGGCTCGTCGCCCGCCACCGCGATCGCATCGGTGGGGCACACGCGCACGCATGCCAAGCATGCGACACAGAGCTCGGCGTCGATCGCGAAATTCAAGGGTACCCTGGCCAGGGGGAGTCGGGTAAGACCTCCGCAATTTGACGGCCAGTCACGGCGACTGTCAATAGCTCGGAAGGTGCAAAACAATGATACAGTAGCACTTAGCCACTGGGCCGCTATGCGCTCCTAGACAGCTAAGCTATTCCAGCCGATAGGCTTTGATCTTCCGGTACAGGGTCCGCTCCCCTATCCCCAAGCACCTCCGCGGCCTTGCGGCGGTTCCCCCGGTACTCCCGGAGGGCCGCCTCGATGGCCGCCTTCTCCACCTCCGCCATGGTCATCCCCGGCCGGTAGACCACCGGCCGGTCCCCGTCGCTGTCGCCCTCGGGCAACACCTCCGCGACCGTGGCATGGTCCGCCCAGCTCGATGACCTGGACCCGCTGGGGCTGGTCGTCCAGCCGCCGGCGCAGCTCCTCCACCTGGAGCTTGAGCTCCACCAGGCTCCGCAGGATGAACTCCAGCTCCTGCCCGCCGGCCCCGCCGTCCCGCGTCGCGCACCCGGACCGGCAGCAGCGATCCCGGGCCCCTCCAGGATGTCGGCCGGGATGTCGCTGGCCCGGATCTCCGCGCCCGGCGCCAGCACCACCATGCTCTCGATCAGGTTCCGGAGCTGGCGCACGTTGCCCGGCCAGGGCGCGTTCACCAGCCGCTGCATCGCCTCGGGCGTGATCCCGCGGAAGGTGCGGTCGTGGGCCTTGGCGAACTCGCGGATGAACCGGCGGACCAGGAGCGGGATGTCCTCCCGCCGCTCCCGCAGCGGCGGCAGGTAGATGTTGAGGACGTTGAGCCGGTAGTAGAGGTCGTCGCGGAACTCGCCCAGCGCCACCGCCTCGCGCAGCGAGCGGTTGGTGGCCGCGATGACCCGGACGTCCACCTTGATCGGCTGGACGCCGCCCACCCGGAAGAAGGTCCGGCTCTCCAGCACCCGCAGCAGCTTCACCTGGGTCGACGGCGGGATCTCGCCGATCTCGTCCAGGAAGATGGTGCCGCTGTCGGCCAGCTCGAACCGGCCCAGCCGCCGCTCGGCCGCGCCGGTGAAGGCGCCCTTCTCGTGCCCGAACAGCTCCGACTCCAGCAGCGTCTCCGGCAGCGCGGCGCAGTTGACCGTGATGAACGGCTTGCCCCGCCGGGGCGAGAGGTCGTGCAGCGCCTTGGCCACCAGCTCCTTGCCGGTGCCGCTCTCGCCCTGGATCAGCACGGTGCTGGAGACCGGCGCCATCTGCTCGATCTTGACCAGCACCTCCTGGATCGCCGGCGCTCTCGCCGATGATCCCGGTGCGCTCCTGGAGCCGGCGCCGCTCGATCAGCCGGCGCGCGGTCTCCACGATCTCGTCGGGCCGGGCCGGCTTCATCATCGTCTCGGTGACGCCGAGCCGGCCGACCCGCTCCGCGCGCTCGGAGTCGGTCGGCTCCAGCAGCGCGAGGGTCGAGATCTCGGCGTCGCGGGCCAGCGCCGCGAGCTGCGTCGGCGTGCGGCTCGTGCACCGCGCCGGTCAGGATCACGAGGTCGGGATTCTCCCGGCGCACCGCGCCCCGGGCGTCGTCGAGGGAGGAGAACATCGCGGTGGAGAAGCCGGACGCCTCCAGCGCCGCGTTCAGCGGGACGGCGGTCTCGAGATCGTCCATGGTGATGAGGATCTGCGACGGCATGGCCGGAAATCAACCGCGTGAACCGTGAAAGGTGAAGGGTGAACGCGCCTTGCTGGCGTCGGGCCGGAGATCGACGCAGATTCACAGCACCTCCTCCGCCGCGGTACGAGTGACCGCACCACCGTCGCAGATCACCGATGCACTCCGGGACCGCTACGTGCTCGAGCGCGAGCTCGGCGCGGGCGGGATGGCGACCGTCTACCTGGCCCAGGACGTCAAGCACCATCGCAAAGTGGCACTCAAGGTGCTCCGCGCGGAGCTCGCCGCGGTGATCGGGGCCAAGCGCTTCCTTCAGGAGATCGAGACCACCGCCAACCTCCAGCATCCCCACATCCTCCCCCTGCACGACTCGGGGGAGGTCGCTGGCACCGCATTCTACGTCATGCCCTACGTGGAAGGCGAGTCGCTCCGCGACGGTCTGAGGCGGGACAAGCAGCTCCCCATCGAGGTGGCGGTCCGGATCGCCACGGAGGTGGCGAGCGCGCTCGACTATGCCCACCGGAAGGGCGTGATCCACCGCGACATCAAGCCGGAGAACATCCTGCTGCACGAGGGGCAGGCGCTGGTGGCCGACTTCGGTATCGCGCTCGCCCTGAGCACCGCCGGCGGCACTCGGATGACCGAGACCGGCCTCAGTCTTGGCACCCCGCACTACATGAGCCCGGAACAGGCCATGGGCGAGCGGGAGATCACCGGGCGCTCGGATGTCTACGCCCTGGGCTGCGTGCTGTACGAGATGCTCACCGGGGACCCGCCGTTCATCGGCTCGACCGCCCAGGCGATCGTGGCCCAGGTGCTGACGGAGGCGCCCCGGCGGCTGATTCCCCGGCGGCACACCATTCCGCCTCACCTCGAGGCGGCGGTGTTGCGGGCGTTGGAGAAGCTCCCGGCCGATCGGTTCGCGTCGCCGGCCGACTTCGCGCGGGCGCTCCAGGTGCCGGGAGAGCCCGCTCAGGTGGCCGCACCCCGAGCCCGCCGGCGGGTCCGCGCGCGCGGCCCTCCCCTGGATCGCGAGCGCCGCCGTGGCGCTGCTCCTGATGGGTGGCGCGATCTGGTATCTCACCGCTCGGGTCGCCCACCGCCGTGGCGAGCGAAGCTATGGCGGGCCGAGTCCGACCTCCCCAGATTTTACCCGAAATTCACGATCCGGCGTTTTCGTGGGTGGGGATGGCGTCTTCGATGGAGGAGGTTCCCATGCGCGGTAGACCCATCATCCTGCTGCCGTCATGCTGCTCGTCGGTCTGGCCGGCGTCGCCGGCGCGCAGGAAACACCGGTACGGGTGTATCCAGGGGAGCGCCTGATGTCGCTCACCGCCGGGGTAGGCAACGCCATGGGCTGGTTCGGTGCACAGGGCGAACGCTATTTCCTGGACGAGCGGCTCTCGATCTTCGTGGGCGTGGGGTACACCCCGCAGATCGACCCGGGCGATCCCACCGGCCCCACCTTCGCGGCGGGACTCCGCAGCTTCACGTCGGGCCTGAAACACCGCCTCTTCTTTGAGGCCTCGGCCTCTCAACTGCAGTTGGAGAGCGCGGGTGCCGACGACGGCAGGCGGCTTTACGGGCCGGGACTCCAGGCGGGGTACCAGTTCGTCTCCGTCGGCGGGTTCACGGCGATGGTGTCGGTCGGCGCGGGGTATGCCCTGGGAGTTCCTCGCGGCGGAGACCCGTGGGCGACGCAGGTCGGATTGGGCCTGGGCTACACCTGGCGCCGGCCGGCCAAGGTGTCAGGGCCGTTCGACCGGCGGCGGATGTAGGCAGAAGGATGACCACCGACCCCGAGAAGCATTGGGAAACCATCTATCGAACGCAGGCCCCCACCGAAGTAAGCTGGTACCAGCCCGAGCCTCGCGTCTCATTGGACCTGATCCGCCGCGTGCGCATCCGACCTCGACGCCCCGATCATCGACGTGGGCGGCGGTGCCTCGCTGCTGGTGGACGTTCTTGTTGGACGCGGGCTACCGCGACGTCACGGTCCTCGACCTCGCCCCGACTGCGCTCGCCCTCGCCCGGCAGCGGCTCGGTGAGCGGGCCGACCAGGTGACGTGGATGGCGGCGAACGTGCTCACGACGCCGCTGCCCGCCGCGAGGTATGCCGCTGGCATGACCGGGCCGTGTTTCACTTTCTGCTCGACCCTGCCGACCGCTCGCGCTACGTCGCCCAGACGCGCCGCTCGGTGCGCCCGGGTGGTCACGCCATCGTGGCGAGCTTCAGCCCCGAGGGACCGCCGAGGTGCAGCGGCCTCGAGGTGGTGCGCTACTCGCCTGACGCGATGCACGCCGAGTTCGGGAATGGCTTTCGCCTGCTGGACACCGTACGGGAGGACCACCAGACGCCCTCCGGCGCGACCCAGGCGTTCGTCTACTGCCTCTGCCGTGTAGACGGCTGAGGCGGTAGTTGGAGCGCTTGCGACCACCCACCCTCACGGGGTATTGTTCCGCCGCTTCCCTAGCAGAGCCCACACCCCGGAAGACCCGTCTCAGGGTCGTCCACCAAGTCTCTCGGGCAACGAGCTCCGACGTCACGACCGGATCTTTTCAGTCGCCGCCTTTCCGGGCAGCCGCATGCTCATGCGCGCCCGGAACGGCAGCCGGCGATTCGCTCTCTTGCAGCTCATGCCGTTGGTAAGTCCCCCGGACTTGGAGACCCGCATGTCACACCGTCCCTGGCTCGCTCCCGTGGTACTCTTGTGTCTCACCTCGGCGCCGGCAGTTGTCGCCGCGCAGGAGGCCTCCCCTGACCTGTCCCCGCCGAAGGTGCTCCAGATCTTCGTCGAGTCGGTGAAGCCCGGAAAGGGCGCCGCCCACGAAAAGGTCGAGACCGGCTGGCCCGCGGCCTTCCGCAAGGCCAAGTGGCCGACCCGCTACCTGGGCATGACCTCGATGAGCGGATCGGGGGAGGCGTGGTTCCTGTCGGGCTACGATTCCTACGCCGCCCTGGAGGCCGACAACGCGAACGTGGAGAAGAACGCCGCTGTTGGCGCGGGAGCTCGAGCGCCTCTCGCAGGCCGACGGGGACATGCTCTCGGCCACCCGCGGCGTCCTCGCCACCTACCGCCCGGACCTGAGCTACCGGCCCGACATCGACGTGGGCTCGATGCGCTACTTCGCCCTCACCATCATCACCCTGAAGCCGGGGTACGACAGCGCCTACGCGGACGTCAGGAAGCTGGTCAACGCCGCGCACGAGAAGGCCGAGCATGGATGAGCACTGGGCCATGTACCAGGTCGCGTCCGGCATGCCCGGGTCCGACCTACCTGCTGCTGATTCCGATGAAGTCGCTCCAGGAAGCCGATGCGGCCAAGGAGAGCCACGGCAAGGCCTACGGCGACGCGCTCGGCGAATCGGGGCGGTCGCAGCTCCGGGAGTTCGCCCGCATGGGCATCGAGTCCACCGACTCGAAGCTCTTCGCCTTCAGCCCCAAGATGAGCTATCCCACGGGACGAATGGGTGGCGAAGGACCCGAAGTTCTGGGCGCCCAAGGCGGTGACGGCGACGAAGTAGCAGGGGGTAACGGTTCCGGGGGCCCGCGGCGTGCTACATTGGAGCCGTGGCCGTGGATCTCCGGGACCAGCTTCAACGCTCGCTCGGCGATGCCTACCGGATCGAGCGCGAGCTCGGCGGCGGCGGGATGTCCCGCGTCTTCCTGGCGCTGGAGACGTCGCTCGAGCGCCGGGTCGTCGTCAAGGTATTGCTGCCCGAGCTGGCGGCCGGGGTGAGCGTCGAGCGGTTCCGCCGCGAGATCCACCTCGCCGCCCAGCTCCAGCATCCCCACATCGTTCCCCTCCTGGCCGCCGGCGAGTCGGTGGGCCTGCCCTACTTCACCATGCCGTACGTGGACGGCGAATCGCTGCGCGCCCGCCTGCTGCGCGACGGCGACCTTCCGGTGGCCGAGTCGATCCGGGTGCTGCGCGACGTCGCCTCCGCGCTGGGCTACGCCCACGCCCGGGGCGTGGTGCACCGCGACATCAAGCCCGACAACGTGCTGCTCTCCCACGGCGTCGCCGTCGTCACCGACTTCGGCGTGGCCAAGGCGCTCACCGTCAGCAGCGAGCGACTCGCCCCTCAAGGCCACCGGGATCACCTCGCTGGGCGTGACCCTCGGCACCCCGGCCTACATGGCGCCGGAGCAGGGCGCGGCCGACCCGGCGATGGACCACCGGGTGGACCTCTACTCGTTCGGGGTCATGGGGTACGAGATCCTGACGGGCCAGACGCCCTTCACCGGGCGGAGCCCGCAGGCGATGCTCGGCGCCCACATCGTGGCGCTGCCGGACCCGGTGGCGTCCCGCCGCCCCGGCATGCCGCCGCTGCTGGCCAACCTGATCATGAGGTGCCTGGAGAAGCGCCCGTCCGACCGGCCGCAGACCGCGGGCGAGATCATGAACGCGCTCGACATGCTGTCCACGCCGAGCGGCGGCACCGTGCCGATCACCGCGGTGCGGAGCCCGCAGTCCGGAGCGCTGGGGACGGAAGCCGCGGCCCCCACCTGGCGGCGCCTCGGGCTTCTGGCGGCGGCGCTGGTCGTGGCGGGCGGCGCGGCGCTGTGGGCCCGGCCCCGGTGGGCCGAGCCGCCGGCGGCGCCGGCCGAGCCGGAGACCGCCATCGCGACGCCCACGCCGGCGCCAGCCCCCGCGCCGGCCGCGGCACCTCCCGAGGCACTGCCCGCGCCGCCGTCCACCGCCTTCGCCACGGGTCGAGCGGCGGCGCCCCCTGCCCGCCCCTCCGTCCGCATCGACCTCATCGGCCCGGGAGGACTCCGCGCTGGTGGCCCGGCTCCGGGAGCAGGCGGCGGGCGCCCGCACGCGCGCCGTCGCCGGGGGCGTCGGCGACACGGTGATCGCGCGGGGCGACTCGAGCGTCGCGCGGGCCGAGTCGCTGGCCGCCCGGGGACACGCCGCGGAGGCGGCGGCGCAGCTCTCCAGCGCCACGACGCTCTGGTCGAGCGCCGCGGAGGCGGCGCGGCAACCGCCGGCGCGCTTCCAGTCGCCCGAGCACCCGGCGCCGCCGCCCGGCCCCCGCGCCCGGCACCGGCCAGGGACACCACCCCGCTCCCCGCTCCGGACCCGGCGATGCAGATCCGGGTCCTGTTCGAGGAGTACGGGGCGGGGATCGAGGCGCGGAGCGTCGAGGCGATCCGGCGGACCTACCCCGGCCTGTCGCCGGAGCAGGCCCGCGAGTGGGAGGAGTTCTTCAAGGGAGTGACCGACATCCGGGTGGACCTGAACGTGGCCGGCCTGAAGGTGAACGGGGACGCGGCCGAGGCGCGGCTGGCGGGGGTCTACGTGTTCGACAACCCGAGCACCCATCGAACCCAGCGCGAGCCGCGTGGACTTCCAGGCGTCGCTGCGGCGGGTGGGCAACCGGTGGCGCATCACGTCGCTGCGCTGATCCGCCCTCAGAAGGTGTACTCGGACCCCACCGTACAGAGCACGTCGGGGCGCATCCCCCCGCGATTCAGCGGGAACGCGCCGTTCGCCACGAAGGTGACGGCCCGCGGGATGGTGAGCTTGAGCCCCAGCGACGCGTTGATGATGTCGTCCCGGCGGTCGGGGATGGAGGAGGTGCGGATGGTGCGCCGGAACGGCTCCTCCAGCACCACGTCTCCCGGCACCGGGATCTCGCTGGACCCGACCGGAAACTCCGAGATCAGATCGGCCGCCAGGGTGGCCCACGGACGCGAGGAGCTGGTCGAAGCCGGCGGTCAGGAGAAAGACGTCGGGCTCGAGCTCCCGCCCGCGGTACTGGTAGCCGACGTTGGCGTGGGGCGAGAAGTCGCCCAGCCGGGCCGAGATGATGCCGAGCCCGCGAAGCGCCACCGCGCCCGATCCCCGCAGGTCCTCCTCGCTGCCGGTGGGGAAGCCGCCCTTCGGCGAGCAGCGCCAGCGAGACCGGCGAGGCCTCCCGCAGGTTCACCTTGAGCCTGGCCGACACGTCGCCCAGGCCGGACGACGAGCCTTCGACGAAGCGGCTGGCGGTGAGGACCGGATCGTCCTCGGTGCCGGCGAAGAAGTGCGGGCGCCGGCCCGGTGGCGCCGAACGGAATGATGGTGGCGGTGCTGGTGCCGCGGAGCGACGTCTTCACCACCGGCAGCACGACGCCGAGATCGATCCGGTCGTTGACGCCATAGGTGAGCGCGAACGCCGTCACGTCCACGTTCACGTCGAGGCCGAGGGTGAAGTCGATCACCTCGTTCTCGAAGTCGGGAACGCCGTAGAGGCTGCAGTCCCCGCCGAAGATCGCGTCGCAGGAGGGGAAGTCCACGTTGGCAGTGGGTGAAGACCAGCGGCACCGCGTCGAGCGGCACGCCGCGCAGCGTCTCGTAGTGGAGTCCGGTGCGGGACGAGGCTCACGAACAGCCTGCCCGAGCCGAGCGTCTGGGCCCGCTCGGCGTAGATGGGGCCGGCCGAGATGGAGGTGCGGACCGGCGTGGCGCCCTCGAACCGGAAGGTCTCGCCGCCGCTCGACGCGCTGACCGGAACGTTGGCGACGTTGCTGCCGATGGAGTTGGTGAGGAACGAGATGATCGTCGCGTTGCCCTCGACGGCGGCGGGAATGAAGTGATCGCCGTGGAGCTGGATCTGGGGTTGTCCGCCGCGCCGGACCCGCCGAGGAAGAGGACCTCGTCGCCCTGGCCGAAGATGAAGAGATCGGTGATACGATCCTCCAGCGCCTGGGCGCGGAGCGGAGAGGCCGCGAGGAGCGAGGAGCAGACAACAGGGCAGGGAACGCATGAGTACCCAACCTCCGATTCGATCCTGTCGCGCGGAACCTCAGTGCCCGGCGCTCTCCCCTCTCACCAGCTCGCACCGCGTGCTCCACCAGCTCCTCCAGCACCGCGAGCCCGTCGCGCACGCCGCCGGGACTGCCGGGAAGGTTGACGATGAGGGTGCGGCCGCGGACCCCGGCGGTCCCGCGGGAGAGCGCCGCGCGGGGGAATCGCGGATAGCACGGTCACGCGGAGCGCCTCGGCGATGCCGGGCGCCTCTTTGTCCAGGATGGCCCGGGTGGCCTCGGGAGTGACGTCGCGGGGCGTGAGGCCGGTGCCGCCGGTGGTGAGCACCAGGTCGGCCTGGTCGCCGTCGGCCCAGGCGGCCAGCGCCGCGGCGATGCGGCCGGTCTCGTCCGGCACCAGCGCGCGCTCGGCGAGGGTGTAGCCCTTGCCCGCGGCCCAGCTCGCGATCGCGTCGCCCGAGGTGTCGGCCCGCTCGCCGCGGCTGCCGGCGTCGGAGATGGTGAGGATGGCGATGCGCATGGGCGGAACGGCGGATTCCAGCGGACCGGCGGACCGCGTTCCTTCGCCTACTTCCTCGCGGTTCCCTTGGTGTAGAACGGCCGCTTCACCACCTCGGCCGGAATCCTCTCCCCCCGGCATTCCACCTCGAACCTGGTGCCCACCTTCGCGGCGTCGGCCGGGAGGTACGTGGTGCCGATCGCCTGGCCGAGGGAGGGGCTCATGGTGCCGCTCCGGACCACGTCCACGTCGCGGCCGGCGTGGTAGACCGGGTAGCCGTGGCGGGGGAAGCCGCGGCCGTCGAGCCGGAACCCGACCAGCTTGCGGGTCACGCCGCGGTGCTTCTGCTCGCCGGAGCGCCTTGTCGCCCATGAACGGCGAGCCCTTGTCGAGCTTGACGATCCAGCCGAGCCCGGCCTCCAGCGGCGTGATGGTGTCGTCGATGTCGTTGCCGTAGAGGGCGTAGCCCATCTCCAGCCGGAGCGAGTCGCGGGCGCCGAGGCCGATCGGCTGGGCGCCGGCGTCGGTGAGCGCCTTCCAGAGCGCGACGGTGTCGCGGTCGCGGCAGTACGAGCTCGAAGCCGTCCTCCCCGGTGTAGCCGGTGCGGGAGATGAAGCACTGGGCGCCGGCCACCTTGCCGACGTCGAAGTGGTAGTAGCCGATGTCGTCGAGCCGGGTGTCGGTGAGCGGCTGGAGCAGCGCCTGCGCCGTGGGGCCCTGGACCGCGAGCAGGCCCACCTCGGCGGAGATGTCCTTGAGGCGGACGTTGGCGCCGCCCTTCTGCTTCACGATGTGCTCCCACGCCCGCGCGACGTTCGACGCGTTCACCACGATCATCAGCTTGTCGTCGAACCGGTAGACGGTGCAGTCGTCCACGAACGTCCCCTCGGGCGTGAGGATCGCGGAGTACTGCACCCCGCCCGCCTCCAGCGCCGAGACGTCGTTGCAGGTGACCCGGTTGACCAGGGCGTTCCGGTCGGGTCCGGTGATCTCGAACTCGCCCATGTGGGAGACGTCGAACACGCCGGCCGAGGTGCGCACCGCGTGGTGCTCGGCCAGGATGCCGCCGGCGTACTGCACCGGCATCTCCCATCCGGCGAAGGGCACCAGCTTGGCGCCCAGCGCCTTGTGGGTGTCGTGGAGCGCGGTGCGGTGCAGGCCAGTGGTCGAGGTCATGCGAAGTACCGGTCTGAGGGAAAAGCGGGAACAGTGAACAGTGAACAGTAAAAGGGAGAAGCGACATCGGTCCGTCCCGTTCACCTTTCACTGTTCACCGTTCACGCTGTCTCATGAGTGTCGCCATCAAGGCCTTCTGGACATGCAGCCGGTTCTCGGCCTGGTTCCACACCCTGGACTGCCGGCCCTCGATCACCGCTTCCGACACCTCCTCGCCCCGGTGGGCGGGGAGGCAATGGAGGAAGATGGCGCTCTTGTCGGCGGTGTCCATGAGCGCCTGGTCCACGATGTAGCCCTGGAAGGCGCGGGCCCGCTCCTCCTGCTCCTGCTCCTGCCCCATCGAGGCCCACACGTCGGTGTTGACCACGTGGGCCCCGCGGGCGGCCTCGCGCGGGTCGGTGGTGAGGGTGACCTTGGTGAGCTTCCGGTTGCGCTCCAGGATCTCGGGGTTCGGCGTGTAGCCGTCGGGACAGGCCAGCCGCAGCTCGAAGCCCAGGGTTCCCGCCGCGTTGAGCCAGCTGTTGGCCATGTTGTTCCCGTCGCCGATCCAGGCCACGGCCTTCCCCTCCCAGCCGCCGAGGCTCTCCCGGATGGTCAGCAGGTCGGCCAGCACCTGGCAGGGATGGAGCAGGTCGGTGAGGCCGTTGATCACCGGGATCGAGGCGAAGCGGGCCAGCTCCTCGACGTCCGCGTGGTCGAAGGTGCGGATCATGATCCCGTCGAGATAGCGGGACAGCACCCGCGCGGTGTCGCGGATCGGCTCGCCGCGGCCGAGCTGGATGTCGCGGGAGGAGAGGAAGAGCGCGTGGCCGCCGAGCTGGAAGGCGCCGACCTCGAAGGAGACCCGGGTGCGGGTGCTGCTCTTGGCGAAGATCATCCCCAGCGTCTTCCCGGCGAGCGGCTTCGCGGCGTAGTCGCGCCGCTTCATGCGGGCGGCGAGGTCGAACAGGGAGAGCAGCTCGGGGCGAGTGAAATCGGGAATGGCGAGGAAGTGGCGGGTGGTACTCATGGCGTGCCTATTGTAGTCGCCACCCCCGGGCTATGGAAGCCCGACGCTGCGCCGGATCCGGGCGAAACGCCGGTCGCCGCGCAGCCGCTCGAGGCGGGGGTCCAGGCTCAGGTACACCAGCTGTCCCGCGCGGTCGGCCACCGCTTCCTCCAGCCAGGCGAACGCCCGCCGGGTATCGCCCAGCGCCTCGGCGATGCCGGCGAGCAGGTAGGGCGACACGTACCGGTCGGCCGAGAGGGAGTCGAGCTTGGCGAGCACCGCGCCGGCGTCCTCCGGCCGGCCGTCCAGCGCGTGGGCCCGGCCCAGCGACGCGAGCAGCTCGAGGTCGCCCGGCGCGCGGTCGAGCGCGGCGCGGTAGTGGGACTCGGCCAGCTCGTAGTCGCCCAGCATCTCGGCCAGGAGCCCGAGCTGATACCGCGGTGCCGGCGAGCGACGTATCCGCCGCCAGCGCCCGCTCGAGGCTCTCCCGGGCGTCGGCGTACCGCTTGGCGTACAGGTGGAGCCGGCCGAAGTGCGCGATCGTCTCCGGGTCGAGCGGGCTCAGCTCCAGCGCCCGGCGCGCGTGCACCATGGCCTCGTCCCGGCGGCCGAGGGCCATGAGGAGCAGCGAGTACCAGCGGTGCACCTCGGGGCGGCTGGGGTTGATGACCAGCGCGCGCTGGAAGGCCGAGTCGGCGCCGTTCCATTCCCAGTCGTAGAGGAACCGGACCAGGCCGACCGTGGCGTGGGCGACGGCGAGCGTGCTGTCGAGCGCCAGCGCGCGGATCGCGGCCGTCCGGGCGGCCGGCATCGCGTCGGCCGGGCGGGCGCCTTCGGCGATGGCCCGCTGCGCGTGCGCGGCGGCGAGGCCGGCCCAGGCGGGCGCGAAGTTGGAGTCGAGACTGGATCGCCTCCTGGAAGAGGGCGGTCGCGCGGGTCGGATCGGCCGCGCCGGGCCGCGCCATGGCGTGCCGGCCCGCGGAGGTAGGCCGTGTAGGCGTCGAGGCTCGAGGTCGGCGCCGCGGCGGCCGGAAGGGGACCGGCGCCCCGGATCCGCAGCGCCGCCACCACCGACCGCGCGATCTCCTGCTCCACCGCGAAGACCTCGCCGGGGAGCCGCTCGTAGGTCTCCGACCACAGGTCGAAGCCCTCGCGCACGTTCACCAGGTGCACGGTGACGCGGAGGCGGTCGCCGGCCTGGCGCACGCTGCCCTCGAGCACCGTGGCGACGTCGAGCCGGCGGCCGGCCTCGCGGGGGTCCTCGCTCCGGCGCCTGACCGCGAACGCGGAGGAAGGCGCGGCGACCCGGAGGCCGGGCACCCGGCCGAGCGCGGCGGTCAGCTCCTCCGTCATACCGTCGCTGAAGTACTCGTTGGCGGAGTCGGGACTCGCGTTGACCAGCGGGAGCACCGCGATGGAGCTGGGCCTCGGCTCGGTCACGATGGCGGCGGGCGCGGGCCGCGGCGCGGTGTAGCGGAGCCAGAGGGTGACGCCGAGGAGGGCCAGGACGGCGAAGGAGAAGAAGGCCCAACGGGGCGAGACGCGCAGGAACGCGATCCGCTCGGCGGTCTCGAGCGTGGAGGGCGGCGGCGGCGCGGACGGATCGGTCGGGTGAGTCACGCGTAACTATAGGCCCGCGGATGGCGGCCTGGCCAGCGGGACACCGGGGTGTAGGTTACCCCGGCATGACGAATCCTTCCCGCTGCATCCTCGTCGCCGCTCTGCTGCTCTGCCCCGCCCCGCTCGCCGCGCAGGAGCCGGAAATCGTCGTGGTCCGGGCGGCTCGCATGCTCGATGTCTCGACCGGTCGGATGGTGAGCCCCGCGGCGGTCACCGTGAAGGCCGGGCGGATCGAAGCCGTCGGCGGCGCCGCTCCGGCCGGGGCTCGCACCGTGGATCTGGGTGACGTGACCCTGTTGCCGGGCCTGATCGACCTGCACACCCATCTCACCAGCGACCTCTCCACCGCCGACTGGATCGCGGAGCCGGTGCGGGGCACGCCGTCGAGCTGGTCGCTCCGCGGCGCGATGAACGCGCGGATCACGCTCCGGGCCGGGTTCACCACGGTGCGCGACGTCGGCGCCGGCGGGTTCTCCGACGTGGCGCTGATGCGGGCGATCGACGCGGGGTTCATCCCGGGTCCGCGCGTGGTGCCGTCGGGGCACGCCGTCGGGATCACCGGCGGGCACTGCGACGACACCGGCTGGGCGCCGGGGGTCGCGGAGAAGGGACCCGAGGGCGGCGTGGCCGACGGGCCGGAAGCCGTCACCCGCGCGGTGCGCTACCAGATCAAGCACGGCGCCAAGGTCATCAAGCTCTGCGCCACCGCGGGGGTGCTCTCCTTCGAGGGCTCGGTCGGGGCGCAGCAGATGGGCGACGACGAGCTCGCGGCCGCCGTCAGGGAGGCGGCGCGGCACGGCGTGCCCGTCGCCGCGCACGCGCACGGCGCCGAGGGGATCCTCGCCGCGGTGCGCGCCGGCGTGACGTCCATCGAGCACGGGTCCATCCTGACGCCGCAGGTGCTCGCCGCGATGCGGGAGCGAGGCACCTGGCTGGTGCCGACGCTCTACCTCCGCGACGCGATCCGCCGCGACCTGCTGCCCCCGCCGATCCGGGCCAAGATGGACCAGGTCACCCCGCTGATGGACCAGAGCTTCCGGCTGGCGCTCAAGTCGCGGGTGAAGATCGCGTTCGGCACCGACGCCAGCGTGTACCCCCACGGGCAGAACGCGCGGGAGTTCGCCGTGCGGGTCAGGCTGGGGCAGACTCCGCTGGAGGCGGTGCGCGGCGCCACGGTGTACGCCGCCCAGGTGCTCGGCGTAGACGACCGCGGCATCATCGCCCGGGGGAAGCTGGCGGACCTCGTCGCCGTGAGCGGCGATCCGCTGCGCGACATCGGCGCGCTGGAGCGGGTGGTCTTCGTGATGAAGGGCGGCGCGGTGCAGGAGGTCCCGCCGCGGCCCGCCGTGACGGCCTCCGCGGTCGTGGTGCGGGCGGCGCGGATGGTGGACGTCGAGCGCGGCGTGGTGGTGAGCCCGGGCGTGGTGGTGGTGGACAGCGGGCGGATCCAATCGGTCGGGGCGTCGGGGATTCCGGCGGGCGCCCGGACCGTCGATCTCGGCGACCTCACCCTGCTGCCCGGGCTGATCGACGCGCATACCCATCTCACCGGCGACACCGATCGCGGGTGGCAGCTGCGGGCCGCGCAGGAGACGCCGGGCGATCGCGCGCTGCGCGGCGCGCGGAACGCCGGCCTCACGCTTCGCGCCGGCTTCACCACGGTGCGGGACCTCGGCGCGTCCGACTTCGCCGACGTCGCGCTGATGCGCGCGATCGACGACGGCTGGGTGCCGGGACCGCGGGTGATCCCGGCCGGTCACGCCATCGGCATCACCGGCGGGCATTGCGACGAGACCGGCTGGGCGCCGGGCGTGCTCCGGCGCGGGGTCGAGCAGGGCATCGCGGACGGGCCGGACGGGGTGACGGCCGCGGTCCGGCACCAGGCCAAGTACGGCGCCAAGGTGATCAAGATCTGCGCGACGGCCGGGGTGCTCTCGCACGACGCGACGGTGGGCGCCCAGCAGCTCTCCGACGCCGAGATGGAGGCGGTGGTGGAGGAGGCGGCGCGGCACGGGCTCCGGGTGGCCGCGCACGCGCACGGGGCCGAGGGGACCGTGGCCGCGATCTCGGCGGGGGTGAACTCGATCGAGCACGGCTCGATGCTCAACGACGAGGCGCTGGCGCTGATGAAGGAGCGCGGCACCTGGCTGGTGCCGACCACGTCGCTGCGCGACATCGAGCTGCCGGATCTGCCGCCGGCGATCCTGGCCAAGCGGCGCTCGATCGCCACGGTGGCGAAGGAGAGTCTCCGCCGGGCGATCAAGGCGGGGGTGAAGATCGCGCTGGGGACCGACGCGGGCGTGCTGCCGCACGGCACCAACGGGCGCGAGGTGGCGGCGATGGTGGACCGGGGGATGACGCCGGTGGACGCGCTCCGGGCGGGCACGCTGGGCGCGGCCGAGCTGCTCGGAGTGAGCGACCGGGGGGTGATCGCGGCGGGGAAGCTGGCGGACCTGATCGCGGTGGAGGGGAACCCGCTGGAGGATCCGACGGCGGTGCAGCGGGTGGGGTGGGTGATGAAGGGAGGGGTGGTGGAGCGGAGCGGTCGATGAGGGATCGGACAGGTGTCACGGTGGGAATTACCGCTCATGCGGGCTGGACGTGTCCGGATTTTTGTGTGTGAGCACACGCGGACTACCCGGAGATGAGGAAGCGATCGGGGTACAGGATCGCAAACTGGTTCATCGCGACGGGAACTCCGCCGATCGTCGTGGAGTGAACCTGCTTCGATCGCTCAAAGCTCAGATAACTAGGCCTAGGACGCGCTTGCTATCGCCGAGGGCGGAGCACGGGCGTGGTCGCCGTCCTGTTCGGCCTGGCAGGACTGAGTGCGTGGAGTGTAGCGGCCTGGAGCTGCCTCAGTGAGCCCCAGCCTCGGATCGAGGTCTCGATGCACCGCCCTTCGCAGACGGTACGCCGCTGGCCGCGTCACCACTCCGGAGGCAAGCCCGTGCCCTGATTCACCGGTGATGTATCTGTCTCCTTGCGGTCGGACTTTAGACACCCAAGGTATCAGCCGATTTCGCCGCGCGTCATGCAAGATGAGGCCCAGGCGACCGTATCCTGGTCGCCTGACAAGTCGATCATGCATCGGGCAGGCGACAACCTTCCTGGTCACGCGTCAGATGTCCTCGGCACGCCCGCCCCACGCGTGTCACGCTGAAATGCGGTTAGACGCTCTGAGATGGAACCCGATCCTCACCGCTAGAGTCAGCGGCCTGGCTGGCCGGGGATTACTCCGGTGACTCTGCCACCAGCGCCCCGAGGCGACCGGCAGCCGGTCCACATACGTGCTGGTAGGTATGGTGACGACTCCGACCGCGTGGGTTTGAGTCGCAGCTTCACGAACAGCTTGCGCCATGACTACCCCATGATCCGGTGGTAGGGCAGACTCCACGTCCGCCTCCGGGTAGCAGACTCCGACCAGCGTTGCAACGGCTGATGAATGTGAGGCGGCCACCAAACGTCAGCCTCACCCGCGGGAGACCGGACTATCGAGGGCTCCTCTCTTCCGTCAGGCTGCCCCGCGCTCTTGCTGGTCCACGTCTTCCGCCGTCCGCTTCGTGCTCGCGGTACCACTCCTCCGACTGCTCATCGGCCGCGCCTCCTGCGGCACAGATGGCGCAGATCGCGATGATGAGGCAAGCCCAGACGAAGGCGAGCACCCCAAGCACTGAGAGCATACATTCAGGCGCCGCAACCGGGATGCCGGTGCAACGAGGAGTTGGGCAGCTCTCAGGCAACCAAAGGGTTAGCCCGGAGAGCTGCACGGAGCGCCGGAGCGCCGCTCTCTCATCCTGCAGTGACACCTCATGCAGTGGCTGCAATGCGCTGCAGACGACGGCGATCACATCGGCAGCTGTTTCGTGAACTCCAGCTCGTGCTCCCCGACGTGCCGCACTGTAGCCGCTGGAGGACCCGACGGCGGTGCAACGGATGGTCCGAGGATCCGCCGGCGCGTTCGCTCTCACGCGCTGTGACCGAGTGGAGCGTGGGAATGGGACGAACTGGCCCCACGAGTGCCATCAGCGCGCCGAACAGGTCGGCGAGGCCGGATGGGCTTGAGCAGGTGCGGGAGGTCCCGGTAGCCGCCGAGGAGCTCGGCGCTGCGGGGCTCCTGGAGGTCCGCTATCAGAATCACGCGCATGGTGCTGTCGAGCTCCAGAACCCGCTCCACCAGCTCGCCACCATCCCTCCCTGTCATCCCCAGGTCGGCAATCAAGACGCTCACCCCTCGGGGATGACTCTGGAGAACCGGAGCGCGTCGGTTCCCCGCGCGGCAACTGCGGGTCGGGTAGCCCAAGCCTCGAATCATGCGACTGATCCCGAGGCGTTCAGTATGGTCGGCGTCCACGACGAGGACTAGAGGACCCGGGTGCAGAGGGGCGATGGCGGCGCCGGCAGAGTCGGACATGGGGACCCCGGGGACAGTCTAGAGTTGTCCGGTATCTGGGTCCTCGCCACGACGAGGATCGATACTATGAGCCGCGAGGCACCCCGAATGCCCGCCGGTGCAGGATAGCCCGGCCGTCCCGCCAGAGGCTGTGACGTAACCACCAGAGCCCAGGCGAGATTACCCTCATCGCGGCCCCGTTTGGCACACGCCGCCAAGAAGGGGCCGCGGTACTTCTCAAGGCCTGCGACCGGAAACTCTGCAGTCGTCGTGGAGGATCCTGCGCCGTCGGCATACTCGATAACTGCGCGCTGGCGACCGCTGAGGATCGCGAGCATGGAGTCTTGGGGAATAGTGAGGACCACCTGCCCACCCGAGGCGGTTGTTCCGGCGAAGCCGGGAATGCGGCGAGGTGGACCCGCGTCCACCTTCAGCCGTGTCTCCACGCTGCCCTGCCGAAGCGCCTGGCCCTGTCATGATCGTGCTGCTCGTCTGGCCTCGGAGGCAATCGAAGCTCAGGATGACGGTGTCCGCCTGCGCCGCGCCTGGGGGCCCCTCCCTGCCGACGGCTCTAAGCCACGACGTCTGGCGCATGCCGCCGTCAATCTCGGACCGGATCGTGTCCACGTTGAATTGCCATGCGTCCGTGCCGGAGCGAGGATCGTGACCACCGCAGCCGGCCACCAGCACGATGGCTGAAAGAGTCGCTCGCAGTCTCATATCACCTCGCTGGCGTCGGCGAGCGGGATCTCTATGGTGCCGATCGAGCCGTTGACCGGGACTAGACCTTGCCCGGGTGGTGTGCGACCAAATCTCTGACCTTCTCAAGAAGTTGATCTGGGGTAAAGGGCTGCCGTATGGTGGGCACATCATCGAGCAAACCGTCGGGGTTTGGCATTGGGTCGCCGACATGCAGGATCGGCAATTCCGGTCTCTTGCTTCGGACGCCCTTGATGAGCTCTCGGTTGGTCACGACGCCCCACCGAGTATTGGTGACCAAAAGATCCAACTCGGGGATCAGGAGGGCCAACTCGCAGGCCGACTCACCATCGTAGGCGGCGAAAACGCAGTGCCCAGCGTCGCGGAGTGTGGTGACCAAGAAGGCCATGAGCGCGGGATCGTCGTCGGTGACGACGATTCGCCAGGGCCGGGAGGACAGGGCTGTCATGGGAAATCCTTCGCCCGGCAAGGACGGCCGGGAGCGGCAGATCAGTGGAGCGAGTGATCCCTGAAGCCTACCGCCTGGGAAGCGTGAGCGGCAGGTCAGATATGCGTCCTCCCCGCCCGGGTGCCTTGATCACGCCCCGCTCACAGAATCCGCCTCCACACGCACCGCGTGTAACACCCGATTCTGGGGGCCCCATCCAGAGTCGGTCCTGGGCTCCGCACGATCCTAGCTTATCCCTCTACCGCAGTCCGAGGCCGGACTGCATACTCACAGCACCCGATTCAACACCTTTGCGACCCACGATACAGGAGACGCCGTATGCGAAGCCTCCGTCGTCGCGTCCACCTCGCAGGCCTCCTGCCTTTGCTCGCGATCGCAAGACCTCTCGCCAGCCAGACCGATGCACCCCCAGCCTACCTCCAGATCTTCCGCGAGGAGGTCAAGGTGGGCCGAGCCGGTGCGCACCTCGCTGCGGAGGCGGGGTGGCCTCGAGCCTTCGCAAAGGCAAAGATTTCAAACCACTACATTGCCATGACCACGCTCTATGGACCCAACGAGGCGTGGTTCGTCGAAGGGTGCCGGTCGATTGCCGAGATCGACGACCGGAACAAGGCCATTGAGGCGGCCCGTGGGTTGACCCAGGAGCTCAACCGGCTCTCCCAGGCCGACGCCGCCAACATCTCCAGCGCTCGGGCCATCCTCGGTCGCTATCGCCCCGAGCTCAGCAATCCATTGGACATCGATGTCGCGAAGATGCGGGTCTGGGAGGTGCTCATCTTCAGTGTCCGCCCGGGTCATGACGCGGACTTCGCCGAGGTGGCGCGCTTGTATCGAAACGTGGTCGAAAAGGCTAAGGCTGAGGTCCCTTGGGCGACGTACGAGGTCATGGCAGGAATGCCTGGGCCCACCTACCTCGTTTTCGGACCGCACAAGTCGCTCGCCGAAATTGATCCCGCGACCGGCCCCCCGGCCGCGATTGAGAAGGCGATGACCGAGGAGACGATGAAGACGTTCGGGGCGTTGTTCAAGGGGTTTACGTCGGTCGAGAATCTGATCTTCAACGTCAGCCCGGAAATGAGCTACCCGTCACCCGAGATGGCGGCGAGAGATTCGGGGTTCTGGAGCCGCAGGCCCGCGGTGTCCGCGAAGCCTTAAACCAGCAGGGAGGCGTGGTGGAGCAGAGGAGCGATCAGGCGAACCGCTTCAGCACCATCACGAGTAGGAGCTCCTCCACCACGAATGCCCAAAGCAGGGCGCGCCGAAGGCTGACCCTGACGCCGACGCTGACGCCGGTCAACCGGGTGTCACAGAGCGGGCACCTGGACTGGCCTAGGACCGGAATGCCACAGTACGGGCACTGGTTGTTCATCATCCCCTCGTCAGTCGACTTTGCGACGGTCCTCGACGGCGACGACAATACACCGGCCGGTGAAAGCCGGCGGAATCAGTGCACACATTGTAAGCCTTAGGACCCGGAGGCGTCCGGGAGTGGCAGTCAGCGGAGGGACTGCAGGTACCCTCAAAATACTCCGGGTACAGGCGAAAGGGGTACTTGCCCCCCGGTGATCTCATGGACCCATGAGGTCACGGTCTTCTTTGACCTCCCAATGCAGCAGGCATATGTTAACCCCTGCCTACCATCAATCAGAACGCAGTCCCCGCGTCGCCTCTAACACGGGAGGGTATGATGCCACGCTTCACCTTTCTCTGCTGCGCGGCCGTCCTCGTTGGCTGCACCAAGTCCGAGGACCGAGCCGCCGACGACCAAACTGCGATGGATTCGGCGGCGGCGGCACCCGAAACGCCGGCAGCGTCCGCCACGATCTCACTCGCCGATGTTGCTGGCAAGTGGAAGGTTCGTTCGACTGATGAGGCCGGAGGAAACGTGGTCGAGACGGAGTTGGTCGCTACCGCCGACACCTCGGGTTGGACTATGACCTTCCGAAACCGGAAACCCGTTCCGGTGCGCGTCGTCGCGGTAGCGGGTGATAGCATCGTCACCGAGGCAGGTCCGTTCGAGAGTTTCATAAGCAAGGGCGTCCAGGTCACAACACGCACCGTGAACCGCCTTCAAGATGGCAAGCTCGTCGGCACAATCGAGGCTCGGTATGCGACGAAAGCCGGAGACTCGGTAGCCATTCGGCCGACCGAGGGAACGCGCGCGCCATAAACTCGGGAGGTTGGCGGATCAGGCACGGTGTGCTGCAACGGCGCCCCTGGCCGACACACCCGTGTGCCACCGGCGAAAGGGTCGGTGCAGCACTACTAGGCATCCTCCCGGCGGCGCGGGCCGGACGGTGGTCGGACCTCACTGCCTCGAAACTCGAAGTGATCTGGGTCGAGCGCCCGCTCTCTGCTGATGAACCTTCCGTCCGGGCGACCCAGGATGTTGGCTACCACCCGTTCGGACAGCACCGCCGCCGACTCCCAGACCCCCGGTCCCAGGTAGGGGTACTGGCCGGCGAACTCGGCCCGGAGCCGTGCCTCCCGGGAGCCTGACTTGGCGCGTGAGGATTCCAGTTCTGGTTCAGGAGTGGTCAGCATCGGCGTCTCCTGCTGCGAATGGGGATGTTTGCCCGGCTCATTTGATGAAGACCACCGCCTCCTCATTGGCCACCAGGGCGGTGCGCCCATCCTCGGTAAACACCACGTTGCGCGGCGTGCCACCGACGAGGAGGGTCTTCACCGGTGCGCGCGACGCTCGGTCGAGTATCCGGACTTCGCCGACCTCGGCCAGAAGCAGATAGATCTGAGCGCCATCCGGCGTGAGCCCGAGGCCATATCCCGCCGTGCCGAAGCCCAGCTCGGTGACGTCACCGGAGGCGACATTCACGATGTCCAACCCGTGCACCTCGTTGGCCACGTACAGCTCACTGCCGTCCGGGGCGACGGCCAGCCGCTGCGGCATTCCACCGAGAGGGTAGGTCCGGGTGATCGTGTTCGTGGCCGGATCGATGGCCACTACCGTTCCCGCGTCCCGGGAGCTCACATAGAGCACAGCGCCGTCGGGACTGAAGGCCAGCCCATTCGCGGCCGCCCCGACGGGGAGTGTGGTGACGACCTCATAGGTGGCAGCATCGACGACGTAGAGAGTACCGTCGGCAGTGGTCACGTAGACGCGCTGGCCATCGGGCGCGACCAGGAGGTTGAACCCATCACTGGTCAGGGGGACCGTACTGACGAGGGTGTTCGTGGTCGCGTCCACCACTGCCAGACCGCGACCGGTTTGGAGGGTTGCGAAGACCACCGTGCCGGCAGGATTGAACGCCACGTGCGGCGGCGTGAGACCGACTGCCACCGGCGAGTCGAAGGTCATGGCCGCCACGTCGCCCCTGATCAACGCACTGCTGCCGATGAGCGCGGCATAGGCTACGCCACTCGAGGCCACAGCCACACCGTAGGGGGCTCCGCTCAAGGGGACCGTGCGGGCAACCACCCCGGCGGGGTGTGCAATCGGCAGCACCGCGCACGCGACGGTGAGTATGATCTCGATGGTCTGGTTGACTGCCAAGGTGATCGTGCGTGGGTTAGCGCCGCTGAGGCTGCAGTTCTGAGCAAGGCCACTCAAATGGAGTGAGTGCTCGCCCTGAGCGAGGCCGGTGAGCGTGAGACTCTCGCTGACACCTATGCTGCTGGAGGGGTTCCCGTCTAGGGAGAAGCTGTAGCCGTCGGCATCAGCATCCGGACCGGTGGTGGAGGTCGTGAGTCGGAGCGCCGCTGAACCAGTTTCCTCATCGGGATCGGTGTTCCCGCCGCACGCGATCGTGGCTGCCGCAAGGACGCACCAGAGCGGCCGGCCGAGCAGGCGGGGAAATCCTGACCTGGAAGCCTGGGTGCGGGTGACCATGGGCAGTGGTTTGTGAAGGATGCGACCAATGTACGTGTGCGCGGGAGCCCGAGGAAGATGATGAGAATTGCACCAAGATCGTTGTGAGCAAGTCCGAGGATGCTACCCACCCCGCAATCGAGAAACCGGCATTCCTGACCGGTGTGTTTCTGATCACCTTCTCGATCCTGGTGTTCCAGATCGTCCAGACCCGCATTCTGTCGGTGCTCGCCTGGTATGCCCTGGCCTTCTTCGCTATCAGCGTGGCCATGCTGGGCATGACCGTCGGCGCGGTATGGGTCTATCTGCGGCCCGAACGGTTCCAGCCGCAGCGCTTGCCCGCGAACCTGACGAACCACGCATTGGCCTGTGCGGTCAGCATTCCGGCCTCCCTCATGGTGCAGTTCTCCCTGATCACCAGCATCTCGCTTTCGGCGTCGACGGTGATTTCCTGGGGCCTGCTGACGGCGGCAATGGCGGTGCCCTACGTCTTCGCCGGCATCGTGGTAAGCCTGGCGCTGACGCGCGGGCCTTTCCCGGTGGCCCAGGTCTATGGCGTCGACCTGTTGGGGGCGGCGCTGGGCTGCGTGGCGGTGGTGTTGCTCCTGAATGTGTTGGATGCTCCGACGACCGTCATGTTCACCGGCCTTGTCGCGGCTCTTTCTGCCTGGTGTTTCGACGCCTCGGCGCGCGAGTCGGACCAGGAGAAGGAGCGTGTCCGCCCATGGTGGCAGCGTCCGGGGCCGGTTCTGTCGGCTCTGCTGGTGCTGACCTTTCTCAACGGCCTGACTCCAGTGGGCGTGCGCCCCATACTGGTGAAGGGCACCGTGGAGTTCTCCGGGTTGGACCGCTTCGAGAAGTGGAACTCCTATTCGCGCGTCATGGCGACGCGGCCGGCGACCGTTCGGCCGCATCTCTGGGGTCCCTCGCCGAAGTTGCCCAAGGATCTCGTCACCCAGCAGGCGATGCTGAACATCGACGGGATGGCCAGCTCGGCGATGTATCACTACGACGGCACGCGCGAGACTCTTGATTTCCTGCACTACGACCTGGTGAATCTGGCGTACAATCTGCCGGGCATATCCAAGGCCGCGATCATCGGCGTCGGCGGCGGTCGCGACATCCTATCGGCGCATGCGTATGGAGTGCCGGAGATCACCGGCGTGGAGCTCAATCCCATTTTCATCGACCTGCACACCCGCGATCGCTTCTACAAGGAACTTTTCCAACCTTACGGCGCTGCCCAACCTGAAGCTGTACGTCGACGACGCCCGCAGCTGGTTCGCCAGCACTCGAGCAGAAATTCGACCTGATCCAGATGAGCATGATCGACACCTGGGCGGCGACCGGTGCGGGAGCGTTCAGCCTCAGCGAGAACGGGCTCTACACACTGGAAGGCTGGCGAGCTTTCCTGGAGACGCTCGAGGATGACGGTGTCTTTACCGTCAGCCGCTGGTACGATCCCGGCGACGTCAACGAGACAGGTCGCATGATCGGCCTGGCCACGGCGACCCTGCTGGATGCCGGCGTGACGGACGCGCGGCCCTATCTGTTCGTCGCCCGCGCCGATCATATCGCGACCCTGCTGCTGTCCAAGCGTCCGTTTACCGCTGATCAGCTGCGATGTCCTGCACGGCGCAGTCGACCGGCTCGGTTTCCACGTGCTGTTGGCACCTGACCGGCCTGCCACGTCCGAGCTCCTGGCCGCGATGGTCGGCAGCAAGGACATGGCCAGCCTGAACGACATCTCGTCGCGCGCCTACCTGGATCTCACCGTGCCCACCGACGACCGGCCCTTTTTCTTCAACCAGTTGCGCTTCTCCGACATGCCGCAAGCGGTCATGCGTTGGCTCCGCGGCGGCTACTTCGCGGGTGTGATCAGAGGTAATCTGCTGGCGTCAGCGGTTTTGATCCTGATCCTGTTCATCTCCATTGCCGCGGTGATCGGCACCATTCTCGTGCCGCTGTTGGGTGCAGCGCGACATCGACCCCTACCCCTGATGGTCGCTGGCAGCGCCTACTTCTCGTTGATCGGCATGGGATTCATGCTGGCTGAAATCGCGCTGCTGCAGTACTTCAGCATCTACCTCGGACATCCCATCTACTCGCTCGGGGTGTGTCTGTTCAGTCTGATCCTGGCGACCGGCCTGGGAAGCCTCGCGTCGAGTCGGATCGATGTCAGCTCGCCGCGCGGCATGTGGATCTGGAGCGCCGCGGTTGTCGTGTATCTGGTAGGCGTTCAGCAATGGCTGGCAGAGGTGTTCCATGCGACGACCGATCGCGAGCTCCCGGTCCGCATCGCGGTATCGCTCCTGGTGGTGATGCCTCTAGGCTTCCTGCTTGGATTCGCCTTTCCCACCGGTATGAAGCTGGTCGAAGCGGTGGACAAGGAGCCGGCACCTTGGTTCTGGGGCATCAACGGCGCGACCGGCGTCCTCGCCTCGGTGCTGGCGGTGATGCTGAGTATGGCGTTCGGTATCCGGGTGACGCTCCTGGTGTCGAGCCTGTGCTATCTCGGCTTGATCCCGGCCGGCTATGCGCTGAGGAGCCTGCAACGGCCAAGCCGGCGTCAGCCTAGACGGGTTTGGACCGGAGTGCGATCAGATCCCTCACCCTTCCCAGAAGTTGATCCGCCGTAAAGGGCTCCTGCAGGGTGGAACATCATCGAGCAGCCCATCAGGATTTGGCATGGGCTCGCCGATATGCAGGATCGGCAAGCTCGGTTTCTCGCCGCGGACCAGCCTGATGAGGCCTCGATTGGAAACCGTCCCCCACCGGGTGTTGGTGATCAGCAGATCCAGGTCGGGAATCAAGAGCGCCAGTTCCGCGGCCGAGTCACCGTCATAGGCGGCAAAAACACAGTGCCCGGCGTTGCGGAGTGTGTCGACCAAGAAGGCCATGAGATTGGGATCGTCATCGGTGACGACAATTCGCCGAGGACGGGGAGGCTCGACTGTCATTTCAAAGATCTCGTGCCGACATGACCACCCTCACGGATCCGGAGGGCTGGAGTCGCGCTGCACCGCACGCGCGACCACAAAGGTATACAGCTGGCGGAGCTCCTGGTCGGTAAAATGGCTGAACCGCTGGCGTGCCACGGAGCTCATCAGGGGCAGTTCGCGGTTGCCGAGCGCCTTGCCCGTCTGCATCAAGCGCCTGAAGGTCTCCCACGAGTAGCCCGCGGCGATTTGCAGGTCGGGAGCGGAACCACTCCCGCCCAGGTCGAGTCCGTGGCACTCGGTGCAGCTGGTCCGTGCAAGGTAGCCCCCCGGCGCAGTGGAGTCGCCCTCCTGGGGCCACATGCCGTCAAGCCTGGTGGCGCGACGTACCAGCTCAGCGGCGGGCCGCAACTGTCCCGCGACGAAGGCGATCCGGGCAACCGGACCCAGACGCCGCTCGGGTGCCAGCCCTGGACGGGGTGGTACGCTCCGGAGATAAGCGAGGATCCGGCCGAGATCCTTGTCGGTCAACCCGCTGAACATCTCCGAGGGCATGCCGATGACGCTGGAGCCATCGGGGAGTACTCCACGCCGGATGATGCGCGCGAGGTCGGCATTGGAATACCTGCGTACGGCGGCGGTCAGGCTCGGCGCGATCAAGCGGGCGAGAAGCAGGTTGTCGATGAACACCCCACCCTCGATCTGCATCCCGTGGCAACCGCCGGAGCAACCGCGAATCAGGGCGAGCCGTCGGCCCTCGAGTACCGAGTGTGAGTCGCTGGGCACACTGATGTCTATTCGCGGCTCTGCATAGGTCCTGCGGAGAAGCCGCTCAGACAGGAGGTACACCATCGCACTGCCCACAACCAGCAGGAGCAGGCCCGAGAGGAGCCCGGCGCGCAACCAGTGGTAGATGGCTTTCATGGCTCCGTCCGACCGCAGGGAGCCGCGGTCCGGCGATCTCGAGCTTAGAACAGGCTGAGTTTAAGGTTCCACTGGACTGGGACCGCTGTCCCCGGGATCACCGTCCTCCAGCTCCTTCGTACCGAGATAGGTCCCTTTCTGAGCATCGTAGAGATTGATCCGAATCACCACCCCGGCCCGCTGCGGGTGCGTGACGCGAACGTGCACGACCCGCGTGTCATCCTTCGGCCGATAGAGCACCCAGGTACCCGGTGGCGCGCTCGCGCCGGCTTTCCCGCACTCCTGCGGCGGCGGCTGTCCGCCCGCCTCACGGTCGGGATACCACACTCGACATTCTCCGGGTCGGGGAAGCTGCGTCTCCGGAATACCGAGCGGTCCGACCTTATCACGGTCGCCTTGGGCTTGGCGTTCCTCGATCTCGATCACCTCCGCCTCGGGCGCGGGCGGCGTGGACCGTGGAGCGCAGCCCGACAGGATCACGACAATCAGTGCATTGGACACCAGGGCTATCGACGGGCCGGCGCAGGCTCGCAATGGGCTTCCACAGGTCATGGGACCATCCCTAGATATGCCGTTATTGCCGGAACTCCTCCACCACGAGCGCCATCGCGTCAGGACCCCAACTCCAGCATGAACCCCACCCGGGCCAGCATGTCTGCCTGAAAACCGGAATCAAAGGTGGGCCCTCCTTCCTGGCGCAGCCGGAGCGAGTACAGGTAGCTCTGGAAGCCCAGCGTCAGGTGCGCGTGCCGTACCAGGGCGAAATCGCTGCCCAGACCGAGGACGCCCGCGACATTGCTCGGCCGTTCATAGGCCTCGTAGAAGTCGCCGCTGCGCCGGACCAAGCCTACTCCCGCACCCACATATACCCGCCCCTGAAGCGAGGGGACCTCGAGGGGGACAAGGAGCTGCAAGGCGCCGGCACTGACGCGCGCGGACTGCTCCGCATCCTGTGACCCGAACTCCTCTCGAGTCCGCACCACACTGGAAGTGGTCCCCCACTGGACGGAGAGCCCAATACGCGAGACGAACCAAAGCGTCCCCTGCGCACCGACCGCGACCGCGGTGCCCTGCCGGCTCCTCGCGGGCGGCAGCTCGAACGGACCCGGAAAGGGGGCGCTGGGAAAGGAACCTGTGGGGGCGTAGAGGCCCACATAGGGTCCGACGTCGAACCGCACCTGGGCGGCGATTGCGCCCGGAACGAGATGGCCGAGCAGCACGGCGCCGAAGATGAGCCACTGATGGCGGCTCAGGTGGCGTGACGTCACCTTGGTTTCTTCTCCGGTGGTGGAAGCGAAGCGGAAACCTACACGCGCCGGTACAAGGAGCGGCAGGGCGGGCACGCCGGTGTCCTGCCGCACGGCGGCAACAAACGGGAGGTGCCATCCTTCGGTGGACCGGAACGATGGAATGGGAATCCGCCTGGAGGGGGATATCCATTAGAAAGGGACAGCGATGAGGGAGGAGCTGCAGAGCCTGCAGGAGGCTTTGGGGAACCGCTATCAGTTGTCTCGGGAAATCGGTCATGGCGGGATGGCGACCGTGTTCCTGGCCGAAGATACCGAACGCGGGATGCTCGTAGCGGTCAAGGTGCTCCGGCGCGAGCTGACTGCGATTCTCGGGTCCACCCGGTTTCATCGGGAGATCGAGATTCTCTCCCGGCTCGAGCATCCGAACATCGTGCCGGTGCTCGATTCGAGACAGGCCGGAGCGCGGCTCTACTTTGTCATGCCCTACATTTCCGGCGACAGCGTTCGCGGACGGCTCGTGCAACAAGGGCCGTTCCCTTTGGAGGAGGTGATTCGGATCGCCACCGATGTCGCCGGAGCGATCGACTACGCACACGCCCAGGGTGTGCTGCACCGCGACATCAAGCCGGAAAACGTCCTGCTCGAGGGGCCCCGGGCGCTGGTGTGCGACTTCGGCGTCGCTCGTGCCATCGAGGTAGCTGGTGCCGATTCGAGCTCGTCGAGTGGTCTCGTGGTCGGCACTCCAGCGTACATGAGTCCGGAGCAGGCCACCGGCGACGAGGTCGACCGGCGGTCGGACGTCTACTCCCTGGGGTGCGTGATCTACGAGATGCTGGCGGGTGACCCGCCCTTTGCCGGCGCGACGGCCCAGGCCATTCTCGCACGGAAGTTGGGTGAGAGGCCGCGGAGCCTTCGCACAGGACGGCCGGATGTGCCCCGCGCCGTCGAGGCAGCCGTGTTCCAGGCACTGGAGAAAGATCCGACCAGCAGACCGGCGAGCGCCGGCCTGCTGGTCGAAATGATGATCTGAGGTGCGTGAAGACCCTACCTCTCACCGGTACCGCGGCACAGGCGATCACCGCCCGGCAACTCGGGGAACCCCTACGCTCTCTCGCAACGGTGGGGCCCGATGTGTCGTCCAGCGTGGAGTCGGCTGTGTTCCGGGCCTTGCAGAAGGAGCCGGAAACAGGCCGGGGAGTGCGGGCCTCCTTATATCCCGCCTGTCCGGCACGGTGCAAGCAGGCGGCGCAGCAAGCTGCCAGCGGCCAAGCCTTTCGCCCACCCGGCTGTTGCCGAGTGAGCGAAAAGGCGCGATGGCCGACGATCAAGGTGGATATGAGGGCGGAGGCGGCGGCGGTTTGTTTGCCGGCCCCGGGCCGCCGGGGCCATCGGCGTATACCGGACCGCCCACATTGTTCCAGGTTTCTCCGTAGTAGACCATCCGTTCGAGCCTGATCACGGCCGTACGCAACTGCACGATCTCTTCGTGGATGTGCTGGAACCATGGTTTGGGAAACTTGTTGCCTGGCCAATTCGGGTCGCCGGGTTGGAGCGGATTCGGCTTGTCCATCGTTTGCAGGTACTTATCGATGTTCGGAGGTGCCATAGAATCCTCCTAGGGTTGGGGGTTGATGAGGGCCGCGTGGCGAGCGCGGAACTGTTTCGCCAGGTCTTGATCTCCTAGCGCTTCTGCAGCCTGGGCGCGCACGGTCAGGCTTGGAGCAATGAAGAGGAGATAGAGAGTCGGCTGGGGCGAGTCGAACACAGATGCGACTCGAATCGCCTCGGCGGGCTCA
Source organism: uncultured Gemmatimonadales bacterium (assembly GCA_963832055.1). GTDB lineage: Bacteria > Gemmatimonadota > Gemmatimonadetes > Gemmatimonadales > GWC2-71-9 > CAVVWJ01. The sequence goes on along the minus strand of CAWHST010000005.1, from coordinate 673,547 downwards.
CTCCGATTCAGCAGCAGCCGGGCGAGCATCAACCGTTCGAGTCCCATCGGGCTCCACAGCGACCAGGCGATGTCCTGGTCCGTGCCGCTCGGCTGCAACGCGCGGAGCCGTTCCAGTGCCAGATTGGTGTCACCTGCCGCCACTGATGCGTGGGCGGAAACAATTCGGGCCAGAGTGGAGTCTCTGGATTGCCCGGATGAGTCCGCCTTGAACCACAGGGTCTTCTCGACGGCTGCCAATGCATCGCGGGTGCCGTAGTATGCCTCCCAGGTTCCCAAGAGCCAGAGCTTGACCGGACTCATTCCGGCGTAGTCGGCTCCCTGCTGCGCGACGACCTCACGGGCGTCCACCTGGAAGGCGGGATCCGCGAAGGCGTCGTTCAAGAAGAAGAAGGGCCCACCAAGAGGCGCAGCCGTTGGCGATTGCAGAAGCTCCCGAACTTCGCCATAGCGTCGCTGCTGCGCCAAGAGGCTCTGGAGTGCGAAGAGGGAGTTGAACCGGTGGGCCGGACTGGCGCCGTCGGATCTGACCACCGCGCTCAGCCCCAGCTCGGCGCACCTACGACGGGACGCGACGGCCGACAGCGATTGTGCGGCGTCCAGCACGACCCCTGGAGCGCGGGCTGCCGTAGTAGTCCAGTCTTCGTCCTGCATGTCACCACGAGCGCAGCGAAGCATGAGGGTCGCGGGAGGCATGAGCGCACTGTCGAGCGGCGCCCGGTGGAGGGTATCCAAGAGCCGAGCTGCCTCCTGCACCCGGTCGGCACGGATCGCTGTCTCGAACAAATGGTAGAGCGGAGGCGTGAACTCGCCATCCAAGCTGCGAGCCCTTCGAAACGCATCCTCAGCGAGCGAGTCGAGGCCGACTGCTTGTGGCAGGAAGTGATGATAGACCTCCCCCAGCGCCATCCAGGCCTCTTCCCAGTCGGGCGCCATTCTGATTGCGCGCCGAAACTCGGCCACGGCCGAATCGGCCGACCCCACCACATAGTGCCCAAGCCCCCTCGCAAAGTGGGCGTACCTGGCCGGCAGGGCAGCGTCGCCGCGCACCGCGACTTCCGCCAGGCGAGCGACCTCATCGAGGTTCTCCCCCCACGTGCCGGCGAAGGCTCCTTTCACCGCCGCCAGGGCGAAGAGGGAATCTTCCTGGACGGCCGCCTGATAGTGCTGCAGGGCCACCTCGAAGCGCCCTTCTCGATAGGCTCGTTCGCCCTGGAGGAAGTTGGCAATCGCCACCGGCCGGCGCTCGCGAAGGGCGCTCACGTCCACCTTCCGGCCCGATTCCAGCAAGGCGGGCAACAAGTCTCCTACCGCCAGCGCTCCGAGCTGGGCCGCAGGCATCGCGCTCGCGCCAGAGCGACCAGCCCGCTTGAGCAGCGAGTCTGTCGCGACATCGAAGAGCCGCAGGATCACCGTGGTCGTGTCTGCCCCGCGGACGATCGAGCCATCGATATAGAACCGGGCACCGTGTCGCCGGCTGATCCCACGGGCATCCGCAGGAGCCAGCAAGCCGGGATCCGCGCGCTGTTGGGAGGTGAGCCAGTCTCTGCCCTCGTCCCAGCGCAGCGGCTCGCTCCCGTCCAGCACGTGGCCGATGTACGTGGCGACGTCATCGCCGGCCTGCGGGTCCCCCGCGCGGGCGGCGTCACGAAGGGGAAAGACCATCACCCGATTCGAGTCCAGAGAGGGGGACCGAGACAGGGCCAGCCAGGCAAGGAGGCCGGTCGTCGCGAGGGCGCCCGCCGCGAGCAGCAGGCGGCGCCGCATCATGGGCCGCCGCCCCGCGTCGGCCTTCCCGTCGATCTCGGCAGACGGCTCCAGCGCCGCAACGAACTGCTCGGCAGTCTGGAAGCGGTCCGCGGGAACCTTGGCCAACGTGATTTCCAGAGCGCGTACGGTAGACGGTGGAACCGTCGGTCGCACCACGGTGATGGACGGCGGTCGCTCCTGCATGTGGCGGGCAACCACCGCCTGGGCGGTTCGACCGCTGAACGGAGGCTCGCCCGCGAGCATCTCGAACAACACGCAGCCCAGCGCGTAGAGGTCGCTTCGTCCGTCGATCGAGCTTCCGCCGCACTGCTCCGGGCTCATGTAGGCGGGAGTGCCCACAGCGATGCCGGTATCGGTCAGACGTTCCGTCCCGGCGGCGGATACAGCGCGCGCGATTCCAAAATCCGCCACCAGTGCGTCGTTTCCGGAGAGGAGCACATTCTCCGGCTTGATGTCACGGTGGACGATGCCGTGACGATGGGCGTATCCCAGGGCTTCGGCTATCTGTCGGGTGATACGCAGCGCCTCGGGTACGGGCAGTTGGCGTTCCCGGTCCAGGCGGGAGCGCAGGGTCTCGCCCTCGACGTATGGCATTACGTAGTAGGGCAGACCGTCGACCGTGCCGGAGTCGTGCAGGGGAAGTATGTGCGGATGTTGCAGCGACGACTCAATCCGGATCTCCTGGAGGAACCGCTCCACGCCGACCGCCGATGCGACTTCGGCACGCATCACCTTCACGGCGACGTCACGGCCGTGCTGCATGTCGTGCGCGAGATAGACCACGGCCATACCGCCTCGACCCAACTCACGCTGGATGGCGTAGTGGCCGAGCGTGCGCCCCGCCACGGTCGCCGCATCAGTCACATTCGGTTCCTCACCGGCACACTGCCGGGTCCCGCCGGACGCCGCAGACACTGTCGATCACGTATCGGATCTGCCCTCGAACGCTCTGGGTCAGCGAGTCCAGCAGCTCCATCTCCAGCGATTGCCGCGCCACCGACCCTCCGATTTGCCCGAGCGCCCAAGCCGCGCGCCCCTTGTAGGCGTCGCTGTAGCTGGCGAGATACTGGTCCACCCACTGGGCGGAGTCGATAGCAGCGATGCCGGGAGTGTAGCTCAGCCTTTGGTAGGTAGAATCGAGCGCCCGCCGCATCCGTCCTACCCGGTCTGGAGGCGGGCCGTTGTCGAGGAGCTGCGAGAGGAGAGGAATCACACTGTCGCCGAGAGCGACTACCGAATCGAGCTCGAAGGCCCTGCACTCGTGGCATTCCATCCAGCGCCACACCCGTTCGTCGTCCGACGAAGGGGGTGCGGCGCAGCTCGACAGAACGAAGACCAATCCTGATCGCAGCACGATACGCCAGCTGGGGCTACACATTGTCCCGTCAGGGCCAGGCCCGGGTCACCGGCGGACAGTCGGTGCCGAGCGTCGACTTGGCGACATACTCCCCCTGGGTGCACGCCGCCCCCAGCTCACAGTCACATGGCCGCTGAGGGCCCGTCTGAAGTCCGTTCCGGCGCAGAACGGAACGGGAATCCACGTTGACTCTGAACGCCTGTCCGAGCAACACCGATGCCGACACCAGCCACGCGTCGTCACGCATGACGTTGTCGCCGGGCACTCCTTGATACCACGGCCCACTTCCGTCGGCCGTGTGCTCCAGGCCCAGCGCGTGGCCCAGCTCGTGAGCAAGGAGCGTCGGGCTCCTCGTGGCGATGGAGATGAAGACGATGTTCGGGTCCAGAAACGCCTTGTCATGGCCGTAGCGGCAGTTCAGGCCGTCCACCAGACGAGGCTGCCCCGGGTTATCAAACACTTCCGGTACGTAGTAGGCGTTTACCTTGCCGGACCGGAAAAAGCCGGACGTAACGAGCGTCGACTCGCAGGTACAGGCCACCGTTCCATTAACGGAGGCACACCCCATGGCGCCGCGGGCGGCAACGGAGTTGGGGGAGTTGTCCCATACATCGTTCGTCTCCATCACATTGAAGCGGAGGCCAGCACGATGCTCGTTGTAAAGCACGCTCGCCAGATCGACCTCGCCCAAGGCGATGGGCTTGACCTCCCGATTGCGCAGGTCCTTCTCCTGGGCGATCCAAAGAACCACATCGACGGGCCTCAGCCCACGACTGGCCTCAACCCGCCGCTCTCTGTCGGCGTCGTGCCAGATTCCTTGAGGGGGACCCTGGGCGGCGTTTTGACTGCCCCCAGCACCGTCGATCGTCGCGGCGTCGTCGGTGGAGAAGACGATGATCTCATCCGGCCGGCAATGATTTCCCGCAAGCAGGAGGTTCGGCAGCACCGATCGGTCCGCGATGGCGAGATCATTGGGACAGGGGTTGGCCGCGGCACCGGTGTACCCGTCCATCAGAACGGTGGTCCCGCCTGGAGCCTGGCCCATGGTGCCGCTCTCGAGATCATTCATGACGACTACACGATCCCCCTGAGCTGCTGGAGCGCTCAGATACATCTCATCGAGCGAACCACGCTGCTGGATGGCGGTGCCAGTCGTCGGCGTAGTCAGGTCCCAGGCAACATCGCGAATCGTCGGGCCGTCCGGACCCCAGAACTCGAGCCCGCCATAGTCGGCGGCGAGGAGACCGTTGAGCCACCAGGTAAGTTTCCCGTTCGATTGACCCGGATCGTTACTCTGCAGGTGCAGCTCCCAACGCTGCCAGGCCCCCCGCTGCACGGTGGTCCCCGGCGATGCGGTGGGAACCAGCAAGGGCGCGGCCACTCCCTGGTATGGTTGGTGGAGGCCTTGGAGTCGCAGCGATGGAACCAGGTCGGTGCCCCTGACCTCCATGAACGCAATGCGGAGCTCCGTTGCCCCTGGCGTGGTCCGCAAGGCCAGAACGTTGTCGACTCCTTGAGGTCCGGCCTTCCAGCCGGGAGAGAGCAGGAGCCAGAACGACAAGTATGTGTTCCGGATGCCGCCACCAACGATCTGGCGGTACTTGGGGGACGGCGCGCTGGCTACGGGTATCCATCCGGCAGGGTAGGTCACTCGGACACTGCCGGGACTGCCTCCGGGGGCGCCCACCGTCGGCAGAACCTCCTGGATGGTTCCCGCTGGTGTCCCCAATATCCACCGATCGGCCGGCTGCCCGCCGAAGCCGCTGGTCAGGATCGGAGCGTAGCCGACGGGCTCATTCGATGCCGAGGGACCGGCCGGTCCGGCCGGCGGAGGAACTGATGGTGCGGGACCAGGGGACGAGCACGAAGCGACGGTCGCCGCCAACACGAGGCGTACCCGAAGCCGACCCGAGAGATAGTGCGTCGGGCGCCGGCGCGCCCCGAGGGTGGGCGGGCGCAGCAGAAACAGCCTGGCGGCGTTGGCCAAGTTGGCCATGCCTCATGTTAGCGGGTTCAGGCAAGTATACCCCAGATGCCGCGACACGCCAGAGCGGCACCGGCCGGAGCATTCCGGCCGTGAAACCCCTTAAGTGTGAGATCCTACCGTGAAATTTTCGTGATACCGGGCGGTCGGGGCGCAACAGGGCACTACAGGATGTATCGCCGCAGGTCGTCGTCGTTCACGATCTTGGCCAGCCGCTCCCGGACCCCCGGCGCATCGAACCGGATGCTCTTCTCGGGAAGCTCCGGCAGCTCGAACAGCACGTCCTCCATCAGCGCCGCCATCACCGTGTGGAGCCGGCGGGCGCCGATGTTCTCCATCCGGTCGTTGGCCATGAACGCCACCCGGGCCACCTCGGCGATCCCCTCGGGCGTAAACTCCAGCGTCGCCCCCTCCGCGGCCACCAGCGCCTGGTACTGCCGGGTGAGCGCGTTCTCCGGCTCGGTCATGATCCGGACGAAGTCCTGCTCGGTCAGCGACTGGAGCTCGACCCGGATGGGGAAACGGCCCTGGAGCTCGGGGATGAGGTCGGACGGCTTGGAGACGTTGAACGCGCCGGCCGCGATGAAGAGGATGTGATCGCTCCGCACGTAGCCGTAGCGGGTCTGGATGGTGGACCCCTCGACGATCGGCAGCAGGTCGCGCTGCACGCCCTCGCGGGAGACGTCGGGACCGCCGGTCTGGCCCCGCTCGCCCGCGATCTTGTCGATCTCGTCGATGAAGATGATGCCGTGGTTCTCCACCCGGTCGAGCGCCTCGTTCACCACGTCGTCCATGTCCACCAGCTTCTTGAGCTCCTCGTCCACCAGCACCCGCCGGGCCTCGGGCACCTTCACCGTGCGCCGCTTCTTCCGGCGCGGCAGCATGTCCTGGAGCATCTCGGTGAAGTTGATGTCGGCGCCCTCCATCCCCTGCGGGGGCTGGATCAGCTCCATCATCGGGAAGTTCTGCGGGGTGACCTCGATCTCGACCTCGCGATCGTCGAGCCCGCCCTCGTGCAGCATCTGCCGCAGCTTCTCCCGCGACCGGCTCCGGCGCTCGTCCTCCGCGGCGGCCGCCTTCTCCTCCCGCGCCTGGCCCGCCGAGCCGACCACGAAGACCGACGCCGCGTCCGTCGTGCCCCCGCCGTCCTGCCCGTCGACCCGCCTGCTGTGGGCCGGCGGCGGGGGAGGCGCGGGAAGGAGCAGGTCCAGCAGCCGCTCGTCCGCACGCTGCTCCGCCTGGGGATAGACCTCGTCCTCCCGCTCGGTCCGGACCATGTTGATCGAGGCGTCCACCAGGTCGCGCACCATGGACTCGGCGTCCCGGCCCACGTACCCCACCTCGGTGAACTTCGAGGCCTCCACCTTGATGAACGGCGCGCCCGCGAGCCGCGCCAGCCGGCGCGCGACCTCGGTCTTCCCCACCCCGGTGGGTCCGATCATGATGATGTTGTACGGGGTGATCTCGTCCCGGATGTCGTCCGGCGCCTGGGCCCGCCGCCAGCGGTTGCGCACCGCGATGGCGACCGCCTTCTTGGCGGCGTCCTGGCCGACGATGTAGCGGTCCAGCTCGGAGACGATCTGGCGTGGAGGCATCTCCTCCAGCCAGGGGGCCGGCGGCGGCGGCTTCCGTCTCTGGGATATGTGGGGGGCGATGTCGGTCATGCCCTAAAGGTAGGTCGTCGCGGGGGTCTGTGCGCCGGAGGCACCGGCCGGGGAGGCTAGGAGCGCAAGTTCACTACTATGAATTCCCGATCTTACCGAGCGAAGTTGACCACGACGAAGCGGCCCACCCGTCGGGCGTCGCCGGCTTCGAGGTGGTAGAAGTAGACCCCGCTCGCTACCACCTGGTTGTTGCGGTTCAGCACGTTCCACCGCTCCGAGCCGCCGAACATATTGGAGTGGTGCTCCAGCAAGGCCACCAGGATGCCGCTGGAGGAATAGATCCGGATGATGCAGTCGGCCGGCAGATTGACGAACTGGATCACCTTGCCTTCGGTGGTCCGCTCGAACGCGTTGGTCACGTAGTAGGGATCCGGTACCGTGTGCACGCGGCTGAGATCGTTCCCGGTCGCGGCGACGACGCGATTGACCGCCTGGTACTCGAGCCGCACCTCGACGCCCACGGCCGTGAGCGGACGCGGCGCCGGCGTGAAGGTGTAGGGCCCGCGGTTGCCCGCGGCGCCGCGGCCCCCGCTGATCGCGCCGACATAGGTCCGTAAACTCCAGACGGTGCCGGCCCCGGGGAGACCCGCCGTGAGCTCGAACGATGGTGAGGGTGCCCGCCAGATAGAGCGCGAAGCCCGCCCCCGGCCGGACCGCGGCGGTCTGGGCGTTGGCGGCCGCCTGATCCCAAATGGCGATCGGGCCTGGGATCGCCGTGCGACTCAGGGTGTAGGCCGGCGCGGTGCAGGGATAGCTCTCCTGCACCGCCGCGGAACGACCGCAGCGGCTCGACGCAGGTGAAATCCATGCTGGTGAGCACGTCCGGCCGGACATCGAACGCGCCCGCCGCGGTCGTGGCGGCCTGGTTCAGCACACCCCAGGAGCCCGCCAGGCGGAGGCTATCGAACGGGACCGCGACGTGGTGGGTGACGTCGACCACCGAGTCGATCCGGCCGTCCGGGCCCCAGAAGAGATTGAAGTCGGCCGCCCGCTGGGCCGCCCCCGAGGACGCCCTCGATGACGCGATAGCCGGCCTCGGCAGTCACGTAGGCCAGCGGCATCTGGATCGTGGCCACGCCGGTGAGGGCGCCGGCGTTGGTAAGGTCGAGCATCGGCCCGGGTGCCGCCGAGCCTGGCGGGTGCGCGGCCTGGGGGTCGGCCTCGGTCTCGTTCCGCTCGGGGGACGGTCCGTCGAACCATCGCCCCCCGTTGTACTCGCAGCCGGTCGTGCCGGCGGCCGCGAACCCGGTGGCTCCATTTCTGACAGCCACGCCCCCACGCGCTGGTGTAGTAGTTCCCCGGCAACGCGAGATCGAGGCGGCCGTTCAGCCGGAATCCCGCCCGGCCCCCGAAGCGCTGGGCGGTGGCGGCCTCCACCGCCACGGCCTCGAGGTAGGTGGAGTTGCTCCCCAGGGCCGTGGTCTGGTCCTGGAGCACCGGGAGCTGCACCCGCGACGTCGAGCTCCCCGTGCTCGCCGTCAGGAAGTAGAGGGCCGGGGTGCCCGGCTCGCCCGCCCCGTGCTCGTAGGCCGAGCCGAGGTGGAGGCTGTCCAGCCGCACCGAGGCCGAGCCCGAGCTGGGCAGCACCGTCGGACCAGCTCGGCCAGCTCCAACCCGAAGCCGCCGGCGGGCGGGAAGGGGCGATCGAAGCGGCCCGTCACGGGGTCGAGAATAGGATCGGCGGCCGCCGTGTCGAGGGGGGTGCCGCCCCCCACCAGGGTGACCGCGACGGTGGCGGAGCTCTCGAAGTTCGAGGCCGCGCTGGTCGGCGTCACCGCTTTGGTGCTCCGCGAGGACTCGAGGCTCGCGGGCCCGGATTGCAATGAGTTGATATCGAAGGCCGTGACGGCGTAGAAGTATCGGAGATCGTTCCGCACCCCTCGATCGACAAAGGCGAACGGCACCCCGGAGTCGCGCAACGGACACTGGCCGCCGTTCGGCCCGGCCGCGGCGAGGCAGCCGGAGGCCTTGCCGGTGCCCGCCGTGTCCGCGTGGAGGATGATCGCCGTACCGGTGGCCAGCGCCTGCCGCCCGTCGGGAGCGAGCGTGACCTGGACGACCGGCCCCACGAGCGGGTGGGTATCGCCCACCGAAGGCGCCACCCCGGGCACGAGAGGATCGAACGGCACCCGGCAGCCGAAGGTGGTGTCGCCCTCCGCGACCGTGACGGTGTTGATCCCCAGCTCCGGGGCGCAACCCGGCCCCGGGTTCACCTGCCCCCGCCAGTCGACCATGACCGTGTGGGCGTAGTCGAATTGGGCGATGAGGTGGAGCTGGCTCGGCGTGTCCACCCGGCCGCGATAGACCCGGTAGCCCTCCACGTCGAACTGGCGGTAGTTCGGGTCGTACTGGACGTTCGGCGCTCCCCCCGGCCTCGTCGGCTGGCTGACCAGCCCGAAGGAGGGATCACCCGCGGTCTCGGTTGCCGAGGGGGTCCACAGCACCGCCACCTGGTTGGGGCCCGGGATCAGGAAGAAGTCCGGGGCGTCGGGGGCGGTCGACGACAGCGCGAACCCGTTGTCGAACAGCGCCTGCGCCACCAACGCCTTCCCCAGGAGCGAGCCGGGCACGACCTGGAACTCGCCCTGCTCCACGCGACCGTCGCCGTTGGGATCCGCGAACCCCGTGTAGCCGCTGATTGAATCGATCGGATTGACCCCGGCCGCCATTCGACTTGGATCGCCGAGGATGGTGGGATCGCCCGGGGTGACATCACACTCGACCGCACAGCCTGCCGCCTCTACCGGGGCGGCGAAGATGTAGGCCACCACGATTGACTCGAACCCGCCGGGCGGCAGGGTGAGCGGGCCGGTGGCCTGGAAGAACCGGATGTCTGCCGGCGGGCTCTGGTTGAGGAAGCAGATATGGGTGACCTGCGGGTCCCCGCTGTTGCACGGGGCATCGCCCACGATGGGATCCGGTCTGCCCGTGAGATAGCGGTAGAGCTGGACCGAGCTCCCTGGATCGTTGACGGAATTTATCGTGTTGCTGAAGAGCGTGAGTCCGACCTCGCGACCCAGGGAGTCGCGCGGGCTGCGAAGGTACTTCACTCCAGCGAAACCGGCCCCGGCGAAGAACGGAGGTCCGAAGATCTCCGGGTCGAAGGTCCAGTTCTCAAATCGCGGGAATTCGGGATGATAGGTATACCCCAAGGCGAAGGGGATGTTCACTGATGAGTAGTTTTGGAAGGCGTCCGCCCCCTCAAAGGCCACATCCATGTCCGCGGCGAACGCGACATGGAGGTCGATGAGCGGATAGCCCCCGACCGGAAGGGTGAAGCCGAACTCCGCATTGTTCAGCTCCTGGAACTCCCGGGCCTTCTGCAGCAGAATCGCGCCTCATCGCGGGGCGCACGCCCACGTAGTCTGCCGGACGGGTGGAGGTGATGTTGTAAAGGGTGTAAACGAAGTAGAGAATGTCCTCGTTGCCGCTCGGGTTGTTCCAAGCCATGCCGCGCTGTTCCAGGAGTAGCCCGAGCGGATGGAATCGGTTCCTGTTGAGCAATGGGTTGCCATCCCAGGTGAGCCACCAGGCATCGCCCTCCGACGCCGCCAACCGGCCTCGGAGAGTCGGATGAAAGAGGTTGTCGGCCTCGTTCGGCTCATCCGGCACATAGGCCGCGGCCGGCCATTTGGCTACGTCATCGGGGTCGGTCGAGTTGTAGATCGGCGAGACCTGCTCGCCATTCGTCTCCGCAGCCATGGGATTGAAGAAGAAGTCGCCGGTGGTATCCCCCGCCCAAGGGTTCTCCGATCTGATCCCGCCGATGATCCCGGCTACCTGGATCCCGGAGTTGAAGACGTACTGGTTGAAGGTGCCCTTGGGCCAGAACCCGCCGCCGCCGCCGGGGAACAGGCCGCCGCAGTGTCCGCACAGATCTGGCCATCCGATCTCAAGCCGCAGAACACCCGATTGACGCTGAGTGCGCTCAGGCTGTGAGCGAAGAGACGGAAGCCCGGCCGGGCCGGCGCGCCGATTTCGATCGGGAAAGCCCCGTTTGGGCCTCCATCCCGGCGCCGCGAGCAACAGCGCCAGCCAGCGCTACAGAAGCGCATCCCCGCATCAGAAGGTCACCTCGATCCCGAGCCGGAGCCGGCGCGGCTCCCCCGTGAAGTGGTGCGGCCCGCGTTCTACAACGTAGAACGCATCGGACGCGCGCCGCTGCTCCGCCAGCGTGAAGACGTGGTCGCCGTCGCCGTAGCGCTCCTCGGCCCGGAACAGATACACACAGTCGGGTGCGGCAGCGCGGCCGCCGGCCGTCATCCACTCGTCACAGCCGGACGCGAGTTGACCCCGAAATCTAAGATCGATTTCTCCGCCGGGCCCGTACACGCTTGACGCCCTGGCGTCCTCGGCGAACGACGAGCTATCGGCCACCCACTGCACCTGGCGGTCGGCGGAGTTGACGGTCGTTCCGGTCACCGAGAAAACCCGAAGGGCGTTGGTGAAGTCGAACAGATTGCGGGCCTCGAGATAGGCGGTGAGCGCCAGGCGGCCGAGCTCGAAGCCCTTGGTCACCCGAAGGTCGAACTGCTTGGTCGCGGGCAGGCGAGCGCTGTTCGGGGCACCGGCGTGGCGACACACCCCGCTCTCCGCCGCCTCCTCGCAGGGCGTGTAGGGTGTGCCGCTGCCGAAACGGGCGGTGGCGAAGAGGCCCAGGTTCCCGAGGACCGATCCGCAAGACGCTCCCCTGCTTCCACTCCGCTGGGAAGGTGAAGGCGACCGCCGCGGCGACATCGTGTGGCCGGCTCAGTACGGTGGGAATGATTTCCTGAGGCGGCGGCCCGAGGATGCCGCCGACCTCATTCACCAGGGTTACCCCGCGATCCTGGTTGGTCAGCGGATCCGAGGCCGTACTCTTCGCGTCCTGGTAGGAGTAGCTGATCGTGCCGTTGAAGAAGTTGCCGAACCGCCGGTCGAGCCGCACGTCCACGCCCCGGGCATTGCCGAAATCGAGGTTCGTCACCCGAACCAGGGTGCGCCTACGGTGGCGAATTGGATCGTTGACCAGGAACGTCCGCGCCGCGGCGACGGCGAGGTTGTCGCGGTTGTACACCGCCACGTCGAGCACCATGTCGTCGCTGAAGGCGTGCCGGACGCCGAACTCGAAGGCGATCGTCTTGCCGAAGTCGAGGTCGGCGCCGAATCCGCCGGTGTTCACGCCGTTCAACACCAGCGCCGAAGTCGGGCGCCTGCACCTGATGAGCGTAGGAGAGCCGCAGGTTGGTCCGGTCGGTGACCGGGAAGGAGACCTGGATGTGCGGGCTCAGGTAGTCGTGGGATCGGTCCGGCCGGAAGATGACCAGAGGCTCGTGCGTGTCCCCGAACGTGCCGCCCGCCTCATAAATCGGCGCGCCGGGGAGGTTGAGATACTCACCGAAGGTCGGACTCGCAACCACCGTATCCAGAAGGAAGGGCCGGCTCGCGCGGGAGGCATAGCGGTCATAGCGAAGCCCGCCGATCAGGACCACGTCGCCGAGGTCGAGCCGGTCCTCCACGAAGGCGTTCCACCGCACCGGCCTTTCGAGGTACGCATCGCCCAGGGCGGCCAGGTCCGACTCGTACCGTCCAACCGAATAGAGGACCCACTCCGCTCCCAGCTTCAGCCGGTCGAACCGATCCACCTGCCAGTCCAGGTTGGTCTTGGCGATGTATCGGTTCTCCCGGAACAGCCGCAGCTTCCCCACAGGCCCGCCACTCTCGCTCCAGCCGTGAAGGCCATAGGCGCTATTCCGATACCGATCGACCAGGTTGAACTGCCCCGGGTCCTCGATATCGTACGGCGTCCGCCTGGTTTCGGGCCGATTGAGCCGGACGTTCTCGACCAGCTCGGCGTCGAGCGGAAAGTTGTCGAAGTCGAACAGGAACCCCAGGGGCCGGATCAGGTACCCGCCGAAGGGGCCACGGGTCGCCAGCTCGCTCCGCCGGGTGAGCGGGCCGGTGATGGAGCGGTCCTGCTGGTAGGAGAGATACACCTCCAGCGCCAGCGCGCGCTCCGCCGAGCGCGCGAGGTTGGGCGTCCAGGTGAGGGTCAGCACGTCGCTCCAGTCGCGGGACCCGAAGAGCGCCGGCGAATTGTACAGATTGGAGTAGTCGAAGATCCGCCCCTGCGTCTGGCTCAGCTGATAGCTCAAGCCCACCCGCGAGCCGGTGCCGAAGGTGTAGGTGAGCTTGCCGAGGAGCTCGTGGATGGAGGCCACGCTCTCGGGTATGCGGATGCCCTGGCAGGGAAGGCCGTAGTTGTCGCGGATGTCCGGGTTCGCGCTCTGGCCGAACTCGTCACACCCGCCTCGATACACGGCGAGTTGGTAGACCGGCACCAGAGTAGTGTCAGAGGTTACGGAGCGATCGTGCGGCACCGCCACCGTCGTGTCCAGGCCTACGGAGACGAAGATCGGAGCCTTCTCGCTACCTCGCCCCACGGCAGCCGACTGCTGGCCCTCGAGCACCCCCGCGGTGAAGAAGGTGAGGTTGCGGGCGAGGGGGCCACCGATGCTCGCCTCCATCCGATTGAAGCCGAGACTGTGGCTCACCCCGAACGGCTCGTCGGTCTGGTAGCCCAGCGCCCCGCTGAACCGGGTGCCGCCGGTGCGGGTGACCAGGGAGATCAGGCCGGACTGGGCATTGCCGAACTCCGCCGAGGTGGCGCCCGTCGTGACAGAAGCCTCCTCGAGGGCGTTGGTGCCGACGCTGAGCTGAGTACTTCGCGTACCGAGAGCCAGGCCCCGGTAGCCGGGGGTCACCGGCACACCGTCAACGTAGGTCACCGCCTCGTCCGGGCGGCCCCCTCGAATCGAAAGCGCCAACGGACCCCGCTGACCGCTCGCCACCACTCCCGGCTGCAAGGCAAGGAGGTCGCTCACCCGGTCCACCGGCAGGCGGTCGAGGAAGTCGCCCTGCACCCGCTGCTTGGTCGTCACCTCGTCCCGCGGGACCAACAGGTTCTCCGCGGCAACTACCTCGAGGTCCTGCAGTTGGACGGGGGCGACTTCGAGCGCGAAGTCCTGGGTGACGGTCTGGCCGGCCCGTACCCGAAGGTCGCGTATCTCGACCGGGCGGTGGCCCACGAACACGGCGCGGACCGTCGCGGGGCCGGCGGGGATGTTGTTGATGAAGTAGTGTCCGCGGGGATCCGTCGTCGCGTTGAACGCGGTGCCGATGATGAACACCTGGGCATCGGCGATGGGAGCCCCCACCTGGTCCCGGACTTGGCCCTGGACCGTCCCGGTAGGCGCTTGGGCACCGAGAAACGAGTCCGGGGTCGAGAGCAGGCACGAGAGAGACACGGCAAACAGCGCCGTCTGGGAGAACTTGGCGCGGAGGAGCTTGAGCGGCACCGGCCGTTCGGCATCGCCCTCGAACCCTCGATCGAGGGTAGGGCCGCCGCCTCGCAGGGCCGTCGTGGAGTTGTCGGGTGGATGCACCATGATGTGGCGCCGGGATGTAACACGAATCTGGTCCCGGGATCCCAGTTGCGCCAGCAGCCCTGCGTGGCGGGGGCCCTTCGCCAGAGGAGTCAGGCCGACCGAGCCGGGGATCGAATGTCGCGTCCGCATAGTAGCCTTTGGCCGAGTGCGCTGGAGGCGGCCCGGGGCTATGATATGCGGGAGGGCTCAGCGGTTCCTCACGGCCTCCTCATCTTATGCTCACGCTGCGCAAGTGGCGTCGGGTCGTATCAGCCGTCGCGCTCACCGTTGGGGCTCCGTCGCGGGGAGGCGTTCCCCAGACAACCGGGCCACCGCCTCTCGCGCCTCGTCCACCAGATGTCGCTGCTTCGGCGTGGGCATGTCGTAGCGGAGGAGAAACTCCTGGTAGTACTCTTGCGCCAGCGGCGCATTGCCGCGCGAATCCTCGATTCGCGCCCGCTCGAGGTACGCGAGGCTGGCGAACACGCCGCCCCCCACGCTGCCGCTCGTCCCTCCCCAGGCCTCGTGCCAAGTCAGGAGCCGCGCCGCCTGAGCGGTGTCCCCCGCCTCGAGGAGCCATCTCGAAGCGGCGAGGCGGTCGAGGCCAGTGAGATACTGTGCGAAGATTCCGTCCGACAGGTGCTCGGCCCGCTGCCACTCCAGAGCGGCAAGGGCGACTCCTGCCTCCCTCGTCGCCCCAGTGAGCGCGAGCTGAAACGCCGCGAGCGAGCGCTCCCAGGGTGCGTTCTTCCAACTGGTATACACCCGGTCTACCCTCTCGAGCTCTCGGCGGGCGGATTGCAAACCCTGCGCATCGCCCCGCGCCCAGGCCAGCATCCCGTCGAGCCAGACGAGCATGGCCTGGAAATCCGGCTGCCCCTCGTCTTCCGGCGTCTGCTCAACCATGCGGGCGGCCGGACCGCGTCGCTGGGCGGTTTCGCTTGCATCCAGACCGCCGAGCCACACGCCCGCCACAGCCAGAGCGTATGCGTCGAGCGCGGTCCACCAGTCACCGGGCGCCAGTTTGGCATAGTCGTCCAAAGCCAGCGCTACCGAGTCCCAGGCCCCGCCGCTCACCCAGGCGAAAGCGAGAAACCGCCGGTGGCGCGAGGCGATATCGGGTGCCGGCTCAAGGCGGAGAACCTGGCGGCTGATCTCGCCCTGGGCTCGCCGGAATCCGCACCATCCCAGCAGACCTACCGCCGACCCTCCACCCCGGGCAGTCGTGCGCGCCACGCTGTCGATCAACGCCCGGTCGGCCCTGCCACCCGTTTCCGTCAGGCGCGCCAGGAGGCGGAATTGCAGCAACTCGTCGAACCCTTCCCCACCCTTCAGCGAGGGACCCGCCCCCAGCCGGCCCAGCGCAGCCTCGAGACCGCGAGTCGCTCCTGTGGGATCGCGGCTCTTGCAGTACACCCAGATCAGGTGCTCCCACGCCGGGGTCAGCCGCGGATTGAGCTGGAGCGCGCGCTCCAGCACCGGCCCCGCCTCGGCGACCCTGAAACCGAGAATGGGAGCCCGGTGCACCAGATAGTCGCCATACACCAACCAGCCGAACCAAGAGTCGGGGAACCGTTGGGTGACCTCCTTCGCCCGCGCGATTGCGATCGAGAAGCTGTCACGGTACGCCATGAAGGATTCGATGGACAAGCGGTCTGCCGCCGGCAGGTCGGACCGGTGGGTCTGGAAGGCGTTCACGATCGCACTATCGATCTCCTGTCCCTCCCAATACCCTCGGCTGAACGCATAGCGCCAATAGGGTAGCCAGAAGGTCGAGTCCGCCGCAATCGCACTCGCATAGGCCTCGGCCGCGTCCTCCCATCGGTTTTCAACCAGGGCCCTTTCTCCTTCCAGGAAGGCCCGGAGCGCCGGTGCGGAGCGAGTCTTGAGGGCCGCATCCAGGCTCGGGGTGGGCGGCTCGCCCCTTCGCCAGATGTACTGGAGCAAGGCTCGGGTGATCGAATCACTCAAGACGGCCACGGAATCGGGGGACGCGCTCACCGAGGCCCGGGCAATCGGCGTCAGGCTGTCGCTGGTAAACAACCCGAAGTTCAAGCGAACCAGCTGCGGACTCAACCGGGTGATACTCCCGTGGACCACACTCCCCGCACCGAAGCGCCGACCCAGTGCGGCGGCGTTGGGGAGCGAGACCCCATCCGCGGGATTCCCCGACTGGGCAAGGATGGTGTGCGCGTCAACGGTGCGAATCTCACCCAGTTCATCCAGATTGGCGCTGACGGTAAAGACCAGATCGCGACCCAGCCGGGTGAGCCCGGTGTCCGCCACGGTCGGCGTCAACGGAAGTACCGCGATGCGCGAGGCCGACGGAACGATTCTCGGCCCTCTCGGATGCAGTGCGAGCCACGCGCCTGCTGCTCCCGCCAAAAGCACTGCGGCCGAGGCGGGCACAGCCCACCGGATGATCCGAGGCGTGACGCGCCGGGTTCCCCTCGCGGCTGAGCTCGGCGAGGTCAGCGCCTGGCTGAACTCCGCTGCACTGGCGAACCGATCCGCCGGTACCTTGGCCAGCGCCGTAAAGACAGCTTGTTCGAGCCCCTCCGGCAGCATCCGCCGCACGGTGCGCAGCGAGGGGACCGGATCCACCGAGTGGCGCGCGAGGATGGACTGCGCGGTGGGGCCGCTGAACGGCGGCCCGCCAGCCAGCATCTCGTAGACCACACAGCCCAGGCTGTAGATATCGCTCCGGCCGTCGAGCTGGCTGTCCCCCGCGGCCTGCTCGGGGCTCATGTAGGACGGCGTGCCGAGGGCCAGCCCGGTCTCGGTCAGCTTCTCGCCACCGCGCAACGTCGAGCGCGCGGGCAATGCCGAAGTCGGCGACGGTGCAGTGCGCCCCGGTGAGGAGAATGTTCTCGGGCTTGATGTCGCGGTGGACCACCCCCTGGCTGATGCGCGTAGTCGAGGGCCGCCGCCACCTGAGTGGTGATGCGGAGCGCATCCGCCACCGGGAGCTGGCGCTCGCGCTGAAGCCGGGCTCTCAGCGATTCACCCTCCACGTAAGGCATCGCGTAATACAGGAGGCCCGCGGCCTCGCCGGAGTCGTGGAGCGGCAGAATGTTGGGATGATTCAGGCGGGCAGCGATCTGGATCTCGCGGAGAAAGCGCTGGGGGCCCAGGGCGGCCGCGAGCTCCCAGCGTAAGACCTTGATCGCCACCGGGCGACCGTGCTTCAGATCGTTGGCAAGGTAGACCGTCGCCATCCCGCCGCGGCCGAGCTCACGCTCGATGGCGTAACGGTCGGCGAGAGCGGCCCGGAGCTGCTCCAGGAAGTCAGTCACCCGCCGTCATTGCCGGGACTTCGCTGTGAGCCGTGCCAGTCCCGCTCGCGCCTCGGCGGGGTAGGGCCCGAGCTCGGGATCCGGGTGCTGCCAGGCGGCCGCGACGTAGCGGTAGGCCTCCCGCGCGCGGGTGCTATCGCCGAGCCGCTCGGCCACCCGGCCGCGCTCGAGGTACCACAAGACGTCGCTCGGGAGCGGCGCTGGAGATGCATCCAGCACATTGCCCTCGAGCATGGGCGGTGCGTTGAGAACCCGCGCCGCCTGGTCCAAGCGCCCGCGCGCGGCCAGGAGGCGCGCGAAGAGGAGCTGGCCGCCCTGGCACCACCAGGCGCAAGGAGTGGGGGCAGCGAACAAAGAGTCGAACCCGCGCAAGGCCGCCGCCGTGTCGCCTCGTGACAGCGCGAGGTGCGCCCGAGTGGCGGTCGCCATCTGGGACAGGCGGATCGCGTTGGAGCGCCCCAGGGTCGGATTGGAAGGCTCGGGGCGGTCGAAGCGCGCCACGGTGTCGACCAGATGCTGGAAGCGCTTGAGCGCCACGGTGTCCCGCTGGGCGCCCCACCAGGGGAGCGCGAGAGCCGGTGTGGGCACGTCGCCCCCCCGGAGCGACGCACTGAACGTCCCCCTCGCTTGCTCCGCGGGCACGTAACCGAGCAGCGCGGCGTCGGCGAAGACGCCCGGCACGAAGAAGCCCCCCACGCTGTCGCGGATGGCGAGGGCCTCCCGCAGGTGGCCCCGGAAGGCGAGCGCGTGGACGAGGAAAGCCCGCGCGCCTATCCCTGCCTCCGTGTCTGGTGCCGCGCGCACCCGGTGCCGCGCCATGCGAACGGTGAGCTCGGTTGGGATCCAGCCAAAATGCGATCGTCCCCAATGCCGTCCCAAGGACATCGTCGGGGAGGCTGTCAAGCACCCGCGCCTGGGCACCCGAGTCCGAGAGTGCCAACAGCCGGTGGAGAGCCCGGAAGCCCCAGGTTTGGCGGCTTTGGGGGTTGAGACGGATGGCGGCGGCCGCGAACCGCCGGGCGCTGGCGGTGTCCCCGAGAGCATAGCTCAGCTCGACGACATGGTAATAGGCGGGAGCGAAGCAGGGAGTCGGCTCTACCGCACCCTCGAAGGCCTCGAGCGCTCTCCCGCCAGCCCCCGGTGCGTGCGAGCCAGACGCCCAGATGGTACCGCGCCTGCCCCAGCGCGTACCATGCCTCGGGGTCCTCGGGGTAGCGCCACACCGTTTCCTGCAGGATCGGGAAGAGCCGCTCCGCGAGGAGCGAGCTCGCGAGAGAGCCGACCGGGCTGAAGCCACCCCTCGCCAGCCACAGAAAGATCGAATCGCCGAGGACGAGCAGGCTGTCGCGCGGTCCCAGCCCGTGGTTGAGCTCCCCCGCACGCACCGCGTACTTGGCACCCACCCAGCCGCTCCCCTGCTCCTGGATCGCCTGTCCCAACCGCCGATTGGCCAGGGCGAAGTTTGGGTCGAGCTTCACGGCCTGCTCGGCGTAGGCCTGAGCCGAGTCCCAGGCGGCCCGCCGGTAGTGGTGCTCGGCGTTCAGGATACGCCTTCAGCGCCGGGAGCGAGTGCGCCCCCAGGGCCGCGGGTTGCGCCACGTCCACCGACCGCGCGCCCCCGAGCTCGCGCAGAAGCCCGATGGCGAGCGAGTCGACGAGATGGTCCATCTGGGCCACCGCACCGCGCACGTCGAGTTCGCGAAGCGGACGCTCGCGGGCGACGTCCAGCACCGTCGCAGATACCCGCACCGAATCGCTACCTGACCGGAACACACCGCCGTAGACGACGAGTCGAGCCCCGGTGCGGCGGCCGAGCGCCAGGGCCCCAGGGAGATCTGCGCGCCCCTGCCACCGACCGAGCACAGTGGTGGGAGGCACGGCGTGAAGCGATACGACCCCGTCCAGGTCACGCGAGAGCACGCCGACCATCTCGTCGCGCCAAGCCGCGAGCCCGGGGACTATCACCTCGAAGGGGGCGACCGCAACCAGGTGGTCGTTGAGGGAGGGAGCGGATCCTTGATAGCGGAGCAGCGCGCCGAGGCCGAGCGCGGCCGCAGCGAGAAACGCGACCGCGCCGACCAGGAGGCGGCGCCGGGAGAGGTAGGGCGCCAGAGCGCTCTTTATAGACGCAGGGGCGGCGTGCTCCAGGGCGGACGCAAATTCCGCCGCGCTCGCAAATCGCGCCTCCGGCGTCTTGGCCATCGCCTTGGCGAGCACCAGGCTCACCGCCGGCGGCACCTCGGGCCGCAGCGCGCGGATGTTGGGCACCGGGGCCGTCACGTGCTGCCCGATCAGAGCGCGGGCAGATGCCCCGGTGTACGGGGGGGCGCCGGCGAGCATTTCATAGAGCACACACCCGACGGCGTACTGGTCGCTCCGGCCATCGAGTTCCCGCGCCCCCAGCGCCTGTTCCGGACTCATGTACGCCGGTGTGCCGAGCGACATCCCCGTACTGGTCAACGTGATGCCCGTCAGACTCTCGGGAGTCCCCACCTCGGACAGCGTCGCGGCCACGGCACTCGCAACGCCCATGTCGAGCATGAGTCCTCCACCGCGCCCTCGGCTACCCCGGCCGCCAGTCTCGCCGCTTGCCGGGCAATGCCGAAGTCGGCCACCAGCGCGTGGCCTTGCGAGAGAAGGATGTTCCCCGGCTTGATGTCCCGATGGATCACGCCGCGGCCGTGAGCGTAGTCCAGCGCCTCGGCGACTTCGCGGGCCAGCCGCAGAGCCTCGGGAATGGGGAACCGGCCCTGGCGCTGCAGCCGGTCGCGGAGCGACTCCCCCTCCACATACGGCATGGTGTACCAGAGGCAGCCAGCACCCGCCTCACCCGAGTCGAACACCGGGCAGCACGTGCGGGTGCTGCAGCTCGGCCGCCATCTCGATCTCGCGCCGGAAACGCTCGGCGCCGACTGCCAGCCCCGAGCTCGGGGTCGAGCACCTTGACCGCCACGCGGCGCTTGTGCCGGAGATCCTGCGCCAGATAGACGGTCGCCATGCCGCCGCGGCCGAGCTCGCGCTCGACCACGTACCGGCCGGCGAGGGCTTCGATCAGGGTATCGGGAATTGCGGAGGTAGCCACCCGTTACGCCTCAAACGGGGAGTTCTCGCCAATCTTGACCTGAAGGATTCGAGGCGCCAGAGCGGCTCAGGATGATGGCC
The DNA here is from genome assembly GCA_963832055.1 of uncultured Gemmatimonadales bacterium. Taxonomy (GTDB): domain Bacteria; phylum Gemmatimonadota; class Gemmatimonadetes; order Gemmatimonadales; family GWC2-71-9; genus CAVVWJ01. Next base: position 652,909 of record CAWHST010000005.1, on the reverse strand, counting down.
AGGGCTCTCCGCTTGCAAGCCGCGCCAGTCCCGCCCGCGCTCGCGCCACGTATGGCTGCAACACGGAGTCGGCATTTTTCCAGATTGCCGCCACGAACTGATACGACTCGAGCGCCTGCTCCCGCGCACCCTGACGCTCGGCCAGCTCGGCCAGCTCCAGCAGCGCGACGACGCTCAAGGGTCCATCCCCGCTCGCCGCCCGGCTATACTGCCGCCTCGCCTCGTCGAGCTTGCCGGTCGCGGCGAGGAGGCGCGCTCGCTGCAGGAGATCCACGGTGAAGCCAGCTGTCGAGCGAATCCGTGAGCGCCGCTGAGCGCCCGGAGTGCGCTCGTCGTGTCATGCCGCGCCAGCGCGAGGTAGGCAGACGCGTCCAGCACGACGGATGCCGGGACGATGGTGTCCCCACCGCCGCGCGTAGCGCGCGCCAAGATCGTCCGCAACGCAACCGTGTCCCCCCGCGCGCCCCACCACCGCACCGCTGTTCGGTCCCCGGGGCCCAGGTCCGGGGTCCCGCCGAACGCGCGAAGGTCCCGCTCGACGCGCTCCGCCGGGGCGGCACCCAGCAACACCGACTCCATGAGAATGGGAAGATCGCCAAAGCTCGGGAGGCCGTCATTCACGTCGCTCGAGACTGCCTCAGCCAAGTGCCCCTGATATCCGAGCACCTGGACGGCGACGGCCATGTCCTTCCCGGCTGGTATGAGGCCGGGTCCCCTCCCCCCCTGTCGCCGCCATCGCCCTCTCGCCCTTCCGTAGCAGCGCCCGCGCCATGCTGAGAGTCGTCAGCCCGGAGTCGGGCCATCGGCTGAACATACCCAGTGCTGACCGAAGGTCTTCCATGGTTACCGAGTCCTCGTGGATCGGCGCCGCATTCACTGCCGCCCGCAAGAGATATCGTTGCGCACGTGCTGTCGTGCCCGGGTCCAAATCCGTGGCACCCAGGGCCCGGAGCCGATCGAAATACCGGAGCGCGCCGGCGGGGTCTCCCTGATGAAGCTTGAGCTCGACGGAATGGACGTAGGCGGGGGCGAAGCCCGAATCGAGCGCGATCGCGCGCTCGAACGCGCGCAATGCCTCGGCAGGCGGCGTTCCGATGGCGCCTCCCCAATGGTAGCGCGCCTCGCCGAGCTCGATACCAGGCTTCCGCGTCACTCCGCCTCCTGCTGCCAGACGACCTCATCCAGCGTCTGGAGGAGACGCAGTACGCGGCGAGCAGCCCCAGCGGCACCGGCGATCTACGGAGCGCGGCGCTGATCGAGTCGGCGGTGATGAGCATGCTGTCGAGCCAGGAGAGGCCCGGGGTGTGCGCTGCCCGCATCAGGAACGGGTGCGGGTCCTCCTCCCCGTGCCAGGCGAGGACCCGTCCCAGGCGCCACTGCGCGAGAGTGAAGCTGCTGTCGAGTTCGACGGCTTCCTTGTAGCGCACGATGGCTGAATCCCACATCCCGCGACGATAGAACTGCTCCCCCCCAAGAGCCGCCCGAATGGCGGCCGGCGAGCGAGATTCGAATCCGCGCTGTCCGGCCCGCCGGATCCCCTGAGTGCTCCCCGCTTGCCGCAGGATCGCCACGGTCACCTCGTCGGCTGCGCGGTCGACGCGCTCACCAAGATCCGCGCCGTGTACTTGAGCGATGACCTTGCCGCGCCCGGCATCCACCAGGCTCGCCGTCAGCCTTACCGAGTCACCGACCGGTGCGGTCCAGTTGCCCGTAGACCACGAGCCCGGCCCCGGTACGGCGGCCAAAAGCGATGGCCCCGGCGAGATCTGCACGCCCTCGCCATCGGCGCAGCGACGGTGGTCGGCGGAACCGCTCGGAGCGCCCCGGCCCCGTCGAGGCTACGCGATATTTGATCGACCATCCGCTCCCGCCAGCACTGCGAGCTCCGGGACCAACGACCTCGAACGGCGCGACAGCGACCAGGTGCTCATCGAGCGGGGCAGCTGAACGCGATCGCAGCAGCGCCGCTACGCCGATCGTGGCTGCGGCGAGCAGTGCGACCGTGCGGCGAGGAGCCCGCGCCGTGAGAGATACCGCGCGAGTACGCCTGCAGTGGGTAGCGGGAGCCGCGCGCTCCAGGGCGGCCGCCAACTCCGCCGCGGTTGCAAAGCGGGCCTCCGGCATCTTGGCCATCGCCTTGGCCAGCACCGCGCTCACTGCCTGCGGCACCTCGGGCCGCACCGCGCGGACGTTGGGCACTGGTGCAGTCAGGTGCTGCCCGATGAGCGCGCGGGCAGATTCACCGGTATACGGTGGTGCGCCGGCGAGCATCTCGTAGAGCACGCAGCCGACGGCGTACTGGTCACTCCGGCCATCAATATCCCGGGCGCCCAGCGCCTGCTCGGGACTCATGTACGCCGGCGTGCCGAGCGACATCCCGGTGCTGGTCAGCGTCGCGCCCGTCAGACGTGTCGGCGATCCCCGCCTCGGCGAAGCCCGTTTCGATCAGCAGGGTGCTGGCCGGGCTCTCGGCGACCTCGGCCGCCACCCTCGTGCCTTGCCGCGCGATGCCGAAGTCGGCGACCAGCGCATGGCCCTCGGAGAGCAGAATGTTCCCTGGTTTGATGTCCCGGTGGATTACCCCGCGGCGGTGGGCGTAGTCCAGTGCCTCGGCGATCTCGCGGGCCAGCCGGAGGGCCTCGGGAATGGGGAGCCGCCCCTCGCGGCGAATCCGCTCGCGGAGCGACTCCCCTTCCACATACGGCATGGTGTACCAGAGTCCGCCAGCACCCGCTTCGCCGGAGTCGAACACCGGCAGCACGTGCGGATGCTGCAGCTCGGCCGCCATCTCGATCTCGCGCCGGAAACGCTCGGCGCCGACTGCCAGACCGAGCTCGGGGTCGAGCACCTTGAGCGCGACGCGGCGCTTGTGCCGGAGATCCTGCGCGAGGTAGACCGTCGCCATCCCGCCACGCCCGAGCTCCCGCTCGATGGCGTAGCGACCGGCCAGCGCGGTCCGGAAGCTGCTCGACTGAAGTCAGCCATCCGGCCTCACCGCTTGGGCTCCGCAGTGAGCCGCGCTAGCCCTGCCCGCGCCTCGGCCGCGTACGGCTCGAGCTCGGCATCCGGGCGCCGCCATGCGGCCACGACAAAACGGTAGGCCTCGAGCGCCCGGTCGCGGTCGCCCAGCCGCTCGGCGACGTAGCCGCGCTCCAGGTACCACAGCACGTCGCTTGCGCGCGGGCCCGGCGACGTCTGCGCCCTCGATCTGGGGCGGCGCGTTGAGGATACGCGCCGCCTCATCGAGTCGGCCGCGCCTGGCCAGCAGGCGCGCGGCAACGAGCTTATCGACCTGGCACCACGGGGCGCAGGGGGCGGCGGCGCTGAACAGGGGCGCGTAGGCTTGCAAGGCAGTCCCAGTGTCACCCCTTGCCAGGGCGATGTGCGCCTGGGCCGCGGCTACCATCAGAGCCACCCGGGCCAGCTCATGAGGCGAGATTCGGTGACGAGGCGCCATGGTGTCGACTACATGCATGAAGCGGCGGAGCGCCACGGTGTCCCGCTGTACGCCCCACCAGGGGAGCGCGAGTGCGGGCACGGGCAGAAAGGGTGGCCACTCGCCCAGCTGGAGCCATCGGCTGAACGTCACCCTGAGCCCGATCGGCGGGCACGTAGCCGAGCAGCGCCGCCTCTGCAAAGGACTCGTTCGATATGTTGCCTGGCAGAGTGTCACCGAGGACGAGCGCCTCCCGCAGGTGCCCCCGAAAGGCGAGCACGCGGGCGAGATGGAGCCGCGCATCGTTGACATCTTCTTGCGCGTGGACCCGCTGCCGCGCGATCCGCACGGCGAGCTCGGCCGCATCCGGCCAGCGCTGGAGCATTGACGCCGCGATGCCGAGCACCTCTGCCGGAAGGCTGTCGAGCAGCCGTGCCTGGGCGGCGGAGTCGGGGAGCGCCAGCAGCCGCTGGAGCTCAGGAAGTCCGCGTACAAGTGCGCTCTGGGGGTTTAGCCGGACGAGGGCAGAGGTGAACCGGCGGGCGCGGGCGGTGTCGCCCACTGCGTAGCTCGTTTCAATCAGGTGGGCATAGGCCGGCGCGAAGAGCGAGTCCAGCGCAACCGAGCGCTCGAAAGCCGCGAGCGTCGCCCGCCAGCCCGCCGTAGGCACCAGCCAAACGCCCAGGTGATAGCGCGCGTCGCCCAGGAGGTACCACGCCTCGGGGTCCTCGGGGTACCTGCGCACGGCCTCTTCCAGGACCGCGAAGAGCCGCGCTCCCCACGCTGGGCTGGCAAAGTAGCCAACCGGACTGATCGGATACGGATCTTGGAACAGCGAGTCGGCGAGGACGAGCAGGCTATCGCGCGGCGGGAGCCCGTGATTCAGCGCTCCCGCGCGTTCCTTGTACTTGTTGGCCATATCATCACCGGTCCCGGTCTGCCACCCGATAGCGTTCCCCAGCCGCCGATACGCGAGGGCGAAGGTGGAGTCGTGTGCCACCGCTTGCTCGGCGTAAACCCGGGCCGAGTCCCAGGCACCCCGGCGGTAGTGCTGCTCGGCCTGCAGGAAGGCCTTGAGGGCCGGTAGCGAGCGGGTCCCCAAGCCCGGCTGCCGCTCCGTCCCCATCGGGCGGGTGCGCCCGAGTTGGCGCAGGAGCCTGAGAGCGAGCGAGTCGGTCAGGCGGTCCATCTGGGCCACCGCGCCTCGTACCTCCTGCTCGCCGAGAGAGCGCGCGCGTGAGACGTCGAGCAGCGTCGCCGTTAGGCGCACCGAGTCAGTGCCTGACCGAACCACGCTGCCGTAGACGGCGAGCTTGGCCCCGGTACGACGCCCGAGTACGGCGACCGAGGCCGGGTCGGCCCACCCCCCTTGCCAGCGGCGGACGATCACGAGCGGCGAGACGGTGCGCAGTGGTCCCGCCCCGTCGAATTTCCGCGCGAGCACGTCGATCAACCCCTCGCGCCAGAGCCCCAACGCGGGGTCAAGCACGTTGAATGGCGCCACGGCAAGGAGGTCGCTGTCGAGGGCAGTCGAAGCGGAGCGCGAGTGCCACAGCACGGCGGCACTGCCCAGAGCGAGAGCGACGAGGGCGCCGAGCCCGAGCGTCACTCTCCGAAGCGCTGACTGCGGCGCACGAGCAGCGTCGGCAGGCAGCGGCGGTGGCGCGCTGACCGGTGCTGCGGGGACGAGTTGGGCGAGCGACCGGGCGAACTCTCCGGCCGACGGGAACCGATCGGCCGGCTCTGCGCGCGAGCGCCCGGGCGAGGACAGCCTCCAGCTCTGCGGGCACGGCGGCGCGCAGCAGCCGCATCGGTGTCGGCGGCTCAAGCAGGCGGCGGGCGATGACTGCTTGCGGTGTTGGGCCCGTCCAGGGGGGCTCGCCAGCGAGCATCTCGTAGAGCACCCACCCCAGGCTGTATTGGTCACTTCGGCCGTCGAGCTCTTCGGAGCCGGCGGACTGCTCGGGGCTCGTGTACGCAGGGTTAGTGCTGGGCGGCAGCCCCGTCTCGGTCAGCCGCCCGCCGCCGCCCCCGCCCACCGCTTGGGCCGATGGCCGAAGTCGTGCCACCAGGGCCGCGCCCGCCGCGCGGGTACCGCAGCAGGATGTTCTCCGGCTTGACATCGCGGTGGATGACTCCGCGGAGATGGGCGTACGCGAGCGCCTCGGCCACCTCAGCCGAGATGCGGAGGGCGTCCTCGAGTGGAAGCTGCCTTTCGCGCTCCATGCGGTCCCGCAAGGACTCGCCCTCGACGTAGGGCATCGCGTACCAGAGCTGGCCGCCGGCCGCCCCGGAGTCGAACACGGGCAGGATGTGGGGTGCTGGAGCCGTGCAGTTGTGCGGATCTCGCGCAGGAAGCGCTCGGGGCCCACGGTGGCGCCGAGCTCCGAGCGCAGGACTTTGAGCGCGACCATACGGTCGTGCTTGAGGTCGCGCGCGAGATAGACCGTGGCCATCCTGCCGCAGCCGAGCTGGCGCTCGAGCGTATAGCGGCCGATGAACGCCGCGGTGACGCTATCGGGGATGGCGGAGGTGGGCACCCGCTATGGCCTCAAACTGCCGGCAGGGGGGGAATCGGCGGGCGGTTGCGGCTCCAGGCGAGCCAGTCCCGCCCGGGCCCGTGCTACGTAGGGTTGCAGCACCGGGTCGGCGGAGTGCCAGATGGCCGCCACGAACCGGTAGCACTCGAGCGCCAGCTCCCGCGCACTCTGACGCTCGGCCAGCTCGCCCAGTTCGAGCCGCATGAGAACCCTCGTCGGACCGGGCGATTGTGCTCGTGACCAGCACGCGTTGGTACACCCGCCTCGCCTCGTCGAGCGCCCCGGTCGCGGCGAGGAGCCGCGCTCGCTCCAGGAGCCCCATGGTGTAGCGTCCCACCGAAGGCCCAGGGAAGATGGTATCCGTGAGTATTGTGAACGCCCGAATCGCGCTCAGCCGAATCCCGGCGCGCGAGGGCAAGGTAGGCTGACGCGTTTAACCCAGCGGCCATCGCTCGGGCGTCCGCGGCGCCGCGCCCGCCTCGAGCCGCGATCCGCCGTAGGGCGGCCGTGTTGCGCCGTGCGCTCCACCATGGCGCTGCCTCCAAGGGTATCTCGCCTGCCTGGGCAGCGGACGATCGCAACGCGCGCTCGACTCGCTCTTCGCCGGTACGGCCCCGATCAGCGCCAGCTCGAGGAGAATTGGAAGATTGTTGTCCCCGAGGCCGACCGCCTCGGCCACGCGGCCCCGGTACGCGAGCACCTGGGCGGCCAAGGCCGAATCGGCCTCACCTTGAGAGGACGGGTCGGTAGGAATCTTCCGCACCAGCGCGCGGGCCATGCTGATCGTCGTCGGCCCCGAGTCGGCCCAGATCTGGAACACGTTCGTCAGTGCAAACCGAAGATCTCCCACGGTCACCGAATCCTCGCTGACCGGCGTCCCGCGCACCGCGGCGCGCAGGAGGTATTGCTGCGCGCCCGCGGTCGTTCCCGGCTGGCATGTCGGCCCCGAGCGCACGCAGTCGATCGAAATACCGGAGCGCGGCGACGGGATCACCCTGGTTGAGCTTGAGCTCCACGGCGTGGACGTAAGGCAGGGCGAAGAGCGAATCGAGCGCGATCGCCCGCTCGAAGTCGCGCAGCGCGCTCGTCGGCAGCCGGCGTCGGAAACGTTGGCCCCCCAGTGATAGTTCGCCTCGCCCAGCTCGTACCACACCTGCGGGTTGCTCGGGTCGCGCGCCAGCAGCCCCCCCGAGCAGCCCCGCGACACGCCAGGACGTCTGCCACCGACTCAGCGGGACCGGCGAGGTTCGGAGTGCCGCGACGATCGAGTCGGCGACTATGAGCACTCTGTCTCCCGGGTCGAGCCCGCGCGCGTGCGCGCTGCGGCCCGGAAGAGAAACGGACGCGGATCCTCGCCTCCGTGCCAGCTGAAAATTCGCCCCAGGTGCCAGTAGGCCAGAGTGAAGCCGCTGTCGGCTTCGATCGCCTCCTTATAGCGCGCGACGGCCGAGTCGAGCATCCCGCGGCGGTAGAACTGCTCGCCCCCGAGAAACGCTCGCATGGCGGTCGGCGAGCGCGAGCCGAGCCGGGCTCAGGACGCGCCGCCCGGCTCGGCTGCGCACTCCAGGCTTGTCCCATTATCTCCACCGCGACCGCATCGCCAGCCCGGTCGACGTGCTCAGCCAGGTCCGCACCCTGCGCTTCGGCCACGACCGAACCGCTTCGGGCGTCGACGACCTTCGCTACCACCCGGCACCGAGTCCTGCCCGCTGCGGACCAGCTGGCCGTAGACCACGAGCCCGGCACCGGTGCGGTGCGCAAGCGCCAGGGCTGCGGCACTGTCGGCCCGGCCTCGCCAGCGGCGCAGCACGGTCGTGGGCGGGACCGCGCGCAGCGCCCCCGCCCCATCCAAGGCGCGCGAGAGATGGTCGATCATCCCCTCGCGCCAGACCTCGAGTCCAGGGGCCAAGACCTCGAAGGGCGCGACCGCGACCAGGTGCTCATCGAGTGAAGCGCTCCGAGCCCGACCACTGACGCAGCAGCGCCCCTGCCCCGATCGTACACCGTAGCGAACAGGACGACCATCCAGAGCAGGAGCCGGCGCCGCGAGCGGTGGCGTGAGGAGCGCTGGGCGGCGACTCGCACGGTGGGCGCCGGCGGCGGTGAGCCCGCGGCCTCCACCGCGGCGAGCGCCCGGGCGAACTCGGCCGCGCTGGGGAAGCGGTCCACCGGCTCGCGCGCGAGCGCCCGAAGCACCACCCGCTCCAGCGGCTCGGGCACTTCGGCGCGCAGGCTGCGAACCGCGGGCGGGGGCTCCATGAACCGCCGGCGATCACGGCCTGCGGGGTGGGCCCGGTGAAGGGTTGCTCGCCAGCCAGCATCTCGTAGAGCACACAACCCAGGCTGTACTGGTCCGAGCGCCCGTCGAGCGCGCCGCTTCCGGCAGCCTGCTCCGGTGACATGTACGCCGGTGTGCCCAGGGCGAGACCCGTCCCGGTGAGCTTATCGCCCTCCGTCTGCCCCACGGCGCGCGCGATGCCGAAGTCGGCCACCAGCGCATGGCCGCCACTGAGGAGGATGTTCTCCGGCTTCACATCGCGGTGAATGATCCCCCGCTCGTGGGCGTAGGCGAGCGCGTCGGCCACCTCGCTGGCGATGTGGAGCGCCTCCTCGATCGGGAGCTTGGGCTGGTGCCCGAGGCGAGCGCGCAGGCTCTCGCCCTCGACGTAGGGCATCGCGTACCACAGCTGTCCATCGGCTTCGCCGGAGTCGAAGACCGGCAGGATATGGGGGTGCTGGAGCCGGGCCGTCGTACGGATCTCGCGGAGGAAGCGTGCGGGGCCCACTGCGTGGGCGAGCTCGGGGTGCAGGACCTTGAGGGCGACATGCCGGTCGTGCCTGAGGTCGTGCGCGAGGTAGACGGTTGCCATCCCGCCCCGACCCAGCTCGCGCTCAATCAGATAGCGGTCCGCCAAAGCGCCCCGCAGCTGATCTGCAACGTCAGTCATTTCGATTCACCGCCCGGCTCGGAGTCACTGCCCAGCCTCCGCCGCGAGGCGCCCCAGTCCCGCCCGGGCCTCGGCCCATCCCGCCGCGTCCCAGCTCGCGCTCGAGCAGGTAACGGTCGGCTAGGGCAGCTGCAAGCGATTGGGGTAAGGACACCTGGTATGAATGACGGAGATGCTTCGAATGTGCGTTACTGGAAGGCGTTACACCAGCGACTGGGGAGCTCAGCGCTATCTGGCTGGCTCGCCCCCAACCCGCGCGAGCCCGGCCCGGGCTTCGGCAACGTAGCGCTGCAGCTCGGAATCGGCGTGGCGCCAGATCTCCGCGACCCACCGATAGGCGTTGGCCGCCGTCGGTCGGTCACCTAGCCGCTCCGCCACCCGCGCCCGCTCGAGGACCCAGAACCCTTCGCTGATACGCCGAGCATCTTCGCCGGGGAACACGGCCGCGAGCCTCGCGTAGGCCTCCCGATCTCGACCGGTGGCCGCGAGCAACTTTGCCGTCACCAGGCCGTCAATGTCACAGGCTACGCAGAGCGAGTCGGGCAGCGCTAGGAATCGCCGCAAGGCCTCCGTCGTGTCGCGCCTGGCGAGGGCCAGATAAGCCGGAGCGGCGGCGGCCAGGTACTCCCATGCTTCCCTCAGATCATAGCGTCGGGCACCCGCCTCGGCGCGATGTGCCACCTGAAGGAGAGTGAGGGTGTCACTCTTGGAGGCCCACCATGGCAGAGCATGAGCCATGAGGAACGACAACCCGAGGTCCTCGGTCACCGGCTCGCTGCCGCGCCAGATCTCGAATGTCGCTGCCGCAGTCTCGGCCGGGACGGACCCGATCAGAGCGAGATCCACGAAGACGCGCTGACCGTTGCTGTTGCCCCGATTCATCGGCTCGGTCAGCGGGAGGAGCCTCTGCAAGAGCGCGCTCGCCCGGCGAACGTGGCCCCGTGAGGCAAGCCAGCTCGCGACGACCAGCACAGCCGCCGAATCACGAGGATTCCCCGTCGAGTCGGTCCGTTTACGAAGCACCACGCCTAACGCAGATTCGGCCGAGTCCGGCCAGGCGCCGAGAGCCGTACGGAACCCCCCGAACCCCGTGCCTACCAGAGAATCCGCCCACCGGTCAACCATGGCGGAATCGGGTGGCCCTTTCAGAAACTCGTTGACGGCGCGGGCCCCGGTGGCGACCGCGCCGCGTGGGTCACGCGCGAGGTACAGCTCCGCGTATCTCCGACCGAGGGCTGCTCCTCCTGCCCGAATACCGAGTTGGATGGCATGCGGGTTCGAGACGAGGAAACCGGAGTCGATCGCGATCGCGCGCTCGAATGGTTCCAGCTGCTGTCGCAAGGTGACCCCGACCACCGGGCCCTGATGGAAACGAGCCTCTCCTAACCCATACCATACTTCCGGGTCATCGGGGTACAGCCGGGCAGCTTCTTCCCACGTGCGGAGAAAACGATGCGCCTTCCCGTAGAGCTCGGGATCCGTCAGGGCGTGACCGATGGCCGCGTCCAGGGAGTCGGCCACCACGAGGAGGCTCTCCCGCGGCGGCAGTCCCCGGTTAAAGGCCGCCGCGCGAAAGGCATACGCACTGACGAGATCCACTGTATCGGCACCAGTGGGATTCCACCGATGAACCAACGCGAGACGCCGCAGTGCCAGCGCGAAGGTGCTATCCAGCGCCACCGCGCGCTCGAAGTGGATCTGCGCCGAGTCCCAGGCCATCCGTCGGAAATGCTGCTCTCCTTGCAGGTACGCCTTGAGCGCCGGCAGCGAGGTGGCCCGCGCGTGGCGCACCATGCCGACCCCGTACGTCCATCCCAGCCCGGTGAGGAGCCTCACCGCGAGCGAATCGATCAGATGGTCCATTCGGTCGACTGCATTGCGCAACTCGATATCGATGATGGCACTATCAGCTCCCACGTCGAGGACGGTCGCAGTCAGGCGTACTGAATCCGGTCCCGCGCCCATCAGTCTGCCATAGGCGACGAGTCCGGCGCCCGTCCTTCGCCCGACTTCTGCTGCCGACGGCTGGTCTGCTCGACCAGTCCAGCGCCTCATGACCACCGAGGGCGCCACCGTTCGAAGGTTCCCGGCGCCATCAACACTGTGCGAGAGCAAGTCCACTAAGCCCTCGCGCCAGAGCCCAAGCTTGGGATCGAGCACGTCGAAGGGTGCCACGGCGACGAGGTTGCGATCGAGCTGGCGCGAGGGCCTCGCCCGAGGGAGCAGCGCAGATGGCTCCGGCGACGGCGCCAAGCACAAGCGCGACAGTCGCGGCCGCCAGTTGCCACCGCCGTTGGGTACTCTGGCGAGCTTCACCGATCGGCTCCGGCACCGTGGCAGTGGACATCCTGAGCGCCGCGATGAACTCGTCCGCTGTGTGCGAACCGATCGGCCGGCAGCTTCGCCAGAGCCCGGCCGATGGCCCGCTCCACTGCCGGAGGTACGGTCTGCCTCACTGTGTGAAGCGAGGGGACCGGGTCGACCGCGTGTCGGGCCAGGATCTGTTGCGCCGTGCGGCCGGTGAACGGCGGCTGGCCGGCCAGCATCTCGTAGAGCACGCAGCCCAGGCTGTAGAGATCGCTCCGGCCATCCACGTCGTGGCCCGCGGCGCCCTGTTCCGGGCTCATGTAGGCCGGGGTGCCGAGGGAGAGGCCGGTCTCGGTGAGCTTTTCCGCGCCCGCGTCGCTGATCGCACGCGCGATGCCGAAGTCGGCAACCATGGCCTGGTCGCCCTCCAGCAGGATGTTCTCCGGCTTGATGTCTCGGTGCACTACTCCCCGGCCATGGGCATAGCCGAGTGCCGCCAGCACTTGCTCCGTGATCCGGATCGCATCGTCCACCGAGAGGTGCTTCTCCCGGTTCAGCCGCGCCCGCAGCGACTCGCCCTCGATGTAGGGCATGACGTAGTACGGCCGGGGAGGCCCGGTCTCTGGTAGCATGGTCCCCGAGTCGATCAGCCCGAGGATATGGGGATGGGTGAGTTGGGCCGCGATCTGGATCTCGCGGAGGAAGCGCTCGGGGCCCAGTGCGGCGGTAAGCTCCGGCAGCAACACCTTGATCGCGACCAGCCGGTCGTGCTTGAGATCGCGGGCGGGGTACACCGTGGCCATCCCGCCCCGGCCCAGCACGCGGGGGTTCCGTCCGGCCCGACTTCGAGGAGGTAGCGGTCGGCGAGGGCTACTCCGGCGCGCCCTGGGACGTCGGTCATGTTTCTCGCCTGCTAACTACTGCCTGCTGTCTACCCTGGTAGCTCCAGTATGCTGATCTGTCGATTGGTGAAGACGCAGATGTCCGCGGCGATCTCGAGCGAGCGCTGCACGATCTCCCGCGGCCCCTGCCCGGCGACCGGCAGCAGGGCCCGCGCGGCGGCGAGGGCGAAGTTGCCGCCCGACCCGACGGCGACGATCCCGTCGTCCGGCTCGATCAGCTCGCCCGACCCGCTCAGCAGGAAGCTGTGCTCCACGTCGGCCACGACCAGCAGCGCCTCGAGGCGGCGGAGGATCCGGTCGCTCCGCCAGTCCTTGGCCAGCTCGACGGCGGCGCGCGGCAGGTTGCCCGGGATAGCGGTCGAGCTTCTCCTCGAACTTCTCGTAGAGGGTGAGCGCGTCGGCCACCGACCCCGCGAACCCCGCCAGCACCTTGCCGCCCTTGAGGGTGCGCACCTTGGTCGAGTTCGACTTGACGACGGTGTCGCCGATGCTCACCTGCCCGTCGCCGCCGAGGGCGACGCGGCCGTCCTTGCGGACCGCGAGGATGGTAGTTCCGTGGAAGGTCATGATCTGGTCCGTCGGCGGAACGGCGTTGGGGCGGAACGGCGGAACGGCGGAACGGCGGAACGTTCGCCTGAAGAGCCGGCGCCAGTTGATGAGGCGCGGCCCCATTCCGCCGTTCCGCCGTTCCGCCGTTCCGCCGATAGTCCGTTCCGCCGTTCCGCCATGCTCACGCCCTCGGGTGCGCCTGCTGATAGACCTTCTTCAACCGCTCCACGCTGGTGTGGGTGTAGATCTGGGTGGTGCTGAGCGAGGCGTGGCCCAGCAGCTCCTGCACCGCCCGCAGGTCCGCGCCCGGCATCGAGCATGTGGGTGGCGAAGGTGTGCCGCAGCGAGTGCACCCGGAGCCCGTCGCCACCCACGGCGTCGAACATCGCGTGGACCGCCCGCTGCACCCCGCGCGGCGCCAGCCGGCGGCCTCGCGCGGGTCACGAACACCGCGCGCCGGTCGCCCCGGACCCGGGAGACCAGCTCCTCCCGGAGGTTAAGATAGCGCCGCATGGCGAGCACGGCGCGCGAGCCCACCGGCACCAGCCGCTCCTTCCGCCCCTTGCCCCGGACCTTCGCCTGGTCCGACAGCAGGTCGAGGTCCTCCAGGTTCATCCCGCTCAGCTCCGAGAGCCGGATGCCGGTGGAGTAGAACAGCTCCAGGATCGCGAGGTCGCGGGTCGGGCCGAACTCGTCGCCGGCCGCGCGGCCCTCCGCCCACTGGAACAGCCGCTCGGTCTTCGCCCGGTCGAGATAGGTCGGGAGCCGCTTGTCGATCTTGGGGACCTTGGCGGCGCGGGCGGCGGCGTTGGCGACGCCATGATGCAGCTGGAGGTAGCGGTAGAAGCTCCGCACCGCCGAGAGCGAGCGGGCGGCGGTGCGCTTGGAGAGCCCCCGGCGCTGCAGCTCGCCGAGGAAGCCGCGCATGCCGAGCCGGTCCACCGAGGCCCAGCTTCCAGCGGCCGCCGTAGTGGCGGTCGCAGAACTCGGTGAACGCCTCGAGGTCGCGGCCGTAGGCCTTCACCGTGTGGGGGGACTGGTCGCGCTCCTTTTCCAGATGGGTCAGGAACTCCGCGACTTCGGGGCGGGGCTTGGAAAGCATCGGGCAGCCTATCCTGTCATCCCGAGCGCCAGCGAGGTTCATGTGCCGAGCCCTGGCTCATCCTGTACTCTCCGAGCCCAGGTGTCGAACTCCGCCTGCGCCCGCTCGACCAGCAGCTCCTTCTTGCGGTCCTTCGGAGATCCGGCCCGTCGCCGCCAGCGGCTCCAGCAGCCCGAAGTTCGCGTTCATCGGCTGGAAGTGCTTCGGATCGGCGTCGCGCAGGTAGCGGTAGAGCGCGCCGAGCATCGTGGTCGGAGGCGGCACGGTCGACGGCAGGCCGCACGAGCCTGCGCGCCAGGTTGATGCCGGCCAGGAGGCCGGTGCCGAGCGACTCGGTGTAGCCCTCCACGCCGGTGAGCTGCCCGGCGAAGAAGAGCCGGTCGTCGTCGCGCGCGGTGAGCGCCGGGCCCGAGCGTGGCCGGGCTGTTGAGATAGGCGTTCCGGTGGATGCTGCCGTAGCGCAGGAACTCCGCCTCGCCCAGCCCCGGCAGCATCCGGAACACCCGCTGCTGCTCCGGGATCCGGAGCCGGGTCTGGAAGCCCACCATGTTCCACATCTGCCCCGCGCGGTCCTCGCGCCGGAGCTGCACCACCGCGTACGGCTCGCGGCCGGTGCGCGGATCGGGCAGTCCCACCGGCTTCATCGGGCCGAACCGGAGCGTCTCCCGGCCCCGGCGCGCCATCTCCTCGACCGGAAGGCACCCCTCGAAGTAGGGCACCTGGTCGAAGTCGTGGCCCTGGTGCTGGTCGGCGGCGACGAGGGCGTCGAGGAAGCCCTCGTAGCCGTCGCGGTCGAGCGGCAGCGTTGAGGTAGTCGTCGCCGCCGCCCTTGCCGTAGCGGGAGAGCGCGTAGAGCCGCTCGTGGTCGAGCGAGTCGTCGGCGACGCACCGGCGCGATCGCGTCGTAGAACGCGAGCGACGCCACGCCGAGCCGCGCGGCGATGGCCGCCGGCCAGGCGCTCCGAGGTGAGCGGCCCGGTCGCCACCACTCCCGGCGACGGCAGCTCGGCCACCTCCTCGCGCACCACGGTGATGTTGGGATGGCCGGTCACCCGCTCGTGCACCGCGCGGGAGAAGATCTCCCGGTCCACCGCGAGCGCCGTGCCGCCGGGCACCCGCGCCTCGTCGGCGCAGGGCAGCAGCAGGCTGCCGAGCGCGCGCAGCTCGGCCTTGAGCAGCCCGTGCGCGTTGGTGAGGTCCACCGACTTGAAGGAGTTGCTGCAGACCAGCTCGGCGAGACGGTCGGTGCGGTGCGCGGGGGTCGGCACGACCGGCCGCATCTCGTACAGCGTCACCCGGACGCCGCGCTCGGCGAGCGCCCAGGCCGCCTCCGAGCCGGCGAGCCCGCCGCCGACGACGGTGGCGTTCACGCCAGCGCCACCTCCTCGGGCTCGGCGAGGACGATCTTGTGCTTGCACTTGAGGCAGGTGCGGGTCTCCCCTTCGGCCTTGCTCACCTTCTTCTCCATCCCGACCCAGCCGCACTCGGGGCAGGTCTCCACCACCGGGCGGTTCCAGGTGGAGAAGTCGCACGCCGGGTAGCGGACGCAGCCCCAGAACGACTTGCCCCGCTTGGTGCGCCGCTCGGCGAGGTCGCCCTCGAGGCACTTGGGGCACTTCATGCCGATCGGGATCGCGCGGGTGCCCTTGCACGTCGGGGTAGGTGGTGCAGGCCAGGAACTCGCCGAACCGGCCGGTCTTGATCACCATCGGCGAGCCGCAGAGGTGGCACTTCTCGTCGGTGGGCCGGTCGGGCGCGCGCGCCTTGCGTGAGCGACTTCACGTAGTCGCAGGTGTCCTTGTACTTCACGCAGGCGAGGTAGGGCCCGAACCGCCCGGTCTTGAGCTCGATCGGCGAGCCGCACTTGGGGCAGCGCTCCTTGGCCAGGTCCTCGGTATCGAGCCCGTGCGCGTCGGCCACCAGCGCGGTCATGTCCACCGCGTCGAGCGCCTTGGTGAACGGCCCGTAGAACTCCTCCAGCACCCGCTGCCAGCCGAGCTCGCCGTCCTCGATCCGGTCGAGCTCGTTCTCCATCCCGGAGGTGAACTCGACGTTGAAGATCTCGGGGAACTTGGCCACCATGATCTTCTCCACCAGCTCGCCCAGCTCGGTGGGGAAGAACCGGCGCTGCTCCACCCTGCACGTACTCCCGCGCGGAGAGCGTGGAGATGATGGCGCTGTAGGTGGACGGCCGGCCGATGCCGAGCCGCTCCAGCTCCTTCACCAGGCTGGCCTCGGAGAAGCGCGGCGGCGGCTCGGTGAAGTGCTGCGACGGGGTGATCTCCTTCACCTCCACCCGGTCGCCCTGCGACCAGCGGCGGAATCGGCGGGAGGTCCTCCACCTGGCGGCCCTCCTCCTTCTCCCGTCCCTCGGTGTAGAGCACGTGGTACCCGTCGAAGATCATGACCGACCCGGTGGCCCGGAACAGGTAGCGGCCGAGGTCGAACTCGACGACCGTCATGTCGTAGACCGCCGGCATCATCTGCGAGGCGACGAACCGCTGCCAGATGAGCTGGTAGAGGCGGAACTGGTCGGGCTCGAGGTAGCGCTGGACCTGGTCGGGGTGCCGGCGCACGTCGGTGGGCCGGATCGCCTCGTGGGCGCCCTGCACCCGGGCGTTCTTCCGGTCGCTGTAGGCGTTGGGCTGCGCCGGGAGGTAGGGCTTGCCGTACGCGCTCGCCGATGAGGTCGCGGGCCGCGGCGACCGCGCTGTCCGCCACCCGCACCGAGTCGGTCCGCATGTAGGTCACCAGACCGACCGGCCCCTCCTCGCCGACGTCGATGCCCTCGTAGAGGTCCTGCGCCGCGCGCATGGTCCGCCGGGAGGAGAAGCCGAGCTTCTTGGCCGCCTCCTGCTGGAGCGTGCTGGTGGTGAACGGCGCGGCGGGCCGCTTGTTGCGGCGGCGCTGCTCGACCTTGGTGACGACGAACGGCAGGTTCCGGACCGCGTCCACCACCGCGCGGGCGTCGGCCTCGCTGTGGAGCTGCGGCTTGTGGCCGTCCACCTTGACCAGCGAGGCCTCGAAGGTCTGTCCCTTGCCCTCGCACAGCGCCTCGATGGTCCAGTACTCCTGCGGCGTGAAGGCGCGGATCTCCCGCTCGCGCTCGACGATGCAGCCGGAGCGCCACGGTCTGGACCCGGCCGGCGGAGAGGCCGGTCTTGATGGTGCGCCAGAGGATCGGGCTCGCCTTGTAGCCCACCAGCCGGTCGAGGATCCGGCGGGCCTGCTGGGCGTCCACCTTGCGCTCGTCGATCTTCCTCGGCGCGTCCATGGCCGCGAGCACGGCGTCCCGGGTGATCTCCTCGAACAGCACCCGGTGCACCGGCACCTGGGAGTCGATCTGGTCGGCCACGTGCCAGGCGATGGCCTCGCCCTCCCGGTCGGGGTCGGTGGCGAGGTAGATCGTGGAGGCGGTCTTGGCCGCCTTCTTCAGCTCCGAGAGGGTCTTGGTCTTTCCTTTAATGGTGACGTACTTGGGCTCGAACCCGCGCTCCACGTCCACCCCGAGCTCCCGGGTGGGGAGGTCGCGCAGGTGGCCGATGGTGGCCTTCACGTCGTAGCCCGGAGCCCGAGGTACTTCCCGATGGTCTTGGCCTTGGTGGGCGACTCGACGATGACGAGCGCACCCCGCCCCCGGCCCGCCGCCGCGCCGTTGGCCTGTCTCCGGCGCCTTGGGGCGGCCTTCGCGGCGCCGTCGCCGGCGGCTCGCCTTCGCGGCCGGCCTTGCTCGCGGCTCGGGGCAGGCTTCTTTACCGCTCGTTTCGCGGCGTGTCGCCATGTCTGGAGTGTAATCTCCGGTCTCACCGTGGTGGTCAATTTCGGGAACAGCAAAAAAGGGGCGGCGAGCTGGCGGGCGCAAGGCGATGAAATCGTAAGTCGATTGTCGGAGCAACGTACTTAGCAGGACTGCTGGCTCGAGACACCCCTCACCACCCGCCGTGCTTCCGCGCCAGCTCCACCACCGCCGGCCGCCACCTCGGCCTCGTCCCGCGTTCCGCCGCCACCTCAAAATCAGCGAGCTTGTAAAACGGTTCCCGGGCCTCCAGGAGCTTCCGCATCCGCTCCACCGGGTCCGGGCCCGCCAGCAGGGGCCGGGCCTCGCCCTGCTCCGCCCGCTTGGCGGCGGTGCGCGGCGGGCAGCGCAGATAGATCAGGAGAGCGAACTCGCCGGGCCCCGTGCATCTGCCCGGGCTGGGCCGCCCAGCCGCCGCCGGGCACGATCACCGCCGGCTCCTCCGCCGCCACCGCGGCCAGCACCGCCTTCTGCTCCATCTCGCGGAAGCGCGGCTCGCCCACCATCCCGAAGATCTGCGCCACCGGCATCCCCATCTCCCGCACCAGCAGCGAGTCGATGTCGAACAGGGGCGCGCCGAGCGTCCTCGGCCACCTGCTGGCCGACGGTGCTCTTCCCGCAGCCGGGCAGCCCGACGAGCACCAGGTGGCGCGCGCATCAGCCTCTCCCGCCTCCGGCGCGCGGCTCGCGTCCAGCGGGCGCCCAGCGCCGGCGACGTAGGCCTGGTAGTTCCGCCGCATCTCGCCGAGCGAGTCGCCGCCGAACTTCTCCAGCATCGCGTCCGCCAGCGCGAGCGCGACCATCGCCTCGGCGATCACGCCGAGCGCGGGCACCGCGGTCACGTCGGACCGCTCGCTCTGGGCGTTGGCCGGCTCGCCGCGAGGCGAGATCCACGGTCGGCAGCGGCGACATCAGGGTCGAGATCGGCTTCATCGCGACCCGGACGACCACCGGCTCGCCGGTGGTGATCCCGCCCTCGAGCCCGCCGGCGTTGTTGCTGCGCGCGCCGGAACCCGCCCCGGCGGTCGCCCCGGCCGGCGGCCGCCCGCGTCGCCGCCCTCGATGCGCGATCGTGCACCTCGCGAGCCCGGCCGGCGCGCGGCCTCGAAGCCCATGCCGATCTCGACCCCCTTCACCGCCGGGATGGACATGAGCAGGCCGGCCAGCCGGCCGTCGAGCTTGCGGTCCCAGCTCACGTGGCTGCCGAGCCCGACCACCACGCCGCGGGCCACGACCTCCACCTCGCCGCCGAGGGTGTCGCCGGCCTTCTTGGCCTCGTCGATCCGGCGCACGATCTCGGGCTCGACCGAGCGGTCGAGCACCCGCACCTCGGAGCGGTCGGCGGCGTCGTTGAGCGGGACGGGCAGCTCGGCCGGACGGGCGACGGCGACGCCGCCCAGGGAGACGACGTGGCTTCCGACCTCGACGCCGAACTCGTCGAGCAGCCGCTTGGCCAGCGCGCCGGCGGCGACCCGCGCCGCGGTCTCCCGCGCGCTGGCGCGCTCCAGGATGTCGCGGGCGTCGAGCCGGTCGTACTTGAGGACGCCGGCCAGGTCGGCGTGGCCGGGACGAGGGCGGGAGACCCGCCGGCGGCGCAGCTCGCCCGGCCTCGGCGGCCTCGTGGGCCATGACGTCCTCCCAGTTGGCCCAGTCGCGGTTGGCGATGAGCATCGCCACCGGCGAGCCGAGCGTCTCGCCGGCGCGCACGCCGGAGAGCCACTCGATGCGGTCGCGCTCGATCTTCATGCGCGCGCCGCGCCCGTAGCCCTGCATCCGGCGGCCGAGGTCGCGGTCCACCGCGTCGGCCGTGACCGGCAGTCCGGCGGGCAGGCCTTCGACGATGGTGACGAAGGCCTTCCCGTGGGACTCGCCGGCGGTGGTGAAGCGCAGGTGCATGGCTACCTCGGCGGTCGGCGGACGGCGGACGGCGGACGGTCCTCAGGAGCATCGCCGGAAACGGCCGAACGGCGGAAGGATAACCTTTCCGCCGTTCCGCCGTACCGTCCGTACCGCCGTCTGGCCGCCTGAGCCGGGCTTACTCCTCCGACATGCCGTCGTCCGTGATCCGCGGCGTCACCAGGATGATCAGGTCGCGCCGGCTCTCCTCGCTCCTTCGCTGAAGCTGAACAGCTTGCCGACGATCGGCAGGCCGCCGAGCAGCGGGATGCCGGAGCGGTTCTTGCTCACCTCGGTGACCGTCAGGCCGCCGATGACCGCGGTCTCGCCGTCGTTCACCAGCAGCTGGTTGTCGGCCTTCTGCTTCGCGAAGATGAAGCCGAGGTCGGCCGCGGGCAGCAGCTGAATCGCGGAGCGCTCGGTGTGCAGCTTCATCAGGATCTGCCGGTTGTTGGTCACGTGCGGGGTGACCGTGAGCCGGATACCGGTCTCCTTGAACTGCACGTTGGCGCGGGCCGTGCCGCCGCTGCCGGCGCTGACGAGGCGTCGATGACGCGGACCGGCGTCTCCTCACCCACGAGGATGTCGGCCTGCGCGGTTGTCGAGCGTGGTGATGACCGGCTCGGCCTGGATGTCGGCCAGCTCGGTGCGTCTCCAGCGCGCTCAGGAACGTGGTCAGCGAGAAGCCGCCGATGCTGGTGGAGTAGATCAGGTCGAGCGCCGAGCCGGTGATGGTGGCGTCGGCGTTGCCGATGGCGGAGACGCTGTTGCCGCCCAGGTTGATCACGTTCACGTTCCGGTCGAACGGCTTCCCGGTCGGCCGGGTCGCGGCGCTGCACCAGCTTGTTGAAGAACTGGTTCCGGTCGCCCAGGTCGTACTTGATGCCCAGCTCCTCGATGTCGGTCCGGTCCACGAAGATGATCTTGGCCTGGATCGAGAGCTGCGGGGTCCGGATGTCGAGCCCGCGCACGAAGTCGGTGACGTTCTGCCACCCGGCTGCGGGTGTCGGTGATGATGAGCGCGTTGGAGCCGGTATCGGCCACCACGCGGCCGCGGCCCTTGGTCAGGATGCTCTCGACCGTCTTCTCCAGCGAGCCGGCGTGGGCGTAGTTGATCCGCACGACGCTGGTCTCCAGCGGCTCGAGCGAGTCGAGCGCGGAGAGCACGCCCGGGGCGTCCACCCGGATGATCCCGCCCGCCATCTCCTGGGCGGAGAGGCCCTGGCTGGCCAGGATCGCCTGGAACGCCATCGGCCAGGGCTGGTTCTTCACCTCGGCGGTGACTTCACCCTTGACGTCCTTGCCGATGATGATGGTGCGGCCGCTGAAGGCGGCGAAGCCGGCGACCACGTCGGCGATGCTGGCGCGGTCCCAGGTGACGGTGATCCGGGGCTCCTCGCGCGCCGACGGCCGTCGCGCGGCGCGGGCACGAGCTCGGCGACGGGCCGTGACCTCGGGCCGGCCTTGGCCGGCGCCTCGTCGGTCGACCAGCTCGGCGTGGGCCTCGGCCGAGATCCAGGCCTGGAAGCCCTGGTCGGCGCCGAAGGCGATCTTGATCGACTCGCCCTGGCGCGGCGACCTCGTACGCCTTGGCGGCCGTCGAGGTCGATCACGATCCGGACGACGTCGGGCCGGAACTGGGAGTAGCGGAGGTTGAGCACGCCGCCACGCTTCACCCCGTCGTACACCGCCGGGGCGGCGTCGCTCAGCTTGGCGCCGACGACGTCGAGCACCAGCCGGTCGGGAGAGGCGAGCACGAAGTCGCGCACGTCCACCGCGCCGCGGACGGCGATCACCACTTCCGCCTTGCCGGCGGCGGGCGCCAGGCTGACCGCCGTGACCTCCCCGCTGCCGGGACCTTCGCCCCGGTCGGGGGCGCCACCGCGAGACTCGCTCGCGAGCAGCAGCGAGTGGGCGGTGGCGATAAGGATCTTGCGATACAATCCGGTCATGGCGTCTCGACCTCCTGCTTCCGCAGCGAGAGAGTTTCCTGGCGTTCGAACCCGAAGTCGCGAATAGTGAACACGGCATCACGCGGCCGGATCTGCACCAGCCTCGCGCGTCCCACCTGGTCACCGACCCGCAGCTTGTGCCGCTTGGCGGTGGCCTTCTCCCGCAGCACGACGACGCTGTTGTCGCGGCTGCGGAGATCCTGATAGACCCCGACCAGCTCCAGGTCGCCGATCTCGGGCCCGGTCGCCGCGCCGTTGATCAGCGAGGCGAACGGATCCCGGGTGCCGCCGGCGTAGGCGAAGGTCTCGCGCATCACCTCGATCTCGCGGGCCTTCCGGATCGAGTCCGCCAGCGCGGCTTCGGCCACGGTGACGGTGTCGGTCCGGCGCTGTCCGTCCCGGCGTGGTGGCGGCCAGGGTGCTGCTGGCTCCGGAGTCCGCCGCGGCCGGCACGGCGTCGCCGCGCGGCGCCTGCCGGAGACTGTCGTTGTGCGCTCGCAGCGCGGCCAACTGCGCCTCGGCCGCCTGCGCCTCCGCCTCGTCCCCGGCCGGCGAGCAGCCGGCCAGCGCGGCGAGCAGGGCGAACCCGAGCAGAGCGTTACGAGCCACTGGCCTGTCCCTCCGGTGTAGGAGACTTGACGAACGTGCGGACCTGGAACTTGGCCTCCAGCAGCGCGCCGGTGGTGTCGCCCAGCGCCTTGGCCGCGGTCGTGTTGGCCTGGTCGAGCGTCAGGTCGTAGGGCACGATGATCCGCTGGAGGCTCGCGACGTCGGCGAGGAACTGGCCGATCTGATCGTAGCGCCCGATGACCGACATGTTGTACTTGTAGGTGTCGAACGGCGCCGGACCCGGCCTCCACCGGCAGCGGCACCACCTGCGACAGCGTGACCCCGCGGATCCTGCCCCGGCTCGAGATGTCGTCGAGCAGGTTGGGGACCTCGTTCCGCTCCGGGCACCAGCCGGCGCAGCAGCGCCAGGCTCCCGCGGTAGGTCTCCAGCCGCTGGCGCAGGTCCTCCACCGTGCCGCGCGCGAGCTCGCGCTTGGCGCTGTCGGTGGCGGCCTGGAGCTGGGCGATGGTGTCCCGCACCGCGACCACCCGCTCCTCGCGCGCGGCCAGCCCGCTCATGCCGGCGCTGTCGATCACGGCACCGGTGTAGGCGATGTACCCCGTGAGGCCGGCGAGCAGCATCACCAGCAACGGGGTGGCCTTCTGCGAAGACATGTGCCATGGCGCCTACCTCACCGACTCGCTGAGGGGAACCGTCCGGATGTACGCCGAGTCGGCCTGGCGGTACGTGGCGCGGATGGTGAACGCGGTCACCGGACGCTCCTTCTCGACCACCGTCTGCGCCGACACCGGCGTGACGTCGGTGATCCAGGGCGAGGCCTCGAGCTGGCGGAGGAACCGGGTGTACGCCTGGATGTCCACCGTGCGGCCGTTCACGTTGAACACCACCGGCGGACTCACGAACGGCGTGGCGGCCGCGGTCGCGTCGCGTCTTGGCGTCCGGCGGCGCGGCTGCGCGGCTCGCGGCGGCGCCGCGGCCGGCGCGGCGAACCCCATGTCCACCAGCCAGGTGTAGGCCGGCAGCGCCTTGGTCACTTCGTCGAGCAGGTGCGGCCACACGTAGCGGTCGCCGTCCACGGTGCGGATGACGCCGATCTGGGCGACCAGCGAGTCGCGGATGGTCTCCTGATGCCGCTTCTCGGCCAGGAACGCCTTGAAGCGCTTGTGCTCGGCGCGGGTCTGCTTCGAGCTGCGGCTCCAGCGCGTTCAGCTCGCGTGGTGGTGCCGACCACCACGTAGCCGAGCCAGCCCAGCACGGCCACCCAGCTCACCGACGCGAGGCGAGCAGCAGCGGGTCCTTCACCTTGCCGCCCAGGCCGCGGACGCTCTCCAGCGACTCCCTGGAAGGGCGAGCGCGCCCGCTTGCGCTTGAGGTCCGGACGAAGATTGACGGTGATCATCGGGTATCGGGTCCGTTGGTCGGGGTCACGCCGCGCTGCGAAGCGCGAGGCCGATCGGGAGCATCAGCAAGGGCGCCACTTCGTCCACCGGCATGGTGTCGAACACGCCGTCGGCCACCTGGAGCTTCTCGATCGGGTTGGCCAGCTGCACCGGAATCCGGAGCCGGTCGGACAGCACCTTGTTGAGGCGCGGGATGCGGGCGCCGCCGCCGGTGGTGAAGATCCGGGAGATCCCGCCGGCCGACCGGCTGGCCGACTGGAGAAACGCCGCCGCGCGCTCGATGCCGACGGCGAGCTCCTCGCCCCGGCCCTCGAGCAGCGGATCGAGCGCGTCGCTCGACGTGGTGCCGCGCAGCAGGCGGTCGGCCTCGTCGGCCGAGAGCCCGCGCTCGCGCTGGAGATCTTCCTTGAACCGGCGGGTGCCGATCGGGATGTCGCGGGTGAGCACCGGGACCCCGTCGTCCAGGATGTTGATGTTGGTGGTCTCGTGGCCGATGTTGACCAGGCCGACCACGCCCACCATCGCCTCGGGGTAGTTGATCTCGAAGGCGTTGTGGAGCGCGAAGGCGTCCACGTCGATCACGCTGGCGTCGAGCCCGACGTCGGAGAGGAGGGCCACCTTGTGCTCCACCAGCTCGCGCTTGGCGGCGACCAGGAGCACGGTCATCTGGAGGCCTTCGCCCTCGGGATCGAGGATCTGGAAGTCGAGCTCGACGTTGTCCATGTCGAACGGCACGTGCTGCTCCGCCTCCCAGCGGATCACCTCGCGCGCCTCGGCCTCCTTCATCCGGTCCATGCTGATCTTCTTGATGATCACGTCGCGGCCGCCCACGGCGACCACGACCTTCTTCGCCTTGATGCCGGCGGACGCCATGAGGTCCTTGATGGCCTCGGCGACGATCGCCGGGGTCCATGACCTCGCCCTCGACGATGGCGTCGTTCACCACCGAGGTGAACGCCACCTTGGTCAGGACCGGCCCGCCCGAGGCGTGAGAAATGGCGACGAGCTTGATGAGGCCGCTCCCGATGTCGAGACCGACCGTCGTCGCGTTGCGCCCGAAGAGTCCCATACGTATCCGCTGGTTAAGGTCCCGAAGCCGAGGCGTGGGTATAGTCTGCCCGGATGAGGGCAACCGATGTGCCACACAAATTGCAGCCCGCTAAGTAGATGGAGCCGCGCGGGTTAATTCCCGGCCGGACGGGGCCGCTGCAAGCGCTGTAGCGCCCGCCATCTTCTCTTTCGCAAGCCGTCTCTCGGGATGCACTACTTCCCGCCCCGTGCGCCGGCGTGCAATCGCCGTGTCACTGCACGCCATGCCCGGTTGCGGAGCGGCCATACCGGCGGCGCCGCCGGGAGCGGCGCTGTCGGCCACGCGGACGAGCAGCCCGACCTCCCGCCGGGCCAGCGCCCCGCCATCCGCATCGCGCGCGCACCCCGGCGACCCGCACCAGGAACAGCTCCCCGTTGAGCCGGATGACCGTCGGCGAGTACGCGGCGCGCCCGGGGAGCGGCACCGTGGGCAGCACCGCGCTGTCGCCGGGGGCGAGCAGCCCGAGCCCGAGCCCGTCCCACTCGCCCACCACCGCCGCGGCACCGGCCTCGGCCGCGCCCGCGGCCTGCACCGCATAGAGCGTGTTCCGGCCCGATGCGCTGCTCCAGCATGCGCCGAGGCGAACCCGCCGGCCACGATCGCGGCGATCACCACCAGCGCGAGCAGCGCCAGCGGCAGCGCCATTCCCCGCTCCGCGCGCGGTCACGGACGAAGCCCGTTGCGGGGCGCCACCCGGGTGGTGAGCGCGAGGCTGTCCACCAGCGGGCGGCGGAGATCGCGGCCGTGAATCGGCTGGCTCGGTGACGCCGAGCAGCGCGATCTCGACGGCCCGCACCGCCGCGGGATCCGAGGTCGGGACGTCGGCGGCGTCGCGATAGACCAGCGTGAGCCCGCGCACGCCGGCCGTGCTGTCGGCGAGCGGCCCGGCCACCGGGGTGATCGCCTCGCCGGTGCTCACCGACCGCATGCCGAACCAGGACTTGGCCGCCCGACCGGTAGTACCGCATCTGCATCACCTCGGCGAGCCGGACCGGCGATCCCGGCGGTGACCCGGGCCAGCGCCGCCGGGTCCGAGCGGCGGCCGGGACGGCAACCCGAATGGCGATTCCCGCCGCTCCGCCCGGGCAGCTCCCCGCGCCGACCGACACGATGCCGAGGTGGATCCAGGCATCGTCGGAGCCCGTGGCGGGATCGCCCTCGGCGAAGACCAGGAGCGAGTCGGTGGCCCGCGGCGCGCGCAGGCGACTCCCAGGACGACGCCGCGATCACGATCTCGCGCCGGCGGACCGGGGCTGACACCGCACACGTGCCCACCGCCCCGCGCCGCGCGAGATAGGTGACGGCGCCCGGCGCGACGGCGAGGAGATCGCTCCGGATACGGCTCGGCGAGCCGAGCGCGGCCGAGGCTTCGGGAGTGATCTCGTCGTAGCCGAGGCCGCCCAGCTCGCCGGCCAGCACCAGCGCCGCCACGCGCACGTTCTCGCTCAGGGCCATCCGCTCGGCCTGCGCCCGGGCGAGGCGCTGCCCGTGGAGCAGCTTCCGGTGCACGATCCCGCCGACCAGCAAGCGCCAGCACCAGGGCGACCGCGAGCTCGACCAGCGTAAACCCTCGGCGTGCGCTCATGGCGGGCCGCAGAGCATGCCGGTGACGACGGTGTCGCTGGAATCCCGGTGGGATGCCGGGAGCGCACGACGACGCGTACCCGCCGCGACGGGTCCCGCCGGGTCGAGGATCTGCCAGCTCTCCGCGAGACCCGGGTCGACCGCGCTGCCGCTCCGCCATCCGGCGCCGGTGCAGGCGGGGTACCGTGGAGAACGCGATCTGGCGCAGCCGCTCGATCCGCGCGGCCGCGACCTGGCCGGCGCGAGTGGACATGGCGCCCCCGTGCCAGCATGCGGCTCGTCAGCGCGGCCGATCCGACCAGTGCCAGGATCCCGACCGACAGCACCATCACCGCGACCAGCGCCTCGGCGATGGTGAATGCCTCTCTGCCCTCGACGCGCACTGTCCCGTCCTCCCACTGAAGGGGTGACGGGACAGTTTACGCGGCGGAGCGTCCGCCGGCGTACCGGGATCGCTTCGAGCCGCGGCGCCGCCCCGCGGCCCGGCCTACTGGTAGAGCTGCACCCAGCTCCGCTCGGCCAGCGCGCTCGGGTGTGGCGGAGTTCTGCAGCGCGCGCCGGATGGCGCAGGACGAGTACGTGACCAGCGCGCCACCGGCCAGCTTGGTGAGGTCGTCCAGCGCGACGTTACCCGCGATGACGCCGCCATAGAACTTGGCGCCCTGGCTCGCTGTTGCCGCTGGTCGACAGGGTGCCGGTGACGAAGACCGGGCCGTAGAACACCATGCCACCCGTCGCCGTGAGGTCACCCTCGACCAGCAGGATGCCCTGGCCCCGGCCACCCTGCAGCTTCAGGTTGCCGTAGTGATAGATGATCGGGAAATAGTTGAAGCACGGGTCCGTAGCCAGGGTCGGCTCGCCCCAGTTGGTCTCGACGTTCGTGTCGCACTTTGGCGGGATCGCGCCCGTGTACGCGGGCCCGGTCGCGGCCGGATTGTCGTGCGTCACGATCAGGGTCGCCAGCGCCTTGAGCTTGTCGAAGTCCTTCTTCATGTCGGTCGGGTTCAGTGTGGGATCCATGACGCTGTCGGGCCGCCCGGCAACTGGCGCCGTTGCCCTTGGCTCGTAAGCGTGCCGTTGTTGTACCGCACGCCGGTCACGTCCTCCAGCGGCGGACAGTCTCGCCTTGGCGACCCACGGGGCGGCACGGCGTCGTGCCGCTGACCTCCGCGCCACCGCTGATCGTCACGTCGCCCAGGGCGGTCAGGCCCGCGTTGACCTCGATGTCGGCCTGCACCAGCCGGATCAACTGACCGAGCGAGCGCGCGGCCAGCTGCCCGCCGGCAGCGTTGCTCCGGATGCCCAGCGAGCGCACCAGGAACAGATGTCGGTGAGCCGGTTGATCGAGGCGGGTGGCCGACGTGTCGCGCGCCGTACCACCGGGAAGGCGCCGAGGGACGTGGTCGTTGCACCGGGTTGGCGGTCTTCGGCAGGGCCAGCAGGAGCGCCGCGTCTGGCCCCCGACCGCCTCGTTCAGGCCCGCCTCGGCCGCCTCGGCCGCCTGCGCCGCGATAGAACGTGTTCCTGCCGGTCTGCTGCTCGAGCCGGCCGGCGAAGAAGGTGCCCGCCACGAGCGCGCCGATCACCACCAGGGCGAACACCGCCACCGCCAGCGCGATGCCGCGTTCGTCGGACAGCCGTCGAGCTCGCATGCCAATCTCCTTGTGGGATGATCCACTCATGGGCGGATCGAGTTGCGCAACAGCACCTGAGTCACCAGCGTCTCCTCGGGATGGCCCATCGTGCCGGCGCCGCCGGCCCCGCACCGCGTCGTCGGTCAAGCCCCGCACCGTGATCCGGATGCTCTTGATGGCCGTCAGGTCCGCGGTCACGGCGCCGGCGCTGTTGAAGTACTCCAGCCCGAAGCCGTCGTCGGTCAACGGGCCGAGCACCGGCTGGGGCGCCAGATCCACCTCTGGTCGACCGGGCTCCCAGCCACCACTCGCCGTCCGCGGCGTAGAGCTCGAGCCTCATGACCTCGAAGAGCCGGACGGGCGTGTTGAGCGGCACGGCCGGGATCGCCACGGCCGGCGCGACCGGTGCGACGGTCAGCACGATGCCCGGCGTGGCGCCACAGGCCGTTGTTCGGAGCTGGCCACGGCGGTGATCGCCACCTGGACCCAGGTGTCGTCGCTGGTCTCGTCCTCGTCGCCGTCGACGAAGAGGTACAGGCCGTCCCGGTCCGCTCAGGGGAGCGGAGGCCGGTCCAGCGTGGTCCTGGCGACAGCCGGAGCTGGGTCACCGGCGCGACCGGAGCCAGGCAGAGCGAACCCGAGTCCCCGCATGGCGCGATAGGTGATCCCGTCGGGGTTGGCCACGAGGATGTCGTTCTGGCTCGCGGTCCAGCGATCCGAGCGACCGTGTTCAGCTCGCGCAGCTCGTTGGGCACGACCAGCGAGCCGGTGCGCACGGTGGACTGAAGGCTCACCTGCTCGGCCTGAGCCAGGGAGAGCCGCTGGCTGGTGTTGAGCAGCTTGTAGATCGCGCCGGTCACGACGCCCATGATGACCAGGGCGACCATGACCTCGATGAGGGTGAAGCCGTGGCGTTGGCGCATGGGAGTCAGCACTCGATGTAGGTGGTGAGCACGCTCGGTGTGCGTACCCCGCCCGGTGGCGTAGGTCGCGCTGACGGTCACGTTCCGCCCGGTGCCGTTCGACCGCCACGGTCCAGGCTGAGGATGACGTGGTCGGTGGTCTGCGGGACCGCCGTTGGCCAGCGTCGGTGCAGCGCGGCGTCGTGGAGTAGGCGATCAGGCGCAGCGCCTCCACCCGCAGGCTGGCGAGCTGGGCCGCGCGGGTGTCGATCTTGCCGCGGCCGATCATCCGGGTGACCGCGGCCGACGAGCCGGCCAGGGCGACGACGCCGACGGCGAGGATCGTGACCGCGACCAGTACCTCGATCGAGGGTGAACCCCGAGCGCGCGCTGTCTCACTTGCGTGACCCTCCCCAGGCCGTCGATCGTGATGGTCGAGCTGTGCCCGCCCTCGCGAAAGGACGATGGTCGTTGCGTGCCGCCGAACGCCGGTGCCGAAGCCGCGGGGGTCGAACTGGATCGAGTCCGTCCCGGCCACGACGGTGACCCCGTACTGGGTCGACGAGGTTCTGGACCGCGCCCACGGTGTCGGCGTTGGAGCCGCCAGCCGGCACCACTCGAGGCCGGCGCCAGCACGTGCGCCGTGTTGCCCTCGAACTTGATCCAGGTGAGCCGATTGCCCTGCACCGACGCGGCGCGGGCCGCCGCCACCATGTTGATCATGGTGGTGCGGGCGCCCCGGAGGTCGCTCCGGCCCATGCGCCGCGCTGATCTTGGGAAACCCGATCAGTACGATCAGCCCCAGAAGCACCACGACGATGAGCGTCTCGACCAGTGTGAAGCCATCCCGACGCGGCACGGTGTTCTCCCCTCTGCGCGGCATCGCGCGGTTCTAGCCCTGATTCTCTGCTCCGGTTCAATGGCAGGAGCTGTACCAGGAACTAACAGCAGCGCCGGTAATGGCTTGTGATTCCAGGCCACCGCCAGGCGCTGCATTTAATGGCAGCCGAACGCGATTCCCTGCACCAGCCTAGTGGACCGGGAGCCGCCGCATCTTGTAGAAGAGGGTTCGCAGGCTGATGCCGAGCAGGCTCGCGGCCTGCCGACGGTTGCCGCCCGAGGCCTCGAGCGCCTTGAGAATGGCATGTCGCTCGATCGCCTCCACCTGGGTCTTGAGGTCGAGCGTGCCGTTGCCGTTCGCCTGGCTCGCGCCATTGCCGTTCCCGTTGGCCACGGCGAAGTCCTTGACGTCGAGCGGCCGGTCGCCGGCCAGCACGGCGCCGCGCTCGATCGCGTTGCGGAGCTCGCGCACGTTGCCCGGCCAGGAGTGATGGGTCAGCCAATCCAGCGCGGCCGGGGTGACGCTCACGGCGTGGCCGAGACGCTGGGCCGCCTGGCCGGCGAAGTGGGTCAGGAGCGCGGGGACGTCGTCGGGGCGCTCGCGCAGCGGCGGCAGATGAAGCCGGACGACGTTGAGCCGGTAGAAGAGGTCGGCCCGGAACTCGGAGCGCTCGACCGCCTGCTCCAGCGGCTTGGCTGTCGCGGCGATGACCCGGACGTCCACCTTGCGTGGCTCGTGGCCGCCCACCCGGCGGATCTCGCCTTCCTCCAGCACGCGGAGCAGCTTGGCCTGGAGCTCGAGCGGCAGGTCGCCGATCTCGTCCAGCAGCAGCGTCCCCTCGTGGGCCAGCTCGAACAGCCCCGCCCGGTCGCCGTTGGCGCCGGTGAAGGCGCCCTTCGCGTGCCCGAAGAGCTCCGACTCCAGGAGGTGCTCCGGTATCGCCGCGCAGTTGATGGCGATGAAGCTCCGCTCGCTCCGCGGACTCATCCGGTGGATGGCGCGGGCGAGCGACTTCCTTCCCGGTGCCGCTCTCGCCGGTGATGAGGACGGTGGTGCTGTGCCGGGCGACCCGGGTGGCGAGATCGAGCAGGTCGCGCATCGCCTGGCTCTCGCAGACCACCAGGTCGTTCGCCACGGCGGCGCCGAGGCTGGACCGCAGGGTCTCCACCTCGCGGCGGAGCTTCTCGCGCTCCTCCGCCTTGCGCAGCGTCATGGTGACTTCGTCGGGACGGAAGGGCTTGTGCAGGTAGTCGTACGCGCCCTCCCGCATGGCGGCGAGCGCGCTGTCCTCGGTGCCGTAGCCGCTCATCATGATGAGCAGCGCCGACCCGCCATCCGCCCGGTAGTGCCGGAGGAAGGAGACGCCGTCCATCTTGGGCATCCTGACGTCGCAGAGGATCAGATCGAACGCCTCCGCCTTGGCGCGCCGGAGCGCCTGTTCTGGATCGCCTTCCGCGACAGCCGCATATCCCGCTTCCTGAAGCAGGAGCGAGAGCGACTGTCGGAGGCCGGCATCGTCGTCAACGATCAGCACATGCATGGGTCACACCCACCAGAGGCAGGAAGACTTTGAACACCGCGCCGCCCTCGCGGGCGCGGTCCACCCACACCACCCCACCGGCGTCGTGCACGGTCCGCGCCACGATCGCCAACCCCAGGCCGGTCCCCTCACCGGGCTCCTTGGTGGTGAAGAACGGATCGAAGATCCGCTCCCGGTCCGCCTCGGGCACACCGGGCCCGTCGTCCGCAACGACCAGCAGCGCGCCCGGCGTACCCGAAGCCAGGTCCTGACGACTGGGGCGGGCCGACCATTCACGGCGGGCCGGCGAGGGACCACCGTTCCGGGTGGCCGTGCCGTGTCGCCGCTGGTAGCGCCTCGCCACCGTGCCCACGTGGATCCGCCCCCGCGGGGCGGCCTGGACGGCGTTCACCAGGAGATTGATGACCATCTGCTCCAGCGCGTGCCGGTCACCGCGGACCGCTCCCAGCGACGGATCGAGCTCGACGGTGAGCGCGTCGGCGGCGAGCATGCCCTGCGCGCTCAGGAATTCGACCGCGGTTCGGGCGGCGCCATTCAGGTCCGCCGAAACCGAGTGGGGCGCCCTGGCCGCCGCCTGCGACGGGTTCGGGCGGGCGTACGCCAGCAGCCCCTCGACAATGCGATCTACCCGATCGATGGCGGTATGCATCTCCGCCACCACCGCCGGATCGGACCCCCGCCGCCCCAGGACCTCGGTATAGGTCCCCAGCGCGCCGAGCGGATTGCGAATCTCGTGCGCCACTCCCGCGGCGAGCCGGCCGATCCCGGCCAGCTTCTCCACCCGCACCACGTGGCTCTGCGCGTCCAGCAATTCTTCCGCCATGGCCCGGTAGCGGCCGGCCAGCTCGTCGAGCTCCCGGGTGGAGTAGTCGGGAGGGCTCGCCGGGACCTCGCCGCGGGCCAGGGCGTCGGCTTCGTCGGCCAGCAGGCTCAGGGGCTGGATCACCAGCCGATGAACCTGCGAAGCGCCGAACAGCACGAACACCAGCGTGCTGCCGATCCAGACCGCGAGGAGCGGCATCCACGCTTCGCGCAGATCGCCGCCGAGCAAGAGCACCGTGTTCAGCCCTACCAGGATCACCGCCGTCGAGGTCACGAATCCCAGGCTGACCAGTAGCTCAAGCCGCAGGGATCGACGGGTCACGCGGCCTCAGGACGTGCAAGCCACCTGCCCCTCCACCGACGACGGCGGAGGCGGAGGGGCGGTGCCGATGAAGATCGCGCAGGTCCGCGACGAGGTCGGGGCGCCTGCGACGGCCGCCCAGCCGTTGGCGGACACGCCGGACAGCGTGATCGTGATGTTCCCGGACGGGTTGTATGCGAGCGCCGCGGACGGGACCAGTCCGTTGTAGTAGGTCAAGGCATCGCTGATGTACGCCTCCTGCGCGGTCACCATGTTGCGCAGGTCGCTTCGCATCTGGCCGACGATCGCCTTTTCCTTGGTGTTGGCGAACTTCGGGATGGCGATCGCGGCCAGGATGCCGATGATCACGACGACGATGAGGAGCTCGATCAGCGTGAAGCCACGCCGGGAGCGTCTCGCAATCGAAGGGATGGTCGGCATAGGGTCACCAAGAGTCTTGGTTTCAGGTGAATAGGAACCGGCAGTTGAGCAATGGGGCGGTGACCCTCGGCCACCGCCCCATCTTGCTCAGCCAGCCGTCAGGCTTACCAGCAAGCCGGGGCGCCTTCCTGGACCACGGCCGCATTCGGCGTGGCCGCATTGCCGCCGTACACGCCGCAGGTCTTGGCGGTGGCGAGGCTGGCATTGGTCACGGTGGCGTTGAACCCACCCGCCGTCGCCACGCCGATCACCATCACGTTGCCGATCGTCGGGGCGAAACAGACGGTCGCCGCCGCCGGCACGCAGGCCGCGGTGATGTCATGCGCGGTGGCGTAGGTCGCGTAGTCCGCGAAGTGGCCTTCCTGCGCGGAGACGAAGTTACGCAGGTCCGACTTCATCGAGGCGATCTTCGCCTTGTCCTTCGTGTTGGCGAACTTCGGAATGGCGATCGCGGCCAGGATGCCGATGATCACGACCACGATCAACAGCTCGATCAGGGTAAAGCCCTTACGATTCTGCATACTTCCTCCGAGTGAGTGAGCGGCGACGTGGCCGAGCCGACAACCTGGGACGGGTCGGACTGGCCCCGGGTAGGGCAACACATGTGCCACCCCCCGGGTCTGGCCTTGTATCGTGATGTATGCGATGCGCTTATCGTGGGCTGGACAATCTTTGCGCGCGGCGGGCAAGTCCACACGGAACAGGATTTTGCAAGAGCCGGGTCAGGGCATGGCCCAGGGCGCGCACCGAGTGGCGCTATCGCGGGGACCAAAGTAGATCGGCGGGGTGCGGACTTCGGGATCGAATCGCGGCAACTCGGCGCTCGCGCGGGCGTCTTGCACTCATGGGTTCGCGCGCGGATCCGGAATCGGGCTATACTCTACCTTTCTACCGGGAGCGTTCGATGCGTGCGCGACCTCCGCGGGTTCGACGGTGCCTCCTGGTGCTGGGCCTGCCAGCGCTCATCTCCTGTACCAGCCCCGGCACCAAAGCCGAGCTTACCCGTCTGGCGGCCCGGGTGGACAGTCTCGCCGCCACCGTGGCGGCGATGAAGACGGCGATCGAAGGGGGTGCTCCGCCCGCCCGGCCTGAGACGGCGACCGTCGCCACCACCGGCGCCGCGGTGCTCGGCCTCGAGTCCGCACCGGTCACGATCGTGGAGTTCACCGACTACCAGTGCCCGTTTTGCGCCCGCCACGCCAGAAGCACGCTGCCCAGCCTCATAAGCGAATTCGTCAACCGGGGAACGGTGCGCTACGTTCTGCGCGACCTGCCCCTCGACCAGCATCCGCTGGCTGCGCCTTCGGCCAAGGCAGCACGCTGCGCCGGCGGGCAGGGTGCCGAGCGGTACTGGCAATACCACGACGCGCTCTTCGAGGCGCAGCCACACCTCGCCGACAGCACCTTCGGGGGAATCGCCCGGGAGCTCGGGCTCGACCTGCCGCGGTTCGAGGCCTGCCTGAAGTCCCCCGATATCGCGGCGATGGTGGAGCGCGACGCCGCGGCAGCGGCCGAGGCCGGCCTAACCGCGACACCTTCCTTTGTGATCGGCCGGGCG
This sequence comes from uncultured Gemmatimonadales bacterium, assembly GCA_963832055.1. Taxonomy (GTDB): domain Bacteria; phylum Gemmatimonadota; class Gemmatimonadetes; order Gemmatimonadales; family GWC2-71-9; genus CAVVWJ01. The sequence continues at coordinate 618,797 of CAWHST010000005.1, read as the reverse complement.
GCGGGTGGAGCGGTGACGGGCGTCGTGGTCGGGGGAGCCTATCCTCTGGCGCACTTTCGAAAAATCATTGAAGGGGCCCTTACGCCTTCACCTCCACCTGCTCCTCGTACCGGCTCAGCTTCCGGTACAGCGTCGAGGGATCGATCCCCAGCACCTCCGCCGCCCGGGTCTTGTTCCCGCCCTCCGCCTGGAGCACCCACATGATGTAGGCCCGCTCGATCACCTCCAGCGTCGGGTTGCGGTACGACCGCTCCGCCACCAGCGGCTCCTTGCGCCGCTTGGTGATCCGCTCCGGCAGCGCGGCCGCCCTCGATCAGGGTGCCGCGGCTCAGCACCACCGCGTGCTCCAGCGCGTTCTCCAGCTCCCGCACGTTGCCGGGCCACTCGTAGACCATCACCGCGTCGAGCGCGTCGGACGAGAGCGCCTTGGGCTCGGTGCCGCTCTCCTGGCGCCATCGTCTGGAGGAAGGCCTCGAGCAGCAGCAGCAGGTCGTCCCGCCGCTCCCGCAGCGGCGGGAGGTTGAGCGCGATCACGTTGAGCCGGTAGAAGAGGTCGGAGCGGAAGTTGCCCCGGCGGATCTCCTCCTCGAGGTCCCGGTTGGTCGCCGCGATGATGCGGACGTCCACCGGGATCGCCTCGGTGGCGCCGACCGGGATCGCCTCGCGCTCCTGGAGCACGCGGAGCAGCTTCACCTGGAGCGACGGGCGGCATCTCGCCGACCTCGTCGAGGAAGAAGCTGCCGCCCCGCGCCGCGGCGAAGAGCCCCTGCTTGTCCCGCACCGCGCCGGTGAACGACCCCTTCACGTGCCCGAACAGCTCGCTCTCCAGCAGGTTCTCCGGCAGCGCGCCGCAGTTGATGGAGAGGAACGGGCCCGTCGGCGCGGGTCGAGAGGTTGTGGATGTAGCGGGCGACGACCTCCTTGCCGGTGCCGCTCTCCCCCTGGATCAGCACGGTGGACTCGGTCGGCGCCACGTGCTCGGCCAGCTTCAGCAGCTCCATGAAGCGCTTCGACTTCCCGATCGGCCGGGCGACCGCGGTCTTGTCCCGCCGCCGGATCTCCTGCTTGAGCTGCTTGTTCTCCACCCGCACCGCGCGGAACTCGCAGGCGCGGCGGAGGATGGCCACCAGCTCGTCGTTGGAGAACGGCTTCTGGATGTAGTAGAAGGCGCCGGAGTTCACCGCGCTGATGGCGCTCTGGAGCGAGGCCTGCGCGGTCATCAGGATGACCGGCGTCATCGGGTCCTGCTCCCGGGCCGCGTTCAGGATGTCGAGGCCGGAGACCTGGGGCATCCGCACGTCGGAGAGGATCAGGTCGTGGGCGCCGGACCGGATCTGCTCCAGGCCCGCCTTTCCGCCCTGGGCCGTGGTGACCTCGAACCCTTCGTTCCTGAGCAGGATCCTGAGGGTGTCCAGGATGCCCGACTCGTCGTCGACCACCAGGACCGAGGGCTTCTGACTCATGCGGCGTCCTCCGCCAGCATCTCTGGCGGGCAGAAAGATGGTGAAGGTGGTGCCGGTCCCGGGCCCGGATTCCACCAGCACCAGCCCCCGGTGCGCCTCGACCGCGCGCTGGACGATGGCGAGCCCGAGCCCGCTGCCGCCCGCCCGGCCGGAGACGAAGGGGTCGAACAGCCGGTCCCGGATCTCCTCGGGGATGCCGGGCCCGTTGTCCCGCACCTGGAGCCGGACCGCGTGCTCCAGGTTGGTGCCGTGGGGGATCTCCGCCGGCCGACACCGCGGCGATGCTCACGGTGATCCGGATCGGCCCCCGCGCCGCCTGCACCGCGTTGAGCACCAGGTTGGCGATGACCCGGTGCAGCAGGTCCTCGTCGCCCTCCATCATCGTGCGCCCGCCCTCGATCACGATCTCGGCGTCGGGCCGGCAGTCCGGATGGGCCCGGATCAGCCGGACCACCGCGGTGACGACCGAGTGCAGGTCGACCGGCACGAACTGAGTCGCCCGCACCCGGGCGAAGTCCAGGAACTCGCTCAGCAGCCGGCTCAGCCGGTCGCTCTCCCGGACGATGAGCGCCGGCGAGGAAGCGCTCGTCCTCGTCGGCGTGGCGGGAGCGGGCCAGCTGCTCGACCGAGCTCCGGATCGAGGCGAGCGGGTTCCGGATCTCGTGCGCCAGCGACGCGCTCAGCGCGGCCACCGACTCCAGCCGCTCGGCGCGGGCCTGGAGCTCCTGCACTTCCTTCAGGTCCGAGATGTCGGTGAAGATCGCGGTGACCGACGGCGCCTCCTGGGCCTCCTGCCGGAATGTGGTGGTACTGAGGCCGATGGGGAAAGTCCGCCCCCCCTGGTGGGAGACGATCCCCTCGCCCCGGCTGATCTTGCGGCCGTTCCGGATCCCCGCCACGATCGCCGCCCACAGCTCGGTCGAGCGCACCTTGAGCTGGTCCAGGACCGGCAGGGCCGATGAGCGCCTCGCCCTCGAGGTCCAGCAGCCGCTCGGCGGTCGGATTGATGAACGCCAGCCGGCCGAGCCCGTCCACCGTGAGCACGCCGGAGCGGATGTTCCGGAGAATGTCGTCGGCCTCGAGCCGGACCCGCTGCAGCTCGGTGGCGAGGGTCTCCTGCTCCATCCCGGCCTCGCGCAGCCGGTGACCCAGCACCGCCACGATCGCGAACACCAGGTTGAACACCACCATCTGGGCCCAGAAGGCGGAGTCGGGCGCGTCGGCCCGGGTCCAGAGGGTGTCGCCGAGGAAGAGCGCCGACGCGAGGACGGCGGTGAGGGCGCCGGTGGCCGGCGGCATCAGCAGGGCGTAGGCCGCCACCACCAGCACGTAGAGCGCGGGGAACGCCGACTGCGGCTGCCCCGCGAAGTGCACCACCGTCGTGACCACACCCAGGTCCACCAGCGCCTGGATCAGCAGGAACGGTAGTTGCCCGGCCGGCGGCGGCGCCAGGTGAACGATGTAGAAGCCGTAGGCGGTGAACGTCAGGGCGATCACCACCGCGATGCTGACCAGGAACGACTCCTGGGGCCGCTCGGTCCACACCAGGCCGGCGCCCATCAGGATGCCGACCGCGAGTATCAGCCGACCGATGAACAGCCAGGACAGACAGCGTGCGCTGGTCGGGAAGCGAGCTGCGGCCGGCTCGCTGGTCGGGTGGCATCGTGCCTCGGACGCTCGGACTGGGCTGTGGGGAGTCAGTCGAAGATAGAAAGGGGAACCTATCATTACAATCTATATGGCCTGGTTCGTCTACGTCGCCCGATGCGGCGACGGCACCCTCTATACCGGTGTCACCACCGACCCCGCGGCCCGGGAGCGGGCGCACAATTCGGGTCGGGGAGCGGCCTACACCAGGTCGCGCCTGCCGGTCAGCCTGGTGCACCTCGAGCCCGCGGCCGGGCGCGGCGCCGCGCTGCGCCGGGAGCGGGCGATCAAACGGCTCACGAGAAAGGAGAAGGAGGCGATGGTGGTGGGTCACACGGCCGCGGCACGATTCGCAGGCTTCCGACCGGAAGCGCTCGGATTTCTGCGGCGGCTGAAGCGAAACAACCGGCGGGAATGGTTCGAGCGCAACCGGGCGGTGTACGAGACCGAGGTCCGCGATCCGATGCGGGCGCTGGTGGAAGAGATGGACGTGCGGCTGGCGCGCCTGGCCCCCGAGCTGACCGGCGACCCCAGGCACTCGATCTTCCGCATCCATCGGGACGTCCGCTTCTCGGCCGACAAGTCGCCGTACAAGACCAACGCCGCCTGCCAGTTCTACCATCAGGACGCGGGGCGCGGCGCGGGGCAGGACGCCCAGGGCGCCGGCGCGGGACTCTACTTCCAGCTCGCGCGATGGCGAGTGCTTCGTGGCCGGCGGGATGTGGATGCCGGCGCGGCCGGCGCTGGAGCGGATCCGCGAGGCGATCGCCGAGATCGCCGGAGACCCTGGAACGCCTGCTGCGCGCGCCCGCGTTCCGCCGGCGATTCGGCCGGCTGGACGACGAGGCGGTGCTCAAGCGCATGCCGCGGGGTTACCGTGAGGACCATCCCGCCGCGCACTGGCTGCGCTACCGCTCGTTCACCGCGACCAGGCTGATGACGGAGCGCGAGGTCGAGAGCCCGCGGCTGCCCGCGACCCTCGCCCGGGACTTCGCGGCACTGGTGCCGCTGGTGCGGTGGCTCAACGGGACGACTAGGATATCGGGCCTGGGATCGGCGGTACTGACCCGGGTCCTCGATCAGTGCGTCGCCTCGAGTGAACCGCCCGCCGCGGCATCCAGAGGCCCGATCTCGAAGCAGCAGCGGGGCCGCTCGCCCCGCTCACAGCACTCCCGAACCGGCGCGTCGATCAACTCGGCGAGCAGGCTCTCGATTGCCCGGCACACCTCCGGCCGGCCGTGCACGGCGGCGGCCAGCGAGCAGGCGTGGCCGCGGATCACCAGACCGCCATTGAGCTTTTCGATCGTATTGAGGGCGCCCAGATCCTCCAGCAGTGCCGCCGCCGCCTCCACCCGATGCGGCAGGTCGCCACGGAGAGCGAGGCCACTCCGAGGCGAAGCGGCGACCCACCAGATGCATGATCTCGTCCAGCTCGGCCGGCGGCACGCGCTCCCGCAACACGCTCAGGAGATGAGCGACGAACGGAATGTAGGCCCTCGAGAATATCGCCTCAGCCTCGGGGACGACCTCGTATACCACGGCAGGCCGGCTGACGCCCCGCTGCCGGCCGGCCTCGCGCACGAGACCCTCCCGCTGGAGCGCGGCCAGGTGGCCGCGCACCGCGTTGTGGGTCAGGCCCAGGTGAGCGGCAATCTCGTTTGCCGTGAGACCGGACCGTCGAAGCAGGGTGACGATTCGCTCTCTGCGTGTTCTTTGCAACCGGTGTCTCTGCGGCTGAAACCGGCATGGTGACTCCAAGTTATTGACGACCCGCAGTCAAAGGTTGCATAGTTTATGACAGAAAGTGGTTAACTATCTTCACTAACTTGAACCTGCGCAAGCTGATCACTGACAAGCTCTTAGCAGTGCGTCATGAGACAGCTCGCCGGAGGAAGGAAGGTGGGCACCATGTCTACTGTTCTCGCTCGCTCCTGGGCAGTGCCCTGCTCGCGCTCGCCGCCTGTGGCGACGGCGACGACGGTCCCACCGGGCCGTCCCCCGAGGACCTGGCCGAAGGCAAGGAGATCTTCCGGTTCGACACCTTCGGCGACGAGACCTTCTGGACCGACACGCTCCGGCTGCACGAGGTGATTCAGACGGCCGTCAGTCCTCTGACGGCGCTCGGTGTCGGCCTTAAGGTGGATGCGGATGCGCTGCCGCCGGGGACGCTGGAGAACGCGGATCTCAACGACCCGCGACCACGGTCGCACTGCTCAAGCTCAATGCGGTCGTCGGGCTTAAGGGCACGGTCGAGACCATGAACGGCAAGGACACCCTGACCCGGGTCGGTATCACCTGCGCCCTCTGCCACTCGACGGTGGACAACTCGGTCGCGGCAGGGATCGGCCAGCGCCTCGATGGCTGGCCGAACCGCGACTCGACCCGGGGGCGATCATTGCCCTCTCTCCGGCGGTCACCCCGGAGCAGAAGGCCGTGTACAACTCCTGGGGCCCGGGCAAGTATGACGCGCGCTTCAACTTCGACGGACAGAGCGATCCGACGGTGATTCCTCCCGCCTACGGCCTGGCGGGTGTCAACAGCGTCACCTTCACCGGCGACGGCGACCGGCCGGCGTACTGGAACCGCTACGTGGCGGTGACCCAGATGCACGGCCACGGATCCTTTTCCGAGCCGCGCTCGGCATCAACGTAGACAACACCGACGGACGCCGGACCTGGTCGAAGCCAAGCTGCCCGACCTTGAGGCCTATCAGTTGAGTCTCACCGCCCCCGCCCGCCCGCAGGCAGCTTCGATGCCGCGGCGGCCGACGCGCGGCAGGAGCGTCTTCGAAGGGCAGGGACAGTGCGCCACCTGCCATTCGGGTGAGACGTTCACCGATGCCAATACGCTGCTGCACGAGCCATCCGAGGTGCCGACCGATCCGACCCATGCCGAGCGGAGCGCGACCAAGATGTACCGGACCACGCCGCTCCGTGGGGTGTGGCAGCATCCACCGTACTTTCACGACGGCAGCGCGCCGACCTTGGCGGACGTAGTGGAACGCTACGATGCGGCGAGCGGGCTGGGCTTGACCGCCGAGCAGAAGGCGGACCTGGTCGAGTACCTGAAATCGCTCTGAGGGGGTCAGTAAAGGAGAACCATATGTCGCGGCGCCGAAGGGTCGCACTGCTGGTGCTCGGGCTGGTCGCCGTTCTGGTGGTCGGCCTGCTCATCCGGGCTTCGCGCCGCCCCTTTCCCGCGGTCGTCCTGTCCACCGAACTGCAACGACAGGGCCAGCAGATCTTTCGCGATGAGACATTTGGCGACGAGCAGTTCTGGACCGATACGGCTCGCCTGCATGAGCTGGTCGATCGAGAGATCCAGCCGATCGAAGCGCTCAGCCTCGGAATCAAGGTCGACCTGGACCGGTTGAATCTGCTCAAGTTTGTGCTGCACAACCCGCTCGGGACCAGCGGCACGCGGGAGCTGCTCCGTCAGAACGCCGTAATCGGTCTCCGGGGCACGTTCGACGACAAGGGTCGCCTCAGCCGGCTCGGCATCACCTGTGCCCTGTGCCATTCCACCGTCGACGACGCCCTGCTCCCCGGCATCGGTCACCGCCTCGATGGATGGCCTAACCGCAGTCTCGAAGTCGGGAAGATTCTTGCCAAGCTGCCATCGTTCACCGCCCAGCAGAAGGAAGTTCTGCTGACCTGGCCGCAAGGAACCTACGATCCGCGCTTCAACTTCGACGGCAAGAGCACGCCCCTCGTCCTGCCTCCGGCGTACGGCCTGGCCCAAGTCACCAATGAGACTTATACGGCCGAAGGGCCGATCTCATACTGGAACGCGTATGTCGCGATTACCCAGATGCACGGCCGCGGCAACTTCTCCGACCCGCGCATCGGCGTGAATATCGTCCAGGAACCGGACCTAGTCACCCCCAAGCTCAGGGCACTGCGGGCCTATCAGCACAGCATTCCGGCCCCCACGCCTCTCCGCGGCTCGTATGACGACGCCGCGGCGGAGCGCGGGAAGGTCGTGTTCGCCGGCTCATGCGCGAGGTGCCACATCGATGGCAGCCTGACTGACAATAACGACGGGGTGCTTCATGCTCCCTCGGAAACCGGAATGGACCCCGCCTACGCCCTGCGCACATCCCGGAAACAATATCGCACCACGCCACTCCGGGGCCTGCAGCATCACGCACCGTACTTTCACGATGGCAGCGCCGAGACGCTGGCCGATGTAGTGAGGCACTATGATCGGGTGAGAAAGCTCAGCTTGACGCCCCAGCAGCAGGCAGATCTCGTGGAGTATCTGAAATCGCTCTGACGGCAGTCACTCGAGCTCGCCGCCGAGGGCATCCGGGTGAGCGAACTCGGGGCGTCGAGATGCGCGCCGTCGTCCACGCCCACGCCGAGTCGGTCCACCAACTCTCCGCCCAGCCATCCGGTGACGATCGACAGGCCGGCCCCGAGCAGGCCGGCGACCACCGCTCGGGTCGGGGAGCGGCCTACACCAGGGCCGCTATTGAGTCCCTGGATCAACCTCGCTATCGCAGCTCCGCTTTCGACACGTGCCGCTCCTCCCCCACCTCGGGCGGCGTCCCCGTCGCCATCGCCTTGGCCACCTCGAAAAGCACGATCGGCATGGGCTTGTCCACCTTCATGTAGGTCACCGAGTGGACCTCCACCAGGATCAGCGCCAGGCGGGGGTCATCGGGTCCGCCGTCGCGCGCGCCCCCTAGGTCGCCGAACCAGGCCTTCCAGTCGGGCCGGTACAGCTCGTGGATTGCCCGCCGGTCCTGGCTCACCGACGCGGTGCCGCTCACCGAGACCCATTCCCGGGTCCGATCGCGGTAGTACGCCAGATTCACGTGCGGATCGTGGTCCAGCTCGTCCAGCTTGTGGGATTCGATGTCGGTCACGAACCAAAGATCCGTGCCCTGGGCCTGCGTCTGGGTCGCCATCGGGCGGGACACCAGATGCCCGTCGGAGCGCCTGGTGGTGAACATGGCGATCTCCATCCCCTCGATGAGGTCGTAGAGATCCTTCAGCTTCTTCTCGAGAGGGGCCCGGTCCTGGTTGCGATCGGCTGTTGAGGTCATGTGAATCACTCGTCGTTTGGGAATGGCTCGGGGGAGCGGCGGTCGCCGCAGCCCGGGCAAGGCTAGGCCGGACTTCGCCGGCGCTCAACGCCGGCGTACGCCGGCTGTGGGAAGTGCCGCCGCTCGCGGCCGGCCCAGCCGTGCGACATCCCGGCGCGGAACTCTGCGCCCGCCGCCGCCGCCGCTGGCATCCGGGTGAGCGAACTCGGGGCGTCGAGATGCGCGCCGTCGTCCACGCCCACGCCGAGCCGGTCCACCAACTCTCCGCCCAGCCATGCGGTGACGATCGACAGGCCGGCCCCGAGCAGGCCGGCGACCACCGCTTCGGTGGGAGGCGCCGCCGGGTCGTCCCGCCGCATGACCCAGCTCAACGCGAAAAGCGCCACCACGATGACGTTCCCCACGCCGTGGATCAAACCGATCCGCTTGGCGCGCGTGCCGCGGGGTATGGCGAGCCAATCGACCGTGCCCGGGACCGCGGCGGCAAGGCCGGTGATGACCCCGGCGCCGATCATGTAGAAGGCCGCCATGGTCCAGGCCGGGTCGTCGGCGACGAGAAAGATCACATCGAAAACCACCGCGGTCGCCAGGAGTCCGAGCGGAAAGACGATCAGCATCTGGTGCACGGGATGGCCGGCGAGCTTTACTCTGCTTTCCATGGGTAGCCTCTGCCGCGCTTGAGGTGACCCAAACATGGGCTGGAGGTGGCGGAAGGGATGTGATCCAGGTACCGCAGGCAAGAGGGCGGAACGGCGGAACGGCGGAACGGCGGACCGTATCTCCGAAGAAGAAGACCCTCCGGTGTCCCAGGACATCGGAGGGTCTAGCTGCATCGGAGTCTTCCGCCGTTCCGCCGTACCGCCGTTCCGCCGCCTCCTACGGCTCCTCCGGCCAGGCGTAGAGCGACCGGTACAGCTCCTGATTCCGGTGGATGATTCTCACGTACCCCCGGGTCTCCACGAACGGAATCCGTTCGGCGAACACCTCAGGATCGTCCACCCCGGTGCGCTTGGCCCAGCGCTCCACTCGGCTCGCGCCAGCGTTGTACGCCGCGAGAATGTGACCCGGCTCGGTGTACCGGACCGCGAGCTCCTGAAGGTGGTAGGAGCCGAGCTGGAGGCTCACGTCCGGCTGGTAGAGCAGCACCGGGTCCCACACCGGGTAACCGAGCGAGCCCGCGAGCTTGCCCCCCAGATCCGGCATCACCTGCATGAGGCCGCGGGCCCCTGCCGGCGAGGTCGCCGAGGGGTTGAACATGGATTCCTGCCGGATGAGCGCGGCCACGAAGCTGGGATCGAGCCGCTGCTCCGCCGCCTCCGCCAGCAGCGCGTCCTGATGTACCACCGGATACACGAGGCGATAGGTGCGGGCATCGGCCGGCGCTCCCTTGGCAAGGGCCTTTCGGGCAAGTTGGATCGCCTGCGAGGCGAGTCCCTGCGAACGCAGGGCGTTGGCGACGGCGAGCATGCGTTCGGTGCTCTCCTCGGACCCGCGAGCCAGGCGGTCGTACTCCCAGCGCGATTCGGTGGTCATGCCGAGACGCGCCAGCAGCGCCGCGCGCAGCACCACCGAGTCCGCGTCCGGCACCGGCAGGAACGTGTCCACCGCCTCCGCCGGGACCCACACCGGCAGGCCCAACCGTCGCGCGGCGAGGCTGGCGTAGTAGGAGGTCGGATCGCCCACGGTGGCCTTCCGCCAGCGGGCGTGCGCCTTCACGCTGTCGCCCGCGATCGCCCAGGCACGGCCGGCCCAGTAGACCGAGGCGGGAGCCTCGTCGCTCCGGGGATACCGGCGAGCCAGCTCGTCGAACTCGCGCCCCGCCATGGCGGCGTCACCCGTCAGCAGCTCGACCATCGCGGCGCGGAACCGGGCGGCCGGGCGAACCGGCTGCTGGGATACCGGAGCGCGGCCCGGCGGTAGTACGTCCGGGCCAGGCGATCGGCCTGATCGTCGGATGCGAGGTCGCCCAGCAGGAACAGCGCTGAGGACGCCGCGGTGGTATCGCGGGGGAACCTGACGCCGATCTCGACCAGCGCCGCACGTCCCGCGACCAACTGGCCGTCGCGCACCAGCGACCGGGCGCGCAGGTAGGCGGCCGAGGCGGCCATCCAGGTGGGGGACTGCACCAGCTTGAACTGGGCGGCGGCTTCGGCGTGACGGCCGATCCCGGCGAGCGCCGCGGCGTAGCCGTACCGCTCGGGTTGGCCGCCCAGCCCGGCGGAGAGGGCCTTGGGGTATCCGGCCGCGGCCCGGGCGTCGAGCCCGGCCTCGTCGGCCGCCCGGGCGACGAGCAGCTCCTCCTGGACGGTCAGCGGCGCGTACACGCTGTCCAGCAGTCCGATCGCCCCCCGCACCTCGGCCGCCGCGCCGCCCGCCGTCACCAGCTCGAGCAGCTCCCGCCGCACGGCCGCCCTCGGCGCGCTGTCGGCGGTCAGCTCGAGGCGGAGCCGGATGGCGGTGAGCCGCGCGCCGAGGGCACGGTAGCGCCGGCCGGCGCCGTCGCGATCGCCGATGCGCTGATGCGCGGCGGCCTCGGTCCAGCCGATGCGCCCACGGGGCTGCGCCCCGGCGATCCGCTGGTAGATCACGGCCCGGCCCGCGCTGTCCGCGGTCACGGCGGCGGCCCGGAGCAGGATCCAGTCCGACACCATCGGGAGAGCCGCCGCGGCACGCCGGTAGCTGGCGGCGGCGCTGTCGCGCGCGTCCATCCGGTCGAGCGCGGAGGCGAGCAGGAAGAGCCGCTCGCCCTCGGACTCGGGGTCGCGGCCCCGGGGAGCGGCGAGCGCGTGCGCCAGCGCCGCGGAGTCGGCGCCACGCTCCAGCGCCGAGCGCGCCAGCAGGATCCGCCCGCGTCCCTCGAACAGCGAATCGAGCCAGACCTCTCCCGCCAGCAGGCGCTCCACCTCGGGCCAGCCGCCCCACCGGCTCGCCGCGGTCGCCGCCAGGAACACGGCCGGCGGCGTCCGCTGCAAGGAATCCTCGACCACCGGCGTGATCAGCCGGCTGGCCTGCCAGGGGCGTCCCCGTCCCAAGGCGCTGCGGGCGGACTCCAGCACCGAGTCGGCCCGGGAGACGGCGCCGAGGATCAGCGTCGTGTCCGGCACCTCGGGCAGGAATTGGAGCGGCGCCATGGCGAACGCCAGCAGCAGCGAGAGCTGTGTCAGGGGCATCAGACCGGTTCGTTCGGGTGGGAGTGAGCCCGTCGAGACCGCAAATGTCGCGCCTCCACCGACTGGCTCTCGTTGCCGGTCGAACCCGGCCTGGAAGCCCCGCAGGCCCTCTATTTGTGCGCCAGGTCTTGCACTTTGGGGTGTACTATTAGGAAATGATCGACCACGAAGAGGGGCGGATCCGGCTGGACAAGTGGCTGTGGGCGGCGCGCTTCTTCAAGACGCGGGCGCTCGCGGCGGAGGCCGTGGAAGGCGGCAAGGTCCAGGTGAACGGCGACCGGCCCAAGCGCGCCCGGCCGGTCCAGGTGGGCGACGAAGTCCGAGTCCGGCTGGGTCCCTACGAGCACACCGTGTCGGTCAGGGCGCTCTCCGGCCGCCGGGGTCCGGCCTCCGAGGCGGCCGGGCTCTACGAAGAGACGGTGGAGAGCCGCACGCAAGCGCGAGGCGCTGGCGATCCAGCTCAAGTCGCTGCACGCCGTCTTCGGTCCCGACAAGGGGCGGCCGACGAAAAAGGACCGGAGGGAGATCCAGAGATTGAAGGGGAGACGCTAAGAAAAACGTGAAAAGTGAACAGTGAAAAGTAAAAGGGATGGTCGACCCCTTTCACTGTTCACCGTTCACCGTTCACGCTTTTCTCTCTCGTCACGCTTTTCCTACCATGTTCTCCACCATCGCCTCCCCGAACTCCGACGTCTTCAGCAGAGTCGCTCCCGGCATCAGCCGCTCGAAGTCGTAGGTCACCCGCTTCTGCCCGATGGTCCGCTCCAGCGAGCTGATGATGAGATCGGCGGCCTCGTTCCAGCCCATGTAGCGGAACATCATTTCGCCGGACAGGATGACGGAGCCCGGGTTCACCTTGTCCTGGCCGGCGTACTTCGGGGCGGTGCCGTGGGTGGCCTCGAAGACCGCGTGGCCGGTCTGGTAGTTGATGTTGGCGCCCGGGGCGATGCCGATGCCCCCCGACCTGGGCGGCGAGTGCGTCGGAGATGTAGTCGCCGTTGAGGTTCAGGGTGGCGATCACCGAGTACTCCTTCGGCCGGGTAAGGATCTGCTGGAGGAAGGCGTCGGCGATCACGTCCTTGATGACCACGCCGCTGGGGAGACGGCACCACGGCCCGCCGTCGATCTCGACGGCCCCGTACTCCTCGACCGCCAGCTGGTAGCCCCAGTCTCGGAAGCCGCCCTCGGTGAACTTCATGATGTTGCCCTTGTGCACCAGCGTCACGCTGGGCTGCTTCTGGGCGACGGCATACTCGATCGCCGAGCGGATCAGCCGCTTGGAGCCCTCCTCCGACACCGGCTTGATGCCGATCGCGCTGGTGGCGGGAAACCGGATGGACTGGGCGCCCATCTGGCCCTGGAGGAATTCGATGACGCGCCGCGCCTCGTCGGTCTTGGCCTTGTACTCGATTCCGGCGTAGATATCCTCCGTGTTCTCGCGGAAGATCACCATGTTCACGTCCTGCGGCGCCTTCACCGGCGAGGGCACGCCCTGGAACCAGCGCACCGGCCGCACGCAGGCGTACAGGTCGAGCTTCTGCCGCAAGGCCACGTTGAGCGACCGGAACCCGCCGCCCACCGGCGTGGTGAGCGGCCCCTTGATGGCTACGAGGTTGCGCTCGATGGCGGCCAGCGTCTCGTCGGGTAGCCAGCTGTCCAGCCGGTCCTTCGCCTTCTCGCCGGCGAGCACCTCGAGCCACGCGATCCGGCGGCCGGCCCCGTACGCCCGCTCGACCGCGGCGTCGAACACCCGCCGGGAGGCGCGCCAGATGTCGGGACCGGTGCCGTCGCCCTCGATGAACGGGATGACGGGCTTGGCGGGAACACGAAGCCGCCCGTCCTTCATGGAGATCGGCTCGCCGTCGGCGGGAGCCTGCGGGGTGGCGGAGGTCGGGGCGGTGGCGGGCATGGCTCGGATTCCTTCCAGGCCGGTGGGATGACGCAATCCGGACGAGAAACGACGCTCAATCTGCGCCGGGTCGCCCGGCCCGGGCAACCGAGCCGCGGCCGCCGCCGCCGCCGGCGATCCACACCGCGCACGAGCACTGGATCCGCGGATTCGAGGAGATCACCGGCCGCGCGCGCCAGCGGTTCGAGCAGCGCGACTGGCGGGGCGCACAGGCCGACGCGACCGCGCGGCTGGCGCTCTACCGGATCCACCTGGACGGCGCGGTCGCGGACGTGCGGGACATCCTGGAGGACGCCGTTCTGGAGCGCACCCTCTGGGCCGCGGTGAAGGCCCGCCACTTCGAGGGCCTCGCGGGACGCGCCGACACGGAGGTGGCGCAGACCTTCTTCAATTCGGTGACCCGCCGGATCTTCAGCACGGTGGGCGCCGATCCCGCCATCGAGTACCTCGATCCCTCGACGCCTCCCGCCGCCGTCGGTGGACCTCGAGCTGGTCGACCGCCACGTCACCCCCGTGGTGGACGCCGCCGCTCGTCCGGGGAATGCTGGAGGCCTACCGTTGGGCGGTGCCCTACGCCCAGCTCGACCGGGATGCCGAGCAGGTGGCCGCGATCATCCGCGAGCAGCCTCGCCGCGGCCGCCGGCGACGGGCCCGGTGACGATCGACATGCTCCGCCCCGCCTTCTTCCGGAACAAGGGCGCGTACCTGGTCGGCCGCGTGCTGCAAGGCGACCTGGTGCTGCCCATCGTGCTCCCGCTCATCCACGCCGAGCGCGGCATCGTGGTGGACGCGGTGCTCATGACCGAGAACGAGGCCAGCGTGGTCTTCGGCTTCAGCTGGTCGTACTTCCGGGTGGCGGCGCCGCGGCCGCGCGCGATGGTGGAGTTCCTCCGATCGATCATGCCGCTCAAGCGGGTGGACGAGCTCTACACCGCCATCGGCTTCAACAAGCACGGGAAGACCGAGCTGTACCGGAGCCTCATGCAGGACCTCGAGCGCCCCGAGGCCCGCTTCGCCTTCGCCGAAGGCGACGAGGGGATGGTGATGGCGGTCTTCACGCTGCCGTCCTTCAACGCCGTCTTCAAGATCATCAAGGACAGCTTCGGCGCGCCCAAGAACACCACCCGCCAGGCGGTGATGGACAAGTACCACTTCGTGTTCGTGCGCGACCGGGTCGGCCGGCTGGCCGACGCCCAGGAGTTCGAGCACCTGGAGTTCCCCCGCCGCTGCTTCCCCGACGACCTGCTCGACTACCTGCTCTCGGTCGCGGGCGCGACGGTGCGGGTCGAGGGCGACCGGGTGATCATCCGGCAGCTCTACACCGAGCGCCGGGTCACCCCGCTCAACCTCTTCCTCCGCGACGCCGACGAGGCCGCCGCCTGCGAGGCGGTGCTCGACTACGGCAACGCGATCAAGGATCTCGCCGCCGCCGACATCTTCACCGGGGACATGCTGCTCAAGAACTTCGGCGTGACCCGGCACGGCCGGGTGATCTGCTACGACTACGACGAGCTCTGCCTGCTCTCCGAGTGCCGCTTCCGCCGGCTGCCCCAGCCCACCTCGATCGAGGAGGAGTTCGCCGCGGAGCCGTGGTTCCACGTCGGCGAGATGGACGTGTTCCCCGAGGAGTTCCGCGCCTTCCTGGTCCCTCCAGGCCCGGCGCGCGACGCGTTCCTCGCCGCGCACGGCGACCTGCTCGACGTGGAGCTCTGGCAGGGGGTGCAGCGGCGGCTGGCCGCCGGCGAGGTGTTCGACGTGTTTCCCTACCGCCGCTCCGCGCGGCTCAGGCGCGACCGCGACCGCTGATCCGCCGGAGGAACCGCTCGGCCAGCTGCTCCAGCCGCTCGTTCCCGCTCTCGCGCGCCTCTCCCAGGACCTGCTCCACCTCGCCCCGCAGCGCCGGATCGCCGAAATAGTACCCGGTCGCCGCCTCCGCGCCGGGCGTGTCGCCCTGGTCCGCGCCGCGCAGCAGCGCCCGCGCCGCGGCGAGCGGATAGCCGGGATCGTCGCGCGGTGGGAGCGGATACCGCTCGGGCGCGGCGCCGGCGTCTTCGTTGACGAAGGCTCGGGACATGGAAGAAGTATAGGGAAGCGGCGGGCGGAAGGGCGGAAGAGCGGAAAGGTGAAGCGGTGAACAGTGAAGGGATCGACCGTCCCTTTCACTGTTCACCGTTCACCTTTCACGTTGTTGTCGCAACTGCCCCTAGATCGTCAGTCCGCACTGAAGCGTCAGCTGCACCCGGGAGCCGGCCGGCACCACGACGTCGCGGTCCTGGGTCTCGACGGCGCGCTGGGTCCCGACCGCGCCGCCGATGACGCCGCCGATCACCGCACCCTTGGTGTTGCCGCCGATCACGCGCCCGACGAGGGCCCCGATCGCGGCGCCGGCGCCGACCTTCGCCACGTCGCCCGCGTTGGTCTTGCGGTCCTTGAGCTGGCGGTCGAGCGCCTCCGCCGACGCCATGAGCGGATAGCTCCGGCCGCGCGATCGCGACCTCGGTCGGCGTGAGCGTCAGCTTGCCGGTCTTGTCGCCCTTGTTCTCCGACTCGCGGATCTCGGTGATCGTCATCGTCACCTTGGAGCCCGCCGGAATGATGACGCGGCCGCTGCGAGTCGGTCACGTCGGAGCTGACGGTCGTGGTGACGACCTCGCCCTTCTTGTTGCTCCGGGAGTTGATCTCCTGGTCCACCGCGGTCGGGATGATCGTGCCCGAGGCGAGCGACCAGCGGCGCGGGCGCCGGCGCCGGCTGGGCGGCAGGCTGGGGCTTGGGCCGCGGCTTCGGCTTCGGCTTCGCCGCCACCGGCTTGACCGGGGCCGGAGCCGCGGGGTAGTCGCCGATCAGTCGCGGAGGAGTCCGCCGGGACGCGTTGCAGATCGCGGCTCAGGCTGTCCGCCGCAATACGTCCGCGGCTCTCCGCCGCCGCACGCCGCAAGAGCGTCACCGCCAAGATTGCCAGTCGCTTAGCCGCCATATCGCCTCCGGTTACCGTGGAAAAGTTCCTGTCGAATCGAGGGGGGATCGGCGCGGTGGAGGGCAAGAGCGGGGCCAGGGGCCGGTGAGCGGGGCAGATCAGCGAGCGCGAGCGCGGCGATGGCCGTCCCGGGCGAGCGCGGCCATCTCGGCGGTCGCCCGGCCACCACCGTCGTTGGTGGTATTGAAGACGAGGATGATCCCGGTCGATGCGGCGGGATCGAGGTAGACGTACGAGCGATAGCCGGCCTGGTCGCCGGTGTGTCCCACGATCCGGCGCCCGCCCGCCTCCAGCGAGAAGAACCCGAGCCCGACCGCCGCGAACTCGGGGAGCGCGGCCCCGGTCTCGACCGACGGAGCCCACATCTCCTGCAGCGTCCGGCGCGCGAGCACGCCGTCGCGCGCGCGCGATCGGGGATCGGCGGGGAGCCGGTGAGGAACCCGAGGTACCGCGCGACGTCGTCCACCGGCGCGTTCCATCCGCCGTTGGGGATGGTGATGCCGGGATCGAAGTCCGCGCCCACGTCGGTGAGGCTGTCGCCCGCGACCCGGTAGCCATGCGAGCGGTCCGCGGCCAGGTGGTACGGCGTGGTGCCCACGTAGCTCCGGTCCATGCCGAGCGGCGTCCACAGGTTCTTCTGGACGTAGACCGCCCATGGGTCGCCGGTGAGCTTCTCGATCACGCGGGCGAGATAGATGTAGCCCGGGATTGGAATAGCCGTAGCGCGAGCCGGGACGGAAGTGGAGCCGCTGGTACGGCATCATCGCCACGAGCTGGCCCCACGCCGTCGGCTCGAACGGCTCCCAGGGCTCGCCGCTCGACCAGGGCCAGGTCGGATTCTGCAGGCCGGACGAATGGGAGAGCAGCATGCGGATGGTGATGCTGTCCACCACGCCGTCGGGGTCGTGGATCTCGCGAAGCTCGGGCACCCAGCGGGTGATCGGGTCGTCGAGGGAGAGGAGGCCGCGGTCGCGCAGCTGGAGCACGGCGATCGCGGTCAGCGTCTTGGTGACCGAGGCCCAGTGGTAGATCGTCCGGTCGGTCGACCCTTCGCCTGGCCGCCCGGTCGGCGAACCCGTAGTGGTGGCGCGCCACGATCGCGCCCTTCCGCACCAGCACCGCGCTGCCGCCGACGACGCCGGCCGCCTCGGCGAACGCGTCGAATCGCCGGCCGAGATCGGCCCAGCCGCGCTGCGCCTCCGCGGGCAGCGTGACCGCGGCGAGAGAACAGCGAGATTGAAGAAGGTGAGCGCGAACGGCGGGGCCCGTCACGAACGGAAGCGGCCCCCAGCCGTCATTCGGATGGGGGCCCGGCCGGATCAGCGGGAGTAGTACTCGACGACGAGCGAGATCTCGCAGATGACGGGGATCTGCTCGCGCTCGGGGATCTCGTTCACCCGGACGCTGCGCTTCTCGCGATCGAGCGAGAGATGCGCGGACGGACGGGCGTTCTCCAGCGGGCCGAGGAAGGCCGCGAGCTCCCGGCTCTTGGGCGTGAGGGCGACGACATCGCCGGGCTGAAGCCGGTGCGAGGGGATCGTGCTGCGCTTGCCGTTCACCGTGAAGTGCCCGTGCGAGACCGCCTGCCGCGCGGCGAAGATGGTGCGGGCGAATCCGGCCCGAAGCACCACGGCGTCGAGCCGCATCTCGAGCAGCTGGAGCAGCGCGACGCCGGTGTGGCCTTCCTTCCGGGTGGCCTCGGCGAAGGTGTTCTGCAGCTGGCGCTCGCTCACGTTGTACTGGGCGCGGAGCCGCTGCTTCTCGACCAGCTGCTTCTTGTACTCGCTGACCTTGCGCCGGGGCGTCGCGCCATGCTGGCCGGGCGGCTCCGGGCGGCGCTCCATGATGCGGGTCGCCTTGGGGGTGAGCGGAATCCCGAGCTGTCGGGCGATCCTGACTTTGGGTCCACGCAGATTCACGGGCGGTCTCGTCGAGCGATGGTCGAAGGTAGACCGTTGAAAGTCGTTCTCAAGTACGAAAATACAGAGACCCGAAATATCCCGCCGCGAAGGGCTTGGGTCAAGTCCCCTTGCCCTACGAACCGTACTCTTCGCGAGCTCGCTGGCCCAGTCTCCGGAAAGGTTGCGTGCATGACCCATCCAGCTCACGATTCGCGCGGCCGCCGCCCTCATCGCCGTCTCGGCCGGCTCCCTCGCGTGCGGCGGGCCGAGCCGCGCGCCGCGGCGGACGCCCGCGCCGCGGACACCACGACCGCCAGGCGCCGCCGCCGATGCCATCACCGTTCCCGCCGGGTTCCATGCCACCGTCTTCGCCGACACGCTGGGCCAGGCCCGCCACCTCACCACCCGGCCCAACGGTGACGTGTACGTCAACACCTGGCGCTCCCCCTACGACAGCGCTCGGCAGGTCCCGGCCGGGCGGATTCCTGGTGGCGCTGCGCGACACCAACCGGGACGGCAAGGCCGACCAGATCCAGCGCTTCGGCGGCGAGGAGCGGCAACGGAGGAACCGGGATCGCGTTCTTCAAGGACGCGCTCTACGTGGAGGCCGGCCCGACCATCCTGCGCTACCGGCTCGAGTCCGGCGAGCTGGCCCCCGGCGGCGCGCCCGACACGATCGTCGTCAGGCCTCCCGATCGAGGGCGGCCACCCGATGCATCCGCTTCACCATCGATCCCGACGGCAACCTGTTCGTGAACAGCGGCTCCAGCACCAACGCCTGCCAGGTGGAGGACCGCAAGCCGGGCTCGCCGGGAGAGCGGCCCTGCAAGGAGCTGGCGACCCGCGCGGGCATCTGGCGCTTCAGCGCCACCAAGACCGGTCAGCGGTTCGCCCCCGGCGCCCGCTACGCCACCGGGATCCGGAACGCCGGCGGCCTGGCGATCAACCCCGCCGATGGCGCGCTCTACGCCACCCAACACGGCCGCGATCAGCTGGCCGAGAACTGGCCCAAGCTCTACGACTGGAAGCAGAGCGCGGAGCTGCCCGCCGAGGAGCTGCTCCAGGTGGTCAGCGGAGGCGACTACGGCTGGCCCTACTGCTACTACGACCCGGCCAAGGAGAAGCTGGTGCTGGCCCCGGAGTACGGTGGCGATGGCGAGCAAGGTCGGCGAGTGCGCCAAGAAGCTCGGCCCGGCGGCGGCGTTCCCCGCCCACTGGGCGCCCAACGCGCTCACCTTCTACGGCGGCGAGGCCTTTCCCGAGGCCTATCGCGGCGGCGCCTTCATCGGCTTCCACGGCTCCTGGAACCGGGCCCCCGAGCCGCAGCAGGGGTACAACGTCGTCTTCCAGCCATTCTCCAACGGCAAGCCGTCCGGGGAGTACCAGGTTTTCGCGGACGGGTTCGCCGGGCCGAGGAAGGATCCCGGCACCGCCAAGCACCGGCCTTCCGGGGTAGCGGTGGGACCGGACGGGGCGCTCTACATCAGTGACGACAACGGCGGGCGCATCTGGCGGGTGGTCCACGGCGGCGGGTGAGCCGGCTCGCACCGGCCGACTGGAGGCCCCGCGACCCATGTGGTCGCGGGGCCTCTTTTTTGGGGCCTCGAGGCCGGCGGTGGACCGTCTCGGCGTCCGTACTGGATGCGCATGTTCAGCGATAATTTCAATGCGGAATCGACCGATTTCTGGCATGATTCGCGTCGCTGATAGCCCATTTCTGCATTTTTCGCTGAATTTTGGTGACAGTTGGTATTGCGCATCCCGGGACGAGGCGGTACAATCTCGTAGGGGCGCAACCGGGCGCCCCAGAACCCTCATGCCTCAGGATCCGACAGGTGATGACCAGACCCCCCCTCCTGCTCGCGCTCCAGGACGCCGCGCCGGCCGTCGTGCCGGCCGATACCGCCTGGATGCTGGTGGCCACCGCGCTGGTGCTGCTGATGACACCGGCCCTCGCGTTCTTTTACGGCGGTCTGGTCCGGTCCAAGAACTCGCTCAATACGATGATGATGAGCTTCGCCGCTCTCGGGGCGGTGGGCATCGTGTGGGCGCTCGGGGCGTACAGCTTCGCCTTCGCCGAGGGCGGCCCGCTGATCGGCGGCACGGCGAACCTGTTCCTGAACGGCATCGGGCTCGAGGCCCAGGGGACGATTCCGCGGCTGCTGTTCCTGATCTATCAGGGCACCTTCGCGATCATCACCGCGGCGCTCATCTCGGGTGCCGTGGTCGAGCGGATGCGGTTCGGCCCCTACCTGGCCTTCATCGTGCTCTGGACGCTGCTGGTGTACGCGCCCATGGCGCACTGGGTGTGGGGCGGCGGCTGGCTCATGACCCGCGGCGTGCTCGACTTCGCCGGCGGCACCGTGGTGCACATCAACGCCGGCGTCTCGGCCCTGGTGGCGGCCTTGGTGCTCGGGGTCCGCAAGGACTACGGCCGGCAGGCGATCCTGCCCCACAACGTGCCCTTCGTGCTCCTCGGCGCGGGCCTCCTCTGGTTCGGCTGGTTCGGCTTCAACGGCGGCAGCGCGCTCGCCGCGAACGAGCTGGCGGCGCTCGCGTTCAGCAACACCGCCCTCGCGCCGATGGCCACCCTGGTGGTGTGGGTGCTGCTCGACTACTTCCGCACCGGACGGGCAACCGCGGTCGGCGGGGCCACCGCGATCGTGGTGGGCCTCGTCGCCATCACTCCCGCGGCCGGCTTCGTGAGCCCGAGCGCCGCGTTGCTGCTCGGCGGCATCGCCGCGTTCCCCAGCTACTTCGTCATCGTGGCCCGCTCGCGCACCCGGCTCGACGACTCGCTCGACGTCTTCGCCGGACACGGGGTCGGCGGCATCACCGGCGCGCTGCTCACGGGCGTGTTCGCCCAGAAGGCGTGGAACGCGGCCGGCGCCGACGGGCTCCTCGCCGGCAACCCCGGGCAGCTCGTCACCCAGGCGCTCGGCGTGGGCAGCGCCATCCTCTACTCCGCCGCCGCGACCTTCGTGCTGCTCAAGGTGCTGGGCTTCGTCACCGCGCTCCGGGCCGCCCCCAAGAGCGAGGGCATGGGCCTGGACGTGACCCAGCACGGCGAAGAGGCCTACAGCAGCGGCGAGGGCTCGATTCTGGTGATCCACGAGCCCGGTCCGGCCACGCTGCCGGCCCCCGTCCTCAACCCGCAGACCGCGGCGCGCTGACGCCGGGAGACGCCCATGAAGCTCATCGTGGCCATCATTCGTCCCGACCGCCTGAACGAAGTCCTCGAGGCGCTCTACCGCGCCGAGGTGACGGGACTGACCGTGTCCCGGGTCATGGGGCATGGAGGCGAGACCGACCGGGTCGAGACGTACCGGGGCACCACCGTCAAGATGGAGCTGCAGGAAAAGGTGCGACTGGAGATCGGGGTGTCCGATCCCTTCGTGAACGTCACCATCCGGGCCATCGTCAACTCCGCCCACACGGGCGAGGTCGGCGACGGCAAGGTGTTCGTGCTCGACGTCGAGCAGGTCCACCGGATCCGCACCGGCGAGCGGGACGAGCGCGCGGTCACGCCGGCGGCGGCCGTCGGACTCTAGGTTGGCGGGTTGGGCCTCGGTCGAAACAGCGGGAACGGTGAACAGTAAAAGGTGAACGGGAGAAGCGATCCCGTTCACCTTTCACTGTTCACTGTTCCCGCCGTTTCACTCTTGACTGCTCGTCCCGTTATTTCGTACGATATATCGTACATCATGTCGTACGGAATAGCGGAGGTTAACTCGCATGTGCAAAGACGATTGGGGTTTCGGGCACGGGTTCACGTTTCGGGGATTCCCGTTCGGCACCGGCCGTCAGGGCTCCTGGAGCGGCTCGGGGCGCGGGGGTCGCCGCCGGACCCAGATGTTCGAGTCGGGGGAGATGAAGTTCGTGATCCTCCGGCTGCTCAAGGAAAAGCCACGCCATGGCTACGAGGTGATCAAGGCGCTGGAGGAGAAGCTGGCGGGGTACTACACGCCGTCGGCGGGCACGGTCTACCCCACCCTTCAGCTGCTGGAGGACGAGGGCTACGTCCGGGTGGTCGAGACCGACGGCAAGAAGGTCTACCACGTCACCCCCGAGGGTGAGCGCTACCTCGAGGAGCATCGCGACCTGCTCGACGAGATCATCGACCGGGTACGGGAGACGGTCCGTGACTTCGCAGGCGGTGGCATCGGCGAGGTGCAGAGCGCCTTCGCCCGGCTCGCCGGCACCACCTTCAAGCGGGCGTGGCGCCGGGGGCCCGACGATCCGGCCCTCAAGCGGGTGGCGGAGATCCTGAGGAAGGCGGCCGACGAGGTCGAACAGGCCTGGCAGACCGGAGCGGTCTGACCGGCGAGAACGAGGAGAGACGACGATGTGGGGCTTCGCTTGGATGTTCTGGCTGATGCCGTTCCTGTTCTTCATGGCGATGACCCGGCGCTGGCGGCGGGAACGGTGGGCGATGCCGGGCGGCGGATCGCCCCGGCTCGAGCGGGAGTTGGACGAGCATCGGGTTTACGTGGACGGGCTCGAGCGCCGGGTCGCCGAGCTGGAGGAGCGGCTGGATTTCACCGAGCGGCTGCTGGCCGGGAAGCAGGCGAGCCAGAGCTGATACCGGCGCGGTCATGTCGGCTGCCGCAAACACATCGCCCCACCCTGGATCCGAGGGTGGGGCGATTCTCGTTGCACTCAAAAACGATTCGGGTGGGGCGCTTCAGCGTCCGGTGACGATGGGGAGCCGGGAGCGTGGCGTCACACTCACCACCCGGGGATGAAGCGACGCAAGTAGCCGTGCCAGCATACGATGCTCCATGTTGAGAGGCCTGGCGGCGATGGGCCGACAGGTCGGACTGGAGACTACCATGCCGCCCGTGGCGGCACAACTCGGCCGGTGGCCTCGCCCCGGCAGCCGTCAGGTATCTTTATACTGGACAATGGGATCGCCTGGAAACCGGCGCGCCCCGAGCCGCGTACGCCTTCAGGCGGACGCCTTCAGGAGACACATGATGAGACGCATGCTGACCGTCGCCATTCTCGCCCTCGCCACGCCGCCCATCGCGCGGGCGCAGGCGGACGCCTGGTGGGGTCACGTCACCGCCCTCGCCGACGATTCGATGCGGGGGCGCGAGACCGGCAGCGCCGAGCATCGCCGGGCGGCGGAGTACGTGGCCGCGGCGTTTCAGCGCGCGGGCCTGGTGCCGGCGGGCACCGACGGCTGGTTCCAGCCGGTGCGCTTCCGGGTGCGCCGGATCGCGGAGGGCCGGTCCAGCCTGGCGCTGGTGCGGGGCGGCAAGGCGGAGGCGCTGAAGTTCGGGAAGGACGCCACCATCAACCTCCGGTCCTCGCGGGCGGGAACGGTGGAAGCGCCGCTCGTCTTCATCGGCTACGGAGTGCGCTCGCCGGAGCACGATCACGACGACCTCGCCGGGGTCGATCTGAAGGGAAAGGTGGCGGTGGTGCTGGCCGGCGCTGCCCCGGCAGGTATTCCCGGACCCGCGCTGGCGGCGGGACGTGCCGCCGCGGCTGAGGCGCTTCATCAGGGCGGCGCGGTCGGTGTGCTCACCATCTATTCGCCCCATTCGGACATTCCCTGGGATCGTTACGCTCCCGCCCGGCTGCACCCTCAGATGCGCATCGCCTCCGATTCCACGCAGGCGGGCGGATCGGCGATCACCGTCGTGCTCAACTCGGCAAGAGCGGAAGGACTCTTTGCCGGCTCCCGCCGAAGCTACGCCTCGATCCAGGCCCTCGCCGACAGCGGCGCACCCCTTCCCCGGTTCGAGCTTCCCGTCCGGCTTCGCGCCACCGTGGCGGTGGATGAGAGCGAGACGGTATCCGACAACGTCGTGGGCCTGCTTCCAGGCCGCGATCAGGCGCTCAAGACCGAATACGTGGCCCTGACGGCCCACCTCGACCACCTCGGCGTGGGCCAGCCGGTGGCGGGAGACAGCATCTTCAACGGGGCGATGGACAACGCGTCAGGCATCGCGACCCTGATCGAGACCGCCGGCGCGCTCGGCGCCCGGAAGCCGAGCCCGCGGCGCTCGGTGCTGTTCGTCGCCGTCACCGGAGAGGAGAAGGGGCTGCTCGGCTCGGATTATTTCGCGGAGCACCCCGCGGTCCCGGCGGGCGGCGCCCTCGTGGCCAATCTCAACACCGACATGTTCCTCCCCATCAACCCGCTGCGGCAGCTGCTGGTAAACGGTCTGGAGGAATCGGATCTCGCGGACGACGTCCGCCGCGCGGCCGCGCGCCTCGGGATCGAGGTGATCACCGATCCCGAGCCGGAGCGGAACGCCTTCGTCCGGAGCGACCAGTTCAGCTTCATCCGCCGCGGGATTCCGGCGCTGTCCCTGAAGGTGGGCTTCGCCGTTGGGTCACCGGAGCACGACCGGGTGCTCCGCTGGCGGCAGGAGCGCTACCACGGGGTCGAGGACGAGGCGACCCAGCCGGTGGACCGGCAGGCTGCGGCGGATTTCAACCGGCTCTATCCGGAGGTCGTCACCGAGGTGGCGAACCGGCCGTCGCGGCCGGCCTGGTATCCCACCAGCGCCTTCCGGCCGGAGGCGACCGGAGCCCACTGAGCTCCGAGCGTGCAGGTCGCCGGCGCCACCTTCTGGCCGACCGTGGGAGGCCGTGCGGGAGCGGTATGGCGACATCGTCTGCCCGGTCCTGTTACTCTATGGGGATCACGACTGGTCCCGCCCCGATGAGCGGGCGGAGACCGCGCGGCTGACTCGCAGGTGGTGGAATTCATGGAGCGGAGGTCCCATTC
Organism: uncultured Gemmatimonadales bacterium; assembly: GCA_963832055.1. Lineage (GTDB taxonomy): Bacteria > Gemmatimonadota > Gemmatimonadetes > Gemmatimonadales > GWC2-71-9 > CAVVWJ01. The sequence goes on along the minus strand of CAWHST010000005.1, from coordinate 593,937 downwards.
CTGATGCCGTCGTCGTCGGCTCCGGACCGAACGGGCTCGCGGCCGCGATCACCTTGGCGCAGGCCGGGCTCAAGACCGTGCTGCGCGAGGCGGAGGCAACGGTGGGAGGCGGGCTCCGCTCGTCGGAGCTCACTCTGCCCGGCTTCATCCACGATGTCTGCTCCGCGGTCCACCCTCTCGCGCTGACCTCGCCGTTCTTCCGCGCTCTGCCGCTGGCCGACTTCGGCCTGGAGTGGGTTCAGCCGTCCGCTCCGCTGGCACACCCGCTCGACGACGGGCCCGCCGCGCTGCTCGAGCAGTCGCTGGACGCCACCGCCGAGGGTCTCGGACCGGGCGGCGGGGATTGGCGGCGGCTGCTCGCGCCGTTCGTCCGGATCTGGGACCAGCTCGCAGACGATATCCTCGCGCCACCGCTCCGGTTCCCCCGCCATCCTTTCATGATGGCGCGATTCGGGCTCCAGGCGCTTCGCTCCGGCACCAGCCTGGCGCGCACGCTCCGCGGAACTCGGGCCAAGGCGCTCTTCGCCGGCAACCTGGCCCACTCCTTCCTCCCGCTCGACGCGCCCGGCACCGCCGCGTTCGGCCTGCTGCTTTCCATCTCCGCGCACGCGGGCGGGTGGCCGATCCCGCGAGGCGGCTCCCAGCGCGTCGCCGACGCCCTCGCGGCGTACTTCCGCTCACTCGGCGGCGAGATCGTGACCGCCGCGCCGGTGCGGGACCTGGCCGAGCTCGAATCGGCGCGGCTGGTGCTGCTCGACGTCTCGCCGCGCCAGCTGCTGCGGATCGCGGGCGACAAGCTGCCCCACCGCTACCGGAGAGCGCTCGAGGGCTATCGCTACGGTTCGGCGGCGTTCAAGCTGGATTGGGCGTTGGATGGGCCGGTGCCGTGGACCGCACCGGAGTGCGCCCGCGCGGCGACGGTTCATCTGGCCGGCACGCTGGAGGAGGTGGTGGCATCCGAGGCGGCCCACCCCCGAGGCACGGTGCACGAGCGTCCGTTCGTGCTCTTCGTGCAGCCGACGCTGTTCGACGCCTCGCGGGCCCCGGCCGGCAAGCACACGGCCTGGGCCTACTGTCACGTGCCCAATGGATACGACCAGGATGTCTCGGGCAAGATCGAGCGGCAGGTGGAGCGCTTCGCGCCCGGTTTCCGCGAGCGCGTCCTGGCCCGGAGCGTCCTCACCCCGGCCGACTTCGAGCTGCGGAACGCGAATCTGATCGGCGGGGCGATCAACGGCGGGGAGATGGACCTGCGCCAGGTGTTCGCCCGGCCGGTGGCGCGGCCCACGCCGTACCGGACGCCGCTCCGGGGCGTCTATCTCTGCTCCGCCTCGACGCCGCCCGGCGGCGGGGTGCACGGGATGTGCGGGTATCACGCCGCGCGGGCGGCGCTCGCTGAGGTGCTGCGGTAGTCTATCCGGTTGGCGGCCGGCGTCCGCTGTCCGGTCTCACTCAGGGAGGTTCCTGCGCTTCTCGTGCAACGTCCACGCAGTCGAGAAAGTCACGGTGCGTCACCTGGCTCCTGCTCGCCTGCCTGCTCAGCCTCTCACGTCCTGCTCCCGGCCCGCCGGGCCAGCCCCGCCGTCGCCCGGTGCGCCGTCGGCGACACCGCGCTCGTCCGTGACGTGCTCTACTTCGGGCGCAACACGCCGGGCGGCACGAGCTGAGCGACAGCGCCTGGCAGCAGTTCGTGGACGAGGTGGTGACGCCGAGGTTCCCGGCCGGGCTCACGATCTGGGACGCCGCCGGCCAGTGGCGGGGGCGAGCGGCCGGGTCGAGCGCGAGCGGTCGAAAGTGCTGACCCTGCTCCACGCCGGGGCCACATCGGCGGATCACGCGGTGGCCGAGGCGATCGCCGAGTACAAGCGGCGGTTCGCGCAGGAGGCGGTGCTGCGGGAGAGGACCACCACCTGCTCGAGGCTCTAGGCCGGCTGGACCCGCTTTAGACCACGATCAGCTCGCGCTGGTAATCGCCCGGCGTGACGTCGAGGCCGTCCGCACGGGCGTGCGCGTTCACTTCGCTCCTGAGGCCGATCTCGCCGGGAATGTAGATGCCGGGCTCGACCGAGAATCCCGACTCCGGGGATGATGCGCCGCGAGTCGAAGCTCTCGGTGTCGTCGATCGTCGGGCCGAAGCCGTGCAGACCCACGCGGTCGATCGAGTGACCAGTGCGGCAGACGATGCGGTCCCCGTAGCCGGCGGCGACGATGACCTCGTACGCCGCCCGGTCGGCTTCGGCGCCGGCGACGGGCTCGCCGGCCTCGAGCCGGGCGCGCAGCAGGTCGAGCGCCGCGTCTCGGGCTCCGCGCACGGCGGTCCACAGCTCGGCGGCAAGCGGCGAGGGGGCGCCGATCGCCGCCATCCAGGTCTGGTCGGCGTAGATGCCGCCGGGCTCCTTGGCCCACAGATCGAGCAGCAGCAGCTGACCCGGAACGATGGGCGATGAGCCCTCGGCCGGGGCGTCGTAGTGCGGGCGCGCGGCATGGGCGCCGTACGACACGCTCGGCGGGCTCTCGGTGACCAGGCCCGCCCGGTCGAACGCCTCCAGCACCCAGCGGGTGACCTCGTGCTCGTCCACCGGATCTTCCCCGCGGGCGCGCTCGCCGATGCGGGCGATGGCGGCGCGGGCGATGCCCGAGAGGATCCCCGCCGCGCGCAGGTGGCCGGCGAGGTCCGCCGCGGTCCACACCGAGCAGTAGCGCGACACCAGCTCGGCGGACGAGACCGGCTTGGCGCCGGCGGAGCGCACCAGCTCGAGCGTGCCGGCCGGCACGTAGTCGCCGTAGGGTATCGCGCCGCCCGGGGAGTACTCCATGGCGACCGTCCGTCCGCCGACCAGCGATTTCAGCTCCGGGCGAAAGCTCCTCCCGCCGCACCCATACCACTCGCTTCCACTCCGCCGGCCACTCCCGCCACAGCTCCGCGTCCACCGCGTGCACCAGTGCCGTCGGCGTGCCGGTGCGCGGCAGGTACACGTAGGCGCGGCGCGAGCCCACGATCTCTTTGCCGACCACCGCGGCCATGATGGGGTTGATGCCGCGGAAGTCGAAGATCAGCCAGCCGTCCACCGGGTCGGCCAGCGCGGCGAGGGCGGCGTGGAGGGCGGGAAGCGCGTCGGGTTTCAGCATGGAGTGGAGTCTACGGTGGGCGGCACACGGGGCAAGGGTGGACGGCGGCGCCGAGGGTCGGGTAGAGTTCCGCTCTCGAGGAGAGACCATGAGTCTGCTCTCGGCCGCCGTCCTGTTGTTCTTCGTCATGGATCCGCTCGGCAACGTGCCGCTGTTCCTCTCGGCGCTGCGGCACGTCGATCCGGCGCGCTATCGCTTCGTCATCGTGCGCGAGCTGCTGATCGCGCTCGCGATCCTGGTCGGATTTCTCTTCGCCGGCCGCTATCTCCTCCAGATGCTCCGCGTTTCCGGGGCCGCGCTCACGGCGGGCGGCGGGATCATCCTGCTGTTGATCGCCCTGAGAATGATCTTTCCCACCCGGGAGCGGTCGCTGCGGGAGGAGGTCCGCGAGGAGCCGTTCGTGGTCCCCCTCGCGGTGCCGTACACGGCGGGGCCGGGCATGCTGGCGACGGAGCTCCTGTTCATGAGCCAGGAGCCGCACCGGTGGCCGGTCTGGCTGGGCGCCGTCACGCTGGCGTGGCTGGCGTCGGCCGTCATCCTGTACTTCGCCAGCAATCTGCGGAGGCTCCTGGGTGACCGCGGGCTCACGGCGGTCGAGCGGCTGATGGGAATGCTGCTGGTGATCGTCGCGGTGGAGATGCTGATGAAGGGACTGGCGGAGTACTTTCGAGGGGCCGGGAGCTGAGGGCGGGGTTAGCTTTAGGAGATCGACCTGAGAGAGGTGTCCATGTGCCGGAACATCAAGACATTGGCCAACTTCGCGCCACCCGCCACGGATGACGAGGTCCGAGCCTCGGCGCTGCAGTTCGTGAGAAAGCTGAGTGGAACGACCCGACCGTCGATGGCCAACCAGGCGGCCTTCGACCGAGCGGTCGACGAGGTGACCGCCGCCGCCCGGCGCCTGGTCGATTCGCTCGAATCCAAAGCGTCGCCGCGGGACCGCGAGGAGGAAGCTCGGAAGGCGCGGGAGCGAAGCCGGAAGCGCTTCGGGCAGGAGCAGACCCACCGCAGTGAGGTGGGCTGAGGTTACCCGCCGACCACGCTCACCCCACACCCACGACATTCGGCGGCGCCTTCCCGATAGCTCTGTCCGCACCGTGGGCAGTACGGGCCGGACACGCCCGGCGGCCGTGCGCCTACCACGGCGGCGAGCGGCTCGCCCGTCAGCTCGGTGCCGAGCATGGGATCGAGATCGCCCCGCAGGGCGTCGTATGCCCGGGGGCGGAGCCAGGCGTCGAAGGCGGCATCGGATAACAAGGCTCGAAGGACTGCGACCGGCTGGAGGCCCTCGGCCGCCGCTTCGAGGACCAGTTCCCCGCCACGCGGGGCGGTGAACGGAGAGAGCAGCACCGCGGCGCGGCGGGCCGCGACCGGACGGGAGAAATGCAACCGGCGCAGCGCCAGGAATCCGACGACGGCAGAGGCCGCGGCGGAGAGCACCGCGATCGCCGCGGCGCCCACGAAGCCCCAGCCGCCGAAGCGTGCGACCGCGACTGGAATGCCCAGGACCAGGGCGCCGAGGCTCAGCCATCCCAGCGCCCCGAGCACCGGGCCTGCCCAACCGAGGGCGTGAAGGCGGCTGACACCGCCCGGCGGCTCCGGCCTATCGGCTGCCGCCGACAGCACGATGTTCCGGCTGATCGGCGGCCAGAGCGACACGAATCTCCAGCCGGGCCGGTTGCCGGAGGACGCCGCGGGGTACCACGGCCCGCCGAGCACGGAGCGGAGGATCAGCGCGTCCGCCGGCACCTTGCGCAGGCCGTCGAGCAGAAGCACCAGGACCAGGACGCCGACCGTCGACCAGTCGACGCCCGCGAGGAGCGGCATGGGCGGCTCAGGCGGCCGAAGCGCCGTCCTGCTTCCGCTTGAAGAGCGATCGCAGGCCGGCGATCGCGGCCAGCAGGCCCACGACGATGGCCTTGCCGCCGGCCGCCAGCAGTTTGCCCAGCTTGCCCAACAGCCCCGCCTTCGCCGCCGCCGCACCGACCCCGCCGGCGACCAGCGCCGTCAGCCCGATGGCCGCCACCTTGTCGCCGTCCCGCCACTCGGCGTAGCGGTTGCCTGGCAGGTAGCCGAAGCCCGCGATGACGCCGTTGAACGCCGGCATCGCCGACTCGAGGGCCTCGGGGTCGATGACCAGGTCGGCGTTCATCACGCCGCCCCGGCCCAGCAGCCGCACCGAGTGATTGACCGAGCGGTCGCCGCTCGCCGTCGAGATCATGGTGGCCCAGGTCAGGTTGTTGGTGCTCGGATCGTAGTAAGGCTCGCGCACCCACCCGTCGAGCGATATCGTCTCCCATCCTCGCTCCCGGCGCTCCTCGTTGCCCGCCTCGTTCCCTTCGCGGAGCGAGGCCAGGATCTTCGCTGCGTCGAGCTTGTCCTTCTCCTCGTCCTTGACCAGTCCGATATCGTCGAACGTGAAGATCACGAACCAGGACCGCTGGTCTCCCTCGCCGCGGCACAGCAACACCCCGCGTTCGTTGCCGGAGACCGGGTTCTCGGTGAACTCCAGAAACTCCCTGGTGCCCGCCGCCTCGGCGAAGCGGCACCCCTCCGGCACGCGCACCTGGGCCTCGGCGAGCGCTCCGTCGGTCGGGCCTTCCTTCCACGGGATGGCGTGGAACTTGGCCATCGCGGCGCTGTCCTGGGCGGCCAGCTCGCCGGCCGGCAGCGCCAGCCCGATCACCACACTCAACACCCCTTGAATCGCGCGACCCATGACGGCTCCCGGAGAGGTCTGGTAAGCCGACGGGCTCGAGGTACCCCCCGAGCCCGTCGAATGAGACTTCGTGGATGGCTGGGCTACTGCACCGCGTTCATCATGTCGAAGATCGGCAGGTACATCGCGATCACCATGCCGCCCACGATCACGCCGAGGACCACGATCATCACCGGCTCCAACAGCGAGAGCAGCGCGCTCACCGCCACGTCCACCTCTTCGTCGTAGAAGTCCGCGATCTTGGTCAGCATCTCGTCCAGGCCACCGGTCTGCTCGCCGACGGCGATCATGCTGATCACCATGGGCGGGAAGACCTTCGACTTCTCCAGCGGCGCGGCGATCGTCTCGCCGCCCGCGATCGACTGGCGCGACTCCATCACTGCGTCGTGGATCACGCGGTTGCCCGCCGTCTTGGCCGTGATCTCCAGGCCGTCCAGGATCGACACGCCGGAGCTGACCAGGGTGCCCAGGGTCCGGGTGAACCGCGACACCGCCGACTTGCGGAGCATGTCGCCCAGCACCGGCGCCCGGAGCAGCATGCCGTCGATCTGCTTGCGGCCGGTGGGCGTGGCGTAGTACGACCGAGTAGCGAAGACCGCGGCCCCGATCAGCAGCAGGATGGCCCACCAGTAGTTGATCAGCAGGCCGGACATCCCGATCACGATCCGGGTGGGCAGCGGCAGCTCCATCCCGGCGGAGGAGAACATGCTCTCGAAGGTCGGGATCACGAAGACGAGCAATACGGCGATGGCGATCACCGCGACGCTGATGATGACGCCCGGGTAGACCATGGCGCCCTTCACCTTGCGGACCAGGGCGTCGTTCTTCTCGAGGAAGGTGGCCAGACGGAGCAGAATGGTATCCAGGATACCGCCCGCCTCGCCCGCCGCGACCATGTTGACGTAGAGATCGGTGAAGGCCTTGGGGTGCTTGGAAAACGCGTCCGCCAGGGTGTGGCCCGACTCGACGTCGTACACCACCGCCTTGGTGACGTCCCGCAGCGACTTGTTCTCGGTCTGCTGGGCCAGGATGTTCAGCGACTGCACCAGCGGCAGGCCCGCGTTGATCATCGTCGCGAACTGCCGGGTGAAGATGACGATGTCGCGCGTCTTGATGCGGCCGCCGCCGAAGCTGAGGCTGATCTGCTTGGGCTGCTCGCGCACGCTGACCAGGATCAGGCGGTTCTTGCGCAGGTACGCGCTGACCTCGTCCTTGCTCGGCGCGTCGAGCTGGCCCTTCTGGATCTGGCCGCTCGGTGCCCGGGCGGTGTATTCGAACATCGGCATGTCGGTGATCTCCTTGAGACAGACGGCGGAACGTCGGTACGGCGGAACGGCGGAAGGGGACAGGGCGGAACGTTCCGTCGCTTCCGCCGTTCCGCCGTTCGCCCGCCCTACCGCCTCATCACTCCGCTGGCCTTCCCCTTCTCCCCAGCCCCGTTAGTCCCGAACTCCTGCTCCTCCATCGGCGTCACCCCGATCATCCGGAGGAATTCCTTGGGATCGTGCGACACCCGCTCGCACTCCTCCTGGGCGACTTCCCGATTGGTGTAGAGCTGGTAGAGCGCGTCGTTCATCGTCTGCATGCCGTGCTTCTTGCCGGACTGCATCGCGGAATAGATCTGGTGGATCTTGTCGTCCCGGATGAGGGCCCGGATCGCCGGCGTGGCCACCATGATCTCGCACGCCATGACCCGGCCGCGGCCGCGCGCCTTGGGAAGCAGCGTCTGGGTGATCACGCCCTCGAGCACGAAGGCGAGCTGTGCCCGAACCTGCGACTGCTGGTTGGACGGGAAGACGTCGATGATACGGTTGATGGACTCCGCCGCCGAGTTGGTGTGCAGCGTGGCGAGCGCCAGGTGGCCGGTCTCCGCGATCGTCAGCGCCGAGGCGATGGTCTCCAGATCTCGCATCTCGCCGACCAGGATCACGTCCGGATCCTCTCGCAGCGCGTACTTCAGGGCGGTGGCGAAGCTCTTGGTGTCGGTGCCGATCTCGCGCTGGTTGACGATGCAGGACTGATGGCGGTGGATGAACTCGATCGGGTCTTCGACCGTGATGATGTGACCCTTCCGCTCCTTGTTGATCTTGTCGATGATCGCCGCGAGCGTGGTGCTCTTGCCCGAGCCGGTCGGCCCGGTGACCAGAATCAGGCCCCGGGGCCGCTCGGCCAGCTTGGCCATGATCGGGGGCAGCCCCAACTCCTGAAAGGTCCGCACGTTGAAAGGAATCATGCGGATTGCCATGGAGACGCAGCCCCGCTGCTTGAAGACGTTGCCGCGGAAGCGGGCTAAGTTCTGGATTCCAAAGGAGAAGTCCAGCTCGTCCTCGGTCTCGAAGCGCTTCTTCTGGTTCTCGGTCAGGACCGAGTAGGCCAGATGGAGCGTGTCCTTGGGCGTGAGGACTTCGGTGACCGAGCTGTCGGTGATGTCTCCATCAACACGCAACTTAGGCCTCTCGCCCGTGGTGATGTGCAGGTCCGAGGCCTCTTTCTGGATCATCTCCTCCAGCAGCGCCCGCAGATTGAAGCTCATCCGGCTGTCTCCTTGACGACTTCTTCGAGGGTGGTGATACCGCGCTCGATCTTTTTCATGCCGTCCATGCGCAAGGTGAGCATGCCGTCGGCGACCGCCTGGTCCTGGATCTCCGCGACCGAGGCCCCCCGAAGGATCAGCCGGCGCAACTCCGGGGTCAGGGCCATGACCTCATAGAGGCCGGCCCGCCCCTTGTAGCCGGTGCCGCTGCAGGTCTCGCAACCCGAGCCCTTCATGAACTGTAGGGCCCGAAGACTCTCAAGATCTGTGCCCAGGGACTGCAATTCGACGTCGGTGTACTTGTGCGGACCCTTGCAGTCCTTGCAGATACGCCGCACCAACCGCTGGGCCACGACCAGGTTGACGGCGCTCGCCACGTTGAACGCCTCGATGCCCATGTCGATCATACGGGTGATCGTGCTGGGAGCGTCGTTGGTGTGCAGGGTGGAGAGCACGAGGTGGCCGGTGAGCGCCGCCTTGATCGCGATGCCGCCGGTTTCCAGGTCCCGGATCTCGCCGATCATGATGATGTTCGGGTCCTGCCGCAGGAACGCCTTGAGCGCCGCCGCGAAGGTGAGCCCGATCTCGGTCCGCACCAGCACCTGGTTGATGCCCATCAGGTTGTACTCGACCGGGTCTTCCGCGGTCATGATGTTCACTTCGGTGGTGTTGACCCGGGAGAGCGCGGAGTAGAGCGTCGTCGTCTTGCCCGAACCGGTCGGCCCGGTGACCAGCACCATGCCGTACGGGTTCAGGATCGCCCGCATCAGGTCCTTTTCCGCCTTGGGCTCGAACCCGAACTTGGTGAGGTCGAGCGTCAGGTTGCCCTTGTCGAGGATTCGGAGCACGATCTTCTCGCCGAAGAGCACCGGCAGCGTGGACACCCGGAAGTCGATGACCCGGTTGCCCATCTTGAGCTTGAGCCGGCCGTCCTGCGGCACGCGCCGCTCGGCGATGTTGAGCTGAGACAGAATCTTGATGCGGGAGGTGAGCGCCGCCTTCATCTTGAGCGGCGGCCGCATGATCTCCAGCAGCGCGCCGTCCACCCGGTACCGCACCCGGATCTCGTGCTCGAACGGCTCGATGTGGATGTCGCTGGCGCCCCGCTTGACCGCGTCGATCAGGAGGCCGTTGATCAGCTTGACCACAGGCGCGTCCTCGATCTGCGCCTGGGTGACCGTCTCCTCTTCCTGCTCCTCGACGACCTCGACGTCCTCGCCCGACGCCTCCATGTCCTTGAGGAGGCTCTGCAGCTCCTGCTGATCGTTGGCGTAGTGCTTTTCGATCAGGGTGCGGAGGGTGTACTCCCCGGCGAGGACCGGGAACAGATCGAACCGGGTGATGAACTTGAGGTCTTCCAGCAGGCCGAGGTCGGTGGGATCGGCCATCGCGACGGTGAGGGTGCGCCCCTCCCGCTTGAGCGGCAGGACCACGCCTTTGATGGCCATGTCGGCCGGGACCAGCTTCAGAATCCGGGGATCGACCTCGAAGCGCGAGAGATCCACGGCGGGCATCCGATACTGCCGGGCCAGCACCTTGGTGATCTCCAGCTCGGGTACCATGCCCAGCTTCGCCAGGACGTAGCCCAGGCGATGCTTGCTGGTCTTCTGATCGGCGATGGCCGCGGAGAGCTGCTCGCGTGTCAGGAGGCCCTCACGCAGCAGGACTTCACCGAGCCGATCGCCGTTATTGCCGGCTGCTGCGGTCGCCATGGTCTCGTGGCTGGAGGAGAAGTTCGAGTCAACTGGGCAGTATCGGAAGCCTGGTCGCGGCACTGAAGCGTCGGCATCATCGCACCACGACCCGGTCGCGCAGCCGGGCGATGGCCGATGGCCCCAGACCCGGTACGCGGGACAGGTCGTCGACCGACGCAAACGGCCCCCGCGCCCCGCGCTCCTGCAAGATCGCCGCCGCGCGCGCCGGACCGATTCCCGGCAGCCGGTCCAGCTCGGAAACTGACGCGGAATTGAGATTTAGCGGCACGGGTGCCGCACCGCCGGCGGGGGGTGCCGGGCACCCCCGCCGACCGGGGCCTCCGGTCGTGCGAACTGCCCGGATGCTGCGCGCTCCGCGGCCCCCCGGAGAAGCTGACGTGCGGGCCGATGGCGGCCAGGAGCCCGGGCCCGATTCCGGGCACCCGGTCGAGCCCCTCCAATGCCCCGAACGGCCCCTGGCCTTCCCGGTTCTGCCACGATGGTCTTGGCCAGCGCCAGCCCGACCCGGGGCAGCCGGGCCAGCTCGGGGGCGGTGGCCCGGTCGGCGTCGATCCGCTCGCCCGGGCCGAGCGGGCGGGACAGGGCGAGTGACGCTGTCCCGGTGGGCCAGCGGGCGACTTGGGCGGCAGCGCCGCGAGCAGCTCGACCTGTCCCGGCGCCTCGCCCGGGCCGCGCGACCCACCAGCGCACGCCCTGGCCGGCGAGCCCGAGGGACAGGAGGAGCAGGAGCGCTCGACGCTCGGTGGCGGACATGGGATGACGGTAAGGCGAACCGGCGCGTCGGACCGGCAGCGGGACATGCGCGGAGGGACCGCTGCCGGAGACTCGACGAGCGATTCGCCCCTTGGACCTTGAACGCGGATCCGATTCCACGTCCGAATCCGGCGAGGCAGAGGTCCTTCCGCCGGCTAGATTCCGCGCCATGCTCCAGGCCGACATCTGCCAGCGCGCGGTGCACGCACGCGACGCGCGGTTCGACGGCATCTTCTTCGTCGGGATCACCACGACCAGGGTCTATTGCCGGCCGGTTTGCCCGGCGCGAGTCTCCTATCCCGACCGCCGGAGGTTCTTCGACTCCGCCGCCTCCGCGGAGCGGGCGGGCTACCGGCCCTGCCTCCGCTGCCGGCCCGAGCTGGCGCCGGGGCGGGCGCTGATGGATGCGGTCCCGCGCCTGGCGCGCCTCGCGGCGCAGCGCATCGGCGCCGGCGCGCTGAACGGCAACAGCGTGGCCGATCTGGCCCGCGAGCTCGGGGTGAGCGAGCGGCACCTCCGGCGCGCGCTGGAGCGCGAGCTCGGCGTTTCTCCCGCGGAGCTGGCCCAGACCCATCGCCTGCTGCTGGCCAAGCGGCTGCTCGCCGAGACCTCGCTGCCGGTCACCCGCATCGCGTTCGCCAGCGGCTTCCAGAGCCTGCGCCGGTTCAACTCCGTGTTCCGGGAGCGGTACCGGCTGAGTCCGAGCGCCCTGCGGCGAGCCGCGCCGTCGACCGCCGCGGCGCCGGCCTCACCCACCGGCGATTTCGTCACCCTGACGCTGGCCTATCGCGCGCCGCTCGACTGGGCCCTGCTCACCGGGCTCCTGGCGCGCGACGCGATGCCGGGCGTGATCGCGGTGGAGGGCGATCGCTACGGCCGCACGGTCAGCCTCGACGGGCGGAGTGGCGTGGTGCTGGCGAAGAACGTCGCGGCGAAGGTCGCAGCTCGACGTCGCCGTCTCCCTGTCGCTGCTTCCGGTGCTGATGCCGCTGCTCGTCCGGCTCCGCCACCTGTTCGACCTCGATGCGGAGCCCGCGGTGGTGGATGCCTACCTCGATCAGAACGGGCTCGCTCCGCTGGTGCGCCGGCGGCCCGGCATCCGGATCCCCGGCGCGCTCGACGGGTTCGAGGTCGCGCTCCGGTCCCTGCTCCTCGGCGCCAACGGCAGCGGACCGGCCGGCAGCGATCTCCTGGGCGGGTCGTGTGCGCGCTGGGCGAGGAGATCGACACCGGCCTCCCCACGCTCACCCGGCTCGCGCCCAGCCCGGAGCGGGTGGCCGATGCGGGGCCGGCGGGTCTTGCGGCGCTCGGCGTGCCCCGGCGCAGCGCCGAGGTCGATCGCCGCCGTGGCGCGCGCGCTCGCCGGCGGGCGAGATCCGGCTGGAGCCGGGCCGCGACGTGGGCGCGACGCATCGGGCGCTGATGGAGGTGGAAGGGGTGGGCGAGCGGCTGGCGACGATGATCGTGATGCGCGCGCTCTACTGGCCGGACGCCTTCCCGGCCTCGGATCCCGCCCTGCAGCGCGCCGCGGGCGCGGCGAGCCGGAGCGAGCTGCGCGCGCATGGCCGAGCGCTGGCGGCCCTGGCGGGCGTATGCCGCGCAGCACCTCTGGCTGCACGACGAGGAGCGGCGGTGACGCCGTTCTCTGCCCGCTACTGGCCGCCTTCCCTCCGCACCAGCCCCATCGCCACGTCGCCCACGATCTGAAGACTCTCCCCGCTCACCTTGTCGATGGTGTCGAACGGGGTGTGCCACGCGGGATAGTCGAAATCCACCACGTCGATCGCGCGGATCCCGGCCTTCTGCAGCTCGAGATGGTCGTCGATGAGGAGGTGCTTCGGGCGTGTCCACGAAGATCTTGCCGTAGCCCAGGTCGCGCGCCATATCCCAGACCAGGCTCACCACCTCCGGGCGCTCCCGTCACCGAGTTGCCCTCCTGGTAGATCTGGAGGTCCTTGTCGGCCACCAGATCGAAGAGCACCGCGTAGAGCGGCTTGGGCCCCGGTGGCTGGTTCGCCGCGTAGTAGCGGGACCCGATCAGGACGTCGTTCGGCGTCTCGGTGAAGTCGTCGTAGTCCTCGCCGTCGGTGAACAGCAGGTCCACGCCGAGATCGCTCGCCGGCGGAGCCTTCGCTTCAGCACGTCCGCCACCCCGAGCAACAGCGCCACGCCGGAGGCGCCGTCGTTGGCGCCCATCACCGCCGCGGTGGAGTCGGGCGACCGCGGACCGTCGGCGGTCGGCCGGGTGTCCCAGTGCGCCAGGAACAGGATCCGCTTCTCGGCGCCGGGATTGAACCGCGCGATGACGTTCTGCAGCGGCAGCGAGTCGCCCTTCCCCGTGACGTGGGTCCACCGCTGGGTGATCACCGAGTCCGCCTTCGCCCGCACCGTGCTGTCGAGCCACGCCGCCATCCGCCGGTGGCCCTCGGTCCCCGGGATCCGATAGCCGAACTCCAGCTGGCGCTCGATGTACCTGAACGCCGAGGGGCCGTCGAACTCACGAGGCGGCGCCTTGTCGCGGCAGGCCAGGAGCAGGAGGACGACGAGAAGCACGCCCCGGGGTCCGCGGATCGAGCGATCGCTCATGGTCTCATCGGTAGTCGCCCGCGAACAGGGAGAGCTGGAACGAGACGAGGAGGAAGATCTGCGAGGTGCGGCCGTCCAGGTGGCGCACGTCGTTGACCGAATAGCCGAACTGCAGCCCGCCGGTCAGGATCTGCATGAGATCGGTGTCGAGGCCGCCCCGAACCTCGCGCCGGCGGATGTCGGATATGATGGAGCACGGCGCCTGCGCCGCCAGGAGGCAGGTCTGCGAGGTCGAGGTGAACAGGGTGAGCGACGAGCGGACCAGCTTTCGGGTCCGGCTGATGGACAGCGGCAGGCGGAACGCGTAACTGAACGACCCGGTCAGGTCGTCCTGATCCAGCTCCGTCGCGTTGCCGTTGCTCTCGGATGCGCTGGCTCCGGCTGGAGAGGGCCGCCGACAGGTTGATCCCGTTCCGGAACGTCATCTGGACGTCGGGATTCAGTGACGACGACAGCGTGGCGCTGAGCGCGCCGGGCCCGGTCCGGCTCAGCTGCTGCGAGGTCCCCTCCCGCCGGCGAACCGGCCAGCTCGCGCTCAGGTTCACGAAGGGCCCGCGGTGAAGAAGCGGTTCCACCGCAGCGACGCCGCCGGCCACTCGCGCTGCCGGATGATGGTCTCCGCGAACCCCTCGCCGACCCGGCGGAACTGCTCGGTCCGGGTGAGCGAGTAGGAGAGCGTGGTGGAGAAGCCGAACGGCAGGTCGCCGCCCGATGCCAGCGTCGCCGTCCTCGTCTCCGCCGCGTTGACCGCGCTCGCGCCCTCCTGGAAGAGGAAGCTCTCCCGGCCGCCGAGGCCCAGCTGATACTTCAGGCCGGGATCGAAGGCGGCCAGGTCGTAGGTGGACGTCCGGGTCAGCTGGGAGCTCAGATCCAGCGGACGGATCCGGCCCAACGCGTCTCCGAGCCCGCCGCTGTCGCCGAAGAGCCGCTTGAATGCCCGGCCGAGGTCGAGCGAGAGGCCCAGCTCGCGGGTCCGTCGGTTGTTCAGCGTCTGCGGCAGGATGAACGCGCCGCTGTCCTCGAACTCGCGCACCGGCGCGCGGGTGTTCAGCGTCCGGGAGAGGATGAAGCTGCTCGCGGTCGTGAATCGCGGCCGCAGCCAGGAGCTCAGCGCCGGGGTCAGCGCGAGCGCGGTCGTGAGGTTGCGGTCGCGCTCGACGCCCACCGGCACGCCGAGGAGGAACTTCCGCTCGGCGTAGAGCAGCCGGCCGAGCGAGCTGGAGTCGGGATAGACCCGGAGATCGCGGGTGCTGCCGAGGTCCGCGTTCATCGACAGCATGCCGAGCGGCTGCCAGGTGAGCCCGCCGGAGTTCTGCCAGAGGTGGGTGAGCGAGAGTGTCGGCCGCACCAGCGAATCCACCGGCCGGGCGATCGGCGCCCCGAAGGAGAAGTAGTCCGCCTGGCTCCGGCTGAGCCCGCTGCTCAGCCGGACGATCGACGGCACCAGGCTGAGCTTCGCGTTGCGCAGTCCCTTGCCCGCGTCGCTCTCCCGGATCCAGCGCGGGAGGCCGCCGACCAGCCCGCCGAACGGCAGATTGATCCCCCGACGCTGCATCTGGAGGTTGTAGTTCGCGGAGAGGGCGTGTGCGTCGGAGCTGGCGCTGGAGAACTCGGTTCCGACCCGGCCCCGGATCAGCGAGGCGCGCAGCGAGAGCGGGTCCGCCAGGCGCCTGGGTGAGGAAGTCGGTGCCCTTCTTGCTCCGGCGGATGGTGAGGCTGTAGTTCTGCGTGCTCGAGCTCGGCTGGCGCGCGCCGGGCAGCGCGTCTCCCGGCAGATCGGTGCCGGTGAGCAGCTCGGGATGCACTGCGGCGCGGGTGTAGCTGACGTTGAGCGGCACCGACAGGCCGAGCGAGTTGGGCAGGAACCGGTCGAGCTGCCAGCCGGTGCTGAGCTGGAGCGTCCCGGTGCCGCGGTAGGTCGGGTCCTGGTTGATCTGCCGGAACTGGCCGTTCTGCCTGCACGTAGGAGACCGAGAGGTTCCCCACGTCGCTCGCCACCAGCCTGGCGTCGAGCGACAGTCGCGGTCCCCAGCTCGGCGACCGGATTGCCCAGCCGGATGTCGTCGACCCACAGCTCGGCCTCGGCCAGCACCACCGATCCGGCCGTCCGGTAGATGCCGGCGGAGATCTCCTGGATCGCGGCGAGGTTCGGAGGATTGACGCCGGGATCGGCGCTGTACACCAGATAGGGACCCTCGCAGGCCACGTACACCGTCGGGGTCGGGTACTCCGCAGGCGGGGTCCACCACCGGCGGTGCCGTTGAGCCGCTCGACCTCCAGCCTGCCCGCGCAGCCGCCGCCACACCTCGAGATCGATCACGAACTCCGGCTCCCACGGTCGTGGAGCGCGCCGGCGCCCGATACATGTAGAAGTTCCGGTCGTCGCTGCCGACCTTGATGAAGGCCTGGAGGTCGCCCTGCTCCCAGCCAGGGCCGCGCCCTCGCATCCAGACCCGCAGCTGCCGGTAGCCCGAGCGCGTTCTGAGGCGCCACCGGGAACCGGAGGTACGCCTCGGCCCGGTCACCGACCTCGAGGCCGCGGGCGATCAGGCGCAGCGACTTCTCGTTGATCTGGGTGCCGAGGGACTGCTGGTCTCCATCCCGCCGCTGCACCGACTCGCCCACTCCCGGCGGCGACGTGTAGCCGAGATCGATCAGGTTCTCGGTGGAGACCACCGAGGCGATGATCTCGCCGGTGGGATTCGCGATGGCGCCGGCCAGGCCGGCGATGGGCCGCTCGGCCCGGCGGGTCCAGGAGGAGCCCACCAACCGCATCCGCGCGAAGGCGAACTGGGCCACCACGTCGGGCTCGCCCTGCGTCGGGCGCGGCCACGGTGAGCCGCAGGTGCTGGATCAGCCGCAGGTTGGGATTGCCGATGACGTGCGTCCGGCGTGCGGATCGGGATCCGGTACAGCTCCCAGCCCGATACCCGGCCCAGAGTGTCGGTGACCTGAATGCCGGGTCGCACGAAGTACTTGTCGCCCGGCCGGAGCTGGACGACGTAGCGGAAGACGTCCTCCGAGGCGCCCTGGGCGTTCAGGACGTTGTCCGTGTCCAGGTCCTCGGTGTCGAGCACGCCGTTCCCGTTGGTGCACCGCCCGCTCAGGTCTCCCCAGGGAAAGACCGGAACCGCACTGGTCAGAATCCGCTGGCAGAGCGGGAGGTCGTCGATCACCGCGCCGCCGGCGCCGGTCAGGACCGGCGGCCGGTCGCCCAGGATGCCGATGTCGTCGATCTGGGCGTTGAAGATGTCGATGGCGCTGCGCTCCGTGTCCAGCGTGCCGAGCCGACCAGCTGGCGGCCGGTGAAGACGGTGTCCGCGCCGACCACCGTCAGACTCTCCGGCGCCACCGCGACCGCGTCCTCGTCCACCGTGCCGAGGTCGAAGACCAGCACCGCGCCGGCGGCCTCGGCGCTCCGGGCCGGCCGGATGGAAGACCCAGAACTCCAGGAACTCGTCGCGGGTGAGGTCCACGCCGGTGGAGCTCAGCGCGCTGACCATCGAGCGCCAGCGCGGGCGCGCGGGGCGCGCGGGCAGCGACCACCGCGAGTGGTTGTTGCGCTGCACCATGCCGCCGGCGGTATCGGCATGCAGCGTCATGAACAGTGCGGTCTCCAGGCGTTCGCTGCGGCCCGCGATGCCGGATGAGCGTGTCGATGTTCTCGGGCCGTATCTCCAGCGCCTGGTTGGTGCCCGGCACCCGCACCAGGTTCTGCCAGGTGAGCGCGACCGCGTCGCCCGGATCGAAGCCGCCGGCGAAGCCGAACTCGGCCACGCCCGTGCCGTCTCGCGGCGCGCTGCCGAACTCCCACGCGGTCTCCGCGCAGCGGAGATCGGCACGCCGGCCTCGGCCTCGAACTCCTCGATGTACGCCTGGCCGGAGCGATTGGGGTCCGGCTTGGTGAGCGCGAACTCCGCGTTGAGCGCCAGGGTGGACGGCGCCGTCGCGGGCCGGGAGGTGATGCCGCTCAGCAGCCGGCTCAGCCCCTGAGACCGGAACCGCAGCTCGGTGTTGACCCCGGTCGATCAGGTTGGCCGTCGCCTCGAACCCGAGCGGCGGCCGGTTGAAGGCGCTCGACTCCCGCTGGTACATCCCGATGAGGTTGACGGCGCCGACCTCGCCGAGCGAGTAGCGGGTCGACAGCCCGAAGATCTGGGTCGGCGCCACCGCGAAGATGCCCTGCTCCTCGAAGCGCACCGTCACCTGGCCGGCGCCGCCGGCCGAAGAGCGCCTCGGGGTTGAGGAAGGTGACCTGCCCGAGCTCGTAGGAGATGGAGTAGTCCACGTCCGCGCTCGAGCCGCCGGCCCTGCACCGAGACCTGCTCGCTTCCCTCCCGGATCTGGAGCGCGCCGAGCGTCGAGGGTGGACCGGTCGCCCCGGCCGGTCGAGTTGTACCTGCAGCAGGAGCTGGAACTTCGCCGCCGGCCCCTGGTTGAGCAGAAAGAGCGGCTTCAGGTAGAGCGAGTCGTTGCGCTCCGCCACGGTCGAGGCGGGTGGCATCGGCGAACGGCCGGAGGTGCGGATAGACGATGTACGACTCGTTGACGATCGGACGCGCCTGGGGCTCCTGCGCCCGGGGAAACAGCCGGTTGTCGCGGTCGAAGATGTTGGGATCGGTCGGGATCGCGAGCCGCAGCGCGGCCAGGTAGGTGCGTGCCGCCGCGCAGCGGCCGCTCCGACTGGTTCACCGAGAGGCCACCCGGAGCGACGAAGCGTCGAGGTCGGAGCCCGCCACCCGGTAGATCTGCCGCATCTCGTGGTTGAAGGTCACCATCGTCGGGTCCTGCTGCGGCTCGACGATGAGTCGCAGGCTGTCGCTGGCCTCGGGCCGGTCCTGAGCCGGAAAGCTTCCGACCGGCGTGCCGTCCGCGGTCGACATAGCTGACGGCGAGGAAGTCGTTCTGGTCCAGCTTGGTCCCCAGCGCCAGCCAGAGACCCGGAGCCGTCGAGGTGGTAGTCGGTCCCCTGGATCAGCAGCTCCCAGCGGACCGGCCCGAAGATCTGGAGCCCGTCGCTGCTTCGCGCCAGCGCCCGGATGCCCGCCGAGATTGGTCTCGGTGGCGCTCTGGTTCAGCGCGGCGCGGTAGCGGTAGACCCGGACCTGGTCGGGACGCTGGCTCGGCTGCACCACGGCCGGGTCGAGATTGAGGATGTCGATGTCCGGATAGCCGGGCACGCCGGTCGGGATCGATCACCCAGAAGAAGCGGCCGGTCTCGAAGTCGAGGTCGCGGACCTGCCTGTCCTGCGGCTGGCTGGTGGTCTGGCCCACGGTGTAAGACCCGCTCGGCCACCTGGCTTCCCTTCTGGGTGGCGGCCAGGGCCTGGAGCTGGACCCGGCCCACTTCGAAGCTGCGCATTGACGCCGAAGTTGTTGGTCGGAATGGCGGCGGTGATGAAGCGGGAGGGCGGAGGCTGAAACTGTGACGGTGCCGACCTCGACCCGGCGGATGATCTCGTCCTCCAGCCCCTCGTAGTACACCTGGACGTCGTTGTTGGCGGCGAAGTCCCGCTCGGAGTCGTAGTCGATGTTGAGGTGGACCCGCCGGCCGAGGATGCCGGTCGACCGCAGGTTGACCTGGTTGTCCAGGCGGGGCGCCTGGAACCCGCCGGTGCAGCCGGAATTGGGATCCAGCAGCAGCGCGGGGCTGCAGCGCTCGTTGCGCGACCCGGTCGGTGCGGATCTCGAGGCGGACCTGGCCGTCCATGGCGACGTCGGCGTACTTCGCGGCCGAGCCCGAACATGCCCGCGGCCGCGGGGCCCCGCGCGACTCCTCCTCCGGGCGCGGTCGCCGTAGATGTTGAGCAGCCGGTGGCCCAGCGGCGCGCTCGGCACGGACCGAGTCGCGTACGGCGGCCAAGGTGCTGTCCCACCGCGCTCGCACGGCCCGACCGGGCCGAGCCGCGGGCGCGCCCATCCAGGGCGAGCGCAGCACGGCCGGCTCGAGACAACCGGAACGGCTCCACGGGGAGGCGCACGCGAAAGCCGATTTCGGTCGTGTCGGCGGCGGTTACCGGAGTCTGGCCGGCCAGAGGAGCCGCAGCCAGCAGGCCGAGCCAGACTAGCGAGAGTAGAGCGCGCGCCACTCGTCTGAGAGCTGAGGGAGAAGGCTTGAGAATGGTGTACAAGGCCAATATAATAGAGCTAACAACTCCTTACAATTCTACAAGTTAAGCTCACGTGAGCCTGCTCAGCCGCTACCTCCTCCGCCAGTTGGCGGCCCCGTTCCTGTTCGCGCTCTCCGCGCTCACCAGCCTCATGCTGCTGAGCCAGATCGCGAAGAAGTTCGGGTCGCTGGTGGGCAAGGGCCTCCCCTGGACGGTGATCGGGGAGGTCTTCGCGCTGAGCATCCCGTTCATCGTGGCGATGACCCTGCCGATGGCGGTGCTGCTGGCGGTGCTCTACGCCTTCAGCCACCTGGCCGCCGACAACGAGATCACGGCCATGCGGGCCAGCGGGATCAGCGTCTACCAGATCCTGGTCCCCGTCCTGGCCTGGGGCGTGTTCATGTCGGCCTTCAACTTCGCCTTCGTGGACCAGGTCCTGCCCCGGAGCAATGCCCGGCTCAGGAATCTGCTCATCGACATCGGCCGGAAGAAGCCGACCTTCGAGCTCCAGGAGCAGGTGATCAACGAGGTCCCGCCGTCGCAGTACTTCCTCCGGGCCAACCGGATCGACGCGGCCACCGGCCGCTTGCGCGAGGTCACCATCTACGACGTCGGGCGGCGACGCCAGCCGGCGGATCATCTACGCCGACAGCGGCCTGATGGCCTACGCGGAGGGCCAGACCGACCTCAGCCTCCGCCTCTTCGACGGCAGCATCCACCAGTACCGGCCCGTGGACCCCACCGGGTTCCAGCTGACCTACTTCAGGGTCAACGACATCCGGGTGAAGAACGTCTTCGACGAGCTCGAGCGGAACACCAGCGAGGCGGTCCGGGGCGACCGGGAGATGAGCACCTGCGAGATGCTCGACGTCATTCGCGACGCGGACCGGGAGGAGACCGAGGCGCTGCGGGACCGGCGCGACCTCCTGCTGGGCGATCTCCGCGACGCTGCTGGCGCTCCCGCCGCTCGCGCGAGGCCGACGACCACGCCTCGCCTCGCCGCCGGCCGGCTAGTGCCGGCCTGCATGCGGCCAGGATCCGAGGACGGTGCAGGAGCTCGGTCTTCCCAAGACGGCGGAGCGCCCAGAGCGCCGCACAGGCCAAGGTCCTCGAAGGCCGCCCAGTCCACGGCCCGGCGGCTCCGTTCGCGCCCGCGCCTGGAGGACTCCGGGAGCCGTCGCTTTCCAACTGGTCGCTCACCGCCACGGCGATGGACCGGGCCCGGGACGCCGAGCGGCGCGCCGCCCGGTACGCGGTGGAAGTCCATAAGAAGTGGGCCATCAGCATGGCCTGTATCTCCTTCGTGATCATCGGGATCGTCATGGCGCTCCGGTTCCCGAGGGGCGGCATCGGCCTGGTGATCGGCGGAGGCCTGCTGGTCTTTTCGATCCACTACGTGGGCTTGACCGCGGGGGAGAGTCTGGCGGACCGGGCGTTCGTGACCCCCTGGGCGGCGATGTGGACCCCGAACATCGTGCTCACGGTCGTGGGCGTGCTGGGTCTCCTCCGAGTCAACCGGGAGTCGGGCTCCACCCGCGGTGGAGACTTCCAGGAGGTGATGGACGCGGTCCGCCACCTCTGGCGACGGCTCCGGCGGCGGCGGGCGGAGGCGAAGGGGACAGGATGAAGGCGCTCAGTACTCTCGACCGGTACGTGCTGGCGAGCTGGGTGCGGATCTTCGTCCTGACCGCGCTCGGCTTTCCGATCGTCTCCATCCTCATCAATCTCACCGACACCCTGAACCGGCTCCTCGATCGGGGACTGACCATGCGCGAGATCGCATGGAGCTACGTCTACTCGATCCCGGAGAACATGTTCCTGGTGATGCCCGCGGCGGTGCTCTTCGCCACCGTGTTCACCGTCGGGGCGATGGGGCGCCACTCCGAGCTCACCGCGGCGAAGGCGGGAGGACAGAGCTTCCACCGGCTCATGGTGCCGATCTTCGTCGCCGCGGCGCTCGCCTCGGTGCTGGCGTTCATCGTGGGCGAGCTCGCCCCCGGCGCCACGGCAAAGCAGCTCGAGCTCCAGAAGGCGAGGGCGGCGCGGCCTACCCGCGCCCGCTACAACTTCGTGTACCGCGGCGACGCCGGCTGGGTCTACACCATCCGCTCGCTGGACGTGGCCAACCGGCAGCTGAAGCAGCTGCTGTTCGAGCGCCAGGGAACCGGGCTCGACTACCCGGGCCTCGTCATCACCGCCGACAGCGCCAGCTGGGACGACTCGGTGCGCAACTGGCGGGTGCGCGATGGAGCGAGCCGCGTGATCGTGGGTCCGGGAAAGCAGGCGATGTTCACCTTCACCAGCATGCGGCTTCGGGCCCTCACCCAGTCGCCCGCCGACCTGCTGGCGGAGGCGAAGGCCCCGGACGAGATGCGCTACGCGGAGCTGGGCCGCTACATAGAGGCCCTGCGGCGCTCGGGGAACGACGCCAACAAGCTGATGGTGGAGCGCGCGCTCAAGGTGGCCATCCCGGTGACCTGTTTCATCATCGCGCTCTTCGGAGCCCCCCTGGCCGTCTCCTCGCCGCGGGCCGGCGCCGCGATCGGCATCGCCATCAGCCTGGGCACGACTGTGCTTTTCCTTCTCATCACCCAGATCATGAAGGCGGTGGGCGCGGGCGGCGTGGTGGATCCCATCCTGGCGGCGTGGATCCCCAATATCGTCTTCGCGTTCGCGGCGGCGGCGCTGCTCGCGAGGGTACGGACGTAGGGCGGAACGGCGGAACGGCGGAACGGCGGAACGCGCGGAACGCGGACGGCAACGGCGGAACGGCGGAACGGCGGCACGCAATTAGCGTGTCATCCCGAGCGAGCGAGGGATCTTGTCCGCGGTTATCGAAACCGGGTGAGAAGTCCCTCGTCGCTTTCGCTCCCTCGGGATGACAACTTCCCGCCGTTCCGCCGTTCCGCCGTTCCGCCGTATATTTCCCACCATGAACCCTCCCCGACCCGTCATCATCGGCACGGGCATCGCAGGCCTCTGGACGGCATGGCGGCTTGCTTCGGAGGGGCATGGGGCGGTAGTCCTCACCAAGGAGACCCTGGCCGACAGCGCCAGCTCCTGGGCGCAAGGGGGCATTGCAGTCGCCCTCGGCCCGGGTGACAGCCCCAGCCAGCACGCCGCGGACACCCTGGCCGCCAGCGACGGCCTGGCCGACCCCGAAGCCGTACGCATACTTACAAGTGAAGGTCCGGGAAGGATTTACGAGCTTCTCGCTCTCGGTGCCCGATTCGATCGCGGGCCCGACGGGCGACTCCGTTTCGGGCTCGAGGCGGCCCATACCCGGCCCCGGATCATCCACGCCGGCGGCGACCGGACCGGCGCGGCGCTGATCGGCTGCCTGGCGCAGGTGGTGCGGTCGCATCCCCTCATCGAGCTGATGGAGCACACCGAGGTGACGGCCATCCTCGGCGCCGAGGGCCGCGCGGTCGGCGTGGCGGTCCTCTGCGCCGGCGGGGTGAGCCGGACCATCGGCGCCTCCGCGGTGGTGCTCGCCACCGGTGGGGTCGGGCAGCTCTACGCGATCACCACCAATCCCCGGGTCGCGACCGCGGATGGCTGGGCGCTGGCCCACCGCGCCGGCGCCCAGCTCCGCGACATCGAGTTCCTCCAGTTCCATCCCACCGCGCTCAAGCTCCGGGCATCAACCCCGCTCCGCTCATTTCCGAGGCGGTCCGCGGCGCGGGAGCCGTGCTGATCGACCGCGACGGGCACCGCTTCGCACTCGACGCCGATCCACGCGGCGAGCTCGCCCCGCGGGACGTCGTCGCCCGGGCGGTGGCGGTGGCCAACTCCGCCGGCGGCGCATGGCTCGATGCGCGGGAGATCGAGGACTTCCCCACCCGCTTCCCGGGCATCACGGCGATCCTGCGCGAGCACGGCCTCGACGCCTCGCGCGACGCTCTGCCGGTGGCCCCCGCGCTGCACTACGCGATGGGCGGTGTCCGCACCGATCTCGAGGGGCGGTCCACCCTTCCCGGGCTCTGGGCGGTGGGCGAGGTCGCCTCCACCGGTGTGCACGGCGCGAACCGGCTGGCTTCCAACTCATTGCTCGAGGGTCTGGTGTTCGCGGATCGGGCCGGGCACGCGCTGGCCGACGAGACCGGCCGGCGCGGAGCCTCCGGCGCCGCTGCCCGACGTCCCGGTCCAGGAGGAAACCGGCGCCGACTCGGCGTGCGAGGAGATCCGCCGGGCGATGCGCGAGCTCATGACGGCGAACGTCGGCGTCCAGCGGACCGAGGCGTCGCTGCTCCAGGCCGAGCAGGAGCTGGCGCGGCTCACCAGAGAGACCCCCGCCGCCGCCTGGCGCACCCACAACCAGCTCCTGGTCGCCACGCTCATCACCCAGGCCGCGCGGCGGCGGCGGGAGAGCCGGGGCGGACACCGCCGGCTGGATTACCCGCCGGCCGCGCTCCGCCGGGAGACCGCGTGATCCTCCGGAACCCTCCCGACGGCGCGGTACCGCCGCCTCGCAAGCTCGACCTTCCCGTCATCGAGCCCACCACCGAGACCCCGGAACAGATCGCGGCGCTCCAGCGCGAGATCCGCCGGCTCGCCCGCCAGCGCGACGCGGTGGTGCTGGCGCACAACTACCAGCGGCCCGAGGTCCAGGACGTCGCCGACTACGTGGGCGACTCCCTGGGCCTCTCCCGCCAGGCGGCCAAGACGCCGGCGAGCGTGATCGTCTTCGCCGGCGTGCACTTCATGGCGGAGACGGCCGCGATCCTCTCGCCCGCCAAGCGCGTGCTCCTGCCGGATCTCCGGGCCGGCTGCTCGCTCGCGGCCACGATCACCGCCGAGGAGGTCCGCCGCTGGAAGGCGGAGTTCCCCGGCTACATCGCGGTGGGTTACGTCAACACCACGGCCGAGGTCAAGGCCGAGCTCGACTACTGCTGCACCAGCGGCAACGTGCTCGACGTCATCGACGCGATTCCGGCCGATCGGGGCATCCTCTTTCTCCCCGACTTCTTCCTCGGCGCCCACGCGCGGCGGATGCGGCCCGACCGCCGGATCGAGGTGTGGATGGGTGAGTGTCACGTGCACCGGGGGATCCGCGCCGAAACCCTCAACGAGGCCCGCCGCCGGCATCCGAAGGCCGACGTCCTGGTGCACCCGGAGTGCGGCTGCGCCGGCCAGCTGATCTACGAGATGGGCCAGGGCGACGTGGACCCCAAGGGTCTGCACATCACCTCCACCGAGGGCATGATCCGGGCGGCCACCGAGAACGCCGCCCCGGAATTCATCGTCGCCACCGAGACCGGCATCATGCACCGGATGCGGCAGATGGCGCCGACGAAACAGTTCATCGCCGCGGACCCCGAGGCGGTGTGCGCCTACATGAAGGCGATCACCATCACCGGCGTGCGCGACGCGCTGGCGCTCGACCAGCACCACGTGACGGTGCCGCCCGAGATCGCCGAGCGCGCGCGGGGGGCGATCGACCGGATGGTGGCGCTGGGGCGGTGACGTCCGACGTGGAGCGCATCGCCGCGGTCGCGCTGGCGGAGGACGGCGAGACCGACGTCACGACCAGCGTCACCGTGCCCGGCGGGCTCGAGGCCGAGGGCCGGATCGAATATCGGAGCGGCGGCGTGGTGGCGGGCGCGGCGTATGCCGACGCGGTCGCGCGCGCGTGCGAGTGCCGGATCGACTGGCGTGCGCCGGACGGCCGGGTGGTTCCGCCGGGAACGGTCGATCGGTCTCGTCCGCGGCTTCCTCAACCGAATCCTCCGGGCCGAGCGCCCGATGCTGAACCTGCTCCAGCGCGCCTGCGGCATCGCCTCGGCGACGCGGGCGTACGTGCAGGCCGTCGAAGGCACCGGCTGCAGGATCCTCCACACCCGAAAGACCGCGCCGGGTCTCCGGTCGCTCGACATCTCCGCCGTGCTCTCGGGCGGGGGTGCCCGCCATCGGCTGGATCTCAGCCACGAAGTGATGGTGAAGGACAACCACTGGCAGGCGCTACATCGGGGGACCAACGATCTGGCTGCCGCGCTGGCCGAGGCGCGAGCCAAGGGGATCACGTCGCTTCAGGTGGAGGTCGAGTCGACGGAGCAGCTGGAGGAGGCCTGCGCGGCGGGCGCGACCCGGCTGCTGGTGGACAATCAGCCGGCCGAGACGGTTCGCGCGTGGGCGGCGAGCGCGAGGGAGCTGGCACCCGGCATCGAGATCGAGGCGACCGGTGGGATCACGCTGGCCAACGTACGAGGCTACGCCGAAGCCGGGGCGGACTTCATCTCGATCGGAGCGCTGACGCACAGCGTGATCGCTGCCGACCTGGGGATTGAGGTCGGGCTTCGGGTCTCCGCTCCGGCCGGGGGTAAACGCTGTCAGCGGGAATAAACGCTGTCATCCCGAGCGAAGCGAGGGATCTTGGCGGCAGTCCCGGAAACGCGTCGGCAAGATCCCTCGCTTCGCTCGGGATGACATGATTGACCTGATGCCAAGGAAAACCTACGCCGCCTCTTCCCCCGCAACCCCTCCCGTCAACACCCGCCACGCGTAGTACACCGGCACCCCCACCACGATGATCCCCAGCGTGATCCCGGTATTCACCGGATCGGTCACCAGCGCGTTCACCACCATGCCGACCGATGCGAGCAGGAAGAGCAGCGGGACCACCGGATAGCCCCAGGTCCGGTAGGGCCGCTCGAGGTCCGGCCGGGTGCGGCGCAGCACGAACACCGCCGCCACCGCCAGCGCGTAGAACGGCCAGATCCCCAGGATGAACTTGTCGGCCAGTTGCTGGAAGTCGTTGAGCAGGACGTAGATCACACCGAGCGCGGTGGCCAGCCAGATGGCGGTGGACGGGCTGTGGTACTTGGGCGAGACCCGGGCGATGGCCCGGAAGAAGAGCCCGCGATCCGCCATCGCGAAGAAGATCCGCGGCCCGGTCATCATGGACCCGGTGAGCGCCCCGAGACAGGAGACCATCACGACGCCGGAGATCACGGCGCCGCCCGCCGTCCCGAAGAGGGTGATCCGCTCCGCCGCGGTCGCCGCGATCAGGGGCGAGGCCGCCATGCTCGGCCAGCGGCACCAGGTAGATGTAGGCCAGATTGAGCAGCAGGTAGACCACCACGATCGCCGAGGTGCCGAGGATCAGCGCGAGCGGCAGGGTACGGCCGGGGTCCTTCACCTCGCCCCCCATGAACGAGAGGTCCGCCCAGCCGTCGTAGGTCCACATGATCGAGATGAGGGCGGTGGCCAGGAGGGACAGCTGGAGGCCGCCGGAGACCGCGGGTGAGAAGTGATCCCAGCTTCCCTCTCCCGCCGTAAAGGCGAGCAGCGCCAGCCCCGCGAGCGACCCGAACTTGAGCGCCGTGATGAGATTCATGAAGGCGGCGGCGCTCTTGACCCCGACGTAGTTGAGGAAGCCCATCACCACGATGGCCACCGCGGCGACGTAGCGCACCTGGGACGGTGTGAACGAAAGGAAGTAGCCGAGGTACTCGGCGAAGATGGTGGCGATGGCGCCGAGTGCCGACGCCCGGATGACCGTGAGCTCCGACCACCCGAAGAGAAACGCGGGGAGGGGGCCGAACCCCTCCAGCAGGTAGGCGAACACCCCGCCGGACCGGGGCATCGCCGCCGCCAGCTCGGCCAGCGTCAGGGCCCCGAACAGAGCCAGGATGCCACCCAGCACCCAGGCCACCATGACGGGCCCCGGCTCCTGAAGTCGCTCGGCGACGCTGGCGGGAACCCGGAAGATCCCGCTGCCTATGGTGGAACCGACGAGAACCGCGATGGCGCTCCAGAGTCCCAGGTGCCTGGGGAGGCGCTCACCCCAGGCGTCGGCCGGCTGTGAGTGCATCGCTAAATGTAGCCTTGACAAGGGCCTGCCGCGCGTCGTTCTTTCCCGCCTGAATCTGCGGGGGCAGCGCTCCAGTGAATACATCGACTGATCAGGACCGGACCGGACTGCTCCGGAGTCTGGCCTGGGCCGGCAGCGCGTTCGCCCTCGGCCTCATCGTTCTCGGCGGGATCGTCCGGATCACCGGGTCCGGCATGGGGTGCGGCGACCACTGGCCCCGGTGTAATGGAGAGTGGTTCCCTCCGCTCGACCTTCCCACCCTCATCGAGATCAGCCACCGATGGGCCGCGGCGGTGGTGAGCGGGCTCGTCCTCGCGGTGGCGCTGGTGGCACTGAAACGTCACCGAGGCGAGCCCGAGCTCCGCAATCCGGCCCTGCTCGCGGCCGTGATCCTGGTGATCCAAGTCCTGCTCGGGGCCGTCACCGTCAAGCTGGTCCTCCCCCCGTCGATCGTCATCACCCACTTCGCCAACGCGATGCTGCTGTTGGCGGCCCTGCTCGTGGTCGCCCTGCGGGCCTCCTCGCCGGTCCGGCTGCCGCTGCCCAAGGACCAACGGCATGGGTCGCACGGTCTGGTGATGGCCACGGTGGGTCTGGGTTTCGTGGTGATCCTGTTCGGCGCCCAGGTGGCCAACTTCGACGCCGGGCTCCTCTGTCTCGGCTTCCCCCTCTGCAATGGGAGCGCGCTGCCGCCGGAAGGCGCGCTCGCCACGCTGCACTGGACGCACCGCCTGCTCGCCTTCGGGTTCCTCGCGCTGCTCGGTGTGCTGGTCACCCGAACGGCGGAACGCGGAACGGCGGAACGGCGGAAGGTGACGGGCGGCTGCGCCTGTGGACCCTGGTGGTGCTGGGAGCCACGCTGGCGCAGGTCGGAGTAGCCGGGGCGATGATCCTTCAACTCTTGCCGGCCGGCCTACGCGCGCTGCACCTGTTGATGGGGACTCTGATCTGGGCGGCGCTCGTCATCCTGGCGTTTCACTCGGGGCGGACCCCGGCTGCCGCCGTTCCGCCGTTCCGTCGTTCCGTCGTTCCGTCAGGAACCGGCGCGCGCCGCGAGCCCTCCCTGCTCGCCGACCTGGTGACCCTGACCAAGCCGCGGATCATCTCGCTCCTCCTGGTCACGACCGTGGCCCCCATGTTCATCACCCCGGCGGGACTTCCCGCGCCGATCCTGGTCTTCTGGGTGGTGATCGGCGGCTATCTGATGGCCGGCGGGGCGAACGCGATCAACATGTGGTTCGACCGGGACATCGACACCCGGATGACCCGGACGAGGCTGCGGCCGATCCCATCCGGCAGGATCACGCCCGCCGTGGGATTGGCCTTCGGTATCGGGCTCGCGGCCATCGCCTTTGCCGTCTTCTGGTACCAGGTCAATCCGTTGAGCGCCGGGCTCGCCCTCGGCGGGCTGCTCTTCTACGTCTTCGTGTACACCATCTGGCTGAAGCGGTCGAGTCCGCAGAACATCGTGATCGGCGGCGCGGCGGGCGCGTTCCCGCCCCTGGTGGGGTGGGCCGCGATGACCGGCGGGCTGGACCTCGCCGCGGTCTACCTGTTCGCCATCATCTTCTACTGGACTCCCCCGCACTTCTGGGCCCTCGCGTTGATCAAGCAGGCCGACTACGCGCGGGCGGGCATCCCGATGATGCCGGTGGTGTGGGGCGAGGCCCGCACCAAGTACGAGATGCTGGTCTATACCCTGATCCTGCTACCGCTCACGATCCTGCCCTTCTTCTTCGGGGCGCTGGGGCCGTTCTACGGCGTGGCCGCCGCTCTGCTCGGCGCCAGGCTCCTGTGGTACTGCATTCGGGTCCTTCGCGAGCGGCCGGTGGCCCCGGTGGCGTGGGGGATGTACCGCTACTCCCTGCTGTACCTGGCGCTTCTCTTCGTCGCCATGGGCGTGGACCGGGCGCTGCCGTTCAGCCGCCCGGCGGCGCCGCGGGAGGTCATCATTCTCGACCACACGTCGCGTGAGGCGAGCTTCACGGTGAACAGGCATCTCGAGCATATGACGGAATCCATCACCGCGACCGCGACGCGCCGCCTCCCTCCACCAGGACGGCTCGTTCGGCTCTGGCCGAGGGTCAAGCCGTACCGTGGGATGCTGGCGCTCGCTACCCTGGCGCTGGTGGCGAGCGGGGTCCTGGCGCTCGCCTTCCCCATGGCGGTCCGCTACCTCCTCGACGCCGCGTTCGTGGATCGCGACCGGGCCCTGCTGGACCGCATCGCGCTGGGGCTGGTTCTGCTTTTCTGCGTGCAGGCCGGTCCTCAACTACGTCCAGGCCTACCTGCTGAGCGCCGTGGGCGAGCAGTCGGTCGCCGGGCTCCGCAAGGAGCTCTTCGCCCGGCTGCTGGAGATGCCGCCCGGCTTCTTCGCCGAGCGGCGCACCGGTGAGCTGACCAGCCGGCTCACCGCGGACATCGGGCTGTTGCAGGGCGTGCTGAGCCATCAGATCTCGGAGTTCGCCCGGCAGATCCTCTCGCTGGTGGGCGGCGTCGTGCTGCTCACCTATCTCCAGCCAAGACTGACCCTCACCGCGCTCGCGGTGTCGCCCCTGGTCGTCGGGTCGGCCATCTTCTTCGGGAAGCGGCTCCGGCTGATCACCACGGGGGTGCAGGACCGCCTCGCCGAGGCCACCGGCGTGGCGGAGGAGGCGTTCTCCCAGATTCGCACGGTGCAGAGCTTCGTCCAGGAGCCGACCGAGCGGGCCCGGTACGGCGAGCGGGTGGCGGCGAGCGTCCAGACCGCGCTGAAGCGGGCGCGGGTGCGCGGGGTGTTCTTCGGAATGCTCACGCTCTCCACCTTCGCCGGCATCACGTTCGTATTGTGGCAGGGCGGGCTGTTGGTGCTGGAGGGCCAGCTCACCGCCGGGGCCCTGGTCTCCTTTCTCCTGTATACCATCACGATCGCGGCCTCCATCGGGGCGCTCGCCTCCAGCTTCAGCTCCTACCAGGAGGCGGTGGGCGCGGCGGAGCGCGTCTTCGAGATTCTGGAGATGGATCCCGCGATCGCCGATCCGCCATTCCCTACGCCGCTGCTGGCGCCGGTCGCCGGCCGGGTCGCGTTCGAGGGAGTCTTCTTCCGCTACCTCGAGGACCCTCTACATCCGTGGACGCTGGAGAAGATCGACCTGGAGGTGTCGCCAGGTGAGGTCGTGGCGCTGGTGGGGCCGTCGGGGTCCGGCAAGACGACGCTGGTCTCCCTCCTGCCGCGATTCTGGGACGTGGACCGGGGGCACGTGCGGCTCGACGGCCACGACGTGCGCTCGCTCCGCCTGGCCGACTTGAGGGGCGCGATCGGCGTCGTGCCGCAGGAGCCCGCACTTTTCAGCGGCACCATCCGCGACAACATCGCCTATGCCCGGCCCGGCGCGTCCGACGCCGACGTGGAGGAGGCCGCGCGGGCGGCGCACGCGCACGAGTTCGTCGAGCGGCTGCAGCTGGGCTACGACACGCTGGTCGGCGAGCGCGGGGTCAAGCTCTCCGGTGGCCAGCGCCAGCGGGTCGCGATCGCGCGCGCCATCCTCAAGGATCCGGCGGTGCTGGTGCTGGACGAGGCCACCAGCAACCTGGACACCGAGAGCGAGCGGTTGATCGAGGACGCGCTCAGCCGGCTGCTGGTGGGGCGGACCACACTGATCATCGCCCACCGGCTGAGCACCGTCCGCCGGGCGGACCGGCTGGTGGCGCTCGAGCGGGGGCGGATCGTGGAGGAAGGGACCCACGCCGAGCTGCTGGCGCGGGGCGGGCTGTATGCCCGGCTGTATCAGCGGCAGTTCAGGGACGACCCCACCGAGCTGAGCGCGGGACCGATGATCGGGAACTTGTAGCCGCTCGGCATCCAGCCGCTCGGGTCAACACAGTGAGTAGGGCCTCGGCGAAGAGCAGCCCCTGCCGACCTCAGCAGGGGCTCTCCGTCTTCTTCGGATTCGGACTTCACCGCCCGGAACCTACTCCTCTGGTACCGGCGGCTCCGGGGTCAGCTGGATGGTGATGAACGCCGGATTGCGTCAGATTGAAGTTCGACGATCGCCAGAAGGTACGTGCCGGCCGTCATCGTGAAGGTGCCGACCTCGGGGTGCGATGCGCCATCAGCGAAGTCGCCCGTCTCGGTGGTTCCATCGGGTAGGAAGATGTAGATGCCTAGATCCTCGACCCCACCTGCCCAATCCAACGAGAACGTGTAGCCCCGTCCGTGGGCACCGTGAAGCTGTAGAGACGCGCCGGGAAATTGCCAAACGCGCCCCCGAAAATGGGCGCCGGGTAATCGTACGTCCCGCCATCGAAGAACGTCGACGTCTCTCCTACCGGGGGCACCGTGAGCGGCGGCGCGGTGCCCGGAGCCCCCGTCCCGGCCAGCGGCACCAGCTCGGCGACCGCGAGCTCCGCCGTCGTCAGCGAGCGAACAGCGGCGTCGCTGGGAGGAAGCTGATCGCGATGCTGCTCGATCAGCGCCGGACCGGTCGTGCCTGGGGCAGGCAGGAATGTCAGGGAGCTCCCGTCCTCGGCGATGCTCAGATCAGCGCCGGAGTCCCCAGCGAAGCTGATGTCCGCGGCATCGGCAGGAAGGTGATACCCCTCCGCCGTGATCGTGACCGGCTCGTTCACAGCCGGCGTCGGGTTCGAGAACACGGCCGCAAGCCATGTCGTCGGCGTGACCTTGACCGGGATGTCGATGCGACAGTCCGCCGGCCGTCAAGGTGAATGAGCTCGGCAACCGGTGCATCGCCGGCGGTGACGATGAACTGCGCCTCCGACTCGAGCGGAACACCGACCGTGGTGCCGAGGAAAGTCAGGGTTCCTCTCGACCGTGATCCGCTACCCGGTCGCCGCGAGCTCGAAGATCTGCCGCGCAGCGGATCTCCCTGGTCGTCGACCAGCCTGACGACGACCGGCCTCATCGCCCCCCTGATCGAGGAATACCGACGACGGATCGGCCAGGATCCGGGCTGGGATCCGCCCCGGAACTCGCTGGTCGGGTCGCTGTTGCACGACACGAGGACGAGTGAGGCAGCGAGTACGACCGAACCACAAAGCAAGCGCTTCATAATGAACACCTCATGGCGGAGAGCTGTGAATGTCCGATCCGTCGTCTAGAACCGTTGCAATGTACCGGCGTCCTCGGAGCGAACCACGCTGAAGAGATCCACACCGAGGAAGGTTCCGGCGTCGGCCAGGCCCCGGCGGCCGATCACGCTGCCCCAGGCCGGGATGTCGTTCTCCGAGACGTCGTTCGAGTAGATCAGCTGGTATGCCCCGAACCCGGTGCGGTCGGCGAAGATGTAGTACCGCGCCTTGCCCCGGGTGTACTTCCACACCTGGAATGCCGCACCGTACGCCTCCTTGGGCCGCTCGAGCATGTCGTCCGGCGTGCCGTTCTTGGCGTAGACCCGCCCGCGATCGGTGCGCCAGCCGTCCGGCCGCCTTCTTGCCCGGCTCCTTGTAGTTGGCGTCGGCGTAGGCGATCGCCTGGTAGAACTGCTCGCGCCGCTCGTTGCGCGGACTGTCCGGCGTCGGGTCCCGCCGCTTCCAGAATTCACTGAGGAACCGGCGCTTGCTCCCGAGACTCATCTTCTTGTCCCAGGTGGAGAGCTCGCGGCCCTGGGCCAGGTAGCCCAGCGGCTCCTTGGCCTGGTCCAGCTCCGCCGCGGACATCGCGGCGAAATACCCCTCGTCGGTGACCTGGCCTCGTCGCGCGCGGCCGAGTCGCGCACCAGCGTCTCGGTCATGTCCGCCATGGTCAGCGCGGCGGACCGCTCGATGGTCTCGCCGCCGAGCTGGAGCCGCGAGGTCATGGTGTAGTCGCCCGGCGGCAGCCCGGTCAGATCCAGCTGGCCCTTCAGCATGCTGCCGCCGGGCGCGACGGTCACGTCCAGCGGTGGCGTCTCCACCAGGGACCTTGCCGGACGAGTCGCGGATCGTGACGCCCATCTTGCCCGCCTGCTCGGCCGGGGCGTAGGCCTCCATCAGGTAGAAGACCTTCGGCCGCAGCGGGCGTGAGGAACACCTGGGCGGCCGCGGTCACCAGATTGTCGCCCGCCGCGGAACTCGCCGGGCTTGGGCACCGTGTCGTTGGCGGCGGCCACGCGGATCGCCGGCGACGCCAGCAGATCGGACGCCTTCGCCGTGCTGCTGAGCGCCTCGAGGTCCACCGTCCGGCTCACCTGGCCGCCGCTGGCCGAGTCGCCCACGGCCACCTCGAGCCGATAGCGGCCCGGCGCGAGGGTGAAATCGACGATCTCGACCGCGTAGGCATCCTCGGGCGCGCCGACCGACCCCACCTTCGTCTGCCACGACTGCCGGTAGAGCGTGAGCCCGCTGGCGTCCGCCACCCGGACCGATACGGTGTACGCCCCCGCCTCACCGGCTCGCCGGATGAGCGAGAACGGGATCTGTACGATGCCTTTGACCCGGGTGAGATCCTGGTCGGCGCGGTAGAAGCGCACCGCGCGGAGCACCAGCTCCGGATCATCTTTGCATCGCCGCGGCGGCGACCGGCAGGCCGGCCACCGCCACGGCGAGCATCACGTTCAGCAAGCGCCGCATGTCATTCCTTGCGGAGAGCGCCGGTCACCCGACCCCCTCCTGTGCCCAACTCGCTACCAGCCGAGATTGACGGTGAAGAAGTTGGTGCCTCCCAGCACGCCCAGATACCTCCAGGCATAGTCGAAGCCCAGGAGGAACCCATCGGACGAATAGTTGATACCGCCACCGAACGGAGAGCCCCTGGAGGTTTTCCTCGTCCTTGAGCGCGGTGTCGTCCGGATCCAGCGGCTGAGGTTGTTCGCGGCGGCATAGCTGTAGCTGCCGCGGACGGCGAATCCGAAGTTCGACCCGCCCAGCTGCTCGGACATCCACTCGCCGCCGGCGGAGAAGCCGGCGCTGTTGTTGTTGGGCTGATTGAAGTCCGAGATCACGGTGAGCCGGCTGTTCTCCCCGGCGATCAGGTCGTAGGCGAGGCCCACCCGGAACGTGGTGGGAAGCGGGAAGTCCTTGGTCCGGAACTCACCCGGCTGCGGGTTCTGCGGCACCGGATCCTCGCCGGGGATGGAATCCCGCGGCGCGTCGATCTCGAGCGCGTTGCCGCTGTACGACAGGTTGGTCCCCAGATTCATGACGGTGAAGGCGAACCGGATCGGGTGCCCGCTGAGCTGGGCGTGGAAGTTGGTGCCGAAGTCGACCGCGAACGCCTTGCCCGACGCTTGGCCGAGGTTGTCGAACACGCCCTTGGCCGTGATGCCGGCCGCGAAGCGGTCGGAGAAGTTCTGGGCGAAGCGTGAGGCCCGCGACCGTCTGGCTCACCGAGTAGACCGATCCGGTGCCGTCGGGCTGCTCCGCGGTATACACCGGCTGATCCTTGAAGCCGAAGGTGCCGACCTGGAGGCCGACCGCGCTGGTGCCGCCCGAGAACGGGAAGGCGACGCCGCCCCAGCTGTAGCGGGTCTCCGCGACGTAGTCGTAGGTGCTGATGGTCGCGCCGGGCCGGGACATCAAGGCGACGCCGGCGGGATTGTAGTAGAGGGCGCTGGCGTCCATCGCCAGGGCCGCGAAGGCGCCACCGAGCGCCGTACCGCGCGCGCCGGCACCGAAGAGCAGGAACTCGGCCGAGGTGGTGCCGTACGGGGTATTGTCTTCCCCCTGGGCCGCCGCGAGCGAGGGAAGGCCGCCGACCAGCGTCGCGACCACTGCCAGGCTCGGAACCAATGGAAATCGCATGTTCATCCTTCTCCTGGTTGTGGGGGAGCGGGCGACGTGCCCGCTCCCCCCCGTGGGCGACTACTGCGCGAAGTTCACCACCGTGAACCGGCCGACGCGTCGCGCGTCACCGGATTCGATGTGATAGAAGTACACCCCGCTGGCGACGACCTGATTGTTGCGGTTCCGCACGTTCCAATCCAGGCTGCCGCCGAACGTGATGGAGTTGTGCTCCAGCAGCGACACCAGCACGCCGCTGGACGAGTAGATGCGGACGATCGCCCTGGTCGGCAGATTCACGAACTTGATGACCTTGGCGTCCGTGGTCTGCTCGAAGGCGCTGGTGACGTAGTATGGGTCGGGTACCGTATGGACCCGCTGCGAGGTCGCTGTCCGCCGTCGGCCGCGACCACCTGGTTGGTCGCGCGTGAAGCTCAGCTTGACCGTGGCGCCGACCGCCGAGAACGGCCGGAGTCGATCGCCGGAGTGAAGCTGTAGGGCCCCTCGGGCCCCGCCGCGCCGTTGCCGCCGTTCACGTGTCCGATGTAGCTCCGCATCGTCCAGACCGTGCCGGCCGCGGGCAGGGCGCCGCCCGGCGCCAGCTCGAAGATGAAGATGTGGCCCGGCGAGGTACATCGCGAATCCCGGGTTGGGCCGCGGCGCTGGCGTTCACCGTCAGGGTGGCGGCCGCCGTAGATAGCGATCGGACCGGGCACGGCCGTGTTGGAGAGCTGGTAGGTCGCACCCGGGCAGGCCGACACCTGGTCCGGCATGCCGTGCAGGATCGCTGAGCGGGAAGACGCAGCCGAAGTCCCCAGGCTCAACGTGCCGGTGGCCCCGTCGCCGACGCCGCGGCGCTGGTAGTGGACTGGTTGAGGATGCCCCAGGTGCCGCCCATGCTATCCGCGAACGGCACCGGCACGTTGTGGGTGACGTCGATGACCGAGTCCACGACGCCGCCCGCGCCCCAGTACACGTCGAAGTCGGCCGCCCGGACCGCGCCGACAGAATCGCCTCGATCGTGCGGAAGCCGGCGTCGACCTGGTTGTAGGCCTGGACCGCCTGGATAGTGAGCACCCCGGGCAGCTCGCCGGCGTTGTTGTTGTCCGTGGCGTCCACCGGTGCCGGCCACGTTGCCGGCGTTCGGGTCGGCCTTGGTCTCGTTGTCTCCCGAGAACCACCGCGGGCCGTTGTAGGTGCATCCGTCGCCGAAGAATCGCTCGATGTGGCAGCCACGGCCGAAGGCGTTGACCCTCTGGTACGACGGATGGCGTTGCGACGCTGGCCTTGCTGCACGTATCCCGGCGGGAATGCCGAACCTGGCCGACAGACCGGGCATCGGCGGTGGCAGCGGGAACGGTCCGCTGCGCCGCCGTGAGTGGGGTCTCCACCCGCTGCACGGTTGGAGCGCCTTGCACCAGCTGGACCGTCACGGTGTCGAGCACCCCGCGTGCTCGACGCTGGTCTGATAGGTGTAGGTGATCGGGATGTCGTTCCGCGCATCACCCAGGCCCACGCCGATCAGCGTCGCATCGGCCGATGCCTCGCCAGCGAAGATGGTCTGGGCGAACTCCCCGAAGAATGAGACCGCCGGCCGCATTGGCCGGCGGGAACGGCCCGCTGAACCTGCCGGTCGCGGGATCGATCGTGGGGAGCGTAGTGTCCTGGCTCACGTTCACGTCCGCGGCCGTCGATCGTCTGGTTTGAACGTCACCGCGGTGCTCGCGTAGTTGGACGCCGAGGCACCGGAATCACCGGCTTCGTCGTCCTGCGGCGACTCGATGCTCGAGGGACCCGACTGGAACGAGTTGATGTCGAACGCGGTCACCGAGTAGAAGTAGCGCAGATTGTTGCGCGCCGTGGCGTCCAGATAGAGGAACGGCATCCCGGTGTCGCGAGGGTGCAGTCCCGGTCGGCGCGGGCAAGCCGCGGGCCAGGCACTCGCCGCGCCGGTGAGCGCCGTGTCAGCGTGGTGAAGATGACGCCGCCGGTGGCCAGCGTCAGGCGATCGCCGCGGTGGACCTGGTAGATCTGCCCGACCAGCGGCACGTCGATGCTGACCGTCGGCGCGACGCCGGGAACCAGTGAGTCGAAATCCACCGGGCAGCCGAAGTCGTGTCGATATCGTCGGGTCGGATCCGGGATCGATCGACGGGTCGGTGTTGCCCGAGCTCGGGCGCGCAGCCTGCGGTCGGGTTGACCTGGCCGGTGAAGTCGCGTGAGCACCGTGCCGCGGTAGTCGAACTGCGCCAGCAGGGTGAGCGAGTTCGGGCTGTCCACCCGTCCGCCGATAGACCCGGTAGCCCTCCACGTCGAGCTCGCGATAGTTGGGGTCGTAGAGTGGGTTCTGCACCGGGTCCCCGCCGCCCTCGGGAACGATGGTCGGGCTGCTCGCCGACCTGCGAAGTACGGGTCGCCGGTCGTCTCGCTGGGCGACGGCGTCCAGAGCACCGTCACCTGGTTGTTGCCTGGGATGAGGAAGAAGTCGGGCGATTCCGGCGCGCCCGGACGTGAGGAACCGGTTGTTGAAGACCAGCTGGGCGACCTTCGCCTTGTCGAGCAGGGAGCCCGGGACGGTGGCGATCTCTTCCTGCTGCACCTACCGTCGCCGTTCGCGTCCTCGAACCCGCGAACCCGGCGACTGAGTCGACCTGGTTGGCTCCGCGTTGGCGAGCTGCCGTCGACATCGCTGAGAATCCGGCGGATCGCCCGGAGGAACGTCGCAGGTGCCCGGACCGTGGCAGGCGCCCGACCGCCACCGGCGCCGCGAAGATGTAGGCCACGACGATCGAACCGAACTGGCCCGGGCCGAGCTGCAGCGGTCCGGAGGACTGGAAGAACCGCATGTCGTCCGGCGCGATGTTGTTGATGAAGCAGATGCTGCGTTTCCTGGGGATCGCCGGTGTTACAGGCGGCGTCGCCCGCGGCGGTGCTGATGTTGTTGGAGAGATACCGGTAGAGCTGGGCGGCGTTCTGCGCGTCGTCGAACGCGCCGCTGTTGATCGTGTTGCTGAAGAGGGTGAGCCCGACTTCCGCCCCCTCGACCACCGGGCTCTTGAGGTACTTGACGCCGACAAACCCGGCGCCCGCGAAGAACGGCGGCGCGAAGATGGTGGGGTCGAAGGTCCAGCCCGGCTGCCCGGCTGAAGGTGTTCTCGTAGGTGTAACCCAGCGAGAACGGCACGTTCACCGACGCGTAGTTCGTCCCCGGCCTCGGCTCACGTCCATGTCGGCGCCGAAGGCGGCGAACATGTCGGTGATGGTGTAGCCGCCGTCCGGGATCTGATGCCGAAGCGGCCCTCGTTCAGCTGCTGGAACCGCTGGCCGGCCCCGGCGACGATCTCCCGCATGCCCGGGCGGATCGGCCGCGTACGCCGCCGGATCGCTCGCGGTGACGTTGTAGAAGGTATAGATGAAGTAGAGGATGTCCTCGTTGCCGGCGGGGAAGTTGTAGCCCATGCCCCGCTGCTCGACCAGGATGCCGAGCGGGTGCTCGCGGCCCGCCGCGAACGCCGGGTTGCCCTCCCACGAGACGAACCAGACGTCACCCTGCGAGGCCGAGACCCGGCCCCGCAGCACCGGATTGAACAGCTCCTGGGTGGCGTCGCCGAGGGGCACCTTCGCGGCCTCCGGCCAGGCGGCGACGTCGTCCGGATCGGTGGAGTTGTAGATCGGCTGGATCTCTTCGCCGTGGTCGTCGCCACGGGGGCTGAACAGCTGGCCGCCGGTGGTGTCGCCGGCCCACTCGGGATTGGCATCGGCGCCGATGATGCCCGCCACCTGCATGCCCGAGTTGAACACGTACTGGTCGGCGGTGCCCTTGGGCCAGAAGCCGCCGCCGATGGTGGACGAGTTGGTGGAGTCGACGCAGACCTGCCCGTTCGACTGCAAGCCGCAGTAGATCCGGTTGATCGTGAGCGCGCCGCCCGCCCTGGCAAAGAGCCGGAAGCCTTTCTTCACGCCGGGCCTGGGCTTGGCCTCGGCGGTCCCGGGCACCAGGGCGCCCAGGACCAGCGCCGCCAGCCCGAGTACCAGAACGCTTCTCATACGCGAAAAGCAGTGCATCGC
This sequence comes from uncultured Gemmatimonadales bacterium, assembly GCA_963832055.1. Lineage (GTDB taxonomy): Bacteria > Gemmatimonadota > Gemmatimonadetes > Gemmatimonadales > GWC2-71-9 > CAVVWJ01. The sequence continues at coordinate 554,816 of CAWHST010000005.1, read as the reverse complement.
AGCCTCGTGGGAAGGAGTACGGGGCCGCCGGCCGGCCCCGTACTATCCGGGACCGACCGGCCGCCTTCGACCTGAAGGTTAGAAGTTCAACTCGAAGCCGACCCGCATCCGGCGCGGCTCGCCGGTGAAATTGTGGGTACCGCGGATCGTGTTGTAGAGCGCGTCCGAGGCCGCGTCGCTGCTCGGCCGGCGTGTACATGGTGGTCCCCATTGCCGAACCGCTCCTCGGCCCGGATCAGGTACACGCAGTTCGGCGCCGCGGGATCAGCCGTCCTGGGTCACCCAGTTGCCGCAGCCGCCCGCGGATCCTCGATGCCGCCGAAGCGTGAGGTCGATGGTACCGTCGGCCGCCGACCGCGACGCCGGACCGGGCCGCCTCGTCGCGATTGTCCTCGCTGTTGCCGAGCGAACTCGGCTCCCGCTCCCCGTCATTCACGATGTCGTCGGTCTGGGTGAAGACCTGGATGATGTTGCGGAAGTTGAGCACGTTGCGCGCGTCGAGGTAGGCCGTCAGGTCCAGGCCGCCGATCCCGAAGCCCTTGGTGAGCCGCAGGTTGAGCTGCCGGAAGGCGGGCAGCCGCGAGCCGTTGAGCCCCTCGGGGAAGCTCCGGTCGCAGTTGTCGCCCGACACCACGTCCTGCGTCGGTGATGCCCGGGTTGCAGCGGGTGTACGGCGTCCCGCTGGCGTACCGGAAGGTCGCGAACAGGCCGACGTTCTCCAGGACCGTGCCCATCGCGCTCCCCTCATTCCAGTCGTTCGGGAAGTTGAGCGAGGCCGCGGCCGCCAGGGTGTGCGGCCGGCTGAAGTCGGTCGGCAGAATCGCCTGCGGCGGCGGCTGGTTGCCGCCCGACAGCGTGTTGAGCACCCGGGAGCCGAAGTCGATGTAGGTCTCCGGGTCCGAGCCGGTGTTCTTGGCGTCCTGGAAGGTGTAGGCCAGGGTGCCGTTGAACAGGTTGCCGAACCGGCGGTCGAGGCGCACGTCGATGCCGCGGGTGTTGCCGAAGTCGGCGTTGGTGATCATCCGGATCGTTGGCGTTGGAGCCCGCGGTCGGATCCGGCAGCGACACCTAGCGGCCCGCGGCGTTGGACAGGTTGTCCTTGTTGTACGCGGCGAGGTCGAGCACCATGTCGTCGCTGAAGGCGTGCCGGATGCCGAACTCGAAGGTGATCGTCTTGCCGAAGTCGAGGTCGGAGCCGAACACGGTGTTGGTGTTGCTCAGGTTCACGTCGGTGTTGATGCTGTTGAGCACCAGCGCGAAGTCGGGCACCTGCACCTGGTGGGCGTAGCTGAGCCGGAAGTTGGTCCGGTCCGTCACCGGGAACGACACCTGGACGTGCGGGCTGATGTAGTCGTGGCTCTCGTCTTCGCTTCCACAGGTTCGGATCGTTGAAGAACGAGTCGGGCCCGAACTTCACGAACACCGGGTGGGTGCTGATGGCCGGGAAGCCCGCCGGCCGGCTCGCCCGGCTGTGATACCAGTCGTACCGCAGCGCCGCCGACCAGCACGACGTCACCCAGGTCGAGCCGGTCTTCGACGAAGGCGTTCCAGCGGACCGGCTTCTCGATGTACGCCTCGGAGAAGATCTGGTCGTCGAGGAAGTGGGAGTAGGCGCTTGATGTTGTACCGGGTGAACTCGCCGCCGAGCTTGACGCGGTTGAAGCGGTCCGACCTGCCAGTCGAGGTTCGCCTTTCCGATGTACCGCTGCTCCTTGTACATGTTCAGGCGGGTGTTGGTGAGACCCGCGATGCCGCTCTCGAAGAACTGGAGGTCGCCGCCGTCGGAGCCCCGGTTGTAGAGGCCGTAGGCGTTGTTCCGGAATGCGTCCACCGCCGCGTACTGCGGCCGGTTCTCCAGATCGAGCGGCGTGCGCCGGCTGCCGGCGGTGTTGAGCCGGAAGTTGTTGATCAGCTCGTCGTTGATGCGGGAAGTTGTCGAAGTCGAACAGGTGGTCGATCGGGCCGATCATGAACCCGCCGAACGGATCGCGGGTGCTCGAGCTCGCTCTCCCGGGTCATCGGGCCCTGACAGGGTGTCGTCCTGCTGGTACGAGAGGTACGTCTCCAGTGCCAGCGCCCGTTCGGCCGACTTGCTGAGGTTCTGGGTCCAGTTGAGCGTCAGGTTCCGGCTCCAGTTCCGGAACGCCAGCAGCCCGTCGGGATTGTACAGGTTGCCGTAGGTCACGATCCTGCCCGATCGAGGGCACGGTTCTGCACGAAGGTGCGGCCCTGGAACTGGCTGGCGAGGCCGGTCAGCGAGATCCGGGAGCCGGTGCCGTAGGTGTAGTTCGAGCTTGCCCTGGAGGTTGTAGGTGGTCCGCGCCGAGTACGGGCGTCCGGATGCCCTGGCAGTCCACGCCGTAGTTGTTCGCGATGTCCGTGTTGGTGCTGCTGGAGAAGTCATCGCAGTCACCCCGGTACGTGGCGTGGTTGAAGACCGGGACCATCGTGGTGTCGGCGGTGGGGTCGCCGATCGCCGACGGCACCGCGACCACGGTGTCCACGCCGGCCTGGACGAACATCGGCGACCTGCTCCGCGTCGAACCCGGTCGCGACCGACTTCTGGCCTTCCAGCGCGCCGGAGACGAAGAACGACAGGTTCTGCCAGAGCGGGCCGCCGACGCTGCCCTGGAACCGGTTGAACCCGTAGCCGCCGGTGACGCCGAACGGCTCGTCGGTTTCGTAGCCGAGGTTGCCGGTGTACTCGGCGCCGCCGGCTCGGGTCTGAACCGCGATGATGCCGGACTGCGCGTTGCCGAACTCCGCCGAGGACGAGCCCGGTGGTCACCGACGCCTCTTCCAGCGCGTTGGTGCCGACGCGCGATCTCGGTGCCGGCGGAGGTGGCGAAGCCGAAGCCCCGGAAGCCCGGTGACACCGGCACCCCGTCCACGTAGGTGACCGCCTCGTCGGTGCGGCCGCCACGGATCGAGATGGTGTTGCTGGTCGGGCTGGCCACCGACGCCCGGCTGAAGCGCGAGCACGTCGTTCAGCCGGTCCACCGGCAGGTTGTCGGTGAACACGCCGTCGATGCGCTGCTTCGAGGTCACCTCGTCGCGCGGCACCAGCGGCTGGGTCTGGGTGACGACCGTGATCTCCTGGATCTCGACCGGCGTCTGCTCCAGCTGGATGTCCACCGTGCCGGTCTGACCGCCGAGCACCTTGACGCCGTCGACCTGGGTCGACTTGTACCCGATGAAGGCGGCGCGAACCGAGATGGTGCCCGCCGGGCACGTTGTTGATGAAGTAGTAGCCCTGCGGGTTGGTTTCAGCGTTGAACGCGGTTCCGACGATGATCACCTGGGCGTTGACGATGGGTGCGCCTGCCTGATCGCGCACCCGACCTTCGATCTTACCAGTCCCCTGGGCCAGGAGCGGTGCCGCTCCCACCCCCAACGTGACTGCCGCGAGCGCGAGGATCCGCGCAGCGCGGCCGAAGGCGCTGACATGGCTTACCTTCATGTGTTCGTCCTCCAGAGGCGTGAACCTACCGGTACCGACGAATTGAACGGGGAGCGCGTGCGCCTCCCCAGGGCTCGTTGCCCTGATGTGGGATGCGACTTCTGCGGGATGTTCATCTGCATCGATGGGACAGGGATGTCCGATGCGACACTGGAGACAAGAGGCGACCGCGGCCCGGTCGGCTGCCTAATATGGAGCGCGCAAAAACGGGTGTCAAGCAAACGTCGCCGCCGGCGACGGTCGCGTGCTTCACGTAACTCTCTGAAACCGAGACGGTTGCCCGATGAAACGCCGCGCGAGCTCAGCGGCAACCACGACTGTCGTCGGGAGCGACCGGAAATAGCCGTCGGCGATGTTAACGGGAATTGTTGCGCGACGAGTCAATAGCGAAATACTTCCGCTCACTCATAGATCTCCGCCGCGGCGCTCTGCCAGATACAGGCGTCGTGCCCTCGCGCCCGGCATCGCTGGTGGAGCATCGCGCCCTCGAAACCGGTGAGCCGGCGGAGCAGCTCGCCGTATGCCGCCCCATAGAAGTCGCACGCCGACCCGTCGGGGAACGCCTTGAAGGAGAGAGGATCGGCCATCCGGACCTCGACCCCGTCGGGCGCGGGCCGCAGCTCGCCGCCGAACGCCCGCCGCGCCAGGTGGGTGGCGGAGCGCTGGGCGATCCGCCGGGTCAGCCCGCCCGCCGCGACCCGGGACAGAGTCCACGCGGGCCGCGCGTGCGCCCGGGCGGCGTAGCGCGCCGCGCGCCGGCCCGCGTCGGCGAAGACCAGCGGAGCGTCGGCCCGGCGGCCCACCAGCCGGAGCACCGAGATGGCCTCGTCGGTGTCCACCCCCCCGTCGCGATCGGCGGTCTGCTTGTAGCGCTGGATCTGCGCCGCCACCGTGGGGCTCAGCCCCAGCCGGCGCACGGCGATCTCCTCCGCCAGCTCGTCCAGCCCGTCCTCGACCGGAGTGTCGAGATTGCGGATTGCCTCGAGCAGGCTGAGCGGTATGAGCGCGGGGACGGCGGGTGACGTGGTCACGGGTGGTCGGCGGGAACTTAGTGAGGCCCCAAACTGCTAACCAGGGGTCCTTGCGTCGGGGTGGAGGGACCGGAACATTCCCGTATGGCCGAGCCCTCCACCGCGTCCGTGCGCTCCTTCGATGACGAGGCGCTGCCCCATCTCGATGCGCTCTATCGGGTGGCGCTCCGTCTCACCGGCGACCCGGCGCAGGCGGAGGATCTGGTGCAGGACACGATGTTGAAGGCCTATCGCTCCTGGCGGCAGTATCGCACCGGCACCAACGCCAAGGGCTGGCTCCTCACCATCCTCCGGAACACCTTCATCAACTCCTACCGGCGCCGCAAGCTCGAGCCGGTGGCGATGGATCTGGAGGCGATCGAGCCCCACGCCCTGTACCGCGCGGTGGAGACGGCCGACCCCGAAGGCAGCTTCTTCGGCCGCCTGGTGGACGAAAAAGTGCTCGAGGCGGTGGACGCGCTCCCGTCCGAGTTCCGCGAGGTGCTGGTGCTGAGCGACATGGAGGGAATGCGCTATGCCGAGATCGCGGAGACGCTCCAGGTGCCGGTGGGCACCGTGAAGTCGCGGCTGTTCCGCGCACGGCGGCTGCTGCAAGCCCAACTGTACTCCTACGCCGTCGAGATGGGCTACATCAAGCCGAGGGAAAGCAAGGATGGGTGACCCGATAGACTGCGGAGAAGCGGAAGCGCGCCTCCAGGACTATCTGAAGCGCGAGCTGACCCCGGAGCTCGCCGTCGAGGTCCGGGACCACCTGATCCGCTGCCGCGGGTGCTTCGGCCACGCGCAGTTCGAGGAGACTCTGCTCCAGTTGTTGGAAGCGCGCGCGCAGCGGGAAACCTGCCCCGGCGCCCTGCGGGAGCGGATTCGCACCTTGCTTCGCGCCGAGGCGGAACGGAGCTGAGCTCGGTCGCCCTTCCGGCCGCGGCCGGCGGCGCGGCCGCAGCCGCGGCGCTGGCGTACTGGGCCGGAACACTCACCGGATCGGGCGCAGTGGCGGCGTGGCTGGTGGGCACACTGGTGCTCCACGGCACCGGCTGGGAAGGCGGCGGGGTACTCGCCGCCTTCTTCGTGTCCAGCAGCCTCGTCTCCCGCGGAGTGCCGCCGCCGCCGGGGCTCGATCCCAAGGGCGACCGCCGCGACCACCGCCAGGTCCTCGCCAACGGCGGCGTCGCGGCCGCCGGCGCCCTGGTCGGGCTGCGCGATCCCGAGCTCGGCATCTGGATCCTGACGTCGGCGCTGGCCGCGTCCGCGGCCGACAGCTGGGCCACGGCCTTCGGCGCGAGGAGCGCGGTCCCGCCCCGACTGATCGTCGACGGACGCGCGGTCCCTCGGGGCACCAGCGGAGGCGTCACCCCCCTGGGCTCCGCGGGCGGCGCCGCGGGCGCCGTGCTGGTGGCCGGCACCGGGGCGCTCGCCGCCGGTGTGCCGGCGCTGCTTCCGGTCGCGGCCCTGGTAGGTTTCGGCGGGATGCTGCTCGACTCCGCGCTCGGCGCTGCGGCGCAGGGTCGGTTCCGCTGCCTGGAGTGTGCCGAGCGAAGCGAGTGGCGGGTGCACCGCTGCGGGAGACCGACGACCCACGAGGGAGGTCTCGCATGGCTGGACAACGATGGAGTGAACCTGACGGCCGGCCTGGGCGCGGTCGCCGCCGCCTGGGCCGCCTGGGCCTGGCTCTGTCCCTGCTCCTGATGCTGCTGCCGGCCTGTGGCGACGGCGGCCCCACCGGCAGCGACCGGCCGAACGAAAACGGCGGCGTCTCCGGCGGCGACGGGCCCACCGAGAACCTGGTCGGCACCTGGCGTACCGTGGTCGTGGTCGACGTCCCCGGTGACATCCAGACCTGGACGACCACCTGGCGCTTCGAGCCCGATGGCACCTGTCTCCAGACGGTGCAGACGGAATCGCTGGCCGAGGGATTTCCCCGGGTCACCGAGCGGCCCTGCACCTTCGTGGCCGGCGACTTCGAGGTGACCGTCGCCTTCGCGGGCGGCGGCACCTTGGAGTTTGCCTACACCTTCGCCGATTTCTCCCCCGACCGGCTGATCCTGGATGGATTCGAGTACGAGCGCCTGGCCTGAGATCGCCCGGGCCGACGTGCTGGTGGTCGGCGCCGGTCCTGCGGGCAGCGCGACCGCGCTCCTGCTGGCGGCCTCCGGCCACTCCGTCGTAATGGTGGACCGGGCCTCGTTTCCCCGGGACAAAGCCTGCTCCGAATACATGAGCCCCGAGGCGGTCCGCATCCTCGACCGCCTTGGCGTCGTCGTGGCGCTGGAGCAAGCGGGAGCGGTGCCGCTCGCTGGAAGCTCGGTCACCGCGGCGGATGGAGCACGGCTGCAGGGCCGGTTCGCTCTCGCCGGCCACCGACCCTTCCGTCCGACCGGTCTCTCGGTCTCGCGCCGCATCCTCGACCATCGCCTGCTCGAAGCGGCGCGCGCGGCGGGCGTACGGGTGCTGGAGCGCACCGCGGTGGAGACCCTGCTGCACGATGCCGGCGGGATCGCGGGCGCGTTGGTCCGGATGCCCGGGGGCGACCGGGGTTCGATCGTCGCCCGCCTCACCGTCGGCGCGGACGGCCTCAGATCGGTGGTCGGACGCCGGCTCGGCCGGCGGCGCCAGGGCGGCCTCCGCCGAGTCGCCTTCGTCGCCCACGTGGATGGCGTCGAGGGCATGGGCGACTCGGCCGAGATGTTCGTGGGCCGGCGAGGGTATCTGGGACTCAACCCGATCGGCGGGGGCCGCACCAACGTGGCCCTGGTGGTGCCGGCCGGACGCGCGGTCGGCGCCCGAGGGCGAGCGGACGAGTTCTTGATGGAGGCGCTCGCCGAGTTTCCGGGCGTGAGCGAGCGAGTGCGCCGCGGGACTCTGGTCCGGGAGGTGCTCGCCACCGGGCCGTTCGCCGCCTGGTCCGGCCGGGTGGTGGCCGGCGGCGCCGCCCTGGTGGGCGACGCGGCCGACTTCTTCGATCCGTTCACCGGCGAAGGCATCTACAGCGCGCTCCGTGGCGCCGAGCTGCTGGCGGAGACCGTCCGGCCGGCATTGGCGCACCGCGGCCGCGTCACCGCCGCCGCGCTCGCTCCCTATCGCCGCGCCCGCCGGCGCGAGTTCGGCGGGAAGTGGGTGGTCGAGCGGCTGATCGGCTACGGGATGAACTTCCCCGCCCTCTTCGATCGCGCGGTCGGCCGGATCGGCCGCCGGGGCCTGGCCCACACCCTGATCGGTGTGACGGCCGACTTCGTCCCCGCGCGAGCGGTGCTGAACCCGGTCTTTCTCGCCAGGATGCTGCTCTGAGCCCCACCGCCGTCGATCCCGCCCGGTTTCGCGAGCTCATGGGGCGCTTCGCCACCGGGGTCACGATTCTCACCGTGAACGGTCCCGACTCCCGCCCGTTGGGGATGACCGCCAGCAGCCTCGCGTCGGTCTCCCTGGTGCCGCCGCTCGTCTCGGTGTGCGTGGACCACAAGGCCGAGCTGCACGACGCGATCCTCGCCGCGCCGGTCTTCGTGGTGAACATTCTGGAGAGCGGGCAGGAGGTGCTCTCGCGCCGGTTCGCCGACCAGCACGACGACCGCTTCGACGGGGTGGGCTATCACCGCAGCCCGGAGGGGCTGGTGCTGCTCGACGGCACCCTGGCGCATCTCGAGTGCGACCGCTTCGCCAACTACCCCGCGGGCGACCACACCCTCGTCATCGGGCGGGTGATCGGCGGAGCGACCGGTGAAGGCCGGCCGCTGCTCTACTATCGCGGGGGGTACAGCTCGCTCGAATGAAAGACGGACGCCTGAGGATCACCCCGCTTGGGGTCGAGCTGCTCGACGACCCCGCCGCCGACCCCGAAACCGTCAGGCGGTCGCTGGGAAACGTCGCGCGCGCCAACCGCTGGTTCGGCGGCGGCGCCGCCGTGCATCACGGGCTGAATCGAGTGCTGCGGGGCGTGCCGCGAGGCCGGCCGCTCACCATGCTCGACCTGGGCACCGGCGCGGGCGACCTGCCTCAGCGGGCGGTGCGCTGGGCCCGCCGGCGGGGATACACCCTGCGCCCCGTCGGCCTGGAGCTCAACCGGACCGCGGCCGCGATGGCCCGCGCTGGCCGGCGTCCCCTGCGCAGTCGCCTGCGCCGGCGCCCCGCCGATGCGCGAGAAGTCGGTGGACATCGTGCTCCTGAGCCAGGTGGCTCACCACCTCACCGGCGACTCCACCGTGCGGCTGCTCCGCACCTGCGACGCGCTGGCGCGGGTCGGCGTGGTGATCGCGGACCTCAGGCGCGGACGCACTGGCCCCGATCGCCTTCTGGGTCGGTGCGCGCGCCCTGCGCTTCGACCCCTCCACGCGTGGCCGACGGCATCACCTCCATCCGCCGCGGCTACACTCCCGGCGAGCTCCGCGCCCTGCTCGCCGAGGCGGGCGTGCGCGCGCGGGTATCGCGCCGGCCCGGCTACCGGCTGGTGGCCACCTGGCGCACTGGTGACGCGACGGGGATGGGCGATTGGGGGGCGTCATGAGCGAGGAGGGATCGTGCTTGCATGCTCCGACCATCGCCGGGCAAGATCCCTCGCTGCGCTCGGGATGACATGCGCATCCGACTCGTCGCCATGAGGACCGTGGACCGGTCCCGAATGCGGGCCCCGGTCGCCCGGGTGCTCCAGGCCGCGACGGACGTGGAGCGGTGGCCGGAGCTGCTGAGCCACTATCGCTGGGTGCGCCTGCTCGAGCGGCGCCCCGACGGCGGTATCGTGGAGATGGCGGCATGGCGGCCATTCGGCCCGATCGGCTACCCCACCTGGTGGGTGTCCGAGATGCGGGTGGACCGCTCGGCACCCGCGGTGCATTACCGCCATGTCCGCGGCATCACCGCCGGAATGGACGTGGTCTGGCGGTTCGCGCCCGACGGCGGCGCCACCGACGTCACCGTGGTGCACGAGTGGCGGGGTCCCCGCTGGCCGCTGATCGGCCGGGCCGCCGCGGGGCTGGTCATCGGCCCGGTGTTCATCCACGGTATCGCGTCCCGCACGCTGGCGGGCATCAAGCGGCACGTCGAGGCCGACGGGCAGAAGGGGTAGAACGATGGAGTCCGCGCGTCGCGTCGTCATCACGGGGATCGGGGCGGTCACTCCGATCGGGCTCGGCGTCGAGGGGCTGTGGGACGGGCTCCGCCGCCGGCGCTCGGCGATCCGCTCGATCACCCGGTTCGACCCTTCGGCGTTCAAGTCCCGGATCGCCGGGGAGGTGGACGAGTTCCACCCGACGGATCACATCGAGGAGCGCCGCGCGCGCCGGCTCGATCGCTACTCCCAGTTCAGCATCGCCGCCACCCGGATGGCGCTGGGCGACGCCGACCTCGACCTGCGGCGCGAGGACGTGGATCGGGTCGGGGCCATGATGGGCACCGCGCTCGGTGGCGTGGCGCACGGGGAGCAGCAGTATCACAACTTCCTCACCCAGGGGCCCCGGGCGGTGGATCCGTCGCTCGCCCTCACCGTCTTCGCCGGGGCCGCGAGCTGCAACATCGCGATCGAGTTCGGCTGTACCGGGCCCAACGCGACCAACGGGATGAGCTGCGCCTCCGGCGCGATCGCGATCGGCGAGGGGTTCCGCGCGATCGCGCGAGGCGAGGCCGACGTGATGATCGCCGGCGGCGCGGAGGCCCCGCTGGCGCCGCTCTGCTTCGGCGCCTTCGCCATCATCCGCGCCATGTCCACCCGCAACCACGACCCCGAGCACGCCAGCCGGCCGTTTGACGCCGGCCGGGACGGCTTCGTCATGGCGGAGGCCTCCGCCGTCCTGGTCCTCGAGGAGCGGGGCCGGGCGCTGGCGCGCGGGGCGCCGGTCTACGCCGAGGTGTGCGGCTATGGACTCACCAACGACGCCTACCACATGACCGCGCCCCGGCCCGACGGCAGCCAGGCGGCGCGCTGCATCCGGAACGCCCTGGCGGAGGCGCGGGTGTCGCCGGGCGAAGTGGGCTACATCAACGCGCACGGCTCGTCCACCCCGCTCAACGATCCGACCGAGACCTCCTCGATCAAGCAGGTCTTCGCGGAACACGCCGACCGCCTGGCCTTGAGCGGGACCAAGGGCTACTACGGGCACGCCCTGGGCGCGAGCGGCGCGATCGAGGCGGCCATCTGCGCCCTGGCGAGCCGGCGGGGCTGGTTTCCCCGACCCTGAATCTCGAGACCCTCGATCCCGCCTGCGATCTCGACCACGTCACCGGCGAGGGCCGCCAGCTGGATCCCGACTACCTGGTGAGCAACTCCTTCGGCTTCGGCGGGATCAACGCGGCGCTGGTGTTTCGCAAGGCGGACGCCTAGATTCGCCGCCGATTCGCGCCCTCACACGGAGATCTTTGATGCCTTCGCTGTTACGCCGCTCGGTCGCGGAGCTCCTGGGTACCTTCGCGCTGGTCTTCTTCGGGATCGGCTCGGTGGCGAGCAAGGTCTTTCCCGACGCGACCTACGGCATTCTCGGTATCGCGGTGGCTCACGGCCTGGTGCTCGCGGTCATGGTCACCGCGGTCATGGGGATCTCCGGCGGGCACCTGAATCCGGCGGTCACCCTCGGGCTCCTCGCCGCGCGCCGAACCGACGCGCGCAGCGCCGCCGCCTACATCGTGGCCCAGCTCCTCGGCGCGGTGCTCGCGGCGCTGATGATCAAGCTGGCCTACCCGGTCGGCGCCATCCGGTCGATCTCCCTTGCCACACCGGCCCTCGCCAACACCGTCCAGTTCCACCAGGCCATGATCCTGGAAGGGGTCATGACGTTCTTCCTGGTGTCCGCGGTGTTCGGTACGATGATCAATCCCGTCGCACCCAATCTGGGCGGCCTGGGCGTCGGTCTCGACCCTGCTGGTCGACGTCCTGGTGGGCGGACCGCTCACCGGGGCGGCGGTGAACCCCGCCCGTGCCTTCGGCCCGGCGTTGGTCTCCGGACAGTGGGTGGCACACGCGGTCTACTGGGTGGGGCCGATCGTGGGCGGAGTGCTGGCGGCGCTGCTGTGGGAGCACGTCCTGCTGAGACCCGAGAAGAGGAAGGCGTAGCCTCAGAAGCGTGAAAAGTGAACGGTGAAAAGTGAAAGGGGAACTGACTTCAGCTCCCCTTTACTTTTCACCGTTCACTTTTCACGCTTCTCTTTTACTGGCCCCCGCCGTTTCGCCCGATCGCCTGCCTGGCCCGCCGCCATAGCCCGACGGCGTACCCGACGAGAATCACCGCGGTGACGACGTACGCCGCCACCATGTAGCCCGCGTTCTCAGGCGGCATCGAGGCTTCCCTCCCGCTCGTCCTCCGCCAGAGCCAGCCCGTAGCGGATGGTGACCAGCCCGACGTAGAGCAGCATGAACACCAGCGTCGAGATCAGCAGCGTCCGCAGCATCTCCGGCGGCAGCGACGGCGCGCTCGGCTTGAGCACTATGGGCTGGGGATGCAGGGTGCGGAAGAGATAGACGCTGAGATGGATGAAGGGGACCAGCAGCAGGCCGAGGATGCCGACCACGGCGCTGAAGCGGGCCCGCTCCGACGGGTCGTGCAGCGCCGCGCGCAGCGCGAGATAGCCGACGAACAGAAAGAAGAGGAAGAGCGTCAGCGTGAGCCGCGCGTCCCAGGTCCACCAGGTGCCCCAGATCGGCTTGGCCCAGATCGGGCCGGTGGTCAGCATCACGACGCCGAACGCCACGCCCACCTCGGCCGACGACGCCGCGAAGCGGTCCAGCCGCCGGTCGTTCAGCCAGAGATAGAGCCCGCCGCAGAGTCCCACCAGCGAGAAGGCGAGCAGCGCGCTCCACGCGGCCGGCACGTGCAGGTAGAAGATCTTCTGCGCCGCCCCCTGCCGCGCCTCGATCGGGGTGAACCCGAGGGCGAGCACGTACACCCCCGCCAGGGCGAGGAGCGCCAGCACGGTGACCGCGGTCCCGCTCCGCACCAGCGCGCGGGCGGAAGCCGCCGTCCGCTCACTCGTCCACCACCGCGGCGAAGGCCATGGTACAGAGCGTCACGAATACCACGTCATAGAGGGCGAGTAACCTAAGCCATCCCAACATCTCGCTCAACGGACGCCCGTCGAGCAGCCGCGCGGTGACCTGCACCGCGCCGATGAGCGGCGGGACCATGAAGGGCAGCAACAGCACCGGGAGCATCAGCTCGGCGAATCGCGTCCGGACCGCCATGGCGCTGAAGATCGTCCCCACCGCCACGAATCCTATGGTGGCGAGCGCCGTCACGCCCAGGATGCCCGGGAGGGCGTGACCGAGGTCCACGTTGAAGAACAGCACGAACAGCGGCAGCGTGACGGCCTCGACGGTGCCCACGAACGCGAGGTTCGCCAGCAGCTTGCCGAGGAACACCGCACCGCGGGGCACCGGCGCGAGCAGCAGGCCGTCCAGCGCGCCGTTCTCCCGCTCGATGGTGAACGCCCGGTTGAGCGCCACCATCGCGGCCAGCGCGAAGGTCACCCAGAGAACGCTGGGCGCCAGATCCACGGCGGCAAGCGCGGTGGGGTCGCGGGCGAAGTTGAAGACCACGAGCACCAGCGCGGCGAAGACCACCGCGGAGAGCAGGGCCGTCCGGCTCCGCAGCTCCGCGCGGATGTCCTTCCCCGCGATCGCGAGCGCCAGCCGGATCGCGTCAGGCACCGACCACCTCGTGGTAGCGCGAGAGGAACGCCTGGAGGCTGCCGCTGCGCGGCTCGTCGCAGGCCCACCGCCCCTCGGCCAGAACCGCGACGCGGGTCGCCAAGTCCCACACTTCGCTCAGCCGGTGGGTCACCACCACCAGCCCTAGCCCGGCCGCGATCCGGCCGGCAAGCTCCGCGCGGAGCCGGTCCGCGGCGGCCGCGTCGAGCGCGGTGAACGGCTCATCCAGCAGCAGGACGCGAGGCTGGTGCAAGAGCGCCCGGGCGATCGACGCGCGCTGGGTGAGGCCCCGACTCAGTCGTCGCGGGGAGTCGTCCGCGCGGGAGGAGAGACCCGCGGCCTCGAGGGCGGCCCGCGCGGCGTCGGCGGGCCGCGCCAGCGCATACAGCCGCGCGGTGAAGGTGAGATTCTGCGCCAGGGTGAGGTCGTCGTAGAGCAGCGACTGGTGGGACACGAAGCCGATCGCGCGCCGTGCGCCTTCGCCGTCGCCTCGCAAGGGCCGGCCGAGGACATGGACCTCGCCCGACTCCGGGCGCATGAGTCCGGCGAGGATGCGGAGCAGCGTCGTCTTGCCCGCCCCGTTGGGGCCGGCGACCACCACGGCCTCCCCGGCACGCACGCTGAGGTCCACGCCCCGCAGCACCCTCAGCCCGCCGAACGACCGCCTGACTCCGCGCGCTTCCAGCAGCGCGGGGGCCGCGGCGCCGTCAGACGACGGCATCGATGCGGGCGCCGAGCTCGTCGAGTCGGAAGGGTTTGACGATGTATCCCGAGTGCGGCAGGTCGAGCACCTTGAGCTGCGGCTCGATGCTCAGGTAGGCGGTGGTGATGATGACCGGCAGGTGGGGATACGATACCCGGATGCGGCGGAGCAGCTCGATGCCATCGGTATCGGGCAGGCGCATGTCGAGCACCGCGACGTCGGGGCGATGCTGCTCCAGCTGCTCCATCGCCTCGGCACCGTTGGTGGCGAACGCCAGATCATACCTGGGTCGGAAGGCCCGATCGTAACTGAGCCGCAACGCCGGCTCGTCCTCGACAATGAGCACCCGCCGGCGGCGCGTCGCCTGGGTCATGCCTCGCACCCCGCGAACCGGTGCCGGGGGGCACCGCAGTTGGTTAAGGAGAGAGTCGCCAGGGGGGTACACTAATGGATCGCGGCGGACGCGTCCATAGCCGCGCGCCCGCCGATGCGGAGCGTTTGCTCAGTCATCTCCCAGATCGATCTGAAAGAGGTCGTAGAGCTTGGTGAGGATGAGGAGGAAACGGATCTCCTCGTTCGGATTGCGGAGAATCACCTTCTGGCGGCGTTCGGCGGCCGCGCGCTGGATCAGCATCAGCGCGCCCAGTCCGGCGGAGTCCACGTGCCGGGTGCGGCCCAGGTCGATGACCAGCCGTCCGGCTCCTTCGGGCATGCCCTCGAGCAGCTGAATCGCCGCCTTGCGGATCGCGACTCGGGATTCCAGCCCGAGTGTATCGGGCGCGGCCAGGCCGCGCTCCACCTCCTGCGGGGTCCTCATCCATCCTCCTTCGGCACCGAGCTATCTCACCGTCGTCAGGTGAGACCTCTAGTTTTGCGGCCCCGGATCACTCCGGGTGTGCTCTTATCGGGCGGATCGACGCCTCGCCGGACGGTCGTGTCGCGGCTGCCCCGAGGGAAAGGCGAGTCCGATGCCAGTGGCTGTAACTGGACAGTTTTACTCAATTGCTTACAGCGAGGACTTCGACCCCGCGAGTGCGACCCCTTGCGGTGCACTCCGCGAGATTCTACCGCAAAGGACGAAGTGGCGATAGAGTCGCGTGGTGCGCTAGAACTGGATCTGCGCGCCCAGCTCGACCACTCGGTTCGGGGGGAGACCGAAGAACGCCGTAGCCGAGCGCGCGTTCCTGGTCATGAGAATGAAGAGCCGCTTCCGCCACATGGACATCCGGCCGATGGTGTCCGGCGTCGGCACGTGCGAGGGCGTGTTCCGGGTGGCGATGAGCGTCTCGCGGCCGAGGAAGAAGCTGGTCTCGAGCGGCTTGATCGCCACAGGACGGCCGTCCGCGGAGCCGGTCCCCAGCTGGGCCAGCGCCCGGGGGATGTCGGGCGATTCCATGAAGCCGTAGCGGACGATCACCTTGAAGAAGCCCTCGCCCAGCTCCGTGCACTCCACCTGCTCGTCCTCGTCCACCGACGGGATCTCCTCCGTCACCACCGAGATGAGAATGACCTTCTCGTGCAGCACCTTGTTGTGCTTGAGGTGATGCAGCAGCACCGGCGGCGCGCCGCCGATGTTGGAGGTGAGGAAGACCGCGGTCCCGGGCACCCGCGGTGGATTCCGCCGGCCCACGTCCGAGAGGAAGAGGTCCATCCCGAGCGTATTCTCCTGGACGATGGCCTGGAGCCGGGCGCGGCCCCGGTTCCACGTGGTCATGAGCACGTAGACCCCGATCCCGACGATGATGGGGAACCAGCCGCCCTCCTGGATCTTGATCAGGTTGGCGCTGAAGAAGGCGGCGTCCACCGCCAGGAAGAGCGAGGTGAGCGCCCGCGCCCGCCACACCGGCCATTTCCACCGGTCGCACAGCACGGTGTGAAAGAGCAGGGTCGTCGTCAGCATCGTGCCGGTGACGGCGATGCCGTACGCCGCCGCGAGATTGCTGGAGCCCCGGTAGACCACGACCAGGAAGATGCAGCCGAGCCAGAGCGCCCAGTTGACTTCGGGAATGTAGATCTGGCCGATCTGGGTGCTCGAGGTGTGAACGATGGTCACCCGGGGGATGTATCCCAGCTGGACGGCCTGCCGGGTGAGCGAGAAGGCCCCGGAGATGAGCGCCTGAGACGCGACGATGGCCGCCGCGGTCGCGATGCCGACCATCGGATACAGTGCCCAGTCGGGCGCCAGGGAGAAGAACGGGTTGACCCGGGCTTCCGGGGAGATCAACAGCAGGGCCGACTGCCCGAAGTAATTGATCAGGAGACAGGGCAGCACCACGGCGAACCAGCTCAGCCGGATCGGCCGCCGTCCGAAGTGGCCCATATCGGCATAGAGCGCCTCCGCGCCGGTCACCACCAGGACCACGGAGCCCAGGATGAGGAACGCCTGGATCCCGTCCCGGATGAAGAAGTCCACGGCGTACCAGGGGTTCACCGCCTTGAGCACTTCCGGCGCCATCGCGATTCCCCGGATTCCGAGCACCGCGATCGAGGCGAACCACACCGCCATCACCGGCCCGAACAGCCCGCCGATCTTCGCCGTCCCGTGCTTCTGCACCGCGAACACCGCCGTCAGGACCACCGCCGCGATCGGCCAGACCCAGCCGCTGATCGCCGGTGCGGCGAGGGTCACCCCCTCGATCGCGCCCAGCACCGAGATCGCCGGGGTGATCACGCCGTCGCCATACAGCAGCGCGGCGCCGAACAGGCCGAGCGCGACCAGCACCATGCGGCCGCCGCTCGTCCGGGTCAGCGGCCGCACCTGCGCCAGGAGGGCGAACGTCCCGCCCTCTCCCCGGTTGTCGGCCATGAGGACGAAGATGATGTACTTGAAGGAGACGATGAAATTGATGGACCAGAAGATCAGCGAGAGCACGCCGATCACGTTCGCCGGGGTGGGATCGATGCTATGGTGGCCGCTGAAGCACTCCTTGATGGCGTAGAGCGGACTCGTTCCGATGTCGCCGTACACCACCCCCAGGGCGGTGAACGCCAGCGCGGCCAACGCCTTGCCGGAAGGGGGCGCCTTCGAATGACCGGACGACACTCAGTGGTTCCCGCGCCGCGCCGCCGCGTCCCCCTCGAGGCTCATGGAGTGGCAGGGGCCAGCGAATCCACCAGCCGCCGGATCGCGTCGGAATCGATCCGTCCCTGATAGAGACGACCCCCCACGAGCAGCGTCGGCGTGGACCCGACACCCGCCCGCGCACCCTCCTCCTGGCTGGCCTGGATTCTGCCAGCGTACTTGCCCGATTCCATGCACTCGTCGTAGCGCGCGACATCCAGCCCCGCGGCCCGCGCGTAGTCCCGGAAGTGATCGCCGGCGTCCCGCGCCGCGGACCAGTCGCCTTGGCCCTCGTAGATGCGATCGTGCATTCTCCCAGTACTTGCCCTGCTCGTCCCCACAGGCCGCCGAGTGGGCCGCCAACCGGGCGAACGGGTGCTGCTGCAATGGGAAGTCGCGATAGCGCCAGCGCAATCTGCCGGTCTTGATCAGCCGCTCCTCGATCGTCGGCATCTGCAGCGTCGCGAACGTCTGGCAGAAGGGGCATTGATAGTCGGCGTACTCGGTGATCTCCACCGGGGCGTCCGCCGAGCCCTTGAGGTACCCGCGAAAGCCCGCGGTGTCCGATGGCTGGATCGTCACGTTGGCCGGGATGCTCGCCACGCGAGGCCGAGACATGAGGAAGCCCAGCGCGCCGAGCCCCACGACGGCGACGCCGGCGAGAATGGCGTAGAAGCGCTTCATTCCGACTGGCGTCGCCGCCATGGCTCGTCATCCTCCGGATCGTCGTGGAACGGGTCCTGCCGCTGGGCATCTTCCACGATGCGACGGCGGTCAGCCACTTCGGGGGAATCGTAGGTGCTGCGGACCTCGTAATGGAACAGCTCGCTGCGCGCGTCACCCATCAGGCGGATGAGCTCCGGCGCCCCCCGCAGCAGGTTGCCCGCCTGGTCGAGCTCCTGGATCCGCTGGGCCAGCCCTCGGAGGAGGGCGGCCAGCCGGTCCGCTCTGGCTTCGTCGTACACTTCGTCGTGGTCGGCCATGCTGGGGGAATGATAATAGAGGGGCCAGTGTGGGTGGCGTCACGGGCCGGCGCGGTTCGGGTCCCGATATTGCAGGTCGAGGAGGCAGCGCAACACCCTGGCACTGGCGAAAATGGACCCTTTGCACCAAAAGGTGCAATCAGTTTATATTGAGGCTGACCCCAACCCCCGAACACACGGCCACTTGGCCGTGAGAAGGAAGGTAGATGACGACGAAGAAACTCCGGCGCGACCCCGAAGCGGTGTCCTTCTCCCAGGCCCGTGACGAGATGTTCAGTCACATTCTCCGCTGTGGCGTCATCGATGCCCTGCCGGAGCACCAGAAGGACTGGTTCGACGACACCATGTTGTACCTGGCCGATCGGTACGAGGACCTGACCAAGGAAGAGCTCGACCAGCTTCGCGTATTGGGCGAACGGTTCAGCCAGCCGGTCCAGCGTAAGCCCGAGGCCATGGCGACGGGCGCCGTCTGAGCCCTCCTGCAAGGACGCAGCGCCCCGGGGCGTACCGCCCCGGGGCGCTTTTTCATGACCGCAATCGCCACCAGTCGGGAAACCATCGCCAGCGGTACCCGGCCGAGAGACGAGCGCCACCCCCCACCCCGGCTTCGGCGAACCATCCCGACGGGCCGCCCGGCCGGTCCTCGATTCCGACCGCCAGCACGAGATACCCGCGGTCGGCGGGACCGCCGACGACCGCCACTCCACCCGCCAAGTAGACCCCAGGGCCCCGTTTCCTGTTGGGCGCGAGGAGAAAGTGACCCAGCAGCTCGCCCCGCCAGGCCGTCGCGCCGCCGGATCCGCCCAGGCCCAGCCGCCGCCGAGATCCGGCCCCGCGACGACGGGCGCCAGGCGCCATAGACTCCGCCGACGGCGAGCGCCGGGTCCGAGAGGGTGCCGGTAGCCTGGAGACCGAGTTCCTTGACCTGCTGCGCGCCGGCCGGTGCGGCGGCGGCGAGCGCCGCCACCGCGCTAAGCCAGCGCAAGGCCATAGGTGATCGAGATGTCGGGCGCGAGCGAGGCGACCACGGAGCAGTACTTGTCGAGCGACAGGTCGATGGCGCGGCGGGCGCGGGGCTCGTCCAGGCCGTCTCCGGCAAGATGAAAATCGAAGTGGATGGAGGTGTAGCGCCTCGGCTCCTGTTCCCGCCGCACGCCGCTGACCTCGATCCGGACCTGCCGCAGCAGGACCCGCATCTTCTCCAGGATGACGACGACGTCGGAGCCGGTGCACGCCGCCGCCGCCAGCAACAGGCTGAGCATCGGCCCGGGGCCGGCCGCGTTGTCGCCGTCGATCACCACCTCCGGGCCGCCGGGAGCCCCGCCGCGAAAGACCAGCCCCGACTCCCACGTCAGCGCGATCCGTTTCGTCTCCGCCGTCATCCCTCCGTCCCTCCCACCCGACGCTCCGAGGCCGGTGCCACCCGGTAATAGTCCCAGATGGCGTAGATCGCGATCGCGGTGGTGGCCCACGCCATCGGCTGGAGCAGCGGCGAGCCGGTGAGAAACGCCACCAGCGTGAGCGCCTGTGCCACCGTCACCGCCTTGCCGCCGGCCCGGGCCGGGATGGCGCGCGGCCGGTGGGAGAGGATCGTGGCCGCGAAGGCGACCGTCGCCACGATGTCCCGCAACAGGACGCCCACGATTTCGAACGGGGCCAGGCGGCCGGAGACCGCCACCACACCGAATGCCGAGGCCATGAACAGCTTGTCCGCCACCGGGTCGATCACGCTTCCGATCGCCGACGCGCCGAACCGCCGGGCGAGGGGTCCGTCGAGCAGATCCGTGGCCGCGGCGATCGCCAGGATCACCATCCGCCAGCGGTTCGAGACCAGGGGAAACGCCACCGCCAGCGGGATCCGCACCACGCTCACGAGGTCCGCCGTCGTCCACCCTGACCGGCCTTGATCCCCCATCTGCCGAGGACTAGTTTCGGACACCTTGCTCCTTTCGCTGGCCGGATGCCGGGACCCGCGGCGCCAGGCGTACAAGATACTCGTCGCCAAGTGAGAGAGGCGAGGTTCTTCGCGTGAACCCCACCTTCAATCAGTCCATCCTCGAATTGACCGACCTGGTGTCCGCTCGGCTGGCGGACGTCGACGGCTTGTCGGCCGTGGTGGTGGCGGCTGCCGGCGCGGTGGGCATGTCGGCCCTCGGCCCGCCGGTCGTGCGCGAGGGGCCCCGTGGAATCTCGGTCGGGATGCTCTGCCAGTTTGGGCACGTCGTGATTCACACGGTGCCCGAGGAAGGGATCTGCCTGGTGGACGTCGTGGCGCGAGAGCCGGCGGACGCGTCGCGTGGTGCCGAGGTGATCGCGCGGAGGTTCGGCGCCTCGGCCTGACTAGCGGGGCACCGCCGCCGGGTGCGCGCCGGCGCCGGTTCCGCGCACCACCCCTTCGGCCTTGCGCGCCGGATCGAGCGACGCGGCCGCGACCCGCAGCACGTCCTCCGCGTCCACCGCTCGGAACGGCGCGGCCGGGTCGGCCAGCTCCGCGAGACCGCTCCCGGCCACCCAGGCCTCGAGAATCTCCCCGGCCACCGCGCCACCGCTCTGCCGGCTCACCTCCGCCTGCCCCGCCAAGTAGCTCACCGCCTGCTGCAGCTCGGCCTCGGCGACCGGCTCGCGGGTGAACCGGGACAGCTCCACCAGCATCTGCTCGCGCGCTTCGTCCTCCCGCTCGGGCGACGTCGCGATGTAGGTGAGCAGGGCGCCGCCTCGCGCCTTCTGCCACGCCGTGGCGACGACGGTGTAGGCCAGCGACCGGCGGTCCCGCAACGCCTCGAACAGCCGGCCTCCCAGGCCGCTCGCGACTGCGCCCCACACCTGCGCCGCGGCTCGGTCCCGGTCGCGCCGCGGCGGGCCGGGAAACGCCATCGCGAGCGCCGCCTGGGCCTTGTCCCGCGACACCACCCGGACCGGGGGCTCCGCGCTCGCGCCGGGCACCCACTCGACGGTCTCGGACGGCTCGGAGGCCGCGATCGCAGCGCGCGCGGCGAAGACGCCGGCCAGGTCGTCCGACGCGCGCGCCGGCTCCACGTCTCCCACCGCGATCACCACCGGCCGCACGCCACCGACCTCGGTGGCGTGCCAGGCGCGTACGTCAGCCGGCCCGATCGCCGGCAGCGTCTCGGGCAGCCCGCCGACCGGCAGACCATACCCTCGATCCCCGAAGGCCGCGGAGAACGCGAGCTGAAAGGGATAGCGGAACATGTCGTCGGCCACCCGCTCGGCCTCGGCGATCATCAGCCCGCGCTCGGCCACGATGTCGGCGTCGCCGAGGTGGGGACGGGAGAAGACGGACTCCAGCAGCGCGGCGGCCTCCGGCAGGTTCTCCGACAGCACCGAGGCGCCGAAGCCCAGCCAGTCGGAGGCGGAGCTGGTGGCGAGCGTCCCGCCCAGACGCTCGAACGCGAAGGCGAGCGCGGCCGCGTCCAGATCGCCGGCCCCGCGAACCGCCGCGCGCACCAGCAGCGAGCCGAGGCCCGCATGGGCCGGAGGGTCGAATCGCTGGCGAGGTACGTAGATGCCGAGATTGACCAGCGGCACGCCGGTCTTGCGGTACACCAGCAGATCGGCGCCCGGCAGCCGGGTGACCCAGACGCCGTACTCCTGCGTGGGGCGCGCCGGCACCGCCGGGCGGCGCGCATGCTTCGGAGCGACGCCGTTCGTTCCGGCGCGCAGCTCGGTGACCGCGAAGGTGCGCGCCAGGGTGTCGGCGGTGAGATCCCGAGCTCCACCCCGCGGCAGGTACGCCACTCCGGCCACCGCGTCCGGTGCCAGGTGGCGCGCCGCCACCTCTCGTACCTCGGCCGGTCCGATCTCCGCCAGCAGGGCGTACTCCCGGTCGAGCAACCCGACCTCGTCCAGCGCCTCTGCGGCTGCGAGCGCACTCGCCCGGCCCTCCATGGGCTCGAGCCGGCGCGCCCACCGCGCGCGGACCAGCGTGCGGGCCCGATCCAGCTCCTCGGCGCTGGGTCCGACGAGTGCCAGTCTGGCGATCGCTTCGGCGATCCCGGTGACCGCCGCATCCAGGCGCTCGGGCCGCAGCTCGGCGCTCACGCTGAAGACGCCCAGCTCGGTGGGCGCGTGATGGTGGGCGGCCACCCAGGTCACCAGCCCCGGCTCGCGCAGCGAGCGGTAGAGCCAGCTTCCCCGCCCGGAGCCGAGGACCGCGGCCGCGAGGTCGAGTGCGGTGGCGTCGGGATGCAGCGGCGGCACCGCACGCCAGCCGAGCACCAGCTCGGCCTGGGTGACGTCACCGCGGATCGTGCGGGCGCGAACCTCCCGGCGGTCGGGCTCCTCGGGCGAGGGGTCGACCGCGCCGGGGGACGCCGGCCAGTCGCCGTACGCCTCCCGCGCCAACCCCAGAGCCCGGTCCGGGTCCACCGCGCCCACGATCGTGACGATGGTGCGCTCCGGCACGTAGCGCGAGCGGTAGTAAGCCCACAGATCGTCCCGCGTGAGCCGCGCGAGCTGCTCCTCGCGTCCGATCCGCCACCGGCGAATGCGGTGGCGGTCGAACATCACCTCGTGCAGCGTCTCGTAGGCCACGGCGGAAGACGAGTCGAGCTTACGGTTCGCCTCCTGGATGATGACCTGGAGCTCCCGCGACAGCTCGCCCGGGTCCAGGACGGAGTTGCGCAGCGCATCGGACTGGATGTCGAGCGCGGCCTCCAGCCCCGAGGCGGGGAGGACGGTGAAATAGGTGGTGTGGTCGTAGGTCGTGCTGGCGTTGAGGTAGCCGCCGGCGCTCTTGGTCTCCCGCGCGATCGCGCCCACCCCGCGGCGCGGCGTGCCCTTGAAGAACATGTGCTCGAGGACGTGGGAGATGCCGGTCCACCGGTCGGGCTCGTCGAAGAACCCCGCCTTGACGTGGGTGACCACCGCGACGACCGGCGCCGAGTGGTCGGGCTGGACCAGGAGGGTCAGGCCGTTGGGAAGGATTTCTTTTCTGACACCGTCGGTCCAGATGCGTGAAAGGTGAAAAGTGACAGGTGAACGGGCCGCCCCACCCTCACCCATCGCGACCCCCTTTTCACTTTTCACTTTTCACCTTTCACGCTTTTTTGGCTACTGAACGATTCGCAACACGCCGGCTTCCGCGCTGCCGCGGATGAATGCCTCCGCATCGGTTGTGGGGATCACCACGCCGGTCTCGGCGTGCCCGCGCCGGGCCAGGCTGATCATGAAGTCGCTCAGCGAGCCGTGCGCCCACTCCCGGTCGGCGGCCTTCATCTGGAGGAGAATCTCGTCCCAGTCGCCCCGGATGGGCTGTCCCGAGAGGGTGACGACGAGGTGGGATTCCCCCTGGCCCGGCTTCTTCTGCATCGCGTGCAGCTCGCTCAGCAGGGTGCCGAAGAGCTCCAGCTGGTGGGGATCGCGGATGCCGCCGTCGGCCTGGGAGGCTTCCACCTCCGCGAGCAGCATGTCGATCGGATCCGGGTCACCGGCGACTTCCGCGAGCCGGGTGAGCCACGGCTTCAGCTCGGGATCCTCGTCCGGCAGGCGGTAGACCGACTTCTTGAGCTCGACGTGGCGCCAGATGCCCAGCTCGTCGAAATGATCCTCGGGCTGAGTCCGCTCGAGCTGGTGCAGCGCCGCCTCGGTCTCCCCCCGGTCGTACAGCAGGTTGGCCAGGTAGATCCGCGCCTCGGCGAAGCTCGGCTCCAGCTCCAGAGCCCGGCGCAGCCAGTAGAGCGAGCCGGCGTCGTTGCCCAGCCGGTGCGCCGCGTAGCCCAGACAGGCGGCCGCGTCGGGCGAGTCGGGATGGGCCCCGGCGGCCAGATCGAAGAAGCGATGCGCCGGGCCGATCAGGCCCTCGCGGAACAGCGCGCGGCCGACCTGAAGCATCAGCTCGTGATCGTCCTGGAAGCCGAGCTGGAGGATCCGCTCGAAGACTTTGATCGCCCCGTCGCGGTCGCCCAGCTTGAGCAGTGTCTCGCCGACGCCAGCGAGGCCGTCCTCGTGATCCGGGTCGAGCCCCAAGGCATTGTCGAAGCTCCGCCGCGACCAGGCGAATTCCTCCCTGGCGAGATGGGCGTATGCCTTTCCAATGTGGAGTTCGACGGCGTGAGGGTAGAGCGCGATCCCTTCCTTCAGAACGATCAGGGCGTCATCGTAGCGGCCTTCGTTGTAGAGTTGATGGGCTTGTTCGTCGAAGTCGTCGGAGCTGAGAAAGGCATCCGACATCGGCCCCCTCCCCCGGGTAGGTCGGTCTAACCTATGAAGTTCCGTGGAGTCAGGCAATAGAACGATCGGGCGCATGTGGCGGGCGGGGCGCGGCTGCTTGCGGTGGCTCGGAGTTGGCTCGATAATAGGTCGAAGTACCCCTCCCCCTGGAACCGGCGTATGGACGCGGTGGATGCGGGGATCTTCGAGGCATGGCTCGCCTCGACCGACGACGGCGTGGTGGCCGTCGACGCCGAGGGACGGGTCGTGCTGCACAATCCGGCGGCCAGCAGGGTCACCGGCCTCGCTCCCTCCGCCGCGCACCGCCGCCCCTGGCGTGAAGTCCTCCGGCTCGACGCCGCCGTCAGCGAGCTCCTCTGGGCAGCCAAGACTTCCGGCCAGCCCACCAGCGCCCTGGCCAGCGTGCTCTGCGCGCAGGGCAATGTCCGCACCGCCGAAGCCCTCGCCCAGCCCTGGACCGACGCCGAGGGACGAACCGGCGTCCTGATCCTCATCCGCGACCTCACGGTCCTGTGCCGCACCCGCAGCGGGCCCGGCGGACGAACCGGCTACGGCGGCTTGGTCGGCGCCGATCCGGCGATGACGGCGCTGTATGACCTTATCGAGGCCATTGCCCCCAGCGATGCCCCCGTGGTCATCGAGGGCGAGCCGGGCGTAGGCAAGGAGTTGGTCGCGCAGGCCATCCACGCGCGAAGCCACCGGTGCGAGCGCCCGCTCATCGTGGTGGACTGCGGCGCGGTCTCGCCCTCGCTTCTCGAGGCCGAGCTGTTCGGTCGGATCCGCCCGGGAGCGCACGGCACTGCCTCGCTCGGTCGGGCCGAGCTGGCGCACAGCGGGACGCTCCTGCTCGACCGGGTGCATGCGGCATCACTTCCGGCCCAGGCGCGCCTCCTCCGGCTGCTGGAGACCGGCATGGTCGAGCGCGATGGCGAGGGGGCGCCCCGTCGAGTCGACGTCCGGGTCATTGCGGCGACGACCCAGGCGCTGAATGTCGAGGTACGCGAAGGCCGGTTCCGCGACGATCTGCTGCGCCGGCTTCAGGTGGTGCGGATCCGGATCCCCGCCTTGCGCGAGCGCCGTGGTGACATCGTGCTGCTCGGCGAGCATTTCCTGGCCCGCCACGGGGCGCCGCGCGCCGTTCTCACCGCCGCGGCGGCGTCCGTGCTTCAGGCCTGCGACTGGCCCGGGAACGTGGGGCAGCTGGAGAACGTGATGCGCGAGGTCGCCGCCGGCCTGCCGCCCGGCGTGGAGTCGTCGATCGAGCCCCACCAGCTGCCCGACATTCTCCTCACGAATCGCAATGGAGCCCGCCCTCCCACCGCTCGGTACGCCTCGGAAGACCGCCGCACCATCCTGTTGCGGGCGCTGTCGTCTCACGGGGGCAACCGCACCGCCGCCGCCCGGGCGCTCGGCATCGGCCGCGCGACATTCTACCGCTGGTGGCGCGAGGCCGGCCTCGGCGCCTGATCGCAAGGGTTGGGCGGGCCGGCATGGTCCGCCCCTCCTTTTTTCCGCGTATGTTTGAGCCGTGACCTTCCAGCGCAAGCTCCTGCTCGGCTTCTCCCTCATGGTCCTTCCAGCGCTTCTGGTGGGCGCGGAGGCGATTCGGAGCAACCGTCTGGAGCGCCGCGCCTTGGACGCGCTGGGCGAAAGCATGGCCCGGACCCGCACCTACGCGGAGCTGGAGACGGCCATGTTCGACCAGGGCGAGATCGTCTGGCGATACCTGAGCGGCCTCGACCCGGGGGCGCGACGCGAGTTCGAGCTCGCCGGCGATGTGATCCGCTATTGGGAGGATCGCTGGCGGGCCGAGCTGGGGCCCGACGAGTCGCAGCTCGCCGACGGTGTGTCCCGCATCCAGAGCGAGATCCGCCTGGTCACGGACAGCGTCTTCAGCCTGGCCGACGCCGGCCGCCGCGCCGAGGCGTTTACCCTCGCCCAGCGGGAGCTGAAAGGCCGGCTCCAGCCCGCGCTGACCCAGATGAATCGCGAAGTGTATCGCAAGGCGCGCGAGTCGAGCGTCCGCGGCGCCTACGCCGGCCTGGAGCAGATCCTCGCCGGCGAAGGACGCACGCTGCTGGTGATCATCGCGCTCACTCTAGCGGGGGGCCTCTTCGCCTCCTGGCTCATCTCCCGGGGCCTGGCCCGCCCGATCCGGGAACTGACCGGGGCCATGGCGGTGGTGGGCTCGGGCCGGCTGGACCATCCGGTGCACCCTACGACGCGCGACGAGATCGGAGAGCTCGCCCAGGCCTTCGGCCGGATGACGGAGAGTCTGCGACAGAACGTCGCCGAGCTGGACCGCGCTCAAGCCCAGCTGGTCCAGTCGGAAAAGCTCGCCTCGATCGGAGAGACGGCGGCGGCGGTGGCGCACGGCCTCCGGAACCCTCTCGCGAGCCTGCGCGCGGCCGCGCAATTGGTTCGCCGCCACCCGGACGCGCCATCCTCGCGCGAGCACCTGGATGCCATCATCGAGGAAGTGGACCGGCTGGACCGTCGGATCAGCCACCTGCTGAGCTTCAGCCGGCCTGCGCCCTACCATCCGCTCACGGAGCGACTCGACCGGCTGGTGGAGAGTCTTCTCCCCGCCTTCGCCGAGCCGATGCGGGAGCGCAAGGTCGAGCTCCAGGTGGAGGTGCCCCACGACCTGCCCGAGGTGCGGGTGGATCCGATGCAGCTGGAACAGGCCCTCCTCGAGCTGGTCTCCAACGCGCTCGACGCGATGCCCGGCGGCGGACGCCTCCGGCTCGGCGCCCGGGCGATGAACGGGGGCCCAGGCGTAGGCGAGGTCCTGATCGAGGTAGTCCGACACCGGCGCCGGCATTCCCGCCGGTCTCCTCCCCTCGGTGTGCGAGCCGTTCTTCACCACCCGGCAGGAAGGCACCGGGCTGGGCCTCGCCATCGCCAAGCGCTACGTGGAGCAGAACGGAGGACGGCTGGAGATCGACAGCTCGCCCGACGCGGGCACCACGGTGCGGATTCGCCTTCCGGCGGCAGGCGCGGCGTGAGCGGCACCGTCCTCATCGTGGACGACGAGCGGACGCTCGCCCGCGCCGTGAAGGCGTTTCTGCTCGAGTCCGGCTACGAGGCCGAGGTCGCGACCGACGCGGAGCAGGCGATCGGACTGCTGGAGACGCTCCGGCCCGACGTGGTCTTCTCCGACGTTCGGCTGCCCGGCATGGACGGCATCGAGCTGCTGCGCCGGATCCGGGAGTTCGACCCGTCGGTTCCCGTCGTCATCATGACCGCCTACGGCACCATCGAGGGAGCCGTCGAGGCGGTGAAGCTCGGCGCGTTCGACTACCTCAAGAAGCCGGTCGACCTCGAGGAGCTGAAGCTCCTGGCCGACCGTGCCCGCGAGCACTCCCAGCTGCGGCAGGAGCTCTCCTACTACCGGCGCCAGGCTGCGGGCGACGTCCCGTTCGCCGGCGTGGTCGGGCAATCCCCGTCGATGCGCGCGGTGCTCGACCAGGCGCGGCAGATCGCGGCGCTCGACGAGACCCCTCCAGTCCTCATCATCGGCGAGACCGGGACCGGCAAGGGACTCGTCGCCCGAACCATCCACGCCGGCAGCGGGCGCGCGTCCAAGCCCTTCATCGAGGTCAACTGCACCGCGCTGCCGGCCACCCTGATGGAGGCGGAGCTGTTCGGGCACGAGCGCGGCGCCTTCACCGACGCCAAGGAGTCGCGGATGGGGCTCTTCGAGGCGGCGGAAGGCGGCTTCCTGCTGCTCGACGAGGTGGGCGACGTCGAGCTGTCGCTCCAGGGCAAGCTGCTCAAGGCGGTGGAGGATCGCACCGTGCGGCGGGTCGGCGGGATCCGCGACCGGAAGATCGACGTCCGCATCCTGGCCGCCACCAACCGCGACCTCGAGCGTGAGTCCCAGCGGGAGCGATTCCGGCGGGACCTCTACTTCCGGCTCGCCGTGCATTCTGCTGCGGCTGCCGCCGCTCCGGGAGCGCGGCGACGACGTGCTCGACGCTGGCCGAGCACTTTCTCCAGCGGTTCAGCGCGAAGTACGGCAAGCCGGTCGAGCGGATCGACCCCCGGTCCCACGACCTGCTGCTGGGCTATCCCTGGCCGGGGAACGTGCGCGAGCTGAGCCATGTGATCGAGCGGGCGGTGCTGTGGAGCCGCGGCCCGACACTCCAGATCGAGCATTTGGCGCTGGAGGTTCCGCGTCCGACGAACCGCCCGCGACATCGGCACCGTCGCGGCCGGCCGGGATGGACCTCGAGCAGTGGGAGCGGTCGCTCATCGAGCAGGCGCTGCGCGAAACCGCCGGCAACCAGACCCGGGCCGCCCAGCGGCTGGGCATCTCCCGGGACACGCTGCGGTATCGGCTGAAGAAGTACGGGTTCCAGACCTGAGCTAGCACGATGAGTCGGGGCTTGGGTGGGTGATATCACCCAATCTGGGTCATCTCACCCATCCACCACCATCTGGCATTCCGCCCAACCGCTGATCGCTCATAAGATGTTCTAGAACATTCACTTGTAAGCCAAGTACAGGTTTGTCTCACCTGCGGCACACCGTCTGCAATAACGAGGGCAGCGTCGGGCCACCGGGTCCGGCTGGGCAGTACAACCCAATCAGCTGTTCCGGGTCCCCAGGGCCCACCAACTCAACTCCGGAGGGTGCTCATGACGTGGACCAAGCCCGAGGCCGAGGTCGTGGCCGTCACGATGGAAGTCACCGCCTACGTCGCGACGCTTTAAGGCGCACTGCCATCGGTGAGGGGCTCGCGAAAGCGAGCCCCTTACTTTTTCTAGGTGCAAGTCATCCTTCTCGGGACCGCCGCGGGCGGTGGCTTCCCTCAGTGGAACTGCTGGTGCCCCAGCTGCCGGGTCGCGCGACGCGAGCCGGAGCGGGCGCGACACTCGCAGCCAGTCGTCGGCCGCCGTCAGTGCCGACGGGCGGCGGTGGTTCCTGCTCAACGCCTCGCCGGACGTCCACGCCCAGCTCACCAGGCTGCCGGTGGGGGAGCCGGCCGGGCATGCGCCAGGTGCCGGTCGAGGGCGTCGTCCTCACCGACGCCGAGCTGGACCATACGATCGGGGTGCTGCTCCTCCGGGAGGGACGCTACCTCCAGATCTACGCGACTGCCGGCGGTGCGGAGCATCTTGGAGCATGACTCACGGATCGTTCCCGTCACGCGGGCATTCGCGGAGATGCGGCTGGAAGACCTGCCGGCCGGCGGCTCGACGATGCCGCTCACCTATCGCGACGGGTGCCCGAGCGGTCTGACGGTGTCGAGCTTTCCGGTCCTCGCTGGCCCGCCCCGGTTCGCCAGCGGCAACCATCCGGGCCACACCGTCGGCCTCCTGATCCGCGACGAGGCGAGCGGCGGCGCCTGCGCCTTCGTCCCCGGCTGCGGCGGACTCGACGAGACGCTGCTCCGCACGCTCTGGTCAGGCCGAGCTGGTGCTGTTCGACGGCACCTTCTGGAAGGATGACGAGCTGATCGCGCTGGGCATCGGCGAGCGCACCGCGCGGGAGATGGATCACCTGCCGGTCTCCGGGCCCGATGGCAGTCTGGAGCGGCTTGCCTCGCTGGGGAGCGCGCACCGGGTGTACACCCACATCAACAACACCAATCCGATGCTGATCGAGGACTCGCCCGAGCGTCTCCTGGTGGAGCGCCGAGGCCTCGGCGGTCGGCGCCGACGGCATGCGGTTCACCCTCTGACCACCGGCTAGCTTGCTACCATGCCCGCGACCCTCGCCTCGTCCCAGCTCACCGCACCGCCCCGGCCGCCGGTCCCCGCGCTCGAGCGCCCGCTCACACCCGCCGAGCTGGAGAGCGCGCTGCGCTCGTTCAGCGGCTCGTACTACGTCGAGCACCCGTTCCATCGGCTGATGTACGCCGGCCGGCTTTCCCCGCGGCAGTTCCAGGGATGGGTGGCGAACCGGCTCGCGTATCAGCGGGTGGTGCCGCGGAAGGACGCCGCCATCCTCTCCAACTGCCCCGACCCCGAGGTCCGGCGGGAGTGGATCCAGCGGATCGTGGATCACGACGGGACCGGGCCCGGCACCGGAGGGATCGAGCTCTGGATCCGGCTCGGCGTCGCGCTCGGGGTGCCTCGGGAGGAGATGGAGGACGAGCGGCACGTGCTCCCGGCGGCCCGGCTCATCTGCGAGTCCTACGTCACGTTCTGCCGGACCAGGCCGTGGGTCGAGGCGGTGGCGTCGTCGCTCACCGAGCTGTTCGCGCCCAAGATCCACCAGCAGCGTATCGAGGCGTTTCCCAAGCACTACCCCTGGATCCCGCCCGGAGGCGCTCGACTACTTCAAGAGCCGGCTGGTCCAGGCCCCGCGCGACGTGAGCCACGGCCTCGCGATCGTGCAGCGGCACTGCACCACGGTGGACACCCAGCGCGGGCGCGTTTCTGGCGCTCGCCTTCAAGCTGGAGATGCTGTGGGCGCTGATCGACACGATTCATCATGCCTACCGCTGAGTAGCGCTGACTCCGGTCCGCCCTCGCTCTGGAAGCTCGCGCGGCATCGATTTCGACCCGGTGCGCAACCGCCCGGTGCTGCTCTACCCCGAGGGCGCCGTACTGCTCAACGACACCGGCAAAGCGATCCTCGAGCTGGTGGACGGCCGCCGCACCGTCGGGGAGATCGCCGGCATCCTCGGTGAGCGCTACCAGGCCGACGTCACCGCCGACGTCACCGAGTATCTGTCGCATCTGGCGGAAAGGGAGCTGATCCGTGACCAGCTGAGCGACCGACCACGCTGCTGGCCGAGCTGACCCATCGCTGTCCGCTGCACTGCCCGTACTGCTCCAACCCGCTGGAGATGATCCGGGCCGAGGGCGAGCTGGCCACCGACGACTGGAAGCGGGTCTTCACCCAGGCGCGCGCGCTCGGCGTGCTCCAGCTCGGCCTCTCCGGCGGGGAGCCGATGATCCGGAAGGACCTCGAGGAGCTGGCCGCGCACGCCCGCAGTCTCGGGCTCTACAGCACGCTGGTGACGTCAGGCCTCGGCCTCACCCGGGCGCGGGCGGAGCGGCTGCGGGAGGCGGGCCTGGAGCACATTCAGGTCTCGATTCAGGACGCCGACCCGGAGACCGCCGAGCGGATCGCCGGTGTCAGCTCGGTGAAGCAGAAGCGGGCGGCGGTGGCCATCGTGAAGGAGCTGGGCTTCGCGCTCTCGATCAACGTGGTGCTCCACCGCGCCAACCTCGACCGCATCGGCGCGATCATCGATCTCGCCGCCGAGATGGGCGCCGATCGGATCGAGCTGGCGAACACCCAGTACTACGGCTGGGCCCTGGAGAACCGCGCCTCGCTGATGCCGACCCGCGAGCAGGTCGCGCGGGCCCGGGCGACGGCGGAAGAGGCCACCCGGCGCTACCGGGGCCGCATGCAGGTCCTCTTCGTGTTGCCCGACTACTTCGAGCAGTACCCCAAGCCCTGCTACGGCGGATGGGGCAAGCTCTACCTCGTCGTGGCGCCCGACGGCAAGGTCTTGCCGTGCCACGGAGCTACCCAGATCACCACGCTCTCGTTCGACAACGTGCGCGACCGGTCGCTCGAGTGGATCTGGCAGCAGTCGCCCGCGTTTCAGGCGTATCGGGGCGACGAGTGGATGCGGGAGCCCTGTCGCAGCTGTCCCCGGAAGACGGTGGATTTCGGCGGCTGCCGCTGCCAGGCGTTCGCCCTCACGGGGGCCGCAGAGAACACCGATCCGGTCTGCACCCTCTCGCCCAACCGCGGCGTGATCGACACCGCCGTCGCCGACGCCGTCCGACTCGCTGGAGTACCGCTACCGCGTGATCGCCGAGCCGCAGCGGGCGTGAGCCTCGCCATCGAGGCCGAGGGGCTCGGCCGCGACTACGGCGACGTACGCGCGCTCGACGCCCTCGAGCTCGAGGTGCCCCGGGGCGCGATGGTCGGCCTCCTCGGCCCCAACGGCGCCGGCAAGACCACCGCGATGCTGCTCCTGGGCACGCTCCTGCTCGCCCACCCGGGGCGGCGCCCGGATCTTCGGCCACGGCATCGTCGAGGACCGCGCGGCGGTGCGGCGGCGCCTCGGTCTCCTCTTCCAGGAGACCACCGTGGACGGGCTCCTCACGCCCGAGGAGAACCTCCTGTTCGCCGCGCGACTCGCCGGGCTGGGCGGGCGCCTCGCCCGGGCGGCGGTGGCCGACACGATCGAGCGCATCGGCCTCGGGCCGCAGGGCGGGGCGGCTGGCGCGCGAGCTGTCCGGCGGGTGGCGCCGCCTGCTCGACATCGGCCGGGCCACCCTGCACCAGCCCGACCTCCTCATCCTCGACGAGCCGACCGTCGGCCTCGACCCCGAGCATCGCGACACGATCTGGTCGCTCCTCGAGGGCCAGCGCCGGATCCACGGCACGACCGTCCTCTTCTCCACCCATTACCTGGCCGAGGCCGAGCCCGCGGATCGGGTGCTGCTGCTGGCTCACGGAAAAGTGGTGGCGGACGGCACGCCCGCCGCGCTCCGGGCCGAGCTGGGTGAAGGGATCGCCGAGATCGAGGGCCCGGGCGCCGAGCGACTGGCGCGGGCGCTGCGCGGCCTCGGCGCCACCCGGGTGGTGCTCCGCACCGGGCGCGGGTATCGGGTGGGGATCGCGGGAGAGCGCGAGCCCGTGGTCGAGCTCGCGGCGAAGGCACCGGGTATCGATCGCTTCGCGCTGCGGCCCACGGCCCTGGAGGACGTCTACTTCGCACGCACCCAGGCCGGCCCGCCATGAACGGCTGGAGCGCCATCCACGGCATCGTCGCCCGCGATCTGGCCCGCGCCACCCGCCAGACCGGCCGCCTGATCGGCGGGGTGGCCCGCCCGTTCATGTGGCTGCTGCTGATCGGCACCGGGTACGGAGCCATCACCCGGCTGGAGAGCGGCCTCTCCTATCAGGCGTTCGTCCTTCCGGGCATCGTGGTGATGGCGGCACTGTTCGGCGGGACGCTCACCGCGGCCTCGACCGTCTACGATCGGGAGTTCGGGATGCTGCGGCTGATGCTGGCGAGCCCGGCGGGTGTCGGCGCCGTGCTCGGCGGCCGGGCGGCGCGCGGCAGCGCTGGTGGGGATCTTCCAGGCCGGGATCGTCCTCGCGGTGGCGCCGCTGGTGCTCGACGCTGCACCGGCGCGCTACCTGTTCGCCGCCGGCGCGGTCGTCGCGATCGCCGCGATGAGCGCGACGCTCGGCCTGCTGGTGGCCGCGCGCCTGCGCTCGGTGGAGAACTTCGCCGGGATCATCAACGTGATTCTCTTTCCTCTGCTCTTCTTGAGCGGCGCCCTGTATCCCACCGCCGGCATGCCGCCGCTCTTCCGCGCGCTGGCCCGCGCCAATCCGGTCACCTACGCGGTGGACCTCGTACGCCACGCCCTCGGCCAGCCGGCGGAGACGCGGCTGCCGGTCGCGGCCGGCGCCGTGCTCGGCGCCACCGTGCTCGCCTTTCTCCTCACGGCGTTGCTCTTCGATCCCGAGCAGCGGTTCACCGGGCGCCGCCGCCGGCCGCCGCCGCCACCACGTTCTTGAGAGGGTAGGCCGCAGGACCTGCGAGTCCGGGAGCAGGCCGCTCCCCGGATCGCGTCACGCTTACGAAGGGGCGGCCGCCTGAGGCTGCGGCTCGCCGAACACGAAGTCGTCCGTCACCACCAGGTCGTCCGCTCCGCCCGAGCTCACATCGTCTCTACCCGCCGCGAGCGGTGCTTCCCCTGACGTCACCTCCACCCGACCGATGATCTCCTGGTCGAAGACGACACCGACGAATGAGTGGCCTGCCGCGTCGTTCCGCACCGGTGCGACGTATTTCCCGAGGTTGCTGCCGTCGAGCGCGAACAGGGTGATATGCGCCGCGCCGACCCGATCGACGTCGGAAAACACGATGCCGAATCCGTTGACGATGCCCTCGGTATCGGTCCCGGGCACCCGGAACCGCAGCGTCAACCGGGCGCTGCCCGACGCCATGAAGGTCTTCACCTTGCTGAAGCTCTCGAACTGGTCGGCGTAGCTCGGATTGATGTCGGCGAAGTCGTTGTCGCTCACTCGAGTCCCGATGCCGTCGGTGGTGGAGATCAGCCCCGCGCCCTTGAAGAAATCGGCCGGGAAGGCGTCGCTGTTCGTCTGCGCCGCCGGCACGGCGTCCCAGCGGATCTCGCGCCGTCCACCCGGCTGCGGTCCGACCCCGCCTCCGTTGGCCGGATCACCCACCGCCGCGCGGAAGTCGGCGAGTGCCGAGGTGAGGTCGCCGTTGGCCTGGATCACCAGCAGCGGTTCGATGCCGAGGTCTCCGCCCGGTCCGGCCGAGTCGTCGCAAGCCGTCAGCGCCACGGACAAACCCACGAGCGCCATGATGCTCCTACCGTACCGCATGTCTTCCTCCCGAAGATGTGATCGTCGCTGCTCTCGTCCTCCGATCTAGGTTGCGCGCTGCTCGGCCGGGTTCGGACACGAGGAGAGGCACTTCACGCTCCGGGTGAAGGCAGCGGTCGGGTCGCCGGTGTCGTCGGAGTGCGTTGCGTTCCAGAATGCGCTATGCCAGGCCGGCCATGCCCGGGAAGGCAGGCCTTACTTGCAGCCCGGCGTAGAGGGCAGGCGGGTGAGCTCGATGCGCTGAGTGACGCGAGAACGAACCGGCTGCCGGATCCGGCCGCCGGACGGGATGGTCGCTTCGATGGCGATGTCGCGGGTCCGCCGCACCAGGCCCGAGGACGGCGACCAGTAGATGTCGCCCCGCTCGGTCAAGGTCTGCCGGATCGGGATGGGGACGGTATCTCCGCGGGGGATCCCTTCGCGGGTCTCGGCTCGGGCGGCGAGGCGAAAGTGAAGCAGCGCGCGTCCCGCCACTATCGTGTCGGCAAGGCGTGAGAGCTCGAGCCCGGCATCGCGCCACGACTCTTCGCGCTCGAGCAGGCGAGGGGGCAACGGCGGGAAGAGGTCCTGCGCTGCTGCGGAGAGATCGGCGACCTCGGCCACATCGTCGGGAAGAAACGGACGGGCGATCTCGACATAGCCGCCCGTCGGCCGCAGCAGGCCTCGGTAGCGCCCTCCGATCAACCCATCGGTGTCGACGGAGTGTTCCCCCTCGACCGTCCGCCGCCGCAGCGACAGCGAATCGTACCACCCTTCCACCGCGACGCCGCCGACGCTGTCGCGAGCGCGAAAGCTCCAGACGCCGTTGCGGTCGGCCGTCGCTTTGACCGATCCTCGGGCCGTCTCGGTTTCGATCTCGCTGCGGGAGGTCTCGGCGAAGCGCGCGCAGTGCAGTTGACTGGCGGTGTAGGCGGGAGGCGGTGCGGCGATGACCTGGGCCTGGATCGACTCCTGGCCCAGGATCGCCAGCCCGAGAAGCGTCAGCTCGAGCAACTCGATCTCACGGCTCCGCCATGAACGGATACCGATAGTCCTTCGGCGGCGCGAAGGTCTCCTTGATCGCCCGCGGCGACGTCCAGCGGAGCAGGTTCAGTACCGACCCCGCCTTGTCGTTGGTGCCGCTGGCCCGGCCGCCGCCGAACGGCTGCTGGCCCACCACGGCGCCGGTGGGCTTGTCGTTGACGTAATAGTTGCCCGCCGCATAGCGCAGGGCACGGTCCGCCTCCGCGACCGCCTTGCGGTCCCGCGCGAAGATCGCGCCGGTGAGGGCGTACGGCCCGGTCCGGTCCACCAGCGCGAGGGTCTCGGACCATTTGGCGGCGGGATAGACATGGACCGTCAGGACCGGCCCGAAGATCTCTTCGCACATCGTCTGGTACATCGGATCTTCCGCCTGCAGCAGCGTCGGCTCCACGAACCAGCCGACCGAGTCGTCGGTGCCGCCCCCGGCGATGATCCGGACGGCGGGGTCCGTCTTCGCCCGCTCCAGGTGGCCCTTGATCCGGTCGAAGGCGCGCTGGTCGATCACTGCGCCCATGAAATTGCGGAAGTCCGCGACGTCGCCCATGCGGATGTCGCCGATCATGGCGGTCACCCGGTCGCGTACCTCGGGCCAGAGCGTGTCGGGGATGTACGCCCGCGAGGCCGCGCTGCACTTCTGCCCCTGGTATTCGTACGCACCCCGGACCATGCCGACCGCCAGCGCCTCGACGTCGGCGCTGGCGTGCGCGACGATGAAGTCCTTGCCGCCGGTCTCCCCCACGATTCTGGGATATCCCGCATACTGGCCGAGATTCTCGCCCACCGTCCGCCAGAGACTCTGGAAGACCGCCGTCGAGCCGGTGAAATGGATCCCCGCGAGGTGCCGGTCGGCGAGCAGCGTCCGGCTCACCGCGATGGAATCGCCCGGCAGGAAGTTGATCACGCCGGGCGGCAGTCCTGCCTCCTCGAGCAGCCGGAAGAAATGCCAGTTGCTGAGCGTGGCGGTGGCCGAAGGCTTCCACACCACCGCGTTGCCCATGAGCGCGGGCGCGGTGGGGAGATTGCCGCCGATCGCGGTGAAGTTGAACGGCGTGATGGCGTAGACGAATCCTTCGAGCGGGCGGTAGTCCATCCGGTTCCACATTCCCGGTGATGACTCCGGCTGCTCCCGGTAGATCCGCTCGGCGAAATGCACGTTGAATCGGAGGAAGTCGATCAGCTCGCAGGCGCTGTCGATCTCGGCCTGGAAGGCGGTCTTGCTCTGCCCCAGCATGGTGGAGGCATTGAGCAGCTGCCGGTGGACCGTGGCGAGCAGGTCGGCCGCCTTGAGAAAGACCGCCGCCCGGTCCTCGAAGCGCCAGTGGCCCCAGTCGCGCTGGGCCTCGACGGCGGCCTTGGTGGCCGCCTGGATCGTGGCACCGTCGGCCTGGTGCACCTTGGCGAGCACGCGGTGGTGGCAGTGCGGGCGAGACCACGTCGTGAGTGTCACCGGTCCGGACCTCGCGCCCGGCCACCACGGCCGGGATCTCGATCTGCTGCGCGCCCACGGCGCCCAGCGCGGCCTTCAGCGCCGCCCGCTCGGGCGTCCCGGGCGCGTAGCCGAGCACCGGCTCGTTGCGGGGATGGGGGATGTTGGAAAGTCCGCTCATGGGAAGCCCCGAGAAGGAAAAAGCGTAAGCTAACCCGTCGCCGCCGGGGCCGCCCGGCATTACTTTCGGGCGAAGTATTTCCGACCTCCACCTCGAGGCCCGCGATGACCCGTAGCACTCCCGCGTTGGCTGCTGGCACTGGCGCTCGTTTCCTGCCGGCCCTACGACTATCACTCCCGCGTCTCCGACCAGGATGGGCTGGTGCCGGCCGCCCAGTTCGCGCGCTACGGCCGGGAGCAGGCGCAGGCGGCCGAGATCGCGCGGGAGTTCGCCAAGGCGCATCAGGGCATCTCGCCCGAGGCACTGGCCGCCCAGGCGAACAGCGCAGTGGCCTTCGCCCGGAGGCAACCCGACGTCGCCAGCGTCGTGGCGGACCCGCTGAGCCATCGGCTCACGGTGCAGTTCAAGAGCGGATGGCGGGTGGGAATCGTTCCGCTGGCCGACTGAGGAGCTTCGATCGGAGGTACCGCGCCCCGTGCCCGAATGCCGCCAGGTGACGACCACCCTTCCCGATCGGGAGGCGGCCCTCCGACTCGGCACGCGGCTGGTGGAGGAGCGGCTCGCGGCATGCGCCCAGGTGGTCGGTCCGGTGTCGAGCGTCTACCGGTGGCACGGAGAGGTGGAGACGGCGGCGGAGTGGTACTGCCATCTGAAGACCACGGCCGCGCGAGTGCCCGCCCTGCTGGCCCGCCTCCGCGAGCTGCACCCCTACGAGACCCCGGAGATCGTCGCGCTGCCGGTCGCCGAAGGGGACGCGGGGTACCTCAGATGGATCGAGGAGTCGGTGTCCGGCTGAAGTGTGACCGCGATGCTCGGCCTTCCGCCCCGCCGACTCTCCTCAGATATTCCGAAGCCGTCCCCT
This sequence comes from uncultured Gemmatimonadales bacterium, assembly GCA_963832055.1. Classification (GTDB taxonomy): domain Bacteria; phylum Gemmatimonadota; class Gemmatimonadetes; order Gemmatimonadales; family GWC2-71-9; genus CAVVWJ01. The sequence goes on along the minus strand of CAWHST010000005.1, from coordinate 516,930 downwards.
GGCGTCACCGCCGCTCATCCCCCATCCGGTTCGTGCTCCATGGCCAGTCGCGCGCGACTCGTGACCGTTCTGGTGATAGTCGGCTTCATTGCCTTCCTGGTCTACTTGACGCTGGAGGTTCAGCGGGTCGAGTGCACCGTCACCCTGGACCTTCCAGGGCCAGGAGCGCACCGCGACCGCCTCCGGCGCGACCGAGGAATCGGCGACCGAGCAGGCCCAGACCGCGGCGTGCGGCCCTTTGGTGCAGGGCATGGACGAGAGTATCGCCTGCTCCCGACGCCAGCCTGACGCCCGCCAATGCCGACCGCTCTGAGCGGCGGGTGACGGCTTCTCGGTTTCCTCATCCGCTGACGCTGCTCGTCGCGTGCATCCTGATCGCCGCCGCGCTCACCTGGGTGCTTCCGGCCGGGGAGTACCAGCGGCGCGAGGACTCCGCCACCGGTCGGAGCGTCGTGGTCCCCGGCACCTACGCCCCGGTCGAGGCCTCCCCGGTCGGGCCGTTCCAGGCGCTGGTCGCCATCCCGAGAGGGATGATCGAGGCCGCCTCGGTCATCTTTTACGTCTTCCTGGTCGGGGGTGGATTCGCCGTCGTCGAGCGCACCGGCGCTCTCACCCGGCTGGTGAACTCCTTGGTCGCCGCGCTGTCGGGGCGTGGACTGCTGGTCATTCCCGTGGCGGGGCTGGCTTTCGGAACCGGCGGCGTGCTGCTCCAGATGCAGGAGGAGCTGATCGCCTTCGTCCCCGTGTTGCTCCTGCTGACGTCCCGTCTAGGGTTCAGCCCCGTCACGGCCGTCGCCATGAGCCTGGGTGCTTCGGCCGTCGGCGCCTCGTTCAGCTTCATCAACCCCTTCCAGGTCGGCATCGCGCAGAAGGTCGCCGAACTGGACCTGCTGTCCGGCTGGCAGTTCCGAGTCGCGTTCATGATTCCCGCCCTGGCGATCTGGATCGCGCGGCACCATGCTGCACGCGCGCCGGAGCCGGGTTCCGGTCGGGCCACTGGACCCTGCAGAGGGGGTCGGACCCGTCGCCGGCTGGCGCCATGCCGCGGTGCTGCTCACGGTGGTGGCGAGCTTCGTCGCGTTCGTGGTCGGCGTGCTGGAGTATCACTGGGACTTCGACCAGCTGTCGGCCGTCTTTTTCCTGATGGGGGTGGCGGCCGGCCTGTTCGGCGGCCTCAGAATCGGCGGGACCGCGGACGCGTTCGTGGACGGGCTACGGTCCATGGCGTACGCGGCGCTTGCTGATCGGATTCGCCAGGGGGATCTACGTCGTGCTGAATGAGGGCCGGGTGGTGGACACCATCGTGCAGGGATTGTTCACGCCGATCGCCGATCTCCCGGTCACCGCGTCGGCGCTGGCGATGATGGCCGCCCACAGCCTGATTCACGTGCCGGTGCCGAGCACCAGCGGCCAGGCGGTGCTCACCATGCCGCTTCTGGTCCCGCTCTCCGACCTGATCGGCCTATCCCGGCAGGTGACCGTGCTCGCCTACCAGTACGGCGCCGGGCTGTGCGAGTTGATCACCCCGACCAACGGCGCACTCATGGCGATGCTGGCCGCGGCCGGCGTGCGATACGAGGCATGGCTCGGATTCGCGGGCCCGCTCTTCGGCGCCCTGGTCGTGCTCGCCGCAGTGGCCATCGGCGTCGCCGTCGCCGTGGGGGTGTAGCGGCTGCGGCTACGCCGCGGAACCCTTGAGTCCCGCCAGCTTCTCCAGCTCCGGCAGCTGGGACGCGCCCACATGGCGCCGGCTCTCGCTGGCCGTGCTCGAACACGATCAGGGTGGGAATGCCACGGATGCCCAGGCGGGCGGGAGTCGCCGGATTGGCGTCGGTGTCCAGTTTCAGCACCAGCACCTCGCCCACGTGACGCCTGGCGAAGTCATCGAGCACCGGTGCCATCATCTTGCAGGGGCCACACCAGTCGGCGTGGAAGTCCACCAGCACCGGAACGCTCGAGCCCATGATTGTCTTCTCGAAGTCGGCATCGGTCACCGCGAGGGGACGGTCCAGCCGGATCGGACGCCCGCACTGGCCGCATCTGGGACCGTCCGAGAGCCGGGCTAGATCGACTCGGTTGGCCGTGCCGCAGAACACGCACTTCACCACCACCGGTCGGCTGGTCTGCGTCGCATTCGCCATCGTGTCCACCTCCTTCGCGTCATCAGGCTGGCTGGCCACTTCGGTCAAGCTAACCGAAAAGGCCGGGGCGAAGCGGAGGTGAATCGGCTTCACCGGCGGAACCCTCGAAGTGGCATCACTGTTGCGTAAGCTGGAGTCCGTCTTCCTATCAGGCAGGGAATCATGGGCGAGATCATCATCCGGGAAATGGAACAGGACGACGATTTTGCGGCCTGGTACTCCGAGCTCATCGAGCAGGAGGAGGAGTCCGCCGGTAGGACCGGTGGGCCGGAGGAGCGTTACCTCATGCTCAGCAATGAGATCGGCGACTGGATCGGGGGCCTGCGCTACTGGTTGCGCGGCGGAGTCGCCCACCTGGTGGATGTCGTGGTCCTGCCGCAGGAGCGGCACCGGGGCCACGCCCACCGGCTGCTCGCCGCCTTCGAGGAGCGGGCCGTGGACGGCGGAGCCCACCTGGCGGAGTTCTGGACCGATGACGAGCGATCCGAGGGGCTTCTGGCCGCCCTGGGGTGGAACCCGATCTTCCGCCGGGAGAACTACATCGGCCAACGGACCTGGTCACTCATGGAGAAGCGACTAGCGGCTTCAGGCTAGCTTTACCCCCCGCCCGTTGGCGTTCCCCGGACCAGCCGCACTATCTTACAAGGCTGGTCCGGTCTGCATTTTGAGGGCTAACCGCCGTCCTGGGACACTCATGGGCACCATCACCGACCCCGCGCACGAACTCCAGTCCAAAATGGAAGTCCTCCGGGACCTTGAGGGTCGGGTCGGCGAGCTCATGGAGCTGCACGAGCGGAAGCGGGACCTTTGGTACCCCTCCGACCTCCTGGGCCCCGCCCCCGACACCGATCCCGACGCGTTCCAGGCTCAGCTCCGGACCCAGGCCCAGGGTATTCCCGATCACGCACGGGCGGCCTTGGCGCTCAACCTCCTGACCGAGGAGGGGCTGCCGCATTTCCACCGCCTTCTGGCGGTTTTTCTGGGCGACGAGAGCCATTGGCGCCTGTGGAACAATCTCTGGACCGCCGAGGAGGACCGGCATGGCCAGGTCCTCCACGACTATGCCCGCGACACCCGCCTCTTCGATCAGCGGAAGATCGAGGAGATGCAGTTCGAGTACCTCCGCCGGGGCTTTCACCCGGAGTGGGACCGGGACCCCTACCGCGTCTTCGCCTATACCACGGTGCAGGAGCGCGCCACCCAGTTCTCGCACGCGGAGACGGGCAAGGTCATTGGCGAGTACGAGCCGCGCCTCGCCGAGGTGCTGAGCCAGGTGGCCAAGGACGAGGCCCGGCACTACGCCTTCTACCGCACGGTCTTCGAGGAGATCCTCAAGCGCGACCCCGACCAGGCGCTCCACTCGGCGTCGTTCATCCTGCCGGCGATCGACATGCCCGGGATCACGATCCCGGGTTCAAGGATCTCGCGGAGGTGATCCGCCGCTCCGGGATCTACGGCCCCAGGGACTACCTGCGCATCGTGCAGGAGCAGATCCGCTACTGGAAGATCGAGAGCCTCGATGGGCTGGGCGAGCTGGGCCGGAAGGCGCAGGAGAAGATCATGGGGATCCCCGAGCCGCCTCCGGCGTATCGCGGAGCTGATGGAGACCCGGACCCGCGCCAAGACCTTCAGCTTCGAGGTCGTGTTCAACCGCGAATTCGCGATGGAATGAAGCGGCTCCGCGTGTGGCCGGTCCTGGCGCTCGTGTGCCTGGCCGCGGCGTGCGGCGACAAGGATGGCTCGCGAAGCCGCAGCCCAGCAGCCGAAGTCGGACCTGCCTCCCGAGCAGCTGGATGTCGAGACGCTGGGCCGGGAAGTGCTTGGAGCTGGTGGACCGCGCGGTGGACTACCGGGGCTCCCATCGCGGCCGCCCGCCGCCTCCCTCCGTCAGATGGGCGTCGACAGCCTCACTCCCACCACCGCGCGTCATCTCTTCAACGTCAACCGAGAGCCCGTGGTCACCGTGCAGTTTCGTAAGATCGACGGTCGCGAGATCATCTCCTGCCGGGGGGACAGCCACATCCTCGAGGAGGCCGCCATCAACGGCGGGCCGGTTCACCCTGATGTGCACCTCCCGCTCCGGCGCCCAGCGACCCGCCCAGGTCGGCGGCCTGGGGCGATAGTCTCGGCCTCCCATCCCCGCCGTGCTCCACCTTCGTGCTCGATACCGTGGCTCGCAGCATCGTCGTCCTGGCCTTGGCCTACGCCTCGATCGTCGCCCTGACGCACTGGGCGGTGCGGCGTCGGAAGATCGGCCCGTTCGGCGCATGGCCCAGGCTGGTCCGGCGGCTGAGCGATCCGGTGCTCCTGCCCGTGGAGCGCCGGGTGATCCGGTTCGGCGGCAGCCCGCAGGACGCGCCGCTCTGGCTGCTCGGGGTCGTGATCCTCGGCGGCCTGATCCTGCTGAGCCTCGTCAGCTGGCTGCTCGGGCTGGCGGGAAGTCTCACCGCCCTGGCGAGCGCGCGAGCCCCGGGATTGGATCAGGATGCTGGTGGGCTGGGCGTTCACGGTCGTCATGGCCTCGATCTTCATCCGCGTGATCGCGTCGTGGTTCGGCATCTCCGAGTACCGCCGGTGGATGCGCCCGCTGGTGCTCCTCACCGATTGGATCATCCGGCCGATCCGCCGCCTGATCCCGCCCACCGGCATGATCGACTTCAGCCCGATGCTGGCCTGGCTGGCGCTCTGGGTGGCCAGAGGGCTGGTGCTCGGCATGCTGTGAGATGTCCGCGCCGATTTCGGACCGACGATCGGCCGACTGCCCGGCCCCGGTGGAGGTGCGGCGACGAGGCGCTGGTTCGCTGGCCCTCCGGCTGAGGTGCCCCGATCGCCGTGAGTGGCTCCGAGCTGACCGGCCGAGCCAAGCTGGTGGACGGGCGGGGCGCTCGGCCGAGGAGGCGGCCCGCCGGCTGGAGCCGACTCCTTGCCCCCGTCGGCAATCCTGTGACTCAAACGACAATCGAATCCGTGGCGATTTGCGCTGCTTGCGGCCACGTTAAACAATCCGCTAAAACGCTTGCCCCGTGGCGTTTTAGCCCCGGGGATTTTTCGTAGGGAGGACCCCCTTGCCGGTCGCCTCGTCACCCGCTGTTTCCGCCAACGGATCCGGCCGGACCCGTGCCGAGCGGCTCGACCTGCTCGAGCCGCTGCTGGCGCGCCGCATCCTGCTGCTCGATGGCGCGATGGGGACGATGATCCAGACGTACCACCTGGAGGAGAAGGACTACCGGGGCGACCGCTTCGCCGGATCGTCCCGCGAGCTCAAGGGAAACAGCGACCTCCTCTCGATCACCCAGCCCAAGGTGATCCGCGCCATTCACGCCGCCTACCTCGACGCCGGCGCGGACATCATCGAGACCAACTCGTTCACCAGCACGGCGAGCTCGCAGGCGGACTACGGCCTGGAGGACCTGGTCTACGAGCTGAACCACGCGTCGGCCGCGCTGGCGCGGTCGGTGGCCGACGAATTCGAGCGCAAGGATCCCGAGCGCCCGCGGTACGTGGCCGGCGTGCTCGGCCCCACCAACCGCACGGCCTCGATCTCACCCGACGTCAACGATCCCGGCTTCCGCAACATCGAGTTCGACGACCTGGTGGCGACGTACACCGAGGCCGCGCGCGGCCTGATCGACGGCGGGGCGGATCTGCTCCTCATCGAGACCATCTTCGACACGCTCAACGCCAAGGCGGCGATCTTCGCGGTCGAGGCGGCGTTCGACGCGCTCGGGACCAGAGTGCCGGTGATGATCTCCGGGACGATCACCGACGCCTCCGGTCGGACCCTCTCCGGCCAGACCACCGAGGCGTTCTGGAACTCGGTGGCCCACGCCAGGCCGCTCAGCGTCGGCTTCAACTGTGCGCTGGGCCCCGCGGCGCTGCGGCAGTACGTGCAGGAGCTCTCGCGGGTCGGCTCCGGTCCTGGTGAGCACTCATCCGAACGCCGGGCTGCCCAACGAGTTCGGGCAGTACGACGAGACCCCGGAGAAGATGGCGGAGGTGCTTCGGGAGTTCGCCGAGCACGGCCTGCTGAACCTGGTGGGCGGATGCTGCGGCACCACGCCCGCGCACATCCGCGCCTTCGCGGACGCGGTGCGCGGCCTGGCGCCGCGCCGGCCCCGCCGAGCCGGAGTCCCACCTCCGGCTCAGCGGGCTGGAGCCGATCACCGTCCGGCCGGACAGCATCTTCGTGAACGTGGGCGAGCGGACCAACGTCACCGGGTCCCGCAAGTTCGCGAAGCTGATCCTCGCGGGCGAATACGACGCGGGGCTGGAGATCGCCCGCCAGCAGGTCGAGAGCGGCGCCCAGATGCTCGACGTCAACATGGACGAGGGGATGCTCGATTCGCCGCGAGGCCATGAAGACCTTCCTCCAGCTCATGGCCTCCGAGCCCGACATCAGCCGGGTGCCGGTGGTGATCGACTCGTCCAAGTGGTCGGTGATCGAGGCCGGGCTCAAGTGCGTCCAGGGGAAGGGCGTGGTCAACTCGATCAGTCTCAAGGAGGGCGAGGAGGAGTTCGTCCGCCAGGCGACGCTGGTGCGCCGGTACGGCGCGGCCGTGATCGTGATGGCGTTCGACGAGGCGGGCCAGGCCGACACGGTCGAGCGCAAGGTGGACATCTGCCGGCGCGCCTACCGCATCCTCACCGAGCGGGTGGGCTTCCCGCCGGAGGACATCATCTTCGACCCGAACATCTTCGCGATCGCGACCGGGATCGAGGAGCACGGCGACTACGCCCTCGCGTACATCGAGGCCACCCGCCGGATCAAGGCCGAGCTGCCGCACGTCCAGGTGAGCGGCGGAGTGAGCAACGTCTCCTTCGCGTTCCGGGGAAACGACCCGGTCCGCGAGGCGATCCACGCGGTCTTCCTGTACCATGCCATCGAGGCCGGGATGGACATGGGGATCGTGAACGCCGGCGCGCTGCCGATCTACGCCGACATCCCGCCCGAGCTGCTCGAGCGGGTGGAGGACGTGGTGTTGAACCGGCGCCCCGACGCGACCGACCGCCTGCTCGAGGTCGCCGACTCGGTCAAGGGCCAGGCGGCCACCCGGACGACCGATCTCTCGTGGCGCGAGAAGCCGGTCGCGGAGCGGCTGGCGCACGCGCTGGTGGAGGGGATCGCCGACTACGTCGTGGAGGACGCCGAGGAGGCCCGGCTCCAGGCCACGCGCCCGATCGAGGTGATCGAGGGGCCGCTGATGGCCGGGATGAACATCGTCGGCGACCTGTTCGGCGCCGGGAAGATGTTCCTGCCGCAGGTGGTGAAGAGCGCCCGGGTGATGAAGCGGGCGGTGGCGCACCTGGTGCCCTACATCGAGGCCGAGCGCGACAAGACGGCTGAGCGCCCGCCCCAAGGGCAAGGTGCTGCTCGCGACCGTGAAGGGCGACGTGCACGACATCGGCAAGAACATCGTGGGCGTCGTGCTCCAGTGCAACAACTACGAGGTGATCGATCTCGGCGTCATGGTCCCCTCGGCCCGGATCCTGGAGACGGCACGTCGCGAGGGGGTGGACCTGATCGGCCTGAGCGGGCTCATCACGCCGTCGCTGGAGGAGATGAGCTTCGTCGCCAGCGAGATGGAGCGCGAGGGATTCAAGCTGCCGCTCCTGATCGGCGGGGCCACGACCTCGCGGGCGCACACGGCGGTGAAGATCGAGCCGAACTACCACGGCACCACGGTCCACGTGCTCGACGCCTCGCGCGCGGTCGGCGTGGCGAGCAACCTGCTGAGCCCCGGTCTCACGGAGGCCTTCGCGCGGGACGTCCGCAGCGAGTACCAGCGGATCCGCGAGGAGCGCGCGGGTCGCGGGCCGGCGGAGCGCAGCGTGCCCCTCGCCGCCGCCCGCGCGAACCGCCTCGCGCTCGACTGGTCGGCGGCCGCCCCGCCCGCGCCCTGCGTACTCGGCGTGCAGGTGCTCGAGGACTACCCGCTGGCCGAGCTGGTGGAGCGGATCGATTGGACTCCGTTCTTCCAGACCTGGGAGCTGGCGGGACACTACCCGGCGATCCTCGAGGATCCGAAGGTGGGGCCGGCCGCGCGGAGCCTGTTCGAGGATGCCCGCGCCCTGCTCGACCGGATCGTCCGGGAGCGCCTGCTGACGGCGCGCGGTGTCTTCGGCCTCTTCCCGGCCGCGGCGGTGGGCGACGACATCGAGATCTATCGCACCGCGGACCGCACCGAACGCATCGCCACGATCCATACGCTGCGGCAGCAGATGGCCAAGCCGCCGGGCCGGCCGAACCTGGCGCTCGCCGACTACGTGGCCCCCCGGGAAAGCGGAGTGCCCGACTACGTCGGCGCCTTCGCGGTGACCGCCGGAGTCGGCGTCGACGCAGCTGGTGGCGGAGTTCGAGGCCGGCCACGACGACTACAACGCCATCCTGACCAAGGCGCTGGCCGACCGGCTGGCGGAGGCGTTCGCGGAGCGGCTGCACGAGCGGGTCCGGCGCGAGTTCTGGGGCTACGCGCGGTCCGAGGCGCTGGACAACGCCGAGCTGATCCGGGAGGCCTACCAGGGCATCCGTCCCGGCGCCCGGGTTACCCCGCCTGCCCCGACCACACCGAGAAAGGCGCCTCTCTTCGACCTGCTCGACGTCGAGCGGCGGACGGGCATCGCCCTGACCGAGAGCTTCGCCATGACCCCGACGGCGGCCGTGAGCGGCTGGTATTTCTGGCACCCGGAGGCGCGCTACTTCGGCGTGGGCAAGATCGGCCGCGACCAGGTGGAGGACTACGCGCGACGGAAAGGCATGACGGTGGAGGAGGCGGAGCGCTGGCTGGCACCAAACCTGAGCTACGAGCGATGACACGAGGGGCGGAACGGCGGAACGGCGGAACGGCGGAAAGGCAGACTCCGGATCGACTGGCGCCTCGGCATCAGGCAGCCTTCCGCCGTTCCGCCGTTTCGCCGTTCCGCCGTTAGGGAAACCATGCGCACCTTTCGAGATCTCCTGTCAGACGGCGGTGTCCACGTCCTCGACGGGGCGATGGGCACCATGCTCTACAGCCGGGGCGTGTTCGTCAACGTGTGCTACGACGAGCTCACCCTCAAGCAGCCCGGGCTGGTGCAGGAGGTCCACGAGACCTACGTCCGCGCCGGCGCCGAGATCCTGGAGACCAACACCTTCGGCGCGAACCCGGTGAAGCTGTCGGGATTCGGGCTGGACGACCGCACCGAGGAGATCAACCGCGCGGCCGCAGCGCTGGCCCATCGCGCGGCCCGCGGCCGCGCCCTGGTGGTCGGCGCGGTCGGCCCGCTCGGCATCCGGATCGAGCCCTGGGGTCCGACGGCCAGGACCGAGGCCGTCGCCCATTTCACCCGCCAGACCACCGGCCTGGCCGAGGGTGGGGTGGATGGCTTCATCCTGGAGACCTTCAGCGATCTGGAGGAGATCCATGCGGCGCTGGAAGCCGCGCGGGCGGCGGCGCCGGACCTGCCGGTCATCGCGCAGATGACCGTGGGCGAGGATGGGACCACCTCGTACGGCACTCCGGTCGAGACGATCGTCGCCCGCCTCATCGAGTGGGGAGCCGACGTGGTCGGTCTCAACTGCTCGGTCGGACCGGCGCCGATGCTCGAGGCGATCGAGCGCATGGCCGACGTCTCGACCGTGCCGCTGTCGGCTCAGCCGAACGCGGGCCTGCCGCGCGCGGTAGGCGACCGGCGGATCTATCTCGCGAGCCCGGACTACATGGCCCAGTACGCCCGGCGGCTCACGGCGGCGGGCGCGCGGTTCATCGGCGGCTGCTGCGGGACCACGCCAGAGCACATCCGCCGGATCAGGGAGTGCGTCGCGGACGCCCGGCCCCGGCGGGTTATCCGTGGGAGTACCGGCTGACCCCGCCGTCCGAAGCGGCGGGCGCGCAGCCGGTGCCGCTCGCGGCGCGCTCGGAGTGGGCGCGGAAGCTCGCCGACGGGGCGTTCGTCCGAAGCGTGGAGATCGTGCCCCCTCGCGGCTGGGACCCGGCGGGCATGCTGAAGCAATGCCGTGCCCTTCGCGAGGCGGGAGTGGACGCGGTCAACCTGGTGGACGGGTCGCGCGCGCAGAGCCGCATGGGGGTCGTGCCCGCCGCGCTGCTGGTGGAGCGCGAGGTCGGACTGGAGACGGTGTTCCACTACACCTGCCGCGACCGAAACATGCTCGGCATGCTGAGCGACCTGCTGGGGGCGGCCGCCGGCGGCCTTCGGAACGTGCTCATCGTGACCGGCGATCCGCCGACCGCCGGGCCCTACCCCGACGCCACCGCGGTCTTCGACATCGACAGCATCGGACTCACCAACGTGGTGCGCCGGCTGAACCAGGGACTCGATCCCGGCGGCACCTCGATCGGCGAGCCGACCCGGTTCGTGATCGGCGTGGCGGCCAACCAGGGCGCGCATCGACCGGGAGCGCGAGCTCGAGCGGTTCCACTGGAAGGTCGAGGCGGGGGCGGAGTTCGCGGTCACCCAGCCGGTGTTCGACCCGGCGGAGCTGGCAGGCTTCCTGGAGCGGATCGCGCCGTGGCGCATTCCGGTCATCGCCGGGATCTGGCCGCTCACCTCACTGCGCAACGCCGAGTTCCTGGCCAACGAGGTGCCGGGCGCGCAGGTGCCCGAAGCCGTGCTGGAGCGGATGCGGGAGGCGGAAGGCGCGCGGGGCCGAGGCCGCGCACGCCGAAGGGATCCGGATCGCGCAGGAGGTTCTGGACGCGGTGCGCGGGATGGTCCAGGGCGTCCAGGTGAGCACGCCGGGTGGCCGGGTCGAGGTGGCGCTGGAGGCCCTGGGCCAGTTGGACCGACGAGTCCGCCACCGAGCTCTCCGATGACGCTGATCCAGCGTCGTTCCCGCTCGGCGGTGCACGTTGACCGGAACGACCCCTCCTACAGGAATTGCAGGATTTCCGGTACCGTCGCATCCGGCCGGTCGAACCCCAGGTTGCTGACGTACACCTTGTCCACGCCCACCTCCCGCAGCGCCCTGATGCTGCGGGCGCAGATCTCCTCGGGAGACAGGCCCTCCTCGAAATCCCGCGTGATCCCCTCGGCCGGCACCGGGAAAAAATTGCCGAGCTGCTCGCAGGGTCCGCGGGTTGGCGCTCCGATACAGGAAGACTCCGAACACGCCGGGGTAGGTCACCCCTCGCCGCCGCGCCTCGGCCAGAAATCGCTCCACCTTGTCGATCGAATGGTGCGAGACGATCTGGGTGAGGTAGAACTCCGCCTCGAGCTCGGGACTCAGCAGGAAGTCCACCTGCTGCACCGGATCGCGGAGCGGATTGACCCACCCACCCAGATCGAGCGAGGGCACCCGCTGGCGCAGCCACCGACGCAGCTGGTAGGCGTGCGGGAAGCACCGGGGCAGCCCGCCCGACGCGTCGCCCCCCACCACGGTGAGCGCCTCGAACCCGTGGGACGCCGCCCGCGCGGCGTACAGCTGGATGTACTCCAGGGAGTGCTTCGCGGTCAGGAACGGGACGATGCGGGCCGGCGCCAGCTCGCCCGCCAGGTTGGCGGTCAGGTGGGCGAGGTTCTCCTCCTCGGCCTGGCCGATCGCGTTGTCGGTGAGAAAGATCAGGGTGTCCTGCCGGGCCAGCCGCCGGATCGAGTGGTACATGTCGATCCAGGCGTCCACGCTGGCGTCATAGGACATGCCGCTCCGCGGCGGGCGAAGCTCGACCGCGACGAGAGGGCGGTCCTCGCGAAGGCGGCGGACGACGGAGGTCTGGCCGGGAGACGAGGCGGTGGACATCGGAGGCGAAACGTAAGCCCTTTGTCCCTTCGCCGCCGCGCCCGTATCTTGGGTTCGATTCCCTCACCCACGCCGAGCCGGCCGATGACCGATACCGTGTCCGCGACACCCCCAGCGCTGACGACCCTTTCCGAAGAAGAGGGGATGTTCCGCGACGCGGTTCGCGAGTTCGCCGAATCCGAGGTGCGGCCGCTGGTCCAGACCATGGACGAGGCCGCCCAGTTCGAGCCGTCGCTGATTCCGAGGTTCTTCGAGCTGGGCCTGATGGGCATCGAGGTGCCGGAGCGCTTCGGCGGCGCCGGCGGCTCCATCTTCATGGCGGTGCTCGCCATCGAGGAGCTGGCCCGGGTGGACGCCTCGGCCGCGATCTACGTGGACGTCCACAACACCCTGGTGAACAACGCTCTGCTGCGCTGGGGCAGCGCCGAGCAGCAGGCCCGCCTCTTCCCCCGGCTCACCTCCGGCCTGCTCGGGGCGTTCGCGCTCTCCGAGCCCGGCAGCGGCAGCGACGCGTTCGCGCTCGCCACCAAGGCCGAGCGCCGGGGCGACCACTGGGAGCTGACCGGCCGGAAGTTCTGGATCACCAACGGCGCCGAGGCCGGGCTCTTCATCGTGTTCGCCAATACCGATTTCGCGAAGGGCTACAAGGGGATCACCGGCTTCATCGTGGAGCGGGACTTCCCGGGCTTCTCGGTGGGCAAGAAGGAGAACAAGCTCGGCATCCGCGCCTCCAGCACCACCGAGCTGATCCTGGAGCAGTGCGTGGTGCCCGACGCGAATGTGCTCGGGCCGGTGGGCCAGGGCTACAAGATCGCGATCGAGACGCTGAACGAAGGGCGGATCGGCATCGGGGCCCAGATGATCGGCGTGGCCAGCGGCGCGCTCGAGGCGGCCACCGCCTACGTGAAGGAGCGGAAGCAGTTCGGCAAGGCGATCGCGGAGTTCCAGGGCGTCCAGTTCCAGCTGGCCCAGATGGCGACCGACCTGGAGGCCGCCCGCCTCATGGTCTACAACGCCGCCCGGCTCAAGGACGCCGGCCAGCCGTTCCAGCAGCAGGCCGCCATGGCCAAGCTGTTCAGCTCCCAGGTGGCCGACCGGACCACCTCCAACTGCCTCGAGCTGTTCGGCGGCTACGGGTACTCCAAGGAGTACCCCGCCGAGAAGTACTATCGGGACGCCAAGATCGGCACGATCTACGAGGGCACCAGCAACATGCAGCTTCAGACCATCGCGAAGGGCATGCTGCGGTAGCGCCTCATCCGCCGCTCACTGCTGGCCGGTCGTATCCGTAGCTGGTCTGACCGGTGGTGTCGCTCATGCCGGACATGCCCCGACGTGTCCACTCCCGTGTCGTGCACCGGTCGTGTCGCTCCAACCCGCCCCACTGGTATCCTGGGCCGCGGCACCGCTGGTGTCGGGCTGCTCGAGCCCGCAGTAGCCGGCGGTGTCCTCCGGCGTGCCCGGTCCCCTGCTGCTGCAGGAAGGTGTCGGACGGCGTCGGCTGGCTGTCGGTCGGCATTCTGGGTCGTGTCCTGCTCCATCCCACGGTAGCCCGGCGGATTCTGGGCCTCGGTGGTGTCCTGGGAGCGGCCGCCGTGTCCTCCTCGCTTGGCCATGCCGCCGGCACACGCCAGCGTGCCGACCAGCATCGCCACCGTGGCCAGACCTGCTGATCGATCGTGTCGTCATGGGACCCTCCTGAAGTCGTCATCGCGAGCTGTCGAGTTTTGCTCACCATCACCCGCTTTGAGGGTACCGGCAGCCCCATGCACAGCCGTGACTTGGCTCACCAGATCCGACGGACGACCGGCCTGGTACTTGCTCTAGCATGGTCCGAGTCGCGGACCGGGCTCCCTGCCGACCGGGTGCGACGGACCCTGGCCCAGCGTCATAACCCTCTGCAGGGTCCGGTCTTAAGCTTGACATCGAGTGCTGGGCTGGAGAGATTCCTGCGGGGCTTCTTCGTGGCCTGCGCCGCAATAGCCGGCCGGACCGCCCCACATTTTCGCACGCTGCCAAGAATCGCATTCATGGGATTGCACTTGCCGACTCTGTCGTTCAGTCGTTCCGCCGCGGGCCTGGCCTTGGCTTCCGCATTGCTCGCTCCCAGCGGCCCGGTGGCCGCGCAGAGCTCCCGTGGCTCTCGCTCCTGCCGGCGGGCGTCCTCGCCGGCCGGCTGGCTGCGTGGTACGAGACCGCCGTCGCGCCGCGCGCCCGGCCAGTGGGGCATCGCCGTCGCGGATGAGACCGGCCGGATGCTCTGGAGCATGAATCCGGACGAGCCGATGGTCCCGGCCTCGACCGTCAAGCTGTTCACCACCGGGTTCGCGCGGAGCGTGCTGGGTGGAACGGCGCGACGCTCCACCCGAGTCGATCGGGCATCGGCGGACGTGGACCCGGAGACCGGTGCCTGGGTGGGGACCTGGGCGCTGGAGCTGAACGGCGATCCCGACCCTCGAGCGGGCGCAGGGCTCCGGGCCGACCCTGTACGACCTGGCGCTCCAGCTGGCGAGCGGCGGCATCAGGAAGCTGACCGGACCGCTTCAGGTCCAGAGCGCCGACGGACCGGCCAACGCGATCTATCCCGCCGCCTGGTCCAGCCGCCACCGCGGCCGTCTGTTCGCGCCGCCCGGTCGGCCCGCTCACGCTGCACGAGAACATCGTCTGGATCACCGTGCGCCCGGGAACCAAGGTCGGGCGCAAAGCCGTTCTGGTCGAGACCGCTCCCGAGGGCATCACCTCGCTGGTGACCGTCACCGCCACCACCAAGGCGGGCCGGCGATCGCGCCTCGGCCTCAGCCGGCGGAAGGACGGGGGCTGGATCGTGAGCGGCACCATCGGCGTGCGCGCCTCCCGGCGCCGGCTCACCGCGGTGGCGTCCGATCCCAAGGTGGTCCTCAACGCGGTCTGGGGCTCGGCCCTCGCGCGGGCCGGCATCTCCTGGAACCGGGCGCCCTACATCGGCGCGCCGCCCGAGGGGCGCCCGCAGATCCTCGCCGAGGTGGCCTCCGCGTCGCTCGATTCGCTGGCGAGCGAGATCAACCGCCGGAGCCTCAATCTCGGCGCCGAGCTGCTGCTCCAGTGGGCCGGCGGCCGGGAACGGGCGCCCGAGCGGCTCACCCAGCATGTCCGCGAGGTCATCGGATCGAGCGACGGCGTGTACCTGACCGACGGCAGCGGTCTCTCCTACGACGACCGGGTCGCGCCCTCGGCCTTCATCTCCTACCTCGCCAAGTTCCCGGGCACGGCCGCCGGGCTGAACTTCCCCCAGCTGCTGCCGGCCAACGGCACCGGCACCCTGCGCCGACTCAATACCGGCTTCCCCGGTGAGGGTGTCGTTCGGGCCAAGACCGGGACGCTGGGACAGGTCTCCACCGTGGTCGGATATCTCGGCGGGGCCGACGGCGTGCTGCTGGTCTCGCTGATGTACAACGGACGGCGCCCCTGGGCCGCGCGCCAGGCGCAATGGCAGCTTTTCCGCGATCTCGGCGCCGATGGCGTCGTCATTCCGACCGACAGCACCCCGCGCGCCGCCGGTGCAGATGGGCGGCGACGAGGAAGGCCGCCCGGCATGGGCGGCGACAGCCCCAGCGGTGGCGGACAGCGTCGCGGACCCGCTGAGCGCTGGTCGAGGGGAAAGCGTACGACAGGCCGCGGGTGGACGCCCGCGGCCTTTTCTACGATTGCAGCGCGATTGCTACGCCTTGCGGGCGCTGACGGCCACGAGCACGACGCCGCTCACCAGCGCGAGGCCGGCGAGCAGCGGGGGATCGGGACCGACTTCTTCTCGTCGGCGGTCGCCTCGATCGGGCCCACGTCGAGCACCTTTTCCTTCTTGGTGAAGGAGAAGCCGCCCAGGGCGAATCCCGACGAGCCGATCACGATCAGGATGATCCCGAGGATCGATCCCGGCTTCATACTGGGCGGCGTCCTTGGATCACCCGAATGAGGACGATCGCCAGCGCGACGACAGCAGGATGTGAATGAACCCGCCCATCGTGTAGGACGACACCATTCCCAGCAGCCACAGCACCAGCAAGATCACGAAGATCGTCCAGAGCATACCGGCCTCCCAGGCGGGTGAAATGACTGTGAGTCGCTTGACCGGCGCGAGCCGGTCGTAACACGCTTAGCAAGAAACCCGTTGCCCTGCGGTGATCACCCTCACCCGCCAGGCGAGACTCCGACCCGTTTCACCGGGTGACGGCCTCCGGGTGCCTTCCCGCCTGCCCTCGATGGCCGTACTATCCTGACACCTTCCACCCACCGGAACGCATGGCGACCGCATCCGTCTCCCGCCCCAAGCCCGAGGCACCGGGATTCCAGCCGTTCGTCCCCGCGAGCCAGTCCCCGGCCGAGCTGACCGTCAGAGCCGTGGCGCTGGGGGCCATCCTTGGCATCGTCTTCGCCGCCTCGAGCGTCTACCTGGCGCTCAAGATCGGCCTCACGGTGTCGGCCTCGATCCCGATCGCCGTCCTCGCGGTGGCCTTCTTCAGAACGCTGGGCAAGTCCACCATCCTCGAGAACAACATCGTCCAGACCACCGGCTCGGCCGGCGAATCGATCGCCGCCGGCATCGTCTTCACCCTGCCCGCCATCCTGCTCCTGGGCTACGACCTGACGGTCGGGAAGGTGGCGATCGTGGCGGTGGTCGGCGGCGTCCTGGGCGTGCTGCTGATGATCCCGCTGCGGCGCGCGCTCATCGTGAAGGAGCACGGCCGGCTCACCTACCCGGAAGGCACGGCCTGCGCCGAAGTGCTGGTGGCGGGCGAGAAGGGCGGGCTCCAGGCCCGGCGGCTGTTCCAGGCGTTCGGAATCGCGTTCGCCTACAAGTTCCTGATGGCGGGGCTCCGGGGGTGGAAGGAGTATCCGGGATGGGTCTCCCGGTCGTACCAAGGCGCGTCCATTTCGGCGGAGGTCTCTCCCGAGCTGATGGGCGTCGGGTACATCATCGGTCCCCGCATCGCCGGGTACCTCTTCGCCGGCGGCTTCATGGCGTACATGGTGCTGATCCCGGCGATCAAGCTTTTCGGATCCGGTCTCACCGAGCCCATCTTCGCCGAGCCCAAGCTCATCGGCGACATGAGTCCCGGCGAGGTGAGGGCCTATTTCGTCTTCTATATCGGGGCCGGCGCGGTCGCCACCGCCGGGATCATCGCGCTGGTGCGCTCGCTTCCGACCATCGTGGCGGCGTTTCGCTCCGGGTTCGAGGACCTGCGGGGCAGCGTGGGCGAGGCCGCGACCCGCCTCCGCACCGACACCGACCTCCCCATCTGGGTGACCCCGGTCGGCGCCGTGGTGTTGGCGCTGATCCTCACCATGCTGCCGCAGCTCGCCGTGAACCTGCTGGGCGCCGTGCTGATCGTGATCTTCGGCTTCTTCTTCGTCGTGGTCTCGTCCCGGATCACCGGTGAGATCGGCGTCAGCGCCAATCCGATCTCCGGGATGACCATCGCCGCACTCATCGGGACGGCGGCCATCTTCCTGCTCATCGGCTGGACCGGCGTGGATCACCGGGTCGGAGCCATCACCATCGCCGGCGTCATCGCGGTCGCGGCGGCCAACGCCGGAGCGACCAGCCAGGACCTCAAGACCGGGTTCCTGGTCGGCGCCACGCCGCGCCGGCAGCAGATCGCGATCCTGGTGGGCGCGGTCACCTCGGCCCTTGCGATCGGCTGGACCCTCGCGCTGCTCAACAACACCTACACCACCATCGTCCCCGAGCGGCATCCCGGCGTGACCCTCGCCGCGGCGGCACCCGGCGCCCGAGACCGCTCGGTCACCACCCTCGGCGAGACGGTGCGGCACGACGGCCAGGAGTGGGAAGTCGTGCGGGTCAACCTGCCGACCGACGGCGTTCAGCCCGGGAAGTATCTGCTCGACCCCGCCACCAAGGAGGTCGCGTACCTGGTGGATCCCGGCATCGGCGGAAGGATCCGGGAGATCGACGGCCGCCCCATCACCAAGCTCGATTCTCCCAAGGCGACGATCATGGCGCTGGTGACCGACGGCATCCTCACCCAGAAGCTGCCCTGGGGCCTGGTGCTGATCGGCGTCTGCCTCACCATCGCGATCGAGCTGATGGGCCTCCAGTCGCTGCCGATCGCCGTCGGGGTCTACCTCCCGATCTCGACTTCGGCCTCGATGTTCGCCGGGGGGATCATCCGCTGGCTGGTCGAGCGCCGGCGAGCCGGCGTCGGCGAGTCCATCGCCCAGGTCGAGTCGGGACCGGGAGTGCTCTTCTCCAGCGGTCTCATCGCGGGCGGCGCGATCGCGGGAATCACGATCGCGGGCATCGCCGCGGCCCTGGTGGCCAAGGCGGACGCGGCGCAGGTCCCGGCGGCGGAATACCTGGCTCATATCGTCGGACTCCAGGAGACGCTGGGCCCGGTCGCCCAGAGCGACCTGATCGCGCTGGCGATATTCGCCGGGCTCGGCTTCGTGCTCTATCGCGTCGCGAGCCGCTGAGGTGGCGCCACGCGCGCCCGTCTCGCCCAGGATCAACGCCAGGATCATTCACGCGGCCTTGGTGATCGGCGTCCTGATGTTCTGTCTCGTCGCGTGGTCCCTGGGACGGGCTTCGGCGATGCCGGTGTACGCGCTGCCGGACCGCCGGGTGCTCGTATATCGCGCTGTTCCTGGTAAGCGCGACACTCTTCGGCGCCGCGATGTTCACCGCCAACCGGCTCGGCCGTCCGGCGCCGGGGATGTCGCAAGACGAGTGGTGGCGGGTGAACCTGGGCAAGGCCGTGGTGGTCTGGGCCCTGGTCGAAGCCCCGACACTCCTCGGGCTGGTCGCCTATACCCTGACTCAGGACTTCCGGACGTTGCTTGCCACGCTCACGGGACTGCTTCTCTTCGGAAACTTCCGGCCGAGCCGACTGATCGAGCGTTGAATGCGGGTGGTGACTCTGTTGCCCGCCGCCACCGAAATCGTGGCGGCGCTGGGCGGCGCCGGCAGCCTGGTCGGGATCTCCCACCAGTGCGATCATCCCGCTTCGGTCCTCGGCCTGCCGCGGGTCACGGCCACTCCGATCGATTCAGACGCCGTCGGCGGCGCCATCGATGCCGCGGTCCGGCGGCTGCACGGTGCCGGCATGCCGGTCATCGGGGTCGACGCCGACATGCTCCGCCGGCTGGCTCCCGACCTGCTCGTCACCCAGGATCTCTGCGAGGTTTGCGCCGTGGCCGATGGAGAAGTCCACCGGCTCGCGGCGGCGGTGCACCCGGCGCCTGCCGTGCTGGCGCTCTGCGGTCGCACGATCGAAGGGATCTGGGCCGATATACGGTCCGTGGCGAAGGCGCTCGATCTCGCGCCTGATGGAGACGAGCTGGTCGCCGGGCTCAAGAGCCGCCTCGCGCGACTGCGTGCCCGCCGCCGTGGTCGCCCCGCGCGAGTGGTGTGCATCGAATGGCTGGAGCCGCTCTACCTGGCAGGCCATTGGGTGCCCGAGATGGTGGAGGCCGCCGGCGGCCAAGACGTGGGGGCGGACGCGGGGACTCATTCTGCCCGGCGGGAGTGGTCCGAGCTTCCCGGACTCCGGGCCGACTGTTTCGTGATCATGCTCTGCGGCTTCGGCGTGGAGCGCGCACTCGCGGAGCTCTCCGCGCTCGATTCGGCCGCGGCCCGCTCCACCTTGGGGTCGACGCCGGTATGGGTCCTCGACGGTAACGCCTACACTTCCCGATCGGGCCCGCGAGTGGTGGACGGTGCCGAGCTCCTCCAGGGAGCCTTCGAGGGACGAGAATCCCCCGGGATGGTGCGGTGGGCTGGCGATGGAGAGTAGAATCGTGGAGGCGGAGGGTGCCGAGGCGCTGGCACTGGTCCGGCGGCTGTTCCTGGAGTACGCGGCCTCGCTGGAGCTGGACCTGTCGTTTCAGGGCTTCGAGGAGGAGCTGGCCGGACTGCCCGGTGACTACGCTCGACCGGCCGGCGGCCTGCTGCTCGGCTTCCAAGGCCAGGAGCCAGCCGGCTGCGTTGCATTCCGGCCACTGGAGCCGGGAGTCTCGGAGATGAAGCGGCTGTACGTCCGGCCCTCGGTCCGAGGAGGCGGTTGGGGGCGGCGTCTGACCGAGAGGGTCGTGCAGGAGGCACGGGCGGCGGGATACGAGCGCATGCGGCTCGACACCCTCCCGACCATGCGCGCCGCGCTGGGCCTCTACGTCGCCATGGGGTTTCGGGAGATCCCGGCGTACCGGCACAACCCGGTCGTCGGTACCCGGTTCCTGGAGCTCGACCTCCGCTCTCCGCGGGGGTAGACAAGGCGCACGACTCGCGCGACCTTTGGCGTTCGCCATCGTACAGGCCATGACCCCCGAATCCCTCGCCTTTCTCAAGTCCCTGCTCGACACCCCGGGCCCGTCCTCCTTTGAAGCCGCGCCGGCGCGCGCCTGGCGGAAGGAGGCGCAGTCCTTCGCCGACGAGGTTCGGGCGGACGTGGGGGGTAACTCCTACGCGACCGTCAATCCCGGCGGCCGGCCGCGTGTGATGCTGGCGGGTCACATCGACGAGATCGGGGTGATGGTCACCCATATCGACGACGATGGCTTCCTGAGCTTCGACACCATCGGTGGCTGGGATCACCAGGTGTTCGTCGGGCAGCGAATACACCTGCTCGGTCGCGGTGGCCCGGTGGCCGGCGTGGTCGGCAAGAAGGCGATCCACATCATGGACAAGGACGACCGGGAGAAGGTCTCCAAGGTCGAGGACCTGTGGATCGATATCGGCGCCGCGAACCGGGCGGAAGCGGAGGGGCGACTTCGCATCGGCGATCCCGGCGTCCTCGCGGCGGGTGTGCTGGAGTTTCCCAACGGCCGGCTGGTCAGCCGGAGCATCGACAACCGGATCGGCGCCTTCGTGGTCCTGGAGGCGGTGCGGATGCTCGCCGGCGGTCGGCCGGCGGCGGCCGTGAGCGCCGTGGCGACGACGAGGGAGGAGATCGCGGCGACCGGCGGCGGGGCCCGGAGCTCGGCGGTGGCGCTCGAGGCCGATGTCGCCATCGTGGTGGACGTCACCCACGCCACCGATTATCCCGGGGTGGAGAAGCGGCGCCACGGTGACTATCGGCTGGGCGGCGGGCCGGTGCTCTCCCGAGGGGCATCGGTCAGCGAGGTCGTCTTCGACCTCCTTGCGGCCACGGCGGAGGCCGAGGGGATTCCCTACACCATCGAAGCGGCGTCGCGCGACACCCACACCGACGCCGAGGCGATCTTCAACGCCCACCGCGGCGTGGCCACGGCGCTGGTCTCGGTGCCGAATCGATACATGCACAGCCCGAACGAGATGGTGGCGCTGGAGGACATCGACCGCACGGCGAAGCTGCTCGCCGCCTTCGCCCGGCGCCTCACCCCCGATACCGATTTCGTGCCCCGCTGAGCGGGGTATTTTCCGATATGACCCGAGAGAAGTTCGCGATCGCCTTGGCGTGGCTGGTGCTGGCCGCCTTCCCCGCCGCGCTGCCTGCCCAGTTCGGCACTCAGCAGCACCCGGTGGAGCGGCCGGCGCCACCACCGATCACGGCCCTGGACGACATCCGCTATCTCAGCGACGACCGGCTGGGCGGAAGGATGACGGGAACGTCGGGCGCCGATTCCGCGGCGGCATACCTGGCCCGGCGCTTCGAGCAGGCCGGGCTCCAGCCCGCCGTCGGCGGCTGGTACCAGTCGTTCACCGTGGCCAAGGAAGCGCCGGTGGCACAGTCGGCTCGGGTGGGAGGCCTGGTCGGCAAGAACGTGATCGGACTCCTCCCCGGGCACGATCCCGTGCTTCGCAACGAGACCGTGATCGTAGGCGCGCACTACGACCACCTCGGTCTCGGCGGCTTCGGCAGTCTCGATCCCGACAGCGCCGGCAAGGTGCACAACGGCGCCGACGACAACGCCTCGGGCGCCGCGATGCTGATTCAGATCGCCGCCCGGCTGGCGCAATCCCCGCCGGCGCGCACCGTGCTCTTCATCGCCTTCAGCGGCGAGGAGCTGGGCCTGCTCGGCTCCGCCCACTACGTGAAGCAACCGCTGTATCCCCTGAGCGCCACCATCGCGATGATCAACCTCGACATGGTCGGTCGGCTCAGGAAGGGGCGGCTGATCGTCTACGGCGCCCGGACGGCCAAGGAATTTCCGGCGCTGCTCGACTCGCTCAACTGGCATGCGGGGTTCGATCTGAAGGCGCAGGGCGACGGGTACGGGCCCAGCGACCAGTCGTCCTTCTACGCCGCCGGCCGGCCGGTGCTGCACGTGTTCACCGACCTGCACGACGACTATCACCGGACCACCGACGACTGGCAGCGGATCGATCCGGAGGGATTCCGCCGCGTCTCCAACTTCACCATGGGCCTGGTGACCGCCCTGGCCAACCGTCCCACCAAGCTGACGCCGGTGGACGCCACACCGCCCGCGCACAGCACCGCCACGGCGTCGCCGGCCTACGGCACCTACCTGGGCACCATCCCCGACATGACCGACAATCCCGGCGGGGTCCGCCTCCTCGGCGTCCGCGCCGGGAGCCCGGCCGAGAAGGCCGGGCTCCGAGGGGACGACATCATCACCCGGATCGGCGATCTCGAGATTCCCGATCTCCAGGCGATGACCAATGCCCTCCGAAGCCACGAGCCCGGCGACACGGTCAGCATCGTGATCCGCCGGGGCAGCCAGGTCACCACCGTGCGCGCCACGCTCGGCACCAGGGGAGGGTAGGGATGGCCGTATTGAACGCGGACAAAGTGATCGCGGCACTGCGCGGCGCCTTCGCCCGCGAGGTGGGGCGCGTCGAGCTGTTGCGCACGGCGGCCGAGAAGATCCGCGCGGCCGGCCCGCCGTACACGTCGGTCTATCTCTACATGCTCCACGGCGAGGAGCTGGTGCTCGAGGCGTTCGCCGGACGCGACACCGAGCACACCAGGATCCCGGTGGGGACCGGCGTCTGCGGCACGGCCGTCGCCACGGGGAAGGATCAGAACGTACCGGACGTGCGGGCGGTGCAGAACTACCTCGCCTGCAACACCTGGACGCGATCCGAGCTGGTGGTCCTGATCCGCCGCGGAGACAAGATCCTCGGCCAGATCGACGTGGACAGCGACGAGCCCGATCCGTTCAGCGCGGAGGAGGAGGCGCAGGTGCGGGGAGTGGCGGACGCACTGGGTGTCCTGCTGTAGTGCGACTGGCGGAACGGCGGAACGGCGGAACGGCGGAAGCGTGTCGCTGGAAGCGGACCCCGGTCGTCCAAGGAACCTTCCGCCGTTCCGCCGTTCGCCGTTCCGCCGTTCCGCCGTTCCGCCCCGACTCGATGACAGATCCTCATGAATCGACCGTGCGGGTCCGCGGCGTCGAGCTCTTCGTGCGTCGGATCGGACAGCGGGCCGCCCGTGGTGGTGCTCCACGGCGGGCCCGGCGCCCATCACGACTATCTCCTTCCCGGGTTCGACGCGCTCGCGGACGGCCGAGAGCTGATCTACTACGACCAGCGCGGCGGCGGCCGCTCCCCGGTCGCGCGGGACGTGCCCGTCGGGTGGACCGAGCATGTCGCCGACCTCGAGGCTCTGCGCGAATCGTGGGGACTCGACCGTCTCACCATAGTCGGGTACTCGTGGGGCGGACTGCTCGCCCTCCTGTACTCGCTGGATCACCCCTCGAAGGTCGCGCGGTTGGCGCTGGTCTCCCCCGCCCCGTCCTGGAGGGCCGCCCGCGAGAGCTTCGAGGCACGCTTCGGCCAGCGCAACCTCGACCCCGCGTTTCAGGAGGCGCGCCGGGAGCTGAGGGAGAGCGGCCTCCGCGAGCGCGATCCCGACGCATTTCAGCGGCGGATCTTCGAGCTCTCGGTCGCCCCCTACTTCCACGACCCCGAGCGGGCCCGCGATCTGACCCCTTTTCGAGTGACGGGCCGGACCCAGCAGGAGGTCTGGGCGAGCCTGGGCGACTTCGACCTTCGCGACCGCCTCCCCACGCTCCGCGCCATACCCTCCCTCGTTCTCCACGGCGAAAGCGATCCGATTCCGATCGAGGCGGCGGCCACGACCGCCCAGTTGATCGGCGCGGAGTTTCATCCGGTTCCCCGTTGCGGCCACGTTCCCTATGTAGAAGCGCATGAAGAGTTTGTGCGGGTCGTCGGCGGCTTTCTGGCGGCCTGAGACGAGCTTCCGGCATTACCTTTCCCGCCATGTCTCGTGCCACCCCGTTCGATCTCGTGTTCGCCCGCGCAGCAGAGTCCACCTTTCCGCGGATCGCCGCCAGCCTGGCGACGGCCGGCCCCGATCCCGGGGACCGCGACGCGTTCCTGATGGACCGCGAGGTCGTGACTCTCCTGCACGACCTCCGGCCCGAGGAGGGGGTCGGTGAGGCGATGGACCAGCTGGTCGCGTTGGTCCACCATGCCTACCTCACATGGGCCGCAGGGGCCGGCACCATTCACGTGAGCCGAGAGGCGGCGGAGGAGCTGCTGAGACAGGCGCCGGATGGCGCCGACCCGAAGGACATCCCCGCCTACTATGCCCAGTTCCCCGAGCGAATGATCTGGGCCGCCGTCATCGAGAACGAAGCCCCGGAGCCGCTGGACGGAATCTTCGTCTCCCGGACGCCAGGCGGGGAACTGCGGGTGCTGGGCATCTTCGGCCTCCGGCCCGAGCGGGCCGGCTTCAGCGCCGTCGAGGCGACCGGTGGCAGAGCGGAGAGTCTCGTGAGGGAGGATGGGTCGCCGCTCTTCGACCCCACCCTTCCGGGTGGCGCGGCCGCCGGCCTCCGCTCCATCCAGGGTGAGGCGGAGCTGCTGGAGCTCGGCTGGCGCACCCAGAGCCTGGCAGGAGTGGAAACCGGAGAGGCTCGATGGAAACCCTGAAGGACTTCATGGACAAGAAGGCCGTGGCGGACGTGCTGGAGCAGATCGCCGCGTTCCTCGAGCTGCGTGGCGAGAATCCGTTCCGCATCCGTGCCTTCCGCTCCGCCGCCCGAGCCATCGGCGGCTACGGCGGCGATCTGCGGCAGGGTCTGGATGACGGCTCTCTCGCCGCGGCCAAAGGCGTCGGGCCGGCAACGCTTCAGATCGCGTCGGAGCTGATCAATACCGGCCGCGCTGGCATCCTCGAGGAGCTGCGGGAGCAGATCCCACCCGGGCTGGTGGAGATGCTCGCGATCTCCGGGCTCGGCGTCGCCAAGATCCGGCAGATTCACGATGTCCTCGGGATAGAATCGCTGCCGGACCTCGAGGCCGCCGCGACCGATGGGCGCCTGGCCAAGCTGCCCCGGTTCGGCCGGAAGACCTCCGAGAACATCCTCAAGAGCATCGCCTTCCTGCGGCAGGCGAACGCGTTCCGGCTTTCCCACCACGCGGCCGAAGAGGCCGAGGGTCTCCGCTCGGCGCTCGCCCGGTTGCCCGGCGTCACCGCCGCCATCGTGGCCGGCGACGTCCGTCGCCGCTCGGAGATCGTGCGCGATCTGGTCCTGGTCCTCGTGGCCGAGGTGTCGCCGGCCGAGCTGTTCAAGCGGCTGAGCCAGTTCCCCGGTGTGCACGAGTTCGCCGGACAGGACGAGCGCCGGCTCACCCTGCGCTTCGCCGGTGGCGCGAGCGCGCAGATCGTGGTGACGACGCCGGTGAACGTCGGTGCGGTGCTGGTCCAGGCCACGGGCAGCGAGCAGCACCTGGACGAGCTGGCGAGACACGCATCCGAGCGCGGTTTCTCGCTCGCCGGTGCGGCCCTCTGGCGGGGCAGTGAGTTTGTCCCCACCCCCGACGAGGAGCGACTGTACGGCGCGCTCGGGTTACCGCTCGTGGCGCCGGAGCTGCGGGAGGGGCAGGGCGAGGTGGCCGCCGCGGCGCGAGGCGAGCTGCCGCGCCTGCTGGAGATGGGCGACTTGCGCGGCTTCCTCCACTGCCACACCAACTACTCCGACGGCTCCAACACCGCGGAGCAGCTGGCGGTGGCCTGTCGAGCCGCGGGTTACCAGTACGTCGGCATCACCGATCACAGCCAGGCGGCGGCCTACGCCGGCGGGCTCAGCTCCGAGGACCTCCTCCGACAGGCGGACGAGATCGATGAGGTCAACGGCCGGATCGAGGGCATCCGGGTGCTCAAGGGCGTGGAGGCCGATATCCTCGCCGACGGGAGAGTGGATTTCGAGGAGCAGGTGCTGGCGCGGCTCGACTTCGTGATCGCGTCGATCCACAGCCGCTTCAACATGAGCCCACCCGAGATGACCGCCCGGATGCTGGCGGCCATGGACAACCCGTATCTCACGATCATCGGCCATCCCACGGGCCGCCTGCTGCTGTCGCGCGACCCCTATGGCATCGACCTCGACGCCATCATCGAGAAGGCGGCGCGACACGGCGTCGCGCTGGAGATCAATGCCGACCCGCACCGGCTCGATCTCGACTGGCGGGTGCTGCGGCGCGTCCGTTCGGGAGGGGTCATGATCTCCATCGGCGCCGACGCGCACAGCATTCCGGGCATCGGGAACGTGGATTTCGGTGTCGGCATGGCGCGGAAGGGGTGGCTCGGCCCGGACGACATCCTCAACGCCCGATCGGTCGAGGGATTCACCGCCTTCGCGCGGCGGCGGCGGTGAAGATGAAGAGCTCCGTCCGGCGCGCCGGGCGGGAGGCTAAGGCGGCCAGGGCCGGGAGGGCTTTGACCATCCTGGCCCGGCTCAAGCGGGAATACCCTGACGCGCGTTGCGCCCTCCACCATGGCGACGCGTTTCAGCTGCTCGTCGCGACCATCCTCTCGGCCCAGTGCACCGACGCGCGGGTCAACATGGTGACTCCGGCATTCTTCGCCCGGTACCCGTCACCCGAAGCGCTGGCGCACGCCGACCGGGACGAGGTCGAAGACCTCATCCGGTCCACCGGGTTCTTTCGCAACAAGACCCGGAGTCTGATCGGCATGGCGCAGGCCCTCGTCGCGGACCACCGCGGCGAGGTGCCTCGCACCATGGAGGAGCTCCGAGTGCTCCCGGGCGTCGGGCGCAAGACCGCGAACGTCGTACTCGGGAACGCGTTCGGCATCAACGCGGGGGTGACGGTGGACACCCACGTCACCCGACTGGCCCGCCTCCTCGGCCTCACCCGGCACGACGACCCGCTCAAGATCGAGCAGGATCTGATGCCGCTCTTTCCCCGGGAAGATTGGGCGCTGCTCTCCCACCTGTTGATCTTCCACGGACGACGGGTGTGCGTCGCGCGGCGGCCGCGCTGCCCGCAGTGCGTGCTGGCCGACCTCTGTCCGTCGGCAGCCGTCTGATTCGGATCGCCCTGCTGTTCCTAGCGGGCCTCGCGCTCGTCTTCGCCCTCGGCGTTGCCGCGGGTCTCACGCCCATGGCCGGCATGCAGCCGCAATGGCGGATGCAGCGCGGGGACACTCCCCGCCGTACCGGCGTGTTTCAGCATCCCAAGCTCAAGGAGAGCTCGGGCGTGGCCGCGAGTCGGCGCCAGCCTGGAATTCTCTGGACGCTGAACGACTCCGGAAACGACGCCTGGATCTTCGCGACGGATACGCTGGGGAGGGATCACGGCGCCTTCGTGGTTCGCGGCGCGAGGAATCGCGACTGGGAGGCAATCGCCCTGGGACCCTGCGGGCGCCGCGACTGCCTGTACATCGCCGATACGGGAGACAACGACCAGGACCATCGAACCGCCCGAATCTATCGCGTGCCCGAGCCCACGATCCCCGCAGGGAGCGCCGCGACCCGGGCTGCCGAGGCGCTGGAACTCCGCTATCCAGATGGCCCCAGGGATGTCGAGGCGGCATTCGTGGGGACCGACGGCACCATCTATCTCATCACCAAGGGTCGAGGCAGCGCACCGGCCGCGTACCGCATCCGGCCAAAGGCCTGGGGCAAGGACCGGACTGTGTCCGCCGAAGCGATCGGCAAGCTTCCCATCGATTCCGGCAACTTGGGCAATCGGGTCACCGACGCCGCGCTCTCACCCTCCGGCAGTCGCGTCGCGGTTCGCACGTATCTCGCTATATACCTTTTCACACTGACGGCACGAGGCACTCTGGTCCCGACCGGCGTCGCGTGCGACGCGGCGGGCTTTCAGCTCCAGGGGGAAGGCATCTCGTGGCTCGACGATAGCCAGATGGTCCTGACCAGCGAGGGTGGGTTCGGGAGGCCGGGAACCGTCGTGATCGTCGGGTGTGGCTCCGGCTGAGGCATCCGGGCAGATTTCTTGCCGATGGGGAAGGCGACGTCACCGGGATTGTCCCTTTACCGGAGCTCGATCGCCTCATGCAAGATATTGAAGGGACACTACTTAAGGAACACATGGAGCTGCGGACCGCCAGCCCTCGTCCGAGTGGTGACCGCCACGCGCCCCCCGGGACCTCCGAGGTAGGTCGCGTCGCGGGCAGGCGGATTCTCGTCGTCGCTCCGCAACCCTTCTACCAGGATCGCGGCACCCCGATCGCGCTCCGCCAGGTGCTCGAGGCCCTCAGTCAGCTCGGCTATGGCGTGGATCTGCTCACGTTTCCTCTGGGCGAGGACATCACTCTCCCGGGCCTTCGGATATTCCGCGCCGGCAATCCGGCCGGGATCGGGACCGTGCCGATCGGGTTCTCGCTCCAAAAGCTGGCGCTCGACGTCTCCCTCGTGGCCGCCCTGAACACCCGCCTCTCCCGGACCTTGTACACCTGCGTGCACGCCATCGAGGAGGCCGCCTTCCCGGCAGTGGTCATGGCGCGTCGACGCGGGATACCGACGCTGTACGACATGCAGTCGAGCCTGCCGGAGCAGCTGCTGAAGCACTCCGTGGCTCGCATACCCCCGCTTCCCGCGGCGCTCGGAGCCGCCGAGCGCTGGCTGCTCCAGCAAACCGACCTCGTGGTCGCGAGCGTCGGCCTGGCCGACCGGGTCCGGCGCGTCGCCCCCGGCGCACGGGTCAGGGAGTGGCGGTTTCCCAGTGGGACAGTCGTCGAGCACTCCGTGGAAGCCGAGGAACTCCGCCGTCGGCTGGGACTTTCGGACGCCACGCCGGTGGTGCTCTACAGTGGCACGTTCGAGGCTTATCAGGGACTGGAGCACTTGGTCGGCGCCGCGCCGCTGATTCTCAAGCGGGTGCCTTCGGCGAGGTTCGTGCTGGTCGGCGCGGACGAGGCTGGCCGCGCGGAGATGGAGACGGCGGCGGCCGAGCTGGTCCGGAACGGGGTTCTCACCATCGTGGACCGGCAGCCGCGATCGTTGATCCCGGGATATCTGGCGATGGCCGACGTCCTGGTGTCGCCCCGATCGTTCGGCGGGAACCTTCCCCTGAAGGTGTTCGAGTACCTCGCCGCCGGACGCCCGATCGTGGCCACGGACATCCCGACCCACCGCACGGTGCTGACCGACGAGCGCGCCGTGCTGGTGCCGCCCAGCCCCGAAGGCCTTGCCGCCGGTGTCGTCTCGCTGCTGTGCGACGGTGCCAAGAGCGCGGCGATCGCGGAGTCGGCCCGAGAGTACGCCGTGGAGCACCTGGGCTGGGGCCGGTTCCGCCAGTCGGTCGCCGAGATCTACCAGGAGGCGCATCGCGATGTTCCGGCCTGAGGCCGGCACCACCGAAGCACGGAGTCTCGTCTCAATCGTGATCCCCGCGCGAAACGAGGCCGCCGGTATCGGTGATCTGATCCGGTCGGTCCTGGCCCAGCAGCCGGTCCGGCGAGAGCTGGAGGTGATCGTGGTGGACGACGCCTCGAGTGACGACACGGTGGCCGTGGCCCGGAAGGCCGGTGCCAGGGTACTGGAGCTCGGCACCGGGTCCACCAGCGGCAATCCCGCGCTGGCTCGGAACCGGGGAGCGGCGATGGCCGCGGGCGATCCGATCGTGTTCCTCGACGCCGACTGCACCCCGCTCGCGGGGTGGCTGGATCGGCTGCTGGACGTTCATGACGCCGGCGCGGAGGTCGTAGGCGGCTCGCTCGACCTCCCTCCCGGCCTCCCGGCGATGGCGCGCTGTGACTACTACTGCGGCTGGTACCACGTGCATTCCCGGCGCCGGCCGGGTGAAGTAGCGAACCACCCGCCGGGGAACCTGAGCGTGCGCCGCGCCACCTTCGAGCGAAGCGGGGGATTCACCGAGCGGCAACCGGTGGCCTACGCCCACGAAGAGCTGGCCTGGCAGTCCGAGGTTCGCCGGACCGGCGGCCGCATCCTGTTCGAGCCCACCGCCGTCGTGTACCACCACAACCGACCTGGCTTCGGCAACCTGCTGAGGCGCAACTACCGCTGGGGATACAGCGCGATCGAGAGCAAGGCGCTGTCCGGGGCCGCCCGTCAGGCCTGGATCTATCGCTACCCCGGGCTGCTGGTGGTGGGCAGCGTTCCGCTGGCGCTCGGCAGCACGGCGTACATTCTGGGATGCTGGCTTCGCGCCAGAGCGGTGGAGCCGCTGCTCATGTTTCCCGCCGTCCTGGCCGCGCGACTCGCCTACTCCGCCGGACTGGTCGCGGGAGGCGTCCGGTGGATGCGTCACGGCCAGGCCGCGGAGCCCGCCCGGGCCCGCTGGGAGTGAGCGGCCTGAGCAGACTTACCGCCGCGATCTGCACCCGAAACCGCCCGGACCTCCTCGCCCGGGCACTCGAATCCCTCGTCAACCAAGTGCCCGCCATCGCCGAGATCCTGGTGGTGGACAACGCCCCAGCCGACGACGCGACCCGCTCGCTGGTCGCCGCCAGGTTTCCCTCCGTTCGCTACGTGTCCGAGCCGGTGCCTGGGCTCGACTTCGCGCGGAACCGCGCGCTGGAGGCCGCGACTGGGGAGGTGGTGGCGTTTCTGGACGACGATGCCGTGGCCGCGCCGGGATGGGCCGACTCATTGCAGGGTGTCTTCCAGGCCGACGCCGACGTGGCGGTCTGCACCGGGCGGATCGAGCCGCTCAGCCTCGAGACTCCAGGCCAGCGCCTCTTCGAGGCCAACGGCGGCTTCTCCCGCGGCACCGAGCGAATCCGGCTTCCAGACGATGCCCGCCGCCCGCTTCACGGACACCGGGCTCCGCTCATCGCCTGGGCCATCAGCGTGGGATGCGGCTGCAGCTACGCCGTTCGCCGGGGCGCCGCCCGCGCGCTGGGCGGGTTCGACGAGGCGCTCGACCTGGGTCCGCCGCTCCCGGGCGGCGGCGACCATGATCTGTTGTGGCGGGCGCTGGGCGCGGGCCACGCGGTGGTGTACGAGCCTTCGGCGCTTGCCTGGCACGAGCACCGCCGCGAGGTGGAGGCCGTGCACGACCAGATCGCGGGCCACCAGCGCGCGGTACTGGCGTTCCTCGCCAAGCATCTGATGGGGCCTGACTCGAGGTCGCGGCCCGCGCTGCTGGGCTACACCGGTTGGCGGCTGGCCAAGCCGGGGGTCCGCCTGCTGCGGCGCGCGGTGCGGCGCGATCCGTTGCCCGCCCGGCTACTCGTGCGCATGTGGTGGAACTGCTGGCTGGGATTGCTGGTCTATCCCCGGGCGCGGCGGCTGGCGCGGCAGCGCCGGGAGAGCGTCCGATGATCGGCTCTATCGGCCCCCTCCGGAGGGTGTGGCGGTACCGCGAGCTGCTGCACAGCCTCGTGGTGCGAAACCTCAAGGTGAAATACCAGCGCTCCCTGCTGGGCTTCGTATGGACGCTGGTGAACCCTTTGCTGACGGTGTCGATCCTGGTCCTGGTGTTCAGCCAGGTGGTCCGCATCCCGCTGCCTGACTACTGGGCGTTCCTGCTCAGCGGGTACTTCGTGTGGAACTTCGTGCTCCAGACGCTCAACACCGGCACCTACATCTTCGCCGAGCACTCCCGGCTCACCCGCAGCGTGGCGTTCCCCAGCGAGATCCTGGTGTTCAGCGCCGCCGGATCGCGGCTGATCGAGTTCGTGGCCGAGATCGCGCTGGTCCTGATCGCGCTGGTGCTGCTCCACCACCGCCAGGTACCCGAGAGCTTTGCGTTGCTGCCCGTGCTGGCCCTGATCCAGCTGCTGCTGGTCATCGGATTGGCGCTCCCGATCGCGACGCTCTCGGTCTTCTACTATGACGTGTATCACGCGCTCCCGATCGCGCTGACCACGCTGTTCTACCTGTCGCCGGTGTTCTATCCGGCGGAGATGGTGCCCCAGGCGGCCCGGACCATCTACTTTCTCAATCCCATCGCCGGACTGCTGACCCTCTACCAGGACGTGCTCTACTGGGGCCGGATGCCGTCGCTCCACCTGTTGGGCGGCATGCTCGCCGCCGCGTTCGTCTTCTACCTGGTCGGCTATGCCATCTTCCGCCGTTACGCCGCGGTCTTCCCAGAGATCGTCTGAGGCGCGGCCGGCCCCGGCCGTCGCGCTTCGGGCGGTCTCGAAGCGGTTCTATTTCTACGAGCACCGCACCAGCACGCTCCGGGAGTGGTTCATCCGGCGTATCCTGCGGCGGCCGCTCCACGTCCGGCGCGCCGAGTTCACCCTGCGCGAGTTGAACCTGGTCGTGGAGCGCGGGGAGGCCGTGGCGCTGCTGGGCCGCAACGGCTCGGGCAAGAGCACGGCTCTCCGGCTGATCGCCGGGATCTACCAGCCCTCCGCCGGCACGGTCGAAACCAACGGCCGCATCACGGCCGTGATCGAGCTCGGTGCCGGATTCCACCCGGAGCTCACCGGGTCGGAGAACATCGCGCTGTACGCGGCGGTGCTCGGCCTCACCCGGCGGGAGCTCGCCGAGCGGTACGATGAGATCGTGGAGTTCGCCGCGATTCCCGACCTGCCCGACACGCCCCTCAAGTACTACTCCTCCGGGATGGAGGCGCGGCTGGCCTTTTCGGTAGCGGTGTGCCTTCAGCCGGACATCCTCCTGCTCGACGAGGTCCTCGCGGTCGGTGACCAGGCCTTCCGCGAGCGTTGCCTCGAGCGGCTCCGCACCTATCACGAGCGCGGCGGGACCCTGGTCCTGGTCTCCCACGAGCTGGATCAGCTGCGCGAGCTGTGCGGCCGCGGCATCTGGCTGGCCGACGGCAGGGTGGTCATGGACGGACCGATCGACGCCGTGCTGGCGGGGTATCGTGGCGAGCGGCGCTGACGATCCGCTGGCACCAGTCCGCCTGCTGGAATTGGAGCTGGACCAGCCGCCAGAGGCACTCGTCGGCCTCGAGGGCTACGTGGCGGTCGAGGCCCTGGTCCGGCGCCGCGGCGCCCCGGTCGCCTGGGTGCGATTGCCGGTCGTAAACGGGACCTGTCCCGCCAGCGACCGTCGCCGCGGCCCTCGCCGGCTTGGACAACCGGCCGGAGGACCCGCCGAGCAAGCCCGCGTCACGCGTTGGCGCTGGCCATCGGTGACGGTGGCGGTCTGCACCCGCGACCGCACCGAGGATCTGAATCGCTGCCTCGACTCGCTGGCCCTGCTCGACCACCCGGCCCACGAGGTGCTGGTGGTCGACAACGCTCCCGCGACCGATGAGACTCGCACTCTGGTCGAGCGGCGCGGAGGCGCGGTGCGCTACGTCCGCGAGCCCCGCCCGGGACTCGATTGGGCACGCAACCGAGCGATCGCCGAGGCCACCGGTGACGTGGTGGCGTTCACCGACGACGATGTGCTGGTGGATCGCCGCTGGGTCCGCGCCCTGGCGGGTGCCTTCGCCGGTGACCCGGCGGTCGCCGCGGTTACCGGGCTGGTCCTCCCGGCGGAGCTGGACACCGAGGCCCAGGTGCTGTTCGAGCGGTACCGGAGCTTCGGCCGGGGATTCCAGCGACGGCGGGTCGCCGCCACCAATCGCAATGGGCCGCTCGCCGGCCGATACGGCCTGGCTGGCGATTACGGCACCGGAGCCAACATGGCCTTCCGGCGCGCGGTGTTCGATCGGATCGGTCCGTTCGACCCGGCGCTCGATGTGGGTACCCCGGCCCGGGGCGGCGGCGACCTGGAGATGTTCTTCCGGTTGCTGAAGGAGGGCCACGCGTTGGTCTACGAGCCGAGCGCGATCGTGCGCCACCGGCACCGACGCACCCTGCCCGAGCTGCGCCGTCAGATCGCCGACCATGGGGTCAGCTTTTCCGTCTACATGGTGCGAAGCGGCTTGGCCTACCGGGAGGAGCGGCTCGCGTTCGCCCGGCTGGCCCTCTGGTGGTACGCCAAGACGGCGTTTCGGGTGCTGCGGCCGAAGGCGGCCCCCGCAGGCGCGCTCCGCTCGCTCGGACTGGTGGAGCTCCGCGGTTGCGTGACCGGCCTCGGCCGCTATCCGGCCGCGCGGCGGGCTGCCGCGCGCGTGGCCGCGGATCACCCCATCGATAGGGAGCGCCATGAGTGACATCGGCTCGACGGAGCCGCTGGTCTCGGTCGTGATGCCGTGCCTTGACGAGGAGGAGGCGATCGGCGCCTGCATCGAGAAGATCCAGCGGACCTTCGCCGCCGCGGGGCTGAGCGGCGAGATCGTGGTGTGCGACAACGGCTCCACCGACCGCTCGGTCGCGATCGCGGAGAGCATGGGCGCCCGGGTGGTGCACCAGCCGACGCGCGGATATGGCAACGCCTACCTCAAGGGCTTCGCCAGCGCGCGGGGACGGTACCTGGTCATGGGCGACGCCGACGACACCTACGACTTCACCATGATTCCTCGCTTCCTCGCCGCCCTGCGCGACGAGGGCTGCGACTTCGTGACCGGTAGCCGCTATCTCGGCGGCGGCGACCGCCACATCACCGCCCTGCACCGCTGGTTCGGCAACCCGGCGCTCACCCGCACCCTGAACACGCTCTTCGGCACCCGCTACACCGACGTGTACTGCGGGTACCGCGCCTTCACCCGGGAGGCGTACGAACGGATCCGCCCGGTGAGTCCCGGCATGGAGTTCAACCTGGAGCTGGCCATCAACGCCGGCTTGGCCGGGCTCAGGACCCGGGAGATTCCGATCGTTCTGGCCCCTCGAAAGGGCGAGTCCAAGCTGCGCACCTTCCGCGACGGCTGGCGGAGCCTGCGAATGATGCTGCTTTACTCGCCCAACAAGCTGTTCTTCGTGCCGGGCACGATCCTGCTCGCGTCAGGAATGCTGCTCCACCTCTCCGTTCTCCTGGGACTGGTGCGGTTCGGCGGGCGCCCTGCCGCGGGAGTCACCGCCGTCTTCGCGACGATTCTGAGCGTGGTGGGATTCCAGATCCTGAGCCTCGGACTCCACGCCAAGACCTATTCCTGGAGCCGCCGGTTCGACCGCGACAACAGGCAGCTCGCCAGCTTCTACCGCCGGTTCAAGCTCGAGGGCGGCCTCCTGTTGGGTGGTGGACTTGTGCTCGGTGGAGTCGCCATCCTCGCCGCCATCCTGGTCGAGTGGGTACGCTCCGATCTGTTGCCGCTGCCGCACCCGGAGTGGGCGTCGTTCGGAGCGACGATGGTCATCCTGGGCTTCAGCGCCATCTTCTCGTCGCTCTTCATCTCCGCGATGTCCATGAGCCGGCCGGAGGACCATCAGTGAGCGAGGCGAGCCCGCGCCGCTGGCTGGCAGCCGACCGGCGCTATGCCGCCGCCCTCGTCATGGTCGCGATCGCGCTCTGGCTGCCGCGACTTCGGGGGCCGCTCGATCTGCGCTACGACGCGGGGGTCTACTACGTCCTCGGCACCTCTCTGGCGGAGGGGCGAGGCTACCGGCTGCTCAACGAGCCGGGTGCCATCGAGGCCATCCAGTACCCGCCGCTCCTGCCGGCCGTCGCCGCGGTCCACCAGCTACTGCTGGGAACCACGGACCCGGTAGTGGTCGGCTGGTGGCTGCGACTCACGGCTGCGCTGCTGTTCATCGGGTATTCCGTGGGGGTGTTTGCCCTGGCGCGCCGGTTCGTCCCCTCGCGGTTCGCCTTCCTCGCGACCCTGCTCGCGATCCTGAACGCTCAGGCGCTGTTCCTGTCCGATTATTTCTCGGCCGACCTGCCATATGCCGCGGCGTCCACCTTTTTCTTCCTGGCTCCGCCCGGCATTGCCGCGGGATTGCTTGCTCTCGCCGCCTTCGGATTGCGAACCGCCGGCGTGGCGCTGCTGGCCGCCTGGACCGCCGAAAGCCTGCTGCGCCGTCGGTTCGGGCAAGCGCTCGCCCGGGGTGGCGTGCGGTGGCGATCGTGGCGTCCTGGCAGGCGTACGTGGCGGGCGTGAAATCGGACCCGGCGTTCGCCAAGCCCGCCTATGCCTATCAGCGAGCGGACTACCAGTTCTACAACGTCGGCTACCTGGAGAACATGTCGTACCGGGACCCGTTTCAACCGGAGCTCGGACGGGCATCCGGGCGAGACTTCGCGGCACGCGTGTGGACCAATGTGCGGGGGATGCCCCTGAGCCTGGGCGAGACTGCGACACTGCATCGCGGCTGGCTGGTCGGCGAAGTGGCACGGGTCCGCGAGCGATTCCCCTGGGCGGCGATTCCCGGCTGGACCGTGTCGGCGACATTGGTCTTCATGAGCGCGCTCGTGATCGGTGGTCTGGTACTCCTCGCGTTTCGCGGGCACTGGCTCCTGGTGCTGTACGTCGCGGGGTCGGTGCTCCTCATCGCCGTCACACCCTGGCCCGGGCAGTTCAACCGCTATCTGGTACCCTTGGCACCCTTTCTGGCTCTCGCCTTCGTCTCGCTGCCCGCCGCGCTCTCGGAGCGCGCGGCGCGCTCGGGCAGCCGGTGGTGGCGCGTGGGGGCGGTCGCGGGGCTGGGCGTCATCGCCTTCGTGCTGGTGCAGCAGTGTTATACCGTGTACAAGGTCTTCACCAAGCACCATCAGCCCGCCGTCATGACCGACGCCGCCGGCCGCACCCACGAGTATCGTCTCTTCTTTTACGACCGTAGCTGGCGGCTGCACGATGACGCGATCGATTGGCTGGCGAGGTCGGCGCCGCCGCCGGGCGTGGTCGCGACCTCCACGCCGCACTTGGTGTATCTCCGGACCGGGCTGCTGGCCGTGATGCCCCCCTACGAGAGCGATCCCTCCACGGCCGAGAGTCTCCTGGAGCAGGTGCCCGTGCGTTATGTCGTGGTGGACAAGCTGAGCTTTCTGGATGTCGGACGACGCTATGCGGCGCCGGTGGTCGAACGCGACCGGAGCCGTTGGCCACTGCTCTACGCAGCGAACGACAGCGGGCCGCGGATCTACCGGCGAGCAGGAAAAAACGTCGCGCCGTCGGTGGGCTCGAAGTAGAAGACCTCGACCAGCTGGTCTCCCTGCAAGGCGCGGAGCAGCTGCGGGGACAGCGACGCGACGTCCCCGGCGAGCGCGGCGCGGTCCCCGTCGTATACCTTGTGCCCGGTCAGCCTCGCGTGCGCACGCAGCCACGGCTCCGCCGGCGAGGCCTTGCCGAGGTGATGGACCTGGATCAGCGCAACGCGGGCCCGGCCCGCAAGCAGCCGCTCGAGGTCCCCGGGAACCTGTCGCAGCCCGAGCGGCTCGATCCACGAAGCTAGGGGCACGTCGCGGTCCAGCGTAGCGGCTCAATGCGATCACGCCGGACGGCACCGAGTGGACCAGCACCAGGTCGGTGGGGCCGGCCCACTGCTCCAGCTCCGCGGCAATGGCTCGATAGACCGCCCCAGGGCGGTCGCGGTGCGTGACGATGGGCCAGAGGCCCGCGGTCCAGCCGACTAGAACCAAGCCGATGAACGCGGCACGCACCTTCGGGCGCAGCGGGTCGATCCCCAGCGCCACAAGGATCATTGCGGCCGGAAGGGCGCTCAGCACGTAGCGGGGAACCCGGGACGCGCCGGTGTGGCGGACCAGATCGAAGGCGACGGGGCCCAGCACGGCCGCAGCCAGCCAGCCCCACACCAGGAGGCGGTCCGGCGTGAACAGGTCATGGAGCGATCCCCGGCGCAGGGTCCAGAGCACCAGCAGGAGATAGGCGAGCGCGAGACCGCCATCCACCACCGGCGAGCCGCCCCACAGGTTGCCGCCCGCGAGCAGGCTCCAGGCCAGCTCGAATGGCCGGGTGGCGAGCTCGGGCCAGCTCAGCGGCACCGCGAGCCAGTCACCGGTGATCCGCCACCGGCCGAGGGCGGCCGGCACGGTTGCATACCAGGGGAAGGCCGCTGCGGCGCTGGCCAGTGCGAGGAGCACAGCAGACAAGCGCGGCAGGCGCCCCGGCCACAGCAGCAGCCACGCGACGAACGCGAGCCAGACAAAGAGGAAGAAGTAGTGGGTGTACAGGCCCGCGGTCGCGACGACGATCCAGGTTGCCACGGCGCCCAATCGCGGGCCGGCCCGAGAGACCCGAAGGGTGCACCACGCCAAGGCGGTGGCGAGGAACCACACCAGCGAATACATCCGGCCTTCGAGCGAGTAGAATACCCCCGCGGGAGACCAGGCGTAGAGCACGAGGGCCGCCCAAGCGGCTGAGCGGCCGGCCAGGTCCCGGCACAGGAGCCACAGAAACGGTGCCGCGAGCACGGCCCATAGAAGGGAAAACAGCCTGAGCGCTGCGTCGCCGGTGCCCAGCGCACGGGTCCAGCCGTTCAACAGCACGTAGTACAGCGGCGGACTCGTGTCCGAGAGGGTGACGGCACGCGCGACCTGGCGGAACCCTGCGGGCGGGTCGACATGCTCGGCATAACGGCGGAAGCCGGAGGACGGCTCGACGTCCACCGGCTGGACGAAATCGCCCCAGGCGGGGTCCGCCGCCGCCGCTGGATGCTCCAGGCTATGCCCGGTGGCCATGGCGAGGGAGAAGATCTCGTCTCCCCACAGGCCGGGTCGAAAGGCCAGCACTGCGCGAAGCAGTAGCGCCACGCACAGGAGCGCCACGAGCGGCATCGGCCAGGATGGACGGCTCACGAACGTGGCTCGAATCGAGAGGGGATCGAGTGAAGTTGCCGGCCAAAGCTAACCACGGCGCCGCCAAGCCACCGTCCGTCGTGATATTGGGCGGGGGCCTTTCCGGCGCCGCCGCCGCGTTCACTCTGGCGCGCGCCGGAGTGCGCGACGTCACCGTGATCGAGAGCGCTCGAAGCCTCGGGGGCCTCGCCGGCAGCTTCGAGCGCGACGGACACTTTTACCCGCTGGGCTACCACCACATTCTCCACCGGGACAAGCCGCTGCTCTTCTTTCTCCGTCTGATCGGCG
The DNA here is from genome assembly GCA_963832055.1 of uncultured Gemmatimonadales bacterium. GTDB lineage: Bacteria > Gemmatimonadota > Gemmatimonadetes > Gemmatimonadales > GWC2-71-9 > CAVVWJ01. The sequence continues at coordinate 478,080 of CAWHST010000005.1, read as the reverse complement.
CGCTCCCCGACGTGCGCTGGCGCCGGATCCGCATGCTCTTTCGGCTCGGCGGAACGGCGTACGACCTCGGAACCATCGCGGGTTTTCTCCGCTTTCCGATGAGCCTGCGGGACAAGGCCGGCTTCGTCCGATTGATGCTGATGGCCTTCCAGCGCAGCGACTGGTCCTCCTGGGAGGGCCGCAGCGCCGCCGAGCTGGTGGACCACTACGCGGGGCCCGGTGTTCGGGAGGCGATCTTCGAGCGGCTCACCCGGCTCAAGTTCGAGCTGCCCTGCGAGGAGGTGAGCGGCGCCTGGCTGGGAGCGCGGCTGCGCCATCGCGAGGGTTCCGCGCCGCTGGGATACATGCCCGGCGCCAACTGGACCAAGGTGCTCTGCGACGGCGTGGCCCGGCTGCTCGCCGAGCACGGAGTGCGGGTGCGCCTGCGCTCCAAGGCCGTCCGGCTCCACACCGCGGAGGACCGGGTCACCGAGGTCGAGCTCGAGGGTGGCGACCGGATCGCCGCCGACCTCTTCGTGAGCACGATTCCAACCGAGACCTACCTGCGCCTCGTCCACGAGGCCACCCCAGGTCTGGCCGAGATCCGCTATTCGGCGCTGCTTTCGGTCGTCTGCGCCACCCGGCAGGCGCTGCCGACCGAGGCGTATTGGATCAACCTGGTGTCGCTGGATCGCACCGCCGGCGGCATCTTCCTGCTCAGCTCGCTGAATCCGACGATCGGACGCCCGGGGGACACCTGCGTCAACTTCGTGACCCATCTGCGGGGGCGAGACCGCCCGCTCTTTCAGGAGCCCGACGACCGGCTGCTGGAGCGCTATCGCGCGGACTTCCAGGCGGTCTTCGGCAGCGAGCTCGAGCCGTTCTGGACCCACATCGCCCGGGTGCCGATGTACTCTCCGGTGGTCGGCCGCCACTTCCGCAATCCGCCGATCCGGAGCGAAACCTGGCGCAACGTCTGGTTCGCGGGCAACTATCGCACCTTCCCCTCCGTCCTTTCTACCGGCACCGCCCTCGGGTCCGGCGTCGAGACCGGGACAGCGATGCTGGCAGCGCACGGCATGGCGACCGACCTGAGTGAGTCCATCGCGCGATTCCGACTGAAGGAGATGCCCCGTGGCTGATTCCACAGCCGGGCCGTCACGCGCCGTGGCGGTGCTTCGCGCCGTCCGCGTGCACCAATGGGTGAAGAACCTGCTCGTGTTCGTGCCGATCCTGCTGGACCACCGGCTGTTCGAGCGGGACGTCATGACGCGCGGGCTGATCGCCTTCGTGGCGTTCTGCCTGGCGGCGTCGGGCGGGTACGTGCTGAACGACCTCATGGATCTCGAAGCCGATCGGCTCCATCCGGACAAGCGGAATCGGCCCTTCGCCTCGTCCACCCTGCCGGTGGCCGTAGGCATGGTACTCGCCCCCGTGCTCCTCGTCGGGTCGGTCGTCGTCGGGGCGACCACGTTGCCCCGCGAGTTCCTGGTGCTGTTGCTGCTCTATATCGTGATGACCGCCGCCTACTCCTCCTATCTGAAGCGGATCGCGGTGCTCGACGTGCTCCTGTTGGCCGGGCTCTATACCCTGCGAGTCCTCGCCGGCGTGGCCGCGTCCGGGGTTCGCTTCTCCACCTGGCTGCTGGCCTTCGCCATGTTCCTGTTCCTGAGCCTGGCTTTCCTCAAGCGGCACGCGGAGCTTCTCGCGCTCGCACCGGATCAGCCGGTCAGCCTGCGGCGTCGCGGTTACCTGACGGGCGACGTCCAGTGGCTGGGCACCACGGGGTCGGCCAGCGGATACCTCGCGGTGCTGGTGCTGGCGCTGTATCTCAACAGCGATGAGGTCGTGAAGCTCTACCGAAAGCCCGCGGTACTCTTCCTCGTGTGTCCCTTGCTGCTCTTCTGGACCGGCCGGATGTGGCTGCTGGCCCACCGCGGACAGATCCACGAGGACCCCATCGTCGCCTCGGCGCGCGATCCCGCGAGCTACATCGTCGCCGCGCTCGTGGGCCTGGTGCTGTTCGCCGCGCTCTGACATGGCGCCCGATCGGCATTCGAGTCGGCAGCTCCTGGGGCCGCTACCCCGCGGCGCGGCACGCCCGCGCCGTCCCGGTGACGTGGCGAGACCAGCCGCCCGCGCTGGAGCTCATCCCCGAGCCGATGCTGGCCTACGGCTGTGGCAGGAGCTACGGCGACAGCTGCCTCAACGAGGGCGGGACTCTTCTCGTCGCGACCGGTCTCGACCGGTTCATCGCCCTGGAGCCCTCGGGGTTGCTCCGCTGTGAGGCGGGCGTGACGCTGGCGGAGATCCTCGACCTCATCGTTCCACAGGGATGGTTCCTTCCTGTCGTGCCCGGCACCAAGTGGGTCACGGTGGGCGGGGCGATCGCCAACGACATACACGGGAAGAACCACCACCGCGCCGGATCGTTCGGGAGACATGTCACCCGCTTCGAGCTGCTCCGCTCCTCAGGGCAGCGCCTGATGTGCTCGCCGGATTCCAACCCCGAGCTCTTCGCGGCCACCATCGGTGGCCTGGGCCTCACCGGGCTCATCCTCTGGGCCGAGATCCGCCTCCAGCGCGTGGCCGGCGCCGGGATCGCACAGGAGCGCGTTCGGTTCGCGAACTTGGAGGAGTTCCTCACGCTTGCGGCGGAGGACGCCGCCCACGAGTACACCGTCGCCTGGGTGGACTGTCTGGCCCGCGGGCGGCGCCTGGGTCGCGGAGTCTACCTGAGGGGAGCGCACGTGCCGTTCCCGGCCGGCGTGCGACGGCGAGCGAGTGGCGCCGGGCTCCGCGTGCCGTTCGACGCCCCGAGTCACCTGCTCAACCGGGCGACCCTTGGCGCCTTCAACGCCCTCCAGTACCGCCGCGGGCCGGCGAAAGCCGCGCGGACCACTGTGGCGTACGAGCCCTTCTTCTTTCCGCTCGACGCCCTCGGCGACTGGAACCGGCTCTACGGCGCGGCGGGATTCCTCCAGTACCAGTGCGTGGTTCCCGACTCGCCGGGCGGCGCCGCCGCCCGGGCGATCCTCGAGCGCGTCAGCAGGTCCACGGAGACCCCCACCCTCGGCGTGATCAAGCGCTTCGGCTCGATCGCCTCGCCCGGGTTGCTATCATTTCCTCGACCGGGGCTCACGCTCGCGATCGATTTCAGCTTCCGGGGAAAGCGGACACTGGATCTCCTGGATGAGCTCGACCGGGAGGTCCGCGACGCGGGAGGGCGCGGTCTACCCCGCCAAGGACGCCCGCATGAGCGCCGAGAGCTTTCGCGCCTTCTTTCCGGCGTGGAGGACTTTCTCGACCCTGGTGGATCCCAAGTTCTCCTCCTCATTCTGGCGACGAGTCCATGAGTCCTGATCCGCCGCCACAACGGATCCTGATCGTGGGAGCCACATCCGCCATCGCCGCCGAGGTGGCGAGGGCCTACGCGGAGCGCGGAGCGAGCCTGATCCTGGCCGGAAGGAAGCCCGAGCGGCTCGCCGCGGTGGCTGACGACCTGGCTGTCCGGGGAGCGGCCGGGGTCGAGACCGCCGTGCTCGACCTGCTCGCGACCGAGAGTCACGCCGCGGTGGTGGAACGGGCGTTCGCGCCGGGCCGCCTCGACGTCGCCGTGATCGCCCACGGGACATTGCCCGATCAGACCCGCTGTCAGGAGAGCGTGCCCGAGACCGTTCGAGCCCTCGAGGTGAACTTTACTTCGAGCGTGGCCCTCCTCACGCTGCTCGCCAATCGGTTCGAGGCCCAGGGCAGTGGGGTGATCGCAGTCATCACCTCGGTCGCCGGCGATCGTGGCCGGCAGAGCAACTACGTCTACGGCGCCGCCAAGGGAGGGCTGGCGGTGTTCCTCGAGGGGCTGCGAAATCGTCTCCACCACCGGGGGGTCTCGGTGGTGACCCTCAAGCCCGGCTTCGTGGACACCCCGATGACCGCCGAAGTGCCGAAGAACCCGCTCTTCAGCAGCGCCCGCCGGGCCGGCCGCGCGATTCACCGGGCGATTGAAGGCCGCAAGGACGTGGCCTACATTCCCTGGTTCTGGCGCCCTATCATGGCCCTGGTCACCAACTTGCCCGAGTCGGTCTTCAAGCGGCTCCGACTCTAGAAAGGCCGCATGCGCTCGTCGCTCACGTTGCTATCGATCCTGATCTTGTCCCCGATCGCCACGGCTCGGGGCTCAGCAGCCGACCCCGGCCTCCGCCGCCGCCCGAGTGGCGGCCGCCGTGAGCGCCGGTCCCTTGCGAGGCCACATGGAGTTTCTGGCGGACGACGCGCTCGAGGGCCGAGCGCCCGGCACCCGCGGAGGCGAGCTGGCGCAGAAGTACATCGCCTCCCAGTTCCGGCGGCTCGGTTTGGAGCCGGCGGGGGACAGCGGCAGCTACTACCAGCGGGTGCCCATCATCTCGCTGACGCCCACGCCGAAGCTCGCGGTCACCGCGCCGGCCGCGGCGCAGTTGACGTGGAAGGACGATTACGTCCTGTGGTCCATGCGGAACGATTCGTCGGTCAGCCTGCGCGGCGAGGCGGTATTCGTGGGATACGGGATCGTGGCCCCCGAGCTGGGCTGGAACGACTACGCCGGGCTCGACGCGAGGGGAAAGGTCGTGGTGGCGCTGGTGAACGACCCCGGGCTCCAGGACTCGACGCTGTTCCGGGGCAAGATCCTCACCTACTACGGCCGGTGGACCTACAAGATCGAGGAGGCGCGCCGCCAGGGCGCGGCCGGGCTGTTGCTGGTCCATACCACCGAGAGCGCCACCTATCCGTGGACCACGGTCCTTTCCGGCTGGACCGGGCCGCAGCGGCGGCTGGAGATTCCGCCCGACTCACTGGTGGTGGCCGGATGGCTGCAGGAAGGCACCGCGGCGCGGCTGTTCAAGAGCGGAGGGCAGGATCTGGCGGCGCTCACGGCAGCGGCAGCGCGCAAGGGATTCCGGCCCGTCCCGCTGGGGATCACCCTCGAGGCCTCGGTGCGGAGCGAGATCCTCAGAACCGAGACCGCCAACGTGCTGGGCCGGCTTCCCGGGCGCGGCGCCCTGGCCAAGGAAGCGGTCCTGATCGGCGGGCACTACGATCACTTCGGCATCGGCGCGGCGGTGGACGGCGACTCGATCTACAACGGCGCCGAAGACAATGCCTCCGGCACCGCGGCGGTTCTCGCGGCGGCCGAGGCATTCGTGCGGAGCGGGGTGCGGACCGGACGCTCGCTCATCTTCATCGGGTTCGCCGCCGAGGAATCGGGCTTGATCGGCTCCCAGGAACTGGCCAACCGCCCGCCGATTCCCCTGCGCGACATAGCCGCGATCCTCAACCTCGATGTGATGAATCTTTACGGGCGGACGGCGGACGTCTCCGCCCTGGGCCTCGACCAGTCCACGCTGGGGAACACCTTCGCGGCGGCGGCCGCGGCGGAGGGGTTGAAGGTGACGAGCAGCGAGGAGGCGTTGCTCCGCGGCGAGTTCTTCCGGTCAGACCACTTCCCGCTGGCCAGGGTGGGCGTGCCCGGAATGTCGGTGGTGAGCGGGTCGCAGTTCCTCGGCAAGCCCGCGGGCTACGGCAAGGAACAGAAGGACAAGTACGTTGCCGAGCGGTACCACCAGCCGAGCGACGAGATTCTCCCCTGGTTCACGTATGACGGTGCATTACAGCAGCTTCGCGTCACCGTCAGGACAGCGGTGTCGATAGCAAGCGCTCCCACCCAGCCGCAGTGGCAGGCCAAGTCGGAATTCCGGCAGGCCGGCCAGGCAAGGCAGAAGGGAACGGGGTCCTAGAAGCCGCCTTCGGGGAGCGGCCGCCCTACCGCCGCCCCCCGCTCCGCTCTATCTTTGCCGCCGTTTCCGCACCCCACTCCCCCCAGGAGCGCTCCTGGAACTTCCGAATCAGCACCGGATTCCGCTCGCTTGGCTGCTCGAGAACGCCGGGGCCTCCGTCCGGTACCGCACGCTGACCGAGCTGGCGCCGGCTGGGTACGCGACGCCGGAGGCCCGCGAGGCCGCCCACCTCGCGGTGACCGAATCCAAGACCGCGCTCGCCGTAGTGAAGAAGCAGAAGGACTCCGGCACCTGGGGCGGGAACCTCCTCGGGCTCGCCCCCTCCGCGGCCCAGGGGATCAAGGACGTCGGCACCATCCCCAACTACCGCCGCCTGCTCCAGCTCGAGTGGCCCAGGACCGGGCGCCCCTTCAAGCTGGCCGACCGGGTGCTGTTCCGCCTGCTCAGCCGGGACGAGGACCCCGCGCTCCTGTTCGAGCTGCAGAAGCTGGTCAAGAGCGATGCCGAGGCCATGATCTGGGCCCGGGAGAACATTCGGGAGGCGGCCTCCGCGGCCCTGGCGGAGGCGGGCTACGCCGAGGATCCACGCCTCCGGGGGGCCGGGCACAAGATCGCCAGCTCCATCTCCCAGTTCCTCCGGAGCCCGACAGCGGAAAAGCCGTTCGTGAAGTCCGGCAAAGTGCTCGCTCTGCACCCCGAGGCCCATCCGCCGAGCTGGTACTCGGTCGCGATGATCGCCGCGATGCCGAACCTGCGGCGGGAACGTGCCGGCTTCACCGAACGCCTGGGTCATTACCTCGCTCAGCCCGCGCCGAAGAAGTCGTTCGTCATCCAGGTCGGCAAGCGATCGATCAAGCCCCAGCACCTGCTGCTGGGCGACCCGATCGAGGCCGACTCGAAGGGCTACCCCAAGGATCCGCCGCTCGCCCTCCATTACATCGAGCTGCTCGCGAGGATGGGGGCACTGGAATGGGCTCCGGTGGCGACCAAGGTGCTCGCCCGGCTGCTCAAGGACTGCGACGAGACCGGCGTGTGGCGGCCCAAGAACCTCCGGTCGCAGCCCAAGGGGCTCAACAAGATCACCTACCACTACTACCCGCTCCACCTCGACGCCACGACGACCGAGGGTCGCGAGGTCGACATCACCTTCCGGCTCGCGCTCATCACGAAGCTGCTCGGCTGGCCGCTGGACTACGTCTGAATCTTGTGGCTGCTGGCGTAGTATGACATACTACGACTCGTGCCGACCATCGATCTCACCCATTTCGGCTTCACCCCGACCGAAAGCCTGGTCTACCAGGTCCTGCTGAGCGGCGGACCCGGCACCGGGTACGCGATCGCCCGCGCCGCAGGACTGGCCCGGGCCAATGCCTATAGCGCGTTGGAAGGACTGGTCACCAAGGGCGGGGCCCGGGTCGACGGCGGACGCCCCCGCCGCTATCGCCCCGAGACGCCGGCCGCCCTGATCGCCCGGATCTCGAACGACCACGGCCAGGCACTGGAGCGGCTGAGCCGCGAGCTCGACGCCGCGTCGGTACCGGACACCGAGACGCTGGTGGAAATCATCTCCAGCCGGTCGCTGCTCCAGCTCATGACCCACGACATCGCCCGGGCGACCGTGTCGGTCGGCCTGCTCGCTCCGCCGGACGCGTATCCCCTTCTCACGCCGGCGCTGCGCCGCCCCTACTCCGCCGGTGTGCCACTGAGCCTGGCCGCCACCGGCCCCGTGGACCTCGGCTTCGCGCCGGTCGACGTGGTCGCGGGGGACGACCACCCCTGGCCGGGAATGCCGATCATCCTCGTGGTGGACGATCGGAACGCGATCCTCGCCGCCCGGAATGGCAGCGACGTGCGGGGCCACTGGAGCGCCGCCGGCTCCTTCGTCGCGGCCGCCCGGCTTGCCCTCGAGCGGTTCAGAAGCCCATGAACGACGCCTACGACGACGCCTACCGGGAGCTCCAGCAGGAGTACCTGACCGAGCTTCCGAAGCTGTTGGCGGAGTTGCGATCCGATACCGACGCGTTTCGGAAGGGCGAGCAGGTGGTGTCGGCGCTCAGGACCGGGTTCCACCGGCTGGCCGGCTCTGGCGGCTCGTACGGCTTCCCCGAGATCAGCGAGATCGCCCGCGCCGCCGAGCGGCTCCTCTCGTCGGACCCGCCGGCGGCGACGGCCGCCGACAAACTGGACGACGCGGTGAAGCGGATCGAGGCGGCGCTCACCGTCGTCAGCGCACGAATCACCGCTGAGATGGAAGTCCCGGCGACCAGTCCGCGCGCCGTCCTGGTACTGCCTCCGGGTGCCGATCGCGACAAGCTCACCGAGGCGCTCGTCGGCCTCGGCTACACCGTCGACCTGCGCACGCGGAAAGACGACCCGCTAGCCGTCACCGCCGGCAAGCGTCCCGACATGCTCGTGATCGGCACCGGGCCGGGCGAGGGCGATCCTTCCGCGGTAGCCTCGACCTGGACCAGCCGCCGCTCCACCCGGCCCCGGGCGGTCGTGCTGATCGAGACCTTGCGGGCCGTGGACCGGCTCCGCGCGGTGGCCGCGGGCGTGGATGCCGTCTTCCCGGCCGACCGCATGGTCAGGATCTCCCGCGATACGCTCGCACGCTGGCGAGCATCGGCGCTCCCCCGTCGACCATCCTCCTGCTGAGCAGCGACGCCGACCACGCGGCCCGGCTCACCGCCGTGCTGGAGGAGGCCTACATCCGCGTGGTGCGGAGTCCGGTCGCCAAGGCGGTGCAGGAGCTGCTGGACCGCGAGGTCCCCGATCTGCTCGCGCTGGCACCGCGGCTCTCCGACGCCGACGGATTCTCGGTGATGCGATCGGTGCGCCGAGACCCCCGGTTTCATTTGCTGCCCACGATTTTCATCGGCGCCCCGGAGCCAGCCGACCAGGTGGAGGCGCTGCGCGCGGGAGCCGACGACTTCGTTGCCGACTCCGCCCCGGCCGAGCTCCTGCTCCAGACGGTGATCACCCGGGCCGAGCGGGGCCGCCGGCTGAGAGAGATGCTCCACCGCGACGAGCTCACCGGCTTGCTCAATCACGGCGCGCTGATGGCGGAGCTGGAGTACGCGGTGGAGTACGGCCGCCGGCACGGCGGTCCCCTGGCCTTCGTGGTCTTCGATCTCGACCGGTTCGGCGAAGTACACGAGCGCTTCGGCCAGACGGTGGGCGACCAGGTCCTGCTTCACGTCGCCAACGTCTTCCGCTCCAGCGTGCGGGCGAGTGACGTGATCGGCCGGTACGGTGGCGAAGAGTTCGCGATGATCCTGAGAGGCGCCGGCGCGACGGGCGCCGCCGTCCTGGCCGCCAAGCTGCGCAGCGTGCTAGGCGAGCAGGCGGCCACCACCGCGGAGGGTCTGATCATCCCGGTCAACGTGAGCATCGGGTGGGCGGTCCACCCCACCGACGGCACCACCGCCCCCGAGCTGACCCACGCGGCGATGCGGGCGCTCAGGCGGGAGAAATCGGAGAAGCGGTAGAGGAAGGGCGGAAGGGCGGAACGGCGACAGGAACGGCGGAACGATGGAAGGTGGTCCGAGGACCTTCCGCCGTTCCGCCGTTCCGCCGTTCCGCCCTTAGTGCCTGAACCCGCTCGACAACGGCATCACGTCCCTCGGATTCTTCTCATCTCCAAACAGCAGCCGCCCCTCGCGGAAGCTGGCGCCGCGCAGGGTCAGCGCCAGAACCTCACCCAGCTCCTGCACCAGGTAGATCTCGATCTTGTCCCGGACCTCCTCCGGCAGATCCTCCAGGTCCGGCTCGTTGTCCTTCGGCAGGATGATCCGGTTGATGCCGGCCCGGACCGCACCGAGCACCTTCTCCTTCACGCCGCCGATCGGGAGCACACGCCCGCGAAGGGTGATCTCACCCGTCATGGAGATGTCGTGCCGGACGGCCCTGCCCGACAGCGTGGAGACCACCGCCGAGGCCATGGTGACGCCCGCGGACGGACCGTCCTTCGGGATGGCCCCGGCCGGAACGTGGATGTGAATGTCCCGGTCGAACATCTCGTCCGCGATCTGGAGGCCGGCCGCGTGCGAGCGGGCATACGTCCACGCCGCACGAGCCGACTCCTTCATGACGTCGCCCAGCTGGCCGGTGAGGACCAGCTCGCCCTTGCCGCGCATGGTGGACGCCTCGACGAACATGATGTCGCCGCCGGTCGGGGTGTAGTACATCCCGGTGGCCACGCCGACCTCGTCCTCGCGGGCGGCCTTCTCCGGATGCACCTTCGGCCGGCCGAGCAGGTCGTCCACCATGTCGCGATCGACGGTGACCTGCGCCACCTCTTTGGCCGCGACCTTCCGCGCCACCTTCCGCGCCAGGCGGCCGACCTCCCGCTCGAGCTGCCGCACGCCGGACTCGCGGGTGTACCTGGTGATCACCTCGGACAGCGCCTCGTCGGTGATCGTGAGCTGCTCCGGCGACACCCCGTTCTCGGTGAACTGGCGCGGGATCAGGTACTTCCGCGCGATCTCACGCTTCTCCCGCTCGGTGTAGCCGGCGAAATCCACCACCTCCATCCGGTCGAGCAACGGGCCCGGAATGTTCTGGATGAAGTTTGCCGTGGCGATGAAGAGCACCTCGCTCAGGTCGAACGGCACGCCGAGATAGTGGTCCACGAAGGTGTCGTTCTGCGCCGGGTCGAGCACCTCGAGCAGCGCGCTCGCGGGATCGCCCTGGAACGAGACGCCCAGCTTGTCCACTTCGTCCAGCAGGAAGACCGGGTTCCGGGTGCCGGCCTGCTTCATGCCATTGATGATCCGGCCCGGCATGGCGCCGACGTAGGTCCGCCGGTGTCCCCGGATGTCGGCCTCGTCGCGGGCGCCGCCCAGCGAGATGCGGACGTACCTCCGTCCCATCGCGCGCGCGATCGACTTCGCGACCGAAGTCTTGCCCACGCCCGGCGGTCCGACGAACAGCAGAATCGGGCCCCGGGCGCGGTCATCGTCGTTGCCGGGGACCGGCACGTTCGGCGACGGCACCGTGGCGGTGGCCGCCGGGGTGTCGGTGGACTCGCCCGACGCGATCTCCTCCGCCTTCTGCTCGCCGTCTCCTCCGGCGCCGTTGGACGTCAATCCATCACCGTCCGCCGTTCCGCCGTTCCGCCGTTCCGCCTGCCTCGGTCTGCGACCGAAGCTGCCGGACGGCCAGGAACTCGAGCACCCGGTCCTTCACGTCGCCGAGGGCGTAGTGATCCTCATCGAGCACCCGCTGCGCCTCCGACAGGGCGAGATGCTCGGCGCTGCGCGCGTTCCAGGGAAGCTCCACGATGTTCTCGAGGAAGGTCCGGATGACCTGGGACTCCATCGACTCCCGCCCGATTCGGGAGAGCCGGCCGAGCTCCCGGTCCACTTCCTTCCGCACCTCCGCGGGAAGCTCGAGCGCCGCGATCTTCTCCTTCAGGTCGCGCAGGTCGTCCCGCTCGTCGTCCTCGCCCAGCTCGCGCTGGATGGTCTTGAGCTGCTCGCGGAGGAACATCTCCCGCTGCCGCTCGCCCAGCTCCTCCTGGACCTGGGACTTGATGTCTTCCTGCGCGTCCAGCACGCCGATCTGGCGCTGCACGTGAACCAGCACCCGGCGCAGGCGCTCTTCGACGCTCAGCGTCTCGAGCAGGATCTGCCGCTCCTGCGGGGTGATGTCGATGTAGCCGGCGACAAGGTCGGCGAACTTGCCGGGCTCGTTCACCCCGGCCAGAACCTGCTGGACCACCTCGTCAGGCAAACCGGACTTCTGACCCAGCTCCGCGGCGCGGGTCCGGGCCTCCCGGTGCAACGCGACGAAGGCGGGATCCTCGGGATTGAGCGCCGCCATCTCCTCGGCCTCGCGCACGATGGCCTGGAGGTAGCCGTCCTTGTCGGTGTAGTGGATGGCGATGCCGCGCCGCTCCCCGTGGAGCAGCAGCTGCATGCCGGACAGCCCGCGCTGGAGCTGGCCGATACGGGCGATGGTTCCGATGGTGTAGAGCACCTCGGGTGTCACACTCTCGACGTTTTGCCGCTGGGAGACGGCGAACACCAGCCGCTCGGGCTGGCTGAGCGCGGACTCGATGGCACGGAGGGTCGCGGGACGGCCGGCGCCGATAGGCGCGGTAACCCCGGGGAACAGCACGACCTCTCGCAGCGGCAACACCGGTAGTGTCAGACGTTCGGACATTGTATGGACTACTCCTTCCAACCCCATTCGAGGGGGAAATTGACAGGCTCTGAAGACGATCGGTGCTGCAAATGCAGCGACCGTGCCATGGCCATGCCAACATCCGTGATGCCACATAACAAGTTACGGCCCCGTATGGTTTCGCCCAGCCCTGGGGCTCGGAGGCATCTTGGCAGTAATTGACGCCGGAGAAGGCCGTCGCTGCCAAATTGACGCCGATCCAGCGTGTCCTCTCGGACGCTCCGCCGCAAGGCGCTCAGGGTAGCGGCGGGGTCAGCGCGAGTACAGATTGTCTGCCATGTCCGGCTGCTCCTCCACGGGCCTCATCGCCGACCGCAGTTCCGCCCCGTCGGTTTCGGGGCCTTCCCACTCATGACCGCCCCGTCCGACCAGTCGCTCCCCACCCGGCTCGCCGCGGCGCTGGGTGACGCCTATACCATCGAGGGTGAAGTCGGACGGGGCGGTATGGGCGTCGTGTACCGGGCCCGGGACGAGCGGCTCCAGCGCCGGGTGGCGATCAAGGTGCTGCCCCCCGAGCTGGCGTTCCAGCAGGACATCCGCCAGCGGTTCACCCGTGAGGCACAGACCGCCGCCAAGCTGAGCCATCCTCATATCGTCCCGATCCATACCGTCGGCGAGGGCAACGGCCTGGTCTACTTCGTCATGGGCTACGTGGACGGCGAGTCGGTGGCGGGCCGGATCCGCCGCCGGGGCAAGCTGCCGGTGGACGAGGCCCGCCGGATCATGACGGAATCGGCCGACGCGCTGAGCGCCGCCCACGGATTCTCCATCATCCACCGCGACATCAAGCCCGACAACATCCTGCTCGAGGGACCCCGGGGCCGGGTGATGATCACCGACTTCGGCATCGCCAAGGCCCTCTCGTCGACCTCCGGGGCGACGCTGACCGGGGCCGGCGTCGCCATCGGGACGCCGGCGTTCATGAGCCCCGAGCAGGCGGCCGGCGAACGGGAGATCGACGGCCGCTCCGATCTCTACAGCCTCGGCATCGTGAGCTACCAGATGCTGACCGGGGAGCTGCCGTTCAACGCCCCGACGGTCGCCGGGATCCTGATGAAGCAGATCACCGAGGTCGCGCCCGACGTGCGAGCCCGGCGCCCCGACGTCCCCGAGGATCTCGCCCTCGCCGTGAGTCGCTGCCTGGAGAAGGACCCCGAGAATCGCTGGCCCACCGCCGACGCGCTGCGCCGGGCCCTCGAGAGTCGGGCCGTCGTCGGCTACCAGCCGACCGGCCTCGGCTGGCGCGCGGGACGCGGTGACCGCCTCGGCGCCAGGGAGCCGAGTCCTCCCGCGGGAGGCCAGCGTGGTGCAGAGGGGACGGGGCGAAGGGGCCGGCCGCCAGGTCTGCTGGATCGTCCGCGAAGCGACAGGGACCGGGCGGCTGACCGTGACATGCGCGGTCTGGCCCGCGGCGCCCCTCGCCAATCGCCCCGCCGGGGACGCGATAGGCAACGAGCCGATGGTCCCCGACACCGGCGAGCCCCGGATCGTGCAGCAGGTGCGGGGGCAGTTCGCGAGCTGGGCGGCGGTCTCGCTCGGCTGTCTCGGCATCAATGTCGCCACCGGGCTCGACACCCCGTGGTTTCTCTTCCCGACCTTCGGCATGGGCATCGGGATGCTGAGAAATTACGCCAGGCTCTGGCAGTCGGGATACAGCTGGCGCGACGTCCTCACCCGGCCCGCGGCCCCCGACGCGGTGGAGACGACGATGGTGAGGGGCGCGAAGCTGCCCCGCCGGCTGCCGCAGCCGACGGCGGAGGACTTCGGCGCCCATCTGCCCCAGATCCTCCAGGTGCAGAGCGACCGGTTCGCCATCGGCAAGCTGATGGAGCGGCTGCCGCCGTCCGAACGGAAGATGCTGCCCGAGGTCCAGCAGACGGTGGATTCGCTCTACGATCGAGCCAACGACCTGGCGCGCACCCTGCACGCGATGGACTCCAATCTGGACACCGAGGGCACTGGGCTCGATCGATGAGCGCATCGCGGCCCTCGCGAAGGAGCCCGACGACCCCGAGCGGGCGCGCAGGATCAACCTGCTCCAGCGCCAGCGCCAGACGATTCTCGACCTCCAGGGCCGCCGGTCCCAGGTGGCGAGCCACCTGGAGTCATGCGTCCTCGCGATGCAGAACGTCCGCTTCGACCTGCTGCGGCTCCGCTCGGCAGGAGTGGCCGCCGTGTTGGGCGATCTGACCCAGGCGACGCAGCAGGCCAAGGCTCTCTCCCGCGACGTGGACAACGCGATCGCCGCCGCCGGAGAGATCCGGGAAGCCATGAAGTAGCACGTTGTCGATGCGATCTCTCCTCCTCGCCGGGGCCGCTTGCGCGGTCTTCGGCTCGCCCGTCGCGGCCGTGCAGAGTGGGGCCCGCGACGTCGTCCACACCGCCGAGCGGGTCCTCGCCGACGACAGCTCGGCGACGGTCACCGCCTACTGGCTCCAAGCGATCCGGCACGATTCGACCGACCGCGCGGCCACGCTCGGGCTGGCCTCGCCTCGCCCGCCTCACCTACGACTTCGCCACGGCCGAGCGACTGTTCACCGGGATGCTGGCGCGGAGCGACTCCACACCGGACGAGTGGTCGGTGCAGGCACGGCTCGGGCTCTACCGTGTCGCCCTGGGAAAAGGCGACTACCGGCGGGCCGACTCGATGCTGGGCACGGCGATCGCGGAGTCCCGCGGCGATCGGCGACCGCGGCGGCGAGATCGATGCGCTGATCGGACTCAGCAATACCAGGAGCGCCACCGGGGGTCTGGAGGCCGGCCTCGCGGTGCTCGACTCGCTCGCCGCTCTGCTGCCACCCGGCGACGGATGGGAGCGGGTCAACTACCTCTGCAGGCTCGGGCTCTTCCGGGCCATCCGCAGCGATAGCGCAGCGCCCCGCCTCACGGGCGAGGGAATCGACATGGCCGTGCGGCTGGGAGAGCGGCGGCTGACCGGCCACTGCCTCGAAGCCCACGCCATGACGCACAGCCTGCTGGGGCGCGGGGATTCGGTGCTGGCCATCATGGATCGCGCCGAGGCGCTGCTGCGGGCGACGCACGACCACGCCTCCCTGGCCCGGCTGGCGTCGCGCCGGAGCGACGAGCTCCAGTTCCGCGGCCACCTGGGCGCCGCGAAGGTGGCGCTGCGGCAGGTGCTGGCCGAGGCGGAGATCTCGCGCAACCGGGAGCGCTTCGCCTACGCGTACGGCGGACTGGGAAGTCTCGCGCTCAGGATGAACGATCTGCCGACCGCGAAGGACTACTTCGAGAGGGCGGCCGCGCTGTACGACTCGATCGGCCAGCGCTCCGGGGCCGGCATCGCGCGGCACAACCGGGCCCTGGTACTCATCGCCGCCGGCGATCTCGCCGCCGCCAAGTCGGCGCTCCAGCCGGTGCTGGAGGAGGCCCTGGGCTCCCGCGACCTGGAGGACGAGATGATCGCGCGCCAGGAGTTGGCGCGGGTCGCGATGCGCCAGGCCGACTGGGACGAAGCGCGCCGCCAGCTCGATTCGGCCGAGCGGTCCGCCCGAGCCCACGGGCGCGGCGACGAGGCCCGCGCTCACCTGGCCTATGATCGCGGACGGCTCGCGCTGGGCCAGGGCCGTCTCGCCGCCGCCGGCGCAACTGTTCACCCGGTACCTGGCCGGGATCGCACCGGAGAATCATCTGCACCGCCACCTGACCCAGGTGCGGCTGGCGGAAGTGTCCGCGCTCGCGGGCGACGTCGCGAAGGCGGAGCGCCGCATCACCGCCGCCAGCGAGCAGCTCGAGACCTGGCGCGCTTCGCTGGGCGATGACGAGCTTCGCCAGTACGCCTTCGCGGCCACCGCGCTCGGCGAGCACGATCCGCAGGCTCCCGTCGCACGCGTGCTTGCAGCCTTGGCCGGCGGGCGGCGGATAGAGACCGCATTCTCACTGGCCGAGCAGCGGCGGGCACGGCTGCTGGCCGACCGGCTCAACCAGGCCGAGTCCCTGCGGGAAGGTGGCATCATGGCGCCGGCGCACCGCGCCCGACCGCTTTCCGCCGCCGAGATCTCGGAGGCGCTGCCCGACAGCGCGACGGCGATTCTCGAGTACGTCGCCGGAAGCGAGGGTGCCGCGACCACGCTCTTCATCCTGACCCGCGCGGGAGTGCAGGCGAAGAGTGCTGCCGAGCGTGGACACGCTCGCGCCCGCCATACGCCGACTGGTCGCGCTGCTGGAGAGCGGTGGCCGTCCGGACGCGCTCGCGAAACGTCTCGGCGTCGCGCTCCTCGAGCCGGTCGCCGCCGCGCTGCCGCCCGGGGTGACGCGACTGGTCGTGATCCCCGACGGCCCGCTCCACCGGGTGCCGTTCGACGCGCTCCAGCTGGCCGACGGCCGGGCCGCCGTCGAGCGCTGGGCCATCGGCCTCGCGCCGTCCGCCAGCCTCGCCGCCTCGCTCTGGCGCAGGCGCGGTCCGGCGGAGCCGCCGAGCCAGACCAGGGTCCTCGCGGTCGGCGATCCCGCGTTCTCGATGGAGCTTGCGTCGTCCGACGCCCGTGAAGCGGAGACCTTCCGGTCGGCCTTCGCCGCTCAGGGAGGCCTCCCCCGTCTGAAGGGCAGCGGGGAGGAGGCGTGGAGGGTGGCGCGCTACGCCGGCGGCGGCTCCGAGGTTCGGCGTGCGGGGCGAGGCGAGCGAGGACTGGCTCAAGCACGCCCGGCTCGATCGGTTCCGGGTCATTCACCTGGCGACGCACGCGGTGGTGGACGAGAGCTGCGCTGAGCCGCACCGCGCTGGCGCTCGCGCCCGGTGGAAAAGAGGATGGCTTCCTCACCCCCGCCGATCTCGCCGGCCTCAGACTCGCCGCGGACATGGTGGTGCTGTCGGCCTGCCGGACGGCGGGCGGCGTGACGGTGGCGGGCGAGGGTGTGCAGGGACTGGCCTCGCCGCTGGTCGCGGCGGGCGCGCGGTCGGTGGTCGCGACCCAATGGCGCGTCGGGGACCGCAGCACGGTCCGGCTGGTGGAAGACTTCTACGACGGACTGGCGCGCGGCCGGCCGGTGGCGGAGGCCCTGCGAGAGGCCAAGCTCGCGGCGATTCGGCGCGGCGCTCCCCCCGGGGAATGGGCCGGCTTCACGGTGGTCGGTGACCCGCTGGCGCGCGTGGCGCTGGTGGTGCCGGGCGGCCGCCCGAGGCGGACCTGGCTCGCCGTCGCAGCGTGCGTCTTGCTCGTGGGCGCGGCGGCCTACTGGGCGGTGAGGCGGAGAGGACGAAGCGCCGAGCGGGACGCGGTACCGGCCGACGTGGCGCCGACCCACCATTTATAGTCGCCCGGAGCCAGGCCGGCGGCGCTCTCCAGCGTGATCGGCGGTGTCGGCGGTTTCGGCTTCCAGTGCCACCTCCCCTTCGCTCGTCAGCACCTCCAGGCGGTACCGGCTGGCGCCCGAAATCGGATGCCAGGCGAAGAGCAGGGGCGACCCGGCGGGAGACTCCGGCGGCGGCGCGACCAGCGTCACGCCGCCCTCGGATCCCGATCGGACGACCTCGCTCTCCGGAGCCGTAGGCAGGGCGAACCGGCCGATCAGGACCGCCAGGAGCGCGGAGGCCGCCAGCGCGGCCGGAACTCGCCAGCTCCGCCGGCCCGGCCGGGCGCCGGCGCCGCTCGCGGCCCCGGCCAGCTCGATGCTCCGGAGCAGATCGAACTCCGAGCGGCATTGGGGGCAGCTCATGACGTGGTCCAGCGTGGCCAGCCGCGAGTCCTCGCTGCCTTCGCGGCGGACCAGCGCCAGCACCGCCTCTGGGAGGGGGCACGCCGCGGTGCGGCGGGCCTTCGCGCCGCGCGAGGCCATGGCTCCGGCGTAGATCTCGCGAAGCCGCTCCTCGTTCACCAGCTCGTCCCTCCGGCCGTCTCCCATCCAATGCCCTCCGCGGTCAATCGTTCCCTGAGGTCCGCCAGCCCCCGATACAGGAGGTTGCGGGTCTTGGCCTCGGTCCATCCCATGAGATCGGCGATCTCCTCGCGCGGGTAACCCGCGAGGTGCATGCGCACGGCCGGGCGCCTGGAATCGGGGATCTGGTCGATGGCCCGGGTCACCCGGTCGGCCAGCTCGGACCCCTCGAGCGTGGTGTGGGGATCCGGCTCCCGGGCCGTCAGGACGGTCATCGAACCCTCATCCTCGATGGCGTCGTGGCGGTCGGCCTGCCGGGCGCGGCGTCGGCGAAGGATGTCCAATGCGGCCGACGAAGCGGTGCGATATACGTAAGACGTGTTGGTCTCGCCAACCTGCTCACTCGTCTCCCTGGCCCGCCACAGCCGGATGCGGACCTCCTGCATCACCTCGTCGAGCCCGCTCTCGTCCAGCCGGTAGCGGCGGCCGACCTGTCTCACCATCGCGCCGAACCGCGTGACCGCCGCTTCCAGGGCCAGGGAGAGATGCTGCTCGGCTTCGGGCAGGGTCATGCTACGAATTTAGCGCGCTGCCGCCGAGGCTGTCGCGGCTCCGGAAACTTCTTCCGGGTTGACAGGACGGTGCGCGTGTCCTACTGATGGAGGTGCATTCCAGATGAGAGGAGGGTCAGCGGCATTCGCCGAGGCCTGGGTACCCCCGAAGCGAACGCCCGCCTATGAACCGAGATTCTCACCCAACGCGTGAAAGGCAGTCCGGCTAGGCTATCTGGAAGGATCCAGCAGAACGATTCTTCCGACCACAGCGGCACGACCGCCGCGAGCCGTTCAGGCGCCGGGGACCCGAGACATCAGGGTCCCCGGTTTCGTTCTAGAAGGCGGCGACCTCCTCCATGGCGCGCCGAAGGTCGGCGACCTGCGGAAGAATCACGTCCTCCAGCTCCGGCGCGTACGCCACGAAGGTGTCGGTGGACGCCACCCGCACGACCGGCGCGTCGAGGTAGGCGAACAGCTCGTCGGCGATGCGCGCCGCGATCTCGGAGCCGTAGCCCCACGACAGCGAGTCCTCGTACGCCACCACCACCCGGTTGGTCTTCCGCACCGACTCGCCGATCGTCTCCCAGTCCACCGGCGAGAGCGACCGCAGGTCGATCACCTCGGCGCTGATCCCGCAGCTTCTCCTCCACCTCCTTGGCGGCCCAGAGCGAGCGCTGCACCAGCGCGCCGTAGGTGACGACGGTGAGATCGGTGCCGGGCCGGACCACCTTGGCCTTGCCCAGCGGGATCATGAAGTTGGGCCCGGGATTCGGCGCCTTGTTGTAGGTCTGGCGGTAGAGATGCTTGTGCTCGAGGAAGAGCACCGGGTCGTCGCAGCGGATCGCGGTGCGGAGCAGGCCGTTGGCGTCGAGCGCCGTGGCCGGACAGACCACGCGAAGGCCCGGCACGCCGGTGAACACCGCGGCGCCGGTCTGCGAGTGATAGACCGACCCGCCCTTGAGGTACCCGCCGTAGGTCACCCGCACCACGACCGGCGACGCGAACGCGTTGTTCGACCGCCACCGCATCAGCGCCAGCTCGTTGCGGAGCTGCATGTACGCCGGCCAGATGTAGTCGAAGAACTGGATCTCGACGACCGGCTTGAGGCCGCGGGTGGCGAGCCCGATCGCGCGGCCGATGATGTTGGCCTCCGCGAGCGGGGAGTTGTAGACCCGGTCGCTCGCCGAACGCGCGCTGCAGCCCCCAGGTCACCTTGAACACCCCGCCCTTCCCCTTCACCTCGCCGAGGCTCTCCTCCCGGCTGCAGTCCGCCACATCCTCGCCGAAGAGCGACGATGCGCGGATCCCGCGTCATCTCGTCCCGCAGACAGATGTTGAGCAGGTCCACCATGGTGGTGGGGTCGCCGGCGAACCGCGGATCGTCCTCGGTATCGAACTGCTCCGACGTGGGATCCACGTCGGGCGAGTAGACGTACTTGTAGACCGAGTCGGTGGACGGCTGCGGGGAGGCGAGGGCGACGTCGGCCGCGACCTGCACCTCCTCCTCGACCCGGCGCACGATGAGGTCGAGCTCCGCCTGGGTCGCGATGCCCTGCTCCAGCAGATGCTTGGGGAACCGGGTGAGCGGATCGCGCTCCGCGTCGGCCTGCCGCTCGGCCGGCGTGCGGTACTGCACCTCGTCGTCGGAGAGCGAGTGGCTGTAGGGCCGGATCACGTGGGCGTGCACCAGCGCCGGGCCCTTCCGGGCGCGGGCGTACTCCACGGCCTTCACCATGGTGTCGAACGAGGCGAGGACGTCGCAGCCGTCCACTTCCTGGATGAAGAGGCCGGGGAAGCCGGTCACCAGCTTGGAGACCGAGCCGCCCGGGGTGTTGACCTCCACCGGCACCGAGATCGCGTAGCCGTTGTCCTCCACCAGGAAGACGACGGGCAGCTTGAGATTGCAGGCGGTGCTGAGCGCCTCCCAGAACTCGCCCTCGCTGGTGGTGCCGTCGCCGGTGGTGCAGAGCACGACCTCGTCGCCCTTGATGGCCTCGTCCCGCCCCGCGATCCCCTCGATCTGGGAATAGCGGAGCCACGCCTCGGCGCACCCCACGGCCTGGAGGAACTGGGTGCCGGTGGGGCTGGAGGCGCTGACGATGTTGAGGTCCTTGTGGCCCCAGTGGGACGGCATCTGGCGGCCGCCCGAGTTGGGGTCGTCGGCCGCGCCGACGGCGGAGAGCAGCTGCTCGGTGGCGGTCATGCCGAGGCCGAGACAGAGGGCGCGGTCGCGGTAGTAGGTGTAGAACCAGTCGTAGGCCGGGCGGAAGACCTTGGCGGCGGCGGCGAGCACGCCCTCGTGGCCGGCGCCGGAGATCTGGAAGAAGATCTTGTTCTGCCGCTTGAGCTGGATCTCCTTGTCGTCGATCCGGCGGGCCAGCAGCATGATGCGGTATATGTCGAGCAGGTCGGCCTTTTCGAGCTTGGCGGAGGCTCGGGCGCGGCTGGTGCGAGTGGCCATGTCACTCTGGGTCGGGGTCACGGGCACGGTACGGGTCGTCGGATCGTAAGATAGCGCGTCTTGGGGACCCGTGGTTATGCGGCGGATGGGTGGGGGTGTCGGTGCCGGCCAGTGGACGTGGGGGGAGCTCCTCCGGGGCGCTTCCGGACGCTCCGGGTCGGAGCCCGGGCAAACTGCGCCCGGTCTCCTCGCCTGCGCGTCCTAACGCGCCCCTGCGGAGCTCCCCCCACGTCCACCGGCCCGAGCCTACGTCCGGTGGCGGATGCACAACTCTCGGATCGGAATGGTTTGACGCGACGATTGACGGCTTATTGGTGACCGCGTTGTAGCGTCTATTCACGTCGCGACCAGTATTGCAGCCCACGTCCGAGCGGGAGACGACCACCATGAGCAGCGCTCGCCCCCCGCGCCGCGCGCACCGCGCCGCCGCCGTGTTCCTATTGATCGCCGGCAGGGCCATCGCACCGGGCAGCCCGGTTCCGTACGGGCTCGCGCTCGGTGCGGTCGGCATGGTCTATCTGGGCGACTCGGCTGCCGAGCAACGCCTTACGCTTGCATCACTGCCGCCGGCGAGTCGACACCTGACCGCGGGAGCGCGCCCTCCTGCCCCTTGCCGATAAGCCGGCAGGTGAAGGCCGTCGAGGCCTTCGGCGAGATGATGCCGGTGTTCCGCCACCCGCGCTGCCTCAACTGCCATGGGGGAGTCGACCCGCACTCCGAAAAACATCGCGGCGTGGACCAGCTGGACGCCGACCTGACCCTTTTCGGGAATCGCCCGGCATACCTCGCGCAATGCCAGGAATGTCATGATGGGTTGCCAGGCTGGATGGTCCCCCCCATAGCGGAGCTGATGTTCGTCGGCAAGAGCGACGAGCAGCTCTGCCTGCAGATGAAGGAGCGGGAACATACCGGCGAGGAGTTCGTGGGCCACATATTCAACGACCATGGCGCGCAAAACGTCCAGTTCATCGCTGCCGCCTTCGTCGGGGATCGCGCGCTCGGCGAAGGCATGCGGGACTACGAGCTCGTCGCCGAACCGCCGCCCGGGACCCAGGCGGACCTCACTGAGAAGGCGAGGAAGTGGGTGGAGATGCTGGGTGAGGGCTACACGGCTTCGCCCGAATGCGGCTGCGTCATGCCCAAGATCAAGCTCAAGATCCACCACACGGAGGAAGCCGCGTATCCCAGGGGAGTTCCCTCCAAGGAAGCTTCCGAAGCACTGTTCGAGGTGAGCCTGCTGCCGATGGGTGACGAGCGGCCCGGTCACTACCAGGGTGCGGTCTCCCTGGACCGTACCATCGAGCTGACCCTGCCGCGGTCCTGCAGGGGCACGGCTTCCCGACAGGAACGCTGGGAGCTGTACGCCAGGCTGGATCCCGAGTCCGGCGACATGACGGTGTGGCGAACCCAAATGGCGGACGAGCCGGCCGGGGGGATCGAGTGCGCCCACGGGACCAGCACGGCCAAGACGGGCCTCTTCCCCGGGGCCGCGGTGAGCATGCTCGGCTTTGGAGAACTGGTGATTCCAGCGGATTCGACGAGCAAGAGGCTGACGGCGGAGTACCGGGGAACCAAGGAATCGCTCACCATCACTGTGCTCGAGTTGCCTGCTGGCGAATAGGCGCTGGTGCCTGCCAGTTCGCGTCCTCGAGCACGAGGAGGCCGAACGGCTCGCCGCCTCCGGGGGCGTCCACCGCGATCGCCGTGCGCACCTGCCCAGCTCCCAGCGTCAGCGTGCCGTCGACCACGACAGTCTTGGTGTCGAACCTGGTGCCCCGCACCTGGTAGTTGCCCAGGGGCAGCTCAATGTAGTCCGAGGCGCCCAAGGTGCCGACGGTGATTGCCGGCGTCTCCGCGGCCAGATCCGCGCCTGGCGTCGTCACGTAGATGTCCATATCCCCCTCGCTGGCGACATGAACCAGACGTAGCTTCGCATTTCCCGCTCCCGGCTCGCTGTTGTCGTCGGTGAGCACGAACGAGCCGGGAAACTGAGTGCAGCACGGGATCGCCGTGTAAGCGGCGCCCTCGGCGAGGCTCGCGTAGGCCTCCTCACTGCCTTGAAATGAGTCGAACCTCACGGTCCGAGCGCCGGCCTCGACTTCCATATAGTCGGAAGCGCTCGGGTAGGTCATGTCATTCAGCACCTGGGTGCCATCAACGAAAACGTCGATGGTGGGCCAGTGGGACTCGGAGTGGACCACGCGAAGCCTGGCCTCGCCCACCCCAGGGCCCAAGCCCGGGCCAACCAAGGCTTCCCACTGCTCGCCGGTGGCCTGCGACGGGAGCCAACTCGCCAACGCGCGGTCTCCTGGATAGTTGGCCCATGGTCCCACCTCACCGGTGACACGGTCCCCGAGCCACCCGGAGTTCTCGGCGATCTCGCGAAGTGGCTCGGGAGGCGCGGCCGGTAGGCGAAGGTCCAGAACGGTGCGCATCCAGTTGATGGTCACCTCTCGTTGGGCTGGTGTGAGAGAGTGATGGCGCACCGCCGGCTCCTCCGCCAGCGCCCATAGCGCCCCGGCCCCGCGGTTGGCCTCGAATGCCGCCGTGAGCGCGGCTTTGTTCACAAAAGTGTCCAGTTCGGCCAGGACCATGTAGGTGGGCACCCGCAGAGTGTTCCCGCTCGTCAGAGACGCAACTCCCACCGGGACCTTCAGGAAGAGGCCCGCCACCCGCTCGGGACTCCGCGCGGTGAACCCGGAGGCCTGAGGCGCCCCAGACGAAATGCCGTACAGGAGCATGGGAGCGGTCGCGAGTTCGGGATGGCCGCTCATCCCCGCGGCGGTCTGCACGGCGTCCAGGAGGAGCTGGTCACTATCGGGGGAATTCGACATCGCGGCCAGGGACGTGCCAAGGACCGCGAGTCCGTGAGTGGCAGCCAACGCCCGGAACGCCTGCCCGAGGTCCTGCAGTGACGCCTCCACCTCGGGGATCGGAGCGCCCAGCGGCCCCATCGTGGAGAACCCTCGCGTGTCCGGCCCACCCAGGGCGAGCAGGAGCCCGCGGGGGGCGTCGACACTTGCGGGTACATACAGTGCGTAGTCGCTGAACTCAAAGAGTTCGATCCGCGCCAGTCCGATATCGCGGGTGACGCTGCCCGAAGTCACCGTGATGTCCACCTCGAAGTCCACGAAGCCTGGAGCAGTGCACCGAAGCGTCGCCGTGCCGGTGGTGAGATCGCTCAGCTCGAAGCGCCCGTCGACACCCGTCGTGGCGGAGGCGTCACCGATGCGCACTTCCGCTCCGGCGACGTGACCGCCGGTGGCGGAGTTGGTCACCGTGCCTGTCACGGCGGGAACCAGCTCTAGCGGGGCGCGCGCATCGTCGCACGCCGGGACGAGGAGCCCCACGAACAGGGACACGATTGCAGGCCGGATGAGGGCCCTCAGGCTCAATGCGGCTGGCCGTCGCATGACGTACCTCCAGTCGGCCTCTTCTGTTCTCGATCCCCCTCGGGGACACCGCGATACGCTTGACTCATCTGTAGACGCGCAGAAAGGTCGGCCGCCATGCCTCAGTTGCCGTGAGCTTCGGTGACCTCCGCAGTCGTACGCATCCACGGATGAAAGCAGCATTGGTAGCGCTGCTCACCGACGCCGCTGAAGGTGTGCGTGACGGAGCCGCCGGCTCCCGGGATGTTGACGATGCCGCCAAGGCATTCGGGCGCCGGGACTCGCGTGTCTTCACGCGTATTCAAGACTGGAAGGATGCCGCCACCGAAGTTCGCCACCCTGGTGAAGGTGTGCCCACGTCCGCCCACGTTGACCACTTCGAGCGTCGTACCGGTCCCGACTGCAGTCGCAACCGGCGAGTTCTTCCAGAGCGGGTGCGAGCCGGTCTGTTGCACCCGGGCGAGCCAGCCGGGTCGTTCCACCGTGCCGTCAATCAGGCAACCGCCGAACGGGATCCAACTCTCTCCTCCGCAGCGGTCGTGCAGGAAAATGCGGCGCCCGGGATCACCGTGGTCTACGGCAAGACGGGGTTCTCCTTCCCGGTATGGCGAGCTCTCCGGTGGGGCGACGGTTTCACCGCAGCCGCTGAGAAAGAGCAAGGCGAACAGCTTGGTGTGAGGATGTCGACTCAACATGATTGCACCTCCGGTCATGAGGTGGACGGGTGGGCCCGGCCGACCGTGGCATGGTGTCCTCCAGCCCGTATATTCGAGTATTCCCGCCGAGCCATCTTCGACGGTTAGTGCCTCGACCCATCTGCAGACGCGCAGAAAGGTCGGCCGCCATGCCAACCCAGGCGGCCGGGGGGGCGGACGTGAACCTTCAGACAGATGGGGAGATCACTGAAGCGCTGGTCGCGCTGAGGCAGGGCGCGCCCGGTGCGATGGACCGGCTCATGCCGCTGGTGTATGACCAGCTGCGGCGGATGGCACACCGGCAGCTCGGTGCGGAGCCGACGGGACACACGCTCACCACCACCGGGCTGGTGCACGAGGCCTACCTCAGGCTCGTGGACCAGACCCGGGCCCAATGGCAGGACCGCGCGCACTTCTTCGCCATCGCCGCTCGGGCCATGCGGCGCATCCTCATCGATTACGCACGCCGGTATCGCGCCGCTCGCCGGGGTGGCGGGCCAGACGGTCCAGCCACGCCGATCTCGCTCGACAACGTGGAGCTTCCCACGGCTGAGCGAGCCGACGCCCTCCTCGCGCTCGATGAGGCACTCGATCGGCTGGGGGAGATCGATGCGCGTCTGGCGCAGGTGGTCGAGTGTCGCTTCTTCGCCGGCCTGACCGAGGCGGAGACGGCGGTAGCCCTCGCCGTGTCGCAGCGAACGGTGGCCCGCGAGTGGGCCTTGGCGAAGGGATGGCTCTATCAGGAGCTGCGAAGTGAAGCCGGCTGAGCCCGGCCCGTCGGACGTCATCCGCGCCGTGGCGGAGGCGCTCGACCTTCCGGTTGAGGCCCGCGCCGCCTGTCTCGCCGCGCGCTGCCCGGATCCGGTGCAGCGGGCGGCGGCCGAGCGGCTGCTGCGGGCGTGCGAGCAGGCCGCCGCGAGCCCGGTACTCGACTCGCCGGCGGCGCAGTTCGCCGCGCCGCTCCTGGCCGAAGTCCAGGAGCGCGAGCGTATCGTTCCGGAACTGCTTCGCACCGCCCTGGCCGGCCGCTACACCATCGAGCGGGAGCTGGGGCGAGGCGGTCAGGCGACGGTATACCTCGCGCGCGACGAGCGTCACGGGCGGCTCGTCGCCCTCAAGGTCCTGCACCCCGCCGTCGTGCCGGACGACGGTCCTTCGCACGGGGCAGCGCGGTTCCAGCGGGAGATAGAGTTCGCCGCTCGCCTGTCACACCCTCACATCCTACCGCTGTACGACTCGGGCGCAGCCGGCGGACGGCTCTACTACATCACGCCGTACGTGGACGGCGAGAGTCTGCGCGATCGCCTCGCGCGCACCGGCCGGTTGCCGCTCCAGGACACCCTCCGCGTGCTGCGCGACGTTGCGCGCGCGCTCGCGCACGCGCACCGCCAGGGCCTGGTGCACCGCGACATCAAGCCGGCCAATATCCTGCTCAATCAGGAAGGCGACGCCCTGGTGAGCGATTTCGGCGTGGCGAAGGCGCTCGCCGCGGCGGTGAGCCCTACCGGAACCCAGGAGGTCGAGCTCACCGATGGAGCGCTCGTCCTCGGCACGCCGGCGTACATGGCGCCCGAGCAGGCCACCGGCGACACGGCCGTCGATTACCGGGCCGACCTCTACTCGTTCGGCGTCGTCGCGTTCGAGCTGCTCACCGGAGCAGCGCCATTCGCAGGGCGCAGCCGGCACGAGCTGCTGGCCGCGCATCTCTCGGAGGTGCCCGAGCCCGTCGGGACACGCCAACCCGATGTGCCGCTTCCGCTCGCCGCGCTGGTCGACCGGCTGCTCAGCAAGCGTCCCGCGGACCGGCCGCGTGACGCCACGGAAGTCCTGCACCTGCTCGACGAGGCGACCACCGGCCCCTCGTCGGCGGGCACTCCGCCAGCTACCGCGGCGCCCCGCGGCCGGCGCCGGCTCATCGGTGCCGGCGTGGCATTGCTGATCGCGGCCTTCGCCCTCGCGCTCCTGACAGAGCGAACGCCCAGCGAGGCCATCGCGAAGAACCCCTCGATCGCCGTGCTCCCGTTCGCCAACCCGGGCGCCACCCTCGACGATGCCGCGTTCAGTGACGGACTCACCGACGAGCTGATCGGCGCGCTCAGCAAGGTACCCGACCTCCAGGTGGCCGCGCGCACCACCACGGCGGCGCTGAAGCGACAGAACCTCACCGTGGGCGCCATAGGGGACAGGCTTGGCGTGGCGACCGTGCTGGAGGGCGGCGTGCGTCGTGACGGCGAACGGCTCAAGGTCACGACGCACCTCGTCACCACGCGCGACAGCCGGGTGTTGTGGTCGGAGACCTACAACGTGTCTTCCGGGGAGCTGTTCGCCGTGCAGGAGCGGATCGCCCGCGACGTCGTCGCGGCGCTGTCGCCCCGGCTCGCCGGGCGCCCGCTGCCCGCCCGACTCGTCGAGCGCGGCACCGAGAATCTGGAGGCGTATGAGCTCTACCAGAAAGGCCGATACCTCTACAACACGCGTCAGCGCGACGGCCTGCTCCGTGCCTTGCAGTACTTCGAGCAGGCGATCGCGCTCGATACCGCCTACGCCCGGGCGTATGCCGGGATCGCCGACGTATACACCCTGCTGGGGATCTTCGGTCATGTGCGGCCGCGCGACGCCATGTCGAAGGGCCGTTCGGCCGCCGAGCGCGCGGTAGCCCTCGACAGCCTGCTGGCCGAGGCACACGCGGCGTTGGCCCATCAGCTCTTCGCTTTCGAGTGGAACTGGACGGCGGCCGCGACCGGCGTTCGAGCGGGCCATTGCCCTCGATCCGCGGTATCCGAACGTGCGCATGTACTACGCCTCGTACCTCCATTCCATCGGCCGGTCCGAGGACGCCCTGGCGCAGTTGAACGCCGCGCAGGAGCTCGACCCCCTCACCCCCACCGGCCTCTTCAGTGGGCGAGTCTACGTGGACACCCGCCGGCCCGATACGGCGATCCGCATCCTGCAGGAGCTGATCGAACTGGACCCGCGGCGCGACATCGCTCATCAGCTGCTCGGCCACGCGTACCTGCAGAAGAGACTGCACCCCGAAGCCATTGCGTCCATGCAGCGCGCCGCGGCCCTGAGCGGGCCGCGCGATTCGGCGCAGCTCGCGTACATCTACGCCGCAACCGGTGACCACGCCGAAGCCCGGCGCATCCTTGGCCGGCTGCTGGAGGACAGGTCACGCCTTGACCTGCTCGGGTTTCACCTCGCCATGGCCTACGCCGGCCTGGGTGACGCCGACGAGGCGTTCCGCTGGCTCGATGTTGGGTACGAGCAGCACGGGATCGTTCATGAACCTCCTCGCCGTCACCACCGGCTTTGCGTCGGTGCGGTCCGATCCCCGGTTCGGCCGCCTGCTACAGCGCATGGGACTCGCTGTGGCATCGGGCCAGGCCGCGGAGTAGCGCAAGCCAGTGGCGCCGGCACGTCTGGCCACCGTCCTCGTGATCCTCCTGGCGGGAGGTGGCGCGCCCTCGCCGCACAGGCCGGCATCATTCGCGGCCATGTGGTTCGCGCCGACCGGCCCGTCGGACTGGCCGATGCCGACCTCGAGCTGCGTCCCTCCGGTGCCAAGACTCGCACCGATGCGCGAGGATTCTTCGAGTTTCGCGGCCTCCCCCCGGGCCAGGTGGAGCTGGCCGTGCGTCGGCTCGGCTTCGCTCCGGCGGTCGTGGTGCTTCAGGTGGACGCGCTCGCGGTCACGGAGGTTGACATACCGCTCGAGCCCGCTCGCCACCATTCTGGATCCGATCGTCACCTCCGCCACCCGGGATGCGCGCAGCCTCAGCGAGGTGGCGGCCGCGGTGTCCGTGGCCGACACGTCGGCCATTCGTCGCGATCGGACCGTCGGATTGCACGAAACCCTCAGGATGATGCCCGGAGTGCAGGCGGCCTCGCGCTACGGCACGGACGATGTGAACATCGGCATCCGCGGCTCGGCGTCGCGCGCGGGGCAGGCGGTACGCGGCGTCGCGGTGCTGCTCGACGGCATCCCCCTCACCGAACCGGATGGAGTGGCGCGGCTCGACCTCATCGAGCTCGCGGCCTCGCGACAGGTCGAAGTCGTCCGCGGTCCGGCCTCCGCGCTGTACGCCGGCTCGCCCAGCGGCGTGGTGAACGTGGTGTCGCGCACCGGGCGCGACAGCCGGGGCATCTCGGCTCGAGCCCTCGGGTGGTGCCTTCGGGTTCCGGAAGTACGACGGCCATGCGGGCGGGGTGTTCGCGGGCGGGCGGGGAAGCGGGTTTGCCGCGGCCTCCTACACTTCGGCGGACGGATACCGGGCGCACAGTGACGGCGACATCCTCCGGGGACAGGTGGCGTTCGACTACGTCGCCGGGCCCGGCACCCGGATCGCCATCGAAGCCAACGGCTCGCGTCTCGACTCCCGCCTGCCCGGGTCCCCAGAGCCAGCCAGAGTTCGACGCCGATCCCGATGCGGCCGCGCCGACCGCCGTGACGTTCGGCTTCGGGCGCGGCGACAATCGCTACCGTGCCGGCGCCCGCTGGAACAGGCAGTCGGTAACGGGATCGCGAGCGGGTACTTCTTCTATGGCGGGCGCACCCTCGACTTTCCCATTTCGACGCGGATCGTGGACCTGAATCTGCATCGGGTCCAGGGTGGGGCGCGCCTCCGTGCGGGCCGCGTTGCCGGTTCGCCGCTCGATGCGACGATCGGGTTCGACTACGACAACATCTTCGGCGCCGATCACCGGTGGGAGAACGACGGGGGCGTCCGTGGCGCGTTGCGCGACGACGGATACTTCTCCGTTCCGAACCTCGGCGCGTACTCGCAGGTCGAGTGGCAGGCCGCCCGCACGGCGGGTGTGACACTCGGCCTGCGGTATGACCGGGTCACGTACCGCTTCGAGAGCTACTACGCCGGGCGGCATCCCGCGAGCAGGAGACAGCATTCGACCAGCTCTCGCCCAGACTCTCCGCCGTGTGGAGCCCCGACTCCGTCGACGTCGCTGTACGCGTCGGTCGGCCGGGGCTTCGAGGTCCCGGCCATCGGCGAGCTCTCCGCAGAGTCCCGGTGCCCCGCTCTGGCCGGTCGCGTCCGAAATCGCTGTGGAACTACGAGGTCGGCGCGCGGCGCATCGTTGGCGGTCGCGTGCTGCTCGACGGGTCCGTCTTCTACGCCGATGTGAGGGGAGAGTTCGTCCCGCGCACGGTGGACAATGTGAGCCGTCCCGGAGAACGCCAGTCGCTCGCGCAACATCGGCGTCGAGCTGGGCGTGACCGCGCGCGCGACGCCGCCACGCTCGAGCTTGTGGCCGACCTATACGTTCCTGGATCTCCGGCTGCAGGACTACACCTCGGCGGTCCTCGATTCCACCGGAACGTCTCGGGAGCGTCGATTTCGGCGGTAAGCTCCTTCCGGCGGTGCCGAGGCACCGGCTCACCGGCGAGGCCCGCGTTCAGTCCGCTGCCTGCCGCTGGACCTCGGCGTGCAGATCGAATGGCAGAGCGTCGTGTACGTCGAGACCGGCAACGCCGACGCGGGCACCTGGTACTTCCGGCCACAGCCGGGCGCCCCAGTGCAGCAGGTGCCCTTTCGCGCCGTGCCGGCGCGGGCCCTGGTGCACCTCAACGCCGCCTGGCGGCTGGGCCCGGCGACGCTCTTCGGCAGCGTCGAGAATCTCTTCGGACTCAGGTATGCAGGCACCGTCGTGGCGAACGAGGCCGCGGGGCGCTTCTATGAAGCGGGACCGCCGACCTCGGTGTCGCTCGGGCTCCAGCTCACGGGAGGCAAATCGTGACTCGTACCCGTTCAGTCCTTGTCGCCCTCGGCCTTGCGCTGGCTCCCGCCGCCGCGCCGGCGCAGTCGGCCTCGGGCGCCGATTCTGCTTTCCGGGCCTTCCTCGTCACCTTCGAGGCGGCGACCACTTCGATCCTGACTGGCGACGCTGGCCCCTGGAAATCGCACCTGTCCGCTGAGCCCGGCGGCACGCTGTTCACGCCCTTCGGCAGTGTGGTTCGGGGTGCGGCGGCTCTCGCGCAACGGTACGACTCCGCAGCGGCGCGACAAGGTCCCGGGCGCGCCAGGCTGGACATGGAGTATCTGAGCATCGAGGTCAGCGGGGACCTGGCCGCTGTCGCCGCGCTGCAGCGGAGCACCCGCATGGTCGGCAGCGATTCGACGCAGGCCGGCTTCACGCGCGTAACCATGATCTTCCGGCGCGAAGCGGGAGCCTGGAAGCTCCGACACCGGCACATGGATCACCTTCGCGAGGGGTCGCCGGCGAAGTGATGGCCGGTGGGCGAGCCTCGGTTGGGTCAAGGCACCCAGGATTTGGTGACGATGGCCCCGCTACCGCCACCGGCACCAACCGGTTGACCCCGCTGCCGTCGCCCAACTGGCCGTTGCTGTTGTCGCCCCAGCACCAGGCCTTCCCTCCCTCGGCGACGCTGCAGGTGAAGACGAAGCCCGCGCTGATAGCGACGAATTTCAGGTTGCCCGACACCAGCGCGGGCGTGAACCGGTCCTCGGTGGAGCCGTTGCCCAGGGCTCCGCCGACGCCCAGGCCCCAGCAGAAGCCCCGGCCGATCACGGTGACGCCGCAGCTGTGCAAGGGGCCCGCCGTGATGTCGTTCCATCTCCGGATGCCGCCGACGGGCGTCGGAACGAGGACGCGTCCGATGCCGCCGCCGCCGGTGCCCACGCCGACGCGGTCTCCCCAGCAGAACGCCCGCGCGTCCACCAGCAGCGCGCAGATGTGGGAGCCGCCGGCCTCGATCTTAGCGATGCTGAAGCCTTCGGCGGACTGCACCGGGGTGGCGCTCGCGATCCTGGTGCCGTTACCCAGCTGCCCCCTGTTGTTGGCGCCCCAGCACCACGTCTCCCCGGCCGTCGTGATGCCGCAGACGAAGCTCGCTCCCACCGTGAGCCGAGCCCAGGCCAGGTTGCCGTTCACCCGTACCGGCACGCGGCTCCTGTTCGACCCGTTCCCCAGAGGACCCGATCCCCAGCAGAACGCGGCCCGGGCCTTGTTGATCGCGCAAGCCACGCTTCCGATGCCCGTACTGACCTGACGGTAGCTGCGGGTGCCGGCCACTTGGCCGGGCGTGGAGCGGCTTTCGGCCGTGCTTCCGGTGCCGAGCTGGCCGCCGTCGTTCCGCCCCCAGCAGAAGACCTTGTCGCCGGTGGATAGGCCGCAGGTGAAATGCGACCCGGCAGCGATGTGGCGGAACCGGAGCCCGCCCGACACGGCGACCGGACGGAAGCTGCAGGGCTGCGAGCTGCAGGGATCGGGGGAGTCCTCCGGCGGGATCCCGAGCTCGCCGAACTGGTTCCCGCCCCAGCACCAGCCCTTGCCGTCGCTGGTGACGCCGCAAGCGTGATCGATACCGGCGCTGATTTGGACGAAGGTGAGCGCCGCGGCTGCGGCGGCGGCAAGGCCCGGACCCGAATCCGGAGCGGTGGGCGAAGGAGCTTCGTCGTTACAGGCCGTGACCGCGGCGAGAGCGGCGAGGCCGATCAGTGCAGGCAGGCATCTCGAAGCGCGCATAGGAAGGCCTCGTTCAGTTGGCCGTGGAGGTCGTGGGACGCAGGGACGTCCACTGGCTCAGAATGGCGATGGCCGTCAAGCGGAAGTCAAGAAGGCCGACGCACCACGACCATGTACCTGCCGGGCCTCGCTTTCTCCTCCACGGCTACCACCTCGAAGCCCGCCTGGCTCAGCTCGCGCACCACGGTCGCGGACGTGACGCCGTGCCGGTCGCCGGTGTCGCGGTCGCTCGGATTGGGGCTCTCCGAGCTGTCGGGATCGAAGTCAATGACGGCGAGGAGCCCTCCGGGCTTCAGCGACTGCCGCATGCTCGCGTTCATCAGGGAGGGATTGTCGAAGTGATGATAGACCCGGCGCAGCACCAGCGCATCGCAACACCGGTCCGGCAGGTTGGTGCGCGTGGCGTGCGCTTCGATGACGGACACGTTCTCGAGTTCGGCGGCGTCCGTCGCCTGGCGGATGTCGCGGAGCCGGTCCGACTCCAGCTCGGTAGCGTAGACGCGGCCCGATGGCCCGACCGCACGCGCCAGCGCGACCGTGAGCTCTCCGCGGCCGGCTCCGATGTCGGCCACGGTCTGTCCGGTGTCGAGCTCGAGCGCGGTGACGAGGCGGGCGGCGTCGGAGGCGAACTCGTCCTGGGCATTCGCGGTGGCGGTGAATGGCGCCATCGCGGCCAGGGCGACCATGAGCGCCAGCAGCTTCCACTGATTCATCTTATCACTTACGACCGTGGAGGGGTCTTTGTGTCTATGCCTTCCCCTCCACCAGCTTGAGGAACCGCGGGTTCTTCCGCAGGGGATCGAAGGTCGGGTCGACCCTGAGCCACCCCGGTGAGAGATAGTAGGGAATCCGGAGCAGCGGCTCGAGCTGGTCCAGCGCTTTCTCCGGCTCCCCCAGCAGGATGTAGATCCGGGCGAGCTGGTGCTGGGTGTAAGGCCCGGCCTGCGCATCGGCCGCAACCGGCAGGAGGGCGACGCCGCGCTGGCCCTCGCGGATCGCCTCCTCTTTCCGTCCCATGTACGCCAACGCCACGCCCAGCAGCACCCTGCGCTGAGCGTCCTCCGGGGTGGCGGTGAGCTGCTGCTCGAACGCCACCCGGGCCGAATCGCCATAGGCGGCGGCCCGCTGCATATCGTGCTCGACCTCGTACACGCCGG
The DNA here is from genome assembly GCA_963832055.1 of uncultured Gemmatimonadales bacterium. Classification (GTDB taxonomy): domain Bacteria; phylum Gemmatimonadota; class Gemmatimonadetes; order Gemmatimonadales; family GWC2-71-9; genus CAVVWJ01. The sequence continues at coordinate 444,553 of CAWHST010000005.1, read as the reverse complement.
CGAGCGCCAGAGCCCAGGTCCCCCGGTCTCCATCGAAGGCCGTGGGCGGTGAGCCGCTTCACCAGGGCGCGCTGGTCGCTGGTGAGAGCCCAGTACAGGTCCCAGTAGGTCGCCATGTACGCCACGAAGCCCGGGAGATCCACATCCGGCGGCGGCTTGGCCAGCAGCCGTCCTGGCCCCGGCCAGATCGCCCTGGGCGAGGAGGATCATCGCCTTATTCTCCACGAAGATCAGGGCAGAGGGAGTGAGCGAGAGCGCACGATCGGTCGCCTCCATCGCCTCGGCGTAGCGCCGGAGCCAGAGCAGCGCACCGCCGAGCACGCCCGCCGTGTTCCCTGCTCGAGGATCGAGGCTCTGGCTCTGCCGCAGGTGCTCGACCGACTGGTCCCATCGGCCCTGCGACTGCTCCGCCAGGCCGAGTGCCCGCAGGAGGTCGGCATCGCCCGGGGCGAGGGCGAGCCCCTTGGCGTACTGCTCGACCGCCCGTTCCGATTCTCCGGTGACGAGCCGGTAGTAGCTGCCCAGCGCCCAGTATCCGCCAGGGTGATCGGGCTTGAGGGCCAGGGCCCGTTCGGCGGCGGTGCGGGCCCGGTCGGCCAGCGTGGGCGAGGGCGCGCCGTTGCTGTACAAGACCGAGCCGGCCCCCGCCAGCGACACCCAGGCCTGCACGAACCCGGAGTCGAGCGCCACCGCCTGCTCATAGAAGTCGATCGCCTGCCGCAGCGTGGTCGGATTGGGGCCGAAGGCGCGGAACGCCTGCCCCTTCAGGTAGGCGTCGTAGGCCGCGAGGTTGGCCGTAGGGCGATCCGCCAGCACTTCCTGCTGGCGGCTCCCGATCGCCACGTCCAGCGCCTGCGCGACCTCGCCCGCCACATCGGCCTGCACCTTGAACACGTCGGTGAGCGCCGCATCGAATGGCTGCTGCCATTTGGCGTCGGCGGTGGCGACCTCGATCAGCTCGGGGCTCACCTGCACCCGGCTGGTGCCGCCGGCCTTCGCCCAACGCACCTTGCCCACCAGGAGGTAGTCCACCCCCAGCTCGCGGCCGATCTCCTGCGGCGTCTTGCCGGTGTTCCGGTACTGGGCCGAGCTGTTGGAGGCGGTGACTCGCATGCCGGGAAGCGCGGTGAGCTTGCCGCGGATCGCGTCGGTGATGCCGTCGGCAAAGTAGGCGTCGGCGGAGTCGCCCAGGTTCTGGAAGGGGATCACCGCGATCCGCCGCTCGCCGGAGGAGGCCGCCTCGGGCCGGCTGTGCCGCCAGGCGAAGAGAATGCCGCCGCCGATCAGCAGGCCGAGGATGAGAGCGAAGGTGGCGGAACGGCGGAACGGCGGAACGGCGGACGGCTCCGCCCGGGAGCGGACGACCGTGTCTCCAGCGGAGGCTTCCGCCGGTCCGCCGGTCCGCCGGTCCGCCGGCGCCAGCGCCTGCGCGAGCGCCGCCGCGCCAGCGAAGCGGTCGGCCGGCACCGGAGCCAAGGCCTTGCGGATCGCCTGGTCCACGCTGTCCGGCACCGTCGTGCGCACCGACCGCACGCTGGGTGCGGGCTCGGTGAGCCGCTTGGCGGCGATGGCTTGGGCGGTGGCGCCGGTGAACGGCGCCTCGCCCGCGAGCATCTCGTAGAGCACCGCGCCGAGCGAGTACACGTCGGTCCGCGCGTCGATGCCCTTGTCACCGGCGGCCTGCTCCGGGCTCATGTAGGCAGGTGTGCCCACGGCAAATCCGGTCTGGGTCAGCCCCTCGTCGGCGCCGAGGGCGCGGGCGATCCCGAAGTCGGCCACCAGGGTCGAGCCGTCGGCCGTGAGCAGGATGTTCTCGGGCTTGATGTCGCGGTGGACGACGCCGTGGTGGTGAGCGTAATCGAGCGCGCGGGCGGCCTCGGTGGCGATCCGGAGCGCGTCGTCCACCGGGAGCTGGCGCTCGCGGCGCAGGCGGTCGCGGAGCGACTCGCCCTCGACGAACGGCATGGTGAACCAGAGCTGGCCGGCCGCCTCGCCGGAGTCGAGGACCGTCAGGATGTGGGGGTGCTGGAGCCGGGCGGCGAAGCGGATCTCGCGCTGGAAGCGATCGGGGCCGAGGGTGGCGGCGAGCTCGGGGAGCAGGAGCTTGATCGCGACGGGGCGGTCGTGGCGGAGGTCCTGGGCGAGGTAGACGATCGCCATGCCGCCGTGACCGAGCTCGCGCTCGATGGCGTAACGGTCGGCGAGCGCGGCGCGAACTCCCTCCGACATACCCATGCGGGGGGCTCCTGGTCCTGGTGGGCTGGCTGTGTGTGGTGGGGAATATGCGGGTGCGGGGGCTGGGCGGGAAGGAGAGCTGGTCGCCGGCCGGGGGAGGTGCCGGGTCGGCGCCAGCCAACCCTCATATCCTTCGTGGCCCAGCGTACGTTCTCGACGTCCTTTTCGAAGGTGAACTCGGGCACGTGCGCGCCGATCACCACCAGTCCCTCATCCGGTCGCGCCGGCGAGTGTCGCAACCAGCAGGAGCGGATGTGCTTTCATGGCCTAGTCTCGCATGAAGTGGCAGGAGTATCCGCCGGGGTGCTTGCGCAGGTAGTCCTGGTGGTACCCTTCCGCGCTGTACCAGGTAGAGGCGGGCTCGATGGTTGTCGTGATCGGCCGCCTCCACTTGCCGGACGCCTCGACCCGCGCCTTCACTCGCTCCGCCGTGCTCTTCTGCTCGGGGGTATGCGGAAAGATCGCCGAGCGGTATTGGGTCCCGACGTCGTTGCCCTGGCGGTTGAGCGTGGTCGGGTCGTGCAGTCTGAAGAACCACTGCTCCAGCAGGTCTTCGTAGCTGAGCACCGACGGGTCGAAGGTCACGCGGATCGCCTCGGCGTGACCCGACTTGCTATCGTGCGTGTCGTCGTACGTCGGATTCTCCAGCCAGCCGCCGGTGTAGCCGACGTCGGTGTCGATCACCCCGGGCACGCCGCGCAGATCTCCTCGACGCCCCAGAAGCAGCCGCCGGCGAGCACAGCCACCTCCGTCTGCTGTTCGCCGGCGATGGCCGGACGAGCCGCTCCGCCCTGCTCGTTCATATCGATTCTCCCCATCAGGTCATGCCGAACCCTCAAGCAGCCCCGCTCTCCCCCGCCGCCACCCGCATCTCCACCCACTCCACCTCCCCCTTCCGCACCGCCTCTCGCACCATCCGCTCCCGCCCCGTCAACCCCGCGCCCCCCGTCTTCACCTCCACGAACACGATCCGCCGCACCCGCCCTTCGGCCAGCCCGTCGAACACCACCAGATCCACCGGACTGCCGAGAAACCGCGCGTCCTTGGGATTATAGGGGAACGCCGGCAGGTACGGAAACAGCTGCTCGTGCACCTTGCCCGCGGTCACCGCCAGGCTCCGCTGCACGGCATCGTCCCGCACCCGCCGTGGTGTACCCCACCTTCCAGAGGAGAACGTACACCCAGGCGGCGAGCGCGCCGATCAGGATGCCGAGCGCGAGATCGATGGGGTTGATCGTCATTGGATCCTCGCAGTGGATCGGGGCTCAGTCCCAGCCCGTCGTCTTCACTTCCGCCAGCACGCCCTCGAGATCGTTGAACCTGACGCTCTTCGGCTCCGCCGGCATGAGCGGCAGCTCGATCTCCGACACCGGCCCCTTCACCTTCACCCGCAACCGCGCCTTCCGGTCCTTGCCGAGCTCGAGCGTCACCGGCACGTACATCTGGAAGCCCTCCGGCACCCCCTCCTGCCGCACCTTGAGCCGTACCCGGAACTGCCCGTTCTCCGCCGGCTCGGTCCGGTGCGCGACGCGGTACGTGGGAATCGCGGTCGAGTGCACCCACTGGTCGAAGAACCAGCCCATCTCCGCGCCGATGTGCCGCTCGACCACCCGCTGGAAGTCCTCCGTCGAGGCCCGGCGGCCCTCGTACTTGCGGTAGAAGTCCTTCATCATCGCCGTGAAGCGGTCCTCGTTCATCGTCTTCAGATCGAGCATGAGGATCCGCAGCATGTGCATCACCCAGGCGCCCTTCTTGTAGACGACCGTCTGGTAGTCGTCGAGATCGTCGTCCCTGGACGCGAACACCCGGTAGCCGAGGGAGATCGGCCCCGGCTCCCCCTCGCGGAGCAGGATGCTCGACCGCCACCGGCGCAGCATGTCGAAGTACTTGTCGTTGTTCTTGCGGACGGTCTGGAGATACCAGAGGCCGGAGAAGTTGGAGAAGCCCTCGCTGAGCCACTGGTCGTGGTAGCTCGCGAAGTCCACCCCGATGCCCCACCACTGGTGGGCCACCTCGTGGGCGCGGAAGACCTCGTCGTCACCCTCGTCGCTGGTGTTCTGAAACGTCGCCCAGGAGAGATGGACCATCCCGGGGAACGCCTCGCCATGCCAGCCGGGGATCTCGGTCGCGTAAAATCGGCGGACGGGGGGCGGGCCGTACATCTGCTGGAAGAACGCGAGGCTCTTGGACACGTCCGCGCCGACCTTCTCGCGCATCTTGCGCTGCTGGACGTACACCCGCGCCAGCTTCTTGTGCGCCTCCTCGGAGATCAGGACGGTGACCGGAGGCGCGTTCTCCTCCTGGACGTCGTAGCCCTTGAAGAGGCCCAGGTTGAAGGAGGCGTTCCGGATCGGCCCCGGCGTCACCCAGCGAGTGCGCGTGGTGCGACCCGACGTGCTGGAATCCACCCGGTCGCCCACGCTGGCGAGGAGGTAGTTGGATCCCGTCGCGAAGGTGAGGTCGAACTTCGCGAGGCTCCGGCCCTCCAGCGATCGCGGGTACCACGCCGCGGAGGACTTGATGAGAAAGAAGTCCCCGAAGCGGTCGATCAGGTCGCCGCGGTAGTGAAGCCGCAGGGTGCGGGCATCGCCGGGACGGATCTGGCGGTCGAGCAGCACCCAGAGGAGCGGGCTGTCCTTCCCGCGCACCACCGTCGCCTTCTCCCCGCCCTCCCAGCTCGCCGAATCCACCCGCAGCTTCTCGAACAGCTCGAACGCGACCCAGGGGCCCACCGCGGTGTCCGCGACGATGCGCAGCGTGGCCGAGGCGGAGAACCCGATCTCGCCGGTCGCGGTGGGCGGCAGGGAAGCCTCGATCACGTAGCTCTCGACGTCGGCCTGGCGGAGGCGCTCGCCCTTGACCCCGCCGCCGCGACGCCGGCCCCCGAGCGGGAACTGGGTGACCACCTCCGAGCGGCGGGAGTAGCCCCGGCGCGAGACCTTGCTCAGGAGCCGCACGCCCTCGAACTCGTTGGGGTTCAGCATGAACATCAGCGGGCCGCCGCCGCTCCGCTTGACGTGGGCGTAGAACAGCTCGCTCCGCTCGCCATTGAGAAAAGCGCTCATCAGGTCGGGCTCGAAGGTGCGGCTGTCCTCGTCGGCGAGGAGCTCGAGCCCCTGCTTGATCACTCCGCGCCCGTCGTCCGCGTCCGCGGCGGGCGCAAACTTCACGGCCGCCTCCAGCTCCTCCAGGGTGCCGTCCGCGAACACCAGCAGCAGCTCGCTGAACGCCGATGTGAGGGAGTCGGCCTTCTCCAGCCGCCTCAGCCGGTCCCGCTCGATCGGGGGGACCGGCGCGAACGAGAACACGCCCTTGCCCCGGAACACCGCGCCGACCGTTCGCCCGCCGACCGGCGTCAGGAGCTGGATCCGCCCGCTCTGGAGAGTGAACCGCGCCACGTCCCGCTGAAGCGTGAGGTTCGACACTTCCGCCACCCGATCCGCGCGGGGCGACATCCGCAGCAGCTCGTCGAAGAGCGCGTCGTACGACCGGGCATGCGACTCGGCGGCCGGCATGGTGGCGTCGGCGCTGGCGAGCTGGGCCGAAAGGTCGATAGGACTGGCGGGCAGGACGAGGACGTGGAACGCGACGATCGGCGTACCGATCCATCCGCGAAGCGACAATGCGCCTCCGGCGACCTGAGGTTGAACTGGATGCGGGGAGCAGCAGAAGATGGGAGTCGACGCCCGAGGAGGCAAGCTGGAAAAAACTGCCGGTCGGTAATGCGACAGTCGACGCCCCGTCGCATGCCGCCGGAGGGGCAGTTGGGCCCTAGGGCGCCGAAAACACGACACGCCCGCCCACGACGGTCGCCTTCACTTTGGCCTGCTCGATCTCCTCCGGCGGAATCCGAGTGATGTCGCGGTCGAGCAGGACCAGATCGGCCAGGTACCCGGGCACGAGCTTCCCCCGTCGGTCCTCCGCGAAGATCCCGTACGCGTTGCCCGCGGTATAGGCCCGGAGCGCCTCCTCGACGGTGATCTTCTCCTCGGGCACCCACCCGTTGGCATTCTTCCCGTCCAGCGTCCGCCGAGTGACGGCGGCATAGATGCCGAGGATCGGGCTGATCGGCGCCACGGTCCAGTCCGAGCCGAAGGCCAGGACCGCTCCCTGATCGAGCAGCGACCGGAAGGCGTAGGTGGTCTTGATCCGCTCGGGCCCGATCCGCTTCTCGGCCCAGCGGCCGTCGTCTATGGCATGGTACGGCTGCATCGAGGCGACCACGTCGAGCTTGGCGAAACGGCCGATGTCTTCCCGGCGAAGATGCTGCGCGTGCTCCACCCGGAAGCGCCGGTCCCTGGGACCGTGGGCCTGAGCTACGCTGTCGAAGATCTGGAGCAGCAGGGCGTTCGCCCGCTCGCCGATGGCATGGACCACGACCTGGAGGCCGGCGGAATCGGCGGCGCCGATCCAGGTCCGCATCGAGTCCTCCGGGGTGGTGAGTACGCCGGAAGTGGACGGGTCGTCCTGGTACGGTTGAAAGAAGTACGCCGTAGTCGAGCCGAGGGAACCGTCCATGTAGCCCTTCACGCCGCCGATCCAGACCCAGTCGTCGCCGCGCCCGATGGCCGCGACGGTGTCGGCCACCTGCTTCCAGTATCTGATCGGGACGTAGAGCGCGGCGCGTGCCGTCAGCGTGCCGGCGCGCTTGGCCCGCAGGTAGGCGCCCAGATCGGCCAGCGTGTCGTCCACATGGGCGAACGCGGTGACCCCGTTCGCGGCGGCGTGCTTCAGCGCCCGGTTGAGGGCGGCATCACGCTGTTGGTCGGTCCAGGCGGGAACGGCCGACTCTACCGGCGTCATCGCCTCGTCCTTGAAGACGCCGGTCGGCTCTCCGGTGCGGGGATCGCGAACGATCACGCCACCGGGAATGTCCTTGGTGGCGCGGGTGACGCCGGCCAGCCGAAGCGCGGCACTATTGGCGAGGGCCATGTGCCCGTCCTGCCGGTACAGCAACACCGGATTCTCCGGTGTCACCGAGTCGATCCATTCGCGCCGCGGCAGTGGAGTCTTGGCCAGCGCTCGTGATCCCAGTCGCCGCCCAGGATCCACTCGCCCGGCTTCCGCTCGGAGACGAAGGCCGCGAGCCGCTGGATGAACTCGGCGGGCGTGTTGGCCGGCCGGAGATCCACGCTCGCCAGCTGGAAGCCGCCATCCAGGAAGTGCAGATGCCCGTCCATGAACCCAGGCGTCACCAGCCCCGAGCCGTTGGAGAGCACCTTGGTAGCCGGTCCCGCCAGCGCCGCGATCTCCGCACTGTCCCCCACCGCCTCGATCTTGTCTTCCGTCACGGCGACGGCGGCGGCCCACGGCTTGGCCGAGTCGCCGGTCCAGACCCGGCCGTAGACCACGAGATCGGGAGGTCCGGCAGCCGGCCCGGAGCTGCAGGAGACCAGCCCGGCGAGCATGAGGAGCGCGAGCCGGCGGACCGCGAACGGGAACGGCATCTGACCTCTCAGCGGAGTTTGGTGAGGCGGCGGAGGGCTTCGAGCTTCTCCAGCGCGCTATCGCCCGACGGAGGCGGCGGGCGCGACGGAGAAGAGGTCGCGGATGTCGAGCAGGATCTCCAGCATGAGCTGGTCCCGCATATAGGCGCTCTCGAGATCGATCATCCGGCCTTCGTCGCCGAACTGCTTGGCCCGGTCGTAGGACTCGCGGTAGATGGATTCCAGGTTGCTGAGGATTCGGTCGCGTGAGCGGATGGGGTTCAGGTCTGGTGAGCGTAAGGGTGCTGGTGACGGCATCTTAACTGCACCGGCGACCGGACTGAAGTGCAACAGATTGCACGCCGGGCGGCACTCGGCGACATCCCCTGATGCAGTCTGCCAGAGTTTCCCGAGGGGGAGGATCTGATCGCCGAACTACAACCTTGGCCGGCAGGGAGTTACCCGCCGGGCCCCGGGCGGCATGTTTGCTGCCGACAAGACAGGCTCATGACTTCCTTTAGATATGCGCGCCTGGGCTTCACGCTGGTCGAGATGGCGCTCACCCTCGTCATCATGGCCATCCTGACCGCGACCAGCATGCCCCGGATCGGCACCCTCCTGAGCCATTCCCGGGTCAACCAGACCACCGCCGTCGTCGCGTCCGATCTCCAGAACGCGTTCGCGCTCGCGGGCCGGCAGCGCAGGCCGGTCCGGCTGACCTGCGTCTGCGACAGCGTGCTCTATCGCGTGGTGGACCGCGCCGGCGGGACCGTGCGGACTCACCCGCATGCTGCTCGGCGACGACGAGTCCGGGGTCACCGCGCTGACCTTCTCCGCCTCGCCGGTGGACATCTTCCCCTCCGGTGTCGCATCCGCCCCGCTCACCGTGACCATCAGTGCCGGAGCCTACGCCCGCCAGATCACCATGACCACGGGGGGCCAGGTGAGGATCCTCCCTCAATGAGCCGGCACGCCTCACCGCGCGGCTTCACTCTCATCGAAGTCGATGGTGGCCATCGTGCTGCTGTCGGTCTGCCGCCCTGGCGCTGGGCGGGCTCCTGGCCCGCTCTTCGCGCATGGCGGTCGCCTCCGCCTCAGCACGGTCCACGGTACCGCCGCGCTCTCGACCGAGGTCGCCCGGCTCAACGCCCTGCCGTTCGACCAGCTCCCGGCGGCCGGGGAGACGTGCACCACTGACCGTCGCGGCTACCCTATCCCTCACACCCTCTGCACCACGTCTGACCGACGTCTCGGCCACGGTCAGGGAGGTTCGGGTGCGGATCACGCCGGCCGCCGCCGGTGTCCGCCCGGATACGGTCGACTTTCGACGGACCCTGCCCGGCGGCAGTCCCGCCCTGACCACGCCATGACCCGGCTGTCCCGCTCTTACGCGGCTTCACATGATCGAGCTGATGATCGGCATGATCATTCTGTCGATCGTCGGCGCGAGTCTCATCCGGCTCCTGGTCGACCAGACCCGCTTCATGGACCACCAGGAGGCCCGGACGCGCCGCGCGGTCGGTCTCCCGGAGCAGCCTCAACCGGGTCCTGTCCGACCTTCGCATGGTCGAGGCGGTCGGCGGGATGGAATCCGCGGTGGCGGGCGGCAAGGACTTTACCGTCCGGGTTCCCTACGCCTTCGGGGTGATCTGCTCGGCCACCGCCACGGCGGCCACCGCCACCCTGATGCCGGTGGACTCGGCGATGTTCTCCGCCCCCGGGTTCTCCGGGTTCGCCTGGCGGAACAGCGCCGGGGTGTACACCTATGTGACCGCCGCGGCGGCCCTGAATACCGCGGGCACGGTGGCCAACTGCACCGGCCGGCCAATTCTCGACGCTCGCGGCCTTCAACGGCTCCCCGGCGGGCGGGTCGTCGACCTGGGGGCGCTCCTGGCGCCGGTGCCGCCGGTCGGGTCGATCGTGTTCCTCTTCCGCCGAGTGCGCTACGAGTTCAAGGCGTCCACCGCGCTGCCGGGAAGCACGGGCTCTGGCGGACGATGGCCACCGTCCCCGCCAATACCGAAGAGATTGCGACGCCGTTCGATGCCAGCGCGCGGGTGCGATTCTACGTCCTCAACGGCGCCGTGGCCCAGGCCGCGGTGCCGGCCACGCTTTCGGATGTGCGCGGCCTCGAGTTCAGCCTCGACGGTCTCAGCGAATCTACGCCGCGCGGCAAGGCCGCGCCGATGAAATCCGAGCTCACCACATCGATCTTCTTCGAAAACAGGCCCGATTGATGCCCTCCCTCGCCGAGGTGCGTATGCCGGTCCGATCCAGTCCTCGAGGAGCCACGCTGCCACTCGTTCTGGCGGCGCTGGCGCTCATGAGCCTCACCGTCGCCGCCGCCTTACCCGCGTCTCGACGGAACGCCGGATCAACGGCGACCAGCAGGCCCAGGTCGACGCGCTCGCGGTCGCGCAGTCCGGCCTCGAGGTATACCGGACGACGGTGGCAGACATGCCGGGTGCGAGCCACGACGTCACGCTCAACGCGCTGCCCGGCGGCAGCGCGGAGATCTCGCTGCGGCGAGTTCGGGACTCGGTGGGCATGTCGCCGGCCATCTATGCGGTGAGCTCGAGGGGCACCAGCACCTCGGCTGCCCGCTATGGGCCCACCGCGCCGCCGGCCCAGCGCACGGCGGCGCAATACATGATCTGGCAACCGGTCGACATCGATGTGAACGCCGCGTTCACCAGCCTTTCCGGGCTGGACAAGAACGGCAACTCGGGCGCGCTCGACGGGAACGATGGCTGTGCCGGCAGCGGATTTCCGCCGATCCCGGGTGTGGCGGTGCCGGACGCCCTCTACACCGGCCACACCAACCCGATCAACGGGAACCCGGACAACGCGCCGGACTACCTCGGCACCCCGGGGACGGCGGGTAGCGCCCAGGCGGAGGTCCAAATCGACTGGGACGGCATCGTCAACAACAACGCGATCCCCGCGGACGTGGTCTTGGGCGCCTGGCCCACCGCTGCCGCGATGACACAGTGGCCGGTCATCCGGTCCAACGGCAACCTGAGCCTGACGCCACCGGGCACCACCGACAGCAAGGGAGTCCTGATCGTCACCGGGAACCTCACCCTCAGCGGTAGTTTCCGGCACGAGGGTATCGTCCTCGTGGGCGGCACCTTCACCTCGAACGGCAACAACGAGATCCACGGGCCATCTTCACCGGGCTCAACATCAAGCTGGGCATGGCGGTGGCCCAAACCGCGATCGGCAACGGCAACAAGACCTTCCAGTACAACTCCTGCAACATCATCCGCGCCCTCAGGCCGATAGGCTCCCTGGAAGCGGTGCGCAACGCCTGGACGGACGACTACCCGAGCTACTGACGTCGGAAGTCGTGGGCAGTGATATACCTCACGCCATGACGCTCTCCGGAAAGACCATCCTCTTCTTCGCCGGCCCCCTCTACGAAGACCTCGAGCTCTGGTACCCCAAGATCCGCCTCGAGGAGGAGGGCGCCCGCACCGTCGTGGCGGGCACCGGCGAGAAGACCTACCAGGGCAAGCGCGGGTATCCCCTGACGGTGGACGCCAACGTGGACGACCTCTCCGCCGCCGATTTCGACGGCCTGGTGATCCCCGGCGGCTACGCCCCCGACATCATGCGCCGGTCGCCGAAGCTGCTCCAGCTCACCAAGGAGATCTACGACGCGGGCAAGCCGGTGGCTTTCATCTGTCACGCGGGCTGGGTGCCGATCTCCGCCGGGATCGTCCGGGGCAAGCGGGGCACCAGCGTCGGCGCCATCAAGGACGACCTGGTCAACGCCGGGCTGCTGTGGGAGGACAGCCCGGTCGTGGTGGACGGCAACCTCATCTCCTCGCGCACCCCGGCGGACCTGCCCCACTTCATGCGCGGCGCTCATCAAGGCCCTCCAGTCGCCATGAGTCTCTCCGAGTCGCAGCACCGGGTCCACGAATGGATCAGCCGGTACGAGGAAGGGTACTTCGATCCCCTCACCAACCTCGCTCGGCTGACCGAGGAGGTAGGAGAGCTCGCGCGCGAGATCAATCACCGCTTCGGCCAGAAGACCAAGAAGGACGACGAGCCCGAGGGCGATCTCGCCATGGAGATGGCCGACATCCTCTTCGTGCTGATCTGCATCGCCAACCGCGAAGGACTCGACCTGCAGACGGCGTTCGACCGGATGATGGAGAAGGTAGAGGTCCGCGATAGGGAGAGATGGACCCCGAAAAGCGTGAACAGGTGAACAGTGAAAGGTGAAAGGGAAAAGGGTCCCGAAGGCGCACCCTCTTTCACTTTTCACTGTTCACCGTTCACCGCTGTCTACTCCCACTGCTCCGGCTGCGCCTCCAGCTCCGCCAACAACGCCAGGTAGCTCTCGTGCCGGTCCGGCGCGATCGCGCCGCCGTCCACCGCTTCGCGGACCTTGCAGCCGGGCTCGATGCTGTGCTTGCAGTCGGCATAGCGGCAGTCGCCCAGGAACGGGCGGAAGTCGGGGAAGCAGTCGGGGAGGCTGCGGGGGTCGATGCCCCACATGCCCACCTCGCTGAATCCGGGCGTATCCACCAGGTAGCCGCCGCCGATCAGGGGAAGCATCACCGAGGAGACCGTGGTGTTGCGTCCCCGCCGGATCTTGGTGTTGACGTCGCCGGTCCGGAGCTGAAGCCCCGGCTGGACCGCATTGAGCAGGCTCGACTTCCCGGCGCCGGACGGCCCGGTCACCACCGATGCCCGGCCGGCCAGCGCGGCCTTGAACGAATCCATGCCTTCGCCGGTCTTCACGCTCGTCGGATAGGCCGGATACCCAGCCCGGCGGATCCGGTCGGCGAGCGCCGTCCCGGGATCGAGATCCACCTTGTTGAGCACGACCGCCGCGGCGATGCCGTCCGCCTCGGCGAGCACGAGCAGTCGGTCGATGAGCTGGGGGATGGGGTCGGGGGCACGGGTGGCGGTGACGATGAAGACCTGGTCCACGTTGGCGGCGATCGGGCGGACGTTGCGACCCTCGGGGACCCGCCGCTCCAGCACGGTGCGCCGCGGCTCGACGCCCACGATCGCGTGCAGCTCGCCGGCGGGATCCGGCTCCAGCCGGACGACGTCGCCCACCACGACCTTCGGGGCGCCGAGCTTGACCTTGCCGCGGAGGACCGCGCGCACCTCCGCTCCCTCGGTGATGGCGACACGGTACGCCGACCCGTCCCGCTCCAGCACGGTAGCGAGGACCGGCGCTACCACTCCGCCGGCGCCCGTGCGATCGCCTCGTCCAGCGCGGCCTTCACGTCGTAGAGCGAGATGACGCCGATCCGCTCGGTCGCCTCCTCCGGCGACCGGCCCCAGGCCAGCGGCTCGGTTTCGACGTGCCCCACGGGTCGCTCGCCGCCCGGCGACCAGCAGACGAAGAGCAGCGAGGCACCGTACAGTCCGCGCACGTCGGGCTCGTCGTCGACGTAAATCGCCACCGAGTAGGCCCGGCCGTCGCTGCCGCCGAAGGCGGCGGCGCGCTCGTGCTTCTGCATGTACCCGCCAAGCGTGAATTCGCTCACCGACCCGGGAGGGACTCCTTCACCACGTTGCCGAGGAGGAACGCGATGTTGGCGGGACGCTCCGCCAACCGGCGCATGAGATAAGGATACCACTGCGTTCCAAAGGGGATATAGACCCGCATGTTGTGTCCCGCCCGCCGGAGGCGGACCTGGAGATCCCGGCGCACCCCATAGAGCATCTGGAACTCGAAGCGTTCGTTGCCGATTCGCTCGCGGGCGACGAACTCCCGCGCCTGTCCGATGATCGCCTCGTCGTGGGTGGCGAGGCCCGGGTACCTCCCCGCCGCCAGCAGCCGCTGCATCAGCTTCACGTAGTTGCGGTCCACGTTGGCCTTCTCGGGAAACGCCACCGAGGGCGGCTCGAGGTAGGCGCCCTTGCAGAGCCGGACCCGCGCCTTCATCGCGATCAGGTCCTCCACGTCCTGCTCCGAGCGGCGGAGCATGGACTGGATCACCACGCCGCAGTGCGCTCCATACGGCTCGAAGAGGCGCTTGGAGAAGAAGTCGAGCGTGCGCTGGGTGTAGTCGGAGCCCTCCATGTCCAGCCGGACGAACCCGCCGAGGGCCTTCGCCTTGTCGAGGATGCGCACCATGTTCGCATGGCACAGGTCCTCGCCGATATCCAGCCCCATCTGGGTGAGCTTGACCGAGACGTTGACCTGGACCCCGCTCGCCGCCATCCGGTCGAGCATCTCGAGATAGAGATCCCGCGCCGCGGCCGCTTCGGCTTCGTCCGCGACGCTCTCGCCGAGGTAGTCGAGCGACGGCGAGATGTTCCGGCCGGCGAGGTCCTTCGCGGCCTGCACCGCGGACTCGATCGTCTCGCCGGCGACGAAGCGGGAGGCGAACTTGCGGGCAAGCCCGTTCCGGCGCACGAAATTGAAGATGCCTTGGCGCTCGGAGAGCCAGAGCAGGCCCTGACGCATGATCACGATCTCGCCTCGTCGGTGGAAAAACGCTTCCCAAGGTAGCGGGGGGGCGAGGCGGAGTGTAGGGCTGATGGAGCGGTGAAACTTTATGCACGGCATGGACTAAGAGTGCGCAGGGCCGGAAGCCTGGTGAGCGACCCGAGCGGCTCAGGGAGGCTGGGGTTGGCGGGGCTTGGCCAGCCTCCCTGGGCCTCTCGGGTCGCTCACGATCGCACGGAGTTCTGGTGCGCCGTGCGAGCGGACTGAACGGCCCGGGGAGGCTGGCCTGTGACTGCGCTCACGTTGCCCGACCCGGTGCTCTGATATCATCCGTCCAACGGCACCACGCTCCATCACACTCACGAGCCCCAGTCCAGGTCCTGCATCCATGCCTAGCCGAGCGCGCAGGCGCCGTAGGAACAGGGCCCCCAATCCGATCGAGTCGGCTCAGTCGGCCGGCCTCCGCTATGTGAGCGACACCATGCCCGGCATCGCGCGGAAGCGGGCCGGCAAAGGCTTCTCCTACGTTGGCCCCGACGGCAAGCGGATCTCCGACCGTAAGGAGATCGCCCGGATCCAATCGCTCGCCATTCCCCCGGCGTACACCGACGTCTGGATCTGCCTCCATCCCAACGGCCACATCCAGGCCACCGGCCGCGACGCGCGGGGCCGGAAGCAGTACCGGTACCACCCGCGATGGCGGGAGATTCGGGACGAGACCAAGTTCGGCCGGATGCTCGAGTTCAGCCGGGTGCTCCCGGCGATCCGCGCGCGGGTGGACCGCGATCTCTCACAGACCGGCCTGTCGCGGGAGAAGGTGATCGCCACCGTGGTGCGGCTGCTCGAGTGCACCGGGATCAGGGTGGGGAACGACGAGTATGCGCGGGCGAACCGCTCCTTCGGGCTCACCACGCTGCGCAACCATCACGTGGAGATTTCGGGGTCGAAGCTGCGGTTTCAGTTCCGGGGGAAGGGCGGGAAGATCCACGACGTCGCGCTCACCGACCGGCGTCTCGCGCGCATCGTCACCCACTGCCAGGCGATCCCCGGCGAGACGCTGTTCCAGTACGTCGACGCCGACAACGTGCGGCAGACCGTGGATTCGGGCGACGTGAACCAGTATCTCCGGGAGATCACCTCCCAGGAGATCACCGCGAAGGACTTCCGCACCTGGGCGGGGACGATCCAGGCGGTCGCCGCCCTCCAGGAGCTGGGTCCCGCCGAGAGCGAGCGGGAGGCGAAATCGGCGATCCTGAAGGCGATCGACCAGGTGGCCGAGGGGCTCAACAACACCCGCGCCGTGTGCCGGAAATACTACGTGCACCCGGCGGTATTCGAGACCTACCTGGCCGGCACCATGGGGGAAGCGCTGGGGAACGGAAACGGAACGGCCGCCGGGACGGCGGCCGCGCTCTCAGCCCAGGAGCGGGCGGTGGTGAGCCTGCTCAGCCGGCAGCAGTAATCGGTCCGGCTCAGTAGCCGGGACCGCCCGGATCGTAGGGGTTGTCATCCCCGCCGCCGTCATCCCCGCCGCCGTCGTCGCCTCCTCCGGGGGCGGGGGCGGCGGCCGTGACGGTGACGACCCCGCTCATGATCTGGCCGTGGATGGTGCAGAGGTATGGGTAGCTCCCGGCGGCCGCGAAGGTCCGCTGGAAGGTCCCGGTCCCCTGGTTGGGTGAGGGGGCAACGTCCCCGAAGGTGACGTTGTGCACCACGCCACTCGAGGCCCACCGCCACAGGACGGTCCCTCCCGAGGCCACCTCGAACGTGGCGGGAGAGAAGTTGTTATTGCGGACCAGGATGTCGGCGTCGTCGCCGGGGGGGCCATCTCCCGGCCCCTGGGCGTCGTCGCCGCCGCCGCAGGCCACCGCGGCGATCGCGCCGGCCGCCAGGATCAAGTTTCGGACTCGCATGGCCCCTCCGTGAGACGGTGCAGACTGGAATGCTCTCGAGCGTCCAATACATACGACTACGTCACGCGGCCGGTCTTGGATGGCCCTGACGCATTTGTATAAGCTTAGTGGGATGCGGTTGGGGCGGCGGGAGTCCATCTTCAAGGGGTACCGATCGACCAGGGAGCCGGGATGGTTCGCAGACGGACGACGTCAGGACCCACCAGACTCAGAACCGCCCGCGTCGCCGGATTCACCCTCACCGAGGGCATCCACGCCGCCGGCACCGGCCTGCCCTGGCACCACCACGAAGGCCCCACCCTCTGCTTCGTCCTCCAGGGGGCGTTCACCGAGACGTCGGGGGGCGAGCGGCTCACCTGCACCCCGGAGACCCTCAAGGTGATGCCCGCCGGCGAGCGGCACTGCGATGACTTCGACCAGGGGGACGCCCGGGGCCTGCTGGTGGAGACCGACGCCGAGCGGGCCCGGGCCATTCGGACCCACGCGCCGGTGCTGGACGAGCGGGTCGCGTTCCACGGAGGGATGCCGGCCGCGATCGCCCGGCGGGTGTACCAGGAGTTCCGCCGGATGGACGACGCCGCCCCGCTTGCGATCGAGGGGCTGCTCCTCGAGCTCCTGGCCGCGGTGTCGCGGCGGCGGAGCGACGACCTGCCGGAGGGCAGCGCGCCGTGGGTCGGGGAGGCCCGCGACTTCCTCCACGCCGACATCACCTCGCGGCCCACCCTGGCGGAGCTGGCCGACGTGGTCGGCGTCCACCCGGTGACCCTGGCGCGCACCTTCCGGCGGACGTTCGGGTGCACCGTGGGCGAGTATCTGCGGCGCCTTCGGATCGAGCGGGCCGCCGATCAGCTCGTCAGTGGCGACCTTCCGCTGGCCGAGATCGCGCTTGCCGCCGGGTTCGCGGACCAGAGCCACTTCTCCAACGTCTTCCGCCGCCGGACCGGCCTGTCCCCTTCGGCATTTCGCCGCGAGGCCCGAGGGCGCTGAGCGCGAGTCCCGCCGGCCACTACGCCAGCCGCATCTTCTCCAGCAGCCTGCCGAAGCGGGGCTCGGCGCGAAGCGGATCGAGCAGCGGCTCCACCTTGAGATAGGCGAGCCAGCCGCGCCGGTCGTCCGCCGCCCGATCCAGCCACTCGAAGGCCCGATCGGCGTCGCCCAAACCCACGTGCAACATGGCGAACGCCACGGGGCTCACGTACCGCTCGCGGGCCTCGGCGTAGAGACCGTCGAGGATGCCGCGCGCCTCGGTCAGCTTTCCCCTCGCCACCGCGACCCGCCCGAGTCCGGCGGTCGCCAGGGCCGGACTCTCGGAGCTCGCCACCGCCTCCCGGAACGCGGCCGCCGACTCGTCGTGTAACCCCATCTGGAGATAGGCCAGCCCCAGCAGCCGGTGGTTTTCCTCGGCCGTGGGGTTCATGGCCAGCGCGCGCCGCAGGTGCTCCAGCGCCTCGCCCGGCTGCCGCGCGTAGTAGTGCAGCCATCCCATGCTCCGGCGGATCGAGACCGACGCGGGATCGAGCTCGGTCGCCATCCGCCCTTCGGCCAGCGAGGCCTCGGTCCGTCCCATCGCGGTGAGGAACCAGGAGTGCCACTGGCGGGCGACCGAGTAGGCGGGGTTGAGCTCGATCGCGCGGCGGAACTGCGCCGCCGCGGCCGGCCAGTCCCAGTCGTGGATGAACGTCACCCAGGCGAGCGAGGTGTGGGCCTCGGCGAGGGTGTCGTCCAGCTCCAGCGCCCGCCGCGCCAGGGCCCGCGCGCGCTCCATCCCCTCGTGCACCGGGGCGCCGCGATAGTCCACCTGGAGCGCGTAGGAGTCCGCCAGCCCGGTGTAGGCGAGCGCGTAGCCGGCGTCCTCCTCGATCGCCCGCTCGAAATACTTGATCCCCTCCGCGATCGCGGCCTGGGTGCGGCGATTCCACCAGTACCGGCCCTTCAGATACAGGTGGTAGGCGGTGAGGTTCGCCGTGTAGCGAACGGGGGGCGCGTCGCCCAGGTCCCGGAGCAGGGTCGAGCGCAGCGTGGTCACGATGGTCCGCGCGATCTCGTCCTGGATCTCGAACACGTCCTCCAGCTCGCGGTCGTAGCGCTCGGACCAGAGCGTGCGGCCCTCGGCCACGCCGGAGAGCTGCGCCGTGATCCGGAGCCGGTTGCCGGACCGCCTGACGGTGCCCTCCAGCACGGCGGAGACGCCCAGCCTGGCGCCCAGGTTCCGCACGTCCTCGCGCAGCCCCTTCAGGGCGAACACCGAAGTGCGCGAGGCGACGTTGAGCCCCTCGACCTTGCCGAGCGCGTGGATCAGCTCGTCGGTGATCCCGTCGCTCAGATACTCGTTCTCGGGATCGGAGCTGGCATTGACGAACGGCAGGACCGCGATGGTGCGGGCCTCGCGCGCGGTGCCGGCCGCCGCCGCGGGAATGACCTCGGGCACCGGCGCCACCAGCGCGTCGGCGAAGTCCGCCATCGCCGGGAAGCGGTCGGCGGGCTCCTTGGCGAGCGCCCGGGCGAGCGCGCGCTCGATCGCCGCCGGCACGTTGGGCCGCCGCAGGCCGACCGGCGCGGGGGCCTCGA
Source organism: uncultured Gemmatimonadales bacterium (assembly GCA_963832055.1). Taxonomy (GTDB): domain Bacteria; phylum Gemmatimonadota; class Gemmatimonadetes; order Gemmatimonadales; family GWC2-71-9; genus CAVVWJ01. The sequence continues at coordinate 425,987 of CAWHST010000005.1, read as the reverse complement.
TCGCGTGTCGCGCCATGGTCGCCCGCGCACCGGTCCCCGCGAACGGCGGTTCACCGGTCAGCATCTCGTACAGGACGCAGGCCAGGCTGTACTGATCGCAGCGGCCGTCGAGCCCGGGCTCGGCCGTGGCCTGCTCGGGACTCATGTACGCCGGGGTGCCGACGGCGAACCCACGGTCGGTGATGTACACGCCGTCGCCGCCGGCCGCGGAGATCGCGGTCGCGACGCCGAAGTCGGCGACCACCGGCTCGCCCTCGTGCAGCAGGATGTTCTCCGGCTTGATGTCGCGGTGGATCACCCCGTGCCGGTGGGCGTAGTCCAGCGCGGCCGCGACCGCGCGGGTGATCCGCAGCGCCACGTCCACCGGCAGCGGGCCCTCGCGGGCCAGTCGGTTCCGGAGGCTCTCGCACCCGGCGTACGGCATGACGAAGTAGAGAAGGCGGGGGCCGCCGGCCCCCTCGGGCTCGATCTCACCCGAGTCGTGCAGGGGAAGGATCTGCGGATGGGCCAGGCGGGCGGCGATCCGGATCTCGCGGAGGAATCGCTGCGGCTCGTAGCTCGCCCCGGGCACCGGCCGGAACACCTTGATCGCCACCTTCCGGCCGTGCTTCAGGTCTTCGGCCAGGTAGACGGTCGAGGCACCCCCGCGGCCGATCTCCTCGTCGATGCGATAGCGATCCGCGAGGAGTCCGCCGAGCAGGGCCGACTGCGGGGGGTGAGGAGTCACCCGGGAAAGGTACACACCTGCCGCGTCGGCAACGGAGCCTGGGTGAGCGACCCGAGGGGCCCAGGGAGGCTGGGGTTGGCGGGGCTTGGCCAGCCTCCCTGGGCCCCTCGGGTCGCTCACATAAGCACGGAGTCCTGGTGCGTCGTGCGAGCGGACTGAACGCTCCGGGGAGGCTGGCCAAGCCCCGCCAACCCCAGCCTCCCCGGACCGTTCAGTCCGCTCGCACCCAAGATCGCTATTCGCTACGTACCGACCCCCCGGTCGAGCTCCGCGACGAACCGGCCGATCGCCTCGTAGTACGCGGCCGAATCCGCCTCGAAGGCATCGCCGTGTCCGCCCTGGAGAGGGACGAACCGCTTGGGCGGCGCCGCGGCCTCGAACAGCCGGCGGCCGTGCGCGAAGGGGACCACCTCGTCCGCGCGGGCGTGCAGGAAGAGCTTGGGGAGGGTCAGCGCGCCGACGCGATCGATGGAGCGATACCGGCTCGCCGCGATCCAACGAACCGGGGCATAGGGAAAGAGCTCCTGCGCCCGCTCGACCACCGAGGTGAGCGCGCCATCGAGCACCAGTCCCGCCGCCGGCACCCGGCTCACCAGCTGCACCGCCACGGCCGAGCCGAGCGAATGGCCGAAGACGACGATCCGTTCCGCCGGAACGTTCAGCGTATCGCGCAGGTAGCGATAGGCGGCGTCGGCGTCCCGATAGAGCCCGGGCTCCGTGGGCACGCCTTCGCTCTCGCCGTAGCCGCGGTAGTCGAAGGCGAACAGGCTCAGCCCCAGCGCCCGGAGGCCCGCGTAGTGGTACGGCCGTCCGGCCTCGGAGATGTTGCCGGCGTTGCCGTGGCAGATGAGCAGCCAGTACCCGGAGCCGCTGTCCGCCGGCATCGCCCAGCTGACCAGCCGGACGCCGTCCGATGCGGTCAGCTCGACCCGCCGCACCTCGAGCCCGAGCTCGGCGGGCGGCTCGGCCAGGTGCCGGCTGTTGCCGGGGACATAGAGCAAGCGGGATTCACCGAGCCGAAGAACCACGAGGAAGACGAGGTAGCAGACGACGAAGATGGCCAGCAGCCGCAGGAACCCGTTCATGTCGCGTAGTAGCGCCCGCCCTGGCGGGCCATCTCGGCCAGCGCGGGCGCGGGCCGGAAGCGCTCGCCGAACTGATCCTCCAGCTCGTGCAGGGTCGAGACGACCCGCGATGCGCCGAGGTCGTCGATCACCCGCAGAGGGCCGCCGCGAAAGGCGGGGAATCCGATGCCGTAGATCGCGCCGACGTCGCCGTCCCGCGCGCTCCGCACGACCTCCTCCGAGCAGGCCGCCGCAGCCTCGTTGAGCATCGCGAAGACCAGCCGTCGCTCGACCAGCTCGGCGCTGGTGTCCTGGACCGGGCGCCCACCGAGCAACGCCGTACACCGAGCTGTCCGCGCCCGCCTTGCGCCCGTCACGGTAGCGGTAGAATCCGCGGCCGTTCTTCCGGCCCAGCCGGCCGGCGGCGAGCATGCGGTCGAGCGCGTCCCCGCCCTTCATCCGGTCGCCGAACGCCGCGTGCATGGTCTCGGCGGCCTTGTGCGCGACGTCGAGACCGATCTCGTCGAGCAGCGCGATCGGCCCGACCGGGAAGCCCCAGGCGACCGCCGTGCTTGTCGATCAGCTCGACCGGCACGCCCCCGGCCACCATCAGCCCGGCCTCGTTGAGGTAGGGCGACAGGATGCGGTTGACCCAGAAGCCGGGGCGGTCGCCGACCACGATGACGGTCTTGCCCATCCGGCGTCCGAAGCGCACCGCCGTGACGATCGCCTCCGGCGCGGTGGCGTCCGGTGGGGATCACCTCCAGCAGCGGCATCTTCTCGACCGGCGAGAAGAAGTGCATGCCGAGCACCCGCTCGGGCCGCTGGGCCTCGGCGGCGATCTGGTGGATCGGGATGGTCGAGGTGTTGCTGGCGAAGATCGTGTCCGGCCGCGTCACCGCCTCGACCTCCGCCAGCACCTTGCGCTTGAGCGCCAGGTCCTCGAAGACCGCCTCGATCACCAGGTCCGCCCGGCCGAAGCCGGCGTAGGTGTCGCTGCCGGACAGCAGCGCGCTCAGCCGCTCGTGCTGCGGCCGGGTGATCCGGCGGCGCTCGAGCCTGCCCGCGAGGATGGCGTTCGCGACGCCGAGACCCTTCCCCACCCGGGTGAGGTCGGCGTCCTTGAGCCGGGTGTCCACCTCGACGTTGAGCACCGCGGTACCCGCGATGCCGGCGCCCATGAAGCCCGCGCCCACCACGCCGAGCCGGCGGATCTGGCGAGGGGTCGCGCTGCCCGCGGGGATACCGTCGTCCTTCTTGAGCCCCGTCGTGGCGAAGAAGATCTGCACCAGCTTGCGGGAGACGTCGCCCACCGCCAGATGCCCGAAGGCGTGATGCTCCTCGGCGAGCCCGGCGGTGATCCCGTGCTCCAATCCGACGCGCACCGTCTCCAGCGCGGCGAGCGGCGCGGGATAGTGGCCGCCGGTCCGCTCCAGGATCTGCGCCTTGGCCCGGCGATACACCAGCCGGCGGCCCGCCGGCGTGCGGTCGAGGAAGAGGCCGGGGAGTCCGCCGCGGCCGTCGCGCCGGGGAAATCCGTCGCGCAGCCAATCGCGCCGCGGCGGCGATCGCGGTGCGCCGAAGGATGCTGCGCGGTACGACCTCGTCCACCAGGCCGAGGCGCAGCGCCTTGGTGGCGCGCTCGCTCTTGCCGGTGAGAATCATGTCGAGCGCCGCCCGCAAGCCGATCAGCCGCGGCAGCCGCTGGCAGCCGCCCGCGCCGGGGATCAGCCCGAGCTGCACTTCGGGCAGGCCGAGCTGGGTCTTGGGGTGGTCGGACGCGACCCGGTAGTGGCAGGCGAGGGCCAGCTCCAGGCCGCCGCCGAGACAGGCGCCGTGGATCGCCGCGACGACCGGCTTGGCCAGGGTCTCGACCCGGCTCACCATCTCCTGCCCCTCGAAGCTCAGCCGCTCCGCCTCGGCCTGGGTGGTGAGCGCGGTGAACTCCTCGATGTCGGCGCCGGCGATGAAGGTGTCGGGCTTGCCGGAGATGAGCACGACGGCGCGAATGTCGGCGTCGTCGCGGAGCCGGATGAGCAGCGCCTCGAACTCGACCTTGACCGCCGCGCTGAGCTTGTTGACGGGCTCACCGGGAAGGTCGAAGGTGACGACGGCGATGGAGTCCTGCAGCTCGGTGGTGAAGGCGGACATCAGGAACTCCCGCTCCAGCACCATCGCGTACCCCATGCCGCCCTGGGCGCAGATGGAGATCAGCCCGTACTGCACCTGGCGCCGGCGCATCTCGTTGGCGAGCGTGGTGACCAGGCGGGCGCCGGTCGCGGCGAAGGGATGGCCGATCGCGATCGACCCGCCCATCACGTTGGTGCGCTCCCAGTCCACCTCGCCGACCGGTCCGGCGAGGCCCAGCCGGTCGGCCCAGGCTCGCGACCCCCACGCCTGCACGTTGGAGAGCACCTGCGCGGCGAACGCCTCGTGCATCTCGAACAGTCCGATCGTCGCTCCAGGGGAGCCCGGCCCGGTCCAGGGCCTTGGGCACCGCGTACACCGGCCCCATGAGGAGCTGCCACCCCGGGTCCACCGCCGCCACGGCATAGCTGCGGAGATAGGCGAGCGGCTGGTATCCGAGCGCGGCCGCCTTCTCCTCGGCCATCAGCAGCACCGCCGACGCGCCGTCGGTGAGCGGCGAGGAGTTCCCCGCGGTGACGGAGCCGTACCGCCGGTCGAACACCGGCCGCAGCGCCGCGAGCGCCTCGAGCGAGGTGTCGCCCCGAATCCCGTTGTCGGTCGCGAGCGGCTGATCCATGGCCGCGCCGCCGAACCACGCCGCGATCTCGGCCGGCAGCCGGCCATCGGCGGTCGCCGCGGCGGCCCGCTGGTGGCTCCGGAGCGCGACCTCGTCCTGCGCCTCGCGGCTGATGCCGTTCTCCTTCGCCATCTTCTCCGCCGACTGTCCCATGCTCTCGCCGGTGGAGGGCTCCGCGATGGCGGGCGTCACCGGCGCCAGGTCGCGCGGGCGGGTCCGCCCGAAGGCCGCGACCCGCCCGCCGAGGCTCTTCGCCCGGCTCGCGTCCATGAGCACTCGGCTGAAGCGGCGCGAATGCAGGATCGGGATGTCGGACAGCGATTCGACGCCGCCGGCGAGAATGGTGTCGGCGTGCCCCAGGGAGATCTGGTCGGCCGCGTTGGCGATGGCCTGGGCGGAGGAAGCGCACGCCCGGTTGAGCGTGTAGGCCGGGACGCTGGGAAGGAGCTGCGGGAGGAGGCTCACCTCGCGGCCGACGTTGGGCGCGAGGACCGACGGCACGACCTGGCTGAAGATCACTTCGTCCACTTCCCGGCCGTCGAGCTCGCTGCGGAACAGCAGCTCGCGCGAGGCGTGGCGCGCCAGGGCCACGGCGGAGACGTCGCGCAACACGGTTCCGCTCTTCGCGAACGGCGTCCGCACCCCCGCGACGATGGCGACCCGACGACCGGGCCGGGACTCTTGCATGTTGCTCCGGGTGAGAGGGGGGACTTACTTCTTTACGGCCAGGACACTCGCCACCGACCGCCACCGCTCGGCGTCGATCGCCTCGACCACCTCGCGCCCGTGCACCACCGTGAGGGGCGCGACCAGCCGGGCCAGCTCACCGGGACGGAGCAGGTGGTCATCCGAGGTAGGACCCCAGCCGAGCTCTCGCTGGGTGCTCAGGAACGTCTCCATCATCAGGAAGCCGCCAGGCTCGACCAGCTCGATCATCTGGGGCATCTTGGCCCGGTCAAGATAATTGAACACGAGAACCGCATCAAAAGCGCCGAGCTCAGGCCACGGCTCCTCCAGGTCTGCGGCCATCCAGTCGATGGTCAGGCCCTGGGCCTCCGCGCGCTCGCGCGCCGCCGCCAGCCGCGCCTCGTCCCGGTCCAGTGCCGTGACCCTCGCGCCCCGGGCCGCCGCCGCGAAACTGTGCCGGCCTTCGCCGCAGGCCAGATCCACGACCCGCGATCCGGGACCGACCCGATGACCGTGCCACAGAAACCAGGTACTGGGACGGGTGAGCCGCGAGACGGGGGGCATGGTCACGGGAGATTGTCCTCGCAGCGGGCGACGCTCGCTCAGCTCGCGGCCGAGCCGGCCGACATTCTGGTGATCGGCGGGGGCATCACCGGCGCCGGCGTGGCCCGCGACGCGGCGATGCGCGGGCTCCGGGTGGTGCTGGTGGACCAGAGCGACCTCGGCTCCGGCACCAGCTCACGCTCCAGCCGGCTGGTCCACGGCGGCCTGCGCTACCTGGAAACCGGCGACCTTCGCCTGGTGCTGGAAGCCAACCGGGAGCGCCGGATCCTGCTCCGCATCGCGCCCCATCTGGTCTGGCCCCTGCCCTTCGTGTTTCCCTTGCACCGGGGAGACCGGCTCTCGCTCTGGCGCCTCAACGCCGGGATGTGGCTCTACGATCTCCTCGCCTTGTTCCGGAATGTGCGGATGCACCGCATGCTCGGCAAGCGCGCGATGCTCGAGGTCGAGCCGATGTTGCGGGAGCGGGGGCTCCGGGGCGGGGCGAGATTCTACGACGCCCAGTGCGACGATGCCCGGCTGGTGCTCGCCACCGCCCGCTCGGCCATACATCACGGAGCGCTCGTCGCCAACTACGCCGCGGTGGCCTCGCTGGAGCGGACCGCCGGCCGGGTGGTCGGCGCCCAGATCGAGGATCGGCTGACCGGCGGCCGAGCCACCATCCGGGCCAGCGTCGTGGTGAACGCCACCGGGCCGTGGGCCGACCGGCTCCGCACCATGGAGGACGCCGGAGCCTCCCGCCTGCTGCAACCGACCAAGGGGGTCCACATCCTGGTGGACCGGAACCGGCTCGACCATCGCGACGGGATCATCTTCCTGAGCCCGATCGACGGCCGGGTCCTCTTCATCCTCCCCTGGCGCGACCTCTCCTACATCGGCACCACCGACACCGACACCGACGAGTCGCCCGACCAGCTCCAGGTGACGCCCGAGGAGATGACCTATCTCCTGCGCTCGGCCAATGCCCGCTTCCCCAACGCCAGACTCGGTCTGGAGGACGTCCGCGGCGCGTGGGCCGGCCTCCGTCCCCTGCTGGCGGACACCGTGGCGGCGACGACGAGCGGGCGCTCGCGCGAGCACGCGATCGTCCAGGGCTCCGGCGGGATGATCACCGTGGTCGGCGGGAAGCTCACCACCTACCGCTCGATGGCCAAGGAAGTGGTGGACCGCGCGGTGCGCGATCTCCGGTTCCGCGAGGGACGGCCGCGGCCCCACGAAACCGACACCGACGAGGAGCCGCTGCCCGGCGGCGAGACCGACGACTTCGCCGAGTTCCGGGCCCGCGGGCTCGAGCTGGGAGTGGTGCCGGAGAGTGTCGAGCACCTGATCCGCCACTACGGCACCGAGGCGGCCGGGATCTACAACCTCGGCGCGGGGGACCGCCGACTCCTGCGCCGCCTGCTCCCCCCGCACCCGGCGATCGAGGCCGAGGTGATGCACGCCGTGCGCCGGGAGCTGGCCCAGACCGTGGAGGACGTGATGGTCCGGCGGCTCCACCTCTACTTCGAGCACGCCGGGCGCGGGGTCGCGGCCGCGACCCGGGTGGCCGAGCTGATGGGACAGGAGCACGGTTGGGATCAGGCGCGGATCGCGGACGAGGCCGCCCGCTACGTCGAGTTCGCCCGACGGGGAACCCCGCCCTAGGGCTCCACGATCACCGTCCCCGACATGCCGACGCCGCCGGCCCCGCCGTGGTTGGCGCAGTAGAAAGCGTAGGTCCCGGCGGTGGTGAAGGTGAAGCTGAACTCGCGTGGGCCGTTGGCCAAGGGTCCGCTGCGCGCCGGCTCGTCCCCATCCGGCTCGACGTTGTGGGCGAGCTGCCGTTCGGCCAGCTCCACTTGACGGTCTGGCCCGCCTGGATGGTGACCTGGAGTCGGCGTGAAGCGATTCCCCCGCTGGGACCCAGCACCTGGATGGTCGCCGATGGCGGCGGGGGTGGCGGGGGTGTGTCGTCTTCGGCGGTGGCGGTGAAGGTGACGGGCGAGCCGTTCGCGCCGGCCACCGTGGCCGTCGCCGTCTGGGTGCCCACATCGGGGCCCAGGGTCCAGGTCGTCCCCGCGATGCCGTCCGCATCGGTGTCCGAGGCGGCGGGGCGAGCAGGCCGCCATCGGGCGTAGCCCACGTCACCACCACTCCCGCCTGCGGCTCGGAGGCCCGGGTGACCACCACCCGCAGCTCGCTCGGCGAGCAGGTCGCCGGCCGCGCCGGTCTGACCGTTCCCGCTCGCGGTGGCGGTCTCTGCACCACCAGAGGATCGTCGTCCGGCGGCGGGTCGTTGCCGCCGCTATCGCCACCGCACGCCGCGGCCATCGCCGCCAGCACCGCGCTCGAGAATCAGTTGCCATCCAGCTCGCATGGGCCCTCCGCATGGCGGCGCTCGCGTTCGACATGAGATAGGCCTTCCGTGAGGCGCCTAGTCTTGACACTGCGGTGCCGGCTTGTCGGCAAGCGCCGGGCCAGGCAATGATCGCCTGCGAGCGGCCGAGCCGGCGCAGGGGGGACGCCGTTATCTTACGCTTGCTACGTGGCGGGCTCCGGCGCCCCGGAGTCCGCCATCCGCGCGCCCATTTTGCCAGACGGTGAGCTTCGTGGATCCCAACGTGTTCGAAACGGCCAATGCCGGATTCGCTCAGGCCATGTACGAGGAGTTCCTCCGGGACCCCACGGCGGTCGGGCCCGAGTGGCGCCGGCTCTTCGAGAGCGGAGTGGTGGGTGAGAGGCCCAGCTCCAACGGCGCGGACGGCGGGACGCGGCGGACGCGGCGGAACGGCGGACACGGCGGACGGGGTCGGCGTGTCGACCCCGGTACTCGCCGAAAGCGAGACCGTCCGCCGTTCCGCCGGTCCGCCCGTCCGCCCCCTCGTCGGCCCTCCCGCCCGGCGCCACCCCGATCAAGGGCCCGGCCGCCAAGCTCGTCGCCAACATGGAGCAGAGCCTCACGGTACCGACCGCCACCACCTTCCGGGTGGTGCCGGTCGGGATACTCGAGGAGCGGCGCCGGGCGATCAACGCGGCGCTCCAGGCGGCGGGCAAGCGCGACAAGGTCTCCTTCACCCACCTGATCGCGTACGCCCTGGTCCAGGCCACCAAGCGGCACCCCGTCATGGGGCACACGCTGGTGATGCGGGAGGGGATTCCCCACCGGGTCCAGCCGGAGGGCATCGCGCTCGGCCTGGCGGTGGACGTCCAGCGGAAGGACGGGAGCCGCGGACTCGTGGTCCCGGTGATCAAGCGCGCCGAGACGATGGACTTCGCCGGCTTCCATGCCGCCTACGAAGGGCTGGTGGAGAAGGCGCGCACGAACCGCCTCCTGCCCGACGATTTCGCCGGCGCCACGATGTCGCTCACCAACCCCGGCGGGCTGGGCACGGTCGCCTCGGTGCCCCGCCTGATGGCGGGCCAGGGCAGCATCATCGCCGTCGGGGCGATCGGATACCCGGTCGAATTCTCCGGCGTGGGCGAGGAGCGGCTCCGCGAATTCGGCATCAGCAAGGTCATGACGATCACCAGCACCTACGACCATCGCGTCATTCAGGGCGCGGAGTCGGGGGCGTTCCTGGGAACGGTCGACCACCTGCTGCAAGGCGACGAGGGATTCTTCGAGCTGATCGAGGAGAGCTTGCAGCTGACGGCCGTCAGCTATCAGTTGGTCAAGGCGGCACCGGCAGCCAAGCGCGAGGAGGCGGCGGGCCCGGTCGCGCCCGAGATGCTGTATCACGTGGCCGCCGCCATGGCGCTGATCAAGGCGTTCCGCATGCACGGCCACCTGGCCGCCCACCTCGATCCGCTCGGCACCCCTCCCGATCGGCGATCCGGCCCTCGACCCCGGCCCGCTCGGGCTCACGCCCGAGGTCATGGCCGCGATTCCCTCGAAGGTCCTGCGGATCGCGGTGCCGGGTCGGACGCTGGCGGAGTCGCTGCCCCATCTCCAGGCCACCTACTGCGGCACGATGGCGTACGAGATCGAGCACATCGCGACCCACGAGGAGCGCGTCTGGCTGCGGGCGAAGATCGAGTCCGGCGCCTACCGCCAGCCGCTCTCCGCCGACGAGCGGCGCGCCCTGCTCCGCCGCCTCACCGAGGTGGAGGCGCTGGAGAAGTTCCTCCACAAGGCGTACCTGGGCCAGAAGCGCTTCTCGATCGAGGGCGTGGACATGCTGGTGCCGATGCTGGACCTCACGATCGAGCGGGCCGCCGAGTCGGGTGCGCGGGACGTGGTCATCGGCATGGCTCACCGGGGCCGGCTCAACGTCCTGGCCCACACCGTCGGGCGGCCGTACGAGACCATCTTCGCCGAGTTCGAGGGCGGCCGGCAGGTCGAGGGCGGACAGCTCACGCCCGAAGGCGGGACCGGCGACGTGAAGTATCACCATGGCGCCGAAGGCGCGTACGTGACCGCCAAGGGCACCGCGATCACGGTCTCGCTCTCGCCCAACCCGAGCCATCTGGAGTTCGTCTCGCCGGTAGTCGACGGCCGCGCGCGCGCGAAGCAGACCCAGCGCCGGGGCCGCGACGCCCATCACGACCCCAGCGCCGCGCTCCCCATCGCGATCCATGGCGACGCGGCCTTCGCCGGCCAGGGCGTGGTGGCCGAGACCCTCAACCTCGGCGCGCTCAAGGGATACCGCACCGGCGGGACGCTCCACATCATCACCAACAACCAGGTCGGCTTCACCACCGACATGGAGGACGCGCGCTCCACCCGGTACGCATCCGATCTCGCCAAGGGATTCGACATCCCGATCATCCACGTCAACGCGGACGACCCCGAGGCCTCGCTGTCCGCGGCGCGACTCGCGATGGAGTACCGCGACCGGTTCCACCAGGACGTGCTGATCGACCTCGTGGGCTACCGGCGCCACGGTCACAACGAGGGCGACGAGCCGGCGTACACCCAGCCGGTGATGTACGAGCGGATCCGCGCCCTGCCGACGGTGCGCGAGCGATACGCCAAGACCCTGATCGAGGCCGGGGTCATCACCCAGGAGGAGAGCGACCGGGAGACGGAGCAGGCCTACCAGCGGCTGGTGGAGATCCAGCAGGGGTTCAAGGCCAGCATGGGGCGCACCGTCACCAAGGAGCGCGAGGTGCGGCTCAGCGGCGCGGGACAGGAGGTCGAGACCGCGCTCGCGCCCGAATTCATCACCTCGCTCAACGAGCAGCTCCTCACCTGGCCGGAGGGGTTCACCGTCCATCCGAAGCTTCGGAAGCAGCTCGAGCGCCGCCGCGCCGCCCTGAGCGACGGCGGGATCGACTGGGCCCATGCCGAGGCGCTCGCGCTCGCCTCGCTGCTGACCGAGGGCGTGCCCCTCCGGATCACGGGGCAGGATACCGAGCGGGGCACCTTCAGCCAGCGCCACCTCGTGCTGCACGACGCGAGCACCGGACAGGCCTGGGCGCCGATCCAGAAGCTGCCCGGCGCCCTGGCGCCGCTCGAGCTGCACAACAGCCCGCTGTCCGAGCTCGCGACCCTGGGCTTCGAGTACGGCTACAGCGCCGCGGCGCCCGAGGTGCTGGTGCTGTGGGAGGCGCAGTTCGGCGACTTCATCAACGGCGCCCAGGTCATCGTGGACCAGTTCCTTTCCGCGGGGCTTTCCAAGTGGGGGCTCACGACCCGGCTCACCCTGCTGCTGCCTCACGGCTACGAGGGCCAGGGCCCCGAGCATTCGAGCGCGCGGCTGGAGCGTTTCCTCCAGCTCGCGGCCGAGGGCAACATCCGGGTCGCCAATCCGACGACGCCGGCGCAGTACTTCCACCTGCTGCGCCGCCAGGCGCGGCGCACCCGCCAGCGGCCGCTGGTGATCATGACGCCCAAGAGCCTGCTTCGGCTGCCGCAGGCGAACTCCAAGCTGGAGGAGCTGGCCGGCGGGAGGCTGGCGGCCGGTGCTCGACGATCCGACGACCGCGGACGACGCGAGCCGAGGTCACCCGGCTGGTGCTCTCCAGCGGAAAGATCTATTACGACCTGCTGGCGGAAGCGGACAAGCTGGAGGACGGGCGTCCCGCCCTGGTGCGGCTGGAGCAGCTCTACTCGTTCCCGTGGCCGGAGATGCGCGCGGTGCTGGCGCGGTACAGCGGCCTGGAGGAGCTCGTCTGGGTGCAGGAGGAGCCGCGGAACATGGGCGCCTGGACCTACGTCGAGCCCAAGCTGCGGGAGCTGGCGCCCGCCGGCGTGACCGTCTCCTACGTCGGGCGGCCGGAGCGGGCCAGCCCGGCCGAGGGGTACCCCGCGGCCCATGCGGCCGAACAGAGCCGGATCATCCGGGAGGCGCTGGAGGTTCGAGGCCGCCCCGAGCCGGTGCCGCTTGCCGACGACGGCGGCGGCCGGAGAGGGCAAGGGCTGAACGTGCAAGAGGGCGGCTCGCTGGCCGCCCTCTTTCATCTGCTCCGTCGCCGGTTCACTCTTTGGCGAGAATCGGCCGTTCCGATGCCTGTCGGGCAAGTTCCCTGAGCGGCTCCGAGAGATGCTCCCCGTAATGCAGGAGGAACACTCCACGGGCCCGGCGCTGCATGAGGAACGCGACCAGAGGCGTGTCCGCCTTGGCCGCGTTGCAGTCCCTGCAGGCTAGGACCAGATTGTCCGCCCGATCGTACGCGGTCTGACCGCGACGGGGACGAACGTGGTCCAGGGTGATTGTCTCCGGAGCGGTTTCGGTTCCGCAATAAGCGCATACCGAACCATGCTGAGCCAGGAGCCAATCGCGGTGCGACTGCATCGAGCGACCGGGGGAACGGCGGAAACTGGGGACGGAGACTGCGGAATGTCTACGTGATCTGCGTGCCACAAAGATCCAAGTTGAAGGTGAGTTGTAGGGCTGGAAACCAGGCCCACTATGAACGCTTGGAATACTAGCAAGATTGACGCCAAAATGACAGCCAGGCCTAGGGTTCGGCTCTTTCTCGGCCTCGCGGCGGCATTCCTTGCCGGGTGTTCCGGAGGTGCCGTCGCCCTCGATTCCGCGTCCCGGGGCGCCATCGAGGCCACCGTGGATCGGTACGTGGCCGCGAGCAACGAGGGCGATGCGGAGGCCCTCACCGAGCTCTATGCCGAGGACGCGGTACTCCTTCCGCCCGACCACGAGCCCATTCACGGCCGGGAGGCCATCGGCGACTTCTGGCGACAGGGGACCGACAGCGGCCTGGAGGTGAGCACCCTCCGTCTCGAGGTGGAGGGAAGCGTGGCCTATATGGTTGGCAGGTATCACCTTCCGCCAACGGAGGAAGAGGAGGCCGACTCCGGGCAGTACGTCCTCTGCCTGAAGCGCCAGCCCGACGGCGCCTGGAAGCTCACCGCCGACATCTGGAACGGCAGCGGCGCCTCCGACGAGCGGGGGCCGACCGACGACTCGCCGAAGGCCGCTATCAGCTGAGCACCCTCGCGAGCCGCTCGACCGAGTCCTCGATAGCCTCCGGCGTGTAGCCCGCCCAGCCCAGCAGGAGACCCGGCCGGGCCGGCCGAACCAGCCCATAGCGCGACAGGGCAGGCGCCTCGAGGCCCGCCTCCCAGAGTCTCGGCGGACACCGCCGCGTCGTCCGATCCCTGTTCGCAGCCAGCCCACCAGGTGCATCCCGGCGCCGGCTGCCCGGACCTCCAGCCGGCCACCCAGCGACCGCTGAATCGCGTCCACCAGGACGCCCTGCCGCTCGGCATAGAGGTTCCGCATCCGGCGCACGTGCCGCGCGAAATGACCTTCCGTCAGGAAGTCCGCGAGGACTGCCTGGTCCAGCACCGGTGAGTGCCGGTCGGCCGCCGCGCGGACGGCCCGAAATGTCTGGGCGACCCCGGAAGGCACGATCAGATACCCCAGCCGGAGCGCCGGCAGGAGCGTCTTGCTGAACGTGCCGATATAGACCACCCGCCCCTCCTGGTCCATCCCCTGGAGCGAGGCGAGGGGACGGGTGCTGTAGCGGAACTCGCTGTCGTAGTCGTCCTCGAGGATCCAGGCGCCCGATCCGGCGGCCCAGCGGAGCAGCTCCAGCCGGCGGCTCGCGCTCATCGTGGCGCCGAGCGGGAACTGGTGCGAGGGGCTGACGTACGCCATTCGGGCGCGGGGCGCGGACCGGACGCCGTCGGCGACGCGCAGACCCTCTTCGTCCACCGGCACCGGCACGAGCGTGGCGCCGGCGGCGAGCAGCGCTGCGCGCGCGCCAGGGTAGCCGGGATCCTCCATCCACGCTTCGTCGCCGGGATCGAGCAGCACCCGCGCGGCCAGGTCCACTCCCTGTTGCGATCCGTTCACCACGATCACCTGCTCCGCAACGCAGCGCGCCCCGCGCGCCGCGCTCACGTAATCGGCGATCGCGGCACGCAGCGGCGCGTATCCGGCGGGGTCCCCGTACCCCAGTGGAGGGGGCCGTCGGAGGCGGCGGTGGACCAACCGGGACCAGAGCCGCAGCGGAAAGAGGTCGAGGGCGGGGACGCCCGGACGGAACGGCCGCGGGGGCGTTCCGGACCAGGCCAGGCCCGGAATCGGCACCGCCGCGATCGTTTGCCCGCGCGTCGAGACGCGCGGTGGACCCGCGCCTGACCCTGCGGCGGACCGGACCGGCTTCGGTGCCGTTCGTGAGGGCAGAGTGGTGGCGACCTGCATTCCGGACCGGGGCCGGCCCTGGAGATAGCCCTCGGCGACCAACTGGTCGTATGCCAGGGTAACGGTGTTCCGCGAGACCCCCAGCTCAGCGGCCAACCCGCGGCTGGGCGGAAGGCTGGCACCGGCCGCGAGGCGCCCGCCCAGCACCGCGTCCCGAATGCCGCGGTAGACCTGGCGGAAGAGGGGAAGCTCCAGGGCAGGGTCCAGCTCGACAAACAATCCCGGGGCTTGGGCGGGCTGGCGCGGACGCACGGACACCTCGGAATTCTGGTACCATAGAACACAACGCTATCTGGATCTGTTCAGGGGGCCAGATCATGGGTAGCATATGCACCATGACGCCCCACCGCCAGAGCGCCATTCCCGACAAGGCCCTTAAGCCGACCACCTTCCGGTCCACCATCCGGGCCCACGCCGAAAGGTCGGTGCCCGACTCCGCGCCGGCCATCCTCGCCGCGGGGCTCGTCGCGCACGTCGGTTTCGAGGTGGACGGCCAGCCTTACGTCATCCCGATGTCCTATCACTACGACCCGGGCGAGCCGCGCCGGATCCATCTGCACGCGACGGCAGCGCGGGCCGGATGATCGGACGCCTGGGAAGCGGCGACCCGGTGTGCGTGACGGTCACGATCCTCGACGGGCTGGTGTACTCCCGCACGGCGAAGTACCACTCGATGAACTACCGGAGCGTCGTGTGTTTCGCGCGGGCGGCGACGGACGCCGGGGACCGGGCCGGGCTGCTGGACTCGATGGTGAGACGGTACTTCCCGGGGCGAGAGCCCGGCCGGGACTACGAGTCCGCGCCCCGCGCGCACCTGGAGGCGACCGGGTTCGTCACGCTGGAGATCGAGGAGTGGAGCGCCAAGGCGCGGAAGGGCGGACCCACCGGGCCGCGGGACGCCGACCAGAGCGCTCCCGGCTCGGCGGGGGTCGTGGCGATCACGGCGTACTGAGGGCTGTTCTCAGGGCGCTGCGGAGGTCTTCTCGACCGGCGGCGCTTCGATGCGGTACTGTGACTCGAGCAGGAGACCCCACGCGGGGTTGTAGGGATGGACCTCGACGGTGGGACGGTCCTGGCGGAAGACGGGCCGGCCCTCGTTGGCCCACCGGAACTCGCCGCCGTCGAGGTTGTAGACCTGGCTGTATCCCTGCCGCGTCAGAAAATCCGCGACCCGCGCCCCTCGGTAGCCCACCGACGAATAGAGCACGATCGCCGTGTCCTTCGAGAAGCCGCGCAGCGGTCGCAGGCTCGGCTTGAAGGGATCGATCCGCACGGCGCCTTCGCAGGTGGCTGACCCCGTACTCATCCGCGGTCCGCGCGTCCAGCACCACCGGTGGTGCCCGGCCGGGATCGGCGCGCCACCGCACCAGCTCGGTGGCGTCGATCCACCTTCCGTTGGGAAACTTGTAGTCGGTGATCCGGCGGACGGCGTCGAAGGCGATGGGGCGCCCGGCGAAGAGGGCGACGCCGGCGCCGATCAGCAGTGGGATGACGAACAGAAAGAGTACGATACGGATCCAGCGGCGTCCCCTGGACCGTCCCCGGCTCCATCGTCCGGCCGGCTCCTCCTCTTCGTATTCGTAGTCCTCTTCCGGCGCCTGATCTCGTCTCAACCCCTGCCTCCGGTGGTGGGGTTCTTTTCAAGCTAATGCCGGCGCCCCGGCCCTCAACCCTCCGCGTCGCGCTCCGAAGCCGTGGGGATCGCATCCGGCGACCCGGCTGGCGTATGAAGGCCGACCCGGGCAACATACGAATTACCGGAAGGAAGTCGGACTTCCCCTGGCAGGAGGAACTGCACTCATGCGTCGTTTGCTTCCGATCAACCCTGATGCCGCGCTCCTCATTCTGCGGGTTGTGCTCGGCATCATCATGCTGTACCACGGATGGCCCAAGCTCACCAATTTCGCCGGCACCATCGAAGGATTCACCGGGATGGGCGTTCCATTGCCGGCGGTGGCCGCCGTCTTCGCGACGGTAGCCGAGGTGGGCGGCGGTCTGCTCATGCTGCTCGGCGTGCTCACCGACGTCGCGGGACTGCTGTTCGCCATCGACATGCTCGGCGCAATCACCTTCGTCCACGCCAAGAACGGGTTCGCGGTGAGCGAGGGCGGCGTGGAGTGGCCGCTGGCGCTGGTGGCCATGGCGCTGGCGATCGCCCTTGCCGGCCCTGGGAGATATGCCGTCGGGGGAAGCACTACAGGAAAAGCGTGAAAAGTGAACGGTGAACGGTAAACAGGAAAAACAGTTCCCTTTTACCGTTCACCGTTCACTTTTCACGCTTTTATCGATGGAATCCTCCCCCCCGGCCTCCTCGCCGATTAGCTTTCCGCCGTCCGCAGCCTACCCCCCGGGTCACGCGCTCGAAAGGAGCCCGGTCTGACCGCAGAGAGCATACGAACCCGGTCCTCGCGCTCCGACGGTGGCACCTCCCTTCGCGATCCCGACATAGCCGACGCAGAGCTGGCCTGGCGCAGCATCAACGCGATCCGCGCGCTGTCCATGGACGCGGTCGAGGCGGCCCAGTCCGGACATCCCGGTACCCCGATGGCGCTGGCCCCCGCGGCGTACGTGCTCTGGTCCCGGTTCCTGCGGCACAACCCGGCGAATCCCGGCTGGCTCGATCGCGATCGCTTCGTACTCTCCTGCGGCCACGCGTCGATGCTGCTCTATTCGCTGCTCCACCTGAGCGGCTACGACCTTCCGCTGGAGGAGATCAAGGCGTTCCGGCAGTGGGGCTCGCGCACCCCGGGGCATCCGGAGCGCGGGCACACCCCGGGCGTGGAGACGACCACCGGTCCGCTGGGACAAGGGGTGTCGAACGCGGTCGGGATGGCGATCGCCGAGCGCTTCCTGGCCGAGCACTTCAATCGGCCCGGCCACCAGGTGGTGGCCCACCGGGTGTGGGCGATCGCCAGCGACGGCGATCTGATGGAAGGCGTCGCGAGCGAGGCCGCGTCGCTCGCCGGGCACCTCAGGCTCGGCAAGCTCACCGTGATCTACGACGACAACCACATCACGATCGACGGCGACACCGCGCTCACCTTTTCCGAGGACGTGCAGCGCCGGTTCGAGGCCTACGGGTGGCACGTCGTCCGGGTGGGCGACGGCAACGACCTCCCGGGCATCACGGCGGCGCTCGATGCCGCCCGCGGCGAGACCGGCCGCCCGACGCTGGTCATCCTTCGGACCTACATCGCCGATCCCGCCCCCACCAAGCGGAACTCCGCCGACGCTCACGGCGCGCCGCTGGGCGCGGATGAGGTGCGCCGGACCAAGGAGATCATGGGCTGGCCGGAGGATCCGCCGTTCTTCCTCCCCGAGGACGCGCTGGCACACTGGCGGACCGCGCTCGACCGCGGCGCCGCGCTCGAGTCGGAGTGGCAGGAGCGGATGAAAGACTATGCCTCCGACCATCCCGACCTGGCAGCCGAGTTCCAGCGCTGGATGTCGGGGGAGCTTCCCGAGGGATGGGATCGCGGGCTCCCCGCGCTGACGTCGGGCGGCGGACCGCTCGCCACCCGGCAGGCGTCGGGCCTCGCGCTCCAGGCGATCGCCGCCGCGGTGCCGAACCTGGTCGGAGGATCCGCCGACCTTGGCGGCAGCACCGGAACGACGTTGAAGCAGGGTGGGAGCTTCGGGCCGATGTCATCGGGCCGGCAGTTCCACTGGGGCGTTCGCGAGCACGGGATGGCCGCGATCCTCAACGGCATCGCGGCGCATGGTGGGCTCCGGCCGTTCGGCAGCACCTTCCTCGTCTTCTCCGACTACATGAAGCCCGCGATCCGGCTCTCGGCGATCATGCGGCTTCCGGTGATCTACATAGGCACCCACGATTCGATCGGCCTGGGCGAGGACGGGCCGACCCACCAGCCGATCGAGCACCTCGCGATGCTCCGGGCCATTCCGAACATCGTCCTCCTCCGGCCCGGCGATGCCGCCGAGACGGTCGAGGCGTGGCGGGTGGCCATGGCGCGCCGCGACGGCCCGACCGTGCTGGTGCTTTCGCGCCAAAAGCTGCCGGTGCTCGAGCGCCCGCCGCTGGGATCGGCCGAGGGCGTGGCTCGCGGCGCCTACATCCTGCTCGACCCGCCGGGTGGCGTCCCGCAGGCGATCCTCATCGCCACGGGCTCCGAGCTCCACGTCGCCCTGGCCGCGGCCCGCCTGCTCCAAGCCGACCGGGTGCGGGTTCGGGTGGTGTCGATGCCGTCGTGGGAGCTCTTCGCGGCGCAGCCCGAGCAATACCGGAACGAGATCCTGCCGCCGTCGGTCCGGGCGCGGCTGGGCGTCGAGGCGGCCTCCCCGTTCGGCTGGCTCCGGTGGACCACGGATGACGGAGCGATGCTGGCCATGGAAAGCTTCGGAGCCTCCGCCCCCGCCGACCGGCTGTTCCAGGAGTTCAAGTTCACGCCCGAGCGGGCGGCGGAGATGGTGCGGCAGTTGCTGGCGCGGCGCCACGCGCCCGGCAGGAGCGAGGGGTCATGAATCCATTGGTGCGCCTCGGCGAGCTGGGGCAGAGTCCGTGGTACGACTACATCACCCGCGACCTGATCGCCTCGGGCGAGCTCGCCCGGCTGATCCGCGAGGACGGGCTGCGGGGGATGACCTCGAACCCCACGATCTTCGAGAAGGCGGTCGCGGGCAGCCGGTCGTACGACGACGACATCCTCCGGCTCAGCCGGGCAGGACGGAGCCCGGCCGAGATTTTCGAGTCGCTCGCCGTGGCGGACGTGCGGGCGGCCTGCGGCGCGTTCGCCGACCTGCATAGGGAGACCCGGGGCCTCGACGGCCAGGTCTCCCTGGAGGTGTCGCCCGCGCTGGCGAACGACACCGCGGCGACGATTCACGAGGCGGAGCGGCTGTGGTCGGCGGTGGACCGCCCCAACGCCATGATCAAGATCCCGGGCACCGAGGCCGGCCTTCCCGCGATCACCCGCTGCATCGCCGACGGCATCAGCGTCAACGTGACGCTGCTGTTCTCGGTCGAGCGCTATGCCGGGGTGATCGAGGCGTGGCTGTCCGGGATGGAGCAGCGGCTGGACCGCGGCCTGCCGCTGGAGCCGGTGGCGTCGGTGGCGAGCTTCTTCGTGAGCCGGGTGGACGGCCGGGTGGACGCGCTGCTCGACCGCGCGGGAGCCAACGATCCCTCGCCGCTGCGGGGCCAGATCGCCATCGCCAACGCCGCCGCCGCGTACCGCCTCTTCGAGTGGTCCCTCGGCACGCCGCGGTGGGACCGGCTCGCCAAGGCGGGCGCGCGGCCGCAGCGCCCGCTCTGGGCCTCGACCAGCACCAAGGACCCGCGCTATCCCGACACCTATTACGTGGAAGCCCTGGTCGCCCCCCGCACCGTCAACACCCTTCCTCCGGAGACCTTTGCCGCGTATCGCGACCACGGCCGGCCCGCGGTTCGGATCCGCGAGGCGATCGCCAAGGCGCCGGCCCAGATGAAGGCGCTGGCCACGGCGGGAATCGACCTCGCGAGCATCACCCGAGAGCTGGAGGCGGACGGGGTCGCCAAGTTCGCCGCGTCGTACCAGTCGTTGCTCTCCGGGATCGAGGCCAAAGCGGGCGAGCTGGTCGGTCCCTGAGTGAAGACGATGTGGCGCATGCTCCGCAAGCTGACGCTGACCCACTGGATCTTTGTCGGAATGACGGTGGGGATCCTCGTTGGCTGGGCGGACAACGTCCTGCCCGACCGCGACTTCGCGCCGGTCCTCAAGCCGCTCTCCACGATCTTCCTGCGGATGATCAAGTCGATCGTCGCCCCGCTCATCTTCGGGACCCTGGTGATGGGTATCGCGGGCCACGGCGACGACCTGAAGCGGATCGGACGTCTCGCGATCAAGTCGCTGGGTTACTTCTGGGTCATGACCACGGTCGCGCTCGCGATCGGGCTGTTCGCGGGCAACCTGGTGCGGCCGGGCGAGGGCGTGACCCTCCCTCCGCCCGATCCCAACGCGCCCGCCGCCAAGGGCGCGATGACGTTCGGCAGCTTCCTGGAGCACGTCGTCCCCAGCAGCTTCTTCGATGCGGCCGCCCGGAACGAGGTGCTTCAGGTGGTGTTCTGGAGCGTGCTCTTCGCCATCGCGCTCACCCGGGTGACGGGACGGCCCAAGGAGGCGATCCTCGCCTTCGCCGAAGGGGTGGCGGAGGTGATGTTCAAGTTCGTCGCCATCATCATGCGCTATGCGCCGATCGGCATCGGCGCGGCCATGGCGGTGACGGTGGGACACAGCGGCATCGACGTGGTGGTGAACCTGGGCAAGCTGGTGCTCACGCTGTACGGCGCGCTGCTGGCCTTCGTGGTGGTCGCGCTGATCCCGGCGGCGCTGCTCGCGCGGGTGCCCATCCGCGCCTTCGCGCGGCAGGTCAAGGACCCGGCGGTCATCGCGTTCACCACCACCAGCTCGGACGCAGCCCTTCCCATCGCGATGCAGCGGATGATCGAGTTCGGCGTCCCCCGCCGCATCGTCGCCTTCGTCATTCCGACCGGCTACTCCTTCAATCTCGACGGCTCCACGCTGTATCTCGGCGTCGCCTCGCTCTTCGTGGCGCAGGCCGCGGGGATGGAGCTGGGACTGGGCGAGCAGCTGCTGATGATGTTGACGCTGCTGGTGACCAGTAAGGGCGTCGCCGGAGTCCCCCGGGCATCCCTGGTGGTACTGGCCGGCACCCTCTCGAGCTTCGGGCTACCGCTCGAGGGGGTCGCCGTGATTCTCGGCGTGGACGAGCTCATGGACATGGCCCGCACCACCGTGAACGTCGTCGGCAACTGTCTCGCGGCAGCCGTCATCGCCCGGTGGGAGGGCGAGCTCGGCCCCGTCACCGCGACCTCCCCGGCCCTGGCCGCGCAGCCGTCCGCGGCGGAACCCTTCCAGCACACCGGCACCTGACCATGATTGCGATCGCATCGCTCCGCTGCAGCGGCGCTCCTCGCCCTCAGCATGCTTCCGGCCGCGGCGTACGCCCAGCGGCAGGCCGCGCCACCGCCGGCGCCGGTCCGCTCGGCACCGGTGGCCAATCTCCGGTACGAGGTGACCTTCGATTCGGCATCCGCCTCCCAGCGGACCCTCAAGGTCTCGGTGACGCTCGACGTCGGCGGGCCGGGGCCGGTCCTCTTGTCGTTCCCCAGCTGGACACCCGGCTCGTACGAGATCGCCAACTTCGCCCGCTTCGTCACCGGATTCTCCGCCGCCGCCGGCGGGAAGGCGCTCGACTGGGACAAGCTGGACTACGACACCTGGCGCATCGACCCCGCCGGCGCCCGCACCGTCGCCGTGCACTTCGACTACCACGCCGAGACCCTGGACAACGCCGGCTCCTGGAGCCGGCCCGATTTTGCGTTCTTCAACGGCACCAACCTTTTCCCTTACCCTGAGGGCCGGGGCTTCGACTTCCCCGCCACGGTGACGGTGAAGACCCAGCCCGGCTGGCTGATCGCGACCGGGATGCAGGCGGCTCCGGCGCCCGGCGCCTATCGCGAGGGGAACTATCACGAGCTGGTCGACAAGCCGTTCTTCGTGGGCCGGATGGACCTCGACAGCATGCAGGTGGACGGCAGGTGGAACAGGCTCGCGACCTACCCCGCCGGCGCGATGGCCGGGCCCGCCCGGGCGCTGCTGTGGGACCAGATCGCGAAGGTGGTGCCCCGGATGGCGGCCGTCTTCCAGGAAACCCCCTGGCAGACCTACAGCACCCTGATGGTCTTCACCCAGCAGGTCGGCGGGGGAAGCGCGTTGGAGCACTCCAACTCCCACGTCGGCATCTACAACCCCGGATTCATCGGCACGCCGCTGCTCGCCTCGATCACCGCCCACGAGATCTTCCACGGATGGAACGTCAAGCGGCTCCGGCCGGCCGACCTCTGGCCGTACGACTACGCCCAGCCGCAGGAGACGCCCTGGCTCTGGGTGAGCGAGGGCATCACCGACTACTACGCCGACCTGGCATTGGTGCGCGGCGGGGTGGTGGATTCGGCGGGGTTCCTGGGCCTCACCGGCGAGAAGATGGCCCAGGTCGCGACGCAGCCGGTGACGGCACTGGAAGACGCCTCGCTCTCCACCTGGATCGGGCCGATCGACGGGAGCCAGTATCAGTACTATCCCAAGGGCTCGCTCGCCGGGCTCATGCTGGACGTCCTGATCCGCGACGGGAGCGACAATCGCCGCTCGCTGGACGACGTGATGCGCGAGCTCTATCGCTCGGCCTACAAGAAAGGACGCGGCTTCACCGCCGCCGACTGGTGGCCGGCGGTGAGCCGCGCCGCCGGCGGCCGCTCCTTCACCGAGTTCAACGCCAGGTACATCGACGGGCGTGACCCGTTCCCGTGGAGCGACGTGCTGGCTCGCGCGGGCCTCAGGCAGGTGGCGGACACCGTGCGCGAGCCCAGGGTCGGGGTGGCCACCGCGCAGGACTCGGCCGGGGGAATCGTGGTGCAGGACGTCATGCCGGGCGGCGTGGCGCAGGCGGCGGGCGTGAAGGTCGGCGATCGGCTCCTCGCCCTCGGCGACGTCGCCATCATCGACCCCGACTTCGGCACCGCGTTCCGCGCGCGCTTCGGGAAGAACGAGGGAGACAGCCTGCCGATCCGGGTGGTGCGCGGCGCCGACACGCTCACCCTGCACGGCGTGGTGCGGCTCGATGCCCGGGTGGAGACCCGGCTCGCGGTCGACCCCAACCCGAGCGAGAAAGCCCGCCGGATCCTTCATGGGATTCTCGCGGGAGAAGTCGGGAAAAAGTGAAACAACCGGCCTAGCTCGGCTGCTGCCAGCGGCCGCGGCTCCTCCAGCAGGCCGACCAACCACGCCGCGCGTCCCAGGACCGTCTCCGGCCCGGCCCCCGCCAGCCGCAGCTCCCGGATGCCGGTATCTCCGCTCGACTTGCTGAGCTTGGCCCCGTCCTGCTTCCGGATCAGGGGATGGTGCAGGAACACCGGGGGCCGTTCCCGGCCCAGCATGCGGGCCAATCGTATCTGGCGCCCAGTCGATGGCAGCAGGTCCTTGCCCCGGACGACCAGGTCCACCTGGTGCCGATCGTCGTCCACCACCACGGCGAATTGATAGGTCCAATTGCCGGTGCGGTCGCGGAGGAGCACATCGCCGCACTGCTCCGAGGGCGTTTGCGTGACCACTCCAAGCAGCGGATCGGCGAAGGTTTCCGCACCGGGCTCCATCAGGACGCGGATGCCCCGCCCGTCGGTGAACGGAAGGCCCCGGTCGCGGCAGCGGCCGGAGTACCTCGTCTCCTGGTTGAAGAGATCCCCCGCCTCCGCGGCGATGTCCCGGCGGGTGCAACCGCAGGCGTACACCCGCGCCGTGCGGGCCAGCTTCTCCAGCGCAGCAGCGTAGGCGCGGCCGCAGTCGCTCTGGCGGTACGCCGAGGCCCCGCGGCGCAGCTCCGCGACGGTGCCGATGTCAGGGGCGAGGCCCAGCCACTCCAGGTCCTCCAGGGCGGCCGCTTCGTATTCGGGCCGCGACCGGCCCCGGTCATGGTCCTCCAGCCGAAGCAGCACTCGGCCACCGAGGGCGCGCGCGACCCCCCACACGTAGATCGCGTTGGCGGCGTGGCCGAGATGCAGGTACCCGGTGGGGCTCGGTGCGAATCGGGTGATCGGGCTGGGTGGAAGCAGGCCGCGGAGCGCGGTCAGGTCGAGCGGCATGGGGGCAAAGATCGCCTCGCGCACCGCTCTTGCGCGACGTCGGGGCCGCGCGTACCCCTATATCAGGCGTCCTCCACTCGGGAGAGAACGCCGGTCCACGTCGCGTCGCGCGGCCGCCCGCCCCGGAACTCGAAGTGATCGTCGACCAGTATGCGGCGGGTGAACTCCCAGGATGTCTGATCCTGCATCCTGTGGCGCAATATCTGGGGCACCAGCTCCGCCGCTACGTGCCAGACCTCCGGCTGCACGCCGGGGTAGAGATCGGCCCACTCAGGCCGGAGTCGCGCTTCCCGAACCGCCATACCCACCACCCCTGAATAGACGCCGCCCGCTGATAGACGCTCTCCGTCACGTTCGGCAGGGGGCGCCGATTCGGGCTAGGACGCAGGTCACAACGGGAGCCGGGGCATGTCCATAACGACGGTGACGATCAATAGCCTGGCGGACCTCATCGCCAAGGTCACACCCACCAGTCGGGATCCCGGGTCCGGCCGCCACCGCGACGCCGGGGTCTATCGCGGCGCGGCGAACGCCTCCTGGCCGCTCCTCACCAGTCTGGACACGCTCGGCGGAGTGGCACCCGCGCACGGCAAGGCCGATCTCGAGGAGCACATCCTCCGCAACTTCATCCGCTACTCCCGGCCGTTCTTCCCGGCCTCGCCGGTCAACGACTGGGAGGTCCTGATCGCGGCGCAGCATCACGGCCTGCCCACCAGGCTCCTCGACTGGACCTACTCGCCGATGGTGGCGGCTCACTTCGCGACGGTGGAGGGTGAGGCGGGCGCCGACCGGGCGGTGTGGCGCCTCGACTGGAAGGCGGTACACCGTTTCTTCCGGCTGCCGGAGCGGGCGCTGCTGATTCAGGATCTGGAGGGGATCTTCGGACAGGAGCGCGCATTCACGCCCTGGGCTCTCTTCGAGCCCAGGACGCGAGAGCGGCAGTTTGCCTGCATGATCGAGCCGCCGTCTCTCGACGCGCGCATCGCCACGCAGGCGGCGACCTTCACGCTCTGCTCGGACAACCGGCAGCCGTTCGACTCGTTTCTCGAGGCGATCGGTCTCAGCTCGGCCCTGACGCGAGTCGTGATCCCGGCCCAGGACGCCGGACGCCTGCGCGACCAGCTCGATCTGGTGAGCGTGGACGAGCGGCGGCTGTTTCCGGACCTGGACGGCCTGGCTGCCTACCTTCGGCGCTACTACTCCTGATCGCCGGGACCGGTCCCGCGGCCGGCGAGCCGGGCGGCGGCGCGGGATTCCAGGTGGCCCGCCCGGGTCAGCAGGTACTCGAAATCCCCCCGCGGCGCGGCGATCCAACCGAGGTTCACGAAGTCATCCGAGGTCCACGAGGCGGTGCGGGCGCGGTCGGAGATCTCGACCTCCCAGCGGGAGCCGTCCTCGAGGACCAGATATCGTCCATCTTCTTCGACGGCACGGATGTAGAGACCCACCGGGCGGGGCACCCGGCCGCATGACGCGTCGGAGTCGCAGGCCGCGATGGCGACCGCGCCCTGGGCTGCGAGGGGGGCGGCGCCCAGAGGCAGGGCGAGGGCGAAGGCGATAGGCAGGTAACGGGCGAACATGGCTGTATCTCCTCGGTCGGGGGCCTTGAGATACAATACACCCAAAAAAGGCGCTCCGCCCGTGCTCAGCCGGCGACGCGCGGCCTCCGCCCCATCCAGGCGTCCCGGAGCGCCCGCTGCGCCGGGGTCGGGGCGGAATCGATGTCGAACCGCACCGGCGTCCCGTCCGGGGCCTCCACCAGCCTGATCCCCAGCTTCCCGTAGTATTCCGCGATCGGCAGGCGCTCGGACTCCCAGACGTAGCGGCCGAAAAAGTCGCGGATCTCGGGATAGGTCATGGCCACCAGGGTATCCACCAGGGTGGCCTCCGGAAAAGCGCGCCGCTTTCCGTACTTTCGGGTGAGGTCCGCGATCAGGTCCTGAAGACCCCGGGTGCCGCCCGACAGCTCCAGCAGCCGGATATCCAGCAGGCCCGCGGTGAGCGCGCCGCGCATGTAGATGTTGCCGTACTGCCTCTGGCCCGAGTCGCTGTAGGAAGTGAGCGCCAGGTCCCGGAGGCTGTAGGTCGAGTCGAAGCCGGCGCGGTCGGTCTGCATCTTCTGAATGACCGTGCTGAGGTAGTCCTCGGGACTCTTGAGACCGGTGCGAAGCTGCATGGTGTGCGCCGCCCACTCCGTGGTGCCCTCGTAGAGCCAGAGATGCTGCGACGGCACCGGCGTCACGAAGTTGAAATGCTCGATGATCTCGCTGTGGATGTTGAGCGGGGTCACCACGTGGAAGAACTCATGCGCCGCGATGTCGGTGAGGTAGCGGCCCAACGAATCGGTGAATTCACTTTCCGGGAAGACGTACTCGGAGCTGAGCGAGTGCTCCCACGCACCCGCCGAGCTGTCCTCGAAGTGGTAGAGGAAGGTGTATCGGTCCACCGGAAGCCTGCCCAGGAACCGTCCCGCCGCCTGGAGCATCCCGTGCATCGCGCCGAGGAGCTGGGCCGACTTGATCCGGTCGGTCTTGGAGTAGGTGAAGATCTGCACCGGGACGCCGGTGACACGGGTCCGCGCCTCGGTCAACCGGCCGAGCAGGATCGGGGAGTCCACCAGCTGATCGTAGTCCTCCGCCAGGTAGGCCCCACCCCGATCGCGCTCCAGGGCCGTGCCCACCATCCAGCTCGCCGGGTACTTGACCCGGAGCCGGATCGGCCGCGTCTGCATGCCGGTGGGGTAGCCGATCACCGCGTGCGGATTGATCAGCACGTGGTCCTTCTCCATCGAGGTGCCGCACATGAGGTAGACCTGGTGCCGATCGACTTTCGTGTCCCACGTTTCGGCGACCGTGTAGCGGAGGGTCCGGACCCGGGGGGCGTCGCCGAGCTTCCACTGGTTGACCGACACCCGCTCGACCGGCACCGGCCGGCCCGCCGCATCGAAGGCCTCGAAGCTCCGCACGAACCGGCCGATGTCCATCACCTGGTAGGTGCCCGGGGCGGTCGCGGCGAACTGATAGACCGCGTTGTCCGAGGTGAGGCCGCTGACCCAGGCGGTGACCCTGAACTGGTCATCGGAGCGATCGGTGACGTCGATCGCGTAGCCGATCGGCGACCGCTGCGCCGCGCCGCTCCCCGTGAGGGAGAGGAGCAGTCCCAGGACCAGGACAACGAGTGGTACCGGCATCGAGCATCCTGTCGAAAGTGACGAGTGACCGTACCGCCTTCCTGCGGCCATGTCCAGTTCCTAGATTGAGGCTTCTCGGTGCCCGATCCTCCACCGACGAGGTTCGCTGATGGAAACCGCGCCCGTCGCACAGCTTTCGCCGATCGATTACGCCGTCATGGCCCTGTACTTCGCCGCCGTCCTCGGCGTCGGCTGGGGGCTCCGCCGGCTCACTCGCACCAGCACCGATTTCTTTCTCTCCGGCCGTTCGCTGCCACCCTGGATCACCGGCCTGGCCTTCATCTCGGCCAACCTCGGCGCCCAGGAAGTCATCGGGATGGGCGCCTCCGGCGCCAAGTACGGGATCGCCACCAGTCACTTCTACTGGGTGGGCGCGATCCCGGCGATGGTCTTCGTCGGGCTCTTCATGATGCCGTTCTACTACGGCTCGCGGGCCCGCTCGGTTCCCGAATATCTGCGGCTCCGGTTCGACGAGAAGACGCGGACCCTCAACGCCGTCTCCTTCGCCGTGATGACGGTGTTCTCCTCCGGGGTCTCGATGTACGCCATGGGCAAGCTTCTCAACCTGCTGCTCGGGTGGAGCTTCGACCTCAGCGTCCTGGTCGCCGCCGTCATCGTGCTCGCCTACATCCTGCTGGGTGGGCTGACCAGCGCGATCTACAACGAGGTCCTCCAGTTCTTCCTGATCGTGTTCGGGTTCATCCCGCTCGTGGCGCTGGGGCTCTACGCGGTCGGCGGTTGGGACGGACTCTCGGCCCGGCTCGAGGAAGTGGCCTCCGGACGGGGTCTGCCCCCGGGGGCGTACACCCACACCTGGTCGCACCTGGGCGACGCGGCGCAGAACCCCATCGGCGTGGAATGGTTCGGCCTCGTCATGGGACTCGGGCTTCGTCCTGTCGTTCGGCTACTGGTGCACCGATTTCCTCGTCGTGCAGCGCGCGATGGCGGCCGACTCGATGACCGCGGCCCGGCGCACGCCGCTCATCGCGGCCGTGCCGAAGATGCTCTTCCCCTTCCTGGTGATCCTGCCGGGGATGATCGCGCTGGTGCTGGGGGCCGGAGAGGGGGCATCCGCCGGCCAGGGCCTCATCCCCGCCAAGCTGGCCGCGGACGGGGCGCCGCTGATCGACGGCGCCGGCCGCGTGGTGCTGGATTACGACCTGGCCACCCCCATGATGCTGGTGCGCCTCTTCCCCGCCGGGATGCTCGGCCTCGGGCTCACGGCGCTGCTCGCCTCGTTCATGTCGGGCATGGCGGGCAACGTGACCGCGTTCAACACCGTCTGGACCTACGACATCTATCAGAGTCATATCCGGCGCGGCGCGTCGGACGCGCACTACCTGTGGATGGGCCGGGTGGCGACCGTGGGCGGGATCCTGCTGTCGGTGGCGGCGGCCTACGTGGCGGGAGCGTTCAACAACATCATGGACCTCCTCCAGCTCGTCTTCGCCTTCGTCAACGCGCCGCTCTTCGCCACCTTCGCGCTGGGCATGTTCTGGCGACGGACGACCGGTCACGGCGCGTTCGTCGGCCTGGTGGCCGGGACGCTCGCGGCGGCGCTCCATCACGGGCTCACCCTGGCCGCCGGCGCGAGGCCCGGAATCAAGGGCGGCTTCCTGGGGCTACTGCACACCTACCCGAGCGAGTTGGCCCAGACGTTCTGGACGGCGATCGTCGCGTGGGTCACCTGCTTCGTCGTCACCATCCTGGTGAGTCTCGCCACCCGCCCGCGCCCGGCGGACGAGCTGCGCGGCCTGGTCTACTCGCTCACGCCCAGGCTCAGCGACGGTGACCTGCCACTCCGGTCGAGGCCCTGGGTGCTGGCGGTGGTGGTGCTGACCCTGACCGTGGCGCTCAACCTGGTGTTCTTCTAGGAGGCGGCGATGACCGCAGCGACGAGCTTCGACATCCGGTTGCCGATCGGGGGCTTGTTCACCGTGCTCGGATTGGTCGTCGGCGGCTACGGGTTGGCCACGAACGCGGATGCCGCGCGCTACGCGGTCTCGCTCGGCGTCAACATCAATTTGTGGTGGGGCCTGGTGATGCTGGTGTTCGGCGTGCTGCTGCTGGTTGCCGCATCGCGCACCGGCCGCGCTGCGTCGGCCCGTCCGTCGGCGGAGTCGGTCGAGGGCGGCTCGACGGAGGCGCGGGAGCGGCGGCTGGGCCTGGAAGGCGGCAATCGACAGGAGTAGCCTGCCCGCAGCCCGGCCGCTTATGCGGCCGGCAGCCGTCCTTTGAGCTGCTCGGGGCGAAATGGCCCCGGCTCGGCGATCAGCGCTCGGGCCGCATCCACCTGTCCCCAGGTGTTCCACAGGAGCACTCCGCGGACCCGGCCGGCCTCGAGATAGTAGACCACGCCCTCGCGGAACTCCTCCTTCCAGTCCACCACGGTCTGATGCTTCGCGCTCACGTCCCCGACCGCTTCGTAGCCCAGGTCGAAGAGGTCGGAGTAGAACATCGGCAGGTGGTCGTACCCGCGGCCGGCGCCGGCCATGTTCCGGCCCGCGGCCTCGCCCATCGTGTTGGCGTTGTCCTCGTGCTCCACGCGGATGCGCCTGCCCAGGGCCGGATTGTGGAAGTTCGCCACGTCGCCGGCCGCGTAGATCTCGCGCCGGCTGGTGCGCAGCTGCTCGTCCACCTCGACGCCGTCGCTCACCACGAGTCCGGCCTGGCGGGCGAGATCCACGTTGGGCTCGATCCCCAGCCCGGCCACGACCGCATCCGCCACCAGCGGCGCGTCCTTGCCGGAGCGAACCTGGAACTTCCCGTCTCGCGCTTCGACCCGGTCGGCGCTCTTTCCGAGCAGCACGGTGACGCCCTTCTCCCGATAGTAGCCCGCCAGCCATCGCGAGAGCTCGGGAGGGAAGACGCGCGCGCCGATGCCCTCCTCCTTCACGATCATGGTGACGTCGCGCTCCTGCATCCGGAGCGCCGCCGCGATCTCCGATCCGATAAAGCCGCCGCCGACCACCACGAAGCCTGCTCCGCCATCGGCGAGACCGCGCACCTTCCGGTAATCGTCGAGCGTGCGGAAGTAGACGACGCCCTCGGGGGCGTCCTTGAATCGGCGGGTCTCACCACCGGTCGCGAGGAGGAGGGTGCCGTAGTCGTAGGCCGTCCCCCGATCGTCGGTGACCCGCTTCCGTTCCGGGTCCAGGTTCACCACGCGCCGGCCGGAGATCAGCTGGGCGCCGGTCTCCTCGGCCTTGCGCCAGATGCTGTCGGGGGCGTCACCCTTCCACAGTCCCTTGGTGAGGGGCGGCCGGTTGTAGGGCCGATGCGATTCCGCTCCGACGATGCCGATGCTGCCCTTGGCGTCCTCTTGGCGGATGCCGTGGGCCGCGGCGTCGGCCGTCATGCCGCCGCCCACGATCAGATAGTCGAAACGGGTCACACGCCCTCCTGGCGAGAGTAACGCTGCTCCCGGCATCGTAAGCCAACGGGCCTCCAAAGTGGAGGCCCGCGACCCGCGGATCGCGAAGGGCTTATGACCGGTATCCTCCTCGCTTGCCAGAGCCGCCGGTCGGAATTCGAATCGACGAATCGAGGTTGTGCAGTTTCCGAAGATTAGCCGATTTGCGGCGATGGAATCACTTGATGACCTGGTGTGGGAATCGCTCGTCAGATCACGTTTAATAAGACGTAGCGCGTTCACCCTGCGCTGAAAGAGTGACGCCGTGCCAACAGGACGAAGAGGCGAGAAACAAGGTTTGAGGGGGCAGTCGTCACTATGACCTGGCGGATTACCCACAGCTATCCCTTTCTCTTCGCCATCATCCCAGTCGTGCGCCTGGTCCAGGCCTACCCCGGGTGGGCGGAGTCTGGACGATGCTGCGGTCGTGGTGGTAACTGTGCTCGCCGCCTGCGGACTGGTGTACGGGCTTGCCCTGCTGGCAACCCGCCGGCGGGGCCAGCGACTTCCCCCCCTGGTTCTGCTGGGCGTCGTGCTCGGGTTTTGGGCCTACGTGCGGGTGGCCAGACTCGTGGAGCAATGGACCAGCTTCTCGCACCCAGTGCTCCTTCCGCTGTGGGCGGCGGCCACGGTGGGCATGATCTGGTGGCTGGTTCGCCGGCCGGCGCTGCTCGATCGAGCCGAGAGATTTCTGACGCTGACCGGCACAATTCTGGTCGTCTGGTTCGTGCTTTCCATCGGCGTCGCGGAATGGCGAAGCGCACGGGCAGTTCGACAAAGCACGCTCGTGCGACAGCTGGCGGAGCCAATCCTGGCTCAGCCAGCCGCGAGAGTCGGCCCGAAGCGGGACATTTACCTGATCGTCCTGGATGAGTACGCCAACGCGGAGGTCACTGGACGGCTCTTCGGGTTCGACAATCAGGTCTTCTTGGATTCCTTGCGACAGCTCGGCTTCGTGGTGCCGGCGGTCCACAGCAACTATCTCCACACCTTCCTGTCGTTGCCGTCGCTGATGAATGCGTCTCACCTTGCCGGCCTTTCGGGTGAGCTCGGCAGGCGGTCGATAGATCGGACCGTTCCGGACTATCTGTTCGAGCACAACCGAACGGTGCCCTTCCTCAAGTCGCAGGGCTACCAGTTCGTGTTTTTTCCCTCTCTATCGTGGGAGGCCACCCGGCACAGCCCACAGGCGGACCTGGAATTTCACGCGTCGCACGGATTGGATCCCGCACGGGAGCTGACCCGTTCGGGGCTTCGACAAGTCTTGAAGAAGACCTCGCTGCTGAGATTCGTCGAGGGCGGAGTGTCTCGGCTCGCTCGAGATCACGTGACGCGTACCTTCGCCGCCATCGCCCAGATTCCGAAGATTCCTGGGCCCGCATTCACCTTCGCGCATGTGATGAGTCCGCACAGTCCGTACGTGTTCGACCGGGACTGCCTACCGGCACCCCAGACGGCCGGTGGCAGCCCGACGAAGCACAAAGCGGACCCTTATGTGGAGCAGATCCACTGCCTCGATCACATGCTGCTCGACCTGGTGACCACATTGCTGCGAACGTCGGAGCTCCCGCCGGTCATCCTCCTTCAAGGCGATCATGGCAGCAAGACGCTACGATTTGACAAGGCGGGAACCGCGGAGAGGATCACACTCGCCGCTGCCAAAGAGCGACTCGGCGCATTCGGGGCATACTACCTGCCCAACCAGGGGAGTGAGGTGTTTGGAGACAGCGTGACCATCGTCAACGTGATGGGAAACGTGCTGCGCTTCTATCTCGGTGCCGCTTTGCTTCGGGAACCCGACGACTTGTATCTCTCTGTGGATCCGGCTCCTTACGCGCTCAAGCGGGTGGACTTCGCATGGCTGGCAGGGGAAGATTGGTCGACCGACCCCGGTACAAAAGAAGCGGGTCGCTGATTGCTCCGTGTTTGAAGAGGCGCCGGTCGGAATCGAACCGACGAATCGAGGTTTTGCAGACCTCTGCCTTACCACTTGGCTACGGCGCCGAATGTTGTGGGCCAATAACTTAGGCCGTTCTACCTTGAATCTCAAGAGGCCGTGTGGGCGATTTTGCGGGCACTATGCATCAACCACTTTGAGGAGCGCCCGCACCGCCCCGCCGTCTCTCCACCATCAGAAACACCGCCAGTACACCGCACAGCAGGCCAAGGGACGATGGCAGCCCCTGATGTCCGATCAGTTGCATCGCCAGTCCTGTCGCGGGCGAGCCCACGATGCCGCCGATGCCCCATACGAACGCGAAGGCCGCGTTACCGGCGATCAAGGCTTGACCGGTGAAACGCTCGCCGAGTTGGATCAGCGACACGGTGTAGATCCCGAACGAGACCCCGCCCCAGACGAAAACGAGCGGCCAGATGAGCCACGAGTTGAAGATCGACTGCAGCAGCAGGCAGCAGGCCAGCGAAGCCAGGACACAGAACAACATGGTCCGCGTCGAGCCAAGCTGTTCGGCCACGCGCCCGAGCAAGATCTGCAGCACGGCATTGCCTGCGACGAAACAGGTGATGAGCGAAGCGATGCGCTCCTCGGCGCTGCCGAGCGCGGCGCCATAGACCGGGAACAAGGAAAGCAGGATCTGCTCGAAGGCGGCTGCGGCGAAAACCGCGAACAATAGGAGCGGCGCCAGTGCGAAGAAGCCGCCGACCGATGTTGCCTCGCCTTCATGCGGCATCTTCGGCAGGCGCGGCACGACCGCAAGCACGATCAGGCCGCAGAGAAGGAAGGCCACGATGCCGATCATGAAGGGCGGCCAACCCTGCGTACCGACCAGGCCGAGCGACAGCGGGCCGATGGCGAAGCCACCCGAAACGATCGATGAATAGAGACCCATGATGCGGCCCCGGCGTGGCGCGGGCGTGATCGAGATCAGCCAGGTTTCGCTGATCACGTAAAGCGGATTGGCGAAGAAGCCGAGCAGGAAGCGCAGCGGCATCCAGGCCCAGACTTCCTGCGTCCAGGCAATCGCGATCAAGGTGAGCGCGGCCAGGATCGAACACAGGATCGCAAGCCGCGCCCCGCCCACGCGCCGCGCCAGCGCCGGAATGAAGGGCGCGGATACAATGAAACCCAGCGGCGTCATCGCCGCCGACACGCCGATCAGGCCGGGCGTCGTCCCCTGCCGCTCCAGGATGAAGCTGAGCAGCGGATAGGTCAGCCCCTGTGCCACGGCGAACACCGTGACGGTCGCGATGATGCCCGCCATCGCGGCCCATGGGATCCGATCCTCTCGCGGTGATGTCGTGCTTTCGGCAGTCATGCAGACCTCCTGCCCGCAGCACTCTCACTCATACCGCCGTACACCGGTCGCCTTGAAGGCCGCATACACTCGCACGCGCTCCTTCAGCGCAAGCGCCGCAAGCCCTTCCCGGGTGATCTCAGCCACAAGGGCGGGGCGCGTCGCGAGGACCACTCGGATACGCTCGCCCTCCGGCGCCTCGGGCACGATTTCGAGCACGTGTCCCTCAAATACGTTCTGTGCGCTGCCTTCCGGTGGGGTCCGGGACAAGGTGATCTCCCGCGGATTCACGGCTAGATACACTGCTGTGCCGGGCGATGAGTCGTCCAACACGACCGGGCCCTCGGCCGTCCGGACGATGGGGGAATCCGAGGGCGCGTCGCCTGACGGCCGACCCACAAACAGGTTGGTGCCGACCAACTCGGCGACAAAAGGTGAGCGAGGATGTCGCAGCAAGTCATCCCGTGTGCCCGCCTGCGCTACTCGCCCGCCATCAAGCACCACGATCTGGTCGCCGAATACGACCGCCTCCAGCGAGCTGTGGGTGACATAGATCGTGCTACAGGACAGTTGGCGAAGCAGGTCGCGCAACTCCACCCGCATCGCACGCCGCGTCTGCACATCGAGGGCGGACAGCGGCTCATCCAGCAGTAGCAGACGAGGACTCAGCACCAGTGCGCGGGCCAGGGCTGCTCGTTGCTGCTGACCGCCTGAGAGCTGGCCGGGCATCCTACGGCTGAGCTGGGGGACGCCGACCCTCCCTAACGCGTCCTCGGCGAGCGCACGAATTCGCCGGCCAGCCATGCCACTGGCGCGGAGGCCAAACGCTACGTTGTCGTAGACCGAAAGATGAGGGAAGAGGGCGTAGTCCTGCGCGACGTACCCGATGTCGCGCCGCCAGGGTGGCACGTGGTGGCCTGCGGCGGCATCGGCATACACGTCCTCGCCCAGCCTGACGGTACCCTGGTCCAGCCTCTCCAGACCGGCAAGCAGCTTGAGCACCGTCGTTTTTCCCGCCCCGCTCTCACCGACGAGGACAGTGGTCGCCCCCGCGGGAGCTTGAAAAGCAGCATCGAGGGTGAACCCGTCCCGGCGCCGGCCCAGACGTGCGTCAAGCATGAACGCCGAGCCGGGCAGCGAGCCGGGAGGGAGACATCCGCACCGCCAGCAGGACGGCGAACGAGACGACGAGCAGGAGAACCGAGAGCGCCACTGCGGCGTCCAGATCGCTCTGGAGAGCGAGGTAAACGGCGAGCGGCATCGTCTGGGTAACACCCGGCATGTTGCCGGCGAAGGTGATCGTCGCGCCGAACTCGCCGAGCGCCCTGGCCCAGCTCATCGCAGCACCAGCCAGCAACGACGGGGCAGCGAGGGGCACGAGCACCCGTAGAAAGGCGTAGGCCGGCGGCGCGCGCAAAGTCGCCGCTGCCTCGAGGTACTTGCCGGTCCACTTCCGTGAACCCCGCGCGGGCTGCGCCGACAAAGAACGGCGCGGCGACGAACGCCTGGGCAACGATGACCCCCAACGTCGTGAACGGCAGCGTAACCCCGACCGCACCGAGCGCTTGCCCGGCCAATCCAGTTCGCCCGAAGGCGGTGAGCAGGGCAACGCCTGCGACCGTAGGAGGCAACACCATCGGAAGGTCGATGAGTGCCTCGACCAGACGCTTTCCGCGGAACTCATGCGTGGCCAGCACATAGGCCGCCGGCAGGCCAGCGGCCACGACCGCGACGGTCGCGGACAGGCTGGTGAGCAGGCTCAAGCGCAGAGCGCGAAGGATGAGAGGGTCGCTGAGCCGATCGACCAGCGCGGCGGGAGGAATTCGGAGCAGCAGGCTAAGGAGCGGCAGGCCCAGCAGAATGGCCAGCAGCGTGCTCAGCAGAACCGCAGCCACACGCACCCCAAGAATCGCGGCGGGCGCGTGGCCGAGCGCTGCGGATACCGGGCGGCTCAGGGATGCGAGGCGGCCGGCGCCGCCGCCTCGGCCGGCATCAGGCCGTGCCGCTCCAGGACCCGCTGCCCCTCGGGGCTCATCACGAGGTCCACGAACCAGTGCGCCGCTTCTGAGTTCTCCGCGCTCTTGACGAGCGCGATAGGGTAGCGTGCGATCGCGTTGTACTCGTCGGGGATTTCGAATACCCGCACGAGACGCGATACCGCCGGTGTCACGTCGGACCGATACACGAACCCCGCATCGGCCTCACCGAGCTGCACCTTGGCGACGACGCCCTTCACGTTCTCCTCCTGCGAGACGACGTTGCCGAGGACCTGCTTGTCGTACTCCCGCGGGAATCCTGGCGCCTTGGACAGTTTCTCGATCACGGCGCGGCTGTACTTTCCCACCGGCACCGCCTCTGCCGCTACCACCAGCTTGGTGCCACGGCGCGTGAGGTCCTGCAGCTTACCGATGCGCGCGGGGTTGGTTCGGGGGACGATGACCACGAGGCGATTCCGGGCAAACACACCAGGCTCGCCTTCCACCAGGCCCTTTTCGACGATGTAGTCAATCCACCGTTGGTCGGCCGATGCGAACACGTCCGCTGGCGCGCCTTGCTCGATCTGTGTCGCGAGCTGCTGGGAGCCGGCGAAGTTGAACTGCACCGTGAGGCCGGCGTGGTCACTCTCCAGCTTCCGCCCGAGTTCCGTGAAGGCCTCCGTCAACGAGGCGGCCGCGTACACGTTCAACGTCGAAGGTGGGGCCGTGGGTGCCGCCGAAGCGCCCGGCACGCCGAGCGCGAGGAGGGTCGAGAGGAGCAGCTTCATTGCGTGACGCCTTTCGCAATCATGACTTCGGTGGACTTGATGACGGCGAACACGACATCGCCGACCTTGACGCCGAGGCGTTCCACGGAGTTCCGAGTAATCACCGCGACGAGCTCCTGGTCGCCGATCCCGATGCGGACCTCGGCCATGAGCCCTTCGACACCGACACCCAGGACCCGACCCCGAAGCTGGTTTCTGGCGCTGAGATCGAGTCCCCCGAGGTCGACCCGGGCGCCCCGGCCGAGGGCGGTATCGAGCTCGCGCTCGTCGAAGAGCCATCGGCGCCCCACCCTGCGGCCCGGGAGCCTTCCCGCTCTCGCCAGCGCCTGGACCCGCTTGACGTTCAGGTGCAGGTACGTAGCGGCCTCTTCGGCACTCAGCATACCCATATGTTTCCCTATCTTACTTGTCAACGAGGCATTTGCAAGCCATTCTTGGACCTTTTCGTTCCTTGCTCGCGAACCCAGATCCCTGGAAGATGTCATGCTCGTCCAGGCGCCGGTCTCGGGGTGCCTGCTCCTGCTCCTTAGCGTCGGGTGCTGCCGCAGGCCATACCGGAGGACTTTCGGCGCTCGGCGCTCGACGACGCAGCTCCGCAACCCACGCGACCACCGGCGGCGTGAACGTCGAGTTCAAATGGTGGCTACGGTGCGGCTGCTGGCGAATTACAATGCGCCCTTGCGTGCCGCTGCGATCGAGCACAACTTCGCGGCGGATCCGTCAACCGAGGCTGGAGAGAGACCTGGAGAGAGACATGGAAGGCACCATCCGCGAGGCCAGGCTCCGGCCCCAGTACGCATCCCTCTACCCGGCCCTCGAGCCGGGCACCTGGCAGGCCGCCACCGCCATCGGCCGGCAGCTCCTGCTCTGGCACCTGACCGCGCCCGGCCCGCCCGAGGGCGAGCGTCTCATGAGCGAGGAGCACTTCGAATTTCGCGGCGGCGCCAAGCGCGAGGAATCGAGGCCGGAGCGCGGACCCGCTCGGCCGATCGCTCGCCGGACCTGAGCCGGTCGAGCGCCCCACGCGCGCCAGGGTCAGCTGCTCCGGCGCGGGCTGCGAGTTCAGGTAGGCATTGGGGTCGTGCACCATCGCTCCCTCGGGCAGGTACTCGTAGAGCGGCCCCAGGTCCTGCCGGATCCGCTCCCGGTAGAACGCCGGAATCTCGTCGGTCTCCCGCTCGAAGAACGCGCGCAGCTCACGATCGGTGTCGAGCCGGCGGCGCATCTCGGTCTGGTACTTGATCCGGCCGAACCCCTCGGTGGACACCGCCCGGACGATGTTCATCCACTTGGGGATCATCGTCTGCGTCGCCCCGATCCGCCGGCCGATCGCCTTCCAGGAGAACGAGTACCGGGTCACGTCGACCAGGTGGTCGTAGAACTCCGGCCAACTGTAGTTCTTCGGCCGGACGTTCATCGCGTGGTTGTTGTTGAGGAAGTGGAACGGGAAGGGCAGCACCCGGCCGGCGCGCTGATACTCCAGGTTGAGCGGCGCGGCCCGGCCGAAGGCGGACAGCAGCGAGTAGGCCGGGAAGGCGCCGGGCGACAAATCGATGAACTTCTTGGTCAGCTCGAACGGCTCCGGCCCCATGTCGCCGTCGAGACCCATCACGAAGTTGGTCTGGATGTACGGGATGTAGCGCAGGATCATGTTGACGTGCTCGGAGACCTGCTTGACCTTGTCCATCCCGGTGCGCCGGGTCTTGGACTTGTTGCCCAGGTCGTACCACGACTCGATCCCCGGCAGAATCGCCTGGAAGTTGTTCGCCCTCAGCCGCTTGAGGTGGGGCTCCGAGAGCAGTGAAAGGCTGCTCTCGGCGATGTGCCGCATGGATCCCCTGGGCACCGCCTGCTCCACCGCCTCCATGTAATCGTCGAAGCGCACGCCGAAGTTGGGGTCGTGCCACCCCACGATCGGGTTCTTCATCTTGGTAAGCAGGAAGGCCAGGTCGGCCCGGAGCTGCGGAAAGCTCAGCGGCTGGTAGTCCACCGTCGAGTCGATGCAGAAGCTGCAGGTATAGGGGCACCCGAGGCTCCCGATCATCGGCACGATCTTGATCGTCGGCGCCTTCGCAAGCGTGGGCGCAACGTACTTCCAACGCTCCTGCAAGGTCGGGAGGTCGGTCGGCTGGCGGGCAGCCATCAGATGGCGGCCCAGCGGCCGGTGCGGACCCGCGTCCTTCAGCACATCGGCCACGATCTCCTGATCGGTGAAGCCCAGCACGTAGTCGAAGTATTTCCTGGCATCCTCGGGATAGCAGCGCGCGTGCGGTCCCCCCAGCACGGTGACGGCTCCCCGCTTCCGGAACAGGGCACTCAGCGCGTAGGCGAGCTGGGCCGACTGGGTGAACGCTCCGATGAACAGCACATCCAGGTCGGGCGGCAGCTCTTCGAGCAGATCCTCCAGGCCGGTGTAACAGACCAGGCGGACGTCGTGTCCGGCCTGCTCACACCAGACGCTGATGACTTGGGGCATGATGCTCGCCAGATTCGCGTGCATCAGGCGAGCGTACAGAGAGCGGTTGGGGGCCTTCGTGACTAAGTCGAGCACGCCTATGCGAAGTCGGCGCATCCAGAATCCTCTAGGGGGGACCCGCCAACTCGGCTTGGGAGCGCCGGGAACGGCTGTCGCGTGGGGAAGACATCCCGGGGGTCGGCTGCGACCGGCGAGCATCGGACGATCCAGACCGTTGGCTCGGCCGCCAGGAGAGAGCCTTAACAATGCCCGACCGTACCCCGAATGGCAAGGCGCGCCCCGAATCAAACCCGCAGGCGCCGCCGTTCCGCGAGGCGGTCGCCTAGAGCGACCGACGCCACCCAGACGATCCCCACCGCGAATCCGCCGATCACATCCGTCGGATAGTGGACCCCCAGATAGACCCGGGAAACGCCGATCAGAAGGATGGCGACGACGCGCGACGGCCCACACCAGAACCTGGGCCGAACCGGCCTTGCAGGCGATGGGAGAGCAGCACGGCGATCCCGCCGAAGAAGCAGACGGCGAACAGCGAGTGCCCGCTGGGGAAGCTGAACGATTCGGGGGCGGGGTAGAAGTCGAAGAACGCCTGCGGCCGAGTCCGGGCGAACAGCTGCTTGAGTCCCACGTCGAGCAGCGCGGCGCCGGCCAGCGTCACCAGGACCAACCCGGCGCCCCGGCGCCATCCGCGCAGCAGAAAGAGCGCGGCCGCGGCGAGGCTCAGCGGCAACAGCAGGCGCGGCGCCCCGTAGTAGCTCGCTCCCCACATGACGCTCGACAGTCTCGCCGTCTCCAGCGACCGTACGGCAGCCCGGATCGTCAGATCGAAGTCCGTGGGCTCCCCGGACCGAACTTGGTAACCCAGCCAGACGAACAGCAGGAGCGCCACGGCGGCGGCCAGCAGACCGGCGCCAAGTGCCGTACCGACGAGCGGCCCACTGCCCGGCTCGACGGCGGGCGATTCGGGGGGATGTTCGACGGGGCCCATCGCAGCTACAATGCGGCCATGAGCCGATTCCTTCGCGCCGGCCGCCGCCGCGGCATCACGGTGCTCATGCTGGCGCTCCTGATTCTGGCCGTGATCGTGGCCGTGGTGATCCTGAGCCGCTACGTCGCGGTCTAGTCAGAGCGCCCGTTTCCCGACCGGGGAGAAGACGAACCCCTTCCCCACGGTCACCACCCACCCGGCGTCCTGCGCGTCGTTCCCGAAGCGGCGCGCCAGGTCGAATCGCAGCGCCTCCGTGTCCGATGCGCGGCTCGCGCCGAGCCGCAACCCGAGCCCGGCGTCCCAGCCGAGCCGCCGGGGTGTGCCGGCGTACCACGCGCCGCCATGGTCCACGAACCCCGCGATGCCCAGCCCGATGAGGCCCAGAAAGTCGTCGGCCACGGTGACCCGGTACTCGGCCGTCGCGAACACCGTGCGGTCGCCGGTGAAGGCGTGGCTCCGGAAGGC
Organism: uncultured Gemmatimonadales bacterium; assembly: GCA_963832055.1. Taxonomy (GTDB): domain Bacteria; phylum Gemmatimonadota; class Gemmatimonadetes; order Gemmatimonadales; family GWC2-71-9; genus CAVVWJ01. The sequence goes on along the minus strand of CAWHST010000005.1, from coordinate 385,389 downwards.
GCGTGGGCCGCTGCCGAGTCCCAGATCGAACTCCGAGCCGGGGAGCGGGTTCTCGATCCACCCACCCTCGACGTGGACGATGCCGACGTGGCCCCGGGCCGGCTTCAGCACGCCGGTGGCGGCGAGCTCCACCACGCCGGAATCGAGCCCCGCCGAGCTGTACATCCCGCCCGCCAGTCCCTCCAGGAAGCCGAACCCGCCCGGGATCTTCGCGCCGACCCTCGCCGCGACCAGCGGCGCGATGCCGTCGCGCTCGTAGCCGAAGGCGCTCGGCGCGAAGTTGACGCCGGCCCGCACCGTCATGCCGAGATCCACGTCCTCCTCCCGCGCGAACCCGGCGACGCCGTGGGTGACCAGGAACTTGGCCCGGTTCCATGCCACGTACGGGCCGAAGGCGCCGGTCACCGATCGCGGAAAGGAGAGGCCGGAGCCCTCCGGCAGGAAGTCGTCCCGCCGGACCTGGGCCTGGAAGCCCAACCGGAGAAACCCCTCCGACGACTTCCGCAGCGCCCAGGCGGCGGAGCCCCGCACCAGCGTGTAGCGGCGGGACAGGGTGTCCTGCGCGTCGGCGCTGCCGTCGAAGAACCTGAGCACGCGCTCGTCCCGGTCCTCCGCCTCGAAGCGAAAGCCGTTGGACGAGGTGAGCGAGTAGAAGGGCTGGTCCAGGGCCACGGCGTTGAGCCGGCCGTCCGAGCGGTTCTCGTAGGCGAGGGCAAGGCCCACCCGGCCCGCGAAGAGCCGAGGACGGCGGAACCCGAGCGCCACGGTCGAGCGGTCGGGCGTCTTGCGGTAGCGGACCGAGGCCGACGAGGCGGTGCCCAGCAGGTTGTCCTCCACCATCCCGATGGTGAACTCGACCTCGCCGCCGGCGCTGCGGAAGCGCCAGTCGGCCCGGGTGCTCCAGCCGTCCTTGGTGAGCACCTTCATCACCACGCCCGAGTCGGTCTGCACCGAATCGATCTGGACCTTGCGAAAGACGCCCAGCCCGCGAAGGTTGCGCTCCGATTCCGCGACGCGGGCCGAGTCGTACGGCTCGCCGACGCCGAAGAGCAGCTCCCGGCGAACCGTGGGCGCCCGGGTCTCGAAGTGGAGTGCGTTCGCCACCCGCGCCAGCCAACCCTTCTCGTGCGGGTCGAAGACGTCCCGCCGCTCCAGTTGGATGGCGCGAATGACCGTCGAATCCGGCGGCGGCGCAGAACCGTTGTCGGTGGCGCTCTGGGCGGAGAGGGCGACGGGAAGGCAACACGCGAGCAGCGGCAGGACCAGCCGGACCGGCAACTTCACTCCAATCGGACAGAGCGGTATAAGATAACCAGCCATCCGGCTCACGTCGGCGCGAGCTCGGCCACGCTCGTCAGCACCCGGTCGGGGGTGATGCCCGAGTCGCGCAGGGTCTCCTCCCGGAACTTCCCGGTCCGCACCAGCCAACCCGCCAGGCCCGCCCGCTGCGCGCCCTGCACGTCGGACCAGAGATCGTCCCCCACCATCGCGGTCTCGCCCGAACCCGACAAGCCCATGCTGGCGAGCGCGGCGGCATAGAACCCCGGACTCGGCTTCCCGGCGACCATCGCGTTCACGCCCGTGGCGTACTCCAGCGCCGCCACGAAGGGGCCCGCGTCCAGGGCGAGCCGGTCGTCGCGCTGCCAGTAGCGGTCGCGGGACAGCGCGATGATGGATGCCCCGCCCATCACGTACTCGAACGCCTCCTGGAGCAGGTCGTACCTCCAGCCCTCACCCAAGTCTCCCAGGATCACCGCGTCCGGCGCGCCGTGTGAGAGACTCCGCCCGGAGGTGCCGCCCACCAACTGCAACCCGGACAGGTCGGCCAGCGCCGGGGCCGGCAGAAAGGGAGCCACGACCCGCATACCGGACTGGCGCGCCAAGGCGGCGCCTGCCAGCGTCGCCGTGAAGATCTCCTCCGGCTCCGCCGCGAAGCCATAGCCCTTCAGGCGCTCCACCAGCATGGCGCGGGACCGGCTGGTGGTGTTGGTCACCAGGCGAAAGGGCACGCCGGCGCGCCGCAGGCGCTCCAGTGTCTCCGGGGCGCCCGGCACCGCCGCCCCTCCGGCGTAGAGGGTGCCGTCGAGGTCCAGCAGGTATGCGACCGGACGGGGGGGCTCGGGCATCGGGCTTATATTGCTCCTCTTCCCTCGCCTTGGACCAGACGGTACCGATGCCCGCTGCCACCCTGCTCGCGCACGCCGCCCTGCTCGCCCAGCTCTCGGCGCCCTATCCGTTCGCGGTGGGCGAGACGCTCCAGTACCAGGCCTCGCTGGGCTATTTCCCCATCGGCACCGCGACGGCTACCGTGGTCCGTACGACCCGCGAGCGGGGAGCGGATGCATTCGTCTTCACCGCGATCGGCGAAGGCGGGCCCCCGGGCCTCCGCGCCCGCTACGAGATGACCTCCTGGGTGCAATCGAGCCGCCTGGCCTCGCTCCGCTTCCACCGGAAACTGACGCAGGGCAGCAAGGTGGACGAGGAGCGCTACCAGATCGTGCCCGACTCCGGCCGGTATCGCCAGGAGGGCATCGCGCGGGACTGGGTGGCGCCGCGCGATGCGCTCGACGAGCTGGCCTACCTGTATTTCCTGCGCACGGTGCCGCTCGAGGTGGGGAAGAGCTTCACTCTGTCGCGCTACTTCAAGTCGGGCTATAACCCGGTGCAGGTGCGGGTCACCGGCCGCGAGTCCGTGCCGCTGTTCGACGGCCGGACCGTGCCGTGCTTCACGCTGGAGCTGACGGCCCGCGGTTCCACCATCGGCGTCCGGCTGACCGACGACGCTCAACGGCTCCCGGTGCAGTTGACCCTTCCCCTGCCATACGGCACCGTGGTCCTGGAGCTCAGCGGCACCACCGGCGGTTGATCCGCTTGACTCACGCCAGGGCATTCGCGATGGTCCGCACCAGCTCGCGGCCCGCGCGCCGGTCGGGATCCAGACGCGGATTGTAGATCGTCACGTCCAGGCCCACCGCACGCGCGCTCGATGTCGCCAACCTCAGCACCGACTCCAGCTCTCCCCATGACAGGCCGCCCGGCTTCCGGTAGTCCACGGCGGGCATCAGGTCATCGTCGAGCGCGTCGGCGTCGAGATGGATCCAGAACCCGGCCAGCTCGTCCCGCTCGAGATGGGCAATCGCCTGGCGAGCCGCGGCTTCGGCCCCGATCCGGTGGACCGTGTCCAGATCGATCGAGCGGATGGATTCGGGCAGCGGCTGGCTCCGGTAGTGCGCCGCCTCTTCGGCATCCCGATGCCCGAAGGCGACTACATCCTCGTCGCGTACCAGCGGCCTGTAGCCCTCCGGGGCGGCCAGGACCTCGGGGCCGCGTCCGGTCGCGAGTGCGAGCTCCGAGGAGGCCACCTCGCCGTTGACGTTCGCCTCCGGCTGGTAGAAATCGGCATGGCCGTCGATGAAGAGCAGGCCGTGCCGGGCGCGGCGCCGAAGCGCGAGCAGGTTGCCCAACAGGATGGAGCAGTCTCCGCCGAGCACCACCGGGAACTCGCCATCGCTGAGGACGGCCGCCGACGGCGTCCGCCAGCTTGAGCGAATAGTCCCGGATCGCACTCGGATTCAACATCCCCGTGGCCGGGTCGCGCTCGGGATCGTAAGCCGGCGGCTCCACGCGCGCCGCAACCCGTGTGCCCAGCCGTTCGGCCAGGCCCAGATCGATCAGCGCCCGTGGAAGCTCTTCCACCCCGGTCGGACGCAGCCCCAGGATCGAGGGGGCCTCAACGATTGCGTAGCTGGACATGGCAGCTCGACCCCGCAGCACTTAGCTCTTGCATCCGGCACCGTCGCGGTTAGGCCCGCCGCTAGAGAGGGTCGGCGAATTGAGGAGAGGCGGCGGCCACTGGCTTGGGGGGATCCCGATCCGTTTCGTGTCGTCGCGGGCTATGACGCAGACCTGTTCTCAGTAGCGCCCCAGGTACTTCCCGATCTCCCACTCGCTCACCTGCCGGTTGTACTCCATCACCTCGTTCCGCTTCGCCTCCAGGAACCGCTGCGTGAGGTGCTCGCCCAGGGCGCCTTTTACCACGGCGTCCTTCTCGAACAACTCCAGCGCCTCGTGCAGGTCCCTGGGCAGCTCGTCGATGCGAAACTTCCGCCGGTCGCGAAAGCTCATCGTGAAGATGTTGCGACTCACCGGCTCCCGCGCCTGGAGCTTGCGCTCGATGCCGTCGAGTCCCGCGGCGAGCTGCACCGTCAGCGCCAGATAGGGGTTGCACGCCGGATCCGGCATCCGCAGCTCGCAGCGGGTGCCCAGGCCTCGCCGCTCGGGGATCCGCACCAGGGGTGAGCGGTTTCGCATCGACCAGGCCACGTTCACCGGCGCCTCGTAGCCCGGCACCAGCCGCTTGTAGCTGTTGATGAGGGGATTGGTCACCGCGCAGAATCCCCGCGCGTGCTGGAGCAGCCCTTCGATGTAGCTCAGCGCGACCTTGGAGAGCTGGTTCGGCCCCTTGGGGTCGTGGAACGCGTTCTCCTTGCCGCGGAACAGCGACTGGTGGGTGTGCATCCCGCTGCCGTTGACGCCCTCGATCGGCTTGGGCATGAACGACGCCACGAAGCCGAAGCGGTTGGCGACGTTCCGTACCACGAACTTGAACGTCGTCAGGTTGTCGGCCGTGGTGAGGGCGTCGGCGTACCTGAGGTCGATCTCGTGCTGCCCGTCCGCCACCTCGTGGTGGGCCGCCTCCACCTCGAAGCCCATCTCGACGAGCAGCTCGACGATCGCCCTCCGGATCTCCTCCCCCTTGTCCAGCGGCCCCAGGTCGAAGTAGGCCCCGGCATCGTGGGTGATCGTCGTGGGGCTGCCGTCGGCGGCCTTCTCGAACAGGAAGAACTCCGCCTCGCACCCGGCCATCATCGAGAAGCCGAGCTTCCGCGCCCGCTCGACCTGGCGCTTGAGCGTGGTTCGTGGGCAGCCGGCGAACGGCTCCTCGTCGGGGGTGAAGATGTCGCACAGCAGCCGGGCCACCCGGCCGCCCTCGTCGTCGTAGGGCAGGATGCGGAAAGTGTCGAGGTCGGGCTTCAGCAGCATGTCCGACTCTTCGATCCGCACGAACCCCTCGATGGACGAGCCGTCGAACATGATCTCGCCGTCCAGCGCCTTCTCGAACTGGCTGCGCGGCACCTCGACGTTCTTGTTGATGCCCAGGATGTCGGTGAACTGGAGGCGGAGGAAATCCACTCCGAAGCGGCGGGTCAGGGCCAGCACGTCGTCCTTTCCCGCGCCCCGCAGGTCGGTCGGGAATCCTTCCAGACTCGGCCGGTCGCCGTTGCCGGACGGCCGGGGTTTGGCAGGCGCCATGGGATCGTGCCCCGCGATGGAGAGTGAGTGAGAGCCGGCGGCCGGGCCGTCGGACAAGGGTAAACGGTAACCGGGCCGGCGGAAGGGACGCCACCGCGGAGCGCTCGGCCATGCGGCCTACCCACCCGCATTCGGCGAGTGTACGCTTCCTCCCGACATGACCGCTCCACCCAACGCCGGCGTCTGTCCGGCCTGCGGCGCCGCGGCCTCGGGAAAGTTCTGTAGCGCCTGCGGCGCGAGCCTCGCACCGCGAAGCTGCGTCCGATGCCGGGCCAGCCTGGGAGTCCAGGCCCGGTTCTGCCACCGCTGCGGCCACCCGGCCGGAGCGGACGGCCGCGCGGCCGGCTCCGAGCGCGCCGCCTGGATCTTCGCCGGCACGATGTGCCTCCTGCTGGTCGGCGCCATCGTCTACAACGTGGTGACCGAAGCCCCCGCGCCGCAGATACCCAATATGGCGAACGCCGGCGCGAGCGCCGGTGCCACCCCGGGCGGGGCGACGCTCCCGGCCGGCCCCGCGCCCGACATCAGCCAGATGAGCCCGCAGGAGCGGTTCGAACGGCTGTACAATCGGATCATGCAAGCGGCCGAGCAGGGGGATACCGCCCAGGTCCAGCGCTTCACCCCGATGGCGCTGGGCGCGTACGCCCAGCTCGACAGCTTCGACGCGGATGCCCGCTACCATGCGGCGGTGATCCGACTCCAGTCGGGCGACCTGGCGGGGGCGCACGCCCTCGCCGACACCCTGCTCGAGGAATTCCCCGACAACCTCCTTGGCTACGTGGTCCGGGGCACCGCCGCCGGCCTCGCCGGCGATCCAGGCGCCCGGGCCCAGGCGGATCGCGAGTTTCTCCGGCGGTTCGATCGGGAGATGGCCGCGGGGCGGGTGGAATATCGGGACCATGCACCGGTGATCGCCGATTTCAAGAAGGCGGCGGAACGGCGGAACGGCGGAACGGCGGAACGGGAGCGGGGGGCCGTAGGCGTCATCCCTCGGTCCGCTCGGGAGAACGAAAGCCCGACCGCACAAGGAACCTTCCGCCATTCCGCCGGTCCGCCATTCCGCCGTTCCGCCGGTCCGCCGGTCCGCCACAAAGGATCATCATGCCCCGCACGATCCACGTCGCCCACAGCCCCGATTCCGACGACGCGTTCATGTTCTACGCGCTCGCCGCCGACAAGCTCGACACCGGCGATCTCCGCTACGCGCACGAGCTGGCGGACATCGAGTCGCTGAATCAGCGCGCCCGCAGAGCCGAGCTCGAGGTGACCGCCGTCTCGATCCATGCCTACGCCTACATCTGGCGGGAGTACGCGCTGCTCGGCTCCGGCTCGTCCATGGGCGACGGGTATGGCCCCCGGCTAGTGAGCACCCGACCCCGCCCGGCCGATCCGCAGCAGGCGATCCGCGGACAGCGGGTCGCCGTACCGGGGCTGCTCACCACCGCCTATCTGGCGCTGAGGCTCTACCAACCCGAATTCGTCGAGGTGGTGGTGCCGTTCGATCGGATCGAGGACGCCGTCCTTCGGGGCGAGGTGGATGTCGGGCTCCTCATTCACGAAGGACAGCTCACCTACGGCGATGTGGGCCTGCACCTCTGGGACGACCTCGGGGCCTGGTGGCTCCGGGACACCGGGCTCCCTCTTCCCCTGGGCGGCAATGCGGTCCGGCGGGACTTGGGCGACGCGGTCATCACCCAGATCGCCCGGGACCTCCGCGCCAGCATCGTCTACGCACTGGAGCACCGGGAGCCTGCGCTGGCGCACGCCAAGCAATTCAATCGCGGGATCGGTGACGAGCGGACCGATACCTTCGTCGGGATGTACGTCAACCGCTGGACGGTGGACTACGGCGCCCGGGGACGGCAGGCGGTGCAGAAATTGCTAGACCGCGGCCACGAAGCGGGAGTCATTCCAGAGCGAGTGGTGGTGGATTTCGTCGATTCGACCGGTGATTGACCCCTTTCGGCCCTCTCCCAGCTTCCCAGGACCACCGGAGTAAGCCCTCACTCACTCTGCGGGATGCGCCCTGGCGGCTATCTGCCCGGGTAGCCCCGGCGGAGGAGCGCGTGCCCGTCACCGATACACCCGTGACGCTTCTGGTCGTCGACGACGAGGAGGCGATCCGGAGTTCGATGCGGAAGTATCTGGTCCTCCAGGGCTACGAGGTCGCGACGGCGGCCACGGGCGAGGAGGCCCTCGCGGTGCTCGGCCGCCAAAAGGTCACCGGCATGCTGCTCGACGTGAACCTCCCCGGCATCAACGGGGTCGAGCTCGGTACCGCGGATCCTGGAGCTCGAGCCGAACATGGCGATCCTCATGTTGACGGCGGTCAACGACGCCACGAGCGCCGCACTCTGCATGCAGCGGGGCGCCCTCGACTACCTCATCAAGCCCATCGATCTCAGCCACCTCGCCCGCGCCATCCAGAGCGCCCTGCAGAAGCGGCACACCGCCCTCGAGGGCCAGCAGATCAACCAGTGGCTAAAGGAAGAAGTGGCCCTCCGGGTGGCCGAGAAGCGGCTGGAGCAGGCCAACCAGGAGCGGATCTCGGTCGCCACTCTGGACGCGCTGGTGAATGCCCTCGAGGCGAAGGACCCGTACCTTCGCGGCCACTCCGCGCGGGTCGCCGATCTCTCCGCCAGCGTGGCGGCACAGCTGGGCTGCACTGACGAGCTGGTCGAGGCCATCCGCACCGGCGGTCGGCTGCACGACATCGGGAAGATCGGAATCCGCGAAGAGATCCTCAACAAGCAGGGCCCGCTCACCGACGAGGAGTACGAGCACGTGAAGCAGCACGTGGTCGTCGGCTCCCAGATCCTCGCGCCGCTGGTGCATCTGAAGGAAGTCATCACGTTCGTCCGCAGCCACCACGAGCGGTGGGACGGTTTCGGCTACCCCGACCGCCTCGCCGGCGACGCCATTCCGCTCGGCGCCCGGGTCATCGGGGCCGTCGAGATCTTCGATGCCCTCACCACCTCCCGGCCCTACCAGGAAAAGATGCCCGCCGAGATCGCGGTCGAGCGCATGCGCGATCTCGTCGGCACCGTCCTCGACCCCGCGGTGCACCAGGCGCTGGAGACGGTGGTGACCCACCGCCAGGCGCTCGTCTTCCTCGACGACTCCCACCGTTGACCCCGAAGCCCTCACCGGCGGCCGCGCCGGGCGCCTCCCGCAAGGTCCTCCTGGTGGACGACGACCCGATGATGGTCCGCCTGGTCAGGAAGATTCTCGCCGCCAACGGATTCGCCTCGATCGAGCACGTGCCCTCCGGGCGCGAGGCGCTGGAGCGGCTCGAGGGCGTGGATGTGGTCCTTCTCGATCACCAGCTTCCCGACACCACCGGCCTCGAGGTGCTCGAGGCCATCCGGTCCCGGCCGCAGCCGCCCGCGGTCATCCTGATCACGGCGCACGGCAACGAATCGCTCGCCGCCACCGCGCTCCGCCGAGGCGCCGACGACTACCTGGCCAAAGACGTCTCGCTGACCGAGCTGCTGCCCCAGGTGCTCGAGCGGGTGCGGCGCACCCGGGAGCTCCGGAAGGCGCTGGCCGCCGCAGAGCTGGACCTGGTGCGGGCCGAGCGGTTCGCGGCCATCGGCGAGATGACCGTCACCTTGCACCACGAGATCAACAACCCGCTGATGGCGGCGTTCACTCACGTCGAGCTGCTGCTGGCCGACCCGTCGATGGACCTCGAGGCGCGCCGGGAGACCCTCTCCAGCGTCCGGGAGGCGCTGCTCCGGATCAGCGACATCGTGCGGCGCATCGGCGACCTCAGGGAGGTCCGGACCAAGAGCTACGCGACCGGTGTCCAGATGGTGGACCTCGCCGATGCCGGTCCGGCGTCGGCGCTCCACCGGGGACTCGCGCTGGTGCTGGTGACCGACGAGGACTTGGCGCGGATCGTCTCGCTGCTGCTGCGGCACGCGGGATTCGAGGTGGTACGGGCAAGTGACGGCCGCGATCTGGTGCGCCGCGCGGCCGGCGGCAAGGCTAGCCTGGTGGTGGCGCAAGGAGGAACCGACGCGGCGGGGGCGCACCCGCTGGGCGGGTTCGCGCCCCCGGCCGACCGGAGCTATCGGGTGGTCGCGCTGGTCTCCGGAGACGGCAACGGCGCGGTGGCCGCGGGCGCGGACCACGTCGTCGAGCTTCCCTTCGACCCGGGTGCCTTCACCGCCGAGGTCATCGCGCTCATCGGTGACCGCTGAAGCTTCGGATCACTTCCCGCAGGGCACCTTCCCCATCCTCCACTCGGACGACCGGCTCCCGCCGGGCCCGGGGCCCTCGATTCGCGCGACCAACGAATCGGAGCCCAGCTTGCGGTAGCTGATGAGCTGCGGGAAGTCGTGTCGCGGGTTGCTCCAGACCACGACCCCGGGCTGGAGCTTGGCAAGGTTGAAGTCGGCGGGCGACTGCCCTGCCGGTCGTGGGGTCAGCACCAGATCGGAGTCACCCCGGGCGGCAATCGTGGTGAACTCGTAGCTGGTCACCCGGCCGCCCTTGGTGTACCGCGACAGACCCAGGATCAGGTTCTCCGACGGCGGCGTGTAATACTCGTCGATCACCGCACCGCCCTCCGACCCGCCGCGCCAGCATCCAGCCATGAAGCCGAGGTCCGCGAGGGTAGGCCGCGCAGGGGACGGCACCGGCGACGTGGGGGCGGCGGAACCGGCCAGCAGGGCCACGAACAGAGCCAGTGCAGGGGCACGCATGTGGAGCTCTCCTTGGGATTGGGATCCCGAACCTACCGGGCCATCCGGCCGCCGTCTTGGAAAAACTCGCCATGATGTCATCCCGCGGCGGGCGCCGAGCCGAGATCGGCGATGAAGTTCCTGGCCAGCTCCCTGGCTTCCCGCAGATACCGGCCAGGAGCGATTCCCCCAAACAGCCGGAAGTCCCGCCCGAGATGCGCTTGATCGAAGTACCCCGCCCGCGATGCGACGGCGGCGACCGATCGCTTTCCGCGGCCCTCCAGCCCACGAAGCGCGCGCTGGAAACGCCCTAGCCGAACCAGCTGCTTCGGTCCGAATCCGAGCCGCTCCTGGAAGAGTCGGCTCATCTGCCGGTAGCTCATCCCCACCGTCGCGGCAATCGTGGCAGGTCGGGCCCAGCCGTCACCAAGAGCGAGGTCCACCGCCGTACCGATTCTCGGGTCGAATGCGACGCGGGCGGATGCCAGGGCGAGGTGCCGGCGGAGGATGGCGACCCGCGTCCCCGAGCCTTGCGCCTCCGCCAGCTGCTCCGGGAGTGTCCGGTCCAGCAGCGACGGAAGCTCGCCGAGGGCGCAGGAGCGGTCCAGCAGCTCCCCGCCGCCGACCCGCAGCCACGCGGAGAGCGCCTCGGGCCGGAACCGGACACCCACAAGGTCGACGGAGCCGGTCGACCTGATCTCCATCGCCCGGCGGTTGGGCCCCACCAGGAGGACCAAGGGCTGCCTCCGGGTGCCGGCGCCTTCCCGGCACTCGAACGGATCGCCCAGGTTGAAGATCAGCTCGCCCCGTCCGTCGGGCATGACCCGTTGAAACGGCGCCTCGCCGCGGCGCCCCCTCGCCGCGCAGCAGCCAGATGCGATGCACCAGCTGGCGGAGCTGTGTCGGTGGCTCCAGCTCCTCGTAGCGCATCGCGCTACCCGACCGCGGCCTGCTGTTTGGCCTGCTGGTAGCCCATGCCTTCCAGCCGAATGATCCGCTGCCGGATGGGGGGATGAGAGGCGAGCACGTCGGCCAAGAAGCCTTCGCGCGAGGAGAGCAGCCCGGGCGAAGGGTCCACGATGCAGAGGTGCGCCGCGCCCCGGGTAATCGACCGGGTCGCCGCCGTGGCGGCCGAGAGCTTCTCCAGCGCCGCGGCGAGCGCCATCGGGTTGCGGGTGAACTGCGCCGCGGTCGCATCGGCCAGGAACTCCCGCTTCCGGCTCACCGCCATGGCCAGGATCCGGGAGACCACGGGCGCGACGATGAGGGTGAGGAGCCAGAGCGCGAGCACGATCAGCGCGAGAGGATTCCCGCTCCCTTTCCCGCCGCCGCCGCCGCTGCCTCCTCCGAGCCGGCTGCCGCGGCCGCCGAACCTGAGCGTGCGACCCATGCCGTCCGACATCAAGGCGATCGCGCCCACCATGCCGGCGAGCAGGGTCATCAGCCGGACGTCGAGGTTTCGCACGTGGGCCATCTCGTGCGCCACCACGCCCTGCAGCTCCTCCCGGCTCAGCGTCGCGAGCAGTCCCTCGGTGACCGCGATGCTGGCGGATCCGGCGTCGCGACCGGTGGCGAAGGCGTTCGGGTCCTCATCCGGCACCACCCAGACCCGCGGCTTCGGCATCCCCGACGCGATCGCCATCTCCTCGACCACGTTCACCAGCTGCCGCTGCTCCGGGGTCGCGGGCTCGATGATCTCCCAGGCCCCGGTGGCCCAGAGCACCCGCTCCGGTCCATGCCGCCAGGCGAACCAGCAGATCCCGGCGGCGGCGATGGTGCTGAAGAGGCCCATGAAGGGGATGACGTGGTGGTATCCGCCGGGTGCGGCGTCGGCGGTCAGCAGGCCGAAGGCCAGATCGCCGCCGAAACCCACCCAGGCGAAAAAGACGATGAACCCGACGACCAGCCAGTTCGAGCGGCGGCGGTTGGCCTCCTGCTGCGCGAAGAGGTTGGCGTCCTCGCTCACTGCGGCGGCTTGTTCAGCGAGAGATCGACCTTGGGCACCGCCCGCTCGGCGACGTCCTCGATCTCCCACAGCTCGGCCGGAGTCGCCTTGGCGAGGCCGGCGATGAGCAGGGTCGGGAAGGTGGCCTGCTTGGTGTTGTACTGGGTGGCCACGTCGTTGTAGAGCTGCCGGGCGAAGCCGACCTTGTTCTCCGTGCTGGTGAGCTCCTCCTGGAGCTGGAGCACGTTCTGGTTCGACTTGAGCTCGGGATAGGCTTCGGTCAGGGCGAAGAGCCGCCCCAGCGCCTGGGTGAGCTCGCCCTCCGCCCGCGCGGTGTCCTTCACGCCCGTGGCGCTCACCGCCTTGTTGCGGGCGGAGATGACCGCCTCCAGTGTGCTCCGCTCGAAATCCATCGCGCCCTTCACCGTGTTCACCAGGTTGGGGATCAGGTCGTGGCGCCGCTTGAGCTGCACGTCGATCTGCTTCCAGGCGTTCACCACCTGATTCTTGAGCGCGATGAGGCCATTGTACGCGCCGATCACCCACAGGACGATGACCGCGAGGACGACCAGGAACACGATCGTGGACATGGAGGGGCCTTTGTGCGAGTGGATCAGGAGCCGACGAGTCCTGCGAGCGCTTGACGGAGGGTGGCGGTGATGGTTTCGACGTCGCCGTTGAGCCGCATGACGGGATGCTGCTCGTCGATCAGCAGCTCGATGCCGGGGGCCACCATGATCCGGCGGCAGAGCGGAGCCTCCGGTGGCGGCGCCTTCGACCGGCGTGAGCCACCCGAGCAGCGCGCGGCCCACCCGCCCCCGGCCGGTGCCCGGCGCCTGGAGCAGGGCCAGCCGGTCCGGGCGGGGGACGCTCGGGCCGATGGCGGTCGCCACCCGACGCTCGATCACGTCTCCCGTGAGGTCGGCGAACTCCCGGCCCATCGCCTCGAGCGTGGCGCCCTCCATCTGCCGGAGCTTGATGGCGAGCACCTGCAGCAGGTGGCGATACGAATAGACCGCGGCGGTCCCCCGCCCGTCGGGCGGGCTCACCAGCCCCCGCGTCACGTAGAAGCGGATGGTCCGCTCGCTCGGCCGGGCCCGGGCGGCGGCGTTCACCGGGACTACCCCGGAGGCGTCGAGCAGCCCGGCGGCGAGGGCGGAGAGATCGCGGAGGCCCCAGGGAGCGAGGCCGCGGTATTCCCGCAGGGTGGCGAGGGGGTCGGCTGAGGGAGCGGCGACGATGCTTCCGGCCGTCATCCGCCGTTCCGCTTGCGCTGAGCCTGCGGCGCCAGCGCGGTGAGCATCGTGAGCACCGCCGACCCCAGGCCATCGAGGGTGAACGGTTTCACCAGCAGGGGACATTGGCGTAGCTCCTCGGGCCAGTTGGCCCGGAGGGCCCAGGGATCGCCGGTCATAAGGAGGATCCTTCCCGCCAGCCTCGGCCAACGTCGCAAGAGCGCGATGGCCAGCGTGTCGCCCGACATCTGGGGAATGTGAATGTCGAGCATGACGAGATCGTAGTCCGCGGCGTCCAGCAGCTCGTAGGCGAGATGCGGGTCGCCCACCGAGACCACTTCGCAATCCAGGTTGCGCAGCGCGCGCTCCAGCGTCCGGCGCAAGGCCGGCTCGTCGTCCACCACCAGGATACGCGCGATCATGACGCCGCCGCCCGCGCTGGCTGGGCGAAATAGCGGTTGGTCACGATCTCCAACGCCTCCTCGGTGCTCAGCGACACCCGGAGCTCACCGGCGGTCAGCCCGAAGACCGCCCGCAAGTGCATCTGCAGCGTCTTGGTCTTGCTGTAGCCGAGCTTGAGCGCCACATCCTCCACGGTATAGCCGGGATCGAGCAACAGACGGTGAGCGTACAGCAGCCGCGTGAGGACCATTACGACCCGCGGTGAGGGCAGCCCGACCTTGGTGAACCAGCGCTCACAGGTGCGGCGGGTGAGTTGGGCCCGGTCGGCCAGCGCGGTCACGGTCGGGCCGTCGCCCGGCGCGTGGAGCATCGCCTCCAGGGCGGTCCGGAGCTCGTCGGGCAGCTCGCGCAACGTGGCCGCCAGGGCCTGCATGACCTGCTGGGAGGCGCTCTGCTCCAACTCGCTCAGCAGGGCGCTCCGGAGCGACCCTGGCGCATCCTCGAAGCGGTAGACCACCACCCGGCGGATCCCCGCGCGCCCCAACTGCAGCAGGACGCCCGCGTTGGCCGGGGTCAGGTCGGTGTAGACCAGCAGGGGCAGCGAGGGGAAGAAGAGCCGCAGGCGCTCGATGCCGTGGGGGCGTGGCTCCCCCCCGCCCAGATGCGGATCGACTACCGCCATGTCAACGGGCTTGGCGCGGATCGTCTCCACGGCTTCGGGCCAGTTGCTCGCCGAGACCCAGTGGAAGCGGTCGACGTCGAGAGTCCGGAGTCGGAAGACACGTTCGGGTGGGACGGCAGCGAGGAGCAAATGTCGCAAAACGGTCCCTAATTGTCGCAAAAGGGCCCTTAAACCGGGACTTCCCCAGGCTCAAATTGACGGTGACCCCTGATCGAGACCGTCATTTCGAGAGGATTTCCAATGTCCCGGCGCTGTTCCAGCTGGATCGCGGTTGCCTGCCTGACCCTCGGCGCCATGTCTACCGCCTGTGGGCGTTCAGATCCCACCGGGCCGTCCGACACGCCGTCGGCGACGTTCAGCGAGAGCCAAGGCTCCAACAACAGCGAGAGCCAGGGTTCCAACAACCTCGAGAGTCAGGGCTCCAACAACTAGCTCGCCGAGAGGGCGTACTGGCGAAGCCCGACCGCCACTTCTTCGACCGCCGGCGATTCGTAGTGCGCTTCCGGCGTGGCGAGTTCGGGCTCGCGGGCCTGGATGGGTTCGGCGGCATCCAGGACATCGAGGGCCTTCAGCTCGCTCTCGAACTTGAAGTACCAGACGTTGAGACGGTGTTCCTCCGCCAGCTTGAGGCCGGCGCCGAGGAACTCGCGAGCGCGCTTCCGACGGCCAAAGCGCGCCATGCCGACGCCTGCCTTGAAGTGGAAGTCCGCCGCCATGCTGGGGGGCATGCGCTCGCGCGAGGCCTCCGCATCCGCCCGTCTGCGCTCGAACGCCATCCGATTCCCCACCGCAGACTCCAGATCCATCAGCTCGAGCACCGCGTTGGCTCGCACCATGAAGCTGGTGTTCGAGGTGGCCACGATGTCGAAGGCCAGTCGGGCGCTCTCGTAGGCGCGGATGCGGAGCAGGCCGACACCGAGGTCTCCGAGCACGCGCATGCGGTTGAGGCTGTCTTCCGTGAGGCGGAAGGCGCGGTACTTCGCCTGGACCGACTCCTCGAGGTGCCCCTGGAGCACGAGCACGGCACCCAGGTCGGACCAGGCCATCGCCTCGACCTCGCACAGGTTCGCCGCTTTGGCTCGCTGCGCGACCTCCTCGGCGATCGTGTGCGAGAGGGGCAGGTTGCCCTGGCCGCGCAACACGGCGGAGCGTCCCAGCCGGGACCGGAGCACGGTCACCAGGTCGCCCACCGAAGTGGCGGCGTCTTCCGCCCGCGCGTAGCAGGTATTGGCCGCCGTCCAGCGCGCGAGCAGCCGGTTCAACCGGCCCGCGAAGAGCGCGATGGCGGCGAACTCCGCCGCCGGCACCGAGGGCCCGTGCGCCCGGGCGGCAAGGCCGAGTATATCGAGCGCCTCATCGAGACGGGCTTCGTGCTCGAGGAAGTAGGCGTAGGCGGTAAGGCAAAGCCTCATCGCGGGGGTCGGCGTCGGATCGGCGGGAACCGCGTCCGCGATGCCGCGAAGGTGGGCCGCCTCGGGCGCCTCGCCGGGAAGGTCGCCCAGGTGCCGGCGAACCGCCGCGACCTGCCAGGAGAATCCCTCCTGCGCCTCCACCCCTTCGAGGCCGGACAACAGCCGGTCCACCAGCCGCGCGACGACGTACGCCCCGAGCGCGAGACGCGCCGGGTGTTCACGGTTGTGCTCGCGCTCCACCCTCGCACGCTCCAGGAAGGGAGCGTGCGCCAGGACATCGGCTGACGACCCGAACTCATCAAAGAGCTGCTGGGGCGTGAACAGAGAGTGAATCCTTCCGCGTTATGGGTCTAGGACCCCGCTAGTATCGCCGCCGGAAGGCCGAAGGGCAAGGGCGCCGAAAAATGCACCAACTTGCAGCCCCACGGTCCCGGTATTGGACAGCTCTACTGCTATTCTGGGGCCATGAAGAACGGCTTCACCTTGGTCGAAACCGCACTGGCTCTGGTAGTAGCCGGGCTACTGCTGGGAATTGCACTTCCTCGTCTTAGTGCATTAAAACAGGGGGTCACCGTGGAGCGCGCGGCGCAAAACATCGCCGCGGCGCATCGGCGCGCCCGGACCACGGCAATCGTCCACGGCCGCCCGGCAATTCTTTCCGTGGCGGCACAGACCCTCCGCATCACCCTTGTTGGTGCGGGGCAGCCACACTGGTCCTCGCCGGGGCCGCAAGAAGACGGAGTCACCCTAGCCGGTCCGCCGCGCGATCTGACCTTTTCACCCCTCGGCATCACCACCGGCTTGTCCAACGCCAGCTTTCATCTTAGCCTGGGCTCGACTTCGCGCACGGTCGTGATCTCGCGTCTCGGCCGAGTGAGGATCTCGCCGACTCCGTGAGCCGGCGCAATGCTGGTTTCCGCACCGGTGCTCTCACCGCGGTGCGAACGTCAGATCGACGTGAACCTCGATTCCTTCCTGCATCCGCAACATGCCGAGCATCTTGGTCAGCCCGCCGATCTCGTAGTCCCCGAGATCGAGTGGAAAATCGCTGCGCAGCCGGAGCGTTTCGCCCGATGAGTACACCAGCCCCGGGAGAGTCACCTCGCGGGTCACGCCGTGCAGCGTGAGCCTGCCTTGCAGGCGCACGGCAGCGGTGTCGCCGGGCGCGCGGCCGGGCGCCACGCCGGCGAGGTCGAATCGCATGGTGGGATACTTGTTCGACTCCATGGATTTGTTGAGATCCTTGTCGCGCTTTCCGTCGCCGGTATCGAGGGTCTTCACCGGCGACTCCACCCATCCGCGGATGGCCGCCAGGCTGTCGCCGCCCGTCATCTCGCCGGTGACCGTCGTCGTCGTGCCGGTGAAGTCGCCCACGGTTGCGTGGCCGTCGAAGCTCAACGTCCCCGAGGCAAGCCGCATGGAGGGAATCGCGCCGTCCAGTTGGGCCGCCAGATCCGCGCGCGGCACGGCACCCGCCAGCGCTGCGCAGAGCAGGATGCGGCTCACCAGGTCAGTCATCCCAATGGCTCCGTGGTCGGTCCGGCTCAGCTTTCGTCCAGCCCGTACTTACGAACCTTGTGGAGCAGCGTCGAGCGCGAAATGCCCAGCAGCTCCGCTGCGCGACGGCGGTTCCCGCCGGTGTACCGAAGGGTGAGTGCGATGTGCCGCCGCTCCGCCGCGTCGAGCGAGTCCGGCTCCGCATCGCGCGCCGGCGCCAGCACTTCTTTGAGCCGCCGCAACTCCAGCTCCGGCCAGCCGAGGTCCACCAGCAGCGCGTCGAATCCGGGAACGCCGATCGCCTCAGCGGCGGCGGGACCATCCGGGGCCGTCACCGCGTGGCACCCGGCGCCGCGCAGCGCGCGTCAACAGCGCCTCGCGGCGCTCCGGTGCGTGCGCCAGAATGAGCAGGTGCAGCGGCATTGGCGGAAGGTAATCCCGTGCCCGATCTCAAGCGGATCCGCCCCCGGCGCTCCGCTGCATCGGGTCCAGGTCACCGGCATGAAGCTGGAGGCGGTGGAGGACGCCGACAATTTTCAGGGGAGGAAACTGACAGCGCCCGGGGTCGACCGATCCGGCGGAAATGCGAACGGCCTACCGGAAATGAGAACGGCCGCCTAGTCGTGGCTAGACGGCCGTCCTTCGATTGGACTAACCAAGGTCGGAGCATTACTGCCGCCGTTCTTCTCCCACCTGCCACCGGTTGGCTGATTCGCCGCTCGGGAGGGCGAGGTGAAGCCTTGGCATCGATCCCCAGGCCGGATGGCCATCCCACCTGGTTCATCCATTCGAGCGCTGCGAGTCGGATCGGGTCGCGGACCGACCTTTCGCACTGCACCCCGAGGCGCAAGATCGGGGCGGATGAAGCACGCGACTGGCTTCATCTGTCCAAGCCGGGGTGATCACCAGGATCAGCGAGTGCCTGAGCCCTTGGTTGCGTCGGCGCTCTCCCCTGATATCCCGCTTGAACCCGCTTGCTGGCCGCCACTGTGACTCGGGGTCCCAGCACGTATCCTGACAAGCGCGTGGAGCCTAAGATACCGACCGCGTCCAGTCGCGCAAGTGCCTGATTTTATTCGGGTTACAACATTGGAGTGGACTTAATTTGTGGATTTCTAACCCCCGCCTGCCCATCGTTCTACCGTCTCCGTCCACAGATTTGTGGAGATGTGTATCCACAGATCAAGGTGGAAAGTCTCAGGACTCGAGTCCGACCTCGATGTAGCGGTAGGTGGCCTCGCGCTCGACCGACGTGAAGAGGCAGCCGGCGGAGCTGGCGGCGAACCAGCCGGCGACCAGCGGGCGGGGTCCGTCGAGCTCCTGGATGATGGGGCCGAGCCACCGGCGCAGGTGGCGAAGCTCGGGCGCCCGACGGCCGAGGAGGGCGAGCAGCGCGCCCGCGCCGGCGGTGGCCCGGAGGAAGTGGGCCAGGGCATGCGCCCGCTGGCTGAATTCGACCGCCTTGACGCCCGGCTCGTCGAACAGGATCGCCCCTTCGAAGACGTCCATGGGGGGCGCGTCGAGCCGCGGACCGAGGTACACGAACCGGCGGCCGTCGTGCCCCTTGCGCTCCACCACGGCCGCCGCCGTCTCGCTGGTGAGCCGGGCGGCGTGCAGCAGGTCGTCGTCCGGCAGGATCCCCACCGCACCGGTCCACTCGAGCGCGGCGAGGGCCGTTTCCACCGGGCAGCCCAGCGCGTCGTCGAAGGCCAGCAGGCGGGGCGCCTCCCCGGCACGCAGGACGAAGTGGGACAGCCCTTCCGCCCGATCGGTGAAGGTTCGGACCACCAGCGTTTGAGGGGACGTCATGCACAGGAATATACCCGCGCCACGCGGCGGCGGGGCGAGGGACCGCTGCCCGTCGTATATTCTGATACACACGGACACGGATATCCCATGCAGGTGGAGTGGACGTCCTACAACTCGCCGATCGGTGCACTGACGGTGGTGGAATGCGAGGCCGGACCCCTGGCCGTCGAGTTCCCCCATCGCGCCATGACGATCAAGTGGGCGGTTCGGCTCCGGGCCGCGGTGCCCGAGCTGCACATCGCCCAGGGCACCTGCCGGATCACCACTTCGTGGCTCGACGAATACTTCGCCGGATCGTCACGTCCCTTCCCCTATCCCGATTATCTCAAGCGCTGGTTCGATCTTTCGCCCGCCCAGGTCGCGGTCTTCAAGACCCTTCGGAAGATCCCCCTGGGCGAGACCCGCTCCTACGATGACGTTGCGCGGGCCACCGGACTGCATCCCAGGCAGATCGGGTGGCTGGTTTCGGCCAATCATCTGGCGATCCTGATCCCCTGCCATCGGGTGGTGGGAAAGGACGGCACGCTGGTCGGATACGGCGGCGGCCTCGCCAAGAAGCGCTGGCTTCTCGACCACGAGCTCCGCGCGGCGGGAGTGGTGCTTCGGTAGGGTGGCCCGGGGGGCTCCCCCGTGGCCCGCCGTATTGACAATTTCCAATTCGGGCATGACCTTAGGCCATGCATAGCGCGGTCTCACCTTTGCATTCTTGACTCATCCTTGGCCGGTCGGACTCTCGAGTCCGGACGGCTTTTTTCATGGGGCTTCTTCACCCGGCCACAAGGGCCGGGGGTTTCCCCGGAGCCTGCGGGCTCCCCTGTCAAGAGGTTGCAACAATGGCGAAGGGCACGGTCAAGTGGTTTAACGATGCAAAGGGGTTCGGCTTCATCGCGCAGGACGGTGGCAAGGACGTCTTCGTTCATCACACCGCCATCATTGCCGAAGGCTTCCGCTCGCTATCCGAGGGCGACAACGTGGAATTCGAGGTCGTCGAGGGGCCCAAGGGGCTCCAGGCCTCCAACGTCCGCAAGGTCTGAGACCCCGGCGCTCCGCGCCTTTCCCGATCCGACGCAGAGCCAAATCACACGAGGCCCCCGCCGCTCAGGCGGGGGCTCTCGCTGTCGACTACGTCAAGTCAGGTGCCGACGCATGACGCTTCCGCTCCGCGCGCCGGCGCTGGCGCTGCTCCTCCTTACGGCGACCACTCCGGCCTCCGCCGGCGCCATCGCGCAGGATACCTCGGCACTCCAGTTCCACGGCTTCCGAGCCGGCGCCCGACTCGACGAAATTGACGGGCTGATCCGCCGCCTCGACGGCGGACGCCTTCGCTGCGATCGCGCCAAGCGCGACCGGCGGGTGTCGGAGTGCAGGGGGATGCTGCGGGATTCGGCGCTCGGCGGAGCCGTGAAGGTATGGGTCTCCGCGATCGACAGCCTGGCCGGCGTCATCACCCTCTCCGCCGGGGTGGATGGCGAGACGCTCGACCGCTGGCGCCAGGGCATCGAATCGCGCTACGGCCGGGTGAGCGCGAAAGGTGCAGGGCAGCCAGTGGATGATGCAGTGGGTTCGCCGGGGCCGAATGCTGCGGCTCACCTGGCGCACCGATCGCGGCAAGCGAACCGCCTCGGTGAGCCTGGTCGACGGGCGGGTACTGGATGCCTGGGGGCAGAAGCGCGCCGCCGCCTCACCGTAGGCGGACGAGGAAGCTGCCTTCGGAATCCTCCAGCACGTAATCGCGCACCACCGCGCTCCCGTCACGCATCACCCGCAGCAATGTGCGCACCCGGGTTCGGATGGGGGCTCCCCCACCCCCACGTCCACGGCCGGTCACGACCCGGACCACCCCGGCAGGGCGCGCCTTGCCCTGCGCCCGGAGAAACCGCTCCGCGTTCGCGACGGCGTCGAGCACTGTCTGGCCATGGAGATCCAGCTCCGCATCAGGCTCCCGATCGGTCCAATCCAGCATCCGCCCTCCTCCGAGTAGTACGCAATTTGCACTTCCTACCCTCCGGCCCCCATTGCGGCTTCGATAAGTAGCTCACACTCAAGACGTTAGGCTCCGGAGTCCTCCTTGACAGCGTTCCGACGTCTCAGGCTATTTGCGCCGCCCTTCGGCGCGACGATGGTGGCGGGACTCCTCATGGGGTGCGCCGCCGCCGACGGGGGACCTATCCGGATCGGGGTGGCCGGCTCCTTCAGCGATCCCATCGGGCTTCCCATGAAGCTCGCCGCGGAACTGGCCGCCGAGGAGATCAACTCGTCCGGCGGGATCAACGGGCGGCGGATCGAGCTGGTCGCTCGGGACGACTATGCCGACCCCGACTCGGCCGTCTTCGTCGCGACCGACCTCTATGACTCGGACGTCGTCGCCGTCGTGGGCCATCTTTTCTCCGGGACCACGCTCGCGGCGTCGCCGGTCTACAACGGCGGCGGCGAGCCCGTCGCGGCGATCTCGCCCTCGTCCTCCTCTCCCGAGGTGTCCAGCGCGGGCGAACACACCTTCCGCGTCTGTCCCAGCGATCTCGCCCACGGCGCCGCCCTGGCGCATTGGGTGCGCGATCGCCTGGCGCTGGAGCGCGGGGCCGTCCTCTATCTCAACGATCAGTACGGCCGCGGCATTCGGCAGACTTTCGTCGCGGAGTTCGTCCGGCTCGGCGGCCGGCTCCAGTCCATCGACCCGTATCTCGGCGACAAGCCGGACGTGGGCCCCTATCTCGATCGCCTGGCACGGGACAAGTGGATCGAGTTCTTGGTGGTGGCCGGCAACCGGGGCGAGGCCGAGGAAGTGATCCGGCAAGCCAGGCGTCGCGGGTTGACCGTACCGGTGCTCGGCGGCGACGGTCTCGAAGGTATCGAGAGCGCCGGGCCTCTGGCCGAGGGCGTCTATCTGACGTCCTCCTACTTCCCCACGTTGACGACCGAGGCCAACCGGAAATTCGTCGAGGCGTACCGTCGCAAGTTCCCCCAGGCGGGTTTGCCGAACCAGCCGGCCGCCGGGACCTACGATGCGGTGTATCTGCTCCGCGACGTGATCGCCCGGGCGGGAACCGACCGGCAGGCGGTGCGCCGCGCGCTCGCCGCGGTCGGCTCCGAGACTCCGCCGTTCGAGGGGGTCACCGGGGTCGTCGCGTTCGACGCCGCGGGCGATGTGCCGGACCAGAACGTGTACGTCGGGATGGTGCGCGGCGGAGCGGTCGAGGTGGCGAAGCGCGCCACCGACGTCGCGCAGGGCCGCTGACCATGATGCGGAGCCTCCGGAGCCGTGTCGTGGGCGGCATGGCGGTGCTCGTCGGCCTGGTCTTCATGATCGCGCTGCTGGCGGTAAACTCGATCCGCGCCCTGGATCAATCGGTCGCACGGGAGTTGTCGCTCCTGATGGAGAGCACCGACCTCGGCAGTGGCCTGGTCTCCTCGGTGGGCGCCGAGATCCGCTCGGCGGAGCAGTACCTGGTGCGGCCGGCCAATCACCTTCGGCTCCAGGTCCTCGAGGAAGGGGATTCGGCCTACGCGCTTCAGCGCCGCTATCGCGGGCTCAAGTCGCTCACCACCTCCGACCGCTACATCGTCAACCAGATCGCCGACAACCAGGCACGGGTCGAAGTGGCCTACGCCATGGCGCACGCCCTCACCGACCTCAAGCGGCCGGACGACGCGCGGCGGTACGCCGAGCTGGCCCGCTCCCCGTCGGACACGCTGCTGGGCGACGTGCGCGGCCTCTCCCTGGCCCAGACGTCCCGCTCCATGGCCCGGGCCGCCGATCTGGGGCGCCAGGCGGAGCATCGCCGGCAGATGCTCTGGCTGCTGTTCTTCGTCTCGCTCCTGGTGGGGATACTGATCGTCTACTGGACGGTGCGGATGGTGGACCGTCCGCTGACCCAGCTGGTCGGCGCGGCCGAGCGCTTCGGCGCCGGCGACCTGCGCCCGGTCCGCCTGGGCAGCATGCCCACCGAGCTGGAGCGGCTCTCCCGGGCGATGGACGACATGGGCGGCCGGCTGCGCACGGTCGTCGTCGCCGTGGTGGGCGAGGCCAGCCAGATCGGGAACAGCGCCAGCGACTTCTCCGCCATGAGCGAGGAGCTGGCGGCCAGCAGCGGCGAGATCTCGACCGCCATGGTCAAGATCGCGGCCAGCGCGGAGCAGCAGGTGAAGGGGATGGAGAAGGCCGACGCCCTGCTGCACAGCTTACGTCAGATCGCGGAGGCGAACGCGCAGGCCGCGACCCGGGTGGGTGAGCTCGGCGGGCGGATCCAGGAGCTGGCGGCCCGGCATCAGGCAGACGTCGCCGCCGCGGGCCAGACCCTGCTCGACGTGAAGGAGGTGGTCCGCACCTCGGCCGGACAGGTCAAGGAGTTGACCCGGCTGTCCGAGCCGATCACCGACTTCATCGACCTCATCAAGCAGATCTCGTCGCAAACCAACCTGCTGGCGCTCAACGCCGCCATCGAGGCGGCACGCGCCGGCGAGCACGGCCGGGGCTTCGCCGTCGTGGCCGAGGAGGTTCGGCGCCTCGCGGACTCGAGCGCGACGGCGGCGGCGGACGTGGCGACGACGGTGCAGTTCATCCGCAACCAGGTGCGAGAGGTCTCGCATACCATGGAGGCCGGCTCGGCGAAGGTGGAAGGAATCGAGTCGGTGGCGGGCGCGGCGGCACGGGCGCTGGAGCAGATCTCGAGCGCCGTGGGCGAGGTGCACGGAGCCGCGGCCGAGGTGGAACGGGAAGCGGTGGCGAACCGGAGAATCGTGGAAGAGCTGGGTCTGCGGACCCAGGAGGTGAGTCAGGCCGCCAGCGAGCACGCCTCCGCGAGCGAGCAGGTGACCGCCGCCGCCGAGGAGCAGAGCGCGAGCACCGAGGAGATGGCAGCCTCGGCGGGCGACCTGCTGCAGGGAGCCACCCGGCTGACGTCGCTGATGCAGGAGTTCAAGACGTAGGTAGGACCTACCGCCTCTTTCCCTTCGCGGCCTTCTTCACCTTGACCTTCTTGACCGCCCTCACCGAACGGACCGGCTTGGCCTTGGCCCGCGCTTTGGCGCGCTGGGCCTTCTCCCGGTCGGCGGCGCGGTCGAGGCGCTTCTGCTGCGCCTCGTGAATCTCGGCCAGCAACCGGTCGCCTTCCTCCTGTGCCATCAGGCTGCGCCTGGTCGCGTACCGAACCAACTCCTCGGCGTCGGCCACGTTGAACTCGGAGAGACGCGCGGCGGAGCGGATGACGTTGTTCAGAGCGTCCGCGACCGGGCTGCGCAACACGTTGGCGATTCCCGGAAGGGTCTCCAGCAACGTCAGGATCTGTGAGCCGCCAAGTTCCGATGCCACAATGGCCTCCTTGCCTGCGATTCGCCCCGTAGAATGTGTCGACTTCGGCAGCGGGAATTCTCGCATGGTGGGCGCCGAGGCGCTAGTAGTATTACTTACTACTAATATAGAGAAGCCTCAAAAACACGGGTCGCGGCCCGAGGGCCCCGACCCGGTCCTAGTTCCCCTACGGCTCCCGATCCTACCTGACGATCACCTCTCCCCGCATGTCGTACGCCCGGTGGGGCAGGCAGAAGAACCTGTAGGTGCCCCCCGCGATGCCGAGGGGTACGGCGATCCGGTACTCCGAACCCTCGGTCAACAGCGGGCTGCTGAGATCGCCGGCTCGGCGCGGCAGGGCCGCATTGAGCTTTTCCCGTGCCTTCTCGGGCAGGCCTTTTCCCTCGAACACCACGCTGTGTGGAGCGCCGCTGACGGCCTTGAACAACAGGATGTCCCCCCGTCGTGCCGAGACCGAGGCGGGCGCGAAGCGAAATTCTCCCTTGCCGTCGGACACCATCCGGATCTCGTGCACCTCTTGCGCGGCCGTCGGCGACACGCCGATGCCAAGCAGCACCACGAGCACCCCGAGACTCCGAGAATATTCCCTCATTTTGAACCCTGCTCCCTTCAAACGGACGGGCGCGTCACCGTGGCGCGCCCGAAGCGACTCCGGTAAATTTCCAGCACGTATGGGGTCAGCCAGTTCCGTGCCACCATACCCCATCGGAAGGGCAGTCCGTGGGACGCAGGGGCATCAAGGAGTACCGGGCACCGGAAGCACTGATACTGATCGCTGCCGATAGGGACCAGAAGCCGTTGGTATGTCCGTCATGCGGCGCGGCGTCGGTGGAGCGTGTTCCCGAGCGCTCATCGCAGGACGACGCCCCTGGCGGCAAGGTCACCCTCCACTGTACCGCCTGCAGCCGCACCGCCGCTTACATCC
Organism: uncultured Gemmatimonadales bacterium; assembly: GCA_963832055.1. Lineage (GTDB taxonomy): Bacteria > Gemmatimonadota > Gemmatimonadetes > Gemmatimonadales > GWC2-71-9 > CAVVWJ01. The sequence continues at coordinate 360,173 of CAWHST010000005.1, read as the reverse complement.
CCCGCATGCTGAGCCGCTCGTCGCTGCCCGAGGCCCCTCGGCCTTCGGGGCACGCCTGATCCGCCTCACTCGGGCGCGCTGAAGATCCGGCCCCAACGCACCGCGGTGAAGAATGGCAGCGACCGCCAGCTGGTCGCGTCGTAGCTGAAGTAGACGACGAGCGGGCGCCCTCGCACGTTGGTTCTCGGCAGGAATCCCCAATACCGCCCGTCGTAGGAGCTGTCCCGGTTGTCGCCCATCATGAAAAACGAGTCGGCCGGGACCACGATCGGACCCCAGTCCTGGAGATCGGGCTGATAGTTCGCGGTGTCCCGCTGAGCCAGGTGCGAAAGCTGCCAGTGGCGCATCTTGGCTCGCTGGATCGGGTCCTCGGAGCGGCTGGGATCGGTGTGCACCGCGTATGGCTCATCCACCCGCTTGCCGTTGCGAAAGAGTACGCCGCCCTCCATCGAAAGCGTGTCGCCGGGCATGCCGATCAGCCGCTTGACGACCTTGAGGCCTTCCTCTTCGACCGAGTCGAACACCAGGATGTCGTTCCGGACCGGCTCCCGGACAGCCGGCAGCCGCGCCTTGACGATCGGCACCTCGGCGCCGTACAGCGCCTTGTTGACGAACAGGAAGTCGCCGATCAGCAGGGTGTTCTCCATGCTGCCCGACGGGATCCGGAAGGCCTCGACGAGGAAGGTCCGCAGGAAGAACCACACCACGAGCGCGACGACGATGGATTTGGTCCATTCCCAGATCCATGCGACGAAGGAGCGAGTATGGGGGCTGCGTGCGGTCATGCCGGCATCCGTTGGTGTTGGGACGGGAAATATAGCCCTCCGGACAGCGCTCAGAGTGCCTCCTGAAGGGCCGCCAGGACCCGGCCGGGATGGGCTCCCGCGTCGGTGATCCTGGCCCAGTGCCGGCGAACCCGGCCGTCGGGTCCGATCCAGACCGTCGAGCGGATCACCCCGGTGACCTTCTTGCCGTACAGTGTCTTCTCACCGTAGGCACCGTACGCCTCCATCGCCTTCCGGTCGGGATCGGAGAGGAGCTGAAACGGCAGGCTGTACTTTTCGGCGAAGCCGCGGTGCGAGGCCGCGGTGTCGGCAGATACCCCGATGACGACCGCCCCCAGGGCGCGGAGGTCGTCCCAAGCGTCCCGAAAGCCGCAGGCCTCCTTGGTGCACCCCGGGGTATCGTCCTTGGGGTAAAAGTAGAGGACCACGTGCTGCCCTCTCAGGTCGGCGAGGGTGACGCGTCGGCCAGCCGGGTCGGTCAGGGCGAAGTCCGGGGCGGTCTCACCGGTCTGCAGCATCAGACCCTCCTAGTCACGAGCAGGCTGTCAACTACGGCGCAAGCTCGGCCGCGGCCGAAGCCGCCCGCCGGGAGCGCAGGATCGGGTATGGCCGGCCCACCGCCAGCCCGGCGTCCAGCAGATTCCAGGTGACGACGCCGTCCTCGGAGGCCGGCTCGAGAAGATACGCTGCCAGCACGCCGAGGGTCTGCGCCGTGGAGACCAGGTACCAGCCGGCCGCCGGGCGCTCCTTGCCCTTGCGCCAGCGCCCTTCGAGCCGGACCGGGCGATGGCCTTCGAACGGCGGGTCTCGCCTCAGGCTCTCCACGGTAAACGTCTCCAGTGGGCCGACGACCCGGTCTCGCAAGCGCTCGACCACGATTCCGTGCCGCCGCAGCAGCTCGGCCACCTGGGAGAGTCGCTCCGGAATCAGATAGGCCTCGGGGATCGGCTCGCGCCGCGCGGGGACAAAGCGGTCGTACACCGGCATGTCGATGGTGCGAAAGATCCCGCTTCGGCGCCGGCGGGCAAACCCGCCATCTCCGTCCCCCGCCGGCTCGGTGATCTCCGCGATCACGGGCTGCGTCACCGGGTGACCCAACACGGAGCGCACCGCGACGGAATCCGGCCGCGGAGGAGCCGAGTCCATCCCCATGACCGCAGCCTTCTCCTCGACGACCAGGCTCAGCAGCTCCCGCACGAAGTCGTACGTGGATGCCACCCGGGTTCGGAAGTCGTCGTTGCTGTACGCCTCGCTCAGCACTGCCATCCGGCCCCTGAGTCCGACCCAGTTGGTGCCAAACCGAGGCCGGGCGTCATAGGTCTCCCACCCCTGCGCAAGCGAGTCCGGATGCTGGCTTCTGAAGTTGCCGTAGGGAAAGGTGGCGCGGCCGTGGCGCTCGGACATTCGGCGCCTCAGGAGGCGAAGCAACCGGTCGCGGACGAAGTCGTTCGCTGCCGTGGCGTTGGGGTTGAGGCCCGGGGAGTAGGTAAGGGCATAGCCGTGATAGCTGCCGTTGGTGGTGTGGAGATCGACGAAGAGGTGCGGGTTCCACCGGAGGAGCAGGTCGGCGGCGCCCCTCGTCTCGGGCGCCTCCATCTTCACGTAATCGCGGTTGAGGTCGAGGCCCTGGCCGTTGGCGCGGCGCCCGACCAGCGCGGGACCGTTCTGCCCCGGCCGGTTGGTGTCGCCCGGCGCCAGCGCCTCGTTGCCGTCCACGTTGTAGATCGGCACCACCAGCAGGACGAGGCTGTCGAGCAGCGGCGCAAGCGGTCCGACCGTGAGATCGCGCAGCAGCATTTGCGCGGCCTCTTTCCCCTCCACCTCGCCGGCGTGAATGTTCGCCTGCAGATACACCACCGGCTTGCCGCTTCGACCCGCTTCCTGCCGATCCTTCACCAGCGGCCGGGAGGCCACGACGTACGGGATCGCTCGACCCTCGTGGCTGAGCGCGAGCGTCTGCAGTGAGATCGGAGCACCGCGGAGACGGAGGGAATCGAGAAAGGCGACGACGTCGGCGTAGGTGGAGGTCTCGCGATACTCCGTGCGCTCGGCACGGGTCGTCTGCGCGCGGAGGGGGGAGCCAAGAGGCAGCAGCAGCGCTGCCAGTCCTGCCGCCTGCCGCCACGTCCGCGCGGCGCTCCCGCCCTTCGGCCTCACCCGCCTATGGGGTCCCCGCCGCCTTGGCGGCGTTGGTGTCGACCTTCCCGGAGGTCGTGTCGGTCTTCCCGGCGGTATCGGTCTGCCCCGTGGTGGTGCCGCCGACGCTTTCGCGGCCGCTTGCCGGAGTCCGATCCACGACGGTCGGCGCCGCCGGCGCCCCCTCGGCGAGCCGCTCCTGGCCGCCGACGACGACCTGCTCGCCGGCCTCGACGCCGGTCCGCGCCTCGACGAACCCCGGTGTGCGGACGCCGAGCTCCACCGGGCGGCGGGTCGCCTTGCCGCCGATCACAACCCACACGAAGTTGGCGCCCTGCAGCGGGAGCACCGCGTCCTCGGCGATCACGACCGCGTTCGGGCGCACGTCGGTGGCGAGCCGGACCTCGATGAACATGCCGGCCTGCAGCTCACGGCGCGTATTCGGCACCTGCGCCTTGACCGTAATCGTCCGGCCCGGCAGCTGCACCACCGGATCCACAAAGTCCACCCGTCCGGAGAACTCCCTGCCCGGGAGCGCGGCCACATGGAAGGTGACCTGCTGCCCGACCTCGAGCTGGTCGGAATAGCGCTCGGGCACCTGGAACACCGCCCGCTGCGGCGAGACGGTCTGCAGCGTCATGAGGTCGTCGCTGGTGGTCACGTAGTCGCCCAGGCTTATCATCCGCCGGCCGGCCACTCCGGTGAAGGGGGCGCGCACCGTCGTCCGGTCGAGGCGGACCTTGAGCAGCTGGTACTGCGCCTCAGTGCTCCGCGACGTCGCCTCCGCGCGCTCCAGCTCCGACTGGCTCGAGGCCTTTTGGGAGAGGAGCTCGCGGGTGCGGGCGAGGGACTGCCGGGCGAGATCGCGCTCGGCCTCCGCCCTCGCCACCTCCGCCTTGAGCTCGGCGTCGTCCACCTTGATAAGCGCCTGGCCCGCGGGAGACCGGAGCCCCCTCGCGCACCAGGATCCCGGCGACCCGGCCCTCGATGTCGGGCCGCAGCTCGATCGACTGCAGCGCTTCGATCTGCCCGGTCGCCAGGATCGCGTCCACAACGGTGTCGCCCCGGGCGACCACGACTTCGACCGGCATCGCGGGCGGCCCTCCATCCGCACCACCACCGGCGGCGTCACCCCCCTCTGGCGCGCCCCCGGCCTTGTTGCATGCCGTGATTCCCAGTATCACGAGGGCGAATAACCGTGTCACGGTGCGTCCTTGTTCGAGAAGAGTCTGCGGCCGAGTATCGCCTCCAGCCGCGCCAGCGACAGTCTCGTCACGTACCGGGCCTGCACCAGGCCGGCCTCCGCCTCGGCCAGACTGACCTGGGAGTCCAGGAGATCCAGGATGGTGGTCGCGCCGGCACGGTAGCGCATCTCCTGCATCCGGTAGTTCTCGCCCGCCACCGCGACGCCGACGCCGGCGAGCCTGGCGGCCTCGAGGCTGGTCTGGTAGGTGTCGAACGCGGACGTGACGTCCCGGCGCACGGCGCGCTCGAGATCCTCGCGGATCGTGCGCGCCACGTCACGGGCGACCCGGGCGCGACTCACCTCGAGCTCGCGTTGCCCGTTGTTCCAGATCGGGAACGACACGCTGAACGTCACCGAGGTGACGTTGGCCGCCCCCGGAAAGATCTCCGTGTCGTACCGCTGGTGGAGCGCGCCGATCCCCAGGGTCGGGAAGTAGTCGCTTCGCTGGGACTTGAGCGCCGCCGCGGCGGCGCGCTCGTTGGCGCGGGCGGTCCGGTACTGCGGGCCCTGGTCGAGCGCCGTCCGCAACGCCTCGGGCAGCCCGATCGGGAGATCTGGCGCGGGCAACGTGTCGAGCGGCACCGCGTCCACTGCCGTCGCCTCGCCGACCCGGCGGCCGAGCTCGAGCTGCGCGGTCCGCAGCGCGTTCCGCTTGACCAGCAGGTCCACCTCGGCGCGGGTCAGCTCCAGCACCAGCTGAAGCGAGTCGGTCTGCACCGCGGCGCCCGATGCCACGCGAGCCCGGGCCACGCCTAGGCCCTCGCGCGCTCGGTTGGCGCGCTCCTGCGACACCCGGGCGAGCTCCTGATTCACCAAGACGTCGTAGTAGCTCGACTCGGTTTCCAGCGCCGCCTGGAACCGCTGCTCCAGCTCGCCGGCTTCGGCGCTCGACAGCTCGGCGCGGGTGCGGCCCAGTTCGGCGAACTTCCGCAGGCTGAACACCTCGTAGTTCGCCCTCGCGCGACCCACCACGAGCGTGCTGGTCGGGTTCGCCGGGTCGGCGGGATTGAAGAACTCCTGCGAGTACTTGGTCTCGTCGAGCCCCAATTCGAGCGAGGGCACGAAGAACGCCAGCATGGCCACGCGCCGCCCCCACTCGGTGTTGTCGATCTCGCCGAGCGCCTGGACGTACTCCGGGTCGAGCCGCGCCGAGCGACGGATGGCCTCCGGCAACGTGACTCGAGGCAGCGAGTCGGCGGGCACGGAATCGGTCGCCGCCGGCACCGTGGCCTGGAGCGCGAGGAGAAGCGTGGCGATCACTCGGCCTCCGCCGGCGCGAGCGAGCCCCGGTGCACCGGCGCCTTGCGGCGCGTCCGGGCGAGGAGGCGGTCGAAGATGACGTACACGACCGGCACCACGTACAACGTGAGTATCGTGGAGAAAAGCAGACCGCCCACGATCGCATAACCCAGCGGTCTCCGGCTCAAGGAGCCCGCGCCGAGCCCCAGCGCGATCGGAAGCGCGCCCATGATCGTCGCGACCGAGGTCATGAGAATGGGGCGGAGCCGAATGCGCCCGGCTTCCAGAGCCGCCTCGAGAGTCTCCATCCCCCGCTCCTTCAATTGGTTGGTGTACTCCACCAGAAGGATCGAGTTCTTCGTGACCAGCCCGATCAGGAGAATCATGCCGATCTGGCTGTACAGGTTGATCGTACTGCCGGTGAGCTTCAGGGTCACCAGGGCGCCGGTGACCGCGAGCGGCACCGCGAGCAGCACGGTGAAAGGATGAACCAGAGACTCGAACTGTGACGCCAGCACCATGAACACGACGACCAGGGCGAGCGCGAACGCGAAGTAGAGGGCTGACCCGCTCTCGTCCAACTCGCGCGATTCACCGGCCAGTGCCGTGGTCGAGCCGCGTGGCAGGACCTCTCCCGCGATGGCATGCATCGAGTCGAGGGCCTCGCCCAGCGTGAATCCGGGGGCCAGACCGGCCGTGATCGTCGCCGAGCGAATCCGGTTGAAGTGGGCCAGTTGCCGGGGGCCGACCCCCTCCTGGACCGAGGCCAGAGCGTCAAGCTGTACCAGACCGCCGTCGCGCCCCCGGAGGTATATCCCGCTCATGTCGCTTGGGGTGGCGCGCGCCGCAGGCGCAAGCTGCACGATCACGTCGTAGAGGCGGTTGTTGCGGGTAAAGGTGCTCACCTCGCGACCGCCCAACAGGGTCTGCAGCGCGGAGGCGACATCCCGCACCGGCACACCCAAGTCTTCGGCCCGATCGCGGTCGAAGGACACGGTAAGCTCGGGCTTGTTGACCCGGAGGTCGCTGTCGACGTTCACCAGGCCCGGCACCTGCTGGATCCGTTTCATCAGGGTGTCGACGGCAAGCTGAAGCTGCTGGAAATCGGAATGCTGAACCACGAACTGCACGGGGTTGCCGAACCCTCCAAACGCGGGGGGATTGATGGCGAATGCCATGATTCCAGGGACACCGAAGAGCCTCGGCTGCACCTCCCCGATGATCTCTTGGACCGTCCGCTCCCGATCGCTCCAATCCGTCATCCGCGCGAAGACCCCGCCGCGGCTGGGGCTTCCGAAGAAGGCCCCGGCAATGCTGAAGTAGTGCTCGACCTCGGGGACTGCCGCGAAGAACTTCTCGATCTGGCGCAGGTACCCGTCGGTGTAGTTGAGGGTGGATCCTTCAGGTGCGATGACCACCGTGAAGAAAAAGCCCCGATCCTCCGGCGGGACGAACTCACGCTTGAGTGATCCAAAGGTCACCACCGCACCGAGCGCGGTCGCAACCATGACCCCGAGAACGACAAACTGGTGGTGCAGTGACCAGCGGAGCGTTCGAGCATAGCCGCTCGCAAGGCCATTGAAGCCGCGCTCCAATGTCACGTACAGCCAGCCGTGCCGGGGCGGCACTCGCAGGATCTTGGCGCAGAGCATGGGCGTGATCGTGAGTGCCACGAATCCGGAGATCACCACGGAGCCGGCCACGGCGATGCCGAACTCGTTGAAGAGCCTGCCGGTACTGCCCTGGAGAAATGCCAGCGGAGTGAAGACCGCCACCAGCGAGATCGTGGTGGCGATCACGGCGAAGGCGATCTCGCGGGTGCCGTTCGTGGCTGCGGTCTCGGGCTCCTCATGCAGTTCTTCCTGATGCCGGAAGGCGTTCTCCAGCACGATGATCGCGTCGTCTACCACGATGCCGATGGCCAGCGTCAGTGCGAGCAGCGTCAGGTTGTTGATCGAAAAGCCGAGAAAGTACATCACGGCGAAGGTCGAGATGATCGAAGTCGGGATCGCGACAGCCGGAATGATCGTCGCGCGGAAGTTGCGTAGGAAGATGAAGATGATGATCACGACGAGAAACGCCGCGATGATGAGCGTGTCCTCCGCCTCCTGAATGGAGCGCTTGACGAAGATGGACTGATCGAAGGTGGAGATGATCCTGACGCCGGGAGGCAGCTCCCGCTCGAGCCCTGGCAAGGCCGCGTGCACGGCGTCCGCCACCTTGACCAAATTCGACTTCGACTGGCGGACGATGCCAACGCCCACCGAGGGGCTGCCGCGGTAGCGGAGTGCGCTTCGATTGTCCGCTGGACCCAGCTCCACCCGACCCAGATCCTCCAACTTCACGATCTGGCCGTTGCCGCTGGAGACCACCAGCCGGCTGAACTCCTCCGGCGTCTTCAACTCGCCGAGGGAGCGTACGGTGAACTCCCGGCGATCCGATTCGATGCGGCCGGCAGGGATTTCGACGTTGCGGCTGCGGATCGCCGCCTCGACGTCCTGAACCGTGAGCGAGCGCGCGGCGAGCTTCGAAGCATCCAGCCACACGCGCATCGAGTACCGACGCTCGCCGCCGATGAAAATCCGCCCGACGCCGGGCAAGCTCTGCATCCGGGTCTTCACCACTCGGTCGGCGAGGTCCGAGAGCTGCAGCAGATCGTAGTTCTCGCCCGTCAGCGCCAGCCACATGAACGGCTGCGCATCGGCCTCCTGCTTCGCAATGACGGGTTCTTCGATGTCGTCCGGCAGCCGACCACGGACCCGGGAGACTTTGTCCCGCACGTCCTGCGCGGCTTCCTCCACCGGCCGGTCCAGCGTGAACTCGATCGTGATGTTGCTGAACTGCTCCGCGCTCGAGCTGGTGAGGGTGCGGATCCCCTGCACCGTGCTCAACTCCTCCTCGAGGATATCGGTCACCGCCGATTCGACTACCTGAGGGTTGGCACCGGGCAGTAACGTCGATACCGAGACGATCGGCGGATCCACGTCGGGAAACTCGCGCACGGAGAGGCCGAGGTAGCCGATGACGCCGAAGAGCACCAGGGCGATGCCCAGCATGCTTGCGAGCACTGGCCGGCGAATCGACAGGTCCGATAGCTTCATGGCTCGGTGCCTGGTAGTAGTAGCGGTAGATACTTCGGTGGACGCCCAATCTGCGGCCGGTGGGCACGTCGCCCTACGAAACACGGGGTTGGAGCCGGAGCGGCGCGACGTCTCGGATGGGTTACGAGCACGCCCGGGTGGAGATTCACGTCGATGATTAGATTGACTCATCCCTGACCCAGCAGCGACACATGGCCGTCAAACTGACGTCGCGACAGCATGCGCAGCTCGGCGTATCTCCAGACCTTGCCGCCCAAATTCCAGCGCATCCATGCCGTCATCGAGGAGATGGGCTCGCTGCGGGCGGACGAGGCGGTGGTCCGCGGCCTCGCCCGGCTGCTGGACGAGATCAAGGGCAACGCGTCGGCGCTCAGTCTCACGGGGATCGCCGAGACGGCGGGCATCATGGGCACCATGACGCGCCGGGGTGGAGGACTGCAGATGAAGGTGCGGGGGCTGCGGGAGCTGCTGGCGAGTCTGAAAATCAACTACGAGGCCGCGATACGCTCGGCGACTACCCCGGAATCACCGACCCCGGAGCAGGGCTGAGTTTCGGCGGCTCACCGGGATGAGGCCCGCCCTCGCCTGCGAGCGATGCTGTCGATGATCGGACCGCACATCAGTACGATCATTGCGTTGACCAGGACCCCGATGAGGGCCGAGACGAAGGTGAGGGCCCCCAGGATCAAGCTCGCCCCGATGCGTGGCGAGAAGGACTCCGATCCAGTACATCGAGCGTCTCCCGAGAAGAATCGAAAGAGTGGAGGCTTAGGTTAGCCTGCCGGAACCCTTGCCGCAACTCCAACGATTTCACCCGCGCACCGAGGAATTTCACATGCGATCGTCGCTGTCCGCCGCCGCCCTGCTCGCGGCCCTCACCACTCCGCTCGCCGCCCAGGACCACGCCGAACACGCCGACCATGCCGCGCCAGGCGGCGGCACCGTTCCCGCCGGCTGGACCGTTCGCGCCGACAAGGGCGACGCCAAGAACGCGAAGGTCGTGTCCATGGGGGCGGGCCTGCACCTCACCCTGGGTCCGGCCATCATCCTCTATCGCGCCGACACGCGGGGCAGTGGTCCCTTCCACACCCTCGCCACGTTTACCCAGACCAAGCCGTCGGAGCACGCGGAGGGCTACGGACTCTTCGTCGGCGGGCAGGACCTCGACGGTCCGGCGCAGAAGTACATCTACTTTCTGATTCGCCAGGACGGGAGCTACCTGATCAAGCGGCGAGACGGCGAGAAGACGAGCTGACGTCTCCAAGGGATGGGTCCAACACGCGGCGGTCAAGAAGCCGGATGCGAAGGGCTCGTCCACCAACCTGCTCGAGGTGGACAACAAGCGGGATCCGAGCAAGGTGGTCTTCCTGGTAAACGGGCAGGAGGTCTACGGCACCGACGCGAAGGGGATGGGGCTGGACGGGATCGTCGGCATCCGGGCGAATCACAACCTGGACCTCCACGTCGACGGGTTCGACGTGCACCGCTGACCCGGCGGACGCCTAGCGGGACGGGGGTGCCAGCAGCCGCATGCAGATCCACTTGGACGTGCGGCATGGCGGGGATGGGAGTGAGATCGTGGGCGAGGGCCCGCGCGACGGCCTGAAGCTCGTAGGGTTCCGCGCCCGCGGCGACGCGCAGTCGGTCGACCTGGCGGGCGATCATCCTGGCCCGGAGGCCCACCCCTTCGGGGCTGCCCGCCACCTCGCTGGCCGCGGCCACCTCGACCGGCGACCCGGCCACGGCGCTGGTGGCGGCCGTGAGAGCAAGATCCTGAGCCGCGTCGTTCGCCGGATCGACGCGCAACAGCGCCACCAGATCGCCGAAACGCTTGACGAAAACGGAGTTGAGATCCAGACCCGAGTCTCGTGGGAGGAGTCCAGAGGCAAGGTGCCATTCTGGGCCTCAACTCCGCAACTCCGGCGGTGGGGGCCCGAAACGCGCCCCGCTCATCGCGATAGCGCGGGTTGGTCGGGCCTTACCCTGACCCTGGATCCACGCCCACCCATGGCAGATGCCGCCTCGACGCCCGATCGCCAGGACCTCCTCGCGGCAGAGCTTGCCGAGCTCTACCTGATCGAGGAGGAGCTGGGCCGGGGCGGCAGCGCGACGGTGTACCTGGCCCAGGACCTCCGGCACGGGCGCCGGGTGGCGCTCAAGGTGCTCCACTCCGCCCTCGGCGCGGCGCTCGGCGTCGAGCGGTTCCAGCGCGAGATCCGCACCCAGGCCCGCCTCCAGCACCCGCTCATCCTGCCGCTGTTCGACTCCGGCAGCGCCGCGGGCCGGCTCTTCTACACCATGCCGTACGTCGAGGCCGGGTCGCTCCGCGACCGGCTCCGCCGGATCGGCCGGCTGGACACCGGGGCGGCGCTCCAGGTGGCGCTCGAGGTGGCATCGGCGCTGGCGTATGCCCATACGCCTCGGCATCATCCACCGCGATCTCAAGCCCGAGAACATCATGCTCTCGCCGACCGGCGAGGCGATTCTCGCGGACTTCGGCATCGCCTACGCGCTGGAGGAGGCCGAGGACGCCGAGGGAACCGACACGCCTCGGAGCCCCGGCTCACCGAGACCGGCGTCACGGTGGGCACGCCGACCTACATGAGTCCGGAGCAGGCGGCGGGCGACGAGGACCTGACCGGGCGAAGCGACCAGTACTCGCTGGCCGCCGTGGTGTACGAGGCACTTGCCGGAGTCGCTCCGTTCACCGGGCCGAACGCACGCGCCATCCTGGCCCGAAAGCTCACCAGTGCGCCGCGGCCGCTTGCAGGATCGGCCCGCCCCGACGTGCCGGAAGTGGTCGAGCGGGTCCTCATGCGCGCGCTCTCGCGCCATCCGGACGATCGGTACGAGAGCATGGAGGCTTTCGCCCAAGCGCTCGTCGAGACCGGCGCGCACAGCGCGATCACGCCGGTTTCGCTGCCTCGAATGGCTCCCCGCCTCCCCGACGCCGCCGCCGCGCCGGCGGCTGCTCGCGGCTTGCCGATCCTGCTGCTCGCGCTCGCCGGCGGCGGCTGTGGATGCTGGCCCGGCAGGAGCCGCGACGGCGCGTCCGTGGCGGCCGGATCCGGAGAGCCGGGTGCTCGCGGTGCTGCCCTTCAAGAACCTGGGCGATCCCGGCGACCAGTACTTCGCCGACGGCCTGACCGAGGAGCTGACCAGCCGGCTGGCCGGCCTCGGCGGGCTCGGGTCATCAGCCGCACCAGCGCCGAGCAGTACCGGGAGAGCCCGAAGTCGCTGAAGGAGATCGGCGCCGAGCTCCAGGCCGGATACCTGCTGGAGGGAAGCGTGCGCTGGGAGCGAGGCGACAGGGGAGCCCGGGCAGGGTCCGGGTCACCCCGCGGCTCATCGCGGTGGCCGACGACAGTCCGCTCTGGGGGGAGGAGTACGAGGTCGAGCTGACCGAGGTGTTCCGGGTGCAGTCGGAGATCGCCCAGCAGGTGACGACGGCGCTGGATATCGCGCTGCGCGCGCCCGAGCAGGCGTCGCTCGCCGCCGCGGGGACCTCGACGCCGGAGGCCTACGACTTCTATCTCCGCGGCAACGAGTACGCCTCGCGCAGCTACAGCCGCGGCAACATCGAGGCGGCGGCGGACCTCTACCGGAAGGCGGTGGCGCTCGACTCGACCTTCGCGCTGGCCTGGGCCCGCCTCGGCCGGGCCCACTCGGCGATGTACTGGTTCTACTACGACCGTTCGCCGGCCCGGCTCGACTCCGCGCGGGTCGCCGTGGAAACGGCGCTGCGCCTCGCACCCGACCTGGCCGAGGGGCGCATCGCGCGGGGCTACTACTACTACTGGGGACTGGTGGACTATCGGCGCGCCCTGGAGGAGTTCGAGGCCGCGCGCCGGCAGCAGCCCAGCAACAGCGAGCTGCTGTCCGCGATCGGCTACGTCGAGCGCCGCCGCGGCCAGTGGGACAGCGCGCTGGCGCGATTCCAGGAGGCGGTGCGCTACGATCCGCGCTCCGCGCTCCGGACGCTCGATCTCGCCGACACTCTACATGTGGACTGCGCAACTACGCCGAGGCGGAGCGGCGCTTCGACCGGGCGATCCAGCTGGCGCCCGACTGGGCCGAGCCCTACGCCTACAAGGCGATGCTCCAGCTGGTCTGGCGGGGCGACCGGGCCGCGCCCGCGCGGTCATCGGCCAGGCCCTGACCCGGGTGAGCGCCGGGCCGGCTGGCGCAGGCGCTGCTGATCCCGGACGCGATCTCCGGCTCGCTGCTGACCTCCGACAGCACCGTTCGCGGCGGCGGTGGACGCGATCCGCCCGTCGTCGTTCGACGGCGACACCGCCCGCTACCATCTGCTGCTGGCGGAGGCAGCGGACTATCGCGGCGACCGCGCGCGCCGAGCGGGCCCACGGCGACTCGCGCTCGCCGCTGCTGGAGCGGCAGGTGCGCGACCGGCCCGACGACGCCAAGCTGCTGGCGCGCATCGGCCTGGCCTACGCCCGGGCGGGGCGCAAGGCCGAGGCGATCCGGGCCGGCCGGCGCGCCGCCGAGCTGCTGCCGCCGTCGCTGAGACGCCAACTCGGGTCCCTTCATGCTGACCCGGCTCGCCCAGATCTACACGCTGGTGAACGAGCCGGAGCGGGCGCTCGACACCCTCGAGCCGCTGCTCGGCATCCCCGAGCTGGATCAGCCCGGCGGAGCTGCGGAGCGACCCGACCTGGGCGCCGCTGCGCGCGCATCCGCGGTTCGCGCGGCTGGCGGGGTCCGCTTGACGGTGCGGCGTCTCGCGTTCCTACATTGGCTCATGCGCCCCGAGACCCGTCGAAACCGCAATCCGCTCTCCATCGACCACGCCTTCACGTAGAGGTTTCGGGCCGTCGCACGTGTGACGCTCTGGCTGTATCCGACCCGCCTCGACGTTCGAGGCGGGTTTTTTGTTTTCCCCATCCGCGAAGGGAGAGACCATGTTGCGACCGAAGTTGCTGGGCGCCGCCGTGCTGGCCGTCGTCGCGTCGGCATCCGCGCGATCCGCCCGGGCACAAGCGACCGTGGGCGCCGATCTGAGCCTGTTCAGCGGCTACGTCTGGCGCGGGGTGAGCCTCACCAACCGGCCGGTCGGTCAGCCGAATGTCTACGTGGCGTTCCCCGCGGGGAACGCGATCGGTGACCGTCGGCGGCTGGGCCAACGTGGACCTGGGCCGGTACGACGACGCCGACGACTTCAGTCAGAGCGGAGGCGTGTCGAGCTTCAACCTGTCCGAGTTCGATCCCTGGGCGGAGGTGAGCGTGCCGGCCGGCAAGGCCACGCTCACCGGCGGGGTGGTGGGCTACGTCTTTCCCAACGATTTCGGCGCGACCGACGACTTCAACACCTGGGAGGTGTACGGCAAGGTCGGGCTCGGCGTGCCCGCTCAGCCCGAAGCTCGCGGTGTACTACGACTTCGACAAAGTGAACGGGGCCTATCATCGAGGGGAGCGTCGCCCATTCGGTGCCGCTCGGCTCTCGCTCTCGCTCAACCTGGGCGCGCTCGGCGGGCTTCAGCGCCGGTCAGGCGGAGGCCGAGTCGGCCGACGAGATCAACAACTTCTTCGAGAACGGCTTCACCCACCTCGACCTCTCGGCCGGCGTGCCGTTCTCGGCGGGAATCTTCTCGATCACGCCGGTGGTCCACTTCCTGGTGAACGGAGACGAGATCACCAAGCTCACCTCCCCGGGAGAACAAGACGACGTGAAGCTGTGGGGCGGGCTGACCATCAGCTGGGCCCGCGCGTTGGGGGCGGCGGCCACTTCGGAGTAGCCGATCGAGCATCGGGTCGTCGCAGGGGGTCGGCGGTCGCGCTTGACCGCCGTGCCTCCGGCCCGTACATTGACGCACAGGCGTCGCAATCCTCGCCGTCCCACCTGTCATGACCCAAGGAGATCCTCATGAAGGCCGCGAACCTGCTGAGGGCGACCGCGCTCGGCATCCTGCTGGCGACGCCCCCGCGGACGGCCGCAGGCGCAGACCGAAGTCGGTGCCCAGCTGGATCTCTTCAGCTCCTACGTCTGGCGAGGGGTGAGCCTGACCAACAAGCCCGTGGCCCAACCCGACGTGTGGGTCAGCTTCCCGGCGGGCAACGCCTCGATCACCGCCGGTGGCTGGGCCAACATCGACCTCGGGAAGTACGACGATCCGGACGACGACATCAGCGAGAGCGGCGGGCTGTCGGCGTTCAATTTCGCGGAGTTCAATCCCTACGCCGAGGTGAGCTTCGCGGACGGGCAAGGCCACGCTCACGGGCGGCATCGTCGGGTACTTCTATCCCAACGATCTCGACCGACGACTCCGAACGGGGGCTACAACAGCGAGTCAATACCTGGGAGGTGTACGGCACCGTGGGCTTCGACGTGCCGCTCGCCCCGGAGCTCTCGCTCTACTACGACTTCGACAAGATCAAGGGCGCGTATTTCGAAGGCGCCGTCTCGCATTCCGTCCCGCTTGGCGAGACGCACACCCTCGACCTGGGCGGCGTCGTGGGACTCAGCGTGGGCCAAGGACATCGAGCGACGACGAATCGTTCAACTTCGCCGACGACGGCCTGACCCACGTGGACCTCTCGGCCGGGCTCCCGCTGACCGCCGGGGTCTTCTCGATCACGCCGGTGCTGCACTTCCAGATCAGTGCGGACGAGTGCACCAAGTTCACGTCTCCGACCGACGAAAGCGACGTGAAACTCTGGGGCGGGGTGTCGATCGGCTGGTCGAACGCGGTCGAGGAGGAAGAGGAAGCGGAGGCGGCGGAGGAGTAGCGTCGCAGCGAGCGGAGCGAGGGACCAGCGGACTGAGGTCCCTCGCTTCGCTCGGGATGACCGGGCCGCGACGCCTCGGCGAGTCAGCATACAGTCCGCGACCTTCGCGATGTCCCGGAAGAACTCCCGCTGCGCCTCGGCCCGGACGTCGCCGGGGCGCGCAGCACGGACGACGGGTGCACCGTCGCGATGCACCGGCCGGCCCACTCCGACGGCACCACCTCGCCTCGATGCTGGGTGACCCGGAAGCGCGTTGCCCAGCAGCGCCTGCGCCGCCGTGCTCCCCAGCGCCACCACCAGCGTCGGCCGCACCAGCCGGATCTCCTCCCGCAGCCACGGATTGCAGGCGCGCACCTGCGCGGCGTTCGGCTTCTTGTGCAGCCTCCGCTTGATCAGCTCCTTGCGCACGAACTTGAAGTGCTTGACCGCGTTGGTGACGTAGACCGTGTCCCGATCGAGGCCCGCGGCCTCCAGCGCCTCGTCGAAGCAGCCGGCCCGCCGGGCCCGACGAACGGCCGGCCGGCCCGATCCTCCTGATCGCCGGGCTGCTCGCCGACGAACATCGCGGCGGCGCCGGCCGGGCCTTCGCCGAACACCGTCTGGGTCGCGTCGACGCCAGAGATCACAGCCGCGGCAGCGGGCCGCCGCCTGCGCGGAGCTTCGGCAGCGTGGGACGGGGGGGATGAAATCGGCGGCGGAGCCGGTGCGGTGCTGCGCGGCATGACCGAATGTCGCGCCGGCGGAGCCCGGGACGGCGTGACCGGTGTCACGCCATCTCTAGGCCCCTTCGCCACCTCGCAGAACGTGTCCTCGAGGCGGGTCAGCAGCTCGTTGAGCAGCTCCATCGGAATGCCGAGCGCCGGCTCGATCCGGATGGTGCGCGCCTTGGAGTAGGTGCCCGCCACCAGCACCCCGCGCTTGAAGAGCCCGGCCGCGCAGCGGAAGCCGGTCTCGTCGGTGGGGAACTCCATGCCGATCAGCAGCCCCTTGCCGTGGACGTCGGTGAGCACCTGGGGATACTTCGCCTGCAGCGCGGCGAGCTCGCGCAGGAGGAAGTCGCCCTTGGCCGCCGCCTGGCCCGGCAGGTCTTCCTCCAGCGTCACCTGGATCGCCGCGATGCCGGCGGCGCAGGCCATCGGGTTCCCGCCGAAGGTGGTGGAGTGGATGATCGGATTGGGGATCATCACCTCCCAGATCTCGGGCGGCGCGATGAAGGCGGAGAGCGGCATGACGCCGCCGCCGATCGACTTGCCGAGGCACATGATGTCGGGGACCGTGCCGGTGTGGTCCACGCCCCAGAGCGCGCCGGTGCGGCCCATCCCGGTCTGGATCTCGTCGGCGATGAGCAGCGCGCCGTACTTGGTGCACAGCTCGCGGGCCCGCGGCAGATAGCCGTCGGGCGGCACGACCCCGCCGGCCTCGCCCTGCACCGGCTCCACCACGAACCCCGCGACCGGCGTCCCCACCTGCTCCGCCTTGTCGAGCTCCGCCTCCAGCGCGTCGGCGTCGCCGTAGGGCACGAAGCGCACGTCCTGCAGTCCGCCGGCGAACGGCTCGCGGAAGGAGGCCTTGCCCATGAGCGAGAGCGAGCCCATGGACTTGCCGTGGAACCCGCCGAGGGTGGACATGAAGAGGTTCCGGCGGGTGTAGAGCCGGGCGAGCTTGATGGCGCCCTCGATGGCGTCGGTGCCGTTGTTGATGAAGAAGGCGTTCCCCAGGTCGCCCGGCGTGACCATCGCCAGCAGCCGCGCCAGTCCCGCCCGCCACGGCTCCAGCAGCTCCTGGCTGTTGAGCGCCATCCGCTCCATCTGGCAGGCGACGGCGCGCAGGATCTTGGGGTGATTCACCCCGGCGCTGAAGATCCCGTAGCCGCCGAGGCAGTCGATGTACTCCCGGCCGAGCAGGTCGCTCAAGATCGAGCCCCGGCCCGACCACTCCAGCGCGGCGAACTGGCCGGCCTCGGTCACCGACTTCCGGTAGCCGATGAAGCCGCGGTTCACGTGGCGCTCGTACGCCTCCACCGTCTCGGCGATGAAGGCCTGCTTCTCGTCGAGGGACAGCTCCCGCCCCTCGATCAGCTCGAGGTACCGCCGGCTGAGCGCCAGGACCTCGTCGTTCGAATGACGGGTCAAGCCGACTTGATCTCCGTCCAGATCTGGTCCCAGGTCGCCGTGTCGCGGCCGAGGTCCACCTGGTACTCCAGCCGCTTGAGCTCGTCCTCGGTCGGGTAGGGCACCGGGGTCTTCGATCAGCTTCGCCGCGGCGGCGTTGGGCGTGCCGTAGCCGGTGGCGTCGGACAGGGCGGCGCCGACCTCGGGCCGGAGGATGTAGTTCATCCACTCGTGCGCGGCGCGCTTGTTGGGGGCGCTCTTGGGGACGCACATCGAGTCGCCCCAGATGGTGCACCCTTCCTTGGGGATCACGTAGCCGAGGTTGGGCTGCTCGGCCTTGGCCTGGGTGGTGTCGCCGTTCCAGAGCTGGGCGATCCACACGTCGCCCGAGATGAGCTGCGCCTTCACCGGCGCCGAGAGGTACGCCTTGAGCTGCTTCTTGGCCTGGATCGGCGTCGGCCTTGGCCTTGGCCAGCTGCTGCGGGTCGGTGGAGTTGAGCGAGTGGCCCCGGTAGCGGAGGAAGGCCCCGATCACTTCGCGGCCGTCGTCCATCATCGTCATCTTGCCCCGGAGCTTGGCATCATGGAACACCGCCCAGCTGTCCGACCGGCGACCTTCACCTTGTCGGTCCGGTAGGCGATCCCGCTGGTGCCCCACTGCCAGGGCACGGTGTGGGTGTTGCCCGGGATCGGAGGGCAGGTTCTGGAAGATCGGCGAGACGTTCCCCCAGTTGGTGAGGTACTTCTTGTTGAGCGGGCTGATCAGGTCGGTGGCCACGAGCACCGGGATGATGTAGCCCGACGGCACGATGATGTCGTAGCCGGTCGCGCCCGCCTGGAGCTTGGCGACCATCTCCTCGTTGCTCTCGTAGGTGTCGTAGGTCACCTTGACCCCGAACTCCTTCTCGAAGTTCGGCACCGTGTCGTCGGCGATGTAGTCCGACCAGTTGTAGATGTGCAGCTCCTTCTCGATCGGGCCCAGCTCGGCCTCGGCCTGCGCGCCCGTGCCCTCGCCGGCCTGTCCGCCCTTGTCGCCACCGCCGCAGGCCGAGAGCAGCGCACCGACCGAGCTCACGCTGAGCCCGAGGGCCATCGCGCGCCAGACGAAATCGCGGCGGGAGATTCCCCCGCTCTCCAGCTCTCCGACGAGGCGTTCGAGTTGCTTGCGCTTGCTCATGTGGGCTCCCCTTTGAGTCGTGGTTCCAGCGTCGTGAGTCCTGCGTCAGCTCAACCAATCCTTCATCCGATAGTATCCGCCCACCAGCGGGCAAGAAACCAGGGCGTTCCGCCGTAGAGCGGGATCGCCGGCAGGCGCTCCCCGGTGAGCTCCGGGATCGCGCCCCGGCCGGCCAGCGCCTCGCCCATGCGGGCGCCGAGCCAGGTGGAGAGCGCGACGCCGTGGCCCGCGTAGCCCAGCGCGTAGTGGACGCCGTCGAGCCGTCCGGCGTGCGGCATCCGGTCGCGGGCGAAGCCGACGTTGCCCGCCCAGGCGTACTCGACCGGGACCGCCGCGAGCGGCGGAAAGACCTTCCGCAGCGCCGCCGTGCAGGATCCGCGCGCTCCGCCCGACCGTGGTCGGCGTGAACGACGCCCGCCCGCCGAACACCAGCCGCCCGTCGTCCGACAGCCGGAAATAGTGGAGCAGGTTCCAGGTGTCGCTCATCACCCGGCCCCGGGGCAGCAGCCGCGCGCGCGACCGAGGGCCCGAGCGGCGCGGTGGCGACGACGTAGCTGCCGACCGGGACGACCCGCCGCCGCAGCCCGGGGAACGCGGCGCCGGTGTAGCCGTTGGTCGCCACCAGCACCTCGCCCGCCGGCAGCGGACCGGCCGAGGTCGCGAGCGTCGTCCGTCCGTCCGCGCGGTCGACGCCGAGCACCTCGACGCCCTCGACGATCACCGCCCCGGCCCGGACCGCGGCGGCGGCCAGGCCCGGCGCAGTACCGGGCCGGATGCAGGGCGCCGGCCGCCGGATCCAGCAGCCCGCCGTGGTAGCGGGCGGAGTCGATCTCCTCGCGCAGCTCGGCCGGCCCGAGCAGCACGGTCTCGTGCCCGAACCGGTCGCGGAGCGTCAGCCGGTCCCGCTCCAGGTCACGCAGATGGCTGGGCGCGCCGCCAGCGTTACCGCTGCCCCGGCGGGCGTAGCCGCAGTCGATCGCCTCCTCCGCGATCAGACCCTCGAGAAACTCCGATCGCCTCGCAGCGAGTCCGCGAACAGCGCCCGGGCCCGCTCGGCGCCGTATCGGCGCACCAGCACGTCGGCCTCGGGCTGGAACCCCGGCAGCACGAACCCGCCGTTCCGGCCGCTGGCCCCCCACCCTACCCGGTGCCGCTCCAGCACCGTGACCGCCACCCCGTGCCGGGCCAGCGTCCGGGCCGCCGAGAGCCCGGTGTAGCCGCCGCCCATGATGGCGACGTCGGTGCGGTCGGGCAGGCGCGGCGGGACGGCGGGCAGGCGGGGCACCCTCGTCCCAGAGGCATCGCTCGATCACGACCGGGCCCGGCCGCCGCTACTTCTCCCTCGCCAGCCGGTCCGCCAGGTAGATCAGCGCCGTGGTCACCAGCAGGATGATGGTGCTGATCGCGTTGATGCTCGGCTCGACGTTGCGTCGCACCATGCCGTAGACCACGATCGGGCAGCGTCGAGGAGCCCGAGCCCGACACGAACGAGGTGATCACGAAGTCGTCGAACGACATGGTGAACGCCAGCAGCGCGCCGGACAGGATCCCGGGCCAGAGCTGGGGCACCGTCACCTTCCAGAAGGTGGTGACCTCGTCGGCGCCGAGGATCATCGCCGCCTCCTCCAGGGTCCGGTCCATCCCCTCCAGCCGGGCGAGCACCACGATCACCACGAACGAGATGCAGAACGCCACGTGGGCGATGACGATGGTGGTGAGGCCGAGCGGCATCTTGACCAGCGCGAAGAGGATCAGCAGCGAGATCCCGACCACGATCTCCGGCGTCACGATCGGCACGTAGAGAAAGCCCTCGAACGCGGTGCGCCCCCGGAACCGGTGCCGGGCCAGCGCCAGCGCGATCAGGGTGCCGAGGACCGCGGAGATCACGGTCGACGCGCCGCCGACGATGAGGCTCGCCTTGAGCCCTCGCAGGATGTCCGGCCGCTCCAGCAGCCGGTGGTACCAGTCGAGAGTGAACCCGGCCCAGTCCACCGAGAACTTGGAGTCGTTGAACGAGAAGACCACCAGCACCAGGATCGGCACGTGCAGGAACACGTAGACCAGCAACGCTGACGCCGAGAACCCAGCGCGGCAGGCGGGTGCCCATCTCAGGCGGCCTCGACCGGGGCCCGGTCCTTCACCCGGAGATAGAGCATGACCGCGACGAGCACCAGCGCCATCACGATGAACGACGCCGCCGAGCCGAACGGCCAGTTGCGCGCGGCGGAGAACTGGTTCTGCACCAGGTTGCCGATCATCATCTGCTTGGCGCCGCCGAGCAGGTCGGAGGTCAGGAAGGAGCCCAGCGCGGGGATGAACACCAGCAGGCACCCGGCGACGACGCCCGGCATCGAGAGCGGCAGCGTGATGCGCCGGAAGCGCGCGGCCGGCCGCGCGCCCAGCACCTCGGCGGCCTCCAGCAGCGAGAGGTCGAGCTTCTCCAGCGACGCGTAGATCGGCAGGATCATGAACGGCAGGAAGCCGTACACCAGCCCCGCCATCACGGCGAACGGGGTGTAGAGCATGGTGATCGGTTCTCGATCAGCCCGAGCTGCAGCAGCCAGTTGTTGATCAGCCCGGTGTCGCGCAGCAGGAAGATCATGGCGAAGGTCCGGACCAGGAAGCTGGTCCAGAACGGCAGCACCACCAGGAAGAGCAGAAGGTTCTTCCACCGGCCGCCCCGGGCGATGACGTACGCCACCGGATACCCGAGCAGGAGGCAGATGACGGTGCACGCGACGGACCAGACGAACGTGCGCCGGAGGATGTCGAGGTAGAGCGGGTCGAAGAACCGCCGGTAGTGCTCCAGGGTGAACCCGGGCTCCACCCCGCCGTAGATCCCGCGCGGCATCATGCTGTAGGCGAACATGATGAGGATCGGGACCAGGAAGAACAGCGACCAGCCAGAGCGTGCCGGGCGCCAGCAGCGCCCAGGCGCGCGCCTGGGGACGCGGGTGCAGCCAGGCCAGGATCCGCTCGCGGAGCGAGGCCACTACGCCTCCTCCAGGATCTGGCAGTCCTCCGGCAGCCAGGCCACCGCGGCCTGGTCGCCGCGCTTCCAGGGCAGCGGCTTGATGAGCTGGCCCTCGTTGCGGACCGCGACGGTGACGTCCTCGCACCCGGGCACGGTCACGATCACGTGCATCGTCTCGCCGAGGTAGATGACGTCCCGGATGGTCCCGCCGACGGCGTTCTCGCCCGGCGGGCACGGCGTCGGGCCGCCAGACGTCCATCCACTCGGGCCGCACGGCGATGCGCAGCGACTTGCCCTCGCGCGAGCGCCGGATGGTCGGGCACCAGGAAGCGGCCGCCGCCGCTCCGCTGCACCTCCCAGCGTCCGCCGTTCCGCCGCTCCGCCGTTCCGTCGAAGAAGTTCGACTCGCCGATGAACTTGGCGACGAACGCGGTGCGCGGGTTCTCGTAGATCTCCGCCGGCGTGCCCAGCTGGGCGACCCGCGCGTTGTCCATGACCGCGATGCGGTCGGACATCGTGAGCGCCTCTTCCTGGTCGTGGGTGACGTAGACGAAGGTGGTGCCGAGCTGCTTGTTCAGCGCCTTGAGCTCGAGCTGCATCTCCTTGCGGAGCTTGAGGTCGATGGCGCCGAGCGGCTCGTCCAGCAGCAGGATGTCGGGCTCCAGCACCAGGGCGCGGGCCAGCGCCACCCGCTGGCGCTGCCCGCCGGAGAGCTGGCCCGGCATCCGCCTGGCGAAGATGTCGGGCTTGAGCCGGACCATCTCCAGCGCCCGCCGGACCCGGTCGCCGATCTCGGCCTTGGGCGTCTTCCGCTGCTCCAGGCCGAACGCGACGTTCCGCTGCACCGAGAGGTGGGGGAAGAGCGCGTAGTTCTGGAAGACCATGGCGATCTTCCGCTCGTAGGGCCGCTTCTTGTTGACCACCTCGCCGAGCAGGCGCACCTCGCCGCCGTCCTCGTCGGGCTCCTCGAAGCCGGCCAGCAGCCGCAGGGTGGTGGTCTTGCCGCAGCCCGAAGGGCCCGAGCATGGAGAAGAACTCGCCTCGCTGGATCTCGAACGAGACGTCGTTCACCGCCTTCACGTCCCCGAAGGTCTTGGAGACGCTCGACGAGTTGGACGACCGGACCGGATGTAGACGAGGGAGAGGCGACCACGAGGAGGGGGTCCTTCCCGAAGGATCGATTTGTTCGTTGCGGATATCCGGGGGAACGTACTGCCCGCTAGTGAGGCTGTCGAGAGCCGGCGACGGCCTCGGCGAGGGCCTCCTCCATGGCTTCGAGCCCTTCGTCGAGCACCGCATCCTCGGTGGTGAGCGGGGCGAGCACCCGGACCACGTTGCCGTAGGTGCCGGAGGACAGCAGGATCAGACCCCGCTCGAGCGCCGCGGCGAGCAGCCGTGCCGGTCAGCGCCTTGTCGGGGGTGCGCGATACGGGATCGCCCACCAGCTCCATCCCGACCATCGCGCCGAGCCCGCGGACGTCACCGATGCAGGGGTAGCGACTCCGCCCAGCTCCGGAACCGCGCGGCGATCCGCTCGCCCGCCCTGCGGGCGCGCTCGGGAATCCGCTCGCGCTCCATCGCGTCGAGCACCGCCAGCGCCGCGGCGCAGGCCAGCGGGTTGCCGCCGTAGGTCCCGCCCAGTCCGCCCGGCTGGGCCGCCTCCATCACGTCCGCCCGGCCGGTGACCGCCGCGAGCGGCAGGCCGCCGGCGAGCGACTTGGCGGTGGTGATGATGTCGGGGACCAGGCCGTAGTGCTCGCAGGCGAACATGGCTCCGGTCCGGCCGAACCCGGTCTGGATCTCGTCGGCCACGAAGAGGATGCCGTGCTCCCGGGCGAAGTCGGCGAGCGCCCGCACGTACTCCGCCGGCGCCGGCACGAACCCGCCCTCTCCCAGCTCCAGCTCCATCACGATCGCCGCGACCGACTCCGGGTCCACCGTGCGCCGCGAAGAGCCGCTCGAAATACGCGCGTCCGCCATGCAGCACCCGCCCGCCGCTCCGCCGTTCCGCCGTTCCGCCCGCTCACACCGATAGCAGTACGGATACGGAATCCGATACACCTCCGGCGCGAACGGCCCGAACCCCTTCTTGTACGGCGTCACCTTCGAGGTCAGCGCCATGGCCAGATTGGTGCGGCCGTGGAATCCGTGCTCGAAGCAGACGACCGCCTGCCGGCCGGTGAAGGCGCGCGCCACCTTCACCGCGTTCTCCACCGCCTCGGCGCCGCTGTTCACCATGAAGGTGCGCTTCTCGTGGGTGCCCGGCGTGATGCGGTTGAGCCGCTCGGCGAGCTCGACGTAGGGCTCGTAGGTGGAGACCGGGAAGCAGACGTGGGCGAAGCGGTCGAGCTGCGTCCCGCACCGCCTCGACGACGCCGGGATGCCGGTGGCCGGTGTTCACCACGCCGATCCCGCCGCCGAAATCGATCAGCCGGTTGCCGTCGGCGTCGGTGACGACCGCGCCCTCCGCGTGCGCGATGGCGATCGGCGTGACCGCCGGCACCCCTCGGGGCACCGCGGCGGCGCGGCGGGCCAGCAGCGCGCGGCTCTTCGGGCCCGGGATCTCGGTCCGGATCTGGATGACGCCGGCCATCGTCGCCTCGGTAGGTGGGCCAGGGATCCTGGCGGGTTCCTACGGCATCCCCACAGCGGCCGGTTTCCGCGTCATGCCGGTGTGATACGCCGCAAACGACCAGATGTCCGCCGACTCGGCGATCTCCCGGTCGAGCGGGCGATACCCGTGGCTTCCCTGTGCCTCGACCCGGATGAGGACGGGCCCGACGCAGTCAGGGGCCGCGGCCTGTGCCTGCTGCAGCGCGGCCGTGAACTTGTACGAATGGCTCGGCACCACACGGTCATCATGGTCGGCCGTGGTCACCAGCGTCGCGGGGTAGCACCGACCGGGCTTGATGTTGTGCAACGGCGAGTAGGCGCGAAGGTATTCGAAGGCCTTCGGGTCCGTCGGCAGGCCGTATTCGGCGGCCCAGGCTTCGCCGCCGGTGAACTCGATGGTAGCGCAACATGTCCATGACGCCCACTTCGGGCACCGTCGCCGCGATCAGCTCGGGGCGCTGCGTCATCACGGCGCCCACCAGGAGCCCTCCGTTGGAGCCACCGTTGATCGCGAGCCTGGTCGGCGACGTATACCGCTCGCGCACCAGGTACTCAGCCGCCGCGATGAAGTCGTCGAAGACGTTCTGCTTCCGCTCGAACATCCCGGCCTCGTGCCACGCTTCGCCGTACTCGCCGCCGCCCCGCAGGTTCGCCACGCGCGTACACGCCGCCCTGCTCGACCCACGCGATGACGGCCGGACTGAAGAAGGGCGTGACACTGGCCGAGAAGCCGCCGTAAGCGTACAACATCGTCGGGTTCTCGCCGTTCTTCACGCAAGTCCCGACGGTGGGTGACGAACATCGGGCACCCGGGTGCCGTCCTTGCTGTTGTAGAAGACCCGGTCGGTCTCGAATCGCGAGGGGTCGAAGGTGAGCTTGGGCGGCTCGAACGGCTGGCTTCGGTTGGTCTTGCGCATCGTAGCGGAAGACGGTGCTCGGTGCAGCGCCGACTGATAGCTGTACAGGAGGTCCTGACGGTCGAAGCGTCCGAGCCAGTCCACTCGCGCTGCCGAGTCCCGGCATCGGCACCTCGCGCTCGAGCCTCCCGTCCAGACTGTAGAGCCGGACCACTGACGCGACATCCTGCAGGGCGAGCACGCCGAGCCGGCCGGCGACGAGCGAGGCCGCCTCTATCGGCAGGTCGCCCGCCGGAATGACCGTAGCCCAGCGCTCGGGTCCTCGGTCCCCCGGCGCAACGGAAATGATCTTGCGGTTGGGCGTCCCCGCGATCGGTCTGGATGTACAGCCGGCCGTTGACGACGCCGAGCGGCGCAGTAGTTCGCGTCATGCCCGGTCGCGACCGGACGGATGGGGGCGCGGAGGTTCGGGCGCTTCGGGTTCGCCAGGTCCGCGACGTACAGCTCGTTCTTGTCGGTGCCCTTCGAGGTGACGACGAAGAGATACCTTCCCGTTTCGTCGCATTCCGCCGAAGATGAACCAGGTCGGGTGCTCCGGGCGGGCGTAGATCTTGATGTCGCGCGACTGCGGCGTACCGAGGCGATGGTAGTAGAGCGTTTGATGCTGCAGCTTCGCCTTCAGCTGCTCCCCCGGCGGTGGCTCGGGATACCGAGAGTAAAAGAATCCCTTGCCGTCGTGGCGTCCACGAGGTTCCGGTAAACCTCGCCCAGCGGACCGTATCCGCGGTACCCTTTCCCGTCGCAAGGTCACGCACATAGAAGGTGATCCAGTCGGCGCCGCCCTCGCTCTGCCCGTAGGCTGCGAATTTGCCGTCGGGCGAGGGCACGAAGGCGGACAGCCCTCACCGACCCGTCGGGCGACAGTTCGTTGGGGTCCATCACGACCTGCTCGGCGCCATCCAGCGTCGGGCGTGAGTACCAGACGTCCTGGCGCTGGAGTCCCGAGTTCTTGCTATAGAACCAGCGGCCTCCCTCCCAGAACGGCACTCCGGTGCGCGCGTAGTCATAGAGTCTCGTGATACGCTGCCCGAGCGCCTTCCGTCCTGGTAACGCCGACAGGTAGGGCATCGTCACGGCGTTCTGCGCCTTCACCCAGGCGGCGACGTCGGGACCGTCGATCGCCTCGAGCCAGCGATAGGGATCGCGGATCGCCGTGCCATGGTAGTCGGTGACGGCGTCCACCATGTGGGTGGCCGGATACCGGATCTCCGACGGCTGTTGCGCCGCGATTGAAGCGAACGGCGCGATCAGCCCAGCGGTGAGCACGGCCGCGAGGGAATATCGGCGACGGTGAGACATCGGCACCTCGGTACGGGGCGACGGCGGCAGGCAAGGAGGAGCAACGCTACGGCCGCACTAGCGTACTGGGCTGGGGTGCGAGCGTCAACCGGCTCGGGCCCCGCTGTCCGCAACGCGCGGCGGGGCGAATCCGATTCGGCGCCGGGTCCGGCCCGGCCCCCGTTCGGCGCTGCATAATCATGCGACGAAAACTGGCTATCATAGTAGTCAACACATTGGACCACAACATGTTGCGGCACCGGATGGCGATTCTCCAGCCGCCGCACCAGCCCCCGAATGCCGCCCGGGGGCTGGACAGCCGGTGGGGGGCGAGAGCTATGATGACTATGCGTCGGCCCCACCGGGGCGGGCGTGTTTGCATCCTCCGACCAAGCGGAGGGTCCACTCCTCGCAGCTGACGATCTCCTTGAGCTGCGAGCCCCTATATGCGGGGGGGGCGAGGAGGCACGGCCTCCAGACCGAGTCCCGCTTCACCCGAAAAGAGGAGTTTGTGAAAGTCCTGATGTTGGGTGCCGGCGCGGTGGGGACCGTGTCCGCCCTCAAATTCGTGCAGGAGGCGATGCTCGAGAAACTCGTCATCGCCGACGCGGTGTCCGCCCGCGCTTCCCTCCTGGCGGACCGGCTCAACGATCCTCGGGTCTCGGCTGTCGTTCTCGATGCCGGCGATCGCGCCGCAGTTGCCCGCACCATCCGTGAAACCGGCAGTACGATCGTCCTGAACGCGGCCCTGCCCGTCACCAACATCGAGGTGATGCGCGCCTGCCTGGAGGCAGGCTGCGATTACATCGACCTGGCGAGCGGCGGCACCGATGCCGACGGCGTCCCCAAGCTGGAGGACCAGTTCGCGCTCGACGCGGATTTCAGGGCCGCCGGCCGGCTCGCCCTGCTCGGCATGGGGGCCGACCCCGGCACCACCAACGTCTACGCCGCCTACGCCGCGAAGCACCTGCTCGACGCGATCACCGAGATCCGGGTCCGCGACGGCGACAACTCCGTGTGCCAAGGGCACGACGGATTCGTGGCGGCCTTCAGTCCCTGGGTCTTCATCGACGAGTGCCTCTGCAAGGCCGTCTCCTGGCGGGACGGCCGCTACCACCTGGAGGAGCCGCTCACCGGGTTCGAGCCGTTCGATTTCCCGGAGCTCGGCATCCTCAACTGCTACTACGTGGACCACGAGGAGTCGAAGACCCTGCCCCGATTTTTCCCGCAGGCCCGCATCGTGGATTTCAAGCTCTGCATGGACGACGTCACGGTGGAGACCCTGCGGGTGATGAAGCGCCTGGGCCTCTCGGGCAAGAACCGAGTCCGGGTCGGCGACGCCTCGATCGCGCCCCGCGACCTGGTGGTCTCGCTGCTGCCGCAGCCCAAGGATCTGGCGGGCCGGATGCGGGGCAAGACCTGCGTCGGCGCGCTGGTCAAAGGGGTCAAGAACGGCGAGCCGCGGTCCTACTACATCTACAACGTGTCCGACCACGAGACGGCGTACGCCGAGCTTGGCGTGCAGGCGACGGCGTATCAGACCGGCATCCCGCCGGTCATCGCCGCGCGGCTCATTCACCAGGGCGTCTGGCGCGGTGTCGGCGTCATGTCGCCGGAGCAGTTCGACCCCGATCCGTTCCTGGAGCGCATGGCCCGGGAGGGGATGCCCTGGAACATCCGGGACGACACCGCCCGGGCGGGGATCCCCCGTGTCCGCCCTCTGTCCAGCCGGGAGACGGCCGCGGCATAGCGCTCCGGTAGCGGGCAGAATCCATTCCCGCGGGAACTGACGCACAGACGGACACCGAGGCCGCGGCGGAGACTCCGTGGCCTCTGTGTTTCCGGATAGATTCAGTCTGGATCTTACATCTCAGGACAACTCGGGTTCCGCAGGGACGGAGGACCGGATGACCAGCACGGCGACGGCGAAGAGCAAGGCCGAAGAAGTCGGAAGTCACGCGCGTATCAGATGTACATCGATGGCAAGTTCGTGGACGCCGCGGGCGGCAAGACCTTCGACGTCTACGACCCCGCCACCGAGGGCGTCATCGCCACCTGCCCGGCCGGCGGGGCGGCCGACGTCGACCGCGCGGCGCAAGGCGGCCACTCGCGCGTTCTACGACGGGTGGCGGTCGGTCACGGCCCAGGAGCGGGGCCGGATCCTCTTCCGGCTGGCCGAGCGGGTGCGGGCCCGGCGGGCGGAGCTGGCCGAGCTGGAGACGGTCAACTCGGGGAAGCCGATCGTCGAGTCGGAGTACGACATGGACGACACCGCCACCTGTTTCGAGTACTACGGCGGGCTCGCGACCAAGATCAACGGCGAGGTGCTGCCGGTCCCGGCCGACGCCGTCGCCATGGCGATGCGCGAGCCGATCGGCGTCGCGGGGCAGATCATCCCGTGGAACTATCCGCTGATGATGGCGGCCTGGAAGATCGCGCCGGCGCTGGCGGCGGGCTGCACCGTCGTGCTCAAGCCCGCGGAGCAGACGCCGCTTTCCATCCTCAAGCTGGCCGAGGACTTCGAGGCGGTCGGCCTGCCGCCCGGGCGTGGTGAACATCGTGACCGGCGACGGCCCGGGCGCGGGCGCGCCGCTGGTCGCCCATCCCAAGGTGCGGAAGATCGCCTTCACCGGCAGCGCCGAGGTCGGCAAGACGATCATGCGGAACGCCGCCGATCAGCTCAAGCGGGTCTCCCTCGAGCTCGGCGGCAAGTCGCCCAACATCTTCTTCAGCGACGCCGACTTCGAGAACGCGGTGGACGGCGCCCTCTTCGGCACCTTCATCAACCAGGGCGAGGTCTGCTCGGCGGGAAGCCGGGTGCTGGTCCAGAAGGACATCTACAAGAAGTTCGTCGATGCCGCCGCGGCGAAGGCGAAGACCATCCGGCTCGGCCCGGGCATGGACCGGGAGACCAAGATGGGCCCGCTGGTGAGCGCGGAGCAGCGGGACCGGGTCGCGGGCTACCTCAAGGTCGGGCGCGGCGAGGCGAAGGTCGCCGTCGGCGGCGGAACGCCCAAGCAGTTCGACAAGGGCTGGTACGTCGAGCCGACGATCTTCTACGACGTGGATAACGGCGCCAAGATCGCGCAGGAGGAGATCTTCGGGCCGGTGATGAGCGTGATCCCGTTCAAGGAC
The DNA here is from genome assembly GCA_963832055.1 of uncultured Gemmatimonadales bacterium. Classification (GTDB taxonomy): domain Bacteria; phylum Gemmatimonadota; class Gemmatimonadetes; order Gemmatimonadales; family GWC2-71-9; genus CAVVWJ01. Next base: position 330,717 of record CAWHST010000005.1, on the reverse strand, counting down.
GAGGCCGAGGCGATCCGCATCGCCAACGAGACGCCCTACGGTCTCGCGGCGGCGGTCTGGACCCGCGACATCTTCAAGGCGTTCCGGGTGGTGAAGGCGCTGGAGGCCGGGATCGTGTGGGTCAACCACATGCAGCCGACGTTCGTCGAGGCGCCGTGGGGCGGGTACAAGATGTCGGGCTTCGGGCGGGAGCTGGGGCACTGGGGCGTCGAGGAGTATCTGGAGACGAAGCAGGTGTTCATCAACCTGGACGAGAAGCCGATCGGCTGGTACTAGGCGGCGGAGGCGCAGCGGGGCAGTGGAGCGTGTAAGTGCGGCCCTGTCATCCCGAACGCAGTATCAAGACCCCTCACTGCGTTCGGGATGACACGAGTGGGTGGCTCGGTTGCTCCCACCGGAGGAGCGGGGACGACGTCAATTTCGTACACCTCTTCAGCACGGCATCAGGTCCCGCTCGTCTCGGCGGCAGCCAGCTTCGTCGACATGATGGAAACACCGGCTAGACGAAAGGCCAGGCAGCTCTCAGGGCAGGGGGACCTTCCACAGTGTCGCCCGATCCGTCCCACTTCGAGAGCTCGTCCAGCCGACCACCCAACCTGTAGCGTTTACGTCCTCGGCCCGTGCGGCGGCTCTGCCTTTCGGAAGTCCCAGGTCCCTTATGCCGGCCGCCTCAGTCCAGATGAATGCGTGGGGCTCGGAGCCGCGTCGAACGCTGGAGCTCCCCACGACCTGTACTGGCGAGGCATCGTTGACACCGAGCGCCACGCTGCTCGCACCGCCAAGCGTGCCGATGGGATCCCTGAAGGCCTCGTCCCAGTGGTAGGCCACTCCCCCGCTCCAGCCGACGATCTGGCCAGCGTCATTGATCGCGAGGGCTTCTCCCCCGTCTGCCGTTCCATCGAGGAGCTGCAGTCCGTCACTTTCCGTCCACGTGAACGAACCCTGGGTGCCGCCGCCGAAATCGGAATAAAACGTGCCTACGATTTGCCCCGAGCCATTAATATCCCAGGCGAAGCCTTCGCCGGGTCCGGCCCCTTGCAGGTCGGTGGCAACCCCATCCCTCCAGATCGCAGCATGAGGACTCCCAGACGTAACGCTGACCGCGCCTGCCACCAGGCCATCGTCGTTAATAGCGAATGCCTCACTGCAGCAGTAGCCGGGCGGAGGCGGCAACTCCTGGATCGCTCCAGCGCTCCAAAGGAAAGCTCGAACAGTGCCGGCTCCGGCATAGCTTGAGCCTACGACCTGCCCCGCTTCGTTAATGTCGTAGGCCGTGCTGTGGGTCATTCCCGGCAGCGTGCCGAGGTCCGTAAGGATTCCATCGACCCAAAGGAACCCATGGCCGGCACCTCCTGTGGTCGTGCTGAATCCGACAATCTGGTTCTGGTCATTGATGCCGTGGGCCATGCCGGAGGGACCTCCGAGCGTGCCCAGGTCCACCATGGTGATCCCCGAACCGCCGGCGCCCGGCTTCTTCCCCATAGCACCTGCCGGATCGATCTCCGGAGATGTTGGGGCGTCCCTCTCCGCACAGGACACGACTAGGACCGCTGCAACAATCACGAGCATTCGCCGAGTGGGAATCATGTGCGGCTCCAGTCAAGGAAAGCGGTTCCCTGCTTCACAGTCCGCTCGAAAACCGGACCACCACGCTTTTTTCAGCGGACAGTATCGGGGAGGACTCTCTTGTGATACGGAAGCCGGCGGATAGTGTGCGCCTGGCTAGAGAAAGGGTCGCCTATCGTAGTGGCCGGAAGCGCGATCGATTCCTTCAGGAAAGTCCGATATCGCTACCCCCGGTTCGAGGTGTGACAGGGATGCGACTCCGTGAGTCCTCGCGAACAGCGAACAGCACGATGTCGCTGAGCGGTCCTGGCAATAGGTGGGTGACTGCCGCTAGTCGGTGCCCGCTGAAGCTAGCGGCCCACGGGAACCCAGCTCATCGTCGCAGCGTCCACAGCACCGCCCGCGTCAGGAACTCCGATCCACGCATTCCGTCGCTGTAGCCGACAACCTGTTTCTGATTATTGATGTCGCTCGCTTCGGCCGACGAATCACCCAGAAGCAGCCCGATGTCTTCGAACGTGCCAGTCCGAGGAGACCATCGGAACGCGAACCGGGTGAATTCGGGCTCGCTCGCCTCAGCAACTCCTACTACGTCCCCGGCATCGTTTAGCGCTGCCGTGTGAGTGCCGCCTGGGAAGGCGTTTAGCACATTCCTGGCCTCGCTCGCGGACCAGAACATTGCCTGGCCGAAGCATCCCGGCTGCTCGAAATCGCAAGCGAATCCGCTTCCGGCAAACTCCCCATTGTTATTGATCTCGGTCACAGCACTGAACGCGCTGTTCTGAATGATCGCGGGGACCTGCCATCTCCCGCCGCGCAGCTCCCAGCGAACTGCTTGCTCGATTCCATTAGCGTCCCATGCGTGCCCGACGACCTTCGTGCCCGCGTCATTTATTGCGATTGCCTCGGCGGGGGCTCCCGCCGCGAGGCCGGGAAGGATCTCCGCAGCGCTCCAAGTGGTCGGCGACCGCCTGGTCCAAACGGCCGCCTGCGATTCTATCGGCTGGAGGCCGTGGACGCGCACCCAGCCAACGACGGTCTCCTCTTCGCTGATGGCGAGCGGAACTCCAAGGCCGAGATCCACGACCCCACCCCGGAGCGGCCAGAGCACCAGGTGTATTGCGGCGTTGATCCCGGCGATCGTTCCGCGATTGTTTATCACCCCGGCATGCACGCCACCACCGGGGAGCTTCTCGACCCGCCAGATGCCTCGCTCCCTCCGCCACCGCACGGCGTGCTGCTCTTCCCGCTCGTCGGTAGAGGAACCGACGATGATCGCCGACTCATTGAGCGCGGAGGCGAACGAGGTCGCGCCCCCAAGACTCGGAAGCGTGGTGATATTGTTGGTGACCTCGAAAATCTCAATACCGATCCCTTTCTTCCCACCTTTGGCCAGGACCTCCACGTCATAGAGCGCGAGCGCCGCATCGGCCTCGATGGTGACGTTGGCGATCAGCTCTCTCGAGCTTACGAACGTCATGGAGTTGGTCCTGACCTTCGTCGTCTGAAAAGTCGTGTCGCCGTCCAGGGCCCACGCCACCTGGACCTCCCGCTCGAATCCCGATCCGCGAACGAGGACGTCGATCGTCGTGTCCCTCGGCGAACCAGAGGGTACCGTTGACCTCACCGTGATCCCCGCGCCGCTGGAGGCCGCCGCAATCGAGGGCGATTCTTCGCCGGGAGATGTCGGGACCTGGTCGGTGCAGCTGAGCAACACGACGAGACCTACCAGGAGGCTCGTCTGCAGGCAACGAGCTGTCGAAGGCGAACTCGTATTCATCGGGCGTTCCCCACCCTTCAGCAGTGTGAACCCGAGCTGCTGGTGGTGCTTTGGCTGATACCTGATCGCGAACACGGAGTGGCCGTTCAGAGCCGACCCGCAGCACTCGCACGCAGAACAAACGGTCAAAGGCGCGCGGTGCGCGAGCCAGGCCCGGCGCGCCGAGAGTCATACCCCCGGAAGCCTCGATGAAGGCGTGGAGGCTACTCCTTGGGTGATACGGACCGGATCGGCTAATGTGCGCCCGGGTCGAGCCAAGTTTTGGGGCGCCACAGGTCGATCGGAAGGCGCTATCGGAACTCCCCCTCGCCAGAGAGGATGTAGCCTGCCCAATGGAATGGGCGCCCGAAATCCGGGTTCCGCAAGAGATCCCGTTGGGCGGCGGCCAAGGCCTCAGGCGGTGCCAACGCCTCCATATGGGCGTAGAAGCGGCCCGCAAATTCTGCCGCCCCCTGGTCGCCGATGGGCCACAGCGTGGAGAGCACGTTGCGCGCCCCCGCATACAGGAACGCCTGCGCCAGCGTCGCGTAGTCCTCCCCCCGTGCGAAGTTGGTGGACCAAGCGGCGCCGACTCCGGTCTCGCAGCCGGATAGAAAGACCAAGGGTGCAGATACCTGCAGTCCGAGCAGTTCGTGCACCTCGAGCCGACCGTCGTCGCTGGTCCCGCCGCCTCCGGCGGCCAGCTCGAGACGAGAGAACATGGGATTGCGCGGGTTCATGACGCCGTGAGTCGCCACATGGACCACCCCGCCGACCGCCAGCGCTTGGCGCAAATGAAGCTCGGTGGCGCGTTCGCCGTATCGGGTCACTGCACCCCGCATGGTCCGGCGAAACATCCGGACCTCGGCCGCCGCAGCGGGGAGCTCTCTTGGAAAGGGGGCGAATCCGAAGGCACCGCCAGGTGAGCCGGGGTAGCGATCCTTCGCTCCGCGCACCGCTCCCAGGGCTGCGCTGGACGGGACTTGAAGCAGGGCGTAGCCCTCGACCAGAAACCGTCCAGTTCCTGGGTGCCGCAGCGCGGCGAACGGGAGATAGACCAATGCCGCGTGAGGCACGAGCACGAGCCGCCGAGTCCCTGCGAGAAACCCGGCTCGCTCGAGCGGAGCGATGAGACGTTCGTAAAGCGCATGGAGCACGTCGCCCACCTCCGCGCTTCCGGACGCGTCCAGGCGACCGAGCAGGTCGCGGGCAACCCTCACCTGGCTGGCAAGCTCCTCGCTGGTCACGTCCATGGTAAGACTTCGGATGGCTTGTCGGGTCAGCACGAAGACCACCAGGCGCTCGGGGCCCGCGAAGTATTCGACCAGAGTCTCGCCGGGCTCCAGCGCGGCGCGGACCTCGTCCGCCGTCACCTGCCGGCCACCCAGTAAGGCCGTACCGGTGGCATCCCGTTCTGCCGTCCGAACCAGCAGTGCTTCATAGGCTTCTCGCGCCGTGATCAGTTGCCGGGACAGGGCCCGCACCAAGTCCACACTCGACCGGTCGCGGTCGGCCGCGGGGATCTCTTCCAGCGCGTCCAATCGCGAGACAAGCGTGCCGATCGCGCGCAACTGGGCCTCGCCCTCAGCCAGCGCGCTGACGGTCGGCCGTACCGGCGCGGAGGGATCGGTCGTGGCAGCCAGGTGCAGGAGCAGGGCGCGGTTGCGGCTCAAGTCCGCCACCCCGAGGGCCTCCTCGACGCGGTCGCTATGCAGCAGCACCTCCACCAGATCGGCATAGGGAGCTGCCCGTTCGACCGCCAATACCCCGGACCCAAACGAGCCGCGCACGCGCTCTATCGCGGCGACCGCCTCGCGCCCAGCACTGGCCGCCGAGTCAAACTCCAACAGCCGTGCGTGCGCTCGCGCTCGATGGGCGGCCGCCCGCCATTCGGTGTCGGAGCCACCGATCAACAGATCGCCGCGTGCGGTGCGCAGGGTTTGCAGCACGCCGGCCGGATCGCCCGTACGCTCGAGCACGCCGGCGCGGGCCAGCGCGACTTCTGCTCGCGCCGTGCGCGCATCGAGCTCGGCCGCCAACACGTCGGCCTGCCGGAGCTCCTCCTTCGCCCGTGCCGTGTCGTCCCTCCGCGAGGCGAGCTCGGCCACCATCAGCCGGTCGCGCAACTCCTGAAGTCGAGCACCGGTGGCCTGGTGGATCCTCAGCGCCTCGGCGAGGTGCCGGCCGGCGAGATCGGTGCGCCCTGCTGCCACCTGCACCTCGGCCGCATTGCGCCGGTTGGCGCCCTTCTCCACCTCCAGGCCGAGCTCATCGTTGATCCGATTCGCTTCGTCGTACAGCCGTAGAGCGCCGGGGTAATCCCCTGCCTGCCTGTGCAGGTCCGCGATCAACTCCAGGCTGCTGGCCTCCTCCTGGCGGAGTCCCTGCTCCCGCGCGAGCGCGAGAGAGCTGTCGAAGGCCGCCATTGCAGGACCCAGCTCGCCTAGCGCCTGGTACGCCGTGCCCAGCTGGCCGAGTGCGTTCTGCTCCCCCGTGACATACCTGATGGAGCGGTACAGCTGGCGGGCCCTGGCCAGATGTTCGATGGCGGCGCGGGGATCGCCCAGTAGCACGTCCAGCATGCCAAGGTTGGTGAGGGAGCCCCCCTCGACCCGGGCATCTCCCAGTCGCTCGCCGGCCGCGCGCGACTCCAGGAATCCGCGCCGGGCATCGGCGAAGCGTCCCAGCTCCGTGTGCACCAGGGCGAGGTTGTTGGCCGCCTTGGCGAGGCCCGACTCATCGACCAACGCTCGGGAGGCCTCCGACGCCTTCGCGAAGAGCGACGCAGCCTCCTCCAGTCGTCCCTCGTTCCAGGCGAGAAGTCCGAGAGCATTGTAGGAGCGGGCGAGCTCACCGGGTTTTGCGAGGTGCAACTTGAGGGAGAGGGCCTGCTCCCCCAGCTCTCGGGCCTGGCGGTATGCGCCGGTCCGGTAAGCCGCGAGGCCGAGCCAGGTCAGGACCCGCGCTTCCCGCACGGAGTCCCGAACGGCCTGCAGGGCGGGGAGAGTGCGCCGCCACAGCCCGCTCGCGCTATCGAAATCACCGCGCAGGTACACCGATTCAGCCGTCGCGATGATCGCGTCTAGGTCCGGTGCGGTGTGGGGCGGCTGCGCTGCCAGCGCAGATTCCTTCGAGCGGCCCGCATCAGGTGGCGCGCGCTCCGTGCAGCTCACCCCGTGGAATACGAGCGAGAGGACGAACAACGCACCGGTCGGGAGACGCATCAGGGAGCGGTATGAAAGCTTCGAGTGCCGGTGGTGATCGACCGCCCCTCGACGTCCAGCGCGTCCACGTACCAGAAGTACCTGCTCCCGCGGTCCAGCCGAAGGGCGGGTGGCGGCACGAGCGTAGTGTCGGATGTGTCACCGGTCCACACGGTGCGGCCCATGCGATCGGCGATCGTCAGGCGATAGAGAGGCTCGCCCCGCGCGCTGCGCCAGACAAAGGAAGGCCCCTCCACATTGGCGGTGTCTCCCTCGGTCGGGGAGACAACGTCCAACGTCCGGGAGAACTCCTGAGCCTGGTTACCGTCCGCGCGCAGCGCCTGCTGCCCGGTCGGCCTCGTAGGACCTGGCCGGAGGAGCAGCAGCGCCAGGATGGCCGCTGCCGCGGCCGGCACGAGCACCCACCGTCGGTCGGGACGGGGGGAGCGCAGCAGCCGGCGAGCGCCGATCACCTCCTGGCGGCAGGGCCAGCAGTCCGAGAGGTGGGTCTCGAGTCGCAGTGCCTCAGGTGCAGGGAGAGCCGCACTCAGATAGGCGGCCAGATCCTCCGCACTGGGATGCTCGAACCTCACCCCTTCGGCTGTGGGATCAGAGACTGTCATGGTCCTTTCGCTCATGCCACCCTGGTGAAACGGACAGTTGGCGGAGTCGTGCGAGCTCCTGCACCGGTTCCCGGACTCCCGCGCGCTCCAGGTCATGACGCAGCGTTGCCAGAATGGTGGTGAGGCGGCGATAGACGTGGAATCTGGTCGCGAAGCCTAGCGCCCGGGCGACTTCGGGCATCGGCAGATCGTCCTCGAATCGCAGTCTCACCAGCAGCCGGTCTCGTGGCAGCAGACGGTCAAGGGCGGACATGAGCACCCGGTGGGTTTCCGACGCGTCGAGATCTTCTTCAGGGCTCGGCGTACTCCCGTCCCCCAGCGTCTCGACGTCAGTCTCCGCGGAGACCAGGTCGATCAGCCGCCGGCGGGCCCGCCATTCCTCCTCGTCCGCCGGACCATCGCGCAGCGGCGCCCGAGGACGGCCGTATCGTTGGCGGTGATGGTCGAGACAGAGTCGCTGGGCGACAACGACGAGCCAGGTGGAAAACTCGCTCCGCCCGTCGGCCATGAAGGTGCGCAGCCTGCGATAGTCGTCCCGGCGCAGATGCTCCAGTATGTAGGCGTACCGGTCCATGGCGGCGTCGTGACCGCCACCGAGCGACCGGGCCACATGCAGCATGAGCCTGGAGTAGAGACCCACGAACTCGGCCCACGGCTCGTCTTCTGCCGAAGGCGCTCTGGGGATAAGGAGGCGGCTCAGGACCGTGGGAAGGGCATCTGCCATGGCACCGCCATGCGAGCCGTGTGGTGTGGGGGAAACCGACTCAAAGCTACGGGCCGCTTGGCGGATCAGCAATCAGCGGGCAGCGGAACACTGCTCCTCCGCCCCGCCGTGTTGCGTCACCCCGCAACCACGCGTTTGTTACTCCTCATGCAAGCCCCTCTCCCCGCGGGCCATACCGCCGAGCTGCACGCCGCCTTTCTGCAGGCGGTGATCACCCTCGGCCTGGCGACGCTCTGCTGGTTCATCCACCGGCGCCACCGGAAGCCCTACTTCGCCTGGTGGGCTGGGGCATGGGGTCTGTACGGGGTCCGGATCGCCGCCATCGTGAGCTTCCTGCTCAGCGGCAACTGGATCTGGCTGTACTGGCACCAGGTCGTCACCGGATGGACCGCGCTCGCGCTGCTCTACGCAGCGCTGGCCTTCTCCCGAGGCCTCCGCTGGCGGCGCTGGTACCTCGCCGTGGCCCTCTTCCCGCCGGCGTGGGCCTATATCGCGATCTATCGCCTCGATCATTTCCTCTGGGCCGCCGGTCCCGCCGTGCTCTTCCTCAGCCTGGCGACCCTCTGGACCGGATGGGTCTTCCTCCAGTACCGGCGGCGGGTCGTCTCCAGCGGCGCGACGCTGCTCGCCGTCGCGTTCATCCTGTGGGGACTGCACCATCTGGACTACCCGTTCCTACGGGCCCGGGGCGCCTGGAACCCGTGGGGTTACTACATCGACATCCTGCTCACCCTCGCGGTCGGCACCGGGATCCTGCTCCTGGTGCTGGACGACCTGCGCCGGGGGCTCGGGGCGTTGAGCGACCTCTCGGGCGACCTCCAGCACGCCGGGCGCGAGGAGGACGTGCTCGACGCGCTGCTCGCCCGTCCGCTCACCCTTCCGGCCGTGCGGGGCAGCGCGCTCTTCCTGGTGGAGTCGGGGAAGGCACGGTTCGCTCGGGGAGCGGGAGTCTACCGCGGCGGCTCCGATCCTACGTCCGACGGGGCGGCCGGCGACCTGCTCGCCCGCGCGGTGGCCACCGGCCTGCCGCAGGTCACCGGCGATTGGACCGACCGGTCCGCCGCCGGCACAGGCTACCCCTACGCCGCGGTGCTCCCGCTGCTCCGGCACGAGGTGGTGATCGGCGCGCTGGTCCTGGTGGGCGACGCCCGCGACCCCTTCACCGCGCTCGACGACCGCTTCCTGGTGGCGCTGGGGCAGCAGGTCGGGGCGGCATTGGAGAATGCCGATCTCTACCGCAGGCTGGAGCTCCGCACCGTCGAGCTGGCCCGGCTCTCCGCGAGGATGGTCGAACAGCACGAGGAGGAGCGGCGGCGGCTCTCCCGCGAGCTGCACGACGAGACCGGCCAGGTCTTCTCCGCGGTCCGGATCGAGCTGGGCGTCATTCGCGATAGCGCTCCTCCCGCACAAACCGCGCGGCTCGACCAGGTGCTCGGCCTCATCGATACCGGGATTCGAAGCATCCGCAACGTCACCAACGATCTGCGACCCTCGCTGTTGGACGACCTCGGACTGCTGCCCGCGCTCCGCTCGCTGGTCGCCGAGTTCAGCGAGCGGACCGGGATGCGGGTCGGGCTCGCCACGCCGGCGACCTTGCCTCCGCTCTCGGAGCAGGCGGAGCTGGCGCTCTTTCGCGCCTTGCAGGAAGCGCTTTCCAACGTCCTCCGCCACGCCAACGCGCGATCGGTGGATGTCGGAATCTCCGTCAACCGGGCCGGCGTGCTGCTGGAAGTACGCGACGACGGCCGCGGGGTCAGCGCCGACGCGACACCGGAGCAGTTGGAGCATGCGGGGCACATGGGGTTGGCGGGCATGCGCGAGCGGATCGGTGCGCTGGGCGGAACGGTGCGCTTCCAGGGGGAGTCCGGCGCCGGCGCGCTGCTCGAGGTGCTGGTCCCGGCGGGCGGGCCGGATCAGCCATGACGGACGAGCCGATCCGCGTGCTGGTCGCGGACGATCACGCGATCGTGCGGACCGGGATCCGGCACGTGCTGGAAAGCGCGCCCGGGTTCAGCGTCGTGGCCGAGGCGTCCACCGGAGCCGAGGCGCTGGAGCTCGCGTCGAGCCTCCGCCCGGACGTGGCGGTGCTCGATATCTCCATGCCGGGGGACTCCGGACTCCGGGTCGCGGTCGAGCTGCGGCAGCGGTCGCCGGAGACCCACGTGCTCATCCTGAGCATGCACGACAACACCGAGTACGTGCTCGAGAGTCTGCGCGCTGGCGTGCACGGCTACCTGCTCAAGGACACCGCGGCAACCGAGCTGCGCGACGCGATCCGGGCGGTGCGGAGGGGCGAGTCGTTCTTCAGCCCTCCGATCGCGGCCCGGCTCAGCGCGGTGGTCCGGGGTGACCCGGGAGCGGCCGCGGCCGGCGCCCTGTGGCAGCTCACTCCGCGAGAGCGGCAGGTGCTGATCGGGATCGCCACCGGACACACCAATCGCGAGATCGCGGTGCAGCTCGGCATCGGCCACCGCACCGTGGAGACCCACCGCGAAAGCCTGATGCGAAAGCTCGACGTCCGAACCGTCGCGGGCCTCACCCGGCTGGCGCTGGAGGCGGGCTTGGTCGGTCGCTAGACCGTTATATTGTGCGAGATGAGCAAGGCAAAGACCGGCATCGTGATGATGAACCTGGGCGGCCCGGCGACGCTGGACGAGGTCGAACCGTTCCTGCTCGAGCTGTTCGCCGACCGGGAGATCATCCAGCTCCCGTTCCAGAAATGGCTCGGCCCCTATATCGCGCGCCGGCGCACCCCGCGAGTCCGTGGCCTCTACGCCAGCATCGGCGGCGGCTCTCCGATCCTGGGGCACACCAGGGCGCAGGGCCGCGGGATGGTGGAGCGGCTGGACCGGCTCTCCCCCGAGACCGCCCCGCACCGATTCTACGTCGCCTTCCGCTATGCCAAGCCGAAGAGTGACGACGCCCTCCGGGCGATGCAGGCGGACGGCATCGAGCGGGCGGTGGCGTTCACCCAGTATCCCCAGTACTCGTGCAGCACCACGGGCTCGAGCCTGAACGAGCTCTGGCGGTCCGCCGGGCGAACCGGCCTGAGAGACGCGTTCCGGTGGAGCATCATCGACCGCTGGTCGGTGCACGACGGGTTCATCGAGGCGATGACCGACACGGTGCGCGAGGGGCTGGAGGAGTTCGACGCCGGGGAGCGGGACCGCGCGGTGCTGTTGTTCAGCGCCCACTCCCTCCCACTCGACGTCATCGACCGGGGCGATGCCTACCCGCAGGAGGTCGGGGCGACGGTCCAGCGCGTGGTCGAGCGGCTGGGGGCCACCAACCCCTACGTGCTGGCCTACCAGTCGGACGTGGGACCGGTGCGATGGCTGGGGCCCAGCACGGAGCAGGTGATCCGGCGGCTCGGTGCGCGGGGCGAGAAGCGGGTGCTGGTCGTGCCGATCGCCTTCACCAGCGATCACATCGAGACGCTGTCGGAGCTGGACCGGGAGTATGGGGAGGTGGCGCACAAGGCAGGAATTACCGGGTACAAGCGCGCGCCGGCGCTCAACGACCGGCCGCTGTTCCTCGACGCCCTCGCCGACATCGTACGGGAGCACCTGGCCTCGGGTGAGGTGTTCAGCACCCAATATCCCCTGCGATGCGCGGGCTGCACCAATCCCCAGTGCCGGAACGTACTGAACCCCGCGGCCCGAGCCACTCGGCGCACGCGGGGCGACAGAATTCCCTCGACCACGGGCTGATCACGAACCGGCGGCGACCTCCGGGCTCCCGCCGGCCTCGCGCACCGTGCGGCTCACCGGATAGAGCACTCGCCGGACCAATCGCTCGGCCATCTCCCGCACCACCTGCCGCTCCCGCTCGTCGAGATCCCCGAGCCGCGCCAGGGCCACCTCGGCTTCCTCCTCGGCCAGCCGTGCGGCCATCTGGTGCAGCTCGGCGAGGCGCGGTGCGGCCGCTCGCGCCCTCAGCGTGATGTCGAGACGCTCCAGCTCCTGATCCAGAACCTGGCGCGCATGGTCGATCACCGGCGACGCGAATCCCTCGGCCGGGCACCGCAGCCGCTGGAGGTCGTCGAGATCGAAGAGCTGGATGCCCGGCACGGAGCGCGCCGACGGCTCCACGTTCCGCGGCACCGAGAGATCGAACACCGAGAGCCGCCGGCCATGGGGGCCGACCGCCTCGGCGAGACGCGCGGCGGTGACCACGTGGTGCCCTGCGGAGGTCGCCACGAAGACGGCATCGGACGCGGCCAGAAGGGCGTCGAGCTCCTCCCAGGCGCCGGAGACGGCGCCCCAGGCGGAGGCGAGCGCGGCCGCGGGCTCCGGCCGGCGATTGACCAGCGCCGTCGCCGCCGTACGCCCGTGCAGTGCCTTCAGCACCCCCTCGGCGACCTCTCCCGCGCCGAGCACGAGGGCGCGGGCGTCGGCCAGGCCGCCGGCCGCCGAGGTGGCGACATCGACCGCTGCCGAGCTCACCGAAGCGGGGTGCCGGCCGAGCATCGTCTCTCTCCGAACCCGGCGACCGGCGACCAACGACGCCGACATGATCGAATCGATCAGTCGGTTGGTGGTGCCGGCGGCGCGGGCGTCGTCGTAGGCTCGCCGCACCTGGCCCAGCACCTCGGTCTCGCCGAGGATCTGGGAGTCGAGTCCGGCGGTCACCTCGAACAGGTGGCGAACCGCCTCCTCACCATCGAAGCGAAGGAAGGCTTCACCCAGGCACGCGCCGCGGCTCGAGGAGAAATCCCGGAACCACGCCTCGAGATCGAGGTCGCCGGCCCAGTAGATCTCGCAGCGATTACAGGTCGAGAGGAGAACTGCGGTGTTGCCGGCCGCGGCCTGACCCTGAAGCCAGGCCGCGATTTCCGCGGAGGTAAAGGCGAACCGCTCGCGGAGCTCGATTCCGGCTGTATGATGGCTGACGCCAACGACATGGAACGGAATGTAGCGCAGCATGTCCAAGCCTACCGCGCCCCGGGCGGCAGGGCAATCCGACATGCCCCGGAGCCGGCTCCGTACGAGTACGGAGGTACAGAGCCTGGGACCGGTGCTTTACGCCGCGCGAACGGGAATCTCGCGGGGACGGGCCCGCTCGGACTTGGGCACGCTTACGGTGAGGATCCCGTCGCGGTACTCGGCCGAGATCTTCTCGCCATCCACGGTGCTGGGCAGCACGAACGCGCGCTCGAAGGTGCCGTAGCTGCGCTCGTAGCGGTGTACCCGCTCGTTCCGCACTTCGGCTTCCTGCTTCTTCTCACCCCGGATGGTGAGCAGGTTGTTTTCCAGAGAGAGCTTCACGTCCTCGGCCTTCACGCCGGGCAGCTCGGCCACAATCTTGACCGCATCCTTGCCCTCGAAGACGTCGACGGCGGGATGCCATGCCGAGGTGATCGCACCGCCTTCGAATGCCTCGTCCAGCATGTTGCTGAGCCGGCGAAGAGTCTGGAAACTCTCGGAAGGACGGGGGGTAGTCGTGAGAAACATCGTTCGCCTCCACGCGACAGAAAATTGTACGGTTTCGGCAAGCCACCGTCGGTGGCGGCTCGCAAGCCGGGGTAAAGCAGCCCGCGTGCCGGACTTGAACCGGCGATTCTTGCCAAAATGACCGACTGCTCTGCCGTCGTGGTGGTCAAGCGAGGGAAACTCTGCCATGGTGGGATCGGCGTCGCGGAACTAACGCTTGAAGATCCTCCCGAGCAGCCCCGGCGAATGGGCGGCCTCGAAAGCCAGGGCCATCTCCGCCATCGAGCCGTAGCGCTCACCCGGATCCATCGCGAGCGCCCGGCTGATGACCGCCTCCACCTTGGCGGGGATATCGGGTTTCACGTCGCGGAGCCTGAGCGGCTGCCCGCGGAGCCGCGCGATCATCGTCTCCTGCGCCGACTTCCCGGGGAACGGCAGCCGGCCGGTGAAGAGCTCGAAGGCCAGCACGCCGAGCGCGTAGACGTCGCTCCGCCCGTCGAGCGGCTTGCCCCGGATCTGCTCCGGGCTCATGAACTCGGGCGTGCCGAGCACGATGCCCGTGGCGGTCAGCTTGGCCAGCTCCGACCCCGCGCGCCGCTCCTTCGCCAGCCCGAAGTCCATCACCACGGCCCGGAACCCCGTCGGCGCGCCCGGCCTCTCGGCGGGGAGCGGGACCAGCATGATGTTCTCGGGCTTGAGATCGCGGTGGATGATGCTGAGCTCGTGCGCGTGCTGGAGGCCGTGGCACATCTGGATCAGCAGCGGCACGCCTTCCGCGGCGGAGAACGGCCCCCGGCGGGACTCGTGCTCGCTCAGCGGCTCGCCCTCGAGGAACGGCATGACCAGATAGATCAGCCGCTCGGGCGTCTCGCCCAGCCGGAGGATGGGGCAGACGTTGGGGTGGTCGAGCCGCATCGCGATCGTGGCCTCGCGGCGCAGCCGCTCGACCGACGCCGGATCGCGGGACAGTCGGGGCAGCAGGATCTTGAGCGCGACGATGCGCCCGGTCTCGATCTCCTCCGCCCGATAGACGTAGGACATGCCGCCTTCGCCCAGCCGCGAGCCGCACCCGGTAGCGGCGATCGAGCACCTGGCCGGAGAGGGTGGTGAGCAGTCGGGTACTGGGGGCAGCGGGGGCGCGGGGAATCGTGTCGGTGCTCGCTCTCCGGGAGGATCGGGATATCGCGGCCGTGGCGCGCGACGCGCCGCGTCGGCCCGCTCCCCTTCCTCCACCAGCAGGCGATCCGTCGCTTGACGCAGTATCGGGCGGGCGCCGGGATACGACTGGCTGCAGCGGGGGCAGCGCCGGGTGGTCAATCCCGGAACCGGTTTCGGCCGTCGGTCTTGGCCCGGTAGAGGTGGGTGTCGGCCAGCCGGAGGAGCGACTCGCCGTCGGTGACCCGCTCGTCGGGGAAGGACGCGATGCCGATGCTGATGGTGACCCGGACCGCGTGGCCGGTCTCGCCGAAGTCGTGGGTCGCGACCCGGCGCAGGATGCGCTCGGCGAAGTTGCGCGACTCGGTGCTGGTGGTCTCCGGCAGGAGCACCACGAATTCCTCGCCGCCGTAGCGCGCCACGATGTCCACCGACCGCTGCTCCCGCTTGAGCAGGGCCGACAGCTGCTTGAGCACCCGGTCGCCCACCAGATGGCCGTAGGTGTCGTTGATCTGCTTGAAGTTGTCGATGTCGATCATCATGCCGGTGAGCATGGTGGCATAGCGGGCCGCCCGGTCCATCTCCTGCTCCAGCTTCTCCATCAGCGCGCGGCGGTTGAAGCAGTTGGTGAGCGGGTCGGTCTCGGCCAGGTGCCGCATCTGCTCCTGGCCCATGACCGCGTTCTCGAGGTCGTAGGCCTTCTCCAGCGCCGCCACCGCGGCGTTGATCACCTGCTCGGCGAACTGGACGTCCTGCTCGTTGAGCGGGGCGTCGCCGGTGGTGGTGCGGAGGAAGAAGACGCCGGCCGGCTGCTGCCGGAGCGAGAAGCGGATGGCGATCGCCGAGCGGGCCGGCACCGGCGCGGCCCTCCGACTCCCAGACCGCGCGCATCCCCTGGAACAGCGGATCGGTCAGCACGTCCCGCACCAGCACCACCTCGCCGGTGGTGAGCGCGTGCTGGATCTCGGGATAGCGGCGGAGGTCCACCGCCAGATTGTGGAGCATCGGGTTCTCGAACGCGGCGACGACGGTGCCGTGGTCGTCGTCCGGTCCGGCGATGATGATCGAGCAGCGGGAGATGTTGAGCCCCTGGGCCACCCGGCGGACCAGGATCTGGTAGATCTCCTCCGGCTTGAGCGAGGCGGTGACCTCCTGGAGGATCTCCATCATCTCGGAGCGCGACCGCGCCTCCGCCCGGGCCTGGTTCAGCTCGCGGCCCGACCCGCAGGTGCGCCTTCACCCGGGCCAGCAGCTCGCGCACCCGGAACGGCTTGGGGATGAAGTCGGCGGCGCCGAGGCCGAGGGACCGGACCGTGGCCTCCTCGGGCGGCATCGAGGAGATCATCAGCACCGGCAGGTCCTTGAAGCGGGGATCGGCCTTGACCCGCTGCAGCAGCTGGAGGCCGTCCACCTTGGGCATCATGATGTCGAGCAGGAGCAGGTCGAACTGCTCGGCGCTCAGGTGCTCGAAGAGATGCTCGCCCCCCGGCACGGTGAGGACCTCGTAGCCGTTCTCCTTGAGGATCCAGGACAGGGTCCGGGAGAGCGCCTGGTCGTCGTCGGCGACGAGGATCTTGGGAGCGATGGTCATTCGGCCAGCCGGTGAAAGAGTTCGGGATCCACGTTGCCGCCACTCACCACCGCCACGGTCGGCCCGGACGAGGCGGACGCGTCCGGCGAGCATCGCCGCGGTGGTCACCGCGCCGGACGGCTCGACCCGGAGGCCCGGCCTCGCTGATGGAGGAATCGGACGGCGGCGGCGATCTCGTCCTCGGACACCTGGACCACCTCGCGCACCACCCGACGAATGATAGGGAAAGTAAAGCTGCCGATCGAGCGGGTGAGGAGTCCGTCGGCCATGCTCTCGGTCCGCTCCAGCGTCCGCGGCGCGCCGGCCGCGAGCGCCGCGCGTGAGCTTGGCCGCGCCGGCGGGCTCGACCGCCACGACGCGAGCCGAGGGCTTGATGCCGGCCACCGCCACGGCGATGCCGGCCAGCAGCCCGCCGCCGCTCACCGGCACCAGCACCGTGTCCACGTCGGGGCGCTGCTCCACGATCTCGAGCCCGCAGGTGCCCTGCCCGGCCACCACGTCGGGATGGTCGAAGGGCGGGATCATCGCGAGCCCCTCCTCGCGCGCGATCGCCTCGGCGCGCGCTCGCTGCTCCAGCGAGCGGACCGCGCCGGCGAACACGACCTCGCCGCCGTGCCGCCGCACGCCATCCACCTTGATCCGGGGGGTGGAGGCCGGCATGACGACGACGGCCCGGAGCCCGAAGGCCCGGGCGGCGTAGGCCACCGCCTGACCGTGATTGCCGCTCGACTGGGTGACGACGCCGCGGGTCGCGCCGTCGCGCGCCACCCGGGAGATCGGCGTTGTAGGCGCCCCGGATCTTGAAGGCGCCGATCGGCTGGAGCTGCTCGCACTTGAGGGCGACGGGCACGCCCGCCCGGTCGGCCAGGGCGGGCACGTCGACCAGCGGAGTCCGGACGGCGACGCCCTCGAGGGTGCGGGCCGCGGCGCGCACGTCCTCCAGGGTGACGCCGGCCGCCGGATCGGCGGTGAGCGGCATCGGGCCTGGCGACTACTCCTCCGCCGCGGTCGGCGCCACGGCATCGCCGCCGGCGCCCTCCTCCGCGCCGCCCTCGTCCTCCTTCACCACCCGGGCCACGTCCACCACCGCATCGCCGGCGTCGAGGTTCATCACCTTCACCCCCTGGGTGTTGCGCCCGATGACCCGGATGCCGTCCACCGGCAGCCGGATGATCACGCCCTGCCGGGTGATCATCATGAGCTCGTCGTCGGGGATGACTTCCTTGAGCGCGACGATCGGGCCGGTCTTGTCGGTCTTCTTGAGGGTGATGATCCCCTTGCCGCCGCGCTTCTGGACCCGGTAGTCGGCCGAGCTCCGACCGCTTGCCGAAGCCCTTCTCGCTCACCACCAGCAGCGTGGCGTCGCGCCGGACGACGACCATGCCGATGACCTCGTCGCCCTTCTCCAGCTCGATGCCCTTCACGCCGGTCGTGGCCCGGCCCATCTCGCGCACGTCGCCCTGGTGGAACCGGATGCTCATCCCGTCACGGGTGGCCAGGACGATGTCGCTGTTCTGATCGCAGACCTGCACGTCGATCAGCTCGTCGTCCTTCTCGATGTTGATGGCGCAGATGCCGTTGGTCCGCACGTTGCCGTACGCCGACAGCAGCGTCTTCTTCACCGTGCCCAGGCGGGTGGCGAAGATGAGGCACTTGTCGTCGGTGAACTCCCGCACCGGCACCAGCGCCGCGACCTGCTCGGTCGGCTTGATGGCGATGCAGTTGACCACCGGCTTGCCCCGCGCCGCGCGCCCCGCCTGCGGGATCTCGTGCACCTTGAGCCAGTAGAGCTGCCCGGTGTTGGTGAAGAAGAGCAGGTAGTCGTGGGTGCTGGCGATGAAGAGGTGCTCGACCCAGTCGTCGGCCTTGAGGTCGGCGCCGTTGAGCCCCCGGCCGCCGCGCCGCTGCCGCTTGTAGGTGCTGACCGGGATCCGCTTGATGTAGCCGGTGTGGGAGATGGTGATGACCATGTCCTCTTCGGCGATCAGGTCCTCGACCGTGAACTCGCCCTGGTCGGCCACGATCTCGGTGCGCCGGTCGTCGCCGAACTGCTCGACCACCTCGGCCATCTCCTGCTTGAGGATCCCCATCCGCTTGGGCTTGGAGGCGAGGATGGCCTTCAGCTCCTTGATGGTGGCGCGGACCTCCTTCAGCTCGGCCTCCAGCTTGTCGATCTCGAGGCCGGTGAGCTTGGCGAGCCGCATGTTGAGGATCGCGTCGCTCTGCTTCTCGCTGAGCCCGAACCGCTTGCGCAGCCGGGCATCGGCCTCGGGGGTGTCCTCCGAGCCGCGGATGATCTTGATCACCTCGTCGATGTTGTCGACGGCGATCTTGAGGCCTTCGAGGATGTGCTCCCGGGCCTGGGCCGCGTCGAGGTCGAACTGGGTCCGCCGGACGATGATCTCGTGGCGGTGCTCGATGTAGCGCTCGAGCAGCTGCTTCAGGTTCATCACCTTCGGCACGCCCTTGTCGAGGGCGAGCATGATCACGCCGAAGGTGGACTGCATCGCGGTGTGCTTGTAGAGCTGGTTCAGCACCACGTTGGGGATGGCATCGCGCTTGAGGTCGATGACGACCCGCATGCCGTCCTTGTCGGACTCGTCGTTCACCCCGCTGATGCCCTCGATCTTCTTCTCCATCGCCAGCTCGGCGATGGCCTTGACCAGGTTCTCCTTGTTCACCTGGTAGGGGATCTCGGTCACCACGATCTGGGAGCGGCCCGACGACTCCTTCTCCTCGATCTGGGCCCGGGCCCGCATGACCACGCGGCCCCGGCCGGTCTCGTAGGCCTCCTTGATCCCCTCCCGGCCGTAGATGAAGGCGCCGGTGGGGAAGTCGGGGCCCTTGATCGCCTTGCGCAGGTCGGCGATGGAGGCCTCCGGGTTGTCGATCAGCAGCTCGACCGCCTTGGCCACCTCCCGGAGGTTGTGGGGCGGGATGTTGGTCGCCATGCCGACGGCGATGCCGCTGGAGCCGTTGACCAGGAGGTTGGGGATCTTGGAGGGGAGGACGGTCGGCTCCTGGAGCCGGTCGTCGAAGTTGGACTGGAAGTCGACCGTGTTCTTGTCGATGTCCTCCAGCATCGCGATCGCGATCCGGGTGAGCCGCGCCTCGGTGTAGCGGTAGGCCGCGGCGGGGTCGCCGTCCACCGAGCCGAAGTTGCCCTGCCCGTCGATCAGCGGGTAGCGGAGCGAGAACTCCTGCACCATCCGGACGAGCGCGTCGTAGACCGACTGGTCGCCGTGCGGGTGGTACTTGCCCAGCACGTCGCCCACCACCGTCGCCGACTTCTTGTACGGCCGCCCCGGCACCAGCCCCAGCTCGTTCATCGCGTACAGGATCCGCCGGTGCACCGGCTTGAGCCCGTCCCGCGCGTCCGGCAGGGCCCGGGAGACGATGACGCTCATCGAGTAGTTGATGAACGACTGCTGCATCTCCTCTTCGATGAGCCGGGGCAGAATCCGTTCGCGCGAGTTGGGTGCGGTCATATCCGTCGGGTGCTGAGGGAGAGTCCAGGGGGACAGCGGCTGCTGCGGTCGAGCCTACGGAATATAGCCGGGGGTCGGGGGCGTGACGCAACTGGCGACAGCGGTGTGAAATGTGTCTTGGCAAGGACTTAGGCGGAACGGCTGACGGGCGGAACGGCGGACGGGCGGAACGGCGGAACACGACTGAGCTAGCCTTCTCGATGCCCGAGCGAGCGAGGGACCTTCGGCGCCCGTCTCGATGACCGTGAGAAGATCCCTCGCTTCGCTCGGGATGACAGTAGCTGACCTGTCCGCCTACCGCCGTCCGCCCGTCCGCCGTTCCGCCGTCCGCCTCACTGGTGGCAGGGCGCCTGCGGATCCGGCTTCGGCTTGTCCACCACCGGCCGGTGGTCGAGGTTCGCCACCCGCTCGACCACCGCGCCCACGAACGCGCGTCACCCGGGCGTACTTGTCGAAATCGAGGTACTCGATCTCGTCGGTCACCTGGTGGTAGTCCCGGTGCCCGCCGGTGCTGAAGAAGGCGATCGGGATGCCGTACCGGGCGTACATGTAGTGGTCGCTGCGGCAGTAGAAGTTGTCGGGATGGCCATCGGCGTCGTAGCTGTAGTCGAACGTAGAGCCGTACCGCCCGTCCCGGTTCACGGCCTCGGCCAGGTCCCCCAGCTCGGTCGAGAGCCGGCGCGAGCCGATCACCTGGATGTAGGCGGGGTCCCGCGTGGCCTCGTCCTTCGGGTCCGCCGCGGCCCGATCATGTCGGTGTTGATCTGGGCGACGATCGAGTCTCTCGGCACCGTGGGGTTGTCGGTGAACCACCGCGACCCCTGCAGCCCCGACTCCTCGCCGGTGTGCCAGACGAAGAGCAGCGAGCGCTTCGGCCGGCTTGGGGCTCCGCACCGCGGCCTCCGCGATCTCGAGCAGCGCCATCGAGCCCGAGCCGTCGTCGTCGGCCCCGTTCACGATCGAGTCCAGCCGGGCCGGCCGCAGCTTCCGCATGCTGTCCACCATCGCGCGGATGCGGGCCGCCTGCGCGGCGTTGGGCTCGCCCGGCGGGTCGTTGGCGCCGCGGGGCCGCATCACGCGTGTTGTAGGCCCGGAGCGAGTCGTGGTCCACGGCGGGCACGATGCCGATCGCGTCGTTGTGGGCGCCCAGCGCGACGTATTCGCCGCGGAGCGCGGGATCCGATCCCTCCAGCACCGCGACGACGTTGCTCGCCCCGAGGTCCTTCTCCTCGAAGGTCACATCGCCCTGGATGGCGGGGCCCGTGTCGCCCGGGACGGAGCTGGTCGAGCGGCTTGCCGAAGAGCTTCGGGAACGCTGGCCGAGGGCAGGATGAGGAGACGGGGCTGGGTGACGCCGGGCGGTACGGCGACCTCCTCCTTGACCACGATCCGCGGCGTGCGGAAGACCTGCTCGAAGGTGGCGATCACGGTGTCCACCCCGGTGACCGCGATGCCGGAGATCAGACCCAGCCGCCCGGCCGGGCTGCAGATCCGGCGCGCCCAGACTGTTCCCGCTCGCCCCGCTGTTGTACACCACGACCTTGCCTTGCAGCGCCTCGCGCGGCGGCAGGGCGGCCGAATCCGACGGGCCGCCGATGTAAACCAGGGATGCGCCGTTGATCGGGCGGGCCGGGACCTCGAACTGCGCCTGGTAGGGGTGGTAGTCCTTCCACAGCACCAGCTCGTTCGAGCCGACCCTGAGCGTCGCCCGGGCGGAGTCGGCGGTGTAGCTCGAGAGCGGGACCTTCTGGAGATAGCCGCCGGTGTCTCCGGCCGGCTTGAGGCCGAGCCGTCGCAGCCTCGCTTACGATGTAGGCATTGCCCTTCACGTTGCCGGGCGTCCCGGTCCGCCGCCCCTGCATCGAGTCGGCGGCGAAGATCGAGATCCGGGTCCGGAGGTCCGCCGCGGAGATCTCGTCGGTGGTGGCCCCTCGGGGGCTGGGCGCTTCGGTGACGGTGGTCGTCGAGCCGCCGCACGCCGCGGCGAGTGGGAGGATCAGGGTCGCGACAAGCCTGGTACCACGCATGAACGACCGCCCGGGTGTGAGGGAAGGGGAAAATAGTCCTCCTACTACCCGGGTGGGGGCCGAATCGTTTCACCGACCGCTACGCCGCGCTCGAGACCTCCGTGTGCTCCGCTGATCGTGGGAGCGCGGATCAGCAGCACCGTTTCCGCACCGAGGCCGGTCCGGGGCCTGCCCGCGGGTTGAATCACCTGGCCGATCGCCCGCCCGCACGCATCCCGAAGCTCGTATTCCGTCACCGGCTCGCGCCGCAGTAGCTGCACCATCCTGCACCTCGCTCGAACGTCTCGTTGTGAAGCATCCAGTGGAGCGGCAACGTACGTGAGATGCGTCCAGGTGCGGAAAGGTTGCGGGGTCAGCCACCGTCAGCCAACCCTTTCCTCCCCACCCTTGTCCCATGTCCAGGTCGTCGACCCCTACACGCCGGAGCCTGTGAGCGACGCTGAGCTGATCGATCGAGTGCTGGCAGGTGATCCGAGCGCCGAGCGCGCGCTGTACGACGCGCACGTGGACCGGGTCTTCCGCCTGGTCTACCGGATGGCTGGAGACCTCGACCGGGCCCAGGACTGGGTCCAGGAGACCTTCATCCGGGCGTTCCAGAAGCTGGGCGAGTTCCGCGGCGAGTCGGCGCTCTCGACCTGGCTGTGCTCGATCGCGATGTCGGTCTCGCTCAACGGACTGCGCAAGGTGAAGCGATTCCGGGAGCGGGAGGTGGCGCTGGACGACGCGGCGCCGGTGGGCTTCACGCCCGCGGGAGGCGGATCCGGACCTCAAGAGCCGGCTCGCCCAGGCGATCGACGATCTGCCCGACGGCTACCGAGCCGTGTTCGTGATGCACGACGTGGAAGGCTTCACCCACGAGGAGATCGGCCGGACGCTTGGGGTCCAGCCGGGGACGTCGAAGGCGCAGCTCTTCCGGGCGAGGGCCAAGCTGCGGAATGCCCTCGCCGATTTCGCAAGGGACCGTGAATGATGAGCGACGATCAGCTGGACCAACGGATCCGCGAGGCCGCGCGCGATTACAACCAGCCGCCAGAGACGCCGCGGGAGGAGATGTGGGCGAGGATCCAGGCCGGCAGGCGGCAGCACGGCGGCACGCCAGCCGCGTGCCGCGGTCTTCCGTTCCGCCGGCGCTGGGTGCCCTGGGCCGCCGCGGCAGCCGCGATCCTGGCCGTGGGAATCGGGATCGGCCGCGTCTCGGTCACGCCGGAGAGCTCGGTGTGGAAGGGCCCGTCGGCCAACGCCACCACCTACCGGCTGGCGGCGCAGGAGCACCTGAGTCAGTCGGAGGCCTTCCTCACCCTGTTCCGTACCTCGCTGGAAAACCTGCCCGACCACCGGCTGGCATCGGCTTCGGCCCGGCAGCTCCTCGCCACCAACCGGCTGCTGCTGGATTCGCCCGCCGCGGTCGAGCCGGCCACCCGGCTGCTGCTGGAGGACCTCGAGCTGGTGCTCGCCGAGATCGCGCAGCTGTCTCCCCGGTCGAGGGGACAGGATCTCCAGCTCATTCGTGACGGCATGGAGCGAGGCAACGTGATGCCTCGCCTTCGCACCGCCGTGCCCGCGGGCGCGGCCCCGACCCAAGGAGTGCTGTGATGTACCGGATGCAACTCGGACTGGCGGTGGCCGCAGCGGTTGGCACCGGCGGCTGGTGGGCGCCCGCGCAAGACTGTCCCCACGACCCTGACCGTCCAGGCGACAGTCGCCGACCCGGCGGAGACGCCGCGCGCCCCATGGCTGCAAGGAGACCCCGCCGACTCGGTGTATCGCGCCGCCAGGGAGGCGCTCAACCAGCGCAACTATCGGAAGGCCGCGGATCTCTTCGCCCAAATTCCGGGACGCTTCCCCGGGTCCGGCTACGCACCCGACGCCTTCTACTGGCAGGCCTTCGCGCTCTACCGGTTGGGGGGAGAGCCCCAACTCCGGGCCGCGCTCGATGCGCTGCGGCGGCAGCGCGAGCGCTTCGCCGGCGCGGCGACCAAGGGCGACGCGGCCGCGCTCGAGCAGCGGATCCAGGGCGTGCTCGCCCGGCGAGGCGACGCCGCGGCGGCGGAGGAGGTGACGCGCCGCCGCGCGAAGCCGCCGCGGAACCGGCGGAGCCGCCGGAGGCCAGGCCGCCGAGCACGGCCGAGCCGCCGACCGAGGCGACGGCGGCGATGACGACCAGTGCGAGGAGGATGGCGACGACATGAAGATCGCCGCGATCAACGCGCTCATTCACATGGACAGCGAGAAGGCGCGGCCGATTCTCCGCCGGGTGCTGGCCCGGCGCGACGCGGCCTCCGTGTGTCTCCGGCGGAAAGCCGTCTTCCTCATCTCCCAAGGCGAGGGCGAAGGCGCGGAGGACATCCTGCTCGCCTCGGCCCGGACCGATCCCGATCCGGAGGTGCGGCAGCAGGCGGTCTTCTGGCTCTCCCAGGTGGGGTCGGAGCGGGCGGTCGGTGCGCTCGACTCGATCCTCCGCACCTCGACCGACCGACAGCTCCAGGACAAGGCGATCTTCGCGCTCTCCCAGCAGGACAGTCCCCGAGCCCGGCTGGCGCTCCGGACCTACGCCGAGCGGGCCGACGCGCCGGTCGGTCTCCGGGAGCAGGCCATCTTCTGGATCGGCCAGAGCGGAGGGAAGGAGAGCTCCGCCTATCTCCGCGAGCTGTTCGGCCGGATCAAGGACCAGGAGCTCCGGAACAAGATTCTGTTCTCCGTCTCACAGATGGGCGGGGAAGAGAGCGGGAAGTGGCTCGTGGGCGTCGCCCGCGATCGCACCCAGGCCGATCGAGATCCGGAAGCAGGCGCTCTTCTGGGCCGGGCAGGGCGGTGCGCCGCTCGCGGATCTCGCGTCCCTCTATACCGCGTTCGACGATCGCGAGATGAAGGACCAGCTGATCTTCGTCTATTCCCAGCGCGACGAGCCCGGGGCGGTGGACAAGCTCCTCGATATCGCCCGGCGGGACCCCGATGCCGAGCTGCGAAAGAAGGCGCTCTTCTGGCTGGGGCAGAGCGACGACCCGCGCGCCGCCAAGGCCCTCCAGGACATCATCGAGCAGCCCTGACAGGAGACAGCGATGAACACGACCTGGTGGGCCGCGCTGCTGACCGCCTTCCTCCCGGCGCCGCTGGCGGCGCAGTCGCTCGCTCAAAGGGTGCGGGGCGCCGGCGACGGCACGGTGCGACTGAGCTTCGCGTCCCGGGAAGGCGTGTGCAGCACGGGGACCGGGGAGTATCACGATCATCGACGATGACGACGACGACGAGTGGGAGAGCGGTTGCGAGCGGGGTCCGGTTCGAGTGTCGCTCCGCATGCGGGGCGGCCGGGTAACCGAGTCCGAGACGTACGTCGGCGGGCGCTGGCGAGCCGGCCGCGATCGAGTGACCGATCTCGGGCTGGTGCCGGCTCGGGAGGCCGCCGACCTTCTGCTCGCGCTCGCTCCTCAGGTCAGCGATGACGACGGCGGCGAGCTCGTCACCGCCGCCACGTTGGCCGACAGTGTGGTCGTCTGGCCGCAATTGCTCCGTCTCGCGCGAGACACCGGACGTCCGCGAGGAGACCCGCCGCCAGGCCGTCTTCTGGCTGGGCCAGGCCGCGGGTGACGAAGCGGTGAAAGGTCTCGACTCCATCGCGACGGACGGCGGCGGGGACATCGAGATCCGCAAGCAGGCGGTGTTCGCGCTGTCGCAGCGCCCGGCCGACGAGGGAGTGCCGATCCTGATCCGGATCGCGCGGAGCAACCGGCATCCCGAGCTGCGCAAGTCGGCGCTCTTCTGGCTGGGTCAGAGTGAGGATCCCAGAGCGCTGACGCTGTTCGAGGAGATCCTGCGGTGACGGTCCCCGCGTCCATTACATTTCATGGATGCTCCCGACAGCCCGCCGATTCGCCGTCTTTTCCCTGCTCCTCGCCGCCTGCGGGGACCCTCCACCGCCGGCCCCCACGCTCGAGCTGAGCGCAGGCCCCGACACCGCCTCCACCGGTTTCGCCGAGATCGCGGACGCCGAATGGCTGGGCCGGGACCGCTGGGCGGTCGTTGCCCCGCTCGACGTCATGGTGGGGGTGGTAGACCTGGGGGCCCACCGGGTGACCCCGCTGGGCGGCGATGGCACCAAGGAGATCCGGAACCCCTCGATCGTCTTCATCGCCCGCGACACGCTGTACGTCGGCGACTGGGGCCTGCGGCGAGTCAGCCTGTGGACCCGGGAGGGCAAACTCATCCGAGCCCTGCCGGTGCCTGCCACCGCCCGGGGCGCGCTCCCGGAAGCCAGGGACGATGCCGGCCGCTGGTACCTCGAGCTGAAGCCGGCGGCCGGACCCGACGGCAGCGGGAATCGCGACTCCGCAGTCGTCGTCGTGGCCAGCGCGGGCTTCGAGCGCCTGGACACCGCGGCCCAGCTGGCGCCGCTGGACCTGGCGGAGGTGTCCGGAGATGCCGGGCGTCGCTTCGAGCCGCGGGCCTTGAGCGGCAGCGACCACTGGGGGATGCCTCCCGGACGGATCGATGTGGGTGGCACGGGTGTACGAGAACCGGGTGGACTGGCGAGCCCCCGACGGCACCTGGATCGAAGGGGATCCGCTCCCCGACCGGGTGCTGGAGGTGACCCAGTACGACCGCGAGCTGTTCTACCGAAAATTCCCGCCCGAGCTCCGCGCGACCGCCGAACGACTGCCTTTCGCCGCCGTGAAGCCGCCATTCGAGACCGGGTTCACGTCCCCGGCCGGCACCGTCTGGCTGGAAAAAAGCCGCGCCCCCGCGGACTCCTCACGTCGCTATCATGAGGTGGACCGTTCCGGGCACCTGATCAGAGAGATCCGGGTGCCCGGGATGGGACGTATCGTCGCCGTGGGCCTGGAGCAGGCGCTGGTGGCCGAGCGGGTGACGGATGGCACCCGCCTGATTGGATTTCCCATCCCAGCCGGGAATACCCGTTCGACCTCCGGAGGAGTCCAATGAAGGCGGTTCTCTCGCTTGTCGGTGTTGCCCTGCTCGGCCTGGCCGGATGCACCCGGGCGGAGAGCCAGAGCGGACTCACCCTCGAGGCCAGGTTACCCGGCGGCTTCGGCCAGCTCAGCAACGTGGTCGAGCTGGACAGCGGCCGCGTGGCGTTCGTGGATACGCGCGACAAGCTCTTCCTCGCCGCGGCGTTCGGTGCCGGCAAGCTGGACACCCTCGGCAAGCGGGTGGAGACTCTCCAGGCCGACGCCGCGCCCGGCGAGTACAAGTTTCCCGGCTGGGTCGCCCGGCTCGCCGGCGACATGGTGGCGCTGGTGGATTTCAGCGCGCTGCGGACCACGCTGTGGAACGAGCAGGGCAAGCCGGTCCGGGTCCTGCCCATCGCGCAGGTCGCGGGCACCGCGCCGGTGCTGGTATACGATACGATGGGCCACGGATACAAGATCGACTACAAGACCATGCTCGACCCCGAGCCCGGACAGACGACGAGACCGGACAGCATTCCCGTTCTCCGGATCGATCTGGGCGGGGGCAAGGTGGACACCGTGGCGCACCTCTCCGCACCGGAGCTCGGCGAAGCCGTGTTCGGCGAGCAGAAGCAACAGGCCGCGAAGGTATTCGCCCCCAACGATTTCTTCGGCGTGCTGGCGAACGGCACCGCCTGGGTGGCGAGAGGCCGGGACAATCGGGTGGAGTGGCGCGCGACCGACGGCTCGTGGAGTCGGGGCAAGAGCCGGAAATACACCGGGCAGCCGGTCACCCAGGCCGACAAGGACCGGGTGCTCGCGCAAGTGCGGGAGCAAGGCAAACAATACGGCATGCCGCAGGATCTTCCGATCCAGTATCCCTTCGCCGAAACGAAGCCGCCGTTCGATTTCGCGCTGGGCCGCCCCAACGGGGAGCTATGGCTGCAACGCCCGCGGGCGAGAGAGGACGCGGCGCTGGTCTATGACGTGTACAACGGGCAGGGCGCTTGGCAGCGCGAGGTAGCGTTTCCCGCGGGGGCCTCGCTGGCGGGGTTCGGCGAGAGCGGGGCGATCTACGCGTCGCTCAAGAACGAGGATGGGACGAGGACGGTGGGGAGGTATCGGTTGCGGTAAGGAGGACCCTTCACCCTCAGCGCAGAGAAAAGCGGGAACAGTAAACAGTAAACAGGGGGATCGAGTCACCCGTTCACTGTTTACTGTTTACTGTTCCCGCTCTTATTAGGCGTTTCTTAGCGCTCCCTCAATCCAGGATCGGCGGCTCCCCTCCCGGCGGTGTGTTCGGCCCCTGGCGGTCGGTCCGCCTGCGGTCGCGGCGCTGCCCTTCCTCGTACCACCGGCGGGTGATCTCCCCGGCGAGCTCGCGGTTGCCCAGCCCGAACGCCAGCCCGACGGCCAGGGCCACGGCGCCGAGAATGAGGGTGAACGCCGCGGTCACGATCTCCTCGGCGATGCCCACCTGCTGCAGCGCCATGAACATCGAGATGACGATCACGGCGCCCTTGGCGACCTTGGCCACCGTAGGCACCCCCGCCACTCCGCCCGCCGACGCCAGGATCAGCCCGCGGACGAACTCACCCACGATCATCCCCAGGATGATGATCACGATCGCCGCGATCAGCGTCGGGATGAAGGCGAGCATCATCCCGAACATCTGATTGATGCTCTCCAGCCCGAGCGCGGTGCTGGCGAGCAGGATCACCACCAGCATCACCAGCCAGAAGATCAGCTTGGCGAGTGCCCGCACCGGGTCGAGCCGGGAGCCGGTGCGCCCGACCACCTCGTCGAGCCCACCGGCCGCCGCCATGCGATTGAAATCCACCTTCTTGAGGGTGTCATCCGCCCAGCGCTGCACCTGCCGGGCCAGGAAGTAGCCGGTCAGCAGGATGACGGCCGCACCCAGCAAGGCTGGAACCACGCTGCCGATCTGCTCCGCTCCGATTAGGAGTCGCTCCCAGAGTTCGTTCACTGCGACACCTCGATCACGAGTTTTCCGGTCTGCTCGCCCCGCTGCATCCGCGCATAGGCGGCGGCGCCATCGGCGAGAGGCACAACGCTGTCAACCACCGGCCACAGCTTACCCTCCTGCGCCAACCGAACGATCTCGGCGAATTCCCGGCGAGTCCCCATGGTCGAGCCGAGGATGCTCCACTGATGCCAGAACAGGCGCCGGAGATCGAAGGACACCGCCGGCCCCGTCGTGGCGCCGCACACCACGAGGCGTCCCCCCCGACGAAGCGCACGCAACGAGTTGGTCCACGTCGCCTCGCCGACGCAGTCGACAACGACGTGCGCGCCGCGGCCTCCGGTTTCGCGCCGGACCTCCGCCACCACGTCCGCCGACCTGTGATTCATCGCGACGGCAGCGCCGAGACCGATCGCGGTCGCGAGCTTGGCGTCGGAGCCGCTGGTCACGATCGCGCGGGCGCCGAGCTGGACGGCGATCTGGAGCGCCGCCATGCCGACCCCGCCCCCCACACCCCAGATCAGCACGCTCTCGCCGGCCTGGAGCTTGGCGCGGTCGGTCAGCATCCGCCACGCGGTCAGGGTCGCCAGGGTGAATCCCGCGGCCTCGGACCACGACATGCCCTCCGGCACCCGGCCGAGGTTCGCGGCCGGCACCACCACCAGCTCGGCCGCGGTGCCTGGCAGGTGCTCTCCCAGGATAGCGAAATTCGAGCAGAGCGAGTCATCGCCCTCCTCGCACGCCGCGCAATGGCCGCAGGAGAGGCCCGGGTTGATCAGCACTCGGTCGCCCGGCTTCCAGCGCCCCACCGCGGTGCCCACCGCCTCGATTTCCCCCGCGCCGTCGGATCCCACCACGTGCGGAAAGGAAGGTCGGGCGCTGGGCAGTCCGCCCGTCATCCAGAGATCGAGCCGGTTGAGCGCCGCGCAGCGGACCCGCACCAGGACCTCGTCGGGCGCGCGGATCGCCGGAGCCGGGACCTCCTGGAGTTGGAGCCGGTCGAGTCCACCGATTCCGGTGAGCGTGAGAGCTCTTCATCGTGCCCCACGCCGCGCGGGGCGAGGTCAGAACGACGGGCTCACGACCTGCTCGCCGGGCCGGAGCGTCACGGTGGCTGGCGCGCTCCCCGCGGCGAGAGGCTGCACGAACAGCTTGAACTGGGCTCGACCCCTCGCCGCATCGGTGAGCCTGCCGACCACGTAAGCGATGCGGCCACCGTCGCGCGACACTGCCAGCCCGCCGATGGGCTCGTCGGTCTCCAGTAGCGTCTGCACCCCACCTGCCGCGCCGCTGAGGCGGACGACGCGCGATCCCTTCGACCGGCCGCCCCGCTCGACGGCAAAGACCAGGTCTCCGTTGGGAAGGAATCGCGGGAGTGACTCGCGCTGCTCCGTCGTGGTCGCTCGGCGCGCCTCTCCCCCTTCCGCCGGCATCAGGTAGATCTCCTGATTGCCGTCGCGGGTGGAGACGAAGGCCAGGGTGCGCCCGTCGGCGGAGGCCGTCGCCGAGTGATTGCCGCCGGGACCGCTCGTGAGCGCCTGCGAAGGATTGCCGTCGGGCCGAAGCACGTAGAGCTGGGGCTGTGCACCCTTCGGGGTTCCGGTATAGACGATCCGGGAGCCGTCCGGAGTCCAGGTGGGCTCCCCTTCGCTGCCGGGATCGGTGGTCAGCCGGCGCGGGTTTCGGCCGTCGGCGTCCATCAGGTAGAGATCGTAGCTCCCGGCACGATCGGAGCTGAAGGCGATTCGGCTTCGGTCGGGCGACAGCGCTGGTTGAATGTTGCCGAAGCTGTCGGCGAGGACCGGCCGCAGGGTGTCGGCGACGGCGCTGCGGATCTGATAGATGCCGAAGCTGCCGCCGCGGTTGGACCCGAGGAAGAGGTCTTCCACGACGAACACCTCGGCGCTGACGCTCTTTCCCCAGGACGCGGCCGCAGTGACGACCGCCCGGCCGGGGCGGAGGCCGTCCACGATGCCGCCCGGCGACACCCGCACGATGTCGGCTTGGTCGCTGCGCCACTCCAGATCCGACGCGGCGCCGAGCGGCTTGCCGCTCTCGTCGAGCAGGACCGCGCGCAGGGAGTCGCGCTCGCCCAACCCGATGCCAAACCGGCGGCGGTCGAGCCCCAGGGTGCCGGGAATCACCTGGATGGTCCACACGACCGGGTCGAAGCCGAAGAGGCGGGCGGTGAGCGTGGTGGTTCCGAGCGCTCGCCCGGTCAACTCGCCCTTGGCGACATCGTAGGCGATGATCGCCGTATCGGCAATCTCCCACGTGGCCCGCGCCTCCGGGATGGGGGTCGAATCGGCCGCCTCGGCGACCGCGGTGACCCGGCGGGTCGAACGCACCGGCAGCTGGATGGCCCCGGCGGCTCGGCCTGGGGGTCACCACCAGCGTGCTAGGCTCGCGGTGCACCATGACACCGACCCGGCCCTCCTGCCCGAAACCGGTGGCGACGATCTCGGCGCGCCCGGGCGCCCGGGCCATGAGGATGCCCGTCGGACCCACCCGCACGACGGCGGTGTCGCTCGAGCGCCACTGAATCCCGCTCCGGATCTCGCGATTTCCTTGTCCCGGCACCAGCACGCGGAGGGTATCAGACTCTTGCGGGCCCGAGCACGACCCTGATCCTCGAGAGCGCCAGCTCCGCCGAGGCAACCTCGACTTGAGCCGTCGCCATGAGGCCGGACGAGGTCGCCTGGATGATGGTGTGCCCCCGGGCGACCGCGACGACCAGGCCGGTGGAGTCCACCGCCGCCACCTCCGGCTGGAGCGACTTCCAGCTCACCCTGCCGGGCGGAACCGGGGTCCCGTCGTCCCGCACTGCACGGGGCTCCATTGCCAGGCGCTCCCCCGGCAGGAGGGTCGCGGAACCGGGTTCGAGGGACAGGATGGCGCCGCTGGGCAGGGCTCCCGTGTCCTTGGGCAAGCCGTTGCCGGTAATGAGGATAGCCATCGTCGCCCGGCGGCCCTGGACCCGCGCCTCGATCTTTGCCAAGCCGGGACTCACCCCCACCACCGCGCCCTCTTTTCCGACCTTGGCCACCAGGGTGTCGGAGCTCCAGAACGTGAAGCGGGCGCTAGGGATGATGTTGCCCTGGCGATCGTACGCGGTCGCGAAGAGGCTCTGCCTCTCGCCCACGCCGATGGTCATCGTCTCCGGCGTGACCTGCACCTCGGCCACGGTCTGGGCCCGCGACGGCGACGCCGCAATCAGGCCGCCCAGCAGGCAGAGGGGGAGACGGCCGATCAGCCGATGGAGCCGGGGCGCGCGGATGGGCCGCACCGGACGGTTCGGAAGGAGCGTCACCGGGTGGTTGCGTCCGGATTGGGGTGAGAGATCGCGTAAGTATAGCGCGAGATAGCCAGCCTTGCAGAAGGCTTGAAGATGTGCAAGTTATTAACTCGACCGTGAGCAGGCGCGTTTACGCCATGCGACCGGCGGCGGGTTGCGCCGCATCCGCGTTCGGAAGGAGCGAAGATGGCCGACCTTCATTATATGGAGATGGGCTGGTCCGGCTCGGGTTGGATGGATCCGCTGCCGTCGGAGCCGGTTCCACCCCCCGTCCCGACCCCGGCCGCCACGCCCAGCTACCCCTCTTCCAGCACCGCTCCAGCTCCTGCGCCGAGTCGAGCCGCCCCCAAGCGGAGTCCAAGCAGGAAAAAGGCGTCCAAAAAGGCCGCCAAGAAAGCGGCCAAGCGCAGGGCCAAGAAGCCGGCCAAGAAGGCCGCCAAGCGCGCGGCCAAACGGAGCGCCGGAAAGTCGGCCAAGAGGAGAACAAAGAAGGCCGCGAAGAAGGGGGCCCGGAAGGCGGCCAAGCGGAGCGCCAAGAAGTCGGCCAAGCGATCCGCCAAGAAGTCGGCCAAGCGATCCGCCAAGAAGGGCGCCCGGAGACCGGCACGCAAGTCGCGCCGCCGCCGCTAGTTCCGGACAGGTGCAGTGCCCCGGCGCCCCGCCACCGTGCGGGGCGCTCGCCTTTCAATGACCCCGGCGGTCCAGCTGGGCGAAGGCCGACGCGCAGTTGATCAGCGCGATGTGGGTGAACCCCTGTGGGAAGTTCCCCAGGAACCGGCCGTCCGCCGGATCGATCTGCTCCGAATACAGACCGACGTGATTTGCGTGGCGGAGCATCCGCCGGAATACTCGGTCGGCCCGCTTCCGGTCGCCGATCATCGCCAGCGCCTGAGCCAGCCAGAAGGCGCAGATCGAGAAGGCGCCCTCCTCTCCCTCCAGCCCATCCGGGCCGCGATAGCGGTAAACCAGCTCGCCGTCGGCGGTGGTGACCTCCCGAGCGATGGTCCGGACCGTGGCGACTACCCGCCGGTCCGACCAGGGCAGAAAGCGCACCATCGGGATGGCGAGCGCGGCGGCGTCGAGGGCGTTGGAGTCGTAGGCCTGCACGAACGACTGCCGCTCCTCGCTCCAGCCGCGAGTCATGATCTCGCTCCACAGGGTGTCTCGCGCCGCGGTCCACGAGGCGCTGTCCCCGTCCAGGGCCAGCTCCGCCGCCATACGGACCCCGCGATCGAGGGCCACCCAGCTCATCACTTTGCTGAAGACGTAGTGCCTGGCCTCCCCGCGAACCTCCCAGATGCTGGAATCCGGGAGGTGCCAGTTGCGGCTCACCCAGTCCACCAGGCCGCGCAGCACGCGCCAGGTGCCTTCGGTCATCTGGTGCCTGCGCCGCCAGAGCTCGGCGGTCTCCAGGACCTCGCCGTAGACGTCCAGCTGGAGCTGCCCGGCCGCTCCATTGCCGACTCGCACCGGCCGTGACCCCATATACCCCGAGAGATGATCCAGCTGGCGCTCCACCAGGTCGCGGCGCCCGTCGATCCCGTACATGATCTGGAGGTGGCCGCCGCCCTCGTGACGGCACACCTTCTTGAGGAACCGCATGAATGCATCGGCTTCGGCCCCGTGACCCACGGCGTCGAGCGCCGCCAAGGTGAATGCGGCGTCCCGCAGCCAGACGAAACGGTAGTCCCAGTTCCGCCCTCCGCCGATCGTCTCGGGCAGGGAGGTCGTCGGCGCGGCGATGACCGCGCCGGTTTCCGCGTGGGTCAGGAGCTTGAGGGCCAGCGCCGAGCGCTTCACCATCGAGCGAAACGGCCCGGAGTACCGGACCCGCGATGCCCAGCGCTGCCAGTAGGCGGCGGTGCTGTCCAGCTTGCTGGCGCTGGCATAGCGGTCCACCGGGTGGACGTCGTCATCGTCGTAGCGCATCACCAGCCAGCGGGTCACGCCCTTCTCCAGCAGGAACCGGGTGGTGGCGACCGACTGGTCCACCACCCATTCGAAGGGCAGGGCACTCGAGAGCGTGAGCACCTGATCCGTCCGATCCGTGGCGAACAGGCCCGCCCGCAGCACCTCCAGGCTGGTCGCCCGCGCGCCGTATTCGAAGCGCGGCATGAACACCATCTCCATCGGAACCCGGCCTCGCAGGCCTCGCAGGTGCCGATGGATCTCGGGATGCGGGTCAGACGGCCGGCCATCCTCACCGACCGGCATGAAGTCGGTCAGGGAGACGATGCCTTCCGCCGTGGTGAACCTGGTCTCCAGGATGTTGGTGCGGGGGAGGTAGCGCTGGGTCGAGGTCCAGGGAACGGCCGGACGGATCGCCCAGGTGCCGCCCCGGTCGGGGTCGAGCAGGGCGGCGAAAACGCTGCCGCTGTCGAAGCGGGGCAGGCAGCACCAGTCGATGGCCCCATCGAGTCCGACCAGCGCCGCCGTACGCATGTCTCCGATCATGCCGTAGCTCGAGATCGGCTGCGGATCCTTCATCGGCACAAGTATAAGGGAGACGGTCGAGGATCTTGCATCGACTGCGACGCAGACCCACCTTCCAGCACTTCGTCCCGCAGAGTCGATGCCCCACCGCAACTACCTCACGGCCACCGCGCTTGGGCTGTGCCTGCTGCTCGCGTGCCGCTCGCGCGAGCCGGACGGCGTGGCGCTGGTCGGGGCCACGCTGATCGACGGCACGGGCGGTCCGCCGCTGGAGGCGTCCGCGGTGGTGATCCGTGCCGGTCACATCGAGTCGGTCGGCTTGCGGAGCGACTTCCGGCTGCCCGAACGGACGACCGAAGTGGACCTCACCGGCCGCTGGATCATGCCGGGCCTGGTGGACGGGCACGTCCACCTGGTGGACCCCGTGGCGGGAGTCGCGCAGATGGTCGATGCCCCGGTACCTCGCGTGGGGGGTGACGACCGTGCGGGACCTGCACGGCCCCCTCGAGAGGGTGTTGGCGCTGCGCCGGAAGCTGAACCGCGGAGGGAGTGCCGGGCCCGAGGCTGTATTCAGCCGGCGCGATGATCGACGGCGTGCCGCCGACTTACCCGGACGCCATCACCGCGACGACGGCCAAGGATGCGCGGCGGGGGGTGGATCGCCTGGTGAACGCGGGCGCCGATCTGGTGAAGGTCTACACTCGGGTGGACAAGACGCTGCTCGGCGCCTTGCTCGACGAGGCGCGGACCTTCAACCTGGGGGTCGCCGGGCATCTCGGCCTCACCGACGCGGTGACCGCGGCGCGCCGAGGACTGGGGTCGCTCGAGCATCTGAGCGGAATCCCCGAGGCGGCCTCCCGCGACCCGTCCGCGCTATACGCGGCGCATCAGCGGTCGTTCTTCGCCGGATGGACGGCGTTCGAGCGGGCCTGGGCCGACCTGGACTCGGCCTCGCTGGCCCGGGTGGCCGGGATTCTGGCGGCCCGCAACGTGATGGTGGTTCCCACGCTGGTGCTGCACGAGACATTCAGCCGCCTCGACGACCCTGCGGTGCTGGGCGACACCATGCTGCAAGCGATTCCCGAGGAGGAGCGGGTCCGGTGGAACGTCCCCGACATGATCGCGCGCGCCGGCTGGACCGGCGCCGACTTCACCGCGTTCCGCCGCTCGCGCGCCGCGCAGGACCTGCTTCCTCCGAATCTTTCACGCGAAGGACGGCCGGATCGCCGTGGGCACCGATGCGGCGAACCAGATGCTGATCCCGGGGTACGCCGTTCACCGCGAGATGGAGCTGCTGGTGGCGGCGGGCCTCACACCGGGCGAGGCGATCAGTGCCGCCACCCGCAACGGCGCGCTGCTCCTGCGGGTGGACTCGCTGGGGCTCGTCGCGCCGGGCAAGGTGGCGGATCTGGTGATCCTGGACCGGGATCCGCTCGCCGACATCCGCAACACTCTTTCGATCCACCGGGTCATGATTCGAGGCCGCATGCTTTCCCCCGACAGCATCCGGGCCCGCTGGTGACTGGCCGATGGCCCTGAGTCGCCTGTTCGGGGGCTGGATCGCCGTGGTGGTGTGGCTGCTCCTCTGGGAACTGGTCGGGTCGCGGCTCGGCAGCTGCCGGGGGCGACGGGAGGCTGCGCCCGCGTCCGGGTCCACCTCGGGGAGGCGTTGCTGCTCACCCTGCTCGGCGGCCTGTGGTTCGGGAGCCTGGGTGCCGGCGGATGGTGGCTGGTGTTCGGCCTGGTCGGGGCGCTGCGTGAATGGCCCACACTCCCGGACCTCCGATCGCCGCGCCTCGCTGCTGCGGGTGCTCCGGACCGTGGTGGCCGGCGGGCTGCTGGCCTGGAGACTCGCGCCCGCATGACCGCCGCGGCGATCGAGCGCCTGGCGCTCTTCTTCGGCATGGAGCGGACCCGGCAGGGACTGCTCGCCCGCGAGGCGCTGGACCGGACCGCCACCACCGACGCCGCGCTGGCCGAGGGCCTGCGGGAGGAGCTGGCGAGCGACCTTCGCCCCGACGGCACGGTCGCCGGCGGCGCGGTGCCGACCATCTGGCGGGTGCACGAACTGCTCGACCTCGGCGAGCGCGAGGACTCCCAGGCCATCGTCAGGCCGCTCGCCTGGCTACTCGAGCAGCAGGATCGCCCCGGCGCCTTCCACTGAGGGATGCGATCGTGTGCGCCACGCCCGCCAGCTGTGCCAGCATTTTCTCGCCGGCTTCTTCGCGCCGGCGCCACCCGGCGCAGCGGCTGGCGCCCGTGACGCTGCCCACCGGCAAGGTGTTCAGGGTCGAGCCGGCCGCGAGATTCGCCATCAGCTGCCTCGCCCTGCGCGCGGCGCTCCGGGCCGGCTACGGGGAGAGACCGTCGATCAAGCGGCATGTCCAGAGTCTGGCCCGGATCTCCGAGCAGTGGACCGAGTGGAACGGCTACTTCTCACCCGACACGGTCGTCGCGGGCCTGCACGCCCTGGCCATGGCCGGCCCGGATTATCGGGAGATCGTGCACCGACTGGTCGGGCGTGGTGACCTCCAACCAGGGAGTCGAGGGAGAGTGGCCCAGCGCCGACCTGTTCCAGGTGCTCGATGCCCTTCTCGCCGCGGACATGCTCGAGGCCCAGGTCACGGTCCGCCGGGCCGCCACCGCGCTCGTGGCCCGGCAGCGGGCCGACGGCACCTTCGGAACCATGGCCCAGCAGGAGCGCGCGCTGATCGGGCTGCGCGCGCTGCTGTGGGCATCCCGCAGTCCCGCCTGACCCAGGAACATCCAGGTGCCCACCAGACAGCAAACGCCCGCGGGGACGCGTCGAGCGCGTTTCGGTCGGACCCGAATCTCCCGGGCTCGACCGGGAGCTCGCGATCTACCTCCCGCCCTCCTACGGCGAGACCGAACGCCGCTACCCCGTGATCTACATGCAGGACGGCCAGAATCTCTTCGACCCGGAGGCCAGCTTCGCCGGCTCCTGGCGGGTGGACCTCGCCATGAACTGGGCCGCCGCGCGAGGGCTGGAGGGGATCGTGGTGGCGATCCCCAACGCGGGTGAGCCAGCGCATCGCCGAGTACAGCCCGTTCGACGATCCGGAGGGCGGTAGCGGCCGGGGCGGCGATTACGTGAGCCATCTGGCGGAGACGATCAAGCCGCTGGTGGACGCCCGCTTCCGGACCCTGCCGCAGCGGGAGACCACCGGCGTCGCCGGCTCCTCGATGGGAGGGCTCATCAGCCTGTTCGCGTTCTTCGCCCGGCCCGACGTGTTCGGCGTCTTGGCGCGCGATGAGTCCATCGCTGTGGTTCGCGGAGCGCGCTATCTTTGGGCTGCTCGAGCCGGCGCCCTTTCAGCCCGGGCAGGATCTACCTCGACGTGGGCCGGCAGGAGGGAGCCGAGACCCTCGAGGACGCCCGCCGGCTCCGCGACCTGCTGCGTCGCGAAGGGCTACGTCCAGGGCGAGCACCTCCGCTACGTGGAGGACCGCGCGGGCAAGCACGAGGAGGCGGCCTGGGGCCGGCGCTTCCGCGCGGCGCTGCCGTTTCTTCTTCCTTCTCCAGAGTGACCCGTGCACCACGAGTACCACCGCTGGCACAGCCCGGCGCTCGGCCGGGACATGGCGCTGGACGTCGTCGGGCACCATGGCGCCCGGGTCCTGGTCTTCCCCACCTCGATGGGCACCCACCGCGAGTGGCTCGACCGCCGGATGCACGAGGTGCTGGCCGACCACATCGACCAGGGATGGATCCAGCTCTTCCTGCTGGACCACCTGCCGGGCGAGACCTGGAACGCCGAGCATCTGCATCCCGGCGCCCGGGCCTGGCGGCACCTCCAGTACGACCACTACCTGGTGAGCGAGGTGCTGCCCTTCACCGCGAGCCGCAACGCGAATCCCTACGTGATCGCCACCGGCGCGAGCCTCGGCGCCTACTACGCGGCCTGCCTCGGGCTTCCGGCATCCGCACCTGGTGAACCGGATCCTCGGGATGAGCGGGACCTACGACATCAAGCGGCTCACCGGCGGCTACTCGGACCACAACGTCTACGCCTGCAATCCCCTGGACTTCCTCCGGCACGAGCACGACTCCGGCACGGCTGGAGGCGTTCCGCCGCCAGGACATCATCCTCGCCATCGGCCGCGACGACCCGGCTTACGCCGACAACGAGGACCTGTCCGCCATCCTCTGGAGCAAGGGGATCGGCAACGCCTTGCGCATCTGGGACGGCTGGGCGCACGATTGGCCGTACTGGGAGCAGATGATCCGGCGGTATATCGGGGGGCATGATTGAGCGTGGGAGCTCAGCGTCGGAACTGGTGTCATCCCGAGCGGAGCGAGGGATCTTGCCGGCCAACATCGGAGCTCGCGGAGCAGATCCCGATCGCCATCGCTCCGCTCGGGATGACGACGCATCGCTCGAATGAGCACTCAACATCAGTGACCGCATATGACAAAGACAGTCGGCCTCCTCGTCGGCCGCGAGTGGTCCTTTCCCCCCGCGTTCATCGAGGAAGTGGCGCGGCGCAACGCCGGCGTGACGGTCGAGTACGCCAAGATCGGCGCCCCGTCCATGGACGAGCCCTGCCCGTACGACGTGCTCATCGACCGCATCTCGCACGAGGTGCCGTTCTACCGGACCTACCTCAAGCACGCGGTGCTCGAGGGCGTCACCGTCGTCAACAACCCGTTCATGTGGACCGCCGACGACAAGTTCTTCGGCGCCTCGCTGGCCACCAAGCTCGGCGTGGCCAGCCCAAGACCGTCGTGCTGCCGAACAAGGAGTACGTCCCCGGCATCGTGCCCGAGCGAGAGCCTGCGCAACCTCGAGTTCCCGCTCGACTGGGAGGGGATCGTCGACTACGTCGGGCATGCCCTGCATCCTCAAGGACGCGCACGGCGGCGGATGGAAGGAGGTCTACGTCTGCCGCTCGCTGGACGAGCTGATCCACCACTACGACCACTCCGGCCTGCTCACGATGATCGTGCAGGAGTTCATCCAGTGGGACCAGTTCGTCCGCTGCCTCTGCCTCGGCCAGGAGGAGATCCTGCCGATGAAGTACGACCCGCGCGAGCGGAAGTACCTCGTGCAGCGCGAGCTATCTCTCGCCCGAGCTCGAGGCGCGCGATCGTCGAGGACGCGCGGACGCTGGTGCAGGCGCTCGGCTACGACATGAACTCGATCGAGTTCGCGGTGCGCGACGGCGTGCCCTACGCGATCGACTTCATGAATCCGGCGCCCGACATGGACATCAACTCGCTGACGCCCGACTACTTCGAGTGGGCGGTCAAGCACATGGCCGACATGGCGATCAAGCTGGCGAAGAAGCCGCGACAGCAGTCCCGCGCGCTCAAGTGGGACGCCGCGTTCACCGCCCGACGCTGAGCCCGGACGCCGTGCAGGACGCGATCGCCGACTACCACGAGCTGCTGACCGACGAGCTGGCCCAGGCATCCGAAGCGATGCTCGTCGGACCAGCTCCGGCGCCGCGGGCCTGGTCTTCGGCGACCGGCCGCTCGCGACCGTGCTGCGGCCGCGGTTCATGACCCTGGCGCAGTACCGGCTGCTCCAGCGGCGGGTGCGGCTGCTCATGCGCGCGTTCGAGAAGGCGTACGAGCGGGCGCTGGCCGACCAGGCCTTCCGCCGGCAGTTCCGGCTGGCCGACTGGGAGGAGCGGCTGATCCGGCACGACCCGGGATTCCGCGAGCCCAGCCCGACCTCGCGGCTCGACGCGTTCGTCGATGGACGAGGCCGGCACGATGGCGCTCACCGAGTACAACGCCGAGACGCCCGCCGGCGCCGGGTACAACGACGCGCTGGTCGGCCTCGTTCGTCGACCTGCCGGTCATGCGCGCGTTCGGCCGCGCGGTACGAGGCGATGCCGCTCCTGGCGCGGCACGGCGTGCTGCACGTCCTGCTCGACGCGTACGAGGCAGTGGTCCGGCCGCCGGGACGCTCCCGCGCATCGCCATCGTCGACTGGCCCGAGGTGCCGACCCGCAGCGAGTTCGTGCTGTTCCAGGACTACTTCGCGCGCGGTGGGCATCGAGTGCGTCATCGCCGACCCGCGCGAGATGGAGCTGCGCGGCGGCCGGCTGCTACGCCGGCGGGCGGCCCGGTCGACCTGATCTACAAGCGGGTGCTGATCGCCGAGCTGGTCGAGCGCTGCGGCGCCGACACGCCGCTGGTCCGGGCGGTCGCGACCGGGCGGTGTGCATGGTGAACCCGCTCCGCTGCAAGATCCTGCACAAGAAGGCGAGCCTCGCGGTCCTGTCGCGACGAGCGCAACAGCCGCTGTTCGCTGGCCGAGGAGCGCGAGGCGATCGCGGCCCACATGCCCTGGACCCGCGTCGTGGAGGAGCGGCGCACCGAGCACGGCGGCAAGACGGTGGACCTGGTGCCGTTCATGGTCGCCGCGCGCGACCGGCTGGTGCTCAAGCCCAACGACGACTACGGCGGCGCCGGCATCGTGCTCGGCTGGGAGACCGACGACGCCGGACTGGGAGCGGCGCGGTGGCGACCGCGCTGGCGAGCCCGTACATCGTCCAGGAGCGGGTCGCGATCCCGTCGGAGCCGTACCCGAGCCTGGTGGACGGCCGAGCGGTCTTCGTCGACCGGATGCTCGACACCGCCCCGTTCGTCTGTCACGGGGACTACGTGGAAGGCTGCCTGACGCGGCTCTCCACCGCGGCGCTGCTGAACGTCACGGCCGGCGGCGGCTCGACCGTCCCGACCTTCGTGGTCGAGCAGCGCTGAACCGATCGGAAAGGAGCACGGGATGAAGCCCCCTTCGCTCACCCTCGGCATCGAGGAAGAGTATCAGATCATCGACCCGAAGACCCGCGAGCTGCCGTCGTACATCACCCAGATCCTCGAGGAGGACCACCGCTTCCTGGAGCAGGTGAAGCCCGAGCTGCACCAGTCGATCGTCGAGGTCGGCACCAAGGTCTGCCGCACGCCGGCGGAGGTGCGGGCCGAGCTGGTGCGCCTGCGCGGGGCGTGATGGAGCTGGCCGCGCGCAACGGGCTCAAGATCGCCGCCGCGGGCACGCATCCGTTCTCGTCACTGGATGAAGCAGGAGATCACGCCGCTCGAGCGCTACCTCGGCGTGAAGGAGGACATGCAGGACCTGGCGCAGCAGCTGCTGATCTTCGGCACCCACGTCCACATCGGCATCGAGGACCGGGACTTCCTGATCGACGCGATGAACGTCTCCCGCTACTTCCTGCCGCACATCCTCTGTCTCTCCACCAGCTCGCCGTTCTGGATCGGCCGCAACACCGGGCTCAAGTCGTACCGCAGCATCATCTTCCGCGCCTTCCCCCGGACCGGCATCCCGCCGGATCGTCCCCAACTGGGCCGAGTACGCCGCACTACCTCGAGACGCTGATCAGCACGGGCTGCATCCCCGACGGCTCCAAGATCTGGTGGGACGTCCGGCCGAACTGGAACTACCCGACGCTGGAGTTCCGCATCTGCGACGTCTGCACCCGGGTGGACGAGGCGGTCTGCGTCGCCGCGATCTTCCAGGCGATCGTCGCCAAGCTGTGGAAGCTGCGCCGCGACAACATCACCTTCCGCGTCTACTCCTCCGACCTCATCGAGGAGAACAAGTGGCGGGCGGTGCGGTACGGGCTCGACGGCAAGCTCATCGACTTCGGCAAGCAGCAGGAGCTGCCGGCCGCGCGAGCTGATCCGCGAGCTGATCGAGTGGTTCCTCGGCGACGTGGTGGACGAGCTGGGCAGCCGGAAGGAGGTCGAGTACGCCTTCCGGATCCTGGCCGAGGGCTCGAGCGCCGACCGCCAGCTCGCGACCTATCAGCGGACCGGCGACCTGAAGGCGGTGGTGGACCAGCTGATCGCGGAGACCGAGGAAGGTGTGGTGCCGGGAACCCCCGGAGCCGAGGGGGCGTTGGCTCCAGGGGTGACCAGGGTCGAGCGGTAGGGCTTAGATTCCAGCCAGGAAGGCGAAGGTCATCCCGAGCGCAGCGAGGGATCTTGCCGGCGTGGCTCGTGCCCTGCCCTCACAAGATCCCTCGCTGCGCTCGGAATGACACCGGCAGCAGCGAATAACGAGGCCCGAATGCGCCGCAGACCGATCATCGGCATACCGACCCAGACCCTGCACTCCATCGACGGCATCCCCGAGGGGCTGCCGGAGTCGTGGGTCATGAACCAGCGCTACTCCCGCGCGGTCGCCGCCGCGGGCGGGCTGCCGGTGATGATCCCGCTGCTGGACGACGAGGACACCCTCCGCGCGCTCTACGACCGGATGGACGGCCTGCTCCTCCCCGGCGGCGTGGACCTCGACCCCGCGACCTACGGCGAGTCGCCGCTCCCCACGCTGCGGCCGCCTCGACCCCGCGCGCGACCGGGTGGAGCTCAGGTTCGCCCGCTGGGCGATCGCGGACGGGAAGCCGCTCCTCGGCCTCTGCCGCGGTCTCCAGGTCATCAACGTGGCGCTCGGCGGCACGCTCTACCAGGACATCGCGGCGCAGCGCACCGACGCGATCAAGCACGACTACTTCCCGACCGCCGGCTTCGCCCGCGACCACCTGGCCCACGGGTCACCGTCGCCTCCGGCTCCCGCCTCGACGCGCTGGTGGGCGCCGCGCCGCTCGAGGTGAACAGCATGCACCACCAGGGCGTCAAGGACCTCGCGCCCGGCCTGGTGCCCACCGCGGTGGCGCCCGACGGCCTGATCGAGGCGCTCGAATCCCCGGCCAGCCGGTTCCTCC
Organism: uncultured Gemmatimonadales bacterium; assembly: GCA_963832055.1. Classification (GTDB taxonomy): domain Bacteria; phylum Gemmatimonadota; class Gemmatimonadetes; order Gemmatimonadales; family GWC2-71-9; genus CAVVWJ01. Next base: position 287,815 of record CAWHST010000005.1, on the reverse strand, counting down.
TCGGCGTGCAGTGGCACCCCGAGTCGCTCACCGACCGCGACCCCCGCATGCACCGGCTCCTCGCCGGATTCGTCGAGGCCGCTTCACGCTAGACATGGCGGACCAGACGGAGCAGAAACCCCGCATCAGACTGACCGCGTTCTCCCACGGGGCCGGCTGCGCCTGCAAGCTCGGCCCCGGCGAGCTGTCGGAGGTCCTGCACCACCTGCCCGGGGTGGTCGATCCGCGGGTGCTGGTGGACGCCGCCACCCGCGACGACGCGGCCGTCTTCCGGCTCTCCGACGACCGGGCGCTGGTCGCGACCGTGGATTTCTTCACCCCCATCGTGGACGACGCGGCCCAGTGGGGCGCCATCGCGGCCGCCAACGCCCTGAGCGACGTGTACGCCATGGGCGGAACCCCGCTCTTCGCGCTCAACCTGGTGGGCTGGCCGCGCGAGAAGCTGCCGTTCGAGCTGCTGGGCGATGTCATCCGGGGCGCCTCGGAAGTGGCCGAGCGAGCGGGATGCGCGATCGTCGGGGGGCATTCCATCGATTCGCTCGAGCCGCTCTTCGGCATGGTGGTCATGGGTGAGGTGCACCCCGACCGGATGTTCACCAACGCCGGCGCCTGCGCCGGCGACGTGCTGGTGCTCACCAAGCCGCTGGGCACCGGCATCCTCACCACCGCGCTCAAGCGGGACGCGCTGATCGAGGCCGGACTGGCCGACGCCGTGCGCTCGATGACCGCGCTCAACGACGGCGCCGCCAAAGCGGCGCTCCGGGTGGGCGTGAGCGCCGCCACCGATGTGACCGGCTTCGGACTGCTGCGGCATCTTGGCAACATGCTCGCCGCGAGCAAGGTGGCGGCGGAGGTGGCCTTCGAGTCGCTGCCGCTCCTGCCCCACGCGCTGAACCTGGCCGCGCGGGGCATCGTGCCCGGCGGGACCCAGCGGAACCTCGAGGCGGCGAAGGATCTCCAGTGGGCCGACGACCTGGCCCCGCACGAGCGGCTGCTCTGCGTGGACGCCCAGACCTCCGGCGGGCTTCTGCTCGCCGTCCCGCCGGAGAACGAGGCCCCCCTGCTCGAGGCCCTGCGCGAGGCGGAGACGCCCGCCGCCGCCGTGATCGGCCGCCTCGTCGCCGGGCCGGCCGGCCACATCCACGTCACCCGCCGGCACTAGCCCTCCTCCGAGCCCGATGCCTCTCCGCTGGACGACCCAACGCATGGACCAGCTCGAGAACGCGGTCCGCCGCGGCCTGCGCGTCGCGCTGTCGCGCCGGGGGACCGAGTACATCGTGGTCGCGCTCCGCATCGCCACGGTCGAGCGCCACGAGGCGCTGATCGGGCGCCTGCCCATGACCGGCGAGGAGCTTCCCTTCCGGCTGAACGACATCGACCACTTCCAGGTGATCGATTGAGCGGGCCCATCGCCATCCTCCACCTCGACGAGAGCTGCCTGGGAAACGGACGCGAGGGCGAGAACCCGGGCGGCGGGGGCGGATTGATCGAGGTCCGGAGCCGGAGCGGGACGGATCGAGCGCCGCGACTTCTTCCTCCACGAGCCGGCGACGACCAACAACCGGATGGCGCTGCAGGGGCGCGACCCGGGCGCTGGATCTTCTCGCCCGGAAGGGCGGGCGGCTCACCGTGCTGATGGTCTCCGACTCGCAGTACCTGGTGAAGGGCATGCGGGAGTGGGTGCCGGCGTGGAAGGCGCGGGGCTGGACCCGGAAAGGCGGCCCGATCGAGAACCTGGACGCTGTGGAAGGCGCTCGACACCGCGGGACGGAAGCACGAGGTGCAGTGGACCTGGCTGCGGGGTCACCATCGGCACCCCAAGAACGAGTATGCCGACTGGCTGGCCGTCCGCGCCGCGAGAGAGCAGCGCAGCACCGACGGCGCGGTGGAGTCGGAGTTCGACGAGCTGGCTGGCAGGCCAGCAGGAAAAGGACCTCTATGCCGGCTACGACGCCGGACGCGGGATTCGCGAGGCTGGAGGAACGGGTGGCGGCGGGGGAGCGGTTTCCGCTCGTGCTGGTGGAGCGACCGTAACGCGCGTCCTTGCTTGACATCACCGGGTCACCTTCCGTAAGCTGCCGTACCGATGCGCCATGCGCGAGGGGACCAGTGACCGACGTCGAGCGATTCTTCCGCCGCTTGGTCAGCAATCTGGCCGCGACCGATCCGGCTCGGCTCCGCCGGCCCGTGCCCCTCGACGACATCACCGGCTTCATCCTGCCCTACCGCACCAACCGCCGCGTACTCCAGCTCGAAACCGTCGAGGACTACGAAGCGGTGCTGCTTCGCCTCTGCGCCGGCGAAGGGAACCTGGTCCGGACCGAGCCGGAGGAAGCCAGGGGACGCTTCGCGCAGGAGAGCAGGAGCGCCAACCCCGACCTCGCCGTGCTCCACTCCTTCGAGGACGTGCAGGTGACGCTTCGGGCCGAGCCCCTGGCATGGGCCCTCGCTCCCGAGCCCGATGACGCGTACGCGCCGCCCGCCCAGGGCACCGGTCCCGCGCTCGAGCCGGCACCGGAGGCGGCGTCCGCTTCGATCCGACGACCTGGACGACCTGAGAGTGGCCGAGCTGCCCGGCGTCGAGGCGCTGCGCGAGGTCACCGACATCGAGGAGCTCGCCCGAAGCGGAGCGACCTGGCCGAGGCCAGGCGAGGTCGCCGCGGAGGAAACCCGGCCGTCCTGCATCTATTGCGGCGGCTCGCTTCCCGTTCACCGACCCGTCAACTTCTGCCCCCACTGCGGTCAGAGCCAGACCCAGATCCTCTGTCCCGAGTGCCGCAGCGAGGTCGAGCCGGGATGGAGGCACTGCGTCAACTGCGGCGCGGCCGTCGGTGAGGGGTAGGCCGTGACGACCTGGAGCACGACGCTCCGACCCGAAGGACGTCCTCTCCGTCATCCTGGGCGGCGGCGCCGGCACCCGGCTCTTCCCGCTCACCAAGGACCGCGCCAAACCCGCCGTCCCGCTGGGCGGGAAGTACCGGATCGTGGACATCCCGATCAGCAACTGCCTCAACGCCGACCTGCGGCGGATCTTCCTCCTCACCCAGTTCAACAGCAGCTCGCTGCATCGCCACGTTCAGGACAGCTACCGGTTCGACAGCTTCGCCCACGGGTTCGTGGAGATCCTGGCGGCGCAGCAGCGCACCGAGAGCGAGAGCTGGTATCAGGGCACCGCCGACGCGGTGCGCCAGAACCTGGTCCACCTCGGCGACTACCCCCACCGGCTGGTCCTGATCCTCTCGGGCGACCAGCTCTACCGGATGAACTTCCGGCTGCTGCTCGAGCGCCACGTGGCGAGCGGCGCCGAGGTGACGGTCGCCACGACGCCGGTCCGGCCCGAGGCCGCTCACGCCTTCGGGATCATGGGGATGGCGCCCGACGGCCGGGTCGTCCGATTCGTCGAGAAGCCCTCCGACCCCGCGGTCCAGGCCTCGCTGCGGGTGGACTGGAGCCGGGTCGAGGAGCTGGAGGAGCCGGTGGACCCGGACGCGCTGCCCGCGTCCATGGGCATCTACGTCTTCGACCGCGAGGTGCTCGCCGAGGCGCTGGCCGGCAGCGAGGCGGACTTCGGCAAGCACGTCATCCCCAAGATCATCGAGACCCACCGGGTGCACGCCTTCCAGTATCAGGGCTACTGGGAGGACATCGGGACGATCCGGTCGTTCTACGAGGCCAATCTCGACCTCTGCGCGCCGCTGCCCAAGTTCAACTTCTACGACGCCACGTCGCCGATCTTCACCCACGCGCGCTATCTGCCCGGCACCAAGATCATCAAGAGCCTGATCGAGCGGTCGGTCATCGCCGACGGCTGCATCATCAACGACGCGGTGATCGAGCATTCGCTGGTGGGCGTCCGCGCCCGGATCGAGTCGGGGGCCGTCATCCGCGACTCGCTCATCATGGGCGCCGACTACTACGAGACGCCCGACCGCGCCCCGCCGGTGGGCGCGCCGCCGATCGGCATCGGCCAGGGCACCACGATCGAGCGGGCCATCGTGGACAAGAACGCCCGGATCGGCGATTCGGTCCGTATCTCCCCCGAGGGCAAGCCGACGGATTTCGACGGGCCCAACTTCCACGTGCGGGACGGCATCGTGGTGGTCCCCAAGAACGCGGTGATTCCGAGCGGCAGCCTGATCTGACGAGATTTGCTTGAAGTGGCCCGGGGGCAGGGCGATATTCCGATCAGGATGTCCTCTGCCCCGTTTTTCCCCGGTTGCACCCTTCCATGAGTCCCTCAGGTCGCCAGACCGGCGTCGTCTTCCTGTCCGGCGCCCGAACCGGTTTCGGCGGCTTCGGCGGAGCCCTCAAAGACCTTACCGCCACGGACTTAGGTGTGCTGGCCGGAGCCGAGGCCCTGGCCCGGTCCGGAGTCGCTCCCGCCGAAGTGGACCACGTGGTCTTCGGCAACGTCCTCCAGACTTCGGCCGACGCCCCCTATCTCGCCCGGCACGTCGGGCTCCGCGCCGGACTCCCCATCGAGACGCCGGCGGTGACGGTGAACCGGCTCTGCGGGTCGGGGTTCGAGGCCGTGGCGCAGGCGGGCGCAGCAGATCATGCTGGGGGAGTCCCGGGTGGTGCTCGCCGGCGGCACCGAGAGCATGAGCCAGGCGCCCCACGTGGTGCGGGGCGCGCGATGGGGGTTGCGGCTGGGCACCCCGCCACCGCTGGAGGACAGGCTGTGGGAAGCGCTGCGCGATGCCCACTGCGGCCTCTCGATGGCGGAGACGGCGGAAAACCTCGCCCAGCAGTATCAGGTCACTCGGGAGGCGGTGGACTGCTACGCCGCGCTCAGCCAGGCCCGGGCCCGGGACGCCTGGGCCCGCGGCGACTACGGCGACGAGGTGCTGCCGGTGATGCTCAAGGACAGGAAGACCCGGGAGCCGCGACCCTGGGCCGCCGACGAGCACATGCGGCCGGACACGACTCCCGAGGCGCTGGCCAAGCTGCCGCCGTACTTCCGGAAGGACGGCGTGGTGACGGCGGGCAACGCGTCCGGCATCTGCGACGGCGCCGCGGCCCTGGTGCTCGCGAGCGAACGGTATGCCGCCGAGCGCCGCCTTGTCCCGCTCGGCCGGCTGGTGGCCTGGGCGGCGGCGGGCGTGGATCCCAAGACCATGGGCATCGGCCCCGCCCCCGCGTCGCGGCGGGCGCTGGAGCGGGCGGGTCTCACGCTGGAGGACATGGATCTGGTCGAGGTGAACGAGGCGTTCGCGGCCCAGTACCTGGCGGTGGAGCAGGAGCTGGAGCTCGATCGCGAGCGCACCAACGTGGACGGCGGCGCGGTCGCCCTGGGACACCCCCTTGGCGCGAGCGGCGCCCGGATCACCCTCCATCTCCTCCATGCGCTGCGGCGGCGCGGCGGCCGGTACGGGCTCGGCACCGCCTGCATCGGCGGCGGCCAGGGCATCGCGGTGATCGTGGAGGCGAGCTGAGCCTATGGAAATCCTGGTCGCCGGACTCGCGGTCGCGGTCGTCTATTCGTTTCTGAGCCTGCGGGTTCTCAAGCAGTACGAGCGCGGCGTCGCCTTCTTCCTCGGACGCTACTGGGGCACCAAGGGCCCCGGCGTCGTCTTCCTTCCCGCCGGCTTCGCGGGCCAGAAGCGGGTGTCCCTCCGGATCGTCGCGCTCGACATCCCGCCGCAGGACGTGATCACCCGCGACAACGTCTCGGTGAAGGTGAACGCGGTGCTCTACATGCGGGTGGGTGACCCGGCCAAGGCGGTCATCGAGATCGAAGACTACCTCTACGCCACCAGCCAGCTGGCCCAGACCACGCTGCGCTCGGTGCTGGGCGAGGTGGAGCTCGACGAGCTGCTGTCCGATCGGGAGAAGATCAACGCGGTTCTCAAGAAGATCATCGACGAGCGGACCGATCCCTGGGGCATCGACGTCTCCGCGGTCGAGGTGAAGGACGTGGACCTGCCCGACCAGATGAAGCGGGCCATGGCGCGCCAGGCGGAGGCCGAGCGGGAGCGCCGGGCGAAGGTGATCGCGGCCCAGGGCGAGCTCCAGGCGTCGGAGACCCTGGCCCAGGCGGCACGGACCCTGGCGACGGAGCCCATGTCGCTCCAGCTCCGCTACCTCCAGACCGTCACCGAGATCGCGGCGGAGAACAACTCGACCACGATCTTCCCGATTCCCATCGAGATGTTCCGTCCGTTCCTCCGCGCGCAGGCGGCCAAACCCGGCGAGCCGGCGGAGCGCGAGCGACGTCGACGTGCCCGCGCTGAGCGCCGGCGACCTCTCCAGCCTGATGTCGCAGCTGCGGATCGAGGCGGCCCGCACGCCGTCGCAGGACTAGCATGACCGAGGGTATCCCGGCCCCGATCGACCGGGCCGCGCTGGAGCGCATCATCCAGCGGGCCGCGGAGCTGCAGACGTCGGAGCGGGAGATCGGCGAGGGACTGACTCCCGACGAGGTGCTCGCGCTCGGCCGCGAGGTGGGGATCCCCGGACGCTACCTCCAGCAGGCGCTGCTGGAGGAACGGGCGCGGGTCGTCGACGCGGGACCCGGCGGGTTCCTCTCCCGCACGGTCGGGCCCGCGGCCGTTGCGGCGCAGCGGGTGGTCCGGGGCGAGCGCGAGGCGATCGAGGCCACCCTGGTGCGCTGGCTGGAAAAGCACGAGCTGTTCTCGGTGCAGCGACACCAGCCCGGCCGGATCACCTGGGAGCCGACCGGGGGGTTCCAGGCGGCGTACCGCCGCGCGCTTGGCGTCGGGGGAGCCAAGCGCCCGCTCCTGCTCGCCCGGGCGGACACGGTGTCGTGCACCGTGCTGGAGCTGGAGCCGGGATACTGCAACGTCGCGCTCACCGCCACGGCCCGGAAGGCGAGAACCGAATCGGTGGGCGGCGGCGCGGCGCTGGCCTCCGCCGGCGCGGTCGGCACGGGGGTGCTCGCCGCCGTGGGCGCCATCCTCCCGGTCGTCCTGATCCCTCTGCCGGTCGCATTGGGCCTGGGATACATGGCGCTCCGGCGCTACGGCCCGGTCGTCGCCCGGCTCCAGCTCGGCCTGGAGCGCGCCCTCGACGAGCTGGAGCACGGCAGCCGCGCCGATCGCTTGCTCTCTTCGACCCCGCCGCGGCTGATGGACCTGCTGGCCGACGAGGTTCGGAAGGCGCTGAAGTCCGAAAGGTGACCATGCCCGGCATCAACCGCGTCGGCGTGATCGGCTGCGGCCTCATGGGCGGCGGGATCGCGCAGGTGGCCGCGATGGCCGGGTTTCCCACCGTGGTGCGCGACGTCAGCGAGACTTTCCTGGCCAAAGGCCGGTCCGGAATCGGACGATCGCTCGACAAGCTGGTCGAGAAGGGCAAGATCGACCCCGGCACCCGCGTGACCGCGCTGGAGCGGTTGTCGTTCACCACCGACATCGGCGCGCTCGGGCCCTGCGACCTCGTGGTCGAAGCCGTCACCGAGGACCTCGAGGTCAAGAACGCCCTCTGGCGCGAGCTGGACACGCTCTGCCCACCGGCGACGATCTTCGCCTCCAACACCTCGAGCCTCATCATCGGCGAGATGGCCTCGGCCACCGCGCGGCCCGACCGCTTTATCGGCCTCCATTTCTTCAACCCCGTGCCCCTGATGCCGCTCGTGGAGGTGGTCCGGGCGATGACCACCTCGAAGGAGACGCTCGACGCCGCGGTCGAGTTCGTCCGGCGGCTGGGCAAGGAGACGATCGTCTCCCGCGACCGGTCCGGGTTCATCGTGAACCTGCTGCTCGTGCCGTACCTCCTCGACGCGATACGGGCGCTCGAGCGGGGCGTGGGCACGATCGCCGACATCGATCGGGGAATGCAGCTTGGCTGCGGCCATCCCATGGGCCCCTTTGCCCTGCTCGATCTCGTGGGCCTCGACACCGCGGCCCGGATCGCCGAAATCATGTTCGAGGAGTACCGGGAGCCCCGGTACGCCTCGCCGCCCCTCCTCCGAAGGATGGTCACGGCCGGCATGCATGGACGGAAGACCGGCCGGGGTTTTATGATTATGCCACCGATCCGCCACGACCCTCCGACCCAGCCCTCTAGGGAGACCCGATGTTCGGCTACGACTGGCCGCGACTGCACGCCGCCCTCAACGACCTGCCGGCCGCCCTGCTGCTAGTCGCGGTCTCTTCGAGCTGCTGGCCCTGGCGACCCGGAAGGAGAGCTTCCGGCAGGTGTCGTTCTGGACGCTGATCGTGGGCGCGATCGGCGGGGCGGCGGCCGTCCTGTCGGGGTTGCAGGCGGAGGAGAACATCGCCCACGGCGATGCGGTCCACCGGGTCATGGAGACCCATGAGCTGCTCGGCTTCATCACGCTCGGCGATCTTCGGCGTCCTGGCGGGCTGGCGCATCTGGCGGGAGCGGCGGATGGGAGCGACCGAGCGGGCGCTGGCGCTGGCGCTGGCGCTGGGAGGAGCCGGCGTGCTGATCGCGACGGCCACCTTCGGAGGACGGCTGGTGTTCGACCACGCGGCCGGCATTCCGACCGAGGTGCTCACCTCCGAGCTGCGGAACCGGTCCGAGGGCCACGAGCACGCAGGGGGCGAGGAGCAGGACGAGGCATGGTCACGGCACACGAGCCGCCGGCGGCTCCCGCGCGCCGCTGACTCGTGGCCGCTGGGCCTCCGGCGCCACCCACGAGCCGGGGACCACGCCGACCCGCCCGGCACGCCTCCGCACGAACATTAGCCCGTGACGCCTCGCGCCTGGATCGCCGCCGCCGCGCTGCTCGCGGCCTGCCGCCCCAACACCACGCGGCCGGCGATCACGCCGTATCCCGAGGCCGCCGGCGTAGAGATCCGGCTCCGACCGCCGGAGGCGACCCGCCGCCTCGCCGAGGCGCTTCAGGCCGACTCGATCACGCCCTCTCGCGTGCGGATGCGGGACGGCTACATCGAGACGGCCTGGCTCGATTCCGCGACCGGACGGCCGACCGCTCGGCGGCCGATCGGCACTGGCGTCGTCCGGCTGCGCGCCTGGGCCGATCCCGGCCGGCCCGGCAACACGGTGCTCACCGTGGAGACCCTCTACCGTCCGCTCGCGGATCCGTCGCTGCCCGAGCGCGAGCTGGAGCGGCAGGTGCCCCGGACCCATCCGACGGCGGTGAAAGTGGAGCGGTGCTGGCGGCGTTGCTCAAGCGCCACGGTGGGCCGCCGCCGCCGGCAGGCGGCAGCAGCCAGCGCACGGCGCGGCCGGAAGAGCGTGACCAGTGAACGGTGAACAGTGAACGGGAGGAACGATTCCCATGTAGCTGGTCACCGTTCACTGTTCACGCTCTTCCTGCTGCACTCTTCACGGCCTTCAGACCACGTACGCCCTCACCCACTGCTCCGAGCTTCGTCAGGTCGAGCAGGCGTCCTTGCAGGGCCCCGACGGCAGCGTCATGGTGAGCCCCAGCACCGGCACCTTGCCGGCGACGTCGTGGAGTCCACTCACCATGTCCCGCTCGCAGGCCACAGCGACCACCGCCCTCGGTCGGCGCTCGCGGATGACGCGGCGCGCGAGCTGACCCCTGGTCGCCACGAAGACCGGCACGCCGTACCGGCCGGCCACCCCCAGGACCCCGTCGAGCGTCTCCTTCGAGAGGCAGCGGGGAATGAGCAGCAGCAGCTCGCCGCTTGCCGACCTTCCGCCCCCGCAGGAGTGCCAGCGCGTTGTAGACCTTGACCGCGGCGTTCTCGACCCAGTCGCGCCGGCCGAACCGCTCGGCCACCCGGGAGGTGAGCCGCATCAGACGCAGAAACGGACCCCGCTCGGCCAGGCGCTCCGGCAGAGCGCTCGGCCGGACTTATAGGAGAGGAAGAGGATCGCCCACCAGGCCCAGAGCAGGGCGGCGGCGACAGCGAGGCCGGTCCAGAGGACGGTGGGGATGGACGGGTGCAGCAGCGCGAGGCGGGGACCCAGCAGAAAGAGCCCGAGGGCTCCGATGGCGAGCGCGGCGGCCAGGGCGGCGGCGGACCACCCGAAGAAGAGCGTCGGCGAGGAATCGTAGTCGCCGCGATTCGGCAGCGGCCGGCCGTCCCACTCGTCCCATTCGTGGCCCAGCCGTCGGTCCACGTCGATGTGGATCAGCTGGGCTCGCGGGGTCTCCGACATAGGCAGACAAGATAGTTAGCTTTGGGCGATGCTGCCTCCCCCAGCCATACGCGGCGTCTTTCGCACCGACGAGCGCGCCCGCGCCGCCTACGCGGAGGGAGCCGGCATCTACCGGATCCTTCCCGCCGCCGTCTGCCTCCCGGCCGATCGTGAGGACCTCGTCTCCCTCGTCGGGTGGGCCTCGGCGCACCGATTTCCCCTGGTGCCTCGCGGCGCGGGGAGCGCGATGGGCGGCGGCAACGTGGGCGAGGGCGTCATCGTCGACCTCACCGGCCTCGCCCGGCGGCTGGAGATTCGTCCCGCCGAGCGCATCGCCGTCACCAGCGCCAACATCACCCTCGCCGAGCTCAACATCGCCGGCCGATGCGCACCGGCTCCGGCTGCCGCCCGATCCCTCCAGCGGACGCTTCGCGACGCTCGGCGGCATGGTGTCCACCAACGCCTCGGGCGCGCGGACCGTCCGCTACGGGAGCGTGCGGCGCTGGGTCCAGGCGCTCGAGCTGGTGACCGCGGCGGGCGAGGTGCTCGAGCTGCGCCGCGGCGTCGGCTCGGGCGACCGATCCGCGGAGACGGTCCGGCGGATCGAGGCCGACGTGGTTCCGGCGGTCGTCGCCGCCCACGGGCTGATCGCGGCCCGGTCTCCCAGGACGCGCAAGAACTCCTCCGGCTATGCCCTCGAGGACTGGATCGCCTCGGGCGACCTGCTCGACCTCGTCATCGGCGCCGAAGGCACCCTGGGATTCGTCACCCGGATCGAGTGGCGGCTGGACCCGCAGCCGGCTCACCGGGCCGGGCTCCGCATCGAGCTGCGCTCGCTGGATGACCTGGTGAAGGTGGTGGCCGCGCTCCTCGGGTGCGAGCCCTCCGCGGTGGAGCTGCTCGACCGGACCTTTCTCGAGCTGCTGAGCCAGACCGACATCGCCGAAGGACTCGCAGGGGTCGAGGCGATGCTCCTGGTGGAGATCGAGCGGGACGACTCCCAGGTCGCTGCGCCAGGCGGTGGCGCGGGCCGCGGACACGGTGCGGCCCTGGGCGGCGGCGGTGGACACGGCGCTCACCGCGGAGAGCACCGCGCGGCTCTGGGAGCTGCGCCACGCCGCCAGCCCGATCCTGGCCGGGCTCCCGGAGGACCGCCGCTCGCTGCAGGTGATCGAGGACGCCTGCGTGCCGCTCGAGCGGATGGGCGACTACATCCGCATCGTCCGGCGGGTGACCTCCGCGCGCGACATCGCGGCAGTGATCTTTGGACACGCCGGCGACGGCCACGTGCACGTGAACCTGCTGCCGAGGATCGGACGGGCGGGCTGGGAGCAGGGCGTGGCCGGCGTGCTCGAGGAGGTCTCCGAGGCGGTCCTCCGGCTCGGCGGCACGCCCTCGGGCGAGCACGGCGACGGGCGGCTTCGCGCCGGTCTGCTCCAGCGGATCTACGGCGACGAGATCGTCGGACTCTTCCGCCGGGTCAAGCTGGCCTTCGACCCACTCGGAATTCTCGCGCCCGGCGTTATCCTTCCGTCCGGCGAGCCGGCCATCACCCGCCTCAAGGTCGGTCGCCAGGCCATCCCGATCCCCGACGACATCGCTCGCGCGCTGCGCGAGATCGAGCGGAAAGGCGGATACGGACAGTGCAGGCTGGAGCTGGCTTAGCGCTATCACCCGGTACCCGACCCATGGACATCCTTCGCGCTCCCCGCGTCACGCTCCTCGCCCGTCCCCAGTTCCTCGAGCCGGCGCATTTGCCGGTGCAATGGCAGGGCGAGGCGAGCGACGGAGAGCGGATCGCGGAGTTCGCCGGCCGCCTCTGCTACATGAGCCAGAACAACCCGGCCGGGCGCACCACCGCGGAGTACCTCCAGAACATCCTCAAGCAGGGACACGGGTCGGTCTTCGAGCACAGCACCTACGTCATGCTGATCGAGGGCATCTCCCGCTCCTGCAGCCACGAGCTGGTGCGCCACCGGGCCGGCTGGGGCTACTCCCAGCTCTCCCAGCGCTACGTGGACGAGTCGCACGCCGCCTTCGTCATGCCGCCCGCGATCCTCGGCGACGCGGCGCTGGAGGCGGAGTGGACCCGCCAGGTCGAGGCGGCGCAGGCGGCCTACGTCGCGGCGGTGGAACAGCTCATGGCGCGGTACGAGTGGGTGGAGAACAAGGTCCACCGGCGGAAGCTGGCGCGGGAGGCCGGCCGGAGCGTACTGCCCAACGCCACCGAGGTGAAAATCGTCGCGAGCGCCAACGTGCGCGCCTGGCGGACCATGCTCGAGCTGCGCCTGGGCGAAGGCGCCGAGCTGGAGATCCGCCGCATGGCGGTGGCGTGCCTTCGTCTCCTTCAACGGGAGGCGCCGGCGCTCTTCGCGGATTTCGAGATCTACGAGGCGGAGGACGGCAGCGAGGCAGGCCGCGTCGGGTTTCATAAAGTCTGAGGAAGGAAGCGTGAAAGGGAGTGAACGGGGGTTCACGCCCGAGTTTCGATCCCGATGCGCCCCCTCTTCACTTTTCACTTTTCACTTTTCGCGCTTTTCCTATTGTGCCCCTGTCCACTTTTTCTTACTTTAGATTCTGTCGAAGTACTCACCTCGTCTCGGCTCGTCTCTCAGGGACGGCCTTTTTTGTAGAGGGCGCCTTTTGGCAGTTCGGATCGGACTAGCCTACAATCTCAGACCCGAGGCGCCGGCTAACCCAGCCGGGGCGGACCCTTCCTCCCCCTCTCCATCCCCCGAGTCCACCACTCAGGCGCTCCGCGACGAACTCCGAAACACCGACCTGTACGCCGAGTGGGACGAGCCCGCCACCATCGATGCGGTGGAGCGCGCCCTCGGCACGGTGGGCCAGGTCTTCCGGCTCGAGGCCGACGAGAGTTTCCCCGCCCGGCTCGCGCTGATCCGTCCCGACTTCGTCTTCAACATCGCCGAGGGCCTGTACGGTCCGAACCGCGAGGGCCATGTCCCGGCGATCTGCGAGTTCCTCGGGATCCCGTATCACGCATCCGACCCGTTGACCCTCGGCCTCTCGCTCGACAAGCGGCGCGCCAAGGAGGTCCTCGCCTATCGCGGCGTCCCCACCGCGCCCTTCGTCCTGGCCCGGAGCCCGAGCGACGCGCGCAAGGCGGACCTCCCGTTCCCGCTCTTCGTGAAGCCCTGCTTCGAGGGCTCCGGCAAGGGCGTCAGCGTGAAGAGCCTCTGCCGGAATCGCTCGCAGCTGGTGCGACAGGTCTCCAAGCTCCTCGCCGACTACGCGGAGCCGGTGCTGATCGAGACCTACCTCCCCGGGCTCGAGTTCACCGTCGCGGTGCTGGGCAACGGCGCGCAGGCCCGCTGTCTGCCGATTGTCGGCATGCGATTTGATACACTGCCGCAGGGTGCGCCGCCGATCTACGGCTATGAAGCGAAGTGGCTGTGGGATTCGCCGAGCCATCCACTGGAGATTTTCGACTGCCCGGCGCACATCCCCGAGCAGTTGGCAGGGCAGGTCCGGTCCGTCGCGCTGGCGGCCTACCACGCCCTGGAATGCCGCGACTGGTGCCGCGTCGACATCCGCTGTGACGCCGCTGGTCACCCGATGGTCGTCGAGTTGAATCCTCTCCCGGGCATTTTGCCTGACCCGAGAGACAACTCCTGCTTCCCCAAGGCCGCGAGGGCCGCCGGGATGAGCTACGACGATCTCATCCGCACCGTCGCCGACATCGCGTGGCGCCGGATCAGCGGCCGTTCACTCCTGGCGGAGGTGGCTTGATGCGAGTTGCGATTCTCTACGATGCCGGCAGCGACGAGTGGAGCCCGCAGGACGTCGCGGCGGTGGTGGGGAACGTTCACGAGGTGCGGGACGTGCTGCGGCGGCGGGGGCACGAGGTCGAGCTCCTGCCCGTCCGGTTCGGCGACTTCCGCTGGCTCAACCGCGTCCGGCGCGCCGACCTGGTCTTCAACCTCTGCGAAGGGGTCAACGGCCACGCCCGGTTCGAGGACTACGTCGTGGGCACCCTCGAGCTGGCCGGGGTGCCGTTCACCGGGTGCCGGCACTGGGCCACGACCATCGCCCACCGCAAGCACATCGCCAACACGCTGCTCTCGGCGGCGGGCCTCCCGGTTCCCGCCTTCGCGCTGGCCCAAGGCAACAAGACCCCGTCCGACTTCCCGCTCCCGGCCATCGTCAAGCCGTCGGCGGAGGACGCCAGCGTGGGGATCGACAACGGCGCGGTCTGCACCTCGAAGCGGGCGCTCAAGAAGCGGGTCGCCCAGATGCTGGAGCAGTTCGAGGAGGTCCTGGTCCAGGAGTACGTCCCCGGCCGGGAGTTCAACGTCGGGTTCGTCGGCAAGCGGATGCTGCCCATCGCCGAGATCCGGTTCGATGGCATGCCCGAGGGGACCTGGCCGATCGTGGGCTACGCGGCCAAGTGGATTCCGGGCAGCCCCGAGGACGAGGGCACCATGCCGGTCTGCCCGGCGGAAGTGCCCGACGAGCTCGAAGCCAGCATCGCCAAGGTGGCCCGGGACGCCTGGGAGTACGTCTCCGGCGGCGAGGGCTACGGCCGGGTGGACCTCAGGGTGAACGACGAAGGGCGGCCGTACGTGCTCGAGGTCAATCCCTGCCCCGACCTCTCCAGCAACGCCGGGCTCGCCCGCATGGGCCGGGCCTTCGGTTGGAACTACGACGACCTCGTGATGCACGTGGTGGACGAAGCCCTGATGCGCTCGCAGAGCCACACTGCCGCCGCCGCCCTCGTCAGCGGGGTGTCCGCCGCTTGAGCGGCACCCTCACGGCACCGGCTCTCCGACACCTCACCGCGGCCGATCGCGGCCGCATCGAGGAGATCACCCGTGCGGTCCGGGTGTTCCGCGACGACGAGGTCCCCGTCGCCCTCGAAGTCTTCGACGCCGCCGTCGCCGGCTCATCCGACTACATAGCGGTAGGTGCGGTGCTCGACGGGCGGCTCGCCGGCTGGATCTGCTGGGGTCCCACCCCGTGCACCCTCGGCACCTTCGATCTTTACTGGATGGCGGTCGACCCGGCGATTCATTCCGCGGGGATCGGCACTGCCCTGATGCGGGAAATGGAAGGCCGGCTGGCCGGGTCTGCGCGGCTCATCGTCGTGGAGACGGCCGGGCGACCCGACTACCGGCCAACCCGCAGCTTCTACGAGGCCCGTGGCTACCGCCGCGCGGCGGTGATTCCGGATTTCTACGCCCCCGGCGACGATCAGGTCGTATACGTGAAGACTCTCACGACAGGCTAGAGCGTCATGGAGACCTGGCAGGAAGTCCTCAGAAAGAACTCGATCGCCTCCCTGGAGACCCTGGCCGACCGTTTCGGCCGGGAGAACTTCCCCGAGCTCGACCGCCTGCGCCAGGCGGCCGACAACTTCGAGTTCCGGATCTCGCCGGCCATGGTGGACCTGATCAAGTCGCCCAACGACCCGATCTGGCGGCAGTACGTGCCCAGCGTCGAGGAGCTCGAGGTGCGCGACGGGATGGTGGACTCGCTCAACGAGGACGCCGACTCGCCGGTCCCCAACATCACCCACCGCTACCCCGACCGGGCGCTCTTCCTGGTCTCTCCGGTCTGCGCCACCTACTGCCGCTTCTGCACCCGCCGGCGGAAGGTGGGCGACCCGGAGAAGATCCCCATGTCCCAGTTCGAGAGCGCCTTCCAGTACCTCGAGCAGCACACCGAGATCCGGGACGTCATCATGTCGGGCGGCGACCCGCTGCTGCTGAACGACCGGCGGCTGGAGGCGATCCTCACCCGGCTCCGGGCCATTCCGCACCTTCAGATCATCCGGATCGGCAGCCGGATTCCATGCCACCTGCCGGAGCGGATCACCCCGGAGCTCTGCGCCACGCTCAAGAGGTTCCACCCGCTCTTCATCAACACCCACTTCAACCACCCCGACGAGCTCACGCCGGCGGCGGTGAACGCGCTCGGCATGCTCGCCGACGCCGGGATCCCCCTCGGCTGCCAGACGGTCCTGCTCAAGGGCGTCAACGACGACCCCGAGGTGATGAAGGAGCTGATGCAGCGGCTGCTGATGGCGCGGGTCCGGCCCTACTACATCTATATGGCCGATCAGGTCGCCGGCGCCGAGCACTTCCGGACGACGGTGCAGGCGGGGATCCGGGTCATGGAGGCCCTCCGGGGGTGGACCAGCGGTCTGGCCAACCCGCACTTCGTGATCGACGCTCCGGGTGGCGGCGGGAAGATCCCGCTCCTGCCGGAGTACGTGATCAGCATGAGCGATGAAGAGGTCGTCCTGCGCAACTTCCGGGGCGAGCGCTACGTGTATCGCCAGCCGCGGGAGGAGGGGGTGATCGAGATCCAGAAGCCGCGCAAGCGCGGAGCGAGGGCCAAGCGGAAGAGCGCCTGAGTCGCCGGCCCCGGGGGCGATCCCGGGCCCTGGCAGCCTTGGCCGGGCTCTCGTTAGGGTGCGCCCCCTCGCCGGGCCCTGCTCCTCCCCCGGCCACCGTCAAGCCGTTCGCGATCGCCGAAGTGCTGCCAGACTCCGATTCCGCACCACCGCAGCCGCCGGATTCCTCCCTTTCTCCCCCCGATACGTTTCCCGTCCTGCCCGCGACCGATCGGGCCACCTACGAGTCGCGAGCCGCGGGCCTGCTCGATACCCTTCGCCGCGCCGGGTCCCTCCTGGAATGGCGCCGGGCCCATCCCAACGAGACCATCGAACGCGCCGAAGACAACCGGGAGTTCGACGGCGGGCTCGGTCTGCCGCTCGAAGGCGCCTGGTGCGGTCGGTCCGTCCGGCGGGAGCGCCTGCACGATGGCCGAGTGGTCCTGCGCTCGGTCTTCTTCTATCCCCCTCAATCGGCGACTCCCGTCTTCGAGGGGTCGGTTGGCCGTGATGCCATTGCGGAATGCCGGGCAGGCGCCATCTCGCTGGAGAGCGAGGAGCCGACCTCCGCCATGGGAGATTCGTTGACCCTCGCGGTGCGCCGCCGGCTCACCTCCCGGTACGGACAGGGGAAAGTCGGCGCGCGCCTGGCGACCTGGCGGGCGAGCGACTGGCGCAGCTCGGCGTATTGGCGACTTCCCGCCGCATCGGTCGCCGCCGCGGCGGAGAGCAGTGGCCTGCTCGGCCGGGTGTTCGTGCTCGCGTGGGGGCCCTCGTCCGGAATCTCGACTGACCTCGCCGAACCCGAGACCTTCCGGCGAGATCCCGAGACCGCGCTGCTGCGCGAGATCGTCGCCTTGGGCCGGTTGGACAGCGTCCAGGCGGAAAAGCTGATCGAGCTCAAGGCCAGGCTCTTCTGGACCTGGCAAGGGATGGTGCCAGAGACTTCCGCGGACTCGATGCTGCCGAACGCACTGGAGCCTTGGGTCCGCGCCGCGGACACCCTGCCTCCGCACGCCCGCTCGGCCGCGCTGTTGCTGGCGGACCGCGTGTTGGAGGCGGCCACGCTGGCCTCGCCGCTCGAGCCCGACTCGACCGCGTTGCGGGCGCGACTCGAGCGGTCCGGCGCCCGGTTCGAGCAGCATGCACTCGGCGGACGGAGCTACATGTACGTGAACAATTGGCTCTGGGACGCGGTCCGACTCGACCGTGACGGTCCCATCGGCGAGCGCGCGCTGGTCGTGTTGCTTCGGCACGGACTCCACACGCAGCCAGGCTGCGCCGGAGGCGGATCGCAGGACGCCGAGTTCCGTCGGGTCATCGAGCGAGGCGAGCAGGCCCTGGCGGGGCAGGTAGATCCGGCGCTCCGCGCGGAGATCGAAGAACTGGTCGCGGAGGCCTACGGGGACATCGTCTATCTCGCCTCGGGTGGCGGATACGCCTCGACCTACTTCGACCCGGCGGCGTACGGAGCGGAGGCGCCGAAGCGCCCGCCGCAAGGCGCTCGTACATTACGAATCGGCGTTGCGCCCTGCCTCCGATTCGCTCACTCGGACGAGGCGGCTGCAGGCGGCCTGGCGTCTTCGCGCCGGCTGGCTCCGCTCAGTCCACACTTCGTGTGCGTGTACGACTGACCGACCGCCGGATCCGCAAGTCGTCGGGCGTTTCGCCGGGTCCCCCGGCCAAGAGTCCCGCCGTATTGGCTTACCGGATAAGCAGTTACCTGCGCTGGAGCCGGTGGTATCCAAGTTGCCGCGAGGCGCTTCACCGCCCCCTCAATGGAGAAGGCAAAAATGCGCATCCGTGCGATGAACGGGCTTGCTCTCGGCGCCCTGATGTTGGCCATCGGAGGCTGCAGCGAATCGGATATGGGCGAAGTCCGCCTGCAGGTTGCCACCCGTGGGCCGGCTTCGTCGGCCACCGGGGGCCCGGGCCAGCTCGTAGTGGGCCTCGGGTCGGACGAGATCGTGGTGGACGAGGTCGCGCTCGTGCTCCGAAAGGTGCGGCTGGATGGCGCGCCCACCGCCTCGTGCCCCGAGGATGCTGAGGGCGACTCGCAGTGCGCGGAGCTCCGCCTGGGTCCGGTGCTGTTCGACCTGCCGCTGGGAGAGGGGGCGGAGCCGATCTTCTCCGCGGCGGTTCCCGTCGGAAGCTACGATCGGATCAAGTTCCAGATCCATCGGCCGACCAACGCCAACGAGGACGCCGATTTCGTGTCCGACCATCCGGACTTCGAGGGCATCAGCATCCAGGTGCTCGGGAGCTACAACGGCGCACCCTTTGTCTTCACCTCCGATCTGACCGAGGTGGAGGACGTCGTGTTCGCGGAGCCGGTCGAGGTCGCGGTCGACGGAGAGGTGCAGGTCACCCTGCACGTGGATGTGACCGGGTGGTTCGCGAACGAGGACGGAAGCGGACTGGTGAATCCTTCGGAGGCCAACGACGGCGGGCCGTTCGAGTCACTGGTCGAGCGCCAGATTCGGGAGAGCTTCCGGGCGTTCCACGATGGGGACCTCGACGGAGCTGCTGACTGAGGGCCGTCAATTTCCGCGCCGGCCCTCGGGCGCAGTGGCCTCCCAGTCCCTCAACCCGCTCGCCCAACTATAGGGGTCGATCTCGACGCCCTTCATTCGCGTCGCGACGACGGCGGTGTTGGCGGGGGCGTAGAGGAAAATGGCCGGCGCATCCTGATTGACGATTTCCATTGCCGCATGGTATAGCGTAGTCGCCTCACGGACTCGCGGCACCCGGCTCGCCATCGCTAGGAGCGAATCGAACTCCGGATTGGCGTACCTCCCGTAGTTGATCGCCGCCCAACCCTGCCTGCTCCACTGATCGGCCAATCCCCGCGGCGTGGGCACGTCCAGCCAGGCGCCGATGTAGCTATCGAACCGTCCCTGCCCGAGCCGCTCCTGAAACACGGGGAAGTCCACGGCGGTGACCGTGACCTCGACGCCGAGCGGGCGCCAAGCCTCCTGGAGCTGGACCGCGAGCTGCCGCCGCGCCCCGCTGGTGCTGGGGACCAGGATATCGAACGCCAGGCGTTGATCACCCCGGTGACGGACGCTCTCGCCTTTCCGGAGCCGCCATCCCCCGCCGTCCAAGGCCCTGTTCGCCGCCGCCGTATCGTACGGCAGGGTGCGGATGCTGTCGCTCCAGATCCAGAGCAGCCGAGACATCGGGCCCGGCGGCGCCTTCGCATCGTCACCGAACACCGAGCGCGCCAGCACCGACCGATCCACTCCGAGCGCGAGACCGCGCCGGGTCTCCCGATCCGCCAGCACCGGATGCGGCCCGCGCCGTCGCCGGTCGTAGAAGTTGAACCCGAGGAAGCCGTATGCTGCCGAGGGGTAGGAAATCACCCGGAGCGTGGAATCGGCCCTGGCCCGCTCGGCGCGCTCGGGGCCGATGGCGGTCTCCAGGAGGTCCGCCTCGTGGCTCAACACCAGGTTGAGCGCCGCGTCGGGGTCGGCCGTGAAGCGCCAGATCGCGCGCCGGATCCCGGGTCGATCGCCGCCGGCCGAGTCGGCCGAAAGGATGAGGAACTGGCCCCGCTCCCACCTCATCAGGCGAAACGGGCCGCTGCCGATGAGTCGCGCGGTGCTGGTGTCCGCCGCCCAGGTGTCCCGGGGCACCCGCTCCCACACATGCTTCGGGATGACGCGCACGTGGTAGGTCGCGTCGTAGAGCTGCTCGGGCGAGGGGTCGGCGAATCGGATCAGGAATGTCGCGGAGTCCTCCGGAATGACCTCGACCTTCCCGGCCAGGTCCGCCTGCGCGCCCGAGCCGAGCAGCGGAGTCGCTGAACGCTTCGAAGGAGAACCGCACGTCCTCGGACGTGACCGGCCTGCCGTCCTGCCACCGCGCACCGGGGCGGAGATGAAAGCGCCAGCTGAGCGAGTCGAGCCGCTCCCACTTCGCCGCCAGCGCGGGCCGGTAGGCAGTGGTGTCGATCGGCGCGCCGCCGGGTGCGAGCACCGCGAGCCGCTCGAAGATCTGATCTCCGATGTCCCGCCCGACCGTCTCGTCCACTAGCGGCGGTAGGATCGTCGCGGGCTCGCCGATCGCGGCGATGACGGCCGTATCACAGCGAGGGCAGGTCTCCTCCTTGCCGCAGCCGGCAATGAGTAAGGCGAGCGGTCCGAGCACACACAGCCGGGCGGAGCGGGGGAATCGCACGGGTTCCTCGTGACTCGATGGGATGCGCAGTCCGTCGCAGCGGGAGCCGGAGAGAGAATGTAAGGGCATCGGGTCTCCGCCCTGCAACCGGGCATCTCCAGGCCGCAACGAACCTTGCAGGCGGCGGCGCGGGGGAAGTCGAAGCCTTCTGGAATTCCTTGACGCTCAACAGCTTGCGCCTTGGGGTAGGGCGGCACACCTGTTGCCCGCCGGTGGGGTCGTCGGCGCAGGCGGATCCACCCTTCGACCCGAGAGGATATCTCATGCACGCACGACTGCTCGTGGTGGCGCTCGCGGCCTCGGTTCTGTCCTGCTCGGACTCGGGTGAACCCAACGGTGAGGACACGACCAAGCCGGCTTCCGAGCTTACCGTCCTCCGTTTGAGGGGGGACAGTCCACCGCTGTTCAATCCGGTGGTGAGCTTCTACGCCGTCCGCGGGCAGAATCGGGAGGCTCGGATCTTCTTCGATGACGGCCAGGGCCGTGAGGGCGACGAGTACCTCCGGCTTCTGATCGACGATGCCTCGCTCCTCGCGTATCCGGATGGTACCAGGTTCGCCGATGGCGACTCCGTCCTCATCACGATCCAGGTGGTGGATGCGGCCCAGTCGCTGTTCGAGCTGAAGCCGAGCGGGCTCCAATTCAGCCCTCAGGCTCCCGCCAGGCTGAGGATTCGGTATCAGAGAGTGGATGACGATCTGAACGCTGACGGAAAGGTGGACGTCACGGACGTCCAGCTCGAGGCCACCCTGGCGATCTGGCGCCAGGAGACGCTGGCCGATCCGTTCGTCCGGCTCGGAACAATTCTATTGGCTGATCTTGACGAGGCGGAAGCGACGCTGGAAGGCTTCAGCCGGTATGCCCTCGCGTATTGACGCTCGCACGCAGCGCGCGGGCGCGGGCGTATCGCCGCCACAGCACCACCCCATAGACCGCGAGATTGACCGCCAGGACCAGTGACCCCAAGACCAGCTGCAGTCCCCGCGTTATCCCCACCGGGTAGAGCACCGGCAGCAGGTAGTGCTCGATGAACCCGCCGTCGTACCCCGCCTGCCCCGCCGATGCTCGCAAGGAATTCTCCAGCGGCGTGAGCGGACAGATCCAGCCCTTGAATTCGATCAGCGCCCCCCAGACCGCGGCAGGCAGGTGAGCTGCCGCGACCCATGGCCATCGAAGCGCCAGCAGTCCCCCAAGCACCACGAAGACGACGAACAGCACATGAATGCCGACCACGAGGTCGGCCAGGATGCGGTACGCCATCGGTCAAATGTAAGGCGGGCGGTCAGGCGGCGATCGCGACGGTCCCGACCGATCGGAGAAAGGCGGCGTACACGTCCGGGCCGCCACCAGTGGCGGTCCGCCTCCATCCGGGCCAACGCCTCCGACCTGCGACATGGCGCCGCGGTAGCTCCGGGTCGTGGTCAGCGCGTCGTAGACGTCCACGATGCAGATGATCTGGGCGCCGAGCGGGATCTCGTCGCCGCGCAGCCGGTCGGGATAGCCGTTGCCGTCGTACCGCTCGTGGTGCGAGCGGATGATCGGCTTGATGTCCCAGGGGAACTCGACCGAGGCCAGCAGCTCGACGCCCCACACCGGATGGCGCTTGATGATCGCGAACTCTTCGTCGGTGAGCTTCCCGGGCTTGTTGAGGATCTGGTGAGGGACCTTCACCTTTCCGACGTCGTGGAGATAGGCGCCCATCCGGATCGTCGTGAGCTGTCCCTGATCCGCGCCCAACGCCTCCGCCACCGCGACGGCGTAGCTCGCCACCCGCTCGCAGTGGCCGAAGGTGTAGCTGTCCGCCGATTCGATCGACTGGCCCCAGTCCCGCACGACCGCGAAGTAGGTCTCCTCCAGCCGGTTGGTCTTGGAGGTGACGTCCACCAGGTCCACCCGGGCGTCGAGCCGGGCGAAGAGCCGGTGGGCGGCGTTGAGAAGCTGGAGCGCCTCCTGATTGCGCCCCGTGGTCTGGTAGAGCCGGGCGAGCTCCCGCGAGGCTTCCGCCTCGCTCAGGACCGAGCCCGGTCGAGACCGCCTGCTCGATCGCCGACTGGAGCCGGGACTCGGCGAGCGTGAACCGCCCGGTCTCGCGGAAGACCACGCCGAGCACCTTGTACGCGTCGGCCTTGTCCAGCCGGGCGCCCAGCCGGTCGAAGATCGCGAGGGCCTGCTCCGCGTTGGTCCGGGCCTCCTCGAATCGCTGTCGGGCGACGTGCACCTCGGAATGATTCAGCAGGCAGAGCCCCTCGAGATGGACGTCGCCCACCTGGCGGGTGATCTCCAGGCTCTGCCGGAAGTGCTGGTCGGCCTCTTCCCACAGCCGCCGGTCGGCACTCACCATGCCGAGGTTGTGGTGGGCGATCGCGCGGCCCTTCTGGTCGGCGGACGCTTCGAAGCCCTCGAGCGACCGCCGGTAGTGCGCCATCGCCTCGGCATGGCTCGCCCTGGACGTTGGCGAGGATGCCGAGGTTCTGCTCGATCCGCCCGCAGAGACCCGGGATCGGCACCCCCGATCTCGAGCGCCTCCTGGTACCGCGTCCGTGCCTCCTCCATGCCCCGCTCTCGAACGCGAAACAGGCCAGGACGTTCAGCGCTTCGCGCGGCGAGGACCTGGTCGCCGATCTCCAGGGCGATCGCGATGGCTCCGGTTCGCCAGATCGCGGGCGATGTCGCGCTCGTTCCGGTGGTGATGCAGTACGGCGAGGCGCCTGAGCGCCTCCGCCTCTACGCCAGGCTCTCCTCCGCTCGCGGCCTCGAAGGCCGCCCTGCGATAGCCGTCGAACGCCTCGGCGATCGATCCCGCACGCTCGTGGGCCCGGGCTTCCCGTAACGACTCCGCCGCGCGATGGAGGCCTGAAGGGGCCTCGCACTGCGCGGCGGAGTGCGGTACGGCTTCCGAGCTCAATCGTCTACCAGGCCACCGCGTACCGGGAGAAGTGCCGGATGTCGCCGGTGACGGTCTTGGTTCTGAGGTCGTCGAGCGAGGGGATCAGCTCGAGGATGCGGAGCAGCTCGTCGGTGTACACCACCCGCTTGAGAATCAGAAGCGGCGAGCAGTTGGAATAGCTGAGGGTCAGCTTGGCCGGCTTGGCGAACCTGAGTCCCTCGGGAGAGAACCGCACCGAGTTCACCCGGTACGTCACCTGCTCGGCCCGGATGGTGTAGTTCCGGGTTAGCGCCCCGGCCGGGATGACCAGCCTGTGGGTGCCGACGGAGATCGTGCCGCCGTTGACCCCGACCACCGCGTCGTGGACGCGTACGGCTGGGGCGAGCAGCCGAGGAGATGCAGGTTCTGGAGGGTGTTGAGGAGCCCACCCAGGAGCAGATCGGACTGCTCACCCTCCACCGCCGTCATCGTGGACGGGCCCGCGGGAGCCGACGGACCGAGCGAGTCGTCGGAAGTACAGCTCACCCCAGCGGCGAGCACCGCGGCCAGGAAGAGGGCGGTCATTTTGCGCGGCCATCTGGTCATCGGTACTCCCGGCTGAGGTTCTCGGCTTGCGACGATACCGCGGCCCCGTCTGTCTGGGACCGCCGACGCTCCGGCAGTAGGGCCGGGGTCGGTGCGCGGAACACTTCGCGTGAGACTGGGGCAAGCTCCATGCCTCAGGCGAGGTCAACTGTCAAATAATTTTAGACATGCCATCATTGGCTGGCAGGTTATCGGGCTATTTTGTAAGGTATTACACATAAACGTCGTCAGAATCGCATGTTCGATGTATTTGACAGATCTCCGGGAGTGGGATGCGCGACCGGTTCCACGGCTGCCGGCAATCCACTGTAGGGGTGCCGCCACAGCGCCCTGTCGTGCCGGAAATTCGTCCACCATAGAACAGCGAAGGGGCCCCTGCTGGCAGAGGCCCCTTCGCTGCTGATATCGGGTGACAGCGCGCCGAGCGGGCGCCCGCTACATCACGCGACCGCGTGCTCCCGCTGGTTCTCCGCCGCGACCTTGGCCGCCACCTCGGGCGGCGCCTCGGCGTAGCCGTGGAATCGCTGGCGATGGGTGCCGCGGCCGTGGGTGATGGAGTGGAGCGTGGTCGAGTACTTGTACAGCTCGGCCTCGGGGAGCACCGCGCGGACCTTGGTGAGCCGCCCGTCGGGCTCGGTGCCGAGGATCTGCCCCCGGCGCGCGCTCAGGTCGCCCATCACGTCGCCCAGCACGTCGTCCGGAGTCCACACCTCGACGTCCACCAGCGGCTCCAGCAGGATCGGCCGGCACTTGGGCGCGACGTTCCTGAAGCCCTGGATGCCGGCCATCTTGAACGACATCTCGTTGCTGTCCACGTCGTGGTAGGAGCCGTCGAAGCATTCGGCCTGGAAATCCACCAGCGGGTAGCCGGCCACCACGCCGCGCTCCGCCGCCTCCTGGATCCCCTTGTCCACCGCCGGGATGTACTTGTTGGGAATCACCCCGCCGACGATGTTGTCCACGAACTCGTACCCGCTCCCGCGCGGCCGCGGAGCGAGCCGCACCCAGCAGTCGCCGTACTGGCCCCGGCCGCCGGTCTGCTTCTTGTGCTTCCCCTGGCCCTCGGCCCTCCCCTTGATCGTCTCGCGGTAGGCCACCTTGGGCCGGGTCAGCTCGGCATGGACGCCGAACTTGCGCTCCAGGCGGTTGAAGAATGGTGTCGAAATGCCGCTCGCCCATCCCGTGGATCAGCGTCTGGCCCAGCTCCGAGCTGTACTCGAAGTGGAAGGTGGGGTCTTCCTCGTGCAGCTTGTGGAGGCCGGCGGCGAGCTTGTCCTCTTCGCCCCGCTGCTTCACCAGCACGGCGGAGGTCGCCACCGCGTCGGGCAGGGGTAGGGGCGGCAGGCGCACCGGATCGGTCGCGCTGGCAGAAGGTGTCCCCGGTGTGGGTGTCGCGCAGCTTGGCCACCGAGCCGATGTCGCCGGCATTCAGCCGCTCGACCTCGATCCGCTCCTTGCCCTGCTGGATCGAGAGGTGGTTCAGCTTCTCGGGCGTCTCGTGCTCCGCGTTCCAGACCTCCTCGCCGTTCCGGAGCTCGCCGCTGTAGAGCCGGAACAGGGTGACGTCGCCGACGTGCGCCTCGGAGAGGGTCTTGAACACCCGGCCCACCAGCGGCGCCTCGACCGGCGGCTTCACTTCCGCGGGCGAGGGAAGCAGCTCGACCATCTTCTTGAGCAGCGTCCGGAGCCCGTAGGTGAGCGTCGCGCTGCCGCAGAAGAGCGGCACGATCTGGCCGGCGAGCATCGCCCGCTTCACGCGCGCCGATGAACTGCTCGCGGGGGATCTCCTCACCGGCCAGGTAGCGCTCGATCAGCTCGTCGTCGGTCGAGGCGACCGCCTCGGTCAGCTGCTCGCTGTATTCCTGGTAGCTTCCGCTGGTACTCCGGGCGGGATCGGGCACCACGTCGTATTCGCCCTTGGCGGTCCCCTTCTTGTAGTTGTGGCAATGGCCGGAGAAGAGATTGATGATGCCGTGGAAGTCGGGACCGTCGCCGATGGGAACCTCGACCGGCACGACCTTCGACGTCAGGTGGGCCTTCACGTCCTCGAACACCCGCTCGAAGTCGGCGTGCTCCTTGTCCATCAGGGACACGAAGAGCAGGCGCGGCAGATGCAGACTGTCGCAGGCTTCCCAGACCTTCTCGGTGCCCACCTCGACCCCGCCGGTGCCGCTGACCACCACCACGGCGGCGTCGGCCGCGTGCAGACCGGTCACGACCTCGCCGAAGTAGTCCAGGTAGCCGGGGGTGTCGATGAGATTGAGCTTGGTATCGAGCCACTCGGCGTAGCCGAGCGCCGAGATTGATGGAGTGCTTGCGGTCGATTTCGTCCGGGGAGTAATCGGTGAGCGTGGTGCCGTCCTTGATGCTGCCGTGCCGCCGGCCGGACCCGGACACCCAGGCGAGCGCGTCGACGAGGGACGTCTTCCCGCTCGCGCCATGGCCGACGAACGCCACGTTTCTGATGGCGTTGGAGCCATAGACCTTCATGGCCTCCACCTCCTTGGAAGAGTTGGATTTCCAAGGTGGAGGCGCGGCCGGCGGATGTCAATTCGGGCTGTGCCGGCGGCCAGGACCCCGCCGCTCAGTCGCCTGTGGTCCGGCCGAGCAGTGGGTCGAGCGCCAGGTGGACCGCCTTGAGATTGCGCTCCTCGTCGACGAACAGCTGCTCACGGGGAACGTCCTGCAGGCCGTCCACACCTGCCTTGGCGAGAACCTGGATTCCTCCCGCGTTCTGGTACAGGTTCCGGTCGTCCGTGTCCGAGAGGGTGACGTGGAGGGAGAGCGCCGGGATGGTGCCGGAGTGGGAGATGCCGAGGACCGCCTTCCAGAACTTCTTCCTGGCCGCCCTCTCGGATGTGCCGTCCCACCTGGCGCGGTCGTTGTCCAGCTTGGCCGGCACGACCGCGATGTGGGAGAACAGCACAACCTCCTCGCTCCAGGTTAGGGCTCATCCCCTGCCTCGTCGCCAGCGGTAGCGGTCACGGGAGCAGGGCGGCTCCCCGACCCCAGTCCGGAAACCGGTCGACCGCCGGGTGTTCGGTCAGATTGACTTGGCCCGTGCCGTCCGCATTCATGGCAAAGATTTCGAAGTCGGTCTCGCCCAGAAGCTGCATGAAGGCGATGTGCTTGCCGTTCGGCGACCAGGTCGGAATGAAATCTGACGTCCCGTCAGTGGTCAGCCGCGTCTGGTCCGAGCCGTCCGCGGTCATGACGTAGATCTGAGGAACCCCGTCGCGCCCGCTATTGAACGCGATCTGCTTCCCGTTGGGCGACCAGGCGGGGGCAAAGTCATTTGATGCCACAGTGGTCAGGCGCGTCTGCCCCGAGCCGTCCGCGTTCATGACGTAGATCTCGAGATCGCCGTCCCGGGCACTGGTGAACGCGATCCGTTTCCCGTCGGGAGACCAGGCGGAATTGAGATCGTCGGCGGGATGGTCGGTGAGGTTGGTGAGATTCCCGCCGTCGGCGTCCATGACATAGATCTCGCCCACCTCGATCCCGCGGGTGAACGCGATGCGTCGTCCGTCGGGGGACCACTGCGCGTCCGCGTCACCCTCGTCGCTCTCGGTCAGTTGGACCGGATCGCTTCCGTCGGCGTTCATCACATAGATCCCGAACTTGCCGCTCCGGTCGCTCTGGAATGCAATACGTCTCCCGTTGGGAGACCAGTCGGCATTCGCGTCCGTTGCCGGGTGGTCGGTCAATCGGGTCTGCCCGGAGCCGTCGGCGTTCATGGCGTAGATCTCCACATTGCCGTCCCTGTTGCTGTGGAAGGCGATGCGCGAGTCGCTCGCGGCGAGTTCTCCGAGGAACCCCGAGGGCGACGCCAGGGAAGCCGGTTCGGTCGAGTCATGACAAGCCGAGATTACAACCGTTGACAGCAACAGGGCACTCCGCCGCATTGGTGACTCCTCTCAAACGAATGCCTTCAAGAGCCTGCGCCGGTGCGAGGAATCGGGCCGCTCATGCGGGTGACTCCGGGTGCAGGCGCATGCGGGCCGATCCCTCGCTCCGCTCGGAATGACCTACCGATACCCCGCCTGCAGCTGAAACAGCTCGGAGTAGAGCCCGCCCACCGCCAGCAGCTCCTCGTGCGTTCCCTGCTCCACCAGCTCGCCGCCCCGCAGCACCAGGATCCGGTCCGCCATCCGCACGGTCGAGAACCGGTGCGAGATCAGCACCGCCATCCGCCCCTTGGTCAGCTCCGAGAAGCGCAGAAACACCTCGTACTCCGCCCGGGCGTCGAGCGCCGCGGTCGGCTCGTCGAGGATGAGGAGCTGGGCATCGCGCATGTACGCGCGGGCCAGTGCCACCTTCTGCCACTCGCCGCCGGAGAGGTCCACGCCCCCCTCGAATCGCCGCCCCAGCATCTGGCCATACCCGCCAGGCGAGCCGCACCGCCACCGTGTCCGCCAGGCTTCTGCCCGGCGGCGCTCTCGATGCCCGGCTGGTCCTCCAGCCGGCTGATGTTCCCCACGGCGATGTTCTCCCGGAGCAGGAAGTCGTAGCGCACGAAGTCCTGGAAGATCACGCCCACGTTTCGCCGCAGGCTGAAGAGGTCGTACTCCCGGAGGTCCACCCCGTCGAGCAGGATCCGACCTTCGGTCGGGTCGTAGAGCCGGGCCAGGAGCTTGACCAGCGTGGTCTTTCCCGCCCCGTTCTCGCCCACCAGCGCGATCCGCTCGCCCGGCGTCAGCGTGAACGCGAGTCCTCGCACCGCCCAGTGCTCCGCGCCGGGATACTTGAACCCGACGTTCTCGAACCTGAACCCCTCGCGAATCGGGGACGGCACGGGCCGCGCGCCTCCAGTGGGTCGGATGCGCGGCTCGATGGCGAGGAAGGTGAACAGGTCGTCGAGATAGAGGCTCTGCTCGAAGATCTGCGAGAGCGACAGCAGCACCCGTTGAATCAGGTCGCGGCTCTGGCGGAAGGAGCCCGCGAGAAAGGTGAGCACCCCGATGGTGAACAGGCCGGCCGGAGACCGGTAGCCCGTCACCGTGAGGTAGATGATCGACCGCGTACGCGCCGTAGTAGCCGAGGGTGCCGACCGCCGCCAGCAGGCTCGACACCAGGCTCCGGCGGATCGCCAGCGCCTTGTTGGCCTCGTAGAACTCCCGCGAAAGGCGGTCGTACCGGCCGACCAGGAAGTCGGAGAGGCCGAAGAGCTTGAGCTCCTTGGCCGAGATGTCGCTGGCGGCGATGTACCGCAGGTAGTCGAGCTGGCGCCGCTCGGGCGTCCAGGAGTACAGCAGCGAGTAGCCCAGCGAGGCGAAGTGGGTCTCTCCCAGCAGCGACGGCAGCACCGCGACGGCCAGCAGGAGCAGCAGCCAGGGAACGTAGACCGCCAGCGCCACGCCGAGCGTCACCAGGGTGATCAGGTCCTGGACGGTCGCGAGGAGCAGGGTGAACAGCCCGATGCGGCCCACCGTCTGCCGCCGGGCCCGCTCCAGCTTGTCGTAGATCTCGGCGTTCTCGAACTGCTCCAGGTCGAGCGTCGCGGAGTGGCGCATCAGCTCGACGCTGGTGCGGTTGGCGAAGAGATCGCCCAGCAGGCTCTCCAGCAGCGCGGAGAGACGCGCGAGCCCCTCGCCCACCAGCGCGATGCCCAGCTCCAGCGCGAGCAGCTCGGCGAGGCGCACCCAGGGAATCGCCCCGCCGGCGCCCACCACCGCCACCGCCTGCACCACCTCGTCCACGATGAGCTTGCCGATCCACAGCACGGCGAGCGGCACCAGCGCCCGCGCGATCCGGAGCAGCAGAATGCCCACCACGTACCGCGGCTCGGTGTCCCACACCATGCGGAGCAGGCGGGGGAGATGGCGCAGCGCCTGGAGCCGCTCGCGCCAGGAGACCTGGGGGTCCTCGGGCCGTCGCCGGCCCGTGGTGTTGGGCCGAACGACGGGGTGTTGCATCGGCAGGGTCATATCGGAAGGTAATTATCTTCTTCCCATGCCTTCCCCCATCACTGCGCTCGTCACCGGTGCCACACAGGGCATCGGCCGCGCCACCGCGTTCGCGCTCGGGCGCGCGGGGTACCGCGTCGGCGTCTGCGCTCGTACGGCGGGCAAGGTCGAGTCGCTGGTGGCGGAGCTTCGCGCGGCGGGCATCGAAGCCGCCGGGCGCGCGGGCGACGTCGCGGACCCGGCCCATGTCACCGGCGTGGTGGAACATGTGTCCGCGGCGCTCGGCGAGATCGGCGTCCTGGTCAACAACGCGGGCGTGCTCATCGCGCGGCCCATCGGCGAGCTCACCCTGGAGGACTGGGACGCCACCATGGCCACCAACCTCCGCGGCCTTTTCCTCATGACCCGCGCGGTGCTGCCGCCGATGCGGGCCAGGGGGCGGGGCGCCATCGTGAACGTGGCGAGCCTTTCGGCCCGCCAGGGCTTCGTGGGCGGGTCGGCGTACGCGGCATCCAAGCACGCGGTGCTCGGGTTCGGCCGCGCGCTCATGCTCGAGCTGCGCAAGGAAGGGATCCGGGTCATCACCGTCTGTCCCGGCTCGGTGGACACCGGCATGCTCAGCGACCAGCCGATGCTGAAGTCCGATCCCACCCGCATCCTCCAGCCGGAGGACGTGGCGGAGACCATCCTGCACTCGCTCCGCCTCCCGGAGCGTGCCCTGGTGAGCGAAGTCGACATACGCCCCACCAATCCCTAGGCCGCGCGGCGTGTCTCCCGTTTCGGTATCCATGTGCGTTTGCCGCGAGGTGGCGTTCAGCGCGCTGTTGCCGCGGGCCCGGGCAGCGGGGTGGGATCTCGCAGCGGTGATGCGGGAGACCGGCTGCGGCGCCCAGTGCGGGCTCTGTCGTCCCTACCTCCGCCGCATGCTGGCGACGGGCGAGACCACGTTCCACGAGCTGCTGTGGGAAGAGCCCGGCTGATGAATCGATTCGACTGGACCCGGATCGACCTGACGCGAGTCCTGACCGGGACGGCGCTCGTGGTGGGCTGGCTCGGCATCTACTTCGCATTCCACAATCATTGGCTGGGCATTGCGCTGCCGCTGGCGACGACGGTGCTCACCTTCGGCGCGCTCCGGGCGGGCGATGCCCGGGCCCGGCGGCGCAACGCGGTGCTGCGGGACGCACTCGCCGCGTCGGCCGCGCGCAACCGCGAGCTCGAGCGGCTCCGCCGCGTCGCCGCGACCCTGCTCGCCAGCGGCGAGCTCTCGGTGCTGCTCCAGGAGATCTCCGACGCGGCCGTCGACCTGCTCCAGGCCGAGGGCGGCGCCGTTGCGCTGGTGGTCGAAGAGGGCCGCTTTCTCAGAGTCCACGCCGCGACCGGGACGCTGGCCGAGACGCGGGACCGCCTGGTCCCGATGGACGGGTCCCTCGTGGGGGTGGTGGTCGGCAGTGGCGACCCGCTCCTGTCCAACGACATGGACGCCGATCCACGCAGCTACAAGATGCCGGGCCTGGACCTCACCCTCCGGACCGTGGCCATCGTGCCCCTCCGCTCCGCCGGGCTCGTCATCGGGACGGTGAGCGTCTACAACCGGCGCGACGGACGGCCCTTCTCGGACCACGACCTGCAGCTGCTGGAGACTCTGGGCGATCAGGTGGTGGTCGGCCTCGACCGTGCCTCGGTACTGGAGGAAAGCCGGCGCAGCGAGCGCGCCCTCGCCGCCAAGAACACCGAGCTGCAGCGAGCCACCCGGCTCAAGAGCGAATTCCTCGCCAACATGAGTCACGAGCTTCGCACGCCGCTCAACGCCATCATCGGCTTCTCCGACCTCATCCTCGCGGAGGGCGCCGGGGAGGTCAATCGGCAGCAGCGCGAGTTCCTGGAAGCCGTGCTGCGGAACGGACGCCACCTGCTGGAGCTGATCAATGGAGTCCTCGACCTGTCCAAGATCGAGGCCGGCGGGAAGTCGCTGTCGCTCGCGCCGACCGATCTGCGCGAGGCGATCACCGGGGCGGTGACCGACACGGCGAGCCTCAGGAGCGCGAAGCGACAGGAGGTGTGGTTGGAGCTCGACGACCGGCCGCTCAACGTGGTGGCCGATGAAGTGCGCGTTCGCCAGGTGCTCTACAACCTCCTGTCCAACGCGTCCAAGTTTACCGGCGAGGGAGGCACCATCATCCTCTCGGCGCTGGGCACACGCGCTCCGATGTCGCCCCCGGCCGACCGCGCGGGGGAGGAGCGGAAGCTGGTGACCAAGGACGTCGTTTGGGTCTCGGTGGCCGATACCGGCATCGGCATCGCGCCGGAGGATATGCCCAAGCTGTTTCAGGAGTTCAGCCAGGTGGACAGCTCCGCCAGCCGGCAGGCTCAAGGCACCGGCCTGGGCCTGGCGCTCAGCAAGAAGCTGGTGGAGATGCACGACGGGACCATCGGCGCCGAATCGCTGCCGGGGCGGGGATCTACGTTCTGGTTCATTCTGCCGGCCGAGGGGCCGAGGCGGCGGACCGGTTGAGCGCGACCTACTAGAGCTTGGGCTTGGGCTCGCGCTTCCACCCCGGCCGAAACGGCGGAGGCAGCATGGCGGCCCGGCGGAGCAGCTCGAGGTGCGGTGCGATCACGTCGGCCAGCCGCTGGGCCGGCTCCACGTGGGCACGGTTGAGGACCGACGGAGGCGCGGCGGTCAGCACCAGCGCCCCCTGCACCCGTCCCGCCACCCGCAGCGGCACGATGAGCCGCGCCTCGCCCTGGGCGAGCGTGAAGAGGTGGGGCAGCTCGCCTTGCAGGACCTGCCCCAGCGCGGTGCCCGCCACGGGCACCGACGCCAGATCCGGCAGCGATCGCCGCTCGCCCGGATCGAGCAGCACCACGCGATCTCCCTCGCTCAGGCGGAGCGCGAAGTGCAGCTCGTCGAACGGCAGGAAGCGACCCGCCAGCTCGGCCACCCGGCGGGTCGCCTCGCTCGGCTCGGCGCCGAGCGCCAGGACCTCGCCGATCTCCAGCAGTTGCGACGGGAGCACCGGCGGCGCCGGCGGCCGGCGGCTCCTCCCGCTCCCGCGCGGCCTGTTCCACCAGCAGCGCCACATGCGGCGCGATCAGCGCGGCGACCCGCCCCAACAGATCCGCATCCCCTTCGTCGTAGAGGTCGGGCCCCACGCTTCCCAGCAGCAGATAGCTGGTGAGCCGCGTCGGTCCGGTCGCGCGCGCGCCGACCACCGCGCGGAGCTCGGCTCCGGCGGGATCGGCCGCGGTGAAGTAGCCGCGGGGCCAGCGCGCGTCCCGGCCCGCATCGCCGAGCAGGACGCGGCCGTGCGGCTCGGAGAGGCCCGCGAGATCGAGCGACGCGGAGTCGAGCATGAGGGACGGATCGGCCCAGAGGGGCCCGCGGAGATGCTCGCCGAGCCTATAGTAGCGGCCGCCGCCCGGACCGGAGAGCACCAGCTCGACCCGATCGTGCGGGATGAGAGGCTCGAGCACGTGGCTCAGCGCCGCAGTGAAACGCTGCGGGGAGCCGCCGGCGGCGCTCGCCTGCGCGATTCCGTCGAGCAGTGTGGCGATCCGCTCGGGCCGGTGGCCATGGGCGCCGTCGGCGCCGTCCCACTGGCGTGCGAGCCGGCCGAGGGACGGCGCGAGCCGCTGCGCCGCGAGGCGAAGCACCATGAGATCCATGCCGCGATAGCGGCCGGTCTCGAGACTGGCCACCAGCAGGAGCCCGACGTCCCGCCGGCCGAAGCGAATCGGCAGCGCGGCCGTCGAGGGATAGCCGGCGTCGCGAACGATCTCCTCCAGAATGGCGAGCTGACCGGGCTGCACCTGCGGCGAAGGGAGGGGGACGCTGAGGTCGTCCTGGGCGAGTGCCTCGGGACCGAGCAACACGACGCCACCGGCATGGGGATAGAGCCAGAGGCCGAGCAGGTCGTGAGGAACGTCGGCGGCCAGGGCGTTGGAGAGTGCCTGGTGCCAGGTCGCGAGCGCCTCGGCGTCCCCGACGCCTCGATCCAGGCGAAGGATCGGAACGAGCGGCTCGCTCGCCGTGGCAGGGAAAGCGTCGCCGGGGAGCCCGGCGTCGGGGGAATCCATGCCGCGTCAAATGGGCAGGAGGCATGCCGCGCGGCGAACCAGCGCAACACCATGCGGTTGCCAGCTTTGATCACATCGAGCGCCGGGGTGTTGCGTTGCGGCGGAACCCCACCTCGCGTCCTGCGCGTCTTGTTGCACCCTGCTGGCGCCTGAAGTGTCCTCCAAAAGATCAGAGTTGACATACCCCCTACCCCTATATAACGTTCCTCTCAGATCTCACCCAGGAGATCCCATGCGGCACGCCACCCTACATATCGAAGGCATGAGTTGTGGCCACTGCCTCAACGCGGTGAACCGCGCGCTCGGGGCCCTCCCGGGAGTCCGGATCGATGCGATTCGAATCGGCCGGGCGGACGTGAGCTACGACGAAGGCATCACCGGGCCCTCCCAACTCGAGGCGGCCGTAGCCGAGGCCGGGTACCGCGCCACCACACAGGCAGAGGAAGAGCGTGACCGCAACCTCGGCCACCTCCCCGGCTTCCTGCACGATCCCGGTCCAGGGAATGACCTGCGCCGCGTGCAGTGCCCGCATCCAGCGGGCACTCGAGCGGACGCCCGGCGTCAGGTCAGCCAACGTGAACCTGATGACGGGCTCGGCGACGGTCTCGTACGACCCGGCCGGCGTCACCCCCGATCGGCTGGTCGAAGCGATCCGAGACACCGGATATGGTGCGGAGCTTCCCGGTTCCGATGAGTCGGCCGAGGCCCTGGTGGACGCTCAGGATGTCGCGCACGACCACGAGATCCGCGATCTCCGCCGGAAGCTGACCCTGAGCCTCGTGGCGGCGGTGTTGACCATGGTGGCCAGCATGCCGCTCGCGGAGCTGGTGGGGCATGCGGCGGCCGATCCGCTGACGCCGCTGATGATGCCGCTCACCGATCTGCTCCGGCGGGCCGCGCCATGGATCGACACGGTTTCGGCTGACACCTGGCGCTGGGTGCTGCTCGCCCTCACGGCCCCGGTCGTGGGGTGGGCGGGGCGGCATTTCTATACCCGGGCCTGGGCCGCGTTCCGGCACCGCAGCGCCGACATGAACACGCTCATCGCGGTGGGTACCGGCGCGGCCTTCGCCTACAGCGTGGCGGTGACGCTGGCGGACGATTGGCTCAGCGCCCGCGGCGTCGAGCCCCACGTCTACTACGAAGCGGTGGTCTGGATCATCGCCCTCATCCTGCTCGGGAACCTCCTCGAGGCCCGAGCGAAGAGCCGCACGTCCGGCGCGATCCGCCGACTGGCCGGACTTCGGCCGAGCACGGCACGAGTGGTTCGCGAAGGCGTGGAGATGGAGATCCCGCTGACCCGGCTTCAGCCCGGGCGACGAGGTGGTGGTGCGCGCCGGGCGAGAAGATCCCGGCCGACGGCACCGTGGTGGAGGGCGGCAGCTACGTGGACGAGTCCATGCTCACCGGCGAGCCGACGCCGGTCCCCAAGCGGCCCGGCGACACGGTCATCGGCGCCACCCTCAATCGGAACGGCGCGCTGCGCGTTCCGGGTGGAGCGGGTGGGCGCGGATACGGTCCTCTCGCGCATCATCCGGCTGGTGCAGCAGGCGCAGGGATCGAAGGCCCCGATCCAGCGTCTCGCCGACCGGATCTCCGCCGTCTTCGTGCCGGTGGTGATCGCGATCGCGATCGCGACCTTCGTGCTGTGGCTCGTGCTCGGGCCCGAGCCGGCGTACCTCCAGGCCATGGTCGCGGCGGTCACGGTGCTGATCATCGCCTGCCCCTGCGCCATGGGGCTCGCGGTTCCGACCGCCGTGATGGTCTCGACCGGCCGGGGCGCGGAGCTCGGCGTCCTGATCAAGGGCGGCGAGCCGCTGGAGCGAAGCGGGCGGCTCGATACGGTGGTGTTCGACAAGACCGGAACCGTGACGGAAGGACGGCCCGCGGTGCAGCAGGTCGTGGGCGGCGGACGAGTCGTCGACCTGCTGCGCCTCGCGGCGTCGGTGGAGCGCTTGAGCGAGCATCCGCTGGGCGAGGCGATCGTGGCGGCAGCGGTCGCGCGAGGGCTCCCGCTCGCCGAGCCGCAGGGCTTCGAGAGCCGCACCGGGCGCGGCGTGCTCGGGCGGGTGGAGGGCCGGACGGTCGCGGTCGGCAACCTCGCCATGCTGGTCGAGCTCGGGGTAGACCCCGGGGAGTTCGCCGCCGAGGCGCGACCGGCTCGCGGCGGAGGCGCTCACCCCGATCTACGTCGTGGTGGACGGGAGCGTGGCCGGCGTGGTCGCGGTGGCCGACCCGATCAAGCCGACCAGCCGGGAGGCCGTCGCCGCGCTTCGTCGGATGGGCCTCGAGAGCGTCATGCTCACGGGCGACAACGCGCGGACCGCGGCGAGCGTGGCCGCGCGCCATCGGCATCGAGCGGGTGGTGGCGGAGGTGCTCCCCGAGCGGAAGCTCGAGGAGGTCCGCCGGCTCCAGGAGGAGGGACGGTCGTCGCGATGGTGGGCGACGGCCTCAACGACGCGCCCGCGCTGGCGCAGGCCGACGTCGGCATCGCCATGGGGACCGGCACCGACGTGGCCATGGAGGCGGGCGACATCACCCTCATGCGGGGCGACCCGCTCGGCGTGCCGCGGGCGATCCACCTCGCCCGCCGCACCCTGCGGGTGATCCGGCAGAACCTCTTCTGGGCCTTCGTCTACAACGTGATCGGCATTCCCGATCGCGGCCGGCGCGCTGTACCCCGCCTTCGGCATCCGGCTCACCCCGGCGATGGCCGCGGCGGCGATGGCGGTGAGCTCGGTCAGTGTGGTGGCCAACAGTCTGCGACTGAGAAGGCAGGGAACTAACCGAAAGGAGCGAGCCGCATGACTACGGTCGCGTGCGCCTGCGGGCCCAGACCGGGGGACGGCGAGCATGCCGTCGCGGTAGACCCCGAGATCAAGCGGTCGGTCCTCACCCGGCTCCGGCGGATCGAGGGCCAGGTCCGCGGGCTCCAGAAGATGGTGGAGGAGGAGCGCTACTGCGCCGACGTGCTGACCCAGGTCTCGTCGGTCCAGGAGGCGCTGCGCGGCGTGGGCCGGGCCATGCTCCACAATCACCTGCGGCATTGCGCCACCCAGGCGATCCGGTCGGGCGACGACGCGCACGCCGAGGCGATGTACGACGAGATCATGGACCTGGTGTACAGGAGCGTCCGGTAGCGATATCTTCTCGCCCGGTCTCAATCCGGGAGTACTCAGGTGCCTCGATGGCTTCGCTGGACCGGCCGTGTCGCGGCCGGTCTCGTCCTTCTCGTCGTCCTCGTCGTGGCCGCGCGTATACGCCGTCACCACGCAGACACATCGGCAGGACCTACCGCTTCCCCGATTCCCCGGTCCGGGCGGCGGGCGACTCGGCCTCGCTCGCGCGCGGACGCCATCTGGTCGAGGCGGTCGGGAAGTGCCCGGAGTGCCACGCCGCGGATCTGGGCGGGGAGCTGTGGGTGGACGAGCCGGCGTTCGGCCGGCTCGCCGGCTCGAACCTCACCCCTGGCAGGGGCGGGATCGGCGACTTCACCGACGCGGATCTCGAGCGGGCGCTCCGCCGCGGCGTGGGACGGGACGGGAAGCCGCTCATCTTCATGCCCGCGGAGGCGTTCACCGCGTTGAGCGACGAGGACCTCGCGGCGATCATCGGATATCTCCGCACCGTGCCGCCGGTGGACCGCGAGATGCCCGCAGCCCAAGGTCGGGCCCGTCGCGAGGGCGCTCTACCTGCGCGGCAACTTCCCCCTGCTTCCCGTCACCATGATCGACCATCAGGCCCGCCGCCCCGCTCCGGTGCCCGGAGTGACGGCGGCATACGGGGAGTACCTGGCGACGATCGGCGGATGTCGCGGCTGCCATGGCCAGGCACTGGCCGGTGACGCGAACCCGGATGCGCCCGACATCAGCGTGGGCCGCATCGGCGGGTGGACCGAAGCGGACTTCTTCCGGTCGCTCCGCGAGGGCATACGGCCCGACGGAAGCGTGATCGATCCGGAGAAGATGCCCTGGGTGCGCAGCGGCCAGATGACGGACGAGGAGATACGGGCGGTGTGGATGTACCATGCGATCGCTGCCGGCAGGGGAGAGGAGAAGTAGGCGGAAGGCGACGGCGGAACGGCGGGCCGAAATTAGCCTGTCATCCCGAGCGGAGCGAGGGATCTTGCTCACGCGAGTTATCGAAACCGGGTGAGAAGATCCCTCGCTCCGCTCGGGATGAGGTAGGCCGTGTGCCGTTATCCGTCCGTACGCCGGTCCGCCGGTCCCACTCCCTCCCCGCCACCCTCGCCATGTCCCGCCCCGCCGTCCGGGTCGCGCCGAGGATCACGACCCCACCCACGATCACCACCAGCGGCAGCAGCAGGATCGCACGATCGAGGCCGAACTGGTCCGACAGCATCCCCACCAGCGGCAGCGCGATCGCGTCGCCCGCGAGATGGATGAAGAGCAGGTACGCCCCCGCCACCGTCGCGCTGATCCGCGGGGGCACCACGTCGAAGATCACGGCGGTGATCGGCCCGTTGTACCACGACAGGCAGAAGAACGCGACGGTGAAGACCACCTTGAAGAGATCGGGTTCCCGGATGGTCAGCAGCCAGACGGTCAGCGGGCCGCCCAGCAGGAGGCCGAGCCCGACGGTGATCACCCGGCCGGTCTCCCAGCGGCGCCGGAGCCAATCCGCCAGGAACCCGCCGAACAGCGTTCCCGACACCCCCGCGATCAGCCCCCACTTCCCCAGCAGTGCCGCGCCCTCACCCGGGCTGAGCTGAAGCTCGCGCGAGACGAAGGTCGGCCCCCACCCCACGATGCCGTTGGTGCCGAACGAGATCATCGCCCCGGCGAGAAACACGTACACCAGGGTGGGCGTGTGCAGCACCGTCTTCCCCGCGTGCACGATGTCGTCGAAGGTGCTGCTGATCCCGGCCGCGAACGGCACCTCTTCCGCGGGATCCGCGGGCGTGCGGCGGACCCAGCGAACGATGTTGAGCGCGACGCCGAGCCCGACGGCCGCGCTGAAGGCGGCGACGTCGAGCTTCGAGTCGGCCCCGTAGGACTGGTCGAGCCAGTACGCCACCATCGCGCCGACGGCGACGCTGGCGACCAGCGGCCAGAGCTGCCGGAGCAGTGCCATCGCGCCGATGTGGAAGTCCCGCATGAAGGAGCGGAACGTGAGGCGAGCCGGCGGGCGGGTCGGGTCCATCAGCCGGGAGACGAGCACCGCGCACATGAAGCCCGGCACCCCGACCGTCATGAAGGCGACCCGCCATCCGTACTGTCCCTCCAGGTACCCGCCGAGCAGCAGGCCGGATACTCCTCCGAGCGAGACCCCCGAGGCCAGGATCCCCATCGCCATCGCCCGGCGCTCGCCGGGGAAGTAATCGGCCACGAGCGACGACGCGGCGGGGCCGTACGCGGCCTCGCCGATCCCGACGGCGGCGCGGCAGGTGAACAGCTGCCAGTAGTTCCGCACCAGCCCGCTCAGGAAGGTGAAGGCGCT
Source organism: uncultured Gemmatimonadales bacterium (assembly GCA_963832055.1). Taxonomy (GTDB): domain Bacteria; phylum Gemmatimonadota; class Gemmatimonadetes; order Gemmatimonadales; family GWC2-71-9; genus CAVVWJ01. The sequence goes on along the minus strand of CAWHST010000005.1, from coordinate 248,303 downwards.
CCACACCGTCACGCCCCAGGCGATGACCGCCCGGCGCGAGCGCAGGTCGCTGATCACCCCGAAAGGCAGCGCGGCGACGGAGAAGACCAGGATGTAGGCGGAGCCGAGCCAGCCGAGCTGCGCGTCGGTCAGCGCGAGGTCGCGCTTGATCGACTCGAACAGCGCGTAGATGACGTTCCGGTCGATGTAGTTGAGCAGATTGATGACAGCCAGCAGGCCGAGAGCGTACCAGCGGTACCCGGGGGTCACCGACGCGCCACCGTCTCCGATCCCCCCGCGCCCGGATGCATGTGCGCCAGCGATTCCTCGGCGCGCCGGTCGCGGAACTCGAGCGCCGCGCGATACTCCTCGAGCAGCCTCCCCATCATCGCTTCGCGGCGGCCGTAGAGTCGCTTGAGCGGGCCGGTCGGCGTGCCGCGCCTTGGCGTAGGCCGTGAGCACCGGGAGCGCGATGGAGTTGTCGCCGTAGACCACCACGGTGCCGGGAAGCTGGTCCGGGTCGATCTTGCCCCAGCTCACCGCCTCCGCCGGCGTCGCGCCGGAGAGGCCGCCGGTGTCGGGGCGCGCGTCGGTCATCTGCAGGAAGTAGTCGTGGCCCCGCTCGTCGATGCCGAGCACTTCCTGGATCTGGGGCTCGGTCTGGAGCATGAAGTTCTTGGGGCTGCCGCCGCCGACGATCAGCACGCCGCTCTTGCCTCCGGTCCGCTTGGCCTCGAGCACGATGGCCGCGGTCTCGTTGACGTCGGCGCTCACGTCGAACCGGAGCTTGCTGCCCGCCAGGGCCTGCTCGGCGACGTTCATCCCGATCGAGCTGTCGCCCGGCGAGCTGGTGTAGATCGGCACCTCGAGCTCGTGCGCCGCCGCGAGCACCGAGCGGCGGCTCAGGCCCAGCGCCTTCTCCCGCTCGCGGACGTAGCCGCCGAGCAGGTAGTGATACTCCGCGCTGCTCATCGGGCCGCTGGAACTCCTCCCGCGCGGAGACTTCACGGACGAACTGGTCGGTGGACAGCAGCACGCTGTAATCGAAGAAGACGTCGTAGATCCGGACCACCCCTTTGTCGCGCAGCTCGACGTCGTCGGCGTTCGGCGTTCCGCGGTGCATCGCCAGCCCGAGCGCGAAGTGGGCGTCGTGATAGAGGTTGGCGCCGGTCGAGATGACCCAGTCCACGAATCCCGCCTCCATCAGCGGGATGAGGCAGCTCATGCCGAGCCCGGCCGGCGTCATCGCGCCGGTCAAGCGTCATGCCGACCGTCACCTCGGGGTCGAGCATCCGCTGGGTGAAGAGCTGGCAGCCCTCGCGCAGCCTCCCGGCGTTGTAGGCCAGGAAGGCGTTCTCCACCAGGTCGGCGACGGTCTCCTTGCCGGTGATCGCGCTCGGGTCGATCCGCTGGCCGCGGAGATAGGGTGCGGAGGGACGGGTCATGCGCTCATCCTAGGATGCGGGCGACGGGATCCTTCGGCTTTTCACCGCGGGCCTCGACTACGATACGCGACCGCCTCGGCTGGATCGTCGGTCACCCGGAACAGGTGGAGGTCGGCCGGGTTGATCTTGCGCTCGGCGGCCACCGTCTTGGTAAGCCAATCCACCAGCCCGGACCAGTACTCGCGGCCGAAGAGAATGACCGGGAAATGCTTGACCTTACCGGTCTGAATCAGGGTCAGCGCCTCGAACAGCTCGTCGAGGGTGCCGTACCCGCCGGGAAAGACGATGAAGGCCATGGCGTATTTCACGAACATCGTCTTCCGGACGAAGAAGAACTTGAAATTCAGACTGCGCGTCAGAAAGGCGTTCGATCCCTGCTCGAACGGCAGCTCGATGTTGCACCCGATCGACAAGCCGCCGCCTTCCAGGGCACCCCGGTTCGCCGCCTCCATGATGCCGGGGCCACCTCCGGTGATGACCGGGATCCCGGCCCGGGCCAGCTGCCGCGCGGTCTCGACCGCCTTCTCGTAGTAGGGATCGTTGAGCTTGGTCCGCGCCGAGCCGAAGATGGTCACTCCGTCACTCACGTCGGCCAGGTTGTCGAAGCCCCAGACGAACTCCCCCATGATCCTGAGCACGCGCCACGAATCCGATTTGAGAAAGAGCTGCTCGGGCGGCTGCGGCGGCGGGCTCTCGAGCAGCTGCTCGTCTTCGGTCGGGCAGCTTCTTGTCGTCGATATGCCGGTAAGGAGTAGTCAGTCACGGGTCAGGCGCTCGATGGCGGCGCGGTGATCGTCGGCCACGTTGTAGAAGTAGGGGGAGAGGCGGACGTGTCCCGGTCGCGCGTCGGCGACGATCGAGGCCTCCGCGAGGCGGCGGACGTCACCCGCCGGATCGTCGCTCGCCAGCATGACGATCGCGGAGCGCTCGTCCTCGCCGCGCGGCGACCCTGGTCCTGAGCCCGGCCCACTGCGCCCGGTCGATCAGATCCTCCACCAGCGGCATCGTCCGCCGGCGGATCTCGGCCGGGCCAAGCTCCTCGACGCATGTCGAGCCCGCCGAGCTGGGCGTAGACCGGGAGCATCGCGGGCGTGCCGGCCTCGAGCCGGCGCGCGTCGGCGTGGAGCGCGAGCGAGCGCGAGTCGAACCGGAACTGCTCCCGGTGCGCGAACCAGCCCGTCGCCCGCGGCGCCAGCGACGCCGAGCAGGTCGGCCCGGGCGTAGAGGAACGCCACCCCGCTCCCGCCGAGCAGCCACTTGAGCCCGCCGGCGCAGTAGAAGTCCACGTCCGAGGCGACGACGTCCACCGGGAGCTGGCCCGCGGCCTGATAGCCGTCCACCAGCAGCAGCGCGCCGCGGCGATGGGCGATCTCCGCGACCGCGCGGATGTCCTGGATCGCGCCGCTGGTGAAGAAGACGTGGCTCGTCGCGACCAGCGCGGTCTTCCCGTCCACCGCGCGCTCGATCGCCTCGAGCGGCACGCCGACTGCCGTCCGGGCTCTCGACCACGACGACCTCGACCTGTCCGGACTTGGCCAGCCACTGGTAGGGAACGGTGGGGAACTCGAGACTGGTCACCACCACCCGCGGCCGCAGCCGGTAGTCGAGCGACTCCGCCACCGCGGTGAGCGCGCTGGAGATGTTGGGGTGGAGCGCGATCGTTCCCGGCGGCGCACCGATCAGCCGCCCGTAGCGCTCGCGCAGCGAGGCGAGCGCCTCCCACCACACGTCGTACCACGCCGCGGCGCCGCGCTGCTCCCACAGGTCCAGGAACTCGTTCACCCGGGCCCGCGACCGGGTGGACAGGGGCCCGAGCGAGCAGGTGTTGAGATACACGGAGCGCCGGAAGATCGGAAACTCCGCCCGATAGTCCCGAGGAGGCGCGGGCGCGGTGGCGGCGGACATGGGGAGAATATACGCGGGGCGCGCGGAGGCCGGCGGCAGGCGTCATCCCGAGCGAAGCGAGACCTCCGCGCATCGATGACAGATCCTCGCTGCGCTCGGGATGACAGGCGGCTGCGTTCCGTTCCGCAGTGCCGCCCTTTCCCCTATTATTCGGCATGCCCGCCACCTGGCTCGCCCTCACGCTTCAACTGGCCGCGCGCGCCGCGCTGCGGCCCAGGCTGGCGGTGGATCTGGTGCGCACGGCGTGGGCGTTCCGACGGCGCGGGTGGTATCGCCGGCCGCCGTTCCTGCCGCTCCCGGACCGCGACCTATCTGCGCTGGCGGATGTACACCGCCTACGCCGACGAGCATGCCGTCCCGCCGGCGGACGATGTGGTGCGCTTCGCCAGGTGGCGAAGGGAGACGATGGGCCTGTGACCGATCCCCGACTGCCCCATGTGGTGATCCTCGGCGGCGGTTTCGCCGGACTGTACGCCGCCAAAGGCCTGGCGCACGCGCCGGTCTGCGTGACGGTGGTGGACCGTCGCAACCACCACCTGTTCCAGCCGATGCTCTACCAGGTCGCGACGGCCGCCCTCAACCCGAGCGACATCGCCTCGCCGATCCGTTCGGTCCTCCGCCGGCAGAAGAACACCGAGGTGCTGCTGGCGGAGGTCTCCGAAGTGGAGGTCAGCCAGCGAAAGGTCCGGTTCACCGACGGAGGCTGCCTCGACTACGACTACCTGATCGTGGGCACCGGCGCCCACCACTCCTACTTCGGTCACGACGAGTGGGAGGTGCTGGCACCCGGCCTCAAGAGCCTGGAGGACGCGCTGGAGATCCGGCGCCGGGTCCTGCTGGCGTTCGAGCTGGCGGAGCGCGAGCGCGACACCGTGCGCCGCCACGCCTATCTCACCTTCGTCATCGTGGGCGGGGGGCCCACCGGCGTCGAGACGGCGGGCGCTGTCGCCGAGATCCGGCGCTACGCGCTCCGGCGCGACTTCCGCCACATCGACCCCGGCGAGGCGACGGTGATGCTGCTCGAGGGCGGACCGCGACTGCTCCCTTCCTACCCACCCGAGCTGAGCGACAAGGCGAAGCTCGACCTCCGCCGGCTCGGCGTCGAGGTGCGCACCGAAACGCTGGTGACCGACATCCAGCCCGGCTGGGTCCGCGCCGCCGGGTGGACCATTCCCTCGCAGACGGTCATCTGGGCCGCGGGCAACACGGCGAGCCCGCTGCTCAAGTCGCTCGACGCGCCGCTCGACCGGATGGGACGCGCCATCGTCGAGCCCGACTGCACCATCCCGGGCCACCCGGAGGTCTTCGTCCTCGGCGACGCCGCGGCCTTCGCCGGACCGGTGAGCGGCACGCTGCCCGGCATCTGCCCGGTCGCGATCCAGATGGGGCAGTACACCGCCCGCACGATCGCCGGCGACATCGCCGGCCGGCCGCGCCGCCCGTTCAGCTACTGGGACAAGGGACAGCTCGCCGTCGTCGGCCGTGGCCGCGCGGTGGCGGACATCGGGAAGCTCCACTTCGGCGGCTTCATCGCGTGGCTGGCCTGGATCTTCGTCCACATCTTCTTCCTGATCGGCTTCCGCAACCGGGTGCTGGTGCTCATCCAGTGGGCCTGGTCGTACTTCACCTACGGGCGCGGCGCCCGCATCATCACCGAGGAGATGCGCTCGCCGCCGATGCGGCCTCACCGCCGACTGCCCGCCGGAAGAGGTCTCCGCGGCGTCCTCATGACCCTCGCGGCGGCGGTGAAGCGCAGGGCCGACGAGCTCGGCTTCCTCGCGTGCGGCATCACCGATCCCGAGCCCCATACCCGACGCGCGAGCGGCTCGACCAATGGCTCGCCAGCGGCTACGCGGGCGTCATGCGCTACCTCCATCGCCAGGCGCGGAAGCGGAAGGACCCTCGGCTCATCGTTCCCGAGCGCCAAGTCGGTAGTAGTAGTGCTAGACAACTACTATGACGGCGACGCTGACCCCGGCCCGGCGCCGCGGGTCGCCCGGTACGCCCGCGGCGAGGACTACCATAGGGTTACGCGCGCCCGGCTGGAGCCGCTCGCCGACTTTCTCCGCAGCCGAGGTGCCACCGTCGCCCACACCTTCGCCGACTCGGGCCCGGTGCCCGAGCGGGCGCTGGCCCTGCGCGCCGGCCTGGGCTGGATCGGCAAGAACACGATGCTGATCCGGCCCGGCGCCGGGTCCTTCTTCTTCATCGGGACCATCTTCACCGACCTCCCGCTGGACCACGACGATTCGGCCACCACCGACCACTGCGGCAGCTGCACCCGCTGCCTCGACGCCTGCCCCACCGACGCGCTGGTCGAGCCTCGCCTTCTCGACGCCACCCGCTGCATCTCGTATCTCACGATCGAGCAGAAAGGACCCATCCCCGAGCCGCTCGCGGAGCGGTTCGAAGGGTGGGTCTTCGGCTGCGACATCTGCAACGAGGTCTGCCCCTGGAACCAGCGCTTCGCCGAGGCGAGCTCGGCGGAGGAGTTTCGCTCTCGCGACGCACTGGCCGGGGTAGGACCGGAGCTGTTCGAGCGGATGGATGAGGAGGAGTTCGCCCGGCGCTTCGGCGACACGCCGCTGGAGCGGGCCGGACTCCGGGGGATGCGCCGCAACTTCCGCGCGGCACTGACCGATACGCATGCCTGAGACTCGACTACTACGCCAGGCTCCTCCGCTACGACGCCTGGGCCAATGGCGAGACGCTGGGGTCGCTTCGCGGCGGGGCCACACCCGCGAAGGCGATGAGATGGATGGGCCACATCGTCGGGTCGGGCGCCCTCTGGCTGGCCCGTCTGAGGCAGGAGCCGGCGGCGATGGCGGTTTGGCCGGACCTGGACCTCGAAGAGTGCGCCGGAGGAATCGCGCGCCTGGCGGAGAGCTGGCCCCGGTATCTGGCCGCGCTCTCCCCCGCCGACCTCGAGGAGCCCATCGGCTACCGGAACAGCCTTGGCGAATACTGGACCAGTGCGGTCGGGGACATCCTGACCCACGTCGCGATGCACGGCGCCTATCATCGAGCGCAGATCGCGGCCGCCGTCCGCGAGAGCGGACGAGAGCCGGCCTATACCGACTTCATTCACGCGGTTCGACAGGGGTTCGTGGAGTGAATCCTCCGTCGCCAGGGCCGATGCTCGTCGCGATCGGCGTCGGCCTCATCCTGATCGGGCTGCTCCTCTGGTCCGGCAGCTTGTCGTGGTTCGGCAGGTTGCCCGGCGACATCCGGATCGAGCGCGAAACGGTGCGGATCTACGTGCCGATCGTGTCGATGGTGCTGGTATCGGTGGTGGTCAGCCTGGTGCTGTATCTGGCTCGGCGGTTCCTCTGACGGCCGAGTCTCGCCGGCCACCAGCCGCCGGAGAGCGGAAACCCGACGCCGGGGCCGCCCCGTAGTGGGTGTGCTCACCCACCACGAGGGATGCCATGCGCCTTACCCCGCTCCTGGTCACGTCCGCGACCGCACTCCTGCTCGTCGGCGCGGCCGATCTGAGCGCGCGCTGGGCGGACGAGGCCGCCGTCCGACAGACCGTCCAGTACTACTTCGACGGCGGGAAGAACCGGGACAGCGTCGCCCTCCGGAAGGCGTTCCATCCCGACGCGCGCATGTTGTTCGCGAAGGACGGGAAGCTCGTGGTGGTTCCGATCGGCGAGTACATCGCCCGGGTGACGGAAAACCAGCCGAAGCCGGGTGAGGTGGACTCGACCAAGCGCCGGGTGGTGGAAGTGGACGTCGCGGGCGACGCGGCCATCGCCAAGCTGGAGCTGGATCGGCCCGACGTCCTGGTCACCGACTACATGTCGCTGCTGAAGGTGGACGGCCGCTGGAAGATCGTGAACAAGATCTTCACTCGCGAGTTCCGGCGGGAGCATGTCAGCGGAAGCTGACGGCCTTACTTTGGAGGCATGGCCCAGCCCGCGCCTCTCGCCCCGGTTCCCGAGCTCGGCACCCTCGAGCCCGACCGCCTCGACCGGCTCCGCCGGCTGGGCTACCTGCTCGACAACTCCATCCCGATTCCCGGCACCCGGTTCCGCATCGGCCTGGAGACCATCGTCGGGCTGGTGCCCGGCGTCGGCGACCTGGTCGGCGGCGGGTTCTCGCTCTACATCATCCTCCAGGCCGCCCGGGCCGGCGTTCCCGCGTCGCTGCTGGCCCGGATGGGCTGGAACCTGCTCGTCGATGTCGTGGTGGGGGCGGTTCCTTTCCTCGGCGACCTGTTCGACGCCGGTTTCAAGGCCAACATGCGGAACCTCGCGCTGCTCGACCGGCATGCCCAGGGCCCGAGGCAGTCACGACGGGCCAGCCGCCGCTTCGTCGCGGTGCTCGTCATCCTCTTGGGCCTGGTGGTGGTCGGGGCGGTGGCCCTCAGCGTCTTCCTGGTCCAGCTCGCCTTCAGCCGGCCGGTCCTGTGAGCGCGCCTCCTCCCTCGCTGCACAGCGTCGCGATCTTCGTGAGCGACCTGCCCCGCGCCATCGAGTTCTATCGCGACTCGCTCCGGCTCCCGATGGCCCAGCAGGGCTCCTTCGGCGCGGAATTCCTGGACGGCCCCACCCACATCGGGGTGCATCCCGCGGTGCATGCCGACGCCAAGCAGCTGGTGGGCCGGCACACCGGGATCACCCTCTTCGTCACCGACCTGCTGCACTACTGCGGCGACCTGCACGCCCGTGGCGTCCGGTTCGTGACCGAGCCCACCCAGCAGCCGTGGGGCATCATGGCGATGGTCGCCGATCCCGACGGGAACATCCTGGCGCTGTGGGAAGACCGGACGCCCGAGGCGTCGGGCGAATCGGTCAGCCAGGCCGACGGCACCAGCTGAGGCCCGCGTGAGCGCCGCGCTCCTCGCGCTGGCGCTCACGTTCGCCGGCCCCGACACCGGCTGGGTCGCGGGACCCGACGGTGTCCGTCTCTACTACGAGAAGATCGGCGCCGGCCCCACCACGATCATCGTGCCGGGCCGGCTGTTTCTGGCCCGCGACCTGGCTCCGCTCGGCGCGCATCACACGCTCATCCTGTACGACATGCGGAACCGCGGCCGCTCCTCGCGAGTCGAGGACGGCACCCTCCTCACGATCCAGAAGGACGTCGAGGACCTGGAAGCCGTGCGCCGCCATTTCGGGGTCGAGCGTTTCGTGCCGGTGGGATACTCGTATCTGGGATTGATGGTGGTGCTCTACGCGATGGACCACCCCGACCACGTCGACCGGGTGGTGCAGCTGGGCCCGGTGCCGCGCAAGTTCGGCACCGAGTACCCGGCGAGCCTGCTGCACACCGATTCGGTCCCGGTCGTCGATTCGGCGGCGGCCGCGCGGGTGGACTCGCTCAAGCGCTCGGGGTTCGCCCGGGAGCATCCGAAGGAGTTCTGCTATGAGTCGCGGCGGGCCTTCGATGTGCGCCTGGTGGGAGATCCGACCAAGGCCGCGGGTCTCATGGATCCCTGCGGCATGCCCAACGAGTGGCCCTTGAACCTCGAGCGGCACTTCGAGCACCACTTCGCCGGAGTGCAACGGCTGGACGTGACCGAAGGAGTCGGTGGCTCGGGTGCGAGCACCGGTGCTCACCGTCCACGGCACCTGGGACCGCAATGCGCCCTACGCCGGGGGACGGGAGTGGGCGCTGACCCTGCCGAACGCCCGCCTCATCACCGTCGAGCGCGCCGGCCACCAGGTGACGGCCGACGCGCCCGAGATCGTCCTTTCGGCGATCGGCACCTTCGTGAGCGGGCGGTGGCCGGAGCGCGCCGAGAAGATCACTTCGCTCGAGCGCGGCCCGCGCCGGTAATCGACCGGGCGGCGGCGCTTCCCCGCAACGCATCCTCCACGATCTGCGCCTGCTGTTCCATGCCGTAGGCGTCGAACGGCAGGTCCGGCGCCGGATGATAGGCGTAGGGGCTGCGGCCGACGCCGAACTTGCGGTAGGCGAGATCGCGGATCTGCGCCGCGGCGCCGCGGGTGAAGTAGCGCCACGGTCCCCACGACTGATACTGCGCGCAGTGCGTCATCTCGTGGGCCATGAGCGGGACGTCGCCGTCGCACCGGGCCGGCAGGAAGACGTGATTCCCCAGCGCCACGGCCCGTCCCCGGCTGAGCCAGAGCACCAGCCGCCGGGCCAACCCGGCACCGCGGCTACACCCCGGCCGGTAGAGCCGCACCCGGCTCCAGTCCACCGGCAGCGGCAGCTCCCCGATCGCGTCACAGACCTCCGGGCGACACCGCCCGGTCCGAGCCGCGTTTCGGCCGACTCTCAGGCCCCACTGTTTCGCCCTTCACGCGTCAGCGACTGTCGCGCTCTGTCGCATTCGACACATCCCGCGCTCGGGGGATGGAGAAACAGGAGCGGGTCGCGGGCCAGGTGGTCGAGCGCAACCCGGACGATATCCCGGGCGCGCGCGAGCCGCGCGTGCGCGTGTCCCGACGCGCCCCTCCGCCTGAAGCCCGCGAGACCGGAGCCACTCGTCCGCAAGGCCGAAGCGCTCGCAACAATGATCGTTTTCCTCGTAGTGGATTCGGACCGGCCGGCCGTCGCGGAGCACGGTACAGGACGTCGGCACCCGGTACGGAACGCCCGCGAGCAGCTCCGCCAGGTGGAGCGTCGTGTCGGCGTCATGGCCAACCCCGAGCAGGAGCACCTGTCCGTCCAGATCGTGCACCCGCCCGACGGGGCTTTCGGGAATATGAGGCGGCAGCGGGAGCGGATCGGCGGTGATTCGGGCGGCTTCCGGTCCGGCCGCCGCGAAGGCATGAGTGTGATGGCTTCGCGCTACGCCGGCCAATCGCCAGAATGTGTCGGCCACCACGCCGAGGTCCGGGCTCGCCGGCGTGGTCGACGGGTCGAAGGGCACGTCGTCGTCGCCCGACCAGGACGGCATCACCAGGGTCCCGTTCGGGCCTAGAGCGTGGCGGATCGCCTCGATCAGGCCGGGCGGGCCACCCTCGACCGGGCGGGTAGCCCGGAAGGACGTGTGTACCAGCAGCACGCCGCCTTCCTCGACCCCGAGCGAGCGCAGTTGATCGGCGACTTGGGCCCTGCTCAGCTCCGCCGCGGCCGGCTTCACTTCCCCAGAAACTCTCCGATAGGCGACAGCGACTCGATGTGATCGCAGGCGATCTTGAGCGTCGCCATGATCGGCACTGCCAGGATCGCGCCGGGGACCCCCCAGATGTACCACCAGAACACCAGGCCGATGAAGAGGGCGACGGTGTTGAGCTTCATCTTATTGCCGTAGATCGCGGGGGTGACGAGGTTGCTCTCGATCAGATTGAGCGCCAGGAAGGCCCCGGGCACCAGGAGCGCTCGGCCGGGGTCATCGAAGGTGACGAACGCGGCGAGCGCCAGCAGCACGATGTTGGCCACTGCCCCCACGTAGGGGACGAAGTTGAGCACGGCGGCGACCACGCCCCAGAGCACCGGGTTGGGCATGCCGAGCAGGTACATCGCGATCCCCGTCGCCACACCGACGCCGAGGTTGATGAGCGTGGTGGTGAACAGGTAGAGCGAGATCTGCGCCTCCGTCTCCCGCGCGATCGTCACCGCCGTTTTCTTGTCCTTGAACTGCGGCAGCACGCCCACCAGCTTCTGGAGGAAGAGGTCCCCCACGGCGAGTAAGAAGTAGGTGAGAAAGATGACGACCGTGGCGGCGCTGAGAAACGCCGTCGGTGCCCCCGAAGAGCTGCCGGGTCAGGCTCGGCCCCTTGATCTCGACCCGCGTCGCCTGGGCCTCGTCCCCAGACGCCACGCGCTCGACCTGCTCGGCCGCCTCGGTCACCTGCTCCACCGATCCCCGCATCGATCGCAGCTTGTTCCGTGCCGTCTCGATACTCTGGGGCGCGAGCGCGATGTACTCCGACGCCGGGCCGGCCAACCGGTAGATCCCGAACACCAGCACCGCCAGCAGCCCGAGCATGACGATGCCGGCGCCGAGCGGCTCCGGGAGGCCGAACTTCCGGAGCGTGCGGACCACCGGACTCAGGAGGAAATCGAGCAGGATCGCCAGGACGATCGGAAGGAAGAACGCCTGCGCCAGGTGCAGCGTGTAAAACACTGCGAGCAAAAACAGGCCGACCAGCGCCACGTGGCGCGCGTCGGCCCCTTCGCCCATCAGGTTGGCCAGCTTGCTGACGCTGGGCGGCGATCCGGTCGGCCGGGCTCCGGCTCCAGCGCCTTTTCGTGCGACGTCGGGCGTGAGGACGGAGTCGTCGTCGGGCTCGATCGCCGGCGTCTGCTCGGAACCGCTTTTCATGGTGATCCTGTGGAGGAAGCAGCCCCTTGTCCCGCCCCGCGCGCCCGGGCTAAGGTTACCCCGCCCGGCGCCGGCCGTCTGTGCGCCAGCACACGGGAGTCTCCCTCAACCGTCTCGGGAGCATGTTTCGTCTCTGGCAGTCGCTCGTCTCCGCGTGGACGTGGCTGGTCCTGGTGGTCTGCATACTGCTCTGGCTGCCGATGATGGCGCTGTTGCGGGCTGGCCACGCTGGGCGACCCGGGACGCTACTGGGTCGGCTATCTCTTCCGCGGCATCGGCCGCGCCGTCGCGGCGCTCAATCCCGCTCTGGAAGTTCAGCTACACCGGCACCATCCCGGCCGATCCCCGCCGTCCCTACGTCGTGGTCTCGAATCACGAGTCGTTCGCCGACATCCTGCTCATCAGCCACCTGCCCTGGGAGATGAAGTGGCTCTCCAAGGCCGAGCTGTTCCGGATTCCGGTGATGGGCTGGCTGATGCACCTCGCGGGTGACGTACCGGTGAAGCGCGGCTTCGGCCCCAGCGCCATCGAGGCGATGGCCCGCTGCCGGGAGATCCTCTCGCGGCGGGTCTCGGTGATGATCTTTCCCGAAGGCACCCGGTCGCCCACCAACGACCTCCTGCCGTTCAAGGACGGCGCGTTCCGGCTCGCGATCGACGCCGGCGTCCCGATCCTTCCGCTGGCGCTGCACGGCACCGGCAACGCGCTCCCCAAGCACGACTGGCGCTTCGGCCGCTCCACCGCCGTCGTCGAGGTGCTCGAGCCGGTCGAGACGACGGGGCTCACGGCGGCCGACGTGCCGGCGCTGAAGCAGAGGGTGCGGGAGACCATCATCGCGGCGCGAGATCGGCTCGCACGGCAGCTCTCGTGAGCCATTCTCGCATCGGCCGCGGTCAGGCTTTGCCCTGCTGTCGCTGCTCGCCGCGTGCGAGCGTCGCCCCGCCGTCCGCTCCGGCTTCGATCCCGGCCCGGTGCCGGCCGAGCTCGCCGAAGGCGAGCGACTCTACAACGACAACTGCGCCCGCTGCCACGGCGCGCGCGGCGTCGGCACCGACGCCGGGCCGCCGCTGGTTCACATCGTGTACGAGCCGAATCATCACGCGGACATCGCCTTTCAGCGCGCCGTCGCCCTGGGCGTCCCGGCGCACCACTGGCGCTTCGGTAACATGCCGCCGGTGCCCGGGGTGGACGAAGCCGCGGTCGAGCGGATCACGGCTTACGTGCGATGGCTTCAGCGGGAGGCGGGGATCGAGGTCGGCGTGTCGTCCCGAGCGGGGCGATCGAGCGGTCCGGCGGACGCGTTCTACCCCGTCATGGCACTGCGATGACGCTGCCCACGCCGGCGTACCTGTACCGGCCCTTCCAGATGTTCTTGAACCGATAGAATGCCGGCTCCCCGGTGCAATGCCCGGGCGCGATGAGGTCCACCCGTAGGTATCGTGCAGCGCGCCGGCGATGCGCGCGACGTCCTGGTCCGTCGCGGCAGGCAGGTGAAACCCGCCGAACACCATGGACGTCCTGGTCGGATCGTCTTGGCCGCTTCGACGATCCTCTCGATGCCCGGATGCGAGCACCCGGCCACCACGATCATCCCTTCCGGCGTCTCGATGGCCATGGAGAGCTCACGCAATTCCTTGGTGCCCACGGTCTCGGAGACCAGGGAAATGAGGTGCACTCCGGGAGCCACCTCCAGGGCGCGTCCACCGTCACGAACTTGCCCTCCGGCCACGCCGTGCCGAACGTCAGCGTATCCTCGGGGTGACCCTCGAAGTACCGCATCTCCTTGGGGAACGAATCCTGCCGCCGGTAGAACTTGCTCGGCAAGAGCTGCCGAACACGCCGAACGCATCCTTGGGCGCGTAGATCCTTACCTTCGGATTGAGCTCAGCAGATGCGTGAGGCCCGCGGTGTGGTCGAGATGACGGTGGGAGATGACGACGAAGTCCAGCTCCATGAGATCGACGCCGGCGGCCTTCACGTTCCGCGCGAAAATCTCGGGATTGTTGCCGGTATCGAACAGGATGCGCTTGCCGCCATAGTCGACCAGCGCGGAGTAGCCCCAGTCCTTCTGCATCCGGGGAGACTTCCCGAACGCGTCGTAGAGAATCGTGACGCTGTTGCCGCGCGGCCCCGGCTTCTCGCGGATGGCGTACCCGCTGAGGAACAACGCAAGGGCCAGAGCCGCCACGGGTATGGCACTGGGACGAGTGGCGTGCACGGTCAGCCGCCTTCTCTCGAGGTATCCTGAGTATACCCTCCCGTACCCCTCACGGCTTCGCCAGGTCCCCCGGCGCTCGCACCCGTCCCACCACCCCCGCCAGCGCCAGCAGCGCGAGCACGTACGGCAGCATCAGAAAGAGCTGATAGGGCAGTCTCGAGCTCCAGCGTCTGAAAGAGGAACTGCAGCGCCATCGCAGCGCCGAATGCCAGCGCGGCGACCGCGACACCCACCGGATGCCAGCGTCCCAGCACCACGATCGCGATCGCCACGTAGCCGCGTCCCGCCGTCATCTTCTCCGCGAAGCTTCCCACCTGCGCCAGCACCAGCGTCGCCCCCGCGAGCCCGGCGAATGCCCCGCCGACCAGCGTGGCGGCGGCGCGCACTCAGCCGGGTCGGCACGCCGGACGCACGCGCCACCTCCGCCGACTCGCCCGTCGCCCGAGCGCCAGTCCGACCCGAGTCCGGAAGAGCACCCACCACACGACCGGCACGGCGAGAAGGCCGAGGTACGTCGGCGCCGGCTGGGAGAAGAGCGCGGGACCCAGCATCGGCAGCGACGAGAGTCCGGGGATCGGAATCGGCGCGAGCGTGGGAAGGTCGAGCCCCGCGCCCGCCGGCGCCGTACGCCTGCCGATAGATGGTCCCGGTGAGCCCGATCGCGCCGAGCGTGATCGCGGTGCCGGCGATGACCTGGTCCGCGCGGGCGCCGATGGTGACGAGCGCGAAGACCGCGGCGAGCAGCCATTCCCGCCAGCGATCGCGAGCGCGACGCCGGTCCAGGGCCCCGAAGCGGTCGCGCCCAGCGTCGCGGCCAGCGCCCCCGCGAGCATCATCCCCTCCATGCCGAGATTCAGCACGCCGGAGCGCTGGGTGAGCGTCTCGCCGGTCGCCGCAAGCAGGAGCGGCGTCGCCACCCGCACCGCGGCGGCCAGGAATCCGCCGACCAGCACGACCGCCTCCATCAGCGCCGCGCTCCGCGCCGCTGCGCCGGCCTTCGACCCGATCGCGGCGAGCGCCATCGTCCCGCCCCGCCGCAGCCGACTCCGCCAGCAGCACGACGAGGATCACCACCGCCTCGACCACGTAGACCGCCACCGCCGGGACCCCGGCCTCGCGCTGCATCGCGCCCGCGCCCGCCTCCAGCGCGCCGAAGAGGAGCCCGGCGAGCACGACACCGAGCGGGTGAAGCCGGCCGAGCAGCGCCACCGCGATGGCGGTGAACCCGTAGCCGGGCGAGAGGTTCTGGAACAGCGCGTAGGAGACGCCGGCCACCTCGATGCCGCCGGCCAGCCCGGCGATCGCGCCGGACAGCGCGAGCGCCGCGGCGGCCATCCACGGCTGTCGATCCTGCCGCTGATCTCGGCGGCCCGCGGACTCAGCCCGACGGCGCGGAGCTGGAATCCCCAGAGCGTGCGGGTGAAGAGGTGGCGGAGCACGACGGCGCCGGCCAGCGCGAGCAGGATGCCGGCGTGGAGCCGCGTGCCCGGCAGCAGCGGAAGCCGGGCCGACTCGGCGATGGCGTCGCTCTGGGGATAGATCCCCTGGCTCTCCTGGAGCGGGCCCTGCACCACCAGGCTCGTCGTCGCCTCGGCCACGAAGTTGAGCAGCAGGGTGCTGATCACCTCGAGCACGCCGTAGCGGACGCGGAGCAACACCGGCACCGCCACCCACAGCGCGCCCGCGAGAAGCGACGCCCGCGAGCACCACCGCCACCGCGAGTGGCGACGGGAGCGAGCCGGCGTGAAGGCCCAGCCAGGTGGCGGCGATCGCGCCGGCGTAGAACTGCCCTTCCGCTCCGATGTTGAAGGCGCCGGCGCGGAAGGAGAGCGCCAGGCCGAGTCCGATGATGATCAGCGGCACCGCGCGGACCAGCGTCGCCGAGGTGATCGCATACCAGGAGCCGAACGCACCCGGACCAGAGCGCGCCGAGCGCGGGCCCCGCGTCGTATCCCGCCAGCTCGAGCCCCAGCGCGAGCACCGCGAGGCCGGCGAGCGAGCGCACCGGCTCCGACGAGCCAACCGTGCGCGCGCACCGGCGGCCTAGGAGCCGGCCAGCATCAGCGCGCCGATCGTCATCGCGGGTGGCGTCCGGCGGCGGCCGGATCAGGACGCCGCGGCTCGCGACCACGACGCGGGTGGCGAGCTCCAGCACCTCGTCGAGGTCGCTGGAGTGGAAGAGCACCGCCGCGCCTTCCGACGCGGCGCGGCGCAGCCTGGCGTGGATCGTCGCGGTGGCGCGGATGTCGAGGCCGCGGGTCGGGTTCTCCGCCACCACCACCGCGCGGGCGCCGCGACAGCTCGCGGGCGACGACCACCCGCTGCTGGTTCCCGCCGCTCAGGGTCGCGGCCGGCGCCTCCGGCCCCGGCGCAGCCACGGCATACTCCTCGAGCAGCGTCCGCGGTCCGCGCGCGCGCCTCGCGCCAATCGATGCGTCCGTCCCCTGATCCAGGGATCCGATCCGGACGACCCGAGGACGATGTTCTCCGTGAGGGTCATCTCCGGGATCAGGCCCTCGGTGGAGCGGTCCTCGGGGATGAACGCCACCGGCTCCGCGACTTCGCCTGTGCCCGCGCAGCGGATGGATCCGACCGGCTACGGCGCGCAGCAGCTCGCGCTGGCCGTTCCCCTCCACCGCCGCGACGCCCACGATCTCACCCGGCCCGACCTCCAGCGACGCGCTCCGCAACGCGATGCCGAGCGCGTCGTCTCGCCGGACGTCGAGCGACTCGATCCGCACCAGCGGCCCGCGGTCGGCGATGGGCGGCGCCGGGGCGCCGGACGGCTCGACGATGCGGCCGTCCGGGGCGCTCTCGCCGATCATCGCGGCGGTGAGCGTCGCCGTGTTCTGTCCCGCGACCGCGCCGGTGAGAACCACCTCGCCTCGACGCAATACGGTCACCCGGTCCGCCGCCGACAACGCCTCGTCCAGCTTGTGCGTGATCAGCACGGCGCTCCCGCCCGAGCCGGTGAACCGCCGGATCACCCGGAGCAGATCTTCCACCTCGACGGGCGCGAGCACCGCCGTCGGCTCGTCGAGCAGGAGAATCCTGGCGTCGGCCGCGAGCGCCTTCACGATCTCGAGCCGTTGCCGGAGGCCGACGCTCAGCCGCTCGACCCGGTCATCGGGGTCGAGCGGAAGGCCGACCCGGCGCGCTCAGCTCGCGCACCCGCTCGCGGAGCGGCCCCGGCGCCACCGGCCAGCCGGCGGCGAGCG
This sequence comes from uncultured Gemmatimonadales bacterium, assembly GCA_963832055.1. Taxonomy (GTDB): domain Bacteria; phylum Gemmatimonadota; class Gemmatimonadetes; order Gemmatimonadales; family GWC2-71-9; genus CAVVWJ01. The sequence continues at coordinate 231,296 of CAWHST010000005.1, read as the reverse complement.
CGACGTTTTCCGCGACCGTAAAGGCGGGCACCGAAGTGAAGTGCTGATGCACCATCCCGATTCCGAGCCTCCGGGCGCGCGCGGGGAGAGAGCGTCCGGCTGCACGATCCCTCTGATCCGCACCTCGCCCGAGTCGGCGCGGACCAGACCGGCCGCGATCCGCATGAGCGTGGTCTTCCCGGCGCCGTTCTCCCCCAGCAGCGCGTGGAGCTCGCCCGGGCGCAACGTGAAATCGGCCCCGCGCAACGCGTGCACGGAGCCGAACCGCCTGTGGATCCCGACCAGCTCGAGCGCGGGTGTCACAGCCCCGTCGGATGGTCGTGGAACTCCCATTCCAGGTCGAACCGCTCCCCGAGATGGGAGGCCAGCGCCTGTACGCCCAGGGTCTCGGTGGCGTAGTGGCCGGCGTAGATGACGTTGAGGCCCCACTCGACGGCGTCGAAGTAGGTGTGATGGGCGCCCTCGCCGGTGATGTAGGTGTCGAGACCCGCGGTCCTGGCCTCGCCGATCATGCTGCCCGCCCCACCGGTGATGATGCCGACTCGGGAGACCCGCTCGGGCCCGCCGGGTATGAGCCGGCCGCCCGGGGCAAAGGTGCCGAGCGCCCGGTTCACCTCGCTGAGCAGTGTCTCCCGAGCGGTGAGCCGGGCGGGGGCGAACCCCCAGACCCCGATCGGGCTCCCCTTGTAGTCGCCGAACCAGCCCTCGACCTCGATGCCCAGGCGGTCGGCGAGGACCACGTTGTTGCCGACCTCGGGATGAAGATCGAGCGGAATGTGAGCCGCGTAGAGGGCGACGTCGTTCTCGAGGAGGGTGGAGATCCGGCGGTAGCGCCGGCCGGTGACCGGGACATTGCCGTCCCAGAGGAGCCCGTGGTGCACCACGAGGAGGGACCCCGGCGGCACGCCGTCGATCGTCGTCTGCGAGGCATCCACCGCGGCGACGATGCCGGAGACCGATCCCTTGTTCTCCACCTGGAGCCCGTTGACGGCATTGCGCTCGTCGGCGACCTCGCGGATCCGGAGAAACTCGTCGGCATAGGCCACCACGTCGGCCAGCGGCACGGCGGGCATCGGCTAGCCTTGCCGGCGGGCGGGGACCACGGGAGGCAGGGCGGCTTCCATCGAGGACGGCCGCGGAGCGGCGACCAGGGTCCCGGCGGCGATCGAGTCGGCCGCGGCCTGGACCCGGGAACGCAGGGTCAGGTGGACCAGGGTCTCCAGGGCGGGGTTCGGCACGTACCGGATCACCCCGCTGGCGAGCCCGAACGCCTCGACCTTGGGCCGGAACGTCCCCGCCTTCACCTCGCCGGCTACCATAAGGAACGCCCGCGGCAGATCGATGACCGCGCTCCCGACCACCCGTTCCGGCGCCAGCTGGGTCTGGTCGTCGTTGGAGCCGAAGACGTAGACCCCCTCGGTCTCCTTGGCGGCCTGGAAGACGCCCAACGCCGCGGCGTCGGCATTGTGGTGGAACATGTCGGCGCCGACCCGGATCAGGGCCAGCGCCGCCTCCCGGCCGGCCGCCGCGTCGTCGAAGCTGTTGAGGTAGATCTTGCGGGTCTGGACCTTCGGGTTGACCGCCCGGGCGCCGTTCACCCACCCCTGGTACGCGGCCTCGATCGGAGGGAGCTCGATCCCGCCCACGAAGCCGATGACGTTGCTCTTGGTCAGGCCCCCCGCCACCATGCCGGCCAGGTAGCTCGCCTCCTCCAGCCGGAAGATGAGCGGAGCGACGTTACCCTTCGCCCGCCGCCCCGAGGTGATGATGAAGATCGTCTTCGGGTACTGCGCCGACACCCGCTCGGCCGCATCCTGGAATTCGAACCCGTGGGCGAAGACCAGATCGTACCCTTGGGCGGCGTAGGCGCGGAGCGCCTCGTCCTGCTCCGATGGGGTCCGGGCCTCGACGTGGCTGACGGCCAGACCGAGGGAGTCGCGGATCTGCTGGAGCCCTTTGAACGCGCCGGAATTCCAGGCGGCGTCGGCTATGGAACCGGGGGTAATGAGCCCGACCCTCAGGCCTTCGGGGGTCTGGGCCTTGGAGCAGGCGACCAGTGACACTATCGCGGCAGCATAAACCCACAGACGCGTCAGTACAGGCATTCGAGCGGTCGCTGGGGTTCGTTTCACCACTTCTTACTTTGTCACCATAGCGACATCATCGTGCCACTCGATCCGGCATCGCCCGCCGTTCTGGAGGGATCCATCTTCACCTCGCCGGTCACTTTCGCCCCCTCCACGATGGCGATCCGGGAGGTCATGATGTCGCCGGAGACCACGGCCGTCGCCTGGAGCTCCACCCGATCCTTGGCGTGAATTCCCCCGCTCACCTGGCCGGCGATGACCGCCTCCTGGGTGTGAAGGTCGCCCTCGATCACCGCGCCCTCGGTCACCAGGATCTGTGACCCGACCCGAACCGCGCCCTTCACTCGGCCCTCGATCCGCACCACCCCCTCCGTCTCGAGGTCGCCGATGACCGTCATATCGCTGGCGATGATGGAGAACGGGATCTGATCGGTTCGCCGCCGCTTCAGCTCGTTTCCCTGCTCGTCGCGCGCCGGATTGGAGAAGAGCCCCATCATCCCCCCTGTTTGACCATGGTCTTGGGATCGAGCGAAGTCCCGCGCTGCCGGATCTCGAAATGCAGGTGCGGGGCGGTCGAGCGCCCGCTGTTGCCGCTGAGGCCGATGACCTCGCCGGCCTCCACTGTCTGGCCGTCTGTCACGATGATGCGCGAAAGGTGTCCGTACATCGTCTGGTACTCTTCCGGATGATCGAGCAGGACGTAGAGACCGTACTCGGGGTCATCGCCGATCTGGTTGACCGTCGCCCCGCCCGAGGCCCGGACCATGGTGCCCACCGGCACCGCGATGTCCAGCCCGGGATGGGCCTCGTCCCGGCTCTCCGAGCCGACCTGCACCTGCCCCCTGGTGACATACCCCCGCTCGGCGAGTGGCCACTCACGCGGGACAGTGGGACCCGGCCCGGGAGGACTGGGCTCGTTCCCCACCATCGCGCTCAGCGCGGGCGCGAGGGGGAGTGTCGAGCTGATCGCCAAGGGATCCCGCACGATGTCGGCGCCTATCATCCCCCGCAGCTGCTCGTACCGCATCTCGACACTGTCGAGTGCCGCCGAAAGCTGCCGCACCATTGCGTTCTCCGCCTCCAGGCGGGAGACCTGGCGCTCGAGCCCCGGCACCCGCGCCGCGGCACGGACCACCGGGAAATAAAGTACGGCGAGGAGCCCGAGCCCGGCGAGCAGGGCGGCGCTGGCCAGGGCGCCGACCCGCAATGCCCAGACGGAAAACCGCAACGTCTGCGACCGCGTCGTCCCGTCCCGCTGGATGACGACGGTCACACCCCGGGCCCCGCCCTTCATCCTTCGAAGGGTCCGCCGAGTATCAGCTCCAGCAGGCGGGAGAGATCGTCGTTGGAGTAGTAGCTGACGGTGACGAAGCCGCGCCCACGCCGCCTGGCCGTCACCCGCACGTCGGTGCCGAGCCGCTTCCGGAGCGCGTCTTCCACCCGCTTCACGTCGGCGGTGACACTGCGTACCGCGGGTTGGCCGCCCACGCGCTTGGCGGGTCGCAAGGTAGTCCGCTTCCCGGCGACGGCGGCCTCCATCTCACGCACCGACCACCCCTGCTCGATGGCCTCCGCGGCGAGCGCCGACTGGCGCTCCGCATCCGAAAGACCGAGGAGTGCGCGGGCGTGCCCGGCGGAGAGGCGCTTCTCGTGCACCATGGCCTGCACGTCGGCTGGAAGCTGGAGCAGCCGCAGGAGGTTGGCGATGGTGGAGCGGTCACGGCCCACGGCCCTGGCTATCTCCGCCTGTCCCAGCTGGAACTCATCGCCCAGCCGGCGATAACCCGCGGCCTCATCGATGGGAGAGAGATCGTCGCGCTGCAGGTTCTCGATTAGCGCGAGGGTCAGCAGGGTGCGGTCGTCCACCTCCTTCACCACCGCGGGAATCTTCGGCCAGCCGAGTCGTTCGGCGGCGCGCCACCGGCGCTCGCCGGCGATCAGCTCGAAGCCGCCATCGCGGGGGCGCACCAGGATGGGCTGAAGTAGTCCCGACGCCTGCATGGAATTGGCGAGGTCGGTGAGCTCCGATTCATCGATCCGGGTACGGGGCTGAAAGGGATTGGGTCGCAAGCTCGCCACCGGCAGATCGCGCAACGCGCCGACCGCCTCGGCCTGCTCACGCGAGACCGGACCGAGCAGCGCCTCCAGTCCCCGTCCCAACCGTTTGGTCTCGGTCATGTGGTCACCTCCGGCAGGTGCTGCGACGGCGGCCTGGACGGCTGCGCCGATTCATCGAACTCGGACGATTCTGTCTGCGGCGCCGCCTCGGACACTGAGGGTGATTCGGACTCCGAGGGCTGGGATGCGATCGATCCATTGTTCGCGAGGTCCGACTCGGCGATTCCAGCGTCGGCAACCTGAGGCTGCACCATCTGGTCCTCATGGCCGTCCGGCTCGGTGGACTCGAATTCCGTGGTCTCGAGCTCGACGACCGGGGAGTCACCACCGTGCGACTCAGAGGTCTCGGGAGCGGCGCGACCGTCGCGACCGTCGCCGGCGTGATTCTCTGAGGGTCGAAGCTCAGCCGGCGCTGGCGGCTCGACAGTTGGGGCTCGCTCACTGGATGAACCCGGCGGCATCGGCACCACCGCGGCATCGGCTCCTTCGACCCTGTGCAGCAGCTCCTGTCCGACGGCGAGGTAGCTCTTCGCGCCAACCGATTGCATGTCGTAGAGGAGGATCGGCTTCCCGAAGCTCGGCGCCTCGGCGAGACGAACGTTCCGGGGAATCGGCGTGCCGAAGACCTTGGGGCCGAAGTACTCGGTCGCGTCTTCCGCGACCTGGCGGCAGAGATTGAGCCGCGAATCGTACATGGTGAGCAGAACACCGCCGATGGCCAGCCCGGGATTGATGTTCTGTTGTACCAGGCGCACGGTGTTGAGCAGCTGCGAGATCCCTTCCAGTCCGTAGTACTCGCACTGAATCGGGATGATGAGCGCCTGCACCGCGGCAAGCACGTTGAGCGTGAGCAGTCCGAGCGACGGGGGACAATCTACGATGATGTAGTCGTAGTCGCCCTCGATCGGCTCGAGCACTCGGCGCAACGCCGACTCCCGGAACGGACGCTCCACCAGCTGGAGCTCGGCACCCACCAGGTCCTGCGTCGCGGGAAGCACCGAGAGATAAGGAAGGCCAGGCACGGGGAGAATGATGTCCCGAACGGGATGGTCTTCCACCAGCGCGTCGTAGATCGACAGCTGGAGCTCGAGCTTCGCGATGCCGACACCGCTGGTGGTATTCCCCTGCGGGTCCGCGTCGACGAGGAGGGTGCGCCGTTCGGCGATGGCGATCGCCGCAGCGAGGTTGACAGCGGTGGTGGTCTTCCCAACGCCGCCCTTTTGATTGGTGATCGCGACTGTGTATGCCATGGGCAGGGCAAGCACGTAAGTGCTTGTTATACAATGAGTTATGACTGAAAAACAGTTGGACGCCCGACTGGGCCGGTCAGCGAAAGGAAGTGCGGCAATAATATAGGAATCAATGTCTTTGCCGCCAACCCCTTTGTTTCACGTGAAACTGCTGCTGCCGAAGGCGAACCGACGGCAACGACCATCGAGCAACACATTAGCTCACCATCATCAACCGACAATCATTCGACTCAAGGTACCAAATCGAACGACGTTCCCCCTCCTGCGATCATCGAGCTGGCAGCTCCGGACGCGCCCAACCGGATCAGTACCCCTTTGGGTAGTCGGACAATCCCGGGCTACCCTGACGAGAGAATGTGACGAGACCACGTCGGCGAAAGCGGCGTCCTGGGAGACGACACAGGGTCACGCTGGGCAGGTGCGGGAAGGGCGCGACAGAGCGCCATTGGGCCGAGACGCCATCGCAAACCTGCTCAGGACTATGCTCGCTGTACCTGAGCTGAGCCGCCTCGATCACTGGATGAGGCGCTGCGCCGGTCATAGCTACGACACGTGGCGGAACCAAAGAGGGGAAGGTGCGGAGCAATGACGATAGGTTCTGTGTGGTCGGCCGGCTCGTCAGCCCTGAGTACGCCAGCCCTGGGCTCGCTGCGAGCGTGGCAAGGAAGCTGGTCTGTTCGGCCAATCTCACCCAGGCTTGGAACCACGACATTCGGGAATCAGGAATCAGAGCAGACCCTGAAACGGGCCGTGATCCCTCAGTTGGGTGAATGGCAGACTATTCGTGAAGGTATTTCCGTGCAGGCTATTCGGCTGGTTTGGACCGTTCAGGCAGGCTTGCTCGTTTTGGAGCAAGTTCAATGGTTGGATAGCCTCACCGCCCTTGGACTATGCAGCTGAGCGAGTTCTCCGGGCGAGGTGTTTCACGTGAAACAAACAGATCCTTCCGCCGCCCGCCTCAACCGCAGCACTTCGGCAACCAGGTTCTGAAGGTCGCTAGGCGACACGCCAGGAACCCTGCTCGCCTGCCCCAAAGAAACGGGCCGAGTCTGGTGGAGCTTTTCTCGAGCCTCGTAGGAGAGAGTCAGGATGGTTCGATAGGCCAGGGACTGAGGCAGCACGAAATCGTTCAGTTCCGACAGCCGACGAGCGGCGGCATGCTCGCGAGCCAGGTAGCCGGCGTACTTCAACTCGATGTCGGCCCACCGCCAGTCTTCTGCAGCCGGCTCAAGACCCGAGGCCAGGAGCAGGGCGTCGAGCGGCACGCCAGGCCGGCGGGCGAGGTCAGCAACTCGGTGAGTATCGGTGACCGGCGTCGACCCGAAGGCAGCAAGCACGAGCGTTGGCCGAAGAGGAGTCGAGTGAAGTCTCCTGCGCCTCGGTCATGATCGCGTCCTCCCTCGCAAGCCGCTCCTCGGCGGTTCGGAGCTCGTCCTGCTCCAGGAGACCCAGCCGCTCCGCTGCGGGCAGGAGGCGACGCAGGGCGTTGTCCTGGCGCAGGAGGAGCCGGTACTCAGACCTGGAGGTGAACAACCGATAAGGTTCGTCTACACCCCGATTCACCAGATCGTCCACCAGCACGCCGATGAAAGCTTCGGCCCGCGGCAGAATCACAGGCTCGCCGGCCGAGCGCCCGCGCCGCCGCATTGATTCCCGCGATGGCGCCCTGGCCTGCGGCCTCCTCATAGCCCGTGGTCCCGTTGACCTGCCCAGCGAGGAATAGACCTGGAAGCTCGCGGAGCTCCAGGGTTGGCCGGAGTTGGGTGGGAGGGAAGTAGTCGTACTCGATCGCATACCCGGGACGCGTCATGCGCACCGATTCGAGACCGGGAACCGATCGGAGGAATTCGAGCTGGACATCAGCCGGCAGCGATGTCGACAGACCGTTGACGTACATCTCCGTGGTATCGAGGCCCTCGGGCTCCAGGAACACCTGGTGTCGAGGTGCGTCCGGGAACTTGACGATCTTGTCCTCGATCGAGGGGCAGTACCGGGGCCCCGGCTCGCGATCGCGCCGCCGTAAAGCGCTGACTGGCTGAGATGTGCCGTTATGATGTCGCGAAGCTGATCGCCGGTCCAGGTGAGGTAGCACGGCAGCTGCGCCGGGTGGGGCGACTGCTCGTAAAACGAGAACCAGTAATCATTTGGATCACCGTCCTGTCGCTCGAGCGAAGCCAGGTCGACCGAGCTGCCGTCGATCCGCGGCGGCGTCCCCGTTTTGAAGCGTTTGACGGTAACTCCAAGTTGCTCAATGACTTGCGCAAGTTCGATCGAGGGGGAGTCCCCGGCCCGCCCGGCCGGCAGCCGAGTGTCCAGCCCGACGTGGATCATGCCACGGAGAAAGGTGCCGGCCGTCAGGATCACGCGCCTGCGCGGAGAACCGACGCCCGTCCTGGGTCTCCACCCCGCGCACCTCGCCGTCCTCGATGGTCAAGCCCGGCGACCGTCCCCTGTGCCAGGACGAGATCGTGCCTCCGCTCCAGCAGCGAGCGCACCGCTCGCCGATACAGTCCGCGGTCGCACTGCGCGCGAGGCGACCAGACTGCCGGGCCCTTCGATCGGTTCAGCATCCGGAACTGAATCCGCGCGAGGTCGGTGGCGCGGCCCATGATCCCGCCGAGCGCGTCCACTTCGCGCACGACGGTACCCTTGGCAATCCCGCCGATCGCGGGATTGCAGGACATCTGGCCGATGGTCTCGAGGTTCTGGGTGAGCAGCAGGGTGCGCGCTCCCGAGCGCGCGGCCAGCGCGGCCGCCTCGGTGCCCGCGTGCCCGCCTCCGATGACCACAACGTCGTAGCGTTCCATTCCTCAAATCTAGGGCGAGCCGCGCGGGACGCAGCGACACGAAACGCCGCCGGTAGCGGCCGGCGGCGCTGATCGTACCTGCTCGAAGGCGCTAGCGCGATCTCGACCAGTCGGGTGATCCGCGCAACCTCGGGCCGCGGCACCACGAGATGCGGTCGCTCGGCACGCACCCCGAATTTGGCGCTCCGCCGCAGGTATTCGTCCTTCGACCCGCCGGCCGCGGCGTCGTGCACGCCCACGTCGAGCAGGTGGACGCCCGTCTCGTCCTCCGTGTCGAATCGGCCGATGTACGTCAGCGCGCCGCCGGTCTCCACCACCACGGTGATGCCGTGCAGCTCGTGGTGCCCCGGATGAAAGACGTGCCCGCTCAGACCGCCGCCCCGAAGTGCTTGTCGAATGCCTTGACCAGATCACCCGCGATGATCTGAGGGCTCCGGCCCTCGATCTGATGCCGGTGGACGAAGTGCACCACTTCGCCGTCGCGGAGCAGCGCCATCGACGGGCTGCTCGGCTGATACTCGGCGAAGTACTGGCGCGCGCGCGACGTCGCGTCGACGTCCTGGCCCGCGAACACGGTCACCACCTGCTGGGGCAGCACGGCGTGCTCCAGCGCCAGCCGCAGCGCGGGCCGCGCGTTGCCGGCCGCGCAGCCGCAGACCGAGTTCACGAACACCAGCAGGGTGCCCTTCTGGTCGCCCAGCACGGCATCCACCTCGGGGACGGTGGTCAGCTCCTTGCGCTCCCAGGCGCACCATCTCTTCGCGCATCGGCGCGACGAGGGCGGGATTGTACGGCATCACCAACTCCTCAATCGACGAGGTTCACGACGTGACACTGCGGTCGCCACGCTGCACCCGGCTTCCCAGCGCCGCCCTCAGCGTGTGCCACGGCAAGCTGGCGCACTTCACCCGAATCGGGATAATCCGGATATTCCCGAGAACACGGCGAGCTTCCCCAAAGTTTCCGGCTCGGCCGGTTCCGGCCCGGCCGGTGACCAGACGATGGAATCGCTGGAACAGGGCCTCTGCCTCCTGCCGCGACTTGCCCTTGACCGCCGCGGTCATCAGCGAGGCCGACGCCCGGGAGATCGCGCAGCCCAGGCCCTGAAACGCTACGTCGCTGATGACGTCGCCATCCAGCTTGAGCCAGACCGTCAGCTGATCGCCGCAGAGCGGGTTGCTCCCTTCGGCCCTGCGGTCGGCGTCCTCCATGATCCGGTAGTTCCGGGGCGAGCGGTTGTGCTCCAGGATGACGTTCTGGTACAGCTCGGAGAGGCTCGACATCAGCCGAACACCTTTCGCGCCCGCTCCACGCCCCGTACCAGGACCTCGATCTCGTCCGGCGTGTTGTAGAAGGCGAACGACGCCCGCACCGTGGCCGGGATGCCGAACCGCTGCATCACCGGCTGCGCGCAGTGGTGCCCCGCCCGAACCGCCACGCCATCGTCGTCCAGCACCGTTCCCACGTCGTGCGGGTGAATGCCCTCCACCACGAACGAGAGCACGCCGGCCTTCTCCTCCGCGGTGCCGATCAGCCGAACGCCGGGCAGGGCGCCGATCCGCTCGGTCGCCCGGGCCAGCAGCTCGCCCTCCCACGCGGCGATCGCGTCCGAGCCCGACCGACTCCACGTAGTCGATCGCGGCCGCCAGACCCATCACCTCGGCGATGGGGGGCGTGCCCGCCTCGAAACGCGCCGGCGGCACGGCCCAGGTCGAGCGCTCGAGCGTCACCCGCTCGATCATGTCGCCGCCGGTCTGCCAGGGCGGCATCGCGTCGAGAATCTCGGCCCGGCCGTAGAGCACGCCGATACCGGTGGGACCGAACAGCTTGTGCCCGGAGCAGGCGAAGAAGTCGCAGCCCAGCTCGGGAGACGTCGATCGCCAGGTGCGGCGCCGACTGGGCGCCATCCACCAGCACCAGCGCGCCGCGGGCGCGGGCCCGCGCCGCCAGCTCGCGAACCGGGTTCACCGTTCCCAGCGCGTTGGACACGTGGCCCACCGCGAACAGCCTGGTGCGATCGGTCAGGAGCCGGTCGAACGCGTCGAGGTCCAGCTCTCCCCGGTCGGTGATCGGCACCGCGCGGAGCGTGGCGCCGGTCTGCTCGCAGACCAGCTGCCACGGCACCAGGTTGGCGTGGTGCTCCATCCCGGTGACCAGCACCTCGTCGCCCGGCCGGAGGGTGCTTCTGCCCCAGCTCTGCGCCACCAGGTTGATCGCCTCGGTCGTTCCCCTGGTGAACACGATTTCCGAGGGAGACCCGGCGCCGAGGAACCGCGCCACCTTCTCGCGGGCCGCGTCGTACGCCGAGGTCGCCCGCTCGCTCAGGTAGTGGAGCCCGCGATGGATGTTCGCGTTCTCGCTGGCAGTAGAACCGCGAGATCGCGTCGATCACCTGCCGGGGCTTCTGGCTGGTGGCGGCGTTGTCGAGGTAGACGAGAGGACGCCCGTTCCGGACGGATTCGCGAAAGGATGGGGAAGTCGGCGCGGATCCGCCCGACATCCAGCGGCGCGGCGGCGACTGCGGTAGCGACGGAGCGCCATGGCCGCTCCCTAACCCTGCCCCGCTGCGCCGCCGCCGCGTCGCGCTTCCAGCCGCTCCAGCACCAGGCGATCGAGCTCGTTCCGCACCGGCTCCAGCGCCACTTCCTCGATCACCTCCGCCGCGAAGGCGTAGGTGAGGAGCCGCTCGGCGGCATCGCTGGGGAATGCCGCGGCTTCGGGCGTAGAACAGCGCGACGTCGTCCAGCCGGCCCACGGTCGCGCCGTGGGTGCACCTCACGTCGTCGGCGAAGATCTCGAGCTGGGGCTTGGTGTCCACCTTGGCCAGGTCGCTGAGCAGCAGGTTCCGGTTGGTCTGCTTGGCGTCGGTCTTCTGCGCCGCGGGCTGCACGAACACCTTGCCGTTGAAGACCGCGCGCGACCGGCCGTCGAGCACGCCCTTGTAGACCTCCCAGCTCCGGCAGTTGGGCTGGTCGTGGAAGATGGCGGTGTGGTTGTCCACCACCTGGTCGCCCCGCGTGAGGTAGAGACCGTACATCAGGGTCTCGATGTTCTCGTCGTTGAGCCGGACGTGCAGGTTGTGCCGGGCGAGCGCGCCGCCCATCGCCATGGAGAAGGAGCGGTAGTGGCTGTCGCGCTGCTGGTCCACGTGGGTGAGGCCGATGTGCTGGGCCCGCTCGCTCTCGCGCTGGATCCGGGTGTGCTCCAGCCACGAGCCGGCCGCCGCGATCACTTCCGTCACCGGGTTGGTCCAGTAGGCGGCCCCGGGGGCGAGGGTCACGTAGCTCTCGATCACCGATGCCCGGCCTCCCCGCTCGACCACGATCAGGTTGCGCGGGTGGATCGCGGTACCCTCGGCGTCCGACGTCGTCACGTAGACCAAGTGTACCGGCCGCTCGAGGTCGAGCCCGGCAGGCACGTGCACCACGCCCGCCGTCGCGGAACCCGGCGGTGTTGAGCGCGGTGAAGGGGCTCCCGTCGATCGGCGCATGACGCGTCGAGGTGGGCCCGGAGCACGGACCCTTCGCCGCGCAGCGCCTCGGCCAGGCTTCCCACCACGACTCCGCGCGGCAGCTCCGACGACCCGCGACAGGGACGCGCTGAATGTCCCGTTCACGAAGACCAGGGTGCTCCACTCGGGATGGCCGAAGATGAACGGGGCCAGCCGCTCGGCCGGCACCTTGGCCGCCACGCCGGGAGAGGGGCGCCAGGTGGTCTTGGCGATCGGCGCGATCGGGGTGAAGCGCCACTCCTCGTCGCGCGCGGCGGGGAATCCGACGGCCGCGAACCGGTCTGCGGCGGCCCGGCGCACCGGCTCCAGCCACTCCGGTCCCTCGGCGATCGCGGCGCCGGGCCGGAGATCGAGATCCTGCAGGACGGCCTCGCTCACGCCCCGGCCCCCGCCGCCGCCGCCGGACGCGGCCTCCACCCACTCGTAGCCCTTCGCCTCGAGCTCGACGCCAGCTCCTTCCCGCCCGACATGGCGATCCGGCCGTTGGAGAGGACGTGGACGAAGTCCGGCACGATGTAGTTGAGCAGCCGCTGGTAGTGGGTGACGACGACGAACGAGCGCTCGGGGCTCCGGAGCTTGTTCACGCCGGCGGCCACGATCCGGAGCGCGTCGATGTCGAGGCCCGGAGTCGGTCTCGTCCAGGATGGCGAGCTTCGGCTCGAGCACGGCGAGCTGGAGGATCTCGTTGCGCTTCTTCTCGCCGCCGGAGAAGCCGGAGTTGACCGCCCGGCTCATGATCTCCGGGCCCCACTCGACCACCTTGAGCTTCTCCTCCAGCAGGTCGATGAAGTCCATCGAGTCGATCTCCTCCAACCCCTTGGCCTTCCGGATCTCGTTGTAGGCCGCGCGGAGGAAATAGGCGTTGCTGACACCCGGGATCTCGACCGGATACTGGAAGGCGAGGAAGACGCCCGCCTGGGCGCGCTCCTCCGGCTCCAGATCGAGCAGATCCTGTCCCTCATAGGTCGCCGAGCCGCGCGGTGACCTGGTAGGCGGGATGTCCGGCCAGCACCTGCGCCAGCGTGCTCTTGCCCGAGCCGTTGGGGCCCATGACGGCATGCACCTCGCCCGGGTTCACGGTGAGGTTGATGCCCTTGAGGATTTCCTTGTCGCCCGCTGATGCCCGTAGATCCCTGATTTCCAGCACGTCGTTCCTCCCTTAACTGCGTGAACGGTGAACGGTAAAAAGTGAACAGGGGCGCTCCAGGATGATTTCCTTTTACCTTTCACTGTTCACCGTTCACGCTCTTCTCTATCCTACGCTCCCTTCGAGACTGATGCCCAGCAGCTTCTGCGCTTCCACCGCGAACTCCATCGGCAGCTCCTGGAAGACCTCCTTGCAGAAGCCGTTCACGATCATCGAGATCGCGTTCTCGGTGTTGAGGCCCCGCTGCTTCAGGTAGAAGATCTGGTCCTCCCCGATCTTCGAGGTGGACGCCTCGTGCTCGGTGGAGCTGGTGGCGTTCCGCACGTCGATGTAGGGGAAGGTGTGCGCGCCGCAGCGGTTGCCGATCAGCATCGAGTCGCACTGGGTGTAGTTGCGGGCGCCGGCCGCCTTCGGCAGCACCTTCACCAGGCCCCGGTAGCTGTTCTGCCCCTGCCCCGCGCTGATCCCCTTCGACACGATGGTGCTGCGGCTGTTCTTGCCCATGTGGATCATCTTGGTGCCGGTGTCGGCCTGCTGATGGCCGTTCACCACCGCCACCGAATAGAACTCGCCCACGGAGTCGTCGCCCTGGAGGATGACGCTGGGGTACTTCCAGGTGATCGCGGACCCGGTCTCGACCTGGGTCCAGGAGATCTTGGAGCGGGCCCCGGCGCACTTCCCGCGCTTGGTGACGAAGTTGTAGATCCCGCCCTTGCCCTCCTCGTCGCCGGCGTACCAGTTCTGGACCGTCGAGTACTTGATCGTGGCACCCTCGAGCGCGACCAGCTCGACCACGGCGGCGTGGAGCTGGTTCTCGTCCCGCTTGGGCGCGGTGCACCCCTCCAGATAGCTCACGTACGCCCCCTCGTCGGCCACGATGAGGGTGCGCTCGAACTGCCCGGTGGACGCCGAGTTGATCCGGAAATAGGTGGACAGCTCCAGGGGACAGCGAACGCCCTTCGGCACGTAGACGAAGGAGCCGTCGCTGAACACCGCCGCGTTGAGCGCCGCGAAGAAGTTGTCGCTCGCCGGGACCACGGAGCCCAGGTACTTCCGCACCAGCTCCGGGTGCTCCTGCACCGCCTCGCCGAAGGAGCAGAAGATGATCCCCTGCTCCGCGAGCTTGGCCTTGTAGGTCGTGCCGACGGAGACCGAGTCGAAGATCGCGTCCACCGCCACGCCGGCCAGGATCTTCTGCTCGGAGAGCGGAATGCCGAGCTTCTTGTAGGTCTCGAGCAGCTTGGGGTCCACATCGTCGAGGCTGCCCAGCGGCTTGGCGGTTCGCGGCGCGGAGTAGTAGCTGATCGACTGGTAATCCACCGGGTTGTAGCGGATGTTCGGCCAGTTATGGGGCTCGCTCATCTTGAGCCAGCCGCGGTAGGCCTTGAGCCGCCACTCGAGCAGCCAGGCAGGCTCGCGCTTCTTGGCGGAAATGAGCCGGACGATGTCTTCGCTCAACCCCGGGGGCGCGACGTCGGACTCGATGTCGGTGACCCAGCCGTGCTTGTACTCCTTGTTGACCAGCGTCTCGACTTGCGAGCTCATGACCTCTCCTCGGCAGCTCCGCTGAACCGCACCTGATATTCACAGGCGGGACATCCGTTCAGGATGTGTCCCGTCCGCTCGACTTCGGCGTTCAATACCTCCGCCAGGAACCTCGCCTCGGCGGCGCAGATCTCCGGGAACCGGCCCGCGACCGCGGGGATGGCGCAGTTGTGCTCGGTCAGCACCGCGACCGCCTTCGCCGGGGGTCGCCTCCGCCATGTAGCCCTCTTCGGAGAGCGCGCGGGCGACCACCCGCAACCGATCGGCCGGCGCTACCCCTTCCAGCTGCCCCTGGATCCGTCCGGCCAGCAGCCGGAAGTAGGACTCGAGCAGCGTCACCGCCGCTCCCCGCCCCTCGCGCTCGACCACCGTGTCCAGCATCGCCGTGAGCGCGTCGCAGTACCGGCGGGGGAACAACTCCTCCCCGGCCCGGCTCAGCCGGTAGGCGAAGACCGGCGCGCCGACGCCGCGGTGCTCCCGCTGGTAGCTGACCAGGCCCTCGACTTCCAGCTCCTTGAGATGGTGCCGGGCGGCGTTGAGGGAGACCCCCAGCCTGACCGCCAACTCCCGAGCGGTCAGTCGGCTGAGACCGCTTGAGCTGAGTCAAAACCGCCGCGCGTTGGCCCTTGTGGCCGACGGGGAGATCGGGCTCGATCAGTGGAAGCGAGGCACCCATATGGGTCAAATGTTAAGTAAATTTGTCGGGATTGTCAAATCGCACAAGACTATTGGTACGAATTTATAACTGGTTGCAGGGTAAATTGTTAGAGGTACACATCGAGTGGAACTTTAGCGGTCCATCGCGCGGAGGCCATACCGGGACGCAGGCGATGGCTCAGCGGTGACAGGTCATGTCAACAGGTCGTGCAACTAGTAGTATTGTATACATACTACTATCATGAACTGGCCGTCGGTAGCCCCGTCTGGCCCGCTCGGGACGCTTTCCCCATATTGAGAGTCGCTCTCACACTCCAACTTCCGCCGCCTGAAGGGTATCCCTCGATGACGATCCATCGCATCCGGCTTCTCGGGGACCCCATCCTTCGCGCCAGTTGCGAGCCGATCACCCGACCGGGATCCACCGCCGTCCGGGTGATCATGGACGATATGCGCGAGACGCTCCGCGACTGGCAGTCGCGGTTCGGGAGCGGCCGCGCCATCGCCGCGCCCCAGATCGGCGCGCCGGTCCGCATGGTCTACGTCGAGATGGACAAGCCGTGGCCACTGATCAATCCCGAGATCGTGGACATCGGGAACGAGGACTTCGAGGTCTGGGACGACTGCTTCTCCTTCCCCAACCTCCTGGTCCGGACCTCCCGGGCGTACCGGGTCAGGGTCCGCTATCAGGACTTCAAGGGCCAGTGGCACGAGGAGGACCTGGAGGGCGACCGGGCGGAGCTGCTGCAGCACGAGATCGACCATCTCGACGGGGTGCTCGCGGTGGACCGGCCGCACGGGCTGGATCCGTTCTGTCTGCGCGAGGAGTGGCACCGGCTGTACGGGCCCAACCGCCGGTACGGACCGCCGGAGCAGCGGAACGAGATGTACGCCTCGCCGATATCGGAGGCGTCTGCTAACGCCTGGATCCCGAGCGATCGCGAGGATGACAGCCTCTACGGCCAGTCCCCCAGCCGCACGAACACCGCTCCCCGATCCTCCGTGCTGTAGCCGTACTCGAACCGCACCTCCCCCACCGGCGTGTCCGCACCGACCCCGGCGCGGATCCCGCCCACCCAGCCGTCGTCACCGAGTAGCGGGCCCCCGCTCGCGGTGCGCCCGCCGGCGAACTCTACCCGTCCCAGCAGCGGCCCTTTGAGCGGCGCCGTGAACATGAGGCCGAGCATCGCTTCGCGGTCGCCGCGGCGCTCGCCGATATGGAGGCCGGGAAAGCCGTCGTCGCCGCCCAGCGGGAACGCGAGCTGGATCGGCAGGTCGTCGCCCCAACCCAGCATGACCCTGGGCGTGAACCGCACCACGCCGAACCGGCTCTCCACCTCCGCCTCTATCCTGGCCCGCTGATATACCCCGCTCCACACGCCTTCGGCGCGCAGCACCCGTCCGCGGGTACGGCTCACCCGGATGACCCGAGCCGCGACGCCCAGCGTCGAAAGACCGTCCCGCGACGGCTCCCCCCAGGCGTGGCCGTGTAGCCCGAGCGCCACCTCCCACCCGTGGGGAAAGATCCGCTCCACGCCGACGAAGGCGAGCGCCTCCTCGGTCTCCAGCTCGTCCAGCTCGTCGCCGTCGGCGTCGAACAGGCGGACGTCCTCGGTGGCGAGCCGGAGCGTGAGCGTCGGGTCCATCAGCTGGCGAGCGATCTGGAACTTTCGGCGGAACCCGGTGTACAGCTCCTTGCGGAAGGAATCCAGGAACAGCGCCGCGCTGCCCTCGAGGGCGAGCCCGAAGGCGCGGCGGTCCACCGCGCCGGCCCACATCCGGCCGCCCAGCTCGTTGTCGTACCCGAGACCGATGGCGACCACCCGACGCGCGGCGCGCCGGAGCGAGAGATCGAACCCGACCGAGTCGCCCGAGCCGTGGGGGCCGAGCCAGACCGAATTGTACGCGTCGGAGGTACCCAGCCCCCGGACCCTCGACCGGAGCAAGTCGGCATCCAGCGTGTCGCCCAGCCCGAAGCCCAGCATCCGCTCCAGCGCCAGCCGCTCGGAGTCGTTCGCCGCGCTCGGCGGTGAATCCCGTGATCCGGCGGGGCAGCACCCGACCCGGAGTCGGCGGCCGGCGCCCGCCTGCACTTGGGGCTGCCCAACGCGCTGTCGGCGGCGGCGCGGCCGTTCGCCAGCAGGCGCTCGAGCCGCTTGGGGGAGAAGTTGAGACTGTTGAACCCCTCCACGTCGGGACGCACCATCACGTCGCCCGCGCCCAGCGACTCGGCCGGCTGCTGAAAGAGAAACTCGATCAACCGATCGGCGACGTTGATCGGCGAGTAGCCGTCGAAGGTCTCCGCCGGGTGCTCGGTCGCGTCGGAGACGATGACCCGGTCAGCGCCTTCGGCGCGCGCCACCGCGACGGGGATGTTGGCCGAGAGCCCGCCATCGGCGAGGAACTGCCCGTCGCGCAGCTCCGGGGCGAAGACCAGGGGAATGGCGACGCTGGCCCGGACCGCCTGCGCCAGGTCGCCAGAGCGGATCACCACCGGCTTGCCGGTGGCGAGGTCGGTGGCCACGGCGCGGAAGGGAATGGGCAGGGAATCGAAGTCGCCGCGCGCGATCAGGTTGCCCCGCAACATCGCGGCGTTGACCAGCGCGTTGACCTCGGACTCGACGATGGAGGCGCTCTGCAGGTTGAATCGGCGGTCGCCCTGCTCCCACATGACCAGCGGGCGGAGCACGCCGAGGGACCGCGGGGCGCGCGGCCGGTAGGTACGGAAGAGCTGGCTGAGGGGAACCACCCGGACCAGCGAATCGAGCTTGCGGCCGCTGTAGCCGCTGGCGTAGAGCGCTCCGACCGCGGCGCCCATGCTGCTCCCGACGACGAGGTCGGGCCGGATCCCCAGACTGTCCAGCGCCGCCAGCACCCCCACGTGGGCGATGCCTTTGGCACCGCCTCCGGAGAGCACCAGGGCGGTGCGAGGAGGCCGGCATTCCTGCGCCTGGAGCGGATCCGGCGGCAGCGAGCAGCGCAGGAAGAATGAAGAAACGATGCAGCCGAGGAAGCATGTACGGGGAAGATACACCACCCCTTGCGCCACCCGACCCGAGTCCGTATACCTTTGCGAATATCGGCAGGGCACGGGCAGCTTTTCGGGGAGGAATGGCGGCATGACCTACGTGATCGTCGAGGCTTGCATCGGGGTGAAGGACCGCGCCTGCGTGGATGTGTGTCCGGTGGACTGCATCTACGAGGGCGAGGACCAGCTCTACATCCATCCCGACGAGTGCATCGACTGCGGCGCGTGCGAGCCGGAGTGCCCGGTGACCGCCATCTTCCCGGAGGAGGACGTGCCGCCCAACCAGACCTCCTTCATCGAGAAGAACAAAGAGGTCTTCAACAGCGACACGCCGCCGGGGCGGCCGAACAGGTAGCTGTCGGCAGGCTGTCTGTGCGACACCGCGACCCTCTCGGCTCGGACCGGGAGGGTCGCTTTCGCGTACCTGGCCGAAGAAAGAAGGGCGGCCCCGCGCTCGAACTGACTTGGCCGCGAGCGCGGGACCGTTGGTTGGTGAGGCGGGGATCGGAAGACCTGTTGGTCCGAAAATCGTCCGCTATAGGTCAGAACGCCGGGCGACGGACAAAGGTTTCAGGGGAGCCCGGCGAGAAACGCCTGGATCGCATCGGTGGTCTCGACCGGCCGCTCCAGCATCGGCAGGTGTCCCGCCGACCGGATCACCACGAGGCTGGCCCCGGGGATCGCGTCGGCCATGGCCCGGGCCTGCGCGGGTGGCGTCAGCCCATCCTCGTCCCCGACGATGACCAGCGTCGGGACTCCGGCCAGGTCGGGGAGCATAGGCGTGCTGTCGGGCCGGTCGCGCATGGCGCCGAGGGCGCCGACGAGGCCCGCGACGGGAGTCGCCGCCATGATCGTCCGGGCCCGCTCGACCGTGGCGGGCGCGCTGGCCAGGGTCGAGGCCCCGAGCGCCTTGGGAAGCATCGCCTCGGCGATGGCCTCGGCGCCCTGCTCACGGGCGGTGGCGGCGGCCGCGTCCCGGTTCATCCTCCCCTCGGGCGTGTCGGCCTCGGAGCGGGAGTCCACCAGCACCAGTCCTCGCACCCGGTCCCGCCAGCGGCGCAGGAACTCGAAGGCCACGTAGCCCCCCATCGAGTGCCCGACCAGCGTCACCTCGTCCACCCCGAGCAGGTCGAGGATGGCGGCGAGGTCGGACGCGTAGGTCTCCATGCTGTAGCCCAGGTCGGGAGCGTCGGACTGGCCCAGGCCCCGGAGGTCGGGCGCGATGCGGCACCACCGGTCGAGCGCGGCCAGCTGGTGGGTCCAGATCGAGCGATCGAACGGGTAGCCGTGGATGAAGAGCACGGCCGGTCCGTCGCCCCGCACTTCGACGGCGAGGCTCACGCCGTTCACCGTGAGCCGCTGCACCTCGCCCGCGTCCCGCCGCCGCGCGGACATGAAATCGTTGAACTCGCGGGGCACCGCGACCGGCCGGCCCTGGCGGTTCACGGTGACGAAGAGGAACTCGGCGGTGGCGATGAGGGCGTCGTCGCGGACCCGGCGGGCGACCTGCCGCATGGTGAAGCTGGTGCGCCCCACATGGGTGAGGTCCTGCTCGAACCGGAGCACGTCGCCGGGAAACGCGGCGGCGTGGTACTCGATCACCGTTTTCCGCACCGCGGGCCAGGTGCCGGTGCGGTCGAAGAGATCCATGCCCGGCCCCGCGCGGAGCATCTCCCAGCGCGCGCGCTCGAACAGGCTCAGGAACGACGCCTGGTTCAGGTGCCCGAAGGCATCGCATTCGTCGGGGTAGACGGTGAGGAGGATCGGGGTCATGGGGCCAGGTAGAAGTGGTGCTCGTTGCACGGGTTGTCATCCCGAGCGAACGCGAGGGATCTTGCCCGCTGTTCCGGAAACGCGCCGGGAAGATCCCTCGCGTTCGCTCGGGATGACAAACAGGCGCTCGGGATGACAACAAGGGCTCGGGACGACGAGCGCGGCTGCACGCCCATCCCACGCCAGCTAGATATACTACAGCGTCCCGTTGCAGATCCGATAGCTCACTGGCTTCACCAGCTTCCGACCAATGAAACCCCAGACCGATTACATCCGCCACGCCGCGCGGCTCGCCCGCAAGCTCCAGATGGACGCCGCGATGGGCGGCACGCCGCAGCCCGACGCGGAGTTCTACAAGACCCTCTCCAAGGCGCTGGACGAGATCGCGGCCGGCCTCGAGCTCGTCTCCAAGAGACCGGATTGATGGCGTGAAGCTGATCGAGACCGGGACCGAGCTGGCGGCGCTGGCCGACCGGCTGCGGGCGGAGCCCCTGCTGGCGGTGGACACCGAGGCGGCCAGCTTTCATCGCTACCTGGACCGGGTCTACCTGCTCCAGATCTCCTCCCGCGGCGAGACGGCGGTGGTGGATCCGCTGGCGACCGATGGGCTGGGCCCGATCGGGGAGCTGCTGAACGACCCGGCGATCGAGATCATCTTCCACGACGCCGACTACGACCTCCGGCTGCTGCATCGCGAGTACGGCTTCACCGCCCAGAACCTGTTCGACACCCGGATCGCCGCCCAGCTGCTCAACGAGCCGGGCATCGGGCTCGCCGCCCTGCTCGAGAAGTACCTCGCCGTCAAGCTCGACAAGCGCTTTCAGCGGGCCGACTGGTCGGCCCGGCCGCTGTCACCCGAGATGCTCTCCTACGCGGCGGCGGACACCCACTACCTGCCCCAGCTGCGCGACATCCTGCGGGATCAGCTGAGCGAGCGGGGCCGGCTCGGCTGGGCCCAGGAGGAGTTCGCCCTGCTGGAGGACATCCGCCCGGCGGCGGCGGATCAGGTCGAGCCCGGCTGGCTCCGGCTCAAAGGGGCGAAGGCGTTGCGGGGCAGGGAGCTGGCGATCCTGCGCGAGGTCTGGGAATGGCGCGAGGGGACGGCGCGCCGGGCCGACAAGGCGACGTTCCGAATCCTCAACAACGAGCCGATGCTCACGATGGCGAAGAACCCGCCCACCGAGGTCGCCGCGCTGAAGGCGATCCCCGGGGTGAGCTCGGACCAGGCCGAGCGGCGCGGGCGCGATCTTCTGGCCGCGGTGAAGCGGGGGCTCGAGCTGCCGGAGAAGGACCTGCCGTACGTCACGCGGACACCGCGGCGGGCCCAGGACCTGGCCTACGAGGCGCGGCTCGAGCGCCTCAAGGCGGCGCGCAACCTGTTGGCGGTGAAGTACGATCTGCCGCCGGGCGTGGTGTGTCCCAACGGGACGCTCGAGGCGATCGCGCGGGGGGATCCCAAGACGCCGGACGAGCTGGCGGCGGTGGGGGAGCTGAGACGATGGCAGGTGCGGGAATTCGGCGGGGAGCTGCTCGCGGCGACCCTGGTTGGCCGTTAGAACCCCAGAAACGCCCTCACCCGCGGGTCCATCTTCTCCGGGGTCCAGTACGGGTCCCACACCAGCTCCACTTCGACGTTCCGCACCCCTTCGAGATCCCCGGCCACCTTCTTCACGTCCTCGATGATCTCGCCGCCGGCCGGGCACCCCGGCGAGGTCAGCGTCATCTTCACGTGCACGTCGCCCTCCTCGCTGGACTCGACGTCGTAGACCAGCCCGATGTCGATGATGTTGAGGTTGAGCTCCGGGTCTTTGACCGCGCGGAGGGCTTTGCGGATCGTCTCGGGGAATGCATGGGCGGCTCGGAATGGTATGTCATCGCTGAGCGAGCTAAGGATCTGCGGCAGTCGATCAAACGGTCGCTGCGCTCCCTCAGGATGACAGCATACCCCCAGGTTCAGCCACTCG
The DNA here is from genome assembly GCA_963832055.1 of uncultured Gemmatimonadales bacterium. GTDB lineage: Bacteria > Gemmatimonadota > Gemmatimonadetes > Gemmatimonadales > GWC2-71-9 > CAVVWJ01. Next base: position 209,409 of record CAWHST010000005.1, on the reverse strand, counting down.
GGCCCTCAGCACCGCGACACCAGCTCCTGGCGCACAGGAGTGCGGCACCAGCCGGATGGCGGCGTCGGACAGCTCGGTCCGGACCACCTTGAGCCCCTTCAGCGAGTCGCGGGCCTTGGGGTCGAACGCCCGGTTGGTCAGGAACACCAGGAACAGGTCGTGGGTCGGGTCGATCCACAGCTCGGTGCCGGTGAACCCGGTGTGCCCGTAGGCCGACTGGCTGATCAGTGTCCCGAAGATGCTGGGCTCCTCGCCGTCCAGCTCCGGCGAATCCCAGCCCAGCAGACGGGTACCGCTCCTGGGACCCTTGGTGAGGAACTGCCGCATGGTCGCGGGGCTGACCCAGGGGCCTCTCGGCCCCATCCCGTCCCGCAGCCACACCTGCGCGAATTGCGCCAGCTCGGTGCCGGTGGAGAACACGCCCGCGTGGCCCGCCACGCCGCCGAAGGCCGCGGCGTTCTGGTCGTTCACGTCGCCCGGCACCGGCTGGCCCCGCCAGATCCCGCTGGGCACGGTCCGGCGCTTGAGCCGGGCCGGGGGGCGGAACCGGGTCTGCACCATGCCGAGGGGGTTGAAGACCGCCGTGTCGGCGAAGCGGTCGAGCGTGGTCCTGGCGACCGACTCGATCACCAGGCCCAGCAGCATGGCGTTGAGGTCGCTGTATGCCGCGGAGTCGCCGGGCGGGCGGACCAGCGGCTGGGCGTAGAGCAGGGAGATCATGCGCGCGCGGCTCCGGCCGGCGCGCTTGTAGATCGGCACGTAGCTCTTGAGGCCGCTGGTGTGGTCCAGCAGCATGCGCACGGTCACCTGGTTCTTGAGCCCGCCGGAGAAGCGCGGCAGGTAGCGCCCCACCCGGGCGTCGAGGTCGAGCTTGCCCTGATCCACCAGGCGCATCGCCGAGCTGGCGGTGGCGACGACCTTGGTGATGGAGGCGATGTCCCAGAGCGTCGAGTCGGCATCGGGAACCCTGGACGCGGGATTCCAGGTGAAGTGGCCGTAGCCGCGGGAGTAGAGGATGGTGTCCCGCCGGCCGATGACGACCACGGCTCCGGGATAGAGGCCCTCGCGGATCCCGGCCCGCACGGCCTGATCCACTTGGGCGAAGCTCTGGGCGGCGGAAGCTGCCGGGGCGACTGTCAGCATGAGGGCGGCCACGACTCCGCGCCGGGACGAGGGGTTCATTGGCGCTCCCACCCGGTCAGCGGCCGGCGAGCTCGTCGCGCACCGGGCCGGGGGGCAGCCGGTAGAGCACCTCGATGGTGCGGCGATCGCGCTCGGTGAGAGTACCGGTGCGGGTCGCCGGGAACATCACGTCGTTGGTGTCGGAGGAATGCGGGAGACCGAGCGCGTGACCCGCCTCGTGCACCGCGACGGACAGGAGCGCGGGATCGGGGAGGGCGGTGCCGGTGTGGGTGCGGAGCGCGAGGGAGATCGAGGCCCGGCGCACCCGGCCCGACTGGTCCCAGGTGAGGTCGGTCTGGCCGGCGCGGTCGAAGTCGAAGTGATCGATCCATCTCGACACGACGTCGGCATCGGCCGAATCGGATACGACCTGGAACCTGATGCCCACGCCGGTCTGCTCCCAGCGGTCGAAGGCGTCGCGGGCAAATCCCGCCATCTTCGGCAAATAGCCCGGGGCGCCGCCTTCCACGATGTGCAACCGTATCGGCTTGCCCCACCTGTCGGGCCAGCGCCGCACCACGGAGTCGGTGCTGGACGATCAGGGAATCCAGGTAGGTCCCGCCGGACTCACGGGATAGCCGCTCCCGGGTGGCCAGGCGGAGCAGCCGGCTGCCGAGCTCGCCCCCGGCGCGGCCCGCAGCGCCGTCCCGGCGGATAACATCTTGTCCGACATCAGGATGCGCCGTACCCGACTGGGTGGCGTTGGGACCCTGGACGACCCCGGCCGCGCGGTCCGAGACGCGCGTCAGGTGCCCGATCCGGTCGACCAGGATCAGCACCGCGAGGACCAGAGTGACGAGGGGGAGGAAGGCACGTCGCATGGTTCGTCGGAATATTGGCAAGGGACGCGCCATGCCGCCAGCGCGCGTCCCGCGCGGCTGGCGCCGAGTCCTGCACTGACCTAACATTGGCCGCCCGCGCGGTCCGGTGCGGCGCCGAGGTCCCGGAGGAGCCACTGAATCTGATGGAGCGTTTCGCCCGGGCGCTGGTGCGCTGGCGCTGGGCGGTTCTGGTCGTTTGGGCGGTGATCGGGGCGGTGGCCGCCGTGCGGGCGCCGGCCACGCCCGGCCTCCTCAACATCCGCGGCGGCAGTGCCAGGGAGACCGAGGCCTCCCGCACCGAGAAGCTGCTGAACGAGCGCTTCGCCCGCCCCATCGGCGAGTTCTTCGCGGTCACGCTCGAGGGCCCCTCGCGGTTCGACGCCGGACCGTCGCGCGATGGTCCTCGATTCCCTGCTGGCGGCGCTCGACCGCCAGCCCTACGTCCGCGGTCTGGTCTCCTTTCCCGCCACCGGCGACAGCACGTTTCTGAGCCAGGACCGCCGCGCCACCTTCGTGCTGGTCGCGATCGACATCGAGACCGGCGACAGCGCCGGCGCCTACGTGCCGCCGACCCGGGAGGTGGTGCGGCGGACGCTCGCGAGGGTCCCGGGCGCGGCGACATACCGGGCGCGGGTCACCGGCCGGGCACCGCTGGATCTCGACGTCCGCACCGTCGTCACCGAGGACAGCACGCAAGGGCGAGAAGGCGCTCCTCCCCCTCACGCTGGTCATCCTGGTGCTCGCCTTCGGCGCGCTGGTGGCGGCGACGCTGCCGCTGGTGGTGGGCGTGCTCGCGATCGCGGTATCGCTCGCGATCATCGGCCTCCTCACCAGCGTCACGCCGATGTCCATCTTCGTCCTCAACATGACGACGATGATCGGGCTCGGCGTCGGGATCGACTACTCGCTGCTGGTGGTCACCCGGTTCCGCGAGGAGCTGGGCCGGGGACTGCGCCGGCACGACGCGGCGGTGAGCACGATGGTGACGGCGGGATCGGCGGTGATCACCTCGGGGCTCACCGTGGTGGTGGGGTTCGGCGCGCTGCTCTTCACGCCGCTGATCGAGACCCGGAGCGTCGGCATCGGCGGGCTCATCGTGGTGGCGGTCGCGGTGCTGCTCTCGATCACGCTCCTCCCCGCCCTGCTCGCCGTGCTCGGCCGCGAGATCGACCGGCCCAAGTGGCTGGCGCGCCGACTCACCTGGTACCACGCGCCGCAGGTGTGGGAGAAGTGGGCGCGGACCCTGGCCCGGCATCCGATCCGGGCGATGGTCTACGGCGGGGTCGTCATCGCCGTCCTCACCGCCCCGCTCTTCTGGATCCGCATCGGCCTCCCCTCGCGGCACTGGTGGCCGGCGGGCACGGAGGCGGGACAGGGACTCGACGCGCTCTCCCGGATGGGGGTGGCGGGGTACGTGCAGCCGATCCGGATGCTGGTGGAGGTGCCGGAGGGGCGGAGCGCGGTGCAGACCGCCTCGCTCCGTGGACTCCGCACCCTCTCCGACTCGCTCCGGGCCGATCCCCGGGTGCGCGAGGTCCGGAGCCTGGTGGACCTGGAGCCGGGCACTTCGCTCCTGGCCTACTCGGTCCTCTACAGCGACATGGCGTCGGCCCGCGAGCAGTATCCCAGCTTCGTGGACGCCTACCTCAGCGCCGACCGGCGCCTCACGCTGCTGGACGTGATCCCCGCCGACACCACCTCGCTCACCTCGATGATGGACCTGGTGAAGCGGGCCCGGGCGCTGGGCAAGGCCGGGCTGCGCGGCACCAAGGGCATGCAGGTGACGGTGGGCGGCTACACCGCCTCCGCGCTCGACTTCCAGGCCGACCTGATGGAGCGCTTCCCGCTCCTGGTGGCGCTCATCCTCGGCGCCACCGCGGTGATGCTGGCGATCGCCTTCCGCTCGGTGCTGGTGCCGATCAAGGCGATCATCATGAACACCCTGTCGGTGAGCGCGACGTTCGGGCTCATCGTGCTGGTGTTCCAGTTCGGCGTGGGCTCGCAGCTCTTCGGGCTCACCGGGCCGACGTCGGCGATCTTCGTGGTGATCCCGGTGCTGGTCTTCGCCGTGGTGTTCGGGCTCAGCATGGACTACGAGGTGTTCCTGCTGAGCCGGATCAAGGAGGCCTACGACCGCTCGGGCCGCAACACCGCGGCGACCATGGAGGGACTGAGCGCCACCGCGTCCATGATCACCTCCGCGGCGCTCATCATGATCCTGGTGTTCGGGGTCTTCGCGTTCGCCCGGGTCCTGCCGATGCAGATGCTGGGGTTCGGGCTCGCGGTCGCGGTGCTGCTGGACGCGACGGTGATCCGGATGGTGCTGGTGCCGGCATTCATGCAGGCGATGGGGCGATGGAACTGGTGGCCCGGGAACCGGGGGATGGTGCGGGAGGAGAGAAAGGCGCGCAGAGGGTGAAGCGGGAAAAGTGAAAGGTGAACAGTGAACGGGAACGACCCTTTCACTTTTTACTGTTCACTGTTCCGCAGTTTCGGTCAGGGTGTCAGGCGGACGGCCCTCGCCGCGACGCGCACCAGGCTGCCGGCAAGCTCCACCACGCTCAGTCCCACCAATAGCAGCGCGACCAGGATAAGAAGGAGGCCCACTGCGATCGAGCGGCGGGGCTTCGGCTCCTCCGGCACCGGCTCCTCGACGGGGAGCCGGTTGCCGCGGAGCACGAGAGCGTACGCCGCCCGCCGCTTGGCCGACTCGTCGCCCTCGACGCGGCCTTCTTCCTGCGGCAGCGGCGGCAGATCGAGGGCGGTCCCGGGCGGCCGGAACTCGGCCCGCACGGCCCAGGCCTCCCGCACCTCCTGATGCCGCGCGACCGGCTGCCAGCTCTGCCGCGCCGCATCGAACATCGGCGTGTCCGGCTCCACGAGCGCAGCCTCCAGGGCATCGAGCACCGCCTCGACGTCCGGAAGCTCGAAGTCGCCGGCGCCAGGATTGGAAAAGCGAAATCGGTGGGGCATAGTCTCCGAAAAACGTGAACGGTGAACGGTGAACAGTAAAAGGGAGAAACCTCTCCTCCCTTTCACCTTTTACTGTTCACCGTTCACGCTTTTAATGTTTGGCCTCCAGCCAGTTCGGCTCCTACGCCCAAGTCCACGACTAGCGGGCACGCGAAGCTCCACCACACCCTCCATCCGGCTCCGCACCAGCGTCGCTCAGGCGCTCCAGCTCCTCCGGCGGGACCTCGAACACCAGCTCGTCGTGCACCTGGAGCAGCATCCGGCCCCGGAGGCCTTCCTCCCGGATGGCGTGGTGGATCCGCGTCATCGCGACCTTGATCAGGTCGGCGGCGGAGCCCTGGAGCGGGGAGTTCTGCGCGTTGCGCTCGCCGTAGGCCCGCATGTTGAAGTTGCGGTCGCGGATCTCGGGGATGTAGCGGCGGCGCTTGAAGATGGTCTCGACGTAGCCCTGCTCCCGCGCCAGCGCGATCGAGCGGTCGAGGAACGCGCGCACGCCGGCGAACCGCTCGAAGTAGCGGGCGATGAAGCTCCGGGCGTCCTCCAGCGAGATGCTGAGCTGCCGGCTCAGCGCGAAGGGGCCCTGCCCGTAGATGGTGGCGAAGTTGATCGTCTTGGCCGCGCGCGCGCATCTCCGGCGTCACCTGGTCGGCGGGGACGTTGAAGATGAGCGCCGCGGTCTGGCGGTGGATGTCGCCGCCCTGGTTGAACGCCTCGATGAACGCCGGGTCGCCCGAGAGATGGGCCATCAGCCGCAGCTCGATCTGGGAGTAGTCGGCCACCAGGAAGGTCCACCCCGCCCGCGGGATGAAGCCGCGCCGGATCTCCTCGCCCCGCGAGCGTGCGCACCGGGATGTTCTGGAGGTTGGGGTCGCTGGAGCTGAGCCGTCCCGTGGCCGCGCCGGCCTGGTTGAAGGTGGTGTGGATCCGGCCGGTCTTCGGGTCGATCGTCGCCGGGCAGCGTGTCCACGTAGGTGCTCTTGAGCTTCTGGAGCTCGCGGTACTCCAGGATCAGCCGGGGCAGCTCGTGCCCCATCGCGGCGAGCTGCTCCAGCACGTCGGCGTCGGTGGACGGGCCGGTCTTGGTCTTCTTGAGCACCGGGAGCTGCAGCTTCTCGAAGAGGACCGTGGCGAGCTGGCGCGGCGAGTTGATGTTGAGGTCCACACCCGCCACCCGGGCGATCTCGATCTCCAGCCGCCGGAGGTCGGCGCCCAGCTCCTCGCCCAGCCGGGTGAAGAGCGCGCGGTCGACGTTGATGCCCTCCCACTCCATGTCCACCAGCACCTCGACCAGCGGCATCTCGACGTCGCGGAGGAGGGTGTCCATCTGCATCTCGCGGAGCGCGGGCGCGAAGACGTCGTGCAGGGCGAGCACGGTGGCGCTGTCGGCGCCGCAGTAGTCGGCGGCGGCGAGCACCGCGACCTCGGCGAAGGGGATCTCCGTCCTTCCCCTGCCCCACCACGTCCTGGTGGGTCTTCATCGTCCGGCCGAGGTGCTCGAGGCAGAGGTTGTCGATGGCGTGGGAGCGGCGGCCGGGATCGAGCATGAAGCTGGCGAGCATCGTGTCGAAGACCACGCCGGCGAGCTCGACCCCGGCGCGGCGCAGCACCTGCCAGTCGCACTTGATGTCGTGGCCGGCCTTGGGCACCGCCGGGTCGCGGAGCAGCGCGGCGAGCGGGGCCATCGCGGGATCCGAGAGCGGCGGCAGGTTCTTCACCGGGTCGGAGGGAACCATCCCCTCGCCCAGGGAGCCCAGCGCACCGGGGGTACGGTGGCCGAACGGGAGGTACCAGACCTCGGTCGGGGTCGCGGAGAGGCGCCAGGCCGACCAGATCGGCGACCTGCGGCTGGGTGGACGTGGTCTTGGCATCGAGCGCCGACCAGCGGGGCCGCGCGGAGGCGCTCGACGAGGGCGGGGATGCCGGCGACGTCGTCGAGGACCTTGACCTCGAGGGTCGGGGCTTCGTCGATCGCGAGCCAGTCGCCGGCGGTGAAGCCGGCGCTCCGCACCGGCATTGCCGTTGCCGCTCTCGGCGTCACCCGAGGGAGCGTCGGCGACCGGAGCGCGGTCGAGGCCTCGTCCTCCGCCGCGCCTCCGTCGTGCCGCGCGCGTCGTCTCCGCCCGGCCCGCCTCCCTGCCCCGCCAGCTTCCTCGCCAGCGAGAAGAACTCCAGCTCGGTCAGGATCCGGATCGCCGCCGTCGCGGTCGGGCTCCTTGAGGGTGAGGTCGCCCACGTCCAGCTCGATCGGCACGTCGCGCTTGATCGTCACCAGCTCGCGCGAGAGCCGCGCGTTGTCCGCCTGCGCCAGCAGCGCCTCGCGGGGACGCTTGGCGGTCACCTCGGCGGCGCGCGCCAGCAGCATGTCGAGGTCGCCGTACTCGGCGAGCAGCTTCTGCGCGCCCTTCTCGCCGATCCCCTTCACGCCGGGAATGTTGTCGGAGCTGTCCCCCACCAGCGAGAGGTAGTCCACCACCTGGCGCGGCGGCACGCCGAGCCGCTCGGAGGCGTTCGACTCGTCCACCCAGGTCTCCTCGACGGCGGCGGCCCCGCCGCGGCCCGGGTTGAGCAGCGCGATGCCGGGCCCGATGAGCTGGTAGAAGTCCTTGTCGCCCGACACGATCACCGACTGGAGGCCGCGCTCGGCGCCGCGGGTGGCGAGGGTGCCGATGACGTCGTCGGCCTCGTAGCCCGGCACCGTGACCAGCGGAATGCGGAACGCCTCGAGCATGGCGCGGATCCGCTCGACCGCGCGGTCGAAGTCGGCCTGGAGCTCGTCGTCCAGCTTCTCGCGGGTGGACTTGTACTCGGGGTAGCGCTCTTCGCGGAAGGAGGTGCCGGCGTCGTTCACCCAGGCGACGTAGTCGGGCCGGTACTTCTCCCGCAGCCGCATGAGGAAGTTGACCACCCCCCAGGCGGCGGAGGTGTTCTCGCCCTTGCTGGTCCGGAGCGGCCGCGCGATCATCGCGTAAGAACGCGCGGTAGATCAGGGCGTAGCCGTCGATCAGGAAGAGGCGGGGAGGGGTGTGGTTCGGCATCTGCGAAAGCCTACAGTAAAAAGCGGGAAAGGTGAACAGTGAACAGTGAAAGGGAGGCGTCTCCCTTTCACCGTTCACCGTTCACCGTTCCCGCTGTTTCTTGGACTACGTCTGCCTGCCGCACCCTGGACAGGATCCGCTCGTACTCCGCGCGGGAGCCCGGGCGTCAGCCGGAGCCGGCCGAACCCGGTCTCGTCCTGGAAGTAGACCTCCAGCCGGTAGGTGAGGTAGGTCCACCGGATGATCCGGCTCGAGGTGCCGGGCGTGCTCTCGACGCTCTCGTCCGGCGGGCCGAGGGTGACGAAGCACCTCGCCGCGGTCGGTCCGCCAGCCGGGGATGCCCTCGTCCTTGAACCGCTGGTTGGCGGCGTTGACCCGGCTGAAGTACTGGTTCAGCGCCTCGTTCTCCGGGGTGCCGGTATTGGGATCGGTCGCCTCGTAGAACTCGCGCCAGAGCCGGGCGCGCTCGCTGGCGGGCGCCCGGCGCATGGCGGCGATCTGGTCGTCGTGGCCGAAGTAGCGGAGCAGGTCGAGCATCTCGTCGAAGTTGGTCACCACCCAGGCCTGGGTGAACGAGACCAGCGCGGAGGTGCTCCGCTCCGGGCTTGCTCCCCACCACGATCCTGAGCTCGCCCAGCGGCGACGCTGTCGGGCGCGAGGCGGACGACCTGGCTCTCCACTTCCCTGCCCCCGCGGAACCGGAGCGAGTCGCTGTAGATCACGTTCTCCTGCTCGTCGAGCACCTGGAACGGCACCTTGGTCGGCTCGGTGAAGCCGTAGCCTTCGACGTAGGCGAGCAGGGTGTCGCTGCCGTAGCCCACGGCGCCGCGGGGATTCAGCACCAGGGAGAGCGGATCGGCGAGGTTCCCCCGCCCCGTGGCCTGATAGGTCAGGATCGGCGCGGTGTAGGTCGCCTTGCCGAACTTGGGCGCGGTGTAGTCGGCGGTGGCGCTGCTCTCCGAGGTGGACGAGGCGTCGCGCACGGTGGCGGTCACCTTGTAGGTCCCCGGCAGGAGCCGCAGCACCTGCTGGAAGAGGACGCTCTCGTCGGCGCGCTGGGTCTCCTGGAAGGTGGCGACGCGGACCACCTCCTCGCGGGCCAGGTCCACCGGCGGCGCGCCCTCCCGCTTGAAGCGAGAGGCTCACCCGGTAGCGGGCGACGAAGGAGTTCCCTTCCCTCTGGAACGCGAAGGCGCGGTTCTCCAGCGAGAGCCCGATCACGGCGATGACCGAGTCGGCGGGGCCCGCGGCGAAGGCGACGGTGCCGACGAACGGCATCGGATCGCCGCCGGCGAGGCGGCCGAGGCGCTGGTAGAACTGCTGGGTGTTGAGGAGCCGGGTGAGGGTCTCGGTCGGCTTCGGCTGATCGTCGCTGCCGACCCGTTTCCAACTTCCGCAGCCGAGGGCGGAGACCACCAGGGCCGCCACAAAACCGAGCCGACGCATGTATGACACTCCCGGCAGAGCCGATTGGACCCGCGGGATGCGGGTGGCGAACGTTAGTGGCGGCGGACGAGGAGCGTCAAGCGTCCAACTTGCTGCGTGATGCGAGATTAACTAGCTTGGCGGTTCCATGAGCACTGACAATCTGGTCGGTCGGACAGTGGCCGGGTACCACCTCGCCAAGTATATCGGCGAGGGCGGCACCGCCACGGTGTACTGCGCGGACCACGGCGAACGCGGACAGGCGGCGGTCAAAATCCTCCGCCCCCGGCTCGCCGGCGATCCGATCGCGGTGAAGCGATTCCTTCGCGAGGCCGAGTACGGCGCGCGGGTGAGTCATCCGAACATCGTGCGTACGTACGACTACGGCGAGTCGGATGGGCTCCACTACCTGGCGCTGGAGTGGGCCCAGGGCGAGCCGCTGGCGGAGTTCGTCAACCGGTCGGGCAAGCTGGCGCCTGCGCTGGTGGCGACCATCATCGAGCAGCTGGGCGCGGCGCTCACCGTGGCCCACCGGGCCGGCATCATCCACCGCGATCTCGAAGCCCGCCAACATCATGTACGACCCGGCGACCCAGACGGCCAAGCTGCTGGACTTCGGGATCGCGCGGGACTCCGACGCGGCCCCGGAGGACCGGCTCACCCGGGCCGGGTTCTTCGTCGGCACCCTCCAGTACGTGGCCCCGGAAACCCTTAGCGGAGAACTGGTTAGCGAGCAGGCCGACGTCTACAGCCTGGCGACGATCACCTACTATCTGCTGACCCAGGAGCACCCGTTCACGGGCAAGAACCCAAGGGAGTTGTTCCAGCAACTACTAACCCAGCCACCGGTGCCGCTCAACCAGGCGGTCAAGGGACTCAAGTTCCCGGCGGCGGTCGAAGCGGCCGTGATGCGGGGGCTGGAGCGGGATCTCAGCAAGCGGTGCAAGACGGTGGACGAGTTCGCCCGGGGCTTCTGCACGTCGGTCCAGATGGATCTGCCGGGCAAGAAGGGCGGGTTCCTGTCGTCGCTCTTCAAGAAGGGCAAAGCGGAGAGCTGATGGCGGGCGGACGACCTGGAGCGCCTGCGCCGGCTGCTGCTCGAGCGGTCGGTGCGGCGTGGCGATTTCGTGCTCGCGTCGGGCAAGCGGTCTTCCTATTACATCGACTGCCGGCTGACGACGATGAGCGCGGAAGGGCAGGGGCTCATCGGGCGGCTGGGGTGGCAGGCGATCAAGGAGCAGGGGTGGCGGCCGAAGGCGGTGGGCGGGCTGACGATGGGCGCGGATCCGGTGGCCTATGCGATCGCCGCGGCGAGCTGGGGGACGGAGCTGGTGATGGACGCGTTCAGCGTGCGGAAGGAGGCGAAGGGGCACGGGACGGGGCGGGTGATCGAAGGCATTTTCGCCTGGGCGACGAGGTCGTGGTGGTGGAGGACGTGATCACGACGGGCGGCTCGGCGCAGCGGGCGATCGCGGCGGTGTCGGAGGCCGGAGGGCGGGTGCTCGGCGTGCTGGCGGTGGTGGATCGGGGGGAGGGGGGCAGGGGGGTGCTGGAGGGGGAGGGGAGGGGAGTGGTGGCGTTGGTGGGGGTGGGGGAGCTGGGGGTGGGGTGAGGTGGGGGAGGGGAAGGGGAGCTGCGGGCGCCGAGAGGCGCCTTTTTTCGTGTGGGGGATCGAGGGTTCGGGGGTTGTCGCAAAACGGGCCCTCGGTGTCGCAAAGGGAGCCTTACTGGGGGTGGTGGGGGAGGTGACATTGGTGGATCGCCACCAGACTCCGTGTGCCTGCCTCCGCAGCGTTGTGTTTCGACGAACTACATCGCTGGGCGGCGTATGCTGCGAGTAGTGTTGGATAAGTGCTTATCCAGCGTTGGGGCGGAAGCGATCAAGTTGTTGGGGCAACGAGGGGTGAGGTCTGCGCGGTCACTAAGGCTGCTGGATTTGCGGAAGGTCCGTCCTTGCTCCACCAAGGAGTAGCATCTCATGAAGGCGTTCTATGCATACCCATCGTCCATAGCGGATGTTACGCAGGTGATCCACGCCGCCAAACGCACCCTCTCTACAACCCATCGCGATCTCGAACTTCACCTGTGGGAAGAAAATGATATATCGGGCAGGCCACTTGACGGATCCGATTTTCGAGGGCATCGCGGACGCCGACATCCTTATTGCCGATATCACTGCGATGAACTTTAATGTGACGTTCGAGATTGGATATGCCATTGGCCTCGGGAAGAGGATCTACCTCACGCGTGACGGAAACATTACCCGAGCCCACACCCTTGCGAACAAGATAGGCATCTTCGATACGCTTGGATTTGATACCTACATAGACGAACGAAACCTGTCGGAGCTATTGAAGACCTATCGTTCAGACAGCGGGATTCCGCTTCGGTCGCTCGTCAACCTCAAGTCGCCCGTCTACGTCCTGCAAACTCCCCAATCTAACTGGGCCATGATCGCGATCACCGCTCGGATCAAGAAGGCGCGGTTGGGATATAAGGGATATCTTCCTACTGACGATGCTCGCCTGTCGGCCGTCAAAGCAATCGACGATATTTCGTCTTGTCTTGGCGCTGTAGTGCCTCTGCTCTCGACGCAATTCGCCGACGCAGAGGTTCACAACATCCGTGCGCTTTCGTCGCGGGACTATCGGTTGCCATGGGTAGGCTCACTCTTGTCCTCCAGCCCAGTGATGGCCCAGCCCCACTCGATGTACGCGACTTGGTGAAAACCTTCAACCGCCCAGAGGACATAGCGAATTCCATCGCAACTTTCGCACTGGATATCACGGAGCGTCTTCAGGCTGACAATCCCCTTTCACTCCCGAAAGGCAATTTTTTGGCTGAGCTTTCGATCGGGGACTCGGTCGCAGAGAACGAATTCCAGACCCTCGGCGAATATTACTCTTCAGAACAGATCAGTATAAACGTGCATCGCGCGGCGAAGTCAATATGGTCGTGGGCGGAAGGGGACTGGGAAGACGGCGCTTTTCTCACAGCTTCGAAACGAGAAGCGGGCAAATGTCCGTAACATTGTCGTCGACTTGAAGCCGGAAGGATATCAACTGATACGATTGAAAGAGGACGTGCTCGATTATCTCGCTGAAGGCGCCAAGACACATCTTATCACGGCACTTTTCGAATACCTTTTCTATTTGGAGATCTGCTACAAGGTGTTGGAAAAGGATCATGAGCGGCATATGCGCGACGGGCGGCTCTACGAACCCTATCGGAAGCTTATGGCAGTGTATGATACGGGGTCAGCTGGCGAAGGCGATTTTTCAGAACGGCTTGTCGGTTTGTCCCAACAGTTGATTGCAGATTTCAAGGATCGCTTCGGCACGGCAAGCAATCAGAGGTTAACGGCCGCCGATGTCACAGAACTAGTCCATAAGCGCAACATCCGGGATATTCGCTACACCCTATCGGCTTATCTGGCGTTTAAGGACAGAGTCTGGGTATTGTTCGATAACCTTGATAAGGGCTGGTCGCCGCACGGCCTCACGACCGGCGATGTGTTGATCTTACGTTGTCTCATTGATGCCGCGCGCAAGATTCAACGAGAGCTACAAGGTGATGGACGCGACTTTCATTGCATCGTTTTCGTCCGAAACGATGTCTATCCACTTCTCGTGGAAGCCTCGGCGGACTATGGTAAGGAAAGCCGCGCCGTTCTCGATGGGACAGACCCGGACCTGTTGCGAGAAATGCTTCGGCTTCGGCTTATTCGCAATTCGCTACCGGATGACACGCCGTTCGCACGGGTCTGGTCTCAGATCTGCGTTAGCCACTACCACGGTGAAGAGACATCGCAGTATCTGATCGACCGGTCGCTTATGCGCCCTCGTAACCTCATCAAGCTCCTGGCCCATTGTCGTGGATTCGCAGTTGGTCTGGGGCGCGCACGCATCGAAGAAGTGGATCTGGAGAAAGGCCTTCGGGCGTACTCGATTGATCTGATCACGGAAGCGGATCAAGAGCTGACGGACATCCTCGGTGCTGAGACGGACCTCATTTACCACTTTATTGGGGAGGGGCAGGAATTCGATCCTGGGCAGCTGGAAAGTATCCTCAGTGGCGCGGGTGTAGCCGCCGACAAGACCGAAAAGGTCATACGGTTCATGCTCTACTATGGGTTCCTCGGCGTGAAATCTGGAGAGGGAGACCCCGCGGTACATCTTCGATCTTGGCTACGACATGAAGCTGCTAAACACTGTCGCCATGAAGGCGAAATAGCTTAACATATATTCTAAACTCAGCCTTCTACCCGGCCCTCAATCTGTAGCCGGAAGCCATCTGATGAATTGCGCAGCCAGCCAACAGGAGATCCCAAAGCGCCGCCTAACCCGCGCATGCGGCCGACGGGCTGGACGGCCGCGGGCGCCGGCTCGGGCGGCACACTCCGGAGGCGCCGCTGGGACTTAGGATTGTACGGGCACCAGCGTGAGGGCCCGCAGCTTGATGCGCTATCGTTAGGCCGCCGCCGACGAAAGGAGTAGAGGAAAACCCATTTGAGAGTGCAGCGGGGAAGTGACGGGACAATTCTGAATGCAGCCGTTCTGAGTGCTTCTGAACTGGCCCATGAGCGAGTGCTATGTCCAGCGTGCATGCTCAAGGTTTTCGAGAAGTGGCCAGAAGGGTGGGACGCCCACGCGGCCCATCGCTGCGAGGGGGTGAACCCAGGTACGCCCGAAGAGCGAAAGGCAGAATTCCGGCGGGTGCTGGCTCATCTCTTCCGCGGCGGGGAGCGGCAGAGTGTCACACCCATTCAACTAAACGAGCTGACTTCGTTTGTACGGCCGCTGGAAGCCCCGGTTCTCCAGACCTACGCCCAAAGCGAGGGCTTCACGGTCAAAGTGGAGGAGAAAGGGTTTATCTACACCCCGGCCGCGACCGCCCGTGCTCGCTCGCAGCGGTTTCCACGCGTCCAGATCTATCTGGACGAGTATGCCCAAAGCGGCTCCCTAGATGCGAGCGCGTACCATGGTGGCAGCAACCAGTCTTATATCCTGACTCTAATCCGGCTATTCAAAGGTCGCCCGCGGGCGCCGCCTAACCCGCGGCTGATGCGCATTTCGTTAGGCACCCGCATTAAATCTTCCCAGTACCCGTGGATCTGATGGTCAGAATCTCGAGACGCGGCAATGAGATCCGCTCATACGGCCTGGGAGAAGCATGCTCCCCCAAGGGCAAGGAGGGTCACTGGGTAAGGCTGGAGGGAAGATGAGAAGGAACTGGCCCGCGCTTGGTGTTCGGAGGCTGGCATCTACCCCCCTACCGAATTCGTTGCCCTTCTACAATCACACCCTGACCTCCAGGACACCGTTCTTGAGGAAGCCTTTCACGAAGAGCGCATGCCGTTTGATCAGTATCCTGGCGAGCCGCGAAACGCCGACCTCAATATCGTTGGCCGCAACGGGATTACAAGGATAGCCATCAGTGTCGAGGGCAAGGCCGACGAATCCTTTGGGGCATCCGTTGCGGCGACACTCGCCGCTGTGGAGCGTCGGAGAGCCAATGGGAAGACCACGAACGGGGACGCCCTTCGTAAGCGATCTGCTCGCTGCCCTTCTGCCGGCCGCGGCGCGTCGCAGCGACCAGTACGGCAAGTTACCTTATCAACTATTCACTGCTGCGGCTGGAGTGCTCGCTTGGGCGAAGCGCCTCCCCGCAGAGGCCGCGCTCCTCGTCGTGCACGACTTCTCAACGGGCGTAGAACTGACGGGCGGGCAGCGACGACAGAGGCTAAAGTCAATAGAAATGAGAAGGCTCTCAATTCATTCCTAACCCTAGTCGGCGGCTCGACCGTCGCCTTGACGCCCAGCAGGATCCTTGGGCCATTCCACGTTCCGGGAAATGCTTTCATACCTGCGGAGATCCCGCTCTACGTGGGGAAAACAAGGCGAACTCTTGGGCCGGTGAACAGTCCAGGACATGGGTGACAGTTAAGTCCGAAGACATAGGTGACAGTGGTTAGTAACGCCGGCGGTACTGCCGGCCGAGCGCATCCTCGATGAGGAGGGTGCGCTCATGGAATCGGCCCAGGCGGAGCGGGCCGAAGTAGACGTCCCATTCGCCATCGTCGATCTCGACGAGCCCGACGGACTCCTCGCCCAGGGTCTGGCTGACGTTGACCCACTGCTTGTGCCAGCGGATGCCACCGTTGCGGCTCACGCGGCGGACCTCGTAGTGGCCGGGATACTCCAGCGGGGGGAGGCGGCTGGGTAGGGCCGTAGGGACGGGGTGTAGATCGACGCGGGGGTGGCATCGGCGAGCGCCTCGTGCGGGCGGAGCGTGTTGTACTCGTGGCGCCAGCGATCGAAGCAGCGTTGTTGCTGCCCGCGGTGATGCCCGGGTGGCCGAGTGCACTCGCGCTTGAGCGTGAGATGCATGCGCTCGTGGCGGCCGTTCTGATGCGGCGAGCCGGGCTCGGTGAGATCGGGCAGGATGCCGAGGCGGATCCACCAGACGGCGAGCGCGGAGAGGCGGCCGAGCGCCTGGGTGGCGAAGGGCACGCCGTTATCGGAGCGGATCCGCCGGGGGAGGCCGTACTGCGGAACAGGCGCTCGAAGACGGGGCGGGCCTCGATCAGCTTGGTGCTGGTGAGGGCCTGACAGGCGAGCAGCATGCGGCTATAGCCATCGGCGACGGTGAGCGGGAAGCAGTACTGCCCATCGCCCAGTTTGAACTGGCCCTTGTAGTCGGTGGTCCACACGGCATTGGGGGCTCCATCGAGGCGAGGGGCGGGCCCGCGGGCCCGGGACGGCGCACCCGGCGGCGGGCGGTGACCAGCCCCAGGTGCTGGAAGCAGCGGGCGACGGTGGAGCGCACGGGCCACGGCGCGTCGGGCCACCGATCGGCGACCAGACGGAGCAACTTCCGGGGACCCCAGTACGGATGGCGCTGCTGGGCCTCGAGCAGGCGCTGGAGTAGCACCGGATCGAGAGCGCTGGGCGAGCGATGCGGGCGCCGGGACTGATCCGCGAGGCCGGCGGCCCCGAGCGTGTCGTAGCGGGCCAGGAACTTGTAGCCGGTCTTCCGGCTGATGCCGTAGGCGGCACAGAGCTCGGTAATCGGGACAACCCGGCGCCGAGCGTCGTGAACGAATTGCTGACGGAGCTCCACGGTGACGACCTCCTGCCACGGCATCGGACCCTCCTTGAGGAGCCCGAAACCTGGCGATAGTGTCACCTATGTCCTGCGACTTAAGTGTTACCTCTGTATATAGACTGGACCCGGCAGGTGCCTAACCCGCGCATGCAGCCGACGGGCCGTAACGCAAACATCTGAGAGACACTCGTAAGATGCCCACTACTTTGCTCTTTGGGAGTCAAATCAGGAGGCGGTGACCGCATTCAATGTCGAGCAGCTCGTGAGCTACCGCCGGTGACGGGCAACTCCGGGACCTATCCGACTGCTCCAAGGAGCTCAGATCCTATCTCGCTCAGGTCAGTAGTGACAAGCTGGCGGAATATGCTGAACACTGTCTTACCGAATCGTTCCGCGAAGAGCGGAATGGTACTGCAAGACGTTGTAAACGAGCTCGGTAGACGCCTCGAGTACAACGTCGCGAATGGTCGGTACCAAGGCACGTCGAACGAGATTGGTTATGACGGCCTCTGGCAGAGTCCCGAGGGTAACGCGATCGTTGTCGAGGTAAAGACTACTGATGCGTATCGCATCTATCTCTGAGACAGTTGCCGAACTACCGGAACAAGCTACGCGACGCCGGCAAGATAGGGCCGCAAAGCTCGGTTCTCGTCATAGTGGGCCGCGAGGATACTGGTGAGCTTGAGGCCCAGGTGCGCGGCTCGCGTCACGCATGGGACATGCGATTGATCAGTGTCGATGGACTAGTCGCGCTTGTGAGACTTAGGGAGAGCACCGAATCCCCGGTCGCCGGGGCAAAACTTCGCAGTGTGCTCATCCCCATGGAGTATACCAAGTTGGATAGTCTCATCGACGTGATGTTCACGGCAGCAAAAGACGTAGAGGGCGGCGACGAGACAAAGGCCGCAACCGAAAGCGGTGAAGGTAGGTGGATCTTCAGCTGGCAGATTCACAAGACCCAAGCTTGATTCAGGCCAAGCGGGAGGCTATTGCACGTGCCTTTGGCGACAGCCATGCGACAAAGCTTGTCAAGAAGACTCGCGCCACTTACTGGGACGCCACACACGCGCAACGCATAAGTTTGTGCGGTGTTTCCAAGAGGTACGAGGAGAATGCGGCCGCGCCCTATTGGTACGCCTATCACCCTTCCTGGGACTTGTTCCTGGCAGAAGGGTCCGCCGGCCACTTTGTGCTTGGCTGTATGGATCTGAACGTTGCGTTTGCCATTCCGGTTGGGGTACTTTAGGCGGCAACTGGACAAGTTGAATACGACAATGAAGCCGGATGGCACCCACTATTGGCACGTAAAGGTACTTGAGCTTGGGC
Source organism: uncultured Gemmatimonadales bacterium (assembly GCA_963832055.1). Taxonomy (GTDB): domain Bacteria; phylum Gemmatimonadota; class Gemmatimonadetes; order Gemmatimonadales; family GWC2-71-9; genus CAVVWJ01. The sequence goes on along the minus strand of CAWHST010000005.1, from coordinate 191,540 downwards.
CTGGCCCTTACGGCCTGCAGTTGCCCAAAGTCGGCGGGCGCCTTGAACTCGATCCTTTCACTATCAAGCTCTCATGATTCGTCGTCGGTTGCTGATGCCCTCCAGCTGATGCGCAAGTCACTAAGGCCGCAGGGAGTAGACCACTCTTCGCCAAGGGCCATCGCCGATTTGAAGCAGCGACGCTTTCTGACGCCAGGTGGCACCGGTCCTGATTGTTAACCTTGTGCAATCGGGTGCCTCCACGACCCCGGGACGGCTATGAGTACGAGCTGGACACTCAGCTAGGCAGCGGTGACGCGGCGTGTCGTAGTAAAGATCGATTCGCTTGTTTCCTTGGAGCCTCTCTCAAAAGAGAGAGCGCCAGATCCGGAGCTTGACAGGGATGTAAGACATGTCCTAGCCGTTCTCGCAGTTGCGGATGCGGTGGATCGAGGAATCCTAGGCTTTTGCTCCGATTCGCCGTGCAGGGTCGATGTTGGACTAGAACAAGCGGAACAATGTGTTTGAGAGGCCAAGCCCTCTGACCGGGAGATCCGTCGGTATCTCACACGTTGGGTGTATACGGTCTACAGGCACTGCAACCCTGGATGTGAAGGTCAAGATCGACCGAGTCGATGAGCTATTACTGTGGTGCAGTCCAACGGACATAAGGCGCAACATTGGCATTCTGCAGGCTGAGGGCTACCTCTCATTAGCCCACGCGCACCCTCCGGCCGTAGGAATAGCCGTCACACCTACCGTCCGACTTGTTCGCGATGTAGAGCGTTACGGCGCTGCTCGTGCGGACGTCGTTGCAGAGAGCGACTATCCTGGTACTGTTGCGGCCTACCCAGTTCTCGCGCCCCCAGCGACAAGCAATCATCGGCGAATGGGCACGCTATACGCAGCTCGGTCAAGTGTCAGAACTGCCTCAGTATTCCGCGCGCTTGCTCCTATTGTTGAGGCCACCGTCCGACAAGTACTAGCTTTCTTCACGGCTCCCGGAAGTCAGAGGCGAATCTCGGTCCAATCATCCAGGAGACTTCAAAGTCGCGGTTTGGGTGACCGGGCTCTGTGCTCAAAATAGAATCACGTCATCCTTTTCGCCCGGGATCTCGCAGAGCACGGCGATACGCTGGCAGAGCCAGTACTTCGCATCGCTTGCGAAACCATCTTTGATCTGCTCCCACAAGTTGCTACTCTCTCGCGGCCTGTGGCCTAACCGGCGCATGCAGCCCGGCGGGCCGGAGGGGCGCTGGACGCCGCTCGGGCGGCACCATCCAATGGGTGCCGAGCGGGGAAGCGTAGGTTTGTGCGGGGACGCGCATGATGGCCCGCAGCTGATGCGCAAGTCGTTAGGCCGACACCGCATAGAGGTGTATCTCAACGGAAGAACGGAGGCGAGCCTGAGACCCGTCACCAGCCGACTGACGGCGGCTTCTGTGGTCGCGACCGCGGCCGTGATCGCCGGTGCAGGCGGATGCGGCACGGAGCCGTCTGACGTCGAGCCCGGCGTCTATCGGCTCGTCGTGGCCGACAGTTCGACGTCTGGCACCATCCCGTGCTTCGCCTCTTCGTGGCAATACTCCGGGGGTACCCTCGTCCGCCAGGAGGACTGCGATGTCGCCCTGCGGAGCTTCGAGGCACGGTTCGACAGCACTGGGCCAACCCCGAAGGTCGTCTTCACCGCCAGGGTGCGGTTGCAGGACGGAGACACGGCCGCCTGGCAGATCGGCATCCCTGCCACAGTGCAGAACAACACCCTCCAGTACGACTTCAGCTCGGTTGTGGATCCCTTCAGCGACGAGCAGCTGTTCATCACTCCCCTGGCAGGCACATTCGTGGGTGGCGTGCTCACCTTGCTGATGCCCACGTTCACTGGCAGCGGGCTGCCTGACAGGACGGAGTACGTCCGCCAGGATCCCTCTGTATTCATCTTGACGGCCACCGGCAGGCTGCCAAGTTCGTCGCCCTTGGCCGTCCACTACGCAGGAGTGTCCTTCTCTGGATTGCCCGCGGACTACTGCACGACGGCCACGGTCAGCCTGCCGAGCCGGTGCTTTCACCGGTCGTTCACCCTCTCGTCGAGCGGTAGTTCCTGGGAGGCCGCGTACGACGAGGTCGTCACCGCGGAAGGTGATACCGTTGGAGCCATGTCGCTGGTCGCGTCGAACCTGACGGTCACCCACCCGAACACGTTTGTCCGCGTTTCATCACCCGGGCCCGGAAGGGAGGGCACGCCGCTGCGCTTCGATGCACAGGGGTCCCTCGTGGGGAGAACGCTGACGCTGTTCCCGACCTACTACACCTTGGACGGCACCCCGCTCGTGAGCCCGATCGTGGCGAGCGCGGAATGAGAGGGGTGTTTATGAGACGTTCTCCGGTTCTATTGATCCTCGCGATTGCGGTGCATGCATCCGCCCTTTCGGGCCAGTCAGCTCCGAGCGCTATACCTCCTGTGGAGATTGGCCTAGGCGTTGATACCACTACGCCTCCTGCACCCGCGCTCCTTGAGCTGTGGCGGCGATATCTCCAAAGCGGTCCCTTTGATAGCCATGCAACGACACTCTGGTCGGCAGCCGAGCAGCGTCGTTGGCCGAGCGGCTTCGATCTAACCGTTACTTCGTAACTGGCCGCCGCCTTCCCGCGGCATTAGCCTGGTGATCTGGCGCTGCCACCGAGTCTCAGTCGCTACCCCAGGTAGTGCGTGATGAGCGGCCAGGGATGTCGGTCCACTCACAAGTTAGGCATCGCTTATGGCAGTGTCTCAGAAGCTTCATCCCACGGCGGCAATGCTTCTTCCGTACGAAGAGCGCCTCAAAGCACGACATGTCGTACTTCAGAAAACTGGGCGTGAAGTACGAAGCAGACGCTCTCATTGACCTGCTAAAGCGCGAAAAGCCAAAGTCGGCCATGCCAGTCGCTTGCCACAGTTTGGCCGACCTGAACGCAAAACACGCCGTTCCAGTGCTCAAGACACTAGCTGACTATCCAGTACAGGACGTAAAGGCGACGTCAGTGCTTGCGGTGGCCAGACTAGCCGGAAGCGACGAGACACCGTGGCTCGTTGAATGCCTTTCCAGGAAGGGGACGTTAAAGAGCTATGTGCTATGGGCTCTAGCCGCGGTCGGGGATCCCGCGGCATACGGGGCCGTGAAAACATGGTTTGAGAAGCATCTTCGGAAACTCGAGAGAGATCCGACCGGTGATTCGCTGGGAAACGTGGTGTTTGCCGTTGCGTACCTTGAACAAATGACAGAACACCATCCCGAAGTCATGGGGTTGCTTGATCGGTTCAAAGTTGTGGCGCCGAAGCTCCCGGGAAACGTTCGGTCAGAACTTGGCCACTTCACCCGAATGTTTCCAGACGGGAAAACCAAACACGGGTCGAGAGAGTGCGATGCCTGAATGATCTCCCCTCAGGAGCCTAGCGGAAGCCAACCCGTCGTGGCGGCGAGCATCCTCGTCGATGCGCGGGTACGTGCCGTGCCTTGGCGCGATCTCGTGCGCTTGCGCCCGGCCGAGCGGCTGCGAGAGCTGCTCCTCCCCATACCCTGGCTGCTGCTCGCCCTCCTCGCTGCCCAGCGCAGCGCGTGGGCCCTCGCCCTCCTGGGGTCGTTTTACTTCTTTCTCGCCGGCCTCCGGCTGGTCCATGACACATTCCACGGCAACCTCGGGCTCCGTGCCTGGGCCAATGATGTAATCCTGATGGTGCTGAGCGCGCTAATGCTGGGCTCCATGCACGCCGTCCGTCTCACGCACCTGCAGCATCACCGTGAGTGCCTGGGACCCGATGACGTCGAGGGCGCCTCGGCTCGCCGGAGCGCGGCCGGGGCTCTGCTCTGGGGCATCATCTTCCCGATCCAACTGCACCTCGCGGCTCTACGTCTCGCAGCCCCGCGTCAAGCACGATGGATTGTGGCGGAGCTCGCGCTAAGCGGTGGGTGGATCGCTGCGGTACTGGTCGCGGAGGACCCTCTCGTTTCCTACCATGTCGGCGCGATGGCTTTGGGGCAAATGCTCACGGGGTTCTTCGCGGTGTGGACCGTCCATCATGACTGCGATCGATGGCAGCAAATACCCCGCACGCTGCGACACCGGTTGAAGAGTGCTGTCGTCTTCAACATGTTCTATCATCTCGAGCATCATCTATACCCACGGGTGCCGACGTGCCACCTGCCCACGCTCGCGGAGCGGCTCGACCAGACCCTGCCCGAGCTCGCCCACAAGCAGGTGTTTTAACGTGAGCTGCGGCCCCGACGCCTAACCCGCAGCGTCCAAGACAGAAACGAAAAGAGCAACAGGCATGAAAGCAAAACAGCGTGAAGAACTACTCAGAACATTGAAAGCCCGCTTCGAGAAAAGCATGAAGCGCCATCCAGGTCTTGGATGGGCTGAAGTACAAGCAAAGCTGGAAGCCGGTACCGAAACACTGTGGTCGCTCAATGAAATGGAAAGAACCGGCGGTGAGCCGGATGTTGTTGGTCATGATAGGGGGACGGGCGAATATACTTTTTGTGATTGTTCGGCGGAAAGCCCCAAAGGCCGCAGAAGTCTTTGCTACGACCGTGAAGCCCAGGAGTCGAGGAAAGAACATCAGCCACAGAACAACGCTATCGATGTGGCAGCTGCGATGGGCATTGAGCTCTTGACGGAAGTGCAATACCGGGAGCTCCAGAAGCTTGGAGAGTTCGATACGAAAACGTCGAGCTGGGTGAAAACACCTTCTGATATCAGAGGGCTCGGCGGCGCCCTCTTTTGTGATCGGCGCTACGACACTGTCTTCGTGTATCACAACGGTGCGTCCTCCTACTATGCCGCCAGGGGCTTCCGGGGCTCGCTAAGGGTCTAGTTGGCCGGCACTCGGCGCGAACCCTCCTGATCGACCTTTGGCACTGGTACTGCACGCTTCAGCGCGGCGTAAAGAAACCAAACACCAAAGGTGCGGCCAGCTAATTCTCCCCAAGGGTGACTTCAATCACAGCGTGTCACCCGACGAAGTACCTCTTTGTCAGCAGCACCCGCGGGCAGTTCGACTCGATGCCCCCTGCGCGGATTTCCTATCCCGAGATGCAGCGGCGTCTCACCGGAATCGGCAACGGCCTCGGCGACATCTCGAATCCCGATGTCGGAGTTGGAGATTCGAGTCGGCGAGTAACCGTGCCGAAACGTACGGCTGGGGAGGAACCTCCTCGCCGCTGCCCCGAGCTGCGTTCCTTCGATGCCGAGGTTCGTATGTTGTGTCTGAGCCGACTCCAGATCTATTGCCTCGAGCGCCCGCGCGTCCTCGCTGCCGCTCTTGCTCTCGTCCTGACCGGCGCGGAGCTGACTGGTTGCGCGGAACGCGCTGGGCCTCCGACGGATCCAAGCACCGATCCGCTAACGCCCACCACCCAAGCTACGGCCAACCTCGCCGCCCCGGCACTAGTCCAGGTCAGTGCCGGCACCCGGCACACATGCGGCGTTGCCGCGACGGGGCAAGCCTATTGCTGGGGCGAGAACACGAGGGGGCAACTGGGGAACGGAACTATTAGCCAGTCGAGCAGCCGGCCGGTTCAAGTGGTCGGGGGTCTCTCCTTCCGCCAGATTAGCGCGGGCACCTTTCACACGTGCGCCGTCACTTCCGAAAATCGCCTGTACTGCTGGGGCTCTGGCAGGTACGTCGGCCTCACGCCGCCCCCTCCCTCCCGGCGATGACGAGCCGCGCGTGACGGAGCCGCGAGCAGTCGCCCCAACCCTTCGCTTCCAGAGCGTCTCGGCGGACGTGACCCATTCCTGTGCCATCACGGTCGGGGACCGCCAGGCCCACTGCTGGGGGTACAACGTGCAAGGAGGGTTGGGCGACGGCACGACCACCTTCCGTGTCACGCCGGTTCGCGTCCTGGGAAATCACGCTTGGCGACAAGTCTCGACCGGTAACTTCTTCACCTGCGGGATTACGACGGCGAACGTGGCCTGGTGCTGGGGCACCGACAACCGCGGTGCGCTTGGCGATGGGCTGACCGCGCAGCGAAAGCTCACACCCGTGCGCGTAGCCGGCGACCATCGGTTCATCCAGATCAATTCCGGTACGTCTCATACCTGCGCCATTACGATCACCCGGCGCGCCTGGTGCTGGGGCGAAGGCCTCTCCGGCATGATCGGCGACGGCAAGACTTTCAACCGATTCACACCGAGAGCCGCCGTCGGCGGACACACGTTTGACCGCGTGAGCGGCGGGGTCCATCACACCTGCGCGGAATCCGCCACGGACCAAGCCTATTGCTGGGGCATCAACGACGCTGGCCAACTGGGCAACGGGACCGCTTCGCCTGGCAATGTTCCTCAACCCTCCCTGGTCGTGGGCGGTTTCCGCTTTGTCCAGGTGGACGCTGGCGGTGATCACACATGCGGGCGGAGCTCGGACGGCGTGGTGCGCTGTTGGGGCTCCAACTCCGTGGGGGAGCTGGGCGACGGCACCACCATCCAACGTCCGAGGCCGAGGCCTATCCGTCGGGCCGTAGGGACGGCGCGGGTTACGCGCTCGCGATCGACTTCCATTGCTTCAGCCGCTCCGAGATCAACTCGGCGCGTTGCCGATCGTCCCGTCCGTCCAGGATGCCCATGTCCTCGGGCTCGGCGCGCCAGAAGACACCGGCTGTCCGCGCGTTTACCATCGGCTGCGTGTCCGCCCGAGTCGTGAAGTACCCGGCAGCGCGATCAGCGGACTCCATCCGGATCTCCCCCGTCCCCTCCAACTGCGGCGCGTTCGGGTCTCGGGGCCGTTCTCCCTTCCAATAGTAGAAGACGCCCGAAGGCTCCTTCTTCTCTCTCACCGCCTCGCTCCAGTACCTCGCTGACAGGCTGCCATCCTCCTGCCATGAGCGGCCGCTCAGCTCCAGCGCGCCGTCGCGGTCCCGCGAGATCCGCAGGAGGCTCACGGCGGAAGGCTCCCGCGGCCCGCGCTCCGTCAGCGAGAACTGCCACCACAGACCCTCGATGCGGGCGACGCGCCCCTCGTTCTCGATCGCCTTCCGAAGCTTCTGGTTGACGACTTTCATCTCGGAAGCGGTCGTCGCGTCGCCGTACCGAACACAGGTGAGGCCGAGGAGATCGCTCGGAAGCTTCGAGCCGTGGGCATGGAGGATGAAGGTCCGGCGCATGCCAAGGACGCCGCCGAACAGGCCCGCTTCGAAGACCACATTGTCCCGCGGAGAAGCCTGACCGGTTCCGGGCGGAGAGGAGGCGGCGGGGCTGGTGCTCGTCCAGTCGTCCCTGGCGAACACGAACGCGGCGAAGTCGACTTCATGCGCAAGCTCGACGAGGCGGTCCAGCGTGGTGGTCCCGGGATTGAAGGATGTCGTCCAGGGATCCACGTGCGCGACCTCCTCGAGACCGCGCGTCAGCGCCTGCAGCAGCTTCGCCTGCTTTCCCGACGAGCCAAGGAAGATGCGGGGCTTGTCCATCCATTCCTCCCGAAAGTGATGCTTCGGCGCGCGGGCTGAGCTGTATCTTATAGCTCCACCATTCCCGGACCACAACTCACATGACCGCATCCCCTCGGACCGCCCTCAACGCCCTGCGCATCGTCGTCGCTCTCCTGATGCTCATCCACGGCGTCGCCCGGGTCTTCGCCGGTGGGGTGGAGCCGTTCGGCGTCTGGCTGAGCAGTATCGGCTTCCCGCTCGGCGGACTGCTCGCCTGGCTGATCACGAGCGTCGAGATCGTGGGTGCACCGGCGCTGGCAGCCGGTTTCCTGGTGCGGCCGCTCTCCTTGTACTTCGCGGCCCAGCTGGCGGTGGGCATCCTCCTGGTCCACAGGCCCGAGGGCTGGTTCGTCGTGGGACTGGGCCGCAACGGCATGGAGTACAGCGTGCTGCTGATCTCGGTTTTCCTCGCGCTGGCCTGGACCGCGGATTCCGGAGGAGGCAAGGGCAGGGAGCCCGAGCCGGGGCTTGGCAGCAGGGTCTGAACCGGTCTATCGTCGGGGGATGACCGCCATCCCTCGAGAGGATGCAATGTTGAACGCCATCGAGACGAACGGGCTGGTCAAGACGTTCGGTGACACCCGCGCCCTGAACGGCGTCGACCTCCGCATCCGGAACGGCTCCGTCTACGGCCTCCTGGGCCCGAACGGCGCCGGCAAGACCACCACCATCCGCATGCTCGCCACGCTGCTCCGGCCCGACGCCGGCACGCGCCACCGTGCTCGGCCACGACGTGGTCCGCGAAGCGGCGATGGTCCGGCAGAAGGTCAGCCTCACCGGCCAGTACGCCTCGGTCGACGAGGACCTCACCGGCCACGAGAACCTGGTCCTCGTGGGCCGGCTGCTCGGCCTGTCCTGGCGCGACGCCCGGCGCCGCGCGGCCGAGCTGCTCGAGGCCTTCGGCCTGGCCGAGGCCGCGGGGCGGCAGGTGCGGACCTACTCCGGCGGCATGCGGCGCCGCATCGACATCGCCGCCAGCCTGGTCACCATCCCGGAGATCCTCTTCCTCGACGAGCCCACCACGGGCCTCGATCCGCGCAGCCGGAACCAGGTCTGGGATCTGGTGCGCCACATCGCCGACGAGGGGACCACGGTGCTGCTCACCACCCAGTATCTCGACGAGGCCGACCGCCTGGCCGAGCGCCTGGCGGTGATCGACCACGGCCGGGTGATCGCCGAGGGCACCAGCCGCGAGCTCAAGGCGTCGGTCGGCTCCAGCGCGCTGCACGTGCGGCTGGCCAACGCCGAACAGCGCGGCCGGGCGCAGGCCCTGGTCGCCCGGGTCCTGGGCGACGGCGTGGTGCCGGCAACGATCCGACCGCGCTCACCGCGCGGCTCGCGAGTCCCGCGCAGGCCGCCGCCGTGCTCACCGCGCTGACGCAGGACAGCGTGGACGTCGCCGAGTTCTCGGTCGGGAATCCCAGCCTGGACGAAGTGTTCTTCGCGCTGACCGGCCAGCCCGCGGAAGAGACGGCCGACGGAGGGCAAGCCATGACCACCGACGCGCTGCTCTCCACCGGCGGGCGGACTCACCGGGTGCTCGGCGCGCAGGCTCGGCCCCGGCCGGCGTCGGCGCTCCTCGGTGCTGACCCTCGCCTGGCGCGCGATGCTCAAGATCAAGCACGTGCCGTTCCAGCTGTTCGACGTGACCGTGATGCCGATCATGTTCACGCTGCTGTTCACCTACATCTTCGGCGGGGCGCTGGCCGGGTCGCCGCGGGAGTACATCCAGTACCTGCTGCCCGGCATCCTGGTGCAGACGATCGTCTTCATCACCGTCTACACCGGCGTCGGCCTCAACACCGACATCCAGAAGGGCCTCTTCGATCGCTTCCGCTCGCTGCCGATGTGGCAGCCCTCGCCGATCCTCGGCGCGCTCGCCGGCGACCTGTTCCGCTACTCGGTCGCCGTCGGCGCTGATCCTGATCATGGGCCTCATCCTCGGCTTCCGGCCCGCAGGGCGGCGTCGCTGGGCGTGCTGCTCGCGTTGGCGCTGGTCCTGGTGTTCTGCTTCGCGCTGTCGTGGCTCTGGATCATCGTCGGCATGCTGGTGAAGACGCCCGAGTCGGTGATGACGACGAGCTTCATCTTCCTGATGCCGCTCACGTTCGCCAGCAACATCTTCGTCGAGCTGGAGACGATGCCGGGCTGGCTGCAGGCGGTGGTCGGCCGCAACCCGGTGACGCACCTGGCCAACGCCTCGCGCGGCCTGATGCACGGCCAGCCGGTGGGCAGCGGACGTGGCGTGGGTGCTGGCCGCCTCCGCCGTCATCGTGCTCGTCGCCGCGCCGATCGCCATGCGGATGTACCGCAAGGAGCGGTGAGGGACGGCGTCGCCGCCGTGACAAACCCGCTCGATCAGGTGTCCTTGAGAGTACAGGCCCGCGCCACGCGGCACGCACCCTTCCTTCGGACCCGGAGGAGTTATGCAGTCGTCACGAGTTGCCCTCACGGCCCTGGCACTCCTCTCGCTGACGCTTGTCCTGGGGGGTGATTCGTTCGACGACCCTCAAAGCCGGCACCGGCAGCTCGAAGTCGCACGGCTTCGGGCACACTTCGACTCGGTCGACGCCGAGCTCCGGCAGGCCGCCACCCGCGATCTCAGTCCCGCCCAGCGTGCGGCCAGAGCTACCCTTATCGGCTGGCTTCGGGAGTATCGGGAGGCGGGCAGTTTCCCCCTGAATGACCGGTTCCCGGACCGGGCCATGCCGTTCTTTCGCGACAGCCGTGGCGTGCTGTGCGCCATGGCGTATCTGATCGACCGCTCGGGGCGGCATGACCTGGTCAACACGGTCGCCGCGACCCGAAACAACGCATTCATTCCCGAGTTGGCCGGCGACCCAAAGCTGCGCACCTGGCTGGAGGGCGCCGGCCTGTCGGTCGCGGAGGCGGCTCGCATTCAGCCGTTCTACGAGCCTGTTCCTGAGGATGAGCAGGGAGTCGATGCGGGATACGCGATCACCTCGATCCTCGTCGGCGGCTCCTCGCTCGCGACGCTGGGGCTCAACGCGTTCGATCCCAGCAAGGCAACCGGATGGGCCGGCGTCATAGCCGGAACGGCTAGCCTCATTGCCGGTGCGGTAAAACTGGACGAAGCCGGCGCGACGGACGACGTGGCCGCGGCTGACATGATTGCCGGGGGCAGCGCCCTGGTGTTCGGGGTCTATCGTCTACTCACGTCCACTTCAGGAGGACTTGGGGTGAGCGGCGACGTTTCGATCAGCCCGGTGGTGATGCCAGCTCCCGGCAGCCGACGCCTCGGCCTCGCGCTGCATAGCGCCTTCTAGCCCAGGGGCCGGTCGCCGGCAGACATCATGGATGTTCAGCTCCTCCTCGTTCCCTACGATTCCGGCCGGCTCCGCTGGCGCTGCGGAAAGGGGCCCGAGCATCTGCTGAACGTCGGCTTGACGGACCATCTCCGTCGCCTCGGACACGTCGTCCGAGACGTCCAGGTCCTCGAAGATGATTCCAGTCACGAACCCGCCGAGATCCGAACCGCCTTCGAGCTCGCGCGACGTCTGGCCGTCCAGGTCCGGGCGGCTCAGGCCGCGGGTCACTTCCCCCTCGTGCTCGGCGGCAACTGCAACTCCGCCATCGGCACGCTCAGCGGCCTGACCCCGGCGCGCCGAGCCACCTTCTGGTTCGATGCCCATGGAGACTACAATACGCCGGAGACCACGACGACCGGCTTTCTGGACGGGATGGGGCTCGCCGTGACCACCGGGCTCTGTTGGCAGCGCCTGGCGGCCACGGTGCCCGGATTCCAGCCGGTCGAGCCCCAGGCCACCTTTCTGCTGGGGGCCCGGGACCTCGATCCTCCGGAAGCCGCGCTCCTGCGGGAATCGGCGATCACACTGGTTGCGGCCGACCAGCTCCCCGATCACCTGCCGCGGATCCTGGGGCAAGCCTCGCTGGCCGATGCGGTGGGCTACCTTCACCTCGACCTCGACGTGCTGGATCCCACCGTCGGACGCGCGAACTACCTTCCGGTCCCGAACGGTCTCTCCGTGTCCCAACTGACCGCCACGGTGGCGGCGATCCGCGCCCACGTCCCGCTTCACGCCGCAGCACTCGCTTCGTACTCACCCGAGGATGACCACGATCAAGGTGTCGCTCGCGCGGCGTTCACCGCGATCGACGCCATCCTGGCCGACGGTAACTGATCCGGGACACAAGTACTTGGCAACTCACTCGCGCAGCCGATAGCCCGCCTTCGCCACCGTGACGATGTACCCGGGCTCGCCCGGCCGCGTGGCCGAGCTTGCGCCGCAGCACCGCGACGTGGGTATCCACCGTCCGGCTGCTGACGTCGTCCCGATACCCCCACACCTCGGCCAGCAGCTCCCGCCGGCTCGCCACCGCGCCCGCCCGGGACACCAGCGCACGCAGCAGCTCGTACTCCTTGGGCCGGAGCGGCACCAGCCGGCCCGCGCGCCGCACGTGCGCGCGTCGCCGGATCGAGCTCGAGGTCGGCGAAGCGGAGCGGCATCGCCGGCGCGCGCAGCCGCTCCAGCTCATCCACCGGCGTGTCCGACAGCTCCCGCAGGATGGCGACGAGGTGCTCGTGGGAGCGCCGGCTCCGCACCGCGGCGGTCCAGGCGCGGACCCGGTCGAGCGTCGCCCGGAAGCGCTCCTCCTCGAACGGCTTGAGCAGGTAGTCGAGCGCGCGCACGTCGAACGCCTCCAGCGCGTAGCGCTCGTGCGCGGTCACGAACACGACCGCCGGCAGCGGCGTCGCCGCCGAGCCCGGCCGCCACGTCGATGCCCGCTGGTCTCGGTCATCTCGATGTCGAGGAACACCACGTCCGGATGCGAGCGCGCGATGGCCCCGGCCGCCTCGGTGCCTTCGGCGCACTCCGCGACCACCTGCATGTCGGCGTGGCGCGCGAGGAGCGTGCCGGAGCCGGGCCCGCGCGAGCGGCTCGTCGTCCACGATCAGCGCGCGGATCGCCGGGGCGGTCATCGGGCGGCGGCGCTCCGCGAGCCGGAACGGGATGGAGAGCGCGCACACGGCGCCGCCGGCCGGCGCGGGCGGTGAGGTCCACCTGCTGCTCGGGGCCGTAGAGCTGCCGCAGGCGCGCGCGGGTGATGCGCGAGCCCGACGCCCTCCCGGACCGGACGTCCCTCCCGAAGCCCCACGCCGTCGTCGGACACCGCGAGGTGCAGCCGGCCCTGGCCCTCCCAGGCGCGCACGTCCACCCGCCCGGGCGCGATCCGGCGGGTGATGCCGTGGCGGATCGCGTTCTCCACCAGCGGCTGGAGGATGAGCCGGGGCACCATCGCGTCGCGGACCGCGGGCTCCACGTCGAACGCCACCCGCGAGCCGGTCGCCGTAGCGCGGTCTCCTGGATCTCGGCGTAGCGGCGCAGCAGCGCCAGCTCCTCCGCGAGCGTGGTCTCCACCCGGGTGCCGCTCCGGAGCGTGAGCCGCAGCATGTCGCTCAGCCGGGCCAGCAGCCGCTCGGCGCGGGCAGGGTCCTCGTACACCAGGGCCGAGATCGCGTGCAGGGTGTTGAAGAGGAAGTGCGGCTGGAGCTGCGCGCTCAGCACGTGGAGCCGCGCCTCGGCGAGCTGCCGGGCGTAGGTCGCGGCGGCGATGCCGCTCCGGCGCGACTCCCAGGCGTGGGCGAAGGCCTCGGTCGCGGCGACGACGAGGCAGTACAGCAGCAGGTCGGCGCCGAGGTAGCGGAGGATGCCGTGAGCCCGCGGCGGCCGCGAGCCCGCCGTGTTCGGGGACCCACGGCAGCAGGCTCTCCGAGCGTCCCCATGAGCGCGCCACCGACCACCAGCGAAGAGCAGCCGCCCCGGCCGCGTGGAGCAGGAGCACACGCGCGGCAGCGACAGGCCGGCCGGCGCGGACCCGCAGCGCGCCGGCCACCAGGGCCGGGGTGAGCAGCGCGCAAGGCAACCAGCTCGCCAGCTCGCTGACCACGAGCCGGTGGAACGGCGTCGGGGCAGGCTTCCCGAGCTGGAGCAGGACGTATCTGCACCGGCGAACACGAGGGCCATCGCGGTCCAGAACGCGAGGCCGGCCAGGAACAGGCGGCCGAGGCCGACGAGGTCGCCGAGCCGGGCCGGGCGTCCGGCGGCGGGATCGTCGAGGATCGGGGGCTCGGCGGATCGGCCATGTGGTGAGGAGACGCCCGAGCGCCGTGCTGCGGCACCCGGGCGTCAGAGAACCGTCAACGGCTCAGGGGGCTGCCGGCGCCGGCCGGCTGTTGCCGAAGTCCGCCACGAACCGCCAGTCGCCCTCGTTCTGCTTCCGCCACACGGTGAGGTACTTGGTGTAGAAGGTGCGGGATGCCGACGAGGTCGAACACCGCATCGCCGACGGTGAAGCCCAGGTCGCCGCTCGATGCGGCGTCCGCGAAGCGGGGCTCCCAGCTCACCACGTCGTCGGGGCCGCTGGAGAACGCCTCCCCGATCGCGGCCGGACCGAAGACGAACGCCTCGCCGACCGCGATCGCCGTTCGGGGCGGCGTAGCGCTCGAAGGCGGGCCCGGTGCCATCCGCGACCGAGGCCTCGGAGAAGGCCGCGTCGGTCGCCCGCAGCTCGCTGGCGCAGCGCCGTGACGCCGGTGGGAGGGAACGTGGCGGCCGTGCTTCGGCTCGGGCGTGCCGAAGCCCTCGGGCAGCGGCAGCGGCTGGGGGCCGCCCTGGTTCAGGACGAAGGCGGCGATCTTCCAGTCGCCGCTCTCGGTGCGCCGCCAATAGGTGAGGAAAAAGCTCGGCCTGGGCGTGGCGCCGGTGCCGAGATCGATGGTGGAGCTGCCCTGGGCCCAGGTGTAGCCCTGGGAGGCGTCGTTGGACACATCGGCGACGATCACCTCCCAGCTCAGCGCGGACGGGGCGTTCGGGGCGCTGGCGAGGAAATTGGTGGCGGCGACGCGGCCCTCGATCGTGGCCACTCGGGGCGAGAGCAGCAGGCCGTTGTTGCTGAACGCGCCGCCGAGGCCGGAGGCGACGCCGTTCGCCGCGATGGCGCTGGAGAGGGCGTTCCCTGCGGCGATGAGGGAGGCGCGGTCCTCCCGCAGGTCGGGTCGAGCGAGGCCGACGGCTTGCGGCGAGGCGAGCGTCGTCCATGCCGGTGGTGTCTTGGCACGCGGCGGCGGCCAGCGTCAGCGAGGCGAGCAATACGAGGTGGCGCATGGTTCAGGTCTCCCGAGGGTGAGTGACTTGCTTGACTCACCGGGGGACGCCGGACCGGGGCCGCCGAACGGGGTGGAGGTGTTAGAGAATTGTGAGAGTGTTCACGCCGCGATATCATGGACATGGCGGCAGCGCTGGTGGAAGCCACTACCTGACGGTGCGGACACAATGCCATTCAAGAGCAAGGCACAACGACGGAAGTTCGCGGAGCTGCTGGTCAAGGGCGAGATCTCGGAGGAGACCTACGAGGAGTGGAATCGCTCGACCGGCAGGTGCGAAGCTGCCCGAGCGAGTCCGCAAGTCCCCTCGCTCCAAGACGAAGGCGAAAGGCAAGCGACGCTAGGCCCCGGGGGCCGGCCCCAGATTTTTTTCATACCGCCACACGTCGAGCAGATACTCTCCGCTCGGCGTGTCCAACCGGTTGACCATCGTCCCGACCCGACACCAGCCCTGTTTCTCGTAGAATCTCGCCGCCCGCGCATTCCCGATCGCGCACGCCAGCCAGGCAGTCTCTACGCCGCTTGCGGCAAGCCGGGCCTCCGCGTCGGCGATCAACGCCGCCGCGGCTCCGGAGCCGCGTGCCCCTGCCGAAACGAAGAGTTGATAGAGCTCGGCGTCCTGGACGATGCAGAATCCGACCGGCGCGCCATGTGGGCCCACGACTCGGACAGTCGGTAGGGCGTCCTGAATCCGCTGTCGAAAGCTCTCCAGCGTCCGGAGTCGGGTGAGCTCCGCCGGCACTATCGCCGCGTGGGCGTCCTGCCACCCATCGTACCACAGTCTTGCCAGTGGATCGGGCTCTGCATCCTCCGCGGCTCTCACATTCATGGGATAGGCCTGTTCGCCTCATTGCATGGGCTCGTCAGTCACCGAAACGACTTCGACGAGCTCGCCGTTGCCTCGGTGAGCTCGTCGAATCCGCGTTCGTGCTTCAGTGCGGCGTCAGGACGCCGGTTGCATCTGCGAGAAGAACGACTCCGCGTTCTTCCGCATCTCCTCGGGCGTCAGGTCCTGGATATGTTGTGCCAGCCACCACTGATGGCCGAACGGGTCCTCGATGCACCCGGTCCGATCACCCCAGAACTGGTCCGCAAGCGGTACGACCGGCTTGCCGCCGGCATCGACGGCCCGCTTCCAGTTCGCATCCACATTCTCGGCGTACACGAAGAAGCTGACCGGGGTGCCCCCGATCGATTTCGGGCTCCTGCCGCCGCCTTGGTCGGGCATCTCCTCGCCGAGCATGATGATCGAGTCGCCGATCCGAAGCTCGGCGTGCATGATGGTCCCGTCCGGCCCGGTGAACCGCGACACTTCCTCGGCTCCTAACGCCTTCTTATAGAAGTCGATAGCCTTCGCCGCACCGGTGATGACGAGGCTGGGCGTGACGCTGTGGTGTCCCTTGGGAATTGCCTGTGTTTTCGTTGCCATTGATAGCCTCCTGCTACCGTGAATGATGCCAGGCAATATTGGATTTCCGGCACGGAGGGGCAACCTCAAAACGTCTCGGATGTGAACACCGATTGTCACAGTTCGCTCGCGGCGGGACGGTAGTTCCCGAAGTACCAATGGTGACCGTCGAGGTCGCGGGCGCCGTATTCTCTGCTCCCGTAGCTGGTATCGGCCAGCGCCCGCACGATCTCCGCGCCCGCGGCCCGGGCCCGCGCGTGGTGGGCGTCCACGTCCTCGACATACACGTAGATGTTGAACCCCTCCGCGCACTCCGGCGCCGCGCCCAGCATCACGATCCCCGGTCCCAGCCTCATCTCCGCGTGCACCACGGCGCCGTCGTCGTCGGTGAAGAGCGCGTGCCGCTCGAAGCCGAAGGCACGCGCCAGCCAGTCCATCGCCGCGCGCTCGTCCCGGTACCGGAGTCCGGGGAAGATATTGGGCGCGTCCGCCTTCGGCCGCTGGGAAGGTGCGACGTCCGCGGCGGCCTTTCCGATCTCGTGTCCGAGCAGCCACTCGTGTCCGAAAGGGTCGCGAACCCGGCACTGGCGCTCCCCGTGCTCATAGTCGGCCGGCTCCCGCACCATCGTGGCGCCGGCGCGGAGGGCGCGCGCCGCCAGCGTGTCCGCGTCGTCCACATGAAGATGCAGCGTCGTGCCGGTGCCGCCGAAGGCGGCCGGGCTCAGGATCCCGAGCTCGGGATACTCGTCGGCCAGCATGATGGTGATCGGTCCGAGCCGCAGCTCGGCGTGGCCGATCCGCCGGCCGTCCGGATCGGCTATCCGCAGGATCTCCTCCGCGCCGAACACCTTGCGGTAGAACTCGATCGCGGCGGCACCGCCGCGGACGATCAGATAGGGATACACCTCGCGGATGGCAGCCATGCGGAAACTCCTGGAGAAGGCCTGGCGCGGCCGGGGATCGGCGAGCCCAGGTGCAAAGATCGCCCCGGGCGAGGCGGCCGTCTTGGAGAAATTTTCGGGGAACTAGGCCGGCTCGGGCAGGCTGAGGCTGTTGGGATAGCGCGTCGCCGCGAGGAACTCGCCCGGTGTGAGCCCGGCCATCTCCCGGAACTCGGCGTTCATGTGCGGCTGGTCGAAGTAGCCGGCGCGGTGGGCGACGCTCGCGAGGGTGCCGCCCTTCCGGCTGAGCAGGCCGAGCGCGCGGTCGAAGCGGTGGATCCGGGCGAGCCGTTTCGGCGTCACCCCGACCTGCTCCCGGAAGAGCGAGATCAGCCGAGCGTCGGTGAGGCCGGTCTCGGCCCGGAGCGCGGCGATCGGCCGGCTGCCACCGGTGTCGGCGATGCAGCGCGCGACCCAGTGCGCCGCGGGATCCACGGCGCGCGCGTTCGGCCCCCGGACCCGGTCGCCGAGCCACGCGACCGCGCGGCGCACCCGCTCCATCCCGCTGCCGGCATCGTGGCACTGCTCGGCCAGCTCGTCACCCGCGCGGCCGATGAGGTCGCCGAGATCCGCCGTCAGCTCGGCGAGCTGACAGAGTGGGTGCGTCAGCAGCGCCCAGGCGCCCGCCGGACGGAGCCGCACCCCGAGCACGCGGCAGGGCCGCCGGGGCGCCTGCACCACGGCGGACCGGGAGAAGATTCCGGTGACGCAGGCCGCGGGAGTCGGCACCACGCCGGCGGCGGTGACGTCGAGATAGCGCTCGTCGAGCTGAACGATCAGCTCCAGGTGGCCGTTGGGGAACACCCGCTCCTGCGGGTGCGCCGCCATGCCGTGGAAGTCCCACACCCGGTCCACCGCCCACTCGAGCGGGTGGCCCGGCGCCGGCCGCCATGCGGTGTGGGTCCACCGGCCCAGGGTCGAATCGAAGTGCTGCGACAGGATGGGCATCCGGCTGAAGCTACCGTCGCGGCCGGGCCTTCTCCAGCGCGTGCCCTCCGATCCCCATTCACCCGTGGATGCAACCGCCAGCCGCAGCTTCAAGGCGCCATCGAAAGGAGAGCGGCGAGCGCGAACGGATGGTCCGCGTAGTCTCGCCTCCAGTCGGAGCGGGTCTCCTCCAGGAGCGCCGCCATCGCGGCGCCGAGTGGATAGAAGGCGACCCGCCGATCGCGCGCCAGGGACAGTCCTTCCAGCTCCCGTCGCAGGCTGCGGCGCGCGGCGGAGGCGACTCGATCGTACGGTTGGTAATCCGGCAAGCTCCGAAACGCGGTGGAAGGCTGTTCAGAATCGGCGGCCGCCCGGGCCGCGGCGTACTCGATGAAGCGAGCCACACCTTCCTGCCACAGCTGGAACTCGAAGTAGCGATAGTCGGCGGCGGTGAGGCGGCCGCGCAGCGTCTCCCGAGCGGCGACGGCGGCCTCCAGGGCCTTGGCCTTTTTCGCTCGGGCGAGCATCCAGGGCTTGGCCGAGCGCGGCGGCCAAACGGCGCACGGCCTGCTGCACGGGAGCGGAGTCGTAGGGGAAGGGGTAATCCAGCATCCATTGCCCGGTCGTATCGCCCCGCGCGAGGTCGAGCCGTGCCACCCCGGCGTAATAGCCGGGCTGGGAGTACTGCCACTGGTGGAAGTGCTCGTGGAGCAGCGTCAACACCCAATCGGTCGAGGCCTTGCCGGTGTGCTCGGCGGATCCGATGACGATCGTGGGTACCCCGCCCACGGCCGGGAAAGTTGCAAGCAGGGTTGGAGAGAACTGCCGGGGTCGAGTCCAGACCTCATGGTTCAGCAGCGTGTCATAGCCCTGCCGAGCAAAATCGGCAGTCGGCTTGGAATGACCGATGAGAAACTCGGCCGCACCGGTGACGAGGAGCACCCGCAATGGCGTGCTCCCCCAGCCCGGCCAGAGGTCATCACGCAGCTCGTCCGCGAGCCGCATCGCCTCGGCGAGTCGCACGCGATCGCTGCCCCGGCAGCTCGAAGACCGCTTGGGCATGTCCCGCTGCGGGAGCTGCCGCTGTCCCGAGCAGCAAGAGACCCAACCCACAGAAGGGCGATCGCACTTCGTTCTCCAAGGGAAATGTCAGGTGAGTAGGATGCTCGAATCGCGGCAAGGGTCGCACCGAGGTGTGCCCGCGCCAGGTTATGCTTCACCTTCGTCAGGCCCGCAACCCCGCGCTTCACCTGCAGGCCGCTCCGCCTGTTCTCCGGCCATCCGACTCCAAGGACTCCGAGTGCCCTTCACCTCGCTCAAGCTCCATCCGAACCTCCTCAAGGGCATCAAGGAGCTGGGCTTCGTCCGGCCGACGCCGATCCAGGCCGACGCCATGCCGCCGGCCCTGGCCGGCCAGGACGTCCTCGCCTGCGCGATGACCGGCAGCGGCAAGACCGCGGCGTTCCTCCTGCCGATCCTGCATCGCCTGATCGACAAGCCGCGCGGGACCACCCGCGCGCTGGTCCTCACGCCGACCCGCGAGCTCGCGGCGCAGATCCTCGAGGACCTCAACGACCTCGCGGTGCACACCCCGATCACCGCCGCGGCCGTCTTCGGCGGCGTGGGCATGGGCCCGCAGGAGCACGCCTTCCGGAGCGGCGCCGACGTCATCGTCGCGACGCCGGGCCGCCTGATCGATCACTTCCGCTTCCCCTACGCCAAGCTCGCCGGGCTCGAGATCCTGGTGCTCGACGAGGCCGACCGGATGCTCGACATGGGCTTTCTGCCGGAGATCCGGAAGATCCTGCGGCACCTGCCGCCGCCTTCGCGGCGGCAGACGCTGTTCTTCAGCGCCACGATGCCCGACCCGATCCGCGCGCTCACCCGCGAGATGCTCCGCAACCCCGTCAACATCAACCTGGAGCGGCGGTCGGCGCCGGCGGTGGGGATCACCCACGCCGTCTATCCGGTGCCGCAGGAGCTGAAGACGGCGCTCTTCCTCACCCTGCTCCAGCGCGGCGAGATGCGGGAGGCGCTGGTCTTCACCCGCACCAAGCACCGGGCCGACCGGCTGGCGAAGTACCTGGTGCAGCACGGGATCAAGGCCGAGCGGATCCACGGGAACCGCTCGCAGCCGCAGCGGACCCAGGCGCTGGCCGGGTTCAAGGACGGGACGTACCGGGTCCTGGTCGCGACCGACATCGCTGCGCGGGGCATCGACATCGAGGCGCTCGGCCACGTGGTGAACTTCGACGTGCCGAAGGTGCCCGACGACTACATCCACCGGGTCGGCCGCACGGCGCGGGCCGAAGCCGTGGGCGACGCGTTCACCTTCGTCGCGCCGGACGAGGAGAACGAGCTTCGGAGCATCGAGCGGGCGATCGGGAAGCGGCTGCCGCGGGTGATCGTCCCCGACTTCGACTACAAGGCGCGGGCGGGCTCGGGCCTGGAGATACCGATCGCCGATCGCATACGCGCGATTCGCGCGAAGAAGGCGGAGGACCGTGCCCGCGCGGAGGCCAAGGTAAAGCGGCGCGAGATCGCCGAAGCGGCGGAGCGAACCCGGCGGGCTTCCCGCCGCCACCCCGGACGGTGAGGCATCGGCATGAAGTTCATGCTCCTGATCTACAACGACAGCACGCTGCTCGACGCGCTGCCCGGGGCCGAGGCCGACAGCATGATGCGGAGCTGCCTCGAGCACGCCGACGAGCTCCGGCGGGACGGGCACCTGATCGAGTCCCAGATGCTCGAGGGGAAGGACACGGCGAAGTCGGTGCGCATCCGGCAAGGCCGGGTGAGCGCGACCGATGGGCCGTTCACGGAGGTCAAGGAGGTCCTGGGGGGCTTCAATCTGATCGAAGCGGCCGACATGGATGAGGCCGTCCGGATCGCGGCGGAGTTCCCCTGGGCGCGCACCGGCTGCGTCGAGGTGCGACCGGTGCGGGACATCGACGCGGTGCGCCGGCGGGTCAACGACTCGGGCTCGCCGGGACGGTAGCCTTCCACGGCCAAGATGCCCCTACCCGCTCGAAGCGGTGCTGCGGCGCGACCGCGCCGTCGTTCTGGCCGGCCTCGCCTTGCTGACGCTCAGCGCCTGGGCGTACGTCGTCTACCTCCGCTGGGCGATGCCGGCCATGGGGGACATGGCCATGGCTTCCGGCATGGCGATGCCGCAGGTGCGGAGCTGGGGGGCGGTCGAGCTCCTGCTGCTCTTCGTCATGTGGGCGGTCATGATGGTAGCCATGATGGTGCCCTCCGCGGCTCCGCTCATCCTGATGTTCGCTCGGGCCAGCCGGCAAAAGGGAGCGGACCGGGTGGCGGGCTCGGCGGCGATCCTGCTCCTGGGGTACCTGATCGTCTGGATGGGCTTCAGCCTCCTGGCGACGCTGGTGCAATGGAAGCTTCACGACTACGCCCTCCTCTCCCCGATGATGGCGAGCACCAGCCCGATTCTCGGAGGCGGTCTACTCGCGGTCGCCGGCATCTTTCAGTTCACCCCACTGAAGCGGGTCTGCCTGACGCACTGTCGCTCACCCATGGGCTTCCTGATGTCGGAGTGGCGGGACGGCCGGTGGGGGACCCTCGTGATGGGGCTCAAGCACGGGGTCAACTGCGTGGGTTGCTGCTGGATGCTGATGGGCCTGCTGCTGGTGGCCGGAGTCATGAACCTGCTCTGGGTGGCCGCCATCGCGGGGTTCGTTCTCGTGGAGAGGATTGCGCCGGGAGGCGAGAGGCTCGGCCGCATCGCGGGGGCAGCGCTGATCCTGGCCGGGATCGCGCTCATCATCAGATGAGGCCTTGAGCCTCCGTCGCCTCAGAACTCGAGGTTGACCGTCACCGCTCCCGGCATGACGCGCACCGGCCCCATCCTCTTGGAGACCCAGCGCCCGCTGAGATGACCGATGAGGCCGCCGATCAGGACGTCGGAGGTCCAGTGCCGGTCATCGTTGACGCGGGACATGGCGGTCAGGGTCGCGGCGCCGTAGAGCGCGATGTCCGACCAGCTGTCATCGGTCTCGTCCGCGATCGAGGTGGCGATCGCGAATGCCACCGCGGTGTGTCCGGATGGAAACGAGTTGGAGCCGCTGAACGGCCGGAATTGAATCGGGTTGCCGCTTACCGACGGGCGGGTCCGCCCGATGGTGTACTTGAGGGAGCTGGTCACCCCGGTGGCCAGTGCCGCGGCCGCTCCGGCGTGCAGGATCACCCGCTTCAGGTCGCTGCTGCCCGCGATCTCCCCCGCCAGGTAGCCGGCCGACAGCGCCGGTATCACGAAGCGCCACTCTCCCAGAGAATTGCCCAACCTGGCAACCGAATTCGTGGTGGTGCCCCGGTGCTCCTGGGCCTCCTCGCGAAACTCGTGATCTCCCAGCAGGGCGCCGGCGAAGAGTAGTCCGGCCACGGCGGCGGTCTTCCCGGAAAGGAGCGGACTGGGGTGGTGCGCGGGCGCAACGGCGGACGGGACGAGGTCCGTCTGCGCCACCGCCGGCACTGAAAACAGGCTTGCGTGAAGCGCCAGGGCGGCGATCGCGACGGATCGACGAGCGGTCATCGAACTCTCGAAATGTGGTGATGCCTGGGATTGTGCCGAACGCCGATCGTTCAAACCGAGGAACGGACGAGCGGGAGGCGCATGACGCGCCGCAATCTAGCGAGGGGGGAACCGGTTCGCGAGGCGGCCGCCGGTCTAGCCCTGGGCGTCGCGCAGCCGAGGAAGCCCGGCAAGGATGACCGGCAGGCCTCGGCCAATACAGAGGATCACGGCGAGCCAGGCGATCGCCTGGAACGCACGCAGCAGCGAGCCGGCGGCAGGGAGCGCCTCGACCAGCGCCAACCCACAGAACGCCATGATCTTGGTGACCGAGTAGCCGGTGCGCGTCCAGGAGGAGCCGACCAGGAAGCGGGCCAGCGTCCCCCGATGCTGGGCGAACGGCGCGGTCCCCTCCGCCACCCCTACGCTTCGAAGCGCATCCGTCAACGTCGTCCGCGCGACGACGATCATCGGGATCACGGCCGGGATCATGCCGAGATTCGCGAAGCACACCCAGAGGACCAGCTCGTAGGTGCGGTCGGCGGCGATGTCGAGCACGCTGCCGATCAGGCTGGTCTGGCCCCTGCGGCGGGCGACGATGCCGTCCACCGTATCGAGCATGAGGCCGAGGAAAAGCAGCGCCACTCCGGCCAGCCGGAGCGGGGGCGAGCCCAGGTACAGCACCAGGATCCAGATCAGCAACAGGGGAAAGCGCGACAGGGTGATGCAGTTGGCCAGCATGACTCGCTCCGGGTTCCGGCTACGGTGGCGAGCCGGCGTCCTCTGGGCGTGACTCGGTGGGCCGCGAGGCCCTTCCGGTCGCGGAACGCTTGTCAGGGCGCTCCCGGGCGCTCATTGTTCAGGAGACCCGGTTGTCCGGAGGAGAGCATGAAGGGCCGCATCTCCAAGACGTTGGAATCCATCCTGCTCGACCCCAGCGCGCGCCGGCAGCTTCGCGAGCACCTCATCAATGGCCGCGACGGCTGGGTCCGGATGAACGGCCGGACCTACCGAGTGCACATCGACGTCGTCTCCAAGGTGAAGAGCCCGTTCGGCAGGAGACTCGCGGAAGCGGGATGAACTTCGCTTTTCCGGCCCTCCTGGTTTTTCTGCTGGTCCTTCCCGGAATCATCCTCCGTTACAGCTACGCCCGCGGCCCGTGGGGATGGGCCAGCCCCACCTCGCTGCGCCGCGTGTCCGAGGAGCTGGCGTACGGCGTGGCCTTCGCGCTGGTGCTGCACGTGGCGTGGCTCATCCTCGTGCGGCGGCTGGGATTCCAGCCCGACGTGGATGCGATGTTCCTGCTGCTGGTGGGCAACTTCGGGGAGGGGAACGAGCACCTCGACCGGGTCCGCTCGTCGGTGGCGGGACATTACCCGGGCGTCGCGGGATATCTGGTGTCGCTCTACGCCGCGGCCGGGATCGCGGGGAACCTGGGGCACCGGGCCGTCCGCCGGCTCAAGCTCGACCACCTCACCAAGACCTTCCGCTTCGACAACTACTGGTACTACATGCTCACCGGTGAAGTGCTCGACTTCCGGGAAAACGTCGCGGAGGGGCGCTCGGTGGACGGCGTCTACTTCTCCGCGGTGGTGGACCATGCGTCCGGCAGCTATCTCTATCGCGGGATCGTGTCCGATTTCACCTTCGACCGCGACGGCGCGCTCGACACCGTCGTGCTGACCGACGCGCATCGGAGGAAGCTGGTGGACGACCGGCAGGACGGCGAGCCCTCGCCTCCCGTGGGGCCGGCGGAGCCGGACGAGCGCTACTACGAGATCCGGGGAGACTTCCTCGTGCTCCGCTCCGCGGAGATCCGGACGCTCAACCTCGACTACTTCGCCGTCACGCTCGCGGAGAGCGTGCCGGAGGGCGGCGCGGGAGAGGAGTGACGGGATGTCAGCAGCGAGGTGGATGATCCAGGGACCACCAACTATGCTGAGAGGGGCGTCGCACACCAGCCGCCCGCCTTTCTCTTTTTCGGTAGAGGTGACATATGCAAGAGCTCATCAACCAGGTGGCCCAGCGCACGGGCCTTGCGCCGGACAAGGCCAAGATCGCGGTGGAGACCGTGCTGAATTTCGCGAAGACCAGATTGCCAGCCCCGATCGCAACGCAGCTCGAGAGCGCGCTCGCGGGTGGTGGGGCCGGGGATCTCGCCGGTGCGGCCAAGGGCATGGGAGGGTCGTTCGGGACCAAGAAGTAGACTCATAAGCGTCCGTGAATCCCTACACCTTCCTGCTGGACACCTACGCGACCGAGCGCCTCAAGACGCTGAGCGTCTGGTCCCAGTTCGACCAGAAAGACCTGGGCTTCAGGCCGGAGCCCCGCGCGCGGACGCCGCTGGAGCAGATGGTCCACCAGTGCGTCTCGGAAGACGTATGGGTGCAGGGGATGCTCGGCATCGACGTCGGCCTCCCGCCGTTGCCCGCTAAGGAGGACCGGGTGGGCTTCCTGGAACACTACGCCGAGGCTTCGGCGCGGCGTCTCGACCGGTTGGGCACCGAGCCCGCGGAGTGGTTCGCCGGAGAGACCCGATTCTTCGACGTGACCCGCTCGCGGGCGTGGGTGCTGACGAGGCGCATCGCCCACTCGGCCCATCATCGGGGCCAACTCACCACCTACCTCCGGCTCCTGGGCCAACCACTCTACTCGACCTACGGCCCGACCGCCGACACCGGGGGTCTCTTCCAGCATGGCGCGCCGGTGATCTACCGGTACCAGTCGGTCGAGGCGCTGCTGACGGCGGTGCGGGAGGGCGGAGGAAAGTTGCCCACGCTCCCTGGTCCCGGGGCCGCGCCGCCGACTGAAAGGCCGGGTGGAGATTGATGCCCCGCCTCCGCCGAGCCGCACTGCTGGTGTCGATTCTGCCGGCACTTGCCCCGAGGTCCGCCGCGCAGCAGAAACAGCCCTCGGCAACACCGGAGCAGGTGGCTCGAGCCGTTGTTCGCGCGGACTCCACCGGCGACTGGACCACCCTCCTCCGGCTGGCGCACCCCGACGCGCTGGCCCGATTCCGCGGCCTCCAGGTTTTCCAGCTCCGGATGCTCGGCAGCGCGCAGTGGCCGGGGATGGATTCGCTGGCCACGGACTCGCTGGACATGGACTCGCTCGGCGTGGACTCGACCGTCCAGGCGCGCTGGCAGCGGGCCCGAACCCGGCAGGTGCGGTTCATGCTCGATTCCGTCTTCCTGGTCCCCACCGTGGACTCGCTGACGCACACGTCGCCCGACACCGTGTTCGCGAGGTGGTTTCGCGGGACCCGGTCGGCGAGCGAGGAAGATTCAGCCGTCATGGCGGCGAAGCGCCCGGCAGCCTACCGGGTGATCGGCGCGGTCCGGGCGAGCGACACGCTGGCCTACGTCGTCGTCGTGCGCCCGGTGGTGCAGCCGCTCGGCCCCATCCCCGAGATGTTCCGCGACTTCCCGCGTGAGACCCAGCAGACCGAGGTGATGATCATGCGGCGGCACAGGAAACAGTGGAGAAGCATGCTGGACGGGGTGAGCGAGGCGTACGGGTACCAGGCCGACCTGGGGCACGAAGAATGACGCTGCTGCTCTCCCTCGCGCTCACCCTGCTCGTCGTCTCCACCCCACTAGCCCAGCAACGACCCCGCGCCCGCGACCTCGGCGTCGCTCCGGGACTGCTCCCGCCAGGCCGGCTCAATGCCATCACCGACGTTGCGGGAGTCGCGGTGGGGCAGGCGACCGTACGCGAGGGAGACTCGGTCCGGACCGGTGTCACCGCCGTCGTTCCTCACCCGGGCAATCTCTTCCAGGAGCGGGTGCCGGCGGCGATCCACGTGGGGAACGGATTCGGCAAGCTGGTCGGCGCCACCCAGGTCGCGGAGCTGGGCGAGCTGGAGACGCCGATCCTCCTCACCTGCACGCTCTGCGTCTGGAAGGCGGCCGACGCGATGGTCGCCCACCTCCTTTCACGCGCCGGCATGGAGGAGGTCCGCTCGATCAACCCGGTGGTGGGCGAGACCAACGACGGCTATGCCCTCAACGCCATCCGGAGCAGGCCCATCACGGAGCGGCACGTGCGGGCCGCGCTGGAGAGCGCGGCCGGCGGGCGCGGTCGCCGAGGGCAGCGTGGGGGCGGGCACGGGGACGGTGGCGTTCGGATGGAAGGGCGGGATCGGAACGTCGTCCCGACGGGTGAAGGCCGCGGACAGCACCTGGACGGTCGGCGTGCTGGTGCAGAGCAACTTCGGCGGAGACCTCCACATTCTCGGCGTGCCGGTCGGCCGAGGGCTCGGCGCGACGGCCTCGGAATGGCGGCGGAGGCGCAAGGGGCCCGGGGGTCCATCATGATCGTGCTGGCGACCGACGCGCCCATCTCGGACCGGAACCTCCGCCGGCTCGCCGCGCGCGCCATCCTCGGCGTAGGGCGGACCGGGTCGGCGATGGACAACGGCTCGGGAGACTACGTGATCGCGTTCTCCACCCACCCCGCCGTGCGCCGGCGATTTCGGGAGGAGCGCCGGAGCGTGGGGGAGCTGGGCAACGACGCGATGTCGGGGCTGTTTCAGGGCGCGGTCGAAGCGACGGAAGAGGCGATCTACAACTCGCTGTTCAAGGCGACGACGGAGCGGGCGAACGGGAACACGGTGGAGGCGATCCCGGTGGATGATGTGGTGAGGATGTTGAAACGGAGCGGGGCGGTGAGGTGAGGGAGGATCCTCGGCCCGTCGCGGTCAGGGGAGACGCCGAGGCTGCATGGCGATACTGTTGTCATCCCGAGCGCAGCGAGGGATCTTGCTGGCGAATGTTCGAGACCATCCGGCAAGATCCCTCGCTGCGCTCGGGATGACAGGGCTTGCGCTCGGGATGACAGGGCTTGCGCTCGGGATGACAGAGGAGCACCCATGACCGCCGATCCCTCGCGCCGCCAGCGCATCGAAGTCCTCTTCGACCAATGCTCCGACCTCCCGCTCGCGCGGCGCGGGAAGTTCCTGGAGGTCGCGGTCGCCGGAGACCTGGCGCTGCGGCGCGAAGTCGAAGAGCTGCTCGCGAGCGCGGACCGAGCGAACTCCACCGGCCGGCTGGAGCGCATCGTCGCCGCGGCGTTCGACCTTCCGCGGGCATTGATCGGAAAGCCGCGCCCCGGGAATCGGTACGAGCTGCTGGAGAAGCTCGGCGGCGGAGGGATGGGAACCGTGTACCGGGCGAACGATCGCACCTCGGGCCGGACCGTCGCGCTCAAGTTCCTGTCCGAGAGTCTGGCCGGAGACCCGGTGCTCAAGCGACGCTTCCAGCGCGAGGCCCAGGCAGCGGCCGCGCTCGACCACGTCAACATCGGCGCGATCCACGGAGTGGAGGAGACGGAAGACGGCCGGCTCTTCATCGTGATGCCCTACTACGGGGGCGGGACGCTCAAGAGCATGATCGCCAAGGGGCCCCTGCCGGTCACCGAGGCGATCACCTGCGCCGCCCAGGTGGCCGACGGCCTGGCCCACGCCCACGCCGCGGGCGTCATCCACCGCGACATCAAGCCCGCCAACCTCATGTTCGCCGGTGACGGCAGCCTCAAGATCCTCGACTTCGGGATCGCCAAGATCGCCGGCGAGAAGCTCACCCGGACCGGCTTCGTGCTGGGCACCCTCGCCTACATGAGCCCGGAGCAGGCAGCGGGCGGCACCCTCGATCACCGCACCGACCTGTGGGCGTTGGGCGTCGTGCTCCATGAAATGCTCACCGGCCGGCCGCCGTTCTCCGCATCCTCCATCGAGCTGCTGTTCCAGGCGGTGCGCCAGGGCGAGCCGTCCGCGGTCCGGTCGCTCCGACCGGAGGTGACACCCGGGGTCGAGGCAGTCGTGAGCCGCCTGCTGCAGAAGGAGCCCGGGCGCCGGTTCCCCGACGCCGCTTCGGTCGCGGACGCCCTTCGGGTTACACTACAGGCTCCCCATCCTCGAGTACTGCCTTGACCATCGCGGACACCGTGGGCGCCGGGCGCCGCGGCGACAGGACGGTCGCTGTCCTCACCTGGCTGTTCTTCCTTTCCGGCGCCGCGGGTCTGATCTACGAGTCGATCTGGGCGCGCTACCTCGGCCTCTTCGCAGGGCACGACGCCTACGGACAGATCATCGTCCTGATCATTTTCCTCGGCGGGATGTCGCTCGGCGCGGCCGCGGTGAGCCGATTCACGACCCGGCTCGCGTCACCTCTCATCGGCTACGCCCTGGTGGAGCTGGTGGTCGGCGGGATCGGGTTCTGGTTTCATGATCTCTATCTGAGCGTCACCGAGCACGCCTACCTCTCGCTGTACCCCGCCGTGGCCGGGACCTGGAAGCTGGCCGCCGTCAAATGGGGGATCGCGGGCGGCCTCATCCTGCCGCAGTCGGTGCTCCTTGGCGCGACGTTCCCCCTCATGACGGCCGGCGCCATCCGGCTGTCGCGGCTTCCCTCCGGCCGCATCCTCGGCCAGCTGTACTTCGCGAACAGCCTGGGCGCGGCGATCGGAGTTCTCGGGGCCGGCTTCTATCTGGTCGGCCGAGTGGGGCTGCCGGGGACCCTGCGCGTCGCGGCCGGGTTGAACCTGCTCGTCGGCCTCGCCACGCTCGCCGTCGCGGCACTCGTCCGGCGGCGGCAGCTCCCGGCGGAGCCCCAGGTGCTCACGCCCCCGGCGGCGGTGGGCGGCGCGCTGCCGCAGGGAGGGGCCGGTCTGCGATGGCTCCTGCTGACCGTGACCTTCTGGACCGCCGTCGCCTCCTTCATCTACGAGATCGACTGGATCCGCATGCTCTCGTTGGTGCTGGGCAGCGCGACGCATTCCTTCGAGCTGATGCTGTCGGCGTTCATCCTCGGCCTCGCGCTGGGCTCGCTGTGGATCAGATCCCGCGCCGACCGGATCACCGATCCGCTCCGCGCGCTGGGGATCATTCAATGGCTCATGGGCCTGCTCGCCCTGGCCACCCTCCCGATCTACGCCCAGTCGTTCACCTGGACCTCGCGCCTCCTGCAAATGTTCGCGAGCACCGACCCGGGCTACTCCGGGTACACGGTCTCCCGCTACCTCATCTGCCTGGCGGTGATGTTTCCGGCCACCTTTCTCGCGGGCATGACGCTTCCTCTCATCACCCGCACGCTGATGGCGTCGGGCGACGGCGAGCGCGCGGTCGGCGCGGTGTACGCGGTCAACACCCTCGGCTCGATCGTCGGCGTGGCCCTGGGCGGGCTGGTGCTGCTCCCCTGGATCGGGCTCAAGGCGATGCTCCTGGTGGGGGCGACCCTCGACATGGGATTGGGCGTGTTCCTGCTCTTTCGCGGCCACGCGGCGGGCCGGCGACTCGGCTTCGCGCTCGCGGCCGCCACCGCGCTGGTCGTGCTGGGCGGGTCGCAATTGATCCAGCTGCACAAAGGCATGCTGGTGAGCGGTGTGTTTCGCCGCGGCCGGCCGGGAGTCCCGGACAACACCGTGGTGTTCTACCGTGACGGCCGTACCGCGACCGTATCGGCGGTGCAGGCTCCGGCCGCGGCGATGATCTATATCGCGACCAATGGAAAGTCGGACGCCTCGCTCACGCGGGAGTGGTTCGTCCCCTGCTACGAGACTTCGGAACGGGTCCCCCTGGGTGGCGATGCCGCGACTCAGACTCTCTCGGCGCTGATCGCCCTCGCGCACGCGCCGGGCGCCCGGACCGCAGCGGTCGTCGGCCACGGATCGGGCATCACCTCGCACCACCTGCTGGCGAGCCCGCGGCTCGCCCGGCTGACGACGATCGAGATCGAGCCCGAGATGATCGCGGGCTCCCGGGTGTTCTATCCCTACAACCGCCGGGTGTTCGACGACTCGCGCTCCGAGCTGATCATCGACGACGCCAAGTCCTACTTCGCGTCCCAGCAGAAACGCTACGATCTGATCGTCTCCGAGCCATCCAACCCGTGGGTGAGCGGGGTGTCCGGTCTCTTCACCACCGAGTTCTACGCCCGCATCCGGCGCTATCTGTCGGAAGACGGAGTGTTCGCGCAGTGGCTTCATCTGTACGAGCTGGACGACGAGCTGGCGCTCCGGGTGCTCGCGGCGATCCATCGGAACTTTCCGTCCTACGAGATCTTCCTCACCACCGCCAGCGACATGCTGATCATCGCCGGCAATCGTCCCCAGCTTCGGGAGCCGGACTGGTCGGTGTTCTCGCTGCCCGGCATCCAGCAGGACCTCTGCCGCTTCGTGCCGATGACTCCGGCCGCGCTCGAGGCGACGCGGCTCGCCGGACGAGGGCTGCTGGCTCCCTTACTGGACAGCATCGTGCCGCCCAACTCCGATTTCCATCCGGCCCTCGATGTCGGCGCCGAAAGGCGGCGCTACCTCGGGCGCAACGCGACGGGGTTGCAGGGGCTCTCGACCGATCGGTTCTCGATCGCCGGATTGCTCGAGGGCCGGCGTCGAGGGCTTCCGGACGACCCCAGGCTGCCGGCCCTCTCCATCCCGCGCCTTCAGGCCAACTCGGTGGCCGCGCAGGTGAGGGCCGACCGGGCGGGCACCGCGGTGGACGACTCGCAGGCGGCGGAAGCCGCCCAGGCGATATTCCGGTGGAGACTGTGGCGGGAGGCGTTGAGCGCAACGGCGCCCCCGAGCAGCTGGCGAGTCTGGCTCGGCATGTTCGCGGAGATCGAGGGGATCGTGAGCGGCGGCGCGCAGGGAGTGGCGGACGAGGAGTTCTATCGGGCGGCGCGCCGGTATCTCGAGCGCCATCATGCGCCCCCTCCGGTTCACGCTGCCGTCTCCTTCTACCATGGACTCGCCGCCTGGGACTTCCAGGAGGCGGCACAGGCCGCCGAGCGCCTGCTGCCGGAATTCAGGCACCGGAGGTTCTGGATCAGACCGGACGATTTTCGCGACGGGGCAGTGATCGCCAACCTGAAGCTGAACGATGTGCCGCGCGCCCGCCGCCTGTTCCGGCTGCTCGCGCGAGTCAGCGAGCGGCCCGCCGACGGGTTCCAGTCCCAGCTGATCGAGATGCACCTCCGACGGGCCGGGACCCGGCCGGATTGAGTGGTCCGGCTTCGGCCGGCACCGCCCCCACATCGCAACCTTTCGCCGGCGGTTGCCGTCAAAGTGGGGTCGTGACGCCTTCTGTCCCTGCCCAACGAGCGTCCCATGGATACTCTGCTTCAGGATCTCCGCTACAGCCTCCGCCGGCTGGCCAAGAGCCCGGCCTTCACCGCCATCGTCGTGCTGACCCTCGCCCTCGGCATCGGGGCCAACACCGCGATCTTCAGCGCGGTCAACGCGGTGCTGCTCCGGCCGCTGCCCTATAACGAGCCGCAGCAGCTGGTGACGATCGAGCATCTCTATCCCTCGCTCGACGGGCTGGAGGCGCCGGTGTCGGTCCCGGGGTTCCTCGACTACCAGAAGAAGGGCCGATCGTTCGAGTCCATGGCGGTGCAGACCGGCTGGCAGGTGAACCTGACCGGCGTGGGTGAGCCGGTGCGAATGCAGGGGCAGCGAGTCACCGGGCGACTCTTCACCACCCTCCAGGTGCCAGCCCTGCTGGGCCGCACCATTCAGCCCGGTGAGGACTCGCCCGGCCGCGAGCGGATCGTGGTGCTCAGCTACGACGCCTGGCAGCGGATCTTCGGCGCGGACCCGGCCATCGTCGGCCGGAGCCTCGCCCTCAACGGCGAGAGCTTCGAGGTGGTCGGCGTCATGCCGAGCGGGTTCCGCGACTTCTTCAACCGGAACGCGGAGATCTGGGCGCCGCTGCTCTTCCAGCCCGAGCAGATGACCGACGAGAACCGCACCCACGAATTTCTCAACCTCACGGCGCGGATGAAGCCGGGTGTCCCGGTCGAGCAGGCGCAGGGCGAGATGCGAACCCTGGCGGAGCAGCTCAAGCGCGACTATCCCGACAGCTACCCGCCCAGCTGGAGCCTCCTGGTGACGGGGCTGAGCCTCCAGGCCACCGGCGAGATCCGCCCGGCGCTGCTCGTGCTTGCTGGGCGCGGTCGGGTTCGTGCTGCTCATCGCCTGCGCCAACGTGGCCAATCTGCTCCTCGCCCGCGCCGCCGCGCGCTCCAAGGAGATCGCGGTCCGCACCGCGCTCGGCGCCACCCGGGAGCGGCTGCTCCAGCAACTGCTCACCGAGAGCGTCCTCGTCTCGCTCGCGGGCGGAGCGGTCGGTCTCCTGCTGGCGTATCTGGGTGTGCGCGCGCTGGTGGCGATGGACATCGGCAACCTGCCGCGGGCGGACGAGATCGGGATAGACGGCACGGTGATGGTGTTCACCCTGGCCGTCTCGGTGGTGGCCGGGGTGCTGTTCGGGCTGGCGCCCGCGATCCACACCGCGACCCCCAACCTGCACGGCGCGCTGAAGGAGGGTGGTCGCGGGAGCACTGCCGACCGGGGAAGTCACACCCTCCGGCGCAGCCTGGTGGTCACCGAGGTGGCGCTCGCCCTCACCCTGCTCACCGGCGCCGGACTGCTGCTCAAGAGCTTCGCCCGGCTCCAGGGGGTGGACCCGGGGTTCGACCCCTCGAGCCTGCTCATCTTCAACCTCTCGCTCCCGCAGACCAAATACGCCAACGACACCACCCAGGCGGCGTTCTTCGACCAGGCCCTGCCGGCGATCGCCCGGATACCGGGAGTCACCGGCGTCGGCGCCACGACGGTGATGCCGTTCGGCGGCAGCTGGTCCACCGGCAGCTTCGAGATCGAGGGCTACCAGCCGCCGGAGAACCAGCCCGGCCCCTGGGGCGACATCCGGATCGTGAGCCCCCAGTTCTTCGAGGCGATGCGGATCCCGCTGCTGCGCGGCCGCTACCTGAGCGACGAGGACCGGGACGGCTCCCGGCTGGTGGCCGTGGTCGACCAGGAGCTGGTGCGGCGCTACTGGCCGAAGGACAACCCGATCGGCAAGCGGTTCACCTTCGGCCCGCCCGACGGGGTGACCGACACCACGCAGAACGAATGGATCGAGGTGGTGGGCGTGGTTGGCCACACCGCCCACGAGGGCCTGGACGCCGATCCACGGGTGCAGGTCTACCTCCCCTACCGGCAGGTTGCCCAGCCCTTCATGGCGGTGGCGGTGCGCACGGCGGGGAGCCCCGACCGGTACGTCAACCTGGTCCGCGGCGCGGTCCGGTCGGTGGACCCCGACCAGCCGATCTCGGGCGTGAGCGACATGGACGAGCTGCTCTCCAAGTCGGTGGGCCAGCGACGGCTCTCGATGATGCTGCTGAGCCTGTTCTCCGGGATCGCGCTGGTGCTGGCATCCATCGGGATCTACGGCGTCATGAGCTACTCCGTCACCCAGCGCTCACGGGAGCTGGGCGTGCGGATCGCGCTGGGCGCGGACCGGGGCGACGTGCTCCGGCTGGTGCTGCGCCAGGGCATGGGGCTCGCGCTGCTCGGCATCGGGATCGGGCTCGCCGCCGCGCTCGCGCTGACCCGGCTGATCGAGAGCCAGTTGTACGGCGTGGCCGCCACCGACCCCCTCACCTTCGTCCTGGTGGCCGGCGTCCTGGCCACGACCGCCCTGGTGGCCAACCTCATCCCCGCCGTTCGGGCGATGCGGATGGACCCGGCCGGGGTGTTGCGAGAGGAGTAGATAGTCTCTATCTCCAATTCCAGCAGTGAACTTAGAGACGGGGGGTGGACGATCGGCCCGGAGTGGCGATCTTTCGGGGTCGAAATCAACCGAACCCTTGGAGGCGCCACCCGATGGCCACTCGTCTCGATAAGACGCTGAAACGGGAGCTGGAAGTCGAAGGGAAGCTCTATACCGTCACGATTTCTCCCGAAGGCGTGAAGATCGTGCCAAAGGGTGCCCGCAAGGGGCCCGAGATCACCTGGCAGTCACTGCTCAGCGGTGACGCTGAGCTTCGGCGCGATCTGAACGCCTCCCTCGACGCGTACAGCGGGTAACCTGCTGTCCGGCGCCTGAGGGCTGGGCGCCCCCCTGACAGCGGGGTTGCAGCCGGGCTCGCTTCCTCCGCCTATCACCCCATGGGCCCGGGGAGCGAGACCCCGGATCCGCAGGCGCACCTCGCCCTCGTGACGCTGGATCGCCCCTCCTGGATTTCAGCAGCGACGCCGACCGCGACCCGTATTCGATTGGAGGGAAACCCGACATGACCGGCCGACCGTCGGTTGGACTGGCGGACCTGGAGGAGGTCTCACGCCGGATCGCCGCGGGGCAGTTCAGCAACCGCCCCGGTTGCACGCTGGAGGTCTCGACCTACGTGTGGAACCGGAACTCGTTCGAAGCCCAGCACGGGTTCGAGGACGCCTGCCAAGCCCACGGGATCCGGTTCGCGGTGATCGAGCGGATCGGCGGGATCGAGTGGGCCTGCCCCTAGCCCAGCTTCTCGACCTCGGGGCCGAACCGCCGCTCGAGCCGGTCGAGCAGCACGGCGAGGGTCCCCCGCATGTGGCCCACCTCATCCTCCAGGTCGTCCATCCGGCTCTCGAGCGACCGCGCGCGACCCTCGGCCGCCTTCGCCCGGGCTTGGGCGGTCTTGGCCTTCGAGTTGGCCGACTTGGCCCGCGAGTTGGTGTTGCGCAGTTGAATCTGCTGGATCAGGTCCCAGACAAACGCCATAGTCCCTCCCGGAGAGTCGTGTGGTCCCACCCAGAGTAGGGGGTCGCGCGGTGTGCCGCTGTGACCGGCCTCATCCCGCTCCATGAGCGACAAGGCGCTCCGCGACCACGTCGCCGCCTTGATCAGGTGGGAAGACGCCCACGCCGGGTTCGATCAGATCGTGGACGGCGTCCCGGGCGACAAGTGGGCCGCCGCCGCTCCCGGATTTCCCCATACGCTCTGGCAGCTGTTGGAGCACCTGCGGCTGACGCAGCTCGACATCCTCGACTTCTGCCGGAACCCCGGATACACCCAACCGCGCTGGCCGGAAGACTACTGGCCCAGTGAATCGGATGCGCCCACGGCGGCCGTGGTGGCCGAGAGCCTCGCGGCGTTTCCGGCAGGACCGCGACGCGCTGACGGCGCTGGCCCTGGACCGGAAGACGGACCTCTTCGCACGCATTCCCCATGGAAGCGGACAGACGTACTTGCGGGAGCTCCTGCTCGTCGCCGACCACACTTCCTATCATCTGGGACAGATGGTGGCGGTGCGGCGCGCGCTGGGGATCTGGGAATAGGAAGCCGGACTCCCCGATGCCGCAACTCATCATCGCGTTCGTGCTGTACCTCCTCCTCCCCGGTGCGGCCGACGCGCAGCGGGACGCGACGCCCGATGACTTCCTCGGCCTGACCAGCTGCGAAGGGGGCAGGGCGGTCACCAACCTGAGGACCGACGTGCGCGACTCGATGCTGGTCGCGGAGATCGAGGCGCACGAGTCGGTGCACCGCGAGCAGGCCGCCGCGCACGACAGCTGCGACGCCTTCCTCGCGACCCTCACCAGCGCCCGCCGCATCATAGACGCCGAGCTGCCGGCCTACTGCGCGCAATGGAAGATCGCGGTCGCCCGGGGCGCGGACTCGGCGATCACCCGGCGGGAGTTCGCCTGGCGCATCGCCGCACAGTCCGGCGCCATGGAGAACCGGCTGCAGATCACCCAGCGGTTCGAGGAGGAGTGCCGATAGTGGCCGAGCGCAGCCCGGGCCGGGCCATCCTGGCGATCGTCGCGCTGGCCGTGCTCGTCTGGCTCGGTAGCCGCACGACCGGGGCGGCCGGCCGGCTCCTCCCCGGCCGAGGCGCGACCACGGTGGATCACGGGGTGATCGTGGAGCGCACCAAGGCCGTGGCCCGGCTGGTGACCAGCGAGACCGTGCTTCGCGACGTGGTGGTGTACCAGAACCGGATGCTGGGCTCCACCAAGCGGAGCCTGGTGGTCGTCACCGGCAAGGTGCTCTCGGGGTTCGATCTCGATCGCGGCACCGAGGTTCAGGTGGACCACGAGGCCAAGGTGGTGCGCGTCATGCTTCCGCCGGCGGCGGTGCTCGCCGTGGAGGTGACCGACCTCAAGACCTACGACGAGCAGCGCGGTCTCTGGAACCCGTTCCGGCCGGCCGACCGCGACACCATCTTCCGCCTGGCCCGCGAGCAGCTGGTGAAGAGCGCCGGCGAGATCGAGCTCGCCCGGCACACCGAGGAGAGCGCCCGGCGGCTGCTCGAGGCGCTGGTGAGCGCGGACGGGTATCACCACCGAGGTCGTCTTCAGTGGGGGGCGTCCGGGGACGACCCGCTGGGCCGGAGTGAACCGCGCGGCGATCGCCCGCTGGGCCGGAGTGAGCCGCGCCAGCAGCGCCTCCGACCAGACGGGCAGCTCCGGGTCCCCCGGCCGCCGCGCGCCGGCGGCGGCGTTGTAGCGGCGCAGCAGTCCGAACCGGATCGCACAGCGTTTGCAGCAGCGCGGGCCTCCCTTCTTCCCGCTCGACGGTGGACGCCATGAGCCAGCCGACGGTGTACCACGGGCCCTGGACGCCGAAGAACGCCATGGCCGCCTGGCGGGTGGAATCGGGATCGGAGAGACGATGGTCGAGGATGTCGAGGAAGAAGGCCTCCAGCCTCCGCAGGTCGGCGGCCGAGTTGGCGACGTCGTGGTCCCAGCGCAGCCGGTCCTCCATCGGACTCATTGCATGGGGATGTACCTCGGGCCCGCCGGCCGCCGCCAGCATCGCCACGCCTTCGCCGAAGGCGCTCAGCCACACGCGCGCGGTGGCGACCGCGGGGTCCGCGGTCGAATCGTTGCTCGAGGGGCACGCCGCGGCATAGCCGATATGGTGCAGTTCGTGCGCGACGGTGTTCTCGAGCTGATCCCGGGTTCGCGCGGGGTCCAGACACAGCATGATCGCCGGGTCCGTCTCCGGCTCGAAGACGAAGCTGTTGGTCCGGGGCTTGATCAGCAGATATACCCGGGCGCGGAGTCGGGCACTTCCGGGCAAGTAAGCGAGCGCCTTGGCCTCTGCGGCGCCGAGGTCTGCCTTCCGCCAGGCAAGCAAAGTCTTCCGCAGCTCGGCGGCTCGCGGCAGCAGCGTGTCGGAGAGCAGGAAGGCCTGAAGGACGATTCCTCGAAGCTTCGCCCCATCGCCGCCTCCCTGGCCTTGAGCCGCCGATAGCCTTCGGTCGCGAACAGGCGTCGCCACGACTCCTCAGCCACCGCTCGACCGGTCCGGCGGGTCTCCAGGATGTGAATCGCCGCCTCCGCCTCGTCGGTCACGATGACCAGCTGAGACGGGGCAGGCGATGCCGCGGCCAGCAGGAGGATCGGGATCGGAAGATGTCGAAGTGACCTCATATCGCCGTTCGACACCCCGGCGGGCGGGTTGGTTGGCCGTCCTGGTCGTGCGGACCCTCGCACCGGGGACGCCGGCCTCCGCCCAGCAGCCCGGTCTCGATTCCCTTCCACTCGCGATCGCCCGAGCCCGCCAGGTCCTCGGCGAGGCAATGCGCGGCGGCGCCGCCCCCGGCGCGGCGGTGGCCGTGGCGGCGGGAGGCAAGCTGGTCTGGTCCGACGCGTTCGGCGTGTCCGACCTGGCCAGCGGCACCCCAGTGACACGGCGAACCCGGTTCGGGCTGGGCAGTATCTCCAAGACGCTCACCCTCGCCGCGGCGCTTGCGCTCGCCGATGAGCGGAAGCTCGACCTCGACGCGCCGGTCGAGCGCTATCTCCCCGACTTTCCTCATCGCGGGCGGGGCGTGACCGTCCGCCGGATCGGCGCCCACCAGAGCGGGATCGCGGACGCGTTCGCCGACCGCAACTACTACACGACCGAGCACTTCCCCTCTCTGGACAGCGCGTACCGCGGCATCGCCGCGGCGCCGCTGGCCTTCACGCCGGGCAGCCGAACCGAGTACGCGACCGGCATCTTCACTATCGTGGGGCGGATCCTGGAGCGGATAACGGGGGAGGACTACCTGGACCTGATGCGGCGCCGCGTCCTCGACCCGGCGGGGATGAAGTCCACCGTGCCGAACGACCCGCGCCGGCCGATCCCTCACCGGGCGGCCTTCTATGTCCGGCGTGAGGGTGGCGGGTTCGACCCGGCCCCGGCGTTCGACCCCAGCTTCAAGCTGCCGGGCGCCGGCTTCCTCTCGACGGCGGAGGATCTCGCGCGGTTCGGCGCGGCGTTGCTCGGGCCCCGCCTGCTCTCCGCCGGCTCCCGGCGTGAGATCTTCACCCCGGTCCCGCTCGCCGACGGCATGCCCACCCCGTATGCATTGGGCTTCCAGTCCCTGGAGGAAGACGGTCGCCGCGTGATGCTTCAGCCCGGTGGCGGTCCCGGCATTGCCGCCTGGCTCGCGCTCTATCCGGACGACGGTCTCGTCGTCGCCATCCTCTCCAACGCGACCGGCGCCCCGCTCGGCGACGCCGTCCGCCGGGAGGTCGCGGGCGCCTTCCTCACACCTCCCGCACCCGGGCCATCGCCGGCGCCGGCTCGTCGGCCGGGGACCTGACCGGCTCCTTCGCCCTCCGCCGGCCCAGCCGGTGCTGGAGCGCGTCGAAGTAGGTGTAGATCACCGGCGTGATGTACAGCGTGATGATCTGGGAGAAGAACAGCCCGCCCACCACCGCCACGCCGAGCGGCCGGCGCGCCTCGGCGCCGGCTCCGTGTCCCAGCGCGATCGGCAGGGTTCCCATCAGCGCCGCCATCGTGGTCATCATGATCGGCCGGAACCGCACGCTCGCGGCCTCCAGGATCGCGTCGTGCGCGCTCTTGCCGTGGTTGCGCTCGGCCTCGATGGCGAAGTCGATCATCATGATCGCGTTCTTCTTCACGATGCCGACCAGCATGATGATGCCGACGAACGCGTAGATGCTGAGGTCGAGCCCGAACACCATCAGCGCCAGCAGCGCGCCGAACCCGGCGAAGGGCAGTCCGGACAGGATCGTGAGCGGGTGGATGAAGCTCTCGTACAGCATGCCGAGGACCAGGTAGATCACCAGGATCGCCAGGACCAGCAGGACCAGGAGACCGGCCTGCGCCTGCTGGAAAGCCTGCGCCGTGCCCGCGAAGCTGGTGCTCACCGTGGAGGGCAGCACCTCTCGCGCCGCGCTCTCCACCCGCTCGACCGCGGTGCCGATCGAGATGCCGGGCTGGAGGTTGAACGAGAGCGTGACCGAGGGGAGCTGGCCCGAGTGGTTCACCGTGAGCGGGCCGGTGGACTCGGTGACCTTGGCGAGGCTGCCGAGAGGCACCGAGACGCCCTGGCGCCCGGTGAGGTGCAGCAGGTTCATCGCCGACAGGTCTCGCTGGTACTCCGGGAGCAGCTCCATCACCACCCAGTACTGGTCGTTGGGGGTGTAGATGGTGCTGACCTGCCGCGCGCCGTAGGCGTTGTAGAGCGCGTTCTCGATCTGGTTCACGTCGATCCCGAGCGCCGCCGCGCGGTCCCGGGCGATCTCGACCTGCACCTGCGGGTTCTTGATCTGGAGGTCGCTGGTCACGTCCGCGAGTCCGGGGACCTCATGGAGCCGCCGCTCGAGCGCGACGGCGCCGTCGTAGAGTGCCTCGATGTCGGAGCTGGTGAGGGTGAACTGGTACAGGCTC
Organism: uncultured Gemmatimonadales bacterium; assembly: GCA_963832055.1. Lineage (GTDB taxonomy): Bacteria > Gemmatimonadota > Gemmatimonadetes > Gemmatimonadales > GWC2-71-9 > CAVVWJ01. Next base: position 151,686 of record CAWHST010000005.1, on the reverse strand, counting down.
TTGGACGAGCGGCCACCGATGTTGATGACCGGCGGGTTCTGAATGAAGGCCCGCATCCCGGGCACCGCGGCCAGCTTCTGGGAGAGCGACCGGGCCACCTCATCGGCGCTCATCTCCCGCTCGTCCCGCGGCTTCAGGTGGATGATCAGGCGGCCCTGGTTGATGGTGCTGGTCCGTCCGCCCACGCCGACCGACGACATGAAGCCGTCTACGTTGGGGTCCTCCTGGACGATGGCGGCCGCGGCGCGCTGGTGCTTTACCATGGCCTCGTAGCTGGTGCCCTCCGCCGTCTCGGTCGTGGCCTGAAGCTGCTGTTGATCCTCGCTCGGGATGAAGCCCTTGGGCACCAGCCGGCCGAGGACGATGGTGCCGACCAGGATCAGCGCGCTGAAGGCGAGCGCCAGGCCCCGGCGGTCCATCACCCAGGCGAGGGATCGCTCGTACCACGACAGCGTTCCATCCCAGGCCCGCTCGGTGGCGCGGTAGAAGCGGCCTTGCCTTTGCTCTTCCTGGCCTTTGGCCTTGAGCCAGCGGCTGCACAGCATCGGCGTCAGGGTCAGCGAGACGAATCCCGAGACCAGGATGGCGACGCCGATGGTGACGGCGAACGCCTGAAAGAGGCGTCCGATCAGCCCCCCGAGGAACAGCACCGGGATGAACACCGCCACCAGCGACAGCGTCATCGAGAGGACGGTGAATCCGATCTCCCGGCTGCCCTTGATGGACGCCGCCAGCACCGGCTCGCCCTTCTCGATGTGGCGGACGATGTTCTCCAGCACCACGATGGCGTCGTCCACCACGAACCCGACCGCGAGCGTGAGCGCCATGAGCGACAGGTTGTCGAGGCTGTAGCCCAGCAGGTACATCACCGCGAAGGTCCCGACCAGCGACATCGGCAGCGCCAGGGCGGGGATGATGGTCGCGCGGAGGTTCCTGAGGAACAGGAAGATCACCATCACCACGAGGCAGAGGGCGAGGAAGAGGGTGAACTTCACGTCGTCCACCGAGGCCTTGACGGTGACCGACCGGTCGTTGAGCGTCGCGATCTCGACCGAGGGCGGGATCTGCGAGCGCAGGTCGCTCACCGCCGCCTTCACCCGCTCCGCCACCGCGACGGTGTTGGTGCCGGGCTGGCGCTGGATCGCCAGCACCACCGCGCGCTGGCCGTTGAACCAGCTCGCCCGCTTGGTGTCCTGCACGCTGTCCACCACCCGGCCCAGGTCGCCCAGCCGGACCGGGGCGCCGTCCCGGAAGGCCACCACCAGGCTGCGGAAGCCGTTCGCGTCGGTGAGCTGGCCCTGGCTTTCCACCGAGAACGCCTTGTCGGTGCCCCACAGGATGCCGGTCGGCAGGTTGACGTTCCCGTTCTCGACCGCGGCGGCCACCTCGTCGATCCCGATGCTGCGGGCCGCAAGCTGCTGGGGATCGAGCTGGATCCGCACCGCGTACTTCATCGAGCCGTAGACCTGCACCTGCGCCACGCCGTCGACGGTCGCCAATCGCTGGGCCAGGAAGGTCTCGGCGTATTCGTTGAGCTGGCGCAGCGGCAGCGTGGTGGAGCGGAGGGCGTAGTACAGAATGGGCGAGGAGGACGGGTCCACTTTCCGGAAGCTCGGCGGCAACACGTCGCGCGGGAGCTGGCGCTGGGCCTGCGAGATCGCGGCCTGCACGTCCTGGGCGGCCGCGTCGATGCTCCGGCTCAGCGCGAACTGAAGCGAGATGGAGGTGCCGCCCTGGGTGCTGGTGGACGTCATCACCTCGATGCCGGGTATGGTCGAGAGCTCCTTCTCCAGCGGAGTCGCCACCGAGGAGGCCATCGTCTCCGGACTCGCCCCCGAAAGATTGGCGCTCACGGAAATGGTGGGATAGTCCACCGCGGGGAGATCGCTCACCGGAAGCAGCCGGTAGGCCACCAGCCCGAAGATGAGGATGCCGGCCATGATCAGCGTGGTCATGACCGGCCGGCGGATGAAGAGCTCGGTGTTCATGTGGTCCCCCGCGCGGCCGGTTGGGCCGCCGACTTGATCTGCACCTTGGAGCCCTGCTGCAACCGGAGCTGCCCGTCGGTCACCACCCGCTCGCCGGGACTGAGCTCTCCGTCCACGATGGCCACATCGCCGGCGGTCCGGCCCAGCTTCACCGGCTTGGTGGCCGCCGTGCTGTCGCCGCCCACCACGAAGACGAAGGTGCCCTGCTGCCCGGTGACGACCGCGGTCGCCGGCACCACCAGGGCGTCGCGCTCGACGTACAGCCGCAGCCGGACGTTGACGAACTCGCCGGGCCAGAGGGCGCCGTCGGTGTTGGCGAAGGTGCCCTTCAGCAGGATGGTGCCGGTGGTGGTGTCCACCGCGTTGTCGACGAAGGTGAGCTGGCCTTCGCTGGAGTCACCGCCGCCCACCGGCTGGGCCAGTACCACGAGGTCTTCGCCGCGGTACCGCTGAATCAGGGCGAGGTTCGCCGCCGGCACCGCAAACCGCACCAGGATGGGGCGGATCTGGTTGATCGTCACCAGCGGCGCGGCGTCCGCCACGCGGACCAGGTTACCGGCCCGCACCCGAAGACTGCCGGTGCGACCCGAGATCGGGGCTCGGATGGTGGCGTACTGGAGGTTGAGCCGGGCCTCCTCGACCGCGGCTTGGCTCCCGGCGAGCGTCGCCGCCGCGGCCGCCGAGACCGTGCGCGCCTGGTCGTACTGCTGCGCGGTGACGTACTCGCGGTCGGCCAGCTCGGCGTAGCGCTTCGCCTCCTGCTCGGCGTTCGCGGCCTGGGCGCGGTCGCGGGCCAGGAACGCCTCGGCCTGCGCCAGCGCCGCCTGGTAGGGGCGCGGGTCGATCTGGAAGAGCACCTGGCCCCGCTCCACGTCCTGTCCCTCGCGGAACGCGATCCGCACGATCGGGCCACCGATCTGCGGCTGCACCGCCACGGTCTGGAGCGGCTCGACCGAGCCGGTGGCCGCCAGCTCGAACGGCACGTCGCGCCGCTCCGCGGTGCCCACGGTGACCGGGACCAGCTGTTGGGGCGGCGCGGCCTGGTCGGCGCAGGCGACGAGAACGACCAGCGGGGCCAGCAGGAGTCGTCGCGTCATCGGGGCGTGCTCGTGGTGTCCTGAGTGAGCCGGAGCGGGCTGCCGCCCCGGGTGTCGAGCACGCCCGCGTCGTGCGCGAGCTGCGCCAGCGATACGCTCCAGGCCAGCCGCGCATCCACCAGCTGCGCGCGGGCGCCGGCCAGGGCCGTCTGCGCGGCGAGCAGGTCGAGCACGCTGCCCACGCCGGCCTTGTACCGGCCGAGCGCGACCTGGTTCGACTGCTCGGCGCTCGCGAGCAGATCCTCCGCCGTTCCCACCCGCCGGGTGGCGGTCTGCAGCGCGTAGTAGGCGCTGAAGACCTGGAAGACGACCTCCTGCCGGAGCGACTGCGCCCGGGCCTGCGCGGCCTCGGCCTCGAATTCCGCCGCGCGCAGGTCGTACTGCCGGGAAAACCCGTTGAAGAGCGGAATCGTGAGCCCGAGCGACAGGGTGTAGCTGTTGGCGCCGTCGGGAATGGTGGTGGCGTAGGTCCGGCCGCCCGTGGCACTGAAGCCGAGTGAGGGAAGCAGCGCCGCCCGGGTCTCGCCGATGGCCGCGCGCGCCGCCGCGACCTCGGCCTGGGTGGCCGCGAGGTCGGGGCGGCCCTGGAGTGCGGTCGCGATGATGGCGTTCACGCTGTCCGCGAGCGGCGCCACGGGAGCCGCCGCCGCGGTCGAGTCGACATCGTACGGCAGGTTCGCGGGCAGGCCCAACGCCAGCGCCAGCGCGCCGCGGGTGGTCTGCACGTTGCCTTCGATCGTCTGGAGATCCAGCCGTGCCTGGCTGGCGGCGGTCCGCGCCTGCAGCACGTCGGCGATGGTGGCCAGGCCGACCCGCCGCCGCTCCTCGGCCGCGGTGAGGTTGGTCTGCGCCTCCTCCAGCGTGGTGCGCTGCGCGGCCAGCAGGGCGCGGTTGGCCAGGTACCGGAAATAGGAGACCTGGACCTGGAGCACCACGTCCTGGATCGCGGCATTGTGGGTGAAGCTCGCGGCCACCAGCCGCTGCCGCGCGCCGGCGACCCGACCGGTGCGTCCGCCGAAATCGAAGAGGAGGTAGGTGAGCGTCACGCTGGGCGTCAGGATGGACTGCTCGACCGCGGACCGCCCCTGGCTCGCGGCCGTCTTGAGCCGCGCCGCGCTGACATCGGCGTCGATGGTCGGAAACCAGGCCCCGCGCTCGGAGCCGTAGACCGACGCAGCCGTCTGCGCGTTGGCCCAGGCGAGCCGGGTGGTGGGGTTGTTGCGCAGGCCGAGGTCCACGATTTCGTCGAGGGTCAGCCGTTGCACCCGGTCGGCGATATCCGGGGGGACCGCGGCCGCGGCCGAGGTGTCCGCCTCGGCGATGCGGGGCAGCGCATCCGGGGGCGGGGTCCAGGGAGTCTCGGGAGAGGGCGACGCCCCCCGTACGCCAGAGACGCTCGGCGTCCCCGCGCACCCCGCCAGGAGGAGCGCCGAGGCCACGGCGGCGCGCCTCACCGCGCCGACCCGGCGCGGGCGAGAGCGTGCGAGGGCGCCCCGCGCCACTGCGCCAGCGCGCGGCCGATCGCGTCCACCATGTAGCTGAAGCCGTTCTCGTACTGCTCCAGCCGCTCCCGCACCTCGGCGCTGGCCAGCGGCAGGGTGCGCCGGCCCTCGCCGATCGCCTCGGTGAACCGCTGCCAGCGCGCCAGGCGCTGCGCCATGGACCGCTCGAAGAGATCGGGCGCGATCCGGTAGTAGTCCCTGCGGCTCCCCGCACGGCGGACCTGCTCGACCACGCCGAGCTGCGCGAGCAGGCGCGCGTTGGTGCTCGCGCTCGCCTTGCTCACGCCGAGCTCCTCGGCCAGCTGGTCCAGGCTGAGGTCATCGTCGCTCAGGAGCAGAAGGCCAAAGATGCGCCCGGCGATGGGAGGCAAGCCGTCGTTCTCGAACAGCACGCGCGAGGCGGTCGGTGAAGCGCGTGGTGCGGGGGTCCATCGTTCTCCTGGGTGTGCTCGGGTGCGAGCGAAAAGGTGGGTCCGGATCGCACGTTCAGTATGGATTGAACGTTGGCCAAAACCAAGTGCGCCCCTATCCGCGGCCGGCCAGCCAGTCCAGCGCCCCGCGGGCGATCTCGGTGGGAACGGCGTGTCCCCCGTCGAACTCGGTGTATCGGACGTCGTAGTCGTCGCCGCGGAGGTCCCGCACGATGCGCCGGCTGCACCGGTCTATCGGCAGCACCGGATCGTGGACCCCGTGTGACACGAAGAGCCGCGGCTTCCCCCGGCGCGAGCCTTCCGTGACGAAGCCGGGCGAGAAGGCGATGACGTGGGTGAAGAGGTCTCCGTTAATCAGGCCGAGTGACAGGGCGTAGCTGGCCCCGTCGGAGAACCCTTCAGCCACCAGGCGAGTGGGGTCCACGGCGTAGCGGGCGAAGACCAGGTCGAGGGCGCGGTCCACGAACTCGGCGTCCGGGCCGAAGGTGCCGGTCATGGCCACATCCCAGGTCGTGCCGCGGGAGTCGGGAGAGAGCAGGATCAGTCCCGCCGCGTCCGCCAGCGGCTGCAGCCGCCGCAGGCCCCGTCGTCCGCTGCCGGTGGCGCCGTGGAGGGTGAGCACCAGCGGAGCGGGCGAGTCCGGCCGGTAGGAGGGCGGAACATAGAGGACCCCGTCCCGATCTGAGCCACTCAGATGCAGCGGGACGAGGCCGGTGGGAGCGGAGCCCGAAGCGGGCGGGCGGGGCCGGCTGGTGAGGCGGCCGGCCGCATGCAGGCGTCGGCGCTGAGCCGAGTCGGTCGGCGCCGCGCCGTCGGAGCCACGCCCGGTGCCACAGGCGGCGGCAACGCGCGCAAGGAGGGCGGCGCCGGCGAGCCGAAGCAACTCGCGTCTGTCGAGGGGAGATGGCATCTCCGGTACCGTACGGTGCAGCCGTCTCGGAGATGCAGTCCTGTCATCCTGAGCGAAGCGAAGGATCTCAGCCCAGGGTCAGAAGCGGAACTCACCCGCCTGGGTCGTCTCGCCCGCGCTCCACTTCGACCGTCCTGGTCGGCCCCACGACATCGCGCTCGAGATCCTCGGGCACGACCGTGTACCGTCCGGGCCGGAGGAACGACGCTCTGAACGCGCCGGAAGCATCCGCCCGCGAGGTCGCCACCAGCGGGCCGAGCGTCGCCGCGCTGTCGAAGGCGTGGTGGACGCTCACCGCGGCGAGCGGGATCGGGCGCCCCGCCATCCGCATGGACCAGGGTCCCCGCGATCCCGCCCGACCCCGCGCGGGTGATCGCGCGCAGGAACGGAATGAAGATGAACCCGTCCCCGCCGTCGGGCAGGAAGCTGCGGCCGACGTCGAAGTCGATCACGATGTCCTCCCCGTTCTCGTCGATCGCCATCGCCTCCTCGACCAGGCCGAACAGGGTCGGGGTGTCGCCCTTCGCCTGCCAGTCGATCGCCGGGATGGCCGCCGTCCGTGTCGGTCATGCTGGAGCGGGCCGGATCGAAGGTCACCCGGACGGCGCGGTACTGTCCGGGAGGCACGTCGGCCTCGCCGAGGAGGGCGGTCGTGCCGTTCTGGAGATCGAGCAGGTTGAAGGTCCGGTCGGGGCGGGCCACGGTGATCCATCCCGGCGGGCCCTGCGAGGTGTCGGCCTGCGGTGAGAGCCCGATCTCCGAGATGTGGATGTCCACCCGGGCGATGACGATCGAAGGGGAAGGGCGCATCGGTGAGAAACACGCGGTCTTTCCCTCCTCCGGGACCCGCCGGCCCGATCTCCGAGGTGTTACAGGCCGCGAGCGCCCAGGGCGCCGGCCACCGCCAGTGCAAGTCTCGAGCTGTGCATCGTCGTCTCTCCGGAAGTCGGAAACCGTCCTCGCTCCCGGCTCTAAGACCCCGCGGCGGCCCAGGTGTGACCGCACGCCGGGCCGGCACGCCTCCGCTGTCACAGCCGCGACGCCGGTGCTGGTCTATCGAGGATGAGCGACAGCGATGCCGCGCTGGTCGCCCGAACGCTCGGCGGTGACCTCCACGCCTATGCCGCCCTGATGGCGCGCTACCGCGACAAGTTCGGGCGCTACGCCTTCCACATGCTGGGAAACCGGGAGGACGCCCAGGAAGCGATGCAGGACAGCTTCGTCCGGGCCTACCGGGCGCTGGGTACTGCCGGCAGCCGGAGCGGTTCGGGGCCTGGCTCTTCCGCATCGTGGTCAACCGCTGCCGGACGGTGCGCCGGCGGCTTCAGCGGGACCGCCGGTTCGACGTCGAGCTGCCGGACGACGTCGCCATCGAGGGGCGAGCGGCCCGACGCCTTCGAATGGCGGGACGAGATCGGCCTGGCGCTCGACCGGCTCCGTCCCCACTACCGCGAGGCGTTTCTGCTGCGTTACGTAGAAGGACTGGAATACGCCGAGATGTCGGAGATGACCGGCGCGAAGGAGCCGGCGCTTCGGATGCGGGTGAAGCGCGCGAGCGACCAGCTCCGCGAGCTGCTGCGAGACGTCCATGCCGGCTGAGCACGACGACCAGATCCAGGACGAGCTGCTCCAGCGCGTGGTGGCCGAGCTGCGCCGGCCGGTGCGGCTCGACCCGGCGGTGGACCGAGCGCGCGCTCGAGCAGATCCGGGCGGAAGCCGCGGGCCGGCCGGCCTCGCCCACGGCCATCGGTGGGGTGCCTGGATCGCCGGCGCCGCGATCGCGGCCGGGCTCTTCCTCGCGGTGGCTCTTCGGCGTCCGAGCGGCCTCGGCGCCCGCGACCGCCGGCGGCTCCCGCGACGCCGGCGCCGCAGCGCGACGCCCGGCCGGTCTACCTGCGGCTCGACGCGCCGGCCTCGTCCCGGGTCGCGGTGGTGGGCGACTTCAACGACTGGGACCCCGCCGCGACGCCGCTCCGCCCCACCGGCGAGCGCGGCACCTGGGTGGTCGAGCTGCGGCTCAAGCCCGGCCGCTACCACTACACCTTCCTCATCGACGGACGCCGCTGGGAGCGGGACCCCAGCGAGCCGCCGGCGGCGGAGAGCGACTTCGGCGCGCCGGTCTCGGTCCTCACGGTGAGCTGACTCATGTCCCTCGGCCGCGCCCTCTCGTCTCGCGCTCCTCCTCGCCGTGCCTGCGGCGGCCGCCGCGCAGGACGCCCGGCTCGCCGAGCGGCTCGACACCGCCACCGCGGCCAGCGTGCAGCGGGTGGTGGACTCCGCGCGGGACGCGGGCCTTCCCACCGAGCCGCTGGTGCAGAAGGCCCTCGAGGGCAGCACCCTCGGCGCGAGCGGCGATCGGATCGTCGCGGCGGTGGAGGCGCTGCACGGACAGCTCGGCCGGGCCCGCGACGCCCTCGGCGGCAAGGCGCGAGCGAGGCCGAGCTGACCGCTGCGGCGGGAGCGCTGCGGGCCGGGTCTGCCGCCCGCCGCGCTCCGCCGGCTGCAGTCGCTTCGCTCGGGCCGGCCGCTGGTCGTGCCCATCGCGGTGCTGACCGATCTCGTCGCCGAAGGCGTGCCGGCGGAGCAGGCGACCCAGCTCGGTGCTCGACCTCGCCCGTGACGGCCGGCCCGGACGACGAGTTCGTCGCCCTCCGGCGCCAGGTGCAGATCCAGCGACGAGGAGGAGCGAGCGAGCCCATCGGATCGTCCCGCGCTCCGCCCCGCCGCCGATCCGCCGGTGGAGCGATGACGCGCCGGCGCGGACTCCTGCTCTGTCTCGCCTTCTCGGCGTGGGCGACGCCGTGCCGCCGCGCAGCTCGCCGGCACGCTCGACATGGGCGCCGGCACCTATCGGCCCGATCGCGCGATTCCCGGCGGCATCGCCTCCATCGTTCCGTCGCTTCGCTACCGCAGCGGGCCGCTCGAGCTGAGCGCGATCGGCGTCTATTCCGACGCGCCCGCCGGGCGGTGGAATTTCCAGGGCGGCACGGCCGCCTCGGTCGCCACGCCCGCGCTCGGCATCTTTCAGCTGGAGGCGATGGGACAGGCCGAGTGGACCAGCCACTATCGGGTGCGCGGCACCACGCTCTTCACCGGCGGAGTGCGGGCATATCTCACGCCCGGCTCGGGAGCGCGGGCCTGGCTCGGCCGGTACTACGGCCAGGCCTCGTCGCTCGGCACCCGGCGTCCGCTTCAGCGCAGCGAGTTCGGCGGCTCCGCCAGGCTGGGATCCGTGCATCTGGAATTCTCGGTGGCGAACACGACAGTCGACCGGTCGCTGATGTTCGGGCCCGACGGACCCTCGCGGAGGCGACACCCTCACCAGCAGCCCGGTGCCCGGCACCCAGAGGCAGGTGGAGCGCGTTGCGCTGACCGACGCGGTGCTCTCGGGACGGTGGCGGATCAGCTCACTCGACTTCGACGCCTCGCTGGGCCGCCGATTCAGCCGCAACACCGCCGAGACGACGATCTGGGGCCTGAGCGCGTCTCGCGGCATCGCTCCCTCGCTGGCGCTGGTGGCCGCGGCCGGCCGCGCGGGCTCCGATCCGGTGACGTCGGTGCCGGGCGCGCGGTACTTCGCGCTCGGGCTCCGGCTCAAGGTCGGGTCGCAGGCCATCGCTCCGCCGGCCGCGTCCCGCCCGGGCCACCGCCACGGCGCCATTCCGGATCGGACCGGCGCTGGCGGCCGGGCGGGAGATCGTGATCCGGGCGGCGGATGCGCGCGGCCGTCGAGCTGGCCGGCGATTTCACCGACTGGAAGCCTGTCGCGCTTCAGCCCTGGGGCGAGGACGGCTGGCGGGCCCTGCTCCCGATCTCGCCCGGATTGCATCGCCTGGCCATCCGCATCGACGGCGGCGCGTGGCAGGCGCCGCTCGGGCACTCGGCCCATCGCCAGCGAGTTCGGCGGTGAGGTGGCCGAGGTGGTGGTCGAGTAGATCCCGCGACGATCGGAGGACCCTCGTATTGGGCTGACGAGTGAGGTCGGGTATGCTTCGGCGACGTCGGAGTGTCTTCCACCCAGTCCCAGGAGGCGACCGATGGCATCGCGGAAGCGGTATCGGCTGGATCAGGTGGCGGTGGAGCCGGGCGCAGTGCGGAGAGCCAAGTGGACCTTCGCCAAGGGGGGACGCCAGGCCCCGGTGAGAGGAAACGAACACCTCTACACGGTGACCGACGGGAATCTCGCCGGCCGGAACAAGTGGGAGTTCCTCGTGCGGGTGCCGGACGACTCCGACGGCAGGGTGGAGGTCCGGCCCAGATCGACACCCCCGATCCACACCTGGAAGGCGCTGACCTACCGCTCGCTCCAATTCCAGAAGGCCACCAAAGGCGAGGCGCGCGGCAAGCGCTACTGCAAGGTGTCGCTCGCCGTGCCGCCGTCGGGACGCGCGAAGGACGATCCCCGCGGCACCCGCACCAAGGACGTCATCCGGGGCGACCAGCGGCGCGACCTCATCCGTGGGCCAAGTGGTTCGAGAGCCTCCAGGGCCGGATGCGGACCAAGGAACGGGTGCGCAGCACCAAGGGCACGGACGGAAACGCTGGTGATCCTGGTCCAGCCCGACGACCACGCGATGATGATCCGCCTCTATTTCGCGATGAAGGTCTGGATCCTGAAGGAGGGGATCGAGCTGGAGTGACCGAGGAACAGCGCTACCGGCTACGCACTCCGGCGTCGGCCCGCTCCTTCGAGGAGGCCCGGCGCTACCTTCCCGGCGGCGATTCCCGCAGCACGCTCTTCTATCCGCCCTATCCCGCCGTGCTCGACCGCGGCGAAGGGTGCTGGGTGGTGGATCTGGACGGGAATCGCCTGCTGGATTTCACCGGCAATCACTCCGTTCTGATTCACGGGTACCTCGAGCCGTCCGTCATGGACGCGATCCGGCGGCAGGTCGGCAAGGGCACCTGCTTCCCCGGGCCCACCGAGCCGCAGGTCGGGCTGGCGCGGCACCTGGTCGAGCGGATCGCCTCGCTCGAGCGGGTGCGATTCACCAACTCCGGCACCGAAGCGGTGATGATGGCGCTCCGCGGCGCGCGGGCATACACCGGCCGCCGGATGGTGGCCAAGCTGGAAGGCGGGTATCACGGCACCGCGAGGACGTGATGGGCACCGTCCATCCCGACCTGGTGCTGCTTCCCGCCGGGGACGACCGAGCACGGCGGTCGGAATCCTCGAGCGCCAAGCCGGCGAGATCGCCTCGCTGCTGGTCGAGCCGGTCCAGGGCTCGGCGGGAATGATCCCGCTGGATGCCGCCTTCCTGCGCGCGATGCGCGAGACCACCCGGCGGCTCGGCATCGTGCTCGTGTTCGACGAGGTGGTGAGCCTGCGAGTCGCCTATGGCGGGGCGGAGGAGCACTTCGGCGTCACGCCGGACATGACCTGCCTCGGCAAGGTGATCGGCGGCGGGCTTCCGCTCGGCGCGTTCGGCGGGCGGGAGGACATCATGGCGCTGTTCGATCCGTCGCACGGCCCGCCGGCCATTCCGCATCCCGGCAGCTACAACGCCAACCCGGTGAGTCTCGCGGCGGGGCTCGCGACGCTGGAGCTGCTCACCCGGGACGCCATCGCGCAGCTCAACCGCAAGGGCGAGAGACTGCGCGAGGGCTTGAAGCGAGTGTTCGACGGGGCGGGGGTCTCCGCCACGATCACCGGGCTCGGGTCCCTGTTCGGGATGCATCTCACGGGCGGTCCGGTCCGCACCATTCGCGACGCCGCGCGCGGCGATGCCGAGCTGCGACACCGCATCTTTCTCGGGCTCTATAACGAAGGGATCCTGCTCGACCCACGGGGCGTCGGCACGCTCTCGACCGCGATCGGGGAGCGGGAGATCGAGCGCTTTCTCGAGTCGCTCCGCACGGTGCTCTCGCGATGACACCCTCGACCCAACCGTCGGAGTTCCGCGTGACTGAGCCCCCCGCCGGGAGCGAGCTGCCCTCACGACCAGCCTTCGCAGGGACCCTCGTGCTGCTGCTGGCGGTTCTCAAGCTCACCTTGCACGTGATGGTGAACGTGCGAACGCCGTACGGCCTCCACCGCGACGAATTGCTCTATCTGGGGATGGGCCGGCATCTCCAGCTCTGGAAGATGGACTTCCCCCCGGGCATCGCCTTGGTCGCGGAGGTGTCCCGCACGCTGCTGGGCGACTCGATCACGGCCATCCGCTTCCTTCCCGCGGTATTCGGCAGCGCCACCATGGTGCTGGCGGCGCTCATCGCCCGGGAGCTCGGCGGTGGGCGGACAGCCCAGGGGCTGGCCGCCTTCTGCGTGCTCACCAACCCGCTCTTCCTCCGGTCGGCCAACCTGTTGCAGCCGGTGGTCATGGATCAGCTGATCTGGACCGCCGCGCTGTACGCGCTGGTGCGCCTTTGCCGGGGTTACGGGCCGGGCGGCTGGCTGCTGCTCGGACTGTGCTTGGGGCTGGGACTGCTGACCAAGTTCAGCGTGGCATTCGTCGGCCTCGCCATCGTGGCGGGCATCCTGCTCTCGCCCCTCCGCATCGCGTTGCTCACCCCGTGGCCCTGGATCGGGCTCGCCCTGGCCCTCGTCGTGGGCGCCCCCAGCGTGGTGGGGCAGATCCGGCTGGGCTTCCCGGTACTGGCCCAGATGGCGGACCTCAAGGCCAGCCAGCTCGAGCGGATCACGCCCGTCGGTTTTCTGCTCGGGCCAGCTGTTGTGGGGGCCCGCGGTGCTACTCGCCATCGCCGGCCTCTATGGACTGCTCGCCGGCCCGGCGCTCCGGGCCGTTCCGCGCGCTCGGGTGGAGCCTGCGTCGCGGCGCTCGCCATCCTCGTCCTGCTCCAGGGGAAGCCGTACTACGCCGGGCCGCTCTATCCCGCGCTGTTCGCGGCGGGCGCGGTGCTGTTCGAGCGAATAGCGGCTAACGGACTGGCCGGGGAGATGCTTCAGATGGGCACCGTCGCGATCCTCTTCGCATTCGCGCGTCGTGACCCTCCCGTTGGGCGTGCCGATCCTTCCCCCTGCAGCGATGGCGGAGTATGCCCACACCCTAGGCGTCGAAGGCTGCGGTCAGGACCAATACCGGCGAGACCCTCTTGCTGCCGCAGGACTACGCCGACATGCTGGGCTGGGAGGAACAGGTCGCCACGGTAGCGCGGGTCTACTCACGCGCTGCCCGACGATCAGCGGCGCGACGCGGTCGTCGTCGCGGGAAACTATGGTGAGGCGGGTGCCCTCGACTTCTACGGGCCGAGGTACGACCTGCCCCAAGTGGTAAGCCCCGCGGGCAGTTACTGGTTCTTCGGCCCGGGCGACCGACCGGGCAAGGTGGTGATCACCATCGGCGTGTCGACCGGACGACCTGCGCGCGCTTCTTCGACTCGGTCCAGACCGCCGCCACGGTGACCCACGCCTGGACGGTAGCGGAGGAGCGAAACCTCACCTTATACGTGGGCACGCGTCCACGCACGACGCTACAGCAGCTCTGGCCATCGCTGGCCGGACAGAACTGACGGCCACACCCCGGAGACGGCCATGATGCTGGGTAACCGGCCGATGAGCGAATGGGTCGCGCGGTACGCCCAGAGCCACCAGCACCCGATCAATCGCATCTGCCACACCTTCGGCATCCCGATGATCGCGCTCTCGGTCCCGCTGTTCATCGCGGCGATCTTCGTCGAGGGATTGTGGCCGGTGCCGCTCGGGTTGTTCGTCGTGGGCTGGATGCTGCAGTTCGTCGGTCATTACTACGAGGGCAAGCCGCCCGAGTTCTTCCATGATTGGCGCTTTCTGCTGGTGGGCCTCCGCTGGTGGCTCGCCAAGATCAGGGGCCGCGCGTAGCAGCCGCCTGGCCGTCGCTCTCTCTTCCTGAACCTCATCGCCTGTGGCGCGCCCACCGTCAGGCGAGCCGGAGCAGGTTGCGCCCTGGCTCCGGGAGGATCCCCAGCGCTGCCTTCTCACCCGCGACCTGCGGGAGGACATGGACGCGATGGCCCGCCACTGCGCGGAGGCCTTCGTCCGGCAGAACGGCTACACCGACCTTCCGGCCACCGAGGACTCGACCCGGTGGGTCCTCGAGACGGGCGAGCTCGGCGCCTGGCCCCGAGGTGCTCGCCTCTCGGGGCGGCAGCCTGGAGCGCGAGGCGGCCACCGCCCAGTGCAGCATGCGCCAGTGCGTGGTGTTCTTCCGGGCCCGCCGCACGCCGCTCATCTGCGCCTACCGCATCGTCACCATGACCCAGGTCTTCACCAAGCTGCGCTTGGAGCCGGGCGGCATTTCCGACGTGCGCTGCGACGAGCGGCGGGCGTAGGCTGAGCTTCCTCGCTATGACAGGTCAGTTCGGCGCCCGGACGCCGGCGCCGCTGTAGTTCCGGTCATCCCCGATGGTCGGGCCGTTCACGTCCACGCCGATGTTGTTGTCCACCGCGCGATGCGCTGGCGGACCGAGCCGGGGAACGGCTCGGTCCGGCCGTTTCGCCCGTAGGCGTCGGTGTACCACACCTCGGGGCCATCGGAGTTGGAGATGTTGTTGGCGTTGATGTCCACGAAGTGGTCCGCCCCGTTGAACTCGGAGCGCGGGTCGTCGAAGGTGACGCCGAGCGTCTGCCCTTCGTCGGTGGAGCGGTTGCACGGGCCCCCGCTCGCCCGCTCGCCGGTCGCCGTGACCTCGTAGCAGACGTCGATCGGGCGCCCCACCACCGGCGCCAGCGCCGGATCGTGGAACCGGCTCGGCAGCCGCACCTGGAAGTACGGGTTGAAGTGCGCCAGGGTGTGCCCGTCGGCCCGGCGAACGCTGTTCGACGTCTCCCAGGTCTCGTGCAGCGCGCCGAAGTTCGAGTTCTGCCCCTCGGCCACCAGCAGCTCCGCCTCCACGCAGGCCCGGTCGGGAATCGCGCGGAACCCGCCGCCCTCGGGCGAGTTCGCCGGCGTCGGAGCGCCCGCCTGGACGTGGACGTCGCGGTCGCAGGACCGGACGAACTCGCCGGGGCGGCCGATGGCGGTGAGCATGGTGATCCCCATGCGTCCGCCGTTGTCGCAGCGGATATGGTAGACCAGCTCGTGGACGTTGTTGGTGAAGGCGTCCTTCGAGTGGGTGCCCTGGTGGAACTTGGTGAGCACGTCGCAGGTCACGGTGAAGATGGCCGACCCGGCACCCCGGAACTCGAGGTCGACGTCGTTCTCCCACTCCACCTTGTGGCCGAAGTGGTCCTCATCCCGCGGGTTCGCGGGATCGGAGATCGCGAGCATCTCGTTGGCGACGCCGAACGGCAGGCCGTCGGTATCGCCGTAGAGGTCCGAGCCCTGGGGATCCCGCCCGTGCTCGTGCCCGAAGCTGCAGCCGCCCGGGCCGGTCGGCGGATGCCAGGTGGGATAGACCTTCCCATCCGGGCCGAGCACGGCGTAGGCGTCGTGCTGCTCCTTGGTGCAGCTGTCGAAGGGACCCGGATTCCAGATCCCGAACGCGCGGGCCGCGGGCGCGCTGCCCGGATCGACGAACTGATCGGACGAACAGGCCGCCGATGCGGCGAGCGCGACGACGAGCGCGGCGCGGCGCCGCGATGCAGGCGCTGGCATGGTGAACTCCGGATCGGGGGATGCCCCCGACAGCAGCGACGGGTGTGCCGCTCGGGCTGTCGCATGGGGGCCACTCACTTAGCGAGAGGGAGTGCCCCGCGGCCGTGGCATCTGCACGACCGCGGGGCAAGTTGCCCGACGAACGATCTTGCGTTGTGGTGCAGCCGACGGCACGTCAGCGCCAGGTGATCCCGGCTCCGATCTGCATGAGCGAGAAGCTGGCGTCGGTCACGATGGTGTTCCCGCTGGTCAGGTTGCCGCTGGTCGAGACGATCAGGTTCGCGTACGGCGTGACCCAGAGCTTCGAGCCGGCCCGGAGGTCGTAGCCCACGCCGAGCTGAAGGGCGCCGGTGCTCGAGCCGAGCGCATCGTCCTCGTCGTCGTCGGTGGTGTCGGCGTTGTAGTTCAGCATCCCGATCCCGCCCTTCAGGTACCAGGAGGCATTGGGCGCCGGGGTCCAGTAGAGCGACGCGCCGTACAGCATGAGCCGCTGGCGGATCTGGTCGGTATTGTCCTGCCAGCCCGCGAGCTCGGCGCCGGCGCGCAGGCTCCGGTTGAAGGTGAAGCCACCGGCGAGGTAGCCCGAGAGACCGCCGTTCCGGTCTCCCGTGCAGATGTCGCAATTGACCGCCGCGGAGGCGGTACCGATCCCGGCGCCGAGCCACGGACCGCGCAGCGTCGGCTCCTGGGCTCTCGCGGCTTGCGAGAGTGCGAGGGCCGCGAGCAGGCGCAGCCGCGGCAATGCGGGACAACGACATACGAATCCTCCGGGTTGGCGAGGTGCGACTTCCTGCAGCGGTTTTGGGCGGTGGGAGGACTCACAAGCGAGAATCGCGCCCATCGGAAACCCCGCGCCACCGGAGGCCGTCATGTTGGCTCCATCGCCCGCCGCCCGATCACACGATCACGAGGCTCTCGCTATGCGCCTGCTGGGCATTCTCTTTCTCACGCTGCTCCCGTCCTCCCTGTTCGCCCAGGACGTTCGACAAGGCCGAGTTCGCCGCCCGTCGCGCGAAGCTGCTGGCGAAGATCCCCGACGGAATCGCGGTCGTGTTGGGCGGGATCGAGCATCCCTATCCGCTCCGGTTCCGCCAGTCGCCGGACTTCTACTACCTGACCGGGCTGAAGGAGCCGGGCACGGTGCTGGTGCTGAACGGGGTCACCAAGAACGCGGCGGTCTTCGCGATGAAGCGCCCGGAGTTCGGCGGGCCGAGCCTCACGCCGCAGCTGCGCGACGTGAAGGATGCCGAGCAGCGCTACGGCCTCCAGGTGCAGCCGATGGAGAGCTTCTTCACCTTCCTGAGCTTCGCGGGCGCCAACTCGGCGGTGAAGAAGCTCTATCTCCAGCTCACACCGCCCGACGCGCAGATCCACGCGCGGTTCGAGAGCCAGATCTTCGCCGCGCAGGCGATGGACCACCCGCTCTTCGGGCAGCCGCAGCCATACGCGGTCGCGCTGGACCGGATCAGGCAGGCGGAATCGCACCTCGAGGCGGCGGACGTGAGCCCGCTGATCGACGAGCTGCGCTGGCTGAAGACGCCCTACGAGGTGGAGCGGCTGCGACGGAGCGGCAAGATGGGCGCCGAGGCGACCGCGGAGGCGATCCGCGCCACCCGCCCGGGGATGTACGAGTACGAGGTCGCCGCCGCGGCGCAGTACGTGAGCACCCGGCTCGGCGCGGACGGCGACGCGTTCCCGCCGATCGTGCCGTCGGGCCCGCTCACGCCGATCGTGCACTACATGGAGAACCGGCGGCAGATGCAGGCGGGCGAGATCGTCTACATCGACTACGGCTCGGACTGGGAGTACTACACCTCGGACATCACCCGCACCTGGCCGGTCTCGGGCCGATTCACCGCGGAGCAGGAGAAGATGTACCG
This sequence comes from uncultured Gemmatimonadales bacterium, assembly GCA_963832055.1. GTDB lineage: Bacteria > Gemmatimonadota > Gemmatimonadetes > Gemmatimonadales > GWC2-71-9 > CAVVWJ01. Next base: position 134,345 of record CAWHST010000005.1, on the reverse strand, counting down.
CTGCGTCCTGGAGGCACGGAACGCGATCATCGCCGCCATGAAGCCGGGTGCGACGCTCACCGGCCTCAAGGACGCGGCGGAGCAGGTATACGCCCGTCATGGCTATCGCGACGAGTTCCTCGGCACCGGGCGCTACATCGGACACTTCGTCGGGATCAGCGTGCACGACGTGGGCGGGATCTCCGGCGCGTGGGCCGAAAGGCCCTTCGCCGTCGGGGTGGTCTTCAACGTGGAGCCGATACTCCAGTTCCCCGAGCGAAAGATCCACCTGCGCCTGGAGGACACGATCGTGCTGACGGAGAAAGGCCCGGAGAACCTGACCGCGGCCGTGCCGGCGGAGCTGGAGCCGCTCTACGCGCTGATCAAGGAGAAGGGGGTCAACTCGAACCCGGTGAGCCCTAGGAAAAGCGTGAACAGTGAAGGTGAAAGTGAAAGGGGCAGGAGCCCTTTACTGTTACCGTTCACCGTTCACGCTTTTCGAAATGCAGGTGGCCCCCGGGATCGTACTAGCTGGCCGCGACCCCGGGGACCGGTTTACTGCGGTGGTGTTGCATTCATTCAGATGCGAGAGACGGGGAAATGGTTGCGACGGACCCCGCCCGCTAGATTGCAGTCATGCGGGAAGCCCGCCTTCGCCAAGAATTCGCCCACCTCTATCCCGAGCTGATCCCCGGCCAGTGGGAGCCCGCCTCGCGGATCGTCGAGGTCGTGCTCGCCCGCTTTCTCCTCCAGCAGATGGCGTCCGATCCGATGGAGCGCGCGCTCCAGGAGTCCCACTTCGAGTTCCGGGGCGGCGCCCAGGATCCGCCCCGGGCGAATCCGCGGCGGCGGGTGGACGATCGTACCGACGAATCGTAGGCGCGAGAGCGCAGGGGAGATGCGCGCCGCACCAAACGCCATAGCTTTCGTGCGACCCGCGACGGCTGAGAACATGGACGACCCCCGCTATCCCATCGGCCCGTTTACGTACCAGGGCCCGCAGACGCCCGAGCGGCGTCTCGACTGCATCGCCCGCATCGCCGCGGCGCCGGCCACTCTCCGGAAGGCGGTCGCCGGTCTCAGCGAGCCGCAGCTCGACACGCCGTACCGCGACGGCGGCTGGACCGTGCGCCAGGTGGTGCACCACGTTCCCGACAGCCACCTCAACGCCTATACCCGGTTCCGGCTCGCGCTCACCGAGCCCACGCCGACGATCAAGCCCTACCTCGAGCACCGCTGGGCCGAGCTGCCCGACGCCCGCAGTGCGCCGGTGGAGATCTCGCTGTCGCTGCTCGAGGCGCTGCACCGCCGCTGGGTGCCGCTGCTTCGAAGCCTGGGTCCCGCTGAATGGGACCTCAAATTCGTCCACCCTGAGCACGGCCGGGAATGGTCGCTGGACGAGGCGCTGGCCATGTATGCCTGGCACGGCGAGCATCACGCGGCGCACGTCACCCGGCTTCGCGACCGCATGGGTTGGACTGGAGCCACCTCTTGATCCAGGATCCCGGCGGAAATCGGAGATCATCTACCGGGCCGGCCTCCTCCTGGTCTGCTCCAACGTCTTCATGACGTTCGCCTGGTACGCCCACCTCCGGAACATGGCCGACAGGCCGTGGTGGATCGCCGCGGTCATTAGCTGGGGGATCGCGCTGTTCGAGTATCTGCTCCAGGTGCCGGCCAATCGCATCGGCTACACCATGCTCTCGCTGGCGCAGCTCAAGATTCTCCAGGAGGTCATCACCCTGGCGGTCTTCGTGCCGTTCGCCGTGCTCTACATGCGGGAGCCGATCAAGCTCGACTATCTCTGGGCCGCGCTCTGCCTGATGGGCGCGGTCTACTTCGTCTTCCGGTCGCACTGATGCGCCCGGCGCGCCGGCTGGCCGTCCCGCTCGCGATCCTCGCCTTGACCGGCAGCCCGGCCGCCGCGCAGGGCCGCCCCGAGCGCGCGCGGGAGATGGGGATTCCGCTGGAGGGAACGGCGGGGCGGCTGGACGCGATCACGGACGTTCCCGGCGTCACCGTCGGACACCTGACGATCGTGCGAGGATCGGGAAAGCTCGTAGTGGGGAAGGGGCCGGTGCGCACCGGCGTGACCGCCATCTTTCCACGGGGGAAGGCAGACCTGGACCCGGTCTTCGCCGGCTGGTTCAGTCTCAACGGCAACGGCGAGATGACCGGTACCGCCTGGATCGACGACTACGGGGTGTTGGCGTATCCCATCACCCTGACGAACACCAACAGCGTCGGGACCGTGCGCGACGCGGTGATCGAATGGGGGCGAACCAGGCTCTCGGACGCCTTCAACTGCTGCCTTCCGGTCGTAGCCGAGACCTGGGACGGCGACCTGAGCGACATCTACGGCTTTCACGTCACCAAGGATCACGCCTTCCGCGCCCTGGAAAGCGCGGTGCCGGGCCCGGTGCCGGAGGGCAACGTCGGCGGAGGCACCGGGATGATCTGCCTCGGCTTCAAGGGAGGCATCGGGACCGCCAGCCGGAAGCTTTCGGAGCGGGGCGGCGGGTACACCGTGGGCGTGCTGGTGCAGTGCAACTTCGGCCAGCGGCGGCTGCTTCGGATCGCCGGCGTTCCCGTGGGTCAGGAGATCACCGAGCCCAGGGAGTGCTACGAGGGGCCCGACCTCGACTCGGCGCGCGCCGCCGAGCGCTGCCCCGTGGGCAGCCGCCGCCCGGAGAAGGACCAGGGCTCCATCATCGCGGTCGTCGCCACCGACGCGCCCTTGCTGCCGCACCAGCTCCGCCGCGTGGCGCGCAGAGTCGCGCTCGGCATCGGGCGTATGGGCGGGATCGCGGGCGCGGGATCGGGCGACCTCTTCATCGCGTTCTCCACGGCGAGCACCGGAAAGCCGGGCGAGCACGGAGTCCGGCCGGTGCAGATGCTGGGCGAGGACCGGATCGACCCGGTGTACGAGGCGACGGTCCAGGCCACAGAGGAAGCGATCATCAACGCGATGCTCGCGGCGAAGACGATGCGGGGGGCGGACGGCTACGTGGTGCCGGCGTTGCCCCACGACCGGCTCAAGGAGGTGCTGCGGAAGTACAAGCGGTTGCGGGACTAACCTACCCCACCTGCACCCCCGCCACCGGATGAAAGTCCCGCCACACCTCGCGGTACGGCTCCACCATCAGCTCTACGAATCGCTCCATGGCCACCGGGAAGGGGAACCGCCGGCGGAACTCGAGTGCGGTCACCCCCAGCATGGCGCGAAGGTGCCGGCCGAAGCTCTGCGGCGAGGAGTACTCCAGCCGGTAGGCGACGTCGGCGACCGAGAGCCCGGCGGCCTCGAAGAGGTACGCGGCGTGAAGCAGGCGAATGGCGGACAGATAGTTCTTGGGCGAGGGAAGCCCGGCCCGCGCGAAGCGCGACATCAGCGTGCTCGGCCGGACGTAGAGCCGTTCGGCGAGCGCGGTGACCGTCGGTGTGTCGGGTGCGAGGCGGATCATCGCCTCGACGAAGAGCCGCGCGTCGGTGGGGGCCTCGACCAGCGCCGTCAGGATCGGCCCCTGGATCCGGGAGACCGCCCGGGTGGCCGGCTGGCCGACCACCTGCCGCAACCGACTCCAGCCGGTTGGCGTAGTGACATCCACCACCTGCTGCACGCCGGACGCGCCGAGCCGGAGCAGCATCTCGGTGGAGGACGGGTCGTGCTGGGAGACCAGGGCCACGGTCGGGATCCCGGGAAACTCGTGCACCAGATGCCGGACCGCCTCGACTTGCTCGGGAGGACAGCGATGCACCGACAGGAGCACCGCGTCCACCGCCCGCTCCCGTACCACCCGGACGGCGTCGGGCACCGAGTCCCGGTGCACGACCGCGAAACACCCGTTCCCGGCGGCATCCACCCTGAGGCGCTCACCGGGAAGGAGCACGGCGGCGACGGTGGTGGATGGGAGATCGGCAGTGGCGGGCACGGGTTCCTCCAGGCGATGGTGCAAGAGGATGAACCTGGCACGTCAATTTGGGTTCAACCCGAAACATCCTGAAACGCCGCGCCGCGCAACTTTTTTCGGCAGGAGTGCATCCAACGTGACGCCGGCTCGGTATATTCCTGACCCGTCTTCGCGACCGGTCCCAGCATGAGCCACCCGACGACCGACCCCTTCGAGGCGCTCCAAGGCGCGCTCGAGCCGCAGTACCGGCTGGAGCGCGAGCTGGGACGAGGCGGCATGGGAGTCGTGTACCTTGCCACCGACACCACCCTCGATCGCCGGGTGGCGATCAAGGTCGTCCATCCCGATCTCGCCGCGCACCCCTCCATCGCTCGTCGCTTCCTGGCCGAAGCGCGCACCATCGCTCGACTTCGCCATCCCGGTATCGTCACCGTCCACGCGGCCGGCACCGCCCAGGGCCTGCTGTACTACGTCATGGACGAAGTGGAGGGCGAGAGCCTGCGCCAACGGCTGAGCCGCGACGGAAAGCTGCCGACCGACCGAGGTGGCGCGGATCGTGGCCGACCTCGCCGCGGCGCTGGACGCCGCCGGACGCGCCGGCGTGGTGCACCGGGACGTGAAGCCCGAGAACGTGCTGATCGAGAGTGGCAGCGGCCGCGCGCTGCTGGCCGACTTCGGCATCGCCCGGGCGATGGTGGTGGACGGCGCCTCCAGCACCGGGCAGGGGGTCGCGGTCGGCACGCCGAGCTACATGAGCCCGGAGCAGGCCGCCGGCGAAGAGGTGGACAGCCGGAGCGATCTCTACGGTCTCGGCGTGGTCGCCTATGAGATGCTGGCGGGCCACCCGCCCTTCCAGGGCACCAACCGGGTCGTGGTCTCCAAGCACATCGCCGAGCGACCGGTCCCGATCGAGCGGCGTCCGGCCCGATTGCCCGCGGCCGCTGGCCGGCGCGGTGATGAAGGCGCTGGAGAAACAGCCGGGCGAGCGGTGGCAGAGCGGCGAGGAGCTGCGCCAGGCGGTGGCGGGCGAGCGGGCGCTGCCGGCGAAGCGGGTCGACCGCCGTACCGCGGTCATCGCCGCCGTCGCAGTGGGACTTGCCGCGCGTGGGCGCGAGCGTGGGCCTCGCGCGCCGGAGCGACGGACCGCCCGAGGGCGTGAACCCCCGGCACTCCATCCTCGTGCTGCCGTTCGACAACCTGCGGGACGATCCGGCCGTGGAATGGATGCGCGACGGCAGCGTCAACATGCTGGGGCTCAACCTGTCGCAGTGGAACGACCTCACGGTGGTGGACCAGGAGCGGCTGCACGACCTCCTGGGGCGGCATGAGCTCGAGCGGGGCGACGACATCGGGCTCGACCTGGCCCGGCGGCTGGCGCGCGAGGCCGGGGTGTGGACCGTGGTGCTGGGCGACTTCGCCCGCTCGGGCGACTCGCTCCACCTGGCGGCGCGGGTCTACGACGTCGCGACCGGGACCCGGATCAGCGTCGCTCGGGTGGACGACCGGACCGGAGAGGACGCCCGCCCGCTCTTCGACCAGCTCGCGGCCGACCTGCTCGATCTCTCGGGGGCGCCGACCGACCTGCCGGTCGGCCTCGCCCGGTCCACCAGCCAGTCGCTCGAGGCGTACCGTGCCTACCTCGCCGGACGTGGATCAGCTCAACCGCTGGGACCTGGCGGGGGCGGAGCGCGACCTGCAGCCGCGCCCTGGCGATCGACACCACCTTCGGCCTCGCCTACTACAAGCTCGCGCTCACCCGCGGCTGGCTGGTCGGCACCAACGATTCGGTGGCCGACCGCGCGATCGTGCGGGCGACGGCGCACTCCGGCAACCTCCCCGAGCACGACCGCACCGTCATCAACGCCTACCGCGCGTTCATCGGCGGCGAGTTCGTGGAGGCGCGCGACCTCTACCAGCGCCTGCTGGCCCGCGACGCCGGCGACGCCGACGCGTGGTACGGGCTGGGCGAGGCGTGGTTCCACGACACCGCCGGGCCCGACCACGCGCCGGCGTTCACCCAGGCGATCCGCGCCTTCCGGCGCACCCTCGACCTCGATCCCGACTACGCGCTGGCCTACGACCACGTGCAGTCCATGCTCGGCATGGCGGCCGAAGCGAAGCCCGGCTACGCGCTGGTGGCGAGCGACTCGTTCGCCCTCGCGGCCGCGCCGGACGGCCGGCCGCTGGTGGACAGCCTCGCGCTCCAGGCCGCGATCCGCCGGGCCCGGACCGCGGGGCTGAGCACCGCGCGCAGCTGGGTCGCGACCCAGCCGGGCACGCTGCGGGCCCACGGGGCGATGGTGAACGCCTACCTCGCGTCCGGGAACTACGACGCCGCGCTGGGCGAGGTGGACCGCTTCCGCAACACCACCCCGGTGCACCCGGAGCTGCCGTTCGTCGAGGCCCGGATCCGGTTCGCCTCGGGCGACGTGGACCGGGCGGCGGCGCAGCTGCGCACCGCGCTGGACACCGTGGCGCCGCAGGACTTCCGGCCCTACCAGGGCACTCCGACCGTCGTTCTCGACATCGCGGCGGCGGCGAACGTCTTCGCCTACCAGGGCGACCTCGCCAACGCGGCGAAGGCGCTCGATCTGGCCGACCAGGTCCGGCGCGAGGTGGTCAAGCACCCGGCCGGCCGGCTCCGACAACCCGATGGACGAGAGCTGGCGCCGGGTGGTGCTGGGCGAGCTCTACGCCGGCGTCGGCGTGCCCGGCGGCCTCGCTTCGCCAGGTCTGGCAGAGCGCCGCCGAGGCCGGCCGGATGGCCGCGGCCGACTCGAGGAAGCACCTGGTCCACAGCGGGGCGTCGGCCGCGATCGGCCTCTTCACCGGGCCGAGCGCGGACAGCACCGCGCTGGTCGAGTACCGGGCGCATGACCGGCGAGTCGCTCGTCACCCGAGGTGCGCGCGCTGCTGGCCCTGAGCCAGGGCGACTCTACCGCGGCCCGCCGGATGCTCACCGAGACGGATACCGTGCCGAAGGAAATGCCCAAGTGGACCTCGGGCCTCTACAACCGGCCGCTGGCCGCCCAGGCCTACTTCCTCCTCGGCGACTATCATCGGACGCTGAACGTCCTGCAGGACTTCGAGCCCCAGGCCCTCAAGACCGGCGGCTTCGACTCCCGGTGGGGCATGCTGGGCCGGGTGCGCCTGCTCCGCGCCGCCGCCTACGAGCAGCTCGGCCGCCGGGCGGAGGCTCGGCAGGAGTACCAGGAGGTCCTGGCCCAGTGGAAGACCGCCGACGCCGCCCTGAAGCCGTTCATCCAGCAGGCGGAGCAGGGGCTGGCGCGGCTGGGAGAGGCGTAGGGGCGGCGGAACGGGCGGACCGGCGGACCGGCGGAAACCGAGGGTAGGACCTCACTTCGCCCATTGCCCTGAGCTCACCGCCTGGCCTCCTTCCGCCGTGTCCGCCCGTTCCGCCCTCTCCGCCACCCACCCACTATATTCCCCCCGCTGGCCGAGCGTGATGGTCGCGGGGCGGTCGCAAGGCCGTCTCGAGGAAAGTCCGAGCTCCGCAGGGCAGACTGCCAGGTAACGCCTGGGCGCCGAAAGGCGACGGACAGGGCAACAGAGAGCAGACCGCCCTGCCACCCCTCGCAAGAGGGCGACGCAGGGTAAGGGTGAAACGGTGGGGTAAGAGCCCACCGCGCCGCTGGTAACAGCGGCGGCACGGCAACCCCCAGTCGGAGCAAGGCCAAATAGGCGGCGAGGTGTGGCCCACACCGATCCCGATTCCGCGAGGAGGAGGGGCCAGCCGCGGGTAGGCTGCTAGAGGTGGCCGGCAACGGCCATCCCAGACAGATGACCATCTCCCCTGCTGCCGATCAGAGCCAGGCGGCGGGAGAAACAGAACTCGGCTTACGGCTCGACCAGCGACGGCCCCCCGGGCGAACACCCCGGGGGGCCGTCTAGTGTCCCACCTGCCGATCAGGGGACGACGGTTTACCTTTTTCAGCCGACACCAGGGAGGACTCGATGCCGACATACGTCGCTGCACTGGGCGCGCTGGGCGCGGTCGCGCTGGCGCTGCCCGCGGGCCGGCCGGCCCCGGTCACCTCGAAATACCGGGTCGACCAGAGCCTCACCCAGGAAGTGGACGGCACGGCGGGCGGAGCGGGGAAGCAGGTCCTGAAGTTCGCCACCAGCACGTTCGTCACCGTCACCCTGAACGACAGCGGCGGCGGGCGGACACTGCGGGTGGTGATCGACTCGATGAAGGGCGACAGCGCCACGCCCATCCCGGCCGCGGTGATGGACAGCGCGCGGGGCGGCGAGTTCCGCGCGTTCGTCGATCGCTCCGGGAAGCCGTCCCCGCTCACGCCGACCGGCACCTCCCCGGCCGCCGCCCAGGTGCAGGGCCTGCTCACCGACTTCTTCCCGTGGGTGCGCCCGGGCTTCAAGGTGGGCGAGGCCTGGGCCGACACGTCGGTGAGCACCACCGGGGCCGGCAGCGACACCGTCACCGTCCGCCGGGTCACCAATTACAAGGCCGCGGCCAGCGAGACGCGGGGTGCCACCCGGGCGGTGAAGATCACCGCCGACCATGTTTCCGACGTCGCCGGCAGCCAGCCGACGCCGCAGGGATCGGCGAAGATCGCGGGGACCGGCAGCGGAAGCGGCACCTATTTCGTGAGCCCCGACGGCCGCTACCTCGGCGGCGAATGGCAGCTCCGCTCCGCCCTGCAGCTCTCCGGCTCGTTCTCCAAGGAGCCGCTTCCCATCACCGTCACCCAGACGACGAAGGTCACGACCGTCCGATGAGAACGAGCCCGATCGCCATTCTCGCCGCGGCGCTGCTGGCCGCCGGCTGCAGCTCTTCCACCGCCTCCGGTGGAGGCAGCGAGACGCCCGCCCCCAAGCCGATCGATCCGGACGCGCCGCCGCCGCCTGAAGGCGGACACGGCCCGGCGGTGACCTACAGCCCGGTCAAGGGAGCGGCGTACCGCCTGGAGCACCGCGACAGCCTGGTGCTCCAGTATCCCGGCGGGGCGAGCCAGACCCAGGCGCGTGACCGGGTCGCCTTCGTCCACCTGACACTCGCCGGGGCGCCGGAGCAGGGGACCTACGCGGTCACCGTCACGCTCGACTCGCTGGAAGCGCTGGAGAGCGGCACCCCGGTTCCCGCCGACTCGTTGGCCGCGGCCCGCGGGACGGTCTGGAGCGGCACCGTCTCGAGCGTCGGCACGCTCTCGCCGCTCAAGGCCGACCGCTCCGGCACGCTCACCGACGAGCTGGCCGGCCACCTCCGACTGCTCTTCCCCGCGCTGCCGCAGGGCGGCGTGCGCGAGGGCATGCAGTGGACCGACTCGACCCAGTACCCGCTGGTGTCGGACGCCTTCAGCGGCAGCGAGACCTCGGTCACCGTCTACCGCGCCACCGACACGGAGGAAGCCGAAGGCCGCGAGGCGATTCCGCTGGAGACCAGCAGCAAGTACAGCCGCGCGGGCAAGCGGGTTCAGGCGGAGCAGGAGCTGGAGATGACCGCCTCGGGGACGCGCACCGGCGTCCACCGCCTCGGCCTCGACGGGGTGCTGGTGTCGGCCCAGGGAACCGACACCGGCGAGATGATGATCTCCGTGCCCGCCCTCGGTCAGACGGTCCCCATCACCCGCTCGAGCACCTACGCCGTCACGTCGCTCGCGCGCAGCCGGTAGCCGCGTCCGGCGGCTGTCCGGCCTGGTCCTCGTCCCGCTCGGACTCCTTCTCCTCTGGCTCGTCGCCGTCTGGCCGCCGCCGATGTGGTATCGCACCCATTGGCCGTCGAAGACGGAGTTCATGCGACTGCGAGGCCACTGGGGGCCGCTACGCCCCCGTTCCCCTCGATGCCATGGCGCCGGCGATGATCGCCGCCGCCGTCACGGCCGAGGACGCGCGGTTCTGGACCCACGGCGGCATCGATTGGCATGAAGTGCGGAAGGCGCTGGGCTACCGGCGCGGCGGGTTCGCGTGGGGGTCGGCGAGGGACCGCGGCGAGCTGTGGCGAGCGATGGGAAGCGTGCCGGGCCGGAGGGAGGCGCTCCGCGGGGCCAGCACGATCACCCAGCAGGTGGCCAAGAACCTCTACCTGTCGCCCTCGCGCAATCCGCTCCGCAAGATCAAGGAGGCGGTGACCGCATACCGGCTGGAGCTCGCGCTTCCCAAACGGAGAATCCTCGAGCTCTATCTCAACGTCGCGGAGCTGGGCGACGGGGTGTGGGGAGTGGAAGCCGCGAGCCGGCGCTACTACCGCAAACCCGCCCGGCGCCTCACCGAGGCTCAGGCCGCGGCGCTCGCCGCCACGCTACCGTTTCCGCTCAGCTCCAATCCCGCGTACCGGCCGGTCCGAATGCGGAAGCGCCAGACCCTCATCCTGCGCCGGATGCGGGGCGAGCCGATCGAGGTCCCCCCGGTTCCGGAGGAGCCGGTTCCGCAGCCGGGCGACAGCATCGTCTGGACGCCGGGAATGGATTCGCTGATGGATTCGCTGCGGGCCCCGGTGGAGACACTGCCGCCGGCGTCGTTCAGTCCACCAGGCGCAGCGGCATCACCAGCGTCAAGTAGCTCGCCGGGTCGTTCCAGCCGACCGGCTCGCAGGTCGCCGCGCGCTCCGGGGCCTTGAAGGTCATCCGGATCTCGTCGGTCGGGATGTACTTGAGGATCTCGAGCAGGTACGAGGCATTGAACCCGATCTCCAGCGGGTCGCCCTCGTAGCTCACCGTCAGCTCCTCCTGCGCCTCGCCCAGGTCGGGGGTCTGCACCGAGAGCTTGCAGGAGCCGTTGGCGAATGCCATCCGGATCCGGTGTGTCTGGTCGCTCGCCACGATGCTCATCCGCCGGAGCGCGGACGTGATGGCGGCCTTGTCGGCCGTGGCCGACTTGTCGTTCTCCCGTGGAATCACCTGCTCGTAGTTGGGATACGGCCCCTCGATCAGCCGGGTGAACACCTGGGTGCCCGCGGAGCGGAAGCCGAGGTGGTTCTCGCTCCGGGCGATCTCCACGGTCTCGTCGGCGCCGAAGAGCCGGCGGATCTGCTCCAGGGCCTTGGGCGGCACGATGAGGTCGGCCTGGGCCGAGCTGCCCGACGGCGGCGTGGGCACGTCCATCCGCGCCAGCCGATGGCCGTTGGTGGCCACCATCCGCATCCGCTCCGGCCGCAGCTCCCAGAGCACGCCGTTGAGAATGGGACGGCTCTCCTCGGTGCTGGCAGCGAAGGCGACGTGCGCGATGAGCTTCTGGAGGTCCTTGGCCGGCGCACGCCAGCCCCCGTCGAACTTGACCGCCGGAAAGGCAGGAAACTCCTCGCGTGGCAGGCCGAGCAGCCGGAACCTGGAGCGGCCGCACTCGATCGTCACCCGCTGCTCGCCGGCGCCGGTGATCCGGATCGCCGCGCTGGGCAGCTCGCGCACGATCTCGACCAGCTTGCGGGCCGGCAGCGTGATCGCGCCTTCCTGATCCACCTGTGCCGACACCGTGGTGCTCACCGAGATGTCGAGGTCGGTGCCGGAGAGACGGATGCCGTCCTTGGTGGCCTCGAGGAGGATGTTCGACAGGATGGGCAGCGTGGTCTTGGCCGGCACGCTCGCCGCCACCGCCACCAGTCCCTCCTGCAACTGCTCCCGCGTAATCGTGAGCTTCATGCCGCTCCTTGAGATGCTATAATCTCTACTATTCTTCCATTTATATAAACTAGCAGCAGTAGTAGAGGGTCTGGAAATGTGGGCCGCTGCCGCAACGCATCCCGCGACGTACAGTTACCTCTCCGTGACCGTGTAGACACTCTGTGTTGGATGGGGACGAGCACCCCAGGTTCTTCACCGCGTTCAAGAGTTCCCACAGCACTCGCGAGCCGCGGGGATTACTCTGCGGACAACTCCTGCCGCGCATGCTCGACGCGCTCGCGAAAGCTGCGATCGCGCGTCATCTGTCGGCTCACTTTGTCCACGCTGTGGATGACGGTCGAGTGGTCGCGGCCGCCGAACGCCTGCCCGATCTCCACCAGCTGCATCTCCAACAGCTCGCGCGCGAGATACATCGCGATCTGCCGCGGCACGGTGAGCGTCTTGATTCGCGCCTTGGACCGAAGTCCCTCGGGTGTCACGCCCCAGCGACGCGCGACGACCTCCTGGACCTTGTTGATCGAGGGCCGGGCGCGGGGCGCGGGCCCGTCCTCGCCCGGCCGGATCCGGTCGGAGAGCGCCTCGCGAGCCAGCTCGATGGAGACTTCCTTGTGCTTGAGCGAGGCGTATAGCAGCAGCTTGATGATGCAGCCCTCGAGCTCGCGGACGTTGGATCGCACGTGCTCGGCGATGAAGCGGAGCACGTCGTCCGGGATCGTCATCTCCAGATGGTCCTGCTCCTGCTTCTTCCGGAGGATGGCGATCCGGTGCTCCAGGTCGGGCTGGCCGATGTCGGCGACCATGCCCCACTCGAAGCGGCTCACCAGCCGGGCCTCCAGCCCCGGGATCTCCTTGGGCGGCCGGTCGGAGGTCAGAACGATCTGTTTATTGCCCTCATAGAGGGCATTAAACGTGTGGAAGAACTCCTCTTGGGTCATCTCCTTGCCTTCGAGGAAATGCACGTCGTCCACCAGGAAGAGGTCCACGTCCATGCGGTAGCGGCGCCGGAACTCCGGCATGGTGCGGCTGTGGATGCTCTCGATGACCTCGTTGATGAACTGCTCGGCGCCGACGTAGAGGACCCGGGTCTCGGGTTGCGCGCTGGATCACGCCGTGGGCGATGGCCTGCATCAGGTGGGTCTTGCCCAGCCCGGTGGCGCCGTAAATGAAGAGTGGGTTGTAGGTTTTGCCCGGCGACTCGGCCGCCGCGTGCGCCGCCGCGGCCGCCAGCTCGTTCGACTTGCCGATGACGAAGGAGTCGAAGGAATAGCGCTCGTTGAGCGCCTGGCTGCTGGGATTGCCCGAGGCGGTCCGGCCCTCGGCGACTTCGCCGGCCGTGCGACCGGCGACGGGGGCGGGTGGCGCGACGAAGAAGTCCATCTGAGGGCGCTTGTGGCGATCCTCGTGAACCCGGAATACGATCGCGGTCGGCTGACCGACCACCGGCTCGGCCAACTTCGACAGCAGCGCAGCGTGCTTGGTCTCGTTCCACTCCACCGCGAATTGATCGGGTGCTCCGACGATTAACCGTCCTTCATCGAGGGCGATCGCCTCTGTGGGCTCGAGCCAGGTCCTGATCGTGTGATCGGGAAGTTCGCGATGCGCCTCATCGAGAATACGCTTCCATGCGTCTTTTGCGGACAGCTGCATCGGTACTCGAAAACGGTGGGGGATTTTTCAAGGGCAGGAGATGTTACGGGTCGGTTGTGGAAAAGTCAATGCAGCAAAATCGACTTCACGCGCAGTCTTGACAGCGATGATTTTCTCACTCCGCGCAACACGCTCGCGAAGCTGCGCGCGTCGCGAAGCGCCCGCGAGCGCGCCGTGATGCGCGCTCGCTGTGCCGTCGCTGCCGGTTCCCCTCCATGCTGCCGCGTCCCGCCGTCCATCGGCCCGGCTTGACCCGACCCCGATCTCCAACTAGTTTCCACGGCTCACTTTGGAGGGGTCCTGCACGATGAAGCCATCCTATCGTCCGCGCAACAAGCGCCGGATCAACAAGCATGGATTCCGCGCCCGGATGGCGACGCGGTGGGGTCGCGCGGTGCTCTCGCGCCGGCGGAAGAAGGGACGGAAGCGGCTCACCGTGTCGCTGCCGTCGAAGCACGGAGGCTCCTGACGGCGACGGCGCGGCTTCCGCGAGCCCACCGGCTCGCGCGCGCCAGCGACATTCGCCGCTGCCTTACGACGGGCCGGCGCCGCCGCTTCGGACATCTGGACATGATCTGGACGGACAACCTGACGGGCCACCCGCGGATGGGACTGATCGTTCCCCGATTTCAGTCGTCCGCGGTGGCCCGCAATCGTTTGCGCCGGAGGATCCGCGAGATCTGGCGGCGTGAGCTGCAGCAGCACCAGCCCGCGTGGGATCTCGTGATCCGCGCCCGGCGCGAAGCCTACGGAGCGGAGTTCGCCGCGCTGCGGGAATCGCTGCTCGCCTGGCGCCGGGCGGTGCTGGAGACACCATGATTCTCACCGCGCTGATCCGCGGCTACCAGCGGGTGATCTCCCCGCTGCTGCCGCCCAGCTGCCGATTTCATCCGTCCTGCTCCCAGTACGCGCTCGAGGCGGTGACCCGTCACGGCGCGCTGCGGGGAAGCTGGCTGGCCGCGCGGCGGCTGGTCCGCTGCCATCCGTTCCATCCGGGCGGGTACGATCCCGTCCCCTGACCTCGTGACCTGAGTCCATGGACCGTCGTACCGTCTGGGCGATCCTCCTGATGATGGTGATCGCCGTCGCACCAGCGTTGTTCCTGAAGAAGCCGGCCGCCCCGGCCGGCCGGGCAGGCGGACAGCCTGTCCGTCGCGTCCGACACGTCGCCCGCGCCTGCCGGCGCCGATCGGCCGGCCGTCACGGCGCGCGACACCGCGCCCTCGGCGGCCGATTCGAGCGTCCCGGCTCCGTCCGCCGGTGCGCCGGTCGGCGAAGATACCGTCCGCGTCACCTCGCCGCTCTACACCTACGGCATCAGCACCAGGGGTGCTCGGCTGGTGCAGGCCGAGCTCCGGCGCTACGCGTCGATGGCGCCGGGCGAGGAGCAGCGGCGCGCCCAGATCCTTCCCAAGGGGAGCGCGCTGCTCGGTCTGACCGTGGTGCGGGGACGGGACACCATCGACTTCCGGGAAGCGACGTTCACCCCCTCGACCGAAAACCTCGCAGTGAGCGGGAAGACGCCGCTCCGGCTCAGCGCGGAGCGGGACGGCGTGCGGCTGGACCTGACCTATACCTTCGAGCCGGACGACTACCGGGTGGGGGCGTCGGGGAGGGTCTCCGACGTCGGCCCCAACGGCGGCGCGCTGCTGGTGGGCATGGGCCCCACCATCGCCAACACCGAAGCGAACATCGAGGAGAACCACCGGGACCTCGCGCTGGTCACCAAGCGGGACGACACCGAGCGCACCGATTTCGCCAGCCTGGAGCCGGGCGAGCGCCGGGCGCTCAGCGGCCCCTTTCAGTGGGTCGCCGTCAAGTCCAAGTACTTCGTGACCGGATTGCTCGCCGCCGACTCCAGCGGCGGCCGGGTCAGTGGCGCCACGGTCACCGCGCCCCCCGGCTCCGAGAAGCCCACCTCCGCGGACATCCGGCTCAGCATGCCGCTGCAGCCGAGCGGCGCCTTCGACTTCACGGTCTATGTCGGCCCCATGGAGTATGAGCGCCTGCGCCAGGGTGGGTCACGACTTCGACGACGTCAACCCGTACGGCTGGCCCGGCTTCCGGACCATCATCCGGGTCTTCGCGGTCCCGGTCCGCTGGCTGCTCGTCTGGATGCACGAGAACCTGCACCTGGCCTACGGGCTGGTGCTGGTGGTGTTCGGGATCCTGGTCCGGGTGGTCCTCTGGCCGCTCAACCAGAAGGCCATGCGCGCCAACATGAAGCTGCAGGAAGTGCAGCCGCTCATGAAGGAGATCCAGGACCGCTACAAGAGCGACCCGCAGCGGATGCAGCAGGAGGTCTTCAAGCTCTACAAGGAGTACAAGGTGAACCCGCTGGGCGGCTGCTGGCCGATGCTGCTGCCCATGCCGGTGCTGTTCGCCCTCTTCTTCGTGTTCCAGAACGCCATCGAGCTGCGGGGCACCGCGTTCATGTGGATCCCGGACCTGTCCCGGCCCGACCCGCTGTACGTGATCCCCATCCTGATGGGGGCCTCGATGTACTTCCTGACCAAGGTCGGCCAGATGGGGATGGACCCCAATCCCCAGATGAAGATGATGCTCTACATGATGCCCCTCATGATGACGGGCATGTTCCTCTTCTTCCCCTCGGGGCTCAACCTGTACTACACGGTGAGCAACATCGCGAGCATCCCGCAGCAGTGGATGCTCGGCCGGGAGCGGCTGAAGCGGACGGCCCGGGCGATCGTGGACGTGAAAACCGAGCGGCCGCCAGGTGCCGCGGCCCGCGCCGGGCAAGAAGCGGAAGAAGGCCGTGACGCGCACCGGGCGCACCCTCCCGACCATGCTCTCCGATCCGATCGCGGCACTCGCCACACCGCCGGGCCGCTCGGCGCTCGCCGTCGTCCGGCTGAGCGGCCGGGGCGCGTTCGAGGTGGCGGCCAGGGTCGTCGAGGGCTTCCGCGCCGACCGGCCGCGCATGGCGACCCTCGCCACCTTTCACGACGGCGACGGCGAGCCTTCGATCGCGGGCCTCTACACCGTCTTCCCCGCGCCCCACAGCTACACCGGCGAGGACCTCGTCGAGCTCTCCTGCCACGGAGGCCGCTGGCGCCCGCCCGGCTCCTGGCCGCGCTGCACGCCGCGGGCGCGCGGCCCGCGGCGCCGGGGGAGTTCACCCGCCGCGCGGTGCTCAACGGCAAGCTCGACCTGGTGCAGGCGGAGGCGGTGGGCGACCTGATCGACGCGGTGGCGCCGGCGCAGGCGCGGGCCGCGCTCCGCCAGCTCGAGGGCGGCCTCTCGCGCCGACTCGACGCAGCTGCGCGACGCGCTGGTCGACGCGCAGGCCCTCCTCAGCTACGAGATCGACTTCCCCGGCGAGGACGACGGGCCGGTGCCGCCCCAGCGGATCGCGGCGTCGCTCGAAGACGCGGCGGGCCGGATCGGGCGACTCGCTCGCCACCGCGCCGTCGGCCGAGCGCCTGCGGCACGGCGCGCTGCTGGTGCTGGCGGGCCGGCCCAACGCCGGCAAGTCCTCGCTCTTCAACGCGCTGCTCGGCACCGAGCCGGGCGCTCGTCACCGAGATCCCCGGCACGACCCGCGACGCGATCGAGGCGCCACACCGACTTCCTCGGCTGGCCGGTCCGGCTGGCGGATACGGCGGGGCTCTCGGATTCGCGGCGACCGGCTGGAGCGGATGGGCGTCGAGGTGAGCCGGCGCTATCTCTCGGCGGCCGACGTGGTGCTGCTCTGCGTCGAGGCGGGACGGGATCCCGGGCCGGACGAGGCGGCGCTCGCCGCGGAGCGGCCGTCGCTCGTGGTGCGCACCAAGCGCGACCTGGTGCGCGGAGCCGTCGAAGGGCTGGCCGTCTCGGCCGTCACCGGCGAGGGGATCGAGGATCTGCGGCGGACGGTGGCGGACCGGGTCTTCGGCGACCGCATCGCCCTGGGCGATCTCGAGCCCACGCTCAGCAGGGAGCGCCATCGCACGGCGCTCCTCCGCGCGGAGTCCGCGCTGGCGGAGGCGGCGGCGCATCTCGCCCCGTCGGCGACCCTGTCCTGGTCGCCCACCACCTGCGCCAGGCTACCATCGCGCTGGATGAATTGCTCGGGGTGGTGGACGTGGAGGAGGTGCTGGGGAGGGTGTTCGCGGGGTTCTGCGTGGGGAAATGACGAGCCGGTGGCTCCCTACGCCGTCTGCACACCCCTCGCGCCAGGTCTTCCGCATGCTGAAACTCGTGCGCGGAGCTCCGCACCGCCTCGCGGATGCCGCGCTCGGCGACGAGCGCCTCGGTCATCCGGTAGCCGAGGTAGTAGCCTGAGCGCTCCGGCAGCACCCGGCCGTCGACGAGACGAGCCGACGGACTCATCCCTCCCGACAGGTATCGGAGTCTGAGGCCCAGACCGCTCTGCTCCAGGTCGGGCTCGACGGCGCGGCGGAGGAACGCCTCCATCTCCCTCAGGCGGTGGTACTGCCGCCGGGGGTAGCCGAAGTAGTCAGCCGCATCGAAGCCCGGCGCGATCGCCTGCGCCGCGTGCACCGCCAGACCCTCGTTGACCAGCAGCTCGCGCAGGGTGGCCCGGCTCCCCGTGGACCAGTAGTCGTAGTAGCCGCCGTTGTCGGCCACCAGGCGCCGCATGTCGCTCGCGCTGCGGGGCGACGTGTAGCGCACCGTGTGCGCCAGCTCGTGGGCGATCCAGAGCGGGAATGAGCTCGGGGGCGAGTCCCATGCCGTAGGTCTCGGGGTTCACCCGGCCGGTGAAGTGCTCCAGGCAGACGAATGCGACGCCCCGGCCGCCGACGACGAGCTCGCCCGCGTTCGCGCCGCCCAGTCCGACCATCAGGTAGACGTCCGTGGGCCGGTCCAGATGCAGCACCGCGTCCGCCTTCGCGATGGCCTCCTCGGCGAGCTGCACCACGTCGGTGGCCTCGGCGAGGGCGAACAGGTCGCCGCGCTCCGCCCTCAGCGCGGACGCGACGATGTCATCGGCGTGCGGGCTATCGGGGTCGAGAACGTAGTTGCGCCAGTAGGCGTCGAGGATGGGGCGGTGGGCTTCGCGATACTGACGATACGCGGCTTCCCGGTCGTGGGCACTGAGCACCACGAGGAAATCGGGAAGAAGGTTGATCAGCACGAGACGCAGGATATGAAAGCGGAGGGAGAGAATCAAGAGTCGATGTGGGAGGCGGAACGGCGGAACGGCGGTAACGGCGGAACAGCGGAAGGTTCGTAGCGGTTCTGTCAGATGTCATCCCGAGGGAGCGGACGCGACCGAGGGATCTGCTCGCCGGCCTCGATGACCGCGGAGAAGATCCCTCGCTCCGCTCGGGATGACATGCTACCTCGGCGCCTTCCGCCGTTCCGCCGTTCCGCCGTTCCGCCGTTCCGCCCCTAATGCTCCGACTTCTTCTGCTTGGCCACCTCGTCGAGGAATCGCCGCTCCGCGGGCGTGAGACTCGCGATGCCCTTCTCGGAGATCTTGTCGAGCACGCGGTCCACTTCCGCGGCGACGGGGTCGGCCGTCGCTCGGCGCCGGGGTCGTGCCGGCGTGACCGGCGTGCGACGCTCGGGCTCGGCGGCGCCGGACTGCACCATGACGACGCGCTCCACCGCGCGGGGCGGCGGGTGCGGACTGCGGCGGGAGAATCCCTGCATCCGGAAGAAGAGGTAGCCGAAGGCGACGCCGCCGACGTGAGCGAGATGGGCGATGCCGTCGCCCGGGGTGAGGAAGTAGAAGAAGACGTCGAGCCCGACCAGGAGCGTGACCAGTGTCCTGGCCCGGATCGGCATCGGGATGGGGAAGACCACCAGCTCCGCGTCGGGCCAATAGATCGCGAAGGCCAGCGCGACACCGAGCACCGCGCCGGAGGCCCCGACGAAGGGACTCACCTGCATGATCCCCGAGAGCCCCAGCGAGAAGACCGCGGCCCCCGCCCCGCACAGCAGGTAATAGAGAATGAAGGTCCGGCTTCCCATCCGGCTCTCCACCGCCGTGCCGAACACGAACAGCATCAGCATGTTTCCGAGCAGGTGGAGAAGCCCGGCATGCACGAACATGTAGGTGAGGAAGGTCCAGGGCTGGCGGAGCGCGTTCGCGGGCGAGAACGCCAGGGCATCGGCCAATGCCGGCGAGATGAAGATGGTGCGCATCAACAACAGCACCACCATGTTCGCGATGATGAGCCGAAGGACCCACGGAGTAAAACGGCTGGAGGGAGCGAGATTCATGGAACCGCCTCTAACTCTAAGACCCCTAGATGCTTACGACGGTTCCTTGAGGCGGCCCAGCCGGGCGGTTCGACAGATCCGTTCGCATAGGTCGGGGAACTCTATGCCGACCGCCCGGGCGGACTGGGGCAAAAGGCTCGTCGCCGTCATGCCGGGCAGCGTATTCACTTCTAAACAGAAGGCTTCTCCGCCCGGTGTCAAGCGAAAATCGACCCGTGAGTAGCCCCCCAACTTCAGGGCCTCGTGGGCCAGCAGGGCCAGACGCTGGCATTCCCTGGCCACCGCGACCGGGAGATCGGCCGGAAAGATCTCCTCCGACATGCCCGGCGTGTACTTGCACTCGTAATCGAAAATTTCATGCCGGGGAATGATCTCCCCGACCGCCAGGGCCTCCCCCTCCAGCACACCCACCGTCAGCTCCCGGCCCGGGACGAATCGCTCGATCATGATCTCGTCGTCGTATCGGCTCGCGAGCTCGACCGCCTCCTCGAAGCCCGACGGCGCCTTGACCACCGTCAAGCCCACCGTCGAGCCCTGTTTCGACGGCTTCACCACCATCGGCCACCCAAAGGACGCTTCGGCCTCCTCGCGCCGCACCGGGGCCATGGCCCAGTCGGCGGTGGGGACGCCGGCGTCCCGGAACAGCCGCTTGGACACGTCCTTGTCCATGGCCATGGCACTGCCGAGCCGGCCGCTCCCGGTATAGGGGACGCCGACCATCTCCAGAAGTGTCTGGATCGTCCCGTCCTCGCCCCGGCCCCCGTGCAGTGCAAGGAACAGCACGTCGGCGTCCCGGATGACGGCCAGGTTCCCCAAGCCGGACAGCAGCAACCCCCGCTCGAGGGAGTGGAGCTCGTCGATCGAGGGCGGCGCTATCCCTACGCTCCCCGAGAGCAGATGGCTCTCGTCCGGCTGCGGAATGAACCCGCGAGCGGTGTCCACCACCGCGACGTCGTGGCCCTTCGACCGGAGCGCGGCCACGATCTGGACCGCGGAAGCGATGGCGACGTCACGCTCGGAGGAGGTGCCCCCCGTCAGTACGGTGATGCGCATGGGACCGATGTAGAAAGGCGTGAAAGGTGAAGCGTGAAGGGTGAAGCGTAAACAGTGAACAGGAAATCGGAGGCCAAGAGCTCCGTTCCTGTTTACTGTTCACTGTTCACTGTTCACGCGGTTTCTAGCGGGTCCCGATGAGCTGCTGAAGCACGTCGTACCGGCTCACGATCCCGATCAGCTTCCCGTCCTTCCGCACCAGGGTCGCCGGGCTCTCCCGGGTGAGCATCGCGCCGACCCGGTCGGCGGGCGCGCCGGCGTCCACCTCGGGAAACGGCTGTTCCATCACCTCACGCACCGGACGGTCGAGCAGCGCGGGCTGCGCCAGCGCCCGGGTCATCAGCGTGCCCTCGATCAACCCGCCGACCGACTCGCCGTTCTCGACCACCGGGATCTGGCTCACGCCGTAGGTCGTCATCAGGTTGAGCGCCTGGCGGACCGCGGCGGCGGGGGCGACGCTCACCAGCGCCGGGGCCGTGGCCGGCCGCCGCTCGAGCAGCTGCTCCACGGTCACCCGGGGCGCCTCGAGCATCTGGTTCTCCTGCATCCACTCGTCGCTGAAGACCTTGGAGAGATAGCGCTCGCCGGTGTCGGCCAGAATGGTGACGACCATCGCGGCCGGATCGTCGAGCTCGCGCGCGATCTCGAGCGCCAGCCACACGTTGAGCCCCGCCGACCCGCCGACCAGGATCCCCTCTTCGCGCGCCAGCCGCCGGGCCATCGTAAACGATGTGCGGTCGGGTACTTGCCTGAATTCGTCGATCTGGTCGAACCAGATCGTCGTGGGGATCTTGTCGCCCCCGATCCCCTCCACCTTATAGGGATGGCCTTCACCCATCGACTTGGTGCGGTGATAGTGGGTGTACAGCGAGCCGATCGGATCGCCGGCCACCACCCGCACCTTGGGGTTCTTCTCCTTCAGATACTTCCCGACCCCGCTCACCGTGCCGCCGGTCCCGGCCCCGGCCACGAAGTGGGTGACCTTGCCACCGGTCTGCTCCCAGATCTCCGGCCCGGTGGTGAGGTAGTGCGCCTCCGGGTTGACCGGGTTGTAGAACTGGTCCGCCAGCACCGCGCCCGGAGTCTCCCGCACGATCTGCTTGGCTTTGACGATGTAGTGATCGGGATGGTCGGGCGGGACGGCGGTCGGCGTGATCACGACCTCCGCACCGTAGGCCTTGAGCAGCCGCACCTTCTCCTGCGACATCTTGTCCGGCATCGTGAAGACGCAGCGGTAGCCCTTGAGGCTCGCCGCGATCGCCAGTCCCAGCCCGGTGTTGCCGCTGGTGCCCTCGACGATGGTCCCGCCGGGCTTGAGGTCGCCCCGCTGCTCCGCGTCCTCGATGATCGCGAGGCCGATCCGGTCCTTCACCGATCCGCCGGGATTGGCATACTCGGCCTTGCCGAAGATCGGCGTCTTGATCCCGGCGCCGACCCGCCCCAACCGGATGAGCGGCGTCCACCCGATCGTCTCCAGCACGGAGTCGTAGGGCTTGAGATGGGGATGGGTCATGGGTCGCTCCGCGACCGGGGATGCCGGAAGTGCACCGGCTGGAGGAAGGGCGCCGCGATCGCGCGGCCGTTCCGGAGCGCCGGTGAGAAGCGGAGCTCCCTGGCGCCGCTCAGCGCCGCCGAATCGAGGGCCGGATAGCCGCTCGACTCCGCCAGGCGGGTCGAGTCCGGGATCAGCTTGCCCTGCGCGTCCACGTAGAGCCGGAGCAGCACCCGGCCCTCGATGCCCTGCTCCAGCAGCGCGGGTGGGTAGCGCATCGGCGTGACCGGGTTGATGGCGACGGGAGACTGGTCGGCGGTGCTCTCCGCGGTCGCGGGCTGGTGGTCGCCCAGCGCCACCGTGCCCACGCTCCGGTCACCGCAGGAGACGAGAGCGGCCAGCAGCAAGGCCCGGGCGGCAACACCGGCGGGTGGATTCATCGGTCGCGTTTCCTCTCGGGTTCCCCGGTGCGACGGCCGGCGCCCTGCGCGCGGCGCTGAAACTCGGCCAGCCGATTGAGTGCCTCGAGCGGCGTGAGGGCGTCGAGGTCGAGCGCCTTCAAGTCGTCCACCACGGGATCGGGCGCCGCCTCCGCGAAGAGGGCCAACTGCCCCGCGTCCCGCTCCAGCGGCGGCGGAGCCCCGGGCACCATCCGGTGCTCGCCTTCCAGCGTCCCGAGGATCTCGCGCGCGCGGCCCACCACCGCGCCGGGCAACCCGGCGAGCTGCGCCACGTGGATGCCGTACGATCGGTCGGTCCCGCCCGGCTCCAGCCGATGGAGAAATACGACGGTGTCACCGGTCTCGCGGACGGCCACATTGTAGTTCCGCGCGTGCTGCAACCGCTCCGGAAGCTGCATCAGCTCGTGGTAGTGGGTGGCGAACATCGTCTTGCATCCCACCCGGTCGTGCAGGTGCTCGGTGACCGCCCACGCGATCGCGACGCCGTCGTAGGTGGAGGTGCCGCGCCCGATCTCGTCCAGCAGCACCAGGCTCCGCGCGGTCGCGCTGTGGAGGATCGCGCTGGTCTCGCTCATCTCCACCATGAAGGTGGACTGCCCTCGCGCCAGGTTGTCGCTCGCGCCGACCCGGGTGAACAGCCGGTCGACCACGCCGATCGACGCCTCCGCGGCGGGGACGAAGGCGCCCATCTGGGCCAGCACCACGCACACGCCGATCTGCCGGAGTATGGTGGACTTCCCGGCCATGTTGGGGCCGGTGACGAGCAGGACCCGCTCGGCGTCGGTGAATCGCGCGTCGTTGGGGATGAAGGCCTCGCGGGCCATCATCCGCTCGATGACCGGGTGGCGGCTCTCCCGCAGGGTCAGGTCGAAGCCGGGGTGCACCTCGGGACGCACGTAGCGCCCCACGACCGCGTGCTCGGCGAGCGCCATCCACACGTCGAGCCGGGCAAGCACCCGCGACGTGCGCTGGATCCGCCCGATCGCGCGGCCCACCGCGGCGCGGAGCGAGCCGAACAGCTCGGCCTCGCGCGCGGCCATCCGCTCCTCCGCGCCCAGCACCCTGGACTCGTAGTCCTTGAGCTCGGGCGTGACGTAGCGCTCGGCGGAGGCCAGCGTCTGCCGGCGCTCGTAGTCGGCGGGCACCTTGGCCGCGTGGGCGTTGGTGATCTCCAGGTAGTACCCGAAGACCTTGTTGAACCCCACCTTGAGGGAGGAGATCCCGGTGCGCTCCCGCTCCCGCTGCTGCAGCGACGCGATGTACCGCCGGCCGCCGTCCCGAAGCGAGCGCAGCTCGTCGAGCTCGGCGTCGTAGCCGTGGCGGATGACTCCGCCATCGGCCAGCACGGGCGGTGGGCGGTCCTCCAGGGCGGCGACCAGCTCACCCGTCAGATCGGCCAGCAGGTCGAGCTCGTCGACTGCATCGGCCAGCAGGGCCGCGCGCCGCCCGCCCGGCAGGGCGAAACCGGCAGCGGCGCTCAGGGCCTCGGCGACGTCGGGGAGCCGCTGGAACGAGTCCCGCAGCGCGCCCATCTCCCGGGGCACGGCGCGGCCGGCCGCCGCGCGGCCGGCGAGCCGCTCGAGATCCCGAACACCATCGAGCGCCTCGCGTAACCGGGCGCGGCCGCGGGAGTCGCGCACCGCGACGTCCACCGCGTCCAGCCGGGCCTCGATCGCGGCCGGATCGCGAAGCGGAGAGAGCAGCCACTGGCGCAGCAGCCGGCCGCCCATCGGCGTCACGGTCCCGTCGATCGTCTCGAGCAGGGTGGCGCCACGCGCGCCGGCGCGGAGCGGCTCGACCAGCTCGAGGTTTCTCCGGGTCATGTCGTCGAGCCAGAGGAACGCGTCGCTCCGGCGGACGGTGGGCCGCGCGAGGTGGGGAAGCCCGGCGGGCTGGAGCTCGACCAGGTAGCGGAGCAGGGCGCCGCCCGCGCCGAGAGCCGCGGCATCCTCCGGGCCGACGCCGAGGCCGTCGAGCGAGGCGAGGGAGAATCGGCGGGCCAGCTCCTCGCGCGCGAGGTCGGGGTCGAACTCCCACGGCTCGCGGGACGTGAGCAGCGGGGCGACGGAGCAGGGAGGCAGTGGGGCTGCGTCATGGCTGGGGGTCACGACCTCCGCCGGGCTGAGCCGTGACAGCGCCTCCTCGAGCCCCTCCTCATCGGTCGTCTCCAGCACGAACTCACCGGTGCTCAGGTCCACCGCGGCCAGGCCGACGCCGCTGCCGCGCTGAATCGCCGCGATCCAGTTGTTCCGCCCGCCGGGGATCCACCCGTCCACCAGCAGAGCGCCCCGGGGTCACCGTCTCCACCACCTCACGGCGCACGAGCCCCTTGGCCAGGCGAGGATCCTCGACCTGCTCGCAGATGGCGACCCGGTGGCCCGCGGCCACCGAGCTGACGGAGGTATTCGGCGGCGGCCTTCACCGGCACGCCGGCGAGCGGGACCCCGTCGCCTCGCGACGTGAGCGTGATCTCGAGGACCCGTGCGGCGAGCTCGGCGTCCTGATAGAACATCTCGTAGAAGTCGCCGACCCGGTAGAAGAGGATCGTGTCGGGACGCTGCGCCTTGACCTCCCGCCAGTGCTTCAGCATCGGCGGGGTCGAGGCACTGGCTGTCTCGCGGCTCACGGACGCCACGGAGGGAAACGGGGGGACTGGCGGGACATACGCTGGAGAATATAACCCTTCACCCCTAGGGCGACCGCGCCCTCTTCCGCCGCGAAATGTGAGGTGCACATGGCTGGTCAAGGCTCGACAGGCAACGTGATCGCCGCGCTCGCCAGTTTCTTCATCCCGGGATTGGGGCAGCTGATTCAGGGGCGCCTGATCAGGGCGGCGGTGATGTTCGTGCTCGCCGCGGTGCTCTGGTGGTTCCTGCTCGGGTGGATCATTCACCTCTGGTCCATCCTCGACGCGGCGCTGTATAAGCCGCGGGGGAGGTTTCAGTCTGATGTCCGCCTTCCACTTCGCCTTCTTCGTCCGCGACCTCGACTCCACCCGGCGGTTCTACGGCGAGATCCTGGGCTGTCGTGAGGGCCGCAGCACCGATACCTGGGTGGACTTCGACTTCTTCGGCAACCAGATCTCGGCTCACAACACCGGCCGGGTGACGCCCACCCAGAACACCGGAAAGGTCGAGGACATCCTGGTGCCGATGCCGCACTTCGGCGCGATCCTCGGCTGGGACGAGTTCGACGCCATCGCCGGCCGGATCCGGGCGGCGGGGATGCCCTTCATCCTGGAGCCCCGCACCCGCTATCGCCGGGCAGCCGGGCGAGCAGGCGACGATGTTTCTCCTCGACCCCAGCGGCAACGCGCTCGAGTTCAAGAGCTTCAAGCACCCGGAGCACGTGTTCACGGCATGATGACCGCGTCGGTCGCCGTGATCGGCGGCGGTGTGATCGGCGCCAGCGTGGCGTATCACCTCGCCGCCCGGGGCTGGCAGGATGTGGTGATCCTCGACCGCGGCGCGGGTCCGGGCGAGGGAAGCACCGGCCGCGCGACCGGTGGCTTTCGCGCGCAGTACGCCACGCGCGATCAACGTGCGTCTCTCCCTCCTCGCGCGGGAGAAGCTCGGTCGCTTCGAGGCGGAGACCGGGCGTGGACCCGGGCTACTGCCCAGGCCGGCTACCTCTGGCTCGGCGACCGACGAGGCGCAGCTGGCCGCGCTGTCGCGACGGCCAGCGAGTTCAGCGCGCCGAGGGGCTGAGCGAGGCGGTCGAGCTGAGCCCGGCAGACGTCGATCCGGCTCAATCCGGCGCTCGCCGGGGAGGGAATCGCGGGCGGCGTCTTCTGCCCGACCGACGGCTTCATCAGGCCGCTCCAGATGCTGGAGGGCTACCTCGCCGCCGGAATGCGGCTCGGGGTCCGGGTCGGAGTGGGGAACACCGAGGCGACCGGGCTTCTCGCTCCGGCCCGGACGGCTCCATCTCGGCGGTGCTCACTCCGCGAGGGCCGATCGGCGTCGCCGCCGCGGTGAACGCGGCCGGACCCTGGGCGGCCGCGGTCGCCGAGCTGGGCCGGCGTGGACGCTGCCGGTCACGCCGCTCAGGCGCCAGGCCGCGGTCACGGCGCCCTGCGACCTGCTCCCCGAGTCGATGCCGATGACGATCTTCGCGGGCGACGGCTTCCACCTCCGGGTGCGCGACGGCCGGGTGCTCCTGCTCTGGCCGACGCCGGGCGTCGAGGGCCGCCCGTTCGACGACTCGGTGGATCCGGCCTGGGTCGCGTCAGGTGACGCGCATGGCGCACCGGCGGGTGCCGGTGCTGCGCCGGGCCGAGATCGACCGGCGGCCTGCTGGGCGGGACTCTACGAGATGTCGCCCGACAAGCACGCCATTCTCGGCCCCGCGCCCGGGTGCCCCAATCTCTTCCTGGTGAACGGCTCCTCCGGGCACGGCGTCATGCACTCGCCCGCGCTGGGCCAGCTGCTCGCCGAGATCATCGCGGACGGGACGGCGTCTTCCCTCGACGTGCACGCACTCCGGCCGACCCGGTTCGCCGAGGGCGATCCGAACCCCGCGTCGGGCCTGCTTTGATCCGGGCAGGAAAAGCGTGAAAAGTGAAAGGTGAAAAGTGAAAGGGACGTTACTCCTTTTCACCTTTCACCTTTCACCTTTTCACCTTCTTCAACCTGTCCGAGGTGGCACGTCAGCATCCGGCGTGATCTTCCGACCTCTGCCGGCGGCTGATCGTCCCCGAGCGATTCCTCGATGACCGTGCTGTCGGCCTCGAGCATCTCTTCGTCCTCTGGGGCGCCCGGTAGCTGGCATGCGAGGAGCATGACGGCTAACGGCGCTAGAAAAGTCACTCGCATGTTCGGATCCTCCATGGCGTTTTAGGTAGATCACTCCACTGTTGAATCCTTCGCGCTCACAGTCGAATCATCGGGCCACCGTCGAATCTTCCGAGGCGACTGGGGCCACCGTGGTGTCCCTCCACCGCTGCACTTCCGCCTGGAACTCGGTGGCCAGGGCCGCCAGATCCACCGTCGTGGTGTCTCCCTGGACGTGCGGAGCCACCCGGGCGACGCTCGCGGCGGACTTGGCGTAGGTGCTGTCGGCGGCCAGCGCCGCCTCGTACGCCGCCTTGGCCGCGGCGAAGTGGCCGGTGCGCTCCAGGGCGGTGCCGAGGTTGTTCTGGAAGACCGGCGAGTTGGAGCGCAGCTCCACCGCGCGGGCCAGGATCGGGAGCGCGGCGTCGCTCCGGTCCTGCTGGATATGGATCAGCCCCAGGTTGTTCATCGCCCACCCGTCGCGCTCGTCGAGCGTGATCGCCCGCTGGTAGGCGTCGATCGCCTCCGGGATCTGCTTCAGCTCGTAGCGCGCCCGGCCCAGCAGACGGAGACCCTCGCCCGAGAGCGGCTCGATGCCCTGCGCCCGCTCGACACGCTCCAGTGCCTCACGCGGACGGCCGGTCTCCAGCAGCACGCGGGCGGAGTTGAGCAGGCTCTTCCGGTGCTGGGGATCGAGCCGCAGCGCCTCGTCGAAGCTGGCGATCGCCTGCTCGGGGTCCCCCGCCTTCCACGCCGACAGGCCGAACATGTAGTGGCCCCAGGGGTTGTCGGGGCTGGAGCGGGTGTAGGCGGCGAAGAGGTCGACGGCCTCGTCGTAGTTGCCGCCGGTGTAAGCCGCCTCCGCGTCCGCATAGGACACGGGCTCCGCGGCCGGCTTGATGCCGCTGTCCACAACGGCCACGGTGGCGGGGGAGCTGGAGATGGTAGTGGTGACCGGGCGCTTGTCATCGCCACAGCCGGCCGCGAGCGGTGCGAGCGCCGCGGCGAAGATCGCGAGGTGGGACGGGCGGAACGACATGGGCTTCTCCTGGCTATGCGCCCCTGAGGGGCGCGTTCTGGGTGATCGGCACCCAGAGGAAAGGCAAGCCAGCGGCCAGGAGGACACACCGATGGTGTACAGGCACAAGCCATTGATGGAAAGCAACTTGCTGGAGGCGTGTTCGGTGAGGTATTCTGGATCGTGTACCTGCGGACACGTACGATGACCTACCGATGTGTCCATGTATACACGTACGTCTTACGCCCCGATGCCCTGCTGGCCTGCCCTCACCCCGGCCGGCGGATCCCGTGCCGGCGCATGATCTTGAGCAGGCTGGCGTGGTCGGCGAGGCCGAGCGACTGAGCGGTCCGGGTGACGTGCCAGTCGTGTCGCTCGAGGGCGGAGACGATGATCCTCCGCTCCGCCTCCGCCTTGAGCTCCTGGAATCCCTGGAGGTCCGACGGGGGCGCGGCGGGAGCGCCCGGCGGCCGGATCTCGGCAGGCACGTGCTCCGGGGCGATGACCTCGCCATCCGAGGCGATGATCATCCGCTCCACGATGTTCCGCAGCTCGCGGACATTGTTCCGGCGCCACTCGTAGGCCATCAGGAGATCCAGCGCGTCGGGCGCGATCTTCTTCCGCCGCATCCCGAACCGGGCGCAGATGCCGGTCAGGAACTGGTCCGCCAGCGCCGGCACGTCGGAGAGCCGTTCCCGCAGCGGGGGGACGCGAATGGCATGGACCGCGAGCCGGAAGTAGAGATCCTCCCGGAAGCGGCCCGCCCGCACCTCGCCCTCCAGGTCGCGGTTGGTCGCGGCGACGATGCGCGCCTCGATCGCGATCGCCTTGTTGCCGCCCAGCCGGGTGACCTGCCGCTCCTCCAGCACCCGCAGCAGCTTCGCCTGCGGCTGCGGGGGAAGCTCCCCCACCTCGTCGAGGAAGAGCGTGCCGCGCTCCGCGGCCTCGAAGGCGCCCTTCCGGGTGCCGACCGCCCCGGTGAACGCCCCGCGCTCGTGGCCGAACAGCTCGCTCTCGACCAGGCTCTCGGGCAGCGCGGCGCAATTGATCGCCACGAACGGCCCCGAAGGCTGGGGGCCGAAGCGATGGAGGTCGCGCGCCACCAGCTCCTTTCCGGTGCCGCTCTCGCCCAGGATCAGCACCTGGCTCGGGATCGGCGCCACCCGGGCGATCGCCGCGCGCAGCTCGGTCATGGCCGCGCTGCCGCCGACCAGCGACGTCTCCCGGCCCAGCTGCCGGCGGAGCCCGCTCACTTCGGAGCGGAGCCGCCGGCGCTCCATCGCGGTCTCGATCTCGTGCACCACCCGCTCCATCGGCTCGGCTTTGTCGATGAATCCGTACGCGCCCAGCCGCAGGGCCTGGACGCAGCGATCGTAGCTGCCGGTGCCGGTATAGACGATCACCGGAACCTGCGACCCCTTCCGCTCCAGCGCCCGCAGCACCTCGAAGCCGTCCATCCCCGGCATCTCGAGGTCGAGAACGACGCAGTCCACCGGCGCGGCGGCGATCGTCTCCAACGCCTTCTCCCCTCCCGGCGCCGTGAGCACCTCGTAGCCGCCGGTCCGGCGCAGATCGTAGGCGTACTGCTCGGCCAGGGGGGCCACGTCGTCCACCACGAGCACCAGCGTCATCCTGCGCCTCCTCCCGCGGGAGCGGCTGGAAGCTCGACCGTCGCCCGCGTGCCGGCGCCCGGCTCGGTCTCGATCCGCAGCGCTCCCCCGAGGTCGAGGATCAATCGCCGGACGATGGACAGGCCGAGCCCGGTTCCGCCCGGCTTCGTGGTATAGAAGTCGTCGAAGGCGCGATCGAGCTCGGCGTTGCTCATGCCCGGCCCCGTGTCGGCAACGACGATCCGGATGGCGGGTCCCGTGCCGTCGCGCGTGACGTGCTCGGTCGAGACCACCACCTCGCCTCCCGCCGACGAGACGCTGTCGGCCGCGTTGCCCACCAGGTTTTCCAGGACCCGGCGGAGCATCAGCCGATCCGCGGCGGCCGGCGGGATCCGGTCCGCCAGCCGAGTGCGCACCGCGGCGCCCGCGGCGGAGGCCCGGACTACCTCGGACACCATCGCGTTCACGTCGCAGAGCTCGGGCGCGGCCGTGGGGGAGAGCCGCGCGTAGTTGCGGGCCAGCGTGTCGAGGTAGCCCACGCTCGACTCCAGCGTTCCCCGCCGCTCCTCGAACATCGCGCCCAGGGCCTCCGGCCGGTCCCGAGCCACCTCCTCGAGGTGGCGGAGCACGTTCCGGATGGGCACCAGCCCGTTCTTGATGTCGTGATTCACCTGCCGGGCCAGGTCGCCCATCGCGGCCCGGCGCTCCACCTCCCGGAGCCGGGCCGCGCCGGTGCGGAGCCGGGCGGTCATCGCGCCCAGCAGCCGGGACAGCGCCCCGATCTCGTCCGCTCTCTCAGTGGCGAAATCCACGTCGAGACGCTCGAGGTCGATCGCCGCCGTCTTGCCGGCCAGCTCGCTGAGGGGGCGACTGATGAGCCGCGAGAGCCAGCCGGCGAGCGCCAATGCGAGCAACGCGGTGACCGCGAGGGAGACGAGGAACCAGGCGTTGAGCCCCCGCTGGAGGGCGGCCAGCGTGCCGGAGGTGCTGGTCACGACCAGGTGCGCGGTGTCGGTCACCGACGCGCCCTGGGCGTCGAGAAACGGCAGGGCGATGGATCCGATCTCCTGGGAGCCGGCGTCGCGCGCCCCGGTCGAATCGGGCGTGTCCAGCACCACCGAGAGGTCGGGATCCGGATCCAGGCGCCGGAGAAACCGCTCCTCGGCCGCAATTCCTCCGACCAGGACGAACGGCCGGCCGGCCACGGCGAACCGCTCCGCGGCAGCCAGTGAGAGCAGCGGCGATTCCGCGGTGCGCACCCGCACCAGGGACGGAGCACTGCCGGTGGCAAGCAGGAAGGCCGGCAGGTCGGGCCGCAGCCGGTCGTACTCGTTTCGGAAGTGGCCGGAGCTCAGGATCCGTCCGCTGCTGTCCTGAACCTGGAGCAGCGACAGGCCCGAGAGCCGCATGGCGCCGCCGGCCCAATCGAGGAGGTGAGGGCGCGAGGTGGCCTCGCCCTGAACCGCGGCGAGCCTGAACCGATTGTCGGCCGAAAGATCCTTCACCAGAGCGACCAGCCGTCCCACCACTCGCTCCCGCTCCCGGGTCAGCTCGGTGCCGAGCGCCTGCACCGCGGCGCCGCCCCGGCGGCGAGCCTCTTCGTCGAGCCGGCGGCCCATCTCGCGGCGCACCCCGAGCGCGAGGACGGTGAGCGGTACCAGCACCGCGACGGAGGTGGCGAGGAAGAGTCGGGTCCGGAAGCTCACGGCGCGTCCACCGGGCGGAGGGCACCGTCGAGCTCGACAGTGAGCGGAGGCACACCCCGCCGCACGACGGCGCTCAGCCGGGTGTCGATCAGCGGGATCAGGGTAGTGCCGGCCGGCCACCCGACGACCTCGCGACACGGGACCAGCGCCGTCCGCGGCAGCGCCACGACGTAGGCGCTGCCGAATCCGCCGCGGATCGCCTTCGTCATCGCATCCGCTGGGAGCCCCCGCGTCGCCATCGTCGGCTGGTCGGCCAGCGCCACCACCCGTTCGGCGAGTGCCCGCGCGACGGCATCCTCCCGGGCGTAGACCACGGCGTCCGTGCCGGAGTTCTGAGACTGGAGCGGGGCCTCGACCTCGGGGCAGGGCCCCATCGCATCCCACCAGAACGGCGGCTCCGCCGCCCGCGCCATCGCCTGCACCGCGTCCCGGGCGAGCCCCGCGCGGAACGCCGCGCTGTCCGCGGGGATCAGCGCGCCAATGCCCTTCTGCCCGGGAGGGACGAGGAGCACGTAGGTCCGGCTCCAGGGCAGCGGGTGCATGGTGAAGTCGCTCCGGGATCGGGCGTATTCCAGGACCGCCGGATCACCGGTCCGGAGGATGTCGGCGCCGCCGTCGAGGGCATCCCGGGGGTCTCCGGTCCCGGGCCGGCGAGTGACGAACGTCGTGCCGGCGGGCGGCAGGGAATCGGTGAGGAGCGCGAGCGAGGGGTCGGCGAAGAGCGCGGGCACCGAGTCGGCCGGGCGATCGAGGGTGACGACGAGCCGCCGGCCGTCCAGCGGGATCACCGACGCGACTCCGGCGTGGCGGAGTGTCGTGGCCGCGTCGGGCCGGGACTTCCATTCGACGGCGGCTCCCGCCGCCGTGAGACCGAGTGGGGAGGGCGCGAGCACGAAGGTCCAGCTGCGATGGGCGGAGTCGGAGGTCCACGACTCCGCTGCGCCTGGCCGGGCGACGCCGGCGCAGTCGAGCCGGATGAGCGGCTCGGGCCGGAGCCGGGCGACGATCGTCGAGTCCTCGGGCCGGATCGCGGCGACGACCAGCTCGCGCGGCTCCCCGGGGTCGCCGGTGACAAGGAGACAAGGATCCGGGGCCGGCACCGGATGGGGTGGGGAAATCGGCGCCGAGCTGCCACAGCCCCCGGCGGCGAGCGCGGCGAGCCACGCCGCCGCGCCGACTTCGCGAGCCAGCCGGATTGTGCGGAGGACCATAGATGGGGCCTTGCGCGTTACGGCTCCGCGACCACGAACGGGCTGCCGCCGATTCTGGCCTTGAGCTTCGAGACGGCGGCCTGCGCCTCTTGCCGGGTGGTGAACGCTCCGGCGCGCACCTTGTAGAGCCCGCGCTCCCGGACGATGACGGTGGGGAAGCCGAGCCCTTCCGCTTTGCCGGCGGCGTCGTCGGCGGCGCCGGGCGTGGCGACAGCGGCGACCTGCACGCGGAAGCGAGTCGCCCGGGCGGCTGGGCGCTGCGGCAGGGAGTCCGCCACGCGACCGGCCGCCGAATCCGCCTGGGCGGGCTTGGGGGCTGCCGATGGCGCCGTACCCGAATCGGGCCGGCCGGCTCCGGGCCGGGACGCGGTGTCCGCCGCGCCGCTGTCCGCGACCGCCACCCGCACGTCGCACCGCTGATAGAGGAAACCCAGCTGCCGCCGCAGCTCGAGGTCGGCCTCGGAGCGCGCGATTCCGTCGGCGAGCCAGCGGCAGGCCCGGGTGGTGTCCTTCAGGTCGAAATAGGTGCGGCCGCCCCAGTAGGACGCCTGGGCGAACAGCGGCGTGAGCGGGTAGTCCAGCCGCAGGCGCTCGAGGTTGCGGGCCGCATTGTCGAAGCTCCGGGTGGCGTAATCCATCTGCACCAGGCGGAGCAGCGCGTCGTCCACCCAGGACGACGTCGGGTGCTCCACCACCACGTGCTGGAGGTGCCGGCGCATGTCGGCCGCGGTGTTGGCCACCATCGCCTGAGTGTAGAGGATCTCGGGGTAGAGCGAGTCGGTGGGGGCGGTGGCGGCGAGGAGCCGGTCCACCGCGCTCCGGGCCGAGTCGCCCTGGCCCTCCTGGGCCGAGCGCACCGCCGCGACCAGGCGGGGATCGCTCTGGGCGGCGGCGGTCGAAGCGCCGGCCAGCAGGAGCGCGAAGAGACACCGGGCCAGTCGGGTCATGCGGCCGCCTGTCCGGAGGTCGCCATGCGCAGCACCACGTCGGTCAAGATGCCTCGCTCGTCGGAGATGGTGGTGCCCTTGAGGGCGCGGTCGGCCTCCAGGATGGAACGAAGGGCGTCCGCCACCCTGGGGGCGGGCCAGCTCGGCGCCCAGCGGAGCCAGCGGCCCTTTTCCTCGCCCCAGTTCAAGAGCCCGTACACGCGATTTCGCCGGATCACCCCGAAGACCGCTTCGTCGAGGGACCTGCCCCGCAGCCGGCGGTCGTAGTGCGAGCGGGCGATGCCGACGCCGATGAGTGTCGTACCCAGCATCGTCACCAGCTTCACGCCGGAGTTTCCCGGCTGGTCTAGCAGCGGGCCCAGCAGGCGGAGCGCGGGCCCCGGGCGATCCTCCAGCACCGCGTCGCGCCAATCGAAGACGGTCTCGCCGTGGTGCACGCCCACCAGCTCGCCCACCCGCTCGACGGTGAGCGGCTCCCCGGCGGGAAGCGCCGTGAGCTTGTCGAGCTCCGCCGCGATCGAGCCGAGCTCGCCGCCGACGGCGCGCACCAGGTGGCGCGCCGCGTCGTCCGGCAGCTCGAGGCCCAGCCCCTTGGCCCGGCGGTCGAGCCACCTGAGCACCCGGTCTTCCGGCAGCGGCTCGAACGCCACCGCGACCGCGGCCTTCGCGATGTCCTTGTCTTCGTTCTCCTCGTTCGCGCTTTGAATGAGTACCAGCACGGTGTCGGGCGCGGGGCGGCCGAGGTACTCGAGGAGCGCGGAGCGGACCTTGGGCTTCCGCTTGAGCGCCTCCACCTCGCGCAGCACCACGACGCGGCGTTCCGCCATCATCGGCAGCGTGGTGCAGAGGGCGAAGAGCAAGTCCGAGTCGAGCTGTGCCGCGGAGCGGAGGTCGAGGTTGAAGTCGCGCAGCGCCGGATCCAGGGCCCGGTCGAGGACCGCCCGCAGCGCCTCGTCCTTGAGCAGGTCTTCCGGGCCGTGAAAGTAATAGGCGCGCGCCGGCTCGCCCTTGGGGAGCGAGCGGAAGAACGCGTCGAAGGACTGTGCGGGCATGGGTGAAAGCTACGCGGGGCGGCGCCCCGGAGGAAACGCCGTGGGGTGCTCGCCGGTGGCGCCGCCGGCGACGGCGCGCTCGTATAGCGCCAGCACATGGGCTCGGCTCACCAGGCCGAGCAGGTGGCCGGTGGCGCGGTCCACCACCGGAATCGACGGGGCGCCGCGGACTCCCATGCGCCGGATCGCCTCCAGCAGGCTGTCGTCCGGCGCCACCGTCTCGGCGGGGATGGTCACCTCGGATGCGACCAGGCGCCGCGGTCTTCTCCCGGGGCTCACCGGCCAGCCGGCCGAGGTCGGCGATCGGGATGATGCCGATCAGCCGGCGCTGGTCGTCCACCACCGGAAGATCGGTGAACGCGCCGGTTCCCAGGTGCTCCAGCAGCTGGCCGAGGGGCGCGGTCTCGCCCGCGACCTGTGGCGCCGGGTCGAACGCGTCCGCCACCCGGAGACCCGCGAGCACGTCCCGGTCGGCGCCGTGCTGGAGCCGCTCGCCGCGGCGGCGGAGCCACCCGCTGTAGAGCGAGTCGGGCTCCAGCCGGCGCGCCACCAGATTGGCGATCACCGTGGTCAGCATGAGGGGGAGGACGATCCCGTAGTCGTTGGTCATCTCGAAGACGAGCAGCATGCCGGTGATGGGCGCGCTGGTGGACGCCGCCACCACCGCGCCCATGCCCACCAGCGCGTAGGCCTCCGGCCGGAGCCCGAGGTCGGGAAAGAGGCCGGTGAGCGCCACGCCGAAGGCGCCACCGGTCGCGGCCCCGACGTAGAGCGAGGGAGTGAACACGCCGCCCGACCCGCCGAAGTTGAGCGTGATCGAAGTGGCGAGGATGCTTCCCAGGGCGAGCAGCGCGAGAGAGGTCCACGACATCCCGCCGAACACCTCGAGGTGCACCGCGAGGTGGCCGTGTCCGACCAGCATGCCCTTGGAGAGGAGCACCAGCACGCCCACCAGGAGGCCGCCGAGAAATGCCAGCGTCCAGCGCGGCCCCTGGGCCTTGCGGGCGAAGGTCTCCATGGCGAAGAACACCCGCACGAAGAGCACACCCACCAGTCCGGCGATGAGGCCGAGGAAGGGGTAGAAAATCATCAGCTCGCGCTGGAGCGCGTAGCCGTACTCCTCGGGAATCGGGAAGGCGGGGTTGTTGCCCAGGAAGCTGTGGGAGACCACCGCGGCCACCACGCTGGCCACCACGACCGGAGGGAAGGCGCCGACCGCGAGCGAGCCCAGAATCTCCTCCAGCGCGAAGAAGGCGCCGGCCAACGGGGCATTGAAGGCGGCCGAGATACCGGCCGCCGCCCCGGCCGCCACCATGATCTTGGTACGGGCCGGGTCGAACCGGAATGCGCGGCCGAGAAACGAGGCCAGCGCGGCGCCCAACACGGCCACCGGGCCTTCGCTGCCCGCCGCGCCTCCGCTGCCCAGGGTCACCGCGCTCGCGGCGGTGCGGGCCAGCGTCGGGCGCATAGGCAGGCGGCCGCCCTCGCGCGCGACCGCACGCTGGACGTCCGGGATATTGAGCCCTTCGTGTCCCCCTCCCGGGCCGCGCATGATCAGGTACGCGAGCGTCACCCCGAACCCGGTGAGCAGGGGCCGATACGCGAGGATCCCCGACTGGGTCAGGAAGACCGCGGGGGTGAGATAGAGGACCCAGTAGGCGAGATCGATCAGCCGGTAGAACGCCACCACGCCGAGCCCGCCCGCCAGGCCGATGGCCACGGCAAAGCCGAGCAGGATGGTGTTTTCGTTGAAATGGAAGGCGTTGAACCAGTCGGCGAACTGGTCCCAGATCCCGCCCGCGCGCCGGGCAGCGAAGCGGGCCGCGTCTCGCGCCGGTCGAGTGGGATCGGGCAGCGGGGGAAGCCGTCGCACGGCTACCTACGAAAACATTGCACGAAGAGCAGGCTGACCAGCGTTTTCCCGTCCACGATCTCCCCGCGCTCCATCAGCCGCGAGCACCTCGGACCAGCGGAGCGTGTGCAGCTCCATGAACTCGTCGGCCTCCCGGTGCTCCGCGCCCGGCTCCAGTCCCTGCGCCATGAAGAGATGGATCCGCTCGTCGGTGAAGCCCGGCGTAGTGTGGATGGTGGTGAGCCGCTCCAACCGTCGGGCGCGCATGCCGGTTTCCTCTTCCAGCTCCCGCCCGGCGCAGCGCCTCCGGGCTCTCGCCCGCGTCGAGCCGTCCGGCGGGGACCTCCCAGATGTAGCCGTCGGCCGCGTGGCGGAACTGGCGGATGAGGACGACGCGGGGATCGCTCTCCTGCGGCGGGTCGAGGAAGGGCACCACCGCCGAGGCGCCGGGATGGCGCAGGATCTCGAGCTGGCCGACCGAGTCGTCGGGGAAGCGGACGCTGTCGAGATCGAGGTTGACGATGCGGCCCGAGTAGAGACGGGTGGAAGAGAGAAGGGGCATGCAGCAAGAAAAGCGTGAACAGTGAAAAGTGAAAGGTAAAAGGGAGGATGTCCCGTTCACTTTTCACCGTTCACCGTTCACGCTTTCAAGTAGGGCCCTCACCCACGCGACCGGCACTTTCAGTCCCTCGGCGAACAGGTAGCGGAGCTCGAGCACCGGGTTGTCGGAGATCGGGCTGCTTTCCGTGGGAGAAGTGTACGCCTCGAGCGCGGTGCGCCGGGCCTCGAGCCGGAGGCGGCACATGTGGAATGGGTCGCTCACCAGCAGCACCCGGCTGAGCCCTCGGCCGTGCAGCCACTGGCCCACGGCGGTCATGGAGGTCCGGGTTGAGCGGCCCACCGGCTGCGCGATCACGGACTCGTCCGGCACCTCCCGGGCGACGAGGTAGCGGCGGCCGACGAGCGCCTCGCTGAGGGTGTCGCCCCGCCCGACGCCGCCGGTCACCACGATCAGCGGGGCGTAGCCCTCGCGGTAAAGGCTGATGGCATGATCCAGCCGGGCGCGCAGCACCGGCGAGGGCCGGCCGTTGTACTGCGCGGCGCCCAGCACGATGATCGCGTCCACCGGGCGCCGCTGGTCATGCTGGCTCGTCACCAGTACCGCGGCGAGCGCGACGGTGTAGACGATCGCGGCCACCAGAAGCACCAGCCCCACGAACGAGCGCAGCGAGCTGCGGCGCGGCACTAGAGGTCGAAGCTCTCACCGTGGTGGGGGACGCGCACGTCGCGGACACCCGCTTCCTGTAGCGTCTTGGCCATCGCCGCCAGCGGGCCCGGTTCCCCGTGCACCACGAAGGCCCGGCGGATCGGCCCGCCGAGCCGGCGCACCCAGGCGAGGAGCTCGCTGCGGTCGGCGTGCGCGGAGTAGCCGGCGATGGTCTCCACCTCCGCCCTGACCGGGTACTCCTCGCCCAGGATCCTGACCGGGTTCGCGCCCTC
This sequence comes from uncultured Gemmatimonadales bacterium, assembly GCA_963832055.1. Taxonomy (GTDB): domain Bacteria; phylum Gemmatimonadota; class Gemmatimonadetes; order Gemmatimonadales; family GWC2-71-9; genus CAVVWJ01. Next base: position 96,347 of record CAWHST010000005.1, on the reverse strand, counting down.
CTGAATCCGCCGGCCCAGCGTGTGCTCCGCCTGGAACCCGACGAAGAGCACCAGGTTCCGGTGGTCGCCGATGCCGTGCGCCAGGTGGTGGAGGATCCGGCCCGACTCGGCCATCCCCGAGGCCGCGATGACCACGGCCGGTCCCGCGGCCGCGTCGAGCGCCTTCGATTCCTCGACCTTGCGGACGTAGCGGACCAGCGGGAAGTCGAAGAGGCGGCTCTCCGAAGTGATCAAATGCTCCCGTTGGTCGAAGACCTCGGGATGCATCCGGAACACCGTGGTGACGTCCACCGCGAGCGGGCTGTCCACATGGATGGGAATCTCCGGGATCTTCCCGGCCCGCCAGAGCTGGTGGAGGCTGTAGACCAGCTCCTGGCATCGGCCGAGGGCGAACGCCGGCACCAGCACCTTCCCCCCTCGGGCTGCGACCCGCCGCACCGCCTCGCCCAGTCTGGCCTCGGCATCGGCCACGGACTCGTGGCTCCGGTCCGCGTAGGTGGACTCGATGATGAGGGTGTCGACCGGACCGGAAGGTGGCTCGGGGTCCCGGATGATCGGCAGCCCGCTCCGCCCGATGTCCCCGGAGAAGACCAGCCGATGGCTGCCGGACTCGGTGATCCGGATATCCACCGACGCGGAGCCCAGGATGTGGCCGGCGTCGAGGAACTCGAGGGCCAGGTGCTTTCGCAGGTGGGTGATGCGATGGTAGGGCACGCCCACCATCAGCTCCTGGGTCGCCACCGCGTCGGCCATGGTGTAGAGCGGCTCGCTGTCGGCGCCCGCCTTCCCCCGCCGCTGGAGAAACTCGAAGTCCTTCTCCTGGATGTGGGCCGCGTCCGGGAGCATCACCGCGCAGAGATCGCGGGTGGCCGGCGTGGCGTGGATGGGGCCGTGAAAGCCGTCGCGCACCAGCAGCGGCAGCCTGCCCGAGTGGTCGATGTGGGCGTGGCTCAGCACCACGCCGTCCAGCCGCCGGGCATCGAACGGCAGGCGGAGATTCAGGTCGTGGGTTTCCGAGCGGCGGCCCTGGAACAGTCCCGCGTCGAGCAGGAACCGGCCGCCGGCGGCCTCGAGCAGGTGCATCGAGCCGGTCACCTGGCCCGCCGCGCCGAAGAAGGAGAGGCGAATCGTCATCGGCTTCTCATCCCTTGCTCCGGGTTCCGAACAGCCGGTCGCCCGCGTCGCCCAGACCCGGCAGGATGTACCCCTGCTCGTTGAGCTGGCGGTCGAGGGCGGCGGTGTAGATGGGGACGTTGGGGTGGCTCTCCAGCATCCGCCGCACTCCTTCCGGCGCGGCGACCAGGCAGAGGAACCGGATCTTCCGCGCCCCGGCCTCGCGCAGCGCGGAGACCGCCGCAACGCCCGACCCGCCGGTGGCGAGCATGGGGTCGAGCACGAAGAAATCGCGCTCCACCTCCGCCGCCGGAATCTTGAAGTAGTAGTCCACCGGCCTGAGCGTGTCGTGGTCGCGATAGAGGCCGATGTGGCCCACCCGGGCCGACGGGATGAGCTGCGCGATCCCCTCGACCATCCCCAGTCCCGCGCGCAGGATCGGCACCAGGGTCAGCTTCTTCCCCGAGACCTGCCGGCCGGTGGTCCGCTCCAGGGGCGTCTCGATCTCCACCGGCTCGGTCGAGAGGTCCTTGGTCACCTCGTACGCCATCAGCGTCGAGATCTCGCTGACCAGCTGCTTGAAGTCGCGGGTGCTGGTGTCCCGATCGCGCAGGATCGAGAGCTTGTGAACGATCAGAGGGTGGGTGAGGACGGTCAGGTTGGGAAAGGATGCCTGAGGCATGGGTCCAATATGCGGGGGGAAATCGATCGGCAGTAGGGGAGCGGCCCGCACGGAGCCCTCGAAAATCAGGAACGGGGAAGCCAGCCGGCTCCCCCGTTCCCGTTGCCGGCAAGGCGATCGGCGCTACCTGCGTGCCCAGACCTGGCAGAAGGAGCCGTTGTCGGTTCCCCGGATCTCGTCGCGCCCCGTGACGTACGACGGCGTTCATCAGCGCCTTGCGGCGCGAACTTGATGTCGGCTGATCTGGATGCCGTCGGCCTGGTCCTTCTTGGTGACGAACAACTTGCCGAAGTGCGCCAGGCTCAGCCCGTGTCCGGTCTCGTGGGCGAGGACCGAGAAGAAGTCGATGGTGTTCGGCGCCCCGCGATTGGTGTAGATGAACGAGGGGTTGTAGTAGATCTCGGCCAGGCCGGAATCGAACTTGCCGTCGCCGTTGATGTCCGTGGGGACGTCGTCGCTCGGGTCGGGAGTGCCCTGGTCGTCGGCAAACAAGAACGTGAAGGTGATGCCGAGGATCAGATCACTTCCACCGGGCGTGAAGCCCTCGAAGAACTCGGGAGGCTGCCACCCGGCATGGACGACGTCGGCGGGCTGGGCGTAAGTCGGGCTGGGCGTCGGGCGGCCGAGGAAGAAGTCGTCGAGCAGATCGGGGTCGGTGCCGGCCGGCACCGCCACCCGCTCGATCGGCGCATCGGAGCACTTGCGGTCCCGCCACGCCTGCATCGCCTCTTCGATGTACCCGTCGAGCTCCGCCTGGGTCGAGAGCCGGAAGCCGCCTCCATCGACCTCGACGGCCGGGAGGTTGGTAAAACCGAACGCGGACGTCTGCAGCACGGGATCCACGGCGTAGGTGATGCCGATCCGGCCATCCCGCCGCGGATCGCCGGCCACCCACTGGTGGGGAGTGGTGTGCGTACGATCGTTGGCGAAGATTTCGGTCGGCGACTGGGCGTCGTACCCCTTCGCGGCGTACCGCAGCTCGGCCTTGCCGACCCGGAGATTCGCCCCTGCCGCTGCCAGGCGCTTGTTGATCCGCGTCAGCTTCCGGCTGGCCGACGACGGCAGCGCTGCTGCCGGAAACCTTCGCAAGGGCAGGCCCGTCACCATCCGACGGCGACGTGGCCGGTTGATCGGCACAGGCCGTGAGACCCGCGAGCGCAAGGAGACTTCCCAGGCGCAATGACCTCGATACCCACATGTGCACCTCTGGGAGAAACGTGGAGAGCGCCGGCCTCAGGAGCGGCATCGGCAGGACCAGCGATGGTGGAGAAATGCGACTGCGCGGTAGAACCAAGGTCTCCGTCAAGCTACGCTTCGCCGGTAAAAAGGCAACCAACAGGAAGAAGCTTCCGGGTCCAAGGCCGCATCGGGGGTTGCGTCTTGAACCGCGCCATTTATGCGTCCTCGCGTGCGGTCTTGCTCCGGGCGGTCGACACCAGCCACACTCAAGGCATCAACGTGCGACCACAAGGAGAGAGGAATGCGACCGATTCGGATGACCAGTGGAGCGATGGTGTTGGCGGGCATGGTGATCGCGACGCCGCTCCTGACCCAATGCCAGGCGCAGACGCCCCAAAACGGCCCATCGCAACGGTCTCCGACACCCAAGTCCGATCGCGGGCAAGGTCGGCGCCGAGACCGTGGCCAAGGGCCTCGAGCATCCCTGGGCGCTGGCATTTCTGCCGGACGGACGGATCCTGGTCACCGAGCGTCCGGGGCGGGTCCGCATCGTGGAGAAGGGTGGCCAGCTCTCCAAGCCGTTGGGCGGCGTGCCCAAGGTGGTGGCGCAGGGCCAGGGCGGACTGCTCGACGTGGCGATCGATCCGAAATTCGAGGAGAACCGGCTGGTCTATCTCTCCTACGCGGAGCCCGGCGAAGGCGGTGCGGGGACCGCGGTGGCGCGGGGGCGGCTCGGCGAGGGCAGGCTCGAGGACGTGAAGGTGATCTACCGGCAGCAGCCGAAGGTGGAGGGGAACGGCCACTTCGGCTCGCGCCTGGTCTTCGCGCCCGATGGCAAGCTGTTCATCACCCAGGGCGACCGCCAGGCGTACCGGGAACAGGCGCAGAACCTCCAGTCGGGGCTGGGGAAGCTCATCCGCATCAATCCCGACGGCTCGATCCCGGACGACAACCCGTTCGTCGGGAAGAGCGGTGTGCGCCCGGAGATCTATTCCTACGGCCACCGCAGCATGCAGGCCGCCGCACTGCACCCGGAGACGGGACAGCTCTGGACCGTGGAGCACGGGGCGCGCGGGGGCGACGAGCTCAACCACCCCGAGGCGGGCAAGAATTACGGCTGGCCGGTCATCACCTATGGCAGGGACTACTCGGGCGCGAGCATCGGCGAGGGGACGGCCAAGGAGGGGATGGAGCAGCCGGTCTACTACTGGGACCCGGTGATCGCGCCGTCGGGGGCAGTCTGGTACACCGGCGACAAGTATCCCGGCTGGAAGGGCAATCTCTTCGTCGGCTCCATGCAGCCGGGAGCGCTGGTCCGCCTCACGGTGGAGGACGGCCGCGTGACCAGCGAGGAGCGCTATCTCGGCGAGCTCGGCGATCGCATCCGCGACGTGCAGCAGGGGCCCGACGGGTTCCTCTACGTCGTGACCGACGAGGACGACGGGCAGGTGCTGCGGGTGGTGCCGAAGGGTTAAGGGCCCTACACGCCTCTCGGAGGTGCGCTATGAGAAACCGGTGGATTCCACTGTGCTGCGCTCTGGCCCTGGCGAGCGCAAGCGGTGTCTCGGCCCAGGTCGAGCGCCATGTGTGCAGGTTGCTCAAGCCCGACGAGGTCAAGGTGCTGCTCGAGCCCACGATCGTGCTCGCGAACGTGCTCGAGGAAGAACCCGAGCGCTCGATCTGTCAGTACGAGGACGACGACTCGCCGGTGTTCGTGCTGACGGTGTACTGGAAGGGCGGCAAGAATCAGTGGAACGCATCGACCGCCGCGATGAAGGCGGCGGACAAGATGCTGGCCGGCTCGGAAGGGGTCGGCATCGACAGCTTGGCCAAGGCCGGCGTCGTGAAGGCGGGGCCGGTCCAGGGGTTGGGGGACGCGGCGTACTTCAGCGACGTGCTTCCGTCGCTGGTCCTGAAGGGCGACGTGCTCCTGGAGCTGAACATGGCTCTGCTCAAGGCGCCGGAGACCAAGTTCCGGCCCCTGGTCGAGAAGCTCCTGGCGCGGATTTGACCGAGCGCGACGATCTGCTCGACGCCCTGCACCGCGCCCAGCACGTGGCGGTGCTCACCGGTGCGGGAGTGAGCGCCGAGAGCGGACTGCCGACGTTCCGCGACGCGCTCACCGGGCTTTGGTCGAAGCACCGTCCGGAGGACCTGGCGACGCCCGGAGGCGTTCGAGCGGAATCCGGCGCTGGTCTGGGACTGGTACCGGATGCGTCGGGAGGCCGTGCTGCGCGCGGAGCCGAACCCGGCGCACCTCGCCCTGGTGCGGCTGGAGGAGCTCGTTCCGGCTTTCACCCTGATCACCCAGAACGTGGACGGACTCCACCGCCGGGCCGGCAGCCGCACGGTGGTCGAGCTGCACGGCGACATCACCCGAGTGCGCTGCTCGCGCGAGGGCACCGCCGCCGGCGAGTGGGTCGAGCCTCCGTCCGGCGGCGAGCCGCCCAAATGTGCTTGCGGCGCCTATCTCCGGCCGGACGTCGTCTGGTTCGGGGAGAACCTTCCGGAGGAGGCGCTGCACCGGGCGTGGGCGGCCGCCTACGACTGCGATGTGTTCCTGACGGTCGGGACCTCGAACCTGGTAGAGCCCGCGGCTTCTCTTCCCTGGCTCGCCGCGGCGCAAGGCGCCACGGTGGCGGTGGTCAACACCTCGATGGAAGGACAGCGCTCGGGGGTCGGCATCCATCACCTGACCGGGCCGGCTGGCGAAGTGCTTTCCGGACTCGTGGCGCGGGGTTGGCCGGTGTGAGCCCTTTCCTTATATTCCCCGCCCCGAGGCCAGGTAGCTCAGTTGGTAGAGCAGCGGACTGAAAAACAGTTCTACGCCGTCCAAGCCTTCTAACGCGGTCCCAGAAGTACAGCCCCAATCTCATGAACCACCAACAGCCTGGCTCACACCGCCAGGCTGTTGCGTTGGAGCCTACAGGAGCCTGTTTAGGGGGCTTGTAATGCTTGGACACGGAAGTTCACGGAACGATTTCGAAATCGGTCGGAGCGTCGACGGTGCTGCTGGTCTGCCTGGTCCTCGCCTCGGCTAATCCAGTTGTTGCTACCGCACCCTCGGAAACTACTGCCGGGGTTCCGTAGTGAGCCGCCTCAGGGACTCTCGCGCCTCGGCGACGTATACCTGGAGCTCCGGGTCCGCGTGCCTCCAGGCGTCCACCACGAATTGGTAGCCGCGGATCGCCCGCTCGTGCTCGCCCAGCCGCTCGGCCGCCCTGGCCACGTCGAGCGCGCGGCTCACCTCAGTCCCGGTCGGGTACCACACCCACCGCTCTGCGCCGAGCACACGCCGGTCCTCGCCGCGGGCGGCTTGGAGCCGCTGCCGAGCCATGATCAGGTACTCGCAGTTCGCGCAGAGCGAGTCGGGCATACGCTCAAAGCGCCGAAGGGCGTCGGCCGTGTCGTTCCGCGCCAGTGCCAGGTACGCCCGGGCGCCTCGGTCCCGAACACTCCCTCCTCCTTGAGCGCTGGCTCGGCGCCCGATCTGGCGACCGAATCGGCCACTCGCGCGAAGCGCAGGATCGCCGGGGCGTCACCGCGCGCGGCCCACCAGGGTAGCCCATCCCGCGCCTTCCGGAGGTCGCCGGCCCGGAGCCACCGGCCGAAGTACACCTCGGCGCTGTCCGGCGGGAACGCGCCCTGGAGGGTGAGCTCGGCGAGGAGCGCCGACGAGTCAAAGAGATCGGGCCGCCAGGCTGCGGCCGCCTCGCGCAAGTGGCCCCGGTAGGATAGCGTGCGCGCGTAGGCCTCGCGCCGGAAGGCGGTCGGGAGCCACACCGCCGAGCTCTCGGGCGTGGCGGCGAAGGCCCGCCCCACCTGTACTGCGACCTCCCCCGAGTCCACCGCACTGGCCACCGCGAGCCAGGCTTTGAGCAGCACGTTGGCCGAGGCGCGCGCGAGTCTCCGCTGCACCTCGGGGGTCCCAACGCGGGCCGGGTCGGCCAAGTCGAAGGCGAGCCGGATGCCCTCGGCGGTCACGTCGTCGGGGGCGCGCCGCAGGTACTCCGCCGCGTAGCGCCGGGCGACCCCGAGGCCGTGGAGCGCCGCGGCGAGCTCGATCGCGTGGATGTAGGCCGGCGCGTAGCCCGAGTCGAGGGCGATCGCGCGGTCGAAAGCGGCGAGGGTCTCGTGCAGCGGGACCTGCCGGCCCAAGTGCAGGTCGACCTCGCCGAGGGTGTGCCAGGCGTCGGCGTCATCGGGATAGCGGCGCACGGCCTCGCGCGCGGTGCCGGCCAACCGCCGGTACCCGGCCCAGGTGCCCGCCGTGCCGGCCATGAACATCGAGTCGACCGCCACCAAGAGGCTATCGCGCGGCGCAAGGCCGTGGTTGAGCGCGCCCGCCCGGAGCGAGAGCGCATGAGCCAGGGAGTCGCCGCCGATGCGCTGCCAGCCCACCACCCGCCCGAGTCGCCAGATGGCCAGGGCGAAGTTGCTGTCGAGCGCCACCGCGCGGTCATAGCTGGCGGTGGCCGAGTCCCAGGCCCCCCGGCGGAACCACTGCTCCCCCTGGAGGAACGCCTTGAGCGCCGGTGGTGACGTTGAGCCCAGCGAGGCCACTCGGTGAGCTCGAGCCGCCTAGCGCGGCCCAGCTCTCCAAGGATGCGGACGGCGAGCGAGTCGCCGAGCCGGTCCACCCGGCCGGCCTCGTCGCGCAACTCGAGCTCGACGAGTGATCGCCCCGTCTCAACGTCGAGGAGGGTAGCCCGGAGCCGGACGGAGTCGCCGCCCGCGGGCAGGAGGCTGCCGAACACCGTGAGGCGTGCACCGGTTCGGCGGCCGAGCTCGACGAGCTGAGAGCGGGTCGGCGTGCCCGCTCCACCGCCGCATGACAGTGGTGGGGGGCACGGTCCGGAGTGGCCCAGCGCCGTCGAGATTGCGTGCGAGGAGGTCCACAAGGCCTTCACGCCAGAGTTGGAGCTTGGGGCGAGCACGTCGAAAGGAGCAACCACGAGGAGGTCCGCGTCCAATGGGGGAGGCGCGGATCGGGACCGCCACAGCAGCGCGGCCGCCGCGGCCAGGAGAGCGAGGAGCGCGGCCATGGCCACGGCGAGCCGACGCCGAGGCACCGGCCGCCCTGTTCCAGCCGGGCGGGCCTCAGGCGCGGCGAGTCGCGTGGCGCTCACCGCATCGACGGGGCGGGCGCTATCGAGCGCCCGGGCGAACTCGGCAACCGTTGGGAACCGGTCGGCCGGTGCCGTCGCCATCGCCTTCCCGAGTGCTCGCTCGATGGCTTCTGGCACGCTCTGTCGCAGCGTGCGCACATGTGGGACCGGCTCGAGCACGCGTTTGGCGATGATTGCCTGGGGGGTACGCCCGGTGAACGGCGGCTCGCCGGCGAGTATCTCGTAGAGCACGCAGCCGAGCGAGTAGACATCCGAGCGGCCGTCCAGCTCGGTGCTCGCCAGCGGCCTGCTCGGGACTCATGTAGGCCAGCGTCCATCGCCAGACCGGTCTCGGTGAGCTTGCCCTCGGCGCCGCTGCTCAACCGCTCGCGCCACGCCGAAGTCAGCGACCAGTGCTTGGCCATCGTGCGAGGAGGATGTTCTCGGGTTTGATGTCGCGATGCACCACCCCGTGCCGGTGGGCGTAGTCCAGGCCCTGCGCGACGTCTCGGGTGATTCGAATCGCCTCGTCAACCGGCAGCTGGCCTTCGCGCCGGAGTCGCTCCCGGAGGGTCTCCCCATCCACGAACGGCATCGTGTACCACAGTCGTCCTGCCGCTTCGCCAGAGTCAAAGACCGGAAGGATGTGGGCATGTTGCAGACGAGCAGTCGTGCGGATCTCGCGAAGGAAACGCTCCGGGCCAAGCGAGGCGGCGAGTTCGGGATGGAGCACCTTGAGCGCCACCCGCCGGTCGTGGTGGACATCATGGGCCAGGTAGACCGTGGCCATCCCGCCGCGACCGAGCTCGCGCTCGATCAGGTAGCGGTCGGCCAGAAGGGCCGAGAGTTGGGCTTGGGAGTCGATCAGCTGCGGGTCCTACAAGGAGATGCCCTGATGCTATACCAGGCGGTCAGTCATGGCTAGGCTCAGGGTCGCAGAGTGTGCACCGACCACGCGGCCGACCCGCCTTCTCTGACCGCCCCGACCAGCCCAATCGGATCGGTCCCGCAACGATGCCGAGCTGCTCGCGGCCTGGGAGACCGCAGGCAGGAGGGCCCGCTGGGCAACGGCACGGGAGCCGGAATGGAGCCGAGAGCGGGGTGCGAACGAGAACTTGTTTCAGGGGAAACCGGACACTACCAATGTCGTGGGTGGCGATGGGCGCAATCCTTGTTATGCTGCGAATGGGACAGTGCGCTCCAATGGAGCGCCGCGCACGCACCGCCTGGTGATCGTGCAATGTCAACAATCATGCAGCGGAGTTGAGCAATGGCTAAGGTCCTCATGGTACTCACCTCCCACGACCGTCTCGGGGACACCGGCAGGAAGACCGGCTTCTGGCTGGAGGAGTTTGCCGCGCCGTACTACGTCCTGCGAGACGCGGGTGTCGAGATCACTCTGGCCTCGCCCAAGGGCGGCCTGCCGCCCGTGGATCCGAAGAGCGACGAGCCGGATGCTGAGACGCCGGCCATGAAGCGGTTCCGGAGCGATCCGGCGGCGCAGCGCGCGCTGGCGAACACAGTCGAGCTCGCTACCGTGTCGGCGGACGATTACGACGCGGTCTTCTACCCGGGTGGCCACGGACCGCTGTGGGATCTGGCGGAGGATCGGCACTCCATCGCGCTGATCGAGCGGTTCTACGCGGCGGGGAAGCCGGTCGGCGCGGTCTGCCACGGTCCTGGGGTGCTCCGCCGCGCCAACGGGCCCGATGGAGCTCCGCTGGTCAAAGGAAAGATGGTGACGGGATTCGCCAACACCGAGGAAGCCGCGGTCGGACTCACCGACATCGTTCCCTTCCTGGTGGAGGATGTGCTCAAGGCCAACGGCGGCAAGTACTCGAAGGCGGATGACTGGGCCAGCCATGCGGTGGTGGACGGGAACCTGGTCACTGGTCAGAATCCGGCATCTTCGGAAGCGTCCGCCAAGGCGCTGCTCGAGCGCCTCGGGGCGATGGTCCACGCCTGAACGCGTAAGCGGACAGGCCGATGCATCTAGGTCTCACGCAAGGAGCAGCCATATGCAGATCACGGACATTCTGCGCCAGATGGGCGGCCTGCAGTCGATGGCTCGCGAGCTGGGAATCAGCGAAGACCAGGCGGCCAGCGGGGCGGCCGCGCTGGCGCCGGCGATCCTGGGCGGATTCAAGAAGCAGGCGCAGGTCCAGCCCACCGGGCTCGAAGGATTGGGCGGACTCCTCAGCCAGCTCGGCGGCGGCGGCCTGCTCGATGACGTCGTGGCGGCGAAGCCGACCGATGTGAGCCGGGGCAACGACGTGCTCGGTCAGATCTTCGGCTCCAAGGCCGTGAGCCGCGCCGTCGCGCAGAACGCGTCCTCGCAGTCAGGGCTGAGCCCGGACCTGCTCAAGAAGATGTTGCCGATGCTGGCCATGCTGGTCGCCGGCTACATGGCGAAGCAGCGCGGCGCGGGCGCCGGCGCCACCACCACACAGGCCTCGCCGTCGGCCGGGGGGCTCGGAGGCTTGCTGGGAGGGCTGCTCGGCGGAGGAGGGAGCAGCTCCGGCGGCACCGCTGGTGGGCTCGCCTCGATGCTCGACATGGACAGGGACGGGAATGCCCTGGACGACATCCTGCGGATGGCGACGGGCAAGGGATCGAGGTAAGGGTCGACCTGACTGCGGGCAAGGAGCCGCAGTCATGTCTGTTTCACCACCTGCGTCGGCACCCAGCGAATCGCCGAGCGGAGCGACTTCTCCATATTGTTGAAGTGTGCTCTTGAGGTTGTTCACGCTCACAGCCTCCTCCCCACGTATTTCCTCACATGCTAGGGGGGCGTTTCGAGCCGGCGTCGATGATCTACCGCATCCCTTTACGTCCCGCTAGTTTATGTGTCCTTTGGCGCCGTAGCCAAGTGGCAAGGCAAGGGGTCTGCAAAGCCCCTGCCTATATTCGGGCGCTATCACCGCCCACACTTCCCAGTGCCGGCTGGTGACATTCACCACGGTTCTGAGGTTAGGAGTAGAGAATCACGGAATAACACGGAATTAGTCCGAGACGGTATTTTGTAAGTTGGTCCCAGGCCAGGTAGCTCAGTTGGTAGAGCAGCGGACTGAAAATCCGCGTGTCGGGGGTTCGATTCCCTCTCTGGCCACTTGTCGTAACTACCTTCACCCAACAAGTGTTGCTAATAAGCCGGCTCCCGTTCGTTGGGGCCTTTTTGTGTGTCTGAGTACTGGGGAAGTGCCTGAAAAACCTCGTACTCGGTACTTGACCGCGTTAGTACAAGAAGAGAGGACTCGAGCCGCCAACGCGCTTGACTGGCTCCGCTCGGTCCCGTAGCATAAGCTCACTCCGCTGACACAGCCTTTCTGAGAAGCTGGGGGCGCCACACTGGGCGTCCCCACCTTCGCGACGCCCGATTCCGACGCCACGAAGGTTCCCAGATCGCTGAGCCGCTATTCTGGCAGCTCGACGCTGTGTTGGAAGGAACGCGCGGGAGGCCGCCATGATCGGCCGCGTCGGAGTTGTCGCCGCCTTGGCTCTAGCAACCGTGAGCGGGGGTATCACCGCCCAGGAGGCCACCGGTCGCGTTGACGGCTGGGTCCTCGCGCCCGACTCCCAGCCGGCAGCCTCCGTTCGTATTACGGCCAGCGGGCCGAGCCTGCAGGGTCGGCGCGACGTGGAGGCTGACACCCGGGGTTACTTCCGGCTGATCGCCCTGCCGGTCGGGACCTACCAGGTCCGCCTCGCGTTGATCGGCTACCGCCCTGTGGTACTCACCGATGTGAGCGTGGGCCTGGGCCGCACGACCTCGTTGGGCGAGATTCAGATGGAGTCCCAGGCGCTCGAGCTCGGCGAGATCGTGGTGTCGGCAAAGCGCGCGCTCCTGGATCTCGCCAGCGCCGCAGCGGTGACCAACATCTCCTCCAAGCAGTTCCAAGATCTTCCGACCGACCGCAACTTCCGCTCGATCATCAGTCTGGCTCCGCAGGCTGTCCACAGCGGCTTGCCCGACGACGAGGTCAACATCTCGGGAGGGACCGGTCCGGAGAACGCGTACTTCCTGGACGGCGTGAATATCACCGACCCGGTCTCCGCGATTACGAGCGCCGATCTGCCCTACAACTTCGTGCGGGAGCTCGAGATCAAGCAGGGCGGCTATGAGGCGGAATACGGCCGGGCCACGGGGGGCATCGTCAACGTCATCACCCACTCCGGGGGGAACCGTTTCGGCGGGCAGGTGTTCGGCTTCTTTACCAACGACGGACTCACCGCCGAGCCGAGTTTTCTGGCCTCCAGCGCCAAGGAGCCTGGCTTCTCAGAATACGACGTGGGTGGGAGTCTCGGGGGCCCGATCCTCCGGGACCGGCTGTGGTTCTTCACCGCCTACAACCCCAGCTTCCACCGGCAAGGCGCGGAGATCTCGAGGCTGGTGCTCCCGGACAATCGCGGGACGCAGCACCTCTTCGCGAGCAAGCTCACGTGGCAGGCGGGGCCTCACACCGACGTGGTGCTCACCGTCCATGGCGATCCCAGCGTGCATCACAGCTCCGATCCGAACGATGCGCCGAATGGCCTCGTCAACCCTGAAGCCATCACCGCCCTGGGTCATCATGGCGGGCTGGTGCTCTCCGCTCTGGTTCGCCAGCGTTTGGGCGGGAAGACGCAGGCGGAGCTCAGCCTGGCGCGGTTCACCCGGCACGATGACTTCGAGGGCGCGTCCGAGCTCGGGCGGACCGCCCCCCGATTCACTGATAGCACCGGGCTTGTTTCGGGCGGCCTCGGGATAAGCGATCGCGAGCACAGTGTGCGCACGGCGGCACGCGCCAGCGTCTCGGCCGCACTGGGGCCGCACGCAATCAAGATCGGCCTCGAATACGAGGATAACAGACTCGAGAGCGACTTTGATTTCTCAGCACAGCCGGGCTCGCCAGGGGGATTCATCCGGCGTGTCGACGACACCACGTACACGTGGGTTCGCCTCCGCACGCAAAGCGCAGTGCACAACCGGGTTCCCAGCGTCTACGTCCAGGACTCCTGGCGGCTCGCCTCACGGGTGACTCTGAATGCGGGGGTGCGCTGGGACGGGCAGTACTTTATCGGTCCGGCCGGCGATGTGGCGCAGAGCTTCACCGACCAGTGGCAGCCGCGGATTGGCCTGATCTACGGCTTCGGCCCGCGGGGGCCCCAGAAGCTCTTCGGGTCCTACGCGCGCTTCTACGAGCAGATTCCGCTGGCACTCACCGGTGGTTATTACGGGAATCCGCAGCCGCTCGTCGTATTGAAATACGATCATGATCCGAGGATCGATCCCAATGGCGCGGACACGATCGTTGATCTCAGGTTCGTGCCGGGTGAGGTGGAGCCTCGACGCGATCTGGAGGGCCAGTCCCTCGACGAGTTCACCCTGGGCTACGAGCGGGCGGTCGGGAAGGTTCGGGCGGGAATCCGCGGAGTCTACCGCAGCCTCCGCTGGGCGGTGGAGGACGCGTTCAATACGGAGGCGGGAAAATTCGAGGTCGGCAATCCAGGGCGCGGCAATCTGGCCTTCACGCCCCGGGCCAGGCGCACCTACACGGCGCTCGTGGTCACGGTCGAGCAGCCCGCCGGCGGCCAGTTCGACTTCCTCGGCTCGTACGTGCTCTCCCGATCGTGGGGGAATTACGCCGGTCTCTACGATTTCGATGCGAACGGGGCCGGGCCCAACCAGTCGGAGCAATTTGACGCACCAGGGCGCTTTCCCAACAGCACCGGCCTGCTGCCCAACGACCGGACGCACGTCCTCAAGTTCTCGGGCGCCTACCGGCTCGATTTCGGGCTCACCATAGGTGCCGCCCTCGGATGGATGAGCGGTATACCGCGGAACGAGTTCGGGTGTGCACCGGCATGTGAGAGCTGGGCCTTTCTCCGGCCTCGCGGGTCGGCCGGTCGGACCGATGCGGTGCTCGATGCCGGCCTACGCTTCAGCTACGAGCCCGGCCCATGGCGTGACACCACGCTCCGGCCCAGGGTGTATTTGGACCTGTATCAGGTGGGGAACCGGCGTACCCCATTGGCTCGGGACGACTTCCATTTCTTCGGGCTCGATCCCGACGGGAATCAGGCGTTTCCGAATCCGAACTACGGCCGGCCGGTGGTGTTCCAGCCGCCGATGAGCGCACGGCTCGGCCTGTCTGTGGATTTTGGGGCGGAGCCCTGACTGGCAATCACGGCATGCTCTCCCCCGTGAGCCGCACCAGAGCCGCACGGGCCTCCGTGACGTAGGGCAGCAGCTCCGGGTCCGGGTGCCGCCACATGTCGATGACGAATCGATACGAGGCGAGAGCCTCGTCGCGCTCGCCCAGGCGCTCGTTAACCCGGGCCTGCTCCAACCGCCCAAGTACGTTGAGAGGTCCCCAGGAGCCATACCAGTCGAGCCATGCCGCAGCCGCAGAATCCCTCCTCTGAGCGACGAGGAGTCTGGCCCGTAGGAGTAGCACGTCGGCCCATTCGGGCAGGCCGGGGAGCCTTCGCAAGACCTCCATCGTATCGTGTCTCGCCAGAGCCAGGTACATCGGACCGATTGCGGCGGCATCGCTCGCAACGGGATTGTCCGGGCTCGCCAACAGCGTCGCACCCGCTCGGGTGATCGCAGCCTGGACCGCGGACGTGTCGCCCTGACTGGCCCACCACGGCAGCGGGAACATCGCCAGCTCAGCATCCGGGCCCCTCAGCCATCGTTGAAAGAGCATCTCCGCGCTGTCCTTCGGCACCGCGCCGAGTAGCGCGAGCTGGATGACCATGAAGCCGGAGACATCCGCCACGATCGGCTGCCGCCGCAGCACCTCATACGCTTCCCGTAGATGGCCATGATTCGCCAAGCTCAATGCCAGCCCGTTGTTGGCGTTTTGCGGATAGGTCATTTTGGCTCGGCCAGGGCGGGGTCGCTCCAGCTGCCGCCGCAGCCAGATGTCCGTCTCGGCCGAATCGGCGCAGTGGCGGAGCATAAAGGCCACGTTGTTCACCATCTCGTCCGACAGCGTGTCGAGGATGGGCTGGATCTCCGCGGCTCCTCCGCCGGGGTGGTACAGAAGCCGCGCGAGAACGGGCGCAGCAGCAAGCGCGGCAGGCATGTTCTCGAGCGCAAGATTCATGGACGCAGCAGGCCGAAGGTAGGTCAAAGCCTGCCTGCAATCCCCGCGCTGCAACGTGCGCTCGATCGGGTGCACATATGCTTCACCAAAAGTCGAGTCCAGTGCGATCGAGCGATCGAACGCGTCCAGTTCCTGGGCCACGGTCGCACCGGCCTCATAGCCGGTGTGCTCGCGCGCTTCCCCCAGTTGGTACCAGACCTCCGGGTCGCCGGGATAGCTCAGGCTCGCGGTTTCCAGCATTCGGTACCGTCTTTCTAAAAGTGACCGCCTCGCCGAATCGAGGGAGTCGTCGGTAAAACTGTCTCGTGCGAGGGCAATCAGGTAATCGGCGGTGATCAGGAGACTGTCACGCGGGGATAGCCCATGGTTGAGCCGGCCGGCTCGGAGGTAGAACGGGGTCGATGCCGTATACGGCGCCTTCCAGTCGTGGGCGAGCCCCAGGCGCCGAAACGCCAGCGCGAAGGTTGTGTCCAGGGAGGTGGCGCGCTCGAAGTACGCGATCGCCGAGTCGAGCGCGCCTCGGCGAAGGTGCTGCTCACCCTGAAGGAACGCCTTGAGCGCAACAATGGAGGTCGTTCCCACGGATGCGAGGCGCACCGGACCGCGGCTCGACACGCCGAGATCGCGCACGACGGCGAAAGACAGCGAATCGGCGAGTGAGATCAGCCGGTCGGCGCGATCTGAACGCTCAAACACGCCGCGCTGCGTGCCGGTCGGCACGTCGACCACGGTCGCGCTCAGGCGAACCGAGTCACCGCCGATCGCGACGAGCTGACCGAAGATCGCCAGCCGAGCGCCGGTGCGGCGACCCAGATCCCGGGCCGAAGGAGAATCAGCCCGACCGGCCCAGCGGCGCAGCGCGACCGTCGGCGAGACCGTGCGTAGCGGGCCCAGGCCATCGATCGTGCGGGCGAGCACGTCCACCAGTCCCTCGCGCCACAGGGCAAGCTTGGGATCGAGGACGTCGAACGGCGCGACGGCTACCAGGTTCGGGTCGAGCCCAGGTTCCGGTGGCCCACGTGAACGCCAGATGGCCACGGCTGCTGTCGCAAACCCGGCCAGCAGCGCAAGCGCAATCCATGTCGACCGTCGGGGTCGAGTGAGCGTCATCCCCGATTGCGCCCGGGATGTTTCCTCCCCAACGCCATCCTCGAGCGCGCGCCCGAACTGGACTGCGGTCGGGAACCGGTCGGCGGGCACCTTCTGGAGTGCTCGGTCGATCGCCCGCTCTACTTGAACTGGGACGGCTGGCCGTACCGTGCGGATCGCGGGTACTGGGTCCACGGCGTGCCGAGCCATGATGGCGCGATGGCTCGAGCCGGTGAACGGCGGCTGGCCGGCGAGCATTTCGTAGAGCACGCAGCCCAAGCTGTAGATGTCGGCCCGTCCATCCACCGGCCCTGCGCCAGCCTGCTCCGGGCTCATGTAGGCTGGGGTGCCCAGCGAGAACCCCGTTTGCGTGAGCCTCTCACCGCCTTCGGCCTCCAGGGCCTTGGCGATGCCGAAATCAGCCACCAGCGCCTGGTCGTCGGAGAGCAGGATATTCTCGGGTTTGATATCGCGGTGGATGATGCCCTGACGGTGGGCATAGTCCAGGGCGCGAGCGACTTCGGTCGTGATACGGAGCGCGTGGTCAATGGGGAGCTGCTGCTCGCGAGTGAGCCGAGACCGGAGCGATTCGCCCTCAACGAATGGCATCGTGAACCACAGGCACCCGGCGGTCTCGCCCGAGTCGTGGACGCTCAGTATGTGGGGATGCTGGAGGCGGGCGACGGTTTCGATCTCGCGCTGGAAGCGCTCCGGCCCGAGCGCCTGCGCGAGCTCCGGGTGAAGCACCTTAAGCGCGACAGGGCGCTTGTGCCTCAGGTCGCGGGCGAGGTAGACCGTCGCCATGCCGCCGCGCCCGAGTTCGCGTTCGAGCGTGTAGCGACTGCGCAAGGAGTCCGCGAATGAAGCGGGAGGGGTGGACACGCTCTGGCCGAGGATGGGGACTCCCCTAATCTGTTGGGCCGGACGGTGTCGCACCAGCGCGTAGGGCCCTGAGCCGGCCAGATTGCCTGATTCCTCCGATTGATACCTGATTAGTACCTGAACTCCGCGTTCCTGGAGGGTTCTGGCTGGCGCTGGACCGCTCTTTGGATTGTCCTAAGTTGTTGCTGAAGGCTGCCGAATGGTTCTCCGTGGCTTTCGGCTGATCGACCTTTGACGCCCTGAAAATCCGCGTGTCGGGGGTTCGATTCCCTCTCTGGCCATTCCCCATAACTCCAACCAGATTTTCCTACTAAGATATCCTGCGACCGCTCGAGCGAGCGGCCGTTTTGCTGGCCCGTGTGTGCCTAATGAGCAGAAGTTCAATCACGCGGAACCGCCGGATCCTCCCTTCAACCAACCCTCAAGACGTTATGGGGTTAAGAGACATGCACGCCGACAGTTCACCTTGGCTCAAGCGGTGGGCTGCCGAGGCTTGCTGGCAATCCCTAGCCCTCCACCACACATTTTAGTCATCCCCTCCAGGCACTTTCGTGACGGTGGTCGACTCGCCTCTCGCTGATGCCCTCCGCGACCGCTATCTGCTCGAGCGCGAGCTGGGGCGTGGAGGCATGGCCGCGGTCTACCTCGCTCGTGATCTGAAGCACGGCCGCCTGGTTGCTCTCAAGGTCCTACATGCGGAACTCGCCGGCGCGCTGGGAGCTGACCGTTTCCTGCGCGAGATCAAGCTCGCCGCTGGCCTAAGTCACCCGAACATCCTGCCCCTCTACGACTCCGGTACTTTGGCGCTGGCGGATGGTGTGCCGGGCCTCTACTACGCCATGGAATTTGTCGATGGAGAGTCGGTGCGGAGCCGACTGACGCGGGAGCGTCAGCTGTCCGTAGAGGATGCGCTCCGGATCGCGAGCGACGTAGCCGCCGCTCTAGCTTACGCCCATAAGCAGGGCGTCATCCATCGTGACATCAAGCCCGAAAACATTCTGCTATCAGGCTACCGCGGGGCCTTAGGCGACTGGCGCGTCTTCTTGGCGGACTTTGGCATTGCGAAGGCCGTCGAAGCAGCAGGTGCGGAGCGGCTGACGGAGACGGGGCTCGCGCTAGGGACTCCGACCTACATGAGCCCCGAACAGGGGAGCGGGGAGCACAACCTGGATCAGCGAAGCGATCTCTATGCGCTGGGGTGCGTGCTCTACGAGATGCTCGCCGGACAGCCCCCGTTTACAGGGGTGACTGCTCGGGCAGTTCTGGCTCGCCACGCGCTGGACCCGGTCCCGTCCCTCCGAAGCGTGCGGCCGACCGTGCCGGAATCCCTCGAACGGATCCTCACCCGGGTGCTGGCGAAAGTGCCGGCCGATCGGTTCGCCACAGCCACGGAGTTTGGCCAAGCGCTCGCGGAGGGCGCGACGGCCAGGCGGCCGCGACCTCGACTCCTCCCTCGTCTCAAGACTCGACGTTCCGTTCGGCTCGCCGTACTCGGCGGGGTCGCGTTAGCTGCTCTTAGCGTATTGGGGGTTCTCCTCTTCCGAGGGCACCCCACCTCTGCGGTCAATACCGATCCCAGCCTCGTGGTGGTCCTCCCCTTCCGCGTGACCGATGCCGACTCGAGCTTGAAGTATTTGCGTGACGGCATGCCCGACCTGCTGGCCGTAAAGCTTACCGGCGAGGGAGGGCCGCGGGCGGTGGATCCGCGGGCAGTGTTCAATCGATGGCGACGCGTTGCTGCCTCTCCAGACGATAATCTCGATCTCACGCGGGCGGTTGGGATCGCCAAGAGTTTTGGTGCGGGACGACTGGTGGACGGCAGCATCGTGGGCACCGCGAGCCATCTGATCCTCACAGCCTCGGTCATTGCGGTTCCGGCAGGCGGAACGCTGACCCGCGCCAGCGTGGCAGGGCCGGCGGACAACCTGCCCCTGCTGGTCGACCGACTCACGGCACAAGCTCTCGCCGGCGAGGCGGGAAGGACGGATCTGGCGACTCTGACCTCTCTGCCGGCGATTCGAGCTTACCTGGACGGCAAGGCAGCGCTTCGGGCGGGCCATTTCGATGATGCTTTGAAGAGCTTCGATCACTCGCTGAATATCGACTCGACATTCGCGCTGGCGGCGTTGGAGGTCCAGGAGGCTTCTGGATGGGCATCCGGGTGGCTGCCCCAGGACTATGGGGCGCGTGGGGTATTGCTGGCCTGGCCAGTGCGGGACCGCCTGAGCCCCCGGGATCGCGCCCTGCTCCTGGCCCACGCAGGCCCACGCTTTCCCGCCCCGTCGTCGACCGCCGAATTTCTGGAAGCCGCGGAACAGGCGGTCGCCGCGGCTCCGGAGCGCCCCGAGGCATGGTACAAGCTGGGCGATGAATACTTCCATTGGGGGGCCCTGCTGAGCCTTCCTCACCCGCTGGGGCAGGCAGCGGCCGGCTTGCGGCGGGGCCAGGAGCTCGACTCCGCGGCCGGTCGAAAGCCGGATGCGGGCCCGCTCGAGCATGTCTTCGACATCGCCGCTATCGAGGGTGATACCGCGAGCGTCCGGCGGCTCGGAAGCGCCGCACTCGCTGATCCCGATAACGAGTCCGCTGACTACGTGCGATGGCAGATGGCCTATGTCCTCGGCGACTCCGTCGCACTTTCGGCGCTCAGGGCACGATTCGACAGGATGAATATTGCCAGCCTGACCGACATCACACTGCGGAGCCAGGAAACCGGCTTCGCGCCCGATGACGCCAGACGTGCGGTCAAGGCACTGCTCAGTACCGCCAAGACCCACGACGAGCGGCAGTGGGCCCTTTCCCAGCTCAAGCTCCTGGCATTCAACGGCGGCCGCCCCGGGGAAGCGCTGGCCGCAACGCGTCGGCAGGGTCGGGACGCGGAACAGGTCCTGATCCTTGCCACCCTGTTCTGGGATGGCGATTCGAGCGCCGCCCTTCGAGTGTTGCGGACTTCCGCCGAGACGGCTGACGGGCCGCTCGCCCGTTCTTCGCGCGGAGCGGCCGAACGAAGCGGGGACATCTGCATTACTGAGCAGTGGCGGCTGGCACACGGGGAGTTCGGGAATGTTCCCTCGGCGATCACCAGACTCCGGGGCGCGGTCCCTGTAGGCCTTTCTGTCCACGACTCCTCCAATGTGGCAGAGGAGGCCCAGGTCTGCGCCGCGCTGCTCGAGGCCTGGTTGGCATCCGCTGCCCGGCACTCCGACGCACCTCGCCATGTCAACCGTCTCGATTCTCTGTCACGGAAATCCCCTGCCGGCTGGAACGAGGCCTGGAATCTGGTGGTTGCAAGGCTGCTGGAGGCTCAGGGTGACGTGCCTCGCGCGTTGGCGGCCGTGCGGCGTCGTGTTTATGGCATGGTGCCGCGGTATCTCTCCACCTACCTACGCGAGGAGGGCCGTCTGGCCGCGCTAGGGGGAGACAGGGCCGGCGCGATCCGCGCCTACCAGCACTACCTCGCGCTCCGGTGGGATCCGGAGCCGTCGCTCAGGCCCGAGGTCGACCGGGTGCGCGCCGAGCTGGCAGAGCTGGTCGGCGAGCCCCGGTGACTGCGCCTCAGTCGAGCACCCCGAAATCCACTGATAAGCCCAGGCGGGCACTCATAGGAGCTTGGAAATCAAACGGCCTGCCGTAGGTTCGGTTCGGCGTCGTTGGATTGCCGTTGGCGTCCTGCTCCAGGAAATGCAGCTCGTCGAAGGCGACCGGCGTACGGCGATTGCCGAGCTGGAACAAATCGAGATAAAGTCTGGGTCGAAGCGATGCCCCGGCCCACGGCCGCAGTGAGTAGGTGAGTCGCACACCCGTGTCGAACACGGCGGGAGCTCGACCAGCCGACCCTCTTGGCCGGAGAAAAACGGGGTTGCCAAAGGAAGTTCCACCGAATTCGTTGCGGGGAATGCCGCTCATTCGGCCGCTTGAGGGCGTCGCCCAAGTGCATCTGCGCTGGCCTAGCGACCTGCCCCCCTGAGCCCCATGTTTCGGGTGGTCCATGGCCGCCCCTCTCCCTCGCCTCACCACCGCCCTGTCCGACCGCTACCACATCGAGCGCGAGCTCGGCGCGGGCGGCATGGCCACGGTCTACCTCGCCCAGGACCTCAAACACGACCGCAGGGTCGCGATCAAGGTGCTCCGCCCCGAGCTGGCGGCCGTGATCGGGGCCGAGCGGTTTCTCCGCGAGATCAAGACCATCGCCAACCTGCAGCACCCCCATATTCTCGGCTTGATCGACTCGGGTGAGGTCCATGGGACCGCGTATTACGTGATGCCGTTCGTGGAGGGCGAGAGTCTGCGCGACCGGCTCACCCGCGAGAAGCAGCTCCCCATCGCCGAGGCCGTCCGGCTCGCGACCCAGATCGCCGGCGCCCTCGACTATGCCCACCGGCACGGGGTGATCCACCGCGACATCAAGCCCGAGAACGTCATGCTGCACGACGGCTCGGCCCTGGTGGCGGATTTCGGGATCGCGCTGGCGGTCTCGAGCGCGGGCGGCAGCGCCAGGATGACCGAGACCGGCATGTCGCTCGGCACGCCGCACTACATGAGCCCGGAGCAGGCGATGGGCGAGCGGGAGATCACGGCCCGCTCCGACGTGTACGCGCTGGGCTGCGTGCTCTACGAGATGCTGCTGGGCGAGCCACCCTTTACCGGGCCGACGGCCCAATCCATCGTAGCCAAGGTGATGTCGGAGAAGCCGGCCCGGCTCACCCCGCGGCGGGACCGGATCCCGCCGGAGGTCGAGGACGCGGTGCTCACCGCGCTGGAGAAGCTGCCGGCCGACCGGTTCGCGACCGCGGCCGAATTCGCCGCCGCGATCGGCGGCGGCGGCGCTGTCACCCGCCCCGCCACGCGGCCGCACGCCGGTGCCGCCCGCGGGCCGTCGCGGGGGCGGCGTGCTCTCGTAGCGATTGCCGTGACGGGCGCGACGCTCGCCGCGGCCGGCGGGTGGGCTCTCGGGCGCGGCACGGTGGCGCCGGGATCGGGCCCGCCTTCCCGGCTCGCGATCGTGGAGCCCGGTGCCAGCGTCGCCTTCAATGGGGTCGCGCGAACCATCGACATCAGCGCGGACGGGCAACTGGTGGTGTTCGCCGTGAATCACGCGCTCGGATCGCGGGTGCTGGCGCGGCGCCTCGACGGCAGTGCGGGCCAGCCGATTCCCAATACCTCGACCGTCGCGCATCTCCGCCTGTCACCCGATGCCCAGTTCCTCTACTCCGGCTACGGCAGCGCGACCATGCAGCGCATGCCGATCGCCGGCGGGGCGTGGAGTCCGGTACGAGGCGTCGAGGGGACCTCGTTCATTGCGTTCGCCAAGGACAGCACGATCTGGTGGGGCTCCCACGTGGGTGTCGGAACCTACCGACACGGCGTGGACGGCCGCGACTCGCTCGTCTTTCCCGCCAGCACCATCGGGCAGATTCTCCCCGGTGATCGCTACGCCGTCGGGCTCGGCCTGACGACCGGATCCAACAACGGCGTGGCGCAGCTGTTGGACCTTCACACCGGCGAGGTGGTCCCCCTCTTCGCTACGCCCGTCGTGGAGGTCCGCTACACGAGGGGGTACCTGGTGTACGTACGTCCCGACAACGTGATGGCGGTCGCGCCCTTCGACCTGCGGTCGAGACGCGTGACCGGCGCCCACGTGGAGATCGCGGGGGACGTCCTGGTGAGCGGGATCGGGTTCGCCCAGTTCGCCGTCGCGGAGAACGGAACCGTGGCGTATATCCCGGGCTCCGAGAGCGACCTGGTACGGGTGAGCCGGGCGGGGCAGGTGCGGATCCTGATGGAGGAGCGCCGTCGCTATCACAGCCCGCGAATCTCGCCCGACGGTCGCCGCATCGCGTTCGACCATGTATCGAGCGAGGGCCGGGATGTGTGGATCTGGTCGGAAGAAACCGGAGACCTGACGCGGGCGACCTTCCAGCGCGACGGCCACGATCCGGCGTGGACGCGCGACGGCAAGGGACTCTACTATCTGGCGGGGAGCGGCGGCAGGCTGGACATCTTCCGCACCCAGCTCGGATCCACGGTGCAGCCGAGAGCCGAGTCCACGGGTGTGGATCTCTCGTACACCGGCGCGCATCTCGGGGATGACGCCGGATTCCTCACGACGGTTCCGGGAAGCGCGGGGCGTGGGCTGGACATCGTACGGTTGGTGCCGAGAGGCCACACGGTCGACACCGTCCTCGCGACGGCCGCCGACGAGAGTTACGTGGTGCCGTCGCCCGACGGCCGTTGGTTCGCGTACGTCTCGGACCATTCGGGACGTCCCGAGGTCTACCTGCGCTCCCTGTCCGGCAGCGATGTTCAGTTGCAGGTCTCGATCGACGGGGCGGCGGAGCCGGTCTGGTCGCGCGATGGGCAGGAGCTGTTCTATCGGCGGGCGACACCGACAGGCACGGAGCTCGTGGCCGCTGCGCTTCAGCTCGGCGCGGAGCCTCGGGTGCTGAAGCGCACCAGGCTGTTCGACGTCTCGGGATACGACACCGCTGCCCCGCACGCGAACTACGACGTCTCTCCCGATGGGCGCTGGTTCGTCTTCGCGCGCCCGGACGGTGCCAATCATATCGTGGTGCTGCAGAACGTCCCGGAGCTGGCGCGCGGGATCGCGCGCGGGTCGGCGGCGGCGCGGTGAGCGCCGAGCGCCTGGCGACGGCCCTGGCCGACCGCTACCGCATCGAGCGGGAGCTGGGCCAGGGCGGCATGGCGACAGTGTATCTCGCCGAGGACCTGAAACACGGACGCAAGGTCGCCATCAAAGTCCTGCGGCCCGAGCTCGCCGCCGTGATCGGCGCCGACCGGTTCGTCCGAGAGATTCGCACCATCGCCGCTCTGCAACACCCGCACATCCTGGGGCTGATCGACTCGGGGGAGGTGAACGGCACCGCGTACTATGTGATGCCCTTCGTCGAAGGGGAGTCGCTGCGCGCTCGGCTGCACCGGGAGAAACAGCTGCCGATTCAGGACGCGGTTCGGATCGCGGGCGAGGTTGCCGCCGCGTTGGATTACGCCCACCGCCACGGCGTCATCCACCGCGACATCAAGCCGGAGAACATCCTCCTCCACGACGGCTCCGCCCTCGTCGCCGACTTCGGCATCGCCCTGGCCGTGAGCAGTGCCGGCGGCTCCCGCATGACCGAGACCGGGATGTCGCTGGGCACCCCGAACTACATGAGCCCCGAACAGGCCATGGGGGAGCGGGAGCTCACCGCGCGAAGCGATGTCTATGCTCTTGGCGCGATGACCTATGAGATGCTGCTGGGCGAGCCGCCGTTTACCGGTCCCACCGCGCAGGCCATCGTCGCCAAGGTCTTGACCGAAGCACCGCGCCCGCTGACGCCGCGACGGCATTCGGTCTCGCCGGCAGTCGAGGATGCGGTGCTCACCGCGCTGGAGAAGCTCCCGGCCGACCGGTTCGGCTCCGCGGCCGAGTTTGCGATCGCGCTACAGGATGGAACCAAGGCACGCCGGAAGGCCGCCGAACCGGACCATCCGAAAGTCATGGGCTTCAGGCAGCGATGGCTTGTGGGGATGGGCCTGGTTGTCCTGCCGCTCGCGGCGTTTCTCCTGGGGCGCGAGAGCGGCAAGTCCCCTCCGGCCCCCCTGACGTTCGGCCAGTCGATCAAGGTGACCTGGGACCCTGCCGTGGAAGCGCTGCCTGCGATGTCGCCGGACGGAAGGAGCGTCGCCTATGCGAGCGGCACGCCTGCCCGCATGCGGGTGTTCGTGCGCTCCGTCGCGGGAGGGCGCGGCCTCGCACTGACCGATGACACCACCCAGGTCCAGTCCCATCCGCGCTGGTCGCCCGATGGCAGCCGGGTGCTGTTTCTGCAGGGCGGGGGCGTCTTCAGCGTTCCCGCATCCGGGGGAGCCGATCGCCCGGAAGTTCCGCCTGGCCGCACCAGCCCGGTCGCATCGGCCGTGTGGTCGCCGGACGGCAAGAGTATCGGGTATGTCGTCGGAGACTCGCTCTTTGTCCGGGACGGGAAAAACGACTCGCGGGGCATCGCCGGCTTCTTCGAGCCGAATGCCTGTCAGTGGAGTTCCGGTGGCGAGTACATCGCGTGTGCCTCGGGCAACGCCATCTCGATGATGCCCGGGTCCCTCTTCGGGAATCTCTCTCCCAGCCAGATTGTGACGGTGAGGGTCACCGACGGCGTGGTCGCGTCGATTACCGACAGTCTCTCGGTCAACCAGAGTCCCATCTGGTCGCCCGATGGGCGATGGCTCTACTTCGTCTCCAATCGCTTCGGACCGCGGGATATTTTTGCGGCGGCGATGTCGGACGGCCGGAGGACAGGCCCGGCGATCCGATTGACGACCGGCTTGAATGCCCACACGATCTCGCTCGCGGCCGACGGAAGCCGGCTCGCTTTTGCCAGTCTCGAGATCGAAAGCAATGCGTGGTCGATCCCGATCCCGGCCAATCCGCCGGCAACCGCTTCGGGACAGACCCAGCTCACCTTCGGGGTTCAGCTGGTGGAAACGGCCGACATGTCTTCGGATGGCCGCTGGCTGGTCTATGACTCGGACCTGGGCGGGAATGCGGATCTCTATCGCATGGCACTCCCGAACGGGACCCCGGAACGGCTGACCACCGATCCGAGCGATGATTTTTTCCCCGACATTTCGCCCGACGGCAAGGAGATCGCGTTCCACTCGTGGCGCGGTGGATCGCGCGACGTCTACGTACTGCCGCTGGACGGGGGCCCGATTCAGCGGGTGAGCTCGTCACCCCGCCAGGAGTCCACCGCGTCGTGGTCGCCCGACGGTACTCGGCTCACCTTCGCTGATTTCAGCGGTAGGGGAGGCATCTGGACCGCGAAGCGCGTCGACGGGGTGTGGCAGCCGCCCGAGCTTCGGCTGGACCGCGGCGTGTGGCCCCGCTGGTCACCCGACGGAAAATTCCTCTCCTTCAGCAGCAACCTCATACGTGGCTCGATCTGGATGATGCCGGCGGACTCGGGACCGCCGCGTCTGGTCACGGACTCCACCGGACCCGGCGGGGTGTTCAGCGATCAGCCGCTGTGGAGCCCGGATGGCCGATCGATCCTGACCCGCAGTACCAATCAGGAGGGGGATGCCACGTTCTGGCGGGTCCCCTTGAATGGGGAAGCTCCCCGTCTGCTCCTCACGTTCAACGGTCCGGGACCTAAGCCATCTCGCGGTGGGTGGGGGATCCACGACAACCGAATCGTCTACACGGCCCCCGCTCAGCACAGTGACGTGTGGGTCATGGAGGTGCAGAAGCCGTGAGCCTCTGTCCGCCGCGACGAAGACCGGTCATTGCACGACCGGCACCGGCGTGGAGCGATTGGTATGCGTGCCATCGCCGAGCTGGCCGGTGCCGTTGTCGCCCCAGCAGTAGACCTGGTGTGCCGCGGTCACACCGCAGGTGTGAAAGCCCGCCGCGGCCACGCTGATCCCCTCGAACACGAGGTTGCCCGCCACCCGTACCGGTGTCCGGCTGAAGCTCCCCACCCGGCCCAGCTGGCCGAGGTCGTTGCTCCCCCAACAGAAGGCCACGCCGGCAAGGGTCAGCCCGTAGGTGTGGAAGATTCCGGGCTGCACCGTGCTGTAGCGGCGCCCACCGGCCACGAGCTGCGGCGTGTTCCCCCCGACCGTCGAGCCGGTGGCGCCGAGCCCCCAGCAGTATGCCCGATCGTCCTGGGTCACCCCGCAGCCGATGCCGGTGTCGAACTCCACCGAGTTGATGCCGTTGTCGAGCCCCGAGCCCGGACGGGCCTGCCGGAAGCTGAGGCCGCCAGCGATCAGCGTCGGCTTCGGTTGCATGAACACCAGTACCCCGCTGCCACCCTGGCCGAAGACGTTCGCCCCCCAGCAATACCCCTTGTTGTCCAGGGTCGCCCCGCAGGTCTGGCTGGCTCCAGCGAACACCCGCCGCCACTTGAGCCCGCCGAGCACCCGGGTCGGTGTCGTGGTGAAGCCGCCTCCCGTGCCGAGCTGGCCGAATCGGTTGCTGCCCCAACAGAAGGCGACGTCGAACGGATTCACCGCGCAGATGTGCTCGTGTCCTACGCTTACCTTCAGGAACCTGCGGCCCCCGGGCACCTCCGTCGGCACCAGGTCTTGTTCCCAACAGTAGAGCCGCTGGGCCGTGGTGACCCCGCAACTCACCGCCCCCGGGTCGTGTAGGCTGCCTTGAATGCCTCCGCCGGCGCTCACCTCCAGGAACTTGAGCCCCCCCGAGACGGGCGTCGGGGTGAGGTGCCCTCCCCGACCCCAGCAGTAGGCGAGGTCAGTCGTGGTCACGGCGCAGGTGTGGTCGCCGCCGGCGCTGACCTGGCGGAACGCGAGCGCGACCGCCGCTGTGACGGTGGTGGAGAGGGTGGGCGTAGCTGGGGCGGTCGGTGCCTCGGCGCCCTCCCGACACGCCACTGCCGATGCCAAAAGCGCCGTGCCAAGCACTGCGTGCGCGCGGTACGGGATCGCATGGAATTCAGCCCTCTTTCTTTCCCGGCGTGAACTCAGCTGCTACGGGAAGAGCTACGACTGGACGAGCTTACGAAATGGCCCTCAAGCGGAATTCAAGGCCGCCCTGGCTATCGGTTTAGCCGACGAAGCCGACCGGGCTCAGCGCTTGTCGTACTCGTCGTGGCGGCGGAACCAGAGGTCCCTCTCGTTGCGCCCCTTGGGGGCGCGGTCGAGCCACTGGTACATGCTCCAGAGGCCGTCCACCCCGCGGGCATAGGCGGAATAGGTGTGGTAGACGACGCCATCCTCGAGCACGAACGCGCTCATGCCCGGCCTCTCGCGGATGTACGTGGCTGTGTCGATTCCGGTCATGCCAGCGAACAGCGTGGCCCCATCGGGTGTCGCGCGCGAAGAGATCCTGGCCGCCGGCGCCTCGCGCCGGTAGTTGTATTCAGTGCCCCCCTCGCGCTGTTGCTTTTCGGTGACCCAGACGTTGAAGTCGGCGTTGAAGTCGCTGCCGTGCGAGGACGCCCAGGGAAAGGTCCACCCCATCCGCCGCTGGTACGCCAGCAGCTTCTCGAGCGGCGCTCGCGACACCGCCGCCAGCGTGACGTCGTGGTTGGCCAGATGGACGACGCAGGGGTCGAACCCGTCCGCGATCGCCGAGCAGGCGGGACATCCTGCCGTGTAGTCGGGCCCGAACATGAAGTGGTAGATGAGGAGCTGCGAGCGCCCCCGGAAGAGGTCCGGCAGCGAGGCGCTCCCCGCGTCGGTCTCGAATCGGTACTCCTTGTCGATCCGGACCCACGGCAGCTCCTGCCGCCGGCGCGCCAGCTCGTCGCTGCGCCGCGTGAACTCCTTCTCCGCCTCGAGTAGCTCGAGCCGGGCGGTGAGCCACTCTTTGCGTGTCCCGGTCTTGTGCTTCGTCATCGCTCGTCTCTCCTTGCGTGTCGTGCGTCGCCGTGCTTTCCTCGACACGACCTGCGGATGTTGGTCGTGAGATGAGATTTACACCGGTATCGAACGGGTGGGAGTAACAAATGTGACGGGATTCCGAGGGACTCGCTGATCACCGCCGCAGCGCGCACCCCGGGCAATCGCTTTACGTCAATTCCAGGCAGGGCCACCGGCGAAATGTCGAGCGGAACACGGCTGGGACGTGGACCACGTCACCGACGGGGGCTGGAAGGCGGCTTACCATTGGCTACGATGGCTGCCTGAACCCCACCTGAGTGCTGGAGGCACGTATGATTTGGCTAGCCGTGATTCTCGTCGTCGCCTGGGCCCTAGGCTGGGGCGTGTTCAACGTCGCTGGTAGCTTGATTCATCTGCTGCTCGTGGTAGCGTTGGTGGTGTTCCTGTACAACTTCATCAGCGGGCGGCGGACGATTTAGCCAGGCGGGATCGGTGATGGTTCGAGGGCCGCTCTTCGGGGCGGCCCTTTTTCTTCCGGTCAATTAGGAGCTCAGCTCACGCCCCGCGCCCGATACAAGGCGGGAAACTGCCGCTTCAGGTGCTCCAGTTTGGGTGCGTCGTTGATCACGATGTACGGCTGGGTGGGGTGGCGCACCAGATAGTCCTGATGGTACGCCTCCGCCGCGTGGAAAGCCCGCAGTGGAGCGACTTCCGTCACGACGGCGTCCTTGTAGAGTCGGGCATCCTGGATCTTGGCGACATAGCGCTCGGTCGCCTCCCGCTGAGCCGCGTTCCGGTAAAACACCGCCGACCGATACTGAGTCCCCACGTCCGGACCCTGGCGATTGAGCTGGGTCGGATCGTGGGCCACGGTGAAGAAGACCTGCAGCAGCTGGTCGTAGGAGATCTCCGCCGGGTCGTACACCACCAGCACCGCCTCCGCGTGCCCGGTGGTTCCCGAGCTCACCTGCTCGTACGAGGGCGAGGGGGCCGATCCTCCGGCGTAGCCTGAAGTTGCGGACGAGACCCCCTTGAGGTGCTCGAACACCGCCTCGACTCCCCAGAAGCAGCCCCCGGCGAACACAGCCGTGTCGCTCGACGCCGCCACCCCGGTCGGTGCCGGTTCCGGAGCCATGGCGGCAGCCACTGGACTCGGCGCTGGAGCCTCCCCGAAACGCGGGAATGACAACAACATGGCTGGAATCAGAGCGACCGCCGCCAGGGCGGGTGCGACAGGACGGAGGAACTGCATGTTCGATTCGGCTCCGAGTGGGGTCACCCTATGAACGTCGACGGCCCGCCAACGGTTTCCTGCAACTCGAGCTGCCCGGCTCGGGGACCTCGGCCACCGCCAGGCTGAATCTACCGAGGCCGCTGGGACAACGGATACATTGCCTTCCCTGGCACTCGATCAGGCTGCCGCGATGGACGTCTTCGAGATCGTCATAGCTCTCCTCCTCCTGGGCGCGGCGCTCGCCGCCGGTGCCCGCCGCATCGGCGCGCCGTATCCCGCGCTCCTCGCCCTGGCCGGAGCGGCACTCGCCCTGATGCCGGGCGTGCCGGCGGTCACGCTCGATCCCGAGCTCGCCCTCGCCCTCTTCGTGGCGCCGGTGCTGCTGGACGCCGCCTTCGACGCCTCGCCCAGGGACCTCCGCGAGCATTGGCGTCCGGTCGCCAGTCTCGCGCTGGTCACGGTGCTGATGACCGTGGCGGCGGTCGCGGTCACGGCCCGGTGGCTGGTGCCCGAGCTGCCCTGGCCCGCCGCCATCGCCCTCGGCGCCATCGTCGCGCCGCCAGACGCGGCCGCCGCCACCGCGGTGCTCCGCCAGCTTCGCCCGCCACACCGGCTCCTGGTCATCCTCGAGGGCGAAAGCCTCTTCAACGACGCCAGCGCGCTCCTGATCTACCGGCTGGCCGTCAGCGCCACGGCCGCCGGGGCGATCTCCGGCTGGGGCATCGTGCCGATGCTCCTGCTGGTGACCGCCGGCAGCATCGTCCTCGGGCTGGTGCTCGCCCATACCACGATCTGGGTGAACCGGCGGATAGAGGACGTCGCCACGGCGGTCATCGTGCAGTTCATCGGGACGTTCGGCGTCTGGATCATCGCCGAGCGGCTGCACCTCTCCGGAATCCTCACGATGGTCGTCTTCGCGATGTCGGTTGCCCGCACGGCTCCCGACATCCTCCCGGCCAGGATCAGGATCCCGTCGTATGCGGTCTGGGAGGTGGCGGTCTTCGTGCTGAACGCGCTGGCGTTCATCCTGGTGGGACTCCAGCTCAAGCCGATCGTCCAGCAGCTCGAACGCGCCCAGCTGTTGGATTACACCAAAATCGGCTTGACGGTTTGCGCGGTGGTCATCCTGGTCCGGATCGCCTGGGCGATGGGGGCCAATGTGGTGCGGGGCTCCCGGGCCGAGGGCCGGGGCCACGCGATCGTGGTCGCCTGGTGCGGGATGCGCGGCACGGTCACGCTCGCGGCCGCACTGGCGCTGCCGGGGGACTTCCCGCAGCGCGATCTCATCCTGTTCACCTCATTTCTCGTGGTGCTGGGAACCCTGGTAGTGCAGGGGCTGACGCTCAAGCCGCTGATGGCGTGGCTCGGCCTCGAGCAAGACGACGCGGTCGGCCGCGAGGTGCGGCTCGCCCGCATGGAGACGCTGCGGGCGGGCGCGGCCACCCTGGAGGCGAACGAAGCCAAGACCGAGGTGACGGATCTGCTCCGCAGGAAATACCGGGTTCGCCTGGAGCAGGCGGAGACTCGGATGGCCGGATCGAGGTCGGGGACGCACGCACCGAACCAGGAACGAGAGTACGCGGTGGCCGCCAGAGCCGCGATGGCCGCGGAGCGTCGCCGGCTCTCAGCGCTGCGCACCGACGGCACCATCGGCGACGACGCGTTTCACAAGGTGGAGGAGGAGCTGGACCGCGCCGAGCTCAGCGCCGAGGCGATGGACGCGGGCGACTGAAGGATTTCTAGAGGGCGACTCGCTCGGGATGGGTATACACGGTGAGCCGGCCGTTCCGCGCGAACCCCACGAGCGTGAGTCCGGCCTGCTGCGCGACCCGCACCGCCAGCCCGGTCGGCCCCGAGATGGCGGCCATTAGGGGCGCGCCCAGCACGGTAGCCTTCTGCACCATCTCGAAGCTCGCACGGCTCGTCACAACGACAAAACCGGATTGGGGATCGAAGCCGCGCTTGAGCAGCGCGCCGACGAGCTTGTCGAGGGCATTGTGGCGGCCCACGTCCTCGCGTGCCAGCTCGACGGTGCCGTCGAGCGACGACCATCCGGCGGCGTGCACCGCGCCGGCGGCCGCGTTGAGCGTCTGGTGAGTCAGCAGCGACTGGATCGCCCGCTCGATGACGGCGGGGGAGACCGCCTGGCCCGGAGCGACGGTGTGAAGCTGCTTCAGGACGGCGGTGATGCTGTCGGCGCCACAGATGCCGCAGCCGGTCCGGCCGGTCAGCCGGCGAGTGCGCGATGCGATCACCTCATTGCACTCCGGGGCGACCCCGGTCTGGATCTCGATCCCCTGGCTGTACCGCACCACCTCCACCGATTCCAAGTCCGCCGGTCCGCGGATCAGCTCTTCGGTGATGCTGAACCCCAGCGCGAAATCCTCCAGATCCAGCGGGGTGGCCATCATCACGACGTGGGGGATGCCGTTATAGACGAGGACGACCGGCGTCTCCTCCACGACCTGTTCGGTCCGCTCGTCACTGGCGCCCTTCTCCCAGCGCTGCGCGCGCAACTCCAGCAGCGGCTTGGCATAGCCCAGCCGGAGGAGCCCGAGCGGGTCCTGCATCTGATTGAGATCGATCGCCAAGGGCGCGGTCCGTTCGGGCTGAAGGGGCACGGCAACAGCACGGGTTACCTTCAAATATAGCCCAGGCAAGAACGGGAGTTACTGAGGTTCACCGCAGCTGAAAGAGACGATCAGATGGCGAAATTCGGTGTGCTCGGCTCGGGCGAGGTCGGCCAAGCGCTGGCAAAGGGCCTTCGGGGCATCGGTCACGAGGTCCGGATCGGCAGCCGCGATCCCAGAAAGCTCGCCGCCTTTACCGAAGAGACCAAGATTCCGAGCGGAACCTTCGCCGAGGTGGCGAAATGGGGAGACGCGGTGGTCCTGTCCGTGCTGGGAAGCGCCGCGGAGGACGTGCTCGAGCAGGCAGGGCTGGAAAATCTCGCCGGGAAGCTGGTGATCGACACCACCAATGCCATCACCACCGCACCGCCGAAGGACGGCGTGCTCGAGTGCTTCACCGGACCCAACGACTCGCTGATGGAGCGACTGCAGAAGGCCGCGCCACGCGCGCGGTTCGTGAAGGCGTTCAACAGCGTCGGCTCGGACCTGATGGTGAGCCCGAAGTTCGCCGTCGGGAAGCCGACGATGTTCTACTGCGGCGACGACCCCGAGGCACGCGCCGAGGTGGGCAGGATCCTGGAGCAATTCGGCTGGGAGCCCGCCGACATGGGGACGGCCGTGGCGGCCCGGGCCATCGAGCCGCTGGCCGTGCTGTGGTGCATTCCGGGCTTCCGCGAGAACCGCTGGACGCATGCGTTCAAGTTGCTGACTCACTGAGCCTGGAGCGGTCACACCGGCAAGGTATCTTTGCAGGATGACCGCCATCCCCGGAATCGACCCTCCCCTGACCGCGGGGACGGGACCGGTTCCGACCTCCGCCCAGCTCCGCGCCATCGAAGCCCCGCCCGGACCCGTCCTCGTGGTGGCAGGGCCGGGCGCCGGCAAGACGTTCTGCCTCATCGGGCGGATCGCCCATCTGATCGGCCCGATGGGCCTCGAACCCCGCCGAATCTGCGCGATCACCTTTACCAACAAGGCCGCGGACGAGATCGCCTCGCGGCTCCGGCGTGAGCTCGGATCCGAGGTCGATGAGGTCACCTGCGGCACCCTGCACGCGCTCTGCCTCGGCCTGCTTGCGTGAGCATGCCGCCGTGATGGGCCTGCGCCGCGGCTTCGGGCTCGCCGACGAGGACTATCAGAAGCGGGTCCTTCGCCGGCTCCACGTCCGACCCGAGCGCCAGGCGCAGCTCCTTCGCCTCTTCGGCCGTCACCAACTGGAGCACTACCCGCTGAGCCCGGGCGACCAGGAGCACTTCGCCTGCTACCGCGAAGCGCTCCGGTCCCGCCGGCTGCTCGACTACAACGACCTCATCGCCCTCACCGGCGACCTGCTTCGCGAACACCCCGGACCCGCGGCCGCCATCCGCGGGCGGTGGGATGCGGTGTTGGTGGACGAGTTCCAGGACCTGAGTCTGGCCCAGTACGAGGTGGTCACGGGCATTTCCCTCGGGCACCGGCACTGCTTCGCCGTGGGCGACGACGAGCAGTCCATCTACTCCTGGGCGGGGGCCGATCCCCGGATCCTGGAGCGGTTCGGCACGGACTTCGAGGTGGCGGAGCCGATCGTCCTCGACCGGAACCGGCGCTGCTCCCGGCAGATCTTCGAGGCCGCGCGGCGGGTGATCGCCCTGAATCCCGCGCTCTTCGAGAAGAAGCTGGAAGCCGACCGCGACTCGGAGCACTGCGTCGCGTCCTACGTTTTCTCCGACGAGGTGGAGGAGGCGACCTGGCTGCTCGAGGATCTGTGGCGGGATCGCGAGGCGACCGGGATCGAGTGGGGGGACTACGCGCTGCTCTACCGGGCCCACGTGACCGGTCAGTACCTCGAGACCAGGTGCATCGAGGCGGGCATCCCCTGCCGTCTGGCGCAGGGCCAGTCGGTCAGGGATGACGAGCTGATCGCCTTTGTCCTCTCGTCGCTCCAGGTGATCCGGTCGCCCGACGACCCGCTGGCGATCGAGGCCTTCGCCGACCAGGTGCTGCCCCGACCCCTGGTGGAGCAGGTGCGGGCTCGCTATCACGACCTCGACCTGGTCTCCGCGTTACGCGCCTTCGGCCGCGCCGCTCGGGGCGACGTGGACGGGCGAAAGGCGTGGCGCTTCGTCTTCCACGTCGAGAATCTCGCGGCGCTGGGCCGCACCCACGAGACCCTGGCGACCCTGGTGGACGAGCTGTTGTCGCAGCGGATCGGGAAGTACCGGAACCCGCTGGAGGAGCGCGCGTCGGAGCTGAGCGATCCGGCGGAGTTTCCCGGCGCCGCCGCGCTGGCCGAGCGGATCGGCGCCGCGGTCTCGCGAGGCGGAGCGATCTGGGTCGAGTCCGACCGCGGGGTCGAGATCGCGACCGTGCGCCTGCTCCAGGGCGCGCTCGGCGGCGACGTGCGGCGGCTGCTTCCCGGCGACCGTCCGCTTCCCGGCGACGTCGTGCTTCCGGCAGGCGCCATCCGGCCGCTCGCCCTCTTCAAGGCGCTCCAGCTGCATCACTGCCGGGCGATGGAGGATCCGTTCCAGGACTACGTCGCGTTCGACCTGGAGACCACCGACAAGCAGATCGCCGACTGCGAGATCGTGGAGATCGCCGCGGTCCGGGTGCGCGGCATGGTGGTGGTGGATCAGTTCGCACAGCTGGTGCGCCCCAACCGGCCGATCAGCCGCAAGGCCAGCGAGGTGCACGGCTGGTACGATGCCGACGTCTGCGACCAGCCGTTCTTCGACCAGGTGTGGCCCGCGTTCCGCGCCTTCGTCGGCGACGACATCCTGGTGGCGCACAACGGCCAGCACTTCGACATGCCGGTGCTTCGCCGCCTCGCCGCCGGCCTCCCCGGCGTGGACGAACTGGTCTTCTACGACACCCTCCCCCTGGCCCGCTCGCTGCTCGACGAGAGCGCGAAGCTGGAGGACCTGGCGCACCGCTTCGGGGTGGACGCGGGCCGCTCGCACCACGCGCTCGACGACACGGCAGCGCTCGCCGGAGTGCTGCGGCACCTCGGAGCCCTGAAGCTGGCGCGAGCCCGCCGGTCGGCGCTGGTGCAGCTGCTGGGATGGCTGGGTCTGGCGCTGGCGCTCGACGACTCCGCCGAGCCGACGGCGGAGGAGCGGCTGCTTCGCGAGGTGTCGCTCCCGGCGACGGTGGGCCGGTATGGCGACTGTCTCCAGGTCTACGCCGAGGAGTGCGAGGCGGCGGGCGCGCCGTCGGTGGAGGAGCTGACCGAGCGGCTGGGTGGCGCCCGGCTGATCGAGCGGATCCGCACCCAGCGTCCGGTCGAGGAGCGGTACCCGACGTCGGTGGCGCGGCTCTCCGCGCTGGTCGCCGCGAGCGCGGGGCCGACGCTCGACGACAGCATCGACCTGCTGCTGGGACGAGTCGCCCTCTCCCGCAGCGACACAACAGAGACCGACGAGCACCGGATCAACCTGCTGACCCTGCACTCGACCAAGGGGCTGGAGTTCTCGCGGGTCTACGTGGTCGGCGCGGAGGACGCGGCGCTGCCCGGATTCCTCGCGCTGAGCGAGAACCGGGAGCAGGAGATCCAGGAGGCGCGGCGACTGCTCTACGTGGGGATGACGCGGGCCAAGGACCGGCTGGTCCTCACCCGGGCGGAGCGCCGGGCCGGGCGCCCGACGGGTGGGGAGAGGCTGCTGCGGGAGGCGGGCCTGGAATCTCGCCGGTGATGTCCGCCGCCGCGATTCGGAGCGCCTCCGCCGCCTCGGCCGGCGCCGGCCCGGGTCGCCCACCGATCGAGCGGGTGAGCGGCAGCGTGGCGAGGACCAGCACGCCCGCAAGCCAGAACGGGACCCCCACGCCGAACCGATCCATCAGGAGGCCGGCCGCGATGGGGAAGGCGACCCGGGACACGCCACCGAAGGTGTGTTGGACGCCCATGTAGAGCCCCCGCTCCGGGCCCGGCACCCTCCGGGACAGGAGGCCGGTGACGCAGGGAAAGAGGAATGCCGTGCCCAGGGGCATGAGCGTGAATCCAGCAGCGAGCACCGCGCTCCCGCGGCCCACTCCGGTCGCGGCCAGCCCCACCGCGAGGATCACGATTCCGAGCCGGGCGAGACGCGCCTCGCCGAGCCGGTCCACCGCCCGCCCCAGCAACAGCGCGCGCACCACCACTCCCATCCCGCCCAGATACATCACGAAGTATCCGATGGTGCGCTCGGTGACGCCCAGCCGGTCGGCCAGCAGGAGCGGCACGATCTGGATCGTCCCGTAGAAGGCCCCGATACCGACCGCGTAAATCCAGATGAGCCGCGGCGCGGGCTCGTGCCAGCGGGAGAGAACGTGCGCGATGGCCGCGCGGCCGGTGGTCAGCCGGGCCGCGGCGGCGCCCGGCGTCGGCGCCCGGCGCGATTCCCGGAGGAACCGCCAGGCGAAGAGCGCGACCAGCGCCGCGAGCCCGGCAGCCCCGAGCCCCACGAACTCCTGCCCGCCGAGCGAGACCATCAGCGAGCCGAAGGCCGGTCCCGCCACCGCGCCGAGGCTGGTGATGGCGGAGAGCCACCCCAGGCTCTTGGTGCGCTGCTCCGGCGGGGAAACGTCGGCGACGTAGGCCTGGACCACCCCGATGGTGCCGCCGCCGATGCCCTGAACCAGCCGCGCGACGAGAAGCAGGGGAACCGATTGGGCGAAGGCGAACAGGAGGTACGCCGCGGCGGTGATCAGGAGGCCGGCAAGAATGGCGGGGCGCCGTCCGTAGCCATCCGAGAGCCGCCCCCACAGCGGCGCGACGGCGAGCTGCGCGATCGAGAAGGCGGAGATGAGCACGCCGACAGTGGCGGCGCCGGCGCCGAACTCCGTGGCATAGTAGGGCAGGAGGGGCACGATCATGGCGAGCCCCACCATGTCCACGAACGCGGTGACGAAGAGAACGAGGAGCCTGGTCAGGGGCGCCGTGCCATCTCCGCTTCGACCTCGGAGATCTCCCGGGGAGCGCGCGAGAGCCATTCGGCTCCCGTGTCGGTGATCAGGTAATCGTCTTCGATGCGGATGCCGATGTCATGGTAGCGCTCCACCGCCGGGCGCACCTTGGCGATCATCGCGCGGTTCTTCGGTGTGTCGGGCAGGATCTCGAGCAGCTTTCGACTCACGTAGATGCCGGGCTCGATGGTGAACACGTCGCCCGTCTGGAAGGTGCCGGCGCCGTACCAGGGATGCGGACGGTCGTGAACCTCGAGCCCGATTCCGTGGCCGAGACCGTGCGCCATATAAAGAAATGATTGGGTGCAGGCGACCGGGTTGCCGGAGCACTGATCGGCCCATGGCGGATCGAAGGTTGCGTCAACCCCCTCGGTGAGTCCGAGCCGGGCCACGCCGCGCGCCACCACCTCGCGCGCCGCGTCGCGCCAGGACTCGAAGGAAGCGCCGGGGCGGGCGACCTTCGCGGCCGCGGCCTGCGCGT
Source organism: uncultured Gemmatimonadales bacterium (assembly GCA_963832055.1). Classification (GTDB taxonomy): domain Bacteria; phylum Gemmatimonadota; class Gemmatimonadetes; order Gemmatimonadales; family GWC2-71-9; genus CAVVWJ01. The sequence goes on along the minus strand of CAWHST010000005.1, from coordinate 58,592 downwards.
CGCGCACGATCTGGTAGACCGCGCGCTGCACGCTGTTGAAGCGGCCGCTCGCGGGCAGGGTGCGGGTGACGTCGGCGGCGTAGCCGCCGAAGCCGGCGCCGACGTCCATCACGATCACGTCACCCTTGCCGATCCGCCGGTCGTTGGCGTTGTAGTGATACTGGGTCGAGTGGGGGCCCGAGCCGATGATGGAGACGAACGCCGCGCCGTCGCCCCCATTTCGGCGAAAGGCCGATTGGAACATGGCCTCGGCCTCGTATTCCCACATGCCGGGCTTCAACGCCCGCATGACCTCGCGGAGCCCTCCCACGGTCAGGTCGATCGCGCGGCGCAGCATCGCTTGCTCGGCGGGACTCTTCCGGGTGCGGAGGCTGTCGAGAATCGGGTGTGCGTCGCGCACCGTCAGGCTGGGGTGCCCGTCGGCGAAATGACGCATGAACTGGGCGCCCCGGGTGAGCGAGTCCGTCTCGGCGGCGTCGGCGGTGGCGAAGTCTCGCAGAGTGTAGAAGGGAAGGCCGGTTCCAGCAAGCGAGTCCAGGTGCGCGGGCAGCGCGCCGATCGAGCGGGCATCGATCCCGGTTCGCCGGGCGACCTCGGTCGAGTCGGGCGGGAACCCGTCGTAGAGCGCGCGCCGAGGGTCGCGCTCGGAGGTGAACAGCGTCGCATCGCCCGCACCGGGCCGGACCACCATCACCAGCGCGGCGTCGGGCTCGAGAAAGCCGGTGAGGTAGCGGAAGGCCGGGAGCTGCATGAACCGCTCCGGGCCCACCGCTGTCCGGCCGCCGAAGGCCACGACCACGCCGCTGTCGATCCGCGCGGCAAGCGAGTCGCGGCGCGCGGCGTATTCGGGTGAAGCGATGGTCTGGGCGGCGAGCGTGGCCGGAAGGAGCACGCTCGAAAGAATCACGGACCGTAGAAGACCCATGCGCGGGACCTGGCTCGAGGGTGGAAGGGGGGCTCGTGTCCTGACTACGGACGGGCGGAGCCCCCGGTTGCAACTCGGCCGGCTACCTGAAGCGAACGAGGGATCCGGTCCGCGGAGGTCGAGCCGCTCCCGGGCAAGATCCTTCGCTTCGCTCAGGATGACAACGGCGCTCAGGATGACAACGGCGCTCAGGATGACAACGGCGCTCAGGATGACTGTGTCGCCTCGATCGGGATCCTGCTTCCGTGGTGCGCAAGCCACTCCACGCCCCCGGAATCCGATGCGCTCTCTCAATTATAGGCGCTTGGCAAGGCGACCGGAGTAGATAGTTGACAAAAGCAAATAATGAGCCATCCTAGTCATCTCTCGCGGCAGCGGGGGACGACATCGGAGGCTCCATGCCCAGCGCGACCAGCGACCCCACGACCGCCGTACGCCGCTTCAACCGGTTCTACACCCGCCAGATCGGGCTCCTCGACGAGGGGCTGCTCCACAGTCCCTTCTCGCTCACCGAGGTCCGGTTGCTCTACGAGATCGCCCACCACGCGGGCATCACCGCCACCGAGCTGCGGGAGACGCTGGCGATCGACGCCGGCTACCTGAGTCGCCTGCTCTGCGGGCTGCGGAAACAGGGGCTGGTCTCCGCGCGCGCGCCGGCGGCAGACCGGCGCCGCCGGCGACTGACGCTGACGGAACGGGGCGGCCGCGCCTTCGACGCGCTCGACGCACGCTCCACCGAGGAGGTGGAAGCGATGTTGGCACGCCTGAGCCGGCCGGAGCGTAAGGAGCTGGTCGAGGCGATGCGCGGGATCGAAGGTCTGCTCGGCAAGGCCGCTGATCGCCCGGAGGTCGAGACACCCAACGTAGTGCTGCGCGGGCCGCGGCCGGGTGAGCTGGGCTGGGTGGTCGAGCGGCACGGCGAGCTGTACGCCGCCGAGTACGGCTGGGACGCCGGGTTCGAGGGGCTGGTGGCCGGGATCGTGGGCCGATTCGTGGCCGAGCTCGATCCCCGGGTCGAGCGGTGCTGGATCGCCGAGCTGGGCGGGGTTCCGGCCGGGTCGGTCTTCCTGGTGAAGGAATCCTCCACCGTCGCGAAGCTTCGGCTCCTGCTGGTCGAGCCCTGGGCGCGGGGGCACGGGATCGGCTCCCGACTGGTAGGCGAGTGCCTCCGGTTCGCCCGTGCGGCGGGCTACGCCAAGGTCGTCCTCTGGACCAACGACGGGTTGCACGCGGCCCGGCGGATCTACGAGAAGGCCGGATTCCGGCTGGTGGAGGAAACGCCGCACCACAGCTTCGGCCGCGATCTGGTGGGGCAGACCTGGGAGCTGGACCTGGTCTGACCGGTTCGGCACCGACCAGTGTGGTGCACGTTACAGCCCGGGATCGCCGGGGCCTGCTCTATTGCCTCTCCTCGCTCGATTGGTGGAGCCGAGATGGAAGACCGGGAGCATCGCGCGGAGCGATCCGCGCCACGGGCGGTCCTGCGCACCCGCGACGGCGTCATCCTCGTGGTCGGCCTGGTGCTGGGCGCGGGGATCTTCCGGGCGCCTCAGCTGGTGGCCGCCGGCAGCTCATCGGGGACCATGTTCATCGGTCTCTGGGTGATCGGTGGCGTGATCTCCCTGATCGGCGCCCTCTGCTATGCCGAGCTCGCGGCCGCGTACCCCAATGCCGGCGGCGAATACCATTTCCTGGGTCGAGCCTTCGGCCGGCGAGCCGGCTTTCTCTGCGCCTGGTCGAGAATGACGGTGATCCAGACCGGTTCGATCGCCATCCTCTCCTTCCTGGTGGGCGACTACGTGGCTTCGCTGGCGGACGGCCCGGATCCTCGTTCCGGGCTGTCGTCCGGGGTCGCCGCGACCGTGGTGGTGGGGCTCACGCTGCTCAACGTCGCCGGGCTGCGCCAGAGTGGCGGCGTGCAGTACGCGCTCACCACGCTGGAGGTACTGGGCCTGGTGGCGGTGATCGTGACGGGGCTCCTCATCGCGGCGCCGGCCGAAGCGACTCCCGCGCCGCCGGCGGCATCCCCCGGCGGAACCGCGCTCGCGATCGTCTTCGTCCTTCTCACCTTCGGCGGATGGAGCGAGGCGGCGTACATCTCGGCGGAGCTTCGGGATCGCCGGCGGGGCGCCATCCGGACCCTCGGCTGGGGCCTCGGCATCCTCACGGCGCTCTACCTGCTGGCGAACGCCGCCTACCTGCGAGGCCTGGGTCTCCAGGGCGTGGCCGGCTCGTCGGCGGTGGCCGCCGATCTGATGCGCCGCGCGGTCGGCGGATGGGGCGCGGTGGCGGTCAGCTTCGCGGTCATCCTCGCGGCGCTCTCGTCGGCCAACGCCACCATGATCACGGGCGCGAGGAGCAACTACGCGCTGGGCCGGGACGTACCGCTCTTCGGCTTTCTCGGCGACTGGCACGAGGGCCAGCACACCCCGCGGGCCGCCTTCCTGTTTCAGGGAGGCGTCGCGCTCCTGCTGGTGGCGTTCGGCGCCTTCGCCCGGAGCGGGTTCGAGGCGATGGTGGCCTATACCGCCCCGGTCTTCTGGCTCATTCTCTTCGGCACCGGCGCAGCGCTCCTGGTGCTCCGGCGGCGGGAGCCGTCGGTGGAGCGCCCGTTCCGGGTACCGCTGTATCCCATCATCCCGTTGACGTTCTGCGGCATCGCCGCCTACATGCTGTATTCCAGCGTCGCCTACGCCGGGCGGGGCGCGCTCCTGGGAGTGGCCGTGATGCTCGCGGGACTTCCGGTGCTCGCCTTCGCCGGCCGCAGCCGCGCGACGGCGCTCCACCATCCGGTCGCACGAGGCTCCACATGGGCACCGTAGCCTTCATTCCCTTTCGCAGACTCGCCCTTCTGCCGGCGACGATCGCGCTGGCGCTCGGGGTCCCCGGCGGACTATCCGGCCAAGAGACTTCGGCTCCCGCCCGAGCTCCCGACGTCCACTTCGTTCCCACCGACACGACCAAAGTGCGCGAGATGCTCGCCGCGGCCGAGGTCGACTCCAAGGACCTGGTCTACGACCTGGGGTGCGGCGACGGCCGGATCGTCATCGCCGCGGTGAAGAAGCACGGCGCGCGCGGCGTCTGCGTGGACATCGATCCGGTCCGCATCAAGGAGAGCAGAAACAACGCGGACACCGCGGGTGTCACCCGGCGGATCGAGTTCGTGGAGGGCGATCTCTTCGAGCAGGATCTCTCCAAGGCGACGGTCGTGACACTCTACCTGCTGCCTTCGCTGAACGAGCGACTCCGGCCCAAGCTGTTCAAGGAGCTGCGCCCGGGCACCCGGATCGTCTCCAACGCCTTCGACATGGGCGCATGGAAGGCGGACCGGACCCTCAACATCAAGACCTTCTCCGGTATGCAGAGCTACGCCTTTCTCTGGATCCTCCCGGCGGACGTGTCGGGGGAGTGGCGACTCGAGCCCAAGGGAGGCCCCGGCAAGGCGTACACCGCTCGTCCTCGAGCAGAAATTCCAGATCGTCTCGGGCACCGCCGCGTCGGCTGGGAAAGCGGCGCCGCTCTCCAGCGTCAGCCTGAAGGGAGACCGGTTAAGCTTCGTGCTGCCCGACGGCGCCGGCGAAGGACGAGGTGTCACCTTCAGCGGCCGGGTGGACGGCGACCGGGCGAGCGGCACTGCCAAGACGAGTGACGGCGGCTGGTCGTGGACCGCGGTCCGCACCAAGCCTGGGTCCCGGCCCGACCTTCTGCCCACCGAGAGCGGCGGCACGTAGCGCGCCGAGGAGACTCCGATGCACAAGCTCATCGCGGGCACGCTTCCGCTCCCGCTCGCCTTCACGGCCGCCACCCTCGTGGAGCGAGAGCCGGCGGGATTCGCGGCCGCTCCGGATGTCAGGGAGTGGACCGTTCCCTGGGAGGGTACCCGCCCGCGCGATCCCTTCGTGGACGGAAAGGGACGGGTGTGGTTCGTGGGACAGCAGGGGAATTACGTCGCCTACCTCGAGCCGAAGAGCGGCAAGTTCGAGCGCTACGAGATCGAGGCTGGAACTCATCCGCACAATCTGGTCGTGGCGCCGGACGGCATGGTCTGGTTCACCGGCAACCGCAATGGCCGGCTGGTCAAGCTGGACCCGGCAAGCCGAAAGCTGACCAACTTCCCGATGCCCGATCCGAAGGTGGACGACCCCCACACCATGATCCTCGACCGGGCGGGGAATGCCTGGTTCACCGCGCAGAACTCCGAGGTGGTCGGACGGCTCGACGCCAAGACCGGCCGGATACGCCTCTGGCCGACGGGCAGCGGCACCCGGCCCTACGGGATCGAAGCGGATGCGAAGCAGCGGCCGTGGTTCGTGCTCTTCGGCACCAACGAGGTCGGGACGATCGACCCGGGTACGATGGAGATGCGACGGTTCACGCTGCCCGACGGGTGCGCGACCGCGGCGGCTCGTAGTGGCGGAGGACGCGATCTGGTATGGCGACTACGCGCGCGGGTACCTGGGGCGGCTCGATCCGGCGACGGGGAAGGTGCGGGAGTTCGCCATGCCGGCCGGAGCCGGTTCGCTGCCGTATGCCATGGCGGGCGACGACAAGGGGAAAATCTGGCTGGCTGAGACGGGAGTGCGGCCCAACCGACTGGTGGCGTTCGACCCGGGCGCGGGGCGTTTCACCGACAGCGTGGACGACGGAGGGCGGGGAGGAGCCCAATACCATCCGGCACATGGTGTTCCACAAACCCAGCCGGGAGATCTGGTACGGGACCGACCGAAACACCGTGGGTCGTCTCCGGCTGCCCTGAAAGCGCGCCTCGCTCGGCCCCGCCTCGAGGGCCCTCCGCCATCCCTGCCAGATATTGCATCGCGTTGCCGCGCGAAACCGCTTGTCCCTCCTCGGCCTCATCGCGTACCTTCCCACTCCCCCCCATCACCCAAAAAGGATCGCGCCCATGTCCTCGGATGCCACAGGAGTGTCGTCCTCGGAAGGACTGCGTTTCGACGAGACTGCCGGCGGCACCGGAGCGCCCAGCTGTGGGCAGTGCCAGACGCCGATCGGCGACGCGTACTACGAAGTGAACGGGCACGTGGTCTGCCCCGCCTGCAAGGCCGCCCTGGAGCAGAGCCCCGCCGGCAGCGGCGCCTCGCGGCTGGCGCGGGCCATGGCGTTCGGACTCGGCGGGGCCGTCCTTGGTGCCGGAGTCTACTACGCGATTCTGGCCGTTACAGGCTATGAGATCGGCCTGGTGGCGATTGCGGTGGGTTGGCTGGTCGGCCGCGGCGTGCAGAAGGGGTCCGATGGCAGGGGTGGCTGGGCATACCAGTCGCTCGCGGTGGGACTCACCTACCTGGCCATCGTGAGCACCTACGTGCCGTTCATCCTGAAGGCGGTCACGGCGGACGAGACCCAGCCGATCGCGGCCGCTTCGGCTCCGGCCACCGGCGCTGACAGCGGGTCGGCCACCCCGGCTCTCAATGCCGCGAGCTCCACCGAGGGCTCGACCTCGACGGGCGAGCTCGCCGTGGGCTTCGTGGCGTTGCTGGTGCTGGCAATCGCGTCTCCGTTCCTTGCCGGTTTCGAGAACGTCCTCGGCATTCTGATCATCGGCTTCGCGCTGTACCAGGCGTGGCAGATGAACCGGCGGGTCCCGATGACGTTCACCGGCCCCTACGCGGTGGGCCGAGGCACGGGCGCGTCCGGTGGCGAGTAGCATCCCGCTCGCCCGGGGAACGACCTGCGGCGGGTGCGGCACCGAGCTCGCGAGCACCCTGCTCCGCTGCCCCACCTGCCGCCGGCTGGTGCACGCCGACAGGTTGGCGTCGCTCGCGGCCGACGCCGAGCGCCATGAAGCCGCGGGTCAGCGCGAGGAGGCGCTGGTCCTGTGGCGGCAGGCGCTCGAGCTGCTGCCGGCCGATGCCGGGCAGGTCTCCACGATTCAACAGCGTATCGGCGCGTTGGGTAAAATGCCGGGAGCCGACGAGCCGGGCGCCTGATTTCGCCAAACGCTTCGGGCCGGCGCTCGGGGTGCTGCTGCTCGTCCTCTGGAAGGTCAAGTTCCTGCTGGTCTTCTTCCTCACCAAAGCGAAGCTCCTCCTGCTCGGTCTCACCAAGACCAGCACGCTCCTGTCCATGTTCGCCGCGGCCGGTGTGTACTGGACACTCTGGGGGTGGAAGTTCGCGTTCGGTATCGTGGCCTCGATCTATGTGCACGAGATGGGACACGTCGCCTCGCTCCGGCACTACGGCATCAAGGCGAGTGCCCCGATGTTCATCCCCGGCATCGGCGCGATCGTCCGGCTGCACCAGCACCCGGCCACCGTCAACGAGGACGCCCGGGTGGGCCTGGCAGGCCCGATCTGGGGGCTCGGCGCGGCGCTCGCGGCGTACGTTGTGTTTCTGACGACTCACGTCCCGATCTGGGGAGCCATTGCCCGCTTCGGCGCCTGGATCAACCTCTTCAACCTTCTCCCATTCTGGCAGCTCGACGGCGGCCGGGGCTTTCGTGCGCTGACGCGCCGGCAACGCTGGCTCGCGGTCGGGGCGTTGGGCGCGATCTGGCTGGCGACATCGGAGCCTCTGCTCGTGCTGCTCGCGCTGGCCGGTGCCGCGAACGCCTTTGGGGAGGCGCCGGAGGAGCCGGACACCGGCGCCCTGGGGACGTACGTCGCGCTTGCCCTGGCGCTGGCGCTCCTGTCGCGCCTGCACGTGCCGGTGACGGCGTCCTGAGGAATAGCCTCAAGTCACGCGCGAGTCACGCCGGCGGACGACACTGAGGGGGACCTCCACAGAGAGTCGTTCATGCCGGCGCTCCCTCGACTCGTTTTTCTTCTGCTCATGTCCATCACCACCGCGGCCAGCGCGCAGCACGCGCCAATCCGCATCGCCGGGCCGACTGCGTCCGAGGTGCTCGGCGTGGCCGCCCGGGGACCGCTCCGCCAGTCGCTGGCCGTCGATTCGGTGCGGCGAGAGATCCGCCCCACCCAGTGGAAAAAGGGTGCCCTCATCGGCGGATTGGCAGCCGGGCTCGGGTTCGCCGTGCTGATCGACCGCCTTTGCCGTGGCTCGGACACGGGCTGCGGAGGAAGCGCTACCCCCCGCGCGTTCCTGGCGGGTGGCGTCCTCGGCGGGCTGGTCGGCGCCTTGATCGGTGCCCAGTTCCCCAAGGCGGAAGAGCAATGACCCGGGGCGCCGCCGTCACCCTCGCGATCCTCGCGGCCCTCGCCGGGTGCGGAGATGACGCCTCGGGTCCCGGGGCAATCGAGGGTGATTACGACCTTCGCGGCCTGAACGAGGAGCCGTTGCCCTACGATCATGAGGGCCTGGGCTGCTGCACTTACCTGAGTGGAGGACTGGTTCTCGAAGGGCCGGCCTACACCGCATCGCTTACGGCGCGGAACCGCAACAACGGCCTGGTTTTTACCGCGATGGAATGGGGGACGTACGCGCGCCGGGGATCTTCGCTCACGTTCGAGCTGGACAGCGTCGTCGTTGCGCCGCTGCTTCTCGACGCAGGCACGATCTCCGGCGACACCCTGCGAGTGGCCTTCGGCGGCGAGGGGCCCGGGTCTCCGGACCAGTTTCGGGCGATGTACGTGCGGCAGCCCACCTGAGGCTCGCCGCACAGTGGACCCGCCCTCGAGGGCTAGCTGCGCAACGGGATGAGCGTGAGGAGTCGGCGTTCGCGCAAGAAGAGTCCGCCCCAGATCAGCCCGGCGACATAGATCGGGAAGAGGATGTGGGTGAACAACGGGCTGCCGACCCGCACGTGGGTCGCGACCGCGCCGCCCAGATAGCCCGTCAGCAGGACCGCGCCAAGCACCGAGGTGCGGGGAACCACGTAAAGAACGAGACAGGTCAGCTCGAGGAGCCCGATGGCGAGGCCGAGGCTGGTGGGGTACCCCAGCTGGCGGAACGACTCCACGACCGGCTCCATGGCTCGTGAACTTGATGGCGGTGTCGAAGGCCAGAAACAGCACCGGGATGGCGCTGACGATTGGGCCGGCCAAATGCCTTTCCTTCGAGACCGAAGACGCGTAAGCACTGGAATGCACGGATGTTCCCTCCCTGTGACGTTTGATCGAAAAAATCCTGCTTCTACATTGACGTCGAACGAAGGGGGAAGAATCGACATGCGCTACAAAGAGGGCGGGTACAGCTCCCGGCTGCCGTCGAGGTCGCCGGTGTCGGCGTAGGTGAGTGGGGTCGCGTCGGGAAGGAGGATCTCACCCGCGATCGGTCGGGCGATGACGATCTCGTGGTCGCCGGCGGGGATGCGGCTGGTCGAGGCGGCACTCGAGATATGCCACCGCCCCGACGAGGATCGGCGCGCCGGTACGGCCCGGGCGCCAGGCGATGCCGGCCAGCTTGTCGGTCTCACGGCCGGAGCGAGTGCCGAAGTGCCGGGCGAGGTCGAGCTGGTCGTGGGAGAGGACGCTCACGGTGAAGCCGCCGCCGGCGACCAGGAGGGGGTAGGAGGCGTGCCCGGGATTGACGCTCAACGCCAGCAGCAGGGGATCGAACGAGACCTGCATGAGCCAGGCGGCGGTGAAGGCGTTGCGCCGCTCGCCCTCCGCGACGCCCGACGACGTAGACGCCCGGCGTTGAGCCGCCGGAACAGGTCGGCGACGTCAGCCATGGCGACGCAGCCGCCGGAAGAGCTCGCGGCTCGACCGCTCCAGCTCGACGTGCCACTTCCGGTAGAGCCGGATGATCTCGCGCGCCTCCGCGGTGAGCTCGCTGCCGCCACCGGACGCTCCGCCGCGGGTGGTGAGGATGACGGGCGCGCCCAGAACGCGCTCCATCCGCCGGATCCGGTTGAGGCAGGTCCGGTAGCTGAGCCCGATGCGGCAGCACGCCTCCCGGATGCTGCCGCGCCGGTCGATCTCCTCCAGCAGCCGGACGTAGCGCGGGCCCATCAGGAACTCGTCGCCGGCGACGAGCCAGGCCTTGACCCTGGGCTGGAGTGAAAGCCTTTTCATCCCCCTTCGGCCACCACTTCGTCGAAGCGCTCGCACTCGACCGACAGCTCGATCGCGTGGCCGTGGTCGTCCTTGCCCGCGACGGTGAGGGTACCGCCGTTGGCGGCAGGGCGCACGCCCGGGCGGCCGCTGCCCACCATCTCGCCGCCCTTGACCGTGGCGATCTGGTGGGTGGTCTCGCCCGTCGCGAAGGAGAGACCCACCATGTCGGGGTCGCCGGCTTTGGGCCGCCAGACCGTGAGGTTGAGCCGGCCGACTTCCGAGCCGTCCTCGCCCTCGTAGATCGCGTGCCACAGGGACGCGGGCACTTCGTAGATGGAGGCCTCCCCGCTGGCGGCGCACTCGCCCAGCCCGGCCGACCGGTAGGTCTTTCCTTCCACCTGCGCGGCGATCTTCATCGGAACGGAGCCGCGGCTGACTGCGTGCGAGGGAGCGGGGGCCGAGGCAGGCGGAGAAGACTCGGCCGCCGCCTCGGCCTCCGTCGAGCGCAGGGCCGAGACCCCTCATCTCGCACCACCGGAGCAGGCGGTGGCCAGGATCCATGCCACCATCGAAAGCGATCTGTCGCAACGCGTCATCAGTTCCTCATGTCTAGGAGCGTGGGGCCGGGACGACCAAATTATACCCATCCGACGCAACGCGGCCGGAAACCGTCTCACGCGCCCGGCCGTAGGGCCACCGTTCGCCCACCCGAAGCCCACCCGGAGGTCAGATGCTCCATCTCGATCCTCAGTCTGGCCGTGTTGGCCGCCGCCCCGGCGCCCCCCGACTCGATCAGCCCGCCGAAGGACGGTCTGGAGCTGATCGGCCAGATGCGCCAGCGCTATCTGGGCAAGTGGTACCGCACCCTCACCTTCGTGCAGAAGACCACGCTGGCCGACGGCAAGGTCGAGACCTGGTACGAGGCGGCCGAGCTGCCCGGTAAGCTGCGCATCGACATCGCGCCGCTGGATGGGCAAGAACACGCTCCTGTTCCGCAACGACTCGCTCTACGAGTTCAAGGAATGGAAGCTCGCCGAGACCAAGCCCATGATCCATCCCGCTGATGGTGCTGGGGTTCGACGTCTACGCCCAGCCGGTCGAGATCGACCGCCCGCAGCTCCGGGAGCTCGGCTTCGATCTGACCAAGCTGCACGAGTCCACCTGGCAGGGTCGGCCGGCCTACGTGGTGGGTGCCGCGGCCGGGGACACGGTCACCCGCCAGTTCTGGATCGACAAGGAGCGGCTCTACTTCGTTCGGATGGTCGAGCCCGGCAAGCAGAACCCGTCGGCCGGGTCGAGACGCGTTTCAACAAGTACATCCCGATGGGGCAGGGCTGGCTGGAGACCGAGGTCCGGTTCATGGTGAACGGGGAGACCAAGATGCTGGAGGAATACGCGCAACCCAAGGCCGGAGTGACGCTGGACCCCGCCATCTTCGAGCCCGCCGCTGGGTTCCGCCGGGCTGGGTCAAGTAAGACGCCGGAGCCGCAGGGGTCGTTGCGCGAGCGGGCGTCGGGGTGGCTACATTGCGGTACCCCCGCACGCACAGTTCAAGCTAGTCTTTCGCCCCTTCTCCTGATACGGCTTCCATGAGACTCAAGAGCTCCGGCCTGCTCGCGTTCTCCGCATTCACCATCGCCGCCGTCGTTCGCCTGCGCGGATCAGCCCGACACCGCGATGCAGCCCACCGGAAGTCATCGCGGAGGCCAGCGCGCCCGCCATCCTCCTGGCGGCGGGTGACATCGCCGGATGCCCGACCGATTCACCAGGACGAGGTCGACCGCCGAGATGCTGGCGGACCTGCCGGGCACCATCGCGCCGCTGGGCGACGTGGTCTATCAGGACGGCACCAGATGCGCAGTTCCGCAACTGCTACGATCCGAGCTGGGGGCGAGTGCTCGTCCCGCAGCCGGCCGTCGCCCGGCAACCACGAGTACCGCACCGACCAGGCCGGGCCGTACTACGAGTACTTCGGCAGCCTGGCCGGGTCCCAGCGGCAAGGGCTACTACACCTACAAGCTCGGCACCTGGCGGATCTACTCGCTGAACAGCGAGCGCAACATCCCCGAGCAGACGACCTGGCTCGACGGCGCATCTCGCCGCCAACCCCTCGAAGTGCATACTCGCCTACTGGCACAAGCCGCTCTACACCAGCGGCCGCAGTCCCGACCACGCCGGCCGTCCGGCCGCTGTTCGACGCGCTGTACAAGGCGGGGGCGGAGGTGGTGCTCAACGGACACCAGCACAACTACGAGCGGTTCGCGCCCCAGGACGCCGACAGCAACTTCATGGCGAGGGGGCACGCGCGAGTTCGTGATGGGGACCGGCGGCGCCCAGCTCGAGGACTTCATCACCGTGGCGAAGAACAGCAAGCTGCGCTACGTCGCGGGGCGGGGCGTGCTCCGGATGTCGCTCGAGCGCCGGCGAATACAGCTGGAAGTTTCTCCCCGTGCCCGGCGCGCCGCCGGCCGACACCGGGTATCGGCCAACTGCACCTAGCTCCCCGTCTCACGAAGCGGCCCACTTCGCTGTGCTCACCGTGGCCTCCACCCGGGCGAAGGCCCGGTCCAGCACGTCGAGGGCGAAGTCCACGTCGTCGGCGGTGATGCACATCGGCGGCTTGATTCGGAGCACGTTGCCCGCGAGGCCGCCCTTGCCGAGCAGCACGCCCATCGAGCGGGCCTCCTCCAGCACCTGGAGCGTCTCCGCGGTGGCGGGCGCGCGGGTGGCCCGGTCGGTCACCAGCTCGACGCCCAGCATGAGCCCCATGCCGCGCACGTCGCCGATCAGCCGGTGCTCGCGCGGCGAGCCGCTCGAGCCCCTCGCGGAGCCGGCGCGCCCACCACCTGCGCGTTCCGCTGAAGCCCCTCCTCCTCGATCACCTCCATCACCGCGAGCCCCGCCGCCATGGACACCGGGTTTCCGCCGAAGGTGTTGAAGTGGAGCCGCTGGGCGAGCACCTCGGCGATCTCCCGCCGGGTGGTGACCGCGGCGAGCGGAACGCCGTTGCCGAAGCCCTTGGCCATGGTGACGATGTCGGGCACCACGCCGAAGTTCTGGAATCCCCAGTAGTGCTCCCCGGTGCGGCCGAAGCCGGTCTGCACCTCGTCCGCGATGCAGAGCCCGCCGTGCTCCCGCGCGATCCGGTAGGCCTCGCGGAAGTAGTTGGGCGCGCGCGCCGGTCACGCCGCCGACGCCCTGGATCGGCTCGGCGATGAATGCCGCGATCCGGCCCGGGCGTGGAGTAGCGGATCAGCTCGCCGATGTCGGCGGCGCTCGCGGCGGCGATCTCCTCCGGCGTTCCGCCGAGCGGGCTGCGATAGGGCTCGGGACAGAGCGCGTGATGGACGTAGGCGCCCTGCAGCGTCGGGAGCTTCCAGGTGTGGTGCGAGGTGAGCCCCATCGCCGACGGCGACCCGCCGTGGTAGCCGTTCCGGAGCGCGATCACGTCGGTGTGGCCGGTGTAGAGCCGGGCCATGGTGATCGGCGAGGTCGTTCGCCTCGCTCCCGCTGTTGACGAAGTAGGTGACGTCGAGGCCGGGCGGCATCTTGGCCGCCAGCTTCTCCGCCAGCCGCGGCATGCCGGGGTGGAGATAGATCGTGGTGGTGTGCTGCAGCGTCTCCACCTGCTCCCGCACCCGGGCGACGACCTTGGGATGGCAGTGCCCGCAGGAGACGGTGACGATGCCCGCGAACAGGTCGAGGTAGCGCCGCCCGGTCTCGTCGAAGAGGTACTGCATCTTGCCTTCGACGATCATCAGCGGCTCGCGATAGAGCGTGAAGACGGCGGGGTTGGCGTACTGCCGCCGGGCGGCGAGCACCTCGTCCCGTGCTGGGGCCCGTGTAGGGGCGGGGCTGTGTAGTCGAAGGCGGGCATCTGGACGGGTCGGGTCATCAGCTCGGGCATGTGGGGTTCCTGGCGTCGGCGTACTGCAGCGCGAAGGAGCGCAGGCGGAGTTGCGATGGCGTACGTATTATTGTATCAAGTATACAATTCTGGTAATGCCCGTCAACCGTTCGTCATGCGAGGCACGATACCCGGCCGATGACCTCCGCCCTCTGGCCTCTCCCCGAAGCCCGCACGCTGTCCGACCAGGTCTACCGCGCAGTCCGCGCCAGGATCATCGACGGAGGACTGGCCCCCGGTGCCTTCCTGCGAGAGAAGGACCTCGAGTCGATGGGCGTGAGCCGGACCCCCATCCGGGAGGCATTGGGGCGATTGGCCAGCGAGGGGTTCCTCGAGCGGCTGCCGCACCGGGGCTTCCGGGTGCCCGAGGAGTCGCTGGGGAACCTGCTCGACCTCTACCCCATCGTCGCGTCGCTGGAGCTGCTGGCCGGCCGGCTGGCGCTGGAGCGTTTCACGCCGGCCGACCTCGCCCGGCTCAAGGCGGTGAATGGTCGCCTGGCGGAGGCGAGGGACCGGAACGACGTGCGCGCGATGCTGGATCTCAACACCGAGTTCCACCGGCTGATCTCGGAGCGCGGCGGCAACCGGCGGCTCGCCATGCTGCTCGACGACCTGCGCTCCCAGCTCACCCGGCTCGAGCTGTGGTACTACTCCCAGCCCGAGCGCACCCAGCGCTCGATCCGGGAGCACGAGGAGATCATCGCCGCCATCGAGGTCGGCGACCGGCCGCGCGTGCTCTGCGCTCCTGGAGCGCAACATGTCGCTCACCTACCGGAGCCTGATGGACCAGGGCGACACGGTGCGCTAGCCCGTCGCATCCGGCGAGTAGGCCTGGCGCAGCTTCACCACCCCGGCCTTCGCCTTCCGGGCCCGCAGGTTCAGCATCTCCACCAGCACCGAGAACGCCATCGCGAAGTAGATGTAGCCCTTCGGGATGTGCTGGTCGAACGACTCCGCGATCAGCGACACCCCGATCAGGATCAGGAAGCTCAGCGCCAGCATCTTGACCGTCGGGTGCCGGTCCACGAACTCGCTGATCGGGCCGGCGAACAGCATCATGAACGCCAACCGCGACGACCACCGCCGCCACCATCACCCCCAGCTCGTCCACCATGCCCGACCGCGGTGATGACCGAGTCGAGCGAGAAGACGATGTCCAGCAGCATGATCTGGATCAGCACGCTGCGGAGCGAAGGCGCGGCCCTGGCGGACGCCTCGCCCTTCCTCGCCCTCCAGCCGCTCGTGGATCTCGTGGGTGCTCTTGGCCAGGAGGAACAGTCCGCCGATCAGAAGGACCAGGTCGCGGCCCGAGATCTCCTGGCCCAGCACGGTGAAGAGCGGCGCGGTGAGCCGGATGATCCAGGAGAGCGAGAAGAGCAGCGCGATCCGCATGACCATCGCCAGCAGGAGGCCGATGTAGCGGGCCTCGCCCCTGCTGCTCGCGCGGCAGCTTGCCCGGCGAGAATCGAGATGAAGATCACGTTGTCGATGCCGAGGACGATCTCGAGGACCGTCAGGGTGGCGAGTCCCACCCAGGCCTGCGGGTCGGTGATCCATTCCATGATGTCGAAGCTCGGGAGTGAGATTGCCGGTGGGAGAAGGGACGCCGTCGGGCGTCAGACGATCCGGGCGGTCACCTCGTGAATGCCGTTGTTCCCGTAGCCGAGCTTGTTCCACTCGGCGCGCTCGGGCTGGGTGCGGCCGGCCAGGTCGGTGGCGCGGGCGTGGAGCGTGACCTCGCCGGGCTGGTCGAAACGGGCGATGAGCTCCCACCACTGCCAGCTGTGGCGCTTGCGCTCGCCGACCAGCCGGGCCTCACGCCAGTCGCCGCCGTTGACCCTGCACTTCCACCTTCGCGATCGGCGCGGCGCCCGACCACGCGACGCCGCGCACGACCAGCTCGCCGGGATGCGGCCTCCTGCCCCGGCGCCGGCTCGGTGATGAGCGCGCGGACCCGCTGGAGCGTGACTGGCTCGCGGAGCTCCTTGCCGTCCCGCTTCCAGTAGTAGACGTACTTCTCGGTCTGGTAATGCCCCTCGAACGGCCGGTCGGTCACCTCGATCTCGGTCAGCCACTTGACCGACGCGACGCCGTACCAGCCGGGGACGACCAGCCGGAGCGGAAAGCCGTGCTGGATGGGGCAGCGGCTCGCCGTTCATGGCGTAGGCCAGGATCGCGTCGGAGTCCCGCGCCTGGTCCACCGGTAGGCTGCGCTCGAACCGGATCGTCCCGCGCTTGTTGTCTACTTCGCCGCCGTCGGCGCCGCGGAAGAGTATCTCGCGGGCGCTGGAGCGCACGCCCGGCGCGGTCGAGGACATCGGCCAGCGGAACGCCGCTCCACTCGGCGGTGCTCACCGCGCCGTATTGCCACCGCTCGCCCGGGAACCGGCGGATCGAAGAGCGTGCGCCCGTTGCCCGCGCACTCCAGCGTCACCACTTCGGCCTGCGAGCGCATGTTGTGCAGCTCGCGCAGGCTGAGGGCGAGCGGCCGCTCGACCTGGCCGGTCACGCTGAGGCGAAAGTCGGCGGCGTCGAGATTGGGGATCGGAAAGTTGTTCCGCACGTAGAACCGCGCGGTCGGCATGACCACGCCCCCGACCAGCTCGGGCAGGGGCGTCTCGCAGTTGAGCGGATGCGCCCGGTGGACCAGCAGGCCGGCGTCGATGGCGTGCTGGCAAATCTCCTCGGGGTCGAGCGCGGGGACGAAGTCGCCGACGGGAAGCGGGGCGCCGCACCCGCCGCTTGCCACCACCCGGGCGCAGGTGGAGGCGGGATAGACGTCGAGGCTGCCGGCCATCTGGAACGGCTGCAGGAACTCGCGGAGCCGGGCCTCGTCGGTCGCCTCGGCGATGAGAAACATCGTATGCTCGCCCTGGACCACGGCCTCGCCGAGAATCTCGACCCCGTGCCGGCGCACGTTGGGCCGGCTCAGGTGATTGAGCAGCATCGCTCCCATGTACGGGTCCTGCGCCGGGCAGTGCTCGCCGGTATGGCTGTGCCGGACTACGAACAGCGGCATCGATTCTCCCGAAAGCGTGAGCCTGCTACAGCTCCCCCAGTATCCTCGCCTTCACCTGCTCGTACTCCGCATCGGTCAACAGGCCTTGGTCGAGCATCTCCTTCGCCCGCTGGAGCCGGGCCTGGGGCGAGCGGTTGGCGTCGTCGCCGCCGCCCGCCATGCCCCGCCACGCCGCCGAGATGCACGCCGCCCGACTTGGCCCGCAGCTCCTCCAGCTCCCGCACCCGGCGCTTCTCCCGCCAGGCCTGCTCCTGGAACTGACAGGCGCGGTAGACCTCCTGCGCCTGGTCCTTCCGCAGCCCGGTGAAGCGAAACACGCGCGGCGTGCCCTCCGCGCCGGCGAGATCGTTGCCCTGGTCGGCGGAGACCGTGAGGGTCGCGCCGAAGATGCCGACCTGGAGCTGCGCGTCGCGCAGGTCCTGCCAACGGAGATCCTGCACCGTGAATCCGCTCACCAGGCCGCGCTGCACCGCGATCAGGCGTCCGCTGGTGCCTCCGACGACGAGCCGGCGATGGGTGAGGGCGAAGAGCCGCCGCTGGATGGCGTGGCTCTCCAGCCGCTCGCCGGGGATGAGCAGCGAGCGGATAGCATCGAGGCCGGGCGAGCTCTCCACCGGCTCGGCGGAGGTGACACCCATCGGGGCTCCTTGTGGCTCGGATCGGCGAGGGGAACCGTCGAAGGATATCGCGCAGGGGAAGGGCTGGAAACTCCCGGCCGCGTCCGCCGTACTGCTGCGACGACCCCGGTGCCGGCCCACCCTCCACTCCATCCCAGTCATGCGAAACACGACATCGTGCGCGCTCGCCGTCGTCGCGCTCCTCCTGCCGCTTCCGTCGCTGGCCGCCCAGGCGTCGCGCGGCGCGCTCACCCCGGGGACCTTCGCCATCACCGACGTCACCGTGGTTCCGATGTCCAGGGACACCGTCATTCGGGACGCCACCATCGCTGGTGCGCGACGGGCGGATCGCCGAGGTGGGTGCAACT
Organism: uncultured Gemmatimonadales bacterium; assembly: GCA_963832055.1. GTDB lineage: Bacteria > Gemmatimonadota > Gemmatimonadetes > Gemmatimonadales > GWC2-71-9 > CAVVWJ01. The sequence continues at coordinate 40,844 of CAWHST010000005.1, read as the reverse complement.
CGGAACGTGCGGGTGCCCCCGGGAGCGCGGCGGATAGACGGCCGGGGAAAGTACGTCATCCCCGGGCTCACCGACATGCACGCGCACCTCTACTCCGATGGCGACGTACCCGACTCGGTCGCGCGATACGAGCTCGGCGTGATGGTGGCGAACGGCGTGACCGCGACGCGGTTCATGATCGGCACCCGGGAGCACTTCACGCTCCGCCGCGAGGTCGAGGCCGGCCGGATCGTGGGGCCGCAGCTCTGGCTCGCCAGCCCGCAGTTCACCGGGCAGGAGGACGTGAACAGCCGGGTGGTCACCTCACCCGAGGACGCGCGGGCGGCCGTGAAGGAGATGGCGCGACCTGGGCTACGACTTCATCAAGCTCACCCTCTTCATCACGCCGCCGGTGTACGACGCGATCGTGAGCGAAGCGAAGCGCCAGGGCATCCGGGTGGTGGGGCACGTGGACCCCCAGGTGGGGGTCGCGCGCGCGCTGGCGGCGGGGCAGCAGATCGAGCACCTGGACAACTACCTGGAGTCGGTGCTCGCCGACTCCGCGCCGATGCGGGAATCGGTGTCGGACCGGGGGCTCTTCCGGCTCAAGAACTGGGAGAGCCTGGACTATGTGGACGATGCCAAGGTGGAGCGGATCGCCGGCGCCACCGCGCGGGCCGGCGGCTTCACCTGTCCCACGCTCACGGTGTTCAAGACGGCGTTCGCGCTGGGGCAGTCGGAGGAGGAGATCAAGGCTCGCCCCGACTGGGGCATCATGCCCGCCGAGATGCGCGCCCTCTATCTCGGCGCCCGCGAGAAGTATTGGAAGAACCCCGCCACCGAGGCGCGGCGGATGCGCTGGGTACAGGTGCGCGACCGGCTGGTGAAGGCGATCGCCGACTCGGGCGGCAAGATCATGGCCGGGTCGGACACGCCCGAGTGGTTCTTCGGCTATGGCTGGACGCTGCACCGGGAGCTGGAGAGCCTCGTCGCGGCGGGGCTCACGCCGTACCAGGCGCTCGCCGCGGCCACCCGGAATCCGGCGGAGTTCCTCCGGGCGTCAAAGGAATGGGGGACGATCGAGGCCGGGAAGCGCGCCGACCTGGTGCTGCTCGAGGGGAACCCGCTGGAGGACATCCGGAACACCGCGCGGATCGAGGCGGTGTCGGTCGGCGGGCGGTGGCTCGACCGCGGCGGAGCGGGAGCGGATGATCGAGGCCGCCGCGGAGCGCTTGGGCGGGCAGCTTTAGTTCCGCCACCCAGATGTGTCGGCCAGGGCGCTGGCCATTACGTCTCCTCCGAGACCGCGGTGCGCTCCGCCACCGCCTGGTCCAGTATGGGCCTCAAGTCGGGGTCGCACTCCCGCCAGAGCGCGAGAAACGCATCATAGAGTCTGACGGCTTCCCGCGACCGACCGAGGGCCCGCTGGATGCGCGCTTCGGCCAAGGTCGCCGGTCCGAGAAAGACCAGCTCCTGCGTCGTGTTCTGGCCGAGGCCACGGTACCATCCGAGCGCTTCCTCGCCACGGCCTTTCTCCCGGAGCAGCTCCGCCCGAGTGAACCGCTCCGTCGCCCCCGAGTAGAACGGAGAGACGAAAGTCAGCTCGTACCACCCCTCGATGCGCAACGCCTCGAGATCGGCGAGGGCGCTGTCGGACCGACCGTTCGCCAGCGCGATCCGTGCCCTGGAGACCCTGGGCCAGCTCGAGGGCGAGCGGAGGCCCATCCGCGGTGCGGCCGGCCGAGTCCAGTTCCGCCGCGCGCACCGTCGCGCGGGCGGTGTCACCCAGGCGGGTGTCGAGCAGGCCGAGGAGATAGGTCTTCAGGACCCGATGCACGCCGTTGTGCCCGCTGTAGAACGCGCTGGGCTGAGTACTGCGCGTGACGGCTTCCCCTGCGTCCCACTGCACCAGTCGGGATCTGGCGGCTTCGAGCTCCTCCCGGGACTGGGGGACGAACGGGAGCGCCCTGAACCAGGCATCGACCAGCGGGCGCTCGGAGCTGCCCAGCCTGCCGGCTGCCGCGAGTTCACTCCACGCCGCGCTCCTCCGCCCGCGCGCGAGCTCGAGATGCGCCAGCAGGACGTGCCCCTGTGCCCGCACATCGCGCGGCCGCCCGGACTCGGTCAGGAGACGGGCGATACGCTCGGCACCCGGAATGTTCTGTGCGAAGACGGCGACCGACCACACGGCGATCGGGAGGATCCCATCCGGCGCCCGGCCGAACTCGGCCACCACCGAGTCGGCGCCGGCGGAGTCGCTGCGTGGTATATGCCTGAAGCGCCCGAAGCTCGAGGGTGCGGTCGCCGGCCGGGCTCAGCTGATAGAAGCGGGCCGCGAGCGAGTCGAGCTCGCCTCCGGTTTCCGTCGCGCGCCGCGATGCGGACCAGGTGATAGAGGGCTCCGAGATCGCCCGGGTCGAAGAAGAGCGCCCGCGAGAACGGCTCCCTGGCGGCGGTCATCGAGACGCCACGGAGCGGGTTCCCATGAAACAGGAGCTCGCCCAACTGATACCACGCCTCCGCATCGTCCGGGTAGGCCTGGACGATCGCGCGGAACTGCTGCTCGGCGTCTCCCGACCGCCCCCGCCGCATGGCCAGCACCGCCTCGAGGAAACGCCGGTCGTGGACCGAGAGCCGGCTGCTGTGGCGGAACGCGAGCTCGGCGGAGCGACGCGACTCGTCGGCCCAAGCGAGGCGCTCCTGGGCCATGCTCAAGCGGTAAAAGGCGAGCGCGAACGCGGTGTCGGCCGCGGCGGCCTCCTGAAAGGCGCCCACCGCCGCGGCGTACTGACCCGCGCGATAGGCCTGCTCCCCGGCCAGGTAGGCCTTGAGCGCCGGGAGTGAGGAGGTGGTCACCGCGGCCGCCCGCGTGAGGCGCGCTCCACCTTCAGCGGATCGGTCCGCCGCCAGGCGCGTGGCCAGCAGATCGACCAGGGCGAGCACGTCGCCCGGCTCCCCGTCCACCGTCGCTTCGGCCAGCGGGCGGTCCCCCTGCGTGCGGTCGAACAGCGAGGCACTGAGCCGGAGCTTCCCTTGCACTTCCAGCACGTCCCCGACCACGAACAGCCCCGCCTGAAAGTGCTCCGCCACCCCGCGGGCGCGCTCCAGGCTGATGGCCGACCGCCCACGGCCCACGAAGCCGAGGAGGGCGTGCGGCGTTGACGCTCCGGATGCCCGCGGCGCCGTCGAGGCTGGCGCTGAGCAGAGCGACGAGGCCCTCGCCGAGGTACTCGAGCGCCGGACTGCCGCGCACGGTGAACGGGAGCACGGCGAGCACGTTGGTCGATCCCATGTCCCTCGGCGGGCCGGCCAGACGCCGGACCCCGAGCGTCACCGCGACGAGGAGGACGACCGCCCCGACGAGGACGCGCGATGCGCCGACGGGTCCACCACGACACGCGGTGGGGAGTCATCGTCTCGACGGCCCCGAGCCGGGTGACGACATCTTCCGCCGACTGCCAGCGCTCGTCCGGGTTCTTCGAGAGGCACCGCATGATCAGCGCCGCCAGGGCGGGCGGGCAATCCGGGCGCTTGAGGTGGATCGGCGCCGGCGCTTGGGTGACGTGCGCCGCCATCTGCTGCTGTGGAGTGGTGGCCGCGTAGGGCGAGCCGCCGACGAGCATCTCGTACGCCACCAGCCCCAGGGCATAGAGATCGGCCCGATGATCGATGCGCGGATCGGCGGCCACCTGCTCCGGCGCCATGTAGGCCGGCGTGCCGAGCGACAGGCCGGCACTGGTCAGCCCCTGCCGGCCGGTGGCGTCGCTCACCGCCTTGGCGACGCCGAAATCCATCACCAGCGCGTGGCCGTCGGCGAGGAGGATGTTCTCCGGCTTGATGTCGCGGTGCACCACTCCGGCCTTGTGGGCCTTGGCGAGCGCGTCGGCGACCTCCCCGGTCAACCGGACGACCTCGGGCACTGCCAGCGGTCCGGTCCGGGCCAGCCGCTCGCGGAGCGTCTCGCCCTCCACGAAGGGCATCACGTAGTAGGAGAGCACCTCCGGGCCGGCCCCGTCGGCGATCACGCCCGAGTCGAGCAGTCCGACGATGTGCGGATGTTGCAGCTTCGCGGCGACCCGGATCTCCTGGAGGAAGCGGTCGGCGCCGAGGGATGCGCCCAGCTCCGGCCGCAGCACCTTGATCGCCACTTTGCGATCGTGCTTCAAGTCCTGCGCGAGGTAGACCGTGGCCATGCCGCCCTTACCGAGCTCTCGCTCGAGGCGGTAGCGGTCAGCAAGGGCGGCTGCGAGGCGGGACTGGACGACGGGCATGCGCAGAGAGTCTACGGGCTCGCGGGACGTTGCGCGAGAAGCCGGAGGCGCACCCGGCTACTCCGCCCGGAGCGCGACCATGGGGTCGGTGCGAGCCGCTCCCCTGGTCGCGAGCAGGATCGCGCCCAGGGCGACCAGCGTGAACCCCACCACCGCTCCGACGATGGCGAGCGAATCGGTGGTGGCGACGCCGTACACGAGCGAAGACAGGACCCGACTTCCGGCGAGCGCGATGCCTACGCCGGCGGCCGCGCCGGCCAGCACCGGCACCATTCCCCGGCGGAGGAACAACCCGACGATCTGGCGAGACTCGGCGCCCAACGCTCGGCGGATTCCGACCTCGCGCGTCCGCTGGACCACCACGAAGCTGGTGAGGCCGTACAGGCCCACCGCGGTGAGCGTCACGGCGATGATGGAAAAGATCAGCAGTACGGCGGCGTTGAAGCGGGGCCGCGCCAGCGGCTGGTCGAGCACCGCCTCTATCGGCGAGGCGTTCACCAGGTCGAAGTCCGGATGCACCTCCCGAGCGGCCTGACGCAGGGTCGGGACCATGCCGCCGAATGGCCGCGCGGTACGAATGAGGAGGTATGCCCGATCGCCACGATTGCTGCTTCGCCGGGACGTACACGCTCAGCCGCGGGTCGAGGAAGTCACGGTAGCGGGTATCGGCCACGACTCCGACGATGGTGCGCCACCGGCCGGCGTCCTCGTCGCCGGCCCAACGGATCCGCTTGCCGATCGGGTCCTGTCCGGGCCAGACTCGCTGCGCCATGGCCTGGCTGACGATCACCACGAGCGGCGATCCCTCCCGGTCTCCCTCCCCGAATGCGCGCCCACGGAGGATCGGCAGGCGCAGGGTCTCGAAGTAGTTCGGCCTCACCGCTTCGTAGTTCAGGTACGGGTTGGCTGCCCCCTGCGCGTCCGTCTGACCCTCGGCGATGAAGCCGTAGTCCCACCCACTGGTTCCCGAGAGCGGCCGGGTCAGGCTCGTGGTCACCTGCCGCACGCCCGGAACCGCGCCCATGCGCTCCACCAGCTGCTCCACCAGCTGGTCGCCTCGCTCCGCGGTCTTCGGATCGGTCGAGAGCAGCGCGATCTGAGCGAGGCCCAGATCCTCCGAGCTCGAACCCGGGCTCGAGTCGCTCGAGGTGATACAGCGTGCGGACCAGGAGAAGCGAAGCGATGAGGGTGACCACGGCGAGCGTCACCTGGGCGGCGATCGCGCCGCTCCAGGCAAACGCGCGCGAGCCGCCGTCGGCGAGCCCGCGCCCGCTCCTCGGGGCAGGCGCAAGTCGGTCTCCCGCAGCGAGAGCGCCGGCAACGCGCTCACGATCCCCACGGCGAAGAAGCCGAGGCCGAGCGCCACCAGCAGGACTGACGCGTTGGCCGAGATGCCCTCGATGCGGGGCAGGTCAGCCGGCGCGAGCGCGGGCAACACCCGCCATGCCGCCCAGGCCAGCGCCATGCCGACGGCGCCTCCCAGGGCGACCATGAGCACGGTCTCGACCACGATGTGCCGCGCCAGCGAGGCCCGGGTCGCGCCGATGGCCCGGCGGATGGAGAATTCCCGCTGACGTTCGAGGCCGCGGACGACCAGCAGGTTCCCCAGGTTCAGCACGGCGACCAGGAAAACGAGCAGCGCGGCCGCGCCGAGCACCCAGGACGGCCGGCCGGACCTGCCCGACCACGACCTCCGTGAAGGGTGCGGACGGTCATGGCCAGACGGGCGTCGGCGCTCCACTGACTTCCGTCCACCTCCGCCACCATGCGATCGAGCTCGCGCCGGCCATCCTCCAGGGTGCGGCCGGGCCGCAGCCTCCCGACGAGATCCAGTGTCCCGTAGGCGTCGTCCTTCAACAGGTCGGAGTTGATCGCGGCGAAGGTGACCCAGACATCCGAGCCGCGCGGCAGATCGAAGTCGCCCGGTGCGACCCCGACGATGGTGTAGATTGCCGGTGGTGACCTCGAACGGCTTGCCGAGGACTGCCGAGTCGCCGCCGAATCGGCGGCGCCAGAGGCCCTCGCTGAGGACGGCGACGGGCGCGGCGCCGACCCGGTCGTCTTCGGCCGAGAGCGTGCGGCCCGATGCAGGGGGGCGACGCCGAGGGTGGAGAAGAGGTCTCCGGTGACGACGCCGATCCGCTGCGGCACGGCTCGATCGCCGACCCGCCCGACGTCCGCCCAGACGCCGTTGTAGTCGACGCCCGGCCAGTTGCTCGAAGACCCGGGTGCGCTCGGCCAGCGCCCGCATGGTCGAGTGGGTCAGCGGTACGTGCCCGAAGCCCGACGACTGGAAGACCCCCCAGGACACGAGGACGCGGTCCTGCTCTCGCACCGGCAACGGCCGGAGCAGGACGTGCTCCACGATCCCGGCCATCGTCAATGCGGCCCCGACCCCAGGCCCAGGGTCACCATGGCGGCCAGGGTCAGCCCCCGATGCCGCAGCAGGCTCCGGATGCCATGCCGAATCTCCAGCGAGATCTCCATCTGCCTGCCTCCGTCAGTCGAGCCGCGCGGAGTTCAGCTCGATCAGGTTGCCGTCAGGGTCGGACACGTAGATCTGGGGCCACGGGGTCCGGTTGCGCGGCCGGTCGTCGAAGGGAATTCCCGCGGCCTCGAGGTGCTCGCGAGTCTCGCGGTGGCTGCGGACCCGGATGGCGAAGTGCCCGTCGCGCGAGTCGATGTCGGTGGTGCCGCGCAGGGTCCGGGTAGGTGGATGCACGATGAGATGGAGCTCCCGGTCGCCCAGGCGGTACCACGCGCCGGGGAAGCCGAAGTCAGGGCGCGGAATCTCTTCGAGGCCGAGCACGCCGGCGTAGAAACGCTTCGCGCGCTCGAGATCGGTGACGGTGACGCTGACGTGGTGGAGCGCTTCGATGACGATCATCGCTCCTCCGGCCTCGACAGTCGAGGTCGCTTAGTACGAGTACGCATCCAGCGCCGCCGCCCGCCAGTCCGCGGTGTACGCCACCGACGCCAGCAGCCGCGACTCCGTCCCGGTCGGCCCGCGCGTAGCAGATCCGCTCGATCGCGGTCGCCCAGCCGGGAAATCCCCCGCTCGCCGACGGCATCGCAGCCCAGCGGCTCCCAGCGGCCCACGTCCGCGAGGCTCCGCTCCCACTCCTCGCGCACGCTCTTCGACGCGAACGTGCGGAGCCCGGGCGCGAGCCGCGACGACGCCTTGCCGGCCGCGACGGCCGCCGAGCAGCGCCGCCACCGGCTCCGGCGGCCCCTCGTCGCTCGGCGGGAGCAGATGCGGCGGGAGCAGCGCGGGCTCCAGGATGCCCGCGATCCCGAAGGAGATCGCTTCGGGCCCGGCTCGCCGCGTCGAGGTTCGCCATCGCGATCACGGTGAGGCCGAACTCCGGGTACCGCTGAATGCTGGTGCGGAACCCCTGCCACGATCCGCCGTGGCCCGATGCGCGGCCGGCCGCGCTGGTCGTCCACCCTCCAGCCGAAGCCGTAGGGGTAGGTGCCGCCGTCGTTGAGCCGGACCGGCGTCCAGCTCGCCGCGAGCCCGGCGCTGTCCGGGCACCCGCGCGTGATTGAGGCCGATCGCCCAGCGCGCCAGGTCGAGCACCGTGAGGTAGAGCGCGCCGTCGGCCGTGGTGTTGAGCGTGGGCGAGACCCACTCCTGGTTCTTCAGCTCGCCGTCCACCATCTCGTAGCCCGGCCGCGCGGTTGGGCACGATGTCGCTCTCGGAGATCACGCGCGCGGTGCGCATCCCCAGCGGCTCGAAGACCCGCTCGCGCAGGAAGTCGCCGTAGAACTGCGCCGCTCACCCGGCGCACGATGAACCCGAGCAGGGCGTAGCCGGTGTTGCTGTAGCTCCAGGTGGCGCCGGGCTGGAACTGGAGCGGCAGGCCGGCATACAGCTTCGCCGAGCTGCTCCTCGGTGTAGTCGCGCCGGAAGTCCATCAGTGTCGTCGGTGTAGTCGGGAATGCCCGAGGTGTGGGTCAGCAGGTGGCGGATGGTGACTTCGCGCCAGGCCGGCGGGCGCCTCGGGCAGGTACTTCGCGGATCGGATCGTCGAGGCCGAGCTTGCCCTCGCGCGCGAGGGTGACGATCGCCGCGGCGGTGAACTGCTTGCCGACCGAGCCCGACTGGTAGATCGGTGCTGTCGGTCGCGGGCACCCGATGCTCGAGGTTGGCGAAGCCGTAGCCCCGCGCGAGCAGGATGCTGTCGCCGCGCAGCACGGCCACCGACATGCCGGGGATCCGCTGCCGCGCGAGCTCGGCGCGGACGTAGCGATCCACCGAGTCGAGCGCGGCCTGCGCCCCGGCGCGGCGCGGCGCGGAGGCGAGGCTCCCGAGCAGCAGCAGCCAGCGCGACGTTTCCATCTCATCGGTATGTCTCCGGGCAGATCCCGCCCCTAGAGTCTCAACCGACCCTCCACCACCAGCACCGCGCTTCCCGACACCCGCACCCCGCCGCCGCTCACCCGCACCTCGATCCGGCTGGGCCTCCCCATCGTGCGCCCCTGCTCGACGATCACCGGCCGCCGCTCCGAGCGCCAGCTTGTGCGCCACCAGGTACGCGGCGAGCGGCCCCGCGGCGCTTCCGGTGGCCGGATCCTCCGCGATCCCGACGTTGGGGCCGAAGAAGCGCGCCTGCGCCGGGCGCGTCGGGATCGAGCGGGTCGAGGCAGAAGAGGTAGCAGCCCTGCGCGCCGACCGAGCGGAGGTACGCCGCGAGCGTCTCCGACCTGGGCCGAGCCCGGCCCAGCGCACCGAGGTCTCGCACCGGCACCAGCAGATGGGGTACGCCGGTGGAGACCACCTGCGCCTGGAGCCGGCCCACGGCCAGCTCGGCGTCGCCCAGGTCGAGCGCCGACGCCAGCGGCGAGACCTTCGCCCACCACCGCGCCGAAGACCGGATCGGCCTGGGCCATGCTCACCGCGATCACCCGTCCCCGCTCGGAGCGGACCTCGACCGGCAGCACCCGGCCGTCGATCTCCTGGGTGAAGGTCCGCGTCGGGGCGTCCAGCGTCAAGCGCCCCGAGGTGGCGAGCCACCACCAGGCACCGAGCGCGTTGTGGCCCACGCCGAACACCTCGATGCCGACCGCGGTGAACGAGCGCAGCCGCCAGTCGGCCCCCGCGGACCGTCGGGCGGAGGACGAAGGTGGTCTCGGTCTGGTTGAACTCGCCGGCGATCGCGCTGCATCAGCTCGGCGGCATAGTCGTCCGCGTCGGTGACGATCGCGAGCGGGTTGCCGGTGAACGGCTCGGTGGTGAACACGTCCACGAGGTAGAACGGAATCATCTTCGCAGGATAGCCCGGTCCGCGGATCGTGCCAACGGAGCCGTGAGCGTTCAGGAGGGTCGGCGGAGCGCGTCCTGCAAGCGGTCGATCAGCTCGGCCTGGGCGGGGTTGAGCTTGGCGCGCGCCGCGCCGGGCTCGAACCAGGCGCAGCGGTCCACTTCGGGGAAGGTGAGCGAGCGGCCGGAGCCGCGGGGCCACTCGCAGCTGGTCGTGTTGCTGACGATCGCGGCGGGGTCGGCGTCGCCCTCCCACGCCCAGGCGTGGATCACCTTGCCGGCCTTCTGCCGCACGCTGCCGAGCGACAGGAACGGCTCGCGGGGGACGATCCCGGTCTCCTCCTCGAACTCCCGGCGGGCGGCGTCGAGCAGCTCCTCGCCGGGTGCGACCAGTCCCTTGGGGATGGTCCACGCGCCGAGGTCGCGGCCGCGCCAGAAGGGGCCGCCGGGATGGGCGAGGAACAGCTCGAGTCCGCCGCGGGGGCGCCGGTAGAGGAGGAGGCCGGCGCTGATGTTGCGGCGTTCGGCCATCGGCGGTCCTTCTGGTGCGCGTGGCGGACGGGGTTGGGAACTCGACGGCGGGGCCAGCATAGTATGCGGCATCGCGGGCCGGCGGGGTAGGCTCGGGAACCGAATCAGTTCGACCGCGAGCCGCTCAGCACGAAACCCGCCCAATAGAACGGGTGCGCCATGCCGGGCTCGCGAAGCACCTCCCGCTGGGCCCCGGCCAGGGCCGTCGCGTCCGACTCACCGGCCGCCAGCCGCCGGTAAAACAGCTGCATCAGCCGGGCGGTCGCCCGATCTTCCACCCGCCACAGCGATGCGAGCACCCCGCCGGCACCGGCCTGGAGAAAGGCTTGGGTCAGCCCGACCCAGTCGTCACCTGCCGGCACGTCGGCCAAGGCGCCGGACGCGAGCGCGGTCTGACACGCGCTCAGCACGACCAGCTGGCCGGCGAGATCCAGCCCGAAGACCTCGTGCACCTCGAGCCGGCCGTCGTCACCGCCGCCTGACAGCTCCACGTAGGAGAAGAGCGGGTTGTGTTTGTTGAGTATGCCGAAGGTCGCGAGGTGCAGGATGTCGTGGCCGGGCACGCCGGCGCGGAGGGCGGCCTCGGAGGCGGCGGGCCCGGCGAGCACGGTGGCGCGCCGGCCGTAGACGGCGTGGATGCCGGCCACCTCCTCGCCCGAGGCCGGGAGGCGGTTGACGTGAGGTGCCAGCGCGAGCACCCGAGCCGAGCGTCGAACCGCGGGCCGCTCGCCGAGCCGAAGCCACACGCTGGCGGAAGGAGCATAGGCGATCTCGAATCGCTCGATGAGAGCGTCGTCCCGGGGCTCGGGCGCCAGCAAGGCGCCGAAGGGCAGGAAGTGCAGGTCGGCGTGCGGTATGATGACCAGCGACCGCTTGCCGTCGAGGTAGCCGGCCCGCTCCACCGGTTCGATGAGATGGTGGTACAGGCGGCGCAGCGGCGTCCGCCACAGTGGATCCGCGGTCGGCCCGTTCGGCCGGTCCAGGGACCTGCGAGCAAAGTCGATCAGATTCACGAGCTCCTGGCGGCCGACGCTCAAGTCGAGTGCCGCGACCGTATCGGCGGTCAGGGCCAATACCGTAGAGGACGAGTCCGTCAGCAGATATTCGAGCAAGACCGCGTCGGCCTTCAGGTGGCGCGCGGTGGTCCGCCAGTCCACCGGCTCGGCGGACACCAGCTGCGCGTATCTCGGGTCGCTTTCGCGCATCTCGAGGAGCAGGCCGGCATAGGCCTTCTGCGTCGCGTCCAGCGCTTCCCTCGCCACCTCGCGGGAACGCTGGGCGAGGGCCGGCTCGCGCCGGCCGCCCGGCCGCGTGGTCGACCCTTCGATCTCGTCCGTCAATTCGGTGAGGCGGCGGCGGAGATCCTGCTCGCGGGCGCTTGCGTCGGTGCGCGGCGCGACTCGCCCGCGAGACAGCATCGCGAGCATCTGACGGCCGCGCATGCGCTCGCTGATGGCGAAGGTCTCCGCCGCGCGTCCCCGCGCCTGCTCGACCAGGGCCAGCGTGGCGTAGACCTGCCACTTGTCGGAGAGAAACCCGGCGCGTCGCTCCTCGAGATGCAGCCCGGTCGCGACCTGCTCGATCGCGGCGACGGCCGCGCGCAGCTGCCCGGCCGCCTGGGTGAGGGCGCCGCGACCGCGCAGGGAACGCCCCAGCCCGGCGTGGAGCCGCCACCGGAGATCGGGCACCGACCGGCCGCCGAGACGCTGCAGGCCGCGCTGGTACAACGACTCGGCCTCCAGTGGTGCGCCTCGGCCTTCGGCCAGGGCGCCGAGCGCGATGAGCGCCGCGATCTCGCCGGTCGTGTCGTTGAGCGCCGTCAGAGAGTCGAGGGCGGCGAGGAACGTCCGCCTCGCGGAGGCGGTATCGCCCATCTCGTGTCGAGCGTCGCCGGCGAGGAGCCGCGTCAGGGCCGCGGCCCGGCGATCCCCCGCGCCGGCTTGCCCGCGGGCGGCGAGGTCGAGCAGCCGCAGGGCTCCCTCGTAATCCTCGCGTAACAGGAGAAGCACCCCACGCCCCTGCTGCGCTTCGGCTGCTCCGGCCGCGCCCCCCGCCGTTCGGTACATCTGCTCGGCGCGGCCGTATTCGTCGTTCGCCTCCGCCAGCCGGCCGAACTGAACGGCAAGATCCGCGTGAGTGAGCGCCAGCCCTGCCCGCACCGATCGCGTGATCTCGGCTCCGGAGGCGTCTCGCTCCGCGCGACGCAGGGTCGCGACCGCACCCTGGAGATCGCCGGTCCCGGCCTGCGCCCCGGCCAGATCGCTCCGCACCGATACCGCCTCGAGCATCGCGCCCGAGCGCTCATGGACCGCGAGGCCCTCCGAGAGGGCAGCGATGGCCGCGGGGTAATCGCCGCGACGCAGTGCCAGCAGGCCGAGATCGTGCAACACGAACGCCGTCTCGGCGAGGTCGCCCGCGGTGCGGTTGAGCGCGAGGGCTTCCTGGTACGAGGCCTGGGCCGCGGCATAGTCGCCATCGATGCTCGCGAGATCGCCGAGGTTGGTTCGGTTGAGCGCCGCCTGGCGTTCGCGACCCGGCACCCGATTGAGCGCGAGCGCGCGCTGGAATGCGAGGCGGGCCTGGCGCAGGTCGCCGAGCGACCACGCGACCAGGCCCAGGTTGTTCTCGTCGGCCGCCATGCCACGGGTGTCGCCGCTGCGCGGCCGGATGGCGAGCGCCTCCTGATACTGTTGGGCTGCGCGCGACAGGTCGCCGCGGTCCTTGCTCACGCTCGCCAGGTTGCCCAGGGCGTTGCCGAGGGATCGGTAGTCACCGACCGCACGCGCGAGCTGCTGTGCCAGGTCGAGATAGCGGGTCGCGCTGTCGAGCTCGCCCGCTCTGTAGAATCCGGCGCCGATGGCGCCCATGGCGACGGCGCGTCCGGCCGGGTCGTCCGCGGCAGTGGCCCGCCGCAGGCTCTCGCGCCACAGCGCCATGGCGGTGGGGATGCCCTGCTGGCCGATCGCCACTCTGCCCGCCCGCCAAAGGCTGTCGGAGGCTGCCAGGTCTCTCCGCTGTGTCGATGAGGCCGCCTCGAACCTCGCCACGCGGCGGACTTGAAACGAGTCGTTCCACGCGGCGGCATACGCCTGTGCAAGGGTTCTAGCGGCAGTGAGCAGCGGGGCGCGGGCGCTGTCTGGGTCCGCTGTCGATGCGAGCCGAAGGATGCGCGCAATCTCATCCCGGATGCTGTCCGCCTGAGGGCCGGTCGCGTGGGCTGTCCAGGCGGTGTCCGGGGGCGCTCGGGTGAGCTCTCGGTGCGACCGTCCATGGCGTTGGTACGCGACGGCGAGGATCGCAACCACGAGACACCCAAGCAGGGCGTACTTCCTCATGGACGAGTCAGTCGCCCGCACGCGACCAGGCCGGCTGCTGGTCCCAGTAGTCCGGTCCCTCGGGTATCTCCGTATCGGGGATGAGTTGGCGCGCCGATCCATCTTCGACGCTCACGACCCAAATCCTCATTGGGCAGGCCGGCGGCGTACAGCCATCCGAGAGCGCTATCTTCTCGAACGCGACGTTGCGCCCGTCCGGCGACCAGGTGGGGTGCGCAAGGTAATTCGCCCCGCCTTCTCGCGGTTCAGCAAAATGAATCTGAGGGTCGGCGCCGCTCCCGTCGAAGGTGGCAAGGGCCCACGCGTTGCGGTCAGGGATTGTGAGAGTATAGGGGTAGTACACGCGAAAGACTGCAGCGATTCTCGAGCCATCTGGTGACCATGCGTGATGCTGCTGGCTCGGTGGCCCAGCAATGTACTCACACGATTCCACGCCGCGGCACGGCGGCCAAGCCACCTCCACTTGCCGAGGGTTGGAGCCGTCGGCGTTCGCGATGAAGAGCCGACTAGGTGTGAAATCCCAACCGCCGACGTTGATGAACGATATGCTGCGCCCATCGGAGGACCACTGGGGCGCGGCAGGGAACAAGCCGTTCGAGTCGTCACCTTCGATCAGTCGCGTGCGGGCACCCGGGGAGGTGACGTTCAGCACCGAGATGTCTCCTTCGATGCCGGATCCATATACGATCTTCGTGCCGTCAGGTGACCACCCGGGAGGGGAGTACCCGGCGTTGAGGGCGAGAATTCTCTCCCCGAGCCGTCCGAGTTTATCAATCGGATCTGACCCCCGCGAACGAAGGCGATGCTGCCACCGTCCGGCGACCACGCGGGATACCCGCCGCTCGTCAGGTGACGTGACCCGCGAACCGTCGGCGCGCGCCACGTAGATGGACGGCGGCCCGGGGCCTCCATCCTGTACGGGCTGAGTGCTCCTGACGAAGGCAATTCGAGGCTCGAACGGTTCGCTGGCGGTTTGAGTCGTAAACGTCACCGTCAATGGTGCCTCTATCGCGATGCCCGTCAGATCGTGTACGTCCTGAGTGATCTCCAAGTCGTACCTGGTTCCCGGTTCCAAGGATGAGGCAGCCACGAACTCGGCGACCCAGGGTTCGACCAGCATCGACGCGGCCGCTCACCAGCGGTCCCGCCGGTCACCAGCCGCATCCCGACCGGCAGCGTGGCCGGGTCGATCGGCTCGCTGAAGACCACCACCGGCCGCACGCTGAGGGCGACATCGGTCCGGCCCTTCGGCGGCGCGGTGCGCACCACCACCGGCGGCCGCCGGGCCGGCACGATGCCGTACTCCTCGCGGACCCCGCCGCTCCCGTCGGTGAAGGCGAGCGCCAGCCGGTCCCCAACGCTGGCCCATACCGCGACGGGATCGAACCCCCCGTCCACAATGGGCTCCGGCGCAGTGGCCTCGCCGCCGGTCGTCAGGTTCCGGATCCGCACGCTCACGGCCGTGGCGAGGGTGCCGGGGGGGAGAGACACATAGGCCAGCGGTACCGCACTCGCGGGTCCGAGCGCCCCTTCAGCCGCGGCGGGCGCGAGCGCCTCGGATACGATCAGCTCCGGCATCGTGTTCGGCCTCGGCGGGTGCCCCCGGGCCCCGAAGGAGTGTCCGAGCACCGGACCCCGCCGAGCGTGGCGAGGAGGAGCACGACGAGCCATCTGGACCGCCGCATGATGGCCTCCTCGGGGCCGATACCCGGGTCGCTGTGCCGCATGCTAGCCCCGCATCTCAAAAGCAGGCCACGCTGAACTCGACGTCGAGCGTATCACCGTCCGATAGTGTGAGCGGCTCGTTCGGGTCCGTCTCGGTAGGCGCCTGAGCGCTGCACCGCACGGGTATGTCCGCCAGGCTGAAACGATAGAAGTAAGGATCTCCCCCCGTCCAACTGCTCACCGGAATCCGGGCGATCAGGGTGCCGTTCGGGCTCACGCTGCCCAGGGAACTCCAGTCGCCGATGTTGTAGTCCCACGCCCCGTAGTGCGCGTGTATCGCGCTGAAGCGAGTCGACTCCGAGATGGGCCCAGTGGTTTGAACGTTGAACCGCACGGCTCCGAAGCCGGGCGGGATGGGGAGGAGCGCCGTGGTGAACTCCGCCGTCACCGGTGCCTGCAGATCGCCGCCGTCCAGCCCGCGAACCTCTTGGCTGATCTCCAGCCGGTAGCCCCTGCCCGCTTGCAGGGGGGAGGCCGGCACGAGCTCGGCGACCCAGGGTGCGAGCAGGTCGATCCGGCCGCTCACCAGCGTCCCGCCGGTCACCAGCCGCATCCCGACCGGGAGCGTCGCCGGGTCGATCGGCTCGCTGAAGACCACCACCGGCCGCACGCTGAGGGCGACATCGGTCCGGCCCTTCGGCGGCGCGGTACGCACCACCACCGGCGGCCGCCGGGCCGGCACGATGCCGTACTCCTCGCGGACTCCGCCGCTCCCGTCGGTGAAGGCGAGCGCCAGCCGGTCCCCCGCGCTGGCCGGCACCGCGACGGGATCGAACCCCCCGTCCACCATGGGCTCCGGCGTGGTGGCCTCGCCGCCGGTCGTCAGGTTCCGGATCCGCACGCTCATGGCGCTGGAGATCGTTCCCGGTGGCAGGGAGACGTAGCTGAGGGCCACCGCGCTCGCGGCACTGGATGCGCTGGTGACGGTGGGGAGAGCCAGTGCCTCCGACACGATCAGCTCCGGCATCGTGTTCGGCTCGGCGGGTGCCCTTGGACCCCACGGAGTGTCCGAGCACCGCACCCCGCCGAGCGTGGCGAGTACGAGCACGATGAGCCACCTGAGCCGTCGCATACTGGCCTCCATGGGCCGCCGCGCGCGGCGCACCCTGGTACGACTACGAGTCGGATGTCATCGAGCCGGGTCCGCCGGCCCGATGGTGAACTGCTCCCATTCCGATGCCACCCACCGGTCCCAGCCCGTTCTGGCCTCGACCTTCCAGATGTATGTGGTCGCCCCCACCCGCCTTAACCGAGCCGGCACCGGCAGGATCGTATCCTCGGTGTGGGGCTGCCAGATCAGCGTGCCCTCCCGATCGAACACCAGGACCTGGTAGCGATCGGCGTGAGGCACGCTGGTCCAACGCAGGGAGTCCGCGGTCGTCGCCCGGCCGATGGGGCCCGCGATCCGCGGTGCGACCGTCGTGGTGATGGCGGTCTCCCGGTGGCGGCTGGTCTCGCTGGTGACGTCGATCGGACCCGGGTCGACGGCGGGCCGAAACAGCACCGCCATCGTGGCGAGAGCCGCGAGCGCCGTGACGTCGGCCATTCTCACCGAACCGGGTCTCCGCCGATGGAAAACCCCATCAGCTGCGATGACGTCCAGCGATCCCAACCGGTCCGCGCTTCCACCTTCCACAAATAGGCGCCGCCGGGCACCAGCCGGATGGAATCCGGCAGCGCGGCCGCGGTTTCCCGCAGCTCGAGCTGGTAGAGCACCCGGCCGTCGGCCTGGAACAGTGTCACCCGGTAGCGATCCGCTCTCAACGACGGCTCCCCAGCGAAGCCAAGCCGGGCGGGCACCGGCACCACGAGGCGAGATGGGCTGTGGCTCCCCCACTGCTTCGATCGCCGGCGCCCGGTGGACCACTGGCTGCGGGCTTTCGGGTGCCTGGCGCCCGAGCACCCCGATCAGCAGGACCGCCGCGGCGGCGGCCGGAATTCCGAGCCGGACGAAGCGCCGGCCGGTAGTCCGATTCGCCGCGACTCTGGCAGCCGCTATCTCCGGGTCGGCGAGCGCGCGCGCCAGGGAGGCGACGACGCTCCGGCAGTGCGCGCAGGTGGCCAGGTGCATCATGGTCTCGGGCCGGGCTGCATCCTCGAGCTCTCCGGCGGCGAGACCGGCCAGAAGCTCGTCGCCGGGACATTCGGCCCGCGGCTCGGCTTCGATCTCCCCGCCAGGTAGTGCGCCTCGTGCCATCTCGAGACGCCGCACCTCGTCCGCACAGGATGGACACTGGCCCAGGTGCCGAATTAGCGCCGAGTCAACCCGAGCGCCAGGCTCGCAGACGTGGCGCACCAGCGCCAGCGGATCAGGATGCCTCACGTGCTTCGTCCTCCTGGTGACCTGCGCCGTTAAGACGCCGCACCACTTGAGTTCCCGGCGCCCACAGCCGCCTCGACCCGGGCGACCGAGAGTGCCTCCGATACGATCAGCGCCGGCATTGTGTTCTGATCGGAGGCCGGCTCGCCGGGCGGCTGAGTTCCCGGGCTCGATGGGGTCTCCGAGCACCTGACCCCGCCGAGGGTGGCGAGGAGGATCACGATGAGCAATCTGAACCGCCGCATGATGCTCTCCATCGGGGCGCCGGTCAGGGGATCGTATGCGACCATTCCACCGCGGTGTCCCAGTAGTTCGGGACCGCGGGCGTCTCGGCCTCGGGAATGAGCTGACCGTAGAACTCACCGGTCACCAAGTTCGTGGCGGCGATCCTCTGTTCGTACAGGCCGGCGTCCCCACGATAGGCAAGCCAGCGCCCGTCAGGCGACCACGACGGTCGGTTTCCCCCCGCATGCGGCGTGAGGCTGCCACTGCCGCTCCGACGGAGGCTGGCGATCTGCGACCCTCCCCACGCAAACGCCACCCTGGCCCCGTCCGGTGACCAGGCGGGCTGGCGGCCATTCCAACCGCCGTTCGAAGCCAGCTCCTGGGGAGGGACGAGCGGCGATGGCGATGAGCCGTCGGCGTTCATGATGTAGACCTGCGCCCCGCTATATCCCACGTCCCCCGCGTAGAACGCGATGCTCCGTCCATCCGGCGACCACGCCGGATCGGTGACACAATCCGCCCACCACGAGTACAGGGAGGTGGGGGGCTGACAGCCGGGGTGCGCGAACTCGTGGCTGAGCAGCAAGGTGACTCGGGAGCCGTCCGCATTCATCACTGAGATACCGCCGGTGGAGACAAACGCGATTCGCCCGTCGGGTGACCATGCCGGGTACGACCCCGGGCCGAGGATTCTCTCGCCGGTGCCGTCCACGTTGATGACACCGAAGACGGGCCCGTCGGGAGTCTCGCGGTGAAATGCGATTCGCTGGTCGTCCCACGACCACGCGGGCCCGCTCCCACTGGTGAGGCGCGTGACCTCCGATCCGTCGCCGTTGGCGAGATAGACCTGTTCCGTGCCGTCGCGCGTGCTTACAAACGCGACACGCATCAGGCTTAGTGGAACGGCCGGGAGCGGTGGCGCAGACGCTGGGCCGGTGGTGAAATCCGTCGTCACCGGCGCTTCGAGCTCCATTCCGTCCAATCCGCGGATGTCCTGGGTGATCTCCAACTGATAGCTGGTTTCCGGCTCCAACAGTGAGCCAGGCACGAACTCGGCGAGCCAGGGCTCGATCAACTCGACCCGACCGCTGACGATGACCCCATCGGTCACCAGCCGCATTCCCACCGGCAGCGTGGCCGGATCAATCGGCTCGCTGAAGACCACCACCGGCCGCACAATGAGCGCCACGTCCGTTCGCCCCCGCGCCGGCGAGGTGCGGACTACCACCGGCGTGCGCTTGATCGGCACCTTGGCGTATTCCTCGCTGACGCTGCCGTTCCGGTCGGTGAACTCGAGCGCCAGGCGGTCTCCGACGCTGGCCGGCACCGCGACGGGATCGAACCCGCCATGGAGTATCGGCACCGGTAGGGTGGCGTCCCCGCCGGTCGTCAGGTTCCGGATCTGCACGCTCACGGCGTTGGAGAGTGTCCCCGGCGGCAGGGATACGAACGCGACCGCGATCACACTGCTGGCACTCGCTGCCGCCTCCGCCCCGGTCGCCAGCGCCTCCGAGACGATCAGCGCGGGGACCGTGTTCTCGGCCGGATTCGGTGCCTCGGGACCCGATGGCGTATCCGAGCACCGCACCCCGCCGACGGTGCCGAGGACAAGCACGATCAGCCATTTGAACCGCTGCATCATGGCCTCCTGGCCGTGTGTCTCATCGCTGGGCTCCGCCGACGGAGAAGTGCACCAGCTGCGAGGACGTCAATCGATCCCAATCGGTGCGCGCTTCCACCTTCCACAGGTAGGAGCGACCGGTACTCAGCCTGATGGAATCCGGCAACTCCGTGACGGGTGTCCTGGACTTCGAGCTGGTAGAGCGCGCGGCCGTCGTTCTGGAACAACGTCACCCGGTAGAGATCCGCCCCGGAGAAGGATCGGTTGCATCCGCATCTGCTGCCTCCGTCCGACTCGATGCTCCGCAGCTCGCAATCCGAGTGACGATCGCCCTGGAGGGCGGCCGGATTTCTGCCGAAGTTGGCGACGAATCTGGGAACGTTGGACGGACGGCTGGCGAGAATTGCTTGCACGAGAAGAATTGTCCTACAGGTCTCCGCGCCGGATTCCGGCCTGCTCCAACCGGGTTCGGAGGTCGGCTAGGACGCGGTACACCCGGTTGTAAACCGCCTTGGCATTGGGGAGCCGTAAGATTCCGGCGACGCGCTCGGCCGGGAGCTCTTCGACGACATAGAGCTCGACCACGAGCCGATCGTCCGGCGCCAGGGCCCCGAGTGCGGCCTGGAGGCGCTTATGCCGCTCGGCTGCCTCGACCGGGTGCTGCGGGTCGCCCCCGGCAGGGTCGAGCGGCGGCACGGCGCCGAGCTCGCGCAAGAGGCGCCCCCGCTTTCCGTCGCTCACCGCCCGGTAGGTTTCCCTGAGCTCGGCGAGGAACTCCCGGAAGCTGATCTCGGGCGCTTCGTGAAGGCGGAGAAGCTCGTAGGCCTCGACGTGGCTCCGCCGGTCGAGAAAGACAAGCTCAAAGATCCGGCGCCGACGTGGGGTCAGGTTCTCAGCGAGGGTCGACAGCCGGTGCCGGCCGTCGCGATGCCGAAACCAGTCGATGGCAGCGTGCCGAACCACGGCGACGAGCCAGGTGGAAAATTGCGCCCGGGGACTGGGATCCTCGGCGCGTCGGCGCAGGCGGTGCATCCCGTCCACGCGCAACTTCTCGCAGACGTGAGCGAAGAGCTCCATTCCGTCGTCATAATCCTGGGTGTAATGACGAATCGATGCGAAAATCAAACGCCGGTAGCGTGAGAGAAACCTGTCCCACGCAACGTCGGGTTGACCCTGCTGCAGCGGGAGGAGCCAGTCCTCCATGCCGACCTCGCACCTGGACTACATGATTCGCGTCGATGCCGGGACGACGTCACAGTCCGAAGGGTCAGGTTTGTCAGGTGGGTAGCCACAGGCCGGCGCTCTAGTCTACCGATCCTGTCGGAATCCGCAACGAGGGCTGGCCGCGGCGCTCGTGCGAGGAGTCAGGCGTGGGCACTCCCTCCTCTGAGGTAGTCCACGATGTGGGCGATGCCGGCTCCGACATAAGCCGGGGCAGCAGCGACGCAAAGGATCACAAATTCAAACGGTGCGAGGTTGTGACTAGTCGGATCTTGCTGATAGTCGGCAATGATCACGAGCAAATGGGCGGCGCAAACGCCCAGCAGTACAAAGCCTGCGGTCCGGTACCTGCCCGTGGTCGCGCCAAGCGATGCGGCAAAGCCAATTGCCAGCACCACTCCGGCGAAGGTGAGGTAATCATCACTGGGCAGTTTGTTGCGTTCCGAATAGGACAGAAAACGAAAAAGGATGAGGGCGTAGGCGACCGAACCGGCTACGAACGCTACGATGTAACGATTCCTTGCCATTGCACTCACTCCTTTATTTTTGCTTTCTGCCGCGCCTTCCGCCGGGACGGCCTCAGAACTCCCGGCGCTTCATCTCCTTGAACAGCCGCTTCGTCTCCGCGTCCTGATCGGGCGCGCGCTGGCGGAGCGTGGGATCGAAGTCGGCCGCCTGTTCCTGCCGCGGCGGCTTCACCTTGGCGGCGTTCTTCTTCGCGAGGGCCGCGATCCGCTGGTCGTCGCGTCGGGTCATCGAAGCTCCATGATGGGTGAGGGTCGGTCGGGGGTGCACCGGGCCCGCACGAAAGATACCAGGCGAGTGGGCCTCGGCGCCCGGTGCCCCCCACCGGGGCACGCTCCCTGCCGATAGGCTCCGGGTTTGCCATTTTCCCCGGAGATATCATGCGTTCAGCCACAGTAGTGAGTGCCGCCTTCGCAATTATCGCTGCAGCGGCTTGCAGGCCGATCTCGACGGTGCCCTCGGAGCACCCCGCGCCGGAGGCCCGGAGAACGCCGAGCACGGCCGCCACCCTGGGCATCCCGCCCGGACACTTGCCTTCTCCCGGCATGTGCCGCGTCTGGGTCCCGGGGAAGCCGCCCGGCCATCAGGCGAAGGCCCGCAGCTGCTCCAACATCGAGCACTCGGCCCCGGCCGGAAGCTGGATCGTCGAGCGCCCGGGCCGGGACAAGAAGGTCGTCCACGTCCGGGTAGTGGACGAGCGGCGGCCGGGCGTCGTGGTCCGCATGCGGGTCTACGAGATCAGGGACGGTAAGCTGGTCCGCGAGGGCTGACGCGCCGGGGGCAGGGCGGCGCTACACTTCAGCCATGCCTCCGCAGGTCCCGTCAGCCATGCGCGCCGTGCAGTTCGACCGCTACGGCGACTCCGACGTGCTGGAGGTCCGTACCATCCCCGTGCCCGGACCAGGGCGTGACGAGGTTCTGGTCCGGGTGCACGCCTCGGGGCTCAATCCCAAGGATCCGATCGTTCGCCAGGGAGGACTGCGCCTGCTCAGCGGGCGCCGCTTCCCACGGGGGACCGGCTGCGACTTCTCGGGCGAGGTCGCGGCGCGCGGCGCGCGAGTCACCGACCTGAGCCACGGCGACCGGGTCTGGGGCTTCCTGGACGGATTTCTCGGCGGAGCGGTGGCGGATTACGTCGTGGTGCCACCCGCCTGGCTGGCACCGATGCCGCGGAAACTGGGCTGGATCGAGGGCGCCGCTTTGCCGCTCGTCGGGACGACCGCGTTGCAGGGCCTTCGCGACGTCGCGCGGATCGAGCCCGGGGACCGACTCCTCATCAAGGGCGCGAGCGGCGGCGTCGGCAGTGCGGCGATCCAGATCGCGAAGGCCATGGGCGCGCACGTCACTGCCCTCGCGCGCGGCGAAGGGATCGATCACTGCCGCGCTCTGGGCGCCGACGCCGTCGTGGACTACGCCCGGGACGCGCCGGAGTCGATCGGCGAGCGGTTCGACGTGTTCTTCGACTGCGTGGGCCGGAGCCCGTACCGGGGATATCGACGGCTGTTCGCCCCCCGGGGGCGGTGGGTCACGATCGCCCCCGAGCCGATGGTGTTCGCCCTCACGCCGATTTCGCGCGTGCTCGCTCCGGTGCTCGGCGGGCCGAGACTCGGGTACGTGACCGTGAAGCCGCGGCTGGCGGACCTGGAGGAGCTGGGCCGGCTGGTGGACCGCGGACTCGTGCGCATGCCGGTGACGGCGATGTACCCGCTGGAGGAAATCCGGGCGGCCCACGACGCCGTGGCCACGCGGCACGGACGCGGCAAGCGAGTGGTGGTCGTCTCGCCTGAAGCACTCGGCGAGCGCGACGCCGGCAACGAAGCGGTCGAGCTTCCCTAAGTCACAGAACCTTCACCTCGCGTGTTCCTCTGCCGGCCCCTCATCGCCGGCAGCTCCCGAAGGCCACCCGAGGTCGGAGGTCGCGTGCGTCTGCCACCAGTATGCCCGGTCGTCGCGCTGCTGTTCCAGATCGTCGCCGCTTCCACGGACGCCGCCGCCCAGACCGAGGTCCGGGCCGGCCGCGGCCGCGCCCCCCTCCCTCCTCTCCGGCAAGACCGCGGCGGTGGCCGGCTTCGTCCTGGCGGCTACGCTGCTTCGCGGACCAGAATCTCCGGGGCCATGCCCAGGAGTACCGGGGGACCACGTCGAATGCCGTGGCCCGGATCGGAAACGCCTTCGGGGAACCGCGTTACGTGCTGCCGGCTGATCGGAGCCGGGCTTCTGGTGGGACAGATCGCCGGCGAGGGCTCGGTGACCCGGGTGGCGCTCCGGGCGGGCGGGGCCGTGGCGATCGCCGGCGGGGTCACGACCGCCGTCAAGTTCGCGATCGGGCGGGGGACGGCCGGCGGGCGACGGCGATTCCGATCTGTTCCGCCCGCTGAGCGGATGGAGCTCGTTCCCTTCCGGCCATACGGCGGTGGCCTTCGCCCTGGCGACGACGCTCGCCGAGGAAACCCGGGAGCCATGGGCCGACGCCGCGCTCTACGGCGCCGCCACCCTCACCGCCTTGGCGCGCCTGAACGACGACCGGCACTGGAGCTCGGACGTCTTCGTCGGCGCCCTGGTGGGGCATCTGAGCGCCCGGTGGCTCTCTCGGCGGACGGGCGGACTGAGGATCCGGCCGGCCGGCGTCACCATGTCGCTGGAGTTCTAGTCGCCCCGCCGGTTCTCTCTTGACTGTCCCCGCACGGCCTGGGTACTCTGCCCTACCTTCAACATCCGTGACCCGGGCCGTCGCTCCCCCCGCGACGTCTCCTCTCTGACGTCACGACGCAGCTCGCCGCGCGTCGTGAGAATCCACCGATGCGCACATCGCCGCTGGTTTCCCCATGCCTCGCGCAGGCTCTTCCTGGGTACGGCCGCCGCATTCTGGCTGGCCTGCGGTGGTGGTGGGGATCTTACCGAGCCGACCACCGGGGCGGTCCAGGTCACCATCAGCACGGCCGGGGCCGTGCCGGACCCTGACGGCTATGCGTTGACCCTCGACGCAGTCGAGGTCCAGCCGATCGGGATCGCGGCAACGGCGACGCTCGCCGAGCTGAGCCCGGGAGCCCACCGAATCGGGCTCGCGGGAGTCTCCCCCAACTGCACGGTGCAGGGCGACAACCCCCGCACGCTGACAGTCGTTGCCGGAGAGACGGCGGCCGAAGATATCGCGGTCGTCTGCGCCGCCGGAACCGTCAGGGTCGTCACGGTCACCAGCGGCCCCGGCGCCGATCCCGACGGGTACGCGTTCGCCATCGGCGATGGCGCGGCGCAGCCGATCGGCGCGAGCGCGACGGTGAGCGTGCCCGCCGTCGCGGCCGGCCCGACCACCGTGACACTCTCGGGAGTGGCGGCCGGCTGCGCGGTCGGCGGCGAGAATCCCCGCCCGGTGACCGTCCCGGCGGACGGCACCGTCGAGGTCAGCTTCGCCATCACCTGCTCGCCGGAGACCGGCACGCTCGAGGTCACGACCGCCTCCACCGGCGCGCCCGGGGATCCGTCGGGCTACACCGTGAGCGTGGACGGCGGCGTCCGCGGTCGCCATCGGGGCGAACGCGACTCGCACCATCGGCGGGCTGGCGCCGGGAACCCATGCCGTCGTGCTCGGCGGCATCGCGGGCAACTGCGCCGTTCAGGGGGCGAACCCGCGCAGCGCGACGATCGCGGCGGGACAGACGACGCCGCTCACCTTCACCGTCGAGTGCGCGGCGACCACCGGCAGCCTGGCGGTCACGATCTCGGGACTGCCGAGCGGCGCCGACGCGGCGGTCACGGTGACGGGCCCGGGGGACTACACCGAGCAGCTCACGGCCACCCGGACGCTCGGCGGCCTGGAGCCGGGCCAGTACACGGTGAGCGCCGCGAGCGTCAGCAGCGGCGGCGCCAGCTACACGTCGAGTCCCGAGGACCACAACGTCACCGTCGCCGACGGGTGCCACCGCCTCGGTCACGGTCACCTACGTCGTGCTCCCCGGCTCCTCGCTCAATCTGTGGATCCCCGGCCTCTACCTCACCCAGAGCGTTCAGACCTTCAACCGCGAGGTGCCGCTGATCGCGGGGCGCGACGCGTTCCTGCGGGTGTTCGTGCGGGCCAGCGAGGCCAACACGGCGACGCCGGATGTCCGGGTGCGGCTGTACGAGGGCGACGCCCTGATCCAGACCTTCACCCTCGCGGCGCCGGGCGGCTCGGTGCCGCTCCAACGTGAGGACGCCAGGCTCGCGGCCACGTGGAACGTGCCGGTCCCCGGCTCGCTCATCCGCCCTGGGCTCGCCTTCCTGGCCGACGTGGACCCGGCAAGTGCGATCGCCGAGGCGAACGAGACGGACAACAGCTACCCCGCCACGGGCGGGCCGGGCCCGGTGTCGGTGCAGTCGGCACAGCCGCTCTCGATCACCCTGGTCCCGGTCCGGCAGACGCGCCAACCAGCTGCAGGGCGACGTCACCACCGGCAACAGCGACCAGTACCTCGATCTGGTCCAGCGGATCTACCCGCTCCCGGGCTACGACGCCGAGGTGCACGACGTCTACCTCACGGACACCGCCGATCCGCTTCAGCCCGACGACGCCAACGGCGCCTGGACCACGATCCTGAACGAGATGGCCGCGCTCTGGGTCGCGGAGGGCGCCAGCCGCCACTACTACGGGGTGGTGCGCGTCGGATACCCCTTCGGCCTCGCCGGGCGGGGGTTCATCGGAACTCCCGTGGCCATCGGGTATGACGACCCGGCCGACCGAGGCCGGATCACCGCCCACGAGCTGGGCCACACCTGGAACCGGGAACACTCGCCGTGCGGAACTCCGCCGGAGATCGACCCCAACTTCCCCTACACGAACGGCAACGATCGGCAGGTTCGGCTTCGACGTGGCCAACCAGATTCTCAAGCAGCCGGAGACTCCCGACATCATGGGGTACTGCGGCAATCCCTGGATCAGCGACTACACCTATCGCGGCGTCATGGACTTCCGGAGCACCGCGTCGGCAGGCGCATCGGCCCGGCGCGAGCGGCCCTCGCTGCTGGTGTGGGGCCGCATCGTGAACGGCCGGGCGGTGCTGGAGCCCGCCTTCCAGGTGGTGACGCGACCGGTGCTGCCGAGCCGGCCGGGTGCGTACTCGGTCGAGGGCTTGGCGAGCGACGGCTCGCGGGTGTTCGGTCTGTCGTTCGACGCGACCGAGGTGGCCGACGATGCGCGGGGCGCCCGGCACTTCGCCTTCGCGGTGCCGCTCGACGAGCGCTCGGCGGGGCGGTTGGAGACGATCCGGCTCACGGGGCCAGGCGCCGGGATGGTCGCGGTCTCGGCCCCGCCGGCCTCGCTGCGCGCGACGCCGGCCGAGCCCGTCAGCGTCACGCGCTCGGCCGCCGGCGTCGCGCTCCGGTGGGATGCCACCGCGCATCCGATGATCATGGTCCGGGACGTCAGAACCGGTCAGGTCCTCTCGTTCGCGCGGGGCGGGAGCGCCGTGGTGCCGGCGGACGGAAGCGAGGTGGAGCTGGTGATGTCGGACGGAGTGCGGAGCACGTCCGCCACGGTTCGGACGTCGCGCTGAGTACATCGGTCTTCTCGCGTCACGAACGTGATCGGCGGCCAGCCAGCCGAAACGACAGCCAGAAATAGAACGCGGGGTAGAGCAGGGAGAGCCACGCCGCCCAGGCCGGCGCACGGGGATAGTCCGGCAGCAGGCAGAGCATGGCCACGAGCCAGAGGATGGCGCCCGCGATGACCGGCGCCCGCCAGGGGCGGGGCGCCAGGTTGGGGTAGAGAAACCTGATCGGCAGCACCGTCGCCACCGAGAGGAGCAGGATCGCGACGGCGTTGATCTCCGGCCCGTACAGCCGATGGACGAAGCCCGCGTAGAACGCCACCACGTTCCAGTAGGACGGGAAGCCGAGGAAGAACCCGCCGGTCTCGTCCTTGATCCCGGTGTTCGCGAACCCGAAGAGGGACGCGAGCAGCGCCGGCGCGATCCACACCGCGCCCGGCTCCGGAACCCAGCCCATGCGCCACACCAACAGCAGCGGGACGAAGGTGTAGGTGAGGTAGTCCACGATGTCGTCGATCGTCCGGCCGTCGATCGCCGGCAGCCACCGCTTCACTTCCCAGCGGCGGGCGAGCGGGCCGTCGGTCGCGTCCACCACCACCGCGGCGGCGAGCAACCCGAACACCAGCCGCGGATCGGGGGCCGTGGAGGAGATCTCCATGGTCGCGAGGAACGCGAGGACCGCGCCCGACGCGGTGTAGAGGTGCAGCGCGATGGCGCGGGCGCGCAGGCCGCCACCTGGTCTTCCGCTGGTCGTTGAGCGCCTCGATTTCGGGTAGCCGCCGGCTCAGGGCGAGTTGGTGAGATCCCGGTACAGCTCCCAGCTGGCCCGCTCGACCCAACACTCGGCGAGCCTCCCCTCCCGAATGCTCCAGATGGCGATCCCGGTGAACGAGACGGGCCGCCCATCGGCGGGGAGGCCGAGCAGGCCGTGGTTGATCCCGGTGCAGATCCAGCGCGAGACCACCCGGTCTCCGGCGGGATTGGCGAAGGCTTCCACGTTGCTGGTGCGGGCGTTTCCCAGGCGGGTCTGAAACTCCCTCACCCAGTCCTTGAACGCCGCGCGCCCTCGCACCACCGTTCCCCCGGTCGTGATCGTGTAGTCCTCCGTCATCATCTCGTCGATGGCGTCCAGGTCGTGCGCCGGACCCCACACCCGGTTCAGGAACTCCACGGCCAGCCGCTCGGCGCCGGCGGGTGGCGCGGTCTCGAAGCCCCGGGCCCGCGCCTCCGTCGCCTCGTCCAGGCGCGCCCGGAGGGCGGCGAGAATCGGGTGCGCGGCGGTGTACGCCTGGCCGTAGCTGAGATTGAACCGGTAGTCGAAGTCGGTGGGGTTGAGTCCCTGGGTGTGCTGCAGGATGGTCTCGAGCTTGTCGAGTCCCTTGGCGAGCTGGGCCTCCGGCGTGCGGGCGGCCTCGTACTCGTCCCACAGCGCGGTGAGCTCCTCCCGGAGCCGCTCGGGCAGCGGAGCCAGGACCGACCGAAGGTCCTCGCGCTCGCGGGCCGCCTTGTCTCGCGTCCGGTCTCTGCTCCGGCGCCGGGACGTCGCCGTGAAGCGCCTCGCCGAGATCGTGGATCAGGCAGATCTTCAGCAGGCGGGCCAGATCGATGCCGGGGAACCGGTCGGACAGGACGGCGGCCATGAGCGAGAGGCGCCAGGTGTGGGCCGCCACGCTCTCGCGCTCGCCCGCCGTGGTCCACCCGCTGCGCGGCGTGCTCTTGAGGCGCTCCGCGGTTCGCAGGAAGGCGAGGATGCCGTCGAGCTCGACGTCGGCGCTCATCGGCGGTGGCAAGGGATGAGGCTCACGGCCGAAAAGTAGCCGCGGCGGGCCGGGTCGCGAGGTTGCGAGACCATACGCTGTTAGACTTGGCGCAACGATACCGGGAGGTCCGCGGTGACCTGGAAGCTCCACGCCTCTGCTCTGCGTCGCCTGGCTCGCCGGCTGCGTCCAGCAGCCTCCCGCCCGGGACGCCGTGCACGTGGACTCCGCGGTGACGGTGCCCATGCGCGACGGGGTGTCCTCAGGGCCACGTCTGGCGTCCGGCCAGCGGCGCGCGGGTCCCGGTGCTGATCACCCGGACGCCGTACGGCCGCGGTGAGGACGCCACCGGCACCGGACTTCATCCGCCAGGCGGTCGCGCGCGGCTACGCCGTGGTGGTGCAGGACGTGCGCGGCCGCTACGGGTCGGATGGCGAGTACGAGCCCTATCGTCACGAGGGGAAGGACGGCTACGACACCATCGAGTGGGCCGCGCGCCAGCCGTGGTCCAACGGCGCGGTCGGCACCTTCGGCCTCTCCTATCCGGGCGCGGTGCAGTGGCTCGCCGCGGTGGAGCGGCCGCCTTCGCCTGAAGGCGATGGTGCCCGCGATGACCTACGCCACGCCGGAGAGCTTCTGGTATTCCGGCGGAGTGTGGGACGGCTCATGGCTCGACTGGACCTGGTGGAACATCGCACCCGATCTCCGGCGCCGGCTCGGCCGCCCCGGCCCGCGGACGGACGAGGAGGTCGCCGCCGCGTGGAAGCGGGACGGCGACCGGGCACGCCGGCATCGACCCGATGCTCACGCTGCCCGACTTCCAGGGCGTCGCGCCGTGGTACTACGAGTGGATGCGGCATCCGCCCCGCGATCCGTGGTGGAGCTGGGCGACGCTGGAGGGGCGCTACGACCGGGTCGAGGCCGCGGTGCTGAATCTCTCCGGATGGTTCGACGAGCCCTACGGGCCGGTCGGGGCGGTCACCAACTACACGGGCCTGGTGCAGCGCCCGGCATCCCGGCGCCTCGAGAACTCGGCTGATCCTCGGCCCCTGGACTCACGGCGTGGATGCGGTCGGGCAGGGGAAGGCAGGAGACCGCGATTTCGGCCCCGACGCCGGCAATCGACTACACCGCGACGGTGCTGCGCTGGATGGACCGTCCACCTGAAGGGGATCGAGAGCGGAGAGCAGCAGCCCGCGGTGCGGGTGTTCGTCATGGGGGCCAACCGGTGGCGGGCGTCCGACGACGTGGCCGATCGCCGGGCACCGAGGCGCGACACCCTGTACCTGCCGCCGGGCGCTCGACTCCGCGAGCGGCCGGCCGACTGCTCCCGCGAGCGGCGGCCGAGCGCGCGGCGAGAGCGTCATCCGGTCCGACCCGGCGCGATCCGCTCACCGACCCCTTCAACGGCGACTACGGCGCGCACGACTTTCGCGCGCTGCCGCGGCCGTCGCCGGCGTGGCGGTGTTCGAGACCCCGCCGTTTCACCGAGCCGTACGAGATGATCGGCCGGGTGGTCGCCGAAGCTGGCGGTGAGCGCGATCGGTGCCGGACTTCGATCTCTGGCTCCAGCTCTACGATGTCGCGCCGGACGGCACGGCGTGGAACCTGGCGAGCCCGGGCACCGCGCTGCTCCGGGCGAGCTATCGCGACGGCGGCCCGGAGCGCCAGCCTGGTGCCGGGAGGGTGAGGTCGTCCGGCTCCGGTTCGAGGGGCCGTTCACGGCGAACCGGTTCCTGCCGGGCCACCGGCTGCGGATCGTGCTCTCCGGCGCCTTCTTCCCGCTGTTCTCGGTCAATCCGCAGACCGGCGAGCAGGAGTTCGAGAGCGCGGCGACTCGCGCGGGCGACATCCGGATCCACCACTCCGTCGAGCACGCCTCCTGGATCGTCCTGCCCGAGGTGCCGCCCGGCGACCGGTGACCGCCTGTCCTTACGCCGGGCTCACGAGCGCGTCGTGGAAGATGATGCCCACGGTGTGCCGCTGTCCGGAGCGGACCCGGCTGACGCCGTGCCGCAGGTTGACCCGATAGACGCCCCGGGTGCCCTGGACCGGACGGTTGCGGACGGTGAACACCACCGCGTCGCCCTGCCCGAGCGGCACGACCTCCGCGCGCGACTGCATCCGCGGTCGCTGCTCGGTCATCACGAACTCTCCGCCGGTGAAGTCGCGGCCCGGCTCGGACAGCAGGATCGCCACCTGCAGCGGGAACACGTGCTCGCCGTAGACGTCCTGATGCAGGCAGTTGTAGTCGCTCCGCCTGGTACTGAAGGAGGAGCGGCGTCGGCTTGGCGCTGGCCGGCCCGGTGGCACCGCGCGAGGAAGTCCGCGTGCGCCGCCGGGTAGCGCACGTCGATGCCCAGCGCCTCGTTCCAGCGGTTGGCGATCGGCAGCCAGGTGCGGGTACAGCGCGGTCCGCAGCGCGGCGACGATCTCGGGCAGCGGGTAGCTGAAGTACTTGTACTCCCCTCGCCCGAAGCCGTGCCGCGCCATCACGATCGCGGCTGCGGAAGACGCCGTCCGCCGGGTACAAGCGCGGCCAGCGCGCGGCACTCGCCCGGGAAAGCAGCCGCTGGCAGGACCGCGTTGCCGGCCGCGTCGAGGTCTCGGGCGACGCGACTCCAGTCCAGCGCGCCGGTGCGGTCCGCGATCTCCTCCGGCGAGCAGGTGGTCGCGGTCGCCAAGGCGGGGGCGCTCACGCCGGCGCCTCCCGCTGCAGCAGCGTCGCGCTTGCGCTCGACGCCCCAGCGATAGCCCGACAAGACCGCCGTCGTTCCGCACCACGCGGTGGCAGGGGATCGCCACGGCCAGCGGGTTGGTCGCGCAGGCGTGGGCCACGGCCCGCGCCGACCCGGGCGCTCCGATGCGCCGCGCGAGCTCGCTGTAGCTGACCGTCGAACCGGCCGGGATCTCCCGCAGCGCCTGCCAGACGCGCTGCTGGAACGCCGTGCCCCGGACGTCCAGCGGCAGATCGAGGCCGAGCCCGGGGGCCTCCACGAATCCCACGACCTTCGCCACCAGCGTCTCGAACTCGGCGTCGCCGCCGATCAGCGTGGCGCGGGGAAACCGGTCCTGGAGCTCGCGAGCCAGCGCGTCGGGATCGTCGCCCAGGAGAATGGCGCAGACGCCGCGCTCGCTCATCGCGACCAGGATCGAGCCCAGCGAGCATTCGCCGACGGCGAATCGGATCTCGGCGTTCGTGCCCCCGGCGCGGTAGTCGCGTCGGCGTCATGCCGAGCATCCGCTGCGATTCGCCGTAGAACCGCCCGTTGGAGTTGTATCCCGACTCGTAGATCGCGGCGGTGACCGTGCGCGTCCGGCCCAGCTCCTGGCGAACCCGCTCGCCGCGATGGGCGGCCGCATAGGCTCTCGGCGTCAGTCCGGTGACCGCCTTGAACACCCGATGGAAGTGGAACGGGCTCACCCCGGCCCGCGCGGCCAGCTCCTCGAGGCGCGGCACCCTGGGCGACGTCTCGATCAGGCGGCAGGCCTCGGTGACCTTGGCCGCGTGCTGCTCCAGCGAGCGAGGGCTGATCGGGCTTGCAGCGCTTGCAGGGCCGGAAGCCGGCGCGCTCGGCGTCCTCGCGCGTAGTCGTGGAACCGCACGTTCTCGGGGCCGCGGCAGCCGGGCCGCGCACGACGGGCGGCAGTACACCCCGGTGGTCCGGACGGAATAGAAGAAGCTGCCGTCCGCCTCCGCGGACCGGGCCACCACCGCGGCCCAGCGGGGATCGCGCTCGGTCGCCGCGGCGAGTTCCGTGATCTTCTCCGACATGGTCATTCGCTTTCCTCTCCGCCGCAGTGCACCCGATGGCCGCGCTACGAGGTAAGTCTACCCGTGTCGCTCCGGCCTCGCACTCCGATTCTTGCTCTCGAATCGGCGGAGTGGATCAGGTCTCCAGGTTCTCTTAAATCAATGGCTTCCAGGTGATTCCAAGATCACCGAACCGGGGTTCGCCCGCTGATGCCGCCTCGATCCAGTCGGCGGACTGTTGCCGCACGGTGGCCAGAACGGCCAGTGCAGGCCAAGGGATCAGAAGACCCGGTCGGGATTACCTCGCCGTAATGGTGAGCCGCCTCACCGCAGGAACCCGCTGCAAAGTCGAGAATTCGGACGTTGCCGTGACCGTCCCGAAAATTTTCCGGCAGAATGCCCGAACCTGTTGCTAGGAGTGCAAATGAGAATAGTCAACCTCGCAGTTCTGAGTCTGCTTACCGTCGCCGCCTGCCAAAGTCGGCCAGGAGGGGACGAGACCGGCCGCGCCGGGGATGGCGGCGTGGATGCGGTGGACACCACCATTACCACGGATCAGACCCTGGACACGACGATCGTGACCGAGGACACCTCGGTGGACGTGGACACGACCGTGAAGGAAGGCGACGAGACGGTCGGGAAGGACACCGTCAAGCAGTAGGCAGGAGAGAAGCGCTGAGCTCAACGCTGGCCGCGTCGTGCGGCCAGCCACTCAGCCCGGCTCCGACGGCCCTCGTGGTATCGAGTGCACGGCAGGACTCCATGACGAGCGCTCATCCGCGGTATACTCCGGCCTGACGACCCTCCCATCGACCGAAGACCGAATACCCGCCTCGATAACCGCCATCAGCGTAGTCGCTTGCGCCGGCGTCACCGGTACTGGCCCGTCTCCGCCGATCGCGTCACGTATCGCCGCGTAGTAGGCCGGGATAGTTGCCCGCCGGGGTGGCCAGCGCAGTCGGCGCTCGCTCGTCGCTGTCGGTGATGATGACCGGATCCGGGTCGTGGCCCCAGGCGGGGGAACCGGGCTCCAGGCCCTGGACGAGCTGGCCTTCCTGTGGATCGCCACACCGCTTGGTGAGACTGCCCTTCGTGCCGCGTACGATGAACCGAGTGGGAGCGTCGGTCGCGAGCATGCTGGAAGCCAGGATGACCCGCGCCCGGCCATATCCGAGCAACGGCGAGAAACCAATCGACGGCCGATCCGCCCGCGCGCTGCACTTGAAGGTCGGCGATGATGCTCTCCGGAGCCCCGAACAGGACGAGGGCCTGGTCGATCAGATGGGGACCGAGATCGTACCAGAGCCCGGACCCCGGGCCGGCGCGCTCGCGCCAGCGGTCCCGAACCGCGGGTCGGTACCGGCTCATCTCGGACCTCAGCTCCACGACCTCGCCGATCCAGGCCGCCGGCGATCTCCCGGCTGATGCCGAGAAAGTCGCTGTCCCACCGGCGGTTCTGGAAGACCGACAGCACCCGCCCGTCCTCCGCGGCCCTGGCGGCGAGCGCACGAGCCTGCGCCAGCGTGACGGTGAACGGCTTGTCCACCACCACGTGCTTGCCGGCATCCGAGCGCCGCCTCGGCCAGTGGGGCATGGGTGTCGTTGGGTGTCGCGATGACGACCAGGTCGACTTCGGGATGGCGCACGGCGGAGAACGGATCGGGGACCAGCTCGACGCCGGGATGGGCCGACCGCACGGCGTCGCCCTGGCGTGAGCCGATGACGGTCGAGCGCCAGTCCGGGGGTCGCCGAGATCAGCGGAGCGTGGAACACGCGGCCGGCGTAGCCGAAGCCGATGAGCGCGACGCGGGTCAGATCGCGTCCTCCCGTACCGCCTCTCCCAGCAGTCCGATCGCATCCTTGCAGCTGCCGGTCGGACAGATAGGGCGCCGGGCCGAAGCGGAGGACCTCTCCGCGCGCATCGGTCAGGACACCTCGCGCATGGAGGCTCTTGGTCAGCGAGGTGGCGCGCGGGGCACCGGAGCGCCAGGAACCCGCCGATCTCGCTCAGCGGCGGGCCACGGTCGCGGCTGACGGCCGCCGGGTCGAGGTCGAGCGCGTCGAACGACGGAGGCGAGCAGTCCGATCTGATGCTGGCTCACCTCGCGCAAGCAGCGCGGGCGTGAGCCCTTGCTCCCGGAAGAAGTCGAACACCGCGGCCGCCCGGTAATGGCTGGTGGGATCGTAGGTGGCCCCCGCGAACCGGTCGCCGCCTTCGCCGTAGGCCACGCGGTCGGGCCGCTGCCGGTCGGCCAGCGCGGTGAACTCGCTGAACCAGCCGGTCACGACCGGCCGAAGGTCGGTGCCCTGGGGAATCCGGAGGAAGCAGTTCCCTTCGCCCAGCTGGCAGTACTTGTACCCGCCGCCCACGACGAAGGCATCGCCCAGTCCCTCATCGGCCAGCGAGACGGGGTACCACGTTGAGGGCGTGGTAGACGTCCACCAGCAGCGTGGCGCCGTGGCGCCGGCAGCTCGCGGCCACCTCGCCGAGCCCGCGGGCGATGCGGCCGGTGTCGAAGAAGACGGCCGAGACCAGCACCAGCGCGGTGCGGTCGTCCACCGCGCGCGCCGAGCCGCTCGGCCGAGCGATCTCGAGCGGCTCCTCGGGGACCCGCACCACCTCCAGGCCCTCCTCCGCGAGGCGGTCGAGCTGGCGGCGGATGGTGTGGAACTCGCCGTCGGTGGTGACCAGCCGCGGGCGGTCCGGAGCGGCAGCGCCGAGAGGAGCCGCACCACCAGCTCGTGGGTGTTGGGCGCGAGCGCGATCCCGCCTCCGGCGTCGCCCAGCAGGCGGGCGAACCCCTCGCGCACCCGCTCGGCCTGCACGAACGCGTGGTCCCACTTGTCGTCCACGTAGCGCGCCGCGTCGAGCCACGCCGGCGGTCTGGGCCTCGAAGCCGCGGTCGGGCCAGGCCTGGTGGGAGTGGCCGGTGAGCAGCAGCCGCTCCGATACGCGGAAGCGGGAGTAGTGGGGCGCGAGCGCGTTGGGCGAGCCGTAGAGGGACGCGGGGTCCATGCTACAGCTCGGTGCGGATGGCCCAGAGATCGGGGAAGAGCGGCTGGTTGAGCGTGGTCATCAGGTACTCGGCTCCGGTGCTGCCGCCGGTGCCGCGCCGGGTGCCGATGGTGCGCTGCACCATCTTCACGTGGCGGTAGCGCCACTCCATGAGCCCCTCGTCGAGGTCCACCAGTCGCTCGCACAGCTCGGCCAGCGTCGGGATGGTTGCGGTAGACCTCGACCAGCGCCGGCCCGCAGCTCGGGCGACGGCTCCACCCGCCGGGTGACGTCGCGCTCGAGGTCCGCCCGCGGGCACCGGCGACGCCGTTGGCCGCGAGGTGACGCAGAAACGCGTCCCACAGCGTGGCGGCCGCGAGCCGTCGCTCCAGCCGCCGGCGCGCCTCGCTCTCCGGCGGGATAGCGCTCCAGCGCGCGCGGGTCCTTCAAGCCCAGGGCGAACTCGAGCTCGCGGAACTGATGGGACTGGAACCCGCTGCCCGACTCGAGCCGGTCGCGGAAGGAGAGGAACTCGAGCGGGGTCATGGTCTCCAGGATGTCGAGCTGGGCGACCATCACCTTGAGGATCGTCAGGATCCGCTTGAGCGTGTGGCGGGCGCGAGCGCCGTCGTTGCGGGCGAGCAGCCGCTCCAGGTAGTCGAGCTCGTGCAGCACCTGCTTGAACCAGAGCTCGTACACCTGGTGGATGACGATGAAGAGCATCTCGTCGTGCTCCGGGCCCTCGGAGAGCGGGCCGCTGCAGCGCGAGCAGCTCGTCGATGCTTCAGGTACTCGCCGTACGATGGCATGCGGGCAGGATCGCCCCGCCGCCGTAGTCGCGCAAGAGCGGCAACGCCGTGTCGAGGGTCGCTGTGCGACGCCGTGTCGAGGCCCCTGCGCGCCCGGGTTTGCCTGGCACTCGACATGGTGTCAGTATGAGGGCGAGGAGGCCCCGTGCCTGCATACGACGTGATCGTGCTTGGCCTTGGCGGGATGGGCAGCGCCACCCTGTTCCACCTCGCGCGCCGGGGCCTTCGGGTGCTGGGTCTCGAGCGCTTCGACCTGGTGCACGAGCACGGCTCCTCCCACGGACTCACCCGCATCATTCGTCTGGCCTATTGGGAGCATCCCACCTACGTCGCGCTGCTCCGCCGGGCGTATCGAGCTGTGGCGTGAGCTGGCGGATCTCTCGGGCGAGACGCTGCTCCACATCACCGGAAGCGTGGACGCGGGGCCGGCCGGAGGCTCGGTCTTCGAGGGCGCGCTGAGGTCCAGCGAGCTGCACGGCCTGCCGCACGAGGTGATGGACGGCGCGGAGCTGCACCGGCGCTTCCCCGGCTACCGCCTGCCCAGGGAGACGCGGTGCCTCTACCAACCGGAGGGCGGATTCCTGCTGCCGGAACGCTGCAATGTCGCCCACGCGGCGCTGGCGCAGACCCACGGCGCGGAAGTCCGCTGCCGCGAGCCGGTGATCGAGTGGGGCGCGACGGGAGGCCGCGCGTGGGTGCGCACGCCGCGCGGACGCTACGAGGCGGGCCGGCTCGTCATCTGCGCCGGACCCTGGGCCTCGAAGCTCGTCCCCGAGCTCGGTGGACTCGCGGTCCCGGAGCGGCAGGTGCTGGCCTGGCTCCAGCCGGCCCGCCCCGAGTACTTCCGGCCTGCCGCGTTTCCCGTCTTCAACCTGGAAGTGGAAGAGGGCCGCTACTACGGGTTCCCCAGCTTCCTCGTGCCCGGGTTCAAGTTCGGGAAGTATCACCACCGCGGCGAAGTGGTGGATCCCGACGAGACCCGGCGAGAGCCGGAGCCGGAGGACGAGGATCTCCTTCGCAGCTTCGCCGAACGCTACTTCCCGGACGGCGCCGGACCCACGATGATGCTCAAGGCCTGCCTCTTCACCAACAGCCCGGATCGTCACTTCATCCTCGACCGGCACCCCGATCATCCCGAGGTCGCGATCGCGGCCGGGTTCTCCGGCCACGGCTACAAGTTCTGCAGCGTGATCGGGGAGATCATGGCCGATCTGGCGCAGGACGGGCGGACCCGGCACGACATCGAGTTCTTTCGCCTCACGCGGTTTGCCGCGGCGCGCTAGCGCCGCGCACGTGCAACTTGGACCTGCAGAATCAGGAGGGGTCGAATGTCCAGGAAGTCGCTGTCAACATCGTCCGTCGCCGCGCTGGTCGCCCTCGGCGTCGCGGCCTCACCGGCGCCGCTCGCCGGGCAGGAGGCCAAGATCATCGCCGGGTTGAAGCAGCCGGAGTCCATCGCCCTCGGTCCCCGGGGCCAGGTCTACGTCAGCGAGACCGGGGAGTACGAGACGGCGAACGACGGGTACATCAGCATCCTCGAGGCCGGCCAGCTGCGGCGCTTCGCCACCGGCCTGGACGACCCGCACGGCATCAAGTGGTGGCGCAACCACCTCTTCGTCTCGGACAACATGGGGCTGGTGTGGCGAATCGATGCGGAGGGCAATGCGGAGCGCTTCGTGGACGCCACCGATTTCCCCCGCAAGATCACCAACTTCAACGACATCGAGATCGACTCGGCGGGCAATATCTACCTGTCGGACAGCGGGGATTGGGAGGGCCGAGGTGGGGTGATCTTCCGGATCACGCAGGACAAGAAGGTCAGCGTCGTGATCACCGACGAGGACGACTGGCGGCTGGTGAGTCCCAACGGGCTCCTCATGGAGGGCTCGAAGAAGCTGCTGGTGGTGGACTACACCACCGGCAACCTCTTCCGGGTGGATCTGATGCGACGGCACGTCGCGATCAGCCGCGAGGACGCTGGAGAAGATCGCGGGGGGCTTCGGCGCGGCGGATGGGCTGGTGCGGGACGCGAGGGGACGGCTCATCGTCACCGACTACGCGGGCCACCGGGTGTTCGTTTTGGCCAAGCCGGCCGCTGCGGCCGGCGGCGAAGCCCCAGGAGATCGCGGTGAGCGGCATCGAGTCGGCGGCGGATCTCGTCATCAGCCAGGACGGCAAGAGCCTGCTGATTCCGGACATGGGGGGAGGGAAGCTGGCCATTCTTCCAATGCCCAGATAGCGCGAGCAGCCTGCTTTTTCATTCCCTTCAGCTCAGGGGGTGGCGCCCTCGCCGTGGCCGAGCAGAAACCGCCGCATGAACGCGACCGTGGCGTAGAACTGGAAGTCGGCGTTCTCCTTCTTGGCGAAGCCGTGCCCCTCGTCCTTCGCCAGCAGGTACCAGACCGGCGTGCCGCTCTTCTTCACCGTCGCCACGATCTGCTCGGCCTCGGTGTGCGGGCACGCGCGGGTCGTTCTGCCCTGGACCACGAACAGCGGCTTGCGTGATCTTCGTCCGCGTTGTTCAGCGGCGCGATCCGCTCGAAGAAGGCGCGCATCTTCGGGTCGCGCTCGTCGCCGTACTCGACGCGGCGCAGGTCGCGGCGGTAGCTCTCGGTGCGCTCGAGGAAGGTGACGAAGTTGGAGATGCCGACGACGTCGAGCGCGCAGCGGATGCGGTCGGCGTAGTGGTCGCGACGGCCAGCGTCATGTAGCCGCCGTAGCTGCCGCCCGTCACCATCACGCGCGTCGGCGTCGAGGTCGGGCTGCTGCGCGATCCAGTCGAGCAGCGCGCCGATGTCCTTGACCGAGTCCTCGCGCTGCATCGCCGTTGTCGAGCTTGAGGAAGGTCTTGCCGTAGCCGGTCGAGCCGCGGACGTTGGGATAGATCAGCGCGACGCCGAGCTCGTTGAGGTAGTAGTTGCTCGCGCCCCAGGAAGCCGGGCCGGACTGGCCCTCCGGCCCGCCGTGGATGTTGATCATCACCGGCCGCTTGCCGGTGAACCGCGCCGGCGGCCGGTAGAGGAAGCCGGTGATCGCCCGCCCGTCGAAGCTCTTCCAGCGCACCAGCTCGGGCTCGGCGAACGCCGCGGGTCGAGCCCGCCGGTCTCGCTCTCGGTCCAGCGGGTCGACCGGCCCGCGTCGCGGGTCGAGCGAATACGACGTCGCCGGCGAGCGCGCGGAGGAGACGGTGAAGCCGAGGATCCGTTGCTGCGGTGCCAGTGGAGCCCGCCGATAGCGCCGACGGGGACCGTCCCGGCAGGCGGCGGTTCCTGCGCGGTCGGGGTGTCGAGCAGGTGCAGCCGCGAGACGCCGCTCTCGTTGGTGACGAAGGCGATCGTCGCCGTCCGGGGAGGCTCGAGAGCCGTCACGTCGTGCGGGATCGCGCGGCTGAGCGGAGTGCTCGCCGGTGGCGAGGTCGAGGCAGGCCAGGCGCCGGAACTCGGAGCCCCGGTCGGTCGTGACGTAGACCCGCTCTGCCGTCGTGGCGAAGTCGGCGCCGCCGTAGGCGACCTTGTCGCCGGCCTGGCGCGGAGTCAGCTCGGTCTTGGTCCCCGTGGCCGCGTCGACGAGCCAGAGGTAGCTCTCGTTGACCGAGACGTACTCGAGCACGAGGAGCTGCGTGTCGTCCGGGCGACCAGTCGGCGACCGCCCAGCCGCCGCCCTCCACCTCGAGGAGCAGCTTGTCGGTCACGGGCGTCGGCCGGGTCCATGACGTAGATGTCGCGGTCCGCGCCGTTGCGCCGGGTGGAGCCGTAGGCGATGCGGTCGCCGGCGCGGGACCAGCGGATCCCCGCCGTTCTGCGACTTGCGCCGTCGGTGAGCAGGGTGACCTGGCCGCCGGGCAGGTCGTAGCGGTAGATCTGGCCGAACTCGTTGCCGCCCATGTCCTTGGTGAAGACGAAGTAGCTCGCCCGTCCTGGGCTCGTA
Organism: uncultured Gemmatimonadales bacterium; assembly: GCA_963832055.1. Lineage (GTDB taxonomy): Bacteria > Gemmatimonadota > Gemmatimonadetes > Gemmatimonadales > GWC2-71-9 > CAVVWJ01. The sequence continues at coordinate 1,063 of CAWHST010000005.1, read as the reverse complement.
GCTGGCGCCGGCGACCGGCTCGGGGAAGAAGGTGAGCTGGCGTGCGGTCGCCGCCCGGGCGCTTCACCCGGTGGACCTGGGCCGTGTCGGCGAAGCGGGTGGCGATGAGCATCTCGCCGCGGGTCGGGTGCCAGTCAGCCAGCCCCGCGGAGCGGTACTCGGTGTACGGCCGAACGTCCGCCGCGACGGAGGCGGGTATGGGCGGAATTCCTTCCGCGCGGAGATTCTGGGGAAGCGCGACGGCAGCGGGCTGTTGGCTGTTTCCGGTCCGCACGGTGCACAGAATAAGTTGCCACCGCGGCGACGGACACGGTGGCACGAGGGAGTATGCGTCTCATCGGCGGTCCGAAATCAGTGAGGTTCCGCTATGGCTCCAGCTCCGGACCTCCATATTGGCGGTTCCGGGCCCGCCGCGCGAGCGCCCAGAGTCTGGTTGCGGCCACCCCGAATCCAGCGAGCGGCCCGGCCAGCCACCAACCGCCCAGGAGCTGCACGCCGATGGCGCCGCCGAGCGCGGTCGCGACGATCGTCTCGGCGAGGGCCCGGCCCAACGGCACGTAGCGGAGCAGGGTGAAGCCGGCCAGCGGCAGGATCACCGCGCCGAGGATGGCCCCGAAGAGCCCCGCGAAACCCAGGAGCAGTGGAATCGGGGCCGCCTGGAGGCCCTGGGCGAGCAGTCACCCAAATCATGGCTCCAAGCGCGCCCGCGACGGCCCCCGCGGCCGCGCCCGCCGGAATGAGTCCGAGCGCGACGAGCGCGACACGGGAGGGGATCACCCTGCGGGCGGAGGGAATGGAATCAGCTTGGGTGGCGGAAATGGCTCTCATGGCTCGCTGCTCGGTGAATGACTTTGGTAAAGTACTTTGTGTCGTCAAGTAGTCAAGGGGAGCTCGCCCCGATCGCGGGTTCGGCGATCCGCCACGGCTGCCACCGTGCGAGCGTGATGGAGCGCCAGAGCCATTCCAGCGGCCCATAGCGGAACCGTTTCAGCCACCAGCGACTGAGCGCGGCATCCGCGAGGAACAGCGCCAGCGCCGCCGCCAGTCCCACGAGCGGCGTGAC